>NZ_VLKZ01000021.1 GCF_007830185.1 Halalkalibacter nanhaiisediminis | reverse complement strand
CAAGCCCGAGAGAGCCGCAGTGAAAAGATCCAAGCGACTGTTTAGCAAAAACACAGGTCTCTGCGAAGCCGCAAGGCGAAGTATAGGGGCTGACACCTGCCCGGTGCTGGAAGGTTAAGAGGAGGGGTTATCCCTTACGGGAGAAGCTCTGAATTGAAGCCCCAGTAAACGGCGGCCGTAACTATAACGGTCCTAAGGTAGCGAAATTCCTTGTCGGGTAAGTTCCGACCCGCACGAATGGTGTAACGATTTGGATACTGTCTCAACGAGAGACCCGGTGAAATTATAGTACCTGTGAAGATGCAGGTTACCCGCGACAGGACGGAAAGACCCCATGGAGCTTTACTGTAGCTTGATATTGGATGTTGGTACAGTTTGTACAGGATAGGTAGGAGCCTTGGAAACCGGAGCGCCAGCTTCGGTGGAGGCGTCGGTGGGATACTACCCTGACTGTGCTGACATTCTAACCTCGAGCCGTGATCCGGTTCAGGGACAGTGTCAGGTGGGCAGTTTGACTGGGGCGGTCGCCTCCTAAACAGTAACGGAGGCGCCCAAAGGTTCCCTCAGAATGGTTGGAAATCATTCGTAGAGTGCAAAGGCATAAGGGAGCTTGACTGCGAGACCTACAAGTCGAGCAGGGACGAAAGTCGGGCTTAGTGATCCGGTGGTTCCGCATGGAAGGGCCATCGCTCAACGGATAAAAGCTACCCTGGGGATAACAGGCTTATCTCCCCCAAGAGTCCACATCGACGGGGAGGTTTGGCACCTCGATGTCGGCTCATCGCATCCTGGGGCTGAAGTAGGTCCCAAGGGTTGGGCTGTTCGCCCATTAAAGCGGTACGCGAGCTGGGTTCAGAACGTCGTGAGACAGTTCGGTCCCTATCCGTCGCGGGCGTAGGAAATTTGAGAGGAGCTGTCCTTAGTACGAGAGGACCGGGATGGACACACCGCTGGTGTACCAGTTGTTCCGCCAGGAGCATCGCTGGGTAGCTACGTGTGGACGGGATAAGTGCTGAAAGCATCTAAGCATGAAGCCCCCCTCAAGATGAGATTTCCCATGGAGTTAATCCAGTAAGACCCCTTAGAGATGATGAGGTTGATAGGTCTGGTGTGGAAGCGTGGCGACACGTGGAGCTGACAGATACTAATCGGTCGAGGACTTATCCAAA
>NZ_VLKZ01000020.1 GCF_007830185.1 Halalkalibacter nanhaiisediminis | reverse complement strand
TCGGTCACCTTTTGAAAAATCGATTAGCTCAAAATGTATCGCTAACGATACTTCTTAATAATTGACGAGATATCATGTATCTCTATTTCGCTTGGCTTTTGTTCAGTTTTCAAAGAACTCGGTGTCACTTGTTGGCGACTTTTACATCATAACACTTCTGCATTTCAAAAGCAAGTGTTATTTTCTTGTTTCGTTCGCCTCATCAGCGACAAGTAATAATATATCACCCCCTGTTTATTACGTCAATAACTTTTATTATTTTTTTTTAGATAAAGAATTTTTTCAATGCCTTCTACCTTTGTCTCTTTTCTTTTATAGCAAAGAAACCCTTTTTCAACTAAGTGACGTACAAGAAGTTCAAGATCAATCCGATAATCTTCGACCTCTTGATGCCCCATAAATTCTGCAATAGATGAGACATCTATCGAGATAAGGGAAAGAAAATGCTCGCTTCCAATCTCTGTTTTAGAATGAATAGCCAGTTCAGTTGCTAATATAAGTAGTTCGATTCGTTTCTCTAATGTTTCTTCACTATTTAATAACTCTTGATACAATTTGTATGTTTGTGGCTCAATATGACGAACTTGTTCCCACACTGTGACCTCTGGATAAAAGCCGTGATGAATAACAGATAAGCGTGCTAAATGATGAAGGGCATGCATCATATTACTGAAAGCATCAAAATAATGCCCATTATAAAATAGAACTTTGCCTTCTTCAAATCTTCTTAGCATCTTCGTAAATTGAATCGTCATTTTCTTAGAACGGTCACCAGGAGGGAATGATTCAATTCTCTCTTTGACACCTGTAAGAAACTCATTACGGTCAAAGACAATTTTCCCATTCACTAACCAGTCAATCAACCTTCTTTGATTTCCGACAATAAGTGTGTGGTGCATCATGACTTGACTCAAAGAATGGAAAGCCACACATTTCCCGGCCACTTCATAATGTTTCACTTCCCAATCTATATCTTGCTGACTATTAATAAGAAGAATGATCACATCAAACCCATCTGTAATCGACAGAGGTGATTGCTCTTTCTCTAATACTAAAATAGCAAGTGTATCTTCATCACTTGCTCTGTCTTGATACAATTGCCGCAATAATACGTCCATAATACCCCTAGCCCCCTTCATAACCTCACCAATATAAACGATATGTAATTTCAGAAATAATAAATTCGACAAAAAAAGAAAAAAATCCTGCAAAGCTATAAAAGAAGAGAATTTTATGACAGATTGCTTCAACATATGCCGATTCGACGACCTCTGTGCTATACTACAAGCTAGGAGGGACTGTTATGGCGTTAAAATATACAAATAAAATTAATAAGATAAGAACATTCGCGCTTTCTCTTGTTTTTATCGGAATCCTTGTTATGTATGTAGGAATCTTTTTTAGAGAAAACGTTATTTTAATGACTATTGCGATGTTACTAGGCTTCTTATTCATAATCGGCAGTACTGTCGTTTACTTTTGGATTGGCATGCTTTCAACCAAAACCATTCAAGTTGTTTGCCCAAATTGTGGAGGTGCGACAAAAATGCTCGGTCGCGTCGATGCCTGCATGCACTGTAGCGAACCCTTAACCTTGGATAAATCACTTGAAGGTAAAGAATTTGACGAAAATTACAATCGTAAAGAGAAAAAGAAGTAGGATCACTTACCCTACTTCTTTTTCTGTACAAAAAAAAGAGGCCTCTCTACAACCGAAGTAAAGCTACGCTGTCATCTAAAAATGAATCATAGCTATACTCCTGTGAGCCAACCTCAAACAGACATTCCATTTATTAATGTTCTACATTCTTTTGACATTTTGGACAAGTTCCATAAATCTCCATGCGATGACTATGAACTTTGAACCCTGTAACGTGTTCTGCAAGTGTCTCAACTTCATCTAATCCAGGATAATGAAAATCAACCATCTTTCCACAGTCTCCACAAATAACATGGTAATGATCCGACGTTACACAATCGAATCGACTTGAAGAGTCACCATACGTTAACTCTTTTACGATGCCAGCTTCCTTAAAGACGCGCAGATTATTGTATACTGTTGCGACACTCATATTGGGAAAACGTCCCTCTAACGATTTATAAATCTCATCAGCCGTTGGATGGGTCATTGATTCGTACAGGAATTCTAGAATCGCATGACGCTGCGGAGTCATACGCACACGGGTACTTTTCAAAGCATCAAGAGCATCTTGTAAGCCATGAGCAGACATTGTCATGCACCTCACTTTCGAAAAAACCATTCTTACTTTATAATTAGTATAATATGCATAAACCTCGTCTGTCAACGTTGCCTCAAGAGTGATTGCTCTTAAATATTCATAAAAAGTGCCGCATCCTTCGCATCGAGGAGAAATGATGTGTAGCGATGTGCCTGTTTACTTGAGCGTTGTTTTCTTTTCTCAACATTTAAGCAAACAGCTTGTAATGCTTCTGAAAGACTATCTAAATCGGTATCTTCCACTCCAAATAAAAAAGTCGTGTTTCCTTTTTTCCAAAAGCCACCTGAACTTGCTAGCTCAGTCATGCGGTATTCTAGCTTCTTTAACTGTATTTCGACTTCATCAGCATAAAGATTATCAATAATGCACACCAAAAGCTTCACATTCATCCCTCCAATACTAATAAACCTTATCTAATTTTATTCGATGATATCATTCAACGTTCTCAGCTAAATACCTTTTTAAATTTAGCTACCGCAACCTTTAGTCTGCGCTCAATTTCTATCCTTCTAACTCCTCTTTCACATATGTTAATGCTTCTTCGACGTGGTCCTTCACTCGTACTTTACGCCATTCTTTTACGAGCACACCATCTTTATTAATCACAAAAGTAGAACGTTCAATGCCCATATACTCTTTCCCAAAATTCTTCTTCAGCTGCCACACACCATATGACTCAGCTACCTCATGTTCTTCATCTGCAAGCAGTTCAAAAGGGAGCTGGTATTTATCAATAAATTTCTCATGTCTTGCAACAGGATCTGGACTCACACCAAGAATCACTGTATCTAAATCAGAAAAATCTTCAATACGATCACGAAAATCACATGCCTGCGTTGTACAACCAGGGGTCATGTCCTTCGGGTAGAAATATAAAATGACATTCTTACCTCGGTAATCCTCTAAAGATACTGTTTTACTATTGTTAGAAGGGAGAGAAAAAGTAGGGGCCTTTTGACCAATTTTTGCGTTCATTTTATCATCTATCCTTTCAGCTATTATTCCTTTAAGCGTAGCTGATGTTGCCCAGAAAGACAACTAATTACCCGTCTTTATTCCTCGCATAAAAAAGCGAGGTCACAACAAAAGCTGCGGGAAGAAGATAGCCAAATAAAGCTTGGACAATCGCAATAAAACGTCCAACACCAACTGGTACCAAATCTCCATAACCAACTGAAAGCAGCGTAACAGCACTAAAATAAATAACATCTTCTATTAAATGGCTAACAGTCCCTCCAATACTTTGTCCACTTTCCTTAATGACTTGTATGCCTAATAATTCAAAACCAAGATATAAAATAGAAAACGATAATGTGATGGTAATGTAGACGAGGACAAGCATTGTGAAATGGCGGAGTGATACGGAATGAGTACCACGAATAGGACGATACCTGAGCAAAAGCAATAGGCTCATCATTGTACCGGCTGTCGCAATAATAAGGATAAGATATAAAATCCAGTTCACGTCTCTCCCCTCCTAGTTATTAAATCTATGCGAAAGAGATTTACTCTAGAAGTTAAGAGATAGCAAGCCTAAAGTGGCGCCAACCACTTTATACAATAAAACAGCTCTTACCGTTGCTCATCTAGTATCTTTATGGTTGAATATATTGACAGCATCCTTATAACAGTAACTTTTGGAGGTACACATATATGGACTTTACACAATCAGAAGCATTATACAAAGAAGCACAAGAACATATTGTCGGAGGCGTTAATAGCCCTTCGCGAGCATACAAAGCAGTCGGCGGTGGATCGCCAGTCTTTATGGAGCGGGGAAAAGGCGCTTATTTCTGGGACGTTGACGGAAATCGCTATATTGATTACTTAGCGGCTTATGGCCCGATAATTACAGGACACGCCCATCCTCATATTACAAAAGCCATTACCCACGCTGCAGAAAATGGTGTGTTATACGGAACGCCTACAAGACTCGAAAATCAATTTGCGAAAATGTTAAAAGAAGCCATTCCGTCACTAGAAAAAGTTCGTTTCGTAAATTCTGGTACAGAAGCTGTCATGACGACCATTCGCGTTGCTAGAGCTTATACAGGTCGCGATAAAATCATTAAATTTGCTGGCTGCTATCACGGGCACTCTGATCTTGTTTTAGTTGCTGCAGGCTCTGGTCCGTCTACACTCGGCACACCAGATTCTGCAGGTGTTACAAAAAGCATCGCTAAAGAAGTGATCACCGTCCCTTTTAACGACATTGATGCGTACAAAGATGCCCTTGATAAATGGGGCAATGAGATTGCAGCTGTTCTCGTTGAACCGATCGTCGGTAATTTTGGAATTGTTGAACCGAAAGAAGGATTCCTTGAAGCAGTCAACGAATTAACCCATCAAGCAGGTGCTCTCGTCATTTACGATGAAGTGATTACGGCATTCCGCTTCATGTATGGCGGCGCTCAAAATTACCTTGGTGTCGAGCCAGATATGACGGCATTAGGAAAAATTATTGGCGGAGGCCTACCAATCGGTGCTTACGGTGGCCGTGTTGATATTATGGAAAAAGTCGCACCACTCGGCCCTGCTTATCAAGCAGGAACGATGGCTGGTAATCCAGCTTCAATGAGTGCTGGTATTGCTTGCTTAGAAGTACTGCAACAAGAAGGCGTGTACGAGGAACTCGATCGCTTAGGGGCAATCTTAGAAGAGGGAATACTCAAGCTTGGTGAAAAGCACGAGCAAACCATTACTGTAAATCGCTTAAAGGGAGCGTTAACACTCTATTTCAGCTCGGAAAAAATTACAAATTACGAGCAAGCCGAACAAACGAACGGGGAGCAATTCGGATTGTTTTTCAAAGAGATGTTGAAGCGCGGGATTAACCTAGCTCCATCTAAGTACGAAGCTTGGTTTTTAACAATTGCACACACAGAACAAGATATTCACGATACACTTAAAGCCGTTGATGAATCATTTGCGGCAATGAAAAAGCTATAACCAACGAAGTGCCTGCACCAGACAATATATCGAAAGAAAAGATTTAACGGTATATATGTAAAAAAGGAGCAGGCACTTTTTTATTATCTATTCGTTTATAAGGAAATTTGTTGTACCTTCAAACGCTTTCATTTAAAGATTCCTCTAAAAAGCACTTGATAACACGTTCAAGACATTGTATAGTCTTTCGGTACTCATTCATTACTCGTATTGAGTTGCTCATCTTTTTTATAAAAAATGAACGCTTCCGTAAACGGAGGAAAAAGAAAGGACTTATTTCCCTTATGAAACTTGGAGCTCGTATATTTAAGACGGGGCTTGCCATCATGCTTTCACTTTATTTAGCTATTTGGTTCAATCTTGAACCACCTTTGTTTGCAGCACTAGCGGCTGCTTTTGCGGTTCAACCATCCATTTACCGCACTTTCCAAACCATTTTAGAGCAAGTTCAAGCCAATATTATTGGTGCGATACTCGGGATTATTTTTGTGATGACATTCGGTCATGAACCTTTTGTTGTAGGACTCGTCGTTATCTTAGCTATTGCCATTATTTTAAAAATTAAATTAGAGCCAACAACGATCCCGCTTGCCATTGTAACAATCATCATTATTATGGAAAGCCCTGTGGGGAACTTTGTTGAATTTGCAACAGGTCGCTTCGCGTTAATTATCCTTGGTGTACTAGCAGCATTCATTGTGAATCTACTATTTATCCCACCTAGATATGAGACAAAGCTTTATCAAAAGCTACAAAAAATGACGGAAGACGTAAATCAGTGGACGATGTTATTCATCCGTCATGATGCAGACCATCGAGCGTTGAAAAAAGATTTAACTCGCTTAGAAGAGAGAATGATTAACATTGATAATCTTTACTTGCTTTATAAGGAAGAACGTAATTATTTTCAAAGAAATAAATACGGGAAAGCTCGTAAAGTCGTTCTGTTTAGACAAATGCTTGTCACGACTAAAAAAGCATTCAGCGTCCTAAAAAATTTAGAAAGACGCTCTGAAGAATTTAGTCAAATGACTGTAGAAACTCATAAAAAATTTGAAATTCATTTAGACAATTTGACATCGTATCACGATCGGATATTATTACGTTATGTCGGAAAAGTTAACACCCATCGAATAGAAGAATTAGCGGAGAACATGGAGCATGGGAAAGATGAACTCATGACTTATTTTATCAGCCTTCGCGAACAATCTTGCATTACCTATGAACAATGGTTACACATTCTGCCTATTGTTTCTCAAATGATCGAATATCAAGAACAGCTTGAACACCTTAATCATTTGGTCGAAAGCTTTTTCACCTATCATAAAGATGACAACGAAGTGAAAGTTCCTGAACCTGAGGAATAATATTGTCTTCTAAACGAATAAAAATCCTTACACGATTAATAAGACCGTGTAAGGATTTTTTATATTCTCCATTAATGTAATTGCTGGACATCAAATAACTTTTTGTAGCTTCCATTCCGTTTGATTAAGTCTTGGTGATTCCCTTCTTCGACAATCTCACCATTTTCAATGACAACGATACGGTCTGCATGTGTGATCGTAGAAAGACGGTGAGCCACTATAAACGTTGTCCTGTCTTTCGCTAATTTCTCAAGAGCTTCTTGAATATAATGCTCACTTTCTAAATCAAGCGCAGATGTCGCTTCATCAAAGATGAGAATTGGCGGATTTTTCAAGAACACTCTAGCAATCGCAATTCGTTGCTTTTGCCCACCAGAGAGCTTGACGCCTCTTTCTCCAACCTCTGTATCATATTCGTTTGCTAGCCCCATGATAAAGCCATGCGCATTTGCCGCTTTAGCAGCACGGATGACCTCTTCATCGGTCGCGTCTGGTCTTCCCATCAAAATATTCGATTTGACCGAATCACTAAATAGAAGGTTATCCTGGAGAACCATACCGATATTATCACGTAATGTTCGAACTTGGTAATCGCGAATGTCCGTACCATCAAGTGTAATCCTACCAGCTGTCACATCGTAAAAACGAGGAATTAAGCTGATTAGCGTACTCTTACCACCACCGCTCATTCCAACAAACGCAATCGTTTCTCCTTGCTTAACCTGTAATTGTAAATCTTTTAGCACTGGCTTTTCATCTTCATTATATTTAAACGTAACATTTTCAAAATTCAAGTAACCTTGCGCTCTTGTCAACGGCTTTGCCCCAGCCTTATCCTCTATATCATATTTCTCATCAATAAAATCAAAGACACGGTCCATTGAAGCAATTGCTTGTGTCAAAGTCGTTGAAGAGTTAACAAGACGACGAAGCGGCGCGTAAAGACGTTCCATATAGAGGACAAATGCTGTCATCGCCCCAATCTCTAAACTACCAGTAATCACAAAATAGGCAGAGACAAAAATAACTAATAATGGCGCAATATCTGTAATGGTATTAACAACGGCAAATGTTTTCGCGTTCCACCGTGTTTGATCAAGAGCCTTATCCAGAAAATGATTATTACGTTTCGCAAATTGAGTCTGCTCATGTTCCTCCAATGCAAAGCTACGAATGACACTCATTCCTTGGACACGCTCGTGAAGATGGCCTTGAACATCAGCCAATGCTTGTGAGCGTACTCTCGTTAAATGACGTAGCTTTGAATAAAAGAACTTAATTGAAAAACCGTAAAAAGGAAACATAGCAATCGCAACAAGCGTGAGCCAAACATTTAAATTCAACATAATAATAACAGCAATAATAATCGTAAGAAGATCAAGCCAAATATTCATTAACCCTGTAATGACAAAGTTCTTCGTTTGTTCAACGTCATGAATAACCCTTGAAATGATTTCGCCAACTTTTCGATTCGAATAAAATTTCAAGCTCAGCTTTTGAATATGAGTGAAAAGCTGATCACGAATGTCATACAACACTTTATTTCCAATTAATTGAGCGAAATATTGCCTAAAATATTCAATCGGCGGACGTAAAAAAGCAAAAATAAAAACCATCCCAAGCATGATTTTAAACAAAAGTGAGAACTTATCATCCTGGGTCATAGCCTCAGCATTAATAATGTCATCAATCACATACATCATCACTAACGGAATCAATAAAGGGATACCAAATTTCATTACACCAATGGCAATCGTAATCAAAATCTCTTTCCAATACGGCTTGACGAAAACCATATAGCGTTTGATGCTATCCAGATTCGCCACCCCCTTCTCTTTATAGCGCAAAAGTCTGACCACAAGATAGAAAGCAAATCATCAAACTTGCCCATATCCATGCGTAGTCAGACCTTATGCGTCTTCTAACGATATTGTAGAAACCGTTCATACCAGCTTTCAACAAATTGTGGTGCAAACGGACCTTTGCGTTGATGAATCCAAGAGATTAACTCATCGACACCTCTTCTTAAAAAATCATCCACAGCAGGTGGATAGTTCATAAGCTGCTTGTGTAGTTCATATTCATCTTCATCCAAGAGCTTAAAGGTCATATCAGGATACACCTTAATATCCAGGTCATAATCGATGTATTTCAAAGCTTCATCATCCCAGGTAAATGGTGACCCAAGGTTGCAATAGTAATAAATTCCATCGGATCGAATCATACCGATTGTGTTAAACCACTGTTCAGAATCAAAGTAACATATAGCAGGTTCACGCGTTCTCCAATTCCTCCCGTCCGATTCCTTCACTAGAATACGGTCATTTCCTCCAATTACAACCTTTGACGTCCCTTTAAGCACAATTGTTTCTTCCCAAATGCGATGAATAGATCCATTATGCTTATAACTCTGGATCTGAATATTGCTGCCTACTTTGGGAAAATTCATAAATAGCTCCTTTCTAGAAAATTCTTTTGGACGTCAGTAGGTAGAGTAGTCCTTACATTATTAGCTTGTACTGCTTACAACGGGGCAGTTCAAACTCTATCTACCCTATTCTCTACTTTTTTCACAGTTTACTTACGCATCATACTCCTTACATTCATTTATATTATAACGTGTTCTTTCCTGTTTTGAAACGGTAAGCGCCTTTTGAAAAAAAATAAGTACTAAATTATGTATTCATGCCTATGAAACATAGGCACTTTAGATGAGGGCAATTGCATTTCCTATGACCAATCTATTTTTTCAGTCGAAGCTCATATTTTTTCGGTCTAAACCGAGTTTTTTCGATCTAAAATTGGATTTTCCCAGTCTGAATCAGGATTTATCGGTGAAACGATCATTTCTCGAAAAACACAAAACACCCTCTAAACGCGGATGTCAGAGGGTGTTCTTGCTTATGCCGTTCTTTAACGGTTAAGTTTGTTACTGATTCATGTTGTTTGAAGAATTTTGTTGCTTACGAGCTTGTGATTGAGCATTTTGCTGCTTTACTTCTTGCACATTTGTCTCGCTAGCAAACTCAGTGTTGTAGCTTTGATTTTGTGCAGAAGCAGCATTTTGCTTTTGTACTTGAGCTGCATTTGTTTTTGAAGCTTGTTGTTGCGCTTGGTTTTGGTTATTGTTCATATGATATCACCTCCACGCTAGTTAAGATGTCCGTAGAGGGATAAGATTATACAAAAAATTTTTAAGTAAGCAGAGAAATACCACCATCCACAATAATCGTTTGACCCCTAATCATTTTCGCTTCTTCTGATAATAAAAATAGGACAGTGTTCGCTAAATCATCCGCTTCAACAATACGACCTGCCGGAGTTCTTGCTGCTGCATCAGCGAGTAATTCTTCACGGTTTGGAAAATGAGTTAGGGCATCCGTATCAACAGCTCCACCCGAAACGGCATTCACGACTATTCCCTTTTCTGCTAATTCAACTGCAAGATAACGAGTTAATGCTTCAACAGCTGCCTTAGATACCCCAACAGTTGTGTAATTTTTTAAATAACGAATCGATCCAAGTGAGCTTAAGCTAACAATATGACCTCCGCCCGTTTTCTCCATTCGCTTCGCTGCTTCTTGCGCACAAAATAGCAATGCTTTGCTATTGATATCCATCGTCCAATCCCAATGGCTTTCTTCTAGTTCCATTAATGGCCTCAAAACTCCAGATGCCGCATTATTAACTAAAATATCCAAACGACCAAATTCCTGATCAATTTGCTCAAATAATTCTTTGATTTTTTCTGGTTTACCAACGTTTGCTTTTACAACAAGAGCTCTTTGTCCTAATGCTTCAATTTCCTTTGCTGTATCGAGAGCAGCTTGCTTACTTCTTGCATAATTAATAACGATGTTGTAACCGCGTGCTGCTAATTTCAATGCAATGTTTTTCCCAATCCCACGACTACTTCCTGTTACAAGGGCTACTTTTTGTTCCATAACTAAATGCCTCCAATTTCATTGATACTTATATTATATCGTATAGGACATACTCCGAACAGAAACACTAAATAAGAAAAGCGAAAGCGCCTTGGTTAGCCGCGACAAGTGCTGGAAGACCGTCAATGTGTTGCCTGGTTTTTGGCAACCATTTACTGGCTGAAG
>NZ_VLKZ01000019.1 GCF_007830185.1 Halalkalibacter nanhaiisediminis | reverse complement strand
TGAGACAGTTCGGTCCCTATCCGTCGCGGGCGTAGGAAATTTGAGAGGAGCTGTCCTTAGTACGAGAGGACCGGGATGGACACACCGCTGGTGTACCAGTTGTTCCGCCAGGAGCATCGCTGGGTAGCTACGTGTGGACGGGATAAGTGCTGAAAGCATCTAAGCATGAAGCCCCCCTCAAGATGAGATTTCCCATGGAGTTAATCCAGTAAGACCCCTTAGAGATGATGAGGTTGATAGGTCTGGTGTGGAAGCGTGGCGACACGTGGAGCTGACAGATACTAATCGGTCGAGGACTTATCCAAAAACATTCTTGATACGTTGTTTCTTGCATCACGATGAAAGGTGGCTTCGCTAAGTGCGTTCACGTCCTGTGAACAACGCCAAGTACCTACGTCGTGTAGGCATTATCTAGTTTTGAGAGAATCCATTCTTTCAACATAGTTGAACAAAGAGAATCTTTATCTCATGTTCAAAAGTCTGGTGGCGATAGCGAAGAGGCCACACCCGTTCCCATGCCGAACACGGTCGTTAAGCTCTTCAGCGCCGATGGTAGTTGGGGGCTTCCCCCTGTGAGAGTAGGACGTTGCCGGGCGATAAAGCACAATCCAATAGGGTTGTGCTTTTTATTGGTTATAAACAACTATCTATTCATTTCAAGAGCTAATTAAATGAGAACTTAAACGTAAACGTCTTCATTTTGACAAACCTCTTTCTCTTAACCCTTCTTCAATCCTTTTTCTATCCACTTCCTCTATCCAATCGTAGTATTTTTCGTAAAGTGCGCGTATTCGATCTGCTTCAAGGGCTATGACTTCACACCCACTGTCATCATAGATAAAGAAAATAATATCTTTTGTGATGTTCACAAAGAAAACATCTGGGTAAGCGATGGAGTACTTCAAAAATCTTAGCTTTAATGGAAAGTCTTCATTGCAGGCTGCTTTAAGTAATTCATTTACACGTAAATCTTCTCGTTTACACAATAAGGAAAATTGTTGCATCTCGTATTCTTCTGCTTCGTCTAACTCGAATGGGTAAGGAGAAGACTTCACCTGAATTCGATGTAAATAATTTTCACACTTAAGAAACGGTTGATATACCTTCAGTCTTCTTTTACGTTTTTCAGTTTTATGTTTATACAAATTCGTTACAAGGAATAAGTCATCATTTTGTTCAAAAAATTCATTGAAAATTGAGCGGGTTTGGACAATATTGAGCTAGAGCCATACATGCTGAATTAACACATTGAACTGAAATCCAGTCACTTGTAACAAAATATTATATAAAAGTTTGCTCAAAGTTTATCTGGGTAAACTAATTAGTTAAAACGACTTCATTTGTTTTAGTTCATACGCTTATACAGGCTTCCTCTCACTCTAATAGACTGTATTAACAAAAGAGAAAGGGTGAAGGATGCATGGGCAAAAAAAATAAGAAGGGTAAGAATTGGCATTGTTGTGATTGCTGTAAATGTGAAAAGAAACGTAAAAAGGATGATTGTCACTGTAACAAGAAGAAGTGTTTTGACTGTGACTGCTTTGAGAAGAAGCATCACAGTTGGAATTGGAATGATGAACATGATCATTATTGTGACTGCTTTAAGAAGAAACATTATGATGATGATAAGAAAAAACATTATAATGATGATTGGGATGATAAGAAGGATCATGAATGTGATTGTCATAAAAAGAATTTTAACCATTCATACGATAATGATAAAAAGAATGATCATGGTTGCTGCTTTATTAAATGTCATTGCTGTTGCTACAAAAGATACTGCTAGTGAAGTTAGTTCACCAGTTATTACTAAAAAAATGAAAGTACCGAGGTATAAACACTCGGTACTTTACTAAACCTCTTACGTTTTTAAAAAAATTGCTTACAATATCTTACTCAAAAATGATTGTGTACGAGGGTGTTGGGGATGATCAAATATTTGTTCAGGTGTTCCTTCCTCCATAAATACACCTTCATCAATAAAAAAAACTCTATCTCCCATTTCTTTCGCAAAGCCCATTTCGTGTGTGACAACGACCATTGTCATCCCTTCTTGAGCCAATTCTTTCATGACCTCAAGTACTTCTCCAACTAATTCAGGATCTAAAGCAGATGTCGGTTCATCAAACAACATCACTTTTGGATTCATAGCTAAGGCTCTTGCGATAGCGACGCGCTGCTTTTGTCCTCCAGAAAGACTGTCAGGATATACGTTAGCCTTATCTGCTAATCCAACTTTCTCAAGTAATTGGTAAGCTATTTTTTCTGCTTCTACCTTTGAGAATTTCTTTACTTTGATAGGGCCTAACGTAATATTATCTAGAACGGTCATGTGAGGGAAGAGATTAAAATGTTGAAACACCATTCCTACACGTGATCTTACATCATTTATGTTCACTTTTGGGTCTGTTAAGTCACTTCCATCTACTATAATTTGGCCCGATGTTACATCTTCAAGTAAATTTAAACACCTTAAAAAAGTACTTTTACCAGAACCAGATGGACCGATAACACAAACAACTTCTTTTTCATTTATTTGAGTAGTAATACCATTTAACACTTTCGTTTCACCAAAAGATTTATGAAGTTCATTTACTGTAATCACTAAACATCTAACCTCCGTTCAATATAGCGTAGTATTAACATCGCTGGAATCGTAATAATTAAATACATAACGGCAATCATGAAAAAAGGCTCGAAATATGTAAATGTTGTACTAGCATATTGTCTCCCTTGATACAAGACTTCTCCAACAGCGATAACAGAGAAAAGGGAAGTATCTTTTAAACTAATAATAAATTGATTCCCAAGTGCGGGGATCATGCGTTTTAGTGCTTGTGGCCAAATAATATAACGCATTGTTTGGGAAGGAGTTAATCCTAAAGACCTACCCGCTTCTCTTTGACCTTTATCAATCGATTGGACACCACCACGAACAATCTCTGCGATATAAGCACCTGCGTTAAGGGCAATGGCAATGATGGAAGCTGTTATTTTATCTAAATTAATACCCATTAGGTCAGATAACCCAAAATAGATAAATAAAATTTGCACAAGGATTGGCGTTCCTCGAATAATTTCAACATAGACAGTGGCTATCCCGTAAATCAATTTATTCTTAGATAATCTACCTAAACCCGTAATTGCTCCTAACACAAATCCTATCGCAACCCCGACAAATGTGATAAGAAGGGTTAATTTTATACCTTCGATTAAATATGGAATGACATCGATAAAATGGTTACTCATTTCTTCACCTCTACTTCTATTCTTTTATAGTAAAAAAGCGTGACAAGAACAGACTTGTCACGCCTTAATTGAGAACTACATTCCTTCTGGACGCTCGCCAAACCATTCTTCATAAATATCGCCATACGTACCATTTTCCATTAAAGTAGCAAGCGCTTCATCAACTTGTGCTTTTAATTCAGATCCTTTTGGGAATGCGATTCCGTATTGCTCACCAGTTAATAAGTCCCCAACCGGGGTAATTTCTCCACCAGTTTCCGTATCTGCATAGTAAAGAACATTTGGAACATCATACAATGCAGCATCTGCACGACCAGATAATAAGTTCTGATACGCTTCGGTAATTTCAGGGAAAGCCTCTACAGTAGCTTCAGTATTACTATTTAAGTAGTCTTCACTAGTTGATCCAGAACGTGTAGCAACAACTTTACCGTCTACATCATCAATCGACTGAATTTCTTCATTGTCTGCACGAACAGCTAGAATTAGACCAGCATCATAGTAAGGCTCTGAAAAATCGATCGATTCTGCTCTTTCTTCTGTGATTGTCATTCCAGCAATAGCCATGTCAAAACGCTCTGAAGCGATTGCTGCAATAATTCCTGCGAATTCCATTTGTTCAAATTCGACATTGAACCCTGCTTCATCAGCAATTGCTTGCATCAAATCAATGTCAAAGCCGACAAGCTCACCCGTTTCATTATCAAGGAATTCAAATGGAATGTAGTTGTTATCGGTGGCCACGAGGTATGTATCTTGATCATCTGATGTAGCATCTGTCTCACCTTCAGCTTCTCCATCCATTTCTTCCCCATCAGGAGCTTCTTCTGCAGGAGTTTCTTCTGCTGGCTCGTCAGTTCCTACATCACTACTCCCACATGCGACAAGTACTGATAACATGAGAGTAAGGAATAGATAAAATAACCCTTTTTTCATTTTTATTCCCCCTTTTTATATTCAGATCCTATTTTGTCAATAAGATCCAACAATTTTTATTATACCATAAATTATTAGTTATTTCGTAATATTATATATTATTAGAAATTATCTGACATGAAAATTTGGATAAATGATTATTCTAATGCCTGCTGCAAAGGGAGTTGATTCGAATGTAGATTGTGAATATCTTTAAAATCTACTATTCATTCTTTTGGGTAGTTGGCTTAAAAATAAATTGTAGAATTTTTCCTGATTTGTTGTAGACTTTAAGAAGAGTTTCGGTTAACTACATTTCCATAAGAGAGGGAGCTACATGACTAAAACCATCAACACATTAAATGAATTTATTTCGAAACGATTGTCTATTTTTATTATTTGTGCCGCGGTATTTACTTATCTTTCACCTATTTATTTAAAAGTAGAATCATGGCTACCAAGCTTGTTGCTTGGTGTGGTGATTTTTTTTACTGGACTATCAATGAACGTTGAAGCGATTAAAGACATTCGTATAAAGCAAAAAGAGCTTGTTTTAGCTACACTATTAAAGTGGACATTGACGGTGTTGATTTCATTAGGATTAGCATTTGCTTTGTTCAGTGAACATACTGAGCTTGCAGCTGGTCTCATTTTATCTGGAACAGTGCCTAGCGCGACTGCGGCTACTTTGTATACTTTTTTAGCAGGAGGGAATACATCATTAGTGATCGCCGCTTCTTTGCTAGATATTGCGATTAGTCCAGTCGTTACACCACTAGCTATGCTTGGTTTTTCTAACGAGATCTCAATTTCTTTTTTAAAATTATTGCAATCCTTTTTTATGATTGTCATTCTTCCAATTAGCTTAGGGGTGCTTGTTCAAAAAACGATTCCAAAAGTCGTGACGCATTCGCTATCGATTACGAAATTTGGATCATCGATGGCTCTGTTACTTATTATTCATACGATTGTTGGTAGTGGAAAGGAAGCGATCACGTCGCAAATAGCAATGCTACCGATCGTATTTATCGCTACGTTCATTCAAGTTGTTTTACCGATGGCCCTTGCGTATGTGATTGCAAGAAGATTGAAAATTGGTGAGAAGGATGCTAGAGGAATATTGTTTCATGCGGGATTATGTAACACAGCACTAGCAGCTATATTAGCGTTTGAATTTATCGGAGAATTAGCAGTTATTCCACCAATTATTAATATGGTTATCAATCTTTCTGTAGGATCATTTTTAGCAAACTATTTTTCTGGCAAGTAAAAATGTTTAAAATACGTTGACAATTATAAGCGCTTACATGTAATATTTTACATATTGAAAGTGACTTTTTAGTATGTGAACAGAGGTGAGACATTGAATTACAAAAATAAAAGCTTGGAAAAAACATTTGAGATTATAGAAGCTTTAAGCAACTCACCATTATCGGCAACTAATTTATCAAAACAGCTTGGCATTAATCGAAGTACATATCAGACAGTGGCTGGCGTGTCATTGCGTTTTGAGATCAAGCTCCTTATTACGTAATTCTTGTTCACTTAGATCAAGGGTTAAAAATAACTGGTCGAACGAATGAGGACAGCGTTCCCATAGGTGATGCTGTTGAATTAGAGGAAATTAAAGAAGGGGCTTTTTATTTTAAGCGGAAACGTCGCTAAGACCGCTCACGTCGTGTGAGCAACACCAAGTACCCTCGTCGTGAGGGCAAAAAAGTCTGATTCTGGTCAAGATTAGAGACTCCAGAATCAGACTTTTCATTAGGTTTAAAATCTTTAAGCCATCTTTCGTTTATGTTTCCACATGATATAGCGATAACGAATCGTACATCCGATACAAAAGCCAAGTAAGGCAAAAAATGCTGCAAGAACGACCATTATACTAAAGGCGTAACCAATTGCTGTCATCCCTAATTGGAACCCTAAGAATGAAATCCCTAAACAAATTGTTGCGATCCATTGGTTGAAAATCTGTTGGTCGCGATCTTCCATCACATATTGAGAAAGAGGTTTTTTTAGAAACTGTTTTCCGATCAGAATGACGATGTTGCGTTTTGTTATTAAGGTTATGACTCCAACGATGAAAGGCACGAGTAATAGCCAATTTGAAAAGATCAGAGCTAACAATACAGTGATAATGATAAATGCTTGATTGGTTTGGACAAGCGGTTTAGGAATACCCATATCCAACCTCCTTGATGAGAAATATATGATTTAAAATTTATTGTAACGAATATCTAAGCAAAAAAGCAACTTAATAGCTTAACGTATGATTAAAGTAGTAAAGTGTGTAGTTGTTTGTTTTCTACATGAGAAAGTTGAAGATGTATGTCATTTCCAAATTAACGAATAAAGGCTAAAGCTTTTACTAAAAGCTTTACCGATTGTCGAGTTTTTCTAGGATTTAGAGAATTATTGTATTTCTGGATGTAACCATTCAATGAATTTAGAAAATGGCGTAACGAGGGGGAGCATAATAAATGAACAAACGAGATTAAAAATTAAACTAGCGTGAGCAAGCTGCATCATCGGAACGTCTGTTAATTTGCTCGTAATAATACTGAGAGAGCCAATAAGAGGGAGAAAGAGCAGTACACCAAATATATTTAGCCAGATATTCGCATAGGCAACACGTTTCGCACTTTTTCCTGAACCGATACTTGCGAGAAAAGCTGTCACGCATGTTCCGATATTTGCCCCAAGCATGATCGCAATTCCAGCAGGTAGACTAAGAATATGGTCATTTATAAAGCCCATTGTGATCGCTATTGTTGCTGTGCTTGATTGAATAATAGCGGTTATTGCCGTTCCAATACCAATTCCGAGTAACTTGTGTTCGTTTGTTAAATCAAAAAATGAGTGAACGGTTGGAATAGAAGCGAGCGGATAGGCAAGTGTTTCGAGTCCATTCATCGCAATAAAAATACAGGCCAGCCCAAATGATAGGCAGCCGATTGAATAAGTATAGGTGGTTGGGATAAGAAGACAAATTAAACCTATGATTAAGAGAGGCAAAATAAAAGATTTTAGATCAAGGGCGAGTAACTCAGTTGTCATTGTCGTTCCGATATTGGCACCTAAGATAATGCCGATTGAATGTCTGAATGTCAAAAGTCCTGTTGAGACAAGTCCAACTGTCATGACAATAATGGCTGAACTGCTTTGAAGAACGGCTGTGGCAATCGCTCCGACAACAAGCCCTTTCCAAGCAGAGTTAGTCACTCGATGTAAAATTTGACGAAATCTATCTTGTCCGATTTGAAGTAGGCCTGCCCTCATGACAATCATTCCAAATAAGAATAGTGCAATAAAAACAGCAAGTAATGAAAACAACTCTTTCATATCTCCTATCACCTCTTTAATAAATCTATGGATAAAGGTGAACAAGCATGACTGAAATAGTAAAAATGATTAATAAGATTGAATATTTGGAAAATTAAATGTATAGTTAAAGGCAAATATAGGATTTTAAAGTTTTTAACGTCTCTCAATATTTAAGTAAAACAAAAATGGAGAGATTTTTTAATTTGAACAAAATAAAGCGCTTACGAAAAATGTAGAGGAGGATCAATGTGGAGAAACGATGGCTTTCATTATATGACGAACGCTTAAGTGAGAATTCAGAGATTTTGAATCGGTCTTTAAATGATTTACTTAATGACTCTGTTGAGCAATTTGGTGATCATACTGCGATCACATTCTTCCGTAATACTTGGAGATATAATGAATTGAAGCAAATGAGTGAAGCAATGGCAGGAGCGTTGTCAGAGGAAGGGTTCCAAAAAGGAGATCGTCTTGCTATTATGTTGCCAAATTGTCCACAATATTTGTTTTCCTTATTCGGAACATGGCGAGTTGGTGGAGCTGTTGTACAAGTAAATCCGATGTATGTAGATCGTGAGCTAAAAGATATTTTAAATGATTCAGAGGCAACGCATATTGTGATTCTTTCCGATCTTTATCCACTGTTTAAAAAGGTACGTCAAGATGTGCCAACAAAAAAAGCAATCGTCGTTGAATTAAAGGGTAATTCTAAGCTAGAGCTAGAAAATGAGGATATGTTTTATCATGATTTTCTGCAAACGATGAAGCAATCTGTTCCTGTTGTTGAGATCAATCCAGCAGAAGATTTAGCTGTTCTTCAATATACAGGAGGAACGACAGGGATTTCTAAAGGTGTCATGCTGACTCACTTGAACTTTATTGCAAATATTGAACAGATGTATGAATTTATGTTCAAAATATTACCAGAGAGGCCTGTGAATGCTAAAGTTATAAATGTACTTCCGTTATTTCATATTTTCAGTATGACGGTTTGCAATTTGTTAACGATTCGCCATGGTGGCAATCAAATTATGATTCCGCGTTTTGATATGCCAGATGTGCTTGAAATAATAAAACACGAGCAGCCATTTCAATTTGCAGGTGTACCGACTATGTATGTAGGATTCAATCAAGTAGGGAAATATGAGACATACGGATTAAATCAAATTCAAAATTATATAAGTGGCGGTTCATCCTTGCCAGTTGAAGCTCTTGAAACATTTGAAAAAGGAACAGGAAGACCGCTTTGTGAAGGGTACGGTTTATCTGAAGCTGCGCCTGTCACGCATTTTAATCCTTCCTTCCGTGAGCGAAAGGCTGGAAGTATAGGGATACCCTTGCCCAGTACGGATGCAAAGGTAGTCAGAGAGACAGATGAAGGCATAGAAGAAGTGGCAGTTGGCGAAGTAGGAGAACTTATTATTAAGGGGCCACAAGTGATGAGAGGCTACTGGCGTAAGCCTGAAGAAACAAGGAACACATTGCGAGATGGATGGTTATTTACTGGAGATCTCGCAAGGATGGACGATGAGGGTTACTTTTATATTGTTGATCGCAAGAAAGATTTGATTATAGCAAGTGGTTATAATATTTATCCGCGTGAAATTGAGGAAGTAATTTATCAACACGAGGGTGTACAAGAAGTGATTGTGATTGGTATTCCAGATGAGTATCGAGGCGAGACGGTAAAAGCATATATTACAAAAAAAGAAACTGCACATTTTAGCGAGAAGGATATCATCGACTTTTGTCGTAAAGGATTAGCAGCTTATAAAGTACCATCAGCAATAGAGATTCGAGATCAATTACCAAAATCAGCAGTAGGGAAATTATTAAAACGAACTTTACGTAATCAAGAATTGGAGCGTCTTAATCCATAGTTGAAAAGTATCTTTTTAAAAGAATAAATTCCTCAATTTAAGTTGACCAATATTATTCATTGTATTATAATATTATAAGACGTGCACTCGAACAGGATGTACGTCCTGAGTTGGTTGTTTCGGAGGGAGGGAAATATAATGGCAGAAACTCGTGTTCGCAAAAACGAATCGATTGATGCTGCACTTCGTCGCTTCAAGAGATCACTCTCTAAAGAAGGAACGTTGGCTGAGGTTAAAAAGCGTAAGCACTATGAAAAGCCTAGTGTTAAACGTAAGTTGAAATCTGAAGCAGCAAGAAAACGTAAGTTCTAATGAATTGAGAGGGTGTTTTCATTGAATCTTCTTGAACGCTTGAATCAAGATATGAAGAATGCGATGAAGAACAAAGAAAAAGTAAAACTCTCTGTCATCCGTATGGTAAAGTCGTCGTTGCAAAACGAGCAAATTAAGCTCGGACGTGAGTTGACGGACGATGATAGCCTTACGGTGCTTAATCGCGAACTGAAACAACGCAAGGATTCCCTCCATGAGTTTGAACAAGCAAACCGTGAAGATTTAGCTTCCAAGCTTCGCGATGAAATCGCTGTGCTTGAGGCCTATATGCCAGAACAGCTTTCCGAAGAAGAAGTATCTAAGATTGTACAAGATACAATTTCTGAAGTAGGTGCCACGACCAAAGTAGACATGGGTAAGGTCATGGGAGCGATCATGCCAAAGGTTAAAGGAAAAGCTGATGGTGGTCTTGTGAATCGTCTTGTGCAACAACACTTATCATAATTATGACACAAACGTCTCATCTCTTGCTAAAAGAGATGGGGCGTTTTTTTGCTTTTTGTAGAGGTTTCTTACGTTTTCATGTTAGAATTTAAGGGGAGTGCATTAGGGGTAGAAAATCATTTTTCTGCAATGCTAATTTTTAAAAAGAAAATGAAACCTATTGTAGAGGTAGTACGTATAGAAAAGTAAGACAACGTGAAAGGAGGGGAATGATGGGGTCTCGACGTCAGCGTTTAGCTATTTCATTAGCTTTTATCGTACTCGCTTGTATCCTCATACCATTTCAAACTCTTGTACATAGCGACCAACATCAAGAGGAAGGGCCGCTTGTCTATTATATCCCAGTAGAACAAACGGTTGAGCGCGGTTTGGCAGCGTTTATGGATAGGGCAATTCAAATGGCTATGGAAGAAGGAGCAGATCACATTATATTAGAGATTAATACACCAGGCGGGGCAGTCGATGCGGCTGGAGATATCGCAAAGTTAATTCAAGAAACGACGATACCGATTACTGCTTTTGTCAATACAGATGCGATATCTGCTGGTGCTTACATTGCTTTAAATGCCGATGAGATTGTGATGGTGTCCAGTGCTAGTATGGGGTCGGCTGCGGTTATTGACGGGTCTGGTAATGCGGCAGAAGATAAAATGCAATCATATTGGTTAAGTAGAATGAAAGCAGCTGCAGAATTAAATGATCGCGATCCGCAATATGCCCTTGCGATGGCTGATGCTCGAATTGATCTACCAGAACTTGGTGCGGGTAGTGGTGATTTGCTTACACTAACGGCAGATCAAGCGCTTGAAGTTGGATATGCTGAAGCAGTTGTCTCAGATCGTGCAGGTCTTCTTGAGTACCTTGGCTTAGAAAATGCGATTGAACGTCACATGGAAGTTAGCTTTGCTGAACAAATTGCTAGGTTTGTAACGAACCCAATTGTTATCCCGATTTTACTATCAATTGGAAGTTTAGGGCTTGTGCTTGAACTGTATTCTCCTGGCTTTGGAATTCCTGGTATTATGGGGATTTCAGCATTGCTATTGTTTTTCTTTGGACACATGGTTGCTGGCTTTGCGGGTTTTGAATCAATGATTTTATTTATCATTGGTTTTGTACTGATCTTAGTAGAGATATTTGTCCCTGGTTTTGGGATATTCGGTTTACTAGGGGTTGGGGCCATTATAGGCGGAATGTTGCTAGCCTCTTATTCAACAGCTTCCATGCTGATGTATATTGCGATTGCTCTTGTTGTAACGGCTGTGGCTGCTATCTTTATTTTCCGCTATTTCGGTCACCGAGGTTTTATGAGAAAAATGATATTAACGGACTCGACAAGCTCAGAAAAAGGCTACATTACAAATGAAACAAGAAAAGAGCTTATTGGAAAGCAAGGTGAGTCACTTACCCCTCTTCGACCTTCTGGTTCTGCTGTTTTTGAGTCAGACCGCCTTGACGTAGTGTCTGAGGGGGGATATATTGAACGGGGTAGGAAAATTGAGGTTGTCTATACAGCTGGCTCGCGTATTGTTGTACGTGAAGTGAAAGAAAACAAATTAGAGGAGGAATAAAAATATGCCATTAGATGCTGGTAATATTACATTATTAATTGGTCTTGCGGTGTTATTGATTTTGCTTGCGGTACTATTTACATTTGTACCAGTTATGCTTTGGATTTCAGCGTTAGCAGCTGGAGTTCGTATCGGAATTTTTGAATTAGTAGGGATGCGCCTTCGTCGAGTTATCCCAGCTCGTGTTGTAAATCCATTAATTAAAGCGGTAAAAGCAGGTATTGATCTTAGTACATCAAAATTAGAAGGTCACTATCTTGCAGGTGGTAATGTTGACCGTGTTGTCAATGCACTAATTGCGGCGCAACGTGCAAATATTGAGTTAACATTTGAACGCGCAGCGGCGATTGACCTAGCTGGTCGTGATGTTCTTGAAGCGGTACAAATGAGTGTTAACCCTAAAGTTATTGAAACACCATTTATTGCTGGTGTGGCGATGAACGGGATTGAAGTAAAAGCAAAAGCGCGTATTACGGTACGTGCAAATATCGACCGCCTTGTCGGGGGTGCTGGTGAGGAAACGGTAATTGCTCGTGTTGGTGAAGGGATTGTATCGACAATTGGTTCAGCTGCAGATCACAAGAAAGTATTAGAGAACCCGGATATGATTTCACAAACTGTTTTATCTAAAGGATTAGATGCAGGAACTGCGTTTGAAATTCTTTCAATTGATATTGCTGACATTGATATTGGTAAAAACATCGGTGCAGAGCTTCAAACAGACCAAGCGGAAGCAGATAAGAAGATTGCTCAAGCGAAAGCCGAAGAGCGTCGTGCAATGGCTGTAGCGAAAGAACAAGAAATGAAAGCCAAAGTTGAAGAAATGCGTGCGAAAGTTGTTGAAGCTGAAGCAGAAGTTCCAATGGCGCTTTCTGAGGCATTGCGCAAAGGAAATATGGGTGTGATGGATTATATGAATTACCAAAATGTGATGGCTGATACGGATATGCGTGGATCCATTAGTAAAGCAACAGATGGAGATGGATCTAACCAGAAGTAATAAATCCTTCCAAAAACTGAAAGGAGGGTGACATTCTATGGATGTATTAATAGAATTTATTGTCCAAAATATTTTCTTTGTAGCAATTGTTATTGGTGGCTTAATAAGCCTGTTTAACCGAATGTCTGGGAATGGACAGCAGGAAGAGCAAAAGCGATCACAACGCCAGCAGAGACCAGTACAAAAACAAGAGAAAGTGGATTGGCGTGAAATTTTTAGGCAGGAAGAAGCCGATACTAAGCCCGCTAGACCACGTCAACCGACATTTGCTGGTTCAGCACAGAGTGAAGACGAAATGAGTCGCCAAGCCACTCCTGTTACTACTCACGTAGAAAACGGAATGGATAACGTGCTCGATGAACAACAGGAACTTCAAGAGCGCTATGAACAGGCTCGTCTTCGTAAGGAAGAAGCGTCTAGGAAAATTAGACAAGAACGTATAAATGAGGGACGTTCAAATGGTGAGCATAGTCGCACTTCAGGGTCATTAGATTTACAATTGAATCGCTTAACAAATAAAGAGGCGATGAAAGCTGTTGTTTGGGCAGAGGTGCTGGGTCGCCCTCGAGCTAGACAGCCTCATAGTACATTTGCTAGAAAACGTTAAAATAAGAAACCTTTTTAAAGTCGTACCAATTGTGGTACGGCTTTATTGTTTTTAGTGGTTTAGAAAACCCCTGGCTATGCCGGGGGTTCAAAAGAGCTTCTAGCGTGGTATTAAAAAAACCTCACTTCATGATAGGATAAAGTTGGTTTCCCGACCACTTCATCTCATCATCGAAGGAGGTATGCCCTGTGAAGGACATGAATAGTTTAGCACACACAACATGGAATTGTAAGTATCACATAGTATTTGCGCCAAAGTACAGAAGACAAATCATTTATGGAAAATACAAAAAAAGCATTGGAGAAATTATAAGAGATTTATGTGAACGGAAAGGTGTCGTTATCCATGAAGCCAATGCTTGTCCGGATCA
>NZ_VLKZ01000018.1 GCF_007830185.1 Halalkalibacter nanhaiisediminis | reverse complement strand
CTTCATGGATAACGACACCTTTCCGTTCACATAAATCTCTTATAATTTCTCCAATGCTTTTTTTGTATTTTCCATAAATGATTTGTCTTCTGTACTTTGGCGCAAATACTATGTGATACTTACAATTCCATGTTGTGTGTGCTAAACTATTCATGTCCTTCACAGGGCATACCTCCTTCGATGATGAGATGAAGTGGTCGGGAAACCAACTTTATCCTATCATGAAGTGAGGTTTTTTTAATACCACGCTAGAAGCTCTTTTGAACCCCCGGCATAGCCAGGGGTTTTCTAAACCACTAACAAAAAAGAAGAAGCATCAGCTGCTTCTTCCTTCTCTTCACGAAAAATTGTGAACCGTTTCTGCATGATCTAGTTTTTCAACTTTTTCTTCTTCACCGTCTTTTGCATTGATAAAAATACGATACGTATCATCCTCTATCACACCATAAAATTCATAGCAAAGCACTTCTTCCTTTAAATCATTTTCGATAATCGCAATGTGATCTTCCATCACTTGAAGCCGAGGATTCAATTTTGCTCTTGCTTCATCATCCGTTAGTTTCGGTTTAGGAATATTACGTTCTTTATGATGTATTAAATAACTCTTCGCCTCATAACCGAGAATATCACCATCATCTAAAGCCACTTCTAATGTAATGGAATCTGGATACACTCGCACATTATCTTCAAGATAGACAAATTCAAGCATTCCAATTGAATCATATTGCTTACTGTCAATAAGATGCATGTTTTTCTTCCCATGTTTTTCAAGGAATGCCTTTCCCTTCTTAACGGCCTCGTTTAAACTAATATTTTGCTCACTAATTTGACGATCTTGCAAGAACCAGATTGGCTCTCCGCCTTTCACGCTCATATCCATATTATAATGCGTTTTATGCTCAGGATCATCGATGACAATTGTGTAAGCAGGATACGCGAGACCATTCCCCGTTTTTGTAACATTGACTGGAACATTTTCATCCATCTCTAAGTAGCGACGCGCAATTTTTGCGGCTTCTTCCTTTGACACCTCTTGCCCGTTCAATGCTTTTTTCAATTCGCCATTTAGGTCATCAATCGCCGCAAGTCCAGCTCCCCATTCAGTTTCACTAAATCCTTCTACCGATTTATTCATGACCTTAAAATTACTCGCAACCGTATTAACAGCTGGCTCGTCGCCAGCCTCCATTTCTTTTTCAATGTTTAGCCACTGATCTCCTCTACTTAACATCATTGCTTGTGATTTTCTAATTTCTTTACTTATTCCCTTTGAATGATTATACAGATGCTTAAGCGTCTCATATTCTTTATCCGTCAATGGTTCTTTATCTAGATCACGTATTGAAGTTGTATAGCTAAATTTTCCAAGCTTATACAAAAATTCTTCCGTTTGGCCCAAGTCTACAGAGTTTAACGGAAGTTGTCCGATTTCTTCTTGAGCCAAGCTCGTCACACGCCAAACTTCTGCAAATGCTGGTGTCAGTTGGCGTCTTGTATTCATGGCCAGTGCTGAACCTAATTGATCTTCTATATTATCTATGTGGAAAGCAAGCTCATGAAACGCCCGTTGATAATGATTTTCTGCGGTAATCTTCAATGTCTCATTTTCACTCTGAATCGATTGATTTTGATTTTGTTGTTGAAATCCCCATATCCCTGTAGCCACAATCGCAACAGCTAATAATCCAATAACAATATTTCGTCCCACTTGATTCACCTCCAAAAATTAATAACAGAAAATGTGCTTTCCAATCTTCTTAATTTGTGGTCTTGTCCAAATCCAGCCTGATGTCGCGGTATCTGGATTAAAATAGTACATCGCTTCTCCTGTCGGATCCTGTCCATTTAATGCGTCAATTACTGCTCTTCTTGCCGTTTCATCAGGCTCTAACCAAATTTGACCATCAGCGACTGCAGTGAAAGCTCTTGGTTCAAAAATAACACCTGACACTGTATTCGGAAATGTTGGACTATTGACTCGGTTTATAATGACTGCAGCAACAGCTACTTGACCAACATATGGTTCGCCTCTGGCCTCTCCATAAACAGCATTAGCCATCAGTTGCACATCATTATCAGAATAACCTGGTGGAACATTTGTTGCTTTTTCAATATTTGCCTCGTTATTTTGTTCTTCTGGTACCTCTTCATATGGGACTGGTTCCTCTACAGGTGGTTGCTCTGGCTGCGGTTGCTCTTCACCATACACACCCGGTTCAGGCTGCGGCTGTTGTTCTGCTCTTTGCTGTGGAGCCTCAGGTTGCGGCTGTGCCTGTTGGGTTCGACTTCCTTTAGGTCCTTTTTGAATCTCCTTAGGCGTTCCACCATAGTGCGTGAATTTACGCCCTTCATACAACGATTGCTGAACGAATTTTTCATTAAATTTTGTTGACCTTGCTAGCATGTCTTTCATTTTCGGTCCTACTAGCCCATCAATATCAAGTCCAAATTCGTATTGATAGTTTCGAACAGCCCAATACGTACCCCACCCGAAAACTCCATCAATTTTCCCATTGTAAAATCCAATGTATTGAAGTCGCGATTGTAACTCTACGACATCATCTCCTGTTGCCCCTTGTTGAATGACCTGATCTGTAAAGGCTAATGATGGTGACGAATTCATAATGAAACCTAAACAAACCAAAACCATGACGAATGTTATCTTAATCGAAAACAGATGACGCTTCATGATGCATGTACCCTCCTTGTTGTTCGTTTGATCTGTTTCATGACTTACCTTTTGTCATGATTGATAATGCTAGTGTTTGTTTCCAGTCCCTTTTTATGCAAAAGTCCGCCAAAAACTTGGCAGGAAAAACAAAAAAAGCCCTCAAAAATCGAGAGCTTTCATCGTATAAATCAATTAGATGTATATTACAGAATTGGATTCAATTATCCTAAAACATTAAAATAACGTCCTTCAGGATGAGCAAATACCATTGCCGTAACGGATGCTTCTGGCTCCATCATGAAGCCGTCTGTTAGTTGAATACCGATTTTTTCTGGCTTTAAGAGATTAAATAGCTTCTCTTGGTCTTCCAGATTTGGACATGCTGGATAACCGAAGGAAACCCGAACACCTTGATATTTAGCAGCAAAGCGTTCATCCATTGTCATATCAGCTGAATCTGGGAAGCCTAGACGGTCACGCATTTGTTGGTGAACACGTTCAGCAAACCCTTCGGCAGTTTCAAGGGCAGCTGCTTGGATGAGGTGACTATTTAAATAATCTCCGTCTAATTTTGCTTGTTCAGCTAGTTCACGAACACCTTTTCCAGCCGTAACAGCAAGAAAACCGACATAATCCATTTCTCCGCTTGAGACAGGACGAATATAGTCCGCTAAACATAAATAAGGCTTTTGTCTTTGTCTCGGGAAGTTAAATCGTTCAAGCACGGTTTTCTGATCAGCTGGATCATAAATGAGAATGTCATTACCCTCTGATTGCGCTGGGAAGAATTGATACATTCCGTGAGCCTGTATCAGCTGCTCCGCTTTTGCCTTGGCAAGGAATTGATCGACTTTTTCTTTTAATTGCACTGTACGTTCATCACCTTCAGCAAGGAGACGACTTACCTTTCCTTGCACTCCTAGATGGCGTCCAAGTAGCATCTGCATATTAATATAAGGCTCAAGGTGAGAGAGCTTGTAATCACGTAAAATGTGCGCATCTAGGTCAGTTGGCGTAAAAATAGGTCCATCAACCGCCACATCTGAACGTAGTCCCTCAATTTCAGTGCGCTCTTCAATTGGCTGTCTTTCTGCTCGACGAACGGTATCTTTTTTCGCTCTTGCTTCTGCTAGCTCTTCCGCTAACTTAGCATGCTCTTCAGGTTTAGCAAGTCGATTGGCAATTTCAAGACCATTCATCGCATCCTTTGCATATAAGACGAGACCATCATACTCAGCTGCAATTTTTGTATCTGTGAACTTTCTCGTTAAAGCTGCTCCACCAACTAAAATCGGAATCGAAATCTGTTGTTGACGCAAATCTTGAGCCGTTAACACCATTTGCTGTGCTGATTTTACAAGCAAGCCAGATAATCCAACGGCATCAGGATTTTCTCTTTTGACTGCTTCGATTAATTCAGTCGAAGTGACTTTAATCCCTAAGTTAACAATTTTAAAACCATTATTTCCAAGGATGATTTCGACGAGGTTTTTCCCAATATCATGAACATCACCTTTAACGGTCGCAAGGAGAATTTTCCCTTTACCATTGTCATCTTCTTTCTTCTCCATATACGGCTCTAAATGGGCAACGGATGCCTTCATGACCTCAGCGCTTTGGAGAACCTCAGCCACAATCAACTCATTATTGTTAAAGAGGCGACCAACTTCGTCCATCCCATTCATAAGCGGACCATTAATAATATCTAATGGATCGTCAAATTTTTCTAAAGCTTGATCAAGATCTTCAAGTAAGCCTTCTTTCGTCCCTTCAACGATATAAGAAGCAAGTCTTTCTTCTAACGTCAAATTCGAAAGCTCAACTTTCTTTTCAGCCTTTTTCCCACGATAAAACGCCGTGAATTCTGCTAAATTTTCGTCTGTCGTTTCAAACAATAGCTTGTTCGACATCTCTTTTTCTTCGTCTGAAATCGATGCATAACGCTCTAGCTTCTCTGTATTAACAATCGCATAATCAAGACCTGCTTGTGTACACTCATATAAATAAACGGCATTGAGGACTTCACGACCAACAGGAGGAAGACCAAATGACACATTACTTACACCAAGAATCGTTAAACATTTAGGTAATGCTTCTTTAATTAAGCGAATTCCCTCAACTGTTGCGTTTGCTGATCCAATATACTGCTCATCACCTGTTCCAACAGGAAAGACGAGCGGATCAAAAATAATATCCTCTGATTTCATACCGTACTTATTAACGAGAAGATCATGTGAACGAATCGCCACTTCTAGTTTACGTTCAGCCGATACAGCCATTCCTTGTTCGTCAATTGTACCGACAACGACAGCTGCACCGAACTTTTTGACAATTGGAATGACTTTTTCAAAACGCTCTTCGCCGTCCTCTAAGTTAATCGAGTTAATGATCGCTTTTCCTTGCGAATACGTAAGCGCCTTTTCAATAACCACCTCATCTGTCGAATCGATCATTAAAGGTACTTTCACTTTATTCACAACATAGCTAAGGAATTGTTCTATATCTTCAAGTTCTTCACGGTCAGGGTCAGCTAAACAAACATCAATCACATGGGCTCCGCGCTTGACCTGTGCACGAGCAATTTCTGAAGCCTCTTCAAATTTCCCTTCAGCAATTAATCGTTTAAACTTTCTTGAGCCGATTACGTTCGTCCGCTCGCCAACAAATAATGGGCGCATGCTATCATCATAAATCAATGGTTCAATCCCTGAAACTGCATGCGGGTGCTCAGCATTTAACGGGCGTGGTTGAAAGCCTTTTGTTGATTCCCTCATCGCTGTAATATGAGCAGGAGTCGTTCCACAGCAACCACCAACGATATTCAGCCAGCCTTTTTCAGCAAAAGCCGTTAGCTTTGTCGCTAGTGATTCAGGTGACTCATGATAGTGCCCTTCTTCATCAGGTAATCCAGCATTTGGATAACAACTCACATACGTTGTTGCTAGCTCAGATAGTGAACGGATATGGTCGCGCATAAACTCTGGTCCTGTTGCACAGTTTAACCCAACAACTGTAGGATTCATATGCTCAAGTGATAGATAGAATGCTTCAATATTTTGACCTGCAAGTGTTGTTCCCATCGGTTCAATCGTACCTGATACGTAAATTGGTAGCTTCACATTTAGTTCTTCAAATGCTCTCTCAATGCCGATATAGCCAGCTTTTACATTACGCATATCTTGACTTGTCTCAAGCAGCATAATATCTGCACCACCACGAATAAGGCCACGAGCCTGTTCGTGGTAATTATCAACAAGCGCTTCAAAGGTTGTCCCACCAGTGACGGATAACGATTTTGTCGTTGGTCCCATTGCTCCAGCAACAAAGCGAGGCCATTCAGGTGTAGTAAACTCATCAGCCACTTTTTTAGCTAACTCAGCCGCTAATCGACTTAACTCTTCAGCTTTATGACCAAGATCATAGTCATCAAGTACAATCTTGGTTGAACCGAATGAATTCGTTTCAATAATATCTGCACCTGCTTCAAGATAAGCACGGTGAATGCCTTCAATCACATGAGGGGCTGTCTCATTTAAGTATTCATTACACCCTTCATATTCCTCTCCACCAAAATCTTCAGCAGTCAAATTAGCTTGCTGTAACATCGTTCCCATCGCACCATCAAGGACGAGGATTTTCTTTTCTAGCTGAATTTCAAATAAAGACTTAGTCATCATGTCCGTCCTTTCTAACAATAACCTTGCTTACTTCTTAAGTCCGATCGTTACTTTCTGTTCTTGAATATACTCAGTGAGTTCCACTGTCATTTCATAGCGTAAGAAAGGAGTGATTAAATAAATACCGTTAAAGAATGAAAGTGCTGTATCAATAAGCGATTTAGCGATTTGAATCCCTTCACGAGTCGAGGCCACGCGATCATCCCCACAAGCTGCCATTGCTGCTCGAATATCGTCTGTTAATTTAATACCAGGCACTTCATTATGAAGAAATTCTGCATTTCTCGTTCCCGTTAATGGCATAATACCGATATAAATAGGTTTATCGATATGCTTTGTCTCATGATACAACGCTTCGATTTGTTCCGCACTATAGATCGGCTGCGTCATAAAATAATCAGCACCACTATCGATTTTCTTCTCCATTCGTTTGACCGCTTTATCTAAGTGTCTCACATTCGGATTAAAGGCTGCTGCCACTGAAAAATTTGCCTTTTGTCCAAGCTCTTTTCCAGAGAAAGAAAGCCCTTCATTCAACTGCTTAATAAGTGAGATCAATTGAAACGATGATACATCATAAACAGAAGTAGCTCCAGGGAAATCACCAATTTTTGTTGGATCACCTGTAATAGCTAAAATATCATCAATCCCAAGCGCATTAAGACCCATTAAATGGGATTGAAGTCCGATTAAGTTGCGATCACGACACGTAACATGGATAAGGGGTCTTGCTCCAACTTGCTCTTTAACCATTGCACCGAGCGCGAGATTATCAACGCGAGGAGATGCAAGTGAGTTATCAGCCATTGTTACGGCATCCACACCTGCTTCTTTTAACACTCTCGCTCCTTCCATAAACCGTGTCGTGCTTAGTTTCTTAGGAGGATCAAGCTCAACAATGACAGATCTACGTTCTTTTACGATATCAGGTAATGGCGTTTGCTTGCGAGCCACATCAATGCTTTCACGTACATGATTAATAATCGGTCGAACCGTTTTACTAACAATTGGCGACATATTCTTTTTCACTTCAGCAAAGGCAGCAATATGCTCTGGTGTCGTTCCACAACAACCACCTAATAAACGTACACCTTCATAGATAAATTTTTCACCCATTGCCTTAAAATATTCTGCATTCGATTGATAAAAAACACGCCCATCACGATAATCTGGTAGACTCGCATTTGGATAAGCAGATAAATACGCTTGCTTTGGTAATGGAATCGTTTCAAAAGAGCGTAGCATATGAAATGGACCCATACGGCAATTCAAACCTACAATATTTGCTCCTACTGCAACTAACTGATCTAGCGCACTAGAAACAGGGACTCCACCGTTCATCACCCCTACTTCTCCTAATGAGAGATTAACGATAATTGGCAAATCTGTCCACTTTCTGGCAAGGCTAGCGGCCATTTTTGCTTCTTCAAGGTCGTAGAATGTTTCAAGTAATAATCCGTCTACTCCTTCTGAGAGTATATCATTCATTTGCACGGAAAAAGCTGTCTCAATTTCTCTCAAGCTCCATTCCTCAAGCTGAAAGCGACGAACACCACCAATCGTTCCAACTACGAATGCACCATCTCCAGCTGCCTGTCTTGCAAGTTTTACAGCCGCTTGGTTTAGACGCTTCACATCATCTTTTAGCCCGTACTTCTCAAGCTTTAAACCGTTCGCTGCATACGTATTTGTTTGAATAACATCTGCACCAGCTTCCACATATTGCCGATGTGCACGTAGGATTTTTTCTGGATCTGTTACATTTATTTCTTCAAAGCATTGATCTACGCCTTGTTCATATAGAAAGGTTCCCATTGCCCCGTCACCAATAAGGATTTTAGATGCTAATTGATCCAATAAATTCATCTGCTCATCCCTCCTATTCTAGTTGATCTTTTCTGTTACGAAGCGAAAGGCTTGATCTAAATCTGCAAGTAAATCTTCCGTACGCTCAATTCCTACTGAAAAACGAAGGAGTCTATTACAAACACCATTTGCAATTCGAATATCTTCTGGAATGTCCATATGAGTTTGTGTTGCTGGATACGTCATTAAGCTTTCAACTCCACCTAAGCTTTCAGCAAAAGAGATTAACTTCAGCTGCTGTAAAAATGGATTGACCCATTCTTCTTTTAAAATACGGAATGACACCATTCCACCTTTACCTGGGTAAAGAACATCTGTGACACCCTCATGCTTTTCAAGAAAATCAACAACAGCCTTCGCATTCTCTTGATGCTTATCCATACGAAGGGCAAGTGTTTTCATCCCACGAATCAACAGCCATGAATCAAATGCCCCTAATGTTGCCCCGATACCATTATGATAATAACCAATTCTCTCACATAGTTCAGCACCACGAGCCGTAATTAAACCAGCAATGACATCATTATGTCCACCTAAGTATTTCGATGCGCTATGAATAACAATGTCTGCACCATCAACTAATGGTTGTTGTAAAAGCGGCGTGTAGAATGTATTGTCTACAATCAATAAAAGATTGTGTTTCTTCGCAATTTTCGCTAATTCTGGAATCGAAGCCTCTTGCATAAGTGGATTTGTTGGCGTTTCGATAAATAATGCTTTCGTTTTGTCATTAATACTAGATTCAAATTGTTCGAGATTTCTTGGGTCAGCGTATGAAAATGACAATCCCCAACGATTCCACCCTTGCTCAAACAAGCGATACGTTCCACCGTATAAATCTTGAGATGCCAAGATTTCATCCCCATTCTCAAACAAAGAGAATACGGTTTGAATAGCGGCCATACCAGAGCTACAAGCAAATCCTCTGTCTCCTTCTTCAAGCGTAGCAATTGTCTTTTCAAGAACCTCTCTTGTCGGATTTCCCGTTCTAGCATAATCATAGCCAGTAGATTCTCCAATTCCAGTATGACGGTATGCAGTCGAAAAATAAACAGGTGTATTTATTGTTCCCGTCCGATCCTCGGAACGGTTTCCTATTTGCACTAAAATTGTTTCAAGCTTTTCACGGTTCATACATTTTGCCCCCATCACGTTAAGTATTAAAAAAAACACCCTCATCAACAAGAAGAAGGTGTTTGTATCATCATTCACTTCTTCTTATCTTCCGAGCCTTTTATGACTCGATGGAATTAGCACCTGACCAAAACGGCTGGTTGCTGAGACATCGTCGGGCCATTCCCTCCGTCTCTCTTGATAAGAAATTATTTATTTGCGTTTAATCAAAATTACAACAATTCATATAATTTTGCAAGAGTTTTTTGTAGAAGCATGGGAGTTTTCATTACTTAAATACTAAATGTACATGTTAACCTATTCTGGTGTAGCATCAACATTTAGCCCTTCATCATTTCCACATACACATCGTTTAAAACCTGTTTCATATTCTCCGTCGTCATTACGTCTTCCGCGCAAAATATACTTTTCTCCGCATTCTTTACAGCGAATAACAACTCGATAACGGTCTTCAGCCATAGTGATCCTCCTTTGTGATTTTACGTTTTTATCATTTCTCAAGTAACACATACTCAACTATTGATCTAGTTGATGAGCTCGTTTGACCTTTTTCAAGGCTAGCCACCAAAGCACAAGCATAAAAGGTATCATCCCTATAAGAAAATACATGTCAAAAATAACTAAAATTAAGTCATATATACTGTGTAAGACAATAGGAAAAAAAAGCGATAAAGTCAAATGTCTCGCTTTTTGCCTTGGCTCTATTTTCGCTCTTCCCATATAATATCCCATTAAAACACCAAAGAGCGCATGACTCGAAACAGGTAACAACGCGCGCCCAATTGCCGTTTCTAGTCCGTTTGCAATTAAATAGAATACATTTTCAAGACTTGCAAATCCTAATGATAGAGAAACGCCATATACAATCCCATCATATCGCCTTGTAAAAACCGCATGCTGATAAGCAACAAAATAGAGCAAGAACCATTTAAAGAATTCTTCTGTGAATCCATACAAAAAAAACGCTCTCCAGATCGGCTCTTCAAAATATCCTTCAACGATGAACGCATATTGTAATACCATAACTGGAAAAACGAGTAGTACACCGATCAAAAATGTTCGAAACACCAATCTATTCGTGTTTGTTCCATAATAGTTTCTTAAATAGAAATATGACAGCAATGCCATCCCTGGGGCCATTGCAGCCGTTATAATTGCAAACAATATGCCCTCCCTTTCTTCCTTGTCCCTACTTCATTTAGATTGTCTTAGACAAAGTGTATACATAAAGATAGTGTGGTAAAATAAATACATTACTTTTAAATTGAGGTGCTCGTTTTGAAAAAAATTCTTGTTCTACATACGGGCGGTACAATTGCCATGAAAGAAAATGAGCATGGCGCCGTTCAACCAAACTTAGTAAATCCATTATATTCCACGATTGAATCTCTATCAAGCATCGCCTCGGTGACGGTAGATGACTATTTAAATATTCCATCACCCCATATGACCCCCTCTCTCATGATTCATTTAGCAAAACGTTTAAAAGAAAGGGTAGATGCTGATCAATTAGACGGCATTGTCGTCACTCATGGGACAGACACTTTAGAAGAAACAGCTTACTTACTTGACCTCGTTCTTAATTGGGATATACCTGTTGTCGTAACAGGCGCTATGCGTTCAAGTAACGAGCTAGGCTCTGACGGCCCTCATAATTTGATCGCTTCTGTAAGAGTAGCAGCAAGTGATGAAGCTTTTGGAAAAGGTGTTCTCGTCGTGTTAAATGATGAAATTCATACAGCGAAAAATGTCACCAAAACACATTCAAGTAATATCGCAACCTTTCAAAGCCCTCAGTATGGACCCATTGGAATCGTAACAAAACGTGGTGTCTTTTTTCACCACACTCTCTCACATCGCGAATCTCATCCAATTGTTCAGCTGACAAAAAACGTTGCCTTATTAAAAACATATGCTGGTATGGATCATTCCGTTATTGATGCAATTGGAAGTTCCAATATTGACGGACTAGTTATTGAAGCGTTCGGGCAAGGAAATGTACCACCAGCGATTATGCCCGCTCTTCAACAATTAATTGAGCAAGACATTCCAATCGTCCTTGTTTCACGTTGCTTTAGCGGAGTTGTTCAAGACACATACGCCTATGAAGGTGGTGGTCGTACATTAAAGGAGCTGGGAGTTATTTTCACAAATGGCTTAAACGGACAAAAAGCACGCTTGAAATTAATGGTTGTGCTTGAAAAAACCTCTGACCGAAAAGAGCTGCAACAATTGTTTTTAAATTAATAAAGAAGGCTTGTCGTGAGAGTACCCCTCGCACAAGCCTTCTTTTTATCTTTTATTTTGCTTAATAATATGTTGGGCAATAAGTCCACCATGAAAACGACCATTCTCAATGAAAATTTCATTGGCTTCATTTCCTGCAGCAATCACACCTGCAATATAAAGTCCTTTTACGTTTGTTTCCATTGTATCATGATCAAACTGCGGGCGACCTGTTTCATAATCAACATCCACTCCCATTTTTCTTAAGAAAGAATGATCCGGATGATAGCCTGTCATCGCAAACACAAATTGCGCTGGCACTTTTTTGATCGTCTCACCTACTTGGTAAATGACTTCATTCTTTGTGATTTCCAATACATGAGCATGAAACTCCATCTTAATTTTTTCGTTACGAACAAGCGATTCAAACTCAGGTAAGATCCAAGGCTTCACACTGCTTGAATATTCGCTACCCCGGTACAAATTTGTCACACGAGCACCAGCTTTTTCAAGCTCAAGCGTCGCATCAACCGCAGAATTCTTTCCACCAATGACGACGACATCCATATCAAAATAAGGATGCGCTTCTTTAAAATAATGAAGAACATGATTAAGGTCCTCACCAGGAACACCCATCATATTAGGAGAATCATAATAACCAGTCGCAATCACGACATGAGGCGTTTGATAACGGGCTTTTGAAGTTTGCACGACAAATGACCCATCTTCTGTTTTCTCGACTGCTTCCACCTTTTCATACGCATTGACACGAATTTGTTTACGTTTGACCACATCTCGGTAATAAACAAGCGCTTGATTTCGTTTTGGTTTACGTCCTTCTATAATAAAAGGCACTTCACCAATTTCTAATTTTTCACTCGTACTGAAAAACGTTTGATGAGTTGGATAACGATAAATTGCACTTACAACTTGATCTTTTTCAATAACAAGTGGATTAAGACCTTGATCCATACAACTAATCGCTGCTGCTAACCCACAAGGTCCACCACCAACAATAATGACATCTTCCTGCTTCATTTATGATCACCCTCTTTTATGCGTTCAAAACAGCTTTAAGGGTCTGACCTGCAAATGTGTAACACATACAGTCCAGACCCTTATTAGTATAGCAATTTATATCCAACCACGGAAACGAGATGCTTCAGCCATTTTCCTAACACCGACCATATAAGCCGCAAGACGCATATCGACCTTTCGTGATTTTGCTAAACGATAAATATTGTCAAAGGAGCCAACCATTACAGATTCTAACTTACCTTCAACCTCTTCTTCTGTCCAATAGTAGCCTTGGTTATTTTGAACCCATTCAAAATAAGAAACCGTCACACCACCAGCACTAGCAAGAACATCGGGCACGAGTAGCACATCGCGCTCAGATAAAATCCGTGTCGCTTCCATCGTTGTCGGCCCATTTGCAGCCTCGATGATAATTGAAGCTTTTATGTTATGAGCATTTTGCTCTGTAATTTGATTTTCAATCGCAGCTGGAACTAATATATCGCAATCAAGCTCAAGCAATTCCTCATTCGAAATTGTTTCTTTAAAAAGCTTAGTCACTGTTCCGAAACTATCGCGACGGTCGAGCAAGTAATCAATATCTAGCCCTTCTGGGTCGTGAAGGGCACCGTATGCATCTGATATCCCAATCACATTTGCACCAGCGTCATGCATAAATTTCGCTAAAAAACTACCCGCATTTCCAAAGCCCTGAATGACAACACGAGCCCCTTCTAACTCAATACCTTTTCTTTTCGCTGCCTCACGAATACAAATCGTGACTCCTTTAGCTGTTGCCGATTCACGACCGTGAGAGCCACCAAGAACGACTGGTTTTCCAGTAATAAAACCTGGCGAGTCAAATTCGCGAATACGACTATATTCATCAAGCATCCATGCCATAATTTGTGAGTTTGTGAAAACATCAGAAGCAGGGATATCCTTTGTCGGTCCAACAATTTGACTAATAGCACGTACATAGCCACGACTTACTCTTTCAAGTTCACGGAATGACATTTCACGTGGATCACAAACGATCCCGCCCTTCCCTCCACCGTAAGGAAGATCGACAATTCCTGCTTTTAAACTCATCCAGATCGAGAGCGCTTTTACTTCTTTTTCAGTCACATTTGGATGAAAACGAACTCCACCCTTTGTCGGCCCAACGGCATCATTATGTTGAGCACGAAAACCTGTAAAAATCTTTGTCGAACCATCATCCATTCTCACAGGAATACGGACGGTTAACATCCGAATTGGTTCCTTCAATAACTCATACATTTCATCGGGATAGCCTAGTTTGTCCAATGCTTTTTTTATTACACTTTGAGTCGAAGCAAGCACATCAAGCTGTTCAGCCTGCTTTTCTTTTTCGTCCATTCCTATTCACCTCTAAAATGAGTATCGACGTGATTGAACAACTACTTTCATGATAAGTGTTCATCAATTCTTACTATAATGAAAGAACTACTATATTTCCACCTTTTCATTTAAAATAATCAATAATCGTTACATTGAATGACCCACTCGGAGCAAAACATAAAATTTTTAAAAGGCTGCTGAGAACTTGAACTGCCCCCTGTCAAGTAGACAGTGGAAATAATAAAAAGGATCTAAGCGGCTTTAGCTCTATATTCCATAGGGCTAAGGCCGTTTAATCGTTTTTGGTATCTTTCATAATTATAAAAATGGATGTACTCATTTATCGCTGTCGAAAGTTCCTCAAATGTCTTAAATTTATGTAAATAATACTTCTCACATTTTAGTGTTCCAAAGAAAGATTCCATTGGTCCATTATCAATACAACGACCAACTCGGGACATACTTTGTGTCATCTCTGCGGTATCAATCTTCCGTTTAAACGCTTTAGAGGTGTATTGGAATCCACGGTCACTATGGATAAGGGG
>NZ_VLKZ01000017.1 GCF_007830185.1 Halalkalibacter nanhaiisediminis | reverse complement strand
ATTCTTGATACGTTGTTTCTTACACATTATCTAGTTTTGAGAGAATCCATTCTTTCAACATAGTTGAACAAAGAGAACCAAGAGATTCGAGGAAGCAACCGTACGAATGCCCGGAGCGTATGTGATGATACGTGAGGACATGAGAAGGGAAGCTGACGAAGAAGATCGTAGGTTATCTGATGTTCAAACAAATAGTCTGGTGGCGATAGCGAAGAGGCCACACCCGTTCCCATGCCGAACACGGTCGTTAAGCTCTTCAGCGCCGATGGTAGTTGGGGGCTTCCCCCTGTGAGAGTAGGACGTTGCCGGGCGATTAAAGCACAATCCAATAGGATTGTGTTTTTTTGTGTGCATAAAAACTGTTACTGATCATTAAGTTCTATAGTTAAAGCAGTCTAACTGAAAAAATAGCTAGCAATTAAACACATTCCCCAAAAAAGGATTGTCTCATTTTTCATACGCATTGAGAAAAAATAAGGTGATAAAGAAGGAAAAAGCGATCATCATAAAGTTTACTTTTTCTTTATCCGCTTGCTACTTTAAGAAATCAAATATTATTTTTGGAATTTTATTTTCAGCAATGGTTAGGTACTGCAAAATAAACGGGAGATCAGAGCCATCAAAGGTATGAATTAATTCCCCCCACCATTCAGCTTCATACCTTGAGATCATACTGAGGTTATAGAGAATTAGATAATGAATCGCTAATTCTGGCAAAGCATAAGTGCTCATGTATTCTTTTCTATGCCTTAATAGATAAGGTGTACCTTCTTGACTAAACAGCCAGGGAGGAGAAAACAGCATAGAGGGAAGAGAAGAAAGAGGAATACGAATATATTGATTGTCTTCCAAAATTCTCAGTTTTCGATTATAGTTACTACTTTTAAATTGTTCTAAATACTGCTCAAAGCGATTTGCTGTCATATGGTAACAATCAAGCACCTTTGAAGGAAATAATAAGTATCCATTCTCAAACTTTCCTTTGTAAGACAGCTCTTGTTGTTGTAATTGTGAAAAAAGGGGATGCATATCAGCAATATGCTGAAGAAGTATCTGCATATGATACTGCTCACCTTCACAATGTTTCACATGAAACATTGTATTTAAGAAGTGAGGAAAAAGTCCATTTTTCTGTATCTTTACTTCATCATCTAAAAAACGATAAGTTGATTTTTTTCGTTTTCGTGTTGAAACGCCATGAGCCAATACTCGACTATTTTCTGGATAGGCTGGATCATTTGTCAGGATACAGGCTTTAAGCATTTGGACAAGGCCATAAAAAAGAAGCATAGGCTTTAACTCAGTTGGGGCCTTAGTAGCCTGTTCAAAATAAAGTTGTCCATGCTGAAGATGATACATAAATGAATAACTAACTTGATAGCTCTTTGATTTCGATTGAGAGATATTATATTGTTCGTATTTTTTCGTTAAGTATTGTCGAGTATAAGCAGCTGAATAATAAGGAAAAAAAAGATTTGAAGATCCCATGCTTATTTTCACCCTTTACAATTATTCTGTTAATTCTAAAGAATCTCATATTTATATCGTTCTTGACAGTAGTTTGCCCAATTGATAAGCTACTAATAATATTTTAGCGAACCTATAATGTGATTTGGGAGGATGAATGTATATGTGGGGAAATAAATTTCAAAAGGAAGGGCTTACCTTTGATGATGTCCTTCTCATACCAGCAAAATCAGAAATATTACCGCGTGATGTATCTGTTAAAACAAAATTAAGTGAAAAATTACAGTTAAATATGCCTATTATTAGCGCGGGGATGGATACAGTAACGGAAGCAGAAATGGCTATCGCAATGGCTCGTGAAGGCGGTCTAGGTATTATTCATAAGAATATGTCCATTGAAGAACAAGCTGAACATGTTGACCGTGTAAAGCGTTCAGAAAGTGGAGTTATCACAAATCCATTCTACTTAACACCTGATCGCAAAGTTTTCGATGCAGAGCATTTAATGGGTAAGTTTCGTATTTCTGGCGTACCAATTGTTAATGAGGAGCAAAAACTTGTTGGAATTTTAACAAATCGTGACCTTCGATTCATTGAAGATTATTCGATTACAATTGATGAAGTCATGACAAAGCAGGATCTTGTGACAGCGCCAGTTGGTACAACGTTGGAAGAAGCGGAGAAAATTCTTCAAAAATACAAAATTGAAAAGCTACCGCTTGTAGATGAAGATGGCGTATTAAAAGGATTAATCACGATTAAGGATATTGAAAAAGTGATTGAGTTCCCTAACTCTGCAAAGGACTCACAAGGACGACTTGTTGTAGGAGCTGCAATAGGAGTTTCGGCTGATGCGGATGCACGGATTGCTGCACTAGTAGAAGCGGGTGTTGATGCGATTGTTATTGACACAGCACATGGCCACTCAAAAGGAGTTTTAGATAAGGTAAGGGATGTACGAAATACGTACCCAGACTTAACGATTATCGCTGGAAATGTAGCAACTGCTGAAGCAACACGAGATTTAATTGAGGCAGGAGCAAGTGTTGTTAAAGTAGGAATTGGACCTGGTTCCATTTGTACAACTCGTATTGTTGCGGGAATTGGTGTTCCTCAAGTTACTGCAGTATATGACTGTGCAATAGAAGCAGCTAAACATGGTGTTCCTATTATTGCTGATGGGGGAATTAAGTACTCTGGAGACATCGTGAAGGCACTTGCTGCTGGCGGACATGCTGTTATGCTTGGAAGTATCCTTGCAGGTGTAACAGAGAGTCCAGGAGAGCGTGAAATCTATCAAGGACGCCAATTTAAAGTCTACCGTGGAATGGGTTCTCTAGGTGCGATGGAAAAAGGAAGTAAGGACCGCTATTTCCAAGAAAACGAACAGAAGTTAGTTCCAGAAGGAATCGAGGGACGAATTCCTTATAAAGGACCATTACATGATACGATTCATCAATTACTTGGTGGTATTCGTGCAGGAATGGGGTATTGCGGAACACCTACACTTGAGGATCTTAGAGAAAATGGTCAATTTATTCGCATTACAGGAGCGGGATTACGTGAAAGTCATCCACATGACGTTCAAATCACGAAAGAAGCACCCAATTACTCATTATAATTAAATAAATTTGGAAAAATAGATAGGGCATTCTCTATCTATTTTTTTATCATTTCTTATGTTAAAATAACCTTTATGTGAAAAAGGTGTGGAGGTGTAAGAGTGAAAGAGCAGTTAATAAAAAGATCGCTTATCATTATGCTTGCAATGGTGATGGTGGTTACATTTTTAGGAAAGCCGCAAACAACAGAGGCTGCATTTGATGTAGAAGCAGAGTCTGCTATTCTAGTCGATGCGAAGACAGGTAAAATTATTTTTCAAAAGAATGTTGATCGCATTCTTCCAACTGCCAGTATGACGAAAATGATGAGTGAGTATCTCATTTTAGAAGCAGTAAATGAAGGTCGAATTTCTTGGGATCAACAAGTACCAATCAGTGACTTTGTTCGAAGCTTATCGTTACAGACAGTATTATCAAATGTTCCACTTCGACAAGATTGGACTTATACAGTAAAGGACTTATATCAATCAGTTGCAATTTATTCCGCAAATGCATCAACAATTGCCTTAGCGGAGTTAATCGCTGGTTCTGAGACGGAATTTGTGAAGATGATGAACGACAAAGCTGTTGAACTAGGACTAGAAGACTATGAATTTGTCAATTCTACAGGACTTAATAATAAAGATTTACAAGGTAATCATCCTGAAGGGACAGGCGAGACAGATGAAAATATGATGTCTGCACGGGCAACAGCAAAGCTTGCTTTTTCATTAATTAGAGATTACCCTGAAGTACTTGAAACAGCCAGTATACCAGAGCTTGATTTCCAAGCAGGTCCAGATGAAGTCATTCCAATGGAAAATTGGAATTGGATGCTACCAGGTATTCGCTCACAGCACAATTATGAGGGTGTAGATGGTCTAAAGACAGGTTATACAACTGATGCTGGAAATGCTTTTACTGGTACGGCTGAGCGTGATGGAATACGTTTCATTTCGGTTGTTATGCGAACAGATTCTCGTGATGCTCGTTTTAATGAAACAAGAAAATTACTAGATTACGGTTTTAATAATTTTACTCACGTTGAGGTTATTGGAGAAGGGTTTGCTCCAGAGGGAGAAGGACAACTCCCTGTTACAGCTGGTAAGGAACATGAAGTAATGGTTTCGACCTCAACCCCTCTAGTGACTCTTGTACGTAACGGTGAAGAGGAAATGTATTCAACAGAGCTTCAATTAGATGAAAGCAAATTGAATGCAGAGGGTGCACTTGAAGCGCCGATTGAAGCGGGACAACAAGTTGGTTCACTCACACTAGTGTATAATGGTGAGAATCCAGAAGAGTTTTTATATCCATCTCAACGAGAAGAAGTGCCAGTTGTTACGGAAACAGCAGTTGAAAGAGCTGGCTGGTTTTCAATGACGATACGTGCAATTGGAGGATTCTTCTCTGGTATATGGAATGGAGCTGCTGATACAGTTAAAGGTTGGTTTGCATAGATAGTAATAGTAACGGGTCTGGACTTTGCTTTGGACCCGTTTCGTGCTAAAATGATAACTGAAAATTTATGCGAATCTCTCCCTTTTTTAAGGTATACTAATAATGGATGAGCAAAACCAACTAAGATGAACGGTGTAGGAGGAATTATTGATGAGTCAAACGGGTACTGATCGAGTAAAACGTGGAATGGCAGAAATGCAAAAAGGTGGCGTCATTATGGACGTTATCAATGCAGAACAAGCTAAAATTGCAGAAGCAGCAGGTGCTGTTGCAGTAATGGCACTTGAGCGTGTACCAGCTGATATTCGTGCAGCAGGTGGTGTAGCACGTATGGCTGACCCAACAATCGTAGAAGAAGTGTTAAATGCTGTTTCAATTCCAGTTATGGCAAAGGCACGTATCGGACATATTGTTGAAGCGCGTATTTTAGAAGCAATGGGTGTTGATTACATTGATGAGAGTGAAGTTTTAACACCTGCAGATGAAGTATTTCATTTGTACAAGCGTGATTTCACAGTTCCATTTGTATGTGGTGCACGTGATTTAGGTGAAGCATCTCGTCGAATTGGTGAAGGAGCTTCTATGATTCGTACAAAGGGTGAGCCTGGTACAGGTAATATCGTAGAGGCAGTGCGCCATATGCGTATGATCCAAGGTCAAATTCGCAAAGTGAAGCAAATGTCTACGGATGAGTTAATGACAGAAGCAAAGAACTTAGGTGCATCTTTTGATCTTTTATTAGAAATTAAAGAAACCGGTAAATTACCTGTTGTAAACTTCGCAGCTGGTGGTGTTGCTACTCCTGCGGATGCTGCATTAATGATGCAGTTAGGTGCTGATGGAGTCTTTGTTGGTTCTGGTATTTTCAAATCAGATAACCCAGAGAAATTTGCACGTGCGATTGTAGAAGCAACAACTCATTATGAGGATTATGCTTTAATTGCTGAACTTTCAAAAGGTCTTGGTACAGCAATGAAAGGTATTGAGATTTCTACTCTTAATCCAACAGAGCGTATGCAAGAGCGCGGCTGGTAAGTTTTTTGAAGGAATAAGAAAAGGACATTTCGTGAATTCATAACGAGACTGCAAATTTGCCCTTAGAGCCTAGCATGGCTTTACAGGGCATTTGCGCTTTTCTTTATGTCTAGCTACAGAGCCTAGCCGCTCGAGGTTGCTTCTGCCTGTAAATGGTTGCCTAAAACCCGGCAACACATGGACAGGCCTCTAGAACTTGTCGCGGCTGAACAAGGCGCTTTTGCTTTTCTTATAGAAAGGATGTACCCAATGGTTAAAATCGGAGTTTTGGCATTGCAGGGAGCTGTCAGAGAGCATGTAAAGTGCTTAGAAGCTCCTACAACAGAAGTGGTAGTTGTTAAGAAGGTTGAACAGTTAGGTGAGTTAGATGGACTTGTTCTTCCAGGTGGAGAGAGTACGACGATGCGTCGCCTCATTGATCTATATGGCTTTTATGAACCACTTAAACAATTTGCAGCAGAAGGTAAGCCGATGTTTGGAACGTGTGCAGGTCTGATTCTAATGGCTGATCAAATTGTTGACCGTGATTCGGGTCATCTATCTGTTATCAACATGAAGGTGCAGCGTAATGCATTTGGACGTCAACGTGAAAGCTTTGAGGCAGACTTACACGTAACAGGTGTTGGAGAAGATATTCGAGCTGTATTTATCCGTGCACCGCTTATTGTTGAAGTTGGTGAAGATGTCGAAGTCCTTTCGAAATACGGAGAAGAAATTGTGGCGGCAAGACAAGGGCGTTTTCTAGCATGTTCTTTCCATCCTGAATTAACAGATGATCATCGCTTTCATCAGTTTTTTGTCTCGATGGTAGAGGAAGCGAAGGAAGAGTGTGAACCATCTAAATAATGAATGAATACGTTGATAAGGAATAGTAGAGGCATCCCTTTGTTCAGAGAGCTGGTGGTTAGGTGTGAACCAGTCAGAGAATGCTTCGAATCCACCTTTGAGTGGAGGGTGGAATACGATCGAAACTCCTCCCGGCTAGCAACCGTTATTTGTTAGAGTGGTATGAGATGATCGTGGAATTGATCATTTCTGCAACAAGGGTGGTAACGCGGGTGCTCTCGTCCCTTCTTTTTATTTAGAAGGGGTGAGGGCTTTTTTTCTTGCTTCATTATTTGCTAAAATAAGAAAGAGTATATAGGAGGAGGACAACGAATGTTAGATATAAAGCGATTACGTAAGGATCTTGCAGATATCAAGGCAAGGCTAACAACAAGAGGAGAAGATATTTCTGGTCTTGACCGTTTTGAGGAATTAGATGAAAAACGACGTGCGATTATTATCGAAGTTGAAGAGTTGAAAAGCAGACGAAATCAAGTGTCACAAGAGGTTGCTCAGCTTAAACGTGAAAAGAAGGATGCAGATCATTTAATTAAAGAAACGAAGGAAGTTTCCGAAAAAATTAAGGTACTTGATGAAGATCTGCGCCAAGTAGAGGAAGCACTTGAAGGGATTTTACTTACGATTCCGAATGTACCGCATGAGAGTGTTCCTGTTGGTGAGACGGAAGATGATAATGTAGAAGTTCGTAAATGGGGAAGTGTCCGCTCATTTGAATTTGTTGCAAAGCCTCATTGGGACCTTGCAGCTGATTTAGACATTGTTGATTTTGAACGTGCAGCGAAGGTAACTGGTAGTCGCTTTGTCTTCTATAAAGGCCTAGGTGCACGCTTAGAGCGCTCTTTAATTAACTTTATGATGGACCTTCATCAAGATCAACATGGTTATACTGAGGTGCTTCCTCCGTACATGGTTAATCGTAAAAGTATGACAGGGACAGGGCAGCTTCCGAAGTTTGAAGAGGATGCATTTAAAATTAAAGAAGAAGACTATTTCTTAATTCCAACAGCAGAGGTGCCTGTTACTAATCTTCATCGTGATGAAATTTTAGCAGCAGAGCAATTACCGATTGCCTATACGGCATATAGTGCTAATTTCCGTTCTGAGGCAGGTTCTGCTGGTCGTGATACGAGAGGGCTTATTCGTCAGCATCAGTTTAATAAAGTCGAACTAGTACGCTTTGTGAAGCCTGAGGACTCTTATGAGACATTAGAGCTGATTACGAGTCATGCTGAGAAGGTTTTACAGTTGCTTGAATTACCGTACCGCGTCTTAAGTATGTGTACAGCTGATCTAGGCTTCACTGCGGCTAAGAAATATGATATTGAGGTATGGATCCCAAGCTATGAGTCTTACCGAGAGATTTCTTCTTGCAGTAACTTTGAAGATTTCCAAGCGCGTCGTGCAAATATTAAATATCGTCCTGAACCTAAAGCAAAGCCAGAGTTTGTTCATACACTTAATGGGTCTGGTCTTGCTATTGGACGTACAGTTGCTGCCATTTTAGAAAATTATCAAGAGGAAGATGGTTCTATCGTCATTCCAAAGGTGTTACGACCTTATATGGGCAATGTTGAGAAAATAGGGCCAGTTAAATAAGAATGGATAGAAATACGAGGTTATTAAATAACCCCACTGCTAAAAGTGTGCAGTGGGGTTTTGCATATTAATTTTGAGCCTTATGTTCTCCAGATTCAATCTCGCCCATATAGTGACATGCTGCTAAGTGACCTTCTTTCATGTAGTCCTCGGCATGCAATTCAGGAGTTTCCGTTTTACATTTCTCTGTTGCAAATGGACAACGAGTGTGAAAACGGCACCCTTGCGGAGGATCAATTGGGGATGGAACATCGCCCTTTAATAGAATTCGTTCACTCTTATGAGCTGGGTCTGGAACAGGAATAGCAGATAATAATGCTTTTGTGTAAGGGTGTTGAGGGTTATCAAAAACTGACTTTTTATCACCGATCTCAACAATTCGGCCTAAATACATAACAATGACACGATCTGAAATATGACGAACGACGCCAAGGTCATGCGAAATAAAGAGATATGTTAATTTAAACTCACGTTGTAATTTTTTTAGTAAGTTAATAACCTGTGCCTGGATTGATACGTCCAAAGCTGACACTGCTTCATCACAAACAATAAGCTTTGGATTAACAGACAATGCACGAGCAATTCCGATTCGTTGACGTTGACCACCACTGAATTCATGTGGGAAGCGATCAGCTTGGTGAGGACCAAGACCGACTGTTTCCATCAGTTCACGAATTCGTTCCGCTCGTTGTTCACGCGGTACAACATTTTGAATCTCCATGGCTTCTTCTAATACTTGACGTACTGTTTGACGTGGATTGATTGATGCATAAGGATCTTGAAAAATAATTTGTAAATCTTTACGTTTTTTACGCATTTGAGATTTGTTCAATGCAAGTAAGTCTTCACCTTCAAACACCACTTCACCTGATGTTGGTTCATCAAGACGAAGGATTGCTCGTCCTGTTGTTGACTTCCCACAGCCAGATTCTCCAACAATACTTACCGTTTCCCCTTCGTACACTGTAAAGGTAACACCGTCTACCGCTTTAACATGGTTAACGGTACGTCCAAGCAGACCACCTTTAATAGGGAAATACTGTTTTAAATCGTTTACTTTAAGTAGTTCTTTCTGCATGCACGTTCACCTCCGGGTCGCCATCCCACTCTTCTGAGTAGATCCAACAGCGAATTTGATTACCATTTTCATCTTCTTCAAGATTTGGAAGACGCAAAGCACAGATATCACTTGCATGAGGGCAACGAGGTGCAAAGCGACAGCCTTTAGGAAGATCTGTTGGGCTCGGAACAGATCCTTTAATAACAGAAAGCTCTTCATCTTCAAGGTCAATGTCATGACGTGGTAATGAGTTTAATAGACCAACTGTGTATGGATGACGCGGATTTTTAAATAATTCATCTACTTGAGCATATTCAATGACTTTACCGCAATACATAACAGCGACATAATCACATGTCTCCGCTACAACACCAAGGTCATGTGTAATCATAATAATCGACATGCCAAGACGATCTTGCAAATCCTTCATGAGCTCGAGAATTTGTGCTTGAATCGTTACATCAAGAGCTGTTGTCGGTTCATCAGCGATAAGTAATTCGGGATTACAGGCAAGAGCCATCGCAATCATCACACGCTGACGCATTCCTCCAGATAGTTCATGTGGATATTGATGAACGCGCTTCTCAGGAGACGGAATACCTACTAGTTTTAGCATTTCAATCGATCGTTCAATTGCTTTTTTCTTGCCCAGTCCTTCATGGATTTGAAAAGCCTCGCCAATCTGTTGGCCCACTGTATAAACAGGATTAAGAGAGGTCATCGGTTCTTGGAAAATCATCGAGATTTCATTTCCCCGAATCTTTCTCATCTGCGCTTCACTTTTTTCTAAAAGGTTTTTACCTTTAAATACCACTTCACCGCCAACAACTTTTCCAGGGTTTTGGATCAATCGAAGAATGGAAAGCGACGTAATACTTTTTCCAGAACCAGATTCTCCAACGATTCCAAGTGTTTTTCCTTTTGGAACAGAAAAGTTGACACCATCGACAGCCTTTACCTCAACGTTTCCCGTAAAAAAAGATGTACGGAGGTCGCGAACTTCAAGAATAGGCTGGTTGTCGTTAACGATAGTCGTCATGAGTTTTCCCACCTTTCGAGTTTTACTATGAAAATCTTAATCTAAATCAATTCGTTTATTTAAGAGGCGATATGCAATATCAACAAGTAAGTTTACAAGAACAAAAAGGAGTGAAAATACAAGCACTGTTCCTTGTACAACAGGGAAGTCGCGAGCTCGTATTGCATCAATAATAAGTCGACCAAGTCCATTTATTGCAAATACGGTTTCTGTTAAAACAGCCCCACCAAGTAATGCACCAAATTGTAAGCCTACAACTGTAACGACTGGAATTAAGGCATTTTTTAAGGCATGTCGGTAAATAACAACTCGTTGCTTTACACCTTTTGCACGTGCTGTTCGAATGTAATCTTGATCAATCACTTCAAGCATACTAGAGCGAGTCATACGTGCAACAATCGCGGCACCAGCTGTACCAAGGGTTAGGACGGGTAGGACAACTTGTTGCCAAGAGCCCCAGCCTGATGCTGAGAACCAACCAGTGTTAATTGGTCCAATATCCATTCCAATCGCAAACCATTGAATTAACATTAATCCGAGCCAAAAGTTTGGCATGGAAAGACCAAATAAGGCAACGATCATAATAAGCGTATCTGATAGTGTATAACGTTTTGTTGCTGAGATAATACCAGCAATTAACCCAATAAAGACACTTAAAATCGTACTATAGATGGCAAGCTCCACGGTTACCCAGAACCTTGAAGAGATTTCTTCTGTGACAGCTCGTCCACTTCTAATCGAATCACCTAAATCACCTTGCAAGGCATTTCCTAGATAGGTAAAATATTGAACTGGGATTGGATCATTTAGGCCAAGACGTTCGCGCATTTGTTCAATTTGCTGGGGAGAAGCACTCTCACCTGCTAAAATTTGAGCTGGGTCACCAGGTATGAGGTGCATTAAGCTGAACGTAAGAATGGTAACACCTATTAAAACGGGTATCGTCTGAATGAGACGACGAACGATAAAAGTAAACAATAGTTTGCACCTCTTTTCTAGTTTTTCGTTTTAGGATCAAGCGCATCTCTTAATCCATCACCAAATATATTAAATGCAAGTACAACAATAACGATGGCGATTCCAGGGAAAAAAGCAACGTGCGGGGCATCCCACATATAGTTACGCCCATCACTTAACATTGCTCCCCATTCAGGAGTTGGAGGTTGGGCCCCCATTCCTAAGAAGGAAAGTCCACTGGCAGTTAGAATCGAAGTTGCAATACTTAATGTGGCTTGAACAATTAGAGGTGAAGTTACGTTTGGTAAGATGTGTTTGAAAATAATTCTAAAATCACTCGCCCCAAGTGCCTTGACTGCATCAATGTACTCTAGCTTTCTAACGGCAAGTGTTGACCCTCGTACAATTCGCGCAAAGACAGGAATCGAGAATATACCAACAGCAATAATAACGTTAGTTAAGCTACCTCCTAATACACTAACGATTGCAAGTGCAAGTAAGATACCAGGAAATGCAAGTAATACATCCATACAGCGCATAATAATCGCATCAACCCGTTTTCCGTAATATCCAGAGATGACACCTAAAAATACGCCAATGGTTGCTCCGATAAAAACAGAAAGCAAGCCAACATAAAGTGTGATTGACATACCGTGAATAATTCTAGTGAAAATGTCTCGTCCATGATGATCTGTACCAAACCAATGCTCAGCTGAGGGTGCAGCCAGCTTGTTTAAATGATTTTGGGTGTTCGGTTCAAAAGGTGTTACATAGGGACCGACGATTGCTACTAGGATAAAGAAAATAATTAGAAAGCCACCAACCATAGCCGCTTTATTTTTGCGGAATTTTCCATAAAAGTTTTTCCAGCTCTGAATTCGCGGATTCTGAGGTGGACTTGAGAGTGGTGATTTATTTATTGCCTGTTCACTCATACCTTACATCCTTTCTCGAAATGATCTGAAATTTTAATATAATTATTTCATTATTCTACAAACATTGATTATATCATTTCCTTTCTTTTTTACAATGTTAATAAGTATTTTAAAAGAATAGTTATATGCATTTGAGTATTTGTGCTATTTTCAATTATTTGATATTTTTTGCTTTATTAATAGTTTTTTAGTTAGATATTTAGAACTACCAATGTATTTCTTACTGAAATAAAATTTTATAAATATCTTAATTAATTTGTCGAATTTATTGTTTTTATTCTACGATTAAGTTATATTAATATTTGTTTTTGAGAGAAGATAAAAAGTAATAGGGGGTAATAGTAAATGAAAATGTCTAAAAATTCATTTTTATTTTGGGTTATGGCTATGATGCTTAGTGTCTTTTTGGTTGCATGTGCTAATGAACCGGATAGTGCAGAAGCTCCAGTTGAAGATGGAGAAGTGACTGAGGAAGGTGCAGCAGGAGGAGATCTTGTTGTTGCTAACTTATCTGATGCTGTGGCAATTGATCCACAGGCATCAAACGATACGCCGTCTAGTAATGTGGCGTATAATATCTACGAAGCACTTGTTGTACAAGATGAAAACATGGAGCTTCAACCTGGGCTTGCTGAAAGCTGGGAACCAATCGATGATACTACTTGGGAATTTAAACTTCGTGAGGGTGTTAAGTTCCATGATGGATCAGACTTTAATGCGGATGTTGTAAAAGCAAACATTGATCGCATTCTTGATCCAGCTATCGCGTCACCGCGTTCTTTCCTATATGATATGATTACGGAAGTTCAAGTGGTTGATCCTTACACTGTTCGTTTTGTGACAGAATATCCGTTTGCTCCACTTCCAGCTCACCTTGCGCATAATGGTGGCGGTATGATTTCTGCTGAGTTAATTGCAGCTGATTATGCAGCGATGGAAGCAGGTGCTGAACCTGGAAGCGAAATTAGTAAAAATCCTATTGGGACAGGCTTCTTTAAATTTGAAAGCTGGAGTCCAGGAACAGAAATTAAACTTGTTCGTAACGATGACTACTGGGGAGAGCCTGCAAAGCTTGATTCTGTAACGTTTAAAGTTGTACCCGAAGGACTAACTCGTATTGCTGAGCTTGAAACGGGTGTGGCTCATATTTCTGATCCGCTAAGCCCGTCAGATGTTACTCGTGTAGAAGCTACAGATGGAATGTATGTAAACCGTCAAGAAAGTGTTGCATTAACATATATGGGTTTCAACACGCAAAAAGAGCCTTTTGATAATAAACTTGTTCGTCAAGCTATTTCAATGGCAATTGATAAAAATGGAATTATCGAAGGAATTTACGATGGCGCTGGTATTCCTGCAGTTGGACCAATCGCTCCACAAGTATTTGGTTATGATGAAAGTGTAACTGGTATTGAATATGATGTAGAAGCTGCAAAAGCATTACTTGCTGAAGCTGGTTATGCAGATGGTTTCTCAACAACTCTTTTGACAAATGATAATCGTGAACGTGTCGATGCTGCTACATATATTCAAGCGCAATTAGCTGAAATCGGTATTGATGTTCAAATTGAAGTTTTAGAATGGGGTGCTTACCTAGAGCAAACAGCTGCTGGTAACCACGAGATGGTTATGCTTGGATGGACGACAGTAACGGGTGATGCAGATTATGGTATGTATCCATTGTTCCACTCATCAAATCACGGTGAGTCAGGAAACCGTACATTCATTAGCAACCCGGAATTAGATGAGGTTTTAGTAGAAGCTCGTCAAAATCCTGATCCAGCTGAACGTCTTGCTCTTTATAAACAAGCGCAAGAAATTCTTGTTGATGAAGCGCCGATGTTTTACATTCATCACCAAGAATACTTACTTGGTGTAAGTGATAAGGTAAAAGGCTTGTGGCAACACCCAACGCAAATTCTGATGCTTCATGATGTGACATTAGAGCAATAATAGAAGAAGAACGTCTCTCTTTATTAGGGGAGACGTTTCTTTAAAAAATTTAAAAAATTACTTGCACTCGTTAAAAATGTTTGATATATTATTTCTTGTCAGCAAGTTAATACGGAGGAATACCCAAGTCTGGCTGAAGGGATCGGTCTTGAAAACCGACAGGCGGGTCAAACCGCGCGGGGGTTCGAATCCCTCTTCCTCCTCCATATGAAAATGTCACACTACCCTTTATGGTAGTGTTTTTTTGTTTTAATTACATGAGTGTAAAAGTAGGAGTGGTCAAGTGATGAATATTCATGAGAAGTGGATGAATCTTGCGCTACTTGAAGCAGAGAAGGCTGAGTCGATCGGTGAGGTACCAATTGGTGCTGTTATTGTTCAGGGTGATGAATTGATTGCTGCTGCTCATAACCGACGAGAATCTGATCAACAGGCACTCGCACATGCCGAGCTGATTGCAATTAAAGAAGCGTGTGAAAAGCTTGGTAGTTGGAGATTGATGAACTGTACGCTCTATGTCACACTGGAACCTTGTCCAATGTGTGCTGGTGCGATTGTCCAATCTCGTATTGAGACAGTTGTCTACGGTGCGAATGATCCAAAGGCAGGGTGCGCTGGTACACTTATGAACCTGCTTGATGAGCCGCGCTTTAATCATCGAACGAAAGTGATTGCAGGTTGTCTAGAAGAGGAATGTGGCTCGAGGTTGACATCTTTTTTTAGACAGCTTCGTGATCGTAAAAAGAGTAAGAAAGAGAACAGTTAAAGTAGTGATTTCCTTTTTCTTACTGTTGCATTTTTTACTAAAACAATCTATACTTGAAAATGCGTCGGAAACAGACGCCTAATGATGTTATTAAATTTGCCGTGCTAGGTGGGGAGGTAGCGGTGCCCTGTACTCGCAATCCGCTATAGCGAGACGGAATCCCTTCTCTAGGTTTTGTCACCGTAGGGTCTGACCTAAGTAAGTGGTGTTGACGCTTGGGTTCCACGCAACGGAAACCCATGAACCCTGTCAGGTCCGGAAGGAAGCAGCAGTAAGTGGACCCTTCCGTGTGCCGTGGAGTCGCCTGGGCCGAGCTAACTGCTTAGGTAACGCCTGGGGTGGCATTATCGACAGAAGGTGCGCGGTATCATTTTATATAAAAGCAACTACGGAAGCGTAGTTGCTTTTGTTATGTTGTTCGATGAAATGTGATGAATCCTTTGAAAATGATTACTCAATCGTTATAATAAGAATGTAGATTTGACGTAAAAAGGAGGAAGTGGGAGTGGCCTATCAAGCATTGTATCGTGTTTGGAGACCGCAACAGCTTAAGGATGTTGTTGGACAAGAGCACATTACAAAAACACTACAGAATGCTTTGCTGCAAGAGAAACTATCCCACGCCTACCTGTTCTCGGGTCCGCGTGGTACAGGAAAGACGAGTGCAGCTAAGATTATTGCTAAGGCGATCAATTGTGAACAGGCACCTGTGGCTGAGCCTTGCAATCAATGTGCAGCGTGCCTAGGTATTACGTCAGGATCGATTGTTGATGTGATGGAAATTGATGCTGCTTCGAATAACGGTGTTGATGAAATTCGCGATATTCGAGATAAAGTTAAGTTTGCGCCGAGTGAAGTTCGTTATAAAGTTTATATTATTGATGAAGTACATATGTTATCGACAGGCGCTTTTAATGCATTGCTGAAGACGCTTGAAGAGCCACCTAGTCATGTGTTGTTTATTTTAGCAACAACAGAACCTCACAAAATCCCGCTTACCATTATTTCACGGTGTCAGCGCTTTGATTTCAAACGTATTACAAACCAGGCAATTGTCTCGAGGTTATCTCATATCCTAGAGCATGATCACGTTTCTGCTGAAGAGGAAGCCTTATCGATGATCGCGCGTGCAGCTGAAGGTGGGATGCGTGATGCCTTGAGTTTGTTGGATCAAGCAATTTCATTTGCGGGAGAAACGCTGCAATTAGAGGATGTCCTTGCAGTCACGGGTGCTGTCTCGCAGCGTTCACTAACAGAGATTATTACCGCCATCCACCAAGGGGATACGGTACTTGTCCTGCAGCGCCTTGACGAATTGCTGCAGGACGGGAAAGATCCACTTCGTTTCATTGAAGATGTGATCTATTATTTCCGTGATATGCTGCTCTATAAAAATGCACCTCAGACCGAGGATTTGCTTGAGAGGGCAAAAGTAGATGATGAATTCAAGCAGTTGTCAGAAGAGACCGATTTTCATTGGTTATATGCAACAATTGAATCGTTAAATGCAAGCCAACAAGAGATGAAGTGGTCAGCCCACCCAAGGATTTTTCTTGAGCTAGCACTAATAAAACTTGTAAATCAACGAGTCGCGCATGTCCCAGAGAATGCTGGTGCGGCGTCGGTGTCGTCAGATGAAGTCGTGCAGCTGAAGGAGAAGTTGAGTATTCTCGAAAGAGCGTTACAAAGTTTGAAGGAGCATGGGGTACAGGGGGCTACAGCTCAAGAACAGACTCAACCTCAAGCTCGCAGACCTAAAAAAGCTCCTGCGCAAGCTAGGGTCTCTACAGCTAAGGTAAAAGAGACATTAAAGGTGGCTGACAAGAAAAACTTGCAGGTGGTAACCTCTAAATGGGGAGATGTGATGGAACGAATCAAAACACAAAGCGTTCCTGCACACGCTTGGCTAAGTGATAGCAAACCTGTCGCTTCTTCTAGTTCGACGGTTGTTCTGGCGTTCCAAAATGAAATGCATCGTGATATGATGGATACGAAGTTTCGCGTTGTACTTGAGCAAATTCTTCAAGAAACCCTTCAAGGACAGACGACTTTTGTTACACTTCTTTTTGAACAGTGGGAAAAAGTGAAAGAAGAGTTTGTCAGTGAACAACGTGGGTCAGGTTCTACTAAGGACGAGGACAACTCGTTAATTGATGAAGCTGTTAAGCTTGTTGGGGAAGAATTAATTGAAATCATAGACGGATAATAACAAAGGAGGTTTTTTATTATGAAAAACATGGGTAATATGATGAAGCAAATGCAGAAAATGCAAAAGCAAATGATGAAAGCGCAGGAAGAGTTAAAGGAAAAAACAGTTGAGGCTACTGCTGGTGGCGGAATGGTCACTGTTGTGGCAAGTGGAGATAAGCGCATTTTAGATATTAAAATCTCAGAAGATGTGATCGATCCTGATGATGCTGAGATGCTTCAAGACTTAATTCTAGCTGCGATAAATGAAGCGTTGAAGAAAGTGGATGAGCTTGTTGAGCAAGATATGGGTAAATTCACTAAAGGAATGAATTTACCTGGAATGTTCTAGGAGGGGAAAAGGTGCAATATCCTGAACCGATTGCGAAATTAATTGATGGATTTATGAAGTTGCCAGGTATCGGGCCAAAGACGGCGAGTCGCCTGGCTTTTTTCGTATTAGATATGAAGGAAGATGATGTTCTGGATTTTGCTAAAGCGTTAGTTAACGCAAAGCGAAATCTTACGTATTGTTCGGTGTGTCACAACATTACTGATATGGATCCATGTCGAATTTGTGAGGATACACACCGTGATCAAACGGTTGTGTGTGTTCTACAAGATGCAAAAGACGTCATTGCGATGGAGAAAATGAAGGAATACCGTGGTAAGTATCATGTGCTTCATGGGGCAATTTCTCCGATGGACGGAGTGGGGCCTGAAGATATTAAAATCCCTGAGCTTCTTAAACGACTTCAAGATGATACGATACAAGAAGTGATCATCGCCACTAACCCAACAATTGAGGGAGAAGCAACTGCGATGTATATTTCTAGGTTAGTGAAACCAACAGGAATTAAGGTGACTCGTATTGCTCATGGACTACCTGTTGGGGGAGATTTAGAATATGCAGATGAAGTCACGCTTTCTCGAGCAATAGAGGGACGTAGAGAATTATAAGGTGGGATTAGCGTGCTATTTCGAAAAAGACAAAAGCTGAGAAAGCTTGAAAATAGCCAGTTGCTCATGCAAATTGAAGGGCATAAACATCGTTTGGATAGTCAAAAGAATCTTATTGCCCACAGTGTTGACCCATCAGATGATGTGTTGCAACGTACAAATATAACGGAGGCTCTCTATTCTTTCCTATTGAGAGAAGCTAGACAACGTAAAGCGACCAAGAACGAACTGTAATTATGCAGTTTGTTCTTTTTTTTGATTTGGTGCATATCTCTTACTATAAGACAAGCGTAAGGGGTGATGGTATGGATCCTTTAATTCTTATCTCAATCTTAGGAGGTTTAGTCCTTATATTGTTGGTTGTGGGTGCTCCGATGAAGCCTGTTCGATTTATAGGCAATATAGCTGTTAAATTCATTGTTGGTGCTTTAATGCTCTTTTTTGTTAATGCGTTTGGTACATTGATTGATTTCCATATACCTATTAATGGAGTGACGGCAGCTGTATCAGGGATTTTAGGAATTCCAGGAGTCGTGCTACTCGTTTTAGTTAAGCAATTTATTGTTTAAGGGAAAAGATAAGTGCGAAATGAACTCTAGAATAAGTGGGATATGGTTTTATTGAAGGCAGTATATTTTATATGTAAGTTCGATGTCGAGATAAAAAATAGACCAATCTCTTTGTCTGCAGGATATAGGTACTAGGCGTTACCACAAAACGATTTTTGTTTACTCTAACAAATTAATTGGCGTCAAGTAACCGCAGGACGTTGTAAACTTACCGTGGTTCCCTGAGTTTTTCTCTTAGGAGATTGGTCTTCTGTTTGATAGAATATGAGTATTGATTGTTATAGTCGTTGGTTACATAGATATACCTATTAAAAATATAATTAAAAACTTTTTTAAAAAAGGGTTGCGTTGATAATAGAAAGTATGTTATATTATTTCTTGTCGCCACGGACGACAGAAACATTCTTGAAAAAAGATGTTGACTTCGTTAAGGTGATTTGATAGAATAATAAAGTCGCCAACAAGCGACGCCGAGTTCTTTGAAAACTGAACAAAAGCCAAGCGAAATAGAGATACATGATATCTCGTCAATTATTAAGAAGTATCGTTAGCGATACATTTTGAGCTAATGGATTTTTCAAAAGGTGACCGACTAGTTCGCAACGTCCTGTTGCAACGTCGGCATTAGCACATCCATGTGCGTCACTTTTATGGAGAGTTTGATCCTGGCTCAGGACGAACGCTGGCGGCGTGCCTAATACATGCAAGTCGAGCGGATCAAAGGGAGCTTGCTCCCAGAGATTAGCGGCGGACGGGTGAGTAACACGTGGGCAACCTGCCCTGTAGACTGGGATAACATCGAGAAATCGATGC
>NZ_VLKZ01000016.1 GCF_007830185.1 Halalkalibacter nanhaiisediminis | reverse complement strand
ATGAAGGAAAACAAGTTTTTGAAGTTTCCCAAAACGAAAGAACGTTTGAACATTGGTAAACTAGGTTTTACAGAAGGGAAACTGAAACAAGTTCGTGTTAACCCAAAGTACGGTCACTACATCGTTGAGTTGATTTTTCAAGTTCCTTCAGAACAAGAAATGAAAGAATCAAAACAGCGTTATATGTCTGTTGATTTAGGGATTGATAACCTTGCAACCATCGTCACAAACACAGGTCGAAGACCTGTATTAGTGAAGGGCAAAAACATTAAATCCATTAATCAACGATATAACCAGTTAAAAGCTCACTATATGGGTATTCTTCGTCATGGGAAAAATCCAAAAGAAGGACCATTTACATCCAAACGTTTAGAAAAGATCAACCATAAACGTTTCAATCAAATGAAGGATTTATTCCATAAAGCAAGTTGTCAAATCGAACAAATGGCTTTAGAAGAAGATATCGACACCATCATTATTGGTCAAAACAAAGACTGGAAACAAAACTCGAATATGGGTAAAAAGAACAACCAATCATTTGTTTCGATTCCGCACAGTCTTTTGATTCAAATGATGACCTATAAGGCTGAAAGACATGGAATCAAAGTGATTGTGACCGAAGAGTCCTACACTTCAAAAGCTAGTTTTCTTGATAATGATGAAATCCCTGTTTATAGTGAGAACGATTCGAAAAAATCATTTTCAGGTAAGCGTATTAAACGCGGTCTTTACCGTTCGAAGAACGGAACTCTTCTTAATGCTGACGTAAATGGCGCTGCAAACATCATGAGAAAAGTATTTGAAAAAGCGTTTACTTGTGTTGATTCATTATTTCAACCAACATCAAATATATTAAAATAAACGTAATCCCGAAGGCAGGACTCAACGGGATAGCGGGGTTGGGTGTTTTCAGCACACCGATGTGTCAACTCCACTGGTGGTTAATCGTCATTTTTTAAGTCGATACCCCAGAAACCCCCACTTCAAATTTCATAGAAATTAAGTGGCGGGAGTATTCATCTTGTATGTAATTCCACGGTCATCGTTTACTTGCTCGTCATAACCACATAAATCCCAACTTAGTTCATCAATAAATCCCATACTTTTAAGTCTCGTAACCCCGTCATAGAAACCCACAAAATCGAGAGAAGTGACCTGTTCGAAAAGAATAAAAGCAATCTTCATTAATTATCCCTCCTATCTTTTTATACGTAAACTAATGTTCTAATTCTCCAAATGAACAGAAAACACCTTTTCAGGATAAACAAATAATAAAACGTACTTTTATTAGACTTACGGTTATTCAAGAAAACGGGTAGATGCTTTGATGTTTGAATTACCTATGTGAATGGCACTACCCGATATCAGTGGTCGGATTACAGAGATTGATAAGGTGGAGGAGGGAAAGTACAAATCCAACTCTTTATATTAAACCTGTTTCGGATTTAAGAAATAACAAATGGCGGACTTTGCTGTTGGGAATCCAATGTTTTTACTAAAAATGCTCGAGGTAAGTATGCCATTGAGTGTTTTTACATGTCGAAAACAACAGAAATATGTAGTAATATTAAAATTAATACATATTTATGATAATGAATTTTTAAAATGATAGGTATTTTCCAATATTCAAGACTTATATAGAACAATATTTCTTAGTTTTTCAAAATATAGCATTAATCGTTAATAGAGGAAACGGGGGATAAGGAGATGACAGTAGATCAGCCAGTACTTGACCAAAAACAAATGTTTAATGCTATGGAGCAATCGTTTGCGATGATTACTTTTGATCCACAGGGGAATATTTCGTGGATCAATCATAATTTTTCTCAGGTGATGGGGTATAAAATTGAAGAGATACAGGGTATGCACCATAGGCAATTATGTTCTTCTGAATTCAGAAATAGCCAGGAATATATGGATTTTTGGAAGGATTTACGTAATGGCAAGGCCTTTCATGATAAAGTGAAACGGATCTCAAAAGATGGACAGGTACTCTGGCTTGAAGCTTTTTATACTCCAGTTTTTGCTTCAGATGGTCAAGTACAGGCTGTTGTGAAGATTGCAACAGACATTACGGATCGCCAGGCAGTTTTGCAGAAGAGTATTGCTGAATTTACTGCTCTTGTCGAGGAAATGACCGCAAGTACGAATACAGTTCACGATGCTTCTGAAACCATTGTGAACGATATGGAAGCACTCAATAAAGAATCAGAGATAGTTAACAATTATGTAGCAAAGATTCAATCCGTGGCTTCTTTTGTTAAAGACATCGCAACCCAGTCTAACTTAATTGGATTAAATGCCTCTATAGAAGCGTCTAGAGCAGGGGAACATGGTCGTAGCTTTGCCGTCGTTGCTAATGAAGTGCGAAAGATGGCTGAGAAAAGTAAAGATTCTGCGACTGATATTTCAGATCAATTAAAGGAGATTTTACATTCATTATCCGTCATGGTAGAAATGATGAAAAATGTTTCCAGAAAAATTGAAAATAATTCGGTGTCTATTAATGAACTCAAAAAAACCTATGAACAAATTGCTCAAATTGCCGATGAGCTTTCAACCGTTATGTGATTTTTGCTGAAAATAATAGCTTCGTCTGCTTTCATATAGTAGATTGTTACTCCAACATCGCCAAAATTCTGGTGATGTTTTTTGTCTATGCCGAGGGGAGCACATATACATGCTTTAGAAAAATACGTGTTATTGTTTGTATTCAAGCAGATAAGGTGGTTAAACTATGATGTGGTTAAATCAAAGAGAACATCTATGGAGGATATTCCTATGTCATTGAGTGGAAAACGTGTGGTTGTAGTCGGAGGTACTTCTGGTATTGGATTATCCACGGCTAAGGCCTTTCTCAATGAATCGGCACAGGTTATTATTGCAAGCCAATCTGCTTCAAAGCTATCCGAGGCGAAAAGTACGCTAGAAGGAAAGACGACCCAAGAACCCACCACTTCAAGCACTTGTAAGGGTGCTTGAAGTGGTGGGTAGTTCACTGGTACAATAGTATTTAAGAGTTTTTTAGTGAAAGTTTCTGATATGAAGGGGATTGGATAATTTGGGTAATAACGAAACAAGAACAGATTTACCAGAGAATTTTGATGGGTTAAAAAAATCGATTAATCGAACATCTAATTGGAGAGAGCGTTTGGATGCGGTAGAAGAGTTAGGTCAGTGGAAAAGCAAACAGACGATTGAATTATTAAAGCATAGTATGATAGGAGATTCTGTTTATAAAGTGCAGGAAGCTGCTTACCGTAAACTTCAAGCCTTGGGTGAAAAGGTGACGATGCCTGAACGCAAGAACGGGGAACTAATAAAAGGAACAAAAAAAATCCTGGTGAGAATAAAGAAGAGTTTACCTGAAAATCATTCATATAAAGACTTCAAAGAAAAAGTTAAAAAGATGAGACTTGATTTGTATGATACGTATGAAGGAGACAAAGGTGCTGACTTTGATAAATGGCTAGAGGAAACATGGTCAACATTAACCACTAGATAGGACTGGACGATTGCACCTTATCCTAATAATATACTTAGGCTCCTGTGAACGACACTAGCAGGGGTCATTTTATTGTTTAAAAAGAACCTGGTACAGTAGTAATGAACTTGGGCTATTTGTATTTAGAGCCCTTTAACGCAAATTGATTATATCGTTTAATTCAAATTTTTCTTTTTTTGGTAGTAGCTAATATGGATATTCGGTTTACAATATAATTACATTTATCTTTATATAAAAAAAGCTGATACCTAATGTCACATGTTTGAGCAGCAGATGTGGCATGATAACGCATATATCGTAGGAAAGCGTAGAGCTAATAAATTAACAGCAAATATTTATGGCATTATTTTTTACTGAACAGGTGGGTGGAGTATGAACACGGCTCGGCTTGAACAATCATTAGAGATGATACGGTCTTATCAACCGCAATACGGGATCGAGGTTGATAAGCTGAATGGTCATATCAAACATTATTTAGATTTTTATGCTCTCCATTTTCCAAACTGTAACTATCAATATGGTTATATTCAAGCTGATGATCAGCTATTTGTTCAAAGCTTTACACCGCCTTTTTCTAAAGGCACGGTTTTATTGCTTCATGGTTATCTTGATCATGCAGGATCATTGAGCAAAACGATTCATTTTTTGATAAAGGATGGCTATACTGTTGTCTGTTTTGATTTACTTGGTCATGGGCTCTCGAGTGGAGAACGAGCGACAATTGATGCTTTTTCGACCTATACAGACTCACTTGCTACCGTTTGGGAGAAGGTGCTGCAAGATTGCCAGCGTCCTCTTCATCTTGTTGCTCATAGTACAGGTGCTGCTGTTGGACTAGCCTTTATTGAGGAGCATAAGAATTGTTTTGACAAGGTTGTTCTCGTTTCACCATTATTTCGCCCCCACTTATGGCAGATCTCCAGAATCTTGTTGAAACTTGGTAAACCATATTTGCGCAAGCTCAAACGGAAGTTTACTCGAAATTCAGGAGATAAATCATATCTGACATTTACTCGACATGATCCCTTGCAAGAAAAGGTTTTGCCGCTCGATTGGCTATATGCTCTTGAAACGGCTATAAAGGAAAACCAGACACAGAAAAAGAGTATGGTTTCCTTTTTAATGATTCAAGGAGATCAAGATCATACCGTTGATGATCGTTTCGGGTTAAAGTGGGCGATACCGCATTATCCAAGAAGCTTGTTTGTCCTAATGAAGGACGGTCGTCATCAGCTTTTAAACGAAGAGAAGACGATTCGAGAACAAACTTTTTTAATTATGAAGAAGTATTTAGATGATGAGTTGTTTAACTAAAGTTCATAGATCGACTAAACATAGCAAACACCGTTCAGGCTACTTGACTTGAACGATGTTTGCTAACAAAGCTTTCATGAGTCGATGCTCTCAACCTAGGATGGAGCAGTCTTGTTCGGTTCCTAACCAACTAAGAACTAACCAACTTTTAATCAGAAACACCATTAAAAAAGGTTAGTAAGGAATTTGATTTCTTGGAAACTCATAATAAGGATTTAAGGTCTCAAAGTCCTGATCGCTTATACTATCATGGTCTCGAACTCCTTGTTGCCAGGAAGGAGTCTGCTGTCCAGCCATGCCTTGTTGCCAGGAAGGCATCTGCTGCCCCGTCATAGGTTGCTGCCAGGAAGGAGTCTGCTGTCCAGCCATGCCTTGTTGCCAGGTAGGCATCTGTTGTCCCGTCATACCTTGCTGCCAAGTAGGCATCTGTTGCCCCGTCATACCTTGCTGCCAGGAAGGAGTCTGCTGTCCAGCCATGCCTTGCTGCCAAGTAGGCATCTGTTGTCCCGTCATACCTTGCTGCCAAGCAGGTATCTGTTGCCCCGTCATACCTTGTTGCCAAGTAGGCATCTGTTGTCCAGCCATACCTTGCTGCCAAGATTGACCATAGTAATCGTCTCCATAACCATATCCAAACTGTCCGTATGGTTGGAATTGTCCAAGTGGATAAAAAGGCTGCGCTGTCCCGTAAGGTAACATTTGGCGTGTGTCTTTATTTTTCTTTTTGAACATGTTTTCACCCATTTCTTTTAAATTTCTCAATATCATATTGTGTATAAGCGGAAGTGGAGCTTATCCTTAATAGAAATAGGCATTCATTATAGAATTTTTGAAAAGAAAATAGGTGATATAACATGCAATCATTTATAATGGTAAAAGTCTTACTAAAGGAAGGAAGAAATCAATGGAACGCATACAGCTAGCGTCTGACTTAACTTTCTCTCGCCTTGTTCATGGACTATGGCGATTGTCAGAATGGAATCAAACGAAGCATGAAACGCTTGAATTAATTAAATTTGCACTCGATCAAGGTATTACAACCTTTGACCATGCTGATATTTACGGGAGTTATACGTGTGAGGAGCGTTTCGGTGAGGCATTAGCGCTTGAGCCTTCCTTGCGTGACAAAATTGAGATCGTGACGAAATGTGGGATTGTCCTAAAATCACCGAATCGGCCAGCTCACAAATCTCATCATTACAATACGACAAAGGCTCATATTATTGCCTCAGCTGAACAGTCACTAAAAAGTTTGCAAACGGATTATATCGATGTCTTGCTTATTCATCGTCCTGATCCGCTCATGAATCCTGAAGAGGTAGCTGAAGCATTTAGAGAGCTGAAGGCAGCAGGGAAAGTACGTTATTTTGGGGTGTCTAACTTTAAACACCACCAACTAACGATGCTACAATCTTATCTTGATGAGAAGCTCGTGACGAATCAAGTTGAGCTATCTCCTTATGAACTTGAAAATATCGATGATGGAACGTTGAATACGTGTCTTGAACATCGGATGCCGCCAATGGCTTGGTCACCACTTGCTGGAGGGAAATTATTCACAAATCAAAATGAAAAAAGCGAACGTATTCGCGCTGCACTTGAGCAAGTGAAGGATGAAATTGGTGCTTCTTCTATTGATGAAGTCGCCTATGCATGGCTACTACGTCATCCCGCTAAAGTGATGCCAATTATTGGATCAAGTCAAGCTGATAGGATTATGCGAGCAGTGGCTGCTCTAGATCACCAAATGTCACTTGATCAATGGTTTAGTATTTTACATAGTTCAATGGGACATGATGTGCCGTAATATCGGACAACCATTTACTCAAAAGCTTTCTCCGTTTTACATTGTAACAGTTGAAGAGAGAAGCCTTTTAAGGTAAGAAAGTTGCAAGATGGAAAATGAAAACAAATGTCTTTTTTGCGAATGTAAAAGTTTGGAGTGCACTTTTTAAAGGGTGCGGTTTTAGAGTGAAAACTAGCTTCCCCCTGATTTATCAGGGGGGGGAGTTAGTTTTCTAAAAGCAGATTTTATTATTGTTCTACTACCAGCAGGTAAAGTTGCTTGTCCATTCTAATTCTCACCATGAAATTAAACTACTTGCCTTTAGAAGCGTTCTTTGAATAACGCTTTAATATACTTTATCGCCATTAAAAATGGAGTTTTTGACAATAGCATAATCTACATGACGAATGGAGTCTAAAGTGGTTCCACCAGCATATGAAATAGAAGATTGAAGATCTTGTTCCATTTCAGTTAACGTATCCTGTAAGGAACCTTTATGTTCAACGTACATTTTCTTACCTTCTACGTTCTTCTTTTCACCTTTTTGATATTCAGAAGCAGAGCCAAAATATTCTTTAACAAATTTTCCATCTTTTTCGATGGTTTCTCCTGGTGATTCTTCATGTCCCGCAAAAAGGGAGCCAATCATGACCATCGATGCGCCGAAACGGATTGATTTGGCTATATCACCGTGTGTTCGTATTCCACCATCAGCAATAATCGGTTTACTTGCTGCCTTTGCACACCAACGAAGTGCTGCTAACTGCCAGCCTCCAGTCCCGAATCCTGTTTTAATTTTTGTGATACATACTTTACCAGGACCAATTCCAACTTTTGTCGCATCAGCACCAGCATTCTCAAGTTCTCGCACAGCTTCAGGGGTACCAACGTTACCTGCAATGACAAAGCTCTCGGGTAGGTATTTTTTAATATAAAAAATCATATTAATGACAGCATTTGAATGACCATGTGCAATGTCAATCGTTATAAATTCAGGGGTAAGCTCTGCCTTTGCAAGTTCTTTAATGAATTGATATTCTTCATCTTTCACTCCAACACTAATTGAAGCGTAGAACCCTTTTGTCTGCATTTCCTTTACAAATGACAGCCGTTTTTCTGGCTCAAAACGATGCATAATATAAAAATAATTATTTTCAGCAAGATAAAGAGCAATTTTTTCATCAATGATTGTTTGCATATTAGCTGGCACAACAGGAAGTTTAAATTGACGACCTCCTAGTGTTACTGTGGTATCACACTCAGAACGGCTGTTAACCACACATTTATTGGGAATTAACTGAATATCTTCATAATCAAATACATTTTCCATGATATACACTCCTTAAAGAATAATTTTAATAGCAATGTTCGTCAAAATCTTAAAATGACAAAAAATCCTAACTACAAATGGGTAGAGTAATCCCACCCATTCGTAGTTAGGATTTTTAGGCTCCTAGTAGAAACTCTTAGACCATATTTCTAAGAATATACGAATGATGTTAAATGATTTATGGAAACACAAATTAATTATAAACGAACTTTTATTATATGTAAATGGTTATCATTCGGATTTTGATTAAAAAATTAAAAATAATTGAACATTATCAGCAAAAAAATCGGTTTTTATAAAAAGTAAGAAAATTAATTATTTTATCCAGAGCATCGTTTTTTTCTTCGACTAACATATATCTTTTGTTGAAGAACAAGCACAGAAAATGATCAAACTTTTTTAGAAAAAGATAGAGGTTTTTGAAGTGTTTTGATTAAACTTTATTCTAAAGCAACAGGTAGTGCATTTTCTTTTGTGGGAATAAAATAAATAGATGGAAATTAGGGTAAAGATTAATAAGTCGTAATGTCGAGGTGAATGGTATGCAAGGTCAATGGGGAACGAAAACGGAAATGATGCAACTACTTAAGAGGTTGGTTAGCATTGACAGCATTGTTGGAACGGACGGAGAAAAACGAATGGGTGAAGAGTTGGTTCATGTATTAAAAGAGCATGAGTATTTTCGGCAGCAGCCAGAAAAAATTACGCGTATTCCGATTCCAGATGATTCTTTAGGACGTTTTAGTGTCGCGGCTATTTATCAAGGGGATAAAAAGAGTAAGCAAGCATTTGTCCTTCTTAGTCATTTTGATGTAGTTGGTGTAGAGGATACAGGGAGAAATCGGCCGTTTATTTTTGATATAGAGAAATACACAGAGGTGCTGAAGAAGGAAGAGCTCCCAGATCAAGTGAAAAAGGAGCTTGAAAGCGGAGACTGGCTAGCTGGGCGTGGGGTAATGGATATGAAAGCTGGTCTAGTTGCCCAATTAGCTGTGCTCGGTGATGCGCTTGAAAGGCAGCTTCCAGTCAATATCATCGTTTTATCCGTACCTGATGAAGAGAGGAATTCTGAAGGAATGCTTTCAGCTGTCAATTGGTTAGCAGATTGGAAAGATCATCACCATATAGAAGATATGATTGGGGTTTGTTCGGAGCCAAGTTTTTCGAGTTATCCAGGAGATGAGACGAATTATATTTACACTGGATCAGCTGGGAAAATGTTGCCGTTTGTTTGTGCTGTTGGGTTAGAAACTCATGTAGGTGAACCATTAGCAGGTGTAAATGCTTCATGGATGATCGCGGAAGTGGTCTCAGAATTGGAGCTGGCTGCTGAGTTTCAAGAAAACGTAGACGGAGAACAATCACCATTGCCCACGATTTTGAGGCTAGCTGATTTAAAGAAAGAGTATGACGTGCAAACACCGCTATTTGCTTATGCCTCTTTAAACGTACTTGTAATTAAGCAGACAGCAGAGGATGTCATTTTAAAAATTAAAAAGGCTGCAAATTCCTGTGCTGAACGGATTCATAAACAGTTAGAGCAGCGGTATGCAGCAGTGGAAATGACATCAAGGAAACCAGCGAAGCCAACGGTTTATTCATATGGTGAACTACTTGAAGAGGGGAAGCGACGATTCGGAAGAGAGATTGATGAGGCTTTTAAAGAAGTAGCAGTAAGCGTTAAGCAGGCTGGAGGAGATTCAAGGGATTTAACGATTGCCATGGCTCAAGTATTAGCGACTTTCTTCAAAGACCAAGCGCCATTTTATATCGTATTGCTTGCACCACCATTTTATCCATCTGTTCAGTTAAATAATTTCAGCCAACTTGATCAACGGCTAAAAAAAGAAGTGCGAGAATTAATTCAGTGGGCGAAGATGGAATACACAGAAACGATAGTTGAAAAAGCTTACTTTAGTGGGTTATCAGATGTCAGTTATAGTCGGTTGTCTGGTTCAAAAACACTCGAAGCCACATTAACAAAAGAAATGCCTGCACTTGGGAAAGGTTATCATTTACCGTTTGATGCGATGAAGCGATTGAATATGAGCACTGTGAATATTGGCCCTTTTGGGAAAGATGCACATAAATGGACCGAGCGTTTATACACTCCCTATTTTACTAATATAACCCCATTTTTGATTTCGAGATTTATTGAAAATATGTTAAAAAAATAAATAAGTAGATAATAAAGGGTGTATCGAGGCAATTATGACTACTGATCACTTCCATTAAAAGCTCAAAAAATGAGGTGATATAAGGCCTTGTGAAGAGTCACTCTTTTTTATAAAATGAGAAAGAAGGATTATGATGGTTTTTGTCGAATGATTGAAAAGTTATATTAATATTGGAAAAGGTATCTTGTAATAGCAAGGAAGGAAAGAAGGGATAATCATGCAGAGACCACGCTACAAACTTTCCATCTATCATTTAATGATGTTGATCTGTTTTATTTTATTACTACATTTACTAAATTATTATGTTATCCCTTTATTTGGATTAAACCTAAGATGGTTTAGCTATTTAATAGATTTCTTGTTTATTTCTGCTTTTATTCCTTTTTCTATTATGTTCTTTAAAAGACTTCGAGAACGGGATGAATTTCAAGACCAACTAGAAAGCCTATATGAGGAAGTGGATGCAATTATTTGGTTGAAGGATGCAAAGACGAATGAAATGCTTCAAATATCAAATTATGTCTATGACTTATATGGATATACCGTCGAAGAAATTATTGAGCAGCCGAATCTTTGGTATGATGTGATTTATCTCGAAGACCGTGTGAAAGGCCGCTTTGAAGAATGGCAGGATTGGATAAAGGCAAAAGAAACCTTAACGGTAAAATACCGTATTATTCATAAGGACCAGAGCGTTAAGTGGGTGCGTGAACAAGTTTATCCGATTTATTCGCCTAATGGGGAGTTAGTAAGATTAGGAGGTATGATTACAGACATAACGAATGAAGAAAAAGCGAATAAGCAAGTTCGTTATCTTGTTTTTCATGATTCTGTAACAGATTTTGCTAATTATGAAGGGCTGAAATATACACTTGCTGAAAAGGTGAGGGCAGATCAAACGCCTGCATTTTCACTTTATATGATCAAAGTGAGTCGGCTGAATTTTATTAGGGAGCATGTCGGACAACTATTAGCTGACCAAGTCACAAAGCTACTAGCTGAGCGCCTTCATTCCTCTCTTTTTCCAGAAACATATGTAGCAAGAGTGAGTGATAGTCGTTTTGCTGTGATCGATGAAGTAAACCGAACGAAACAGGAAACAGTAACGATGTTTAAAAGATTGATTAAACGATTAGAAGAACCTGTACACATTGATCAGTATGAATTTTTCCTGACGATTTCAATTGGTATAGCGAAATACCCTGAGGATGGACGGAAGTTGGGAGAGCTTGAGAAGAATGCTCACTTTGCTCTTGATTATGCCAAAAAGCATCGACTTAACTATGCTTTCTTCCGAGAACAGATGGTGACCAAAACGAATGAAATGTTGCGTTTGGAAGCTGATTTACGAAAGGCAATTGAACGTAAGGAGTTGCTTGTCTATTATCAACCTAAAGTAAATGTAACAACTAATGCTATAGTTGGTGTGGAAGCGCTTTTGCGTTGGAAACATTCAAGTGGAAAATTTATTCCGCCTAATGAATTTATTCCATTAGCAGAGCGAACGGGTTTAATTCTTTCGATTGGCGACTGGATCATTGAGCAAGCGTGTCGTCAAATGAGAGAATGGATCGACCAAGAAGCGAATATCCCTTCTGTCTCAATCAATTTATCAATGCTGCAATTGTTTCAACATAATTTAATTGAAAAGATTAAAAGTGAGTTAAGTAAAAATAATCTTGATTCACACCGTTTAGAGCTAGAAATCACCGAAACTATGGTTATTGATCAAACGAGTACAACGTTAATTTTGGAAGAACTAAAGAAAATAGGAGTAAGACTTAGTATTGATGATTTTGGGACAGGCTATAGTTCACTTGATCAATTACGTAAGATGCCGATTGACACGATTAAAATTGATCGTTCGTTTGTTCGTGATATCATGACTGATAAGAGAGCGGAAGCAATGATCTCAACCCTTATCAACATGTCCAAATTACTTGAGCTGAATGTTGTTGTGGAAGGGGTTGAAACAGCAAAGCAAGTGATGCTACTTCGTGAACATGGTTGTGATACCATTCAAGGATTTTACTTTAGTGCGGCGATTCCAGCACATCAAATGATCGATAAAAGGGTAGAAATAAATCGGAAAATGATTCAAATGGCTAGTAGTTAAAATTAAAATGATGGTAATTGAGAGTCAAATGTCTTGATTCTTTTTGATGATTTTGTATGATGAACATAATGAATATTGCAGAGGAGGAGGATCATGAACATTTACAAAGCTCATTTTATTCATCCCTATACTCAAGTGCCAATGATTGTTTATTTTAATCAAAGTGATCGTCATGTAACATTTGAAAAAGACAATGAGGTGCTCGGTCTGCTATTTAAGCTAGAAAAGAATCTTGCAGAAGATAAGCAGTTTCAAAATGATATCGATCAAATGACTATGAATATGTGTAAAACACAATACCCAGTTGATACATTTAATGATGTATTTGCTTTTTTAGAGGTTCTTGGTGTCGATAAGGATGATATAACATTTAAACAAATATATGTCCATTAGAGCAATAGATTGGGGGCCATTCATGATTACATATCGTTCGTTAGACGAAGCAGCTGATCGTATTTTGACTGTACTTAAAGATTTTATTGGAACGAATACCTTATTCATTGCCACCAATGATGGACTAGATAATACGATTATTAGAGCATTTAATCGTGATGAACAGATCGTTAAAGAAGGTGAAGCGATACCTTTCATGCAATCCTATTGTAGTTTAGTACTTCAAAATCGCTCATCATATCTGTACATCTCAGATACAACAACGCATCCGCTTTCGATAGATATGGATATCACCAGTCAGCTAGGAGCCTGTTCATTTATTGGTGTGCCGATCATGACGAGTACAAATCAATGTTATGGGACGATTTGTGCAATGGATCGACAGGATTTGGAGTTAAATGATACGCATATTGGACTCTTACAAGCGATGGCTTCTTTATTTAGTTATGTTGTTGAGTTAGAGCAAACAACCTTAATAGATAGTTTAACAGGTCTCTATAACCGAAATTATTTAAAAAGAATTCGATCAGAAGAAATAAATGTTGAAAAAGATCTAGTTTTTCTTTTCATAGATATCGATGATTTTAAATCAATAAATGACACTTATGGCCATGATGTTGGCGATCAAGTATTAATTGAATTTGCAAAGAGGCTTAACCGAAATATGCGTGATTCAGATGCCATTATTAGAATGGGTGGAGATGAATTCCTAGTCATTGTAGATTATTGGGCGGAAACAGATGGCGAGGTGGAAGTCATTGCTGAAAGAATCATGTCGCTCATGAAAGAGCCCTTTACAATCGACAATCACTCTATCAATCTAACAATGAGTATAGGGATAAGTAGAAGAGAAGAGAAGGAAGATCAGTCCATTCAGCATTTATTAAAAATAGCTGATCATAATATGTACGATGTCAAAAAGAATGGTAAGTCTGCTTATAAGTATATGTAGGAAAATAGAAAAACGAGAGGCGTAACGATGTTATGTCTCTCGTTTTTTGATACATCAGTTATGAAAGAATTAAGCGGGAGTCCGTCCTTCTTTCACAAAGAAGTATATATGACAACTTTGAGTGAGAAGGAGATTAGATATGAAAGTCGTTATTACATGTAAATGACCAAAATTCAACAACTCTATGTCCATTAATAGAAAAATACAGCGGAGGATTTTCTTTAAATCTAGCAGCTGCAAGCCTGTACTTTAGACTATCTAGTATATACTAGATAGTCTAAAGTAGTTTTCACGGGCAAGCAGAATAAAGGAGAAACGATTAATAAGTTGATGTGTTCGTTAATTTTTGAAGCCGATACAGTGCTCTAAGCCAAAGAGAATCATCACTGTGTGTCTCGTAATCAGTAGTATAAATTCCATTTTCATTGGTCCAAATTCTTGTGAAATATTCTCGAACATCTGTTGAGACAGCGTCGTTTGTTGGAGCTTCAATAAATAAGCTTGTTTCTAACGTTAAATCACGCAAGTTTCTTCTTGTAAAATTAGCAGATCCGCTTATTATTTGACTTTTATCAGGCCCGTCGATAAATAACAGCTTAGGATGATATTGCTCTTCCTCTGTTTCATACCAACGAACGTCAATTTTTCCATCTGATTTAGAAATGAGTTCCTCTGCAACGGGTTTATTTGGCAACCCATTCTTTTCTTGCCCAAAAGATTCAATATTTTGATCAAGAACAATCTTCACATCTACTCCTCGCTCAGAAGCGTCTAGTAATTCCCCTATCACATCTCGTTCTGATAAATAAAGAAGAGCAATCCAAATCGTATCGCCTGAGCTTGCTTCACTGAGCAATTCTAATAGTTTTTCACGAATTTTCCCCTCAGTAAGAACTTGGCTTGTCACCTGATCTCCATGGTTGTCGGTGTAGTCAACTGTTGGTAATGCTAAGTTTGCAGAGTACTCTGTGACAGCTTGCTCGGTCTGTAGTAAGTCATTAATAATAGTTCCTTTAACAGCGAAAGCTACATTGCTATGGAGAGCACTCGCATCATGCGGATTCGCTGAGCTCACGATCGCCTCTTTTTCAGTAATAATAAGCTTTCGATGGTTTGCTTTTCCGTTTAAGGCTGTCAAATAAGAGTGAATCGTTACATCTTCACCATTGGATCCTTGTGGGTGAGGTAAGCCTGTCCAATTCAAATAGTCAAACCATCTCAAGATGAGTCTCCAAGCACTAGAATAGAGGGGGTTTGAATCACGAAGAGGTGTTAGTTCACTCACGACAACAGGAATGCCTGCTTCCTTTAAATTAAGAAAATGTTCGGGCTCGTAAGCACCATACATCGAATTAACAGGATCAGTAATGACGACGATCTCAATGGAAGGATGATTTTGCTTTTTATGAATCAATGCATCTGTTAATTCATCTGTTAAGGGAGGAAACGAATCCCCTTCATCATAGACATCATGAAATAAAAACATATCAACAACGATTAACTCCTCAGCTTCATCAATCACTTTGAATGAATAATCAAAAATATCATGTTCATACACTCTGCTACCGTCTTTTTCATAGCTTACATCTGTTAAAAAAGTGGGGCTCTCGATTAAATGTTCGTCCCCTTGAAACGAGAGATCTTCGTGAGGAAGAGGTCGATAAACCCCGTAAATGATCCCACCAATATAGATGAATAACAAAACTAATAAAATAAGGCTGATTTTCTTAGAAAAAACTTTTTTCGAAAAAGTAAGAATAAATGACTTCACCATTTTCTCTCCTCAAATTTCATTTTAATTAATCATACGAGAAAAGAGAGGAAGATACGAGTAAAACAAAGAGGATTTTGTTGTTTTTTCTCGAAAGCTATTAATAAGACAATTAAAAGCGAGAAGGAGACTTGAGGAATGAAAATTATTATTACAAGTAAATTACCAAGTCAAATCACTAGTAAGCTAGAAGATAAATATGATGTTGTCATGTGGGAAGTTGAAAATGAACCGATGCCTCGTGAACAATTGTTTAAAGAGATAGAGGATGCTGACGGGCTGTTTTGTAATGTAGCGGATCAAGTTGATAAAGAGTTATTAGACCGAGCTCAAAAATTGAAAGTGATCAGTACGATGGCTGTTGGGTATGATAATATCGATATCGAGGAAGCGAAGAAAAGAGAGATACCTGTTGGACATACGCCTGGTGTGTTAACAGAAGCAACAGCAGACCTTACCTTTGCTCTATTGCTTGCGGCAGGGCGTCGAATTAGTGAAGGAATTGATGTTATTCGCGAAGATAAATGGAAGAATTGGGCACCATTTTTCTTAACGGGTCAACAAGTTCATGGTGCGACAATAGGAATTATTGGAATGGGAAGAATTGGACTTGCTGTGGCTAAGCGGGCGAAAGGATTTTCGATGGATATTCTCTATCATAATCGAAGTCGAAATCGAGAAGCAGAGCAGGAGTTGGGCGCAACTTATTGTGAGCTTGATGAATTACTTGAAAAAGCAGACTTTATCGTCTTACTAGCGCCATCGACTAAGGAAACATATCAAATGATCGGAGCTAAGCAGTTTTCACAAATGAAAGAGACGGCGATTTTTATTAATACATCAAGGGGAACGAATGTGGATGAAGAAGCATTATACGAAGCTTTAAAAAATGAAGAGATCTATGCTGCTGGTCTAGATGTGTATAATTCAGAGCCGATCTCATCAAGCCATCCATTGCATGAGCTTTCTAATGTGACTCTTCTTCCGCATATAGGTAGTGCGACAATCGAAACGAGAATGGAAATGGGAAAATTAGCTGCCGAGAACTTAATTCACGGATTAGAAGGAAAGCTTTTAATCCATCAGGTGAAATAGAACAGAGAAGAAGCTGACTCTAGAAGAGCCAGCTTTTTCTTATTCATCATCTAAGACTGGATAAACACCATTTTTATCATGCGTTTCAGTACCTGTAATAGGTGGGTTAAATACACAAACCATACGCATATCTGTTTTCGCACGAAGAAGGTGCTCGTCATTTTGGTCTAAGGCGTAAATCTCGTCTTTCTTGATTGGCCAAACTTTATTGTCTTTCAGTGTTTCAACTTCGCCTTCACCTTCAATGCAATAAACCGCTTCTAAGTGATTTTGGTACCAAATATGAGTTTCAGTACCTGCTTTTATGACTGTATCATGTACAGAGTAGCCCATTCCGTCTTTCTTTAAGAGAAGACGACGGCTAGTCCAGTTATCTGATTTTACTTCTTGATCTGTTCCGATAATGTCTTTAAGTGCAACTACTTTCATGTCCAATAACCTCCAAGTTGTTGTCTACGTATTTTATTGTATGGTAAGAGGGGAGATTCCCCTCTAAAACTTAGTTTCCAACGAGCTCTTTTGTTCCAAGGACAGCTTTAAGACTGTTCTCAATAATTTCAAATCCTTTTTCTAAGCCACTCTCATCAATTGTTAGTGCTGGGAATAGCTTGAATACTTCATCGTTAGGACCAGCTGTTTCCATAATCAAACCACGCTCAAACGCTTCTGCTGAAACACGAGATGCTAATCCTTCAATCTCAGATGCAACACCAACCATGAAACCACGACCACGAACTTCACCTTTGATTTCAGGATATTTCGCTACAATGTCCTCTAGGAACTTGTAAATACGTTCTGATTTCTCTTGAATGCTCTTCTCGAACGTCTCATCTTTCCAGTAATCTAGTGCAGCTGTAGCTGTGATGAATGCATGGTTATTTCCACGAAATGTTCCATTATGCTCACCAGGATCCCAAATGTCTAACTCAGGGCGAATAAGTGTTATGGCAAGTGGTGTACCATAACCACCGATTGATTTAGACATACATACGATATCAGGGATAATACCTGCTTTTTCAAAACTGAAGAAAGTACCTGTACGTCCTACACCAGCTTGAACATCATCGACGATAAGAAGAATTCCCCAACGCTTACAAATGGACTCTATGCGTTGTAACCACTCGAATCGTGCAGCATTAATACCGCCTTCACCTTGGACTGTCTCGAGGATCATTGCTGCAGGGATAGCAACTCCGCTACCTGAATCTTCAAGGAATCGTTCGAGATACTCCAGAGTGTCGAGGTCGTCATTAACAAAGCTATCATACGGCATTGTTACGACATTTTGTAATGGAATTCCAGCTCCTTTTCGTTTAAATGAATTTCCAGTAACTGATAATGCACCAATTGTCATTCCATGGAAACCATTTGTGAAGCTAATAATGTCAGTACGTCCAGTTACTTTACGAGCGAGCTTCAGTGCACTCTCAACTGTATTTGTTCCAGTAGGACCAGGGAACATCACTTTATAATCAAGATTTCTTGGTTTTAGAATCACTTCGTTAAATGTTTCTAAAAACTCAGCTTTCGGTGCTGTTGCCATATCAAGTGAATGGGTAACCCCATCATTTAAAATATAGTCAACTAATTTTGATTTCATTACTGGATCGTTATGACCATAATTCAATGCGCCAGCCCCTGAGAAGAAATCAATGTACTCTTTACCTTCTTCGTTCCACATTTTATAGCCTTTTGCTTTTGTGAAAACAGTTGGGAAGCTACGGCAGTAACTACGTACCTCAGATTCAAGTTTTTCAAAAACCTTCATATCTGTTTTAGTCATATTCACTTTCTCCTCCTAATTTAAAATACCTATACTAAGTAGAGTATTTAAGCTAATATACAATTCCCCGTTTTAACTTTTTTTAAACCACAATTTAAAAATTAATTTTATATTTATTTAATCGGCCCGATTCGAAAGGTGAGTTCTTCTTCATGATGATCACCTGGAAATAATTCTTCTGGAAAGCACTCAGTTACTTCACATTCCGTATTGTGGGTTCTAGCTAAACGACGGAAAAGTGCTTGAGATGCCTTGTTTGAAGGAGTAACAGTTGCTTCAACATATTCTACATTTGTGCCTTTATGACGCTGAACAAGCTCTTCAAGTAGCTTTGATGCAAGTCCCTTACCACGTTGAGAAGAATCAACTCCTATTTGCCAAACAAAGACAACATCTTTTCGTTCTGGAGGAATAAATGCAGTAACAAAGCCAACAAGTTTATCATTTTCCTTTGCTACCACACATGTTTCGGCGAAAAATTCAGCCATCATAATGTATTTATAAGCAGAGTTTTGATCAAGTGTTGATTGATTGACTAATTCCCACATTGCTGCGCCGTCTTCAACAGTTGGTTTCTCAAAGCGAACTGTTTCTAATTTTGCAGGTGCAGGTGCGATTTGACTTTTCATACTGGTTGCCCCCTTGCGTCCAATTTTTGTTCACAAATTAATCATAAGGGGATATCAAAATGATGGCAACGTAGCTTAACGGGGATTATTCGGCATAATTAACGCTTAGATAGGATTAAGTGGAATAAGGGTGAGAATTGCTGTAAATGCTACCAAATGGTTAAGTATTCTAACAAATTGAAAAATAGAGAATTATTCAGAGGGGATAAAACCCCTATGACATCAAGGGTTTAGCTAGTTTGATAAGATTATTAAAAATAAATTAAGAAAGCCCACGAAGAAAGATAAATTTCTCGTGGGCTTTCGACAGATCCTTTATTTTTGCTTCTTTGAACGATGTGACGCTGGCTTTTGCTGTGGTGTGCTAATAGAATCAGTTAGCTCACTTCCAAACTCTGTGTTATGTTGTTGCTGCATTTCTTGTTGTTGTCTGTTTTTATTTTTTTTACCCATTTTAGCCATGTTCAAGCCCCTCCATAAAGTTAAAAGTATGGTACGCGATTGCTTACCATACTTTATTATGAGTCAGAGACATGTTTCTATACGCTTAGGATTTAGAATTGAGTTGACCTCGAGCTGCTCTGTCCGCAGCTCTAAATTCAGCAGCGTAACGTACTTCTTGAGCTTTCCGTAAAGTGCTTCGTTCTTCTTCTGCACGGCGTTTTTTACTTTCCATAATTGACCACCACTTTCGTAAGAGATGCTCATTAGTATGGGCAAGATTACCGTTTATTATGCTTCTTTTACATCAAATTCATCAAGAGATTGTTGCTGTGTTCTCATCATATGCAAGTGATATTGATCCTTTTCAATTTGAAAAAGGTTATAGATATCACCATCTTTATTAATCTTATTATAGATATCTTGGCGAATTTCATTAGCAAGCGTACAATAAGGTAATTTGTTTGCTGCCATGTATGATCTTATATTTTCTTTACGAATGCGCATGAAAACTGTTTGAATATCACATGTGAAAAATAGTTCCTCGAAAAAAGCATCTTTAGCTAGCTTGTTATAGCCCTTACCGAAGTACGGTTTGCCAACCCAAGTGCCTAAGAAGCCACTTTGATCAGAAACATCAAATAAATTAATCGTTCCGATTGGTGCACCCCACTCGTCAACAATCGTGCGGGAGATGAGTTCGCCGCGTTCTTCAGCTTCAATTGTCTGCTTCGTTAAGAACACAAACTCATCATAAGAATCTGCCTTTTGACGAACAAATGGAAACACAGCCGGGTCCACTAATAATTCGTACAAAGCATGACAATCAGCGACGTCTCGTTTTTTCAAAATCACAAAAAAGCCCCCCTTTGGCGTGAGAGCAGAGATGTGGCTCCACCCTCGAATTTAATAGTCTTGATTATCAAATTCGGGGTGGGAATCGAACCCACTAGAACCAGCATAGCTGGTGGCGCACCAATTGCCTTCCCAATGCTTATATAATTCAATATAAAGCGATTATGGGTATTCTAGGGTGGTTATTATAGTAAAAGTACATGTTAAGGTACTTATTCGCTCATTTGCTCTAGAATCCTTTTATATATTAAATGTTTTTTTGCGAAAAAGATACTCTTTTTTATTAACTTTTCATGAAAATTTTTCTCTTTTATGAACGAAATATTAACCATATTTTCTGAAGAAAAAGATATTATTTTTATCTGAAAGTTCGATCTTATTCCACTTATTTTAATAAGTTTTCAAGTGCGGGTTTAAGTGAAAGGAAAGCATATGGATAATTGAGTTCTTCTGCTTTTTTCGGTAATACCTTTTGACCGTCTAACACAAGTGTGCTCATTTCACCAAGTATGATTTTCAAGGCAAAGGCTGGTGCTGGAATCCAATGTGGACGAGTTAAAACGGTAGCAACCTGCTTTCCGAAATCTTTCATTTGTATTGGAGAAGGGGCTGTCACATTCATTGGACCTTCTACCTCTTCATTCTCAATCGCAAATTGAAACATTCCGACAACATCATCAATATGAACCCAGCTTAGCCATTGCTCACCTGACCCGATCGTTCCACCTATAAAAAGTCGGTAAGGAAGTAACATCCTATTCAATGCCCCTTCGTTCTTATCAAGTACGATGCCAAGACGACAATAGGCTACTCTTATTCCAAGTTCAGAGGCTTTTGCTGCTTCTGCTTCCCATTTTTGAACGACATCAGCAAGAAAATTCATTTCAATTGGGGGTGAGTCCTCAGTAAATGTTTCCATTTGTGAGTTGCCGTAATAACCGATAGCTGAAGCATTTACTAGGACGTCAGGCTTTTCATTTAATTTTTTCAACACATCCATCACTGCACGAGTTGAATTAATTCTACTCTCGAGGATTTGCTTTTTTCTTTCGGATGTCCAGCGCCCATCACCAATTGATTCACCAGCTAAATTTACAATTGCATCAATACCTTCTAAGTCAACTTCGGGATTGGTATCATCTTTTAGCCATTCCACGTACTTCACATTTGATTTTGCTGGTTTGTTTGCTGCATTCCTTGTTAAAATGTAGACAGTATGACCTTGATCAACTAATCGGTCAGTGAGCTTCGTTCCGATGAATCCAGAACCACCTGAGATGGCAATTTTCATTTTACATTTCCTCCTTAATGGTTCTACTTAGTTCATTCTTTACCCAATGTTGGCCAATTGTAGTCATTATGTATAATAAATATGTATTAATTTTATAGTATTTTTTTAATATAAGGAAGAAGTTAAAACGGGAGTTGGTCTTTATGGCAGTTGTCACGAAAATTTCTGTGCAAAAACGAAATAAATCACGTTACAATTTATTCCTTGATCGTGGTCAGGGTGAGGAATATGCATTAAGTGTCGATGAAGATTTACTCATTAAATATGGATTGAAAAAAGGGCTTGAATTAGATGAAGAGCATTTAATGAAGTTAGTCGATGAAGATGAACAGAAAAAGGCTTATTATCTTGCTATAAATTATCTTTCCTATCGTATGCGTTCGGTTGAAGAAGTGCGCGCATACCTTCAGAAAAAGGAAAAGGAAGAGCGGCATATTGAGGCTGTCATTAAACAATTAATCAATCAGCGTCTTTTAAATGATACGGAGTTTGCTGATGCGTTTATTCGAACGAAAAAAATAACATTGATGAAGGGCCCTTTGAAGCTTAAGCAAGAACTGGCACAAAAGGGTGTGAATGCTGCGACCATTGAGACTGCACTTGAATCATTTACAGTTCATGAGCAAATTGATCAAATGGTTAAATGGCTAGAAAAACAAACAAAACGTAATACGAAGCAGTCGAGCCAAGCTTTTTCCGATAAGCTGGCAAATCAATTACTAACGAAAGGTTATTCACGCCAAATAATTATGGAAGCGATGAAGAATGTTGATGTCTCAAAAGAGGCAGATGCGGAATACGAAGCCCTTTGCCATCAAGGGGAAAAGGTTTTACGGAAGTACGCGGGGAAATATCAAGGTTGGGAGTACCAACAAAGAGTAAAGCAGGCTCTGTATCGAAAAGGATTTTCAATCGAGCTCATTGATAAATTTTTATCGCAAAGAGAAGAGGACTAATCATTTAACTATTAAGGAACATGGTTTGGTGACTCAGTTTCCTCTATAATAAAGAAGAGAAAAAAGGGGGATGAAATATGGATACAAAGAGATTTAGTCAAATGAGTGAATTTGAACTTCAAACAGAAATTGCTAGGCTAAATGAGAAAGCGAAAAAAGCAGAGCAGTTAGGAATGATGAACGAATTCGCTGTATATGAACGAAGAGTATTGATGGCAAAGGCTTATTTGCTTGATCCAGAGGATTTCAAACCAGGAAAGACTTATACACTTATAGATGGGGAATCAATATTTCAAATTTCTTATATGAATGGTCATTTTGCTTGGGGCTATCGTGATAATGGGACAGCTCTTGATGCTGTGCCAATTTCTTTATTAGCAAACGAAAGAGAAGGTGACATATAAGGAACTGAACTTATCTAAGAGGTCAGATGCCTTAGTTTTTGTGTCACCTTCCATGTGTTAACCATTTTATCTTCTACGAGCTCTTACGTTATTTCTGAGCACAATATCGTGTTGAGTCATTTGGGTTTCACCGTTTACTTGGTTATCTGCATGCTTCGGGTTCGCACGAGGCGAATCGAACGGACTTTTATATTGTAGTGTGTTTTTCTCCTTACCCATAGTAGAAGGCACCTCACTTCTCTCGATGTTTTAAGAACTAGTACACAGCACATCCTGTGGGCATGTAAAATACCCTTGTGCTTTAGAGCAAGTTTTTATTCATCGCCTTGTCGCATTCGTTCTCTTGGGCGAGTGTTGATTGTTCCGTCAGCTCGCTTAGATTCATGCTCATTATGATTCGGTGATTTTCCTTTAAACGAAATGTGATTCGGAAAGTCCTTAGCTTTGTTTCTCATTGGTGAACCCCCTTTAATAAGTGCTCACATATAGTATTGGCATATATCACAACGTTATAAGTCATAAACATTGTCAAAGGAGGAAGGGAAATGGAAGATCGTTTTAAGCGGCTAACAGAGCAGCTACTAAGCGTTAATTCAGCTATAACAGCTACTCAGGCACGCACATGGGTTGAAAGTCTTTGGGAGGATTTTGAAACGTCAAGGGCTAAAGGCGGCTGGGAGTACAAAGGACCAGATGTGACAGAGCAGATTGTCATCAAATGGATTAATCAGTACGGTCCACATTTGCATAAATATGAGCCTAAGAAGCAGAAATTTGCTCATTTAAATAACGAAGATCATTTAAAGCACTAAGAAAAGTGAAAGCGTCTTGATCAACGAGCTGAAAGTGCTGGAAGCCTGTCAATGTATTGCAGGTTTTAGGCAACCATTTACAGGCTGAAGCAACCTCGAGCGGCTAGGCGTTTGCACTAGACATCTAAGTTTGAGACTGACTCACTTTAAAGCTTGCCCTTAACTCTTCTGATGATTATATGATGTAAAATCATTAGAGGTAGAGGACATTTAATGGAATCAGTCTCTTATTCAGTTATGACATTTAATTTCTTTTGTAATGTTTCCTCACTGAAAACCCAGCCTGTGTATGAGCTAATAATATTTAGGTTTTCATCAAGTTGAACAATTGCGACAAACGGGTAATGACCCTTGCTTCGATAGCGCAAATCGATAAAACGAACTTCAATCATGTCATCTTTATCTTCAACTTCCCAGCGGTATGTTGGTGAAAAAGATAAAAAAGCATCTAAGTTCGAATCTTTTCGTGCAGTATTAATGACAGGAATATCTGGAATTGGGTCAAATGAATATTGTTCAAAATACTCGATTTCATTGTTACGCGATTCAGCAACAAATAATAATTCTGGTGTTCTAATAACTAAATGCCACTGGTTCCAACGAATCGATGGTGAAACAAAAACATGAGTAGCATCAGAATGTAGCTTTTTAGCATGTTGGACTACTTTTTTCTTCTCATAAATACGCCATGTGTAATACAAAATTAAAACGATATAGAGAACAAGAAAAGTAGGTCCTGTGGGTGTGCCGAATGCCCATAAACTAAATGCAGCTAAATGACTAAAGAAAATAAAGGGATCAAAAATATTGATCACACCGAGAGCGATCCATTTATTTGAAATCGGACGAAGTGCTTGTGTACCATACGCGTTAAAAATATCGACAAATACATGGAGGAAGACGGCGATAAACGACCAGAGCAAGACGAGTGGCCAATTTGTTTCTGGCGTAAATGTAATAATTCCTCCTGTTATCAAAAGAGGCCATAGAAGGATGGCTGGCAGTGAATGTGTAATCCCTCGATGGTTGCGAATGTATACAGCGTTATTTCTTAGTTTTAATATCGTATCAAAATCAGGAGCTTGAGAGCCGATAATGGTGGCGATCATTATCGAAGTTGGTAGCAGTGGATCATTTGCAATCGTTGGATCAATCGTTGCAAGTCCACCTAATGAAAGCCCCATTACAACATGAGTACCTGTATCCACTTCGCAAGAACCTCCTTTTATTTTTTCATTCATAAATGATGATATAGTTTATTTATACCCGAATCATAGACGAATAAAAAGGGGAGATCAATAAAGATGACGCAACCTTTGCAAATTTTTATGGAATATAAAGTTTCAGAAGAAAAAGTTGAGGCATATGAGCGTGCAATGGAGTCGATTATTGAAGCATTACCTGATTATGGTGCTAGCCGTATTCAATGGTATGTGGCTGAAGATCAACCTCATCTCTATGTTGAGATGTATGAAGTACCGACATCCTCTCATTATCATGCTTTAAAGAAATTAAGAAAATCTCATGAACATACGCTTTTTAGTCAAATTATTCCTTATATCGAGGGTGGTTCAGAGAAAATTCATTTTTGGGCTTTTCAGCGTAAAAATTAAGAGGAGGATTATTTTGAGTACAGAACAGCTTAGGGATTTTGACATGAATGGTTTTCAAAGAGATTTGATTGATTGGTTTCGCGAAAATCAACGCGTTTTGCCGTGGCGCCAGTCGAAGGATGCATATCGTGTATGGGTGTCGGAAATTATGCTTCAACAAACAAGGGTTGATACAGTGATCCCATACTACCTGGCTTTTATGCGAGAATTTCCAACACCAGAAGCATTAGCTACTGCAACGGAGGATCAAATATTAAAAGCGTGGGAAGGGTTAGGGTATTATTCGCGTGTTCGTAATTTACAGACAGCAGTGCGTGAGGTCGTTGAAGAATACGGCGGCAAGGTTCCTGACACACGTGAAGAAATCTCTACATTAAAGGGAGTTGGCCCCTATACAGCAGGAGCAATCTTGAGCATTGCTTACGGAAAACCTGAGCCGGCAGTTGATGGTAATGTGATGCGTGTGTTATCAAGAATTTTGTTAATAGAAGAAGATATTGCAAAGCCTGCGACGAGAAAAATATTTGAGCGCATCCTTTATGATTTGATATCAAAAGAAGACCCGTCTTCGTTTAACCAAGGATTAATGGAGCTGGGGGCGCTTATTTGTACACCAACTTCGCCCGGTTGCTTACTTTGCCCTGTAAGAGAACAGTGCAGAGCGAATCATGCAGGCATTCAAAATACATTACCGATAAAATCAAAAAAGAAAAAACCAGTACTCAAGCAAATGGCCGCCGTGATCATTCGAAATGAAGACGATGACGTTTTGATTGAAAAACGACCAGAGACGGGTTTGCTTGCGAGATTATGGCAATTTCCTAATATCGAAACGGTCAGCCTAGCAAACCAAGTAGAGGAATTAGAAGGAGTATTAAAAGAAGATTTTCACATCGAAGGTAAAGTAGGAAAGCCTGTGCAAACGGTGGAGCATGTTTTCTCTCATTTGATTTGGCGTATTAGCGTTTATGAGGTAATAGTGAAAGGGCGCCCGGATGTTGAGTCAGAGACGCGAAAATGGGTAAAGAAGAGTGATGTGGAGCAGTTCGCTTTTCCAGTTTCACATCAAAAAATTATTCAACAATCATTATAAGGAGGATGGCTATGGACTTACAGTTAAATGATAAGGTCATACTTGTTACAGGTGGTTCAAAAGGAATAGGTCGCGCGATTGCAACAGCTTTTGTAAATGAAGGAGCGAAGGTGGCGATTGTTGCAAGAGGAGAAGAAACATTAGAGCAAGCCCGTGCTGAATTAGGTGATGTTCTTGCGATTCAGGCTGACTTAACAAGTGAAAAAGAACGAGGACAAGTCATTGAAAAAGTGATTAGTCAGTACGGAACGATTGATGTGCTTGTCAATAATGCTGGTGGAAGTAATGGCACAACAACAGCAGAAACAGACTTAGCTGATTTTCATGCTGCATTTGAATTGAATTATTTCTCGGCTGTTCACCTGAGTAAGCTTGTGCTACCAATTTTAAAGGAAAAGCAATCAGGAAGCATTATTAATATTTCCTCGATCTTCGGAAGAGAATCTGGTGGCAAGGTTACATATAACAGTGCGAAGGCTGCGATGATTAGCTTCACGAAATCGTTGGCTGACGAAGCGATTTCAAGTGGAATTCGAGTGAATGGTGTCGCTCCTGGTTCGATTTTACATCCGACAGGAAATTGGCAAAAGCGTTTAGAGCAGGATCCAGAGAAAATGAATAAATTTGTAGAAAATGAAATTCCAGCAGGGCGTTTTGGAACGCCTGAAGAAGTCGCTAATGTTGTCGCTTTTCTCGCTTCAGAGAAAGCAAGCTGGATTGTTGGTGCAACGATCAATGTCGATGGCGGGCAATCACGTTCGAATTTTTAATTTTTGACGGATGACGAGTAATAAAGGGAAATGATCCCTTTATTACTGATCGTCATTAATTAAGTGAATTTCCTCGATTTTTTGCTTTGTTTCTGCGGTTCCTAAGCGGTATAATTCTTCAAATACATCATTTAAGCCACGCTGGAACTCGTTTCGATCGATATCTCCTACTTGATCATCGAAATGCTTAAATGTAAACATGTTCCCAAGCTCCATATCATGTGCTTGTACTTCATGTAGTAGATCCTCTAAAGCTTTTTTCTCGGCTGGAGTTGCTTCGATTTCATATTCGATTAATTGCCCATCATTTACTTTTACAGGACTAATGGTTTCCATGCTTATTGGGTTAAGATTGACATAATACAATTCCTTTTCCATTCATTGATCTCCTTTCATGTGTCGTTATCATTTATTTTCTCCCGTTTTTATTGATTTACTAATAACTATTGAGGAGGATTGGAATAAAAAAGAAAGAGCTTTATCAACGGCCGTTGATAAAGCTCTTTCTAAACATTACTCTTCGTGATTTAAAATAATACGGCCATTAACTTCTTTTTGCTCTAGCAATTGGTGAGCAGAGGCTGCTTCTGTATACGGAAAAATTTTCCCTATATGAGCTGTAAGCATTCCATTACTAAAGCTTTCAGAGATTTCCTTGCCCGCTCGTGTTAATTCTTTTAGTGGTGCTGTAAATAAGAGAATGCCGAGTAATGAAGCGTTTTTCATATTCAATTGGCGCCATGGCAATGTTGGAGTGTTATTAACAGGTGATCCGATTGTGACGATACGACCACCAACCGTGACCATTTCAAGGTCCTTTTCAATATTTTCACTTAAGGACATATCAAGGATTAGATCAATTCCTTCGTTATTTGTTAACTCCATTGCACGGGCAACGATATCTTCTTCCTTATACATAATGACATGATCCGCTCCAGCTTTGCGAGCAATCTCAGCTTTTTCAGCGTTTCCTGCTGTTGCAATGACATGCGCACCTGCTTGTTTAGCAAGCTGTACTGCCGCATGACCGACAGCTCCAGCAGCACCGAAAATAAGGACAGATTCATTTTCTTGTAGATTTCCTTTAAAATGAAGAGCAAGATGAGCAGTCATAAATGGCATAGCTAATGCTGCCCCGTCTGCGTAAGGGAGATCAGCATGAAGAGGGAAAACAAAATTGCTTGCAACAGCTACATATTCTGCAGAAGCTCCTTTTGCATTGGTAGCCCAAACGTGATCTCCAATTTTAATATTCTCTACTTCTGATCCCACTTCTGATACAACACCTGAAACATCGAAGTGAGGAATGTATGGGAATGAATCAACTTGGCGAATGCCTTTTCTGAAATATGTATCCACTGGATTAATGCCGCTTGCTTTTACTTTTATTAAAACTTGATTAGGCTTAATAGTTGGTTTTTCTACTTCACTCACTTTTAATACAGCAGGATCCCCGTATTGTTCATAAACAACTGCTTTCATACTATCTCTCCTTATTTATTAAAATTTTACTTACTATTTAATTCTATACGAATCTTCAGAAAAAATATATTATAAGAAAATAAAAAAACGAGAAGGATTTCCTTCCCGCACTCATTAAAAATCATTAATCCAATTTGTCCAATCTGTTTCTCGCTTCAAGCCGCCTCTTCCTTCGATTTCTAGAATGATTTCACGATGTATGCTCGTTCCTTCTACATTTAAATAAGGAGTCATTTGCTGCAAACTATGATGGAAATGTGCTAATTCTTCGTCTGTCCAGTCATGAATGGACATCATTGCAAGCTCAGTCATATCTCGTCGTGTATACATCTGATTTGTCCTCCGTTTTTTAAAAGAGATAATTAAAAAATTCGCTGATGTCTAACTACAGCGCCTAGCCGCTCGAGATTGCTTCAGCCAGTAAATGGTTGCCAAAAACTAGGCAACACATTGACGGTCTTCCAGCACTTG
>NZ_VLKZ01000015.1 GCF_007830185.1 Halalkalibacter nanhaiisediminis | reverse complement strand
GATAACCTTGCAACCATCGTCACAAACACAGGTCGAAGACCTGTATTAGTGAAGGGCAAAAACATTAAATCCATTAATCAACGATATAACCAGTTAAAAGCTCATTATATGGGTATTCTTCGTCATGGGAAAAATCCAAAAGAAGGACCATTTACATCCAAACGTTTAGAAAAAATCAACCATAAACGTTTCAATCAAATGAAGGATTTATTTCATAAAGCAAGTTGTCAAATCGAACAAATGGCTTTAGAAGAAGATATCGACACCATCATCATTGGTCAAAACAAAGACTGGAAACAAAACTCGAATATGGGTAAAAAGAACAACCAATCATTTGTTTCGATTCCGCACAGTCTTTTGATTCAAATGATGACCTATAAGGCTGAAAGACATGGAATCAAAGTGATTGTGACCGAAGAGTCCTACACTTCAAAAGCTAGTTTTCTTGATAATGATGAAATCCCTGTTTATAGTGAGAACGATTCGAAAAAATCATTTTCAGGTAAGCGTATTAAACGCGGTCTTTACCGTTCGAAGAACGGAACTCTTCTTAATGCTGATGTAAATGGTGCTGCAAACATCATGAGAAAAGTATTTGAAAAAGCGTTTACTTGTATTGATTCATTATTTCAACCAACATCAAGTATATTAAAATAAACGTAATCCCGAAGGCAGGACTCAATGGGATAGCGGGGTTGGGTGTTTTCAGCACACCGATGTGTCAACTCCACTGGTGGTTAATCGTCATTTTTTAAGTCGATACCCCAGAAACCCCCACTTCAAATTTCGTAGAAATTAAGTGGCGGGAGTATTCATTTTTACATCTTTATAGGTTATGTATAGACCTATTTGTTTTCTTGGATGATTACCTACCTAGATGAAAAAGTTTAGGCCAAAGACAAGAAGCGATCCACAGCCTATTGAAAGCAACTCGACCAGAAGGTTCAGCATGACATCACTTTCATAGAACTCTTCACATGATCCCTTACACCTTATTGACCAGAATCCGAAAACTCACCTTCAATCCTACTCATAAACTCTTCAGCAGCGCTGTATCCTTGCTGCCTCAAATACCAGTTATTCGCAGCGGCTTCAATTAACCCTGCTACATCACGCCCAGGCTGGAGCTGAATTTCAATAGTGGGAATCTTAATACCCATATACTCTGTATATTCAGGCTCATGCTCCAATTCGTTATTCAAGTCATCCTTCTGCCATTTCGTCAATTTGATATCAAGAGCAATTCGTGTTTCCTCTTGAAATGCCTTTCGTCCGTATAAACGAACTACATTCAATAATCCAACGCTACGAAGCGCCAAAAATTCCTTTGTCTTCTCATCATGAGTACCTAGAAGTGTTTGCTGACTAAGCTTCTTTAACACCACAACATCATCTGCAACGAGTCTATGCCCCTTTCCAATTAACGTATGCGCCAACTCGCTTTTTCCGACTCCCGAATGACCACGTAGTAAAATGCCAATTCCAGACACATTCATACAAACTCCATGGATCGTCATTTCTGGTGCTAATTGCTTTACCAGATACGCATCCAGCTTGGTGATAAATTCTGTCGTTGTCTCAGGCTTGTTTGTAGCTAACAATGGGATTCCCTCTTCAATACAATATTGAGTTAAATATGTAAGCCCTTCAACACCTGCTGTTACAATGAAACATGGCGGATGATAATTAACAATATTCCCTATTCGCAGTTTTCGTTCCCCTTTACTCAACTTATGTAAATAATTAATTTCTTTTCTTCCTAAAACCTGAATCCTTTCTGTTGGAAAAAAATCAAAATGACCAACGAATTCCAGACCAGGACGATGTACCCGAGATTGCACAATCATTTTCTCTTCTAGGTTCTCACCAGCCAACACTTTCATTGAAAACTTCCGAACAAGGTTTTCAACTGTTATTGTTTTTCCCTTCATGTTCATCCTCCTCATAACCTTCTAAATCTGAATTATACTGAAAAATAATGAAATTATCATCTTTTAACGAAATGGTTTTTACGCGTTTATACTAAAATAAGGTTCAATAAAATAAGAAAAAGCCCTTTTTATTCAAGGGCTTTGACATTCAGGTATAATCAAGCATAGTGGGCAAACAACTGCTTTGTAAAAGCCTTGCTCTCTTCAGCTATAACCTTCTACTGTTTCTCCGTTAATCTAACTTTATTCCTCCCAAACTAGCACCTTTGGTAAAGAATCGCTCGATGTTCTTTTCAACCGTCGGATCTGGGATTAGTGGCGGTGCATGATGCGGTTTAATACGAGCATCAATAATGATATTATCACAAGCCCAATGCTTGTTTTCATAATAGCTGTTTACACCATAGATATCATGCGAAGGATTACTGCGTGTAAATGTTACCCACATGAAATTTTTTAACGTCTCGCTAACAAATTGACTGTCATCACATAGGATGATCATCGGGCAAGAAGTTAGAGAGCCTTTCGATTGAATCGATTTACTTAAAGCTGCCAATTCCTGTTGCGCTTTCTCGTACGTTGAAAAATTCGGACCTTGGACAGCAACAACGCCAGGCATCACTAAACGCGCATGTTCAAATCCTCGCAATTCATTCAATTCACTAGGTACTTCTTTACATAGCTCTCTTTTTTTATCTCCATAAGCTGCAAAAACAACTTTACTACCGCTATTTAACCCCGTACCAGAATAATCAAGAGTGTCAATCGTTGTATTTGTATAAAAGTGAATGTCTCGACGAAGATCCATTCTTTCTAATATATAAGTTAGAAAATCGACTTCTTTATGGGTATCTAATGGTTGGTTCTCTTCTGCCGTAATAAATAAATACTTAGCTAAACTAACTTGTCCTGTACCTAATATCCGATTAGCGATAGTAAGCAGTTCAGTCGGTTGCTTCACTTGTTGATAAGGGGTGTACCGTTCGCTGCCTATAGCAAAAAGCAATGGATGTACCCCTGCCGCATCAACAGCATGGACTTCTTTCACTCCAGGAATTTCCTGTGAAATCGCATCACCTGTCATCTCATGAATAAGATCACCAAAAGCAGTATCTTCTTGTGGCGGTCGTCCTACAACGGTAAACGGCCAGATCGCATTCGGCTTAGCATAGACTTTATGAACCTTCATCACAGGAAAAGGATGGATCAGACTGTAATAACCTAAATGATCGCCAAATGGACCCTCTGGCTTTGTGTCATTCGGATAAATTTCTCCTGTAATCACAAAATCAGCATCATTGCTAATACAATAGCCATCCTGATAGCTGTAACGAAAACGGCGTCCAGAAAGCAAACCTGCAAATGTCATCTCACTTAACCCTTCTGGTAAAGGCATAACTGCCGCCAACGTATGAGCTGGAGGACCGCCAATAAAAATACTAACTTTTAATGGTTTTCCTAGTTTGTTCGCTTTTTCCTGATGAACTCCGATACCTCGGTGAATTTGATAATGCAACCCAATTTCCTTGTCTACTTCATACTCATTTCCAGTGAGTTGAATCCGGTACATTCCTAGGTTAGCATTCATAATGCCTGGTTTTTCTGGATCTTCCGTATAGACTTGAGGAAGCGTGACAAAAGCACCTCCATCATCAGGCCAATGCTTTATAAGTGGGAGGTCAGAAATGTTTATCTCTTGAGTAGCAACTGGCAGACTATTTCCCTTTTTTAAAGGCAGCGCTTTAGAAGCAGCTAAACCGGTTCCAATATGTTTAAACGGATTTTTCAATGCTTTCATCGGATCTTCACGCAGACTGATAACATTTTGTACCGCATCTAACGTATTTCGAAAAAGAAACTTACTGCGTTCTACTGTCCCAAAAAGGTTGGATACCGCGCGAAATTTTGTACCTTTTACATTTTCAAATAATAACGCAGGCCCGCGAGCCTCATGAACTTTCAAGTGAAGCGCGGCCATTTCAAGATATGGGTCAACTTCTTCGTGAACACGAATCAAATGTCCGTTCTTTTCCAAATCGAGGATACACTCTTCTAAATTTTTATACATCATGTAATTGCTCCAATTTCATCGTTATAGTAAAGCTTTTTCAGCAATTGGCTCTTAAGTATAGTTAAAAAGATATCGGCCTTGTTGTCAATGTTAACGAGTGTGATCAACTTACTTGCACAACTTACAATAAGACGAATAAAAGTAGTTAAAAACAAAAAGACTGCATACCTTCTCATATTAATTTAAAGAATTACTTCTCTGCTCTATATATGTTTCTCATAATTAAAGTATAAATTATTCAATATTTTTCATTTTTATATAATTACTTTATTGTAATAATCGAAAATTCATTTCCTTCTTTTACACTTTCCAAATAACCTTCTACTTTTATCTGAACTTTATCTCTATTTATCTCGTCGCCCTTAGTCCTTCCTTCATCTGGAAGGTATCCAGAAAAATATTCGTTCTCCCCTGCGTTTATTTTCTGGTAATTAATCCCTCCAATTTGAACTTGGTATTGATTCTCCTTTGAAGAGTCGTTAACTTCTATCGGATTTGAAATAAAAATATTGTTTATAATAATATTTCCATCACTATTATTCTTAAGTTGAAAGTTAACATGTTCACCATTAACACTTCCTTCTAATTCGTTTAATTCAATATCAATTTCGTTGATAGTCGCTATTTCCTCACCCGAAATATTATTATTACAACCTACTAAAATCAAAAATGAAAAACACAAAATTAAGTAGCACACCCTTTTTTCCATAAAATAAACCACCTTATTCCATTTTTTGAATAGTATCATAATTTCAGTCTTTATTCTATATAAAGAAAGTTCTCACTATTGGTATATAAAAATATATCTGTATAAGTTAATGAATAAAGAAATACGTTTTGCATAGAGCTAAAAAATTCTTGAATTGCTTGTATATGCTAGATTAAATGTGTAAAACATTTAAGATAAAACCTGTTAAGATACATTTTAAAAAACACGTATAAGCTTAGTTTCAATTAATCAAAAAATAGAGGAACCAGGATCCTGTTTGTTGTATCCTCTTTCCGCTATTTCCCTCAAACTCCTCGTTTGGATATTGGCTTATTTTAGTTTCTTTTCAAAAATGAACCACAATTAATTTTATCCAACCTAGATAAAAAACAATCCTTCTCTGCTAAGCAAGAAATGGATTGTTTTTTAAAATGGAGCATAGTCAATAAGTTATGTTATCTCAATTTGACTTGAATAGTCGCAAAAATGTATAGATAGTGAATGTTACCGATCCTTACACCGAAACTGATTTTAGTAACCTATATTTTGAATCGATTCAATAAATTACTCAATTCTTCAGCAAATTGCGCCGTTTTTTCAATTGAAGCTGTAATATCTTGTATCGAAACTAACTGCTCTTCTGAAGACGAAGCAACTTCACGAATGTACTTAGTTGACTCCATTGTTTTATGTGAATTATCATTTATAACTTGTTCAACATCTTTCACCTTAGAAAGTAGGTTTTCGATCTCTATAAATATCCTATCTACTTCATTCGAAGACTCTTTAGACGAGTGGTATATAGCTTGTAAACTTCCATTAACATCTTTTAATTTTTCCATACCCGTTCCAAATTGGTTTGTTCCAGATTCAATCTCCACAACCGCATTAGAAGTGTCTTTTTGTATCTCGTTTATCAGCTCGGAAATTTGTTTAGCTGATTGAGCAGATTCCTCCGCTAACTTTTTCACTTCATTAGCAACAACAGCAAATCCTTTTCCGTGTTCGCCAGCTCTAGCTGCCTCAATAGAAGCATTTAATGCAAGAAGATTGGTTTGTTCTGATATTCTAGTAATCATTTCAACAATATTGCCAATTTCAGAAGAACGATTCCCTAGTTTTTTTACAGTATCGGATGAATTTCGAACAGAATTCTGTATAATAGACATTTGGTTTAACAACGAAATAACTTCCTCATTCGCTTTCTCAACTTCTCTGTAAGCATTCTTTGTTTTCTCAGATACCAATAAAGAATGATCTTTAATCTCTGATACACTTTGCGTAATCCCATTAATTGATTCTAAATTCTTTTTGTTTCCTCTTTCTTGTTCTGTAGAAATTTCTGCAGCATTTTGAACATTTTTTGTAACGACACCAGATAATTGAACCATTTCCTCAGCATGCTCTGAAAGAACAGTAGTGTTCTCGGCAACAACTTCTCCTTTATGGAGAATATCCCCAATTAAGTTCTGCAAACTATCTAGTAACGAATTAAAACTGTTTGCTAATCTCCCAACTTCATCATTTCGATGAATATTTAATCGTTGAGTTAAATCGCCCTCGTCATTAGCTAATTCTTCTATTTTATCAGTTACTTCTTTTATAGGTTTCAAAGATCTCATATTAATAACATAATTTATGATTGCCCCAACTACTATGAAGATAATCGTTATAATAATAAAGTAATTCAATAATGAATTTGCATCCGCAAATGCTTCACTCGTAGGGACTGAAATCATAATGCCCCAATCCATTTCTTCTGCTTTGCTATAGTAGATTAAACTATTTTCACCGTTAAAGTTCGTTTCGATTACACCTGTTTCCCCACTCATACTATCTTCAACCAATTGGTCCAAATTGCTATTTTCGTAGTCTGCAATTTTCTTATTAAGTACGTCTTCTTTATTTTGACCTGCAACAATGGTACCATCACTGGTAAAAACCGTTACGTATCCACTATCTCCTAACGTTATGTTGGAAATAATATTCATCAGACTTTCAATTTGATGACCTCCCGATGCAACACCTATAACCTCTCCGTTATTCCCGTATATAGGTGAAGAAGATAATACGATTGGAGCACCATTTAAGCTTGGTGATTGTGAAGGAACTGGATTATATGTCTTTGTAAGCTCATTCATACCCTTTTGATAGTGTTCATAGTCACTAACTGGGATTTGATTCCCGCCTAAGTATAAGAAACCTTCAGCATCCATAAAGGCAAAAGCATCTGGATTATCCATCCTTTCTGCTATTCTAATACCAAGAGCGTCTGCTTTTGTGCCATCACTTACTTTTAAATCATCAACTTCAGCCATGTATTCCATTGTTTCTTGTTTCCCTTTTATCCATATGTCTATATTGGCTTTTACCGATTCAAGTTGACTAAAAGCTTGTTCTTGAAATCTATCATATAGAAAATCTTTTGCTTTCGTATATCCAAAAGCAGAAATACTTATCATAGATATTGTAATTAATATACTGATAATGATTGTATTTTTAACAACTAACCTCATTCCTTCACTCTCCATATATTCTTTAATAGTTTCATATATAACCACAAATTTTTTACAAAAGTAATACTAAAAATAGTAAGAACTATCTCAATGAATGTCTGGCTTTTCATCAAACACAAAAAGAAAAATCCACCAAAAAGGTGGATTAATAGAACATAAAGCCATCTTATTTGGTAACCCAGCTACCATAACATTTCTGTCTTAGGTCTGAAGCTTTGCGTCCCTATCTTTCAATAGGTTTGCCATTTTCTTAAGAAAATATTTTTATCTATTAAATTTAAGCATATCGTCAATGTAAAATTTTACACATTTAAATAATACCATATTTATATTGAAAAGCATTCAATATGATAAAAAATACACATTACTAAAGTTTCACTACCTCTATCATTGCAGGAAAAAGGAAATCCCTTCAGCCTCGCAAAGATAATTTCCATTTTATCCATTAAATGCTCTACTGCAGAAACATTATATAATTCATGCGAAATGTACTCATAAACTTCTTCTAAATCATCCCTAGCAGCAGATGTCATCTTTGAAGTGAGAAGACTGTCGTCCATATTTCTTTCTTAACTCTTGCTCTCTTTCTACCTTTGCCCCGTCGCATATTGCATCATTACTTTAGAAGTCGCTTCTCCCCTTAAAACTTCACCCGCAATGGACCTTCTGCTGATTTCCACCACTCAAATTCGACTTATCCGCAGGAGTCGCTCCGAGTAAATGAGCTTGAACAGAGGTCATAGCTGTCACTTCAGCTGGGATCGTATATGTGCCATGATACGTCATCACACCATCAACGACTGTTTTAGTATTGGCAAACAACGGAACGGTCTCTGTTGTTCCATTCGCTAAATCCCTAAGCCTAGAGTTGCAACGATCGGTTGCTTTTACACGAATGCTCTCTTCTGCTACATGCTTACCATTAAACATTTTCACATAGTAATCAACAGGCTCCATCAAAGTAAAAGATGCTGACAAGACACCTTATCAGCTGCGAGGGATGTAGCTGACTTTTCCGTATTACTTTTATACTTTCGCATAATTATTTTCTCATCATTCCATTTTTTTATAGCGGAAAAATTGATTTCGTGGTGAAATAAATATATTGATTACAAGCACAATAATAAGAAATAGGTATGATCATAGATAAAGGTGGATTATCATGGGGAATCATTTCGATTATTTGGTAGAGCATTATGGATATATCGGTTTAATCATCGCTTTAATATTAGGCATTATTGGCTTACCAATCCCGGATGAAATTCTCCTTACATATGTTGGCTATATTGTCTCTCAAGGAAAGATGTCCTATTTTTCCACCATACTCTGTGCCTTTATTGGGGCAACGGCCGGGATTTCGATTAGCTATCTCCTCGGTAGTAAGTTAGGCTCACCTTTCTTAGAAAAATTTGGCCCAAAACTTCATTTAACAGAAAAAAGGATGAATACGACGAAAAGACTTTTTCATACATTTGGCCCTTATTTACTTTTCATCGGCTACTTCATTCCAGGAGTACGGCATATCACCGCTTATCTGGCGGGGATTAACTCTTTGCCTTATAAGCGGTTTGCCCTCTACGCATATTCTGGCGCTCTCTTATGGGGATTCACTTTTATTACATTAGGGAAGAAATTAGGGGATCATTGGGTGGAAGTAGAGCATTACTTCGCGATTTATAGCGTTTATCTCATTCTCTTTGTCATTATTATCGTCATTGTTGGCTACTTATATTGGATAAAAAATGAATCAAAACAAGCATAAGCGATTATGAAGGATATCGAGTAGGAGGATAATCATTAATTGATTATCCGACCTCTCACACCACCGTACGTACGGATCCGTCATACTAAGCATGTACCTTGTTGTAATGTTGAACACAAGAGATTAACCCAAACCTTTTTGCCTCGGGCTTCCTTCAGATTCCACGCCGCCATGGACATCCTTGCCTTTAGCTATGCCTGCCCAAGTGAGACAGCCCAATCAAGTACTTGGGCTCGCTATTTTATAGTAGCCACAGCACACAAAACCTCAAGAAAAATGAAATGTGATCAAAACCGATTATTCCTCAAAAATATGATATCTACTGGCAACCTCAAAATTATTGAAAACACAAAAAAGCACCTATACTGGTGCTTTCCCTAACTTCCCTATTCGATGGAGCATAGCGGGATCGAACCGCTGACCTCTTCGCTGCCAGCGAAGCGCTCTCCCAGCTGAGCTAATGCCCCATGTTTAAAATTGTCGTGCTCTATGTATCATTATAGCGCGAATTAATCGTAACGCAATACCTAATCTCGATGGCTTTATTTTCAGAAAAACAATTCCATCAGCCACCATACAATTCCTGCAATAACAGCAACAACTAGTGAACTCATGACATTTTCAAGGGTGAGTTTGCGGTGCTTAACGATATCAAAGACGAGCCACCCACAGAAAATGGCGAATGCAAAGATAAGTGTTGATGTAAGTTGAGTCATTCCGTCTCTCCTATTCCCATTATGTTCTTTGTCTATGATAGCAGAGGGTGATTGACTCGGCAAGAGAATGGCTATACTGAGTGACATGGACTCATAAAGAGAAAACGGGGTGAGTACGTGCCACAATGGTGGATATTGAGAACATTATTTGGAAAGGTCTCATTACTTATTAAGTTATTTTTGGCTGTTATGTTGACAATTGTTGTCGGTGGGGGCATTGTCCATTTAATTGAACCCGTTCAGTTTGTTCACTGGTTTGATGGTATTTGGTGGGCCATTGTCACGATTGCAACAGTCGGTTACGGAGATTATGCGCCAGAATCCATTCTAGGTAGGCTATTAGGAATGACTTTAATGTTTGTCGGTGTAGGGTTCATGACCTTGCTTGTCTCAACAGTTGCATCAGCTGCTTTTTCTACAAATCAATCTACTCGCTTCGGGGAGCTTGCGTTTTTGGGGAAAGATCATGTGATAATAATTGGTTGGAATGAACGTAGCAAACATACAATTGAGAATATTAACCAAGCACAGCCAGTTACTGAGATTGTCCTCATTGATGAAACATTACGAGAAGCTCCTAAGGGATATCAAAAGCTACATTTTGTCAAAGGCAATAGTAGTGAGGATGCCGTGCTAAAACAAGCAAACATAGGGCTTGCCTCAAGTGTGGTCATTACAGCAAAGCATCAAGGTAGTGAATTTGCCTCGGATGCCCGTGCTATTTTAACAACACTTGCTGTAAAAAGCCAAAACCCTAATGTATATACAATTGTAGAAATTTTAACGAGAGAACAGCTTGAAAATGCTCGTCGCGCTGGTGCAGATGAATGCATTGAATCAACAACATTAACAGGTGCGGTGCTTGTCACGAGCCTTCTCTATCATCATATGAGTGATGTTTTAGATGACTTGCTTAAATTTAATCAAGCAAACCAGCTTTCTTTTCAAGCAACACCTCGCAAACAAATAGGTTATCCTTTTTCACAAGTGATCGCTGCTTTTTATGAGGAAGGTACATTGTTAATTGGATTAAAAAGAAACGAGCAGGTGCTGATCCATCCGCCCGCTTCTATGCTTATTCAAGAGAATGATGAATTGATTGTCATTGAGCGCCACTTTGTTAATAAATCAAGGTGAGTTCTAGCTCTCTAATTAAGCTGTGAGCCGTGGGTAGATATTTTTCATCAATCGTTGCATCTTTATCAACAGGGTCTTGGAATTGATTAACAAGACTATTCATTGGCACGATTCCTTCTGTTGGTTCTACGTTATCATCAAGCCCACGGTTAAACTTGTGATTTAATAAATACGGCTGCCCTAGCTGGACGGTTACACCTCGTTGATCAAGCTCACCATCAACCGCTTGAAAAGGCAATCGTAAAAAGGTGTAGCCTACATCCTCATCGATTTTGTAATCAAAATAACCATGGTCATATTCCCAGCCTCCGCCAATACTGTAGCCAAGTGGCTTCAATTTATCTTCAAGTTCCTTTAATTTGAATTGCTTTCCTATGACAGCTGATGAAAGTCTGTGCATCATCCTCATCCTTCCTCTTATCTTTCTTTTAGAGTGATCACATGAATGAGGTTTTATGTATTGATTAGTAAACTTGGCATGTCTCACAGGATTTGAATAGATGCAGCGTAGCACCTTAGATAAAAATAAAGCCTGATCCCTATTAATTCTTTGGATCAGGCTAAACTAATTATTTTAAACGAGATTCAAGCTCAGCTTTTTCTTTTTCAAAACCTGGCTTTCCAAGTAAAGCAAACATGTTCTTTTTGTATGCTTCAACACCTGGTTGATCAAATGGGTTAACCCCAAGAAGGTAACCACTAATCCCTACCGCTTTCTCAAAGAAATAGACGAGATAACCGAAGTGGTATTCATTAAGCTCAGGAATGTTGACGATTAAGTTTGGAACACCGCCGTCAGTATGAGCAAGCATTGTACCTTGGAATGCTTTCTTGTTTACAAAATCCATTGTTTCTCCAGCAAGATAGTTTAGTCCATCTAAATCACTAGCTGCTTCTTCAATTTTGATTTCCTCACGTACGTTCTCTACATTCAAGACTGTTTCAAATAAGTCACGACGACCATCTTGAACATATTGACCCATTGAGTGAAGATCTGTCGAGAAATCAACAGAAGCTGGGAATAATCCCTTTTGATCTTTCCCTTCACTTTCACCAAATAATTGCTTCCACCACTCACTTACAAAGTGAAGAGAAGGCTCATAGTTCACCATAAGCTCGATTGTCTTTCCTTTGTTATAAAGCGCATTACGCACAGCTGCATATTGGTACGCTTGATTTTCCGCTAAGTTTGGATTAGCGAAATCTTTGCTTGCATCTTCTGCACCCTTCATCATCGCTTCGATATCAAGACCACTTACAGCAATCGGAAGTAATCCTACAGCTGTTAAAACAGAGAAACGTCCGCCGACATCATCTGGTACAACGAATGTTTCATAGCCTTCGTCATTTGCAAGCGTCTTAAGAGCACCTTTTTCACGATCAGTCGTCGCAAAAATACGCTTACGTGCCTCTTCTTGTCCATATTTTTTCTCAAGGTAATCACGGAAAATACGGAAAGCAATTGCAGGCTCAGTTGTTGTTCCTGATTTAGAAATCACATTGACTGACACATCTTTTCCTTCAATTAAAGCCAGTAAGTCTTTGATGTACGTTGAGCTAATATTTTGTCCAACAAAGAAAACCTGTGGAGTCTTACGCTCATCTTTAGAAAGAATGTTATAGAAAGAATGATTAAGGGCTTCTATTGCTGCACGAGCTCCTAAATAAGAACCACCAATACCAATAACAAGTAAAACATCAGAATCATTCTTAATCTTTTCTGCTGCTTTCTGAATGCGAGCAAACTCCTCACGGTCATAATTGCTAGGAAGATCAATCCAACCTAAGTAATCACTTCCTGCACCTGTTCCATTATGTAAAGCTTCATGAGCTGCTGTTACGGCCCCTTGCATATAATCAATTTCATGTTGATTGAAAAAAGGTAATGCTTTCGTATAATCGAATTGTAATTTAGCCATTCGTTGGCCTCCTTTTGTTTTTAAAGGTTTATCTCTGTACACTTTAACGAATGAAAGAGCAAGAATCAAGTAACTAGCAAAATGTAAACGGAATCAAACAAAAAAAGCTAGTACACGACTTTTATCTTGGCAAAATGATGACGTTATTATACATTTTTCGAGGACAAAAAAGGTGACCGAAGCCACCTTTTTCATTTTATAATGATGCTGTTAAAATGTTCTCTACATCATTTTTTGTTAATGGTTTGAAGTTGCCGAATTCACCGTTCTTTGCAGCAAGGCCTGCCATTTTATCAACTTGGCTATTATCAATATCATAATCAGCTAACCGATTTGGTGCACCAAGTGACGTCCAGAATGCCGATAGCTTTTCAATTCCTTCAAGAGCGACCTCTTGATCTGTCTTACCAGCTGGGTCAACACCGAGCACACGAGTTGCCAACTGAACATGGCGTTCAATTCGCTCATCTAATGCATGACGAAGCCAGTGTGGGAATAGAATTGCGAGTCCTCCCGCATGCGGAATATCATAAATAGCAGAGACCGCATGTTCAATGTTATGTGTTGCCCAGTCTCCACGTAAGCCCATTTGCGTAATACCATTAAGCGCCATCGTTCCACAATAAAGAATCGTTTCACGGTATTCTTCATTCTCTAAATCAGCGAGTAACTTCGGAGCTGTTTCCATAACAGTAAGCAGGATCGACTCCATAATACGGTCTTGTAATGGCGTATTTTCAGCCTTGTGGAAATATGCTTCCATTACATGTGTCATCATATCGACCATGCCATAAACCGTTTGATCTTCTGGTACAGTAATCGTGTTCTTAGGATCAAGAATCGAAAATTTCGGATAAGAGAAAGGACTACTCCAACCAACCTTTTCATTGATCTCCCAATTTGTCACAACAGAACCAGCATTCATTTCTGAACCAGTTGCCGCAAGCGTTAAGACAGTCCCTAATGGAAGAGCTCCAGTAGCTTCCGCTTTCTTCGTAATCACATCCCATATATGACCGTCAAATTTTGCCCCAACGGCAATCGCTTTTGAAGCGTCAATAACACTTCCTCCACCAACAGCAAGAATGAGGTCAATGTTATGCTCGTGACAAAGATCTATTCCTTTTTGTACGGTTGTTAGACGCGGATTCGGTTCAACCCCGGCAAGCTCAGTAACCACCGCTCCAGCTTCCTTTAACTGCCCAATTACTTGATCATATAAGCCGTTACGCTTAATACTTCCGCCGCCATATACGAGAAGCACATTTTCACCATAATGTTTTACTTCGTTTGCTAAAGCACTGTTTTGGCCTTTTCCAAAAATCAACTTTGTTGGATTTTGAAATACAAATGGATTCATCGAACTCCTCCTTTATTTCATTCCATTCTATTATTACCAATTCGAATTCAAATGTAAACTTTGGCACACTGTCCTCATGCATAATTACCATTACGTTATCTCATTCTATAAGGGAGGCACAACCTTTTCTTCCTGTTGTGTTCATTTAATCACTAATGGAGGTGAATGATGTGAGCGGTATTCAACGTACAGCATTACTACTTGCGATTATCGGTGCGATCAACTGGGGATTGATTGGGTTCTTCCGTTTTGATCTTGTCGCTGCCATATTTGGTGGTCAAGCAGCTGCATTCTCACGTGTTATCTATGCCATTGTCGGCCTAGCTGGTCTCTATTGTATCTCTCTTCTTTTTAAACCAAGTGAAGAGCTTGAACGTGTTCCAGAGACACAACGCTAACGACGAAAAAGGATCTGACTCATTCTACATCAGATCCTTTTTCATTTCTTCTTTTCAAGGAAAAAGCTTGATGATTAAAATCCCATGAAACCGTTAAAAACATTGTTAACAAGGTAAGAAGTTAGTCTCGTCATCCAATCAAAATAGAGCATTACGCCAAATACGATCATCATTACCCCACCGACCTTCATCATTAGGTTCATGTATTTTTTGATAACATTCATTTTGCCAACAAAGAACGTCATCGTAAAAAACGGAATTGCAAATCCAACACTATAAACACTCATGTAAAGCATGCCAGATCCGGGGCTAGTCATACTCAGTGCAATGACTGATGCTAAAATCGGCCCAATACAAGGAGTCCAGCCTGCAGCAAATGCTATGCCAATGACATATGTCCCTATATATCCACTTGGTCGCTTCGAAAATTGAATCTGGTTGTTTTTCATTAGAAATGTAGGTTTCATGACACCAAGTGTGACGAGCCCAAATAAGACGATAAACATTGCCCCAAGTTGCCTAATTAAATTGTTATACTGAATAAACAGATCACCAATTAAAGACGTCGACATGCCAAGCACAATAAAAATTGTTGAGAACCCTAATATGAAAATGAAGGTATGTAACATTGCTCGTGGTGGCAATCCCTTTCCCTTTTGCTTTATTTCATCTACTGACAAACCCGTAATATAGGCCAGAAAAGCGGGATACAACGGGATGTTACATGGCGAAACAAAGGACAACAGCCCCGCCCCGAAGGCTAATAGTATCGTAATATCAGTCATAGAAAGCTCCTTTCAGAGGTATATGGATTACGCATAGGAGTGTAATCCTGCAATGACCAAGTTTACGACAAGTAAGTTAAACATGATAATGGCGAACCCGATGACTAAAAGCCAAGCTGATTTCTCGCCATGCCACCCTCTTGAGAGACGAAGATGCAGGTAGGCTGCATAAAACAGGAAGGTGATTAACGCCCATACTTCCTTCGGGTCCCAACCCCAAAAGCGTGTCCACGCAATTTGAGCCCAAATCATGGCGAAAATTAATCCACCCAATGTAAAGACAGGAAATCCAATAATAATCGCTCGATAACTTACCTCATCAAACAATTGAGGATTTACATTTTTTAAAGCAGGCTGTATCGCAGCAGAAACACGTTTTCTTAATACAAGCCGTAAAGGAAGATAAAGAAGGAACCCAGAGAAAATAGACCACAGGAACGTATTGAGCTTACGCGGGGCTTCAACTCCATTCATCCATCCAGGTGTTTCAAATAATGGCCCAAACCGGTCCTGATCTGTTTCAATCAGTTCCCCTTCAGTAGGTCCAACAATGGGTGGCAATTGATAGTCAAGCTGCGCTTCATAATCCATCTCATTAACCCAGTTAAACGTAGCGGAATAATGAATAGCGGAAAAAATTCCTACCGTTATGGCAATACCAATTGCACATGTAACGGTAAAAACAATCGCCTCAAGCCAAAACGTTTGCTTCGAGCGTCTGGTTTGATCAACAACTCGAATTAAATAAATAAGTGCAGCAACAAAACCAATTCCTAAAATGCCTTGACCAATCGCTGTCGTAATCACATGAATATGAAGCCAATACGTTTGAAGTGCTGGTATGAGTGGTGAAACCTCCCTCGGAAAAACAGAGGCATATGCGATAATGACAATCCCAATTGGCATCGTAAAAATACCGAGTACTGGCTTTTTATAAATAAGAAAGAGAATCAGAAAGGCAAAAATGATCGTCATCCCAAGAAAGGTTGTATATTCAAACATATTACTAACTGGAGCATGTCCAGCAACCATCCATCTCGTGACGAAATAGCCAAGCTGAGCTAAAAAGCCTGCTAAAGCAAAGCCAAAGCCCATCCATCCCCATCTCTTTGTTTTTTTCTCATGTTTCTTGCTTTCAAAGTACATCGTCATGGAAAAAACAATCGTTGCGACGATATAGATAAAAAAAGCCGCGAGCAATAAATTACTGCTAAGTTCAACCATGTTCAACGTCCGCTCCTTTCAAAGATTAAGTGTCTTCTTTTCTATCTACAGGCTGTTTCAGTCCTAATTCGTCTGTCAGTTCAGTCATTTCTCTTTGAAAACTAAACCAATTTTTATTCGTATGAGCAGCGAGGATGACCTTATCACCTTCCTGCTTTAACCAAATTCTTCGATGTGTCCAGTAGCTTCCCTGCACTAAACCAACCATGAAAATAAAACCGCCTGCAATGAGAAATGGCAATGTATGATCTTTTCGAATGGTCAAAGCTGAGATATGCTTTGTTTCAATATTAGAGAGCCTAATGGTGTACGTATTGCTATCATTAGGATCAAAATTTTGACCAATTGTTAAAAAACTAACCTCGTTTTCATTTTGATTAGGGCTATTCACCACAAAGATAAATGCTGGATTTTCAGGAATACGAGATTGAGTACTTGGCATGCCATTATTATTTAGATAAAAGTCAGGGAAGTAGTCTTGCAGCGTAATCATGTAGTTACCTTCTAACTCATACAAATCATCTGGATTTAACAAATCGACTGTAAATTCATCGATCACCTCTCCTGTTTCTTCATTTTCAAGCGTAAACATCATTTTGCTAAGCTCAAATAATTTATAGTCCACTTGATAGAGCGCAAATCTATCAAATTTAATGGGGTCATTGACGATGATTTTATGCGAATCTATTTCCTGAAGTTCTCGAGGTGCCCCTACAGGCCCATCCGTCTTTTGTTGATAGAGCGTGACAGTCGTTTGATACGTTTTAACAACGGGTCCACCTTGATTCTGAATGGCCTGACCGAAGACCTCATCCTCCTCATCATATAGCTCCACTAAAAACTCATGATTTTCTAAGTAATACTCTCCGTTTGTCCCAGGAATCACCTCTATATCTCCCTCACCAATCCATAGTTGATCATCGATAAACATCCCAGGAAAAAAGCGAAGCATCCCTCCAATTAAGAAGATAATTAGACCAATATGGTTCACATACGGTCCCCATCTTGCAAAACGACCTTTTTCAGCGAAGATCGCATTTCCATCTGTCCTCACATTGTATTTTTTGTTTTTTAACTTTTCTACTAACGCATCACGAATACCCGTATTCATACTTTCTGTTTCACTGACCATTCGTTGCTTTTTCATAAAGTTTTCATGCTTCTTAACACGTTGATTTTTTAACGAGCGATATAGCGGGAAAAAGCGGTCAACACTCGCAATGATCAGCGATACCGTTAAGGCAGCCATTAACAAAAGATACCACCAAGACTGATATAAATGATGAAAACCTAATTCAAAGTAAAGTTGTCCAAGCAAGCCATATTGGTCCGCATAATACTCCGCGGCAAGGACAGTTGGAGGAATATACATTTCCTGTGGCAAAATCGTTCCTAATGAAGAAGCGACAAGCAACAGAACAATAATCCAAATTCCTACTTTTACGGAAGAAAAGAAATTCCAGATTTGATCAATAATTGATTTACTGTACGTTTGCGAACGTCTTGCCGCCCCTTCATAACGCATATTTAAAATCGTTTCTTTTTCACTATGTTCTTCTAAAGGCTTCCCACATGCCCCGCATAAAGCGGTGCCTTCGGGGTTTTTCTGCCCACAAGAGCAGATAAGCTCAGCCATTTTTCATCACTCCTATGGTTTGATGCTCTCCATATAACTAGCAATATCTGCTTCTGACATCCCACCTGTAATGATTTGGATGACAGTTCCTTGTGGATCGATCAGAAAAGTCATCGGAAGAGGAATGACCCCGTACCTGTCTAACACTAGTTGCCCACTATCCATCGGAATGGGAAAAGATAAATCATGGCGGTTTACAAAACGCTCGACAGTTAACGGAGCCTCTCCGACATTTACAGCCAGAATCTCCACACCTTGATCTTTATAAATAGCGTATTGGTTCTCCATATAAGGCATTTCTCTCTCGCATGGAGGACAGTACGTTCCCCAGAAATTCAAAAATACTCCCTCTCCCCTGTAATCTGCTAGCTCCACTTCATTTCCATCTAAATCCGTTAAAACGAAGTTAGGAGCCTCATCTCCGACTCTTACAGCGGCGCCTCTATCAGAGAAAAAATGAGAATAAAACATGTATCCGATCGCAGTAGCTATGATCAATAAGATAGCTGAACGCATAAACAAACGTCTCTTCTTTTTCATCGCTTCCTCCTTAACTGAACGTTCTCTTCGTGTAGTGTAAAAAGAAATTGTGTAGGAATCATGAAGAAGAGAGAGAAAAGTGAATTTGTCACATCCTCTTCATTTTTAAGGATCAAAAAAAGCACTCCTTGAACTATTCAAGAAGTGCTTGATGATTAATCTATTTGACGACTCTCTTTCTTTCTTCGATACTTAAAAAAGAGAAAGAAAGCCGCTGCACAAGATAGAGGAATAATTGCGTACAGACATATTGTGAAAAAGGTGTGGCCAAGGTGCTGATGAGTATCTGGAAGCATCCAAGTCGCTGAAAAGGTTAGACAAGCTATACCTAAGGTGACAAAGCCTAACACGACGAGCCATTCAATTGATTTCAAAACAGATCAACTCCTTGTGCATCAATCGATCTCAATAGTGTAATCGTAAACACAGTTCCCTTGCCAACCGTACTTTCCACCTCAATTGTTCCACCATGTAATTCAATCAATTGCTTGACAATCGATAAGCCAAGTCCTGTTCCACCAAACTCCCTCGATCTAGACTTTTCAACTCGGTAAAAACGTTCAAAAATATAAGGGAGCTCTTCTTTATCAATGCCCATTCCTGTATCCTGAATTGTTATTTCCACATGTTTTTGCGCTGCAAGAAGGGATACATCAATCTTACCACTGTCCGTATAGCGAATCGCATTTTCGATCATATTTAATAAAGCTTGTTCAATTCGCAAAGGGTCGCCCATGATGACTGTATCTTCAGAGCTCGATGCCTCATGCGAAAACCTTAGCTCTATCCCTTTTTGTCCTGCTTTATAGGAAGTCTTATCTAGAATGAGCTTAATCAACTCATCCAATTGAACATTTTTTATTTGAAGTGTAAATCGACCTTCGTCCATTTGTGCTAAATCAAACAAATCATTGACTAAATAAGTTAAGCGAGTCGCTTCATTTTCAATGATATTCAAATATTGATTTTTTTCTTCTTCGGTTTTCCATAAGCCTTCTCTTAATACTTTTGCATACCCTTTTAAATAGGTCATTGGCGTCCGTAGCTCATGTGAAATATTTGCAAAGAACTCTCTTCGCTGTTCATTAATCCGTTTCAAATCAGCAGCCAAATCATTTATTGCGCGAGCCAGTGAACCTAATTCATCCGACGATTGTTCTTGAATTCGCGTATCAAGTTTTCCTTTAGCTATCTCACGTGCAGCAAGCTCCATTCGCACTAATGGCTGCGACAGCTTCCTTGAAATAAAAATCGTCAGTCCTACTCCAAAAAGTAAAGATCCGATCGCTGCTAAAAACACCAAATTTTGCACAGTTTCTAATGATTGAAAAATACTTTCTAGCGATGAAAAAACAATGATATGGGCTAATGTATCACCCACTTCGATTATAGAAGCTGCAGCTAAAAACGTTAATCCTTCTGATGTTTTAAATGAATTTGTCAGATAAGGCTGCTCATCCAACACATTTAAGCGATCTCGAAAAAAACGAATATCCTCTTCACTCATGGACATGTGGGAATGAGCTAAAACAAGCCCTTCTTCACTTAAAATGATCATTTTTTGATTGGAAATTCTTGCTGCAACCTCGACCACATTCAAGCGATTTACCGTTGGCTCCTCATTTATTAAAGAAGCATATTGGCTCGATAATGTCAGCGTTTCTTCTTGTGCTTGATTAATGTAGAAACCGTAAAAAATCTGGTTTAGAACAAACCCCAATGGTAATAATATAGCAATTAGCAGGAGAATAATCGCTGCACCTAATTTAATATCAATTCGATTCATAAGATCTCATCACTTTTAAATAAATTTGTATCCAACACCCCAGACAGTTGCAATGCGATTATGCAAAAGCCCAGCAGCGTAGAGTTTTGAACGAATATTTTTAATATGAGAATCAACGGTTCGTTCTGCTCCAAGATAATCTTCACCCCAGATTAAAGAGAGTAGATCATCACGCGTAAATACTCGTGATGGAGAGGATGCTAGTTTATAGAAAAGCTCAAATTCTTTCGCTGTTAGCTCAACTGGCTGCTTGCCAATATATACGGTTCTATGTGTATAATCGATCTTCAATCCGTCTTCAAATAATAACTCACTTGAGTCTTGTACGGATCTCTTGTTCGTCGCTCTTCTAAGTAAAGCATGAATTCGCGCAAGCAATTCTTCTGGTTCAAAAGGTTTTGTTAAGTAATCATCTGCACCTAAATTTAACCCTTCGACTCGGTCCTGAAGCTCTTTTCTAGCTGAAAGTATTAATATTGGAATATCAGAGTGCTCTCTTATGACTTTGCACACTTCAAAACCATCTTGATTTGGCATCATAATATCAAGAATGATAAGGTCATAGTCATCCTTTGAATCGATTATTTTCGAAATGGCCTCTTGACCCGTTGATGCTTCTGACACAGCAAAGCCATCACCTTTTAAATAAATGGACAAGAGATGACGCATATTCCATTCGTCATCAACGACTAAAATCGTACGATCTAGTTTCATAGGATAAACTCCTTTTTCACCAATTACTTAAATTATATAAGATAAATGTGTGCAACATATGAAGTTGGTTCTACAAATTTTAGAACGTTTCCAACAAGATTTAGAAACTTTCATGAACTATACACTCTGCTTAAGAATGCTTCTTTATCTGTTCAACTAGAAACGAACCAACTTTCACATAAAAAAACACCCGCATATGCGAGTGCTTGATGATCGAACTTATTTCTTTGCGCGCTTGTTAAGATCAGCTTGAATTTCGTTAGATTGCTTTAACCATTCTTTAAGCTTATCTTCTAGTGTATTGAAACCTTGTTGTGGAGCTTGTTGTTGTGGCTTACGACCACCGCCGCCTGCATTTCCACCAGTGTTACGAGGCTTATTAGCTGGACGAGCTGGACGCTCAGGAGCTTCTTGAGTAGCACGGATTGATAATGAAATTTTTCCTGACTCCTCTTCAACGTTCATGATTTTTACTTTTACTTCATCTCCTACTTTAAGAACATCATTAATATCCTTAACGAAACCGTGTGCCACTTCTGAGATGTGAACTAATCCTTGTTTCTTCTCATCGATTGCAACAAAAGCACCAAATGGCTTAATTCCAGTAACCTTACCTTCTACGATACTGCCTACTTCATAATTTGACATACATATACACTCCTAAATAATTTTTAACCTTTTAATTTTAACATAAGATTATCTTTTAAGCAAAAGCGATTTATTATACACGATAAATAAGACTAGACATGAAAGAATTATCGTCTAGTCTTATTGCGTGTATCATCTGATAATCGTCCATGCGCGAGAAAACGTTCGGCTAATTCAATCTTGAGATCGCGACGATACTTTTCTAATTTGTATTCACTTTTTGGATCAATCAAAGTAATAACTGTTCCTGCTTTACCCATTCTTCCCGTACGGCCAGCACGATGCAGGTAGCTGTCAGGGCTTGCTGGTGGGTCAAGCTGAATAATATGAGTGACATCATCGACATCAAGACCACGAGCTGCAACATCTGTTGCGACTAGGATATGCGTCTCCCCTTTACGAAATTGATTAAGAGCTTGTTCTCTTTCTTGCTTAGATTGTTCAGATGAAAGCGGTAGTGCTTTGATCCCTCTATACGTGAACTTTTCTGCTGTTTCGCTAACAGTATCAAGCTGATTCACAAACACAATCCCTTTTTCAATCTTTTCGGCATGAATTAACCGACGAGCCATATCAATTCTGTCTCTTGTATCTACACGAATAAAGAGGTGTTCAACTTTTTCTGTTTCAAGTAAACCACCTTCTGCTTCGACTTGCACGACAAATGGTGCTACATCAGCTACTTGCGCAGAAAAGTCTTTTGGAATCGTGGCTGATACAAACAAAAATTGTGTATCTCTTCCTGCACGCTTGGCAATTTGCATCGTCGCTTCCCACGAAGGTCGTTCAGCCATCATTCGGTCTGCTTCATCGATGGCAACGACTTGGACCTCATGAATTTTTAGCTTTTTCATTTCGATGAGCTCAAGTAATCTCCCTGGTGTTCCAATCGCAAGCTGTGGCTTTTGTTTCTTTAGACGCTCAACTTGACGCTTAATATTAGCTCCACCAATGAACGCACCGATTTCAATTGGATGATTTTTTGTGAGATTCTTTGCGACATCAACAACTTGCATCGCAAGCTCTTGAGTAGGAGCAAGCACAATCGCCTGTAATCCTTTTTTATCTTGCTCAATTTTTGCAAGTGCTGGCAAAAGAAAAGCAAGTGTTTTTCCTGTTCCCGTTTGTGAGCGCGCGATTAAGCTTTGCCCTGCTAATGCTTCTGGAATCATTTTTATTTGGATATCGGTTGGTTCGGTTAATCCTTGTTCTGTTAATGCATTTGTTAAAAACGCCGGTAAATCAGTAAATGAAAACGTCTCACTCATCAAAAGTCCCTCTTTCTTTTCGTTACACTTCTGCTCTTTGCAGCTGATCTACTTTCTCATCTGTCACAAGCGCTAGTTCATTTAAAAAGGCTTGTTGAAAAGCCCCAATTCCAAGTTCATTCGTTTTTGAAAAAGCGATTTCAGCTGCAATTCCGTAATAAGCTACAGCATCCGTTGCCGCCGCTACAACGTCATCTCGCCGAACAGCCACATACGCACCAATGACGGCACCTAGTAGACATCCTGTCCCAACTACCTTCGTCAACCAAGGGTGACCGTTAGATATAGTATGGACAAGTTGTCCATCTGTAATGACATCCACTGCACCTGTGACAACAGCTACGCAATTAAACATCTCAGCAGCCTTTTTCGCAAGCTCGATGGTGTCACCTTCAATTGCCCCGTCTACTCCTTTAACCGTTGCCTTAACGCCGACAAGAGAAGCAATTTCTCCAGCATTTCCTCGTAGAACGGTCACATTCATTTCATTTAAAAGACGCAAGCTCATATCCGTTCGAAATGTTGTTGCCCCAGCTCCAACTGGATCTAAAATAATAGGCACACCAGCTTTGTTTGCTGCTTGTCCTGCTAGAATCATACTTTCGATTTGCTCAGTTGAAAGGGTTCCAATATTTAAAAGTAGGGCCCCTGCGATACTCGCCATATCAGCTACTTCTTCTTTTGCATAAGCCATAACAGGAGATGCACCCATTGCGAGTAGACCATTTGCCGTAAAATTGGTTACAACGACATTTGTCATACAGTGAACAAGGGGATTTTCCTTGCGAATTTGCTCCAATGTCATCAAAACACGTCCTTTCATTATAGTACGCTCACGTAGCATGAACCGCGCCAAGTACCCTCATCACGAGGGCATGTTATAAAAAGCTTACCTGTTTTACATGACGAAAACAAACAAAATTTTTTCTAACGATGCGTATAATGTTCAGATTACTGTCCATAATGGGTAGTACAATCGTATTCCCCCTACGAATAGAGAAGCTGACTCACTTTCATGAGTCAGCTCTTTTTTTGTTCTTATAATTAAAGACGCTCGAGTAAGCGATTGATTCTCTTAACAGCTTGTTCTAGATTTTCCATCGATGTCGCATACGAACAGCGAATATGCCCTTCGCCACCTTCACCAAAGACATGTCCTGGAACAACAGCCACACGTTCTTCAAGTAAGAGTTTTTCAGCAAATTGTTCAGATGAAAGTCCAGTACTCGCTATCGATGGAAACGCATAGAACGCCCCACCTGGAATATGACACTCTAATCCAATTTCAGCAAACGATTTAACAACAAAGTTGCGACGTTGCTTATAAGATTGCTTCATTCGCTCAACGTCATCCATTCCACTTTGCAATGCTTCTAACGCACCATATTGGGCCATCGTAGGTGCACACATTAAGCTATACTGATGAATCTTTAACATAGCAGCAAGCAAATCAGGTGGAGCAAGCACAAATCCTAAACGCCAACCAGTCATTGCAAACGCTTTAGAGAAGCCTGAAATTAAAATCGTTCTCTCTTTCATACCCGCAAGAGACGCAAAGCTAACATGATCCGCATCATAGCTTAATTCTGCATAGATTTCATCAGAAAAAACAAGCAAATCATAACGTTCAGCAAGTGCGGCAATACCATGCATTTCAGCTGCATTCATCGTCGTACCTGTCGGATTGTTAGGAAAACTAAGCATAATTACCTTTGTTTTCGGCGTGATTGCTGCTTCGATTTGTTCTGCAGATACTTTAAAATCATCTTCAATTTTCGTTCCAACTGCAACTGGTACACCACCAGCCATTTGAACAAGAGGAGCGTAGGAGACAAAGCTTGGCTCGACGATGATCACTTCATCACCCTCATCAAGAATTGCACGCATCCCGATATCAATTGCTTCACTTGCACCGACTGTTACAAGGATTTCTTGTTCAGGGTCATATTGAACCGAAAAACGTCGATCCATATAAGCTGCGATTTCTCGGCGAAGCTCAATAATTCCTGCATTTGCTGAATAAGCAGTAAAGCCCCGCTCTAAAGAAGAGATGCTCGCTTCTCTTACATTCCAAGGTGTGACAAAGTCAGGTTCCCCGACCCCCAGAGAAATAATATTTTCCATTTTCGAAGCAAGATCAAAGAAGCGTCGGATACCAGACGGCTTAATCTCTTGTACTCGCTTTGATAGGCGTCCATTCGTTGTCGTTTGCGATGTCATCATGGTGTCACCACAATACGACGATCTTGTTCTCCTTGTTCAAACACAACACCATCATGCTTATATTTTTTCAATTGAAAATGAGTTGTTGTGGAGATGACGGTATCAATCGTTGAAAGTTTCTCTGAAACAAAGCGAGCAATTTCAGACATTGTTTTCCCTTCAATAACAACAGACAGATCATATGCACCTGACATTAAATAAAGTGCCTTTACTTCTGGAAAACGATAAATTCGCTCTGCTACTTGATCAAAACCAACACCACGTTGAGGAGTGACTTTGACGTCAATCACTGCCGTTACACCCTCTTGCTGATCCACCTTGCTCCAGTCAATGACAGCCGAATAACTAAGAATGATCTTATCATCCTCAAGCTGTTGAAGAATATCCTTCACTTCTTCTTCTGTTACATCCACCATTTTCGCCAAAGTAGGAATGGTAATTCGACCATTTTCTTCTATTATGCGTAGGATTTCAATCGCTCTCTCGTTCATCCTAATCCCCTTCCATCTCAGCCACATTTTTATCTTTTTTTCTTTATTTTTAACTTACATTTTGTCTATCATAACACATTGATTGAAAGGAACAAATCACCTTTTCTTACTATTTAGAAGCTATATTCTATTCTTTATTCTATTCATGTTATGATGATAAGTATCTAAATGTCTAGGAGGGTTTATCCATATGGTTTCTTCTCAATCGCAAGGCTATGCCTTGCTCATTATTGATATGATTAATGACCTTGAATTTGACGATGGCAATCTTTTGTTTCCTCATGCCCTCGAAGCTGCAAAACATATTTCAGCCTTGAAAAAACGTCTAAAAACAATCGATATTCCTGTCATTTATGTCAATGATAATTACGGAAGGTGGCAATCTGATTTTCGCAGCATCGTTGATTATTGTATGGAGAGCGATGTCAGAGGGAGACCAATCGCTAATCTCCTAAAGCCCGATGCGGATGATTATTTCGTTCTCAAACCGCAATTCTCAGGCTTTTTTGCCACGCCTCTAGAATTATTACTTGAACATTTAAATGTTGATACACTCATCATAACTGGAGTGGCTGGAAATATGTGTGTACAATTCACTGCTAATGATGCGTATATGCGCCACTTTAAGCTCATGATTCCCGCTGACTGTATCGCATCCAATACTGTAGAAGCAAATCAAGAAGCCGTCCATTTGATGAAAGATGTCTTAAAAGCCGACACCTCTCTCTCTAAAGATATCTTAAATCAAGCGAATGAAAAAAACTGACCAGCTAGATAATTCTAGCTGATCAGACCTTTTAAGCAAATACTTGTTTTAACGATTCCTTATCCTGCTCTAACCAAAAACGCATCAATCTTTTCGCTCCGTCTAGATCATGTAGCTTAGCTTGACCACATTGCTTTTCCGTCGCAGCTGGTACAACGTCAATTTCTAGAGAATACTTCATTGTCTTTTCTAGAACATCAATAATTTCATCAACTGATGGAGTTCCGCTCATAATAAGATAGAAGCCTGTTTGACAGCCCATAGGCGACAAGTCGATAACATCAAAATGGTCATAGTCTTCTGCAAAATGACGAATATTTAAAGCAAGAAGATGCTCCATCGTATGAATCACATCTGGTTTCATCACTTGCTTATTTGGTTGACAGAAGCGAATATCAAATTTGTTTACTTCACCATCTGTTCCAACTTTATGCGTACCACAATGGCGTACATATGGTGCTTTCACAATTGTATGATCAAGTTCAAAGCTTTCAACTGTTGGCATGTGTTTCACTCCTTAATAAACGTTTTCTATCATTTATTATAACAGAATAAATCTTACATTAAAATGAGATTTCATCCTTTACTTATTACCTGTTCTATCAATCAAGATCGCATGTTTGTGAGCAAATTGTGCAAGATTTTCATCATATCCTTCTGGAACAAAACGATGAAGCTTCAGTCTCATTCCTTTTTTGAGATGGACAAGAACAATCGGCCTTGAACCTGCGTGAATCATATGTACTTTTTCAATTTCATTCGGCTTAACGACTCGCTTTGAAATCGCCATACTTAAAATACGAATCTCATATTTCAAGGAATCTTCTAAAATTTCTAATTTGTAATTCGTCGTCATGGCCGCAAAAAAGAGAAATAATACTACATAAGCAATATATTCAAAAGCAGAATCTAATGCATATGTGTAAGTTAGCGTCATCACAAAAAGAAGAATCCATAAAAATTTCGGTTCTTTTGCGTGATAGGTCACGTTCACATCACTCCTTATCTGTTATGGCTCTTCCATATACAAACGTCATAATCGCAAAAAGGATAAAACTAATAACTAAGATTGTTCCCCCAATAATATAGAACAATAAATAAACGATTTCTGGCATTAGAGGTGGCTTAAAATAATGGAGATACATTCCACCTGTTAAACCAAACGCACCTATAAAAGCAGTCCAAACATGTACAGTAGCAAGCTTTGAAGATTTCGGTATCATAAACATTCGATAAAAAACAGCAAATGCAAACAAGGAAAGCCAGCCAACTACTAAAATATGAGCATGTATGGCTCGAAATAACATCGAGCCAGCTCCTGCCATATGTGAGCCTATAAATGTTCCGATCAAGGCATAAATGGCTGAGGTTCGAAGTAAAAATCTAGTTCGATTCATATTTATCTTCTCCTTTTCTTAAAATGGAATCATGCTTCCGTATCATTTCATTATACACGGTTTGACCGCTAAGAAAGAAGAGACTGTCTTGAAAAAGCAAAGTTAGTAGAAAGGAGAACGTAATGAAAAAAAATTCTTTTACGAAAACGTTTATTCATCAACTGAAAACGGACCCCATTCCAGACTGGGCAGCTACCCTTGCCTTTTACTTCATGCTATCGATTTTTCCTTTGATGATTTTCATCCTTGCACTCGTTCCTTATTTAAATGTCAATATCGAGGTAGTTGATTCCTTTATCCATGATTATATTCCTTCAGCAATAGCCGAACTGTTTTCCTCAACTATTCTTGATGTCATTAGTAAACCTCAAGGAGGGCTCCTCTCTTTTGGAATACTCGCTACCATTTGGTCTGCTTCAAATGGGGTCAACGCGTTAATTCGGGCTGTTAATCGCTCTTATAATATTGAAGAAACACGTCATTTTTTTGCACTTCGCTTGCTTTCAATTCTGTTAACGATTGGCATGATTATCGTTTTTGTCGTCACTCTGCTCCTTCCAGTATTTGGTGATGTGATTATTCTAGCCATGGAGACGTACTTCTTTGTTCCAGAGAAGACCATTATACTGCTTAGCATGCTCCGCTGGATTGTAGGGATTAGTCTAATGACCTTAGTCCTCACATTCGTTTATTGGATTGCACCGAACGTGAAATTAAAGTTTAGACAAGTCATCGTTGGAGCAGTGACAGCAACAGTCGGATGGCAAATGATTTCATTTGCATTTTCAACATACATTAGCAATTTCGCTAACTTCTCTGCGACTTATGGAAGCCTTGGTGGCGTTATTATTCTCATGCTTTGGTTTTTTCTTACTGGTATGATCCTTATTATTGGTGGTGAAATCAATGCTTCCCTTTATGAACAAAAACGTAGAGCAACATGACTATAGATCATACGCTTAGAACCAGAAAGGACAATGTATATAAATAAGACATTTGGACATAATGGGTAGCAGATTAGAGTTGATTATCGAAATGGAGATGAGTAGATGAATAAAACAGAACTTGTTCAAGCAGTTGCTGAACGGACTCAATTATCAAAAAAAGATGCAGGAAGTGCTGTTAATGCTGTATTTGAATTAATTACCGAAGCGATGTCAAAGGAAGAGACAGTCCAGTTAATCGGCTTTGGGAATTTCGAAGTTCGGGAACGGGCAGCGAGAAAAGGACGTAACCCGCAGACTGGTGAGGAAATTGATATTGCAGCTACAAAAACTCCTGCCTTCAAAGCAGGTAAACAATTAAAAGATGCAGTGAAATAAGAAAAGCGAAAGCGCCTTGTTCAGCCGCGACAAGTGCTGGAGGCCTGTCCATGAGTTGCCGGGTTTTAGGCAACCATTGACAGGCAGAAGCAACCTCGAGCGGCTAGGCGCTGTAGCTAGACATAAAGAAAAGCGAAAGCGCTTTGACTACTTGCGCTAGACATCACCGAATAAAATAGAGGCTGACTCAGATACTCATCGCCATTGATGGGATAAGCTTACCTTTTTAGTCAGCCTCTTTGTTATTATGATTCTTGATACGGATTTCCTTCATCAGGTTTTTTATATGTTACATAGGTTTTCGCAAGCATGTCATGAATTCCTCGTTTATCTTTACGGAATGCAACCATAAAGATCGTAACGATCAAACCAATTCCTAACGTAATGACATAGACAAACATAGCTACAATCACTCTAAGTAACATTGTACCAAATCCTACGTTACTTCCATCCAATTTCACAATACGAACACCACAAATACGCTTCCCTATCGTATAACCATACCATACCACTGGTAGGATTAATGCATAAAGTAAATTCATTATATTTTGTATTATTTCTCCCTCTTCAAAGCTGATACCTATTAATGTAGTGACAATTAGACCTACTACAGCGATAAGTAATCCATCAATAAGAGTAGCACCGAGACGAATCCAAAAACCCGCTGGACGTTCGACCATCTTTTTATCCTCCTTTTAATATCTGATTTAATGACAAACATTCATTAGTATACCAAATTTCAAAATTCCCTGCACAAAAACCAAGCGTCCTTTGTATACCCATTTCCAAAAAATATTGACATGAAACCAGTTAATTCCTATTCTAATGTTAACCACAAATAAAAAAGATGTGAACAAATGACTCGATCCAATGCATCTTTAAGAACAGTTGCCCTGGTTCTCGTTGCAATGTTTGCGGCTTTAATGACAATTGGAGCAAACGTTACCTCCTTTTTAGTAATCGGCTCTGTTCCTATCACTACGCAAACTCTATTTGCCATTCTAGCTGGCTCCTTACTCGGAAGCAGATTAGGAGCTTTATAAATGACCATCTATTTACTTGTCGGACTCATTGGCTTTTCCGTTTTTGCTAAGTTCAAAGGTGGTCTAAGCACGTTTATTAGTCCAATATTCGGATTCTTAGTAGCATTCGTAACGGGATTAATTATTGAAAAAAGTAAGCAGAAAAGCTTAAAGACATTTATGATTGCTTGCTTCGTCGGTCTTATCATTATTTATATGTTTGGGACACATTATATGTACTTCGCCTTCCAAATCCTTACGGGTCTTAAGCAGTTAGCTACAAACTTGTGTGGAGTTGGATGGCAGCCCCGCTAATAAAAAATATTATTCTCACTATGTTTGCTGCCATTTTATCAAAACGAATTTATCATACTATCAAAAAAAGTAGAAATCATCTTCAACATGCAACCTAAAAAATAAGGGTCTGATCCAATTATTATATCCGTTTTAGAGGACAGACCTTTTTCTTTATGTCTAGCTACAGCGCCTAGCCGCTCGAGGTTGCTTCTGCCTGTCAATGGTTGCCTAAAACCCGGCAACACATGGAAAGGCCTCCAGCACTTGTCGCGGCAAAACGAGGCGCTTTCGCTTTTCTTTATGTCTAGCTACAGCGCCTAGCCGCTCGAGGTTGCTTCTGCCTGTCAATGGTTGCCTAAAACCCGGCAACACACAGAAAGGCCTCCAGCACTTGTCGCGGCAAAACGAGGCGCTTTCGCTTTTCTTATGATTGAACCTGAAGTAGACGTATAAGGAGAGGAAAAAGTTTCAAAAAAATGTCGATTGGCCTCAAATCCAATCGACATGTTTTCTTATAATACCATGGCTGCAATCCAACCAAATATAAAGAGTGGAATATTAAAGTGTAGAAATGTCGGTACACATGTATCCCAAATATGATTATGTTGACCATCTGCATTCAAACCAGCTGTCGGGCCTAGTGTACTATCAGATGCTGGTGCACCCGCATCACCTAATGCTCCAGCTGTACCAATTAATGAAATAATCGCTAAAGGTGAAAAACCAGCAGCAAGACCTAGTGGTACAAATAATGTAGCGATGATTGGAATCGTGGCAAATGACGAACCAATGCCCATCGTCACAAATAAACCTACTAGTAACATAAGCAAAGCAGCTGCAGCTTGACTCTCGCCAACAATCGCGCCTACTTGCAAAACGAGTAAATCCACATGTCCTGTTTCACGAATAACTGCAGCAAATCCAGAAGCCGCTAACATGACGAATGAAATAAAGGCCATCATTTTCATTCCTTCTGTTACGACACCATCTGCTTCCTTCCATTTTAAAGAGCCACTAACAAGTAAAACAACAATCCCAGCCAAGGCTGCCATAATCATGGATTCTGAGATTGTTTGAACAACTAATGTCGTGATAATAGAAATAATCGCTGTTATCACAGACCATGTTGAATACACTTGTTGCTCTTCTTTCATACCAACAATATCACGGTCTTGATAGTGGCGAGGTTTACGGTACGTAATAAACACCGCGACCAATAGACCAATCACAAGCCCTAAAGTTGGTAGAGCCATAGCTGTTGGTAAATCCGAAACCTCAACAACCAGGCCACTCTCTGCCATATTATCCACGACGATCCCGTGAAAGATTGCTCCAAATCCATAAGGTAAGAAAATATAAGGCGCTGTTAAGCCAAATGTTAAAATCGAAGCAACCGCACGACGGTCAACACCAAGTTCATTTAAGATTTTCAAGATAGGTGGAATTAATATTGGAATAAAGGCAATATGAATCGGCACAACATTTTGAGAGAAACACGAAATTAGAGCTAACAAAAAGAAAATAAGTGCCTTTGACAGTGCTTTTTTTCGCGAATCTTCACTACGACCAACAAGCTTAATGACAGATCGAACCATTACATCTGGTAATCCTGTACGAGCAATCGCAACCGCAAATGCCCCAAGAAGAGCATAACTAAGGGCTACGTTTGCACTCCCACCAAGACCATCACTAAAAACCGTTATTGTCTCTTCTAAGCCAATGCCGCCGAGTAAACCACCGATGAGCGCGCCTATTGCTAGAGCAAGCACTACGTGTACACGTACGAGACTAAGAATGATCATGACAATAACAGCTACAAAAACTGCATTCATATAATCAACTCCAAATTCTTTATTCTACTAAAACACTAATGTAAAAAAGCACTCAATAAAACTAACACCAGCTTACTATTTATGTCAACAGATACTTTTTTACAATAAGGAATTAGAAACAAAAACATGTTTAAGCCTATGCTTTAAACTAGGATGGAAAAGCCTCATTCTTTTCTTTCCAACTAGATACTAACCAACTTACTCCCAAAAAGCAAAAGACGCCCGTATGATGGGCGCCTGCTATTTTATATTACTGCTCAGTATGCACACTCTTCCCGCGTTCCTCTCGGCAAAATGCCTTCCTCTTGAATTTCTTCTGGACTCTTCTGAACAACCCACCACAAGCTTGAATTTTCTTCATTACACAGACCACATCATTACGAATTAAATCGTTTCAAAAATGCCTTTAAACGTTCACTTTGCGGATTCACTAAAACATCTTCCGGATTTCCATATTCTGCAATTTTACCTGCATCCAGAAAAAAAACGCGGTCTGCTACATCACGAGCAAAATCAATTTCGTGGGTAATTAAGATCATCGTTGTTTCCCCGTCTGAGGCAATATCTTTTATAACTTCGAGCACTTCACCGACGAGCTCTGGGTCAAGAGCAGCGGTTACTTCATCAAATAACATTACCTTTGGTCTCATTACGAGCGACCTAGCAATGGCCACACGTTGTTGCTGACCGCCAGATAATTGCGATGGATAATAATCCATTTTGTCTTTTAAGCCAACCTTTTCAAGCATTTCTTTTGCTCTTGTAATCGCTTCGGCTTTACTAATACCAAGCACATTAATGGGAGCGACTGTACAATTTTTTAAAATCGTCATATGCGGAAATAAGTTATACTGTTGGAAGACCATTCCAATATTTCCGCGTACTTTACGTAGATGGTTTTCGTCAGCTGGTACAAGTTTTCCATCTACTTCTTTATGCCACAGCATTTCCCCATCAACTTCAATCGTTCCTGAAGAGGGTTCTTCTAACGTCATTAGCATCCGAATGATCGTTGTTTTCCCTGAACCAGATGGACCGATTAAGGCAATCTTTTCTCCCTTGGCAATATCTAAGTCCAATTGATTTAACACCGTTGTATCACCAAATGATTTACTAACCCCTTTATAACGAACAATTAGTTTGTCTGTGACTTTTTCCGTTTGTATATCGGTTTGATTAGCTACTTGTTCACTCATACTTTCACTCCTCTTTGTTGCACCGGATTTTTAGAATCTAGTTTACCTACTCTTTTTTCTAAATAACGAATAAATAAGGCGGAAGGATAACTTAACACTAAGAATAAGAACCCTACAATCGTAATTGGTTCAACATAACGGAATGTTTGTCCACCAATTGTTTGTGCAACTTGAAGCATCTCGACAACAAAAATCGCTGATAATAGTGGCGTTTCTTTAAACAACACAATTAAATAGTTTCCGAGCATTGGGATCACCGGCGGAATCGCCTGTGGCAATATCACTTTTTTCCATGTTTGTGGTTTTGTAAAGTTTAATGCTTTTGCAGCTTCCCACTGACTTTTTGGTACGGACTCAATTCCAGAACGATAGATTTCTGAAATATACGTACTATAATGCAACCCTAAAACGAGTGCACCTGTTTGAAAACCATTTAATCCTGTAGCGTAATAAACAAAAAACAGCTGTACAAGTGGCGGGGTCGCCCGAATAAATTCAACGATTCCGGCAATCGTTAATGAGAGCACCTTTATACTTGAACGCCGTAACAACGTGAGCACAAGTCCAACTGTTAAGGAGATAATATAGGCGATGAAAGTAACACTAATCGTAACGCCAATCGCTTTAACTATATGCGGAAAGACCTCAATCGCAAATCCCCAATCCCATGCGTTCGTATTCATGCTGTACTCACCCCTTTAGATGCTCGTTTTTCTAACCACCTTGCTAAGAAGATTAGTGGTAATGCTAATAGGAAATAAAGGATTAATAAATACATAAAAATTTCGACTTGGCTTGCAAGCGATGTGTTACTACTTCTAAGTAAAGTTGCACGAAACGTCATATCGGATAATGAGATAATCGAGACGAGTGAAGTTCCTTTTAAAAGTTCAATTGCGTTATTACCAAAACCAGGTAACATTAAACGAACAGCTTGTGGCAAAATAACTAATCTCAATCGCTGCCATTTGCTCATATTTAGCGAGATTGCTGCTTCCGTTTGACTATGAGAGATGGATAGAATCGCCCCTCGTACAATTTCTGATGCATATGCGCCATAATTCAACCCTAATGCCAATGCTCCTGCTAAAAATGTCGACATCGACAACCCAGGAAAAATAAGTGGTAGTGCAAAAACGAAAAAGAACATTTGCACAAGTAATGATGTGCCACGGAATAACTCAACAAAAACAGTTGAAATAAAGCGAATACTACCTATTTGCGATGTTCTTCCAATACCAGCAACAAAGGCAATGGTATAAGCAAATAAAGCCCCAAGTAAAAACACTTGTACCGTAACTTCAAGTCCTCTTAGTAAAACAGGGATAAAATAATCTGCATTTGTGAACATTCATTTTCACTCCTTGATTCTTGCAAATTATGTAATAGAAAAAAGCATGGGGAAGCTACTTTTATGCAACAACACACCACGCTTTCCTACTCATTTCAGTTTGAATTATTGATTACAACGATCTTCAGTTGTTACGTCGCCAGTAGGAACATTACTTTCGTCAAATCCAAATTCTGAAATAATTTCTAACAATTCACCTGAGTCAATTAACTCTTGCAAATGCTCATTATATTGGTCACGCAATTCACGCCCTTCATCTGTATCAGCAAACACAGCCCCACCGTAGGCAACTTGTGGCTCACCATCAATAACAGGTTGAGTGAAAGGCTCAGCTCTTTCAATTACATCAAGATTTGCAGATTCTAACGCGGCCGTTAATGTAGCTTCTGTCATAACCGTCACATCTACATTTCCAGATTCTAACGCCGCAATATTATCAGCGATCGAGTCTGCTGTAATAATACGGCTTTCATCCATACCAAGTTGTTTTAACATTTCGATTTGATTAGCAGCAGCCATAATGGAAACAGTTAAGTCTTCATTTGCTACTAAATCTTCATAACTATGCAGGTTATGAGGATTTCCTGCTGCAACAGCCATACCCTCACCATACACCAACTCTATATTAGCGAACTCTGCTTGCTCACAACGTTCTGGTCGAATATCCATCCCTGCTGTAACAACATCGTAGTTCCCAGCATTTAATCCAGGAATTAACGAGTTCCAATCTGTGATTTCACCTTCAACATCTTCATAACCCATGCTCTGGAAAACAGCACGTGCAATTTCCGCATTTGCCCCTGTTACTTCATCCGTTGTTAAATCAATAAAGCCATAAGGTTCTTCGTTGGCAACTCCCACTTTAATTGTGTCTCCAGAACCAGAGTCCCCTCCTGTTTCATCTGATCCGCCACATGCTGCTAGGAAAAAAAGCAATCCGACTAAAACAAATGCCATCGTCAATCTTTTCATGAATTAATCCTCCTTTTGTATCACTCATTTTATAAGTTATACCCATATTAATGAAAATAGGATATGAACTGTATAACATAACCACCAAGAGAACACTCCCTATACTGAATGTTAAATTAATTCTGTATAAACGAAGAAACTCTTTAATGTTAACCCACATATTTCGTAAAAATTGAATGCCTAAAGCTAAACCAAGGGGGTAAAAATAACCATGACCCATGCTGGCATTTGCAAAGCTGTTGTCACACGTCCACTTTTATAAAGCGACATAAAATAATCAAAAGCATCTCCTGCTAAGACAAAAAGGAGAATAACTGTTATCGCGGGAATAATGATTGCTAGTGCTTTTCTAATCGGAAATGGAGCTATATCAAAAAATGCTGATATGCTAATATGTCTCCCTTTTCTCGCTGCGTACGTAACTAATGCCCCTAAATGTAGCTAGCTTTACAGCAAAGAGGCTAATTTCTTGAGAGAAAGACCAACTTCTGCCCGTAATTTGCTCGATTTATTACGTTCCCAACAACCATAATCGGAATAATAATAATGGAGTAACTAAGAATATGTTCTTCGATTTTCACAAGCATACGGTCAATTAGTCGTAGAAATTTCATCGATGTCTGACCTCCACCCTGTGAAATTGTGGAAAAATATGTATTCTTTTAAAAAATTAGTTACTAATCATGATACTTGAAAGAATAAAGTCTCACAATCTTCAGATTTTACCTTATTAAGGAATAGGCTGCTATATAACAAGCTCAGAAGATGTAGGACTTCTCATCTGTTCATATACTCTATACAACTCCCTCATATGGTCATATGCTCTTGCAATGTAAGAAAACATCACATCTACTTATACGTAAATGTGATGTTTTCTTAGATTTTGGTTATGTTTTTATTTTGTTGCGCGATTGATAGCGAATAGAGCAAGCGTCCGCGCCATCACCCCTGTACCTCCAAGTGGCCCGAGGTGTGTTGCTTTCGATTGCCAAGCCGTACCCGCAATATCAAGGTGAACCCAAGGCGTTTCTTCAGCAAATTCTCCAATAAACAAACCTGCCGTGATACTTCCCGCTAAGCGCCCTGGTGCATTATTTAAATCAGCTACATCACTCGTTCTCAGCATATCTTTGTACGGTTGAAAGTTTGGCAAGCCCCAAATCCATTCATCTGTTTTAGCTGAAGCCTCAAGCACTTCCTGCATAAGCTCTTCATGATTAGTCACTGCCCCAGTCGTACAATCACCAAGAGCAACTAAAACGGCACCTGTTAACGTCGCTACATCAATTAGCATCGTTGCACCAAGTTGTTTAGCGTACGTTATACCGTCTGCTAAAATAAGACGTCCTTCTGCATCTGTATTTCGCACCTCAATCGTTTTTCCACTAAGAGAGCGAATCACATCACCTGGTTTCATAGCAGATCCATTTAACATATTCTCTGATGATGGAATGACGGCTAAAACATTCACTTTAGGCTTTAACGTTCCAATGATATCCAGTGCCCCTAATACAGCAGCAGCCCCGCCCATATCCATTTTCATTTGATGCATGTTTTCTCCCGGCTTGATCGAGATTCCTCCAGAATCGAATGTTAGACCTTTTCCAACAAAGCCGATTAAGTCATCTGAATGGTCATTTCCTTGATACTTTATGACAATCATCTTTGGTGGCTGATCACTCCCAGCAGCCACAGCAAGCAACGCGCCCATCCCTAGTTTTTCCATATTTTCTCGTTCGAGCACTTCAAATTCAAAGTCATGTTTCTCGGCCAACTCTTTTGCTTCTTCAGCTAAATCCGTTGGTGTCAGTAAGTTTCCTGGTGTATTTACAAGTGCACGGGCACGATTTGTGCCAACTCCATATGTATAACCAACTTTTGCAGCATGAGTTAATGGCCCTTCCTCTTCCTCACTATATAAAGTAATCGACTCAAGTTGGCGATCCACTTCATTTGTCTTTTCCTTATAGTCAAGCACTTGATATAAGCTTAGTGCTAGTGATTCACCAATTAAAGTAGCGACATCAATAGCTGTAAGCGTCTCTGTTACAAAGCTATCAACAAGAATCCCGATATCCTGATCCTTCTTTTTAGCCATTTCTTTTCCAACACCTGCGATCGCTTTACGTAAGCGTTCAGATGTTAAATCTTCTTTTTTGCCAAGCCCTGTCACATATAACATGTCAGAGTCTAGTGTTCCAAGCGTATAAATAGCTGTCTGAGTTCCAAGCTTAGCTGATAGCTTACCAGACTTTTTTAACGTCGATAGTTGCAGATCCATACGCTTGTCGATTTCTTCGACACTTGAATGAAAACCACTTTCCACAAAAATACCAACGACAAGACCCTCATGTGGTTGAGTTGATTTATTTACATAGAACTTTACCATCTTCCCGCTCCCCTTTTTTGATTTTTTATTATACATTTACCTTCCACTTTAATTAAGCAACGATTGCACCTTTTTAGAAAGAGCAGATTCCTCTCAGCTTAAGAATATCATGAAAACTTATGATATAATGAGGGTCAACCTTATTCCGATTTATCATTAGATTATTTTTTCTTTTTTTCGGATATGTCATAATAATATATAAATACCTTTAATGTGTCTGATAGGAAAGGACGTTATAACCACAATGGAAATATTTGATAACTTCCCTCTCTGGGCAGCTTTATTTGCGATTGGATTCGCGCAATTTGTTAAAGTACCGCTAGCTTTCATTGCGACAAGGAAAATTGAATGGGCGTTGCTCACAAGCACAGGTGGAATGCCAAGCTCTCACTCTGCTGCCGTAACGGCACTATCAACAGCGATTGCGCTTGAATTTGGACTAGATTCCACGATTTTTGCTATCGCCGCAGTGTTCGGAATTATTGTCATGTTCGATGCAACTGGAGTAAGACGACATGCTGGTTACCAAGCAACTGCGATCAACCAACTCGTAACTGATTTTAATAAACTCGTTACGGAGGTCAAGGCGTGGCCTAAAAAGGAAGAAATAGAAAAACGAAAAGAATTAAAGGAACTACTCGGACATCAACCAATTGAAGTCTTCTTCGGAGGTCTCCTTGGGATCATTCTTACACTCGTTCTAGACATGATTATTCATTAAAGAAAGGGGCAAACAATGAGACTTATTTCTATTTGTCCAAGTAATACAGAATTACTGGCATACTTAGGTTTAACCTCGCAATTAGTAGGAGTCGACGACTATTCTGATTGGCCAGCTTCGATCAATGCACTGCCACGTCTTGGCCCTGATTTATCTATTCGAATGGATGAAGTAGAGGCATTAAAGCCTGATCTCGTTCTCGCCTCGCTTAGTGTGCCTGGCATGGAAAAAAATGTTGATGAGCTTAAAAAAAGAGGCATTCCTCATGTCGTTTACAATCCAAATTCATTGGCCGATATTGCCGCAAACCTACTTGATTTAGGATCACGCACGTCCACACAGAAAGAAGCAGAACAGGTCGTTAAAACGTATCAAGAATTGATTCGAACCTATAAACATTATTCCTCTCAAGTTGAACCGACTAGACTGTACTGGGAGTGGTGGCCAAAGCCTGTCTTTACACCAGGCGGACTCAATTGGCTAACGGAAATAAGCAGACTCGCTGGTGGTCAAAACGTATTTGAGCATGTTGAACTAGCAAGTGTTCAAACAGATTGGGAAGATGTCTATAAGCAAGATCCCGATCACATTTGTCTTGCTTGGGTCGGCATTCAACCCGAAAAAGTAAAACCAGAGCTCTTATGGAAACGTCCAGAGTGGCCTACTTTAAATGCTTTAAAAGCAAATCAAGTACATATTCTTGAGGAGCCTTTATATTGTCGCCCTTCACCGCGTTTGCTTCTTGGGTTAAAGAAGCTAGGTGCCCTGCTACACCCTGATGTTTTTCCTGCAAATGATGGAATCGACCCACTTCTTCCTTAGTCGTATATGGACCAATAAACAAATGGAGCCTCGATAGTAAACCGAGACTCCCTTGTTTATTGATAGGACATCTGATTACGAAACACTTGCACCGCATCATCTTCATTTAAATTTGTTAAATCTTCTTCAGAGAGCTTACCATTTCCTTTTTTAACTATATATACATTAATTTCCTTTTTGCCCCACTGATGATAAACATCTTCGACAGTTTCATAATACAAATCAATACGATTCCCTTTAATAGCTGATCCTGTATCTGCTACCACCCCGTACCCATATCCCGGAATGAATAATACTGTCCCAATCGGATACACATTTGGATCTGCGGCAATCGTCGAATAAAGGTCTCTTTTTACTTGCACCCCTGAAAATGTAATTCCATAGCTTGGATGGTCAGGGTGTTTGCCCGTTGATTCATAGCCTGCTGTATAGCCTGTTGCGATAACTGTTTCGGCAGGGTACTTAGACCAATCAATTGCTTCTTCTAGCGTTATCGGTTCGGGCATAACTACCTCAGAAGACATGGATTGCTCCGCTGTTTTTAATAACGGTAGCGATTTTATTTGGGATGTTATGATTTTAGATGCGTGATCTCTTGCTGTATGTAGCAGCTTTTCACGTTCTAACTCCTCATACTCAAACATCCACTGTCTAATGTCAGTGGCACTTACTCCAGAGAAGGTTTGAAACGTGGTCAACAATGCGACAAAGAACAAACTCATCATACCTACTCTTCGGCCTACTACTTTCATATGAGCCAAAAATTCCACTCCTCTCATGGATTCATCATCCCCAGAGAACATGAAATTTATACAAAAATGCTGTATCTATCTCAGCATTAAAGGTTAATAACAAAAAAGCCTCCCATTATATAGGGAGACTTTCATTTAAAACATTTGATAGCCACGAACACGTAACATTTTAATCACAATACCTGCAATAATTGTACCGATAAACCCACTTGATAAAATGAGAATATCGACAATTTGAAGAGCTAGTAAATCTGATCCTAGCATTGGAAATGCTGTTTGTGGAGATGTGAAGTAGTCAAAAAAACCGACTTCATCCACAATCAAAATAACGACAATTGGATAAAAGAAAGCCATAATCCATGTTGAACGAAGAACCATATTTAATAAGAACCCGATTCCAAAAAATAAAATAAGGAATAAGATCATTGATATCAATAATTGTGGTAAAAACACAACTTGCACCCCCATATTCCTTTTAAGTTTACTGAACTGTGTCTCCCCAAGTCAACTTAATATGATGACATCTTTGTGGCATTTTGGTTTTTTTGTTTAAGAAAAAAGAAACAAACCTGACGCCGTAACTCCATTATTAAACTCAAGCCTTATTAATTAAATAAAATTTTTTCTGAAATTGTGGTGGTAAAAAATGAATAACACCCATACCAAAAGAAGTTACTCAAGTGCCCCTTGTTGAAAGAATGCTATTCGATACGAACTTACCTTTCTTTCAGAGTATGGTATATTTTGCCCCGGATTCATTAAGTAGTTTTGAAATTCCTTCTTGATAATATGACATCAATCGGTGTCTACTTTTTTTAAATCCATCCATTCAACCGTTATGATATTTCACCTTTATGAAGTCTGCTATGAGTACGCAACAAAAATTATTCATTATATGTATTTAATATTTTTATAATTTATTACTTTTCACTTTTTATTTATGTGATAATTTATTATAATTACAATGTAAGAATGAATATTGCCTCCAAATTGTATGTTTCATATGTTGGAAGGCAGAATCAGTCGCTACTTACTCTTCTCAAAATAGAAAGGGGAAAAATGTATGGATATGAAAGACAATGAGAACATCGGAAAGTGCCCGTTTAACCACGGCAATTCGACTAGTCAAACTTCTCGTGGCACGACAAACAAAGACTGGTGGCCTAACCAGTTGAACTTGAACATTCTTAATCAGCATGACACGAAAACGAACCCACTGGGGATTGATTTTGATTATGCAGAACAATTTAAAAAACTAGATTACGAGGCATTGAAAAAGGATCTTCACGATCTCATGACAGACAGTCAGGACTGGTGGCCTGCTGACTACGGACATTATGGACCATTCTTTATCCGTATGTCTTGGCATTCGGCAGGTACATATCGTATGGGAGACGGCCGCGGTGGTGGTGGAACGGGCGCACAGCGTTTTGCTCCTCTTAACAGCTGGCCTGACAACGGCAACCTAGATAAAGCTCGTCGCCTGCTTTGGCCAATTAAACAGAAGTATGGTAACAAGATCTCTTGGGCTGACCTGCTTCTTCTAACAGGTAATGTGGCGATTGAATCAATGGGCGGAAAGACAATTGGCTTTGGAGGTGGACGCAAAGACATCTGGCATCCAGAAGAAGACGTTAACTGGGGTATTGAAACAGAATGGCTCGGGGATAAGCGCTACTCTGGCGAGCGTGAGTTAGAGAATCCACTTGCTGCCGTTCAAATGGGCTTGATCTATGTAAACCCTGAAGGTCCAAATGGCGAGCCAGATCCAGTTGCAAGTGCCCGCGACATTCGCGAGACTTTTGCACGCATGGGAATGAACGATGAAGAAACCGTAGCTCTCGTAGCTGGTGGTCATACATTTGGGAAGGCACACGGTGCAGGAGATGCAAATCTTGTTAGTGAGGAACCAGAAGGCTCATCGATTGAATCCATGGGCTTGGGCTGGAAAAGCTCTTACGAAACTGGCCACGGTCCTTTCACGATTACTAGTGGGATTGAAGGTGCATGGACACCAACGCCGACACAGTGGGATATGAGTTTCTTCGATATGCTGTTCGACTATGAATGGGAGCTGACGAAGAGTCCAGCAGGTGCGAATCAGTGGGCACCTATCAACCCAGATGAGAAACATCTTGCGCCTGATGCAGGCGATTCATCAAAACGTGTTCCAACGATGATGACTACGGCAGATATGGCGATGCGTATGGATCCAGAATACGAAAAGATTTCTCGTCGTTTCCATAAGAATCCAGACGAGTTTGCTGAAGCATTTGCGCGTGCTTGGTTCAAGTTATTGCATCGTGACATGGGTCCTCGTGATAGATATCTTGGTCCAGAAGTTCCAGAAGAAGAGTTCATCTGGCAGGATCCTATCCCAGCAGTTGATTATGACTTAACTGATGCTGAAATTGAAGAGCTGAAAGCGAAAATCCTCGACTCCGAGCTTACAGTAAGCGAGCTTGTCACAACGGCTTGGGCTTCTGCTAGTACCTTCCGCGGCTCAGATATGCGTGGTGGTGCGAATGGTGCTCGTATCCGACTTACGCCTCAAAAGGATTGGGAAGTGAATCAGCCAGAACAGCTTTCAAAAGTGCTGACTGTATTAGAAAACATCCAAAGTCAGTTGGATAAAAAAGTAAGCCTTGCTGATTTGATTGTACTAGGCGGTAGTGCTGCCATCGAAAAAGCGGCACGAGATGCAGGCTTTGATGTTACGGTTCCATTTGCTCCAGGACGCGGCGATGCCACACAAGAGCAAACGGATATAGAAAACTTTGAAGTATTGGAGCCTGTCGCTGATGGTTTCCGCAACTATCAGAAACAAGAGTATAGCGTCACTCCAGAAGAGCTCCTCTTGGATAAGGCACAGCTTTTAACCCTTTCAGCTCCTGAAATGACGGTCCTGATTGGCGGCATGCGTGTACTCGGTACAAACTACGCTGGCAGTCAACACGGCGTTTTCACAGACCGTGTCGGTACACTTACAAACGATTTCTTTGTTAACATCCTTGACATGGGAATTGAGTGGAAGCCTGTAGACGGAGGCGTCTATGAAGGACGTGACCGCAAGAGCGGAGAAATCGTACGTACTGCAACGAGAGTAGACCTTGTATTCGGTTCTAACTCTATTCTACGTGCCGTTGCAGAAGTGTATGCACAAGACGACAACAAAGAGAAGTTTGTACGAGACTTTGTCGCTGCCTGGGTCAAGATCATGAACGCAGATCGTTTCGACCTTAAATCTAAAAAAACAGCTGATACAGCTAACTAGAAGAATAAAAACTGGAACTGTGCAGATTCATGATGCACAGAAAACCTGATCCCGAAGCACCTTACAAGGGTGCCTGGTCCTAGCTCACGCTTTAAAGTGTGCTGCGGTCAGGAGCCCGAGTAAGGTGCTTTTTATCATGCATATCTAAACCTTGTTTTCTACCAGTAAAAAAAGACCAAATCATGGGCAATTCGGTCCTAAAATAGTAGTATTATTTACTGAATCTCTCTAAACGGAACCTATTATGATGACAAGACACTCTCTTTCGTTGATCGTTGCTCTCCATTCCCTTCACAATGTATACATGTTTCACTTCCACCTAAAAGCAATTGAAAATATCCCGCACCCTCACAGTAAGGACAAGACTCAGATTCTTCAGTTATATATGAATGTTTCACCTCATACACCCCTATTCTTTTATATAAAAAATATATTATCAGAATTTTCTATTCATTAAAACCTTCACAGTCTTCCTCTTGACTAATTTAAGCGTCAATATCATATATTTTCAATCATTTATACGTCTTTTCCTCACTATTTTAAACAGCTAAAAAAAAAAACGAACGCTTAAAAGCGCTCGTTTCTCAAATATACATTAAAGTGGGTTTTTACCTCTCTTTAAGACAAGTCCAGGTCCACCAAGTAAGAATAAATAGCGGTTATCAATCATTTTCTTCATAAAGTTCGCTGATGAACCAAATAATTTTCTCGCTCCAACAACACCGATTGCTTCTTTACCACCAAGTGATGCAACGGTACCTTTAATATCTGGCTTAAACGTTTTAAGTGACTCATTTTTAATGAGCGCTTTAACGTTGTTAGCACATACTTCAGCCATTTGCATTGCAATTTGAGCTGTTGGTGGGTATGGACGATTGATTTCTTCATTAATAAGAAGTGCACAGTCTCCAATAATGAAGATGTCTTCATGACCAGGAGCGCGTAAATCAGGATCAACTTTAATACGGCCACGCATTGCTTCAAAGCCAGATTTTTCAATGATTGAGCTACCACGTACACCCGTTGCCCAAACGATTGTTTCTGCTTTAATTTCATCTCCACTTGCAAGTAAGACGCCTGATTCTGTTACTTCTTTAATTGGGCAGTTGATTTTGAATTCAACACCGCGACTCTCAAGAAGGTTCATAGCATATTCTACCAACTCTGGATCGAAACCAGGTAATGCCGTAGGAGCTGCTTCAATCACATACATTTTTACCTTTTCACGTGGAACATCATAACGTGCACAAAGTTCAGGTAAACGATGAGAAAGCTCTCCAATGAATTCAATACCAGTGAAACCCGCTCCAGCTACAATAAATGTTAACAGCTCGTCCTTCTTTTCAGGCGTGTTGTTATATTTAGCAAACATATACTCAATATGTTCCTTCACTTCACGAGCGCCATTTACTGTCCACTTACTAAAAGCGTGTTCAAAAACACCTGGTACACCAAATGTTTCAGCTTCAGCACCTAATCCAACAACGAGGTAATCATATTCTAACTCGCCATTTTCAAGCACGACTTTCTTTTCGTCGCGTTTGATTTCAACAACAATATCCTTTACGAACTTGATTTTATTTAGATCAAGTACACTATTAATAGGCATACGAGTACGCTCTGGAGATAATGTTCCAGCTGCTGGCTCATGTAACCAAGTTGTTTGATAATGATAGTCATGCTTGTTCACTAACGTAATGCTAGCTTCATTATGCCCTAACTGCTTTGTTAAGCGTGATGCTGTAATCATTCCACCATAGCCAGCACCAAGAATAACGATATTCGGCTTCTTCAAACTAATCACTTCCATCTTCATAAGATTTACCTTGCTATACTTCTCCGAAAACAACATTGTGATTCTTTTCACGAACTAAGTTGCAAAAATAGTAAATAAATAAATAATGTCGTCATTCAGTCACAAAATACACCTTTTATAATATGGCTTTTCTAGTCATTTTTCAACTATATTTTTAAATTATTCTATACGTTCTTCTCTTACTTTCATTCTTGTCCTAATAATAATGTAAGCGAATCCATTTCTGAATATGCATGTAAAATGAAATCTTCATATATAAATCCTCTTCCTTTCTTTTTGGTCTCAATTGTGCATATAATGAAAAAGATTACATAATTTTTTCGGGGGTGGATAATTGATGACAAATACTGACAACATGTACGATATTACAATTATTGGCGGCGGTCCTACTGGATTATTTGCAGCCTTTTATGCAGGAATGAGACAAGCTAGAGTGAAAATCATTGAAAGTATGCCACAGTTAGGCGGTCAACTGTCTGCCCTGTATCCTGAGAAATACATCTATGACGTAGCTGGTTTCCCAAAAATTAAAGCACAAGAACTTGTTAACAATTTAGAAAAACAAGCTCAGCAATTCTCACCAACGATTGTGCTTGAACAGTCTGTCCAGGAATTACATCAGCAAGAAGACGAAAGCTATATCATTAAAACAGACAAAGAAGAGCATTACACGAAAGCAATCATCATTACTGCAGGCGCTGGTGCATTTCAGCCACGCCGATTAGAGCTTGAAAATGCGCGTCAATATGAAGGTAAAAACCTACATTATTTCGTTCAAGATTTAAGCGTATTTACTGGTAAGCGTGTTTTAATTTCTGGCGGTGGCGATTCTGCTGTCGATTGGTCACTCATGCTTGAACCAATTGCAAAAGAAGTAACACTTATTCATCGTCGAGATAAGTTCCGCGCCCATGAGCATAGTGTTGAACTATTAAAACAATCAAAAGTAAACATTTTAACACCATTTGAAATAAAAGAATTACGTGGAAATGAAGAGACCATTGAGCAAGTGCTCATCCAAGAAATCAAAGGTGACGCAACTAAAACGATGGATGTAGATGCCGTAATTGTAAATTTTGGCTTCGTTTCTTCCCTTGGTCCAATCAAAGAATGGGGCTTAGAGATCGAGAAAAATTCGATTATCGTGAATACGAAAATGGAGACAAGCAGAAAAGGAATTTACGCAGCAGGCGATATTTGCACGTACAATGGTAAAGTGAAGCTTATTGCCACTGGTTTCGGTGAAGCACCAACAGCCGTAAACAATGCAAAAGCCTATATCGATCCAAATGCCAAACTCTTCCCAGGCCACAGCACAAGTATGTTTTAATTTAGAACCTCACCTTCCGAATTGAGTTATAAAAATGAGGATACCTTATTTTCTCCATCCTCTCTCATACAACTAGTTACCCAACACCAATTCGGTTGGTTGAGGTTCTTACCTACCAAATTACCTGGCTCTCTCACCCGAGTTAAATGCC
>NZ_VLKZ01000014.1 GCF_007830185.1 Halalkalibacter nanhaiisediminis | reverse complement strand
CGCCGATGGTAGTTGGGGGCTTCCCCCTGTGAGAGTAGGACGTTGCCGGGCGATTAAAGCACAATCCAATAGGGTTGTGTTTTTTTGTGTGCATAAAATGATTGCTCAAGGTGTTGAAGAGCTCTAGTCTGAAGGAGCAGTATCTTCTAAGAAAAAGCCGATGGTAGCAGTATGAATGAGCTTCATTGAACTAGCTCATGTCCCCCTATAAGACGAGCTTATTTCTTTTCGTAAGCTACATGAGTTTCTTTTTGAAGTAGCGTGGTGATCACCATCCCTGTAAAAGAGGAATGGCGAGCAAGTGACGTGGTCGGGCACTTAAAAGCATTCCATTATGGATTGCTTTTTTATGTATAAAAGATTAGTTATAGATGTATCTAACTAAAGCTCACAAGTTGATTTGTTTTGCTGATCTCCTACTTAAACAGGATAGAGATGGACCAAATGAAAAAATTTTACTTGGATAGGCACAAAAGATACTTAAATAGAATAGAGTGAAAAAGAAGAGACGTTTAAAAATGTGATGGGCGGCCGATAATGATGGCAGGGGTGATGGAGTGTTGAAAACCAGAGTCATGCACATACGGCTAACAAATGTTTGTGTCATCTGTAAGGAGAATAAACAAGAAGGAATTCATATTGTTCATGCTTTTTTCTGTGCCAATTGTGAAGAAGAAATTGTAAAATCAGATGTCAAAACTCGGGTGTACGATAACTATGTGAAAAAGGTAAAGACTGCTTCTACATTTCTATATGATTAAAAATAATCTGTCTTAAGTAAGAAGAAAACGCTATGAATAGTAAATTTCATAAATATGAACGAAAAACCTAGTCAACTCCTTCTCTATTTATAGTTGCTAGGTTTTTTCATATATTGATGAACAAGTAATAGATAAACATGATAAGGAAGGTATCTCGTTCTAACTTGCATAGCTAATATTGGTATAATAGACAAATGGACAAGTTTGTTTATTAGTGATATCTAAACAACTTACAGGAGGGACGATCGTATCTTGCAACATAAAAATGTACCTTTAATTGAAGCAATAAAAGAACATCAACAGAAAAGCAAAGCTTCCTTTCATGTGCCAGGGCATAAAAATGGTCTCTATTTTCATGAAAGCTTACATAATGACTTTAGAAATGTACTGCCTTATGATGTAACAGAATTAGAAGGTTTGGATGATTTACATGCTCCCTCAGGACCTATAAAAGATGCCCAACGTAAGGCTGCACAGCTTTACGGCGCAGAAGAAACATTCTTTTTGGTAGGTGGAACAACCGTTGGCAATTTGGCGATGGTTTATGCCTTATTTGAACCTAGAGATGTCGTTTTTATTCAACGGAATAGTCACAAATCCGTTTTTCATGCGGCACAAATTGCTGGCGTTACCCCGATTCTTCTTACACCAGAGTATGATGCAATGTCAGGTCTGCCGATGGGAATTAATAGTGAGATATTACAGAAAGCAATAGCTCTTTATCCAGAAGCGAAGGGGTTGATACTAACATATCCAAACTATTTCGGGGTTAGTATAGATGTTTTACCGACGATTGAACTCGCAAAACAACACGATCTGCTTGTGTTAGTTGATGAAGCACATGCGCCTCATTATTGTTTAGGACGTCCGTTTCCACCATCGACTTTAGCTCTTGGTGCAGATGCTGTTGTTCAATCGGCGCATAAAATGCTCCCTGCTTTAACGATGAGTTCCTTTTTACATATTGGATCAACTCTTTCAAACGACCAACAGCAATGTCTTAAAGAAGCACTAACGATGTTTCAATCCAGCAGTCCATCTTACTTATTAATGGCTTCTCTTGATGGTGCTAGAGCTTATGTCGACTCATTAGACGATCAAATATTGAAGCGTATTCTTGCAGGAGTTGAGGAGCTAAAGCAAGAATTAGCTACTATAGACCAAATCAAAGTAATGAATTGGGATGAAGAAAGGTACCATTCTGATCCATTAAAAGTTACAATTAAATCAACAACAACCTTAACAGGATATGAACTGCAAAAGCTTTTCTATGAAGTAGGTCTCTTTCCTGAAATGGCTGATGAGAAACATGTTTTACTCGTACTTGGATTAGGGATATCTTCTATTGGGAAAGATGCATTGGAAAAGTTAAAAGAACTTCTTTCACCTTATCAAATTGTTGTAGAGAAGAATGATCGATTATCGACGAGACAAGAAAATGAGATTAGTAAGCTTCATGTTTTCCCTAGTAAAATCCGATCTTTACCTAAAAAGGCAGTTCCTCTTTCAAATGCAAATGGATTGATCGCGGCAGAAACACTTATTCCGTATCCACCAGGTGTTCCTTTAGTGTTAGCAGGAGAAAAAATAAATCAAGGGTTACTTATGAAGATTAAACAATTAAAACAGGCGGGAGCAAGATTTCAGGGGCATGAGGAAGGGTTTGAAACGGTTTTCGTTATTGATTCGGAGGAGAAAGAATGAATAAAGGGTATTTTATTACAGTTGAAGGCGGCGAAGGAGCTGGTAAGACAAGTGTCTTAGATCGAGTGGAATCTGCTCTTAAAGAGAAAGGGTATTCAGTGCTAAGGACGAGAGAGCCTGGTGGCATTCGAATCTCTGAAAAGATTCGTACGGTTATTTTAGATGTTAATCATACTGAAATGGATCGTCGTACAGAGGCTTTGCTCTACGCGGCCGCTCGTCGCCAGCATTTAGTCGAAAAGGTTATTCCAGCATTAAATGAGGGATACATTGTTCTTTGTGACCGTTTTGTTGATAGTAGCTTGGTTTATCAGGGTTATGCAAGAGGAATTGGCTTTGAAGAAGTGAAAGCTATTAATGAATTTGCCATTGAAGGGTATATGCCTGATTTAACGCTATACTTTGATGTTGATCCAAAAGTTGGTCTAACGCGTATTCAGGCAGATAATAACCGTGAAATAAATCGACTGGATCAGGAAAAAATGCAGTTCCATAAACGTGTACACGAAGGTTATAAAATGGTTCTTGATCAGTTTGGTCATCGGATGAAACGTATTGATGCAAATCAAACATTTGATGATGTTTATAAAGATGCGTTGCAGCAAATCGATTTGTTTTTACAATCTAAAAAGATAAATTGAAGCATTATACCAAGGCACTTACGCTTGCATATTCTATTGATAAAGGAGCTGATGAAGATGAAATTAATTATGGCAGTTGTTCAAGATAAGGATAGTAACCGCCTGTCGGATGCCTTAGTAAAGGCTAATCATCGTGCTACGAAACTAGCTAGTACAGGAGGATTTTTGAAGGCTGGTAATACGACCTTTTTAATTGGAACAGAGAATGAGCATGTCGAAAATGTCATGTCTATCATTAAAGAAAATTGCCAAAGTCGCAATCAGCTTGTTGCACCAATATCACCGATGGGCGGTAATGCCGATTCATATGTTCCTTATCCTGTTGAGGTACAGGTTGGTGGGGCAACCGTCTTTGTCTTACCAGTTGAGAGATTTGAACAATTTTAAAGGTGTGTAGATAAATGGATTCATGGGAGCAATTAAAAGAAATACAACCGAGAGTCGTGCAGTTACTTATGAAGACAATGGAAAAGGATCGTCTTGCTCATGCTTATTTGTTTGAGGGGAGCAGGGGAACAGGAAAAAAACGAGTAGCTCTTCAACTAGCGAAGAGCTTCTTTTGTCGAAATATAGATCATGTAGAGGCTTGTCAAACATGCAGTGATTGTAAACGAATTGAAAATGGGAACCATCCAGATGTTCATATCATTGAACCTGATGGACAATCGATTAAGAAGCATCAGGTAGAGTATTTGCAAAAGGAATTTACGTATCGAGGCGTTGAATCGGACAAGAAGGTCTACATCGTAAATCATGCTGACTTAATGACGGCAAGTGCGGCTAATAGTCTCCTGAAATTTTTGGAGGAGCCAACATCACCTACGCTCGCGTTATTATTAACGGAACAAGGCCAGAGAATATTGCCGACGATCCAATCGCGTAGTCAACTGTTGACCTTTGCACCGCTATCAAGACAATTATTTTTAGACAAGCTTGAAAAAGAAGGGAATTCTAGTGTGATTTCCAGTTTATTAGCTAGTTTAACAACAAGTTACGAGGAAGCGATGCACTTAATAGAAGGGGATTGGATTGCACAAGCACGAAGCGTAGTGATACAATTGATGGAAGAGCTTTATAATAGACCAAATCAAGTTCTTTTCACGCTGCAAGAGAAGTGGTTACCTCTTTTTAAAGAAAGATGGCAGCAAGAAATTGGTCTAGATATGATCCTCTTATGGTTAAGAGATCTGATGTATACAAAGGTCGGAAAGGTTGATTCCATCACCTTTATTGACCAAAAAAAGGAATTTGAACAACATGCGCTCTTAAGCTCGCAGGATCGATTGAGCCAAAAGATGTCTTCAGTCCTTGAGGCGAAAAGGCATCTTATCGCCAATGTGAATCCTCAGCTATTAATGGAGAAGCTGTTGCTTAATATACAGGAGGGATAGAAGATTGCATCAAGTTGTGGGCGTTCGCTTTAAGAAAGCGGGCAAAATCTATTATTTCTCCCCTGGTACGTTTCAGTTGGAGAAAGGGGAAACAGTAATTGTTGAGACATCACGAGGCGTTGAATATGGCCGGGTTGTCATTGGAACAAAATCTGTCGGCGAAAATGATGTTGTTCTCCCATTAAAACAAGTGATCAGAATCGCAACAAAGAAAGACAAGTTGACTGTTCAAGAAAATCTTGATGCTGCAAAGAAGGCGTTTGACGTTTGTACGCAGAAGATTACAGAGCATGAGCTCGATATGAAGCTTGTCGATGTTGAATATACATTTGATCGAAATAAGGTTTTGTTTTACTTTACAGCGGATGGTCGAATCGATTTTAGAGAGCTAGTGAAGGACCTAGCAGCGATTTTCCGCACGAGAATTGAATTGCGTCAAATTGGGGTTCGTGATGAAGCAAAAATGCTTGGTGGTATTGGACCATGTGGACGAGTGCTCTGCTGCTCTTCGTTTCTAGGAGACTTTGAACCAGTTTCGATTAAAATGGCAAAAGATCAGAATCTTTCCTTAAACCCTGCGAAAATTTCAGGTTTATGTGGCCGACTAATGTGCTGCCTGAAATACGAGAATGATATGTATGAATCAGCAAAACAAGAGCTTCCTGATGTTGGTAAACGTATTCAGACTCCTCATGGAAAAGGGAAAGTGATCGGGCTTAATTTATTAGAACGTCTTATTCAAGTTGAATTGTCTGATGGAGAACGCGTGCTCGAATTTACGATGGATGAGTTAATGAATAAAGAAGTTGTGTCGACAGAAGCCGCAGAATAATGAGGTGGGAGCAGCGTGGACAAAAAGGCAATTTTTACACAGGTGAGCCAACTTGAAGAACGGCTGGGTGAGCTGCATCATGAATTGCGCGGATTAAAAGATCAGCTTGCCTATTTAATAGAAGAAAACCATGCCCTGCGCATTGAAAATGAGAATCTCCGTGAACGTCTTGAGTCGCAAGATGAGAATCAATTGGAGAAAGGATCAAATAAGCAATCGCGTGCTAAAAAGTCGTTTATCGGTGAAGGTTATGATAATTTAGCGAGGCTGTACCAAGAAGGCTTCCACGTCTGTAATACGCACTATGGAAGTATTCGTTCAGATGGAGATGATTGCTTGTTCTGCCTTTCATTTTTGCATCAAAAATAATGGGCTGACAGTTACGGGGACAGACCTTTCGTGCAAATCGAGAGGTCTGTTCTTTCTTTTAATAAATATTCAAGGAGTGCACGGGAACAGTGGAATTATTAGATGATGAGAGACTAGACTATATTGCAGGAACAGAATTAAAGGTGATCCAAAGCCCAACTGTGTTTTCATTTTCCATTGATGCGGTTTTGTTAGCCCGCTTTGTCCGTGTTCCGATCCAAAAGGGACGCATTCTTGATCTATGTACGGGGAACGGGGTGGTTCCATTACTCCTTTCGACAAGAACAAAGGCTGAATTAATTGGAATTGAAATTCAAAACAGGCTAGTTCATATAGCTGAGCGAACAGTGGAATTGAACGAATTAAATGAACGAATACGGTTGGTTTGTGCTGATTTGAATCATATGCCTGATGATATCGTTCGGTCATCGTTCGATGTGATTACGTGCAATCCTCCTTACTTTGAAACGGTGACCGAAGAAGAACGGAATCGCAATTTACATTTGGCGATTGCTCGTCATGAAATTCATTGTTCACTTGAAGATGTCATTCGGGTATGTAGTCAATATGTAAAGCAAAAGGGGAAAGTGGCGCTTGTTCATCGGCCGGAACGATTAACTGATATTTTGACTCTCATGCGTTCCTATCGTATTGAACCAAAGCGAATCCAGTTTATTTATCCGAAAGTAGGAAAAGAAGCGAATATGGTCCTTGTTGAAGGGATCAAAGATGGAAAATCAGGAGTCACTTGTCTTGAGCCATTAACTGTATACAATGAAAATGGTGAATATACTAGTCAGTTCCATGAGGTGTATATTGGACGATGAATCATTTTATTTATATTCTCGAATGTAAGGATGGTACATGGTATACCGGATATACCACCGATGTTGAAAGAAGACTGAAGATGCATGAACAAGGGAAAGGGGCAAAGTACACACGGGGGAGAGGCCCCTTTTCTCTTGTGTATCAAAAAGCGTATCAGACGAAAGCGGAAGCATTGCGAGCTGAATATGATTTGAAGCAGCTAAAGCGTAAACAAAAAGAAGAATTTGTGGACAGAAAGGAAAACCAAGATGAAACAACAAAATAGTTTTTTAGATGAAGGAACAGAAGGTGTCCTTTATCTTGTCCCCACTCCAATTGGAAATCTTGAAGATATGACCTATCGTGCGGTTCGGATTTTAAAGGAAGCAGATCTTGTTGCAGCAGAAGATACGAGACAGACAATGAAGCTATTGCGTCATTTCGAAATTGAAGCATCACTTGTCAGTTATCATGAACATAACAAGGAGAAGGCTGGATTATCTCTAATCGAGCACATCAAGAATGGAAAAGTGGTTGCCCTCGTTAGTGATGCGGGCATGCCTGCTATTTCTGATCCCGGTCAAGAGTTAGTTCGTGAGGCAATAGAGGAAGATATCCGTGTGATAGCTCTTCCTGGTGCTAATGCTGCGCTGACTAGTCTCATTGCCTCTGGACTACCGACTTATCAATTTCAGTTCATTGGGTTTTTACCACGGCAAAATAAACAGAGGCTTGAGCTGTTAGAGCAAGTAAAGCAAAGCACGGCAACATTGCTGTTCTATGAATCTCCGCATCGTTTAAAGGAAGCATTGCAAGCTATGTTTCAGGTACTCGGTAATCGCCAAGTGAGCATTTGTCGGGAATTAACGAAGAAGTTTGAAGAATATCAGCGAGGGACTCTTGAAGAAGCGATTGAGTGGTGTGAGCACGGAATGATTAAAGGTGAGTTTTGTTTAGTCGTAGAAGGGCGTACAGAGGAGGAGCAAGCTGATAAATGGTGGGATACATTATCAGAGATTCAACACGTTAACCATTATATTGAATTAGGCATGTCGTCAAAGGATGCCATTAAGCAAGTAGCTCGGGAGCGTGACGTTTCAAAAAGAGATGTGTATGCAGCTTATCATCAAACGTAAGAAAGAATATAAACGCTACATGTTTAAATAAAAAAAGGATCTGGAAAACTAGATCCTTTTTAACAATGATGATTTTAATTAAGCTTGTGTTGTACGAGAAAGGTAATCTTGAAGATCTTTTAAGATTTCTTCTGCACCTTGTGGGCTAAGAATGATTTTGCCATTTGCGATTGATAAGTTATCATCAGATACTTCACCAGTGATTTGGCAAGTCATGTTTGGCTTGTACTTTTTCAAGATAATACGCTCGTTATCAACATAGATTTCAAGAGCATCCTTTTCAGCAATATCAAGTGTACGACGAAGTTCAATTGGAATAACTACGCGTCCTAATTCATCAACCTTACGAACAATACCAGTGGATTTCATATTAAATCGTCTCCTCTCAGACTTATACATGTTTATTTTTATGTGTCATTTTTCGACATTTTTCTATCTGAACTAAGAATACCAGTGTTTCCAAAAGGAGTCAATTACTTTTTTCTGTATTTTTATGATAAATAGTTGGAAATTTTTTATTTGTACCAAAAATACTAATAAAATGCTAATAAAACGCTAATTTTGATGTGAGGTGATAAAAGAATGTTGGAAATTTCTCCTGAATTAGTAGAAAAAATCAAGGGAATAAATGGTTTATTTAGAAGTGTATATAGTCATTCAACAGATGAAAAAAAGATAATTCGACAAAAATTGAAGGAATCTGGCGCTATCATTCGACAAATACAACGCTTTTCGACAAAATATTTGTCAAATTGGTTAATTGGACGTGAGGTAGCAGCGGTCGATGGTTCTGTTAATCAGACAAAAGGAGATGCTCCTCATCTGCTTTATTTATTTCAAGGACTAGCGAAAACAACATCAGGAGTTGAGTGTTTGACCACAGATATTTATGCTCCTTTAATTGATGAGAAAAGGTCAGAAGAAGAAGGAGTGAACTGGAGAGCGCATATTTTAGCAAAGCTTGAATTAGAGGCTGCTTATCAGCTCCTTGAAAAAAGGGATATTGCGCTTCTTTTGATGGACGGGGCTTTGTATCATTACCGCATTGATGCTCCTGATGAGTGGGAAAGACTCAGAAAAAAAGCGCTGGACCAACAGGTTCTTTTAGTTGGCGTTTCAGAAGAGATTACAACAGAGAATTTGGTTCAGTTAGATTCTTTTGCAAACTACCGGAAGCGGCCCAAAGCTTATGATCGAGATCTTCTGTTTGGCGTATTAGCACAGGAAGAAATGCTTTATATTGAACAAATTCAACATAAAGCAGGACTTCAATCCGTTTGGATGAGATTAAGTACAGACCCAGCAATTACTGGTTTTGATTTATTAGAAGAGCAAGCGCATATGAAAAATGAGGTAGCCAGTCTTTTATTAACATTAACGCCACAACATGGTAGAGGTATTCCATTATGGCTTGATTATGTTGACAGAGAAGTGAGAGTGACAGATAAACTCGTCGAAGCTCTTGTTGAACAATATATCGATTCAGAAATCAGGCAACGTTTTTTTGTGAAAAAGCGTCATGGAAGGCCTTATTAAAAGATAAAGGAGGCAGAATTCAATGCAAATAGTTGGTGTAACAACCCAGCATGAGGTGTATGTCGCCTCAAAGACACATAAATTTCGAATGAATGAAATGCTTGTGATGGAAGATGAAGACTTATATCAGCCCAAAGGAGAAGTAGTCGAAACGTTTTCCTATAACCGTTATATTCCGATGGGTTTTGACAAAGGTTTAGCAGATGATCAAGTGCTGAAAACATTAGAACATATTGGCTATGACATCGGTGCTGATGATATTCATTTAGCGAAGGTGCGTTTATTTGCAGAAGCGGTTCAACCGATTCAGACAGGAGCTAAGGTAAGACATCCTCATTTTGATGAAATTTCTTCATTATTAGTTAAAGCAAAACCCGAGGAAGGGCTCATTCTTGGTGAGGTGAAATCTACTGATTTTATTGATCCAACACTTCCTGAATCGTTAAAAGGATTGCTTCAAATTCAAGATCATGACGGGATTAGAGAGCAAAACGGGGTGCCATTCATCTTTGATATTAGAGCGATGCAGCAATATCCGCATATTGGTGTGTTTGGCGGATCTGGTTCTGGTAAATCATTTGGATTACGTGTCGTACTAGAAGAGTTAATGAAACTCCGCATTCCTACATTAGTATTTGATCCACATTTTGAAATGAATTTTGCCGCGAAAGCAGAAGGGGTAACTGAGGCAAAATCATATCAAGATCGTTATATTGTCGTTCAAATTGGTCAAGATGTTGGTGTAGATTTTTCTGCGCTTTCTGTTAGAGATGTGGAGCGACTGTTGTCGGCTGCAGGTTCATTAACTGAATCGATGGTTAATGTTATTCAAACGATTCATAAGCGAAAGGATAGCTATCAGTCTTTTAGTGATCGAGTGTCGAATTTAGCAAGTGCACTTGAATTAGGAAAGCAAAAAGTAGAAGCAATGGTACATGATGCTGGAATGTCACGAGAAGAGCTTGCACGCTATGATACATACCGTAAGCTTCTTGATCAATTTGGCAGCCTGCCACTTGCATCGGTTAAGGGGATTCAGTGGCGCGTCAATCGGCTTTATCAAGCGGGTTTGTTTCAACAAAATATTCGTTCAATTGAACAAGGCATTCATGCTGGTCAGCTAGTTGTGGTTCAAGGCCCTGTTTGGTTACTTCAAGTATTCTCAAGCTATGTCGTTGGTGCTCTTTATGGAAAAAGACGTACATATAAGGATGCGAAGCTCCAGCAACAGCAGGGAGAATTCTTTCCTCCTTTTGTGATTGTGACAGATGAAGCTCATAATTTTGCGCCAAAAGGATACGACGCGCCTGCTAAATCTGTTTTAAAGGAAATTGCGCAAGAGGGGAGGAAGTACGGGGTGTTCCTCGTTTTTGCGACGCAGCGCCCGACGTTACTTGATGAAACGATTACCGCACAGCTCAATTCGAAATTTGTTTTTCGGACGGTGCGTGGAACAGATATTCAAACGATTAAGGAAGAAACGGATTTAACGCATGAAGAAGGGAAACGCCTCCCGTATCTTCGTTCAGGCGATGTATTTGTCTCCTCAGCGATTATGGGAAGAACGATGGCAGTAAGGATCAGGCTTGCTCATTCATCAAGTCCACACACATTAAATCCATTTGATGAATTAAAAGAAATGAATAAAAAAGATACAGATCAATTAGTAGAAATACTCGATCCGCATTTGCCAATGGCTGAGATGAGTATTATGAACCATCTAACAGAATTAAACGCCGCGGCTAAGAAAAGTTGGGATGTTCAGACGTGGAAAAAGGAATTAGAACGGCTAAGTAATGAAGGGGTGATCAAAAAAGAAAAAACCCCATTCGCAACGCTTTATACGCGACCTTGACAGGGATGGACGGAATTCGGTATATTTTGGGTAGTATGAAGGTATAATTGATGAATAAGGTGACATCCGATGAAGGGATAAGTACGGCAGGTTTGTCTATAGGTAGCGCGTGCTATGCAGAGAGCCGGGGTAGCTGGAAACCGGTATAGATGATGGTTGGAAAATGGTCCTGGGAGGAATTCGTTTTCGAGTGTGCATGATGATGATGCCATAAGGGAACGACGTAGCTGGCGTTAACAGAGGAAGTCAAAGCGAATTGACTTCGTGAGCCTTTTTGCTGTGAAGTGAAAAGGGAAGCTGGGTGGTACCACGTGAGAGTCGCTCTCGTCCCGATGCGGATGAGGGCTTTTTCTATGCAAAAAAAGAGGAGGATATGAACGTGACAGAACAAAAAAAGACATTTTACTTAACGACACCAATTTATTATCCGAGTGATAAGCTCCATATTGGACATGCGTATACGACGGTTGCTGGTGATGCGATGGCAAGGTACAAGCGCTTACGTGGCTATGAGGTGCGCTATTTAACAGGGACAGATGAACATGGACAGAAAATTGAACAAAAGGCGGCCGATAAAGGGCAAACACCGCAGCAGTTCACAGACGAAATTGTCGCTGGTATTCAAGATCTTTGGAAAAAGCTTGATATTTCTTATGATGATTTTATTCGTACAACAGAAGAACGCCATAAGAAGGTTGTTGCGCAAATTTTTGAGCGCTTGCTTGCACAAGGAGACATTTACTTGGATGAGTATGAGGGCTGGTATTCGATTCCAGATGAAACCTTCTATACAGAAAGACAGCTTGTTGATCCGATTAAGGATGAGAATGGCAAGATTATTGGTGGAAAGAGCCCAGATAGTGGACATCCTGTTGAAAAGGTTCGTGAACAATCGTATTTCTTTAAAATGAGTAAATATGCCGATAGGTTGCTGAAATATTATGAAGAAAATCCATCGTTTATCCAACCTGAATCGCGTAAAAATGAAATGATTAACAATTTTATTAAGCCAGGTCTTGAAGACTTAGCGGTTTCAAGAACATCTTTTACATGGGGTGTTCAAGTACCAAGCAATCCAAAGCATGTTGTTTATGTATGGATTGATGCGTTATCTAACTATATTACTGCTCTTGGTTATGGGAATGACGATGATCAACTCTATCAAAAGTTTTGGCCAGCAGATGTTCATCTTGTCGGAAAAGAAATCGTTCGCTTCCACACGATTTATTGGCCGATTATGTTGATGGCATTAGACTTGCCATTACCGAAAAAAGTGTTTGGTCACGGCTGGTTATTAATGAAAGACGGGAAAATGTCGAAATCAAAAGGAAATGTTGTTGATCCAGTACCATTAATTGATCGTTACGGCTTGGATGCCCTTCGTTATTATCTACTTCGAGAAGTGCCATTTGGTTCAGATGGGGTGTTCACACCTGAAGGATTTGTTGAACGAGTCAATTATGACCTAGCAAACGATCTTGGAAATTTATTAAATCGTACAGTTGCGATGATTAACAAATATTTTGATGGTAAGATTCCTACTTACGTTAAGGATGCAACACCTTTTGATGCTGACCTTCTTGATTTAGTCCAAGCAACAGTGGTAAAAGTAGAAGAGGCAATGGAAGATATGGAGTTCTCTGTTGCGCTGACGGCTATTTGGCAACTTGTTAGTCGTACAAATAAGTACATTGATGAAACACAACCATGGATGCTAGCAAAGGATGAATCCAAACAAGAAGAGCTTGGTTCTGTTATGTACCATTTAGCTGAATCCCTGCGTTATGTATCCGTCTTAATCCAACCATTTATGACGGAAACACCGAAAAAGATTTGGCAACAGCTCGGATTAAAGGAAACGATCACAGATTGGACATCAATTCAAGCATTTGCCCAAATCCCTGCTGGAACGGCTATTGAAAAAGGAGAACCAATTTTCCCAAGGCTTGATATGCAAGAAGAAGTGGCCTATATTGTCGAGCAAATGGGTGGAACATTGAAGCAGCCTGAAGATCAGAAAGAAGATAAGCAAGATGTACCAGAAGTCGATGAAATTACAATCGATGATTTTTCAAAAGTTGAGTTAAAAGTAGCAGAAGTATTGAAAGCAGAACCAGTTCCAGGAGCTGATCGACTGCTAAAAATTCAGTTAGATCTCGGCTCTGAGCAACGTCAAGTTGTATCTGGTATTGCAAAATATTATTCTCCAGAAGATCTTGTTGGAAAAAAAGTTATCTGTGTAACAAATTTGAAGCCGGTTAAACTAAGAGGAGAACTTTCTCAAGGTATGATTTTAGCTGGTTCAAAAGGGAAGAAGCTTCAGTTAGCAACGATAGACGGTCATTTACCGAATGGGGCACAAGTAAAATAAGATGAAAAGGGGGAGAGTCGATGATTCTCTCCTTTCATTCTTATATAATTATATTTATATAATAATATTGATCAATAGAGAGGATAGGGAAAAATGCTTTTTGATACACATGTACATTTAAACGCAGATCAGTTTGAGGAAGACCTTGAGGATGTTATGACGCGTGCCAAAGAAGCAGGTGTTGTGAATATGGTTGTCGTCGGTTTTGATGAGTTGACGATCAAACGTGCTATTGAGCTAGTTGAACGTTATGACATGCTATATGCAGCAGTTGGTTGGCATCCTGTTGAGGCTATTGATATGAAGGATGAACATTTGCATTGGTTAGAAGAGCTTGCAACTCATCCTAAAGTTGTTGCTCTCGGTGAAATGGGCCTGGATTATCATTGGGATAAGTCGCCTAAAGACATTCAAAAAGAGGTTTTTCGTAAACAAATTCGTTTAGCGAAAAAAGTGAAGTTACCGATCATCATCCATAACCGTGAAGCCGATCAAGATATTGTTGATATTTTAAAAGAAGAAGAGGCTAGTGTTGTTGGTGGAATTATGCACTGCTTTGGTGGGAGTGTGGAAATAGCTAAGCAGTGCTTAGATATGAATTTCTATATTTCACTCGGAGGTCCTGTTACGTTCAAAAATGCCAAGCGGCCAAAAGAAGTGGCCAAAGCGATTCCATTTGATCGTTTGTTAATTGAAACAGACTGCCCATATTTGGCCCCGCATCCTTATCGCGGAAAACGAAATGAGCCTGCTTATGTCAAACTTGTGGCAGAGCAGATTGCCGAGCTGAGAGAGATCAGCTATGAAGAGTTAACGAGACAAACAACCGAAAATGCAAAAAAACTTTTTAACATTTCTTGATAGTCTATTTTGACGGGGCGTGACGAAGTTTGTCTGTTCATTCTTTCCTTCGAAAAAGTTCTACACAAGCCTTTGTTTGCATAGATTGGACGTGTCGAGAAGTTTTTGTTTCCAATGCTTGCTTCCTCATGGATAATGAGAGCAATGCGGCGAGAAGTAAAAACGAAAAAGTTGACAAAGGGAGGTGTAGTGTTTATATTAGGACGTTGAGAAGGAGGAATGCATGACATGGAAGCAAACAGACTCCGAATTCTTCCTGTAAATGGGTTTTGGAAGAAGGTGGTTCTCCCCGTCATAAGTCTTATTCTCTTTATAAGCGTAATTGCGTACGCGGTACACGAGACGACGAAAGCAACAGTAACAGTCTCCATTGATGGTGAAGATGTTACGGTGCAAACACATGCATCAACAGTTGCTGATTTGATGAGGGAGCAAGAATGGAATGTCCATGACTATGATCATGTTGAACCTGGATTAGACACAGATATTACAGGCAATATGAATATAACTTGGGACACGGCAAAGCAGGTCTTTGTGACAGCAAACGGTCACGAACGATCGGTATGGACGACCGCAGAAAACGTCAAGCAACTTATACATGAACTAGACATTGATTACAAGAAGCAAGATTTGATTAAACCTGGATTGGATGAGGACATTTCAGATGAAATGAATCTAACTTATGAATCTGCCTTTCGGGTTGAGCTTACAAGTGACGGTGAACAACAAGAATTATGGACAACTTCGACGACTGTCGCTGACTTTTTAGAGAGAGAGAATGTTTCATTAGGAGAACTAGATCGAGTCGAGCCAGCGCTTGAAGAGCGCATAGACGAAGAAACAGACATTCAAGTGATACGTGTAGAAAAAGTCACCGATGTGGTGGAAGAGACCGTTGCATTTGGAACGGTAACCCGTAAAGATGATGACTTAGCGAACGGCAATGAAAAGGTCGTTCAAGAAGGTACAGAGGGTCGGGTCAATAAGCATTATGAAGTCGTTTTAGAAAACGGTAAGGAAGTCTCTCGTGAGCTTTTGAGAACTGAAACGATTAAAGAAAGTACAGATAAGATTGTAGCGGTTGGCACACGGCCAGCTGCAACGAATGTATCTCGTAGCCAAAGTCCGACTCAATCGTCCGAAGCTCAAAGTGGACGAACGTTGACTGTGACGGCTACAGCTTATACAGCACAATGTAGTGGTTGTAGTGGGATTACCGCAACAGGTATTAATCTTAACAATAATCGTAATATGAAAGTAATAGCTGTTGACCCAAGTGTCATTCCGCTTGGATCACGTGTTCATGTTGAAGGATACGGTACGGCAATTGCTGGTGATACTGGTGGCGCTATTCGTGGACAAAAAATTGATGTCCATGTTCCAACAAAGGCAGAGGCTAAGCGTTGGGGACGTAAGCAAGTTAAAATTACAATCCTTAATTAAGGTTGTCTAGGCACAGAGTGGGATTTCCGCTCTGTGTTTTTTCTAATTTTTATTATAAGTATTTATCTATTTACGCAATACAGGCTAAAATAGAATGAGCATATGAGTTAGGAGTTAGAGGATGAAAATAAAAGAGGTTATTGTTGTTGAAGGAAAAGACGACACAGTGGCGATCAAGCGAGCTGTTGATGCGGACACAATTGAAACGAATGGGTCAGCAGTAAATAAAAGCGTACTTGCCCAAATTGAACTAGCCCAGAAACGTAGAGGGGTTATTATTTTGACAGATCCAGACTATCCAGGAGAGAGAATTCGTCGTATTGTCAGTCAACATGTGCCAGCTTGTAAGCATGCGTTTTTACCAAAAGAAGAAGCAATCTCAAAAAACAAAGATGACCTTGGAGTTGAAAATGCTACTCCAGAAGCCATCCGCCAGGCGTTGATTCATGCGAAACAAGAAGATGATCATCATCTTGAGATTGTCTCATGGCAGGACTTACATGCTGCGGGGTTGATTGCAGGTCCATCTGCCAAAAAGAGGCGTGAACGATTAGGTGTCTTACTTCATATTGGCTACGCGAACGGCAAACAGCTTCATAAGAGATTACAAACATTTCGCATTACAGCAGAAGAATTCTCAGAAGCTGTCAAGCGTGTGTTTGAGGAGGAAAAATAACAATGACAAAAGATATTGCAACTCCAGTACGAACAAAAGAGATTCTAAATAAATTTGGGTTTAGCTTTAAGAAGAGTTTAGGCCAAAATTTCCTGATTGATACGAATGTTCTTCGTAATATTGTTGATTCTGCTAATATTGGTGATACATCTGGTGTGATTGAAGTCGGTCCAGGAATTGGTGCACTAACTGAGCAACTCGCTAAAAAAGCAAAGCAAGTTGTCTCTTTTGAAATCGATCAACGCTTGCTACCTGTGTTGGAAGAAACGCTGGCGCCTTATTCGAATGTGAAGATTATTCATTCAGATGTGTTGAAGGCTAATATTCAAGAAACGATTGATGAGAATTTTAAAGACATTGATGATCTGATGGTTGTTGCCAATTTACCTTATTACGTAACAACACCAATCTTAATGAAATTGCTTGAAGAGAAGCTACCCATTCGCGGTATTGTCGTGATGATCCAAGCTGAAGTGGCTGATCGGATTGCCGCCAAGCCAGGATCAAAGGATTACGGTGCTCTTTCGATTGCTGCTCAATACTATGCGCAAGCTGAGAAGGTCATGACTGTACCAGCTACTGTCTTTGTTCCACAGCCTCGTGTTGATTCAGCGGTATTACGTTTAACGATTCGTGAAAAACCAGCTGTAGAGGTTCAAGATGAAGCATACTTTTTCCAAGTGTTTCATGCGAGCTTTGCCAATCGTCGTAAAACAATTTTAAATAATCTTGTTCATAATCTAGGTCCAAAGGAAAAGAAAGATGACATTCTTGAAGCGCTAGTAGAAGCTGAAATTGATCCTGTCAGACGAGGGGAAACATTGTCACTAGAAGAGTTTGCTCGTCTTAGTGATTCTCTTCTAAAAAGATTAAAGGTATCCTAGCACGTTAACCGCCCTCTTCACATAGTTTAAGTGGAGAGGAGGCCGTGACAATGAAGCTGAGAAAAGGAGATATCGTTGCTCGCCTTTCCTATCAGTGTGATCTGTTATTTAGGATAGTAGCGTTGCACCCAGATTACGTAGAGCTTGTAGGGGAGGACATGCGTCTAATTGCTGATGCTCCTATTGATGATGTTGTGATCGTAACAGAAAAAGAGCGTGCAGCCCATCAAAAGAAGGCGAAGACATTGGAAGAAGATTCATACCTACTCTTTAGACAAGATGCTAAGCTGATGAAACAGCGTAGTGATTATGAAGTGACTTCTGAATATACAAATGAATCAAGCTATTTCGAACTGCGTGGACGTGTGCTTCACATAGATGGTGATGGCTTGTACTTGCGTAAGTGTACGGATTTATACGAGAAATTAGGCGTGCCTGTGTACGGAGTCCATTTACATGAAAAAGAGATGCCAGAACAAATTGGTTCGTTACTAGAAATGGTACATCCTGATATTGTTGTGGTGACTGGACATGACGCTTATTTGAAATCGAAAGGCAGTGAACGAGACCTAAAAGCATATCGTCATACAAAATATTTTGCCGAGTGTGTAAGGATTGCTAGAAAACATACATGGCATCGCGATGAACTAATTATTTTTGCGGGAGCTTGTCAGTCGCATTTTGAAACATTAATTAAAGCTGGTGCTAATTTTGCTAGTTCGCCAGAGCGTGTAAATATTCATGCGCTTGACCCCGTTTATATTGCATCAAGAATTAGTCTTACGTCATTCATGGATCGAATCAGTCTCTCTGGTGTATTACGGAATACGATTACAGGGGAGAGGGGATTAGGTGGGATTGAAACAAAAGGTGTGATGAGACGAGGCATGCCTATGAAATATGAATAGCAAATAGACGTGCTCTCGCTTATCGAGAAAAGCACGTCTATTTTTGTTAGAGATTCAAAATGAGTTTTTCTATACATACTATCTCAAAACAAGGCCATACTAAACAAGAATGATGCATATAGCGATAAATAGATATTATTGTCGAAACAATTGACAAGATTATTGTCTGCTTGTTATAATTTTAAATTTGTTTGACGGATTTCGGTTTTTATGCTATGCTACATATAGAGTGAGGTGGGATGTATTAATGGCAAAAACGTTGATAGACATTAAACGAGCATTAGATGCTAATGTTGGTAAGAGAATTACAATCAAGGCAAATGGTGGTCGTCGGAAAACGTCAGAGCGTTCTGGTCTCCTCGAAGAAACATACCCGTCAGTTTTCATCGTGAAATTAGATGAACATCAAAATGCATTCGAGCGAGTGTCTTACAGTTATGCTGATATTCTTACAGAAACGGTTGAACTTATGCTTTGTGAGGATGGCGTTGAATCGACTGTTCTTAAAGCATAATGAGCAATTGGATATACAACAAATATGACCTCCTGTTGTTAAATTCAGGAGGTCATATTTGTTTTTGAACTGCGAATACTATCTACTGTCATGGTTATGCTTAATTTTTAAAAAGGGAGTTGTGATGACATGAGTAGAAGACGGGGAGTCATGTCAGACCGTTTAAAAGAAGAGCTAGCAAAAGAGCTTGGATTTTATGACATCGTTCAGAAAGAAGGATGGGGAGGCATTCGTTCAAGGGATGCTGGTAATATGGTCAAACGGGCGGTTGAGATCGCCGAACAACAGCTCATAAAAAAACAAAAATAAAAAGCGAATCATGATAAAGGCTATCCCAAAAGGACGAAAAACGATCGTACTATTGGTAAATGGCTTCGAGGATGACTTAAAGGTCAAAAAGGACCCTTTAAGTCATCCTCTTTTTCATTTCTAATGGGAACTTAGACGAAAAATCGAGTAGTTGTGGTATGTTAGTTGGACAAATGATAAAATAACCTAAGCAAATGGAAATGACAGAAGGTGATTTTAGTGAGATATTCAGTGAAGGCACCAGCAAAAATCAACTTATCGCTAGATGCACTAAGTAAGCGACCGGATGGGTATCATGAAGTTGCGATGATTATGACGATGGTTGATTTAGCTGACCGAATTGATTTAACAGAAACAAATGACGATAGAATTACAGTTGATGTATCAGAAGGGTTTGTTCCAAATGATCATCGTAATTTAGCCTATCAGGCTGCTGATTTGTTAAAAAAGAGGTTTAATGTAAAAAAAGGTGTGTCTATTTATATTACGAAGAGAATTCCTGTTGCTGCTGGTTTAGCTGGTGGAAGTAGTGATGCTGCGGCAACACTTAAAGGATTAAATCAGTTATGGCAATTAGGACTGACACAAGACGAGCTTGCGGAGTTAGGTGCAGAAATCGGGTCTGATGTCTCATTTTGCGTGTACGGGGGAACAGCACTAGCTACAGGGCGCGGAGAAATCATTCAGCAGATTGCTTCTCCACCACCATGCTGGGTTATTTTAGCCAAGCCCCCTATAGGCGTTTCAACAGCAGATGTGTACAAGCGTTTAAATGTCCAAGATGTTCAACGTGCGAATACAAAAGAGATGATCCGTGCGATTGAAGAGCAAAATTTTAATGAAATTTGTCAAAACCTTCATAACGTATTGGAAACAGTGACACTAGATATGTATCCAGAGGTTCGAAATATTAAAGAACAGATGATTCGCTTCGGCGCGGATGGAGTGCTTATGAGCGGTAGTGGACCAACGGTGTTCGGTCTTGTTGAACATGAATCGAGATTGAACCGAGTGTACAATGGTTTACGTGGCTTCTGTCAAGACGTCTATGCTGTTCGCCTTATTCGTTCATCAGATACTTGCTAGAAACCGGATAAAAATGTTATGTTAAAGGAAAATATTCGGTTTTGGTGGGGGTAGCATGAAAAAGCTTAAACGAAGTGGTCGTCTTGTCGATATGACCTATTACTTGTTCCAGCATCCACATGAGGTTATTTCCCTAACTCATTTCTCGGAACGATATCGGTCTGCAAAGTCTTCCATTAGTGAGGATCTTGTTATCGTCAAGGAAATTTTTGAAGATGAAGGATACGGTACACTCCTAACGATTTCAGGTGCAAGTGGTGGAGTGAAATTTATCCCTCGTATTCATCATGAACAAGCCCAGGAATTTGTCGATGATCTTATTAAACAGTTAGCTGTCCCGGAACGGATTCTCCCTGGGGGTTATTTGTATATGATGGATTTACTTGGAAGTCCTAAGTTTATTCAGCGTGTTGGTCAAGTATTTGCTTCCGTTTTAGCAAATAAGAAAATTGATGCGGTGATGACGGTGGCTACGAAAGGAATCCCTCTCGCTTATGCTGTTGGACAGTATTTAAATGTCCCAGTTAGTATTGTGCGACGAGATCATTTAGTGACAGAAGGGTCAATGGTTAGCATTAATTATGTGTCTGGTTCATCCAAGCGGATTCAAACGATGACGCTTGCTCGTCGGAGTCTCGCTCCTGGATCTCGTGTCTTTATTGTCGATGACTTTATGAAGGCTGGTGGAACGATTCGTGGAATGATGGACCTCCTTGAAGAATTTCAAGCAAAACTTGTTGGAATTGGCGTTCTTGTTGAATCGGTTGGAGCTGAGGAGCGACTTGTCGATGAATATATGTCGATTACGAGATTGTCCGAGGTGAATGTCCGAGATCGAACGATTACGGTAGAGCGAGGAAATCTGTTAGACTTATTACAAACAATGAAATTGGAGGATGATGACAAATGAAGACAATTTACACAAAAAATGCCCCAGATGCAATTGGACCTTATTCCCAAGGGATTGTAGTCAATAACCTTTTTTATAGCTCTGGTCAAATTCCCCTTACTGCTGAAGGTGAACTTGTTCAAGGAACAGTCGAAGAACAAACACACCAGGTTTTTAAAAATCTTCAAGCTGTTTTGGCTGAGGCGGGAGCTTCACTTGAAACGGTTGTCAAAGCAACAGTTTTCATTAAGAATATGGATGAATTCCCATTAATCAATGAAGTGTACGGACAATATTTTAATACTCACAAGCCTGCTCGTTCTTGTGTTGAGGTTGCGCGCCTTCCTAAAGATGTTCTTGTGGAAATCGAAGTTATTGCATTAGTGAAAGCATAATAGAAAAAGGTTCCTAACTTGTTTAGGGCCTTTTTGCTTTATATTGATGGCTCTGTGTAGGTTATTGAGAATAGATTGTTGAAAAAGTTAGAAAATTTTTTAGTAATAAAGAAGGAATTACCATCTTTTTAGAGAATTATTATAGCATGATAAATCATTCTAGAGGTGGTGAACAACATGCAGGTAACAGATGTGAGATTACGTCGAGTCAATACAGAAGGACGGATGCGTGCAATTGCTTCTATTACAATTGACCATGAATTTGTCGTTCATGATATTCGTGTAATTGATGGAAATAATGGGCTATTTGTCGCGATGCCAAGTAAGCGAACGCCTGATGGTGAATTCCGAGATATTGCACATCCAATTTCTTCTCAAACGAGAGATAAAATTCAAACGGCTGTGTTAGCGGAGTATGATAAAGCTGGTGAGTACGATGAAGCTGAATATGAAGAAGCGGGTGCTTCTTAGGAAGGAGAGAGTTCCACTTATGCATAGTGGAACTCTTTTTTTTTTGAATACTATGTGAAAAGTTCTTGTAGCTTCTTGCAAACTACTGATCTATCCTTGAAAAGACCACGGTTTTAGGATATATTCGTAAGGGAAAAAGGAACACCTGGAGGGAAATCATGAGCAATCGTTATGCGGTCATATTAGCAGCTGGGCAAGGAACGCGTATGAAGTCCAGCTTATACAAAGTGCTTCATCCAGTATGCGGGAAGCCAATGGTTCAACATGTCGTTGATCAAGTCTCTGCTTTAGGATTTGAGGAAAAGGTTGCTGTCGTCGGTTACGGAGCTGAAGTGGTGCAGGAGAAATTAGGAGGTCAAGTTTCTTATGTAGTGCAAGAAGAACAGCTTGGTACAGGTCATGCTGTCATGCAAGCAGAAACCCTTTTAAAAGATAAGCAAGGGACGACTGTTGTTCTTTGTGGAGATACGCCTTTGTTAACAGCAAAGACGATTGAGGACTTGCTTACATGCCATGCCGAAGAAGGAGCAAAGGCAACAATTTTAACAGCGTTAGCTGATGACCCAACAGGATACGGACGTATTATTCGTAACGACGAGGAGCTTGTTGAACGAATTGTTGAGCATAAAGATGCTACAGAAGACGAACGTGCTGTCAAAGAAATCAACACGGGCACCTATTGTTTTGACAATAAGGCGTTATTTGAGGCTTTAAAACAAGTAGGCAATGATAATGTGCAAGGAGAATATTACTTACCTGATGTGATTGAAATACTTAAGAGTAGTGGTGAAACAATCGCAGCATACCAAACTCCTAATTTTGAAGAGACACTAGGTGTTAATGACCGAGTTGCTCTATCACAAGCAGAGAAAATTATGAAGCGTCGCACGAATGAATATTGGATGCGTCAAGGGGTTACGATCCATGATCCAGATCATACGTATATTTCGACAGAAGCTACGATTGGGCAAGATACTGTACTTTACCCAGGCGTTATCATTCAAGGGCGTACACAAATTGGAAATGAGTGCGTTATTGGAGCGAATACGGAAATAAAGGATAGTTCGATAGGTGATCAAACGGTTATTCGTCAATCAGTTGTACATGATAGCGACATTGGCAAGGCGGTTAGTATTGGACCGTTCGCGCATATCCGACCCCATTCATCTATCGCTGATGATGTTCGAATCGGAAATTTTGTTGAAATTAAAAAGTCATCGCTCGGTCAAGGAAGTAAAGCCTCTCATTTAAGCTATATTGGTGATGCAGAAGTTGGAGAAGGTGTTAATTTTAGTTGTGGGGCTGTAACGGTGAACTACGACGGGAAAAATAAATTTAAAACAAAGATTGAAGATGGAGCGTTCATTGGTTGTAATGCTAATTTAATTGCGCCTGTTACTGTAGGCAAGAATGCTCTAGTTGCAGCTGGTTCAACGATAACAGACGATGTTCCTGGGGAAGCTCTTTCAATAGCGCGTGCACGACAAACGAATAAAAACGATTATCGAAAAAATAAATAATCTGCTAATGTGAATCAATTTTTGGAGGGAATAGAAGATGGCTAAATACGGTGATCCAAGTTTAAAAGTATTTACACTTAATTCAAATAAAGGCCTTGCTCATGAAATTACAGAACATATTGGGGTAAGAATGGGTGAGAGCTCTGTTACTCGATTTAGTGATGGTGAAGTACAAATTAATATTGAAGAAAGTATTCGTGGGTGTGACGTGTATTTGATTCAATCAACATCAGCTCCTGCTAATGAGCATATTATGGAGTTGTTGATTATGATTGATGCCTTAAAACGTGCATCGGCACGTACGATTAACTTGGTTATGCCATATTATGGCTATGCTCGTCAAGATCGTAAGGCGCGTTCACGTGAGCCAATTACAGCAAAGCTCGTTGCCAATCTTATTGAAACAGCGGGAGCAACAAGAGTGGTGACACTTGACCTCCATGCTACGCAAATTCAAGGCTTCTTCGATATTCCTGTTGATCAATTAATGGGTGTGCCGATTTTGGCTGATTATTTCCAAACAAAGCAATTAGATGATATTGTCATTGTCTCGCCAGACCACGGCGGAGTAGTACGTGCACGTAAAATGGCTGATCGACTAAAAGCGCCAATTGCAATTATTGATAAGCGTCGCCCTCGCCCTAATGTTTCGGAAGTGATGAATATCGTTGGTAATATTGAAGGGAAAACGGCGATTATTATTGATGATATTATCGATACAGCAGGAACGATCACATTAGCAGCAAATGCTTTAGTTGAACATGGAGCAAAAGAAGTGTACGCTTGTTGTACACACCCAGTTTTATCAGGACCTGCGATGGAACGAATTGAAAATTCAAAGATTAAAGAACTTGTCGTTACAAATTCGATTCAATTAGATGAAAACAAGAAGAGTTCAAAAGTAACAGAGCTTTCTGTTGCGGCATTAATGGGTGAAGCAATTATTCGTGTCCATGAGAATTCTTCAGTTAGTACGTTATTTGATTAAGAAACAACCTTGGTACATTGGAACATGCTATTAAAAAAGGTTTAAAACATCTGATTAGGGGAATACAAGATATAGATACTTGAAAACTAATTAGAGGTGATATTCATGGCAACCGCTCTGAAAGCTAATCCACGTACCGATCTTAAAGGTTCAGCAACAAGAAAGATTCGCAAAGATGGATATGTTCCTGCTATTTTATACGGAAACAAAATTGAGAGCCAGCCTGTTGCAGTTGAAGGGGTTGAGCTGTTAAAAACAGTGAGAGCTATTGGGAAAAATGGTCTGTTCTCTCTTGATGTTGAAGGAAAGAAAAAGCATCAAGTAATGATCCATGAAATTCAAACTGACCCACTTAAGGGTGAGTACACGCATATTGATTTCTTTGAAGTTGATATGACGTCTAAAATCGATGTAGATGTACCTGTTCGATTAGCAGGTGAGGCACCAGGGGCAAAAGAAGGTGGGGTTGTTTCGCACTTGCTATACGAAATAACAGTCAATTGCTTACCTTCTGAAATACCTGAAGAGATCGAGGTAGATATTTCAAACTTGAATATTGGTGACTCGATTCAAGTAGCGGATATTCGTTCACAGGTTTCAGTTAATGTAGTAAGTGAAGATGAAGAAACGATTGTAACGATCCAAGCTCCAGCTGCAGAAATTGAACCAGAGCAATTGGAAGGGGAAGAATCTGAACCAGAAGTCCTTGGTGAAAAGCAATCAGAAGAATAAAATTGCGTATTAAAAAGGTATAACCAAAAGGTTATACCTTTTTAGACAGATAAAGTATACACTCGATGATGTCTAGCGCAAGCAGCCTAGCCGCTTGCGCTTTTCATTATGGTCATAGGGCAAGGAGAGATTGAAGTGAAACTAGTTGTAGGTCTCGGCAATCCAGGTGAGAAGTATGCTGGTACTAGACATAATATTGGATTTGATTGCATTGATTATTGTGCCAAGGAAATGTATCTAGAACTTAACGAGGCAAAATTTAAAGGTGTTTTTGGGAAAGGAATGGTAAGTGGAGAGAAAGTAATTCTTCTCAAACCATTAACATTCATGAACCTCTCAGGAGAATCGGTTAGACCTTTAATGGATTATTATGATATTAAAATAGAAGATCTCGTTGTGATTTATGATGATATGGATTTACCAACAGGGAAGATTCGCCTTAGACAAAAAGGAAGTGCAGGTGGACACAACGGGATTAAGTCACTTATTGCACATTTAGGAACACAGGAGTTTAATCGAATCCGTGTTGGTGTCGACAGACCTCAAAATGGCGAATCGGTTATTAATCACGTGTTAGGAACTTATCGTCCTGATGAACGTGATGCGGTAAGTGAGTCGATTCTAAAAACCTCAAAAGCGGTTGAAGCATGGATGTCCAAACCATTTCTTCAGGTGATGAATCAGTTTAATTAATGTGTATAGAGCTTCCCTTTACTGTTCATACTATAAAAATAATTAAGTAGAGGGAGGCGCATACAATGACTATTCATTATGAATGCCGTCATTGCCATGCTAAGCTGGGGGCTATTAGTCATCAAGTCAGTTCAGAATCATTAGGCTTTCATCATTTGACAAGCACAGAACGTACGGACATGTTGACATATACTGCTAATGGTGATATACATGTGAATGTTATATGTGAGGATTGTCATGAATCGCTCACACGAAATCCTGATTTTTATGAACTAGATAAGATTATTCAATAAGTACATGAGGTCAGAAGCTTTGGTTGATTAACCAAAGCGTTTTTCTGTTGTAACTCTCAGCTTTATCATGATGAAGCAGGATTCGAGCCTTCTAGCAAGAATAGAAGTACAGAGCGATTATTTATTAGATGAATAAAAAGAAGATAGACATAAACCATAACTTAATTGAGTAGCATTACTCAAAGAAAAGGTGTAGGAATAACAGGGGGAACAGCATGTTAGGATTGCAGCAATATTTTCGATCAAACGATGAGATAAAAGCGGTTTCAAATAGTCTTGAAACGAATATGAAGGAACAACTTATTTCTGGACTGACAGGATCAGCGAGAACGTTATTTATATCCTCGCTATATTTGGAGACTGCTCGTTCAAAGCTTGTCATTACTCATAACTTATATCAAGCTCAAAAGCTATATGATGATTTAATCGATTTTTTAGGTGAGGATCAAGTTCTCCTCTATCCAGTAAATGAGCTGATTTCCGCAGAAATTGCGATTGCAAGCCCAGAGATGAAAGCGCAGCGTATTGATGTTTTAAATAAACTTGTCCAATCTGATTCGTTTAAAGGGATTGTGATTGCGCCATTGGCGGGAGTTCGCCGTCAGCTTCCTCCAGTAGAAGTTTGGAAAAACTATCAGCTTTATTTAGAAGTCGGAATGGACATTGGTGATATAGAGACGATCTTGAAAAAACTCGTTGTGATGGGATTTCAAAGAGTTGATATGGTCGCATCCCCAGGTGAAGTGAGTGTGCGAGGTGGGATTATCGACCTTTATCCACTGACAGAGCCAGATCCGATTCGAATTGAGCTTTTTGATACGGAGATTGATTCGATTCGAACATTTCAAGTAGAAAACCAACGTTCGAAAGAAGAGCGTCAATCTGTTGTTCTTGGTCCAGCTCAAGAAGTATTGTTAGATCGTATACATTACTCCCAAGCGGCAACACGATTATCTGAAGGGCTTTCAGCTACGTTAAAGAAAGTGAAGGCGAAAGAAACGAAAGAAAAATTGTCACAAAATATTTCCTATGAAATCGGACAGCTAAAGCAAGGTTCAACATTCCAAGGAATGTACAAATACATGTCTCTTTATTATGAAGGCGAGCATTCATTGCTTTCTTATCTTTCTAATGACACGGTTATGGTGATTGATGAAATATCGAGAGTGAAGGAAATAGCCGATAATTTGGATAAGGAAGAGGCTGAATGGAGTACAGCATTACTTGAACAAGGAGAAATTGTTCACGATGTCTCGATGTCTGTTCCAGTATTTGAGCAGATGAAACAAATGCCTCAGCCGATTTTGTATTTATCACTCTTTTTAAAGCATGTCACAGCGACAAATCCAGAAAATGTATTAAGCATAACGTGTAAATCGATGCAACAATTTCATGGTCAAATGGAGCTGCTTCAATCTGAAGTGAAAAGATGGCAAAAAGCGGGTCAAGCGGTTGTTTTCATCGCTGGTTCAAAAGATCGTGCCAACCGTCTTTCTTTAAATTTAGAAGATGAGGGTATCGATACACGGATTGTTGAGCGGGCAACGCAGCTTACACCAGGCCATGTTCATATTATGGTTGGTAGTCTTCAAAGTGGTTTTGAACTTCCAACAAGTAAACTCGTTGTGCTTACGGAGGAAGAAGTATTTGCAAAGAAGCAGACGAAGAGACCACAAAGAAAGCAAACGTTATCGAATGCAGAGCGGATCAAGAGCTATTCAGAGCTTAAGGTCGGCGATTTAATCGTTCATACAAACCATGGGATCGGGAAATACCTTGGCGTTGAGACATTAGAGATCAATGGTCTTCATAAAGATTACCTTCATTTACGATATAAAGGCAATGACAAGCTTTATGTACCTGTTGAACAAATCGATCAAGTTCAAAAGTATGTCGGCTCTGAAGAAAAGGATCCAAAAATTTATGCACTTGGCGGAAATGACTGGAAAAAGGTTAAGAAAAAGGTTCAGTCGTCTGTTGAGGATATAGCTGATGATTTGATTAAACTTTACGCAGAGCGCGAAGCAAGTAAGGGCTTTGCCTTTTCTGAAGATGGACCTGAACAAGCTGAATTTGAAGCGTCGTTTCCGTACCAAGAAACGGAGGATCAAATTAGAGCGATTACAGAAATTAAGCAGGACATGGAAATACCACGTCCAATGGATCGCTTGCTTTGTGGAGATGTTGGATATGGAAAGACAGAGGTAGCCATTAGAGCAGCGTTTAAAGCGATTATGGATGGGAAGCAAGTTGCTATTTTAGTTCCAACAACGATCCTAGCACAGCAACACTATGAAACAATTAAGGAAAGATTCTCTGAGCACCCAATTCATATTGGGGTTTTAAGTCGTTTTCGTTCTAAAAAGGAGCAAACAGAGACATTAAAAGGCTTAAAAGCTGGCTCAGTTGATCTTATTGTCGGGACCCATCGTCTATTATCAAAGGATGTTGTTTTTAAAGATTTAGGGCTGCTTATTGTTGATGAAGAACAACGCTTTGGGGTTACACATAAAGAAAAAATTAAACAACTAAAGGCCAATATCGATGTTTTGACATTAACGGCAACCCCGATTCCACGAACATTACATATGTCCATGCTTGGTGTTCGAGATTTGTCGGTTATTGAGACACCGCCAGAAAATCGTTTTCCTGTGCAAACGTATGTAGTGGAATATAATGCCGCACTCGTTCGTGAAGCGATTGAAAGAGAGCTGACACGCGGGGGGCAGGTTTACTTTTTATATAATCGTGTAGAAGATATCGAGCGGATGACAGAACAATTGTCGATGCTTGTACCAGATGCGCGAATTAGTTATGCCCACGGTCAGATGAATGAGCGTGAATTAGAAACGATTATGCTTGATTTTCTAGAAGGTAATAGTGATGTACTCGTGACAACAACGATTATTGAAACAGGGGTAGACATTCCGAATGTGAACACGTTAATTATCTATGATGCAGATAAGATGGGTCTTTCACAGCTCTATCAAATTCGTGGTCGTGTTGGGCGCTCAAATCGTGTTGCATATGCATATTTCACGTATCAACGTGATAAAGTGTTGACTGAAGTGGCAGAGAAACGTCTGCAAGCAATCAAAGAATTCACCGAGCTAGGTTCTGGCTTTAAAATTGCAATGCGTGACTTAACAATTCGCGGAGCGGGAAATCTTCTAGGGGCACAGCAACATGGATTTATTGAATCAGTTGGGTTCGATATGTATTCACAAATGCTCAAAGAAGCGATTGAAGAACGAAAAGGGGATAAACCGAAAGAGCCACCTTTCCAAGTCGAATTAGATATTAAAGTGGATGCGTATATTCCGGAATCGTATATACAAGATGCCAAACAAAAAATTGAAATGTATAAACGATTTAAAGGGGCAGAATTTGTAAGTGATATTACGGATTTAAAGGATGAGATGTTTGATCGCTTTGGTGAGTATCCGAAGCAAGTAGACTTTCTTCTCCGCCTAACAACGATTAAGCTTCTCGCTAATGAAGAAAAAATTGAACAAATCGTTGAAACAAAAGATGAAGTTGCTATATTAATATCAGCTGAAGCCTCTAAGCTAATGGATGGAGCAAAATTATTTGAAATCGCACATGGTCTCGGGCGAGAAGTAGCGCTTGGAAGTGCAGGAGAAAAGATTAAGTTTTCGATTAAAACAAAAGCATTCAGTGATGAGCAGATATTAGCAACAATTGAACAGATTATTCAAGGTATACAAAAAGCGAAAAAAGAAGTTAACGTATAACTTGAAATGATTATGCCTTGATTGCATCTAAGTGATGGTAACATTCGGTTGTTTTAGCACTCAAATAAATTGAAACATTGGTGAATAGTTCTTTTTTTAAGAAAGATACTATAATCAATTCCACTTACTCCATCAAGCGAATACATCATTAGAAAGTGAGGCTAGACAACATGAAAGCTACAGGTATCGTACGCCGTATTGATGATTTAGGTCGTGTTGTAATCCCAAAAGAAATTAGAAGAACGCTTAGAATCCGTGAAGGAGATCCACTTGAGATATTTGTCGATCGTGACGGTGAAGTCATTCTTAAGAAGTACTCACCCATTTCTGAGCTTGGTGATTTTGCTAAGGAATATGTAGAAGCCTTGTATGACAGTTTAAACCATTACGTTTTAATTGCTGATCGCGATACATTTATTGCCGTTGCTGGCGCTCCAAAGAAAGAATATACGAATAAAAGCATTGGTGAAATTGTCGAAACAGTAATGGATGAACGAAAAACAAGAGTAGAGACAAGTCCAGGTGAACATAACCTTGTTGGAGATCATATCGATCAAATGAAAGGGTTTGTCATTGCGCCTATTATTGCAAATGGTGACCCGATTGGCGCTGTTGTCTTATTTAGCAAAGAGCAAGAACTATCTGGAGCACTGGAACAGAAACTCGCAGAAACAGCAGCGAGCTTCCTTGCACGTCAAATGGAATCATAACCACAAGAAGCTCGTCTGCTCGCTCTGAGAGACGAGTTTTTTCGATCCTTTAATTAATGCTATTCACGTTCTAAGGGGCAGGGAAACTTGGCTACACATATTCTCTTACTTGGCGTACGGTAAGTTATTGCGTATGATAGGGAAAGGCAAAGAAAAGCGAGGCGAACAAATCGTGCAAGTTCGAACGAATAAGGCTATGCCAGTTTGGCAAGGAGTCTTGATTTTATCTATTGCTGCCCTATTTGCAAAAATCCTTAGTGCAGTTTACCGTATTCCATATCAAAATATGTCAGGTGACATGGGGTTTTATGTGTATCAACAAATTTATCCGCTTTACGGGATTGTGATGATACTTGCGATGTATGGCTTTCCAGTTGTCCTCTCAAAATACCGAGCGGAGTTACTCTCAGCTGGTAAAGACTTCGAGGCGAAGCAAATAACGAGCCTGCTTTTCTATAGCTTGCTTATCTTTGTTGCCATTACATGGAGCTTAATATACATATTAGCAGATGTCATTGCATCAGTTATGGGAGACCAGCAATTAGCTGATCCTATTCGGGCAATGAGTTATATATTATTTTTATTACCGTTTTTAAGCGTTGGCAGGGGCTTTCATCAAGGCAATGGTGAGTTAGTACCAACAGCGGTTTCACATGTATTCGAACAATTAGTGCGCGTCGCATTGATTTTAGGATTTACATATTTTTTTATCAAATCGGGCTTTGATGCCTATCAAATCGGTGCGGGTGCAGCGTATGGCTCGATTTTCGGTGGGATCGCTGGAGTTGGTGTGTTACTCATAATGACTAAGGGGGCCTGGGTAAAGCAACTCATTAGGCCAAACCAACTCAATGTAACAATGTTAAAACAAAACATTGGGCTTTTTAAACAAAGTGGCTTTATTTGTCTAAGTGCTCTTGTGTTTGTTTTGTTTCAATTACTTGATGCTTTTTCAGTTATTCGTCTCTTGCAATGGCAAGGATTAGGTGCAGTAGAGGCATTTGTTGCAAAAGGCGTATATGATCGCGGTCAGCCGTTGTTGCAACTTGGTACAGTGTTAACAACAACACTTTCATTGGCACTTGTCCCGATGCTCACAAAAGCGGTGACAGAGAACAATTTGGTGGAAGCAAAGTATTATCAGCACCTTTCATACCGATTAACACTTGTTGTCGGGGGAGCAGCAACGGTTGGGTTAATGGTGATTATTGAACCGACCAATTATATGTTATTTACTAATACAGTTGGTTCTGATGTGCTTAGAATTATGGCGCTGGCGATCGTCTTTAGTTCTTTTTTTGTGACACAAGCAGCCATTTTACAAGGGTATCAATTAGCGCAATATCCAGCACGAGCTGTTGTGTTTGGTTCTTTCATAAAAGGATTAGGAAATCTCCTCTTTATCCCTCTCTACGGAACAATTGGGGCCTCGTGGTCAACAGTAGTGGCACTTTGTGTTATGGTCCTTTATCTTTTTATGGTGATGCAACGTAGACAGTTGCTGTTTTTTGGACCAATTAAAACATATTTTATAATAAGTGGATTGTTAACTGTAATGGGTGTTGTTACATGGTTGTGGAAAACGGGGTTTGTCAATATCGTCAATGAGTCAAGTAGAGGAATCGAGACAATTGTTGCCTTAACGTCTGTCGGTATTGGAGCGTTAAGCGTGGTAGCTTGCTTATTTACCTGGCCTATTTTTACAGAAGACGAGTGGGAGACGATTCCAAAGGTGAAAAAGATTAGAATGATGTTGAAAAGGAGAGGGTGACCATGAAAAAAATAACAATTATTGGATTAGGTGCTGGTGACTTAGAGCAGATGCCATTAGGTGTCTACCGTCATCTTAAGGAACAAAATAAGGTCTATGTCCGTACAAATGACCATCCTGCGGTTTCTGAGCTGATAAATGAAGGTGTAAACTTCGAGTCGTTTGATGAAGTTTATGAACAGCATGACGATTTTGAATCTGTTTATAATGAAATCGTGCAAATATTGGTCGACAAAGCTGAAGGTGAGGCAATTACTTATGCGGTACCAGGGCATCCATTAGTAGCCGAGCGAACGATCCAGCTGTTGTTAAGTAGGTCAGAGCAAAAAGAGTTAGAGCTTGTCTTTTTAGGCGGACAAAGCTTTTTAGATGCTATGTATACATCGCTTCGCATTGATCCGATTGAAGGATGTCAAATTGTTGATGGGACAGCTCTAAGGCGAGATGATCTAACGTTGAACCAGCATATCATTATTGTTCAAGTTTATGATGCGATGATCGCTTCAGACGTAAAGTTGACATTAATGGAGCGTCTCCCTGATGATTATGAGGTGACAATTGCAACAGCTGTCGGTTCTAAGGAAGAACAACTGACACGTGTTCCTCTTTTTGAGTTGGACCGAGTAACAACTTTAAATAATTTAACAGCTGTGTATGTGCCGCCTGTGCAGGAAGAAGAGCTTTTATATGGTGAATTTGCGAAGCTTCGCGAAGTCATTGCAACGCTTAGAGGACCAGGTGGTTGTCCGTGGGATCAAAAGCAAACCCATCAATCATTAAAGAAGTACTTATTGGAAGAAGCATATGAAGTGTTAGAGGCTATTGATGAAGAAGATGATGAGCATTTGATTGAGGAACTAGGCGATATTCTACTTCAAGTGATGCTTCATGCGCAGATTGGAGAAGATGAAGGCTTTTTCTCAGTCCGCGATGTGATCGAGGGAGTCACAGGAAAAATGATTCGTCGTCATCCACATGTCTTTGGCGAACTAACAGTTAATGATGCTGACGAGGTCGTCACAAATTGGGATGACATTAAGAAGCAAGAAAAGGGCAACACCGATGATGATTCCGTACTTGCAACGATACCTAAAGGGCTTCCTGCTCTGTTGGAAGCGACCAAATTGCAGAAAAAAGCAGCGAAGGTCGGGTTTGACTGGGAAGATGCAGCTCCGATATGGATGAAGCTTCAAGAGGAAATTGGCGAGTTCATGCTTGAAGTGAAGGTGAACAGTGAAGAAAACATGCACAAGGAGTTCGGAGACATTTTATTTGTACTTGTTAATCTTGCCCGTTATTATAAAATCGATGCTGAAGATGCGTTGCTTAGTACGAATCGAAAATTTATGAGACGTTTCCGCTATATTGAGGAAACATCAAGACAAGAGGGTAAAATTTTAACAGAGATGACTCTGAGTGAGCTTGATCAAAAATGGGAGCAAGCAAAGCAATTAGAACAATAGGGGGAATGATTGATGCGTTTAGATAAATTTTTGAAAGTATCACGATTGATTAAAAGACGTACATTGGCTAAGGAAGTATGTGATCAAGGACGCATTGCCATTAATGGACAAGTTGCTAAAGCAGGTTCGACTGTGAAGGCAGGTGATGAACTTGTGATTCGTTTTGGGCAAAAATTAGTAACGGTTCGAATTGATGACATCCGTGAAATTGTTCGAAAAGATGAAGCGAGTTCAATGTATACAATTGTGAGCGAGGATCCAGTTTCGTAAAATCCAAAAATAGAACGAGTCTATCTAGATGTAGGGCTTGTTCTATTTTTTTTCCTCCTTTCATACACTGCTATGAGAGCATAAGGAGGAGGGATTATGAATGGACCAGCCATTTGAATTTGGTACACCAATGGGACGAGAGAGAAAAAATAACGATCATGATATAACGTTAAAAGGGCGAAGACAACTTGATATTACAGGTGTGAAACAAGTTGAAAGCTTTGATAATGAAGAATTTCTTCTAGAGACAGTAATGGGTTTTCTATCTGTTCGTGGTCAAAATTTGCATATGAAAAATTTGAATGTTGAGCAAGGAATCGTCTCTATCGAGGGAAAGGTTTTTGATCTTGTTTATTTAGAACAGGGTCAGCAAGATAAATCCAAAGGCTTCTTTGGGAAGTTATTCAAGTGAGCCTAACGATTCAACTTTATACGATGCTATCAATGGCTGCCATGGGGGTCTATATTGGAGCCGCTATTGATACGTATAGTCGGTTCACAAAGAAAAGAAAAACCTTTCACTTCCTTGTTGCTTGTAATGATCTAATGTTTTGGCTCATACAGGCATTGGTTGTTTTTTATGTTTTATTACAATCAAATCATGGAGACATTCGTTTTTATATTTTTTTAGCGTTAATATGTGGATACGCAGCTTATCAGGCGTTATTTCGTAGGATTTACCAAACATTGCTAGAGCGATTCATCCAATTTGTTATTCATATGTATCGATTCATCGTTAAGCTTATTATCTTATTCTTTGTTAAACCAATTAAGTTCATATTGAAACTCCTTTATTCCTTATGTATGATGGTAGTGACAGGATGTTTAACAGTCTTACTGTTTTTCATTCGTCTTGTCTTAAAACCAATTTATTTCGTATTCTCGTTATTTTATAAGTGGACAGGACTGCATAAGCAAGTTGAGAAAATAAAACCAATTTTACGAAAAATAAAGGATTTTATTAGCTCAATGAAGAAAAGAAAAGAATAAGCGGGGTGATAAAATGATCACAAATCGTTCATCTAGAGTACGAGAAATGGATAAAACCTACATTAAACAGCGAGAACAAGAGCTTGAAATTCAAGCAAAAAAGCGTAGAGGATTAATAAGACGCTTAAGTGCTTTAGCTATTATTGCTTTTACTCTAGGGTGCATTGGTTTGGTGACAATTTATTCCCAAGCAGGAGCGCTTGAAGCTAAGCGAGAAGAAAAACTTGTGCTTGATGAGCAGTTACGCCAGCTGAAAATGGAGGAACAACGCTTGCATCAGGATATAAAGAATTATAATGATCTTGATTATATTGCTGAAATTGCAAGGCGTGATTACTATCTTTCAAAACCAGGCGAGACATTGTTTAAATTACCTGAATCATCATCAGATTGACACGTTTTTTCCCATTTAGGTATAATATAAAAAATGAACATTTTCAGATTTCTTAAGGAGGATCTATTTTTTCATGTCAATCGAAGTAGGCAGCAAGTTACAGGGTAAGGTTACAGGAATTACTCATTTCGGTGCGTTTGTGGAGCTGCCGGGTGGTTCTACTGGCCTTGTACACATCAGCGAAGTAGCTGACAATTATGTTAAGGATATTAATGAAGTTTTGAAGGTTGGAGACGAGGTTCTTGTTAAGGTCGTCAATGTAGAACAGGATGGTAAGATTGGATTATCGATTCGTAAGGCACAAGATCGTCCAGATCGTCCGGATCGCCCTGAACGTCCAGCGCGTCCTAGTCGTCCTGAAGGATCTGGTCGCCCTAGTCGCCCGTTTAACTCGCAACGTCCTAATCGCCCACAAGGTGGAGGTCGGGGACCAAGACCAAATCAAGCAAGACCGACTGTCTCTTTTGAAGACAAGATGAGCCGTTTTCTAAAGGACAGTGAAGAACGTATTTCTACCTTGAAACGACAAACAGAATCTAAGCGTGGGGGTCGTGGCGCCCGTCGAGGATAGCTTGCTGCTCCCTTTGGAGAATAAATGAGAAAGAGGTAAGTGCCCTCACTTACCTCTTTTATTATTTTTCTGATATACTCTTGACTAATTGTTGAAATATGAGTATTATAATATTTGTCGCATATGATGTGGCGGTGTAGCTCAGCTGGCTAGAGCGTACGGTTCATACCCGTGAGGTCGTGGGTTCGACTCCCTCCGCCGCTACCAATACTTACATACTAACCTACATTCAATGAAATTGAATGTAGGTTTTTTTCGTTTATTTAAAATAAAACGTTTTTTTGTCCTTACTTTTCCGCACACTATGCAATTATCTTTCATAAAAGGAGCCGCTCCGCAGACTGCTTCTGCGCTCTATAGCTACCACTACATATTGAAGCCGAAACAAGTCGAAAGGTTTATCTGGATCTTGTTGTCATTTTGACAAAAATTGAGAGTGGTTTCTGCTTATAATGAAGGCACGACTTTAATGAGGGTGGTGGCAGGTAATGATTCGGAAAGGAATGAAAGCATGGGAGGAGACAGCTGCACAAGATGTACTGATGAAAACAAAGTGGACAAGTTGGATCCGATCAATAAGTAAAAAAACGTCAGCAGTTATTCACACGGCTTTTTATCAATATGGTTTGCTTGTAGCGATCGTTGGTTTTTTGCTTGGAAGAGCAATGATTTTGTCAGAGCTCACTCCATTTGTTTTACCATACTTAGCTGCGGTATATATGCTCAAACGAGAACGGGCGGGAATTGCAGCTCTTTCATTAGTAGCAGGTGCACTGTCGAGTTATCATGGACAACTTGTTTTTGTCATATTGGCTATTGTTACGTATGTCCTCCTTCAAAAAGCTGTTGCGAAATTTGTGATTAACAAGACAGCTGCGATCCCGTATACCGTATTTGCAGCAAGTATTGTGACACGCTTAAGTCTTGTGTTCGCAGGAGAAGGAACAATTTCGAACTATGCATTAATGATGGCAACAGTCGAGGCTGGACTTAGTTTTATTTTAACAATGATTTTCTTACAAAGTGTTCCGCTTGTGACAGCTAGAAAGATTCAACAGCCATTACGGAATGAAGAAATTATCTGTTTAATTATTTTACTAGCTTCCGTCATGACAGGAACAGTTGGCTGGGTAATTTATGATATGACAGTGGAACATGTGCTTGCGAGATACTTAGTGCTACTATTTGCTTTTGTTGGTGGAGCGGCAATTGGATCGACAGTTGGTGTTGTGACTGGATTAATCTTAAGTTTAGCAAGTGTTGCTAGTCTCTATCAAATGAGCTTGCTCGCCTTTGCTGGTCTTCTTGGCGGATTATTAAAAGAAGGGAAAAAAATAGGCGTAGGGGTCGGTTTACTTGTCGGTACATTATTAATTGGGTTATACGGCGAGGGTCAAGCACAAGTGACTGTTACATTACTAGAGTCGTTGGCTGCCATACTCGTCTTCTTTCTAACACCGAAGGGTCTGATTAGTAAGCTTGCCCGCTTTATTCCAGGAACGATGGAATACTCAAAGGAACAGCAGCAATATTTGCGCAAAATCCGTGATGTGACCGCTGGCCGAGTTGAGCAATTCTCGACGTTATTTCAAACACTTTCAAATAGTTTTCAAACACCACCTCAGACAGTAGAAGAAGATGAGGAGGAAAGGGAGGTTGATTATTTCCTGAGCAATGTTTCTGAGAAGACGTGTCAGACATGTTTTAAAAAAGAACGTTGTTGGGTTCAGAACTTTACTAAAACCTATGATTCTATGCAACGAATTATGACTGAAACAGAGAGGTATGGTGAAGTGAAGGATCACTTTTTATTAACAGAGTGGAAAAATCATTGTATTAGGCCAGAAAAAGTTATTCAAGCGATCACGCAGGAACACGGGGCACATCAGGCAAATCAACAATTAAAGCGTCAAGTGCTTGAAAGTCGAAAGCTAGTTGCGGACCAACTCCTCGGTGTCTCGCGTGTTATGGGTGACTTTGCAAAGGAAATTCAAAAAGAGAAGCAAGCACATCACTATCAAGAGGAACAAATGCTAGAAGCCCTTCGTGGAGTTGGTCTTGAGATTGGTCATATTGACATATACCTCTTAGAGAAGGGGAATATTGAAATAGAAATGAGTGTCTCTGCTGATAACGGACACGGTCAAAGTGAAAAAGTCATTGCCCCAATGTTATCTGATTTAGTGAGAGAGACGGTGGTCGTGAAAAAGGAAGAGGCTAACTTTTATCCAAATGGGTATAGTCATGTATCATTTGGTTCAGCAAAGAAGTTTGTCATTGATACAGGAGTTGCACATGTGGCCAAAGGTGGTGCGTGGGTCTCGGGTGATTGTTATTCAACGCTTGAGCTCGGTTCTGGGAAATATGCGATTGCCATCAGTGATGGGATGGGCAACGGAGAGCGTGCTCATCTTGAAAGTAACGAAACTCTACAGCTTCTCCAAAAGGTTCTCCAATCTGGCATCGAGGAAACAGTAGCCATTAAGTCTGTTAATTCTGTTCTCTCATTACGAACAACAGATGAAATTTTTTCAACTCTCGACCTAGCAATGATCGACTTACAGGATGCCTCAACTAAATTTCTGAAAATTGGGTCTATTCCTAGCTTTATTAAAAGAGGGAAAACCATTATGAAGGTTGAAGCAAGTAACTTGCCAATGGGGATATTCCAAGAATTTGATGTCGACGTTGTTAGTGAGCAATTAAAGGCTGGTGATCTTCTTATTATGATGAGCGACGGTATTTATGATGCCCCGAAGCATGTTGAGAATAAGGAAATATGGATGAAACGGTTGTTAACGGAGATCAAGACAGATGACCCACAGGAAGTGGCAGATATGATTCTTGAGAAAATTATCAGGTCTGAGCATGGTGTCATAGATGATGATATGACGGTCATTGTAGCAAAAATAAAGCGCAATACACCGAAATGGGCCGCAATCCCGTTGTATAAATCACCAAAAATAAATAGGAAGAAAACGCAAAGAGCTGCTTCATTTTCGTAAAATAAGTGACGATGTATAAAACCTCTCAAGCTAGTGAATGATGGTAACATTTAGACTACTTGGAGGAGATAAGTGATGAGTAAAGGTACGTTAAAACAAATTCTCTTATTAACAGATGGTCATTCTAATCAAGGTGAAGACCCTGTTGCTATTGCGGCGCTTGCGAGAGAACAAGGTATTACTGTCAATGTCATCGGTGTTGTTGATGATAATCATTTAAATGAGAAAGGAATTGAAGAAATTGAGGCAATTGCACTAGCTGGAGGCGGAGTTAGTCAAGTCGTTTATGCGAAGCAATTAGCAAAAACGGTTCAAATGGTTACAAGAAAGGCTATGACCCAAACAATACATGGTGTAGTTAATAAAGAGTTGCAACAAATTCTTGGACAGCATCAAGAAATGGAGGATCTCTCTCCTGACAAGAGAGGACAAGTAATGGAGGTTGTTGATGAGCTTGGAGAGACAATGGACCTTGATATATTTGTTCTTGTCGATACGAGCGCAAGTATGAAAAATAAGCTGCCGATGGTGCAGGAAGCATTAGTCGATTTATCGATTAGTCTAACTTCACGGATGGGTGCGAATCGATTTGCGCTTTATTCCTTTCCCGGGAAAAGAAAAGAAATAGATAAGCTTCTTGATTGGACGCCTCAGCTTAGTTCTTTAACGGGTATATTTCAAAAGCTGTCATCAGGCGGGATTACCCCAACTGGCCCTGCGTTGAAAACGGCTCTTCAGAAATTCACGAAGTCAGGCTCAAGAAGGAGTTTGATTGCTGGTGATAAAGAACAGCTACTCGAAGAATCAGGAATGTAAGCTTCATGCAGGATCAAAAGTACTTGGGAAATGGCATCGCAACCCTTATAAAGTCATTAGAACACTTGGGGCAGGTGCAACTGGTACGGTTTATTTAGCTGAATCAGCGGCGGGACTTGTCGCACTTAAGGTTGGTACTGACAATATGTCTATAACGTCCGAGGTTAATGTATTGAAGCACTTTTCGAAGGTCCAAGGACAAGTTCTTGGACCTTCTTTGCTTGATGTTGATGATTTAGTTACTAGTGGAGGCACCTTTCCTTTTTATGTGATGGAATATTTAAGAGGAACAGAGTTCATTAGCTATATGCAAAGTCGTGGTAGTGAGTGGCTTGGCATTTTAATGATTCAATTGCTGGGAGATTTAGATCGTCTTCACTCGGCTGGGTGGGTATTTGGGGATTTAAAGCCTGACAATATCCTTGTGATTGGCCCGCCAGCAAGGGTACGCTTGCTTGATGTTGGGGGTACAACATTAATTGGACGCTCCATTAAGGAATACACCGAATTTTATGATCGTGGCTATTGGGGGTTTGGTTCAAGAAAAGCAGAGCCAAGTTATGATTTATTTGCTGTTGCGATGATCATGATCAATTGCGCCTATCCAAAGCGTTTCGAAAAGCAAGGAGAAAAAACGTTTGAGCAATTAAAAAGAAAAGTGGAGGAACAACCATCTTTACTCCCATATCGTGATGTGATTGCACGAGCTTTGCAAGGTAAGTTTGATGATGCAAAGGTAATGAGGAAAGAAATGATGAAAGCTATCTCGAACATCTCAAGCTCACAACAGGCAACTAGCAAAATAATAAAAAATCAAACGAAAAAAAGAAAACACAAACAAAAAAAGAAATCTTCCTACTTTATTGAGATCTTCTTGCTAGCCTCTTTCCTTCTATTAGCATATATCCTATACTTATTTGGACAAATGATGTAGGCGATTATATTTAATAGGTATGCAGAGGATGGAGGCATTAGCATGAATGCGGATCAAATGATGGATATATGCATGCTAGCAGGCGAAATCATGCTTACTAATGGGGCTGAGACGTACAGAGTTGAAGAAACGCTAGAAAGAATGGCTAAATCTGCAAAGTTCCGTAATGTGCACAGCTTTGTGACGACTACGGGTATTTTCCTTTCCTTTGAGGATGATATGCGTGGTGATACGATGCAGATGATTCGTGTTGATGACAGGATGCAGGATTTAAACAAAGTCACGCTCGTTAATCAAGTATCAAGAGAGTTTGTAAACGGGGATATTGATGGCGAAGAAGCGCTTTTGCAATTACAAGCGATAGCGAAAGCTCCGATGAACTATTCGTCGTTATTGGTACACTTTGCATCTGGAGTAGCAGGGGGAGCTTTTTCATACTTATTTGGTGGGAATATGACAGATACAATTCCTGCCTTTTTTGCTGGATTTGCTGCAAGCTGGAGTATTGTAACCCTACAAGAATATATTAAAGTGAAATTTTTTTCTGAATTTATGTCTGCTTTTCTAGGAGGTACCGTTGCGATTGCTCTCGTTCTACTTGGACTCGGTGAAAATCTTGATCAAGTGATTATCGGGACTCTGATGCCGCTTGTTCCAGGAATTCCCCTCACAAATGCTGTTCGGGACTTGATGTCTGGGGACTTAATAGCAGGTGTAAGCAGAGGGGCTGAGGCAGTTATTACAGCTCTGTCGATTGCAACGGGTATAGCTCTTGCGATTGCTCTGTTCTTGTAGCGAGATATCAGAGAGGAGGAAGGGAAATGGTCATTGAGCTGATATTTTGTTTTATGGCGACAGTTGCATTTGGTGTCATTTTTAATGTCCCAAAACGCGTAGTATGGATTGGTGGTGTCATTGGTGCATTAGCATGGTTCATTTATTCAACATTACCAGAGTTTGGTGTTACGGTTGTGTTTGCAACGGCAGTGGCTTCACTTGTGAGCGCCACAAGCTCTCACTTATTAGCAAGAAAGTATCGAGTGCCAGTAACGATTTTCAGTATTCCTGGTATTATTCCTCTTGTTCCTGGGAGTAGGGCCTATTTTACGATGTTGGCTTTTGTTGATGGTGATTATATTTTAGGACTACAGTTAGGGATTGAAACGATGCTGCAAGCGGGTGCGATAGCAGCGGGGCTTGTTTTTGCCTTATCGATCTTCTCGATTGGTAAAGGAGGAATTGGACAACGTTATGAAACAAGAAGTTCATAAATTTATTAACCGCCATCAGCTTATTAGTCCTAATGAAACGATTATCGTTGCTGTTTCTGGTGGGCCTGATTCAATGGCGCTGCTTGAGTTTCTATGGTCTGAGCGGGAGCGATATCACATAAAAGTGTGCGTATGCCATGTTCATCACCAGCTGCGTGGAAGCGAAGCGGATGAAGATGCCAAGTATGTGCAAGCTTACTGTGAGGGGAAGAATATCCCGTTTTATCAAAAGCGTGTTCAGGTAAAGGAATATGCGGCAAAACAGCAAATTGGAACACAGCTTGCAGCAAGAGAGCTGAGGTATGAATGGTTTTCGGAACTTCTTTCTACGATTCCAAACAGCAAAATAGCCACAGGACATCACGGAGACGATCAGGTTGAGACGATGCTCATGAAAATGATTAGAGGAAGTATGCCATTACATTCTTTTGGGATCCCAGCAAAAAGAGAGCTTGGATTTGGTTTGATCATTCGTCCGTTTCTTAGCATAACTAAAGAAGAAATTGAGCAATATTGTAAAGAGGCTTCTATCTATCCTAGATACGATTCAAGTAATCAATCACAAACCTATACAAGGAATCGCGTTCGACAAGACATTCTGCCGATTTTGAAAAGAGAAAATGGCAATATTCATATACATATGCAGAGGCAGAATGAGTGGGCTGATGATGATCATGACTTCCTCATGTCGTTAGCTGGTGAAGTATTACCAACGATTATTATCGAAAAAAGTGAACGAAACGTTACAATTTCACGTCAAGCTCTTCTAAACGTCGTCGTCCCTTTACAAAGAAGGTTGATTCATCTAATATTAAGTTATCTTTACGGGAAAAATTCACCATTAACGACGTCTATACATATCGAACAGGTGCTCGAACTATTTAATCGTGAAAAGCCATCAGGAGAACTTCACTTATCAGACTCTGTTTTTGTTCGTCGAGATTATGATGTTTGTCATTTTTCAGATGCTTTGATGAAGACGATAAAAGAACGAGAACATGTACTATCCATTCCTGGTCGTATTTTCACTTCCAATTGGACAATGGAGGCTTCTCTGACAGATAACAACGAGGTCACTGAAGCACAAAATCAAGTTGTGTTAGATCTAGATGCAATTACTGAGCCACTGATTGTAAGGAGTCGACGACCAAGTGATCGAATCGCTTGCCGAGGTATGGAAGGTACGAAAAAAGTGGGGCGTTTATTCATTGACCGTAAAATTGTCAAGCATGAGCGAGAGCAGTGGCCAATCCTGGTTGATGGAAATGGACAAATCCTTTGGGTTCCTTTTTTGCATCGAACGAGATTGGCGAACGTAGGGCCACAAACGAAGAACAAGCTTGTTGTGACTTGCTACCGTCAAGAAAAAAGCGGACCGAATACTGGATCCGATTCAATAATAGGAGGTTTTTTTAACATTGATTAGGGATGAGATTGAAGAAATACTTATAACAGAAGAAGAAATTCAAGCAAAATGTCGAGAGTTAGGAAAACAAATTACAGAAGAATATAATGGGCGTTTTCCTCTTGTTGTCGGTGTTTTGAAAGGCGCAATGCCATTTATGGGTGATTTAACGAAGCGTATTGATACTCACATTGAAATGGACTTTATGGATGTATCGAGCTACGGTGCAGGTATGGTTTCATCTGGAGAGGTCAAAATAGTAAAAGATCTTGATACGTCAGTTGAAGGAAGAGATGTCCTTATTTTAGAGGATATTATTGATAGTGGGTTAACGCTTAGTTATCTTGTTAAGCTTTTCCATTATCGCAAAGCAAAAACTGTTAAGGTTGTTACACTCTTAGATAAACCAGATGGACGCAAAATTGACTTAGTTCCAGATATGGCTGGTTTTATCGTTCCAGATGCATTTGTTGTAGGTTATGGATTAGATTATGCAGAACGATATCGAAACCTTCCGTATATTGGTGTGCTAAAGTCTGAAATCTATGAGAGTTAACGTTTGTGAAGAAAAGAACAGTTGTGATACGATAAACAAAGCTATATTGCTTGTGGGAGGAGGTCAAGAATGAATCGTATATTCCGTAATACCATTTTTTACTTACTTATCTTTCTTGTCATTGTCGGAATTGTGAATGTCTTTAGTTCTGATCAGACACAGACAGAAAGCGTGACATTTACAACATTCACTGAAAGACTGGAGCAAGGTGAGGTTCGCGAACTCACAGTAAAGCCAGAGCGTCAAGTATACCTTGTTCGTGGCCAGTTTACTGACCAGCCAGAAGGGGAGTACTTTGAAACCCACGTTCTAAGAAGTGAACAAACAGCTGAATTGCTTTTTAATGCTCAATCAGCTACAGGTGGTACCTTTGAATTAGATGTTCAACCAGCTGATGAAACAAGTGGTTGGGTTACATTTTTTACAGGGATTATTCCGTTTATTATTATTTTCATCCTATTCTTCTTCTTACTGAGCCAAGCGCAGGGCGGCGGTAGCCGTGTAATGAACTTTGGTAAAAGTAAGGCGAAAATTGTGAGTGATGATAAGAAGAAAGCGAAATTCAAAGATGTCGCAGGAGCAGATGAAGAGAAGCAAGAGCTTATTGAGGTAGTTGAATTCTTGAAAGACCCTCGTAAGTTCTCGGCCATTGGTGCTCGTATTCCAAAAGGGGTACTTCTTGTTGGGCCTCCAGGTACTGGTAAGACTTTGCTTGCTCGTGCTGTTGCTGGAGAAGCTGGCGTACCATTCTTCTCCATTAGTGGTTCTGACTTCGTTGAAATGTTCGTCGGTGTCGGTGCCTCGCGTGTACGTGACCTATTTGAAAATGCAAAGAAAAACGCGCCTTGTATTATCTTTATTGATGAAATTGATGCGGTCGGTAGACAACGTGGCGCTGGTCTTGGCGGTGGTCATGATGAACGTGAGCAGACGTTGAATCAGCTTCTTGTTGAGATGGATGGATTCAGTGCGAACGAAGGAATTATTATTATCGCAGCGACGAACCGTGCAGATATTCTTGATCCAGCCTTATTACGTCCTGGTCGATTTGACCGTCAAATTCAAGTTAACCGTCCAGATGTAATTGGTCGTGAAGCTGTATTAAAAGTTCATGCTCGCAATAAGCCTTTGGATGATGATGTGAACTTAAATGCAATTGCGGCACGAACACCAGGATTTTCTGGTGCCGATCTTGAAAACCTCTTAAATGAGGCAGCGTTAATCGCAGCTCGAAATGACAAGACGAAAATTAACATGATTCATGTTGAAGAAGCGATCGATCGCGTTATTGCTGGTCCAGCTAAGAAGAGCCGTGTCATTTCGAAAAAAGAGAAAAATATTGTTGCATGGCATGAAGCTGGTCATACGGTAGTCGGCGTTAAATTAGAAAATGCTGATATGGTTCATAAAGTTACGATTGTTCCGCGGGGAATGGCGGGCGGTTATGCTGTGATGCTTCCTAAAGAAGACCGTTACTTTATGACAAAGCCTGAGTTGCTCGATAAAATCGTCGGCTTACTTGGTGGTCGTGTCGCAGAAGAAGTTACGTTTGGTGAAGTGAGTACAGGTGCTCACAATGACTTCCAACGTGCTACTGCAATCGCTCGTAAGATGGTGACTGAATACGGGATGAGTGATAAAATTGGTCCTATGCAATTTGGTTCCAATTCTGGCGGTCAAGTGTTCCTAGGCAGAGATATTCAAAATGAACAGAATTACAGTGATGCAATTGCTCATGAGATTGATATGGAAACACAGCGTATCATTAAAGAGTCTTACGAGCGTTGTAAACAAATTCTGTTAGAGAATAAAGAGAGCCTTGATCTTGTTGCGAAAACGTTACTTGAGCTTGAAACGCTTGATGCAGAACAAATCAAGTCACTTATTAACGAAGGAAAGCTTCCTGAGAATCATCATATGACGAAAAGACTTTCGGGTAACGATGAGGATTCTGATTCCGATGTGAAGGTGAATATTCATTCTAAGAAGGACGAAGAAATAGCTCCAGCTGAATCTGATCAGACTCCAGCAGAAGAGTCACCTTCAAAAGAAGAAACACCACCAAAAAAAGATGAATAATAAACAATGAACGAAGAGAGGGTGTCCGAAAAGGCATCCTCTTTCTTTTGTAAACAGAAGAGATACATTTTTCATATTCAAAGAGCTATAATGAGCGAAATTAGATGTAATGTTTTATAATGAGGTTGGTTAACTTAGTGGAAAGGTAGAAAAAGGTTGGCGGTGAAGGTCTATGGTGTTGGTCATTGATGTCGGAAATACGAACATCGTGTTAGGTGTCTATAAAGAGAAGGAATTAAAGTTTCACTGGCGAATTGCAACAAGTAGGCAAAAGACAGAAGATGAATGGGCTATGTCTATAAAAGCACTATTTGAAGATGTGGGTGTCACGTTTCAATCAATCGAGGGAATTATTATTTCTTCAGTTGTTCCGCAAATTATGTTTGCGCTTGAGCAAATGTGCAAGAAATATTTTCATATTAAACCGATGATCATCGGCCCAGGCATTAAAACAGGTCTAAATATAAAATATGATAATCCGAAAGAAGTAGGAGCTGATCGTATTGTCAATGCCGTAGCGGCAATTGCGCTGTACGGAAGTCCTCTTATTATTGTTGACTTTGGCACAGCAACAACATATTGCTATATTAATGAAAAACGAGAATATATGGGTGGAGCAATTGCCCCAGGCATTTCCATCTCCACAGAAGCTTTGTATACACGTGCTTCTAAGTTGCCAAGAATAGAAATAACAAGGCCAACACAGGTAGTTGGTAAAAATACCGTCAATGCGATGGAAGCAGGAATATTTTATGGATATGTCGGTCAAGTTGACGGGATTGTTAACCGGATTAAGTCGCAGGCAGACACCAGTCCGACTGTGATTGCGACTGGAGGACTAGCTTCCCTAATTGCATCAGAAGCGGAGTCGATTGATATCGTCGAACCGTTTTTGACGTTAAAGGGATTACAAATGATATATGAAAAAAACGTGTGAGGAAGGGAATTATTATGGGAGATTATTTAATTAAAGCAACTGCGTTTGAAGGAAAAGTAAGAGCTTATTCATTGGTAGCAACAGACATGGTGAATGAAGCTGTTCGTAGGCAAGGAACATGGCCGACGGCTTCTGCTGCATTAGGGAGAACAATGATGGCAGGAACAATGATGGCGACAATGCTAAAAGGAGACTCAAAGCTTACTGTTAAAGTTGAAGGTAAGGGTCCAATTGGTGCAATCATTGTTGATGCTAATACACAAGGTGAAACAAGAGGATATGTAAGCAATCCGCAAACTCATTTTGAACTAAATAGCCAAGGAAAGTTAGATGTTGCGCGCGCTGTAGGTACGGATGGCTACTTATCGGTTGTGAAAGACCTTGGTTTAAAAGAGCACTTTACTGGGAGTGTACCACTTGTTTCTGGGGAATTAGGAGAAGACTTCACTTATTACTTTGCTTCATCTGAACAAACACCGTCATCTGTTGGAGTGGGTGTTCTTGTCAACCCGGATAATACAATCCTTGCTGCGGGAGGATTCATCATTCAACTGATGCCAGGTGCAGATGATGCTGTAATTGAGCAAATTGAAAAGCGTTTGTCAACGATTCCACCAATTTCTAAACTCGTTGAAGCTGGTATGCCTCCAGAAGAAATTCTGCAAGCGTTGCTTGGAGATGAAAATATTAAATTTTTAGATAAAATGCCGATTAAATTTGCATGTCGTTGTTCAAAGGAACGCGTTGAAAATGCGATCATTAGTTTAGGAAAAAAAGAAATTCAAGAGATGATTGATGAAGATGGTGGAGCAGAAACTCGCTGCCATTTCTGTAATGAAGAATATCATTTAACAGCAGAGGAATTAGAAGAACTACTTGTGCAATCAAAATAAAAATTGGAAAAAATAATCATGATGATTGACTTCTCTACAAACGTTTGCTACTATAATCTTAATAAAACCAATAAAATTACTTGGGATTGAGGAGGCGTCATGATGAAGGTTGCAAATTCAATTATAGATTTAATCGGTCAAACCCCATTAGTAAAGTTGAACCGTTTGGTTTCCGACAAGCATGCGGATGTTTATTTGAAATTAGAGTATATGAACCCTGGTAGCAGTGTTAAAGATCGTATCGGTCTTGCTATGATCGAAGCTGCTGAAAAATCAGGAGATCTGAAGCCTGGTGATACAATTGTTGAACCAACAAGTGGTAACACAGGAATTGGTCTGGCTATGGTTGCAGCGGCAAAAGGCTTTAAGGCGAAGCTTGTTATGCCTGAAACGATGAGTATGGAACGTCGTAATTTACTTCGTGCTTATGGTGCTGAGCTTGTTCTTACTCCAGGGCCTGAGGGTATGGGTGGAGCAATTCGTAAAGCGACTGAGCTTGCACAAGAAAATGGCTACTTCATGCCACAGCAATTTGAAAATGAAGCCAATCCAGAAATTCACAGACTAACGACTGGAAAAGAGCTTCTTGAGCAAGCGGACGGTCAGTTAGATGGATTTGTATCTGGTATTGGTACAGGTGGAACAATCACTGGTGCGGGTGGATTCTTAAAAGAACACTTCCCTAATCTGCACATCGCGGCAGTTGAGCCAAGTGATTCTCCAATCCTTTCAGGTGGTAAACCTGGACCGCACAAAATCCAAGGAATCGGTGCTGGATTCGTGCCAAAGATTCTAAAGACAGATGTGTATGATGAAGTAATCCAAGTGACGAATGAGCAAGCATTTGAATATGCTCGTCGTGCAGCAAAAGAAGAAGGAATTCTTGGTGGTATTTCTTCTGGTGCGGCAATCTATGCTGCGCTTTTGCTAGCTGAGAAGCTTGGACCTGGTAAAAAGGTCGTTGCAATCATTCCTTCTAATGGTGAGCGTTACCTTAGTACACCACTTTATCAATTTGAAGATTAATTTATGCAGCAGCCTCTCGTATAGGGGCTGCTTTTTGTATTAATATGACTCGAGGTTGTTGTCTTTTTCGTCTATTCTCATGTAGAATAGACGAAAAGGAATGGAGATGGGAGTGACACCCTTGAAACAAGATAAGAGTGACAATCAGCCAAACCGTTTGAAGAGAGTGAGATCTTTCTCGCTAGCAGAAGGTAAATGGTTTGTGCGATATAAACAGCTAGCAGCCGATGAACCGCAGCATGTTCTTTTAGAAAGTGGACGGGGTGGACGCTACAGTATTATTGGTTTAAAGCCATTTGCAATTATTTCTGGTAAAAATGATACGCTAACGATCGAAAAACACGGCGTAACAGAGAGCAAAAAAGGATTGCTATTAGAAGCTTTAAAAGAAGTTCTCAAGCCTTATTACCAAGATTCATTGCCTGAACTTCCTCCTTTTCAAGGAGGAGCGATTGGCTACTTAAGCTATGATATTGTTCGAGAAATCGAATGTCTAGAAGAGCAGGCAGCTGATGATTTAGGACTGCCAGATTTGTATTTTATGGTCTTTGATGATGTGTTTATCTATGACCATCAAAAAAGTGAGATGTGGGTTATTGTTCATGGTGATGCAGGAGTTGAGCGAGAATTAGACAAGCGTCTTGAAGAGTATGTAATGAAGTGGACACAGGATGAGCAGTCTCGACCTTGGGCGAAAGAAGGTTGGCATTCAAGCGAAGAAACAAGCGTGCAAGCTTCCTTTTCAGAAGGGGCATTTTGTGAAGCTGTTGAGAAGATTAAGGAATATATTGCAGCGGGAGATGTGTTTCAGGTGAATCTGTCTGTTCGTCAAACAAAAGAGCTGACGACAGAGCCGATGCACGTTTATGAAACACTTCGTACATTGAACCCATCACCGTACATGAGTTATGTTCACACACCTGATTTTCAGCTTGTGAGTGCTTCTCCAGAGTTACTCGTGAAGAAAAATGGGCAAGAACTTAGTACGAGACCAATTGCGGGTACTCGTTCTCGGGGGAAAGATGATGAGGAAGATGCGTTGCTTGCAGCTACCTTAATTGACAATGAAAAAGAACGAGCGGAGCATGTGATGCTTGTTGATTTAGAGAGAAATGATTTGGGGCGGGTGTCAGCTTATGGCACAGTGGAAGTTGATGAGTTGATGGTGATTGAAAAGTACTCCCACGTTATGCATATTGTTTCAAATGTGAAAGGTACCTTAGATTCACAATATAATCTCTATGATGTGATCCGTGCGACATTTCCAGGTGGAACAATAACAGGTGCACCTAAAGTAAGAACGATGGAAATTATTGAAGAGCTGGAACCTGTTCGAAGAAGCGTTTATACTGGTTCCATTGGTTGGATTGGCTTTGATGAGAATATGGAATTAAATATTACGATTCGGACGATGCTGTGTAAGGATGGCAAAGCACATGTGCAAGCAGGTGCAGGAATTGTGATAGATTCAGAGCCGAAAAACGAATATAAAGAATCATTGAAGAAGGCAAGAGCACTTTGGCGGGCGCTTGAGCTTAGTGAAGAAGAGATGAGAAAACAAGTACAGATGAGCTGAGGAGGAAATTAATATGATACTAATGATTGATAACTATGATTCGTTTACGTATAACCTTGTCCAATATTTAGGTGAGATGGGGCACGAGCTAGTCGTTCATCGTAATGACCAAATTACGATCCAAGAGATTGAACAATTAAATCCCGATTACCTAATGATATCGCCTGGTCCGAAAAGTCCAAATGAAGCGGGAATTAGCCTAGAGGCAATTCAATATTTTGCTGGTAAAATTCCGATCTTTGGTGTCTGCCTTGGTCACCAATCGATAGCGCAGGTGTTCGGTGGGGATGTTATTCGTGCGGAACGATTGATGCATGGTAAAACATCTGAGATGAAGCATGATCAGCGTACGATTTTTAAAGGACTTCCAACCCCGCTTACGGCAACACGTTATCACTCCCTTATTGTGAAACGAGAAACACTTCCTGACTGCTTTGAGATTTCTGCAGAAACAGAGGAAGGGGAAATCATGGCTATTCGTCACAAGGAGCTTCCGATTGAAGGAGTGCAGTTTCACCCAGAATCAATTATGACTGCTGAGGGTAAGCAGCTTCTTAAGAATTTTGTTGAAGCGTATCGGAAGGAGAATCCGGTTTGTACGTCTATGTAAATGATTCAATTGTCAGCGCAGAACAGGCGAAAGTTTCTGCCTTTGATCATGGTTATATGTATGGCCTAGGTCTATTTGAAACATTTCGTGTTGAGGATGGTCATCCATTTTTGTTGGATGACCATTTTCGCCGTTTGGACGATGGGCTAAGGTCGCTTGGAATTGAGTGGTCGATGAAAAGAGAACAGGCCATAACGATTATTCAAGACTTACTTGAAGCCAATCAGTTAAACAGTGCATATGTTCGTTGGAATGTATCAGCGGGACCACATGAGCTTGGACTTTATACAGGTACTTACTCAGAACCAACGACGATTATTTATATGAAGTCACTACCAACGCAGTTAAACGGCGTAAAAGATGCGGTCATCCTTTCGATTAAGAGAAATACACCAGAAGGGGATATTCGTTTAAAGTCCCATCATTATTTAAACAATGTGCTAGCCAAGCGTGAGCTCGGTGCAGTGGGAAATGTAGAAGGGATCTTTTTAAATGGATCGGGTTATGTAGCAGAAGGAATTGTCTCAAATGTGTTTTGGATCAAAAATAACACTGTCTATACACCCGCGATCGAAACGGGAATATTAGATGGTATTACAAGACAATTTGTTTTAACTTTACTAAAACAGCAAGGAGTTTCTGCGCAGATCGGTTTGTACAAGCCTGAGGAATTATTATCAGCTGATGCTGCCTTTGTTACAAACTCAATACAAGAAGTTGTTCCGCTAAGGAGCTGTAATGAAAAACAGTATAATAGTGAGCATGAGCTAATAGCCAGTCTATCAAAAGAGTTTGATCGTTATCGTCAGTGGTTATGGAGTAGATATGAACTTCAGGGAGGTAAGCAATGAATCTAAGTCGAGAAAACCGAAACGAGGTTCTTCGGTCCGTTGATGATCGTACACTTATTATGGGAATTGTTAATGTCACACCAGATTCTTTTTCAGATGGAGGAGAATTTGATGAAGTAGAAGCAGCAGTCAAACATGCGCGTGAATTAGTCGATGCTGGTGCTGATATCATTGACATCGGTGGAGAGTCCACGAGGCCAAATGCGATTAAGGTAGAACAAGAGGAAGAGCTCCGTCGTGTATTACCAAAGATCAAGGCGATAGCTGAAGTTGTCAATGTCCCGATTTCGATCGATACGTACAAGGCTGAAGTAGCGAAACAAGCAATTGAAGCAGGTGCTACGATTATTAACGACGTCTGGGGAGCGAAATGGGACAAAGAGATGGCGGGAGTCGCTAGCGCCTATCAGGTTCCAATCATTTTGATGCATAATCGAAAAGAGGCAGTATATACAAACTTAATTCAAGATATGATAACAGACTTAAACGAAAGTATCGCCATTTGTACAGAGGCTGGGGTAAAACATGAGAATATCATCCTCGATCCAGGTATCGGCTTTGCTAAGTCCCATGAAGAAAATCTTGAAGTGATGCGAAACCTTGATGTTTTTGTTAATGTGGGATACCCCGTTCTCCTTGGAACATCGAGAAAATCGATCATTGCAAAGACATTGAATCTACCTGTTGGAGAACGTGTTGAAGGGACAGGTGCGACTGTCTGTTATGGAATCATGAAAGGATGCCAGATCATGCGTGTCCATGATGTGCTAGAGATTAGTCGGATGGCAAAAATGATGGATGCATTAATGATGAAGGGAGCGAGCGGAAATGGATAAAATCTACTTGAATGAATTAGCTTTTTATGGCTATCACGGTGTATTCCAAGAAGAAAAAAAGCTTGGACAGCGTTTTTTAGTTGATGTCACATTACAGCTCGATTTAAAAAAGGCCAGTCATTCTGATAACATTGATGAATCGATCGACTACGGAGACGTGTATAAACGGGTGAAGGACATTGTTGAAGGAAAACCTTATAAGCTTGTTGAGACAGTGGCTGAAAAAATTGCATCTGAGCTTTTACATTCGTATGAACACCTAGGAGCATGTACAGTAAAAGTAATCAAGCCTGATCCACCGATTCCTGGACACTACAAGTCTGTCGCGGTTGAAATAACGAGGTCACGCTCATGAGCCATCATGCTTTTATTGCACTTGGTTCTAATATCGGTGACCGAGCTGGCTATTTAGAGCAAGGGATCGCCTTACTCGCTGATCATAAAGATATTGAGCTTATCAAGCGTTCGTCGATTTATGAGACAGAGCCAGTCGGTTATGTGGAACAACAGTCATTTTTGAATATGGTCATTAAAGTTCAAACTTCGCTTTATCCTAGTGAATTATTGGCAGTCACTCAATCAATTGAGCTGCAGTGCGGGCGGAAGAGAGATATAAGATGGGGGCCAAGGACAATAGATCTTGACATTCTCCTATTTGACCAAGAAAATATGGAGGTGGAGAACCTAACAATTCCTCATCCGCGTATGTGGGAGCGAGCTTTTGTGATTGTACCACTAATGGAGCTTGAACCTAATTTATATGTAGAGCAGCGCGGTCAATCACTTCAGGAAGTATATGATGAACTACCTGATAAAGAAGGGGTACTGTTATGGAATCCGCAAGTAATGGAAAACGCATCCGAGCTTACAGAAAGCTCAAAGGATATACGCAAGAAGGTTTCGCAAAAGAGATAGGTATCTCAGTCTCGGTGTTAGGAGAAATTGAAAGAGGTCAACGCTTGCCAAGTGAGTTAATGCTAGAGAAAATGTCTAATGTATTAAATATCTCACAATTGGAGTTACTATCTAAATAGAAAAGATCACTTGGAGGTGAATGAAGTGCTTAAGATTGGAAATATTGAAATGAAGAACCAAGTTGTTTTAGCGCCGATGGCTGGGGTTTGTAATCCGGCGTTCCGTTTAATTGCGAAAGAATTTGGTACGGGTCTAGTCTGTGCTGAAATGGTAAGTGACAAAGCGATTTTGCATAAAAATGAAAAGTCACTTAGCATGCTTTATGTAGATGAGCGTGAAAAGCCATTAAGTCTCCAAATTTTTGGTGGTGAAAAAGAAACGCTTGTTGAAGCAGCGAAATTTGTTGATAAGAATACGAATGCTGATATCATTGATATCAATATGGGTTGCCCTGTTCCAAAAATCACGAAATGTGATGCGGGGGCAAAATGGTTACTAGACCCAAATAAAATCTATGAAATGGTAGCAGCTACTGTTGATGCAGTTGATAAGCCTGTTACGGTTAAGATGCGTATCGGTTGGGATTCTGACCATATTTATGCGGTTGAAAATGCGCGTGCAGTAGAACGTGCAGGTGGTAGTGCGGTTGCTGTACATGGTCGTACTCGTGTACAAATGTACGAAGGTAAAGCTGATTGGAATATTATTAAAGAAGTCAAACAAGCAGTGAATATTCCTGTAATTGGTAATGGTGACGTAACAACTCCTCGAGAAGCACGTAGAATGCTTGATGAAGTTGGAGTTGATGGTGTTATGATCGGCCGTGCAGCACTTGGAAACCCATGGATGTTGTATCAAACGATTCAATATCTTGAAACAGGCGAGCTTGCTTCTGCTCCGAGTCCTCGTGAAAAGATCGATGTATGTATGCTTCATCTTGATCGATTGATTGCTTTAAAAGGAGAAAATGTTGCGGTGCGTGAAATGCGTAAACACGCAGCTTGGTATTTAAAAGGTATGCCTGGAAATGGACGTATTCGTGATAAAATTAACAGTTTTGAGACAAGAGATGATGTCGCAAATTCATTATATGCATATATTGATGAAGTAGAAGCTCGCATGGCTGAAGAAGCGAGTGTCGTTTGACTTTTCTCTGCTAGTTCACTATAATGCCTTTGTGATAAGTATGCTGCCAGTGTGTATCGCTGGCAGTTTTTCTGCATAAATAACAAAGAGCAGACGGATAGAGATGATGAAATATATTAAATAGAGGAGATGATAGGCGAAATGACTCAAGAGCTCGAGTTAAACGATTTGTTGGCAGTGCGTAGAGAGAAACTGAATCAATTGCAAGAACAAGGACAAGACCCATTTGGAGCGCGTTTTGAACGCTCTCATACAGCTAGTTCTATGAATGAAACTTTTGCTGAGTTATCTAAAGAAGAGTTAGATGAAACGGCTCATGAAGTGACGCTTGCTGGGCGTATTATGACGAAGCGTGGTAAAGGTAAGGCGGGCTTTGCTCATATTCAAGATTTAACAGGTCAAGTGCAAATCTATGTTCGTCAAGATGCAGTAGGACAAGAACAATATGATCTGTTTAATACGATTGATATTGGTGATATTGTTGGTGTAACTGGAACCGCGTTTAAAACCAAGGTTGGTGAGTTGTCAGTTAAAGTAACAAATTTCCAATTGCTTTCGAAATCATTACGACCATTACCTGATAAATTCCATGGATTAAAGGATATCGAGCAACGTTACCGTCAGCGTTATGTTGATTTAATTATGAACCCTGAAGTGCGTAATACATTTGTTCTTCGCAGTAAAATTCTACAATCGATGCGTCGTTATTTAGATTCTAAAGGATATCTTGAAGTAGAAACACCGACAATGCATTCGATTGCAGGGGGAGCGTCTGCGCGTCCGTTTATTACCCATCATAATGCTTTAGATATGACCCTTTATATGCGAATTGCAATTGAATTACATTTAAAGCGTCTAATCGTTGGTGGTTTAGAAAAAGTATATGAGATAGGTCGCGTATTCCGTAATGAAGGTGTATCAACTCGTCACAACCCTGAATTTACAATGATTGAGCTATATGAAGCTTATGCTGATTATCATGATATCATGGAGTTAACAGAACAATTAGTAGCTCACATTGCCAAAGAAGTCCTAGGTTCAACGAAAGTGACTTACGGTGAAGATGAGATTGATCTAGAGCCAAAGTGGAAGAGACTCCATATGGTTGATGCAATCAAAGAGAAAACAGGAGTGGATTTTTGGAAAGTGATGAGTGATGAAGAAGCTCGTAAACTTGCCAAAGAACATAATGTACCAGTTAAAGAAACAATGACATACGGGCATGTTGTTAATGAGTTCTTTGAACATTTCATTGAAGAGGAGCTAATTCAACCAACATTCATTTATGGACATCCAGTCGCTATATCTCCGCTTGCAAAGAAGAATGCAGAAGATGAGCGTTTTACCGATCGTTTTGAATTGTTTATTGTTGGACGCGAGCATGCAAACGCCTTTACAGAATTAAATGATCCTATTGATCAGCGTCAACGTTTTGAACAGCAGCTTATTGAACGTGAGCAAGGTGATGACGAAGCGCAGATGATGGATGAAGATTTTGTTGAAGCGCTTGAGTACGGAATGCCTCCAACAGGCGGTTTAGGAATTGGAATCGATCGATTGGTTATGCTATTGACGAATTCACCTTCTATTAGAGATGTCTTATTATTTCCGCAGATGAGACATCGTGAGCAAGGAGAGTAATATTGTTTAGTTATTGAAGAGGGTGGCTTATGGGATTCTGTTTCTATTAGGTGCTAAGTTCTATTCTGCCGAAAAGGCAAGTGCCTTGGATCAAGCTACCCTCTTTAATACTGTGTTAATTTCTTTTGAAATTTCTTTTAAAAAATGCTTGCAATTAGAAACTCAGGATGATATATTATTACTTGTCGCTAAGACGGATTAAACAAAATAAAAAACATTGTTGACAAGCCGTTAAGGATTTGTTATGATGTGAAAGTCGCCAACAAGCGACACCGAGTTCTTTGAAAACTGAACAAAAGCCAAGCGAAATAGAGATACATGATATCTCGTCAATTATTAAGAAGTATCGTTAGCGATACATTTTGAGCTAATGGATTTTTCAAAAGGTGACCGACTAAGTTCGCAACGTCCTGTTGCAACGTCGGCATTAGCACATCTATGTGCGTCACTTTTATGGAGAGTTTGATCCTGGCTCAGGACGAACGCTGGCGGCGTGCCTAATACATGCAAGTCGAGCGGATCAAAGGGAGCTTGCTCCCAGAGATTAGCGGCGGACGGGTGAGTAACACGTGGGCAACCTGCCCTGTAGACTGGGATAACAC
>NZ_VLKZ01000013.1 GCF_007830185.1 Halalkalibacter nanhaiisediminis | reverse complement strand
ATCGACATGCCAATTTGAAGTATCGATATGGGAACCGGAAGTTCTGGTGCCGGGGATTCTATGTCGATACAGTAGGCAGAAATAAGAAACAAATACAAGAATATATTAAGAATCAGCTGAGAGAAGACTACATGGGTGATCAGTTAACATTATTCGAAGAACATGACCCTTTTACTGGTGAGAAAAATAAGAAGAAATAAGGAAATTCTTTAGAATTAGTGAGTGAATGTGGTGCAGACGGGAAACCCTTTCAGTGGGCCTTTAAGGCCAAGGCCGGTAAGAGAGGCTTTCAGCCGCAGAACAAACCACCAGTTCACACTGGTGGTTTTGATTTTGTGAGGTGAAAATGTAGACCTTATCAATATAATCTCAAAAGGTATGCCAATGTCATGACAAAGTCTGATGAAGAAGGTGGAGTTGCTGATTTTCTAGAAGAGGTTATAATCGGCAACGTACTAAAATCATAACACTTGTAGGTTTTTGGATTCGTAACTCAGATCATTCTTAGGCTTTTATGAGATATGGCAAGACTAAGACACGCTAGGATTTCAATCCAAGCGTGTCTTCTTGTTTGATTTAGTCAGTTAACTCACATTTTTTTTATACGCACTTCGCTTACTCTATGACCTGCTTCTTTCTTTAAAATTAAATCAGCACGGTGGCGCGTTGGACGAATATTTTTTTCAAGATTAATTCCATTTATCGTTGTCCAAATATCTGTAGCAAATTCGACAGCCTCCGAATCGGATAAATGGCGATAGCGATGGAAAAATGATTCGGGCTGCTGAAAGGCTGTATTACGAAGCAGCTTAAATCGTTCAATGTACCATGTTAGAATATCGTCTTCTTCTGCATCTACATAAATAGAAAAATCGAAGAAGTCTGAGACAAAGACATGGGGAATACGACGGTCTTTTTTATTTACTTGCAAAACATTAATGCCTTCAACGATCACGACATCAGGCTCTTCAATTTTCTGAACCGTATCGGATAAAATATCATAGGTTAAATGGGAATAAACAGGAGCTTCTATGTAAGCGCAACCAGATTTAAGTTGATAGAGAAAGTGAATTAATCGGTTAATATCATAACTTTCTGGGAACCCTTTTCGTTTCATTAAGCCGCGTTCTTCCAAAACAGCATTTGGATAAAGAAATCCGTCTGTTGTGACTAAGGCGACATTTGGGCTGTTTGGCCATCGTTTGGCTAATGCTTGAATTAACCTTGCTGTCGTACTTTTACCAACAGAAACACTGCCAGCAACCCCAATGACAAAAGGAACCTTCTTTGTTTTCTTTTGAAGAAAATGGTTGACATGTTGATGTAAGTTGACTGAATGAGTCATGTGCATGTACAACAATTGCGATAATGGCAAGTAAATTTCGGATACCTCTTCAGCAGAAATGGAATCATAAATCCCTTCTAGCTTTGTACGTTCAGAAGCCGAGAGCAGATCTGTAGTTGTTTCTGATAATTTTGCCCATTCTTCACGGCTAAATACTGTATAAGCCGATAGGGGAGTAGCCTGTTTTATAGTTACCATATTGTTCTCCTTTATATCTTTTCAAGATTCATTCTCTCTATTGTACATGAACACCTAACAGGCGATAAGGTTTTTTTATAAAACTCATGTAAAATATACAGTAATGTTAATTAATTACTTTTAATCCTATTGGGAAAATAAGTGTAAGAGATGGAATAAAGGTTTAAAATACATAGCATTTTACCGTAAAATGATTTTATGTGAAATTTTCTAAAAAACTCACAAAATTGTCTTGTAAGGGGACGGTGCTAGGGGGATAAATAAAGAAATGAAAGAGGAAAAGATGATTCAATAGTGTATAACAATTTATTTAAAGGAAGGCAATATCCTAAACAATGGATGTAATACATATTATGTATAAGGAATAAGAGAAGCAGATAAACCCAGTAAGAACAGCTGGGTTTATCTGCTTTTAATAATTGAGTGGTATTAAGCATCATATCATTAGATTAGTTAGTTCTTCTTTCTTCTAGTTGATTCATGAAAGTTTCTTCATCAGCAAATAACTCTGTTCCCATTAAGTAAGTGATAATACGTGGGAGATCAGTGTTATCGAGTAAACCAACAAATTCATCGGCTCCTTGACCATAAGCGTATAAAGGAACCTCCACACCAGAATGATTACGAGTTCCCCAGCTAATGTAAGCATGATTTGAGATCACTGTACCTAATACATTAATCACATTTGTTTGATTATTCCAGTTAACAGAAGCGATCATGTTTTCATCTTCTTCTGTTAAATCAAATCCCCAAAAAGGAGAAACAATCTCATTAATATCAACTAAATATCCTTTTGTATTTTTAGGTTCATTTTTTGTTGAACTGATAGCTAAGTTATAACCGAAAAGCTTAACTAATGATTCAACATTTAAGTAATTTTGTTTCTTTTCTTTATCAAAATACATATCAAATGGTTGACCTTTGTCCATTTCTTTTTTTCCTAAATCAATTGTGACAGATTCCATACCGTATTTAATAACAGCTTTTTTACTTTTTGAATTATAGTTAAATGTTGCTCCTAATTGATTAACAATATCACGAATATGCATGTAGTAGTCTCCATCTACTTCTACACCATTAGAAAGAGAAATGGTACGTGCGTTTTCTTCTAATTCACTAGCGACTATATTGTTACTTGCTGTTACATTTTTTAAGATTGAAATGTTGTCAGCGTAGCCACCAGCAGTTGTTCCAATAACCATGCCACCTGTTTCATGGTCGCCTACGACGACAACTAATGTTTCATCATCTTCTCTTGCAAATTCTACTGCTTCATTTACTGCTTTTTCAAACTCAAGTGTGTCAGTGATGGCAGCTGCTGGATCATTAGCATGACCAGCCCAGTCAATTTGTGAGCCTTCTACCATTAAGAAAAAGCCGTCTTCATCTTTATTTAAAATATCAATTGCTGTACTAGTCATTTCCGAAAGACTTGGTTGTGTGGGATCTACACGATCCATTTCATATGTAAGAGCTTCATCAGCAAATAAGCCGAGTACTTTATCACCTTGAATATTTGCCATTTCTGATTTATTTGTAATATATTCGTAACCAGCATTTTCTGCTTCGGTAACTAAATCTAGCTCAGGTTGCTTACCTCCATCATCTTCATGTGTAAACATGTCACGACCGCCACCTAAAATAACATCAACATTCCCAATATACTGTTGTGCTAGTGCTACTTCATTGCCTCGAGAAGCATCATGAGCAACGAATACAGCAGGTGTTGCATGGGTAATACGTGAAGTGGCAACCAACCCAGTTGCTTTGTCCTTGTTTCTTGCAGCATCAAGGATGGAATCGGGCTCGGCTCCATTTGGGCTAATAGAAATTTTTCCATTATCTGTTTTATAACCAGTTGCCATCGCTGTACCAGCTGCAGCGGAGTCTGTCACACTTGTATTAGCTGAATCTGTTTTGAGCATACCTTTTAAGTAACGTTCAAAACCTAATTCTTCTCCTTTAAAAATTCTTGAAGCCGTTAAATAACTAGCACCCATACCGTCTGGAATTAATAAAATGACATTTTTCGCAGAACCTTTCTCTGCCGCACTCACGTTAGGTGTCCATACTGGGAACACTAATACAGTGGCTAATACAAGTGGGATTAGCTTTCTCATTTTTTTAAACATAAATAAAAACTCCTCTCTATTCAATTGATTCTTTTTTAGGATAGCCCATAGATATTAAGGATTTTTAGGTATTAAATTAATTTTATGTAAAATCATTGTAAACAGCTTATGTTGAATCCAAACACGAAAATGTAACAAAATCTACTTAAAAGGAAAATGATTATGAGTAGATTCGAAATGTCACTTTCTGTATAATCAAAGCTGGATTAAATAAATGAAAATGAGGTCGGAACATTGCAAAAAAAGATTGAAAACATTACCATCGTGGCATGGTTGACATCTTTAGTTGCCACGCTTGGGTCACTGTTTTTTTCTGAAGTGAGACTATATGAGCCATGTACTCTTTGTTGGTACCAACGTATTTTCATGTATCCTCTTGTTCTTATATTAGCAATTGGGATTATAAAGAAAGATCCGAAATCTGTTCTTTATTCGGCTGTTTTATCCTTTATAGGCATGTGTTTATCAGCCTATCATTATGCGATTCAAAAGGTAGATTTTTTTACAGAAGCTGCGCCTGCTTGTGGGCAAATTTCTTGTACTGGTCAATACATTAATTGGTTTGGTTTTGTAACCATTCCATTTCTTGCATTGACTGCTTTTGTGATTATTTTAATTTGTAGTCTCGTTGTGCTGAGACTTACTAAGGAGGAAAACAACTAAATGAAAAAAGTGCTTATTTTTGGCGGTGTTGTCGTATTACTTTTTATTGCTCTTACTGTTGTTACGAATATTCAACAAACACAGAAAGCAGAAGGGAACCCGTATGGAAAAGATCGATTAAATGCCGCTACAGTAAATTTACTAGACGATCCAAACTATCAAAATGTTATTCTTCCAGATGAGTTAGCAGAAAGACTAGCAAATGAAGAAGATGTGACGGTTTATTTCTATAGTCCGACTTGTCAGTTCTGTCAGGAAGCTACGCCAAGGCTTGTACCGTTAGCTGAGGAGAATGGAATTGATTTGGTTCAATACAATTTGCTCGAATTTGAAGAAGGCAGGAATGAGTACAATATTGAGTCAACTCCAACTGTTGTACACTTTGAAAACGGAGTGGAGGTAGAAAGAGTAGAAGGCGCTGCAAGCAATGAAGGCTTTCAACGATTTTTTGACGAGTATGTAGTGAATGAATAGGATCAAAAAATGAACGGGAGAAACTTCGATCAAAGAAGTTTCTCCCGTTGTCTATTTTATCTTTTAAGACCTAGTTTTCTTCGTTCATTTGATTTTGATAATATTTAGAAAGCTCAATAATCATCGCGCCCATTCTTTCCTTATCAGGGCTAATGATTCGTTTGACGCCTTCTTCATGTAATGCTTCTGCCGTTACTTTCCCTACGGCAACAGCCACAACGTTTTGCTCAAAAGTGTTAAGAGACTTTGTTAGATTTCCGTATTCCTTTGCGTATTGAAAAAATGAACGTGCTTGTATAGCTGTTGTAAAACATACTGCATCTACTTGTTGATTTATTACTTCATTATATAATTGCTCAAGCGTCTCTGTTTCAGGAGGTGTATGCTGATAAGGTAATAATTGAATGACGGTTGCCCCTTTTTTTTCAAGGAAGGTAATAAGTGTTGGAATGGTCACACCATGTAGTTGTACCATTACGCGCTTTCCTGAAAAGTCAATATCTTTTAATGCATTAATTAAACCTGCTGTCGTCCCGTCTTCATCAACCGCCACAGGTGTCACATTAATTTTCTTTAACGCCGCCACTGTTTTATATCCTCTAGTAGCTACTTGTGCTTGTTGAATGACTTTGACATATTCATCATAAATACCAATTACTTCAGCAACTTTGAGTAGTGATTCTGTCCCAATACCAGTTGTGAAAATGACCCAATCGGCTTTTTCTTCAACGAATTGACGTAATTCAGGTTCAACTTCTTTCTCGGCTAAAAAAACGGTTCCTTGTAAAGGTCGTACAATGGTCTCGCCACCTTGCTTTTCAATGATTGTTGCCATTTCGTCTGTTTTACGTGAAGCAGCAAGTGCAATTTTCTTTCCTTCTAATCCTTTTCCCATGCTTTTTCCTCCAAATCGTTTTACTTCATCATTTGTTCGATCTTTATAAAAGAAAACCTACTTTCAATCATGTTAGACGTTTAACATTCACACTCTGAGGTTACCATTATAAATACAAAGCGTACAGAGGAGGAGATAAAATGTCAGAAAAAAATCATGTTGTTGAAAAACAGGGAGACTTACACATTGATAGAGTTGAGGATACAATTAAGCGAATGGATCATGAAAATATTGACGAGATCGTAGCTAGTTTTGATGGCTTTAAAAGGTATTTAGATGATCGTATTGGAATCGCAAAAAAGATTGGCTTGAATGATGAACAGCTGGCAATTGTGGCAGAAAAAATAGCGAATTATTTAGCGGAACATGTTGAGCCAAAAAATCGTGAAGAAAAACTTCTTCAAGAATTATGGAAAGTTGGAGAAAAAGAAGAACGTCATATGCTTGCTCATATGCTTGTGAAGTTGATTGATCAAGAATAGAATAATGAAAAACGACTTTATCAGATTATAGATAAAGTCGTTTTTTTCTAAAATGCGTCTTGTTCTTCTTGGAGGCGCGTTGTTGTATTCGTATGTTTATGTCTAACTGTATCAGAATCAGCTAAGCTACTTATCGTATCCTCATGTTCTTGTTCATTCGTTTGATCGCTAAGGTGATTTTCCTCGAATGCTTGTTGAGCTTCGACTGTTCGCTTGGCATAAGGTACGGCTTCTAATCTTTCAAAGGAAATCTCGTCGCCAGTATCTACGCATATACCATATTCCCCTTTTTCAATTTGTTCAAGTGAATCATTAATTTCATTTAATCTCTCTTGATCAGCTTGTTTAAACGTTTGTTGTTTCATTTGTTCTTCGTAATTAGAAGCCTCTTCTGCTGGATGATTATCGATTCCACTCGATAGTTCACTTTGATTATCATCTGATGTCGTTCCGTGTTCACTTGCTTTCTTTTTTTCTAAACCTTTTTTCATTGTCAGTAATGTATCTTTCAATGTGTGAAGCTGCTCGTTTTTTAGTGCCATGTTTACAATCCCCTCCTTCATTCATACACTCTTAATTCCCGAACTAAGAATGTTGTAAACATGAAGGCTTGTTAAAAACAAGAGAAGAATAACAAACTTCATTTCAAAATGATGGTAATATACAATTTTTTTTTGATTAATAACAATTTCTATAGTTCTGAATAGAATATGCTAAGAGGGTGTGGCGGCAGTGAACAGAAAAAGGAAAGCTGAAGCTGATATTAAAATCATACGTTCTATTCAAATACATCTTAACGTTGTCACTGCAGCGTTATTATTAACAGGTCAAATTACGATTAAGGGTGTTTTTATAGGAGCTAGTGGGTTTAGTATGGCATTAGGAGGACCGTTGACTGGAGAGACTCGTCTTGTAGGTGAAGAGGGGAATCAACTTGCTACGGCCTTGATTGATATTATCGATATTATCCTAGCTACCTTATTGCTAAAAAAAGACCTTTTTATTACGGGTATTTTTATTTCGCCTGCAAGGTTTACTATCGATGTTTCTGGACCAATTACAGGTGCTGAAATCCCTTCCCCAACTATACCAGAATTAGAAAGGGATTATCGATTTTTTCAAAGGATTGTCAATAAGCATTTTAAAGTTGATGATCATTTAGTCAATTCATTAAGAGAGGAAGGGATGAGATGGCTCTAACCGATATCCAGACTATTAAACCTTCAAAAAGTGGAATCTTTTTATTAGCTCTTCCCCTTATAGTCTTTATCTTTTTCTTTACCCAACAGGAAGCTGGTAGAGAGGTAATGTAACAATTGTGATAAGGTGGTAAAATTTCACTGAACATGCTTAATCTTGAAAAACCTGCTTATTTTAAATGAGCAGGTTAGATAGAAAATGATATACTAGAATTAATTAGGTTATGTAACCTTCCAGATAAGAGATGGAAGGTTTTTCTTTTGTGAGATGTTTTGTTATTCCAAAGTGAAAGAGGTTGACTAATACATGGGATCTGTATTAATCATAGCTGAAAAGCCTGATCAAGGAGCTAAGCTCGCTGCTCCCTTTCCCTCTATTAAAGGAACAGGTTATATTGAAATAAAGCCTTCGTCTATGTTTCCAAACGGGGCATATGTCACGTGGGCAATCGGTCACTTATGTGAGCTGGTACCTCCTGAGCAGTACGATCAGAGGTGGAAAGCATGGAAACTTGAAACATTGCCGATTGTACCAGAGAAATTTAAACATCAAGTAACACGTGGAAAGACAAAGCAATTTCAAATGATTAAGAAACTGGCCAATCAATCGAGTGTCAAGGAAATTATAATGGCAGGGGATGCAGGACGTGAAGGAGAATTAATTGTTCGACTTATCTTGCAACAATGCCAAATTAATAAACCGCTAAAACGCTTGTGGTTATCTTCTTTAACCGCCAATGCGGTAGAGACTGGTTTTAGGCAACTGCGTACAGAGGAAGAGACGCGTCCGCTTTATTATGAGGCATTGAGCAGATCATGTGCTGACTGGCTTGTTGGGATGAATGCTTCAAGAGCATACACACTTTTGTTTAAGCAGAAAGGGATCAATGATGTTTTTTCAACTGGTCGTGTTCAGACTCCGACTTTAGCTTTAATTGTTAAACGCGAAAAGGAGATTGAAGCTTTTAAGCCAGAACCCTTTTGGGAAGTGAAAGCGATATTCTTAATGAATGGAAAAGAATATGAAGGCATTTGGCATAAAGATGAGCAAACAAGATTAAAGTCAGCTGAACAAGCAGAAAAGGTTGCGCTTTTTTGTAAGGGAAAGCAGGCGGCTGTATCAAATATTGAAAAGGAGGAAAAGCATTATAAGCCTCCATATTTTTTTACACTTTCTAGTTTACAAACACTTGCAAACCAGCGTTTTCGCTTTTCGCCAAAGCAGACATTGGATATTGCACAAAAACTTTATGTAAAGGGGTATATTTCTTATCCAAGGACTGACTCTTCTTTTGTAACAAAAGGAGAGGCGAACATGTTTCCAGCTATTGTGGAAACATTATTAACAAAACCTGATTATAAGCAGTTTGCCCCATTACCAACAGCTTCATTACTTCATAATAAACGCTATGTGAATGATAAAAAAGTAACCGATCATTATGCGATTATTCCAACTGAACAAGTACCTAACGTTGAAAAGTTATCAAATGATGAACAAAAAATTTATGATTTGATTGCACGTTCGTTACTCGCAGCCCATGAAAAAGATGCTATCGTTCATCTGACAAAAGTAGAGACACTTGTTGATGGTCGTGCAACTTTTCAATCAAAAGGAAAAGTTATTAAACAGGAGGGCTGGAGACGTATTATTTATACAAATGATCAAAAAAATGATGACCAAGACTTACCTGCACTTGAAGTAGAAGAACAAGGAATCGTAAAAAGTGTTCAAACTCGTGAGTCGGTGACTCAGCCTCCTAAACGCTACACTGAAGGACAGCTTATTACGGTAATGAAAACGGCAGGAAAACAATTAACCGATTCGGAGCTGGAAAAAGTATTAATGGAATCACAGGGTCTTGGGACAGAAGCAACACGAGCAGGCATTTTAACCGTTTTAAAAGATAGAGGTTACATGACAGTAACAAAAAATATTGTTTCCCCAACAGAAAAGGGAAGATTGCTTATTGATGCGCTAGGTTCAAGCATCCTGACATCAGCTGAAATGACGGCAAAATGGGAGCAACGTTTACGGGAAATTGGAAAAGGGGAAGCTTCCTCTGTTTCTTTCATGGAACAAACAAGAAAGTTGGTTGATCATCTAATTGATGAAGCCAAATCACAAGCTAACAATTGGGACTTTAGTGATCGTGATCTTACATCTATGCAACGTAAGACAAGAAAGGGACAAAATAAACGTAGAGTGTCATCTATAGGAACTTGTCCTAATTGTGGGGGGACTATTTTAGATCGCGGGACGTTTTTTGGATGTAATCAATATAAAACACATCATTGTTCTTTTACGATCTCAAAAACTCTCTTAGGGAAGAAACTTAGACAAAAAGATATAAAAGCAATACTAACGGACGGACAAACGGAAGTACTAGATGGTTTTAAAAAGGAAGGAAAATCGTTTCAGGCATCACTTAGTTGGGATAAACAACTTAAACGAATTACGTTTCAATCAGTAAAATAATGGTGAACAATGCTCGATCATTTGTTGAAATGATTAATTAGTCTTCCATATAAATGCACCCAAGCTTTATCTACAAAGAAGCTGGGTGCATTTATTTATCATTTTGTAAGTGACAAATAAACTGATGGAAATGCTTCAAGGCCATGGTTAATACGTCAGCTTCCGTTGTTTGCTCAATAGGCATGCCAACTTGTCTAAAATAGTTCTGAATGTCTTCAATTTGTTCGGTCTGCTCTTTATATAAATGTAAGACTGGGAGTCGCGTTTCAATTCCTTGATGCGCTGCTTGTTCATTAGCTTCTGTAATAGAAGCGGCAATATGTTCAATTAATTGATAGTAGAGTTTTTGTTGTTGCTCTCTTGATTAGGCATATTGATGGTCCTCCTCACCGATTTTCATTTCCTTCACTTATTTTCACATAAACATGGGTATTTTGAAAAGTTGAAATAACACTATTTCCGCAGAAATTGGTTCATTTTAGTCGACCTGTTCATATAGTAATGATAAGGAGTGATGTGGATGGGGGTAGTGAGAACGGATAAATGGTTGCGTATCTATTGTCAAAAATGGCGAAAAGTAGATTCCCTATCTGAAAAAATGAGCTTGCATAGACAGGTCATGATTGAACCTCTCAGTGATATTTTCGAAACGAAAAATACAAGGGCACTTCAACAATTCCTTTTTCAGGCTGGACTTGTTCGACCAGACGTCTCAATTGATCTTGAAGTAGAGCAGTTAATGGACCGTTCTGCATGGATAGAGACTCAAAAGCAACTGACTTATTTACAAAAAAAATGGACGGGTCCAGATGTCAAACTATATTTGCTTCCCGTTGAAAAACGTCATTCTTTTCTAATGAAAGAATTAGGTGGGAAAATGGGCATTACATTACCTAAAGCTATCATACTCTTCATTCATTCAAGGCTTACGAAAAGAGAGCTTCAAGCATTAGTAACCCATGAATATCATCATAGCTGTCGTCTCATGCACACAAAGTTAACGGAAAAATCAATGCCCCTTCTTGAATCAATGGTTATGGAAGGTTTAGCTGAGCTTGCGGTCAAAGAAGAAATTGGAACAGATGTGAATGCAGCATGGACGAGTTATTACGATCAAAGATGGATTCATGATTGGTTTAACAGATGGATTAGACCGAATTTGTTCTTAAAAGATCGGAAAAAACATCAGGTCTATTTATATGGAAATGAGCAAGTAAAGGTACCGCTATGGCTTGGTTATTATATTGGCTATCAATTGGTTCATTCTGCTGCAAAAGATACAGATAAAACGATCACATTGCTGGATGAATCTGCTGAAGCATTATTTGAGCGTTCAATCTTTTTTGAGAAAAAGGGTACGAATTGATAGGGAATAAAAAAAGGGATGCACCATTAAAATGGGAGGAGTGGAAGGTGATTCGTATATTTCTCGTCTTGATAGGGTTTACTTTAGCTGTCATTGGTGGCGTTAGTATTCTTGCTTACTTAAATCTTTTAACGACAGGTTATCAATTTACAATGTATTTAGCCTTTTTAATTGAACGAATTGAATTTTATCTATTTTTAGTAGGTGTTGCTTTGATCATTGGATCGCTAACCTATCCATATTCTCGTAAACACCGCAAACAAAAACCAAAATAATTATTCTGGAATGAATTATAAAAGCATGGAATAAACTGGTTGCTCCCTGCCTATACTGTTGATACAAAATCGATTCACAGTAAGGAGGGGGCTATCTATGGTCTATATCCGAGATGTATGGGTCAATTGGTTTGAAGGGGAGGAAAACGGCTATAATGTGTGTGATTTTCATGAATGGCGCAGCGACGATCGAATTGAGGTTCTTGATCAAGCTATTCTCATCTTCGTTAGTTCAAATCTTTTCGATTATATTGAAAATGACTTATCAGATTTACCTGAGGATTTGTTAGCGGAAGTTCATCAACAAAGCTATTTGCGCAAAAATATGTCACGCATTCAGCTTGATTATTGTTTTATAGCCTCAGATGCTAGTCGAATCATTGCGATTGATACAATGGGATATAAAACACCTATTCGGAAAAGCCGTCTAACGCCAAGGCAGGAGCAAATTGTGTATGATCATTTAAAAGAGCAAGAGCTGAAGATGTTTGATTTTAATGGGGAAATGGACAAAGTATATCATCTTTTATCGCCTAGTCCAAAAGAAATGAACGGATTAACGAGAAAAGAACGTCAATTAAAGCAGCTGCTTTACATGGCTCTTGACCAATTATATACAACGGGTACAGATGCTGCAGTACGTTACTGGTATACAGAATGGAGTCCGCAAGATTATATGAGAATTCAAATGTTAGGAAGGGAAGAAGCTTGGCATCAATTATATGAAGAAATTCGAGAAGGATGGACAAGCAGACATCATCATTTATGTGAGGCAATGGTAAAAGGAAAAGCTTTCTTTGAGAAATTATGGGAGCTCGAACAAGGTGCTGGTGTAAAATAACAGAAGTGTTTGTGAGCAAGCAATGAATCTTGTGATTCCGACATTTACAATGTTTCTGAACTCTCCTATAATAAAAAGGAAGACTTTATTGCTATAGGAGGGGAACATAGATGGAAACAATGGATGGATTTGCCCATGCCGTTATGCAAATTCTAGCAATCGTACTAGTTGTCGGATCACTTGGACTTTCCTTTTTAGTTGGATTTGTTTGGAAGAAAAATAACGGGTATTGATGTAAAGAAAGGACAGCGATGAGCTGTCCTTTTTTAATCGTTGATAACACGTTATTTTCGACTTTTTCTACCTAAACCCATAGCTCGTTCCGCTTTTTCCATCATGCGACTTGCAACATGGTTTGCTTTCTTGGCACCATGGTCAAGAATATCATCAAGCTCTTCGGATTCAATTAATTGATTATAGCGTTCTTGAATAGGAAGAAGTGTATTGACAACAACTTCTGCAAGGTCGGTCTTAAAGTCTCCGTAACCTTTCCCAGCGTACCGCGCCTCAAGCTCTGCAATTGGTGTACCAGAGCAAAGTGAATAAATAGAAAGTAGATTTGAAACAGCAGGCTTTTCATCGCGATCAAAACGAATAATGCCATCCGTATCAGTAACGGCGCTTTTAATTTTTTTCGTAATTGTTGCCGCATCATCAAGCATTGAGATGTAGCTTTTCGGATTAGGGTTTGATTTACTCATTTTCTTTGATGGATCATTTAATGACATAATTCGCGCGCCAACCTTAGGAATCCTAACTTCAGGAATCGTGAAAATATCATTATATTTTTTATTAAATCGTTCGGCAAGGTCACGAGTTAATTCTAAATGCTGCTTTTGATCATCTCCAACTGGTACAATATCCGTTTTATAAAGAAGGATATCTGCGGCCATAAGTGGAGGATATGTGAGTAGTGCGGATGATACTGCTTCTTTGCCATGAGATTTATCTTTAAACTGTGTCATCCGTTCAAGTTCTCCAATGTAAGATACACATTGCATCATCCAGCCAAGTTGAGCGTGGGCTGGAACCTCTGATTGGATAAATAAAGTAGCCTTCTCTTGATCAATTCCGACTGCCAAATATAGAGCGGCCAAGCTGCGAATATTCTCACGTAGCTTAATTCGGTCTTGAGGGACCGTTATGGCATGCTGATCTACAATACAGAAATAACAATTATAATCATCTTGCATGTCAACAAAATGCTTCATTGCGCCTAAATAATTCCCGAGAGTTAAGGTACCACTAGGTTGGATACCAGAAAATACTGTTTTCATTATGTTCATCCTTTCACTTATGTACATCAATCTATATAGTACTTATCATACCATGTTTAAAACGCCTCTTACAGGAGGGAGATACCTTTATCACAAACAGTTACTAGTCATTAGTGATTAGCTAGTGTCTAACCGTTAAATCACTCTTCGACAGAATGTCCCTTCGAGCGTCGTTCACGCATTCGCAGGATCCAAAGAATGAGGTTGATACTGACTAATGGATAAAAGATAAAGTCATTTCTATATCCTTGTTGATATGAGATAACGACAAAGATAATTAATGAGATCACTGCGACGACTTGTGAAAATTGAATTTTAGTCATTTGATCGTTCTCCTTTCGCATGATTTTATCATGATAGACATAAATTACATTATAGCAACTTTTAAGGGGGGTAGGTCAATCGAATGAAAAGTCAAGCACTCTACAGAAGGATCCTGATTATCCTATTATGCAGTGTAGGACTTATGTATAGCCAATCAATAAGTTTGTTTGAGCAAGTAGAAGAAGCAGTTGCTGAGTCGGTTTCACCTGGTGTTCAAGTAGGACAAGTTGCCCTGCCAATTGAGTTGTCAACGTTGCAAGGCAAGCAAGTCAAACTAGATGATTTTAAAGGGCAGCAAGTGGTATTGAATTTTTTTGCAACATGGTGTCATCCATGCCAAGAAGAAATGCCTGTTATTGTTGAAATGGACAAACGTTTACGAGAGCAAGGGGCTGTTTTTTTAGCCATCAATTTAATGAGTCAAGAACAGAGTAAGGCAGAAATTAAACCTTTTCTCGATCACTACCGGGCATATTTTGACCCATTACTTGATGAAGAAGGAGAAGTGATGGATCGTTATCAAATTATTGGCATTCCTACTACGATTGTGATTGATGAACAAGGTATCATTGTTCAGCGGATTAATGGAGAGATGTCATACGGGATGATGGAAGATTTGATTTTACTAAGAAAATAAGAGAATCCCTGCCCGTTTTGTCTTAGGCAGGGATTTCTTTATTGAATAAAGATCAAATAGGAAGAGACAAAGTATAAAACAATGACCGCAAGTGATGGTAATGTGTAACGAACTAATGAATCTTGTGGTTTACGCAAAAGTGCATAAAGGATAACCACTGAAAGAATACTGACTCCAGCTGCCGTAATTTGATGAACATCAGAAACTGCTGAAATAATAGAGCCATCTCGATAAAAAACATCTGAAGCACCGAGTATTAGAATGTTGAATAAATTACTACCTAAAATTGAGCCAAGGGCTAGGTTACGGTTACGTAGCTGTAAGGCAACAAGGACAGATACAGCCTCAGGTAATGATGTGGTTGCAGCAATAAGAAAGCTACCAACAAAACTTGCCCCTAATCCAGTTATAACCGCAATTTTGTCACCTGTAATTGTTAAAAGTGTTCCTGCTCCCATAATCACTAGTGCCGCAAGGATAAAGCCAATAATTGCTGTTTTTAGTGAAATGGCTGATAAGTTATACACAGATTCTTCTGTTTTTGCCTCAGGCTGTTGAGGGTGCTTTTTGGATAAGAAAGAAATCATCCAAATACCTAATCCATAAATAGTCATTAGAACCCATACATCAATACCAATACCAAGGATGGAGTAATCAATTCGTATTGTTAATGCGATGAACGAAACGATCGCTAATAAAAGACCGACACTTGCTGTATAAAAATGAGTGCGCTCTGCAATAGCAAAAATCTGCTGCCTGCGATAGTATAGGTCAAAGCTTGCAAGAATTAATAAGTTAAACATATTACTACCAAAAACATTACCAACTGCTATATCAGGACTATCTAAGATAATGGCAGAGATACTTGTTGTCACTTCAGGAAGTGAGGTTGCTCCAGCAAGGAAAATGGTTCCAACCATCATGCCACCAAGCGAAGTCTTTTCTCCAATTGTATCTGCATAAGTAGATAATTTGATTGCTGCAATAACTGTTAATAATGCTGCTAAAAGAAACCAAACAAAAACCATATGAACATCCTCCTTCAATAAACAAACAAAAAAGACCCTTTTATGAAAGTCTGATTTAATCAAAACCGAAGGACTCTCATAAAAAGGTCTTGCGTACTTTGAAGCTATTAAATAGTTTAACCAGCTATATAACTTCAAAGCTCAATGAACCGAGTGGGGCGTGCCACTGTCATGACGACTCATTGACCAAAAGGTCGCTACTCCCCTTTTTAAGGGTATTTAATTATGATGGACTAAATGTAGCATGTTAGCTGTAGAGACGTCAATCAAAAGAAAGAGAAGTACAAAAAAAAGTACGTTCAAGACGTACTCTTTCTCAGGCTAGTAATAGTAGTAAGGACTAAATTGTTTGTTCTATAATCATTTGTTGCATGGATTCATCGACTTTTTTATCAAGGGCTTCGAGCATCTTTCTTGCTCTTTCAGCAGATAGTGTTCGATAGTGATGTTCACCACCTGGTTCTTCATCCGCTTCATCCGCAAGGGCAACGACATACTGAAGAGGATTCAGGTTTAGTTGGCCTTCTGGTAAATAGGAGTCAGTGTGTAGTAAAATGGCAAGTGAGATTTCTTTAGCTGTTCGTGGATGTTCCCCAAGTCTAATTAATAATTTATGAGCTCGCTCTGCGCCTTTGATTGCGTGGATATCATTTTCTTTATATAAATCATAATCCCATTGACCGTCGCGGTACCATGTGTAATGTCCGATATCATGAAGGAATGCCGCCTTTGTTGCTCGGTCAGGGTCAACACCATGTTTTTTAGCTAAGCGGTATGCATGATAGGCACAAGCTACTGCATGAGCCATGCCCGAACGTTTAACATACTTTTGTGTAATAGGATGGTCAAACAATTGTAAAAGCTTTACATGTCTCATTGAACATTCCTCCTTTTTATGAGTATAATCAATACCTCACTAAAAATGTGTATTTTTTCTATTATATAGAGTTAAACATTTTATTGCAACAGAATGAACTAATCAAATGTCGAGAAAATAAGATGAGTTCGGTATTCATGGTCATTCTTTGTTATAATAGGTAGAAGGAAAAGGTGAAAGGGGTATGATATGGCGGCCACACATACATTTTCAAAAGGTGAAGAAGTAGCAAATGCAATTACTCATGGTATTGGGGTAGTGCTTAGCATTGCTGCGCTTGTATTGTTAATTGTTTTTTCTAGTTTACATGGATCAGCGTTGCATATTGTTAGCTTTACAATTTACGGAGTCACAATGCTGCTGCTTTATTTCTCTTCGACAATGCTTCATAGCTTGCCAGAGGGTAAAATTAAAAATTTGTTTGAAATTTTTGATCACTCGGCTATTTATTTATATATTGCAGGGAGCTATACACCACTTTTATTTATTGTCGTCCAAGGAACATTAGGGTGGACACTATTTGGTATTGTTTGGGGTCTTGCTACAGTAGGAATTGTTTTTAAAGTATTTTTTGTAAAAAAGTTCTTGTTTCTTTCTACGGTTTTTTATATTGCGATGGGATGGCTTGCAATCTTTGCGATTAAACCTATGATGGAAAATTTGCCTACTGCAGGTATTGCATTTCTTGTTGCTGGTGGACTTTGCTATACACTTGGAACAATCTTCTACGTTTGGCGCGGGTTTAAGTTTCATCATGCGGTTTGGCATACATTCGTACTTGCAGGAAGTACGCTTCATTTCTTTTTGATTTTGTTGTATGTCTTGCCACTATCTTAAAAAAACAGCCAGAGAGCATAATCTCTGGCTGTTTTTTTAATAACCTTTTGGGAAAGTACTCTTTTCAATGTTCTTGTACTTTTTTGGTGTTAGGTAAGACTCAAATAGCGAAAGAGACCCGAAAAAGCAGGATAAATTTCAGAAGATTAATGACAAGCTTTGTCGACAGACGTTATACTTTGATAGGAGGATAAAACATGTATGTAACAATTTTGGAATTAGCAGATTATTTAGGATTACCTTCTGAATACATAGAACAACAGATTCAGTTAGGCCATGTGAAAGCTGTTTTTGACGGAGGGCAGTTTTTGGTAAATATTGAGCAGTTTGCATGGCACAAAGAACAAATTGATAAGAAACGTAGACAACTAGCAGCAGAAGAAGAAGATCCAATTCCAGAAGATTGGGATGCTAAAGATGAAGATTAGCATATAGAATTCGATTGGAAACACGAAACTAAAAGAAAGGTAGTGAGGTCATGAAGGGAAAAATATTTCTTGTGCTCATGCTTTGTTTTGTTAGTTTTATCTATTTTGCTTCGGTACAAGCAGAAGAAGCCGAAGGGCAAATAAAAGCACGAGATCACCAGCATAAGGTCGTTGCAAAGACGATTGTAGACTTGCCAAGTGGTGTGGCTCGATTTGTATATGATTCGGGTTACTCATTTTCATATCCAGAAGATGGCGTGCGAGGCGTATATGTAACTGGGAACTCTGCTGGTGGACAGCGATTTTTAACATTACTTGAGTTACTTAACACAACAGAGTTAAATGCAATGGTTATTGATATTAAAGATGATCATGGTTATTTGACATATCGTCCTGAAGAAGATTCTCCGTTTTTTGATATTTCTCAAAACTTTATTGGCGATCCTAAGGCAATGATGCAAACGTTAGAAGAGCATGCAATCTATCCAATTGCGCGTATTGTTGTTTTTAAGGATTCAGTTCTAGCTGAAAATCGTCCAGAATTATCATTTGTTGAAAATGGTGAAGTTTGGAAGAATGGCCGAGGAGAAGCATTTGTTAATCCTTTCTTAAAAGAAGTATGGGATTATAACATTGACATTGCTGAAGAAGCTGCAAAGATGGGATTTAAAGAAATTCAATTTGATTACGTCCGGTTTCCTGAAGGCTTTGAGCGTCGAGATGAAATATTACATTATAGTGTGGGTGACTATCAGAGTGAGGACGGCGACAATGTTCAAAAACGGGTAACAGCTGTTACAGATTTTGTCGCTTATGCTAGGGAGCGTCTGTCAAATTATGATGTAGATGTGTCAGTTGATATATTTGGTTATTCTGCAACCATTTCCGAGGCACCAGGTATCGGTCAAAACTTTTCAAAAATATCAGAAAACGTTGATGTTATTTCATCGATGATCTATCCAAGTCATTGGACTCCTTATTTTGGAATTGATAAGCCTGATTTATATCCTTATGAATTGACGAAGGAATATGCCAAAGTCGAAAATGAAGTGTTAGGCGCGCTAGAAAATCCGCCTGTATCAAGACCCTGGATTCAAGATTTCACAGCAAGTTGGCTAGGGTCAGGAAACTATATAAGCTATGGTAAAGAAGAAGTCGAAGCTCAAATACGAGCTCTGAATGAAGAAGGAATTGATGAATTTTTACTTTGGAACGCGACAAATCGTTATACTCCAGGTGTGAACTATAAACCGTAAGTTGAGGGAGCTACTGCATATGCAGTAGCTCCTTTCGCATACAAGTGTAGATCAAACTCTTTATGCAGTGCCGTGGTAAAGGAGTACAGTTAGGTCAAACCTTGTAAAACATTGTGTATTTGTATGAGAATAGTTCATAAGCGTCATTAACCGGTCAGCAAGGTATTATTTTCCACAATCTGCTGAAATGATCGCGTTTAAGCCATGAAGATAAAGGAATATAATAAAGAAAAAGATATGAACGGAGGTCATGCCCGTGAACTGGTATGAAAAACTAAATAAATATTTTCCGATTGAAGAAATGAAATCGAAAGAGCATATGGAACTATTATTAATGGAAAAAGCTGAAATTTACCATAAGGATGAAGGGCCAAATCATGTTATGATGTATGTAGAGACAGATGATTTTGTCTTTGTTGATTATCTCTTTGTCTCAAAAGATGCCAGAGGTCAAGGGTTGGGAAAAAAGCTCCTTAATCAGTTAAAGGATAAGCAGAAGCCAATTATTCTTGAAGTCGAGCCAGTGGATTACGATGACACGGATACAGAAAAGCGTCAACGCTTTTACAGTCGAGAAGGGTTCAGGCACGCACAGTCTATTGGCTATCGTAGACGCTCACTTGCTACAAATGAAGTGAATGAATTAGAAATCCTTTTCTGGTCACCGAATGATGAATCAGAGCAGAGCATCTTCGAAAAAATGAAGCACACCTACAAACATATTCATACCTACAAGGATCAAGAACTTTACGGTGTTTCATATGAGGATGTTGATCAAGTTCTGACCTATGAAGAGAAAAAAGAAGACCAAAAGACCGTGTAAGCATTGAGCCGTTCATCAAAAATGATGAGGGTGGTTGCAATGAAAAAGAAAGATATTAAACGAAAAAAGAAACGTGAGATGTTAAAGGACTTTCTTAAGAAGAACTTAAAAAATTGGAAAGAACAGACGAAACAAAATCCTTTAACCAACCGTACGACAGCTTAAACAAAAACCCCTATTCGCTTTATGAAGCGTATAGGGGTTTTTTATTTTCGAGTTGCTTCTAAAACACTGAAATAATTGATTTAAAGAGAGTATTCCAATAAAAATATGACGAATTTGTGACAGGTGAGAGAAGGGAATGTGGTTTTGTCACTAAACAACTAAATAAACATATATGTTTAGAAAGAGATTTTCTGTATAATAAGTTTAAGATGTCAAGTGTAAGGGTACAAAGTAAATAGTTTCACTGAACATCTAGTCGATGTTAGCTGATGTTTGCTTGTGTTCAATATTTGTATAAAAACACTCTAACTTATTATATACAAAAGTTAAACAAAGATGTATAATGAGACTATATTCGACAATAATGACATCTAAGTTCGTAATAGATCTCAAACTTGAAAGGAGAGGTCAGTACTATGGTAACATTATTAACTTCACCTAGTTGCACTTCATGCCGAAAAGCGAAAGCTTGGTTAGAGGAATACAATATTCCGTTTGAGGAACGTAATATTTTTGCGTCTCCATTAACGGTAGAAGAGGTAAAGGAAGTAGTAAGAATGACAGAGGATGGGACGGATGAAATTATCTCAACACGTTCGAAAGTTTTTCAAGAGCTTAATGTAGAGTTAGAATCACTCCCATTACAAACTTTGTTTCAAATTATAAGTGATAACCCTGGTTTGCTTCGTCGTCCAATTATTTTCGACGAAAAGCGCCTGCAAGTAGGATATAATGATGCTGAAATTCGACGCTTCTTGCCACGTAAGGTTAGAACATTCGAATTACAAGAAGCACAGCGATTAGTAAATTAATTAGTGTTTGCCTAAAATGGAGTCAAACATTTTAAAACAAAAAACCCTTTTCCAAAACATTGGATAAGGGTTTTTTATATAACACTTTGTATTTAAAGATGGATATTTAAGAGTGAAACGAGTGAATCCTTTTCTTATAGCTACCAATGATCATTACAGCTAAAATAATGATAACTTGAAAGGCTAAAGTGAGAAAGGGATGCTGACTAAATAATGGTGCCAGCATTTCTTCATGAGTGATCATCCTTGAGGCTGTAAAGGCAAGTATTCCTGCTCCTAAATAAATGATGATGGGAAAGCGATCAAATCCTTTTAAAATAAGCTTACTCCCCCAAATAATGACAGGGACGGAAACAAATAATCCAATCATCACGAGAGTTGAGTTACCATGAGCTGCACCAGCTACAGCTATAACATTATCGAAGCCCATTACAAAATCAGCAATGATGATCGCTTTAATTGCACTCCATAGACTCGTTCCCCCTTGAATATCTCGATCGTCTGTTTGCTCTAACAGCAAGCTGTAAGAAATGTAGATTAAAAGCGCCCCACCGATCGCAAGCAAAAAAGGGATTTCTAATAAATGTACAGCAATAATTGTTAATCCCATTCGAATGACTAATGCTAGGCCAAGTCCAAGTAGAATGGCCCGATTACGAATCTCTATTGGAAGGTTTCGACAAGCTAGAGCTACAACAATGGCATTATCTCCACCTAATATGATATCTACTCCAATGATTGTAAAGAGAGAAATCAGAAAATCTGTATCCACTTTATTCATCACCCTTTAGCAAAAATGATTCATAATAATCATTGACATTTCATACAATAATCAGTAACAATATTGTATTAAAGAATAAATAACTTGTCTGACTCTTTACTAAGAACATATATGGTTAGAAGTGAGGAATTATGATGAGAACTTAGATGTCATTTGTTTTAAGGAGAAAATATTCTTAAGATGTATGACAAAGAATTGCTTTTAAATAGGTACTTGTCTAAGTACATACCCCTATTTTCAGAAAAATATGAGAAAAAAGCAGTTTTTAGATTTCCATTTTCACAGGATTTATCATAAAATAGAAGTAAGACAAAACAGAATGAAAACTAATCATGATTTTGTCTTTCATTTTTATTTACGTTGCTCTCTAAGGAGATCGTACTCTTGTAAATCAATATGTGAAAAATATTATAGGCAATTTTGATTGACTAAGAGGTAGAAAGGGTATAACGTAACTAGAAAGTAAATCGAAATCCATTGAACGAATTACTCGATTAGGAGGGAGAGCGAACATGGATATAGAACGCGTCAATGATACAACCATTAAATTTTTTATAACGTATAAAGATATTGAGGATAGAGGCTTTGACAGGGATGAAATTTGGTACAATCGTGAGCGTGGAGAAGAGCTCTTCTTCGAAATGATGAATGAAGCTAGCGATAATGATGAATTTGAGTTGGATGGACCTTTATGGATACAGGTACATGCATTAGATAAAGGATTAGAAATTGTCGTAACAAGAGGCCAGGTTTCAGGTGGCAATGTGAAACTTGAAATTCCTGTAACACAGGATAAAGAGCATGATTCTATTGACCTGATGGCTCAGGGTGAAGAGGATGGAGAATTAGATTCTTCAAACGAACTGCTTGAGATTGTTATAGGTTTCCAAGACTTTGAGGATGTTATTGCGTTAAGTCATAATTTCTTTATTGATGACTTGCATAATGAGTTATATCATTTTGAAGGCACATACTATTTATATGTTCTATTTAATGATGAAAGATACAATGAAGATCAGCAAGATGATATGCTGAGTCAAATGCTGGAATACGGCTTTGAGTCCGATATTTCCATTTATCGAATTATGGAATATGGCAAAGAAATTGTTCCTTCCAATGCGCTTCCTGTCATTAGATCATCATTTTCTAAGTAAATACGGTAGAAGCGAGTTGATTCAATCAAAAAATCAACTCGCTTTTTTGATAGCGGGTTTGGATTAAGGGAACAAATAAAAAGTAAATACATAACATCCAGGAGTGTTCAATGAAGAATCAATTGAATATTATAGCATTCATAGCCTTAGCTATAGGTCTTCTCTATATGACACGTGTCTACTGGGAAGGCTGGGTAGTTGGAGCATTAAGTGTGGCGTTTAGCTTATCAGTAGTGTTTATTGCGGTTGTCATCTTTTTTGAAAACCGTCATCCTACTAAGACTTTAACATGGTTGCTTGTACTAGCAGCATTCCCACTATTTGGCTTCTTTTTTTATTTATTATTTGGTCAAAATCATCGTAAGAACCGGTCTTTTTCCATGAAAGCTATTCAAGATGAGCAAGCCTTTCAACAGATTGAAGGGACTCGTCAATTAAATGAAGATCAGATTCAAAAAATGGGTGGACATCAACAGCTTCTTTTCCGTCTTGCCCATCGTCTTGGTCACAATCCAATTTCTTTTTCGACCGAGTCAAAAGTACTAACAGATGGGAAGGAAACATTTGCTCATATTCTACAAGCCCTAAAAATGGCCGAACATCATATTCATCTTGAGTACTATATTGTTCGGGATGATGGTCTTGGGCAAGAGATAAAGGATATCTTGATTGACAAAGCAAAAGCAGGAGTAGAGGTTCGTTTTCTCTATGATGCGGTTGGAAGTTGGAAGCTGTCAAAGGGCTATATTAAAGAATTAAAGAATGCTGGTGTAGAGATTGCCGCTTTTTCGCCAGTTAAGCTTCCCTTTTTAAATCATAAACTTAATTACCGTAATCACAGAAAAATAGTGGTTATTGATGGAGTGGTTGGGTTTGTCGGCGGTTTAAATATAGGTGATGAATACTTAGGTAAACACGTATATTTTGGTTATTGGCGTGATACACATTTATATATCAGAGGAGAAGCCGTCCGAACACTACAGCTTATTTTCTTACAAGATTGGTACTACCAAACAGGTAAAAAAATTCTTAATCCAAGTTACTTATCTCCAGTACTTACTTCAATGAAGGCGGATGGTGGCGTGCAAATGATTGCAAGTGGACCAGATACTCGTTGGGAAGTGAACAAAAAACTTTTCTTTTCGATGATTACATCCGCAAAAAAATCAATTTGGATTGCTAGTCCCTATTTTATTCCTGATGATGATATTTTAAGTGCCTTGAAAATTGCTGCATTGAGTGGGATTGATGTGCGGATTCTCGTACCAAATCGACCTGATAAGCGAATCGTCTTCCATGCTTCTCGTTCATATTTTCCAGAATTATTAGAAGCAGGTGTGAAGGTTTACGAGTACAATCGAGGCTTTATGCATAGCAAACTAATTATCGTCGACCATGAAATTGCTTCTATTGGTACTTCAAACATGGATATGCGTAGCTTTCATTTGAATTTTGAGGTTAATGCTTATTTATATAGAACAAAAAGTGTTACCACTCTAGTCAGTGATTTTGTTTATGATCTCGAGCATTCAAATCAGATAAATTTTGAGCTTTTTCAAAACCGTTCAATTTTTTATCGGATCATTGAATCAACCTCTAGGCTATTATCACCTTTATTATAGGATACCCCAAAGTACTGATAGAAGAAGATTTCACATAACGCTCAGCTTTTTAAAATCTGAGCGTTATTTTTTAGTGTAAGAAATGGTTAGGTATTGTCAAGGAACATGAATAAAAATGTAGTATTTAATTTTGGTCATTAAGAAATGTATGTTTCTAGTATACTAGTAGATAAAGATCAAGATAAACGCAAAGGGAGTGCTTAGTAATTGCTTTGGAATAGTAGTATCAAATAAGTAGTTGTATTTTTCTACAAATATAATAGATTAAAAAGGCATAATTTTCAGATCTATATATATATTATTTGAGGTGTATGAAGAACTATAATACAAGTAGGAAGTTTAAATAACTAAAAAACTTCAGACGCTTATTAAACATAAAATAGTAATTTAATACAATTTTATGTAAGCGGTTACTTTTGACTGGGATACTTTTGGTTATTTGGGCTATTTCAATCACTTTGTATTAGGGGGGAATTTTAATGTACAGAACAGCTAGCGGGGAAGAAATCTTTGTTATCGATGCTCATATTGCTTTGTGGGATGGAAGTAAAGAAAATCAGTTGAACATTCATGGGGATCAGTTTATTAGTTGCTTCTACGATTATCACAAGAACTTGAGTCCTAAAGAATACATCTGGCCAAAAGATAAATTTGTGAAGTATAGCCCTGAAACGTTAGTGAACGATGTCATTGTTAAAGGACACTGTGACATGGCTATTTTTCAACCTGTTTACTTGCATGAATTTTATAAAAATGGCTTTGGTGATTTTGATGCAAACGAGCAAATTTCAAAACAATACCCTAACCGATTTATCTGTAATGGTACATTAGACCCGAGACATGGTGAAAGAGGTTTGGAAAAATTAGAAGAAATGAAAGAAAAATATAACTGGCAAGGGGTCAAGCTCTACACTGCTGATTGGTATAAAGACTCAAAAGGTTACAAACTATCAGATCCATGGGCTTATCGTTACCTTGAAAAATGTGAAGAACTTGGCATAAAAAATATTCATATTCATAAAGGACCAACAGTTATGCCGCTTAATCGAGATGCATTTGATGTCGCTGATGTTGATGATGCAGCAAGCTCTTTCCAAAATTTAAACTTTATCGTTGAGCATGTTGGGCTTCCACGTTTAGAAGATTTCTGCTGGATTGCGACACAGGAGAAGAATGTATACGGAGGACTTGCCGTTGCAATGCCATTCATTCATGCTCGTCCGCGTTACTTTGCTGAGATTATGAGTGAGTTGCTTTACTGGTTAGATGAAGATCGCATACTATTCGGTAGTGATTATGGCATTTGGGAGCCAGGCTGGTTAGTTGAGAAGTTTATCGAAATGGAACTTCCTGAAGATCTTCAAAAAGAAACTGGTGTAACACTTGATATGAATGTGAAGAAAAAGATTTTAGGTGAAAATGCAGCAAGACTTTACAACATTGATATTGAAGCTCAAAAAGAAAAGCTTCGTGGCTGTGAGCTTTCAGTACAAGGAGCGTAGGTTTTCTATCATTCTTTGATTCTTTCAGGGAGGGGTGTTTGATTCCATGAATAACGAGCAGCAAGTGTATGAAAAATTAGATAAGGTATACGACCCTGAGCTCGATCAACCATTAACAGACTTAGGTTTTATTGATCATGTAAAGATCGAGCAAAATCGTGTGGAAGTTATATTTAGATTACCGACGTATTGGTGTTCACCAAACTTTGCTTATATTATGGCTGAAGATATTCATACGTATGTATCTGAGCTTGATTGGGTAAAGGAAGTCAAAGTGAACTTAATCGATCATTGTACTTCAGATGAAATCAATAAAGGTGTTACGAACAAGAAGAGCTTTAGTGAATCGTTCGAAAACATGTCTGGCGGTGATCTTGAAGCATTAAGAAACACTTTTCTAATAAAAGCGTTTTATGCTAGACAAGAGAAGTTAATCAAATATTTATTGAAAGAGGGGGTGTCTGAAGAAGCGATAACGACCCTTTCATTAGATGATCTTATGAGCCTTTCTTTGTCTATGGAAGGGGAAGAGTTAAGAGAAAAATATTTAGAAAAAAAGAATTTGCTTCATCATAGTAGTGATACAGCAATCACGACTCCAGAAGGTGAAAACCTACAGCTAGATTCATTTTCTGACTATTTACTAGGTGTAAAGCGAACAAGATTAAGTATGGAATTCAATGCTCACTATTGTCGAGGTTTGTTAGAAGCACGTTATGATTTACAACCTATTGCTGAGAAAGTATAATGATATTGTTGGTAGCGCTTTCAAAAATGGTATCCATTTTTGATCTAAAATTAACTAAGGGAAAGGTGATTGACTATGAGTAAAAATGTGCTAATTATTACTGGAGATGCTGTTGAAGCTTTAGAGGTATTTTATCCTTATTATCGTTGTATTGAAGAAGATATTGATTGCACAATTGCATCACCTGTTAAGAAAAAGTTACAAACAGTTGTTCATGACTTTTTACCCGAAATGGATACATTCACAGAAAAATGGGCTTATAAAATTGATTCACATGTATCAGTAGATGACATTAATCCTGCTGATTATGATAGCCTTATTATTCCTGGAGGGCGCGCACCTGAATACATTCGTATGAATAAGAAGGTTCAAGAAATTGCAGCTCATTTCTTAAAGGAAAACAAGCCTATGGGAGTCATTTGCCACGGACAACTTGTTCTAACGACGGTTAGAGAATATATTCAAGGACGTGAAATGACAGCGTATACTGCTTGCCGTCCTGAGGTAGAAGCAGCTGGAGCGACTTATATTGAAGAAAAGATTCATGTTGAAGGCAACATTGTATCTGGTCATGCATGGGATGATCTCCCAGCATTTATGAGAGAGTTCTTTAAGCTATTAAACGTAAAAAAAGAAGTAAATGCTTAATAGATTTATGCATCATGGGTGACTCAAAGTCAATTTGAGTCACCTTGTTTTAAATTTTTAATATTTAGGCAGGATTTTAAGAATAAGGCAAGAAGATAAATAAAGATAACATTCATAGGAGGTGGATAGATGTTTAATGCAATGTTTGAAGATGGCACGATTATCTCAGTCGTTGATCGTTGGCATCTTGATGAATTGAAGGAACTGAGGAAAAAACGATCATTTTATTGTCAAATGTGTAAAGGGACTGTTCAGTTGAAGCTCGGTACAAAAAAACAATGGCATTTTGCTCATCAAGCTAACTTTGAGTGCGATTTTATGATTGAACGAGAGACCATTTATCATATGAATGGAAAAAAACAGCTATATGAATGGCTTAAAAGCCAGAAATTAGAGGTAGCCTTAGAGGTCTATCTTCCAATCATCCGTCAGCGCCCCGATCTTTTACTTCGTTACAAGCAGACACTTTATGCACTTGAGTTCCAATGTGCACCTATAGATCCTGACCTTTTAGCTAAGAGAACAAATGGATATCTTCAATTAGGTATTACACCAATATGGATTTTGGGTGGAAACCGACTAAAGCGTTACGGCCCAAAAACCTTCTCTCTTAAAACATTTGAATGGTATGCAACTCGTTCAACTCATAATGATGGCCATTTTCTCACTTATTATTGTCCCAAACAGAAAAGTTTAGCTCTGCTTCAACAGCTAACCCCATATTCGGCTACCAAAATACTCGCAAATTATCAAGAACACCCTCTCCAATCACTTACTCTCGAAAATCTCTTACATGCTCCAGCGCAAACAGAACTCCCTATCGATGAATGGTTAAGCATAAAAAAACATTGGCGTTACAAGCATCCTACTCCGTATCCTTCCAAAACAGATAGGTTTCTTCAACAACTTCTGTATCGTAAGCAAATACCCACAAGCCTTTTTCCTATTGAAGCTGGATGGCCGACCAATTATCATTATTTGATTGAATCACCGTCTTATCAGTGGCAAACCTTCCTTATTCTTGAATGTCTTCAGTATCAGCCTCTTCATCATTCTTTTTCTTCCCAAATTGTTAAGAAGTGCCTACAACCTTATATGCATCGGGGTCTTTTTGGACATAGAAAAACATTCAATAATCTTGACTGGTCAATAGCAGTTGATGGTTTTCTTCTTTGGCTTACTCAAATTGGTTATTTAGAAAAGACAAACAGTGAAAAGGAACAGTTTAAGAGAAAAAGAAATATCGTTATTCCATCTTCAATTGAACAAGCATTTGAGTTTGATCGAAAATATCTTTGTCATTCATGGCCGTCCAAAAATAAAATTTTTGATTCTAGGCATAATAAAGGAGTCAAAGGGGAAAAGGTGAATGTATAATAGTAATCAAATATTAGAATGATTGGCGGAGGTGCACGTAACGTGGCGAAAGCATTAAAAAAACGTAATGAAATAGCAGTTGAACATACGTGGGAGTTAGAAGCTATTTATGAAACAGATGAAAAGTGGGAAGAAGAATTTAAAGAAATTAAAGAAAAATTGCCTGAACTAACTGCTTATCAAGGCAAATTAGCTGATTCAGCGCAAAGCTTATATGAGGCACTTGAAAAGCAAAATGAATTATCAGAGAAGCTTGGACGGCTTTATGCGTATGCTCATATGCGCTATGACGAAGACACGACAAATTCGTTTTATCAAGGCAAAAATGATCGTGCAGCAAGCCTAGCTTCACAACTTGGTCAAGCGGCCTCATTTGTTGTTCCTGAATTATTATCAATTGATGAAGCGAAGATTGAACAATTTGTTAATGAGCATGATGGTTTAAAAGTATATAAGCATATGTTTGCTGAATTGAATGAGCAGCGCGCTCATATTTTAACCGAAGCAGAAGAAGCGATTTTGGCGCAAGCGAGTGAAGTAACGAGTAGCCCAAGTAATACGTTTGGTATGCTTAACAATGCAGATATGAAATTTCCAACCATTACAGATGAAGACGGCGAAGAAGTGGAAGTGACGCATGGACGTTTTATCCGTTTTCTTGAAAGTAGCAACCGTAGTGTACGTGAAGCTGCTTTTAAAGCCGTTTACCAGACGTATGATCAGTATAAAAATACGTTTGCCTCTACACTTAGTGGTCAAGTGAAACAGGATTTATTTTATGCCAATGTTCGTAAGTATGACTCAGCAAGACAAGCTGCGTTAAGTACAAATCATATTCCAGAAGTGGTTTATGATCAACTAATTCAAACGGTTAATAATCGTTTAGATTTATTACATCGTTATATTCGCCTGCGGAAGAAAGTCCTTGGGGTTGAAGAATTACATATGTATGATTTGTATACCCCATTAGTGAAAGATGTGAAGATGGAAATTCCATACGAGAAGGCAAAGGAGCTCGTGATTAAAGGTATTGAACCACTTGGAGAGGACTATGTCTCCGTTTTGAAAGAAGGATTTGAAAATCGTTGGGTTGATGTAGAAGAAAACGTCGGCAAACGTAGCGGAGCTTATTCATCTGGAGCTTATGGAACGAAACCTTATATTTTGATGAACTGGCAAGATAATGTGAATAATCTATTTACTCTTGCACATGAATTTGGTCATAGCTTGCATAGTTATTATACTCGTAAGCATCAGCCTTATTTGTATGGTAACTATACGATCTTCGTTGCTGAAGTCGCATCCACTTTGAACGAAGCCTTGCTAAATGATTATATGGTGAAGCATACAGAAGATCCAAAAGAAAAATTATATTTGCTGAATCATTTCTTAGAAGGGTTTAGAGGAACTGTTTTTCGCCAAACGATGTTTGCTGAATTTGAACAGCTGATTCATGAAAAGGCTGCAAATGGTGAATCGTTAACACCAGAGTTGCTTTCGAAAACCTATTATGATTTAAATGTAAAATATTTTGGAGAAGAAGTTGTCATAGATGAAGAAATTGGTTTGGAATGGGCACGTATTCCACATTTCTACTATAATTTCTATGTGTATCAGTATGCGACTGGTTATAGTGCAGCAGCTGCGTTATCAAAGCAAATTTTAGAAGAAGGAGAACCTGCTATAACACGTTATTTAGATTTCTTAAAAGCAGGAAGCTCAGATTATCCAATTGAAGTGTTAAAGCATGCTGGTGTTGATATGACATCATCAACGCCAATTGAAGAAGCTCTGTCGGTTTTTGAGGAGACGTTAACTGAAATGGAGCAACTACTTGAAAATCAAGCATAAAAAAGCAAGGAGAGTCACTGTAGTTTCTGACTCTCCTTGCTTTTGCGATTAAAAACCTTTAAAACGTTTATAAGATGAAAGTGGAGAAAGAGTAAAGACAATGGAGAGAAGGAGAAGAGGTGCTGCAATAAATAATGGAAACATATTCATGATCGCAAGTATATACAGATAAAAGCTGATGATCATACTCAGAATGCCACAAATCAGCTTTAGGTATTTCATAATAATCCCCTCCCTTGTACATGCTTAATACCAGTTTATGAGGCAGCCTTATTTAATAGAAGAGGCGTTTATAATGGAAGATAAGAAAAAGTATACTTACTAGTTGAAAAGAAAAACGTGCCAATAGGAGGCACGTTTTTGTTACATGATGTTATTTAGCGAGTTGTTCATCTGTCTTATGAAGATTTCGCCAAAAGGTACCATATTTCACAGGTACAGATTCGACTTTTTGTTGCAGCATCAGTGCTTTCAGACGTCGTTCGGCTTCTTCTTCGGTAAGGTCGAACACAACAGCAACTTCAATCGTTGCAACAAAGTGATACTGTGCTAAAAACTCTTCGATAGAAAGAGAAGGAGCCGGTTCTGGTTTAAAACCAAGCATTTCTTCAAGAATTTGCACATAAACGTGGTAAGGATAATCGCCAGTGACTTTAATTCCGTCTTCCTCAATATTATCATTGAAAAACACAAAGGTCGGGACAATATCAACTTCCATTTCGTTTGTTGTTGTTATGTCACACTGCAGTGCTTTAATTGCTCCTTGTGAGGTTAAATCTTTTTTAAATTCCTCATAATCCAACCCGCTTTGCTCTGCACATTTTAAGAGTACATTCTCTTCTGTAATGTTTTGTTTTTCGAGAAATAACGCTTCTCTTAATTTTCGTAGGTAGCGTGAGCCTGCTTGAGGACCTTGTAATTCAGCAGCTTTTATAGCAATTGATACTAAATAAGGAGAAGACCACTCATTCTCAAGCCACACATCGCCGTCGCATGACATTCTTGATTTAGCAGCGATTTGTTCCCAAATTGAGGCGATTTCTTGTTTTTTTGCTGCGAGTCCTTTTTGGGTATCCTTACACATATTCCAAGCTTTCAATCGTCCTGCAACAAGTGTACGAATACGAAAGTACTTTCCATATTCAACTTGTAATTTTTTTAAAATAGGCTCAAATGCCCAGCATTCTGCACAAAGTGGATCAATAAATGTATATAATTCAATGGGTTTATGGCGTTTTACTTCAAACTTCTCTTTAGGATCAAGACCACAAACGCCAAGTTGATTATCACAAGTTGTTGGAGTATTCTTCTGGTTCAATGGTCATTCTCCTTTCTATGATGGATGATTTACCATATGATGGGCAGTCATTGTTAAACGTTCAAGAAAATACTCACGTATAAGCCCATCAATTCCAACATCATCCATTGCTTTTTTCATACAATCAAGCCATGCCTCAGCTTGTATAGGTGTAATGACAAACGGCATATGACGTGCTCGAAGCATTGGATGCCCGTGCTCCTCTAAATATAGAGAAGGCCCACCAAGAAATTGTGTTAGGAACTGCTTTTGTTTTCTCGCTGTCTCCGTAAGATCACTTGGAAAAAGTTGAACGAGATCTGGATGCTTTGAGACATATTGGTAAAATGTATCGACTAATGAAGATAAGACGGGTTCTCCACCCAAGGCTTCATAAGGTGTCTGATTTAAATCGGTCATACAAACTCTCCTCTATTCGGTCGTCCAGATCGCGATATGAGAAATGGAGTGGACCAGGCTAACAATATTTTTACACAATTTTTCTTGAACTCTTTTCATATTGTAGCAACCTCTAGCTTGAACAGCAAATTTGATGATTGCAACTTTGATAATTGTTACATGTATACTCTTTTGTCAAAGGGATCGTTAAGACAAAGAAAAAGGTCTATTCCTTGTGTTGCATGTTCTTCCATGCAACCAAGGAATAGACCTTTTGTTATATAGTGTTTAATCAAAAGCTATGCGTTCATGTATGTGTTATAGACGCGAGGAACATAAGCTTGAGTCTCTTTAAATGGTGGGATGCCACCATGGCGGTCTACATTACCTGGACCAGCGTTGTATGCAGCCAGAGCAAGTTGAACATTATTATCATAACGGTCTAGCATTTGACGTAAATATTTTGCACCGCCATTAATATTTTGTTGAGGATCAAACATATTTTGAACGTCAAGACTTCGAGCAGTACGTGGCATCAACTGCATAAGTCCAGCAGCACCAGCATGGCTTCTTGCATTTGGATTAAAGTTTGATTCATGCTTAATAACAGCATGAATTAATTTCGGATCTACATTGTATTTTTTAGCAGCAGCCTCAATAAAAGGTTGAAAGCGCGCCTCTCTATCTGATAGAGTGCTTGTCCAAACTTGATCAACGACAGGATTCGCTGTTTGTAATGAATAGCTGTTTGTTGTTGTAGAACTGGCATTTGCTTGTAGCTGAACGATTCTCTGTTGAAGTGTTGGATCAAGAAATAAATCCATATTTCTTACAGGAGCCGTTTCTAGTTGGAGACTGTTCATTTGATCCTGTAGAAAAGATGAAAACATGGACTGGATCAAAGAAGGTTGCTGTTGCCTATTTGCTGCGTACAAACTACTTTGCAATTGAATTCCATTCATGTTATTAAGAAAGGAAAGATCCATTATATACACCTCTTCATTTTATCATTGCAAACGAATGTAAGTATCATTTTACTATTTCATGTTTTCGACGAAAGAAACGTCGCACTTTATTTTCAGTAGGTAAGGGACTCAAATCGTACTCAGCTAGCAGAGTCAATAGGGTGTTTTGAGCATGCAATTCATTAGTTCCTTCAAACTCAATTTCATAGTCAATTTGGTCAAAATAATGGCTTTTATCGAAGCAAAGAATACCATTATTATAGTTCATTTCAATTCGACTAGTCATTAGACAACCTACGTATTGAAGTTGTGTAATAGGAATGTTCAATGATTCAAGTTGTCTATATACATTTCCTAAAGGTAGCTGATGATTAGCCATAGCTTCTTGCCATTCGGCCTCTGAAATTGTTTGATGTGTTTCGAGCTTACCGACATTATGTGGTTGCTTCAATGTTAGTGTATAGATTGCATTCTTTTCGCGAATGCGTAGAGCTGATCCTTTTTCCTTTAATGAAAAGTTAGGTGTTTCAAAGTAATGGTTATGTTGAGTAACAGCATCTGTTTCTTTTAGATTGAATCCTTTTAGAAGGATGTGATAGCCTTGCTCTGCTACCATCGATTTCGCTTCTATTTCAATTTCCTGCACCATTTTGTCACGTCCTCTAGACAATCATTCTTACTTTATTTTAAAAGGTAGAAAGCTTGATTTGAAGTTTGTCTTTATTATGTCATATTGAATAAGATCTCTCAATGGCTATGGTACGTATTTAGCAGGAAAATATGTTAAAATAAATAGGGCATCTTATGGAAAAGAAAAGTGATTTAAATTAGTTGGAGGGACATAATGAAGAAGTTACATGTTGAAACAATAAAGAAAGAAAATGATCATTATATTGCAACGGTATCAGAGGTGATCGATAAGGAGTTAGCTCAATCACTTCGAGCGGGAGAGCGTATGCTCGTTGATTCAGATAATCTTGCCTTTATATACATATTAGAAGATGATACAGAATTTTACTATGTAAACTTCTCACAAAAAACTTGGTCGGATTTAAAGCAATTATATACCGAAGCGAAGAAGCTAGAGCTCATTTTACACGAAGAAGTCGTCATAGAGCTGACATCTATTTGTGAGGAACTCTCTTTTTTAACGGAAAATATAGAGGGTAACGGTAATTATGGTGAGGAGATGGAGAAAGCTGTGCAAGAGGTTTTCGCGCAACACACATAGGATAAAACGGACGGTGATTGAATGAGTAACTGGGATATCTTCTTAACACCCTATAAGCAAGCAGTTGAGGAATTGAAAATCAAATTAAAAGGAATTCGTGAGCAATATCAAAAATCATCTAAGCATACTCCAATTGAATTTGTAACAGGTAGGGTCAAGCCTGTTTCAAGTATTTTAGATAAAGCAAAGCGTAAAAATATTCCACTCAATCGTTTGGAAGAGGATATGCAAGATCTCGCTGGTGTTCGCATCGTTACTCAATTTGTCGAAGATATTGAAACCGTTCTTGAGTTAATTCGATTGAGAAAAGACTTTGAAATTATGGAAGAGCGAGATTATATCGTTCATAAAAAGCCAAGTGGTTATCGTTCTTATCATCTCGTGCTTTGTTATCCTGTTCAAACAATTGAAGGGGAGAAGAAAATCCTAGTTGAATTACAAATACGAACATTAGCGATGAATTTCTGGGCAACAATTGAGCATTCTCTTAATTATAAATATAGTGGTGAAATACCAGAAGATATTAAAATGCGGCTTCAACGAGCAGCTGAGGCTGCATTTTTGCTAGATGAGGAAATGTCAATTATTCGTGATGAAGTAAGAGAAGCCCAGCAAATTATTACGACTAAGCAAGAACAAGGAAGAAAGCTCTAACAAAAGGGGGAAGGGTGTCATGAAATTTACCGTCACATCACGAGGCGACGACGTATCAAATACACTTCAGCAACGAATTAAGAGTTATTTACTTGAATTTGGTTTAACGCACGACGAAGAGGCTCCAGAAATGGTTGTCACCGTTGGTGGAGATGGGACACTCTTGCAAGCCTTTCATGATTATAGTGATCGTCTTGAAGATACGGCATTTGTAGGTATTCATACAGGGCATCTTGGTTTTTATGCCGATTGGGTACCTGATGAAGTTGAAAAGCTAGTTATACATATTGCTAAAACTCCTTACCAGATTGTCGAGTATCCATTGCTTGAGGTTGTGATTAGGCATGAGGGTAACGTGAATTCAGAGCGTCATCTCGCTTTAAATGAATGTACGATTAAGAGTTTTGAAGGTTCTCTAGTAAGTAATGTTGAAATTAAGGGAGATGTTTTTGAAATTTTCCGTGGAGATGGATTATGCATTTCAACTCCATCTGGTAGTACGGCATATAACAAAGCCCTTGGTGGGGCGATATTGCACCCATCACTTGCTTCTATTCAAATATCAGAAATGGCATCGATCAATAATCGTGTATACAGGACTGTAGGTTCTCCTCTTGTGCTTCCGCAGCATCATACTTGTTTGCTTAAGCCATTAAATGATGTTGATATTCAAGTGACAATTGATCACTATACGTTAGATCATAAACGTATTAAATCACTACAATGCCGTGTAGCTGAAGAAAAGATTCGCTTTGCTAGATTTCGTCCTTTTCCATTTTGGAAGCGAGTGAAGGAGTCGTTTATTCGTGAATAATGGGATTGCTACACTGAAATGGATTGTCGGAAGCGACTGCGATAAGCAGTTGCTTCGGCTTTTTTTACGTGAACATTGTCAGATCTCTAAGAAGGCATTAGCCGAAATAAAGTTCAATGGTGGAAGGATTTTCTTAAATGGTCAAGAGGTCACTGTTCGAGCCATGATTCATGAAGGAGATCAAGTCATCATTATGCTACCTGCTGAAACAGTAAGTAATGCTGTTCAACCAGAAAAGGTAGATATTAATATTGTCTATGAAGACGAACATCTACTTGTCATGAACAAAGAAGCAGGAATGGCGACCATTCCTTCACGTGAACATCCGCATCATACACTTGCAAATGCCGTACTAGGTTATTACAAAGAAAAGGGGATTCCTGCTACATTTCATGCAGTTAATCGCTTAGATAAAGACACATCTGGATTACTAGTTGTAGCTAAGCATAGGCTTGCCCATGATCGACTTTCAAAGCTTCAACAGGTTGGAAAGCTAAAACGATACTATCAAGCAATAGTTGAAGGGGCTGTGGCAGAAAAAGAAGGAACAATCGATGCTCCAATCGCTAGAAGTAAGGACAGTATTATTTCTCGTGAAGTAAGGGAAGGCGGACAACGTGCTGTAACGCACTATAAAGTAAAGGCAACAACAGAGCATGCGACATTTGTCGATATTAATTTAGAGACTGGGCGTACACATCAAATTCGTGTTCATTTTTCGCACTTGGGACATCCGTTATTAGGTGATGATTTGTATGGTGGAATCCTGGATGAAATGAATCGTCAAGCTCTGCACTGTTACCGAGTTGAATTTGAGCATCCGTTTAATGGTAAAGTAACAACATTTGAGCAGGGTTTGCCTGAAGATATGAGAGCTTATCTCAAAAAGTGGTCAATGGAGTAAGTAGAGGGGGAATCCCCTCTACTCTTCATCAAAAGACCGAAACTTCTCTGCAACAAAAGGCTGCATTGAAGGCACTTGAACTGTGTCCATTTCTGGATAACGTAATGCAGTTAGATTTCCCCCGAACACACAACCTGTATCGATGTTCACTGAATGATGAACAAAGCGTGGCTTTTTTACAGGGGTATGTCCATAAACGATCCATTGCTGACCTTGATGATGCTTTGCCCAATCACGTCGTACAGGTGTCCCATCTGGATTGGTTTCTCCAGTAATATCACCATAAAGGACAAAGGATTTGACCTTTTTAGTCGTTTTTCCTATATCTTCGGAACGAATACCAGCATGGGCAAGGACGAGATTTCCGGTATCTAGAACATGATAATGAGGAGAGTGTTCAACTAAGCTCATAAATGTATGGCGAATATCTTCATATTCCTTTTTTGATAATTGTTGTAGTTCAGCGACTGTTGTTTCTAAGCCGTGACGAATTTGTACGTTTCTCCCTAAGAAATAGCGATACAGCTTGTCACAATGATTTCCTGGTACATAATAAGCTTGATTATTCTCTACTAAGGATGCAACAAGGTTGATGACCTCTAATGATCGTGGTCCGCGATCTGTTAAGTCACCGACAAAACCTAGTTTTCTCCCCTCGGGATGAACAAATATATTATCGAACTTTTGATAGCCAAGTGATAATAATAAAGCAATAAGTTCATCATAACATCCATGAATGTCTCCTATAATATCAATTTTCGTCATACATTCACTTGCTCCTTTCCATTAAGGTTGGAAAAATATTCTTAAGATGATTCACATTTTAGCGAATGGAGCCTTTTTATGCAATTGATCACTCTATAGATACATTGCCATTTACGTTTGAATTTACATACATGATGGCAAAAAAACATAGAAATGAAATTGAAAGGGTATACATCAAGGTTACTAATTGACATCCTGTGATTTTTTTCATTACGATAAATAAATCGTAAGCAAAATATAAATAAAGGTGTGAACTTGTTTGTTCTCTCAACCCATTACAGATCCAGTTTTAATATTTGCAATCGCAATGATTATTTTTTTAGTTGCTCCGCTTATTATGGCGAAGCTAAGGATACCTGGTATTATTGGCCTAATATTTTCAGGTGTTATTATTGGACCTAATGGGCTTGGATTACTTGATCGTGACCCAACAATTATCCTGCTAGGAACTGTTGGATTGCTCTATATTATTTTTATTGCAGGTCTTGAAATTGATTTAGACGGTTTTAAAAAGTATCGTTCAAGAAGCTTAGTGTTTGGAACTCTTTCATTTTCCATTCCTTTCATTTTAGGAATAATCGTTACCTTCTATTATGGATTCTCCATTGGAGCTGCTATTTTGTTAGGTTCATTACTCGGTTCTCATACATTACTCGCATATCCAATTGCGAGTCGTTTAGGTATTTCGAAAAATAAGGCAGTCACCACAGCTGTTGGTGGGACAATTATGACAGATACTTTCGCTTTGTTGATCCTTGCTATTGTTGCGGGATCGACTCAAGGAGAATTAACTCCTGATTTTTGGTTCATGCTCATTGTATCGCTTGGCTTATATGTAGCTGGAGTCTTTATTATCGTTCCAATTGTAGCGAAATTCTTCTTTAGGACATTGAGTAGTGAAGGATCATTAGAATATATCTTTGTTATGACTGTTTTATTTGTCTCTGCATATTTTGCAACGGTTGCTGGTCTTGAACCAATTATTGGTGCCTTTTTAGCAGGGCTTGCCCTAAATCGTTTTATTCTTGAACAAGGGACATTAATGAATCGAATTAAGTTTATTGGAAATTCAATTTTCATTCCATTTTTCCTTTTATCAGTGGGGATGTTAATGGATGTACGAATTCTTTTATCTGATCCCTCAGCATGGGTAATGGCATCGATAGTTGTAATACTTGTTATCATTGGTAAATTTTTAGCTGCGTGGATTGCTGGTAAAATTTATCATTATTCAATAGAGGAAATTAAATTAATTTTTGGCTTGTCGATTCCACAAGCTGCAGCTACGTTGGCTGCAACACTCGTAGGCTATGACCTTGGCTTTTTTGATCAAGCAACTGTAAATGGCGTAATTGTTATGATTTTGATTACTTGTATGATTGGCCCTTATACAGTTGAAAAATTTTCAAGAATCATTGCGCTAAAAGAAGCGCAAAAGCCTTATGAGCCTTCAACGGCACCTGAGAGAGTGATGGTACCGATTGCTAACCCGAAAACGATGGAATCACTTATGGATTTAGCTTTTATTATTCGCGGACAATCGCCACAACCTCTATACACATTGTCCGTTGCTCAAGGTAACAGGGAAGGATCACAAGCGCGCATTGTCGAAGCAGAGAAGTTACTGCAACATGCTGTAAGCTATGCAGCAGGAGCTGAAGTTCCTATTCATATGCTTACGAGAATCGACTCTAATATTACAACAGGAATGATCCGTGCAATGGATGAATCACGTATCACAACCGCTGTTATTGGTTGGAACGGAAAGCTATCAACACCTCAAAAAATCTTTGGAGGTGTACTCGATAAGCTACTTGAGAATTCTACTCAAATGATCATTGTTTCAAAGCTTGGTCACCCATTAAACATTACAAAACGAATTGTGATTCTTATCCCATTTGGCTTTGACCATAAAGCTGGTTATTATGACTCAATTCAAAAAGTAAAGCAGTTAGCTAATCGGCTTGGTGCTGCCATTGCTTGTTATATTATTAAAGATGAAACAATTAGCTATGAAAAAGATTTTCAAGCTATTAAACCAGAGGCTCAAGTGACAATGACACGACTAGAATCTTGGAATGAGTGGCACCAAACTTATATGCCATTTCTGCGTCAAGATGACGTCATTGTTGTCTTTAGTGCAAGAAGAGGTACGCTTGCTTGGCATCCACAGTTAGAAAGTTTACCACGGATTCTTGCTCAATCTGGACCAAAAAGCTTCATTATATTCTATCCACCAGAAAATGAGCCTGTTGATTCACGAGGAACGAGAGGGACAGATGTACCAAAAACATTCTTAAGCAAGAAGTCGTACGAGTAACTAGAAAAGTTCCCTTCTTGTTTGTTGAAGGGAGCTTTTTGTTTGGGGTTTTAGCATGACTTATAGCACGAAAGAGATGTTAATGAATTATGATCTAACGAGCTATGTATCCTTTACTATGTTACTGGAGAAACTAACAAAAAAAATGGAGGCTACTCGTATGTCTGAAGTTCTAGTTGTTTGTCCCATGTGTCGTAGTGAGCAGCCGATTACGAACTTATTAACGGCACAATCGAATCAGAATGTTATCTATACATGTCCAACATGCCAATATGAAAAGCGTAATATTCCAACTAAGAAGGGATAAGCGATGTTTGTGTTGAACCTTACAAAGAATAAAGAGATATGCTATAATTATTAGTACTTGGTATTAATAACAACTCGTAATGGAGGAGAACAAATGATACAACTTTCTTTAACTGATCGTACATACGTTGTCATGGGTGTGGCAAATAAGCGAAGTATTGCCTGGGGAATTGCTCAGTCTTTAGCGAATGCAGGTGCTCGTCTTATTTTCACTTATGCTGGTGAGAGATTAGAAAAAAATGTACGTGATTTAATGGGAACACTAGAGAGAAAAGATCATCTGATTTTACCTTGTGATGTAACGGATGATGCTGAAATCGATAAGACATTTGCAAGTATTAAAGATGAGGTCGGAGTGATTCACGGTATCGCTCACTGTATTGCTTTTGCAAATAAAGAGGAGTTAGAAGGAGAGTACTTAAACACAACTCGTGAAGGCTTTCTTTTAGCTCATAATATTAGTGCGTACTCTTTAACAGCTGTTACTAAAGCAGCACGTCCACTTATGACTGAGGGTGGAAGCATTGTTACTCTTACATATCTAGGGGGCGAAAGAGTTGTTCGTAACTACAACGTCATGGGTGTGGCAAAAGCTTCACTTGATGCAAGTGTAAAATACCTTGCGAATGATTTAGGAAAAGAGAATATTCGGGTGAATGCCATTTCTGCAGGCCCGATTCGAACACTTGCTGCAAAAGGTATTGGTGGCTTTAACGATGTATTAAAGGAAATTGAAGAGCGCGCGCCACTTCGTCGTACAACGACGCAAGAAGAGGTCGGCGATACAGCACTATTCTTAATGAGTGATTTATCAAGGGGAATTACAGGTGAAATGCTTCACGTTGACAGTGGCTATAATATTTTGTCAATGTCTTAAATAATAACGAGAACAACAGACTGACTCAAAAAGGTTTTATTATACCTAATTGAGTTAGTCTTTTTATTTTCCTAGAACATCACATGTATTTAAGGTGCTATTTTAGTAGTGAACTTTAGCGGCCTCTAGGGTGTATTGGCCGTCGGTGGAAATGTTAGCGACCAGTTCTCCATTCAGAGCTTGAGCTAAATCCCGAGCTTGAACCACAACTATATCCCCAGTCAGTTTGCAAAAAGAGCCAAGGCCAAAAGCCACCTCCCTGTCCTCCACGGAATAGCCGCCACCGCTCCCTTGGCCGCCAGGATAAATTGAAATAAAAGCATAGATCAATTAGTTTAACAATAAAAATAACTATACTTATTTATGGAAAGAGGGATATAAATGCCAAAGCGAACACTACCATTGCTTTATATTCATCAAGCAAAAGAAACAGAAGTAGAAGTGGATAACCAGGAGTTCTTTTATCGGAAAAAAGAGCTTGATAAAGAAGTGCAGCAAGAAATAGTAGGGAGACGAGAAGAAACAAAATCCGACACTAGTCGTGAAGCAAGAGACCAGGTGCAAAAAGATAAAGTTAAGGTTTGGGAGACAAAAGTAGCTAAAGTAAATCTCGTAAATAAACAGATCGATGTAGAAGAACGATCCATTTCAGAGAAAATAACGTACATTCAATCGATGCCTGATACGATTAAGCCGAATACAGAGTTACAAGTAAAAGGAATGACGTATATTGGGCTAATCGAGAAGATTGAAAATGAAAAAATAATGTTAAGAATGGAAGCCCCACCTCACAACATAGAGCTTAATCTAAATGAAGTAACGGCTATTAAAGTAGTGAATCCGTAGCTCAATTGATATTAAAAAAATGAGCAGTACCCACAAGGGCAACTGCTCATCGTTTTATTCATTTCCCCATTCATCGTAAAATTGTTCAAGAAATTCTTCCATAAATGTGTGGCGCACACTGGCTATTCTTTTTCCTTCCTCTGTATTCATCAGGTCCTTTAGCTTTAAAAGCTTTTCGTAGAAGTGATTAATCGCACTTGATTGACCATTTCGATACTCTTCAAGTGTCATCGAATCACGAACAGATAGTGCCGGGTCATACATCGGTTGTCCTTTACTCCCAGAATAGATAAATGTACGGGCAATTCCAATTGCACCAAGGGCATCTAATCTGTCGGCATCTTGGACGATTTTTCCTTCAAGGGTTGTCATTGCTTTGTTGTTTCCTCCTTTAAAGGACATTGATGTAATAATGTTGATAATATGATTCCGTTCTGTATCAGATAGGCCAATTTCACTAAACCATTGGTTCACCATCTGTAGTCCTTGCTCTTCACTTTCGACGACTTTATCATCAATAAGATCGTGAGTAAGTGCTGCTAGTGTAACAACTAGCTTATCTGCCCCCTCCACCTCTGCCATTTCCTCTGCTTGCTTTGTCACACGTCGAATGTGTTGCCAGTCATGACCAGTTTTCTCTTCGAGTAACTGATTTTTTACCCATTGCTTTGTTTTATTAATCATCTCTGTTTGCTTCACGTTATCTACTCCTTTCTGATTGGCTAAGTTGTTGTTTTGGAGCAAAACGTTGCATTTCACGTACAAACCGAGAGCGAAATGCTTTTTTTCCACGTCTCATCATTGGTGTAGAAACTTTTAAACTCTCCTCTGCTCTTGTCATCGCAACATACATGAGACGTCGTTCTTCTTCGAGTGGTTTGTCATCGCCTTCACGCCAAGCGTCAAGTGCATAATCATGAGGTAAACCGCCCTCTGCCGCGCCAATAATGTATACATGTTTAAATTCTAAACCTTTAGCTCGATGAATTGTCATTAGCTGGACGGCTTCTATGTTTCCACGTTGTTTACGCAGCTCATCATATTTTGCAACCATGTGTTCTGTGTGCTCTAAAAAGGCATGAATGGAAGTATGGAGATTAGCTGCCACTTTTAGGTCACGAACATCATCCGAACCTCGTTCCATTTTGTTCCCTTCATTTCCTTGCTTTTTAACGTAATCATTAAATCCCATACTAGATTCAATAAAAGAGATGGCTTCAACAGGGGACATTGTTTTTAACTGATTAAATTTTTCAGGCAATGAAGCGAGTTTTTTCGTTTGAAACGCTTGGAGTCCAGGAATATGTGGTAGGGCTTCAACAAGTGTACAATCTTCCATTATACTCGTTGCTTTTATGTCTTGAATAACATGTTGCTTTAAAAATAGTGCTCCGACTAAGTCGGACATGGCTTGGCTATCGTCAGGATTCATAGCTAAACGAAGATAGGCAAGGATTTTCCGAACTGATTTTCGGCGATAAAAGGATTCGCCATCTGCATCAAGCTGGAATGGAATACTTGAAGAGATAAATCGTTCAAGCAATGCTCTAGCTGAACTGTTTGTGCGAAATAAGACAGCAAATTCTCGAGGGTATGCCCCATTTTCGAGTTGTTTTTTCACGTCAGTAACAATCATGGTCGCTTCCTCTTCTTCATCATACGGATAAAAAAGGAGAGGAGCTTGATCAATAGACGTTTGGGCACGAAGCGTTTTTTGAAAACGAGTTCGGTTTGTTGTAATCACATTGTTCGCTGATGAAGTGATTTCATGATTAGAGCGATAATTCTCATCCAGTACAACGACTTTCGTATTCTTATAGCGTTCTTTAAAGGAAAGAATATATGATGGGTCACTTCCACGAAACGCATATATGGACTGGTCATCATCACCAACCACACATAAATTCTTTGTAGGTTCTGTTAACATGGTAATCAATTCAACTTGTACTTTATTAATATCTTGAAATTCATCAACCGACACATAAGAAAAGCGTTGTTGATAACGTTTCAATAGTCGTGGATTTTCACTTAGAAGACGATGGGTACCAAGCAGCATATCGTCAAAGTCGAATAAACGCTTGGCTTGTCTCATTTGTTCATACCGTTTATACAAATAGGAAACACGCTCTTCCCAAATATCCTTGGCTTTAACCTGCTCTGGTGATAGAAGGTGATTTTTCCACCAACTAATTTGAGTGAGAGCCTGATCAAATGCGAAATCTTTTTCATCGAGATCAATTTCTCGACCAGCTTCTTTTAACATCGCCTGACGTTGCCATTCCAGTTTTAATAAATTGGCTGCATCCCAGCGTTCTGGTTCATGGTGCAAGAGCATTTTATAAAAAATGCTATGAAATGTACCGACAACTAATTGTTGAAGAATCGCTGGGTCAAGTCCTGGATAAATACGCATACGATCTTTCATTTCTTTTGCAGCTTTTGCTGTAAAGGTAACGAGGATCATTTCCTTAGGTGAGTAGTCCAACTCAGATAACATATAGGCTGTTCGAGTTGTGAGTACGCGGGTCTTTCCGCTACCAGCACCTGCAAGGATAAGGAGTGGTCCTTCTGTTGTTGTTACGGCTGACCATTGATTATCATCAAGATAAATGCCTTTTTCCTTCAGTGTAAGACGATAACCACTAAGATCTTTAGAATTCTCATGAGTCTGTTTGTCATGGAAAGTTGGAATGGCTTTGATTGTTTCGGGTTCCTTCCAAATTCGGTCTTCACTGACGCTTGAATCCGATATTGCCCTACGCTTAGGAAGGTGAATACTAGAGTCATTGTTGGAATGGTTCTGATTTTCATCTGCTTGCTCTTTTATTTGAAGCTTGCTTTCCATAAGGCTAGCTACAGTCTGACATTCTTGTGTCATTTGAGAATGAGAGAATTGGGCAGGAGCATGTATACCAATTTCCATACGCAAAGGAGTATGACAATGTATACAAGTGACCTCTTGTCTCATACTAGCCATATATAATTGTTGCCATTTATCACGTTCGCAGGTAGGAAGATGGATCAGCTTGTCCTGATAGTAAGCTACTTGCATGCAAAGTTCTCCTCTCGTTCATACATCAATCCCTATCGTAGCAAATTTCGACTATAATTTGTGTTTCTTTTTGCAGAAAAAAGAGGAATTAAACAACAATAATTGAAGAAAGGAAGAAAAGAGGCTAGTTATCAACTAGGATGGAAGGGATTTAAGGTGAAGCATAAAATCGGTCAATGTGAATTGTGTGCTAGGGTAGAAGTCGAACTCACGAGACATCATTTAACACCAAGGGAGGAAGGAGGAGCACATCTTCCTACTGCGGAATTATGTATCCCTTGTCATAAACAAATCCATGCCTTATACACAAATGCTGAATTAGCAGAGAGGTTGATGACAATTGAACGTTTAAGAGAGGATGAACAAATGAAGAAATTTATTCAATGGATTAGAAAGCAGCCTGCTATGACATTAATTAAAATGAGAAAATCAAAGGAACGAATACGGAAATCCAGATGAGATGCTCTACAAATAAAAAAGCCAAGGGGAATGGGGAAATTCCACTTGGCTAATTAAAAGGTTACTGGGCTAGCTGGATTCGAACCAACGCATGACGGAATCAAAATCCGTTGCCTTACCGCTTGGCGATAGCCCATCGATCTTATTTATACTGTAACCTAAATATAAAGATTTATGCAAATTTAAGAAGGAAATTGTTTATTTCTGTTGAATAGGTAAGTTATAAAAGGGCGGCTGCAATTTCTAGTTAGCCAACCCTTAACTAATATGTAAGGAGATGAGAGTTGAGTTGTACGATATTGAACAATATAGTCGGTCTATTATTGATGAGGTGATTCAGATGAAAGCGACAGATGTTCACTTTGTTCCAATGCCAAATAAGTGTCTTATGACATATCGCCTTAATGGTAAGCTAGAACATTGGAAAGAGCTTTTACCAAGTCTAGCTGATCGTTTAATTAGTCATTTTAAATACCAGTCTGGGATGGATATAGGTGAACGTCGTAAACCCCAAAGTTCGTCAATGATCCACCTCACAAAATCTTCTTCTTTTTCTCTGCGTTTGTCGACATTACCCACAAAAGATAAAGAAAGTTTAGCAATTCGAATTCTCCCTCATTTATCTTCTAAAGCGTTGCCTTCCTTATCAGTCCTTCAGCATTCTCGTAATACGCTATTTGAGGTTAGTAAAATGCCCCGAGGTCTCTGTCTTCTTTCTGGTCCAACTGGTTCAGGTAAATCAACAACCTTATATGCAATAATTGAACAAATCATAAGAGAAGGAGGGAGGTCAATTATTACAATAGAAGACCCTATCGAACGACCGATTCCTACCATTATACAAGTAGAAGTGAACATGAGGGCAGGAATGAGCTTTGACACGGTTCTAAAAGCGAGCCTACGGCATGACCCAGACGTCATTTTAATTGGTGAAATAAGAGACGAAATTACCGCTTCCCTTGCGGTACGTGCTGCTTTGACTGGTCATCTAGTGCTGGCAACCGTTCATGCGAGCAGTTGTTATGCCGCCCTTTTACGTATGCTTGACTTAGGTGTCTCAAAATTAGATTTATCTGAATGTTGTAAAATGGTTTTATCTCAGCAACTAGTTCAGATAAAGTGTCCGATTTGCCAAGGATTCTGTGATCGACACTGTGAGCGTTATCGAACGAGATCTAGAGCTGCATTGTTTGAAGTACTGAAAGGGAAGGCTTTGAGTGAAGCATTTGTGAGTCGAAAAGCGGGAGCAGAATGGGGATTCAAAGCAGCAGCGAAAAAAGCTTGGGCGCTAGGTTATTTATCAGATGATGAAATGTTGAGGGTTATTAATGAATAAAAAAATAAGATTGAAACGACGAAAAAATAGGCACTTACAGAAAACAGCGAATCACTTTGTCAGGATTGGTCGATTATTAGAACAAGGATATCCCTTAAACGCTGCTCTTACGTTTATTCAACTCCATGTATCGAACCCAACAAAGAAACAAATCTCCGATGTTCTCGAAAGTTTGAAATCAGGACACCCTGCCTATGAAGCTTTTCACTTATTTGATATTCCCCCAAGTCTTAAATCATTTCTCTATTTTTATGAGCAACAAGGTGAGTTAGCTGAAGGTTTCATCCGTGCTGGTACTATATTAGAACAAAGAGAAAAAATGAAACAAGAATTAGTCAAGATTCTCCGTTATCCCATCTTGCTCCTTTGGTTTTGCCTTCTGCTTCTTGTCTTAATGTACCAATTTGTTGTTCCTCATTTTCGTTCCTTTTTCGCGACAACGACTGAATTACCATTATTAACAAAGCTCTTGCTGATATTCCTTCAATATTCTCCTTACTTCTTCTTAATGATTTTCTTTTTCCTTTTCATCGGATTACTATATTATTGGTACAAGATGAAGTCATGGTCACCATATAAGAGGGTGTTGAAGTTATTATCTTTACCTTTTCTCGGTAAATATGTCCAAACGATCATTACGTACTATTTTTCCTTGCAGCTTGGAAGGATGCTAGGGGTAGGGATGACTTTACAACAGGCTCTGCATTTATTTAATGAACAAGATTATCTACCATTTTTTCAACAAGAGTGCACGCAACTTTCTCACGAATTGCATCAAGGTCATTCATTGGCAAGATTGATTCATGACAGGATTTACTATAGAGAAGAGCTATCATTTGTCATTGAAAATGGTGAAAAAACAGGCTATCTTGCTAATGATCTTGTCCATTATAGTGAAATGTTGTTTCGAGAGCTTGATGAGTCATTCCAGAGAGCTCTTCGAGTTATTCAACCAACGTTTTTTATTATGGTTGGAGGAGTTGTGTTTCTACTATTTTTAGCAACGATGCTTCCTCTCTTTCAAATGGTAGGAGTCCTTTAGAAGGAACATTAAGGGATATGTAGTTGAATGTTGAATGTTTATGACCTTACCATAACTTTCTGAAGTGCGGTAAGGTCATACAATATAAAATCATTATTGACTAAACAACGCCATATCAAGGTTGTTAAATAGTGAATTAAAAAGCAATAATTTTTTTTAAAAAAACCATTGCATTTTTTATTAAATATAATATAATGAAAGCAGTTACAAAATATTATTTGATTTATTACCGCGTCTGATTGTAATCGATTACATTCAGGTGTCGAAGATTGTCAGATTCCCCTTTCAATTGATTGGTAACGTATTCCTATACTTCAATTTTAAGGTATTAATTGATTCTATAATGTAATCGATTACACTGGAGAGGGTAATGCCATGGCTAAAATGAGTGATGTAGCAAAAAAAGCTGGTGTTTCTGTCGCAACAGTTTCAAGAGCTCTTTGTAAACCAGAGACAGTTAAGCCAGAAACGAGAAAAAAAGTAGAGGTAGCAATTCAAGAACTTAATTACAAGCCTAATATGTTAGCTAGGCAATTTCGTACTAATGAAACGAAAACCATTATGGTTGTTGTACCCGATATAGCGAACCCTTTTTTTTCAAGAGTGCTGCGGGGGATTGAATCTGTAGCTCATAAAAAGGGCTATCAAGTACTACTTGGTGATACGTCTAATAACATTGATCAAGAACAGCGTTATTTGGAAATATTAAAGCAACGTCTAGCTGATGGAATGATTTTGTTAACAGCAAGAATGGATAAAGATTCCCTGCTTGAAATTTCTCAAGACTATCCAGTTGTGTTAGCCTGCGAGTATATCGAAGGATCGGATATCCCAATTGTCTCAATTGATAATATTAGTAGTGCGAGGAAAGTTACGGAGCATCTCATTAAATTAGGCCATACGAGAATTGCTCATATTACTGGACCAACAAACGTCATCTTAAGTAGAGATCGCATTAAAGGGTATAAGCAAGCACTTGAAACAAATGATTTATTTTATGAAGAAGTTTTTGTTCAAGAAGGAGATTTCACATACGAATCTGGATTTAATCAAATGAGTAAATTACTAGCTTTGAACAACCGACCTTCAGCAGTCTTTGCTGCAAATGATGAGATGGCAATAGGGGCGATTAAGGCTGTTAAATTACAAGGATTGAAAGTTCCGGAGGACATTGCGATTGTTGGTTTTGATAATATTAAGGTTTCATCAATTTTCGAACCAGCATTAACCACAATTTCTCAACCGAAATTTGAAATGGGTAACGTAGCGATGGAGCTTCTTTTGAAAATATTAGATGGTCAAGAGGTAAAAAGAAAACAGTTTGTCCTTGCAGATGAATTAATTATTAGAGAATCATGTGGTGGAAAAGTTAATTCAACAATCTAGCTTTTGAATCAAAAAGGATTGATTTTTTAACTATTAATGTAATCGATTTCATTTTGTGAAAGGGTGATGCATATTTCACGACAATTATCAAAGCATACCAATGAACATAAATGAAACATATATAAGGAGTGATTCTTAATGAAATTAGGTTATCAAACAAATACTTGGGGTGGGGTTGTTGGACATCCAGGTGGAGTAACATCGCTCAAAGACAATTACTATATGGCAAATGGTTCAACAGAAGAAGCACTTAAAGATATTTCAAGCGTTGGTTACACTGGCTTTGAATTGTTTGATGGGAATTTAATGCAATATGAAAATAATAAAGAAACATTCCGAAGCTTACTCGATTCATTACAATTAAAATTAATCGGTGTCTACACAGGTGGGAACTTCGTCTTTGATGAAATCCTTGATGAAGAATTAGCAAAGATTTCAAAAGTAGCAAAGCTTGCAGCTGAATTTGGTGCTGAACATTTAGTTGTCGGTGGTGGTGCGATACGAGGAAGTGGCATTTTAGAAAGCGACTATGAAAAATTAGGACAAGCCTTAAATCAAGTCATGGAAATTGCTAAAGAACATGGTTTAGTAGCAAGTTATCATCCACACTTAGGTTCATTGGGTGAAACACCTGAACAAGTGGAAAAGTTGGCTCAATTTACAACGATTGATTTTTGTCCTGACACTGCCCATATTGAAGCTGGTGGCGGTGACCCAATTGAATTCATTAAAATGTATAAAGATCGAATAAAATACGTTCACTTAAAAGATTACAAAGATGGAGAGTTTCTACCATTAGGAAATGGAAAGCAAAATTTTGATGAAATGATGGTAGCGCTTCAAAGCTTTGGTTACGATGGTTGGATTACTGTTGAATTAGATAGTTACGAAGATCCAAAACAAGGGGCACAAACAAGCTTTGACTTCTTAAAAAAATACGATAAGTAAAATCTAGGGGGAACGATTTAGATGAAAAAATCAAAAAGAATTTTAGCGGCTACACTATTGGCGGGTCTGCTTGTATTAACTGCTTGTAACTCGGAGAGTGCACCAAATGGGGAAAATGGTGCTGAAACAACACCAGAAAGTTCAGAAACAGCAACAGAAGCAGTAACTGAGCCAATGACCATTAATCAAGACATTCCTTCTGATCAAGAAATTCTCAGTAAAGGACCACACGGAGAAGAGGCTGTTTCAGCAAAAACACTTGAATTAACGGTCGAAGATATTGAGAAAATTCGTGAAGGAAATTACAAAGCAGCCCTTGTTATGCACTATGCAGGTAATGACTGGTCAAATGCACAAATTAATGGCTTACAAGCTGCATTTGAAAAGATGGGCATTGAGGTTATTTCTGTAACAGATGCGCAATTTAGTGCAGAGAAGCAAGTGTCAGACCTTGAATCAGTTCTAGCAAGAAATCCTGACATTATCGTAAGTATCCCGACAGATCCTGTTTCAACAGCTTCAGCATATAAGCGAGCTGCAGAACAAGGTGTTAAGTTAGTGTTTATGGATAATGTTCCAAGTAACTTAGAACATGGTACAGATTATGTAAGTGTTGTATCTGCTGATAACTACGGTAATGGAGTTGCTGCGGCCGACATCATGGCTGAACAACTTGGTGGTGAAGGTAAAGTTGGTGTGGTTTATCATGACGCAGACTTCTTTGTAACAAAGCAAAGAACAGAAGCATTTGAAGCAACTATGGCTGAAAAATATCCAAATATTGAAATTGTAGCTCGTGGAGGCATCATGGGTCCTGATGATGGATTACAAGTAGCATCTGCAATGTTAACGACAAACCCTGATTTAGACGGTATTTTCGGGGTGTGGGATGTACCAACAGAAGGAATTTTAGCAGCTGCAAGAACTGCGGGTAGAGATGATTTAGTCATTACAACAATTGATTTAGGTACAAACGTAGGGTTAGATATTGCAAGAGGTGGTCCGATTAAAGGTCTAGGTGCACAACTTCCTTATGACCAAGGGACGGCTGAAGCTATTTTAGCTGGCTATGCTTTACTTGGTAAAGAAGCGCCTTCATATGTTGCGGTTCCAGCTTTAACAGTAACACAAGATAATATTCTTGATGCATGGGAAATGGTTTATCAAACTTCAGCACCTCAAGAAATTCAAGACGTAGCTAATCAACAATAACTAATTAGTAACTATTTAGGAGGAATTTTTCATGAAAACTTTAAACGTAGGATTAATCGGAGCAGGATTTATGGCTAAAGCACATTCACTAGCATATGCGGGTATGCCAATGTATTTCTGGCCAGCTCCAGCTTTAACACATAGAAAAATGGTAGCAGATGTAACAGATGCACTAGCGAAAGATGCTGCAGCAAGACTTGGCTATGACGAGTACACGTCTAATTGGATGGACATCATTAATAATCCTGAAATTGATATTGTTGATATCGTAACTCCTAATAATTCGCATGCTGAGATCGCGATTGCAGCAGCGAAAGCAGGAAAGCATATTATTTCTGAAAAGCCATTAGCGCGTAATGCACAAGAAGCTAAAACGATGTTAGATGCAGTTAAAGAAGCAGGAGTTAAGCATATGGTGGCATTTAACTACCGTAGAACACCTGCAGTAGCTCTTGCGAAGAAATATATTGAAGAGGGAGCTATCGGAAAAGTATTAAACTTCCGTGGAACGTATCTTCAAGATTGGTCTGCTGATCCAAACTCTCCTCTTTCATGGAGATTTAATAAGGAAATTGCAGGTTCAGGTGCACTAGGTGATATTGGAACACATGTTGTTGATTTTGCGAGATATTTAGTAGGAGAAATCACTGATGTTATGGCAACAACTCAAACTTGGGTAAAAGAAAGACCAATTCAAACTGGCGGTGTTGACAAATTAGGAACAGTTAAAGCAGATGCAAGCGTTCCTAAAGGAGAAGTTGACGTTGATGATGAACTAATGGCGCTTATTAAGTTCGATAATGGCGCAGTAGGTAGCATCGAAGCGACAAGAAATGCATTTGGTCGCAATAACTTCTTAACATTTGAAATTCATGGTGAAAAAGGATCAATTGTGTTTAACTACGAGCGTCGTGATGAATTGCAAGTATTTTTCGCAGATGATCCAGCAGATCGTAGAGGGTTTAGAACGGTTTATACTGGTCCAGCTCATCCGTACGGAGAAGGTCTATGGCCAATCCCAGCACTAGGAATTGGTTATGGTGATACAAAGATTATTGAGGTATACGATTTTGCAAAAGCGATTGTAGAAGATATTGATGTATACCCTAATTTCGATGATGGCTACCAAATTTGTGTCATTAGTGACGCGATTTTAGAGTCATCAGAAAAAGGCGAGTGGGTTAAAGTAAACAAGCTATAAGTTGCAAATCCTTACAGAAAATGAAAAGGGGTAACGTGTTTACCCCTTTTTAAAAAAGGGTGATTTTAATGGATAAGATGGCATTACAAATGTCAGGAATTTCAAAAGCATTTAATGGAATAACAGTACTTGATAATGTAGATTTTGAATTGAAAAAAGGCGAAGTTCATGCTCTCATGGGTGGGAATGGAGCGGGTAAGTCTACGCTTATGAAAATTCTAACGGGTGTCTATCAATTAGACGCAGGAAAGATCGTTATTGAGGATAAAGAGGTTCAGATTGAAAAACCTCAAGATGCACAAGAAAATGGCGTGGCCATGATTTTCCAAGAATTTAGTGTAATACCGTCAATGACGGTTTCGCAAAATGTATTTCTGAATCGCGAAATCAAGAAGAAAAATGGCTTATTAGATGAAGGTGCCATGTATAAAAAAACGGAAAGTTTACTAAAACAGTTGAACGTAAACATAAGTCCAAATACATTGATTGAAAATTTAATCGTAGGTTATTGGCAAATGACCGAAATTGCTAAAGCGCTCGCACAAAATGCAAAGTTCTTAATTATGGATGAACCAACTGCGACCCTTTCGAAAAATGAAACGGAAACGTTGTTTAAACTAATTGATAAATTAAAATCAGAAGGAATGTCCATCATCTATATTTCTCACCGAATGGATGAAATTTTCCGGGTTTCTGACCGAATCACAGTTCTTAGGGACGGAAAAAATGTCATAACGTCTCCTTCTTCAGATCTAACGATGGAAGAACTTGTTCAGCACATTGTAGGTAAATCGATGGAAAATAGCTTTCAATGGAAGCCGAGACAATTACCAGATCCCGAAGTTGTGTTAGAAACGAAAAATTTGCATTCTGGTTCAAAGGTGAATGGAATTAACCTTTCACTAAATAAAGGTGAAATACTTGGTATTGCTGGATTAATGGGAAGTGGACGTACTGAATTGGCACGAACTTTATTCGGTGTAGATTCAGCTGACCAAGGAGAAATTGTGATTAATAATAAAGTTGTTAGTATTAAAAAGCCAAAAGATGCGATTGAGGCTGGAATAGCACTAGTGCCAGAAGACCGACGTGTTCAAGGATTAGTGTTGGGGACGGAAGTAAAAGAAAATATGATCTTACCTGTGCTATCAAAAGTATCGAAATTTGGATTTATTAACAAGAGCAAGGTAACTGAGTTGTCTGAAAGATTTGTGGATAAATTGAATATTAAAACAGACAGTATTTATAAGGCTACTAATTTATTGTCTGGTGGTAATCAACAGAAAATTGTACTTGGTAAATGGTTAGCAAATGAACCAAATATTTTAATTCTTGATGAACCAACAAATGGAGTAGATATCGGATCAAAATCAGAGATTATTGAAATCATTCGAGAGTTAGCTGATCAAGGAAAATCAATAATTGTTATCTCTTCAGAGTTAGCAGAACTGTTAGCGGTTTCAGATCGCATTATTACTTTAAGAAATGGACAAGTGACAAGTCAATTGAAACGTGAAGAGATTCAATCAGAGGAGGATTTAGAACATGCCATCCAAAGCAATTAATACAACATCAAAAGCTCCTGCATTTGATTGGAGAAATTATATCGTATATATCGCGTTCATTGGGGTTTTTATTACATTTTCAATCACTCTTTATGAAGATGGATTTTTAACATTAAACAACATATTAAATATTGTTAGGCAAACAGCAATGATTTCGATTATGGCTGTAGCAGTAACATTTGTTATTTCGACTGGGGAAATTGATTTATCAGTTGGTTCGATTGCTGCTCTATCTTCATTAACTGCGGCGCTAGCGATTCAATCATTTGGCCTATTCGGTGGTATTGTTGCAGGTCTAGGAACAGGTGCAATTATTGGTTTGGTTAATGGATTACTCGTTACAAAAGTATTAATACCATCTTTCTTAGTGACACTTGGGACGATGGGGATTGTTAAAGGTCTTGCAATGTGGATTACAGCAACGGCTCCAGTACCTATCTTAAACCAAAATTTTATTTTCTTATTTGGATCAGGAGAAATTGCTGGAATTCCAATGCTTTTCATTTGGACGATTTTCATTGCTGTTATTGGACATATTGTCCTAAGAAAAACAACGTTTGGTAGACAGACACTTGCTGCGGGTGGAAACGAGAGTGCGGCAAGATTTTCTGGAATTAACACTGCAAGAGTAAAACTGTATGCGTTAATGGCTTCAGGAATGATGGCTGGTTTTGCAGGTATGTTATTTGCAGGTCGCTTGGAAGCGGGGCGTTTCACATTTGGTGAAGGTGCAGAGCTTTCTGTAATTGCTGCGGTTATTCTTGGAGGAACAAGTTTATTCGGTGGTGTAGGTACAGTAGTTGGAACCATTTTTGGTTCGATCCTAATTGGAACGATTAACAACGGTTTAATCATTATGGGATTAGATGTCAGTCAACAAATGATGGTTAGTGGTTTAATCATTATCCTAGCAGTAGCGTTTGGACGTAAAGCTGCAAAACGATAAGTAATAATGGAGTGGGAGGTAACTATGCGTACAATTAAAGTAGGAATTTTAGGAACTGGATTTTCAGCTTCTTCACACATTGAAGCGCTAAGAAGAATACCCAATATAGAAATAGTAGGGGTTTCTTCTAGAGAGCTAAAAAAAGCAGAGCAATTTGCAGCTCATCATCATATTCCAAAAGCATATGCTGATGCAACTGAATTAATCAATGATCCAGATATAGAAGTCATTCATAATTGCACGACGAATCATTTGCACTTTCAATTTAATAAAGAGATTCTTTTAGCAGGAAAACATTTAATGACGGAGAAACCACTTGCAATCAATAGTGAGCAATCAGAGGAATTAGTGGAACTTGCGAAAAAGAGCAATGTTATAAGTGGCATTTGTTTTAATTACCGATTTTATCCATTAGTGGCGCAAATGAGAGAAGATATTCGTACAAAAAAACACGGTAAAGCTAACCTTGTTTATGGCGGATATGTTCAAGATTGGTGCTCAAATGTGACTGATTATAGCTGGAGAATGGATAAAGAGCTAAACGGAGAATCACGTGCAATTGCTGATATTGGATCACATTGGTGTGATACGGTTGAGCATATTCTAGGAAAACGAATTGTTAGTGTTTGTGCCGATCTTGGAACCGTTCATAAGGTGAGATATAAATCAAAGGATGGAAACACTACTTTCTCTCAAGCTAAAGAAGATACAGAAATGGTTGAGGTTCCGATTGATACGGAGGATTATGGCAGTGTTCTTGTAAGATTTGAAGACAATATCCAAGGTGTCTTCACGGTGTCGCAAGTAAGTGTCGGAAGAAAAAATAATTTTCATTTTGATTTAGTAACTGATCAAGCAACACTTGCTTGGGATCAAGAGAAGCCTAATGAATTATGGATAGGTAGAAGAGACAAGGCTAATGAGGTATTAGTGAAGGATCCTTCCCTTTTATCCGAGAATGCTTCAAAAATGGCGCATTTTCCAGGTGGACATCAAGAAGGTTGGCCAGATGGCTTAAAGAATCTCTTCTTAAACTTCTATGAAGCGGTTTCGAAGAATGATACGCAAGCTGGTGATTTTGCTACGATTGCTGATGGTCATCATATTATGCAAATTATTGAAGCGATCCTAGAAAGTAACCGTACAAGATCTTGGGTAGATATTAAAGAGGAGGGATTACGATGAAAATAGGTGTATTTACAGTACTTTTTCAAGACCTCCCTTTTGAACAGATGCTTGATAAGGTAGCGAGCTTTGGTATTCAATCTGTCGAGTTAGGGACTGGTTTTTATCCTGGGACAAGCCATTGTGATCCAGCTTTTTTACTAGAGAATGAAAATGAAATCTTCAAGCTGAAACAAATAATTCAAGATAAAGGATTAACGATCAGTGGCTTAAGCTTTCATGGAAACCCACTCCATCCGAATAAAGAGATCGCAAGGCAATCTCATGAATCGTGGCGTAAAACAGTTGAGTTAGCTGCTAAGTTAGATGTTTCAGTTGTAAATGGATTCGCAGGATGCCCGGGCGATCATCCAGGAGCGAAATTTCCAAACTGGGTAACGTGTTCTTGGCCACCAGAGTATCTTGAGGTATTAGAGTGGCAGTGGAATGAAGTAGTAATCCCGTATTGGAAAGAAGAAGCAAAGTTTGCAACAGATCATGGAATTAACAAAATTGGCTTTGAAATGCATCCTGGATTTGTCGTGTATAATCCAGAGACATTATTGAAGTTACGGAATGCTGTTGGACCTATGATAGGTGCAAACTATGATCCGAGTCATTTAGTGTGGCAAGGAATTGATCCAGTTGAATCAATTAAATTACTTGGAAGAGAGAATGCAATCTTCCATGTCCATGCGAAGGATACTTACTTAGATCATGAGAACATTAAGAAGAATGGTGTTCTTGATACAAAGCACTATAGTGAAGTGTTAGATAGAGCTTGGACGTTCAGGACTGTTGGATATGGTAGTGACGAGAAGATGTGGAAAGATATCGTAAGTGCTTTGCGTGCTATTAACTATGATGATGTGTTGTCTATTGAGCATGAAGATATTTTAGCATCTACTGATGAAGGTTTAGGAAAAGCGGTAAAACTATTAAAGAATGTAATTTTTGAAGAAAAACAAACAGGTATGTGGTGGGCTTAAGGAATTTTATGAATGTTCATATAGAGGTTTAGCGGATGCTAAACCTCTATTGCATGATATGTAGTCAAGGGTGTCTCCTATATATCTTACTTGTGATACTTTGTTCCTTCTTCATCTGTTAGTTTAAAGAGGCTCGATTGTTATTGTTTTTTTATTGTACACATGTTATATTTATAATTCTTCTATTGAAATTAGAAGTGATCATTAGAATCAATTGGTTGACCGTATGTTGATTTAAATTTTTTATATAAAATAGAAATTTTTATATTTTATTAAGAAAACTATTGCATGTGATTTTTCTATGTGTTATTATATTAAATGTCGCCAATGAGCGACGCCGAGTTCTTTGAAAACTGAACAAAAGCCAAGCGAAATAGAGATACATGATATCTCGTCAATTATTAAGAAGTATCGTTAGCGATACATTTTGAGCTAAT
>NZ_VLKZ01000012.1 GCF_007830185.1 Halalkalibacter nanhaiisediminis | reverse complement strand
TCCCAGTCTACAGGGCAGGTTGCCCACGTGTTACTCACCCGTCCGCCGCTAATCTCCGGGAGCAAGCTCCCTTTGATCCGCTCGACTTGCATGTATTAGGCACGCCGCCAGCGTTCGTCCTGAGCCAGGATCAAACTCTCCATAAAAGTGATGCACATAGATGTGCTAATGCCGACGTTGCAACAGGACGTTGCGAACTTAGTCGGTCACCTTTTGAAAAATCGATTAGCTCAAAATGTATCGCTAACGATACTTCTTAATAATTGACGAGATATCATGTATCTCTATTTCGCTTGGCTTTTGTTCAGTTTTCAAAGAACTCGACGTCGCTCAATGGCGACTTTATTAATATACCACAATGGTTAATCCAAGGTCAACAACATTTTCTTAATTTTTTTCAACATAATGTCGTTCCTTCTTGCGGTAATTAATAATATAGCATGTCCATACAACACGTGTCAATAACATATCACGAAAAAGTTCACCTATTTCATATCTCTTCTATGTCGATGAAGCATATATTTCATTCTTTCTTTCGGAGGAACAAAACGCTTATAAATGCCAAAGACAATCTGATACTTCTCTTCCATCGCTTTCTTAATAATTCCATCGATTCGCGGATCAGATAAATCTAATAAAAGTTCCTCCATTTCTCTTTTCAACAGATATTCAATCTCTTGTACTTCCTTTTGATTTAGAATCAATCCCAACACATAAATCACCTCGACTATTCAACTAACCACCTCCTGTATAAGCAGATCCATTTCTAATGCTTACACAGTCATTTAAATTGTTTTCTAATCTTACCCATTTTATTCATATCTTGTCCTTATCCGCATACATTGTTCATAGATAATGGACGAGGAGGACAATAAATGAAGTTCATATGGGTGTTTCACGCCAAGCAAATTAAGCAATTATCCCTTATTATTATGGCTGCCTTTTTTACAGCTGGATTGCTTTATGCTGAACGTACACAATTAGCCGTCTTTTCTACACCAGATGGTCCTCAGGCTTTTTATAAAGCGGAAACAAATGACAAGGATATTGCCATTACCTTTAATATTAGTTGGGGTGAAAATAGGGTTCTACCCATTTTAGATGTTCTTGAACAAAAGAAAGTAGAGCATGCAACGTTTTTTGTATCGGCTACATGGGCAGAACGATATCCTGATCTCGTTAAAGAAATTCAAGAAAGAGGCCATACTATTGGTAGTCATGGGTATCAATATAAAGATTATACAAGCTGGGAAGATGAAAAAGTTAGAAAAGATATAAATCGAAGTGGCCAGGTACTATCTGAACTTATCGGAGAACGACCAACATTACTTAGACCACCAAATGGATCATTTAATGCACGAACATTACAGATAGCTGAGGCGCAAGGTTACAGCATCGTGCATTGGAGCATAGACTCAAAAGATTATCAAAACCCAGGAGTTGACGCCATTGTGAATGCTGTTGTTCCACTTACGAGTTCAGGCGACGTTCTCTTATTTCATGCTTCCGATTCCGTTACTCAAACACACAAAGCATTACCGATTATCATTGATCAGCTTCGTGCAAAAGGATTTACGTTTAGTAGTGTCGACGATTTAATCGCCAGTACAAAATCAACAAACAAAGAAATAAAGTAATAAAAAGGGTTTGATCTCTAGTCCGATAACAGAAACGTTATCACAGATTAGTCGATCAAACCCTTTTTCTATTGCTCAATTTTTCGGTTCACGAGCCAAACGATGTAAAATAAGTAGCTGCCACGTGTTCCCGACAATGAGCGGGGTAAAATAAAGCCATAGCCACTTTGTATCATTAACTGTAAGAGCAGGAACCCATTCAATCGTTGTTACGACGACAATAAAGAACAATGCAGGGATAAATGCCCCCTTATTCGTATCCTTCGCTTTCAAAAAGGCAATCAAAAGACCATAAGCAAGCAAAAGCAAAGGCATAATCATATAGCTAAAAATCGTTACTCCTGGCTCTGCGAAAGCAATATACCTTAAATAAATTAAATCAAATATAACAAAAGCAACGATGACAATTTGCACATAATTCCAAAGCTTTTGCGATTTAAAGAGACCTAAACCAAAACGATGAACGGTTAAATAAGCAAAGAAGCCCATTTGACTAATCAACGTAAAGGCTGCACTCATTCCAAGCAGCCAAATAATACCCACAATAAAGTTTGCAAAACTTCCTGAAGTAAGAATATCGTAATCAAATATAAATCCAACAATTGCCCCACTAATACTTCCGATTAAAAGCGTGGTAAAAAACAATTGAACAACTTTTCGACTGTTCACAGGCAAATCCTCCAATATACACATATCCTCTAACGATTGTAACAATGTCGCTTTAAAATTGCTAGTTGTTCTCTTAGTGTCATGTATATTTTCAAGTGAAATATCTCAAATTAATGACAAAATGAACGGAAAGGAGCCGCACCGCATGAAAAAGATGATGCACATTCTTATAATATGTCTGCTATTTGTTATATGTACTAGTTGTGCAGCGGCTGAAAATGGCGGAAACAACAGCCCAGATTATGAGAACACTAAGAAAATGATGGTTGATATGTTAAAGACAGATGAAGGAAAACAAGCAATCCAAGAATTAATGAAAGACGAAGAACTACGTAAAGAACTTGTTATGGATAATGCCTTTGTTAAAAAAGCGATTCAGGATACTTTAACATCTGAAGCTGGAAAAAAGTTTTGGCAGGAGACGATGAAAGACCCTGAATTCGCAAAAACATTTGCCGAGAGCATGCAAGCAGAAAATGAAAAAATGCTTAAAGCTTTAATGAAAGATCCAGAATATCAAGGCATGATGATGAGTATCCTTAAAGACCCTGAAATGGAGGCAGCTGTACTTGAACTATTAAAGTCAAAAGAATATAGACAGCAGGTCATGACGATCATGTCTGAATCATTTGAGAGTCCTTTCTTCACTGCAAAAATGAATGAAATTTTAAGTAAAGTCGCAGAGAAACAAATGGAGAAACAAGATCAAGGCGGCGGTGGCCAGCAAGGTGGCGGAGGAGGAGGAAGTGATGGTGGCAGTGGTGGTCAGTAATTGCTGCACATAGAAAAAAGCCCAATGAAGGGCTTTTTTCAACTGATTTATTTTGTTGTTTTTTCAATGACTCGTTTTGCTACTTGGGTATAGATTTCTCCGATTGGATGATCAGCTGCGTAAATAGATGGAGCAAAATCAGCTTTGTCTATTTCAGGCTGTCCAAGTGGAATTTGTCCTAAAAGATCTGTTTTCAGTTCTTCTGTCAGACGTTCTCCCCCACCTCGTCCAAAAACGTATTCCTTTTCACCTGTAGTACGACTTTCAAAATATGCCATATTTTCAATGACACCTAGAATCTCATGATGAGTCTTAATGGCCATTGTACCCGCACGAGCTGCAACAAAGGCTGCTGTTGCATGTGGCGTTGTAACGAGAATTTCTTTTGAATGAGGAAGCATCGTATGTAAATCAAGTGCCACATCACCTGTGCCTGGTGGCAAATCAAGAATGAGGTAATCTAGTTCTCCCCACTCAACATCCGTAAAGAATTGATTGATCATTTTCCCAAGCATTGGACCTCTCCAAATGACTGGTGCATTATCTTCTACAAAGAAGCCCATCGAAATAACTTTTACACCAAAACGTTCAACTGGATAAATACGATCTGCAATCACTTTAGGTCGATCTTCAATCCCCATCATATCTGGTACGCTAAAGCCGTAAATGTCCGCATCAATTAGTCCTACGTTCTTACCTAATCTAGCAAGTGTTGTTGCGAGGTTAACAGAGACAGTTGATTTACCAACCCCACCCTTTCCACTCGTTACCGCAATAAATGTTGTTGGACTATTTGGAGCAAGAAGTGAAGGCCCTTGAAAACTTGCTTCTCCAACTCCCCCAAGCTTTTGTAGCTCTTCTTCTGTTAGCTCTTCAAATCTAAGGCCAACAGAGTTAGCGCCCTCGCCTTTAATGACGTTGACAATCTCTTGTTGAACTTCCATTTGCTCAGCAGTTCCCGTTTTTGCCAAGGCAATCTTCAAGCTAACGTTGCCATCCTTTACTTTCACTTCACGAATGCCACCTGTTTCGACTAGGCTTTTATTAAGATCACGATCTTTTACTCGGTTTAACGCTTCCATGACTTGTTGTTCAGTTATCAATTCCGACACCTTCCTTTTACCAGTTATATCCCTAGTATAGCACAGTCGCTCTGAACATGAATCCGTTTGCACTTATAATTAATTAGCTGGATCTTGTTCATCTGTATAATAACGCATGATCCCTTGATAAATAGATGCCGCTACCTTCATTTGATACTCTTCTGTTTGCAATAATTGTGCTTCTGTCGTATTGGATAAAAAACCTGCCTCAAATAAGATACCTGGAATTTGGGCATGCTTTAATAAAAAAACATTATGAATAGGCTTTGCTACCCTTGTTGTATTTTCTAAATTTCGGCGAACCTCATCTTGAACAAATTTTGCAAGCACTTCATTTTCTGGAATAGCACGATTATAAAACGTTTGGGCACCACTCCATCTTGGTGAAGGGATGGCGTTCATATGGATACTAATAAACGCATCTGCATCAGATTCATTCACAATGCTGACTCTTCGTTTTAAATCTTCAACCTTCCGCTCGCGTATTCGCTTTATATTTTCCCCTGCTAGATCACGGTCCTCTTCTCTTGTCATTAACACAAGGGCGCCCGCTTCCTGCAAATAATCCCGAAGCTGCAAACTGATCTCTAACGTAATATCCTTTTCTTGCATTCCTGTTTTTGATACTGCCCCTCCATCAATACCACCATGACCTGGATCTAGGATAATGATCTTGCCTGATAAAGGAAGATTCCATGATGACCATGAATCATTCGTTATAAATTGATATTGAATAATGAATAACAAGCTAACAACGGCTACTGCAAAAGCTCCGCCCTTTATCCATTTTTTCATATTCACTCCGATCCCTCCTCGTCCACTTCTTCTTATATATATTTGAACAAGGAGAAGATTATGAAGTGATTTTACGATTGGATGTATAGCAGTTAGTGAAGTCTCAGCCTGTAACGTTTTTCACCCTCTCTAAATCCTTTTGACCACCAATGATCAACAAAGGATTCTGTAGCAACTTTAAGGGAATCAAGTAAAAAGTCCGAATTAAGTAGCCATCCTTGAAGAAGATTAAAAATAAAATGCGTAATATCCGTCAATTCATCTTCACAACGACGTTTTACCTCTTTCTCACTCTCTCCGAAGTAGCCAAAGCGACTGTATTCAGCACCTAATAAATAAGCATCAATCGCCATATCCATACATGGATCTAGTAGAAAAGGATGCGACAAAAAATGATACGGGACAATGGGCTTAAACTGTTCCTTAACATCTGCTTTCAGTTCGTTTAAAGATAACTTTCTCAACACATTTTGTTCAAATTTCCACTGTTTCTCTCTGCGGCGATCTGCCAATGTAGTCACAACCGTCATCAAATTCACCACTCCTCTCACTTAAGTTTCTTTTAGTATGAGGAGCGAGAAAAAGGAGCATGCAGTGGAAAAGTTGTCGATATTGCCCAATAGCTTATGAGTAATGCTCCATCACTCTGGATAATAGTATGTAGAAATACAAAAAAAAGACCCCCAACCATAAAGATTGAGAGCCTTCCAAACGTAATCGAATTAACGCTTTGAGAACTGAGGTGCACGACGAGCTGCTTTAAGACCGTATTTCTTACGTTCTTTCATACGAGCATCACGAGTCAAGAAGCCAGCAGTCTTAAGTGCTGGGCGATTCTCAGGATCTACTTGAAGAAGTGCACGTGCTACACCATGACGGATCGCACCCGCTTGACCAGTATATCCTCCACCTTCAACAGTAACTTTAAGGTCATATTGACCTTCAACGCCTGTTTCTACAAGTGGTTGCTTAACGATAAGCTTTAATGTTTCAAGGTTAAAATATTCGTCCATTTCACGACCATTAATAACGATACGGCCGTCACCTGGCAATAGGCGTACACGAGCAACAGAGTGCTTGCGGCGACCTGTACCGTAATATTGTACTTGTGCCAAATTAATACCCTCCTATCGATTAACCGCGAAGTTCGTAAACTTCTGGTTTTTGAGCTTGATGTTTGTGTTCGCTACCTGCATATACATGCAATTTCATACCTTGCGCGCGACCAAGAGTGTTCTTTGGAAGCATTCCTTTAATTGCAAGCTCAAGCATACGCTCAGGCTTGTTAGCACGCATGTCGCCTGCTGTTGTCTTTTTCAAACCACCTGGGTGATTTGTGTGACGGTAGTAAATCTTGTCTTGTAATTTGTTACCTGTTAAATGAATCTTCTCTGCATTGATGATGATTACGAAATCACCAGTATCAACGTGTGGTGTAAATGTAGGTTTGTTCTTCCCACGTAGAATAGAAGCAACTTCTGAAGCTAAACGACCAAGCGTTTGACCTTCAGCGTCTACTACATACCACTTACGCTCAACTTCGTTTGGCTTTGCCATATATGTTGTACGCATGAATTTCCCTCCTAAAAGAACGATCTTTCGTGTTTTATAAAATCAAATCTAAACCATAGTCTAATGTAACATTCCGGAACCCGGGGCTAGTGGGTTTTTGGAATTACCATCTACCATCATATAATAATAAAAAGGCCATGTCAACAATTTGTTACACTAGGGTTCGTTGTCATTTAAACTCTTTATAACTAAAGGTTAATCGTGATGAAAAAGTGATGTTTCATAGTACACCTGCCAAAGAAATAAGCCATGCCCAGGGGCCGTTTTCCCCGCATATGTTCTATTTTTAGCATCACGAATATTGATTAGTTCAACAGGTTCTCTTTTCCCAGCCCCGACCTCAAGCAATGTTCCAACGATAATCCGAACCATATTATATAAGAAGCCATTTCCAATTAGATTAAAGATGATTTCATCTTGCTCTCGCTCAATTGTGATCTCATACAATGTACGGACCTTATCTTGAACATCTGTGTTTGCTGCACAAAAAGATGAGAAATCATACCTACCAATTAAATGCTCTGCAGCTTCCTGCATTCTTGTTAGATCAATAGCATAAGGCACATGATACGTAATATTGCGACGAAAAACATCTTCCTCACGCGCTGCTAATACTCGGTAACGATAATGCTTCTTCTGTGCATCATACCGGGAGTGAAAATCCTTTGAGACATAACCGGCTTCCATGACACGTATATCATCAGGTAGCATACTGTTTAATGCCTTAGGCCAACGCTCGGTTGGTATTGTAAGAGATGTGTCAAAATGCAAAATTTGTCCTCTTGCATGAACACCCGTATCTGTTCGACCCGATGAATGAACACGAATCGCCTCTCCTTTATGAATCTTCATAAAAGCTTGTTCAATCTCGCTCTGTACAGTTCTTTTTCCCGGCTGCACTTGATAACCAGAAAAAGCTGTACCTTCATATGCGACCCGTAAAACGACTCGATTCACCAGAAATCATCTCCTTTTAAAGAAAAGCGGAAGAGCCTTGGTCAGCCACGAAAAGGACTGGAAGACTGAGAATGGATGCCTGTTTTCGACAATCACTCAGCCTGAAGTATCTCGAGTGGCTAGGCGCTGCAGCTAAAATAGAAAAGCAGAAGGGCCTTGCAGCCGCTGTAAAGCTAGACCTCACAAAAAGCGCAGCGTGATAATAAGCAATCCAAATGCACAAGCCAGTGCTACTGCAACCCAATCTCGCCATGTCCACACAAGCAACCGATATTTCGTTCGCCCTTCTCCTCCTCGATATCCTCTCGCCTCCATCGCCAGCGCAAGATCCTCAGCTCTTTTAAACGCGCTAATGAATAAAGGCACAAGCAAAGGAAGCAACGCCTTTACCCGCTCTGTCAATGGTCCTGTCGTAAAATCCACCCCACGCGCCATTTGCGCTTTTGTAATCTTTTCAGCCTCTTGCAGAAACGTTGGAATAAAACGTAGCGCAATTGACATCATAAGAGCAAGTTCATGTGCAGGTAAACGGATTTTTTTAAGTGGGCTAAGCAGACTCTCCAGGCCATCAGTTAAATCAATTGGACTAGTTGTCAGTGTAATCAATGAGGTCAGCATCACTAATGTCAATAGACGAATCGCAATAAAAGCACCTTGGTTGAGCCCTTCGTCATATATCGAAAAAGGACCAAGTGTAAACAAGATATTACCCTCACGTGTCATAAACAAATGAAGAAACACTGTGATCAATACAAGTAACAAAATCGGCTTTAACCCTTTATATACAAAAGAAATAGGCACTTTAGACAAAAGAACCATTCCAATTGTGAAACCGACGATAAGAGCGTTAGCATACCAGTTATTTGCCAGAAAAATAATGAGGACAAGAAGAGAGACACTTGCCAACTTTGAACGTGGATCCAGTCTATGCAACACTGAAGGCACCGCAACATACTGGCCTATAATCACATTCTGAAACAAAGCTATTCCTCCTTACCCTTCATAAAACCTGCTAAATAATCTGCTGTACCTTCAAGATCAAAATGCATCGGGACGTCAGTCAGACTCCATTTTTCTTTAATTTGTTCAAGGAAACGAACTGAATCTGGGAGATCAAGTCCGATTTCTCGCAACCTAGATGCCCGTTCAAAGATTAACTCTCGTCCACCCGTCATTTCAACTTGTCCATTATGAAGAACGATAATATGATCGGCATATCGTGCAGCATCTTCCATATGATGAGTAACGAGCACCGTCGTCGTCTGATTCTCTTTATGATAACGAACAAATAAATCCATCATTTGCTTACGCCCTTCAGGATCAAGACTGGCTGCTGGTTCATCTAAGACAAGTATTGAGGGATTAACGGCTAGTACACCTGCGATTGCAACACGTCTCATTTGACCACCGCTTAATTGAAAAGGAGAGGTGGTCAACACATGTTCTGGTAAGCCAACGTGAGGAAGAAGCTCTTTTGCTCTTCTCATCGCTTTTGCTTTTGGCACACCAAAATTAATTGGCCCGAAGCTAATATCTTTTTCGACCGTTTCTTCAAAAAGTTGATGTTCAGGGTATTGAAAAACGAGGCCGACTTCCTTACGTAACGCTTTCAAGTCGATCTTTTTTTCTCCAGCAGCAATCGTATAAGGTCCTACTTTCACCGTACCACTCGTTGGTTTAAGCAAGCCGTTAATATGCTGAATAAAGGTTGATTTTCCCGAACCGGTATGACCGATAACGGCAGTAAATGAGCCTGACGGAATCGTCACACTAAAATCCTTGAGAGCAACTTTTTCAAAAGGAGTACCTGACATATAACGATGCTCTACTTGGTTGAATGAAATGTCCATAATTCAGAAATCAGCTCCTCTTCCGTTAAGCATAGCTTCTGTAAGGATATACCTCGTTTCTCAAGTTCCCTCTGCATTTCTAATGAGAACGGCAGCGACAATCCGACTTGAGTTAGCAGCTCTTGTTTTGAAAAAACCTCCATTGGTGCCCCTTCAGCAATCAACGATCCACGTTCAAAGATTAACATTCGATTACCAAGTACAGCTTCATCCATATCATGTGTAATGGATATAATCGTTGAACCGCGACGATGGAGCATTTTCATTGTTTCTAAAACCTCTTTGCGTCCAATAGGGTCGAGCATAGAGGTCGCTTCATCAAAAACAATAATGGCTGGTTCCATTGCCATAATTCCCGCTATGGCAACTCGCTGCTTCTGCCCACCAGAGAGTCGATGTGGTTCCATATCTAGAAACGGTGTAATCCCAATTAACGCAGCATACGTTTCAATTCGTTCATGCATTTTCGTCCTTTCAATCCCTAAATTCTCTAAACCAAAAGCAAGGTCATCACGAACTGTCGTTGCTACAAATTGATGATCAGGGTTCTGAAATACCATTCCTACATTGCTACGAATGTTCCAGACCGTATTTTCATCCGTAGTCGATAAACCTTGAACACGGACTACACCACTCGTTGGAAGGAGCAATCCATTCAGCAATCGTCCAAATGTCGACTTACCTGAACCATTTCTGCCTACAACCGTCACCCACTCATTTGCATCAATCTTCAAATGAATTTGGTTTAAAGCAAGGTCTTCTGCTCCTTCATATTGATACGATACATTTTCTAGAGTAATGAGTGCTGACATGTTACCTCTCCTCATTGTAAAAAAACGCAAGCCCCTTGCTGTGACCAGTACGTGAAGGTTGCTTACGCTATTATTACTTTTCAATCAACAAATGCATTCTTCATTAACAGAATAAAAGGCAAACAAAAAAGGGCCCAGAGTCAGAGCATACGTGCTCAGATCTGATTTGCCCTTTGTCGCCTCATCTATTCACTCATGTATCAAATTGATTATACAAGCTCAATAATAACCATTGGTGCACCGTCTCCACGACGAGGACCAACTTTAAGAATACGTGTATAACCACCTTGACGCTCTTCATAACGAGTTGCAATGTCAGAGAAAAGCTTTTGGATTGCATCTTGACCAGACTCTTCGTTCGCTACTTCTCTGCGAATGAAAGCAGCAGCTTGACGACGAGCATGTAAGTCACCACGCTTTCCAAGTGTGATCATTTTCTCAACGATTGAACGAAGCTCCTTCGCTTTCGCTTCAGTAGTTTCGATACGCTCGTTAATGATAAGATCTGTAGCTAAATCACGGAATAGAGCTTTACGACCAGCGCTATCACGACCTAATTTTGCGTATGCCATGTTCGTTTCCCTCCTTTGTACCAGCTCCACTAAATAAGCAGAGACTTATTATGCGAAATATTACTTATTATCATAACCAAAGCCAAAAGATACTTATAAAAGTTTTAACCTATTCTTCTTTACGAAGACCTAGACCTAGCTCACCAAGCTTCTCTTGAACTTCTTCTAATGATTTGCGACCAAGATTACGAACCTTCATCATGTCTTCTTCTGATTTCTGCGTTAACTCTTGGACCGTGTTAATCCCAGCACGCTTCAAACAATTATAAGAACGTACAGATAGATCAAGTTCTTCGATCGTCATCTCAAGAACCTTTTCTTTCTGATCTTCTTCTTTTTCAACCATGATTTCAGCATTCTGTGCTTGATCAGTTAATCCGACAAAAATATTCAAATGCTCTGTCAGGATTTTAGCACCTAAAGAAACAGCCTCTTCAGGGCGAATGCTTCCGTCAGTCCAGACATCAAGGGTTAGTTTGTCATAGTTAGTCACTTGACCGACGCGCGTATTCTCAACTTGGTAGTTCACACGTGAAACAGGCGTATAAATAGAATCAATAGGAAGAACGCCAATCGGTTGGTCGTCATTCTTATTACCCTCTGCTAAAACATATCCACGACCACGTTTTGCTATAAGACGCATGCGTAAATGCGCACCTTTAGCTAGAGTGGCAATGTGAAGATCAGGATTCAGCACTTCAACGTCACTATCGTGAGTTAAATCATTAGCTGTTACAATTCCTTCACCTTGGATATCAATTTCAAGAGTCTTCTCTTCATCAGAATAAATCTTAAGCGCAAGTTTCTTCAAGTTCAAAATAATTGTCGTTACATCTTCTACAACACCTTCGATTGTAGAGAACTCATGTAAGACTGAATCAATCTGAACAGAAGTCACAGCAGCACCTGGTAAAGAAGAGAGAAGAATACGACGTAAGGAGTTTCCTAAAGTTGTTCCATACCCACGCTCTAGTGGTTCAACAACAAATTTACCATACTTTGCGTCTTCACTTATTTCAACCGCTTCAATATTTGGCTTTTCGATTTCAATCATTAAACAAACCCTCCTTCAAAACGTCGAACTCCGGTAGACTGCAAGGATTGCCTAACCGGATAACCAGTAGGCAATTCCTAAGCTTTTCACCATTTTGCCAACAGAACTGATAACTCACAATCCATTATTGACAGTTTAGGGAAATCTATACAATGATTGATTCCATTACACTCTACGACGTTTTGGTGGGCGGCAGCCATTGTGAGGTACTGGAGTAACATCTTTAATCATGTTAACTTCAAGACCAATAGCTTGCAGGGAGCGAATTGCAGCTTCACGACCTGCACCCGGCCCTTTAACTGAAACTTCAATGCTCTTCATACCATGCTCCATTGCCGTTTTACCAGCAGTTTCAGCAGCCATTTGAGCCGCGAATGGAGTAGATTTACGAGAACCTTTGAATCCTAATGCGCCAGCACTTGCCCAAGAAATAGCATTACCGTGTGTATCAGTGATAGTCACGATCGTGTTATTAAATGTTGAACGAATGTGTGCAACACCAGATTCAACATTTTTACGTTGGCGACGCTTTGGACGAGTATTCGTTTTCTTAGCCATCTTTTATGCGACCTCCTTTACTACTTCTTCTTATTTGCTACTGTACGACGAGGACCTTTACGCGTACGAGCATTGTTCTTAGAGTTCTGTCCACGAACAGGTAAACTACGACGGTGGCGAATGCCACGATATGAACCAATTTCAATTAGACGCTTGATGTTAAGTGAAACTTCACGACGAAGGTCACCTTCAACTTTGAACTCTTCGATTGCTTCACGAATACGTCCTAATTCTTCTTCAGTCAAATCACGAACGCGTGTATCCTCAGACACACCTGCTTTAGCTAGAACTTCAGACGACTTTGCTTTACCGATTCCATAGACATACGTAAGTGAAATTACTACGCGTTTGTCACGTGGAATATCGACACCTGCGACACGAGCCATGTGCAGAGCACCTCCTTATATATTAACCTTGCTTTTGCTTATGCTTAGGGTTTTCACAAATAACCATAACCGTCCCTTTACGACGGATAACTTTACACTTTTCACAAATAGGCTTGACTGATGGTCTTACCTTCATTTTCGTTTACCTCCTTATGGTACGGAGTGCACTGATTAGCATAGAAGTCCAATCAGATCAAAGCAAAACAATCAGTTGATTATCTTGCTAGTCGCTCTCGCAACGTTTTATTTGTATCGATATGTGATCCGTCCACGTGTTAAATCATAAGGCGATAACTCCACCGTCACCTTATCACCAGGTAAAATACGAATAAAATGCATACGAATTTTTCCTGATACGTGGGCAAGAATTTTATGACCATTTTCTAGTTCAACACGAAACATTGCATTTGGAAGAGGTTCGATAACCGTTCCCTCTACCTCAATAACATCCTCTTTCGCCATGAATTTACTCTCCTTCCTTCAGCAAATCAGTGTGTTTTTCAAGAAAGTTCGTAATGGCATAGCGCAACTTTCCATTAGTAACACGTCCTGTTTCTATAAAGCTATTGCGAACTTCATCAGCAATGTAATCAACGAGCTTAATGTGATTGATGTTCTTTTTCTTCAAACGGTCAACTTTACGTGTATCGCCATCTGCGATTCCAACAAATCGGTCATCAATCAGTTCAATAATAACACTAACTTGACCACGATCGCGACCTTTTACGATTTGCACAACTTGACCGAGCTCAGGACTCGGATCTGAATCTATCATGATCCCCATCACCTACATCTAAGCTTTTGTCAAAATTTCAAAACCTGAATCCGTTATTGCAATGGTATGCTCAAAGTGTGCACAATTCTCTTTATCAACTGTGACAACAGTCCAATCATCAGAAAGAGTTCGCACATAGCGTGACCCAGCATTAATCATTGGCTCAATAGCTAACACCATTCCTGGTTTAAGTCTTGGTCCCTTACCAGGCGGACCATAGTGAGGAATTTGTGGGTCCTCATGCAAGTCTTGCCCAACTCCGTGACCGACATACTCCCGAACGATCGAATAACCTAATGGCTCTGCATATGATTGGATAGCATGAGAAATGTCTGATAATCTCCCACCAGGTTTCGCCTTCTCAAGCCCTTTATATAGAGCAGCTTCCGTCACATCAAGTAATTCTTGATCCTTCTCGGAAATCTTGCCAACCGCATATGTCCACGCAGAATCTCCGTGATAACCATTGTAATATGCTCCAATGTCAATACTAATGATATCTCCATCTTTAAGCACTCGCTTACCAGGAATCCCGTGCACCAATTCCTCATTTACTGAAGCACAGATGCTACCTGTAAACCCATTATAACCTTTGAATGAGGGTGCTGCACCGTGTGAACGAATCAACTTTTCTGCAATCTCATCCAATTCTATTGTTGATATGCCAGGTTCAATATGTTCCTTTAAAGCTTGATGCGTTAAAGCAACAATTTTCCCAGCTTCTCGCATAATCTCTATTTCTCTTTCTGTCTTACAAATGATCATGCACGAAGCCCTTTCAATAGCTGGTCAATATCATCAAAAACCTTGTCAATGTCCTGATCCCCTTTTATATTGCGCAAGTATCCTTTTTCACTGTAAAAATCAAAAAGAGGTTTCGCTTGCTTTTGGTTCACTTCAAGACGTTTCTTCACTGTTTCAGGCTTATCATCATCACGCTGAATCAAATCGCTACCGTCAACATCACATTTCCCTTCAACTTTCGGAGGGTTGAAAATGACATGATACGTTCGACCAGATGTAGGTGATACGCGACGACCAGTTAATCTATCCATTAGAAGTTGCTCAGGTACATCAACATTTAAAACATAATCTAATTTGCGGTCCAATGAAGCAAGCAACTCTTCTAAAGCTTCTGCTTGCGCAACTGTACGAGGAAATCCATCTAATAGAAATCCTTTTTTGCAATCATCCTTAGCTAGGCGATCGCGAACAATCCCAATCGTTACTTCATCAGGAACAAGTTCCCCTGCATCCATAAACGATTTTGCTTTCAAACCAAGCTCTGTTTCACCTTTAATTGCGGCACGAAACATATCCCCAGTTGAAATGTGCGGAATTTCATACTTTTCAACAATTCGCTCAGCTTGTGTACCTTTTCCAGCACCAGGTAATCCCATCAAAATTAGATTCATTCTTTATTTCCCCTCCATCGCTCCGATTTAACAACAGAAGGCGAACGGGAAGACCCATTACCTTCCCTGCTCCCCTTGTTACTTAATAAAGCCTTTATAAGAACGTTTAATTAGTTGACTTTCAATTTGTTTCATCGTGTCTAATGCTACACCAACGACAATCAATAATCCAGTACCACCAATTTGAACAGCTGGTGGTAAATCCATCAACCTTGTGAAGAAAACCGGAATAAGAGAAACCGTAGTTAAGAATAGCGCACCAACAAACGTTAACCGATATAAGATCCTTGTTAAGTATACTTGTGTTGTTTTACCGGGACGAATGCCTGGAATGTAACCACCTTGTTTTTTGAGGTTCTCAGCCATTTGCTCCGGATTGACTTGAATAAACGTATAGAAATACGTAAAGCCAATGATTAAAAGGGCATATACTACCATCCCAACAGGGTGTGTGTAGTCAAATACTCTTATAATCCAACTCCCAATCTCATTATCTGTTCCAAAGAACCCAGCCACTGTTGGTGGGAAAATGAAAAGAGAAAGAGCAAAGATGACAGGAATAACACCCGCGGCATTAACCTTTAAAGGTAAATGCGTTGACTGTCCTCCGACTGGACTACGACCTACTAAACGCTTTGCGTATTGAACTGGCACCTTACGTAAGGCCTGTTGAATAAAGATAACACCAACAATGATGGCTAATACAGCAAGAGCTAATAAAAGAATGGAAACAATGCTTAGAAACAATTGTTCACCAGCACCTTCAAGTTGCATTGCATATATTTGGTTAATTCCATTTGGAATCCCTGCAGCAATACCTGCAAAGATTATAAGGGAAATTCCGTTTCCAACACCTTGGGCTGTAATTTGTTCACCAAGCCACATAAGAAAAGCTGTACCAGCTGTTAATACAACAGCGATGTAAAGATACGTTGGAATACTCGGTTCTGGAATTAACCCAGGAAACATCGAGTTAAAACCAATCGACATCGCCAAAGCTTGAAAGAAGCCTAAGACTATAGTTCCGTAACGGGTAAACTGAGCTAATTTACGTCGTCCAGCTTCCCCTTGTTTTGCCCACTCAGCAAACTTAGGTACAACATCCATTTGTAACAACTGTACCACGATTGATGCAGTGATATAAGGCATTATACCCATTGCAAAAATCGAGAAGTTCCCTAAAGCTCCACCACCAAACGTGTTTAAAAACCCAAATGCATTCGCCTGATCATAGAAATTCAGCACATCACTGTTCGAACCTGGAACAGGGATGAAACTTCCGATACGAAAGACAATGAGCATGAGAAGGGTGAATATAACCTTGCGGCGTAAGTCACCCACTCGAATAATGTTGGAGATCGTCCGGAACATTAAATCACCTCAGTTTTTCCGCCAGCAGCTTCGATCGCTTCAACTGCAGATGCAGAGAACTTGTGTGCTTTTACAGTTAAGCTCTTTTCAACCTTACCGTTACCAAGAATCTTGATACCGTGCTTAACGTTCTTCACTGTACCTGTTTCAATAAGAAGTTCTGGTGTAACCTCAGTATTCGCATCAAAGCGATTAAGCGTTTCAAGGTTAACTACTGTGAACTCCTTACGAGTTGGATTAGTAAAGCCACGTTTTGGTAAACGACGGTATAACGGGTTTTGACCACCCTCAAAACCAGGACGAACACCTCCGCCAGAACGAGCGTTTTGACCTTTGTGTCCCTTCCCAGAAGTTTTACCATTACCAGAACCGATACCGCGACCTACACGTTTACGAACTTTACGTGATCCTTCTGCAGGTTTCAACTCATGAAGTTTCATATCGACACCTCCTCATGTATAGAATGTTCAATTATGCTTCGATTTCTTTAACTGTTAAAAGGTGTGATACCTTATTTACCATACCGCGAATCGCAACGTTATCTTCTTGAACAACAGTTTGGTGCATTTTACGCAATCCAAGTGTCTTCACAGTAACGCGTTGGTTCTCAGGGCGTCCGATAAGACTACGAGTGAGGGTAATTTCTAATTTCTTAGCCATTTACTTTCCCTCCTTATCCTAAAAGCTCTTCTACGGATTTGCCACGAAGTTTCGCAACCTCTTCAGCACGTTTTAAGCCTTTAAGTCCTTGCATTGTTGCACGAACCATGTTAATTGGATTATTTGAACCCAATGACTTAGATAAAATATCGCCGACACCAGCTAATTCAAGCACCGCACGTACTGGTCCACCAGCAATAATCCCTGTACCTTCAGAAGCATTTTTGAGAAAGACGCGTCCCGCTCCAAAATGACCGACAATCTCATGTGGGATTGTCGTACCAACAACTGGTACTTCAATGAGGTTTTTCTTTGCATCTTCGATAGCCTTGCGGATCGCTTCTGGTACTTCTTGAGCTTTACCCATACCGAATCCTACATGACCATTTTTATCGCCTACAACAACCAATGCAGCAAAGCGGAAACGACGTCCACCTTTAACTACTTTCGCTACACGATTGACTGTTACTACTTTTTCTTCAAGTTCCAATGTATTAGGGTCAATACGACGCATTCATTTTCCCTCCTTTATTCTTTAGAATTGCAGTCCAGCTTCTCGTGCTGCATCTGCCAATGTTGCTACGCGTCCGTGATAGATATATCCGCCACGGTCAAACACAACAACTTTATGTCCGTTTTCAATCGCACGCTTAGCCACGAGCTCACCTACTAGCTTTGCCGCATCTGTCTTCGTTACGTCTGCTGAATCTACTTCTTTATCAAGAGTAGACGCAGATGCAAGTGTCACACCATTTACATCGTCAATAAGTTGAGCGTAAATGTGTTTAGAAGAACGGAATACATTGAGGCGAGGACGTTCAGGTGTTCCTGTGATCGTACGACGTACATGTGCATGTCGCTTCTTACGTGCCACGTTACTATTAGGCTTCGTAATCATTGAACGTCATTCCTTTCCGTATGTTAGTGATTATTTACCTGTTTTACCTTCTTTACGACGTACATACTCGCCTTCATAGCGAATACCTTTGCCTTTGTATGGTTCAGGTAAACGTACAGAACGAATGTTAGATGCTAATGCACCAACGCGCTCCTTGTCAATTCCTTTAACAATAACCTTTGTATTCGAAGGAACTTCAATTTCAATTCCTTGTTCAGGAACGATTTCAACTGGATGAGAGTAACCAACGTTTAATACAAGCTTTTGACCTGACTTAGTAGCACGGTAACCGACACCGACAAGTTCAAGTGCACGCTCATATCCCTTCGTTACACCTTCAACCATGTTGCTGATTAAACTACGAGTTGTACCGTGAAGTGCACGGTGCTCCTTATTATCAGAAGGGCGTTCAACCGTAATTACATTCTCTTCGATATTAATTTTCATATCAGGGTGAAGATCACGCTTTAGCTCACCCTTTGGGCCTTTAACTGTCATCAAAGTACCCTCAAGTGTGATCGTTACACCACTTGGAACTTCAACTGGCTTTTTACCAATACGAGACATTCTTGTACACCTCCGTTCATTTCAAGGATTATATTACCAAACGTATGCTAATACTTCTCCGCCAACTTGTTGCTGACGTGCATCCTTGTCTGTCATTACACCTTTTGATGTTGAAACTAATGCAATACCAAGTCCACCAAGTACACGTGGAAGTTCACCAGCTTTCGCATATACGCGAAGTCCAGGCTTACTAATACGCTTAAGACCAGTAATTACACGCTCATTTGTAGCACCATATTTTAAGAAGATGCGAATAACACCTTGTTTGCTATCTTCGATATATTCATAGTCACGGATAAAACCTTCGCGCTTAAGAATTTCAGCAATTTCCTTCTTCACCTTTGAAGCAGGTAGCTCAAGCTTCTCGTGACGAACCGTGTTAGCATTACGAATACGAGTAAGCATATCTGCAATTGGATCTGTCATGACCATCTATATTTACCTCCTTCCCGTTCTTGGGATTACCAACTAGCTTTTTTCACACCAGGAATTTGCCCTTTGTGTGCAAGTTCTCTGAAGCAAATTCTGCAAAGTTTAAACTTACGCAATACTGAATGAGGACGACCGCAACGTTCACAACGAGTATATTCTTGTACTTTATACTTCTGTGTTCGCTTTTGCTTTGCAATCATTGATTTCTTTGCCAACGTTATCCCTCCTCTTCGAAACGACTTCGATTATTTTTGGAATGGCATTCCCATTTGTGTTAAAAGTTCACGAGCTTCTTCATCCGTGTTCGCAGTCGTTACTAGAACAACGTCCATACCACGAACTTTATCCACTTTATCGTAATCAATTTCAGGGAAAATTAATTGTTCTTTCACACCAAGTGTGTAGTTTCCACGACCATCAAAAGCTTTCTTTGAGATACCACGGAAGTCACGTACACGAGGTAGTGATACACTAATTAATTTATCTAGGAATTCATACATACGCTCGCCACGAAGTGTTACCTTCGCACCGATTGGCATACCTTCACGTAATTTGAATCCTGCAATTGATTTCTTAGCCTTTGTAATTAAAGGCTTTTGACCAGTAATCTCTGCTAATTCTTCAACAGCTTTATCTAAAGCTTTTGCATTTGAAACAGCGTCACCAACACCCATATTTACAACGATCTTTTCAAGCTTAGGTACCGCCATAACAGATGAATAGTTGAACTTCTCAACTAGAGAAGGAACGATTTCAGTTGAATACTTCTCTTTTAAACGATTCATACGATTGACCTCCTTTCACACACTGACTACTTATCTAAAGATTCGCCAGACTTCTTAGCAATACGTACCTTTTTTCCGTTCTCTACTTTGTAACCTACACGTGTAGGTTCACCAGACTTAGGGTCGATAGGCATAACGTTTGAAGAATGAATTGGTGCTTCTTGATTTAAGATTCCACCTTGTGGATTGTCTTGTGAAGGCTTGGCATGTTTTTTAACAATGTTTATACCTTCAACAAGTACCCGGCTCTTCTTCGGGAACGCCTCAAGGATCACACCTTGCTTCCCTTTGTCTTTTCCAGAGATGACCTTTACAGTGTCACCTTTTTTGACATGCATCTTTGCCATGTTCGCACCTCCTTGACAGGGCCTTTCAATAATCTTCTATTAAAGAACTTCTGGAGCAAGAGAAACAATCTTCATGAATTGGTTATCACGAAGTTCACGTGCAACTGGTCCGAAAATACGAGTTCCGCGCGGGCTCTTATCATCACGTACAATAACAGCAGCATTCTCATCAAATTTGATGTATGAACCATCACTACGACGAGCACCACTCTTTGTACGAACAATCACAGCTTTAACAACTTCACCCTTCTTGACAACGCCACCTGGTGTTGCTTGTTTCACCGAACAAACAATAATATCACCAATATTAGCAGTTTTACGACCAGATCCACCTAATACTTTAATACAAAGTACTTCACGTGCACCAGAGTTATCAGCAACTTTTAAACGGGATTCCTGTTGAATCATACGATCTTACCTCCCTTCAACTCAAGGATTCTATTAAATAATAACCGCTTCTTCTACAATTTCAACTAAGCGGAAACGTTTGTCTTTTGAAAGCGGACGAGTTTCCATGATTTTTACGATATCGCCAGCTTTAGCGCTATTGTTTTCATCATGAGCCTTCAACTTCTTAGAGTATTTTACACGTTTACCATAAAGACGGTCTTTTTTATATGTTTCAACAAGAACGGAAATCGTCTTATCCATCTTATCAGAAACAACACGCCCCGTGTAAACCTTACGTTGGTTGCGTTCCATTTAAGCAAACCTCCTTTTTAGCCGTTGTTAATTCCTAGCTCACGTTCACGCAATACTGTCTTCGCACGAGCAATTGCTTTACGAACTTCACGAATACGGGCTGGATTATCCAATTGACCAGTCGCTAGTTGAAAGCGAAGGTTAAATAACTCTTCTTTAAGTGACTTCGTCTTTTGCTCAATTTCAGCAGTGGTTAAGTTACGAATATCATTAGCTTTCATTTGCGTCACCACCCACTTCTTCGCGTTTTACAAACTTACATTTAACAGGTAATTTATGAGAAGCAAGACGTAAAGCTTCACGTGCAACTTCCTCAGAAACACCAGCAATTTCAAACATAACTTTTCCAGGCTTGACAACAGCTACCCAACCTTCAGGAGCACCTTTACCAGAACCCATTCGAACTTCTAATGGCTTAGCAGTGTATGGCTTAGAAGGGAAGATCTTAATCCAAACCTTACCACCACGCTTCATATAACGAGTCATTGCAATACGAGCAGATTCGATTTGACGGTTTGTAATCCATGATGCTTCAAGAGCTTGCAAACCAAACTCACCGAAATGTACTTCAGTACCGCCTTTCGCACGACCGCGCATATTTCCACGATGTTCGCGACGATATTTAACACGTTTTGGCATTAACATGATTAGTTGCCTCCTTCCTCTTTGTTCGTTCCTTTCGTTGGAAGGACTTCACCACGATAAATCCAGATTTTTACACCTAGCTTACCGTATGTTGTATCAGCTTCAGCTGTACCGTAATCGATATCAGCGCGAAGTGTGTGAAGTGGAACAGTTCCTTCACTGTAATGTTCTGCACGTGCAATATCAGCGCCGCCAAGACGACCAGATACTTGAGTTTTAATACCCTTTGCACCAGAACGCATTGTGCGTTGAATTGCTTGCTTCATAGCACGACGGAACGAAATACGATTTTCTAATTGACGAGCAATATTTTCAGCAACAAGCTTAGCATCTAAGTCAGCTTGCTTAATTTCGAAAATATTAATGTGTACACGCTTGCCAGTTAATTCGTTAAGTGCCTTACGTAACGCTTCAACTTCTGAACCGCCTTTTCCGATCACCATACCTGGCTTAGCAGTAGAAATTGTAATGTTAACGCGGTTAGCGGCACGTTCGATTTCTACTTTAGACACAGATGCGTCTTTCAAACGTTTTTCGATATACTCACGAATTTTAATATCTTCGTGTAGTAAATCAGCATAATCTTTATCAGCGAACCATTTTGACTCCCAGTCACGAATAACGCCAACTCGAAGTCCAATAGGATTTACTTTTTGACCCACGCTTTATCCCTCCTTCTTTTCTGTTACAACTAATGTAATGTGGCTAGAACGTTTGTTGATACGACTCGCACGTCCCATCGCACGTGGACGGAAACGTTTCAAAGTAACACCCTCGTTTACAAACGCCTCACTAATTACAAGGTTGTTTGGCTCCATTTCGTAGTTGTGCTCAGCATTCGCAATTGCAGAGTTTAATAACTTCTCTACAACCGGTGAAGCAGCTTTAGGTGTGTGACGAAGAATAGCAATAGCTTCGCCAACATGCTTACCGCGAATAAGGTCCACAACTAAACGAACTTTACGAGGAGCAATACGTACTTGTTTTGCTACAGCTTTAGCTTGCATGGGATTGACCTCCTCTCTACCTTACCTTAACGTCTTGTTTTCTTATCATCTGCTGCGTGACCTTTATACGTACGAGTTGGTGCAAACTCACCAAGTTTGTGACCGACCATATCTTCAGATACGTAAACAGGTACGTGCTTACGGCCATCATACACTGCGATAGTGTGACCGATAAACTCAGGGAAAATCGTTGAACGGCGTGACCAAGTCTTAATGACTCTCTTATCTTCAGTTTCGTTCATTACTTCAACTTTTTTCATAAGATGATCATCGACAAAAGGTCCCTTTTTCAAACTACGACCCATGAGAAAACCTCCCTTCGTGATTAGCCTACGGTTCTAATCTTAGAACCGCAGTGCAACCCCGTTATTTTTTACGACGACGTACAATATACTTATCAGACAGTTTGTTCTTCTTACGAGTCTTGTAACCAAGAGTTGGTTTACCCCATGGAGACATTGGTGACTTACGTCCGATTGGTGACTTACCTTCACCACCACCGTGTGGGTGATCGTTAGGGTTCATTACAGATCCACGAACAGTAGGGCGCTTGCCTAACCAACGTGAACGACCTGCTTTACCAATGTTAACAAGTTCATGCTCTAAGTTACCAACTTGACCGATTGTTGCACGACAAGTAGCTAAAATGTAGCGTGTTTCACCAGACTTCAAACGAACAAGAACGTATTCGCCTTCTTTACCAAGCAATTGAGCTTGTGCTCCTGCAGAACGAACAAGTTGTCCGCCTTTACCAGGTTTTAATTCGATATTATGAATAACTGTACCAACTGGAATATTTTTAAGTGGTAGTGCATTACCAACTTTAATATCAGCTTCTGGACCAGACTCAATCACAGTACCAACTTTAAGACCTTTAGGCGCTAGGATATAACGTTTTTCACCATCAACGTAGTTGATAAGTGCGATGTTTGCAGTACGGTTAGGATCGTACTCGATTGTAGCAACGCGTCCTGGAATTCCATCTTTAGTACGTTTGAAATCAATCACACGATACTGACGCTTGTGACCGCCACCTTGGTGACGCACAGTTAGTTTACCTTGGTTGTTACGTCCGCCTTTTTTGTGTAAAGGTGAAAGTAACGATTTTTCTGGCTTATCCGTTGTGATTTCCGCAAAATCTAATACGGACATACCACGACGACCAGCACTGGTTGGTTTGTACTTTTTAATCGCCATCTTCAGTTCCCTCCTTCGCTATTATTCTTACACACCTTCAAAGAATTCGAGCTCTTTGCTCTCAGGTGATAAAGTTACAATGGCTTTTTTACGACGAGCTGTGAAACCCGTGTAACGACCAAAACGCTTTGACTTACCTTTATAATTCATTGTGTTTACTTTATCAACTTTCACTTCAAAGATTTCTTCAATCGCATCTTTGATTTGAGTTTTGTTCGCACGAACGTCTACTTCGAACGTGTATCTCTTATCACTCATAAGGTCAGTTGAACGTTCAGTAATCACGGGACGCTTAATAATATCACGAGCGTTTGACATTACGCAAACACCTCCTCGACCTTTTCAACGGCCTCTTTTGTGATGACTAGCTTATCGTGTTTAAGCACATCAAGCACATTGACACCTTCTGCTGTAACAAAAGTTACACCAGGTAAGTTGCGTGCAGAAAGAGCAACCGCTTCATTGTAATTAGCTGTAACAACTAATGCCTTACGGTCAACAGTTAGACCTGAAAGAACAGCAGCCATTTCTTTTGTTTTCGGAGCATCAAATGCTAAATTATCTAGCACTACGATTTCCTCTGCTAACACCTTACTTGAAAGGGCAGATTTGATTGCTAAACGACGTACCTTTTTAGGTAACTTGTAGCTGTAGCTACGTGGCGTTGGGCCAAATACTACACCACCACCTACCCATTGTGGTGAACGGATCGAACCTTGACGTGCGCGACCTGTTCCTTTTTGACGCCATGGCTTACGACCACCACCACGTACTTCAGAACGTCCTTTTGTTTTATGTGTACCTTGACGAAGAGATGCTTGTTGCATCACAACAGCGTCATGAAGCACACTTTTGTTTGGTTCAATACCAAAGACAGAATCAGATAATTCGATATCTCCAACTTGTGAACCCGTTTGACTAAATAATGCTACTTTCGGCATGATGTGTCCTCCTTTCTTTCAATCTTTATTTTGCTTTAACCGCACTTTGAATAGAGACATAGCTCTTCTTAGCGCCAGGAACATTACCTTTTACTAAAAGAAGATTACGTTCTGTATCAACTTTTACGATTTCAAGATTTTGTACTGTGATTTGCTCTCCACCCATGCGACCAGGTAATAACTTACCTTTGAAAACACGGTTTGGAGCAACAGGTCCCATTGAACCTGGACGACGATGATAACGAGAACCGTGAGACATCGGCCCACGAGATTGGTTATGGCGTTTAATAGAGCCTTGGAAACCTTTCCCTTTTGAAGTTCCTGTTACATCAACAACGTCACCTTCAGCAAAAGTATCCACTTTCACTTCTTGGCCTACTTCATACTCGCCAAGATTTGCATTACGGATTTCCTTGATGAAGCGCTTAGGAGCCGTATTCGCTTTTGCAGCGTGGCCTTCAGCTGGCTTGTTTGTGTTTGCTTTCTTTTGGTCAGCAAAACCGATTTGGATTGCTTCGTATCCATCAGATTCAACAGTTTTCTTTTGAAGAACGACATTTGGTTCAGCTTCAATAACTGTTACTGGGATGACTTCACCATTTTCAGCAAAGATTTGTGTCATGCCAATTTTTCTACCTAAGATTCCTTTGGTCATCCGTTACACCTCCTATAAAAAATCATATTTTTTTGCCATTTTCATATCATTAAATGAGGACTCACCTCATTATATAGTTACAATTAAAGTTTAATTTCGATGTCCACACCAGATGGTAAATCCAAACGCATTAATGCATCCACAGTTTGTGGAGTCGGATTCACAATGTCAATTAGACGCTTGTGTGTACGCATTTCAAATTGCTCACGAGAATCTTTGTACTTGTGTACAGCACGAAGAATTGTATAAACAGATTTCTCAGTCGGAAGTGGAATCGGACCCGATACACTTGCACCTGAACGTTTTGCTGTGTCTACAATCTTTTCTGCAGATTGATCAAGGACTCTGTGATCATAAGCTTTCAAACGAATGCGAATCTTTTGCTTTGCCATTATAGCCCCTCCTTTTTCGTCCATTTTTATAAACAGACATACTCTGCGAAAATTTCCTACACCCTGCCATGGCAAAGGGGCCTGGTGTGTCAGCAACCTTTCGCTTCATCGCTGTCAATGACCAACATTCAATATTATACACACAATTAATAAACAATGCAAGTAAAATACCTACTCTGGTCACACTCATACTATTATACAGACACTTCTGAGATAATTCAAGTGTTTTTTAAATAAAAAAGAAAAGTATCTCATTGAATGAGATACTTTTCAAAACTTCTACGTGTTTTATTACTTTTGGATAGTAGCAACAACGCCAGCACCAACAGTACGTCCACCCTCACGGATAGAGAACTTAGTACCTTCTTCGATCGCGATTGGTGCAATAAGCTCAACCGTCATTTCGATGTTGTCACCAGGCATTACCATCTCAACGCCTTCTGGAAGTTTAACGATTCCAGTTACGTCAGTTGTACGGAAGTAGAACTGTGGACGGTAGTTAGTGAAGAATGGAGTATGACGTCCACCTTCTTCTTTTGATAATACGTAAACTTCAGCTTTGAAGTTTGTGTGTGGTGTAATTGTACCAGGCTTAGCAAGTACTTGACCACGTTGTACTTCATCACGGCTCACACCACGAAGAAGTGCTCCGATGTTGTCTCCAGCTTCAGCATAGTCAAGAAGCTTACGGAACATTTCAACACCCGTACAAGTTGTTGATTTAGGCTCTTCAGTGATACCGATAATGTCAATTACGTCACCAACATTAAGTTGACCACGCTCTACACGACCAGTTGCAACTGTACCACGACCAGTGATCGAGAATACATCTTCAACAGGCATCATGAAAGGCTTTTCTTTGTCACGCTCAGGAGTTGGGATATAGCTATCAACAGCTTCCATAAGCTCGATGATTTTAGCTTCCCATGCTTCGTCTCCTTCTAAAGCTTTAAGAGCAGAACCTTGGATAACAGGAATGTCATCACCAGGGAAATCGTACTCAGAAAGAAGGTCACGAACTTCCATTTCTACTAATTCAAGTAGTTCTTCGTCGTCTACCATGTCACACTTGTTCATGAATACAACAAGGTAAGGTACACCTACTTGACGAGATAAAAGGATGTGCTCACGAGTTTGTGGCATAGGACCATCAGCAGCAGATACTACTAAGATTCCTCCATCCATTTGCGCAGCACCAGTAATCATGTTTTTAACATAGTCAGCATGTCCTGGGCAATCTACGTGTGCGTAGTGACGTGTATCAGTTTCGTACTCAACGTGTGCAGTAGAGATTGTAATTCCACGCTCACGCTCTTCTGGAGCACCATCAATTGCGTCATACGCCATTGCAACACCTTTACCAGATTTCTTAGCTAAAACTGTTGTAATTGCAGCAGTTAGAGTTGTTTTACCGTGGTCAACGTGTCCAATAGTACCAATATTGGCATGTTCCTTGGAACGATCGAATTTTTCTTTAGCCATGATTCATTTCCTCCCTTGATTGAACAAAATTAAGAATTTTTTTATGGGTAAGAAAGGTGAAATACCCATTGATAAATATCACCTTTCTAAGCTTACAACAAAATATTACTTGAAACAATTATAAAGCAAAATTATTCACCAGTTTGCTTCTTAATAATTTCTTCTGCGATGCTCTTAGGAGCTTCTTCGTAGTGATCAAAGAACATAGAGTACGTTCCGCGACCTTGCGTACGCGAACGAAGTGAAGTTGCATAACCAAACATTTCAGCTAATGGAACGAACGCTTTAACGATTTGTGCGTTTCCGCGTGCTTCCATTCCATCAACTCGTCCACGGCGAGCTGTAACGTCACCCATTACATCACCCATGTACTCTTCAGGTACAACAATTTCAACTCTCATTAACGGCTCAAGAAGAACCGGCTTACACTTTGTTTTTGCATTTTTAAGAGCCATTGAAGCTGCAATCTTAAATGCCATTTCACTTGAATCGACATCATGGTAAGAACCATCAAAAAGCTTAGCTTTAATATCGATTAGTGGGAAGCCAGCAATCATACCATTCGCAAGAGATTCTTCAACACCTTGTTGAACAGAGTTAATGTATTCACGAGGAACAGATCCACCAACTACTGCGTTTTCAAATTCAAATCCTTTGCCCTCTTCATTTGGTGAGAACTCAATCCAAACGTGTCCGAATTGTCCACGACCACCAGATTGACGAACGAATTTACCTTCAACTTGGGCAGATTGACGAATTGTTTCACGATATGATACTTGAGGAGCACCTACATTAGCCTCTACTTTAAACTCACGCTTCATACGGTCAACAATGATATCAAGGTGAAGCTCACCCATACCAGAGATAATTGTTTGACCAGTCTCTTCGTTTGTTTCAGTACGGAATGTTGGATCTTCTTCAGCAAGTTTCGCAAGTGCCATACCCATTTTATCTTGATCAGCCTTTGACTTAGGCTCAACAGATAATGAGATTACTGGCTCTGGGAAGTCCATTGATTCAAGAATAACAAGATTCTTTTCATCACAAAGAGTATCTCCAGTAGTCGTATCTTTAAGACCTACAGCAGCAGCGATATCACCAGAGTAAACCTGAGCGATTTCCTCACGAGAGTTTGCATGCATTTGTAGGATACGACCAACACGCTCACGCTTATCCTTTGTTGAATTTTTAACATAAGAACCAGCTTCTAATGTACCAGAGTATACACGGAAGAATGTAAGCTTACCAACGTAAGGGTCAGACATAACCTTAAACGCTAATGCAGAGAATGGTTGATCGTCACCAGGCTCACGCGTTATTTCTTCTTCACTATCAGGAACGATTCCTTTGATAGCAGGTACATCAAGTGGTGATGGAAGGTAGTCAAGAACAGCGTCAAGCATAAGTTGAACACCTTTGTTCTTAAATGCCGAACCACAAATGACTGGATAGAATTCAACGTTACAAGTACCTTTACGGATTGCAGCTTTGATTTCTTCCTTTGTAAGTTCTTCACCTTCTAAGTACTTCATTGTAAGCTCTTCATCAAGCTCAGCAACAGCTTCAATCAGCTTCTCATGGTACTCTTCAGCTTGCTCTTTATATTCTTCAGGAATTTCTTTCACGTCAATTTGGCTACCAAGATCGTCCGCATAGAAATATGCTACCATTTCAACGAGGTCAATAATTCCTTCAAAGTTGTCTTCAGAACCAATTGGTAATTGGATCGGATGAGCATTTGCTTGAAGGCGATCACGAAGAGTCCCTACTGAATATAAGAAGTCCGCTCCAGTTTTATCCATTTTGTTAACAAACACGACACGTGGAACGCCATAAGTTGTTGCTTGGCGCCAAACTGTTTCTGTTTGAGGCTCAACACCAGATTGAGCATCAAGTACCGCTACAGCTCCGTCCAATACGCGAAGTGAACGTTCTACTTCAACTGTGAAATCTACGTGTCCAGGAGTATCGATGATGTTAATACGATGGTTTTTCCACTGAGCTGTTGTTGCAGCAGAAGTGATTGTGATACCACGTTCTTGCTCCTGCTCCATCCAGTCCATTTGTGAAGCACCTTCATGAGTTTCACCAATTTTATGAACACGTCCAGTGTAAAAAAGTACACGTTCAGTTGTTGTTGTTTTACCAGCATCGATGTGAGCCATGATACCGATATTACGCGTATCTTTTAAGGAGAACTCTCTTGCCATAGGTTATTTCTCCTTCCTAATTCAATCAATTTATTTGATATGATTCGAATTCTACCAGCGATAGTGAGCGAATGCTTTGTTCGCTTCAGCCATCTTATGAGTATCTTCACGTTTCTTAACAGCAGCACCTGTATTGTTTGCAGCGTCAAGAATTTCGTTTGCTAGACGTTCTTCCATCGTCTTCTCTCCGCGAAGACGTGAATAATTTACTAACCAACGAAGACCTAGTGTAGTACGACGTTCAGGCTTAACTTCGATCGGTACTTGATAGTTTGCACCACCAACACGACGAGCCTTAACTTCAAGAACAGGCATAATGTTCTTAAGCGCTTGGTCAAATACTTCCATAGGATCGTTTCCACTGCGTTCTCTTACGATATCAAATGCATTATAAAGAATTGTTTGTGCAACACCACGCTTACCATCAACCATAATACGGTTAATTAGACGAGTAACTAACTTCGTTTTATAAATAGGATCTGGTAATACATCGCGACGAGCGACTGGTCCTTTACGAGGCATAAAGTCCCCTCCTTCCTTCTATTATTAAATTAGTTTTTAGGCGCTTTCGGGCGCTTTGTTCCGTACTTAGAACGACCTTGCATACGGTTTTGTACACCAGCAGTATCAAGCGCACCACGAACGATATGGTAACGTACCCCTGGTAAATCCTTTACACGTCCACCACGAATAAGAACAACACTGTGCTCTTGTAAGTTGTGTCCGATACCTGGGATATACGCTGTAACTTCAATTTGGTTCGTTAAACGAACACGCGCATATTTACGAAGAGCTGAGTTCGGCTTCTTCGGAGTCATCGTACCAACACGAGTACAAACACCACGTTTTTGTGGAGATGAAAGGTTTGTTTGAGCTTTCTTGAAGCTGTTGAAACCTTTGTTAAGTGCTGGAGAGTCAGACTTCTTTACTTTCGCAACGCGACCTTTACGAATTAACTGATTAATTGTAGGCATGAATATTTCCTCCTCTCTTTCATTAGTTAAGACCACTGATCCAGGTGGTTCATCTTTGGGCAAAAGGAAAGTTTTTGCCAAACGGATCACCCCGATTGGCAAAAACACGATTACTTCCTTAAAGCAACAGTGGCTGCACCAACTTCAATTCCACAAGCTTTTCCAAGCTTCTTCATTGAGTCGACATATACAAGTGGTATGTCTTTGGTTTTCGCTAATGCTTCAACCTTATAGATCACTCGGTACTCAGCATCTCTTGCGATAATCACCTTAGAAACATTACCATCATCAAGCGCCTTAAGCGTTTGTTTTGTACCTATTATTAGGTCATTAGCCTGTAAGACTTTTTCATAAGACATGAATAATCCTCCAAAGCAACAGGTTTCTCAGGCACACTTTGATATCTTATCACTCTCATATCAAGGTGTCAATATCTCTTTGAATAAATTTATTCGTGAGTAAGAGCTTCTTCTGACGTTGTACCTTCAACCACTTCCGCGGCTTGCTCATCATACTTAGAGTGAATGTTCAAATTACGATAACGTGGCATTCCTGTTCCAGCTGGTACAAGCTTACCGATAATAACATTTTCTTTAAGGCCAAGTAGTTCATCACGCTTACCTTTTATAGCAGCATCTGTTAAGACACGAGTTGTTTCTTGGAATGATGCAGCAGATAAGAATGAGTCTGTTTCAAGTGATGCTTTTGTAATCCCAAGCAACACAGGCTTCCCAGTTGCAGGACGCTTTCTTTCAAGAAGAACTTTCTTATTCTCATCATTAAACTGCTGAATTTCAATAAGAGAACCAGGAAGAACATTCGTTTCACCAGCGTCGACAACACGAACTTTACGAAGCATTTGACGTACCATTACTTCTACGTGCTTATCACCAATTTCTACCCCTTGCATACGGTATACTTTTTGCACTTCACGAAGGAGGTATTCTTGTACTTCATTCATTCCTTTTACCTTTAAAAGTTCTTTTGGATCTATGGAACCTTCTGTGATTGATTGACCAGCAACAACCATATCTCCGACAGCACCTTTTAAACGAGATCCGTATGGAATTGCATAACTCTTTGTTTCCATATCGCTCTTAATTGTAATTTCACGCTTATCTCCATCTTTAAAGTCAATGATTTCTCCATCGATTTCAGAAATAAGAGCTTGACCTTTAGGATTACGAGCTTCAAAGATCTCTTGGATACGCGGAAGACCTTGTGTAATATCATCTCCGGCAACCCCACCAGTATGGAACGTACGCATTGTAAGCTGAGTACCTGGCTCACCGATTGATTGTGCAGCAATAATACCAACTGCCTCACCAACCTCAACGTCACTTCCTGTTGCTAGGTTACGGCCATAACATTTTTTACATACACCGTGGCGCGTATCACACGTAAAGACGGAACGAATCGTTACTTCTTCAATATCCGCATCAACAATTTGCTTCGCGATTTCCTCACGAATCAATCCATTCTTTCCAATTAAGACCTCCCCAGTTTCTGGGTGCTTAAGTGTCTTAAATGCCACACGACCTACAAGACGGTCATATAAGCCTTCAATAACTTCATTTCCTTCTTTAATTGCTCTTACAGCTAGACCTCGGTCTGTTCCGCAATCATCTTCACGTACAATAACATCCTGCGCAACGTCAACAAGACGACGAGTTAGGTAACCTGAGTCAGCTGTTTTAAGTGCTGTATCGGCAAGACCTTTACGCGCACCATGTGTAGAGATGAAGTATTCGAGTACTGTAAGACCTTCACGGAAACTCGATTTAATTGGAAGTTCAATAATTCGACCAGACGGGTTAGCCATTAGTCCACGCATACCTGCAAGCTGTGTAAAGTTAGATGCGTTACCACGAGCTCCAGAGTCACTCATCATAAAGATTGGGTTACTTGTGTCAAGCGTGCCCATTAGCTTATTCTGGATAACATCTTTCGCTTCACTCCAGACCGAGATAACACGGTCATAACGCTCTTCCTCCGTAATTAAACCACGGCGGAACTGCTTAAGAACCTTCTCAACCTTTAGCTCTGCTTCCGCTAAAATTTCTTTCTTCTCTGCCAGTACAACGATATCAGCGACACCGACTGTAATACCAGCTTTGGTCGAATGTTTAAATCCTAAGTCCTTCATTCGGTCAAGCATTTTAGAAGTTTCTGCAATTGCAAACTTCTTAAATACTTCCGCAATAATGTTTCCTAGGAAGCCTTTCTTAAACGGTGGAACAAGTTCGCTATTAGCAAAGTGTTCTTTTACATTAGTTGTGCTAGCTGTAATGTATTTATCGGGAGTAGCTACTTCTAAGTTCGTCATTGTCGGTTCATTCACATAAGGGAATGTTTCTGGTAAGATTTCATTAAAAATTAGCTTCCCGACTGTTGTTAATAGCAATTTATTTGCTTGATCATCGCGGAATGTTGTTTTACCTAGTGAAGCAACAGGAATAGCTACTCTACTATGCAAATGAACATAACCATTTTGATAAGCAATTAACGCTTCATTTGTATCTTTGAAAACCGAACCCTCACCTAGAGCATTTTTACGCTCTAATGTTAAGTAATAGTTACCAAGTACCATATCCTGTGAAGGTGTAACAACCGGCTTTCCATCCTTCGGGTTAAGGATATTTTGTGCAGCAAGCATTAGAATACGAGCTTCTGCTTGTGCTTCTGCTGATAATGGAACGTGGACAGCCATTTGGTCACCGTCAAAGTCAGCATTATAAGCTGTACATACGAGCGGATGAAGTTTAATTGCACGACCTTCAACTAGAATTGGTTCGAACGCTTGAATACCAAGTCGGTGAAGAGTAGGTGCGCGGTTTAATAGAACTGGATGCTCACGGATTACTTCTTCAAGAACATCCCATACTTCTGGTTGCACACGCTCTACCTTACGTTTTGCACTCTTAATATTATGAGCAAGCCCTTTACCAACAAGCTCTTTCATAACAAATGGTTTAAAGAGTTCAAGAGCCATTTCTTTTGGTAGCCCGCATTGGTACATCTTAAGGTTAGGACCTACAACGATTACAGAACGACCAGAATAGTCAACACGCTTTCCAAGAAGGTTTTGACGGAAACGACCTTGCTTCCCTTTCAACATATGTGAAAGTGATTTTAGAGGACGATTACCTGGACCTGTAACTGGACGACCACGACGACCGTTATCGATTAACGCATCAACTGCTTCTTGAAGCATACGCTTCTCATTTTGCACAATAATATTCGGTGCTCCTAAGTCCAGAAGACGCTTCAAGCGATTGTTGCGGTTGATTACACGACGATACAGGTCATTAAGATCTGACGTAGCAAAACGTCCACCGTCAAGTTGAACCATCGGACGTAGCTCTGGAGGAATAACCGGAAGCACATCAAGAACCATCCACGAAGGTTCATTGCCTGAATGACGGAATGCTTCTAATACCTCAAGACGCTTCACTGCACGTGTACGTCGTTGGCCTTGAGCTGTAACAAGCTCTTCTTTTAATAAACCAACTTCTTTTTCAAGATCAATATCAGCTAATAGCTTACGAATTGCTTCGGCACCCATTTGAGCCGTGAATGAACGACCGTATTTATCACGATACGTACGGAATTCCTTTTCAGATAAAAGTTGCTTTTTTTCAAGCGGTGTATCACCTGGATCCGTAACTACATAAGAAGCAAAGTAAATGACTTCTTCCAATGAACGTGGCGACATATCAAGGACAAGACCCATACGACTAGGAATGCCTTTGAAATACCAAATATGTGACACTGGTGCAGCAAGTTCAATATGACCCATGCGTTCACGACGAACTTTCGCACGCGTTACTTCAACACCACAACGATCACAAACAACACCTTTGTAACGAACACGCTTATATTTCCCACAGTGACACTCCCAGTCTTTTTGAGGACCAAAGATTCTCTCGCAGAAAAGACCATCCTTTTCAGGCTTTAGTGTACGGTAGTTTATTGTTTCTGGCTTTTTAACTTCCCCTCTAGACCAAGAACGGATCTTATTCGGTGAAGCGAGGCCGATTTTCATATATTCGAAGTTATTTACATCTAACAAGGGGCTTACCTCCCTTTTGGTTTCCATGACTAATTCTACACGAATGCGATGGCTGATACATTATTCATTCAATACTAAATGAATAGACAGTCGAGGGAACTAGCTTATCACTAGCTCCCAAACTGCTTACATCAATTTATGCGTTTGATTCACTTGATTCGAAGTTAAGATTTAACTTTTCGCTTGTTTGCTCTTCTTCATCGTCAAGCTCTCTCATTTCAATTTCTTCTTCGTTGCTTGTGAGCATCTTCACGTCCATACCTAATGATTGTAGCTCTTTGATAAGAACTTTAAATGATTCTGGTACACCAGGCTCTGGTACGTTTTCACCTTTAACAATTGCTTCATAAGTTTTAACACGACCGACTACATCATCGGACTTAACAGTTAAAATCTCTTGCAATGTATAAGCTGCTCCGTATGCTTCAAGCGCCCAAACCTCCATCTCTCCAAAACGCTGACCACCAAATTGAGCTTTACCTCCTAATGGCTGTTGCGTAACAAGAGAGTAAGGTCCAGTTGAACGAGCATGTAGCTTATCGTCAACCATGTGAGCGAGTTTAATCATATACATGATTCCAACAGATACACGGTTATCAAATGGTTCACCTGTACGACCATCATATAGAACCGTTTTACCATCACGAGCCATACCTGCTTCTTCAAGCGTTCCCCAAACATCTTCTTCATTTGCTCCATCAAATACAGGAGAAGCAACATGAATCCCTAGTTTGCGGGCAGCCATTCCTAAGTGAAGTTCAAGCACTTGCCCGATATTCATACGCGATGGTACCCCTAACGGATTTAACATGATATCAATCGGTGTTCCATCAGGTAAATAAGGCATATCTTCTTCTGGTAAAATACGTGAGATTACACCTTTATTACCATGACGACCTGCCATTTTATCTCCTTCGTGAATTTTACGCTTCTGTACGATGTATACACGAACCAACTGATTTACACCAGGTGGTAGTTCATCGCCATCTTCACGATTGAAAATCTTCACATCAAGGACAATTCCGTCGCCACCATGCGGAGCGCGAAGTGATGTATCACGAACCTCACGTGCTTTTTCACCGAAAATTGCGTGTAAAAGACGTTCTTCAGCTGTAAGCTCTGTAACTCCCTTAGGTGTTACTTTCCCTACAAGAATATCTCCATCTTTTACTTCAGCACCAACACGGATAATTCCACGCTCATCAAGATTCTTCAGAGCATCTTCCCCGACATTAGGGATATCACGCGTAATTTCTTCTGGTCCAAGCTTTGTATCACGTGCTTCTGATTCATATTCTTCAATATGAACAGATGTATACACGTCATCCTTAACGAGACGTTCACTTAAAATGATTGCATCCTCATAGTTATAACCATCCCACGTCATGAAACCAACCATAACGTTACGGCCAAGTGCCATTTCACCTAGTTCCATCGACGGACCATCAGCTAAGATTTCACGTTTTGAAACGACATCTCCTTCAGCAACAATTGGACGTTGGTTGTAACTAGTTCCTTGGTTGGAACGGATGAATTTTTGTAATTTATACTTATCAAGGTCACCTTTAACTTCCTTACCGTCCACTTCTTCAAGACGGCGGACCCAAATTTCTTTTGCAGTTACACGTTCAACAATCCCTTTAGATTTAGAAACAATGGCTGCACCTGAATCTTTGGCTGAAACATGCTCCATACCTGTACCTACAAAAGGTGCTTCTGGAACAAGCAAAGGAACTGCCTGACGTTGCATGTTTGCTCCCATTAGTGCACGGTTCGAGTCATCGTTTTCTAAGAACGGGATACACGATGTAGCAGCAGAAACAACTTGCTTCGGTGATACATCCATGTAGTCTAGACGTTCACGAGGTACAACTGTGTTTTCACCACGGAAACGGGCAATAATATTATCATCGATGAATGAGCCGTCCTCAGCAAGGCGCGCATTTGCCTGTGCAACAACGTAATTATCCTCTTCATCGGCAGTTAAATAATCAATTTGAGAAGTAACTTTTCCTGTATCCGGATCAACACGACGATACGGTGTTTCCATAAAGCCGAACTCATTTACCTTTGCATATGATGAAAGGGAGTTAATCAGACCGATGTTAGGTCCCTCTGGCGTTTCAATTGGACACATACGACCATAGTGTGAGTAGTGAACGTCACGAACTTCGAAGCCCGCACGTTCACGAGTCAAACCACCAGGTCCAAGTGCCGAAAGACGACGCTTATGAGTTAACTCTGCTAAAGGATTTGTTTGATCCATGAACTGTGATAACTGAGAGCTACCAAAGAACTCTTTAATAGAAGCAATAACTGGACGAATGTTAATTAACGCTTGTGGCGTAATCATATTCGGATCTTGAATCGACATACGTTCACGAACCACACGCTCCATACGAGATAACCCGATACGGAATTGATTTTGGAGAAGCTCTCCAACTGAACGTAGACGACGGTTTCCTAAATGATCAATATCATCTGTGTCACCGACACCGTGCAATAAGTTAAAGAAATAGTTAATAGAAGCAATAATGTCAGCTGGTGTAATGTGTTTTACATCACGCTCAACCATAGCATTACCAATGACACGAATTGTGCGCTCACCTTCTTGATCATTAGGAGCATAAATCAAAATCGATTGTAATTCGATATCTTCATCTTCCACTACTCCACCAGAAGCACGAACATGACGGAAACCGACATTATTCTCGATATACGGTAAAATACGATCTAATGCGCGGCGATCTAGAAGTGTTCCTTCTTCAGCAATAACTTCTCCTGTTTCTGGATCTACTAGCGTTTCCGCGAGACGTTGATTAAATAAACGATTTTTAATATGAAGCTTTTTATTAATTTTATAACGTCCTACATTTGCTAGATCATAACGCTTTGGATCAAAGAATCTTGATTCTAAGAGGCTCTTCGCATTATCGACAGTAGGTGGTTCACCTGGACGAAGACGCTCATAAATTTCAAGTAAAGCCTTATCTGTTCCGTCAGTGTTATCTTTTTCTAACGAGTTGCGAAGATATTCATCTTCGCCTAATAAATCAATGATCTCTTGATCAGATCCAAAACCTAATGCACGCAAAAGAACCGTTACTGGGATTTTTCTTGTGCGGTCTATACGAACATAAACGATATCCTTGGCGTCTGTCTCGAGTTCCAACCACGCACCACGGTTTGGAATTACTGTAGCCGTGAAGCCTTTTTTACCGTTCTTATCCGTTTTCTGACTATAGTACACACTTGGTGAACGAACAAGCTGGGAAACAATAACACGTTCTGCTCCGTTAATAACGAACGTCCCTGTTTCAGTCATCAATGGGAAATCCCCCATAAATACTTCTTGCTCTTTGACTTCCCCAGTCTCCTTGTTGATCAAACGAACCTTCACACGTAATGGTGCTGCATACGTAACATCACGCTCTTTTGATTCGTCTACATCATACTTCGGTTCTCCAAGACTATAGTCAATAAATTCTAGAACCAAGTTCCCTGTGAAGTCTTGTATTGGAGAAATATCTTGGAACATTTCTCTAAGGCCCTCATCAAGAAACCACTGATAGGATGCTGTCTGAATCTCAATTAAATTCGGCAGCTCCAGCACTTCGTTAATTCTTGCATAGCTTCTTCGCTGGCGGTGGCGTCCATACTGAACTAGTTGACCTGTCAACTGATTCACCCCTCAAATCTCGCGTTATAGTATCTAAAAATGATTTCACCTACTCTACTTCCCAAGCAAACAGAAAGCAAAAATAGATGATTGCATTTTTATAGATTAAGAATAAAACCGTACACTAACAAACAAACAGCTAGAAGAAAGCACGCTTCACTTCTAACTATCAAAAAGAAAAATGGTTCTCTTTTAAAACCAAATTCCTCCCTATTGCATTCGATTATTTCAGTATAACCACCATCATCCATCGTTATTCAACATTTTCCTCTTGACTTTTAATGAAGAATAAATCTAAAAAAAGGTAGTTATACGCATTAAATAACAATATCACAAAAGACATGCCCGGTCAAATCTTTTTGGCTTTAAGAATAAAATAGCCTTTTTCCTTGTCGACTATCTCAACTTCAGGAAATAATGTCTTCAATTTTTCAATTGCTGAAGGAGCTCCTTGTTTCTTCTGAATAACAACCCAAAGCTCACCACCATTAGAGAGATGCTGCTCCGCTTGCTCAAAGATTGTATGAACAACCTGCTTGCCAGCTCGAATGGGAGGATTCGTCAAAATAGCAACGAAGTCTCTTTTTGAAACTCGATCAAGACAATCACTTTGATACACAACAACATTGTCTATTTGATTGCGCTCGGCATTTTTCTTTGATAGCGCTAGAGCTCTATCATTCACATCTACCATATGAACCGTGCGATTAGCATCTTCTTTAGCAAGAGATAATCCAATTGGCCCATAACCACAACCAACATCAAGAATATCACCAGCTTGCTTTGGAAAAACAAACGTTTCTATTAACAACCTACTCCCGAAATCGACTTCACTTTTAGAGAATACGCCACGATCCGAATAGAAGCGAAATGAATGATTCCTTAATGTAAAAGTCCAATCACGCTCGTCACTAGCGACATCTGGGCTTTTCGAATAATAATGTTCAGACATACAGCTCTCACTCCTTTCTGTCTCTAAAAATCTTCTTAATTAGTATAACCAATAAATGATTGAATGAAAAAGGACTCGCTCAAGAGCGAGTCCTTACACAAAAAATTATTACTTAACTTCTACTGAAGCACCAGCTTCTTCAAGCTTAGCTTTTGCTTCTTCAGCTTCTTCTTTAGAAGCGCCTTCTTTAATTGGAGCTGGAGCACCATCAACAAGTGCTTTCGCTTCTTTAAGACCAAGGCCTGTGATTTCACGAACAACCTTGATAACGTTGATTTTAGAAGCACCAGCAGATGCAAGGATAACATCAAATTCTGTTTTCTCAGCAGCGCCAGCGTCTCCACCAGCAGCAGCTACAGCTACAGGAGCAGCAGCAGTTACACCAAACTCTTCTTCGATTGCCTTAACTAGGTCGTTAAGTTCTAAAACTGTCATTTCTTTAACCGCTTCAATGATTTGTTCTTTAGTCATTGTAAATCCTCCTAATTTTGTTTTAATTTTTTATTACGTGCATGTTAAGCGACAAATGTTAACTCGCACATCTTACTTCCACAAGCACTCGTGGAAGTTTGAGATACGCAGAAATTAAGCGCCTTGTTCTTCTTTCTGATCTGCAACTGCCTTTGTAACCAATGCAAAACCACGCATTGGAGCTTGAAGTACGTTTGCAAGCATAGATAGAAGTCCTTCGCGAGAAGGTAGTTCTGCAAGAGCTTTAATCTCTTCAACAGATGCAACTTGTCCTTCGATTACACCAGCCTTGATTTCAAGAGCTTCGTGTTTTTTAGCAAATTCGTTAAGCACTTTTGCAGGCGCGATAACATCTTCTGCGCTAAATGCAATTGCTGTAGGACCTACAAGCTGTGCATCAAGCTCAGTTAAGTTAGCCTCTGCAGTTGCACGACGAGTAAGTGTGTTCTTATATACTTTGAACTCAACACCAGCTTCACGAAGTTGCTTACGAAGTTCAGTCACCTCAGCAACATTCAACCCACGGTAGTCAACAACAACCGTTGCTTTACTTCCGTTAAGTTTCGCTGCGATATCCGCTACAACCTGCTTTTTCTGTTCTAATACGCTCATCCTTACACCTCCCGTGGTTTAGTACCATACCGCTTCAGAAGCATATAAAAAGCCCCCATGCAGACATGAGGGCATACAAACACAGATGATCTTTCTGTATCTATTGCTTACCTCGGTAGGAAATTAAGCGAAAAACGCTCCTACTGTCTACGGTATGACATTCAATTTTCATGTGTCATGTATAAGACACTCTTAAGAGTATATACATAACAAATTCAAAAGTCAATCATTATCTTGCGAAAGCAGATGCATTCACACGAACTCCAGGGCCCATTGTTGAAGCAACAGCTACGTTCTTCATGTACGTACCTTTTGCAGCAGCAGGCTTAACTTTAACTAGAGTTTCAATGATTGTCTTGAAGTTTTCGATAAGCTTCTCAGTTTCAAAAGAAACTTTACCAATTGGCACGTGGATGTTACCAGCTTTATCAACACGGTATTCAACTTTACCCGCTTTGATTTCATTAACCGCTTTAGTTACATCAAATGTTACCGTACCAGTTTTAGGGTTTGGCATTAAGCCTTTTGGTCCAAGAACACGACCTAGTTTACCAACTTGCGCCATCATGTCAGGAGTCGCAACGATAACATCAAATTCAAACCAACCTTGGTTGATCTTGTTGATGAAATCCTCATCACCTACATAGTCAGCGCCAGCAGCTTCTGCTTCCTTTGCTTTTTCGCCTTTTGCGAAAACAAGAACGCGTTGTGTTTTACCTGTACCGTTCGGTAGAACAACAGCACCACGAATTTGTTGGTCTGCTTTCTTAGGGTCAACACCAAGACGTACAGCTACTTCAACTGTTTCGTCAAACTTAGCTGTTGCAGTCTTTTTAACTAATTCAATAGCTTCTTCTACTTGATACACTGTGTCGCGATCAACAAGTTTAAGAGCATCTTGATACTTTTTACCTTTTTTAGCCATGCTATTTCCTCCTCGATTGTGGTTTTAGCGGTAGTACCTCCCACTATGAAAGGTTGCGAACCTAAACGTTTAGGTAAAGAGGGATTATCCTCATCGCAACCTCCAGCAACTTACCAATTAGTCTTCAATCACGATACCCATGCTACGAGCAGTACCTTCAACCATACGCATAGCAGATTCAACATTTGCTGCGTTTAGATCAGGCATTTTCGTTTCAGCAATCTCGCGCACTTTATCGCGTTTCACTGTAGCAACCTTTGTACGGTTAGGCTCACCAGAACCTGACTCGATTCCAGCAGCAACTTTCAATAGAACAGCAGCTGGTGGAGTTTTCGTGATGAATGTAAACGAACGGTCTTCAAATACCGTGATTTCAACCGGGATGATAAGACCCGCTTGGTCTGAAGTACGAGCGTTAAATTCTTTACAGAAACCCATGATATTAACACCTGCTTGACCTAATGCAGGACCAACTGGTGGCGCTGGATTAGCTTTCCCAGCAGGGATTTGCAACTTAACCATTTTAATTACCTTTTTAGCCACGTGACACACCTCCTTAAGTCCGTGATGTGGTTATCCGGGTGTCTACACCCTCCCACTCAAAAAACGGATGCAATCATGCACCCGATGGTTCATGTGATAAAACCATATCAAACATGAAGATTTTATCACCTTCACAAATAGATATCAAGTTTTTTCGTTAAATCTTTTCAACTTGAGTGAAGTCAAGCTCAACTGGCGTCTCACGTCCAAACATATTTACGTGAACTTTTAGTTTCTGCTTATCTATTTGAATATCCTCAATTGAACCGACAAAGTTCGCAAAAGGACCCTCTTTCACCTTAACAGATTCTTTTAATTCAAAATCAACTTCTGCTTTTGGCTGCTCCACACCCATCTGTTTCAAGATCGCCTCTACTTCTTCTTCAAGAAGTGGTGTTGGCTTAGAACCAGCCCCCGCAGAACCGACAAATCCCGTTACGCCTGGTGTGTTTCGAACAACATACCACGAGTCATCTGTCATAACCATCTCAACGATGACATAACCAGGAAAGACTTTTTTCGTTACTGATTTCGTTTTTCCATTTTTCACTTCTGTTTCTTCTTCAACAGGCACAAGAACACGGAAAATCTTATCCGTCATATCCATCGACTCAACCCGCTTTTCCAAGTTGGTCTTAACCTTGTTTTCGTACCCCGAATACGTATGAACTACATACCAATTTTTTTCCATGTTATTTAGGACGGTTTTGTCCTTCCCTCCTCTTCGCTATAGAAGCTTAAACTGTTTCAACGATTACACGCAGAAATTTATCCGAGTAGGATGCGAACAAGTTCTGAAATCCCGTAATCAACAATTGCAAAGAAAATTGTCATAAAAATCACCGTACCGAGAACAACCCACGTATAACGAGTCAGTTCTTTACGACTAGGCCACGATACACGTTTCATTTCTTGCGCGACTTCACGGAAAAACTTCCCGATATTTTTCACTCCGCCAGCCAAGACAGACACCTCCAGCACAAATCAATATAGACAAACGAACTCTTATCTATTCGAAATAAGCATTTGTTTTTTCAACGTATGATTCTTAGTAAAACTTGGCTTATCCCCAAGTCCTTTATGACGAAAAGCCCTAGTCTTTTTTTATTCGTCCAGAAAGTTATCATGGTTTTAAAAGTTTCTGATTAGACAACAAAAAAAGAACCGCTATTCACTTCTTACTTCGTTTCACGATGAAGAGTATGTTCTTGGCAAGTTTTGCAGAACTTCTTCACCTCAATGCGGTTAGTGTGAGATTGTTTATTCTTTTGTGTCGAGTAATTACGTGACCTACAGATCTCACAAGCGAGTATAATCTTGCTACGCACGCCGCACCTCCACCTTCTGAAGTACACACTATCCCACTCTATCATAGCCAATATTGCATGTCAATTCGTAGTAGAGAGAGCATACAAAAAACGGCATCTATGTTCAAGCATTAGACGCCGCATGTTATCCTTACGTTAAGGAGACTCCTTTTAATTCAACATAACGCTCTAGCTTTCGTTTTACTCGCTGGAGAGCATTATCAATTGACTTGACATGTCGCTTAAGGTCTACAGATATCTCTTGATACGATCTGCCATCAAGATAAAGCATCAGAACTTGTCGCTCTAAATCACTCAGTAGTTCTCCCATTTTCAATTCAATGTCCTCAAATTCTTCTTGGTTAATCAACAGCTCTTCTGGATCCGTGACACGTGTTCCACAAATAACATCAAGTAAAGTTCGCTCAGATTCTTCATCATACAAAGGCTTATCCAAAGAAACATAAGAGTTTAAAGGGATATGCTTCTGCCTTGTCGCAGTCTTAATTGCTGTAATGATTTGCCTCGTAATACATAGTTCAGCAAAAGCTTTGAATGAAGATAGCTTGTCCCCATTAAAATCACGAACTGCTTTATACAGTCCGATCATACCTTCTTGCACAATGTCTTCATGATCAGCGCCAATCAGGAAATAAGATCTTGCCTTAGCACGGACAAAATTCTTATATTTATTAATCAAGAATTCAAGCGCAGCACTATCCCCGTTTCGCACAAATACAACCAAATCACCATCTTTGACGCATTCATAATTGGGCTTTAATTCGGTTTCTTGAAGGTCTATGTTCACGACAATCCCTCCGACCTTTGCTGTTGTCTAAATTATAGGAACATTATATAGCACAGATTTCCAGCAGGTCAACCATGCATCAACGCTGTCGACGCCATTTTTCAAAAATTTCAGCAATTTCATCAGTAAGGGGAATTTTTGTCGAATGCTGCTGTTTTCTCGTTTTTTCAACTTCTATGTCGATTCCTTTTTCCGTTAATTCTGTCTCCGAAAGCAACTCACGAGCCGACTTCCTTAATGCCCCACTACCGAATGTTAATGATTGCTCCATAAAGTCAGAGGTGGCAACATGGATTCGTGTATCAATTCGCTTCAACTCATGAACGAGCTTTTCAATTCGTTCATCTGCTGTTTCATTTTTTCGCGTATAAATAACATCAATACGATGATTATGGTACTTTTTACCGATCCCCGCGACCATGTGTGCATCAAAGACCACTTTTACTTTATAACCTGTATAGGCTTGATACTCAGCCATTATTTCGACAAGACGATCCCGCGCTAAACCGAAATCTCTGTCTTTTAAATCACGTAACTCTGGCCAGGCTCCAATCATGTTATAGCCATCGACGAGCAAGATGTCCTCCATCTCATTCACTGCCTACTTCATGACGTCGCCGATACACTTCATACATGAGTAAACTTGCTGCAACTGATGCATTTAATGACGTCACATGCCCAACCATCGGAATACGGATGAGGAAGTCACACTTTTCTTTAATCAAGCGACTTATCCCTTTCCCCTCACTGCCGATCACAAGACCGATTGGCATATCAAAGGCTGCTTGGCGGTAATCCTCACTACCTTTAGCATCGGTTCCAGCAAACCAGAGCCCACGCTTTTTCAAATCATCCATTGTCCTAGCTAAATTAGTCACACGAGCAACGGGCACATACTCAATTGCTCCGGTAGATGCTTTCGCCACTGTTTGTGTGAGTCCAACCGCTCTCCTTTTTGGAATAATCACACCGTGAGCCCCAACTGCATCTGCTGTCCTTAGGATCGAGCCGAGATTATGCGGATCCTCTAGTTCATCTAACAGAAGGAAAAACGGCTCCTCTCCTCTCTCTTCTGCAACATGAAAGAGGTCGTCTATTTCCGCATACTCATAAGCTGCAATAGAAGCGACAACGCCTTGATGATTATCGCTATCTACAAGCTGAGCTAATTTCTTTTTGGGTGCTTGCTGAATGAGAACTCCATTCTCCTTTGCTAGCTCAATTACTTTCGTCATTTGCCCTTTCTGTGAGCCTTCTGCTATCCAAATCTTATTAATGGCATGACCTGATTTTAATGCTTCAATAATAGGATTTTTACCGACTATAAATTCTTGATTCATCAGGGTGCTCCTTTCTTTTATTTATTGTTTTGCCCAATAATCCTAAATGCCTTTTTCATGATTTCATCTAAACGATCTTGTTCTCCTTGAAAGTAATGATACCCAAGCAATGCTTCAAAACCTGTCGAGTAGCGATACGTATTTAAATCAGTGTTCTTTGGGATGGAACCAGATTTAGCATTACGGCCACGCTTAAATACCGCCACTTCATCCTCTGTTAAGAAGTTTTCTTCGAGCATTTGACCGACAATAGCTGCTTGCGCCTTTGCTGAAACATATTTCGTTGCCTCAACGTGGAGACGATGCGGACGAACATTTCCTTGAGCAATTAAATAGTAGCGTACATACATATCAAGTACCGTATCTCCCATATACGCTAGAGCAAGAGCATTTAACTGTTTGAGGTCTGTAGACGCTTCAACGATCTTCATCCTAGCCTCGCTTCCAACGTACACCTTGTGCCGTATCTTCTAGTATAATACCCTGCTCTTTTAAATCATCACGGATCTGATCAGCTAAAGCGAAATTACGGTCTTTTCTCGCTTGGTTACGATTTTCAATCAGTTCCTCTATGTCCTCATCAAGCAGCTCTTTGTTTTCTGTAATCACAATGCCTAGCACATCAGCAAATTCAGTAAAATAAGCTAGGAATGCTTGAAGAACTTGTTTTGATGTCTTCTCTTCACGTAAGTAACGATTCGCTTCTTTTGCTAAATCAAACATCACAGCAATTCCATTTGCGCTATTAAAATCATCATCCATCTCATCGATAAATCGCTTTTTCAGCGCATCAATTCGCTCTAGCCAGTCACCCACTTCACCAAAATCAGCAGACTCTTGCAATCTGTGCTCTAAGCTTGAAACAGCCGTTTTTAATCGATCAAGACCATTTTTAGCACCCTCTAGCAGTTCATCACTGAAATTAATCGGGCTACGATAATGACCTGTTAACATGAAAAAACGAACAACTTCTGCGGAATGCTGTCGAATAATGTCGTTGGCTAACACGAAGTTTCCGAGTGATTTCGACATTTTTTCGTTATTAATATTAATAAAACCATTATGCATCCAATAATTTGCCATCGGCTTTTCTGTTAACGCTTCTGACTGTGCAATTTCATTTTCATGATGAGGAAAAGATAAATCCTGACCACCAGCATGAATATCAATTGTGTCCCCAAGGTATTTCTTCACCATCGCTGAGCACTCAATATGCCAGCCTGGGCGCCCTTTTCCCCACGGACTTCCCCAAAAAATTTCGCCCTCTTTCGCCGCTTTCCAAAGTACGAAATCTAGCGCATCTTCTTTCCGTTCATCGACTTCAATTCTTGCTCCTGAACGCAGGTCCTCGATTGATTGAGAAGAAAGCTTTCCGTATCCTTCAAATTTTCTTGTACGAAAATAAACATCACCACCTGATTCGTACGCATAGCCCTTTTTAACTAAGGCTTCGATAAACGCAATAATTTCTGGAATCGTTTCAGTCACGCGCGGGTGAACATCTGCTTCCTTCACTCCAAGTGCGCACGTATCATGGTGATAGGCTTCAATAAATTTATTTGCGACAGCAAAAACATCTTCACCTAGTTCATTTGCGGCGCGAATGATCTTATCATCAACATCTGTAAAATTCGAAATATACGTTACCTCATATCCTCGGTATTCTAAATAGCGACGTACCATGTCGTATACAATTGGCGGTCTTGCATTTCCAATATGAATGTAATTGTATACAGTAGGTCCACACACATACATCTTTACCTTACCCTCTTCCATTGGGATAAAGGCTTCCTTTTGTTTCGTCAAACTGTTATAGACTTGGATGGCCATCCTGATCATCTACTCCTTCTTTTGCCATTTCTATACTGTATGCTGCTCATCATACGATGAAGCTTCATCGTTGTTCTTTTTCTGCTCGCAAAGCTTTTACTTCTTCTTCTAATTCTTTTAGTTTATCCGCAATTGGGTCAGGCAATATATGGTGATTAAGCCCATGCTCCACCTTTACCCCGTCTTGAATGACAATTTTCCCCGGAATACCTACAACCGTTGAATTCGGCGGCACTTCTTTTAATACAACTGAACCTGCCCCTATACGTGCATTTTCTCCAATTGTGAATGAACCTAATATTTTTGCTCCTGAAGCAATTAAAACATTATCCTCTACAGTCGGATGACGCTTCCCCTTTTCTTTTCCTGTTCCACCAAGGGTTACGCCTTGATAAATTGTAACATTATCACCAATTTCACAGGTTTCCCCAATGACCACGCCCATCCCATGATCGATAAAAAGACGCTGACCAATAACTGCCCCTGGATGAATTTCAATCCCTGTAAAAAAACGACTAATTTGCGAAATGACTCGCGCTATAAAATATAGTTTGCATTTCCACAACCAATGAGCTAGTCTGTGTGCCCAGATTGCATGAACACCAGAATACGTAAAAATCACTTCAAGTCGGCTTCTTGCTGCAGGATCTTGTTCAAGCACGACATCAACATCATTAAATAATGTACGAAAAACCTTCTTCATTGTCTCCTCTTCCCCCTTAGAAAGCATAAGAATCTCATCTCATAGGACGTGAGTGTTCTTAGCACAATTTCTTAAAAGATATTATCATCGTCTATTGGTAATAGCTTAAAATGCGCATTTGTCTTAATGTACAAAAAAAGCGCCTCTGTGCATATGCATGCACAGAGGCGCAATCGCGCGGTTCCACTCTGTTAGAAGTAGGCAATCACCTACTCACTCTATTAGCGATTAACGACGCTACTCGCTTTTTCCTACTCTCTTTAGAATTTCAGAAAAAGGCTCAAGGGTGCATGTTCAAAGCAAGTTGCCTAAACCACTTTCAGCCAACGGTGGTTCTCTCTGTATCGCAGTGCTCGCTTTTACTTTTCCCTCTCAACACGTTTTGTTTATTGATTTAATAAGCGCTGTAGGCGTGCGCTTACAACCGCTTTTCCAAGAACTTCGATTGCATCTGGAAGTTCAGGTCCGTGTGTTTGGCCAGTCGTTGCAACACGAATTGGCATAAACAACTTCTTCCCTTTGTGACCAGTTGCTTTTTGAGTAGCCTTGATTGCCGCTTTAATATTTTCCGCAACAAAATCTTCAATATTGTCAAGCTCCAAAACAAGCTGCGCTAATACTTCTGACACTTGTTCTTCATCTAAAACTGCTTGCGCTTCCTCATTATACTCAATTTCCGTCTTAAAGAACAGGTCTGTCAATTCAACAATTTCTGCTCCGTATTGCAATTGCTCTTGATAAAGACCAATTAAACGCTTCGCCCATTCCTTACGCTCTTCGTTCATATCCTCTGGCAATCGGCCTGCTTTAATCAAATGAGGAAAGGCTAACTCAACAACGGTATCAAGATCTGCCTTTTTAATATATTGATTATTCATCCAAGCAAGCTTATCTGTATCAAATACTGCTGGTGCTTTTGAAACACGCTCTAAGCTAAATTGCTCTCCAAGCTCCTCCATTGAGAAAATCTCCTCTTCACCAACAGGTGACCAACCAAGAAGGGCAAGGAAGTTAACAAGGGCTTCTGGCATATATCCAAGCTCTTTATATTGTTCAACGAATTGAATAATCGACTCATCACGCTTACTCATCTTTTGACGATCAGGATTTAAAATAAGCGATGCATGAGCAAAGCGCGGAGCCTCCCATCCAAATGCTTGATAAAGCATGACTTGACGCGGCGTATTCGATAAATGTTCTTCGCCACGCACAACATGACTAATCTTCATTAAGTGATCATCAACGACTACCGCAAAGTTATACATCGGAATGCCATCTTTACGTGCAATAACAAAATCACCAATCCCATCAGATTCAAACGTTACATCTCCGCGTACAGCATCATCAATACGAATCACTTGACCTTCTGGAACACGGAAACGAACAACTGGCTTAAGTCCTTTATCTTCATAAGCCTTGCGTTGTTCTGCTGTTAAATCACGGTCACGACCGCTGTATCTTGGCATTTCACCACGTGCTTTTTGAGCCTCACGTTCTGCTTCAAGCTCTTCTTCCGTCATATAGCAATAATATGCCTTTCCTTCTTGAAGAAGTTGGTCGATATATTGTTGATAAATATCAAGTCTTTCCATACAGCTATACGGACCATACTCTCCACCAACATCAATGCTTTCATCCCATTCCATTCCAAGCCACTTTAAGCTATCTAGGAGCTTCTCTTTCGCTGCACCTACATTACGAGCTTGATCCGTATCCTCAATACGAAGAATGAATTTACCACCTTGATTCTTTGCAAATAAATAGTTGAATAGTGCAGAGCGTGCACCACCAATATGTAAATGCCCTGTTGGACTTGGGGCGAACCTAACGCGAACTTCACTTCCCATTTTTAACACCTTCCGTTTCTAGCATATCAAAATGCTCTTTTTCACTTTTCTCGCATTAACGAACAGTAGACCCTACTTCAAACTTTAAAAGGAAATAAGGAAGTCTAAGTAAAGGATACTTGCCCGTAAAATCCCGATTGATGCAACTAACACAAAATAAAGGAATAAACCCATCCCCTATTTTGTAAAGTTTCATTTTATCTATTTTAGCACCATTATAACCATCTCGGTCAAGTAGAGTTACTAATTATGAATGCTTTTGAAGCAAGATAACTGCTTGAGAAGCAATTCCTTCCCCGCGTCCTGTAAACCCAAGCTGTTCTGTTGTCGTTGCTTTCACATTAACCTGACTTACATCCGCTTCTAACAATTGGGCAATTCGTACGCGCATTGTCTCAATATGCGGTGCCATTTTAGGCTTTTGAGCAATGATTGTGCAATCAATATTTCCTAGTTCGTAACCTTGCTCCTTAACAAGATTCCAAACATGTGTCAAAAGCTTTGCTGAGTCAGCATCCTTAAATTCCATATCCGTATCGGGGAAGTGCTTGCCGATATCTCCTTCACCAATAGCTCCAAGTGCAGCATCAGCGATCGTATGTAATAACACATCAGCGTCTGAATGACCTAACAAGCCTTTCTCATACGGAATCGTAATTCCGCCAAGAATAAGTGGACGTCCCTCCACTAATTGATGAACATCAAAACCTTGTCCAATTCTCATCATGATTTTCTCCTCTCCTTTTCCTGCATAATCGCTTCCGCAAATACAATATCCTCTGGCGTTGTTAGCTTAATATTTTGATAATCACCTTCCGAAATGACAACCTCATGACCAAGCCACTCCACAAGACTAGCATCATCTGTGCCGATAAGCTCAGCTTCTAACGCACGCTTGTGTGCCTCTTTTAAAAGGGGAGCTTTAAATGCTTGAGGTGTTTGGATCAGCCAAAGTTCATCGCGTTTTAGCGTATCAATAACTTTACCCGAAAATACTCGTTTAATCGTATCCTTTACAGGTACAGCGACTGTAGCAGCACCTGATTTCGCTGCCTTATGTATTAACCTTTTAATAACAACATCAGTTACAAATGGTCTTGCCCCATCATGAACAAGTACGATCTGTTCTTCCTCAACGTAAGCAAGTCCATTTCTGACACTATCCTGTCTCTCTTCTCCACCTTCTATGACTACTACTTTTGACAGCTGATATTTCTCCATTAACGTTTTCATCATCACACATTCATCTCGATTCGCTACAAGCACAATTTTTTGACAAGACGCGTCATGCACAAATAAACGAACAGTATGGATGATGAGTGGTTCTCCTCTTAACTCAAGAAATTGCTTATTCATCCCTGCCTTCATACGTTTACCTTGTCCTGCAGCTGGAATGATGACACTATATTTCATGATCCTCTCTCCCATCACAATCGTTCTTATTTTAGCATGATCAATCCGTATTTTGCATGCCATTTATCTGTGTTAAGGGCAAAAGAGAAGCGCCAATCTTCACACATCGGAGGATAGCGCTTGTACTTAAACTATTTACAATGCTTTTTCTAATAACTTCGGCTTAGCAAAAATCATTCGACCTGCACTCGTTTGAAGAACACTCGTTACAACAACATCAATGTGCTTTCCGATATGGTCACGACCACCTTCAACAACGATCATTGTCCCATCATCTAAATAAGCAACGCCTTGATGCTGCTCTTTCCCATCCTTGATCACTTGGACGTTCAGTTCTTCCCCAGGTAACACGACAGGCTTAACCGCATTTGCCAAATCATTAATATTTAAAACAGAAACTCCTTGAAGCTCACAAACCTTATTTAAGTTAAAATCATTGGTTACGACCATACCAGAAGTAACCTTGGCTAGCTTCACAAGTTTACTATCCACTTCTGAAATCTCTTCAAAGTCCCCCTCATAAATCTCTACCTTTATCGGGAGCTCCTTTTGAATTTTATTTAAAATATCTAAGCCGCGGCGTCCACGATTACGTTTTAAGACATCAGAGGAATCTGCGATATGTTGTAATTCTTCAAGAACAAATTCTGGAATAACCAGCGTACCCTCAAGAAATCCAGTTTTACAAATATCAGCAATTCTCCCGTCAATAATCACACTCGTATCAAGAATTTTTAGCTGTTTGCCTGTTTTGCTATCTGGTTCCTCAACCTTTTTCTTATCCTTATCTTTGCCGAGATTACGCGTAATTGACGTCAAATTAAGCAGTTCATCACGCTTTTTAAAGCCAATTTGGAAGCCAAAATACCCGAGAAAGACCGTCACAAAAATTGGAAGAACCGAACTCACGACTGTAATATTGGTAGCACTTAAAGGGATTCCAATTAAATAAGCAACAATAAGACCGATAATCAATCCCATTGAACCAAATAGTACATCCGTAATCGGAGCACGAACAATCGCTTCTTCAAGTAATTTCAACAAATTCACAATATAATCCACAAACCAAAATGTTGTGACAAACAACATGACTGCACCAATTACCGCACCTGTATAGGAATTTATTAGCCATGAAGGAGCATCAATATTAGTAATATGGATAAGTTCTGGGATGAAGATAAAACCTAATGCACCTCCCGTAAGAATAAAGAAAAGCTGTATAATTCCTTTTAGCATCCACATTCACCTCCTTTTATTATTATAGACAAGTTTACAAAATCAAAACCTATCAAACTGCATTTCACATGAAATCCCAAGATTATTTATTACTATTTAAACGTATCAAATGCTATTTTGATTGTCAATTTTAAAACTTACAATTATACATTTTTATAATAAAAGCGTCAATAATAAAATGCTAAATATGACGATCGACGAACAATTGTTCTTGGATCCGATTAAGGCCATCTTTAATCATTTTCGCTCTCGCTTCTCCAATTCCTTCCACTTCATCTAACTCACCAATACTTGCAAACATGATACTCGATAAATTCCCGTATTTTTCGATTAAGTTCTCTATAATCGATGGTGGTAATCGTGGGATTCGATGAAGAGTTCGGTATCCTCTTGGTGAAACAGCTTGCTCTTGGATATTAATGTTTTTCCCGTAACCAAGCGCTTTTACAATTTCCTGTTCATCAAGTAGCTCTTCTGTTTGGAGTTTTGTTAGCTCTTGAAGAATCTCTGTCACGTCCTGCTTACGATCTTTCACATAATCCTTTAATAGTAAAATTGCTTCTTTTTCCGTATTAGCGACCAATTCACTTAACTGCATCGTAATCAGTCGCCCTTCATCTCCAAGCTCATTGACAAAGCTAAGGATTTCTCGTTTAATCCGGAGGACCATTTGCACTCGATGAATCACTTGCGTCACTTCATGAAAGGTAACTAGCTCCTCAAACTCTAGCGCACCAAGGTTCGTAATCCCTTGATCAAGTACGACTTTATATTTTTCTAATGTTTGAATCGCTTGGTTTGCTTTCGTCAAAATGACCCCGATATCTTTTAATGAATAACGGTAATCACCTTGATAAAGGGTGATGACATTTCGCCGCTGAGAAATAGATATGACTAAATTACCTGTTTGTTTAGCTACCCGTTCCGCTGTACGATGACGAATTCCTGTTTCATTTGATGTGATCCCATTGTTTGGCACAAGTTGCGTGTTTGCATATAGAATTCGTTTTGCATCTTCGCTAAGAATGATAGCACCGTCCATTTTTGCGAGCTCATATAAATAAGCAGGTGAAAAATCACAATTGATGAAAAAACCACCATCAACGACTTGGATCATCTCATTACTGTAGCCAAGGACAATTAATCCACCCGTCTTTGCGCGTAGAACATTATCAATTCCAGCTCGTAGTGGTGTGCCTGGAGCCACTAATTTTAAGACACTTTGAATAAAATGATTTCTCTTCTGCTCTTCCCCCATTTGTTATCCTCCTAATCCGACCTCTAGTGCCTGTTCTAACGTTGAAACGCCAATCACTTTGATTTCCTTAGGATACGTCCAACCCCCTAAATTTCTTTCAGGAATGATCGCCCTTTGGAAACCGAGCTTTGCCGCCTCGTTTACTCGTTGTTCAATTCTTGAAACACGTCTAATTTCTCCCGTTAAACCGACTTCACCAATCGCCACATCCATCGGATTCGGTACCCGATTACGAAAGCTTGAAGCAATGCTAAGAGCAACCGCCAAATCAATTGCTGGTTCGTCTAACCGAACACCACCTGCTACATTCAAATAAGCATCCTGATTTTGTAACAGTAGACCCACTCTCTTCTCAAGCACAGCCATTAATAGCGATACTCGGTTGTGATCCACACCCGTTGCCATTCTTCTTGGATTACCGAAGCTTGTCGGTGAAATTAATGCTTGTACCTCAACAAGTACTGGTCTTGTGCCCTCCATGGAAGCCACTACAATTGAGCCAGCGGCCCCTTGTGAGCGTTCCTCTAAGAAGATCTCTGATGGATTTAAGACTTCTTCAAGTCCCATTTCCTTCATTTCAAAGATACCCATCTCATTTGTCGAACCAAACCGATTTTTGACAGCTCGTAAAATTCGGTATGTATGATGACGCTCACCTTCAAAATAAAGAACGGAATCAACCATATGCTCAAGTAACTTAGGGCCTGCAATCGAGCCTTGTTTTGTGACATGACCGACGATAAAGATGGCAATCCCTCTTGTTTTAGCGATTCTCATGAAAGCAGCTGTACATTCTCTTACTTGCGCCACGCTTCCTGGCGCTGATGTAATGTCTTCTTGATAAACGGTTTGAATGGAGTCAATGACAACTAACGTAGGCTGAACCTCGTCAATCGCTCGTTCAATAAAAGCTATATCGGTTTCTGCTAACACATATAAATCTTCTGATGTAACACCAAGTCTGTCTGAACGTAATTTTGTTTGTTTAACCGATTCCTCCCCTGATATATAGAGCACCTTTTGCTTGGTCTGAGCTAATTTTGCTGATAGCTGCAGTAAAAGGGTAGACTTTCCAATTCCAGGGTCTCCACCTACAAGCACAAGGGAACCAGGTACAATTCCTCCACCAAGTACACGATCTAGCTCAAGCATCGTCGTACTAATTCTTGCTTCCGTATCACTTTTAACAGATACAATCGATTGTGGCTTAGATCCACCAGTTGTCGCAGACGTAACATAGCTTCTGCTCGACTGTTTTCCAGTCGATTCAAACTCCTCAACCATCGTATTCCAACTTTGACAGCTCGGACATTTCCCCATCCACTTTGCCGATTCATAACCACATTCTTGGCAAACAAATTTTGTTTTCTTTTTTGCCATTTGCAAAGCTCACATCCTTCATCTCTCATTTGTTCTATTGTAGCAGAGTTAAAAAGGAAAAGACCGTTTCTTCTATACTATATGGTAAAAAGCCGAGGGAGTATGCCTATCCCTCGGCTTTTCTTACTTATCAGCCCATTTTCGTCATAAGCCAACAATCTCTTTATACTTTTAGATTTTCACGAGCTTCAACCGTAAGCTCTCCGTCCTTCACATCGATAATCGCTTTTTGTCCTTTTACAATTGTTCCTTTTAACAATTCTTCTGACAAGCGATCCTCAACTTGTTTTTGCAATGCACGACGAAGTGGTCTAGCACCATACTCAGGATCATATCCCAAGTCAGTAATCTTATCCTTCGCTGCTTCTGTTAATTCAAACTCAATTCCTTGCTCAGATAAACGCGTCTTAAGTTGGTCAGCCATTAGCGTAATAATTTCACGGATATGCTTCTTCTCAAGTGAGTGGAAGACGATGATTTCATCAATACGGTTAAGGAATTCTGGACGGAAGCTACGTTTTAATTCTTCCATTACCTTATCCTTCATATCTTTATGTTCTTGACCTTCACTATCTGTTGTAAAGCCAAGGAACTTATTTTTACGCAATGTGCTTGCACCAACATTTGAAGTCATAATAATCGCTGTGTTACGGAAATCAACCGTACGACCTTTTGAGTCTGTTAAGCGACCATCTTCAAGTACTTGAAGTAAGATATTAAAGACTTCTGGGTGCGCTTTTTCAATTTCATCAAGCAAGATGACAGAATAAGGCTTACGACGGACTTTCTCTGTTAATTGACCGCCATCGTCATGTCCAACATATCCAGGAGGCGAACCAACTAAACGACTTGTTGAATGCTTTTCCATATATTCTGACATATCGATTCGAATGACAGAATCTTCATCGCCGAATAGCGTTTCTGCTACAGCACGGGCTAATTCTGTCTTACCTACCCCAGTAGGACCTAAGAAAATGAATGAGCCTATCGGACGCTTAGGATCTTTTAGACCTGCGCGAGCACGACGTACAGCTTTTGAAATTGACTTAACCGCTTCTTCTTGGCCAACAACTCGCTCATGAAGAATGTCTTCCATTTTCAATAGACGATCTGTCTCTTCCTCAGCCAACTTCGAAACTGGAATTCCCGTCCAGCTAGCAACTACTTGCGCAATATCATCAACAGATACTTCTGTATCCTCTTGGCCTTGCTTCTTTTTCCATTCATTCTTCATTTCCTCTAGTTCTTCACGAAGACGTTGTTCAGAGTCACGTAATGAAGCAGCCTTCTCAAACTCTTGGCTTTGTACAGCCGCATCCTTCTCTTTACGTGTCTCGTCTAAACGCTGCTCAAGCTCCTTTAAATTTGGTGGAGCCGTGTATGAACGAAGGCGAACTTTTGAACCTGCCTCATCAATTAAATCAATTGCTTTGTCTGGAAGGAATCGATCAGATATGTAGCGATCAGAAAGCTTTACCGCTTCCTCAATTGCTTCATCTGTAATTGTCACGCGATGATGCGCTTCATAGCGGTCACGAAGTCCTTTTAAAATTTGAATCGATTCATCAAGTGTTGGTTCATTCACTTGGATTGGTTGGAAACGACGCTCAAGCGCTGCATCTTTTTCAATATATTTGCGGTATTCATCAAGCGTTGTCGCACCAATACATTGCAATTCACCACGTGCTAGAGACGGCTTCAGAATGTTTGATGCATCAATAGCACCCTCTGCTCCACCAGCACCAATCAATGTGTGTAGCTCGTCAATGAACAAGATGACATTACCTGCTTGGCGAATTTCATCCATCACTTTTTTTAGACGATCTTCAAACTCACCACGATATTTTGTTCCAGCTACAACCGTTCCCATATCAAGCGTCATCACACGCTTGTTACGCAATGTTTCTGGTACTTCATTGGCAATAATCGCTTGCGCTAGTCCTTCAGCAATAGCCGTTTTACCTACACCAGGCTCCCCAATAAGGACAGGATTATTTTTTGTACGACGGCTTAATACTTGAATGACGCGTTCAATCTCTTTACTTCTGCCAATAACAGGATCAAGAGCTTCTTCACGTGCTACAGCTGTTAGATCACGAGCTAAGCTATCAAGTGTCGGAGTGTTAGCATTGCTAGCACCTCCACCTTGTTGTGAGGAACTGCCACCTTCGTTGCTTCCTAATAGTTGTAGAACTTGTTGGCGTGCTTTATTTAAGCTTACCCCTAAATTATTGAGAACACGTGCTGCGACTCCCTCTCCTTCACGAATCAAACCAAGTAGAATATGCTCTGTACCTACATAGGAATGACCTAATTTACGAGCTTCATCCATAGATAGTTCAATAACTTTCTTCGCTCTTGGCGTATAGTGAATCGTCTTAGAGCCTTCTTGCCCCTTGCCGATTAATGACTCTACTTCTTTTTGGATTTTTTCAGATCCTAGGCCAAGGGCTTGAAGCGCTTTTGCTGCAATTCCCTCTCCTTCACGGATAAGTCCAAGTAGAATATGCTCTGTCCCAATATTATTATGACCTAATCTAACTGCTTCTTCTTGTGCCAATGCTAATACTTTCTGTGCGCGCTCTGTAAAACGTCCAAACATCATTGACGTCCACCTCCATGATTATTCGTTCGTTTCTTTCTCTAATTGTACTCGTTCCCTAATGAGTGTTGCTCTTCTTTCATCTCGCTGATCGGGAGTTAACACCTCTCCAGCATACTGTTGGAGAAATCCTGGTTGTGTTAAAATCATTAACTCATTCAGAATCGTCGCTGATAACCCTTTTATAAGTCCTAAATCTATACCCAACCTGACATCTGATAAACGTTGTGTTGCCTCCTTCGATTCAATTAAACGACTATAAGCCAAAATGCCAAAAGAACGATGAACACGGTCTTCTAACTGCAATCTCGATTGATCAAGCAATGCATTTCTAGCTGATCGCTCTTGCTGAATAAGCTGCAAAACAACTCCACGTAAATCTTCTACAATGTCTCCCTCAGATTTCCCTAAGGTGATCTGATTAGATATTTGAAATAGATTACCTAAAGCTTCGCTACCTTCCCCGTAAATTCCTCTAACAACTAATCCCAATTGATTAATTGCAGGTAATATTCGGTTTAATTGTTGGGTCATTGCGAGAGCTGGTAAGTGCATCATGACAGATGCTCGTAACCCTGTCCCGACGTTTGTTGGGCAACTTGTTAAGTACCCTTTTTTTTCATCAAACGCATATGTGAGTAACCCTTCAATCCAATCATCAATATCACTGGCCTTTTTAAGACCTTTTTCTAGCTGAAAACCAGGTAATAAGCATTGAATACGGATATGATCCTCTTCGTTCACCATAATACTGACTGACTCTTCTTTATCAAGCAAAACAGCACCATGCTTTGAGTGACTCGCCAAGTGCGGGCTAATGAGATGTTTTTCAACCAATACTCGTTTCTCATTTGTTCTCATTTCTTCAATCGGTAATACTTCAAGAGGCCCAACTGGTTCAAAATCATCTTGAGTAAGTGCATCTTCAATATGTTTAAACACAGCATAAGCTTCTTCTGTTGAAGTTAATAATGGGAATTTATATTCTTCTAGGTTTCTCGCTAATCTTATTCGGCTACTTAAAACAATATCCGAATCTGGTCCATCTATTTTTGTCCATGGACTCAGTGCTTCTGAAATGAAATGCTGGAGCGACACTTGGTCATCCCTCCTTTTTCTCATTCTTTTGCTGATCTAATAAACGGATTTGATCTCGTAGTTCTGCCGCCTTCTCAAATTCTTCTTCTTCTACATAAGCTTTGAGCTGCTGTTTAAGAGTATCAATTTGCCTTTGTAACTGAATGCCTCCACCTATTCTCTCAGGAAGCTTTCCAGCGTGTGTATGATTTCCACTATGAACACGCTTTAAAATAGGGTCGAGCTTTGATTCAAAGCTTTTGTAACAATGAGCACAACCAAAACGACCTACACGAGTAAACTGTTCATATGTCATTTCACATTTATCACACACAAGTTCCTTAAGAGCTTTGGCAGCGTCTTGTTCAGCCTTCATTGGCTGTTCAAAGTGCAATAGTCCGGATAACAATTGGTGAATTGAAAAACTATTTGTTCCTGGGAACTGCTCTCCCTTTTCCTTTGCACATTGCTCACAAATATGAAATTCTGTTTTTTCACCATTTATGATTTTCGTGAAATGTAAACTTGCTTGCCTTTGATTACATTCCTGACAAATCATTCGTTTTCCTCCTTTCTATCACAATCATTCTTTATACTTAAGAGTTTTTAGCATAGCTTTCAAAATATTAGCCCTGACTTCATCACGATGAGAAACATTAGCTAAATATAAGGTTCTGTCTACTGCACTAATCATTAATGTTGCTTCTCTTTTTGTTATTGCTTTTTCTTCAAACAAACGTATGATGATATTCTCAGCTGTATGTTGGTCAATATGTTGACCAATTATTTGAATCATTTGGTCAAATAAATCTAGGTGATTATGGGGACTCACCTTCATAATTCGAATATATCCACCACCACCTCGTTTGCTCTCCACAAGATATCCTTTTTCAACGGTAAATCTCGTTCGAATAACATAATTGATTTGTGAAGGAACACATTGAAATTTCTTTGCGATTTCACTTCGCTTAATCTCAAGTGCTTCATTGCCACTGTTTTTGATTGTCGCTTTTAAGTAATCTTCAATAATGTCGGATATATTCCTCAAGTATTGTCCCCCCTTTATCATTTGACTTTGACTATCTTTGACTTTGAAAGTAATTATAATACCTCTTTTAAAAAAGTGCAATATTTCTGCTTTTAATAGTATAGCCATTCTCTTTTAAATGATAACCATCGTTCTTTGTTTCAATGCTTATTCCCTTTTTTAAAACAATCACATTAAAACAAAAAAATGAGGAAGGCTCAGAGGTTTCTATAACCAACTATAGCGTTGTGATAACGACACAGTTAGTAATTTTCTTCAAAACCATTCCTCTAAGGCATCCTCATTCATTTTATGAAGCTACTACATCATTTACAATTTCATGTGGTTTTAAATCGTTAAAATTTTTCTTGATTTTATCAATCTCATCATAAGTCAAATATTTCTCAAATTCATTAATTAACTCTGGCGGTCCAACTAAATATATTTTCTGCCAACCTTTATTTTTAGCCTTTTTCTGAATAACAGAAGCTAATTGCTTATACCATCTTTGTTGATTTGCTTCAAATCGTTGTTCAAATTGATCGCGATGATTAGCACCTGATGCAACTCGTTCAGTAGCCGCAACACCTTCGTATTGCTTCCAATCTTCATTCTCAAGATCCCATTGATAGCTTAATTGCTCAAGTACTTCTCCTAAACTTGTCTCAATAATAGACAAATCTCTCTTTTGAACAAGCAATATACCTGATTTCGGAAACTTTCTTTGTAGCTTCTCTAGCTGTTCTAAAATTGGTTGTTTTTCCCAATGAAATTCGTTTTCTACTCTTATCTGAAGCTTCTCGAGCAACCAATCCCCATCAGCAGATGCAATCACTAATACACTTTTGGGCATATCAGCTTGCAAATCATGAATTTCACTCGTTACTCGTTTCTTTAACTTTTTGTATGCATTTATATTTTCTTTTTCACTAACTTCGATATACTCTTCTAGCTTCTTCAATCCATTTTTCAGTCGAATTTTCCATTCTCCCTTTTGTTGATCACCGCTGGATTGATCCGTGTTTAAATAAATGGTTAAGTAACCTTCTTTACATATCTGTGTCTGCAATTTTTGGAGTTCTTTTTTTAATACCATTTTTTAGTCCTCCTTTTAAATTAATGATAATAATCTTAATTTATTGGCCTATAACCGCTTAGTATTTAAATTAAACACCGATTTTCAAAATAACTTTTTATAAAAATTTGAAATTCAAAGTCGATCAAGATCATCAATCGTCTAACCTTTTGCTAAGAATGGAGCAACGGTTTATTTTATAACGTTTAGGGTTATATAAACTTATGTAAACGTCAGAAAAAATATTAAATTAAAAAGAAAAAAATAGTCATTTAAAAATACCAAGACTACTTAATGTTTCTAACAAAATTTAGAAGCTTTATACCAAATGCAACAATGGATAAGGGGGATAAAAATAATGATTATCCGTGAGAGAAAAAATGAATTTATTATGATTAAACAGTATGATCATGCTTGTTTAGCAGGTAAAATTGCCGCGCAGGTCAATGAGAATATTTTTAAGTCAACTGATCACCTTGATGAAGTGATAAAAGCGGCCTCTGAACATGATCGTGGTTGGGTAGGTTTGGATGAAACACCTATTTGGAATGATGAAGAGAACATTCCTTATTCTTTTCAAGACTACCCACTGGAACTAAAATTAGCATTTTATAAAAAAGGTATCGATGAAATTGAAACCGTAAGTCCATATGCAGCTTTATTGTGTAGTTTTCATTTTTCTTCATTCTTTCCGAATCCTAACGATACATCTAGCATCCAGTTTGTTAATGAAGAATCGAAAAGGCAAAAGAGAATTAAAAGACAAGTAAAAGTAGAACCTGATCTTCTTCAAAAACATTTTCGTTGGCTGCAATTTTGTGATGACCTTTCTTTATACGTTTGCTTAAATGAGCCTGGAGTAACAAAGGAGAACGAGCATCCATGGTTTATAGATGGTTTTAGAAATACTGAAATCTTTGGTATAAGTGAAAAACCAATTGTTGCAGAATGGTTGAGTGATCAAAAAATTAATGTTCAATGTTTCCCATTTGAAAAGGAATTTACAGCAAGACTTACGTATAAAGCAATTTCTAAAAATGATATTGATGAAAATGGTGTGGATAAAGGTTTTGATAAAAGTCCGTGGCTCGAGCAAGAGATTACTTTTGTTGGATTACACAGTTAAACGAGAATTTGTAGTTATTATATTTTCTGAACTTACGATGCTTGTTTTTGGAAGAACAGATAGGAAGAAAGGAGCAACAGTATACTATTGCTCGCAAAAACAATATCGTATAGAACCATACAAAAACCTGGTTCAAATCCTAAAACTTTTAACCAGGTTTTATTTCCTGTGCTTTTTGGATAGTTCCTTTACCTTTATGTGTCTTACAAGATGAAACTCATATGTTTGACAAAAATATGCACACAAAAAAACACAACCCTATTGGATTGTGCTTTAATCGCCCGGCAACGTCCTACTCTCACAGGGGGAAGCCCCCAACTACCATCGGCGCTGAAGAGCTTAACGACCGTGTTCGGCATGGGAACGGGTGTGGCCTCTTCGCTATCGCCACCAGACTATTTGTTTGAATGTCAGATAACCTACGATCTTCTTCGTCAGCTTCCCTTCTCATGTCCTCACGTATCATCACATACGCTCTGGGCATTCGCACGGTTGCTTCCTCGAATCTCTTGGTTCTCTTTGTTCAACTATGTTGAAAGAA
>NZ_VLKZ01000011.1 GCF_007830185.1 Halalkalibacter nanhaiisediminis | reverse complement strand
GGGAGCAAGCTCCCTTTGATCCGCTCGACTTGCATGTATTAGGCACGCCGCCAGCGTTCGTCCTGAGCCAGGATCAAACTCTCCATAAAAGTGACGCACACAGATGTGCTAATGCCGACGTTGCAACAGGACGTTGCGAACTTAGTCGGTCACCTTTTGAAAAATCCATTAGCTCAAAATGTATCGCTAACGATACTTCTTAATAATTGACGAGATATCATGTATCTCTATTTCGCTTGGCTTTTGTTCAGTTTTCAAAGAACTCGGTATCGCTTGTTGGCGACTTTAATATCTTATCAATTAACGTTGTTAAAGTCAATAACTTTTTTTAAATCTTTTTTAATGACTTAACAGCTCGTTTCTGACAACGAGATTAAATATACCACCAGTTAGATAAACAGTCAATAGATTTTTTAGAAGATATCATCACCTTGCACCAATAAACCGACATCATTCAACTATATTAACTGATAACCAGTATACTTCTAATACTTAAATACTTTTAAATCTCCTTCATCATTGTAAGATTTTCTAAAATCATTGTCGCATTATGTAACAATGTACAAGTCTTTTTACCCACGAGATGATAAATTGAATCCTAAAATAGTTAAAATTTTTCAATTTTGAGGTGAGAGATATGGAAGATCTGCAACTACACTTAAATTTTGTTTGGGTTATTTTAGCAAGCATACTCGTACTAATTATGCAGGCTGGTTTTACTGCATTAGAAGCTGGCATGACTAGATCGAAAAATTCCATTAACGTAGCAATGAAGAACATTGTTGATATATTAATTGCTACCATTCTCTTTAGCCTTATTGGATTCCCTCTCATGTTTGGAGAAAGTATATCTGGTCTTATTGGTTTTAGTTCTTTTTTCTTCAAAGGTATGGAAGACGATCCTTGGATCTGGGCATTGCTTCTTTTTCAAATTGTTTTTGCTGGAACTGCCGCAACCATTGTATCAGGGACTATAGCTGAGCGTGTTAAATTTTCAGGGTATATCATTGGAACAATCTTGATTGTGTTAATTATTTATCCTCTGTTCGGACACTGGGCATGGGGGAGTTTGTGGATCGAAGGACAAGAAGGATGGCTTGAAGCACTCGGTTTTATGGATTTTGCCGGTTCGACTGTCGTTCACTCTGTTGGTGCATGGGTTGCTTTAGCTGCAGCTATCGTTATCGGTCCTCGGATCGGAAAATATACTGATGATGGCAACGTTCACTCCTTCACTGGTAGCAATGCTGTGCTAGCTACTCTCGGTGTATTTCTACTTTGGTTTGGATGGTTTGGCTTTAATGCTGGTTCCACTACGTTCGCTGATACAAATATTGCCCTTATTGCTCTTAATACACAACTTTCCGCTGTAGCTGGAGGCTTCCTCGCACTTATTGTTTCATGGTTTCTATATAAACGTCCACATGTTGAAAGCATATTAAATGGCGTATTGGGTGGTCTTGTCGCCATTACAGCAGGGGCTAATGTGATGTCACCAACCAACTCATTGATAATCGGTGCTCTGGGTGGAGCTATTGTTGTCTTATCTCATTATTTCATTGATCGAAAACTACGAATCGATGATGCCATTGGCGCTATAGCTGTGCATGGTGTTGCAGGAGCTTGGGGAACCATTGCTGTAGGCCTTTTTGGTAATGCAGAACTGCTAGCAGCTGACAGCCGACTCTTACAAATCGGTATTCAAAGCTTAGGTGTCATCGTTGCATTCATATGGGCTTTCGGTCTTGGCTTTATTTTGTATTGGGCCGTTAACAAAATACATCCACTTCGTGTGAGCCCAGAAGATGAAACCGCTGGTCTCAATGTATCGGAACACGGCGAACGCATTGCGATGGTCGATTCAATTGTTGCCATGCAAGAAATAGCCACCGCAAAAGGTGACTTAACAAAAACCTTACCAGTTGAGCCAGGAGAAGACACAGCTGAGCTTCACCACGCCTTTAATACATTACTACATCGTCTAAACGGGTTAATTGAACAAGTGAAAACAGAATCAACCTTTGTTTTCAGAACGTCTAATCAATTAATTGATCTAACGGAAAAACTAGAAAATAGTTCCGAAAAGCAAAAAGATTACTTAGATAAGTCTCAGGATTATTTTCAAGCCACAAAGAATCAATTAGCAGACGAACTCGTTACCGATGAACAAGTGCTTGCAACGATTCGAGAGTCCTTTAGCACAATGGAGCAACTAGGAAGTAAATTCGATTGGATTCAACGAGAGATCAAAGAAATGTCATCATCCATGAAGGACGTAACAATGTCAACAGCCGAAACAAGTGAATCAGTTAATGAAATGAGTAATCATATGGTTCAGATTTCACAGTTCTCTAGCAAAATCAAAGACATCATTACATCAATCACATCCATCACTGGGAAAATCAATCTTTTATCGTTAAATGCCCGAATTGAAGCCGCTAGAGCTGGCGAACACGGAAAAGGATTTTCTGTCGTAGCAGATCAAATACGTAAACTCGCTGATCAATCACAAGAAGCAACTCAGCAAATTTCAACGATTTTAAAAGATAATGCAACGATTATCGACTCAGGACAAACTCAACTCAAATCGTTTATGGAAAAATTCAGCTTATTACATCAACAACTCGAAACACTACCAAATCGTTTTACAACAATCGATGACAGTATCTTAGCCGTTAATAAAGAAACAAATTCCTTTATTAATAAATTGAATAAAATCAGCAAAGAAACCTCGCAAATGGGTGAAAATCGAATACGCCAGCAAGAAGACATGGAAGAACTCGTTAACATGATAGACAAGATGCACTTTATTACCGAAGAAACCAATTCATTATCAGGCTCCATTCGAGAAAACTCAATTGAAATGAAAAAACAAAGCAAAGGATTACGGAAAAGCGTTGAGCAATTCACAACCAAGCCCACAATCACACTTACTAATGGATAATGCATGATCCTCAATAAAAGAAAACAAGGCCGACTCGCATATGAGCCGACCTTGTTTATATGTTTTATCCTACTCTGATAAGAAGATAAAGTAAGCAAGGAAAACAAAGAATAGAACATACATAATCGGATGAACTTCTTTCCCTTTCCCTTTAAATAACATTGTAATTGGATACATAATAAAACCAATCGCAATACCAGTAGCAATGCTATATGTTAGCGGCATTGTCACCACTGTCAAGAAAGCAGGTACTGCAATTTCAAACTTCTTCCAATCAATCAACCCGAGCGAAGAAGCCATTAAGACACCAACGATAATTAAAGCTGGAGCCGTTACTTCTGCTGTTACGACTGCTAAAAGCGGCGAAAAGAACAATGCTATCAAAAACAAGAATGCTGTAACGACTGACGTAAAACCAGTCCGTCCTCCAGCAGCTACCCCTGATGAAGATTCAATATAAGACGTGGTCGTTGACGTACCAAGAATGGCTCCAATTGATGTCGCACTTGAGTCAGCAAGCAACGCTTTACCTGCGCGTGGTAGCTTGTTATCTTTCACAAAGCCCGCTTGATTCGCTACCGCATAAAGCGTTCCAGCTGTATCAAAGAAATCAACAAATAAGAATGTTAAAATGACAACGAGTAATTGAACAGTAAACACCGATGACCAATCAATCGCAAATGCTTGCCCAAATGTCGGCGCAAGACTTGGAACCGAGCCAACAATAGCATCTGGCACACCAATAATACCCGTCGCAATACCAGCAATCGACGTGGCAACCATCCCGTAGAAAATCCCGCCTTTATAGCCACGGACCATGAATATGACCGTTATGACAAGCCCGAAAATAGCAAGTAAAGTTGGGCCTTCTAAAACATGACCAAGTGATACAGCAGTTGCTTCATCCGGTATAACAATACCCGCATTTTTTAATCCGATAAAAGCAATAAACAGACCAATACCAGCAGCAGCCGCATACTTCAGCTCTGCAGGAATCGCATTAATAATTAATTCACGAATACCAAATAAAGTAATAAAAATAAAGATAATACCTGACATAAAGACGCCAAATAAAGCAACTTGCCAATCAATCCCGAGTCCTAGAACAACAGAATAAGCAAAGAAGGCATTTAATCCCATGCCTGGTGCTAGAGCAATCGGATAATTAGCTACTACACCCATAATAAGTGTACCAATTGCAGCGGCTAGTGCTGTTGCCGTAAATACTGCCCCTAAATCCATTCCCGCATCTCCAAGGATAAGCGGATTGACAAATAAAATATATGCCATTGATAAGAACGTCGTTAAACCAGCAACTGCCTCTCTTTTATACGTCGTCCCCTGTTCTTTAAAACCAAAATAACGATCCATTTTGTTCACTCCTACTTTTTGACTTATTCGTAATATACCTAAAAAAAGCTTCCAATATTTAACCATTGGAAGCTTAACTAACAAAAAATCTTCATCTATTCCACCATAAAGGGAACACCTTGATTTCTCGTAGTCAAGCCATTTACGGTAGCTTGGTAGAAACTCGCAGACCTTATCTCTGCCATTATACGAAGAATACGCTAGACGAATGCAAAGAAAAAAGAGCAATTTCTATTCTCCAATGCATCGCCAGCATCTCGATATTCTGTTAGTCAAAAAGTTTAAAACCTTAAAATAAAACTCGTTTATTCCCACTCAATTGTTGCTGGTGGCTTAGATGTCACGTCATAAACTACACGGTTGACATGCTTTACTTCATTAACAATTCGAGTTGAAATCAGTTCAAGAACATCCCAAGGAATACGTGCCCAATCTGACGTCATCCCGTCAATCGAAGTAACCGCGCGAATACCAACTGTGTAATCATACGTACGAGCATCGCCCATCACACCAACACTTCTCATATTAGGAAGCGCCGTGAAATACTGCCAAATTTCGCGGTCAAGACCTGCTTTTTTAATTTCTTCACGAAGGATCGCATCCGATTCACGAACAATTTCAAGCTTTTCATCAGTGATTTCACCAAGGACACGGATACCAAGACCTGGTCCCGGGAACGGTTGACGCCAAACCACTTCATCGCTCATTCCAAGCTCAGTACCAAGCTTACGTACCTCATCTTTAAACAAAGCTTTAAGGGGTTCGATTAGTTCAAACTTCATATCCTCAGGAAGTCCACCTACGTTATGGTGAGACTTGATCGTTTGTGCTGTATCTGTTCCACTTTCGATGATATCAGTGTAAAGTGTTCCTTGCGCAAGGAAGTCCATATCTTTTAACTTACCTGCTTCTTCTTCAAAAACGTAAATAAATTCATTACCGATAATTTTACGTTTTTGTTCTGGGTCAGATACTCCCTTCAACTTACTGAGGAAGCGTTCTTGAGCATCAATTTTAATAACATTCATGTTAAAACCTTCACTGAACATATCCATAACACCTTCTGCTTCACCTTTACGAAGAAGGCCATGGTCGATAAACATACAAGTAAGTTGATCTCCAATCGCCTTGTGGATCAAAACAGCAACAACAGAAGAATCAACCCCACCACTTAATGCACAAAGAACTTGTTTGTCGCCAACTTGCTCGCGAATTTTCTCGATTTCAAGTTCAATGAAGTTCTCCATTGACCATTCACCAGTGCATTGGCACACTTCAAATGTGAAGTTCTTTAACATGTCATTACCAAATTCTGAGTGACGCACTTCTGGATGGAACTGGACACCATAAAAGTGACGGCTTTCATCACTCATGGCAGCCACTGGACAAGATGGATTGTGCGCATCAACGACAAATCCTTCTGGAGGAGCAACAATTAAATCACCATGACTCATCCAAGCTGTTTGCTCAATTGGCAAACCTTGGAATATTTTCGATTGATTTTCAATTGTGATGCGAGCTTTTCCGTATTCACGGTGATTAGCCGCCTCAACTTTCCCACCAAAATGATGTGTCATTAACTGCATTCCGTAGCAGATACCAAGAATAGGAACCCCTAAGTCAAAGATCGCAGGGTCACATTGAGGTGCACCTTCCACATACGCACTATTTGGACCACCTGAGAAAATGATGCCTTTAGGATTCATGGCTTTGATTTCTTCTGCCGTTAGCTTGTTTGAATGCAATTCACTGTACACACCCAAGTCACGAATACGTCTCGTAATCAACTGATTGTATTGACCACCGAAATCAAGGACAACAATCATTTCTTGATTTAATTCACTCATGTTTCCACACCCTTTTATCTAAATTCAATTACACACACCGATCAAATAAAGAAAATAAAAAAAGCTAGAATTCACCTATTTGTCCAATTTCAACATACAAAGGCAGAATTCTAACTTATTTATCCTGCCTTCATAGTCAGATTATTTATGGTAATCCGGTAGAGACTCTTAGGCCTTATTCCTAAGGATATACGAAGGTTATTTCGTTATACACTTTTTAAGCACTGATTCATTTTATCAGTGACCCCTAAGTCGGTCAAGATTGGATTTTGCGGGTAAACGCTTCCCAATTAGGCTTTTGCACTGTCCAACTATTATCTTGCGGTTTTCCCCCGTACATGACACGTTCATACTCTGCTGTTAGCAATCGCATTTCCTTTGATTCAAAGTGTTGGTCGATCCGCTCTGCATATTCTCTAAGCGTCTCGCCATCCATCCGACGATAGCCAACATATTCTAATAGCCAGAGTAAGCGTTCATAAGCAGGAATAAAGGTTTTTTCATCCTGTTTCCTTCTAAATCGTTGCAACGTGTAAAACGTAACAACCTTCTTATTTTTGAACAACAGGAATAGCACACTACCAACAAATAAAATTCCCAACAACCAAGAGCCACCACGAATGGTCCAGCTACCTGATGCCATACCAGTTTCTAATTGCTCCTCTTCATCTTCTGAGTTGGCAAATACATCTTCTACATCAACATCTTCTTCAGCTTGTTCTTCCTCTGTTTCTACATGATCATTTGGGTCTTCATCAGGCTCAATAAACTCATATGCTGAAGTAAAGCCACTAGTTGGTTCAAATGGAACCCAACCTACTTCAGGGAAATACACCTCTACCCAAGAATGAGCATTTCCGTTCGTCACTTGATACACATCGCGTCCATCCTCAAGAGAATTGATTTGCTCACCTTGTGTAAATCCTTTTACCCAGCGCGCAGGAATATCTAACGAACGAAGCAGAACAACCATTGAAGTCGAGAAATTGTCACAATATCCTCGAAGTGTCTCAAATAAAAATTGATCGACATAATCTTCGCCCTCACCAGGTACAGCAACATCCTCTGTCTCGTAACGAAAAGTTGGACCAGATAAATAATTCTCAATCGCTTTGGCACGATCATATCGATTATCTTCTTCAGCCACCAATTCCTCTGCTAGTTCTCCCACACGATCAGGCAAATCATTAGGTAACTGCGTGTAGTAATCAAAAATGTCTGTAGGATCATTTTCACTTGATGACCTGAGACCTTCTATATGATAGGTAGGAAACCCATACTCATAACGATAATGGGACAGCTCGACTGGATTATTACCAATGAATGTCCTCGCTTTTTCCGTGTAAGCATCAAGAAATAACGTGACATCCATAATGCTAGAACGCGTGATGAGTTCACCTGGATAAAAAAGATGATTATACCCTCGATTCGCCTCTTCAGCGATGGCTACCTCAGCCTCTAGTTCTTCGATTTCTACAGTATTAGCATCAAGCTCACCATCGAATGGCGAAGTGCTTTCTAACGGAGGTGTGGTCGTCTCCCATCCTCGTCCCGTATAAAAATCCTTCGTTTCACCGCGCCAATAATGCGATCTAGTTGCAGCCGCATAGAAGACAGGCGTATTATCATCAACAAAGCCTCCACCTAGCTCTTCATCATTATCACCGTATCCAATTCTTTGCGGACCTTCTCCACCTTCAGCCCCGTCAATACCAACAGCTGCACGTACAAACGGAACAGGATCATCCCACTGCGGATCGAGCTTCGGCGAAAGAAAACCAAAAATACCTCCTGTCACGATCATTACAACAAGCAACATCGCAAGCCTTGCTGGTAGAAACTTCGGTGCAGAAGCTACTTTTTCCGTCTCAATCATTCGATAAATGGTTACAAGACCGAGCAAAAGAAATCCGATCACAAATGTACGGATAATGGCAATAGTCGCATCATAAACCGTAAATGTATCAATGATGGCAACATAGATCACCGTAAAAATAAGAAAGAATAAGATTCTCCTAGCATGAACAGTCCAATAGAATAATAGATAGCTCATAATCGCCAGTAAGATTAAAAAGAGGAAGCTACGAAACATATCCGATAGCGCGTACCACTCTCCATTGATCATCACATTCACATTTTCTCGCACATCCATCAAAAAATAGCTCACCCATTCAAGCGAAAAAAAAGGTCCGCCAAAGAAGACTAAATACACCCCATATCCAATCGAAATCGTCTTAATTAAGAGCGAAATCACAACAGGCAATTGTAAAAACGTCACAAAGAAAAAAACAGCCGTCAACAACACAAAAATGTGAATAAAACCTGTATCTGTAATGTGCGGGAGCGGAAGGAGCCATTCAAGCAAAAGCAAGAAACTTAGACCATATAGAAGGATATCCCTTCCTATTTCCAATTGTTTTTTTCCTGTAATCACACATCCCCCTCCCTTCTTTTACTCATTTTCTAATACATAGACGGTAATACCCATCTTTTCAAGTTCATTCACCATAACAGGATCAGCATTAGACACCATACAAATAGAAACAAAGCCCTTTTGTTCTAAGATTGTCTTACATGCAAGAACCGTCTGCTTGTCTAACTCTGCACAAACAAAATAGACATGCATCCCTTGCCACTCACGGTAAATACGGTGAATTGTTGGCAAAGGCTTCGAATTCGGCTCGACTTGAGCCAGCAGCTTCAAACCAGCAGCCAACGATTTCCCTCTGACATCAAAAGAGACAAAGTCTTGTGAGCGGACAGCTAAACGCAAAGTACTCTGCCCTTTAGCAAACTCCGTCATCAATGAAGCTGTTAATTCCACTGCATGCTCAAACGATTCCTTTGACGATTTAGATAAAAATGAATCAAACGCAATCAGAACCCCTTCACCTTGAAACGATTCAAATTCCTTTGTCATCAAGTTAGTCAAACGAGCCGATTGCTTCCAATCAATACTCGTGAGCCGATCCCCCGGTACATACTGACGCACACCCGCAAGAGAACGATCTTCTTGATAGGACTGACTTGCACGAATTCCTTCTAACTGTCTTGGACTCCCACTTGAGGGAACAGCCTTTAGCTTACGAACCCGTGGATAAACGAGGACGGTCGTCTCGCATTTTTGCGTCACCCTACGTTCAAACAATCCAAATAAATCACCAATCACAAGCGTTACATTACCAAAGGAATGAGCTCCTCGCCTCACCTCTGGAATTGTATATGAAAACACGAGCTGACGTTGAAACGAAAAGAAAAAAAGCGCACTAGACTCCACCCGTCTTAAGAGCTCAGGAGCTGCATCTTGAATGCGTACAAAAAAGAACGGCTGAAACCTTCGCTTATGAATAATGACCGTCACATCGACATCTTCCCCCGAATGAACAGTTTCTTTGCTAAGTATCCTCTCAATCCCTCTCACTTTAAAAGGAAGGATGGCAACGACAACCGTATATAAAAGTACAGTCGTGACACTATAAAAGAGAAACCAACTCACAAATCCACCTTGAAACATCGCATAAGAAAAAACAGATCCTAATAAAATTAGAATAAATAGATATTTAAAAAACGGACGAATGACGTTTAAAAATGTTCCTTTCACGACCTTGCAAGCCTTCTTTGATTTACTGGGATTGGAACTTCTTGAAGAATACTAGTGATGACTTGCTCTGCATATTGATCAGACATTTTACTTTCAGCCATCAACATCATGCGATGAGACAGAACATAAGGTGCTAGAAACTTCACATCGTCTGGAATGACATAGTCTCTGCCTTTCATAAATGCATATGCTTGTGACACTTTCATTAACGCAATCGTTCCACGCGGACTGACACCTAACTCAACAGAGCGGTGCGTTCTCGTTGCGTGTACAAGATCAACCATATATCCTTTCACCTCATCACTAACAAGAACGTTTGTAACTTCCTTTTGAATATCCGTAACCTCTTCTCTTGTCATGACAGACTCTAATGCTTCAAGCGGATGATGATGTTGAAGGCGGTTTAATACCTCTAACTCCTCCTGTGCACTCGGATAACCAAGTTGCAGCTTGATCAAAAAACGATCTAACTGCGCTTCAGGCAATGGAAACGTTCCTACATACTCAACTGGATTTTGCGTAGCCATGACAAAAAAAGGCTTACCAAGCTGAAGTGTCTCACCATCAACTGTCACACTACCCTCTTCTAACGATTCAAGCAAAGCAGACTGCGTCTTTGGCGACGTACGGTTAATTTCATCAGCAAGAACAATATTAGCCATAATCGGACCTGGACGAAATTCGAACTGCTGTGAATGTTGATTGTATATCGACACACCTGTCACATCTGAAGGAAGAAGATCAGGTGTAAATTGTATACGCTTGAACTCAGCACCTAAAGAACGCGCTATAGCCTTGACCATCATTGTCTTTCCAACACCTGGAACATCCTCAAGTAAAACATGCCCCCCTGCAAAAAGAGCCACGAGACTAAGCTCAACCTCTTTCCTCTTACCGACGACAACTTGCTCAATATTTTCTATTACTCTCTCCACTCGCTCAATCGCCACTTCCATCTAACTGCCTCCAATCTCATCAACCAATCTATTTCCATCATATCATCCCACACTTAAAAATTGCGTTATATTTGCATTACTAATTCGGTATTGTAAATGGCACACTTCATTTCACATTTCCTCATTTCCACATAAACAAACCTTATTTCTGATCCCCATATTAAAAAGAAAATTTCCCGATTTTATGTAAGCCTCTTTAAAATAAGTTTTCTTCTTTCCGCTTTTGCCCAGTCCGTTTAAATTCATCTGCATATTCTGTACTATCCTTATTGAAAGGTGGTGCCAGAATGAGCGGTCCAGGCGGTTTCCATAGCGGCTTTGCTTTACTTGTCGTTCTCTTCATTCTACTAGTTATCATTGGTGCTTCTTACTGCTGCTAAACACCTTAGTTAGAATGAGAGTTAACTATCATTGAAGAGCACCTATAAAGAGGGTGCTTTTTCATGTTTCATTTGAATAGTTCTACAAAAAATAAAATTAAAACATTTAAGCCGTAACAAAAAAAGAAACCTCTCGATATTTTACATCGAAAGGCTTCTTTTTCTATTATTTTTTAGTAATATGGATAGTAAGAGTAGTAAGGGTAATATGGATAATAGCCATATCCACCATAAGGATACAATGCACTTCCTGCTAACCCTCCAAGAAAACCACCAAGAAATGGTCCAGCACCAAACCCGTATCCATAATAAGGTCTTCTACCGTACCCCCAGCCACCATAAGGTCTTCTACCGAATCCGAATTGTCTTACTTGATCATCCGTTTCATACATTTTTAGTGTCCCTCCCTATTTTTCTAGTCTATTTACCTTATGCGAAGGGACATGGGTGGGTGATTAGATTGGGTTGTTAGCCTATTAATATATTCAATGTTTTGGTTCTACGCTTCGAGATGAAAGAGGGATTCGTGGTGGTTTTGAAATTTAAATACATCCTATGTTCTGGTTAAACCCTCGGCAAAAAAGGGTTGTATACATAACTTACATTAGATAGTACTATACCCTCAAACGTTTAAACAATATTTCTCGAAGTGATAAAAGCTTTTGGGAACTCCTTGCTTAAAATCACTCAAAATATTGATCCTTTCATGCTTCTGATCTATTAAATAGAAAATTCGGTTGGGGAAACACTGTCTCATTTCTTGTTTGCTTAGTTCTCAAGATAATCACCAAATTGTATTTTCTTTAACTATACATACGTAGCTTTCTTCATACACTAAATAACTCCTATCAAACCGCCAACACTCCATCCCAAACAAGCTTAGCACCAATAACAAGCAAAACAATGCGCAAGCAAAGAACAACGAGTTCACTTTTCATTCTATTATTTAAATAAGCACCGAACTTCGCACCAAACCAAGCACCTGCTGTCAGCCAAAGTGCAATGAGCCACTCAACATTCCCTAAGGCTAAGTGTGTAATCGAACCAGTGATTGATGAAAGAAAAATCATTAGCATGGATGTTGCGACAGCAATGTGTGCTGGAAAACCAAATAAAATGATCATTACGGGTACCATCATGGCGCCTCCACCAATCCCAAACATACCAGATAGCAAGCCAACGATAAAAGAAATTGGCCATGCCACACTCATACGATAACCGTAAGAAATCTCATTTCCATATTCATCAAGAGCCGATCGAACGACTGTCTTCTTTAATGAAATCGGTTTAAGTTTGTGTCGAACCATAAGTAAAAAAGAAATCATGATAATCAAAAGACCGAATCCGATTGAAAAAGGAGCGAGTTCTAGTCCCATCACCACATAAGCTCCTACAATAGCTCCTAGCCCACTTCCTGAAAAAAACAACAATGCACTTTTATAATCAATTTTCTGTTGCTTCATATAAGCTAGAGTGGAAGACAATCCCGTGAATAACACAACGACCATTGAGGTTCCTACTGCAGTTTGCGGACTTATTTCAATTAGTCCAGCAAACGCTGCTCCAATATATAGGAGTACTGGGACAATTACAATTCCTCCACCAATACCGACAAGACTCGCAAGTATTCCTGCAAGTAAACCGACAAGAATATAGATCAAAATGAACATTTCATCTCTCCTCTCTCTTCATCTCTTATGAAAGAAAAAGCCCGCGACTATCGAACAAAATCGACTTTCTCGAGCTTTTATCTCATTCTTATATTTAAAAACGCCTACTTACATCAACGCAATGCCGCAAAATCAAATTCTGGCACTAGCCCTTCCTTTGCCGCTCGTCCAAGCAATGCCTCAACAGCTGCATACCCGTCTTCTCCTAGGTTAGCCGTGAACTCATTCACATACAGGTCAATATGTGACTTTGCCACTTCTGGAGATAGTTCTTGGGCATGCTCCATTACATAATCGCTAGAGATTCTTGGGTTCGCCCAAGCATACTCAACTGATGCCCGTGCCCACTTCGCAATCTCATTTTTATCTAGAGATCTATGCGCAATAATGGCTCCTAAAGGAATCGGTAAATTCGTATCTTCTTCCCACCAACTGCCAAGGTCCGTCATCAAGTTCAAGTCATAGGAAGGATACGTAAAGCGCGCTTCATGAATGACCAGACCAGCATCAATTTTCCCGTCACGAACAGCGGGCATAATTTCGTGAAATGGCATTACGACAATTTCACCAACTCCACCAGGCACATTTTGCGCTGCCCAAAGTCTAAATAGCAAATATGCCGTTGATCTCTCACTAGGCACAGCCACTCTTCGACCTGCAATTGCTGTTGGATCGTTCGTTTTTTCTTTTGTTAACACGAGTGGACCACAGCCTCTACCAAGTGCACCACCACACGGTACTAACGCATACTCAGACAATACCCAGGGCAGCGCTCCGTAAGAGATTTTCAGCACTTCAGGTCCTTTGCCTTCAGCTGCTAGCTTATTTGTAATATCAATATCTGCATATGTCACATTTAGATTCGGTGCGCCTTCGATAAGACCATGCACCCAAGCATGGAAAACAAAGGTATCATTTGGACAAGGAGAAAAAGCAATATTCATCTTAGAACCTCCACTAATACGGAACTAGCCTTTTCTAATGCAGCTAGTGCCTCTTTTATTCGCCACGCATCCCGATCACGTGGGCCAACCATATTTGAGATCGCACGTATTTCCATAACAGGGACACCGAATTGCCGAGCAGCAACCGCAACACCGTATCCTTCCATCCCCTCAGCAGTAGCCCCTTCGACACGTTCTGCTAACATTTTAGCACTTTCAGTCGTTCCAGTGACTGTTGATAGAGTGAGAATCGGACCTGTATATGCAGATAATCCCGCTTTTTCTAGGCCATTCATAACATTAGTCACTAGATCTTCCTCCACTTTAATACGAGATGATCCTAAATTAAGCTCGTCCAAGCTTATGAATCCATCCGCTGATTCCGTCCCTAAATCAGCCGCAACAATCTCACTTGCTACGACAATCGATTCAACCTCAGCTTTTCCTACAAAACCACCAGCAATACCCGCGTTTATCACAAGGTGGTACTTCCTTGAACTAAGTGCAACCGCCGTACTTGCAGCAGCAACAGCAGAACCAACACCTGCAACGACAACATCAAAAACACTAGCCTCGCCAAGCCCTCGCAGTACAGCGTCCCTCTCAGCAGATACAGAGGTCATAATAAGGACGCGAAAATCTATATTTGACACATTTTTATGTAAATCATGATCCATTTATATACTCTCCTTTAACTGTTCACCACTTGTGTTCATATCAAAGTTGACTTTACATGATTTAGTGTAAGCTAATTAGAGTATACTTGGCTAGTATCAACTAACTAGGTTGAGCTGAATAACTTATGGTAGCTTTATACGATTAGCAGAATGTTCATTTGGCCAACTTTAAATAAAAAAATTCTATATTCTATTCGTTAAAGATGACACTAAAAAGCTAAGAAAAAACAGCATCGCTTTCTTCACAAATAGAAGAAAGCGATGCTGTTATAGCTGTATATTTTCATCCAAACTGCGCATGATGCAAGCGGCTATAAATTCCTTCTTCCTTCATTAGCTCTTCATGTTTACCTTGTTCGGCAATACCTTGCTTTGTCACAACCATAATTCGATCTGCATTCTTAATCGTTGCTAAACGGTGAGCAATGACTAGGGTTGTCCGTCCTTTTGACAATTCAGCTAGTGCTTTTTGAATCGCTACTTCTGTTTCTGTATCCAGTGCAGATGTGGCCTCATCAAGGATTAAAATTGGTGGATTTTTTAAGAACATACGCGCGATTGCGAGTCTCTGCTTTTGGCCACCAGATAACTTCACGCCTCTTTCCCCAATGACTGTCTCAAGTCCATCGGGTTGCGAGCGAATGAATTCATCTAGCTGCGCTTTACTAGCAGCCTCAATGATTTCTTCATCTGTCGCATCTAGCTTACCATAAGCAATGTTTTCTCGGATCGTTCCTGAAAAAAGAAAAACATCTTGTTGCACAATTCCAATCTGACTTCGTAACGATTCAAGCGTAATGTCTCGAATATCGACACCATCAATCTTAATCGTCCCTTCTTCCCTTTCATAGAAACGAGGCAATAAACTACAAAGCGTTGTTTTTCCAGCACCTGATGGCCCAACAAAGGCAATTGTTTCTCCTGCTCGAATCGATAAATCAATGTGATTCAACACTCGTTCTTGACCAGCATAGCCAAAAGAAACATTGTTGTATGTGATGTCACCCTTTACTTCCACATCTAAAGCATCAGGTGAATCAGCAATATCAGGAGCTGTATCAAGAACTTCAACATACCGTTTAAATCCAGCAATTCCTTTTGGATAGCTCTCAATGACGGCATTAATTTTTTGGATCGGTCCTAGTAGAATATTTGCGAGAAGAATAAACGCGACAAATTCTCCGTACGTTAACTCTCCTTGAATCACAAACCACGTACCGAATAAAAGCGTAAAAAGAGTAACAAGGCGCATGAAGAGATAATTGGCTGTTATATTTTGCGCCATGATTTTGTAAGACTGTAATTTCGTTTGACGATATTCTTTATTGTTCACCGCAAATTGGTCTTGTTCATGCTTTTCATTTGCAAATGCTTGGACAACACGAATACCACCAATGCTATCTTCAACTCGTGCATTGATATCGGCTACAGCAGTGAACATCTTTCGAAACGTTTGAACCATTTTTTTATTGAAATAGATCGCCAAACACGTTAACAAGGGAATAACAAAAAAAGAAATAATTGCTAGCTCCCAGTTAATTGTCAGCATAATTCCAAACGCTCCAACTAACGTCATCACCGCAACAAATAAATCCTCTGGACCGTGATGAGCCACCTCACCAATTTCCTCTAAATCTTTTGTCAGTCGAGAGATTGAATGCCCCGTTTTATTATTATCATAGTAGCCAAAGGAGAGCTTTTGCATATGCTCAAATAGCTTTCGTCGCATATCCGTTTCGATATTAATGCCAAGCATATGACCCCAGTATGTGACGACATAATGCAAGCCTGTATTTAATAAATAAATCAACAATAAACCTACACAAGCCCACAAAATAATTGACCAATTCCCTTCAGGCAGCAGACGATCAATGACTTGATTCACAGCTAGCGGAAACGCTAACTCAAGCAACCCAACTAAGACTGCACAAGAGAAATCAAGAATAAATAAAAATTTATAAGGCTTATAATAAGAGAAAAAACGTGCTAACAATAAATCCACTCCTTCTTCTTGCAAAAAGAGATTGAGAGGATACAAGAACACACATGTCGTACCCATACCACTTTTTGTTTTTCTGAAATCTTGTATGTTGATAATGATAATCAATTATAAACGAGGGATCCGTTTATTTCAATGCCCCATGGTGTAGGAGCTTTTAGCAAAACTTCTATGAAAAAAAAGCTCTCGTTAGATGAAACGAACCTAACGAGAGCTACCATTTTAAAAGTACTAAAAACAACAAAAATTTTTAAAAACGCTTCTAATCTAGAACCTTATCATCCATAAAGATTAGAAACATAAACAGGTTATTACTCTTAATAAGTATTTTGTTCATTTTGTTCACAAGTAGACATACCGACGCTCAGGTCTTCCGACATCCCCATACTTAAGATTGGCCTCTACCTTATGAATAGAGACCAAATATTCCAAGTAACGTCTAGCAGTAGAGCGACTTACCCCGATTTCCGCCCCTAACTCAACAGCTGTCATACCACCATCACTCTGTTTTAAAATATCTTCTATCTTATCTAATGTAATGCGATCAATTCCTTTTGGTACGACTTCATTAGACACTGTTTTTAAAGGATGTAACTCCTTTAAGCCAGTTAGCAGATCAATTTCCTCTTGCTCCATTTCACTCTTTGAGCTAAGAAGAATTCGCTGATCGCGATATCTTTTTAATGTATGTTCGAATCTCGTAAAATCTACGGGTTTGACAATATAATCAAAAATACCGCCACGCAACGCTTCTTCAATTGTTACCACTTCTTTAGCGGCAGTTATCATAATCATATCAATATCATGATAGGTTTTACGGATTTTCCAGAATAAATCCAAGCCAAAAACATCAGGAATATACACATCTAGCAAAATGAGATCTGGTAGTAAGTCGCTATTTTCAAGGTATGCTAACGCTTCTTTTCCTGTTTTAGCGATAGCTAGTACCGTAAAACCATCTATTTTCTCAACAAATTGACGATTGATTTCAGCAACTCGAAAATCGTCTTCCACGATTAAAACATGAAATACATTACCCATTCGTCTCTCCTTTAGTCCTTTGGTATCGTTATGATAAAACAAGCCCCTCCAAGTTCTGCGTCTTCTAAAAAAATCGTCCCCCCGACATCAGCTATGATTTGCTTTGACAACGCTAGCCCAATGCCACGGTGTGAGCCTTCCTTCGTTGAAAATCCTTGCTCAAATATATGAATCTCATCCTCTTCTGAAACGCCAGGTCCTGAATCTTCAATTTCAAAAATCATGTCCTCTCCTAAATCGGTGAAAAATAGCTTAATCCGACGATCTGGTTGACCTTTGACTGCTTCTATCGCATTTTCAATGACATTCCCTAACACCGTTAAAAGTACTTCTCGTTTTTCCCCTGATACTTGATGTGTCAGACTACTTTCTGGATCAATTGACAACGACACTCTTAGTTCGTTCGCCTGGTTTAATTTACCTAATAGTATAGCGCCGATCAAAGGATCAGGGACTTTTTCAAGCAAAAAGCGAATCCACTCTTGCTGAATGTCACTCTCTTTTCGAATAAAATCTACTGCCTCTTGTTTTTGATCTAGCTGTAGTAGTCCTAAAATGGTATATAATTTATTTGTAAACTCATGTGTTTGAGCTCTTAAGGCATTGGCATATTGTTTTATTCTTGATAATTCTTTTGTTAAATGTTCCATTTCCGTTTTATTACGAAATGTCGAGACAGCCCCCATCATCGTTCCCTCATAATAAATAGGAACTCGATTGACAACGACAATGTGCTTCCCAACAATCATTTCCCTATCATATTGACTTTCCCCAGATTCTAGGACTTCTAGTAATCTAGTATCAGGCAAAAATTCTTGAATAGGCTTCCCTACATAATTGATTTTTGTTTCACCTTCAAAAAGTAATCTCTCAGCAGCTGCATTCATTAACGTGATCAAACCATTTTTGTTCACGGCGATAATCCCTTCATGGGCAGATTGTAAAATCGTCTCTTTTTGAAGAAATAGATAAGATATTTCTTCAGGTTCTAAACCAAACAACACCTTTTTGATATATTGAGCAATCAAAATTGCCCCTACGATTCCGATTCCAGCAATGAGTAACAATACATACCATAACTCTTGAATAGAGCTACTAATATTCCTATCAACATCCTCAACCAAAAAACCGACAGAGACAACACCGATCACATCTTCCTCATCAGAAATCACTGGTACCTTACCACGTAAAGACGGTCCAAGTGATCCAACTGCTCTTGAAACGTAAGACTCCCCGTATAGAAAAGCACGCTCATTATCCTCTCCTACCATCTTTTCTCCAACAAGTTCTGGCACTGGATGAGCATAGCGAATTTCTTGTCTATTCCCGACAACAATAAACTCAGCACCTGAAGCTTCCCGAATTGGTGTCACAAGAGGTTGAATGACAGAAGCAGGATCATCTAGTTCAAAAGCGGCTTTTAACTCAGGAATATTTGCTACACTTTGAGCAACACTTAACGCTCTTTCTCCAACCTGATTTTCTAAAGCCTCTGAAAAAAAAGATTCCAGAAAAACCGCCATTATAGCGAACATTCCGATAATTAAAAGCCCAATTAAAAGGATCATTTTCATTTTCAATGTAAGCTTTACATTTGGCTTACTAGCATGCTTTTTTGTATCGATTCGATTAAACTGAATCATAGTCAGATGCTCCTTTTTACGGACTATCTCTATTTGTTAAGATCATAATTAGCATAAGGCATGACTTCTAAATTGTAAATGTATGTTATCTCTTCATATATGGCCCATAAAGCTTTACGATTAGATCGAGATGTTTATCGTCATTTCATTAGGGTACTTAGGTTTACATAAACTAGAGATTCATTCATCAAATAATAGACAGCATAGATTCGAGAGGAGAAAAGAAACAATGGCATTAAAAATTTTTTATGAGGAATTGGATGGGATGTTATCTCCAAAATTAGTGCTTTTGCCAAATATCTTAAATGAAGATTCTACAATGCTTACCTATAGTGTTGAAATTCCATTTGAGCGATTTTATCAAGAGGACTTTCATGACGATTTACGTATTATCTCTGTTTCCCAAGCAGCCTTACAGCCATGCCCATTTTATGACCACCAGTTTCATATGAACATTCATCAGATAAGACTTGATATAGAGAAACAAGGCCATGACCCACGCTCAATCGAGGAGACCGAGTATTTTAGTTGTCTAGTAGATGATTTGCAGGAGCTACTTGCTTATGATGTAGTGAGGAGGTTTGTTGGCTAACGAAACCATTCGAGAGGCATTGGGAATTCCAATGCCTCTTAAAATATATTCAATGTCCCCCTGTTAATTCAAACAAACTTCTTTTCAATTATGAAATTGTCATACTTAAAGACCACTTCTCTTCTTTGCCTATTTCTTCATTACTATCAGAACAATACCCAATTACTCTTCTCCTTTTAAAAATATATACCCTGCTAATTTTATGATTAAATACCCCTAAATTCGACATTTTTTTCAACAAATGAAGATTATACTTATTTGTATTGAACATTTAGGCCTAAAAACCAAATATGTTATTCTTTAAAAAATGATCAGAAAGTCCGATATAAAGATAACATGGTTTTCAATTAAATACTATTATTTACATATATAATGATTGAACCTAGGGGGCAAAATAAATGCTAAAATATTATTCCTATTTTTTCACTTTTGTTATTGTGTTTTTTTTAGGGCTATTTACTAGTGGCCATGCAGAAGCAAATTCAGTTATTAAAGGGACGTTTGTCGATGTGACCTATCAAGAGGTACGAATAAGTGAGGAAGTCACAGAAAAAAGATTGAAAGACATTACAATTGAAAATTCTCAAGGTCGAACGATTACACTAGCGATTGACAAATACGCTGTCCTTACCGTTGATACTCTTCCAACAACGATCGAGGCTTTTAAACCTGGGATGGAAGTCGAAGCCCATGTGAATTTCCGCCGTGTGAAGGAGCTTCATGGAAAATCAACAGAACACCCGGGGAAAATTGCATATGGCGATAAGGTCGTATCTGGAGTTGTCAACCGAATTGACCCGAATGGACGCTTTCTTTCGATTCAAGTAGATAAAAAAGGGACAGAAACATATTATGTCACTGGAAATACAAAGGTATTTAAAGGAACAAGCTTAGTTGATTTAAGTGTGTTATTTGAAGGAGACCGAGTTAAACTTAGCTTTCAAGAGTATGATACGAATGATATAAGTTCAATTGAGATCAACACACAAGGAACGAAAGTTGAATACTTATATAAAGCGACAATTGAGCGAATTGACCCTATCCGCAATACACTGGTCGTAAAAGATGCAAAGGTATTTGAGAATTGGGATTGGAGACATTTTCATGGTGCAGAGAGCACATCTTTTTCCTATTCTTCAAATACACCTATTTATGTTGGAAACCAAAAGATCCAACGTGATCGAATGCGTTTTTATCAAAATAACGAGGTTTATTTTGTCACCGTTAGTGAATTCGGAAAAGAAGTGATTAAACGAATTGTCATTAAAACAAAAAATGAGCGAACCTTTTATGAACCGATGCGTTCTGTAAACCTTAACTCTAAATTGATCGGCTTACAAAAAAGTGGAGCGATTCGTTACCACGATGGAACCATTCTTATCCGAAATGGTCGATTAGTCGATTCTAATAGCTTAACTGCTTTCGGAACCGCCTTTGTTATTACCGAAGGAGCCCAAACAAGTCAGTATGCAAATGTGGTTCACATCACAAACGACGGATTCCAAAGTCCGAACTTAACAGATCATACCATCTACTATGGTCGCATAAGTTCTGCCAATTCTTATGAGCTAAAGTTACAAAATGTGTTGTCATTAGAAAATAACTATTGGGCAAACGTTAGAACAGCAAGGCTATTTTATAGTAATGATACCGTTGCAGTGAGAGATTCCTCAGCTGGCGTGCTATCAATCGTTGCCAAGAACGAACTGGATGATTATATTGGCGAATACGGATATTTTTATGTCACAAATGATACGATTGTCGGTGCTCACATTGTCGGAAGAAACAATCCTCACGCAAGACTCGTCTCAGTCGGTCGAATTAATGATTTGATCCACGATCCAACACAAAGAAACGATGTGATTGAAATGAAAGTACGTAATGTTAGTCAGTGGGCAAATGGATCATGGATAGAAACTGGTGCTATCGAACGGATGAATATAAAACAAACAACGATTATTCGCGAAGGAAAAATCATTTCTGCTAATGAGTTAAATATAAATGACAGGGTCTACATCCTTCATGAATCACGTGTTAAAGGACGAATCCTTTTAGTAAATTAACAAAAAAATAGTCTTATAAGCACATTGATTATAAGACTATTTTCATAAAATGATCATTTTCTATTAAAGGGGACTATTATGTGTAACATTTTTGCAAGTCTGTTCAAAAAAATCTCTATTGGTATTAGTCTATCGATCATCACTATCTTCATCATGAGTCCACCAGCTGGAGCCGCGCCTCCAGATTTTAATGGTGGTATAAACAACGAGTATACATATGAGGAGTACATCTTTCTATCTGGAGAACCAGTTAAGTTTAGTGGACAAGTCACGGTAACAGAACGAGAACGTAATAACCAAATCACAACAAACTACCGTTTCAATTTAACAAATGCAGCTCAAGAAAAGCTAACTCGTAATGTAAGCTATATAACCAATCTAGCGGAGCGAACAGATAAAGGTCAAACAACAACGACAACTTCGGTTAATAGTTACAATGAGAAAACAACAATCGAAGGTACAACTTATACTTTAGATGATTACCAACTATCTCAAGGAATGATTATTGATAACCGACCTGCTTCAGACTACTATTCTGGCAATATTGTTGGTAGAAAAATATATAAAGTAAACAACCAATCCGATATCACAGTTCATTTCAGTGGTCGAAATGTTGGTTATGAGAATTTTTGGGGTGGCACAGAAACACAGATTATCGATTATCAAATCCTCTCAGATCGAGGAGAAGCTTTTATTACTAGTAAAGTGTCCGATAGTAAATCAAAAACCTTAAAATACGAGCCGCATGACCCTTCTTTATCTAGCTTTACCGGCGGACATGCTCGCATTAGCCAACAGGATATGATTGGTGAGTATACATACAATATCCCTTATGGAAATGGAACAGGAATCATCCATCTCAATCAAGAGATGGTTCCAATTATTGAAAGACTAATTGTACCAAAATTTCGTGATTTAACTGGACATTGGGCTCGAGATAATATTGAACGTTTATACTCTTTAGGTGTTTTTGATGAAACGACCCAGTTTTTCTCGCCTAATACGGTTATGAATCGATACCAATTTACAGTTGGTGTCATGAAAGCTGCTGATATACGTGTGTTAGTAGAACCACGAAACCAGCGAGCACCTAGACAAGCGATGTTCAGTGATCTCGATCCACGTGATCCTGATTACTTGTACATTGAAAGTGCTGTTAAAAAAGGAGTCGTAAATGGAATAAATAGCAGTCAGTTTGGACGCAAAAACGGATTGACACGAGCTCAAGCTGTCACGATTCTCATCCGAGCCTTAGGATTAGAAGATCGTGCTCCATCACCTGGATACCGAACGAACTATGTTGATAATGCACAAATCCCTTATTGGGCAAAAGATAGTGTGTATGTCGCTACAGAAATTGGCTTAATTTACGGTGATAATCAAAACCGTTTTAACCCAAATCAACCTGTAACAAGAGCTGAAGCTTCAGCGATGATCATCCGCTACCTTAACTTCTTGGAGAACGACTTAAAGCAAAATTACCGAGATGATATGCTGTTTTTCTAATAACTGAAAAAGGATGACCATAATGATGAACACTGTTCAAAAAAAGAATACTTTTCTCATTCTTCTAGTCTTCTTGTTCATGTCTTCTTTTTTCTCAGATCGAGCACATGCCATGTTCAAGGATGTAAGTACAAATCATTGGGCCTATTCATCAATTGAATGGGCCATCAACCAAGGTTTGATAAAAGGTTATGCAGATGGTACATACCGACCACAACGTACATTAACAGAAGCAGAATTTGTGACAATGCTTATTCGCTATGATTGTAGCGGTGATGCGACTGGACAATTGGGAGTATACACCGGTGAACATTGGGCTTCAGGAAATTATCGTTTTTTACAAAGAAAAAACATTCCCTTACGTGGCTATTCGAATGTAGCCTTACGTGACCAACCAATGACTCGCGGGCAAATGGCACGTATTGTGGCTGCCTTTAATGGGCTTGATTTATCCGAACCTCACGCCGTTCAATATATGTATATTCAAAATTTATCATCTGGTATGACAGGTAAAAGAAATTATAACGATTATGGTGTTAATCGCTCCTTAAATCGTGCGGAAGCAGCTGTATTTCTAGAACGTATTGCTAATAAGGGAAGATGTCGTATGGAAGGCTTAAGAGTTCCTGCTGCCGGATTAGATAATCAACAATATTATCCATTCCCTGTCAATTTTTTCGGAAACGAAACAGCTACTACATTTTCTCCTCCAACGTCACCACCTGTCGTGACGCAACCGGGGCCAATCAGCGATTTAAGACTAACAGATGTAGAAATTGAAAAGCAAGTATTAACATCGAACGGAGTAGATTCAACCTTTATTAATTTGACGCTAAAAGATTGTTATGGAAATCCGATACCTTATGATGAATCCATTTCATTTAATGTTTCTTCTGAAGGTGGAGCTAGTCTCGCTGGCGGTGGTAGCAATATCCCATCCTATTCAATTAGATTTGGTACCCTTATTTATTCATGGGGGCTCCAAGGTTATACACTAAACGGATCGATCATTTCAAATCATCCAGAGATTTATTCTGTTCGAGTCTCACTGGATGTTGATGGATTTCGTGAAACACATGAAGCCAGAGTCATAAATAACGAATATACAATTGAAGGGGGTAATGACTCTATTACTTTCGACACTGGAACAATAACTGTGACAGTTCTTGATCGACAAGGATCCACACTTGATTCAGCGCTTTATGTTCTTAACGATCAGCAAATAGAAGCAGCTGCTTTGCCAGAACATGAGACAACTCTCAGTATATCATCTACTTCAACCTCAACCTGGACGGATGGACCTGAACTAGCAGTAGAGGTAACAGCTCCTCAATCAAATAGAGCTCGAAAAGATACAATTTCGTTTCGTGTGACCTCTACAGGGGCTACGAATATGGCTTGCTATCGAAACCCTATTGAAATTCCGCTTAGCTACGAACCAAAGGCTGAACTTCGAGTAGAAGCACAAGATCCAATCATCTCAGCAGATGGATCCGCTAAAACTCAAATTACTGCAAAAATCGTTCGACCAGGTGGACAAACGATTACTAACTTTAACGGCCGAGTACAATTCCGCTCAGCCCAAGGAGCCTATTTATCGAATAGTGAGGTTAATTTTATAAATGGAGTTGCAACGACTACTTTAACATCTATTTCTACATCGAGAGTCGTAACTGATCAGATCTTTGCAGAAATCGTTAGTGTCGACAATCGGTACCGTCAAGACATCGAATCGGTACTAAATCAAAGTCACAGCACAGATGTTGTCTATGATCCAAAGCTGCAACTTGGCGGAGCTTGTACAGTAGATGATCTTGAAATTGCTTTTGTTATCGATTCTTCAGGCAGCATGAGACAAACGGACAGAGACAGATTACGCGTGTCTAAGTCTCAGGAATTACTCTCAAGTATAGGAGCAAATCAAAACATCGCTACTCACTTTAACGGGAGAGGCCATTACCTTGCAGGACCTGCTATTGTACCTGTCGTTAGTCCTACACTCCAACAAGTCATTCAATCTGGTGGAACAAATATGGGGGCAGGATTAGAAGTTGCGTTTAGTAACTTCACCACAAATTCTACTAAAAAGGTCGCTATTTTATTAACAGATGGACGCTCAAGTCAACGTAAAGTGACAGAAATGATGGAGAAAGCTAAAGCTGAAGGCATCACGATTTACACAGTGGGACTAGGAAAGAAAAATCAATTAAATGAAGCCTTATTACAAAAAATTGCTGAAGAAACAGGCGGAAAATATTTTCATGCTCAACAAAACATTGATATTAGTACAGCCTATCAATCGATATTAGATCAAATTCTTTGTGACGTACCTCCTTCAGGTTGTGTGCAATCAGGTCAAATTTTCTCTGGGGCATCCTTAAAATCAGCTCGTACTCACTTCTACATGGAAACATTCATGAATAATAATTGTGGAGATATCGATAAAGTCATTGTTCGCTTCCACGCTACCGATGGTGATATTGACTACCAATTAATCAATCGAGGACAAGATTACTACGCCTTGAAAATTGATAACGATGAAATTGCAAGACTCGCACTGCAACGTGAAGGAACCTTTTTAGCTTACAATAAAGATGGCAAATTAGTCGGGCAAACGCAGATTCCTATTCAGTACAATTAATCGTAACCCTTCAAATGTCAGCTTACGTTGATGTTTGAAGGGTTTTTAGTTCCTAGTTAGAAAAAAAGAGTAAGTTTTATACATCCAAGGGTGAGAGAAAAAGTTTATTTATTAAACACGTATCATTTTCACGTTAGATTACTTACCAATTTTATTCTTAAAACTAGTGAACAAATATAAGATAGAAATGCGGGGAAAAATATATTTTTGAGTGAAAGCTCTGATTTTGTTCTCGAATCACTTAATTCGATGGTGGAAATAGAATATTTTACAGCTAAGTTTTCAGCTGTCATGCCCATACCACAGCCAACATAATTATCCTTTAATGTTTCCCATAACATATCATCAACAATTGGCACTTTACTTGGTGAACCGAAACAAGTGCCTCTTAAGATATGCGGTGATAAACTCATATTTTCTGTACCGTCTGCCACTATTACATTAGCCTCCCCTAAAGCGATGGATTGTGCCCTGGATACAATCGATTGTAAGCCTGATCCACAAAATCTATTCAACGTTAAAGCTGAAGAAGCTTCTTTTAAGCCGCTTTTCAAGCCAATATGTCGAGCTAAATAGGGAGAATATTTTTACTATTTTGAATTACATTCACAAAAATAATTTCATCAATATCCATAGCCGGAATGTTACTTCGCTTAATCGCTTCCTTTGTAGCAATTACACCTAAATCAACTTCACTAACATCCTTTAAAGATCCTCCAAATGTACCTGCTGTTCTTGCCCCATCAATAATATAAGTTTTCATCAAATCATTTCCTCATTTTCCATTTACATGTAAGCTGTTCTCATCATTTTGCTATCCCTTATTAAATCCCTTACTTGGATAGTCAAAACCCTAAAAAGATTCTTCATTCCACCTGTGTAGTCACTTTGAGGTATTTCTATAATCGGCATATTGTTCCTGTCTATAAAAGGATAGAATATCAAGGCATTATTTGTACTCATAAAATCCTCTTCCCGTCTTTTTGCCAAGATGGCCAGCTTCCACCATTCTTTTTAATAAAGGACACGGACGATATTTTGAATCATTGTAGCCTTCATATAAACTTTGCAATGTATATAACACAACATCAACTCCCACCATGTCAGTTAGTTTTAACGGTCCAATAGGATGGTTAGCACCGAGCATCAGGCCCTTATCTATTTCAGATGGAGCATTCCCTTCCATAACAAGAAAAGCAGCTTCATTTAGCATTGGCACCAGTACTCTATTTACAACAAATCCAGGATAATCCTTTGCTATAATAGTCTTTTTTCTCAGTTTCTCTCCGAAAGCTTGCGCCCACTCTATAACAACTTTGGATGTGTTAATTGAAACAACAATTTCAAGGAGCTGCATAATCGGAACAGGGCTAAAAAAATGTAGCCCTATTACCTGCTCCGGTCTTTTTGTAACCGAACTCATATCTGCAATTGATAAGGAAGACGTATTGCTTGCTAAAATGGCTTCTGGCTTTAAAAGTTCATCTAATGTAACAAATAGCTCTTTTTTCTGATCTATTTTTTCAGGAATTGCTTCAATAGCCAAATCTGCATTTTTTCCATCGCTTATTCGAGTTGAGAAGATAATCCGTTTTTTTATTTCCTCCTGCGCTGTAGCATCTTGCTTTCTTAATGCTTTTTCAATCTGGTTTTTCCCCTTAATAAGATCTTCTTCCGTTCTGTCCATAACAATAACATTAAACCCAGCCTGTGCAACTACTTGAGCAATACCGGCACCCATTAAACCACAACCAATAACTAATACTTCATTGCACTGCTTTAATGATAATTGAGACATCTTGTCCGCCTCCCTATTTAGCGTAGCTAATTTAAGCCATTTTTTTGCCAATATGATTGATAATTGTTTTTGATAACTGGAAAAGTTAATCCCGCTTTCATAAAGAACTTCAACGCACTATTAAAAGCTCCAACCGTTATCCTTTTTACAGCGACCATATGTCCAATTACTAATTGTTATGCACACACTCCTTCTTTTGTTATACAAAATAATTAGCTTGTTAGAACGTAAGTAAGCGCTTAAAATGAAGAATATTAACACTTTTTAAAACTTATTCTTAGAAGAATTATAGATCTAAGGGAGTGTCATTACATGCATATTGAACAACTAAAGTATATTCTAGAAGTTGCAAAAAAAGGAACTATTTCTAAAGCTGCAGAAACATTACACGTATCACACTCTGCTATAAGCCAGGCTATTTCAAATCTTGAGTCCGAGTTAGGGATACCTATTTTTAAAAGGTCCCGTTCAGGAAGTGTTTGCACAGAAGAGGGTAAGACTGTTCTTAAATTATCCTATGATATCATGAATAAAATCACAGAGCTTAAAGAATTCGGTCAGAAATCAAGTTTAATGAAGGGGAATTTATCTATGTCTTCATCCCCAATCTTTTTCTCGACGGTTCTTCCTGAAGCTTTATATGCATTTAAAAATGATTACCCCAATATACAAATTGAAATAAACGAAGATAGCACGGAAAGTATTATTGCAGCGGTTAAAAACTATCAAATAGACTTAGGCTTAATTTTTGGTTCTCATGAAACGTTGAAATCTGTCTCTCAACACTTGATATCCCGTTCGCTTTATCAACCCAAGTTTATGGTTTCTGTCAGTAAACATTCACCTTTAGCCAGTAAAGAAGTAATATATCCTGAAGAAATGCTCCAATATCCATTAGTTATTCGTAATGAAAAATTTGCAAAAGAAGTTTGGGAAAATATCTTTTCAACATACGGTAAAGGAAATATTCTATTTTATTCAAACAATGACGATGTAATTAAAAATGTAGTAGCAAAAAACTTAGCAATTGGTTTTTCAACTGATTTAATGAAATATGATCCTCTTGTTAAAAATGGAGAAATCATCATGATTCCCTACGTTGATAATAAGAATAAACCTATCCTTCATTTGATTTGCATACAAGCAAAAAATAAATATCTTTCTGCTATTGAAAAAGAATTTGTAAACTGTATAACCATGAAAATCAATTCGTATTAGGAAATAATTTATAGAACTAATTTAGAAAGTGTGTATTTTATTCTTTTAGAGACAACCCCTAAATTTGATTTTTGCAAGAAACCTATAAAAATTTTTAATTACTCAAGAGATCTGATAAATACTATGAAGTTGTTTGAATAGATTCTGATAAGCTATTTTATAATTTAGATCTTACTGATTTTTCTTAGGTAGAGTAATAACAACCTGTCCTGGACCTACAGTAATATTTCCGGAATTTTCAGACCATACTTCCAATTCTACAAGTGACTCATTATTTTCATGCCATTTCTTTTTGACAATTCCCTTTGTCATTACTGTCTCTCCAACCGTATTGAAGACCTTCATGCGGAATTCCTTCACACTCTTAATCGTACCTGAGAGACCTATAAAATTACGGACTGTCCTTTCCCACATTCCGTAAAGAAAAATAATATTTGCGTACATCTCAGGGGCACCAGTCTGTTTTGCATACTCTGAATTGTGGTGAATGGAATTAAAATCACGATTGGCGCCAGCTGCCATAACCAGCCGGGCAACACTAAGCGGAAAATGCAATGATGGAATTTCGTCTCCTATCTGAACATCTTCCCAATAACGTCGTTGTTTATTTTCCATATATGGTAATTCCTTTCAATTTTAGATCCACTTATCTTTTCAATTATTCATGCGGAAAATAATGATATGTTTCTAAACGTATTTTTGCCACGAGCTCTTCTTTTTGATTTTCTATTTTTGTTTCCCAAATTTGAAATGCTCCTCGCCCAACTTTTGTTTCTTTCGGAACACAAGAAAGCAAAACGTCTCCGGCTCGGCAAAGGCGATCTCCAATGATCACTGGCTTGATATAGTCAACCTCAACATTTGTTGCAAAGTAAAAGGGGGTTGGAGGAGTTAAATCAGTTTTAACTACTAGCAACGGAAGTTTAGTAGCGGGAACGTTTCTTTCCGCACTGTTAAACACCTCCATACCCGGCTCCCAATAAGGAGGAATCAACCATGTAAAGAGACTGCTATAAGGAGCAACAATATCACTATAACCGTATTCATCTGCAACAGCTTTATCATAGTGAAGAGGACAATCAAACTCAAGAGGTTCAAGAAATTGGCGAGTTGGGCCCTGTTCAACAGGATCTGCCCCCCATTGTTTCAATCCCTCGTTAAAATTTGTTCCTATTGCATCAATCATAGGTTGCCAATCTTTTTTCCAATCTTCCATCCGTTATAATCCTTTCTGTCGTTTACTTTACTTTCGTAGATTCAACTTATATATAATAATAGTACTACCTCTATTAATTAGCTTGGACTCGAGAGAATGGATTGACTAACAATTTCCCTTAATAAGTTTTTATTGTATTTACCGTTTGCATTCTTCGGAATTTCTTCTATGAACATAAATTGATCGGGTAACCACCATTTAGGAAACTTTGGTGTGAGCCACTCAACGAGTGCTTCTTCTACATTAGTTGTCCCTTTTTCTTTATTTTTTAATAAAATACAAGCAATCGGGCGCTCCAGCCACTTTTCATGGCTGACTGCAACAACACAAGCCTCTAAAACATCCGGATGAGCCATTAGTTCATTCTCCAATTGGACCGACGATATCCATTCGCCCCCACTCTTGATCACGTCTTTGTCCCGGTCAACGATACGTATCGATCCTTGTTCATTTATCGTTGCAATATCCCCACTCTTCCACCATCCATCAATAAAACTGGTGCTTGATCGTTTGTCTTTAAAATATTCGCTGGCAATCCATGGACCACGCACCAAAATTTCTCCCATATGTTCATCATCCCACGGGACTTCTTTTCCTAATTCATCTATAATTTTCATTTCTAAGCCTGGCAAGAGCATTCCTTGTCTTGATCGAATTTCATTCTTTTGATCATCACTTAGTCTCTCTTGGTCTCGTCTAATATGAAAAAATGTTACAATTGGTGACGTTTCCGTGGCACCAAATCCTTGTACAATAGGTACTCCATGTTTTTGGGAGTACTTATCAATCAAAGCTTTTGGTACCGCTTGCCCTCCCAACATGAGTTGGCGCAAACTTGATATGTTATATTTTTTTTCTTCTAGAATGGTCAACATGTCAATTCCTAATGTTACAGCACCAGCTGAAAACGTAACTTTCTCGGACTCTATTAATCTCAAAAGGTCTTCTGCTTTTGGCCGTGTACCAGGTAGTATTAACTTTGCTCCTGTTGCAATAGCAGCATAGGGGATGCCCCAAGCACATACATGAAACATAGGAACAATCGGCAAAATATGGTCATGTTCAGAAATTCCCATTACATCTGTAAAGCATAAAGCGGATGCATGAAGATATATACTTCTGTGACTATATACGATCCCTTTTGGAAGTCCTGTTGTAGCAGAGGTATAGCATATCGAGGCTGGTGAATTCTCGTCAAGTTCCTCAAAAGAGTAAGTATGATCCGCGCTGGATAGAAGGCTTTCATAGCTAAATACAGGAGAAAGACTCGTCTCAGGTATAGTATTGTCCAATATTACATATGCTTTGACTTTAAGGAGTTTGTGAGCTATTGCTTCCATTTTTGGTACTAAATCTTTATCTAAAAAGACAACCTCATCTTCAGCATGGTTAATTGCGTATGCAATTTCCTTTTCACCATACCGAATATTTACGGTATGTAATATCGCTCCATAACATGGAATTCCAAAATACAATTCAAGATGTCTATGATTATTCCATGCAAAAGAAGCAATTTTGTCTCCTTTTTTTATACCTAAGAATTTTAAAACATTTGCTAGTTTCTGAACTCGTTCATAGTATTGGGCATAATTATATCGAAACAACGAATCATCTGGTTCTCTTGAGATAATTTCATTTTCAGGAAAATACCGTGCAGATCTTTCTATAAATGTTTTTAAATTCAATTGAAATGAATTCATTTTCTTCCTCCGTTCTGCTAGGCACTAATAATAGTTCTAGCTTTCCTACCCAAACGAGGAAAGCTAGTCATATTTATTGTTTTTTGCTTAAAGGCTAATTTCAAATTCTCTCGAATGCTCATCTTGAGGACGCTTGACTTCTGTCGCCACCCTTGTTCCACAGTTCGGGCAGAAATATTGAAAGAAAGACATGGCTTGGTCAACATATCTATCTATGTCAACAAAATGTTTTCCCGCTTCCTGAATCGTCCCTTCATAAATTAAGCTGCTTGCCTTAAAGTCTTGAGTTCCCTTGGAAATCACTTCTCTGCAGCAACTACAGCTTACATTGATGGTTTGACTGCTGTTTTTATGAACAAACAAATAATCTCCTACCTGAACTGCATCTATAGGAATATCCACATTTTGAGATAAACGAGCCTCCAAATTATCTGGAGCCTTTTCTTGACATTGTTCAAAGCGGTTTTTCCGCATTTCAAGACGGTTGGCTTTTGTAGCTTCTTCGTCTACATATCCTGTTGATGTAAATTTAACACCATATGTCTGTTCCGCTGCTTCTTGAGAGATTATTCTATCTGCTACATCCATACGCACCAACTCTGGATCACGATCAAGTTCATCTCCATAGCCCGAACTTGATCCCCAATTCCATTCGACTATATCTGTCTCAGATAAATCGATTGGCATACCTTTCCCATTGGTTAACACTTCTTGCCCTTGAATTTCCGCTATTGATGCTGGCATTTTTCCTTCACTGAATAACCTGCTAATATTAGAGTTCTTGATAATTCGAGTATCTCCTCGGCTACCTGGCAATCCCCCCTGTAAACCTACAGTTTTTGGTATTCCTTCTGAAGAATGCGTACCCAAAGTTACTTGTCCCTTGTAGGGAATATACGCTAATATCCCCCCATTTCCACCTCGAAAACGCCCCGATCCTGCTGAATCTTGGTGTTCGTTTCTATAAAGGTATAATATAGGCCAATCTCTTTCACAAGCTTCTATATTTGGTCCCTTTCCTTCTGGAACCCACCAAAGCCCATTGGCGAATGAACCGTCTCTATTAAGAGTTGCGCCTGTTGTACCGATCATGTTCTCCAGCATTGGTCCAACATAATATTCCCCTCGTTGGTTAGTACCATAATGTATATTGATATGCCACTGAGATGGAGTAGGACATAGTGCCAACTTTCTCAAATTAGTGTCAGTGGAAGACATTATCATTTTACTGATGATCGAATTGGCCATAGATATCGCCAATTCATTTGCATAAATTCCTGCTGGGCTAACAGCAGCTCCATAATCAGGACACGTAAGTGTTCCCGGAGTAGGATCAAATTGCAAGTGGGGAATCGCGCCACCGATCGCACCCATTTGGTCTGGAAGCAAAATAACATTAAGTGCTGATAAAATTGTGCCTCTCCAACCGCAAAACGGAGCGTTGATGGCACCTACCTGAGGATCTGTTCCTTCATTTTTAAAAATTAACGTATCTCCTTTTTTTGTGACAGAAAGTTCGACTTTATAAACCCCTCTATCCCCTGTAAGTGCAACCTCCTGATAAACTCTTTCACTCCAAGTTCCATCAGGAATAGATCTCATACAATCCATAAAAGCAGCTTCACCTGCATTCATCATCTTTCGCATAGCAGCTTTCACTTTGTTCGGACCATATTTCTTTAACATTTCAACGATACGAGTTTGTGATGCATGGCATCCTGCAATAGCTGCTCTTAAATCAAGCGCAAGATTATTTGGCGTTCTTGACGCTCTTAAATAAATCGCTTCTAATTCAGGGTCAATTTTTCCCTCTTTCACAATCTTCATAGGGGGAAAACTAGGGGGATCCGAAAAAACATCGGGAGCATTCTGACAAAAACTCCCTGGCATTATTCCTCCAATATCGTTTTGGTGCATAACGTTCGACACCCAACAAAAAATCTTGCCTTCCCACACTACAGGCGCACATACTCCTACATCAGGCTGGTGGGGAGCGCCAATCCAAGGATCATTCTGTAAAAACATATCTCCCTCGTTGATACCTGCTTCTCCTCGGTGCTCCAATATATACTGAATTATTAAATCCATTGCACCGGAAAAGTACTGGAGGTAAGGACCGAACAGAATAATATCTCCTTCTTCTGTGTGAAGGCTAGTTTGAAAATCCCTTGTTTCTAAAGTGATTGGGGACACTGCCAAGTTTTCTATTACTTTTCCATGTTCTTGGTTTACGCCCCATAAACTATGTCGAATAACTTCAAACGTAATCGGATCCACTTCTTCATCATATTCTTTGTGAAGCTTTACAATTGGAGAAATATTCAGAGGTTTAAACGGTATATATGCATGTTCTTTACCATTCCAGAATTCCTTTAATTGAGCAAGAGTTTTTTCCATAATTCGGTTCCTCCTTCTTCTATTTCTTCTTAAACAGAATCTTCAATGGTAGAAACAAGTTCATTTGATTGATTCTTTTTTAATTTTTCTCCTAAACTTAATATAAAATCGCCACGTTCCGTTTTTTGTACTTGCTGACCTTTATCAATAACAATTGAGGTGCCAGGAAGATCGATAACAGCCGGTCCATTTACTATATTTCCACCTAATAACTTTGAACCATTATATATTTGGGCATTCACTGGAGATGTCCCTCCCAAATAGACCAATCTTTCTGGCTTCTTTGCTCCTTCTGGAGGAGTAGCGGATGAAACCGCTTCCGTTTTTCGTTTTGGTTTCCACACACGTACTACAGGTTCGGAGCGAATTGATTCTATTTCCAATTGTGCCCCCGGAAGTATAGATGCAGAGCCATACCGCTCTTTGTACATAGATGTAAAGTCATTTACAACCTGTTTAATTGTTTCTTCATTCAAAGTTTCAGAAGACAATGGAACTTCCAAGGAATGTTTTTGCCAATTAAATCGCATCCGAACATACCGTTTAAATTCAATGTTTGCATCTTCCCCTACCTCTTTGTAAACCAAATCTTTAGAGTTGTTCTCTATTTCAAAAAAAAGGGTTTCCAATTCTTCTGCATTGAACGGTGAAAGAAGCACTACCTCTTTTTCAGTCTCATAACGAATGTCACTAATTGATATTCCGAATGCAGACCATACAGAAGAAATTTCACCTGGGATAATAACCGTTCTAATGCCGAGGTCTTCCGCATAGGATGCCGCATGTACTGGACCTGCTCCCCCGTATGAAACCACAACAAAGTCTCGTGGATCTAATCCATGCCCTATTACTTCGTTTTCAATGAGATTGGCCATTTTTGCATTTGCGACGTCTACAATCCCTTGAGCAGCTTCAATTGTACTTATCCCAAGTGTTGACGCAAGTTTAGAAACAGCTTTCTCAGCCAACTCCTTATTCAGATGCAGCCCGCGACCTGAACCAGTGCCAAATACCGTCTCAGGATCGATATATCCAAGAAGTAAATCAGCATCCGTAACGGTCGGTTCTTCCCCGCCCAATCCGTAACAAGCCGGGCCAGGATTAGCCTTAGTACTTTGAGGTCCAACGCGGAGCCCCCCACTATAAGAATCAACCCATGCTATACTTCCTCCACCAGCACCAATGGACTGAATTTTCACATTAGGAGCATTGTAGAAAAATTTATCCACTATTGCCTGTTCAGAAGTCAATGGATCTCCATTCACAATCAAGCCTACATCAAAAGTTGTTCCACCCATATCAGTACCAATGATATTTTTATATCCTAATTCTTTTGCTAAACTTTCGCATCCCATAATCCCACCGACAGGGCCCGATCCTATGGTTAATACAGGAGCTTGGCGGCTGCGGATAGCGGGGAACATGCCCCCATGACACTGCATGATAAGGAAAGATGCATCAGACCCTCTTGAGCGGATCCCATTTTGGATCTTTTCAAGATATTTACTCGTTGTTGGACCTACATAGGCATTAATTGCTGCAGCAATTGTTCTTTCATATTCTCCAAGCGTTTGAGAGGCCTCATGTCCACATGTAATAAAAAGGTCTGGAGCCATTTCTTGAATAATTTCTTTTGCTCTTAATTCATGTAAAGGATTCTTAATACTCCACAAAAACGATATTGAAATCGCTTCCACTTTTGAATTTATTAAATTTCGCACAGCTTCGCGGATCTCTTGTTCATTGAGTTCTACTACAACATCGCCATTACAATCCATTCGCTCTGAAATGCCTTTTATTTGCTGACGGCTTATTAGTGGGTCTGGCTTCGGTATCTCCACAACTTTTAGTATATTTTCAGGTGTTTCCCCAGCTACACGCCCTAAGCCTCTCATCATAATAATCGTATCTTCATGTCCCTTTGTCGTGATTAGCCCCACTTTCGAGCCATTTCTTTCTGTAACAATATTAGTTGCTACAGTAGAACCGTGTGAAATCCTAGAGAGCCTTTGAAATACTTCTCCTGAAGAAAGCCCCATTTGTTCCCCAGCAGCTTCTATACTATTAAAGAAACCCGATTCAAATCCATCTTTATAGGATGTAAGTGCTTTACCGTAAACTACATTTCCATCTAAATCTAGCAAAACACAATCAGTAAATGTACCACCAATATCTACACCACAAACGAGTTCAGATTTTGTCATGCTTTCTTCTCCCTTCATTCATTGAATAATTGCTATTCTTTATTTTTTGGACTTTAGTGACAACATTCAATGTATTTTTTGTGTACAAGTTACATTGTTAATAACAAATTATTTTAGCTTCAACCTCCTAAATGTCTAAATTTTCTAAATGTTAAGATTACAATTTAAGTATATTTAATTGTTTTATAAAGGTAAAGTTAACAATTTCTACAATTATGTTAATCATACTTACATAAAATTCAATTTCCAAAACGGTAATTTATCAATTGCTTTTTTTATAATCCGCCTTTTATTAAGCTCATTCTTATTTCTCTATTGGCAGGTCAAACTTATCGTTCGAGACCGTATGAAAAGGCTGCTTACCATCGCTGGCCTAAATGAAGAGTTAACACCGCATTCTTTACGACATACACATACTTCACTACTAGCAGAAGCTGGTGTTTCACTCGAACAAATCATGGACAGACTTGGTCATTCTGACGACAAAATCACAAAATTTTGTGTATCTCCATGTAACCCAAGAAATGAAAAAAGAAGCCTCTCAAAAGTTCAGTGAACTCATGAGAAGCCTCCGTTAATTAACCTCAATGTTAGCAAAATGTTAGCATTTCACTCTCACCTTACCAACAAACCCAGTCATACCAAGGGTTTAAGGAGCAGATTACATCATGCCGCCCATAAATCCTCCGCATTGTAACATGTTTAACGGAAGTTTATAAATGTGGATTAACTCACTTTATATCAACGTTTTTTATAAATTTTTTTTGTAACATCTTTAACATTAAATTATTATTAATTACGAGCTTACGTTACCCGTTTGTTACTCCACTTTTAATCAATGGTACAATGGGGCTCTGCCTTTTATTTTATTTACCATTATTGAATTAAACATTTTTTAGAGCGTATTTTTTACGCTCTTTCATTTATTTATTAAATATGAGGAAAAACGAATTATAGTATTTCTTAAATTGCCTGATAAAACAGGCTTTTTTATGTTAATTCAAAACTGTATGTTAAACGATTCTATATGTTTTGTGGTTAGAAGGTGGTCAAACAATATATAACATTTGCTATTAAAAACTTAGGTTAAGCCACAACAGGATCCTCAGGTTCATCATCAATATCAAATTCTCGTGTCTTATAAAAATGTTTTTGCTTTCTTACCCAAATACCATGTTAAACCCTTATTTGCACTAAATCCAATAACCACCAACTCCAAAAGGAATTGATTTTTCTAGCGCTTTCCTTGTAAACCAAAAGGAGCCTCAACGACCTAAGCGTTGTCATTCAGATCAGGTTTGAAGCAGGGTCTATGTATTGACTGGCGATATGGACTATGATCGAGAAATTGGTCTATAGCACTTTTTATGCATAAAAAAGACCCCCAGCCAAATTGGATGAGAGCTATTTAAAACGTTGAAAATTCACGTATAAATCAATTTACTGTAAGATTTCCATTTTGAATGTATCTGTATCAAGTTTATTATACTCCTTAGACGAAATAGCAAGCATGATTAATGGCAGGTCCTCTTCGTTTTTAAAAGCATGGACTACATATGGCGGAACTTTTAAAATCAAATTATCACTTGATGAAATATTGATTTCTTCTATTATTCCTTTATCCAAATTCCTCAGTGCGACCTTTGCTTTCCCACTAACAATCACAAAATACTCTAAAGTTTTTTTATGATAATGGTTGCCCCTGATACTTCCATTTTCAGAATATAGCAAGTAGACCTCTTCGATTTGTTTATTTCCTTCAAGCTGGCTTTTCATTAAGATTTTTTTTAGACTTCCACGTTTATCCTCATAGGGTTGAATTGAAATTAATTCAAATCCTTTCTCCATCATAACAACTCCTTCTCATCCAATACCGTGAACATCATCTTCCTTTTCCTGTAAATTTCTCTTTATTTTCCTTATACCAATCAATGGTTCTTTCTATACCGTCATGGAGACTGATCTTTGGTTCCCAATTTAAAAGGTTTTTAATTTTTGAGGTATCTGGCTGTTGTCTCCAAACTTCATTTTCCCTATAAGATAAGGCACCGTAATTAGGTGTTTTATTTAGGCCCATTTGATTGTAAATCATGTCAACATAGTGCTTTAGCTTATTAATACTGCCGCTGCCGATATTGAATATTTCGTTTTTTATCGTCCTGTTTTGGGCAGCCAAAATAAAACCTTCGATAATGTTGTCTATATAACAATAATCCCTATATTGCTCACACGGAGTTAAATTCACATCTTTGTCTTCTAAAATAGACAAAATGATATACGGAAAGAATTTATGGCTTCCCTCTTTTTCACCAAATACACCGAAAGGTCTTAACGTTACAATATCTATATTATTTTCTGCAGCAAGTTGGTGGGCAATGATGGATGCCGATGCTTTCGTACTTCCGTAAATACTATCAGGCTCCAAGTGGGAGTCCTCTTTGATGATTTCCTTTTTATCGCCGTACTCCATACAAGTTCCGATATTAATAAACTTCTTGCATCCTACGTCTTTTAGTGAGTTTAACATATGCATTGTCCCAATTACATTTGTGTTAACTGCCGTAAAATAATCCTTTTGTCTAGAATCTACACCATATGCCCCAACATGAAAAATATAATCGGGCTTAAGCTGTTTTACGCAATGATCAATTGACGAGGAATCTCTTAAATCAATCCGATGGATATCAATCTCCTTTTTTAATTCTTCAATTCTCCATAAGTCGGATGATTCCCTAACGATAATGGATACATTGGCTTGTTCTTTCACCATTTTTTGAACTACATGAGAACCAATGAAACCATTGGCACCGGTAATAAGAATCTTTTGATTATCAAAACGATTAGTCACCGCCATATTCTCCTCCATTGTTATTTTTCCAGTTCAGGAGTTCTAGTGGGGATCTCCATAACTTTCACTCCTGAAAACAGATGAGGCCATTTTTCTAAATACTTTTGCTCTAACCAGCGATCTTCTTCCACTTTATTAAAACACCACTGAATACAATCCTTCTTCCATTGGTATAGGCACTCAAGTCCGATTTCATTTCTTTTAAATCCAATTAGTCCCGCATCATAAACGCCATATTTCTTTTCTTCTTCGACAGAAATGGACCTATTGACAATTAAAATAGAGTTTTTTTGCTTCAGCTCAGCAAATATACGATTATAATCTGTTACAAAGTTATGATCAGCGTCGGTATAAACAATCGAATTCACTTGATAATTATTTTTAAATACATATGAAATAAAGGAAGATTTTAATGTCCGGAAATATTCATTCGAGTTTCGAGTGTCTTTAATGCTCAATAGCTCGTTGCCCTCAATGTTTTTTAAAGAAATGAGAATGACATGGTCTAAACACAATTTGTTTAAGTAGGAATAGGTTGTATCGTCTAGGCAGCAAATCCATAGTTGGAAATTCGGGGTATTCAGCTTAAGGGAGTTATAAAATGCTAAAACTTGTTCTAGTGTCTCTTTCCCCATAATGGTACAAATATTATATTTCTCTTCTTCTGTTGACACATTTATGTCAAGGTTAAAATAATTTCTTATATGATAATCCTTTACGTCCTTTTCTTGGACAAAATCACCGTCAACGTCAACGTCTTTTATTTTATCTATCATTGTTATTGAGGCATTTATATATGGAATATAAATATGCTTGGTGACGTCATCCCTGCAATTCATGACATAATTACAAATATCAAAGACATTGCCGTCATAGTATTTAAACCCATAGAAATGGAAAAATATTATTTTTTCATTATTGATCAATATATCTTGGTCTGTTTTAATAACTGGACTTTCTAATAACTTGTAATTTATGATATAAGGAGTAAGATTGACGCCTACATTCTCGATAACTCCAACATTTTGAAATCTGTCAGGCCAATCATTTGCATATACCTGGTCGCTCCAACGTCCTTTTTCCCATCTGTCAAAACACCATTCTATCAGCTTTTCTCTAAACCAATGAAGGCATTCCATCGAGTATTCATCTCTTTTAAAACCCATAAAACCAGTATTGTAAATGCCGTTCGTTTCACCAAGCATACTATGTTCTTCAAGCCATTTTTCGCCTGTCAGCGTAACAGAGTAATCACCCCATTCGGTAAATATAGGATCTGGATTTGATAGGAAGAAGGTATCCCCGTCCAGCCATACAATATGATCGATTTCTTGGAAATGGTTTAATAGGTATAGACATACTGACGCTTTAGATGTCCAAATATATTCCTTGTCATTTCGAGAACTTTTTACCGATAATAATTCTTTGTCTTCCTTTTCAACCTCCTCTAAACTTATTATAATTGCATTAGCTAGATTCATTTTCTCAAATAAATTTTTTGCTTCTTCATGAAGACATATCATAAAAAAGTTAAAATCCTTATCATGTTGTTCAATTGAGTTGTATAATAATAAACCTTTATAGGCGTAATCCTTACTAAACGTTGAGCAGTAATAATGTTTCACTGTTCAATCTCCTTTCAATTTTGGGGCGGCTTAGCCTTCCTTTTACTATTGGTAAATATAACGATAATCAATAACATTCTTCTTCTTTATCAACTCTTCGTTTTTAATAAATTCATCCCAGGCCGTTACGATAACAACATGATCAACCCTTGAAAGAAGTGATGGCAGATTAGGAGCATATTCAATAGGAAGACCGTATGCCTCTTTAAACTCTTCGTTTGCCATAGGATCATAGGCGATAATATTCTTGTACCCTTTTTGCAGCAACCCTTGAATTATTGCTTTTGCCGGTGTATCCCTAATGTCATTTGAATTTGGCTTAAATGCCAACCCGAGGATTCCTATATACTCATTCTCTTCTGCTTTACTTACTACATCACAGATAACAAATTCTTTAATCGTTTCGTTTACTTTTAAGACACTTCTTAGTAGTTCCGGTGTGTAAGAATTCTTTAAGGACTGACTCACTAAAGCCATCGTATCCTTAGGAAGGCAGTAGCCGCCAAAGCCACAACCTGGAAAAGCATAGGAGGTCATATTAGCGGGTGAACCAAACCATCTTCTGTCGAGATGTAAAACCTTAAAGGCGTTCTTAATATCAATCTCTCCGATGGACTTGGCGATGAGCGACTGTTCATTTGCGAAACTGATAAGAGTTGCCAGCAATGTGTTAGATAAATACTTAATATATTCAGCAGTATTTAGAGTAACCCGATATATCGGGGCATTAAAAGGGTGATAAATGGTTTCGACTATTTGTCCGCTTTTCTCATCTTCCTGTCCGATAACAATTCGATCCGGATTCATAAAATCTTCCCAAGCATACCCTTCTCGTAAAAATTCAGGATTATTGGTTAAGCCAATATCAATGCCAACCTTAAAACCTAATTGTTCTAAATAAGGTTTAATCCTTTCTCTTGTTGTGGATGGCGGAATAGTGGATTTAACAACTAATACTTTAAATTCCGGTTTTGTTATATAGCCAGTTAAACTATTAATCGCATCGAAAATATAGCCTAAATCCGCACTGCCATCTGCTTTGCTCGGTGTTCCCACACAGAGAAAAATAACTTGACTGTTGATTACGGCTTCTTGTAAATCGTCCACAATTGTAAATCCTTTGTTTAAGTGCTGTTTTAATTTTCCATTAAGATAAGGTTCATAAAAAGGAATTTCCCCTTTTCTTAATTGATCTTTCTTTTTTTCATTAATATCATAACCGTAAACACGGTAGCCTTTATCGCTAAATCCTAGAGCTGTTGTCAATCCCACAAATCCAAGGCCAATTACCGTAATCAATGAATATCACCTTCTTCCTTCAAAAAGGTTAAAAAGCGATAAACACCTTCGTCGATTAAAATGGACGGGGAATAGTTCAGAATTTTTTTAGCCTTTGAAATATCCGGGCATCTTCTCAGAGGATTATGGGTTAAATACACCTTTTCTTCGGATTCTCTAAATTCGATAGACTGATTAAAACCAAAAAGGACTGAGCCTATATCCTTATATATTTGAGCCAAATCTTTAATCGAAATTTCCGGTTGATCTATTCCTATATTAAAGTAGTCAAACGGTTCATATAATAGAGCTTTTAAATAACCAGTGATTGCATCTGTCACGTAACAAAATGTCCGAGTTGGTTTTCCGTCGGAATGCATGACCAGTTGTTTATTCTCTATAATGGCTTTTGCAAAATCCGCAGGAACCCGCATATCATTCAATCTCATTCCCGGTCCAAAATTATTAAATGGCCTGACTATGGAAATCGGCATGCCGAATTTTTCGGCGTATAAATAACATAGCGTCTCTCCGAATCGTTTTGCCTCATCATAACATGCACGTGGTCCTATCATGTTCACATTCCCTCTATACTCCTCGGAAGTCGGAATATAATTTGGAAATGGGTCACCATACACTTCACTGCTTGAGAAAAACAAAAACCCTTTAATTTTTTTATCCTTATAAAAATTCAGCAAAGCCCTTAGTCCTGATACATTTGCATCAATGGTTTCAAGAGGATATTTACGGTAAAAGGTCGGCGAGGCGATGGAAGCCATGTGGATAATAAAATCGGCATCGTTAATTTTATTAGCATCAAATGATGCAAACTGCGTAATATCAAAATTATATAGTTCAATCTTTTCATTTGCTGTGCTTAAATCCGTAATCCAGTTAGGTTTTCCAAGTTTAAAATTGTCAATCCCAATAATTTTTTTAATCCCAATCCGTTCTGAATTGTCAGATAAAAATGACATGAAGTAATAGCCTAAAAATCCAGCGCAACCCGTAATTAGGATGGATGAATCCTTAAGTTTTTCGATTTCAGACTGGTCAAGATTATTGAATATATACTGAAGATCTGATTGATAAATGGTATGGTTTTTAACTGTTTCCATTTAATCCACTCCACATTAATTCTTTTTCCTGAATATAATTACAACTGCTGCAGTTGCGTCCTCGCATCTTATTAATTATTTTTATCCCATATTTTCCAAGGAGCTTTGTTGGACTCCCACAATTCTTGTAAATATTTTTTATCACGTAAGGTATCCATTGGATACCAAAACCCGCTATGTTTATAGGCCATTAATTGACCTTCCTTAGCCAGGGTTTCTAGCGGTTCCTTTTCAAATATTGTTTGTTCGCCCTGATTTAAATAATTAAATACTTGTGGCTGCAATACCAAAAAGCCGGCATTTATCCATCCGCCATCTCCTTGTATCTTCTCCTGAAACTTTTCTACCTTCTGATCAGATGACAAAGACAACACACCAAACCTGCCCCCTGGCTGTGTTGAAGTTAATGTAGCCAGCTTCCCATGAGAACGATGGAATTCTACTAATTCCTTAATATTTACATCACTGACTCCGTCACCATACGTCATCATAAACGGCTGATTCCCGACATAATCCTGTACTTTCTTGATACGGCCGCCCGTCATTGTGTTTAAACCTGTGTCAATCAAGGTAACCTTCCAGGGTTCAACCGAATGTTGGTGAATAATGAATTCATTTCCCTTATGAAATTTAAAGGTTAAATCAGAATTATAAAGGAAATAATTAAAAAAATATTCCTTGATAACATGACTCTTATACCCTAAGCAGATAATAAAATCGTTGTATCCATAACTAGAGTAGAGTTTCATTATGTGCCATAGGATTGGCTTTTCACCAATTTCTATCATAGGTTTCGGCTTTAAATGGGTTTCTTCGCTTATTCTCGTGCCAAACCCACCTGCTAAAATTACGACCTTCACATGATTACTCCTTTCTTAGGTTTTGTTTGCACCACATGAAATTGCCTGCTACGCGAATTTCTTTATAACATATTCTTAACTTCTAAAATTGTTACGGCATATCGGACAGATTAAAACCCGTTTTTAAAAAGGAAAGTTACATGTGTCTTTAACTGTAAAAAGGAGAAAATATTTTAAGATGTTCAGAGAGGGGGAAAATTATTGAGAGCATTTACATATAAACGAAGGTAAGGAGAGTTAAAGACAAAATTGATCAATGCGGCTTTTTAAATCTTGAATGATTTCGACTGGCCGTTTATTGGTTGTATCATATAGATAGTCTTTGTTTGGTAAAAAGTTTTTAAATTGATTTAATAACATTAAAGATCCTTCTATTAAAAAATCATCCCCTCTTTCATTTAGTCGAGAAATAAGTGTATTTTCATCCGCACTTAATACAACATAATAAATCTTTACATTTAAATCCGAGAAGTACATGGGAAACCACTCTACTTCCGTTCCAACAACATAATCAATAATTACATTAATGTTTTCTTCAACGAAATTCCATGTTAAAGAAAGAATATTTCTCCATACAATTGAAGCCTCTTCTCCCATCGTTGGCGGGGTTTTTCCTTTGAACATTAATTTGATTTGGTCACCTTCGATTAATGCAACTTTATCCATCTCCTGGGTAAGCTCTTTTGTTATCGTAGATTTTCCCACTCCATATGGACCCGATATGATGTAAATTGAACGATTATTTCCGTTTTCCATTTTTAGTTTCCTTTCTTCAAACTATTTTCTAAAGGATATTCTGAGTTGACTCAACTTGTGCTAGTAATCAAACGCGTTTTGAAGAACTTCAACCAAATCGGTTGAGAGCCTTTGAAATGTTGATAATTAACGCTTTGAGAACTGAGGCGCACGACGAGCACCTTTAAGACCGTATTTCTTACGCTCTTTGTACATTAAATATGAAGAAACACACTATAAAAAAATCCTTATTTTATTAATGTATAGTCGTATTTTTCGAACTAAATGAAAATGAAATAATTTACGATTCTAAGGTATTAATAGTAATTAATGACGTGTTTTCTTATGTTCTTCGTAAAGTTCATACATCCTTTTTAAAATTGTCAAAGCTTTTTCCTTATATGGTTCTTGCCACTCGTTCCAATGAGTATTATTTGTAGTAAGTGGAGGACATTTCTACAATTGGCATATCAGTTGAGGGTATAATACTCTCTTGCTCTTGAGTCCTCGCTAAATGTCTAACGACATCATGAAAATCATTGGCACTCCATAAGGTCTGTTTAATACAAATTTCTAAGGCAAATTCAGTAAATGGTTCAAAGTTCTTTACTGCTCTGCTTAAAATCTGTAACTGATCTCGCATGTATCTCGGATATCGCTTTTCAACTTCTTCAAGAAATAGTTGAATCTTTTTCTGATCATCAAAAGAAGCTTTTATAGTTTCCATATATGCTTGTATACCTTTTGACTTATCTCTTGAATGATCCGAGTTCTTTATCAGCTGCTCTTTTTTTCTTGAAAGAGGATGGGTAGCTAATAGTTTACCTCCAGGATTCTTTTCGATAATCAGGGGCAAACACTTCGGTAGGTCTCTTTTTTATTGTGTTATGTACTTGATAGTTTCCTTTTCTATCAAGCCAAGCTAAACATTGCTCATTCCAAGTCTCTAGCTGATGATACACTCGATTTTTCGCAAAGTTTCTTTTAATGAATTTCACCACATTTTCAATCTTACCTTTAGTTTCTGGATCTGCTGCTTTACACAAATAAACCGAAAACCCTCTTTGCTGTTTATAAGCTTGAAACTCTTCCGTATATATAATGTCACCTCCATTTTCACTTACTGTCATAAGCTTATCTTGGTCATGTACAATCTCGTCTGTTCTGCCTCCGTAATACTCAAATGCATTCTCCTGAGAACGTAACACATCACGAGTAGTAAAAGGCCGATCTTGCCACTCCGCATATTAATAACGTGATTGAGAAAGTACAAAGGCAATTACATATATTTTTATCCACTTCCCTTCAAATGTCCTAATCTTTAATTCTCCAAAATCTACTTGCATTTGTTGTTCTGGATAAATTGCATTTTCTTGCAATAGCTGCAACTTTAAATCCCTGTCGTTTCAATTGATGAACTTCTACAATCACTTCTAATTTCAACACCTTCCCGATCCTCCAGTACATCAGTCATATTCATACTTCTTGATTTTAACTGATTGGAGGTTAATTAGCAGAAAGTGTTCATTTTTATCAAGCAAAAACTGTTCAATTTAGTCTAGCAGTTACAAGAAGGCAGAAGAAAGATTTGATAGTCAAAAAACACTAGTAGTAAGAGTAGATATAATGGCTGATAAACATTTAGCAGAATTAAATGGTGAAGTTAATTATGATGCACCATCATATGAAGAAGAAGAGCCACTTGACGAAACAGACTATAATGCTTGGGAGTATGAACAACAAATGAAAAAATTCGCTTGATAATGAGTGGGGTAATTGAAGAACAAAAAAAGAAACCGCTTAATACATAATCATTTGTCCATGTTAGCAAATAGGTAGCATAGATTTTTTCATTTTTAAGGTGAAGGAGCTATTTGATTGACGAGTTATGTAGTTGAATATTATCAAAACCCTTTCCTAAATGCGAAAGGGTTTTGACATTCCATTTTTAGATATTTAGAAAGGAGCGGACTACGGCAGTAGCTACCACAAATATATTACTTAAACTTTAAGCATCTCATTCAGTAATTTTTTATACAATAATAATCTATTGTGACGAAATGAGTTTCTAAAACCTGTATATGTTGGTCTTACTTTTGCACCTTCTTGTACTACTTTCTTGGTGTAATAGGCAATACGCTTCATCTGTTTACTCATTTTTTCTCCACCCTCAAATATCTAATGAATTTAATGGATTATACTTGTCATTTTGCTCTCTCAATTCGTTTCCCCACATTGCAACATATTTCATTGCGACCGCTATATTTTGGTGTCGCATGAGCTTTTGAATAGCAAAGGCACTCATACCAGACATAGCAAGTCTATGACAAAATGTATGACGAAACGTGTGAGCAGATACTCTTACATCTTTGAAATTCATCTTTTCTGTAAATATTGAAATATCAGCATTAAAACATTTTCAGTTAGTTGGTTATTATCTCGCTTTACAAAAACATAATCACTTATAATTCCCCAATATTGCTTACAAAAAGTATGATAACCTGCTAGTTCTTTTACTAACTTATCCGTAATAGGAATTGTTTCTTTTCTTCTGCTCTTTCCAAAAACAGATATTGATTTATTTACGAAATCAACGTCTGACCATTGAAGATTAATGACTTCCCCTCGTCTAATCCCTGTACCAAGAATATTTCAATGCAATAATCAATGAATTTACCTAGCAACATTTCGTAATTTTTGATATTCGCCTTACTTGTGAAACGTCTGTCATCTAAATAGTCTTGATATGCAAATTTTAACAACAAAAAAACCACTCCCTATTTTTTAGGAAGTGGTTATTGTTACTGAAAATAATTCTTTACATGACTGCTTCACAGTTTGGGTGAAAAGTAGTTGTAACTATTTCTCAAATATAAGGCTTCAATAAGACTTAGAAAGCCTTACATCATGCCGCCCATTCCACCCATGCCCATGCCGCCCATGTCAGGCATGCCGCCGCCAGCGTTTTCTTCTGGCATATCAGCGATAACAGCTTCAGTTGTTAGGAACATTGCAGATACACTTGCTGCGTGTTGAAGAGCAGAACGTGTAACCTTAGTTGGGTCAACGATACCAGCTTCAACCATGTTTACCCACTCGCCAGTTGCAGCGTTGAATCCAATTCCAACTTCTTCGCCTTTAAGACGTTCAACGATAACTGAGCCTTCAAGACCAGCATTGTGTGCAATTTGACGAACTGGCTCTTCAAGAGCACGTAGTACAATGTTTACACCAGTTGCTTCATCGCCTTCAGCGTCAACGGCTTGAACAGCTTTGATTACGTTAACTAGTGCTGTACCACCACCTGCTACGATACCTTCTTCAACCGCAGCACGAGTAGAGTTCAATGCATCTTCAATACGAAGCTTGCGTTCTTTTAATTCTGTTTCAGTAGCAGCACCAACTTTAAGAACAGCTACACCACCAGCAAGCTTAGCAAGGCGCTCTTGAAGCTTTTCCTTGTCAAACTCAGATGTTGTTTCTTCAAGTTGAGCTTTGATTTGGTTAACACGAGCAGAGATTTGATCTGGCTCGCCAGCACCTTCAACGATTGTTGTGTTTTCTTTTGTTACAACAACCTTGCTTGCGCGACCAAGTTGAGTGATGTTTGCAGACTTAAGGTCAAGACCTAGGTCTTCAGTAATCACTTCACCACCAGTAAGTGTTGCGATATCTTCAAGCATCGCTTTACGACGGTCACCAAATCCTGGAGCTTTAACAGCAACAGCATTGAAAGTACCACGTAATTTGTTCACAACAAGTGTTGCAAGTGCTTCACCTTCAACATCTTCAGCGATGATAAGGATTGGCTTACCTTGTTGAACAACTTGCTCAAGAACAGGAAGAACTTCTTGAATGCTTGAGATTTTCTTGTCTGTGATAAGAACGTAAGGGGTGTCAAGAACCGCTTCCATTTTATCTGAATCTGTTACCATGTAAGGAGATGCGTAACCGCGGTCAAATTGCATACCTTCTACTACATCTAGCTCAGTAGAGAAGCCTTTTGATTCTTCGATTGTGATAACACCATCATTACCAACACGATCCATTGCCTCAGCAATGATTTGACCAACTTCTTCATCAGCAGAAGAGATCGCAGCAACTTGAGCAATTGATGCTTTGCCTTCAATTGGCTTAGAAATGTTCTTAAGCTCTTGAACCGCAGCAGCTGTTGCTTTTTCGATACCCTTACGAATAACCATAGGGTTTGCACCAGATGTTACGTTTTTAAGACCTTCACGAATCATCGCTTGAGCAAGAACAGTCGCAGTCGTTGTACCGTCACCAGCGATGTCATTTGTCTTACTTGCTACTTCAGCAACAAGCTTAGCACCCATGTTTTCGAATGCATCTTCAAGCTCGATTTCCTTTGCGATTGTAACACCATCATTTGTGATTAATGGAGAACCGAACTTCTTCTCAAGAACAACGTTACGTCCTTTTGGTCCTAGTGTTACTTTCACAGCGTTTGCAAGTGCATCTACCCCGCGAAGCATAGAGCGGCGTGCGTCTTCACTAAACTTAATATCTTTAGCCATGATTTCTACCTCCTGATTTGGTTATATGTAGTTCCACACATTTGTTTATTTAGCCAATAATTGCAAGTACATCACTTTCACGAAGGATTAAATATTCTTTGCCTTCATACTTCACTTCTGTTCCTGCATATTTAGAGAATATGATTGCATCGCCTTCGCTTACTTCAAGAGCGATACGCTCACCGTTGTCTGTTACACGACCAGTACCAACAGCAACGACTTTTCCTTCTTGAGGCTTTTCCTTTGCAGAATCTGGTAATACAATTCCGCTCGCAGTTTTCTCCTCAGACTCAACTAATTCAATGATAATACGATCACCTAATGGCTTTAACAAGGAAAACACCCTCCTTCAAGATCTTAAAAATTCAATTGTTATGTTATTAGCACTCACTCACCATGAGTGCTAACACAATTATTATGATAATCATATCGACTTACTTTTGCAAGCCTTTTGCCAAAAAAAATTTACGACATAACCTGTCATTTTCAGCTGTTGCTACAGAGTTAATTTACAAGCAAAGACCTTTTAATCATATCCAACTTTCCGTTCATTATTCCTTCATATTCTGTACATAAACATCGAGGCTTTCGTTCTGCTTTTCTTACGTGCATATGGTAAAATATAAAGATGCATTTTAGACAACGGTTTTTAGTAAAATTGAGTACACTATATCAAAGGAGAACAGTCTATTGAATAAACGCTATTGGTGGATTCTAATCACGTACGTACTTATGCAGCTTTCGGCTATCCCTGGTGTCTTTCTTCTAAGAGAGCTTGGTATTTCAGGCGAGCGAATTCCTGGTATATGGAGTATGTTTAGCTTCAGCCTCGGATTGTTAATCATTATCCTGCTACTGATTCCTGACATCCGTGAACGTCACCACATTCGCAACCGTTCGACAAGAGGAGAAGCCATTCGCTGGACCATTATTGGTGTATTCATGGTCTTTGGTGCTCAATATGCAGCAGCTTTAATTGAAATGTATGTTCTTGGAATTGAACCAGGATCGGAAAATACGCAAACCATTATTGAATTTGCAAAAGCTTTTCCAGCTTTCATTATCGTTGTATCCGTAATTGGCCCGATTCTTGAAGAAATCGTTTTTCGTCTGATTATTTTCGGCGCCCTCTATAAGCGCTTTAACTTCTGGATAGCGGGCTTTATTAGCTCACTTATTTTCGCTGCTATCCATTTCGATTTCACACATTTACTCGTCTACACAGCGATGGGCTTTGTTTTTGCCTTCTTATATGTAAAAACAAAACGAATCCTTGTTCCGATTATCGCCCATATTGCATTGAACTTATTTGTTTCAATCGTCAATGTTCTACTCGCTGATCAAATTGAAGGATGGCTTGAGCAGCTTGAACAAATGGAACAACAAATGTCAGTTATCATTGGAGGATTATTACAATGAGAGCATCTCCAATAACGATGGCGATCGTTTATTTTTCGATTGGCGTCTTACTTGTTTTTTTCGCTATACAAAATGTCAGTCTCGCTGGTTGGAACTTTTGGAGCTATTTAATTATCTCCTTTGCAGCGATCGACTTTATGGTCGCATATCGTTTTTATCGACTACGTAAAGTCATTAAACAAATTCAGAATCAGAATAAAAAGAAAGATTAAAAAAAGGTCTGATCTAAAGATATCGATCACCGATCGTTGGATATGACGATGATGATCGCTCTTAGAATCAGACCCTTTTTTATTGTTCGCATATGTTATTTGCGATGTTTTCTTGCGTGATGATTGAATAAAACATCGTATAGAGTAAATGTTGATTTTGTATTTATCTTGCTTTTCAATAAAAAAAGCGCAAGCGCCTTGGTTAACCGTAACCAGCATTGAAAGCCTGCGATTGTGTTGCTAGGTTTTAGGAAACCTACCGCAGGCTAAAATGACCTCGAGCGGCTATGCGCTGGGACTAGACATCATCAAATTTTATCCTTTCTTATCTTTTAAAAGGACTGCATCTTTCAAAGATCCTTCTACATTAGAAGATGATTTTAAGAAACCGTCTTTTTTTGTCCTATTCCATTTGTTGTTGGATAGACATTATTTTCGCGGTATTATAAGCTGTCCCTTCTAAATAACGAAGTCCATTTTCAAGGGCATCCTCAATTGAGAGAATTCCAGGGACGATAGAAAAAGCAACATCAATTCCGTGTTCAAAGATTACCTCATGCCCATTGGCTAAACCACCTGCAAAAGCGAGAACAGGGATATCAGTTTGTTTGGCAGCCTTTGCGACACCGATTGGCGTTTTCCCAAAGATTGTTTGTTGATCGAGTCTTCCTTCTCCAGTTATCACTAGTGATGCGCCTTTGACTCTTTCATGAAAGCCTGTTGCTTCAAGGATTAAAGTTACTCCCGAATCTAAGCGAACATTAAGAAAAGCTAAAAGCCCTGCGCCAAGTCCTCCAGCTGCCCCTGCTCCAGGAATATCACGAATGTCCTTGCCTAACGTTTCCTTAATTTTATCTGCATAATGAGCGAGACAGCGATCAAGCTCGCCAACCATTTCTTCATTTGCTCCTTTTTGAGGGCCGTATATAGCTGAAGCTCCCTTTTCCCCTAGCAAGGGATTATCAACATCACAGGCAACTTCAATCGTCACTTCTTTTAGACGTGGATGCATGTGATCAATTTCAACTCGCTCAAGCTTAGCAAGAGCTGCACCACCGTAATCAATTTGAGTCCCGTCGCTAGCCAATAATTTTACTCCAAGTGCTGTCGCAAGCCCTGCACCACCATCATTTGTCGCACTACCACCTATGCCAATAATAATATGCTCCACACCCTTTTCAAGTGCTTCAATGATTAATTGACCCGTTCCATACGTGGTCGTGATAAGTGGATTACGTTTATCTGGTGGAACTAAATGAAGCCCCGATGCAGCAGCCATTTCAATTACAGCAACTTTTCCATCTCCAGAAACACCATAAGTCGCTTCAACTTCATCACCAAGAGGACCGACAACTGTCACTGTTTCAATCGTTCCATGTAAAGCATCAACTAAGGATTGTACCGTTCCTTCTCCTCCATCTGCCATTGGTATTTTGACGTATTCAGCCTGAGGAAAGACTCGACGAAACCCCTTTTCAATTGCATCTGCTGCTTGCATCGCAGTAAAGCTTTCTTTAAATGAATCTGGAGCGATCACTATTTTTCTCAAAACATCCCTCTCCCTTCATTTGATTATAAGAACCATTGAAAAACACCAAAAATTAACGTGGAAACAATGGCAATAACTAAACCTATCAGTGATTCATAAGGTATTAATTTCAAGCGTTCATTTATTTGCATACCTACACTACCTGCCGTTGCGTGAAAGAAACTTCCGTGAGGCAAATGATCAAGGACTGTGGCACCTGCATGAATCATTGCTGCACCAGCAAGTCCTGCAACACCTAACTCTAAAATGGTTGCTCCAAAGACGCTACTTGCCACAGCAGAACCCGCAGTCGTTGAAGCCGTCGCTGCTGACATAAAGATCCCTGATGCCGGAGCTAATACATAGGCAGGTAGACCAAGGCTATCTAACCCATTCACAAGGACATTCCTCAAGCCTGAATTTGAAATAATACCTGCAATGGCCCCAGTTCCAATTAAAAGGATCGCCACTGCCGACATTTTATTCAAACCTGAGATCGCATATTGATTCATATGACGGAGTTTACCCATCACAAGCGCACCAATCAGCCCACCAACAGGTAAAGCAATCATTGGATCGATGCTAATATCAAAAATGGGACGAAGCATTAAAAGAATAATAGCAATCACCGGCGCAACGATTGCTGCTTTAAACGACGGTATTTCTCCTTCTTTTTGTGACTCAACCTCATGAATATCTACTAAAGATCCTTTATTCGATAAACGTTTCGCAATGAAATAGGTTACCGTTAAGCCAAATAACCCAGGTATAATCCCAGCCGCCATAACAGAAGTTAGTGGAACGTTAAACGCATCGGACACAGCTATCGTATTAGGGTTCGGACTCATTACGTTTCCTGCCTTACCTCCCCCAATCATCGCAAGTAAAATCGCTGTCTTTGAAAGCTTTGCTTTGCTCGCAATTGCAAGTGCAATCGGTGCAACAGTTATAACAGCAACATCAACGAAAACACCAACTGCCGTCAAAATCATCGTAGCAAGTGCTAATGCTAATAACGCACGCGTTTGTCCGATTTTTTTGACTATTGCTTCAGCAATAGTAGATGCTGCTCCTGACTCGATTAGTACACCAGCCAATATACCAGCTGCTAGAATTCGAAGGACTGCAGGAATAATACCACCTGCACCACCAATCATTAAATCAACTGTTTCCGTAATAGAAGCGCCGCCAACTGTTCCACCAATAAGTGCACCTGCCATCAAGGCATAGACTGGTGGAATTTTACGCAAAATCATAACAATCGCAATAACAAGGCCTAGAATCGCTCCTATCGCCGTAACTTGTACATCCATCGTATATTCCCCTTTATTAAACCGTTTTCACAGTTTAATTGTAAGCGTTTTCTGATATTCTAGTCATTGTGCAAGCTATTAAATTATTATTACACATATTGAGATATATTGTGCATATGCACAATCATCAATTAAATAAACGTTTAATTAAAAGTCCGACACATCGATCATTCATCCGTTCAATCATCTACAAATAAGAGCTACATTATTCAATAGCACTACAGAGTTCTCAGGTTCGCTATCAATTCACTTGTTATTCTTTTTCAAATTGATTCAACCTCATACCAGCATATAACTCAAATAGATCCTTGAAGTCTCTCGGATCCTTCCCAGTTAGTTCTTTAATTTTATGTAACCGGTATTGCACTGTATTTCGGTGAACAAACAGCTCGCTAGCCACTTTCTGAATCTCCCCGTTACAACGAATAAACGCATGTAATGTCGCTTCTAGCTCTTCATTTTTTTCAAAAGAACGAATCGGCGAAAAAAGACTCTGCCATTCTCTTACCTCTATTGTATCTCCTAATCTATACAACATTGTATCTAGCAAACACTCACGTGAAAACCGCAGTCCCTTCTCTTCTTCGCCTTTCGTAACCATATAAGTGAGATACGCCTGCTCATACGATACTGCGATATCCATTAATTGCGTAGCCCTATTGCCAACGCACACGACCAGCGCATATTCCCTAGCAAACTGTTGAACATCAGCATAAATATCCTTGTTAATCTCTGTTTGATTAACTAATACAATATGGCCCCCTGAGTCAATTCGAATCATTTCATGAGTGCTACCAATGACCATTTTTAAATCGTTGTGCAGCCGCTCTTCCTCCGCCCGAGTCCGAACTTTTCTAGCGTAGACATACCATACTTCACAGGGCAAGGGCAATTTGAGTCCAAATGACTCAGCTCGTTTTAAAAATGTATTTTTATTTTCAACTCGACCTTCAAGTAATTGACGCAGTAGTTCCTCTTTATGACGCTTATCCCATTGCAGTTCAGCTGTGAGAAATGCTTGATTTAATGAGAGCTCAGCTGCCATTTTCACAAGCTTACCATACCCTCGAATTTCCTCTAATGGCCCTGTTACGCCGATGACACCTACGATTTCTTCACGAAAAGAAATGGGGAGGTTGATCCCTGTCTTCGTTCCTTGCATGTTCTTAGCATAATGATCATTAATTTCAATTTCCTGCTGCTTTTTTATTGCTTCGACTGCTCCTGCATGAACCTCATATAAGCGCTTAGGATCGCCACTACCAATGATTACCCCGTCTTTGTCCATCACGTTGACATTATAGCCAATAATCTCAATTGTCCGATCTGCTATTTCCTGTGCGAGCCGTTTCGTTAGCATTCTAGTTCCCCCTACAGAGTACTTTCATCTATATTGCTATTTTAACTCAAAATAAAAAACCTCTCCACGCCGCTTAAAAGCAGTGAGAAGAGGTTCTTCCTTATTGATATGGCTCTTTTCCTTTAGCTCCCCACCAAAAGAGACCAATAACGGAGAAGATTAGAATGAGAAACGGAGCAATCATGATTAAAAAGAAACTCATCTGAGTACCTCCTATTTTCTTCCTTGAACGTACTTATTATCGAACAAAAACAATCTCATAAGTAAGTAGAGTGACGGAATTAATAAAAGCAGTCCAGCAATAAAGGCAATAATTAAAGCAATCGCCATCGCCTCATTTGTAAAGCCATCGTAAATAGTTAAATATGGAAATAACAAATATGGAAGATGCGATGCCCCGTAGCCGAAAAAAGCTGTCGCAAATTGCAGCATAACAAAGATGAATGCAAGCCCTAATCTTTTCTGCTTCCAAATTAGGTATACCGCGCCTAAAAAGAAGAGAAACGATAGACTGAACAACCATGATAAATCGACCATGCTTGCAAAGTGCGTAGGGTTATGCTGATTCAGTGAAAAGAATACAAGCACACTTGCTAGGATAGTTGGAAAGCTCCAGAATAACGCATATCCTCTTAAGACAGCAAAGGCATTCATATCACGTGCTTTGTAAGCATAAAACGTAAGGAAACACGCTGAAATATAGAGCACACTCACAATAGCAAGAACAACAACCGTCCAAGAATAAAAGCTTGTGAACAGTGCCCCGTAATTCATATGAACTTGCTCATTTACAACCGTAATAAATCCACCTTCTGAAATCGTTAGTACAACCGATAATGATGCTGGAATAAGTAATCCAGTAGCCCCGTACAAAAATTGATAGAATCGGTTCCCTTTAAATCCATAATGGTGAAAAGCGTAATAAGAACCGCGAATAGCGAGAAGTACAATCGCTATACTACCTGGAATTAACAGCGCAGTCCCGTAATAAAAAGCTGTTGAAGGGAAAAATCCGACAATCCCAATAAAGAAAAAGACTAGAAAAACATTCGTTACTTCCCATACTGGCGAAAGATAGCGATTAATAACCTTACTAATCACATGTTCTCGACCGGTAATGGTTGAATAGTAGCTAAAGAAACCTGCGCCGAAGTCAATCGACGCAACAATTAAATACCCATAAAGAAAGGTCCAAAGCACCGTAATTCCAATTAATTCATAATCCAATTCTCTTCACCTCTATTCTATTCCACGGTCTTTTAATTCCTGTTCAACCGGATTGGATTTAAACATTCTTCTAAGAACCGTAATGCAGGATATAGCTAAGACAAGATAGAGCAGAATAAACATATAGAGCATGAGATCCACATGTGCTGAGGTCGTTGCTCCTTCGGCAGTCCGCATATAACCAACCAGAATCCATGGTTGTCGCCCCATTTCATTAAAGAACCAACCCATTTCAATGGCAAGCATAGCAAGTGGTCCTCCTGCAAAAATGGTCCAAAGCAATGGTTTGTTATGTTCATTCCATTTTGTCACACGTCTCATCATGACAAAAATAATGGAAATGAGCGCTAAGAACATTCCGATTCCGACCATGATATCAAAGAAGTAGTGAACAATTAATGGTGGTAAATCTTCTTCAGGAAACTCCTCGAGTCCGATTACTTCTGCACTTGGAGTCCCATGCGCAAGAATACTTAATGCATATGGAATTTCCATTGCATATTTTACTTCATTCTCTTCTGTTAACACACCTCCGAGAATAAGAGGCGCTTCTGTAGACGTTTCGAAATGCCATTCTGCCGCAGCTAGCTTCTCAGGTTGATATTCTGCTAGAAATTTACCCGATAAGTCACCAATTAAAGCAGTCGCGATCGCAAAAACAGCCGCTACTGTCATCGTTAAGTTTAATGCCTTTTTGTGATAAACATGATTTTTACCGCGAAGCAAGGAAATCGCTGCAATCGCCGCAAGAATGAAAGCAGAAGTTAGATAAGCAGATGACAGAACATGGGCCATCTTTGTCGGTGTTGCTGGATTGAACATTGCTGCAAGCGGATTAATATCCGTTACTACACCGTTCACCATTTCAAAGCCATGTGGTGTATTCATAAATGAATTGACCGTTGTGATAAAGAATCCAGATGCAGTTGCACCTATTGCAACAGGAATAACAAGAAGCCAGTGATGAATTTTCTTCTTAAACCGATCCCACGTATAAAGATAGATGCCAAGGAAAATCGCCTCAAAGAAAAAGGCAAATGTCTCTAGAAACATCGGTAAGCTTATCACATGCCCAGCTACTTGCATAAAGTTAGGCCAAAGCAAGCTTAACTGCAAACCAATCGCTGTACCTGTTACAACACCAACCGCAACTGTAATGACAAAGCCACGAGCCCAACGTCTTGCAAGCAGGCGGTAATGCTCATCATTACGCTTAATCCCAATCCACTCAGCTAAGGCAATTAGTAGCGGAATTCCGACCCCTATTGTTGCAAAAATAACATGAAACCCTAAAGTGACCGCCGTTAAAATACGGCTATATATGACCGGATCATACTCAAACATCGCCACTCACTCTCCTAAAAAAGACTCGTACAACATTGAACCTATAGGCAGCCAAGATCGAACAAGGAATAATGCCCCCTAACTTTGCTCACCTTTTCACATTCAAACAATAAAATGAAAACCTAGAATCCATTTGCGTTACGCCATATAGCATTTCTCTTATACTACATACCCGATTTAACGCATTCTATACACTAGGTTCAGCATTTATAGTGAGAGTGTAACATACCATACTCTCATTGGCTGCGACAATTAATGAATTTTTTGTGAAAAAGATCACATACTTGTTCAAGGCGGAAAAAAACATATATAACATTCACAATATCTCACGTATATTTTTTCTTAATCCTGCTCTTGTCCTTTTTCTTCTTTTTTCGATGCTTTCTCTAGTAAGTAGGCTTTTTCCTCTTATTCTATCGTAACACGAATCAGTGATGATAAAAGCAAAAAGCAGATACCTCATCTTGAAGTATCTGCTAACAATTATTTTTCTTTCTCTGCTTTTTCAAGAGCTGCTTCTCGTTCTTTCTCTGCTTTTAAAACTTTACGATATGTCAGATGTGAGACCCAAATACTAAATTCATATAGTAATAAAAGAGGTACTGTAACGATCATGTGGGAAATAACATCAGGTGGTGTGATCATCCCTGCAATCACAAGCAATACAAAATAAGCAACTTTTCTGATTTGCTTTAACACAACTGGTGTAATGATCCCTAAACGCGTCAAGAACATAACAACGACTGGCAATTGAAAGAGTGCTCCAAATGGCAACGTTACTTGAAAAAGAAACGTGAAGTATTCGTTAATACCATATTGCTCTGTAATTCCAAGCCTTTCAGCCATATTGCTCATAAACTCAACAATATACGGAAAAAGAATAAAATAAGCAAACGAAAGCCCCGCTAAAAACAACAAGAATGCTATCGGAATGTAAGCAAGCGTTGCTTTTTGTTCATTTTCATGCAAACCTGGTTTCACAAAACCCCATAGCTGAAAAAGGATAATGGGAAATGTTAAAATCAAACCAATTGCAAACGCAAATGTCATAAAAATCCGAATCGAATCGGTCATTTTAAAGGCGTTCATCGGCAAGTCATGAGCAGTTGGCGTACTTAACAAATATGAGATTATTGGTGTCGCTAAAAAAAAGCCAGCGACAAAAGCCACCGTGAAGAAAACCAGCGTGAAAATAATTCTTCGCCTTAGCTCCACAATATGTTCCATCACTGGCATATTATGTTGTTCCATGTATAAACCCTTCCTACTTAGGCTTTATCTGTTTCTGATTCTTTATTTTTCTTTTTATCTTCCGTATCATCGTCAGCTAAGCCTTTTGTCGCGTTCTTAAACTCGCGTAATGTATTACCAGCAGCTTTTCCTAGTTCTGGTAATTTCTTTGGACCAAAAATTAATAAAGCAACAATTGCAATAATAGCAATGCTTCCTGCTCCTAAACCCATAGATGGCACCTCCTTGTCCTACTATTATACTGGATAATGCTTAAGAAAATAAACTAGTGCTTGCAATTCAACTGATAAGTCAATATGGTGAACACGAATTTCATCAGGTACATCTAATCTAGCAGGTGTAAAGTTCAAAATTCCCTTAATCCCTGCTTCTACTAACTTGTCCGCAATCTTTTGAGCCGCAACCGATGGTACAGTTATAATAGCGACGGTTACTTCTGGATCCATGATCTCTGTAAGTTCGTGAAAGTTATGAATCGTCACGCCGCCCATCTCTGTACCTATCTTCTCTTCATCAACATCAAAAGCCATGACAATTTCGGTATTGTTGTTTTTCGAGAAGTTATAGTTCAGAAAAGCTGTTCCTAAATTCCCGACCCCAACTAGAATAACTTTTGTTAGTTCATCCTGATCAAGAGTTTTACGAAAAAAAGAAAGCAAGTAATTAACGTTATATCCATATCCTTTTTTCCCAAGAGCTCCAAAATATGAGAAATCCCGACGAATCGTTGCTGAATCTACTTTAACTGCCTCACTCAATTCAGTTGAGGATACTCTTTGTTTCCCTGAGGCCTGAAGATTCTCCAAAAAGCGATAATACAACGGCAATCTCTTTGCAGTTGCTTGGGGAATCCTCGCTTGATCCGCTTTCATCAGTTGCCTCCCTTCTACCATTGAGAGTGACTTATTAACATCTCAAATGCTAGTAATCAGACACTTTAATTTCGAGTCACACTCGCTCTCCTATTGTACACCATTTCTAAGAGATTGTAATCGTTTTACCTTAGTGTTCAATAAGTTGTTGAAAGATCGAATCTGCGATACACTCAAGATAAACAATACTGATTTTAAGAGAATAGAGAGGAAATTAAATGATTGTCTTACAATGCATCAATATTGCGAAATCATTCGGTGTTGAGCCAATTTTATCAAATATTAAGTTAGATATTCAAACAGGAGAACGTGTTGCTCTTGTTGGCCGAAACGGTGCAGGAAAATCGACATTGCTCAAAATTATAGCTGGTCAGCTTTCTTATGACAGCGGGCAGGTTTTAATGCCTAAAGGGACCGAGCTTGGTTACTTAGCCCAAGACACAGGGCTCGTGTCCGCACTCTCGATATGGGATGAGATGTTAACAGTATTTGAGCCATTAAGAAAGATGGAAAGCCAGATTAGAGCGATGGAACAGCAAATGTCCGATCCTAACCTACTGGCAGATTCCACACGCTATGAGAAATTATTAAAAGAATATGATGAGCTTCAGCTAACGTTTAAAGATCGTGGTGGCTATCAATACGAAGCAGATATTCGTAGTGTGCTTTCTGGCATGAACTTTGCCGATTTTGACTACGCCACAAAAATTTCAACGTTAAGCGGTGGGCAGAAGACACGCTTAGCCTTAGCGAAGCTTTTACTAAAAAAACCAGAGCTACTTATTTTAGATGAGCCGACAAACCACCTCGACATCGAAACGTTAACATGGCTTGAACAATATTTAAATGGCTATAAGGGTGCAATATTAATTGTCTCCCATGACCGTTACTTCCTTGATAAAATCGTCACAGAAGTGGTCGAAATTTCACGAACCAAATCGACGAAATACCCTGGAAACTACAGTGCCTATCTTGAAGAAAAGGCAAAACGATATGAGCTTGAACTTAAACAGTTTGAGAAACAACAAGACGAAGTGGCTAAACTACAAGATTTTATTCAGCGCAATATTGTACGTGCCTCTACAACCAAACGAGCACAGAGTAGAAGAAAACAACTGGAGCGAATGACTCTTCTTGACCGTCCTGCAGGTTCAGAGAAATCTGCTTCTTTTTCATTTGATATCGACAAACAAAGCGGTAATGAAGTCCTTCGCGTGAAAGATCTTCATGTGAAATACGGTGAACAAACGATATTTGCGAACCTTGACTTATATGTAGATCGCGGTGAAAGTGTCGCTCTCATTGGGCCTAATGGTGCTGGAAAATCAACATTACTAAAAGCACTGTTAAAAGCAATACCGATTGAAGACGGGACAATGCGCTTTGGTAGTAATGTGACAGTTGGTTATTATGATCAAGAACAAGCGAATTTAAAATCAAATAAGCTTGTCCTACATGAGCTTTGGGATGACCATGCACTTTTACCAGAAAAAGAAATTCGAACCGCGCTCGGCAATTTTCTATTCAGCGGAGATGATGTCTTAAAACCAGTCTCCACTCTTAGCGGTGGCGAGAAAGCCCGACTTGCTTTAGCAAAGCTAATGATGAAAAAAGCCAATTTTCTTATTCTTGATGAGCCAACAAACCATCTTGACCTAGATGCAAAAGAAGTTCTTGAAGCGGCCTTAATTGATTATCCAGGTACATTGCTTTTCGTTTCCCATGACCGCTACTTCTTAAATCGGATTGCGACACGAATGGCCGAGCTAGAAGACGGTCAGATCACGAATTATCTCGGCGACTATGACTATTATGTTGAAAAGAAAAGCGAAACCGAACAACGTGAACTTTTAAAACAACAAGAATCAAATTCGTTCTCTGAGACAATAGAGGTTCAACCTGATAAACAATCATATGAATTAGAGAAAGAAGCCAAAAAACTAGAGCGACAACGAACGAGACGAATTGAGGAAATTGAGAAAACGATTGAGACATTAGAAGCTTCACTTGCCGAACATGAAGAAGCACTTTGTGATCCAAAAATTTATTCCAATCATGAACAAGCTCAAGCTATTCAACAAGAAATTGACGAGGCAAATGCTAAGATTGAAGAGCTTATGGAAGAATGGGAAGAGTTACAAGAAAAATAGAAAACTTGATGAATAACCCAATTAGTAAAGCGGCCAGCTTTAGTTTATCTAAAGAGGCCGCTTTTTGTTAAAATAAAAGCATTAACCTACGCTCCTGGTGTAATTTTTCTGACAGAAATTTCATCCAAATTTGTGACAAAAAGGTCGTCAGTAGCACTATTTACCCAGACTAAAAAATTATCCTCAATACGGATAAATGTTCCAGTACCAAGTGATACTCCTGCTGAAAAGACTTGAATAGCATCTCCCTCTCTTAGTCCATTCAGCCTTCTAAATTTAGGATTTCTATCATCCTTATCATGTTTGTCACACTTATCAAATTTATCGTAATAGTATCCCATATATTTCTCCTCCTTCCCTTTTAATACTAAATCATATGTCGCAAAGGAAAAGGAGGAATAAACGTATTCACTAGAATAGTAGAAATTGTATATTATCATCAAGTATAGATAACCACTTACCCGAAATAATAGGTTTATCCCTTTAAACTCCTATATGTTTGTACAAGAAGTAATCGATTAGAAACTCTAAATCAATTGACACTCCTTTATTTCCTGAAGAACATCACCAATTCCATCAAAATATGGGTCGGAGGCTGCTTCATTTGGAGGGCATCTTCTTTACTCGTCGCACCACAACATTAAAGAATCGTATCTGCCGCCTGTAGGAACAGTTTCTTCCCGTTGAGAAGGGTGCCGTCAAGATCAAAAAAGTAGGTATAAAATTCTTCATGCTCTCCCCTCCATTCACATTGATGAGTATAAAAAACCTTAACTGTTGCAAAAAGACAGACTAATCGCCGTGTTCTTTAAGCAGCAATTAAGGTTCTCTCAAATGGTCTCCAACAAAATTGTCTGTACATATTTTGCTTTCGTAGCTAAATGTATCACCTTAGTGTAAAGAGGAAGTTAAAGTAATATTTAGATTCATTAATGACGTTGTAAATAGCACACAGTCAACGTTAAGACTATGTGCTAAAACTTCTAACCTCCATATAAGAACACTAATTTTTCATCTTCGTCCCAGAATGATTTATTTTTTAATGACGCGATGATCCGTCTTACTTACAGACAACCAGTAATAATGAGCGGAGACAACACAAAACATCGATGTAGCAGCCGCAACAACACCCGAATCATTTAACAAAAGCAACGCAAACGAAGAGACGACACCCGTTTGTAAAAATAACTTATTTTGTACTCCAAGCAGGAGATGCTTTCTCCACAAAATAACAGCTCCAAGTATGTAGCTCGTAACGAGTAATTGCGTCCAATTGGAATGTCTAAAAATTTTTAAATTCATAGCGAGCTTTCGTTGAATTAATTCGAAAATATAGAGAAAATCTCCGCGGTATAAACGTTGAAAAGCAGAACCAATATGTGTTTGTTCTCCATTTAATTGGAGCATATATAAAAGAGCGACTCCTGCTACTGCTAATAGACCGAACAGAAAACTAATTTTACCCCATGACCAATTCAAACGATTTACTCGGTAAAAAAGAAAAGAAAAGGCGATGCCTGCAGATAATGTCGCTCCTGCGTTCGTACCTAGTGTATTTTTTCCAAGAAAGAAAACTAGACATAAGAATATGATCATTACACTAATGTTGGTGACCACTTTCTGTTTTTTCATTAAAAACGGATGAAGAACCATTAGCGCTGAAATGAGATACACACCTGCAAATTCATTGCCAATCCCGTAATACCTAGCTCCGATGATCGGATCATACCCTAAATAAGAGCGTTGCATCAGGGGAGATGCTAGCGACACGTCAAGGGTAATGAGCACAAATGTCATTGCCCCAATCCAGAAAATCGGCTGTCGACTCAACTTTTGCACAACATATCCACAAAGGGTCGACGCACCGATAAGCGTTAGCACAAACCCACTCACCCCAACCAAGTTAATGATATTAGATAAAGCAAGAAACCAAAAAGGGGACCATAACGCCGAGAGAAGCAATAGTCTTATGACAAAACGCCAAGTCTCTTGTTTTGTCATTCCAAAAAAACAAAAAGCAGCCGCACCGATTAAAGCGAGGACGAGACAAGAAATGTATGTGGATAAAACACTCGCACGGCTTTTATAAATAAAAACGATTTCATCCATTTTCTCAAAAAAATGTTCTTTATCCACATTTCCACGATCTTCTCGCACCATGGCACGCCCTGTCCATTCATCTGCTGTATTGATGCCAAAGGTTTGGAGTATGGTTGGAACAAAATCAATGCTACTAACTAAATAAGGCTGCTTCGTAGTACTAGATGTGAGAAACCCTCCTTTTCCTTCTCCCCAGTAAAAAACAGGTGCTAATTGTTGCTTTTGATCATACGCTTGCTTATGCATCATCGGTGCTAGTAGCCATACCTCTAATTTCTTTTCCATCACAACTTCTTCAAGAAAATTGCTTAGACGTAAAAGCTGTTCGGCACGCTTCTTTTTAAATTGCTCCTCTTCCATAAAAACTTTTTGTTCATATAAACGATGAAAATCTCCCCACTCTATTACCGTCATACGATCTCTTTCTACATTTGTTGATAACTTGTTAATAAGATACTCAACATCCATTTCTAATCCATACGAAGCAGATTCGTTTTTCCTCACTGCTTTGTTTAATTCCCCTGTTCCTCTTCCTTTTTCGTCCATAGTAAGTAAAGAACCATAACGAACAGGGTTTTCGACTGTATCACTATGACCATAAACCACACGTTCCACTCCAGCTTGCTTTAGCAATCCTCCAAACTGTCCTATGTCTCCCATTTGTTCATTTTTGATTGCAAGTCTGTGAATAGCAGGATGGTAAAGGTCTGTCTCAGGTAGTTCACCTGAAATTTGCTTGATCCAATCACGTACTTCAAAATCATTTACTTTTTCTCCAGCTTCAAAACTATTCCAACCTTGAACACCGACAGCTCTCTTACCACTACTAAGCGTCACCATATTATTTAAATAGGAAAAAGAACCATCGGGACGGACATTCATCCCGCCTATCGCAGCTTGCTGCCACAGCGATTGATTTTTATCTGTTTCTACTAATTGTCGTGCCTCTTCGAATGAAAAACTAGGCACGACCACAATTAACACATTTGTATAATGATCCTCTTTCGCATGTATAGTCACAGGATAAATGAGGATAAAAAGAACAATCATCACGCATGTTAGCTTTTTCCACATCACTCTCAACCTTTTTGCTCTAATTTTCTGACATATCCACACTATCCACATATTTATTCACAGGTAAAACTCCTTATTTATAAGGTTATTTTAATTTATTCACATTATACACAGACTTATCCACAAATTAGTTAGTCACAACATATTTAGCCTATTTTCGAGGATTTTTAGTAGTTATTCACACATCTAACAAGCATGTGGATAACAATTGTGCACATCATAAGAATTTACCTTTACATAAGTCCATAAATAAAAACCACCTATTGATAGCATTCGCTCCAATAAGTGGTTTTAAACATTTAGTTATGCTTTTTCTAAATCAAGACCAGGGTTACCATTTAAATCATAGGAAGCAAACTCACTTTTCTTCCATTTCACACTTGCAGCAGCCCCTATCATCGCCGCATTATCTGTACAAAGAGATAATGGGGGGATAAGAAGATCAACATCAGCTGTTGCAAATTCCTTCTCTAACGCTGCTCTAAGTCCCTTGTTCGCTGCAACTCCCCCAGCTAAAAGTAACTGTTTTACTTCAAATTCTCGAACTGCTTTCTTCGTCTTTCCAACAAGTACATCAATCACACTTGCCTGAAAGCTCGCCGCAACATCCTCTATTTTCACTTCTTCACCACGCTGCTTATAGTTATGCAGGGTGTTAATAACAGATGATTTCAATCCACTAAAGCTAAAATCATAGGAATCAGCCTCGAGCCAAGAACGAGGAAAATCAATTGTCTCACTTCCCTCCGCAGCCAATCGATCAATATGCGGGCCTCCAGGGTAAGGCAAGCCTAGTGTACGAGCAACTTTATCGTAGGCTTCTCCGACTGCATCATCTCTCGTTTCTCCGATAATGCTAAAAGAACCGTCTTCCTTCATATAAACGAGCTCTGTATGTCCTCCAGAGACTACTAATGCGAGTAGCGGGAAGGAAAGTGGTTGAACGAGTTGATTGGCATAAATATGGCCAGCAATATGATGAACCCCAATTAAAGGCAGGTCGTGAGCAAAAGCAATCGCCTTTGCAGCACTCACCCCGATAAGCAGCGCACCGACAAGTCCAGGACCTTCTGTAACAGCAACCGCACTAAGGTTCTCAAACGTCACATCTGCCTCTTTCATCGCTTGCTCAATAATGATCGTCATTTGTTCAACATGATGACGCGAAGCAATCTCTGGTACAACACCACCGAATCGTTTATGACTTTCAATTTGTGAGGAGACAACATTACTCAAAATCTCCCGTCCATTTTTAATGATCGCCGCTGATGTTTCATCACAGCTCGTCTCAATTGCTAAAATCAATTCATTGCTATTCATGTAATCCCACCCACATCACTAATGCGTCTTCGCCGTTATCCGCATAATAATTTTTTCTAATCCCGCCTTCTTGAAAGCCGAGCTTTCGATATAATTGTTGTGCCACATGATTAGAGACACGCACCTCTAAAGAAAGCTTCATTACACCAAATTGTCCTAAAAAAGCGATCGCAAAACGAAGCAATTCTTCCCCACGTCCTTGTCCCCTAAAATCAGAATGGATCGCAATATTAGTAATCTGCGCTTCATCCATCACCAGCCACATTCCACAATAACCGATGATTCTTCCGTCATATTCATAAACGAGGTAATGAGCAAATTGATTTGAGCGTATTTCATTATGAAAAATAGCAGGGTCCCACGGCGTTGGAAAAGCATCACGTTCAACTTCCATTACACCTTCAATATCGTCATGAGTCATAAAACGAATGGACGCTTTATTCTGTTCAATCATTTTTCTCGCTCTTTTCTTGTTGCGCTTTTCTCCAATTCGCTTCTGCTTCTGCTAATTGATGATAATTCGGAACAAACTCATGCGTGAACCCACTCGCTTCCTGCTTTTGTCCAAGGTTTGCCAGTTCACTTGGTCGAGGCAACATAGCTGAACCTGGCGCAAACTGAGCCTTAGAGCCTAATCGCTCCACGATCATTGATCTGTGTAATTCAACGTCTTGACCAACAAAGAGAACTTGCTTATCCTCCTTATCTAAGTCATCAAGCCAATCCGTTAACATCACTAAACGATCACTCTCATCCCCTACTACTACATCGTTATTTGAAACATAATGTCCTGTATATACTTGCCCACGTCTTGCATCCATAATCGGTGAAATAACCCCTTCGAAGTAACGCCCCGCTTGCGCCATCACAGCTAAGCTAGACACACCAATGACAGGAATACCAAGAGACCACGCAAGTGTTTTTGCCGTCGTTACTCCAATTCGCACACCTGTGTAGGAACCTGGACCGTTTGCAACAATGACTTTTTCTAATTCCTTCGGTGATACGCCGACTTCTTTCATTAATTGTTCAATCGCTGGCATAAGACGAATCGAATGGTTTTTCTTTATATTCGTCGTTACTTCTCCAAGCGTACGTTCACTTTCTGTCACTGCAATTCCCATGACAAACGATGAGGTATCAATCGCTAATAGTTTACTCATTCTTGTAGCTCCTTACATAGCACTGCTGAGCGTACTCCAGTAGATTTTATTGAAATTTTTCGCGTCGTCTCTCCAAGATGATAAATCGAAATCATCAATCTGTCCTCAGGTAATTGCGACGGAATCATACTAGGCCACTCGATCACAGAAACACCTTCCCCGTAAAAGTACTCATCAAGTCCAAGGTCTTCAGCTTCATCTTCCATTCGGTACACATCCATATGATAAAGCGGCAGTCTTCCTTGATATTCTTTGATAATCGTAAAGGTTGGGCTGTTCACAACCCGCTTCACACCAAGCCCCTTTGCTAATCCTTTTGTAAAGCTTGTCTTTCCAGCCCCTAGATCACCTTCAAGTGTGATCACATCCCCTTCTTGAACAAGCTGTCCAAGATTTTCAGCTATACGCATCGTCTCTTCAGGTGACTCTGTAACAATTGTCCACTCTGCCATTTTTTTCACCCACGCTTTTGAAAATGATTATATCCATGCTTTTCTAATCGTGTTACTTGCTGACCATCTTTTAAAAACACACCAGGCTCTCCTGCCTCAACGTTTCCGATTTCAAAAAATAATACATTTCGTTTGCGAAAACGTTCACTTAATTTGTTCACATACTCTTTGGCAACCGTTCCGATTAAGACAAAGTCCTCTCCACCAAAAAGTGCCCAGTCAAGCTGTTTTTCTCTTGAAAAGTTTTTCATGCTTTCATGAAAAGGGAGAGCATCTGCCTCGATTGTCACTTTTACCTTGCTTGCTTCAGCTAACTCGTTCGCTTCACTAGCGACTCCATCACTCACATCATTCAAAGAAATCCGTTCATGGAAGGTAGCTAGTATTCGTCCCGCTTCCACATGTGGAGTGGGTTCCTGATGAGCATGAACAAGAACCTGCTCTGCTACTGTAAATTCTCCGCCAACACCCTTATCAAATAATAATTCCAATCCCGCTGCAGAAGAACCAACATATCCAGTTAGAAACACGACATCTCCTGCATTTGCCTGATGACGATACTTCGCCTGGTTACGCTCAACTCGGCCCATGACAGTAACCGTCAAAACAAGAGGTCCATCCGTTGAAACGGTATCTCCACCAATTAAGTCCATGTTATACCGCGTTGCTAGCTCGTCCATCCCTCTGTAGATCTCAGCAAGCTCTTCTTCATTCCAAGAAGACGGAATCGCAATGGAGACGAGATAAAAAGCAGGAATGGCTCCCATTGCCGCAAGGTCACTAACATTTATCGCAAGACCTTTTTTACCAATTTGATAAGGAGAAAGAGTGTCTCGGCGAAAATGAACACCCTCTACCATTGTATCCACACAAACAACTTCATCCATCTTCTCAGAACCACGATAGACAGCTGCATCATCACCGATCCCTTGAACAAGTGAAGATTGATAAGTTTTTATTGGAGCTATTTTTGAAATAAATGCAAATTCATCTTTCATTTATAACCACCCTCACCATCAAGACCGCATTAGAAAATCAATCCTATAAAAAACCTTAGGAATACTCTACTCCTAAGGAAGTCCCTTCTAGTTTATCCGATTTTGATGAAAAAGCCCATGACCAAATAGATAATTAGGCGGCGCAGAGCACTTTTATGCCTACAGGACGTAGGTACTCGGCGTTACTCACAGGACGTGAGTGTCTTTAGCCAAGTTTCCTTTTTATAGGACGTGAGTGTCTTTAGCCGAGTTTCCTTTTCTATAAGAAGTGAGTGTGGCTAGCCAAGTCTCCTTTCTCTTCAAGTTCCTCAAAAAAATAAAAAAACCGAAACGAAATCGTTTCGATTTTTTGGTATTGCGGGGGACGGATTTGAACCGCCGACCTTCGGGTTATGAGCCCGACGAGCTGCCAGACTGCTCCACCCCGCGTCGTTATAAGTAAGATGCTCTCTAAATAAGGATACCCAACTTCACTTTATTATATTCAGGAAAAATTAGCCCGGCAACGTCCTACTCTCACAGGGGGAAGCCCCCAACTACCATCGGCGCTGAAGAGCTTAACGACCGTGTTCGGCATGGGAACGGGTGTGGCCTCTTCGCTATCGCCACCAGACTATTTTCTCTCTGACACAATTTCTATAATACCATGTTAGTTTAATGAAAACAAGTCTTTTTTAAAAAAATATTTCCATTGCTAAATATTATTCTTTCATAGTATTATACTCTCAGTGATACACCATAATGGTTAAAACGAAACTTCGCTAAGACCGCCGTATCTTGTGACATCTTGAATTCACATGCAACACATTTTTCCTAAGGGAGGAACCCTCTATGGTTCGTAAAATATGGAATGCTAGTCGTGTAATGCTTTTAAGTCCAGTTGCACTTGTTTTAACAATTTTAATTCTTCCAGTCTTAATTTTGACTGATAATGTTCCTATACTCCAACAACTCCTTGAATATATACACCAAAACGACAACCTTTAATGGCTGTCGTTTTTTTAGAATAATAGTCAATAAAATAGAATAGATCATTATTGCAAATATTCAGAAAATAAATTATAATATATTTAACATTAAAGCTATTTTACATAGTTTAGTGTTTTAAACTATTGTTTTATTAAAGGGAGGATATCAATATGATTCGTAAAACCTGGCATGCTAGTCGTACAATGTTATTAAGTCCAGTCGCACTTGTTTTAACGATTTTATTTCTCCCAGCCTTATTAGTAACAGATATTCCAACCCTGCAACAATTCTTTGATTTTATACACCAAAATGACAGCCATTAAAGGCTGTCATTTTTTGATAAATCAATCGCTTGTCGAAAAGCAGAAATAATATCATGTTCATCTTCTATCCCTACTGAAATACGGATAAGTTGTTTTCCTATCCCTAATTCATTTCTTAATTCATCAGGGATGGTTCGATGTGAAGTCCGAATCGGATAGGAAACAGTGGTTTCCACTCCTGCCAATGTAGGAGCGATTTTGATCCACCCTAGAGAACGGAAAAATTGTTCAACATTCACGTCCACAGCTAGATCAATACTAACCATTGCCCCATTTCCTTTATTTGAAACAAACTCAGGGTAATAAACATGTGCTACATCAGGATATAAAAGCAGGGCCTCTGCAAGCGCCTGCGCATTCGCGCTCTGTCGTTCCATTCTTACACTTAATGTTTTCATTCCCCTACACGCTAGCCATCCTTCAAACGGGCTAAGATTGCAACCCAAACTAATGACTTTTGACTTAGCTTTGTTCACTAATGATTGCTCTCCCACTAACACACCAGCTGTAACATCGCTATGTCCACCAATATATTTCGTCGCACTATGAACAACGAGATCAGCACCTAATGTAGCTGGCTGGAGTAAATAAGGAGTCGCAAACGTATTATCAATCATCGTTTTAATATTGTGAGCTTTTGCTAGTTGAATAACTTCTTCTAATTTTTCGACACGAAGAAGCGGATTTGTAATCGATTCTGTATAGAGCAAAATTGATTTATTTGTTATTGCTTTTTTAACATTATCCAGATCTTTGAATGAAACGAAGCTGACATTGATACCAAAGTTAGGTAGTTCTTTTGCAAACAATTGATACGTTCCACCGTATAAATCATCTGATGCAATGATATGATCTCCTTGACTCGCCACAGCAAGAATGCCAACTAAGATCGCTGACATTCCAGACGATGTCGCTACACCGTCCTCTGCTTCCTCAAGTAACGCAACCCCTTTTCCTAAATCATCTGTATTTGGATTGCTATATCTTGTATATAAATATTCTTTTTCACCCTCATAAAAGCTTTCCATATCATCTAAATCTGAGAACACAAACGCTGATGTTTGATAGATAGGTTTCGCTTTACTCGCATTTCGAGCCATTTCCTTTGTTTGAAAGTGTACCGTCTTCGTATTAAAATTTGTTTCCTTCACTTCCTCATCTCCCTTTTCATACGTTTTTTATTTCATCATCATTAGCCCAATGACAAACATCAGAATCGAACCAACAATGGAGAGACTTATATATGCCAAAAGCGGCTTCCATAATTTCTTTTGAAACAATTGAACAGCTTCTATACTAAAGGTCGAATATGTTGTAAACGCTCCAAAGAAACCAAGCGCTATCAATAAAAAAAGCGGTTCTTCATATGCACTGGCAGCAGGAGTTTGTCCATAATGAAAGCCATAAAAGAGCCCCAACCCTAGCGACCCTATCATATTAACGACTAGCATAGCAATTGGAAAAGGGGACTCACTATATCGCTTCATCATCACAAGACCAAGCAAGTACCGACAAATCGCACCTACCGCTCCTCCAATACTAACAAGTAAAAGATTCAAGCCTCCCCCACCTCCTGCTGACTCCTTTTTAAACCAAGCTTTTGTCCAAGAAGAAAGCCTCCTAATGCACTGCCCACTCCTCCAAAAACAGACACGACTAAATAGATCAAACTTAACCACCATGTATGGTGAACAGTCAATGACACACTGTCTGCAGCAAGTGTCGACATCGTTGTAAAACCACCACAAAGGCCAACTCCGAGTCCCGTCTTCACCCATTCACGTGGAACCTTATAGATAAACCACCCTGTCAACAACCCTAATAATAAACTTCCACTCATATTTTCAATCAATGTGCCAATTGGATAACCAGTCGATACTGTAGATAGATTTAAATAATACCGTAAACTTGTCCCCACCGCTGCACCGATCATAATCGCCACAATATTTTTCAGTAAATTACATTTCACAAAGACTCTCCTTAATAAACGAATATTTCAATTTTATCTTAATAAAGGATCAAGTAACAAGGTCATCACGATAAAATCTTTTTCTATAACAAAGTTTATGATTTATCAGAGATCATTGGAACAGCTGAATAAGTAGTGATATTATTAATTCATAGATATAGTTAGAATAAAAAATGAAAGGTGGTATTTGATGAGCTCATGTAAGATTGATCACACATTAGAAGACGTCCAAAAAAAACTAGACGACCAAAAACCATTTCTTCCAGAGGAATTGTATAACGGGAGTGTTAATCTACTAAATCAAAAACCAGATCAACAGACCCTAAATGAACTATTTCATTTGCTTAAAAAGTATGATCTAGCACCTGTTGAGGAAAAAGAACAGAGAAACGAAAAACTTCAATCATTAATTAACTAGTATCTTTACTAGATCGATTATTATTTAGAATAGAAAGGTTTGTTGTATGATTGCTTAGAATAATGTTCATTCTATTTACTACTTTCATTCTATTTTTCACATCCGCCTGCTCTAACAATGAGGGCACTAGAGAACTAACACCTGATAACACGGCTACTGATGTGTATATATCGGCAGCTAGTAGCTTACAAAATGTTTTAAATGACATAAAAGAGACATTTGAAGAAGAACATCCAAATGTAAATATCATTTATAACTTTGGTTCATCAGGCGCCCTAAAACAACAAATCTCTCAAGGTGCTCCAATTGATTTATACTTCTCAGCTTCTAGTGATTTATTTCATGAGTTGGTGAAAGAAAATCGTATAAGCGAAAATCATTCCTCATTTATTATTGGAAATGAGCTTGTACTGATTCAACCTAAGAGTAGTTCTTCATCATTTGAGGATATGGAAGCTGTCATGTCTTCTGATGTTAGACGGATTGCCATTGGAACTCCTGAAATTGTTCCAGCTGGTCAATTTGCAAAAGAAGTATTAGAAAATCTCGACTTATGGGTGAAAGTCCAGGATAAATTAATCAACGCACAAAACGTTCGCCAAGTACTAACCTTCGTAGAGAGTGGTAACGCTGACTTAGGTTTTGTCTATAAAACAGATGCTCTTCAATCAGATAAAGTTGCCATCATCACGACAATTGATCACACTCTTCATGAGCCGATCATCTATCCATTAGGTATCATTAAGGAGTCTGCGGAAAAGAGTGAAGTGATCACTGTCTATCATTACCTCCAAAGCAAAGAAGCACAAGAGATATTTGAAAGGTATGGATTTAATCCAGTGTTAAATTAATGATATTTTCTGCTCACTTTTGGGACCCAGTTATTTTATCAATAAAAACAGCAGGAACAGCCATTATCATTGTCTCGATCCTAGGCATCATCTGTGCCAGGTTCATGCACAAAGCAACATTTAAAGGCAAGCTTTTAGTAGAAACGTTTTTTCTACTTCCTACTGTTTTACCTCCTACTGTCATTGGCTTTTTATTAATTATTATTTTTGGGAATCAAGGTATTATTGGTGAGTTTATTTACTTTTTCACTAATCAATCCGTTATGTTTACATGGGGAGCAGTAGTGATTGTCGCAGTAATTATTGCCTTTCCGTTTATGTACCAATCAGTTAAAACGGGACTAGATAACATAGATCCTGAAATCGAAATGGCAGCTCGTAATGCAGGGGCGAATGAACTTCAAGTATTTCTCTATATCTCGCTACCACTTTGTATAAAATCGATTATTTCAGGCATCATATTAAGTTTTTCAAGAGCATTAGGAGAATTCGGAGCTACGTTTATGTTTGCTGGGAATTTACCTGGGGTATCACAAACCATTCCTATTGCTATTTTCACAGCATTAGAAGCAGGCAATACCGAGCTTGCATGGGCATGGGTTATCGCTATCATCACTCTTTCTTTCTCAATGCTATTGTTCATCCGACGATTCTCAGGATAAACAAAAAACAGGCACAGACAAGAGCTTTAGGTCTGGGCCTGTTTTTTGTTTATCGGCAGCAATTAATCCATTTTATGAAATTTAGTGATAATGGATGCCTTACTACAATTGTTCTTCATTTGTTTTAGTTCTTAATAGGCCTTGATCCTTAATGTTCTGCAAATTAAAAAAGCACTCCCTATCGGAATGTACTTTAGCCCAACAACATCCTGGCTCACTACTTCTCTTCCACGAGGGAAGTAGTGAGCGTCGCTTTTCATTCAGATGTTTTACGAAGAGAAACGAGCTCGTCTCACAAGGGGACATGATGTACATTCAATGAAGCTCACTCACGATGCTTCCATCATTTTATGTTAAATAAAAAAGCACTCCATAACGGAATGCTTTAAAGTGCCCGGCAACGTCCTACTCTCACAGGGGGAAGCCCCCAACTACCATCGGCGCTGAAGAGCTTAACGACCGTGTTCGGCATGGGAACGGGTGTGGCCTCTTCGCTATCGCCACCAGACTATTT
>NZ_VLKZ01000010.1 GCF_007830185.1 Halalkalibacter nanhaiisediminis | reverse complement strand
AAATAGTCTGGTGGCGATAGCGAAGAGGCCACACCCGTTCCCATGCCGAACACGGTCGTTAAGCTCTTCAGCGCCGATGGTAGTTGGGGGCTTCCCCCTGTGAGAGTAGGACGTTGCCGGGCTTTTTTGTTCCACAGTAGCTCAGTGGTAGAGCAATCGGCTGTTAACCGATCGGTCGTAGGTTCGAGTCCTACCTGTGGAGCCATTTTTTTTGCTTCCATAGCTCAGCCGGTAGAGCACCACCATGGTAAGGTGGGGGTCAGCGGTTCGAATCCGCTTGGAAGCTCCAGAAGAATACATATATTATGCGTCGTTTAGCAATTGCTGAACGACGCTTTTTGCTATTTCATGATAAGTTGATAGTCAGTATTGCAGCACGGTAATGTAAAATGAATGGATTTAGTCAACATAAAAAAAGCACTTGAAGACTCCATTAACACACAATAAGTCTTCAAGTGCTTTTTATTCATTAACCACTAACAAACTGAACCAATTCCTTAGGATATTGTTTAAGAAAGTGATAAATGGCGTTGGCCACACCGTCCTTGGAGTTTGGTTTTGTTATGAATGTGGCAAGGTGTTGCACAAGGCTGTCAGCATTCCCCATCGCAGCACTTTCTTTAGTAACGGCAAACAACGATAAATCATTGCCACTGTCTCCAATTGAGAGGCTATTTGTTAGAGGGAGATTTAATCGGTTGGCAAGTGCGACAGCAGCAAAACCTTTTGATGCTTTTGCGTCCATAAGTTCAAAGTTATGGGGGGAAGAAGTGACAACTGTAAGTCGTTCATCATTTCTGAAGTACTCTTTTCCGTATTCTCGTTTCATTTCATCAAAGGTAAAGGCAAGGATATTATAGTAGATGATCTCTTGTTGGAGAAAAGCCTCTATGTTATGAATAGGGAGATATCCTTGTTGATTCCTTTGCTTAGCAACAGCATTGACAAGTGAATTGCGATCAATCGTTGGATCTGCACTAAATGCTTTATCAATTTCGATTGTTAATAATGATTGACTATTAAAAGGGCTAAAGATACCTTTAGGAGTGAACACCTCATAATAAAATCCTTGTTCATGAAGCCATCTAATTGCTTTCTTCCCCACATTTTGTTCCATAGTTGTCTCGTTTAATAGCAAACCGCTCTCGTCATGAATTGCTGCGCCATTTGCGCTAATAATACGTAATTTTAGAGGAGTTTGTTTAAGGATATGTTGTACATCAAAGAAAGCTCTTCCTGTGGCTATAATTACCTCAGCACCACGTTTTTGTGCCCATTCGATTGCGTTAATGTTTTCAATACTAATGACTTGCTGCTCGTTTAACAAAGTACCGTCCAAATCAATAAAAATAAGTGGTTTCACGTTATGGCCTCCTTATGACACAATCATCAATTCAACATTGGCATCTGTAAGCTTTTCCTTTATAGCATTAGGTGGTTCTTCGTTTGTAATCAGTAAATCAATATCTTCAAATCCAGCAAAGCGATAGAAGCTTGTTTGGTTGAATTTTGAAGCATCAGCAAGAATAATCACTTGCTTTGCTTGTTTAATCATCTCTTTCATAACAGCACCGTCACCTTCGTGGGCTACAGTAAATCCATGTTCCGAAATGCCAACGACACCTAAGAAAGCGCGATCCACAAAGAAGTGACTCAGTGATTCTTTGACAGAGGGACCATATAGGAAGAAATGTTCTTTTTCAAGAATGCCTCCTAATAGATGAACATGAATGGATGACGGATTGCTTGTAAGTAACGTGGCTTGATGAATCGAGTTTGTCACGACTGTACAAGGTATAGTGATCGCTTCTGCGCAAGCTTGAACAGTTGTAGAAGCATCCAACAAAATATAATCACCAGAGCGAATAAGAGAAGCTCCTACTTGACCAATTTTTCTTTTTTCTTCAGAAAAGGTTTCTAGTCGTTGATTGTATGGTTTAATTTGTTCATGAAATTGAGGGAGAAGAGCTCCGCCACGTGTACGAATAATTGCCCCCTGCTCTTCAAGACTGACTAGATCTCTTCTTGCGGTATCACGTGAGACACCAAACAATTGACATATTTCTTCTACGGAAATGCGTTTTTGCTCTTTTAAGTGTTCAATGATGGCCATTAACCGTTCTTCTTGATACATAAAAGCCTTCCTTCCTTTCTATAAAAGCTACTATAATAGTAAGTGTTTTTAAGTGTTTGTGCAACAACTTAAGTTATTATAATTTATTTTAAGTAAAAAAAAGAACCCTTATCAAAAGGGTCTCTTTTATGTAAAATATTATTTATCCACTTGATTTTGTCTAAGCCCTGTAATTGCACGTACTAATTTAATATCAATACCATAATCAAGCATGCATTCAGCCACTTCTAATCGTGTTTCTTCTTTTGCTTTGTCTCGGATATATTCTAAAATAGTAAGTAACTCTTCGTGAGAGTGACGCCTCGCTTCGCTCATTCATATCACCTCAAATATATTTTTCTTTCATTATACCGAATGTATGTTCTTATTAACAACTTAAAAAAAATAAAAAAGTTAGCAAAAGGGGTTGTTTTCTTTTTTTTATTTAGATATAATACTTTTTGTCAGCAAGAAAGACTTGCTTATAAGGCCCGTTGGTCAAGCGGTTAAGACACCGCCCTTTCACGGCGGTAACACGGGTTCGAATCCCGTACGGGTCATTATTTAGTGCAGGACATGCTTACATATCTTGTACTTTGGAGGATTAGCTCAGCTGGGAGAGCACCTGCCTTACAAGCAGGGGGTCGGCGGTTCGATCCCGTCATCCTCCACCATATATGCCGGCCTAGCTCAATTGGTAGAGCAACTGACTTGTAATCAGTAGGTTGGGGGTTCAAGTCCTCTGGCCGGCATCTTCATTATGGAGGGGTAGCGAAGTGGCTAAACGCGGCGGACTGTAAATCCGCTCCCTCAGGGTTCGGCGGTTCGAATCCGTCCCCCTCCACCATTTCATACTGGGCTATCGCCAAGCGGTAAGGCAACGGATTTTGATTCCGTCATGCGTTGGTTCGAATCCAGCTAGCCCAGCCATATATGAGCCATTAGCTCAGTTGGTAGAGCATCTGACTTTTAATCAGAGGGTCGAAGGTTCGAGTCCTTCATGGCTCATTTTTTATTACTATTAAATATGCGGAAGTAGTTCAGTGGTAGAACACCACCTTGCCAAGGTGGGGGTCGCGGGTTCGAATCCCGTCTTCCGCTCCAATACGAATACGGGGCCTTAGCTCAGCTGGGAGAGCGCCTGCCTTGCACGCAGGAGGTCAGCGGTTCGATCCCGCTAGGCTCCACCAATATACTTAAACTATTCAAGCCATAGATGCTAGCATCTATGGCTTTTTTACACTATTTAACCGGTTTGTTTTTGGGTTCGGCGGTTCGATTTATTAAGGCCTCGTACTCATTTAAGAGTGCATCTAGTTGGCGGCTGTAATTTACCATTTTTTCAGAGGGGAGAGGAGTATTTTTTGATCGCTGGTTTAATAAATGTCTGTAGCGTTCAATCTCTCTAAGTAGAAGTTGTTCTTTACCCATTTTGTCGACACCCTTCTATGAAATGATCAGTATTTTTTGTTTACGCATTGAATTGGTAGATCATTTTACATATACCCCATCTTGTTACAAAAAATATCAAATGGAAACGATTTTACACAAACCGTGTTATGATAATGTAAATAAAGAAATTAATTTACATATGAATGTTTCTTCAGGAAAATAGTTTTAATGAAACGAAACGCAAAGCTATTCCGTATACAAAGTCAGAACGAATGTGGGTAGGGGTAAGAACATGGAAACGATTGTGAAAAGATTAATCCGGGAAGTGAGGAAAGGCGATCAACAAGCTTTCGCTGAAATTGTGGAGCTTTATAAGGATAAGGTGTATCAGATATCCTACCGAATGGTTGGTAATGTCCATGAAGCGCAAGATATTGCTCAAGAAGCATTTTTACGTGCTTATACAAATATGGATCGATTTGATATTGAACGAAAATTCTCAACATGGTTATTTCGAATTGCTACTAATGTCGCCATTGACCGCTTAAGAAAAAGGAAGCCTGATTTCTATCTTCAGGATGAAGTGAAAGGGTCTGAAGGTTTGACTATTGAGTCACAGTTAGCTGCAGGGGATGATTTGCCAGAAGATCAAGTCGTCACTCTTGAAATGCAAGAATGGGTTCAATCAGAAATTAATCATTTGCCGCCTAAGTACCGAACAGCTATCATTTTAAAATATATTGAGGATCTATCCATTAATGAAATCAGCGACATTCTCGATATGCCTCCGTCCACCGTTAAAACAAGAATTCATCGTGGGAGAGAAGCGCTTAGAAAGAGAATGCGTGATGTATAGGAAGGGGTGTTAGATATGAAATGTGAGCAACATTACGAAGAATTAATACAAGCATTCTTAGATGGAGAAGCAACGGAAGGAGAAAAGGAGCAGTTAGATGCCCATCTCGCGCATTGTCCTTCCTGTAGACAACATTTTCATGAACTTAAAAAAGTGATTGCGTTTGTACAGAGCTCTTCCCATATCGAAGCCCCTGCCGGTTTTACAGAAGGGGTAATGGCTAAATTACCAGAGCGAAAGCAAGCTTCAAAATGGAAGCAGTGGACGAGGCAGCATCCGATTCTCATTGCGGCAGCCATCTTTATTTTGTTAATGTCGGCGAGTATCTCATCACTTTGGGATAATGGTGATGAACAAGTTGTTGTGACGGGTTCTGGTCAAATTGTTATTGATCAAGAAACGGGTAAAGTATTAGTACCAGAAGGAGAAGTAATTGAAGGAGATTTAATCGTTCGTAACGGTTCTCTTCAAGTGGATGGAGAAGTTCGAGGAAATGTCCTTCTTGTTAATAGTGAGCCATACCTTGCATCTGCTGGGCATGTGTCAGGAGACATTGATGAAGTAAATCAAGTACTTGAATGGGTTTGGTATCATATCAAAGGGTTTTTTAAAGATGTCGTGACAATCGTCGAAGATTAATAAAGGATGACTCATAAGTGTATGACCTAGGAGCTTTTACTAGGGGGAGCCACTTAGCTAATGAGTCATCCCTTCGTTTTATAAGAGAGCCTTTTCTGACTATTGATTGGACCTCAATTAGAAGGCGTGTTGGTTGGCAGTTTATTTGTGCTATAATGGAACGAGTGAAAGAGAACATAAAAGTGAATCTCTTTCTACGTATGTCAATGGTTTGGAGGAAGAGCCATGTTTTCATTGGAAGACTTTAGTTTGCTAAATTATCTCGGGCAGATTGTCGATATCTTGCTTGTTACTTACGTTATATACAAACTGATTATGGTCATACGTGGAACAAGGGCTGTGCAATTACTAAAAGGGATCACTGTTATTTTGGCTATTTGGTCCTTGAGCAGGCTCTTAGGACTGCGAACACTCGAATTTATTATGACTCAAACAGTTACATATGGTTTGCTGGCGATTATTATTATTTTCCAGCCAGAGCTAAGACGAGCGCTTGAACAATTAGGGAGAGGGAGATTATTTTCTAGTCGGACCATTCCTCAGGATGATACGGTTAAAAAATCAATCGACGCCATTGTAAAAGCATCTACGTATATGGGGAAACGTCGTATTGGTGCACTTATGTCCCTTGAACGCGAAACAGGTATGAGTGATTACGTTGAGACTGGAATTGCAATGAATGCCAATTTAACATCTGAATTGCTCATTAACACATTTATCCCGAATACACCTCTTCATGATGGGGCTGTTATTTTAAAAGAAGATAAGATTCTTGCAGCAGCGTGCTACTTACCGCTTTCAGAGAATCCATTTATTTCAAAAGAATTAGGGACGAGACATCGAGCTGCACTTGGCGTTAGTGAGGTTACAGATTCAATAACGATTATTGTATCTGAGGAAACAGGGAATATCTCGCTAACGAAAAATAGTGAATTGCATCGCGATCTAGATGAAGAGCAGTTAAGAGCTTTGCTTGAACAGGAACTGCTCACAGAAGTTAAGCAATCAACCACTTCACGTTGGCAGTGGGGAGGAAAGAAGAATGGATAGGCTGTTTAATAGTCATTGGTTTGTTAAAATCATTTCTTTCTTTATTGCATTAATGCTCTTTACCATGGTAAACATGGATAGTATTAGTAGTCAACCAGGGGTGTTACCAACGATCAGTTCTGCTACTTATACGCTTGAAGAAGTGAAAGTAGCAGTGCTTTATGATGAAGAGAATTATGCGATTACCGATCAAACGGAGCATGTACAAGTGAACTTAAGAGGACCTCAAAGTGAGATTACGCTCTTTCAGCTATCGCGCCCTTCCTATGAAGTTTTTGTGGATGTAACGGATCGTGGAGAAGGGGTACATACGTTAAGTGTCCAACATCGTGGGTTCCCAAGTGATTTAACCGTATCAATCGTGCCGCAATTTGCACGAGTGGAATTACAAGAAAAGCAAACAGTGTCGTTCCCTGTCCAAGTTGATTTGTTAAATACAAATGAGGTAGAGGAAGGCTACAAAGTCGGTACACCAATCGTGACACCAGTTAATGTTGAGGTAAGGGCTGCTCGTAGTCTCGTATCTCAAGTGGCAGAAGCTAAAGCTTATGTCGATGTCTCAGGCGTCGATAAGGTTGTAGAGGAAGCAGCACCAGTGAAGCTTTACGATGAAAATGGTCAGGAATTAGACATACCAGTTGAACCAGCTGTCGTCAATGTCAAGGTGCCAGTGACGAGTCCAAATCGTAATCTTCCAGCTCAAGTGTCACGGACAGGAGAGCTTCAGGAAGGGCTTAGTGTGCAAGGGGTTGAGATTGAGCCAGCTGAGGTCACGGTCTATGGTCCTCTTGAAATTATAGACAGTTTAAATGTGATTGGAGTTGGAACGCTTGACCTCAGGGAAGTGAATGAAACAGGAACCTATAAGATGACAGTGCCCGTTCCTGCTGGTGTAGAGCGAGTGTCACCTGAAACCGTCAATGTCACGGTTGTCACTGCCGAAGAGCAGACGAAAGAGATGACAGATGTACCAGTCGAAGTGGTAGGAGCGAATGATGGTGAAATAGTTACATTTGACGGAGCGGATAATAAAGTCATTACGCTAACGTCTAGAGGGTCAGAAGCATTATTAGAAAGATTGTCATTGGCAGATATTCAAGCTTATGTCGATGTAAGTGACCTGCCAGAAGGCGATCATGTAGTAGAGATACAGATTAATGGTCCACCAAATATCCGTTTTAGTCCGAGTGAAAATACAATTCCAATTACAATACGTAATGAAGTGTCTGAAGGAGAGAATGAATAATGGGAAATTATTTTGGTACTGATGGTGTGAGAGGGGTTGCGAATACGGAACTAACTCCAGAACTTGCCTTTAAGCTTGGTAGAATGGGCGGCTACGTATTAACAAAACATACAGAGAAGCCAAGAGTGATCATTGGTCGCGATACACGTATATCTGGAGAAATGCTGGAAAGTGCGCTTATTGCAGGTCTTTTATCCATTGGAGCAGAAGTTATGCGTTTAGGTGTAATTTCCACTCCAGGTGTTGCCTTCTTAACAAAAGCATTAAGTGCAAATGCAGGCGTTATGATTTCAGCTTCGCATAATCCTGTTCCTGATAACGGTATTAAATTTTTCGGTCCAGATGGCTTCAAGCTGCTTGATGAACAGGAGTTAGAAATTGAGCGCTTATTGGATGCAGAAGAAGATGAACTACCTCGTCCAACTGGTGGAGAGCTTGGACAAGTCAATGATTACTTTGAAGGCGGTCAGAAATACTTACAATTCCTTAAGCAAACGGTTCAAGAAGATTTCTCTGGTATTCATATCGCCTTAGACTGTGCGCATGGTGCCGCTTCTTCACTTGCACCGCATTTATTTGCTGATCTTGAAGCGGACATTTCAACGATGGGAACAGCGCCTAATGGGGTCAACATTAATGAAGGTTGTGGCTCTACTCATCCAGAAGCATTGAGTAAGTTAGTGCTTGAAAAAGGTGCCCAGGTTGGACTTGCCTTTGATGGAGATGCAGATCGTCTAATCGCTATCGATGAAAAAGGAGAAATTGTTGATGGCGATAAGATTATGTTTATTTGCGCGAAATACATGAAAGAGCAAGGATGGCTCAAACACGGAACAGTCGTTTCAACCGTTATGAGTAACCTCGGTTTCTACAAAGGACTTGAAGAGCAAGGGATCGAAGCGAAGCAAACAGGTGTTGGTGACCGTTATGTCATGGAAGAGATGAAAAAAGGCGGTTACAACCTTGGCGGGGAACAATCAGGACATATTATCTTCCTTGATCATATTACAACTGGAGACGGATTACTTTCTGCTCTGCAACTTGTAAACATTATGAAAGCAACAAATAAGCCTTTATCCGAGCTTGCAGCTGAGATGCAAACATTCCCGCAAAAGCTTGTGAATATCCGTGTAACGGACAAGCATGCTGTTAGTGAAAATGCTCTCGTTCGCGAAGCAATAGAAAAGGTTGAAGAGGATATGGCTGGAGAAGGTCGTGTGCTTGTACGCCCGTCAGGTACAGAGCCACTTGTGCGAGTGATGGTAGAAGCAAAATCAGAAGAGCTATGTGAGAAATACGTAAATGATATTGCGACTGTTGTTACACAAGAAATGGGCTTAGCAGAATAAAAAAAATCATATGCATAAGTAGCACATTAGAGGCTATTTATGCATATTTTTAATTACCGCTTTGTTGCTATCAAAAATCTTGTAAGAATGTTTCCAATCATTGACGTGCTAACATCATTGCGGTATGATTATCGTTAGTCAAGGATAGCGAGGAGGATCGAATAAAAACATACTAAAAGCGCCAGGACTACACGAACGTGCAACTGTGTAGTTGACGAGGAGAGGGTTTATCGAGTATTCGGCGGATGCCCTCCGGTTGTAGCATGACAACCGCTAAGCTTCTGAAAAAACAAAGAGGCAACTTTTTGGACAAAGACAGAAGCGACCATGCCTTCTAAATAAAAAAAAGAGTGGGGGCAAGTTTGCCCTCTGGTTGCTTGCCCCCGAAACTTGGGAGGTAACTATTTATGTGTGGAATTGTTGGTTATATTGGAACGGAAAATGCAAGAGAAATCCTACTTAAAGGATTAGAAAAGCTCGAGTATCGTGGCTATGATTCAGCTGGTATTGCTGTGGCAAACGAAGATGGCGTTCACGTTTTCAAGGAAAAAGGACGTATTGCAGCGCTTCGTGACGTTGTTGATGCAACAGTTGATGGACCAGTTGGAATTGGTCATACACGTTGGGCGACGCACGGTGAGCCTAGTCGCGTCAATGCTCATCCGCATCAAAGTGAAACAGAGCGTTTTACACTCGTTCATAACGGTGTCATTGAGAACTACGAGCAGCTTAAGCGTGAATATTTACCAGGTGTGACTCAAAAAAGTGATACAGACACGGAAGTCATTGTTCAGCTTGTTGAGCTTTTTGTAACAAAAGGTCATTCAGTCGAAGAAGCGTTCCGTCAAACATTATCCTTACTAAAAGGATCGTATGCGACAGCTCTTCTTGATAAGCGTGACACTGACATCGTGTACGTAGCAAAGAATAAGAGTCCACTTTTAATTGGTGTGGGCGAAGGTGCAAATGTGATTGCGTCTGATGCAATGGCAATGCTACAAGTAACGAACCAATTTGTTGAAATTATGGACGAAGAAATGGTTCTAGTTACGCGTGATGATATCACGATCAAAACACTTGATGGTGAGGTTAAGAACCGCGCACCTTATACAGCTGAGCTAGACGCAAGTGACATTGAAAAGGGAACATACCCTCATTTCATGCTTAAGGAAATCGACGAGCAGCCGTTTGTTATTCGTAACATTATCCAAAAATATCAGAATGAAGATGGTACAGTTCATTTAGATGATGACATTCGCAGTGCAATGAAATCATCTGATCGCATCTATGTTATTGCAGCAGGAACGAGCTACCATGCTGGCCTTGTCGGAAAGCAGCTCATCGAAAAAATTGCACAACGTCCAGTAGAAGTGCACATTGCAAGTGAGTTTTTATACAATATGCCACTTCTATCTGAGAACCCACTCTTTATTTTTATTTCACAAAGTGGTGAAACAGCTGACCTTCGCGGCGTTCTTGTTGACGTTAAGAAGAAAGGCTATCGAGCATTAACGATTACAAATGTACCAGGATCAACACTATCACGTGAAGCTGACTTCACGTTGCACACTTATGGAGGACCAGAAATTGCCGTTGCCTCTACTAAGGCATATACAGCACAAATGGCGGTCTTTACATTACTTGCTGTTGATACAGCTAAGGCAAGCGGAATCGAGCTCGATTTTGATCCAATTAAAGAACTAGGAATCGTTGCGAACGCAATGGAAATCCTTTGTGATCAAAAGGATCGTTTCGAACAAATTGCACGTGATTACTTGTCTGTCACACGTAACTGCTTCTTCATCGGACGTGCAGCCGATTACTTTGTCTGCCTAGAAGGAGCCCTTAAGCTAAAAGAAATTTCTTATATTCAAGCAGAAGGCTTTGCTGGCGGCGAATTAAAGCACGGTACAATCGCGCTTATCGAAGACGGCACTCCAGTTATCGCAATTGCGACACAAGAGCACGTCAACCTAAGCATCCGTGGTAACGTAAAAGAAGTAGCAGCTCGTGGCGCAAATCCATGCATTATTAGTATGGAAGGCTTAGAGAGTGAAGGCGATGCATTCGTGTTACCAAAGGTGCATGAACTCCTAACATCACTTGTTACAGTAATTCCGCTTCAATTGATCTCATACTATGCAGCACTACACCGCGGTTGCGATGTTGATAAACCTCGTAATCTAGCGAAAAGTGTAACGGTAGAGTAGGTTTGATAGAGAGAGTTAAGCGTTTTGGACCAGCAAAATATAGTTGTTCCTTAGCAAAATAAACTGTATTCTTGGTCAAATAAACGTTCGCTAACACGAGCGAAAATCGGAATCACCATCCGATTTTCCTCGTGTTTTTTGTTGGAATGAAAAGAGCGAGGAAAAAGACTGGTGAAAAAGAACGTGGGAGAAAAAGCAAGGGGGAAAGCAAGAAAAAAGAAGAGGGAAGCCAGCATTTTAGGGAACAACTAATTCGCCTATAGAATATGGAAAGAAAGTTGTACCAGGGGTTTGAAGTGTGGGTTAGGGAACGACTTTATTTTACCGGTACATCTGTATTTTTTAAATAGACTAAATAGCATATCATTTTTTTGAATATTCTTAATATAATTACTTCAGGTTAATAGTCCTATAATTGCAAAAGGTGATATAAAATGAATAAAGTTGTAGTCACAGGATATGGCATTAAAGTACCGTGAGCAATTAATATAGAAGAGTTCTTATACAATTTAAGAAATGGAGTTTGTGGACTAGAGTCTGTTAATAATATCACTCCAAAAGGTGAGTCAACTATTGTAGGTTTAATTAAGGATAATTTTGATGAAATACCTCGTGAAAGAAAGTATGAAAGATTATCAAGACCTACTTTATTAGGTAGGGCAGCGGGTAAAGGAGCATTAAGTCATTCAGGTCTAGAAGATTTTAAAAATAAAAAAATTGGTTTGTTTTTCGGAATCTCTGTTGGTAATATCGGTGAAAAAACATATCAAGATTCAATTATACACGCCAATTCAAATCATTATAAAAGTATTCCTATTCCTTTTGCTCATAGTGCCAACTATCATAGTATTACCTCAGCAATTGGTCATTTTTTAGGAGTAAATGGAATTACAAAAACAATTACAACTGGTTGTACCTCAAGCTTAGAGGCCATTCAAGATGCGATGGTTTATTTAAAAAGTGGAGTTATTGATATAGCCATTGTTGGCGGAAGTGATAGTCCAGTTGGAAAAGTAGCTGATAGATGAAGAAGCCAGTACCTTTCCATTCTGAAAGCAAGGGATTTGCTATGTCGGAAGGTTCAGGGGTTATTATTCTTGAAAGAGAAGATGATGCTCTAAAGAGCAAACATACTTGGTGAGGTAGAGAATGTCGTTTCAAATAAACGCTTGATCAAGAAGTGAATGAGGTAGCAATGACAAACCATGGATGTGGTGGAAACAATGCCTGCGCTTATATAAAAAAAGTACAAAAGGGATGCATAACCGTGATTACTTCGTTATTAATTATGACTATTGGGTTAATCCCTTTAGTTTTAGCAATAAATGTATTAAAGATTTATAAAGGTTCACAATTAGGAATTGCATTATTACTGTTTATGATGTTGATTTGTTTTTGGCAAATAGACATTGGAGTGTTGTATTTAAAAGGGATCATTCCTGAGCATATCATATTACTATTATTTCAAATTTTCCGTATCGGACCTACATTTATTGTTCCAATAACGTTTTATATAGCCTATCTCGTTATGCATAAGCATTCACCAAATTTGAAGGGAACTCGTTACTATCAAATTATTGTATCGTTATTAAATAAGAATTTAATGTTGTTATTTGGAGTTTGGAGTATGTTTGTTTACTTCATTAACTGGACACCTTTAGGTATAGAAGGATTAAGGGTCGTAAATGTAAAATACTCAGACATAAGTCTGTACTTCCCGGTTTATGGAGAGTTTCACTATTTGTATCTCATCCATATAACCATCTTTGTTTTTTTATTAATGTTGATATTTATTATTTCTAGAGGAATTCAAAATGTTTACTTAAAGAATTTTTTAGGTACATTTTCATTTTGTGCCTTTTTACTATTTACAACAGGTATGGTGAATTTCATACCAGGTACGGGGGCTATTGTAAGTAGTATAGGCGTCATTCTTTTTTCATCCTTTATTATTTTTTCCTTTGTTAAAATGAACATCTTAATGACTATAAATTATAATAAGTTAATTGAACGACAAAAAAAGCTGGATTATTCAGGTGGACTCACATCTAGTTTAGTCCATGAAGTAAAAAACAATTTGCAAGTGATTAAAGGCTATTCCAAAATGTTAACGCGATCGACATCTTTATCAGAAAGTAAAAACATGGCAAGTATGATTCAGTCAGCGGCACAAGGATTAGAGGATTTAACAAATAATTATAACGTCTATATAAGTAATAAGATCATTCAATTTAGAATGGCAGATTTAAATAAAATTATAGAAGAAGCTATTAAGATTACTTCAGAAATAATAAGAGAAAATAGAGTTAACGTTTCCTTTGAGAAAAAATACAGGTCACTAAATACATATGTAAGTGAGACCTTTATAAAACAAGTGTTTATTAATTTAATAAAAAACAGCTCAGAATCAATTAATGCTGATGTAAAAGTAAGGAACATTAAGATCGACACGTTCGTAATGGGTGATCAAATTATTATCGATTTTATCGATACAGGTCATGGAATACCAGTTAGTGAGTGGGAGTCTATTTTCGATCCTTTTATTTCCTCTAAAGACACAGGAATGGGCGTAGGACTTCCATTTGTACGAAAAGTTATTTTTGAGCATCGGGGTGAAATCAAAGTATATGATAGCAGCTCGAAGGGGACTACATTTAGAATTATTTTACCGCAATATGAATTTAGTGAAATATAAAATAAAGAGAACCCTCTATGGACAGAGCTTCAACTAGCAGCCTTTGGTATGAAGGATCAAAATGATACATATCACGATGCTGAAACAGTCCATACTGGTTCTCTAGCAACATTGCATGATGAGTTTGCGACAATACTTACAACTGAGCAGCTGATAAATAAGATTTTGTAAGAGATTCGTTAAGTTATACAGAAGGTCATCCATCTATCCGTCTAGTCGTTTATTAATTGTAGATTTTATGATATTCTTGTTCATGGGAATCTCTTTATATATTGGGATTTGGACAGAACTGCCAATCTTAATTATAAGGAGTTTTTTTTGCATTTAAACCATAAATCAGTCAAAAGATAAGAGCTGATACGGAATACTAATTTCAGTGAAACTAAAAAAAGAGGTGAACTTAATGATAGGAAATATTATTGATTGGGGAAATACGATTCTGTGGTCGTATGTTTTAATTGCTTTGCTTGTTGGCTTAGGTGTTTACTTTACTATCAGAACAAAATTTGTTCAGGTTACGAATCTGAAAGAAATGCTTAGATTAATGACAGAAAGTCCTTCAACTGATAGCGGAAAAAAAGGAGTATCATCTTTTGCTGCATTTTGTATCAGTGCAGCATCAAGAATTGGTACTGGTAACCTAGCTGGGGTCGCCATCGCTATTACATTGGGTGGACCTGGAGCTATTTTTTGGATGTGGGTTGTGGCGATATTTGGAGCTGCTTTAGGTTTTATTGAAAGCACACTAGCACAAGTTTATAAAGTAAAAGATAAAAACGGCTTCAAAGGCGGCCCTGCATATTATATGGAAAAAGCGCTTGGAAGAAGATGGATGGGGGTTTTATTTGCTGTCTTAATTACGTTTTGCTTTGGACTCGCCTTTAATTCTGTTCAAGCCAATACAATTACTGATGCATTTGAAGAAGCATTTGGCCTAAATCGTCTTGCAGTAGGATTGGTTTTAACCGTTTTTACAGCAGTTATTATCTTTGGTGGTATTAAACGTATTGCAAAAGTATCTCAAGTTGTTGTACCAGTGATGGCGGTTTCCTATCTTCTATTGGCTCTATATGTTGTTGTTATAAATATTGGAGAAATTCCAGGTGTGATTGGATTAATTGTGACAAGTGCATTTGGTCTAGAACAAGCGGTCGGCGGTGGTATCGGTGCTGCGATTATGAACGGAGTTAAACGAGGCTTATTCTCTAACGAAGCTGGTATGGGGAGTGCGCCAGTTGCTGCTGCAACGGCTGATGTAAGTCATCCAGCAAAACAAGGCTTCATCCAAACGCTAGGTGTTTTTGTCGATACACTTTTGATTTGTAGTGCAACAGCATTTATTATTTTATTAGCTGGAACTCCTGAAGAAGGAATTGGAGGAATCCAAATTACTCAGGCTGCGTTAAGCACTCACGTTGGGTCTTGGGCTAATATTTTTATTGCAATCGCAGTTTTACTATTCTGCTTTAGTTCAATTATTGGTAACTACTACTACGGTGAATCCAATATTGAATTCATAAGAGAAAATAAAATAGTTCTCTTTATTTTCCGGCTAGCTGTATTAGGCATGGTTGTATTCGGTTCAGTATCAAGCTTAAGCTTCGTTTGGAATTTAGCTGATCTATTTATGGGATTAATGGCAATCGTCAACTTAATTGCTTTAGCTTTAATCGGTAACATTGCGATTAGAGTACTAAAAGATTATCTAAATCAGAAAAAAGAAGGAAAAGATCCTGTATTCTTCGCCCGCAACATTGAAGGATTAAAAAATACAGATTGCTGGGGAGAGCAGCAGGCTGAGGATCATAAAAACACATAAGAAGATTGTTGAGAAATATGGGAAAAGCATTCGATGTCTGATGATAGCGAATGCTTTTTTTATTGCTAAATGAAGTAGGATCACCATTTAAGCTCATTAGGTTACAAAGTTATCAGGCTAGAACTGTCTATAAACCACTTCTGTATGGTGATAGAGAAATAGGGGAACCTAATTTCTCTATCCTTTTTCATATTAACTAATTGAATTTTATACAGGTTGTTGCTGCTGTTGACGTAGTTTCTGTGTGGCCGTCACCATATTTTTAAGAGATGCAATTGTTTCTTCTTCATTACGTGTTTTTAAACCACAATCTGGATTCACCCAAAACTGTTCTTTTGAAATAACTTCTAAGCTATCTTTTAAAATCGTATCGATTTCTTCTACACTAGGTACACGGGGGCTATGAATATCATAAACTCCTAAACCAATACCAAGTTCATATGGGTTTTGTTTCAGAGATTGAATTAATTCCCCGTGACTTCTAGAGGTTTCAATTGAAATAACATCTGCATCTAGGGCTCGAATTGGCTCAATAAAATCATTAAATTCGCAATAGCACATATGCGTATGAATTTGTGTTTCATTATTTACATTTGAAGTTGCTAACTTAAATGCATCTACCACCCACGCTAAATACTCATTCCAGTTTTCTTTACATAAAGGTAAACCTTCACGTAATGCTGGTTCATCTACTTGAATAATGGCAATTCCCGCATCTTCTAGTGCTTGAATCTCTTCTCTTAGTGCTAAGGCAATTTGATGGGCTACTTGTTCACGTGAAATATCATCTCGTACAAATGACCAGCTCACCATGTACCAAAACATCAAGTCCGATTTCTTCTTGAATTTCAATCCAACGAGCTGTTTCATTTTTCACAAACTCTCTATAGGTAGTGTCTGTCATTTCTTTTTTACGCCATGCTGTACGTGTTCGTTTTACTTGGTCTGATTGAGGGAAGCTGCCAATCGTTGTTGTTGGATAATCTAGTAAATGTAATACCTTTTGCTGCAAAGCTTGACGTTCCTTAAAAGGCATAGGTCGTCTAAAATGTTCTGGCTTCACTTGTGATACAAGCTCCTTCACTCGTACATTTTTCCGAACCTCATGCTGGGCTTCTTGAAGTATATATTGAAAATTTAAAAAGCAGCATTAATTGATGAAAGAATCGATCGTATGACCTAAATTCCTAGAGGTAGATAAGCAAGACAATGAGGAAACAGGACGAAAAGACTAAATTCTCTGATTCAATTGACAATGATTATCGTTTTTAATAAGATACACACAGTGGTAGTGTAAATGATATTGATTATCATTTATAGATGAATAGTCATTTAATCTAAATGAAAGGAGTAGATGCAGTAGAGTAACTGTATATATCTCCTATATTTTTTTTAATTTAATGATAATGATTTTCATTATCGATTTTCTAATTAAAATTTTTCAAAGAAAGTGGGGATTTAAATGCGACCGTATTTAAAAAATGATCACTATCTTAATATTCAAGAGAAGCGTGAATCTAATGCTCGCTCTTATCCACGTCGAATTCCGATTGCCATTCGTGAAGCAAATGGAATTTATGTCAAAGATGTAGAAGGAAAAGAGTATATTGACTGCTTAGCTGGTGCTGGAACATTAGCATTAGGACATAATCATCCTGTAGTAACAGATGCGATGAGGAAAGTATTAGATGACAAGCTGCCATTACACACGTTAGATTTAACAACACCAGTAAAAGAAGAGTTTGTAGAAGAATTGTTCGGAATTCTTCCTAAAGACTTTGCTAAAAAAGCGAAGATTCAATTTTGTGGTCCCTCGGGTTCAGATGCGGTAGAAGCTTCTTTGAAGTTAGTGAAAACGGCAACGGGAAAAAGGAGTATATTAGCTTTTCAAGGTGGCTATCACGGGATGACTCATGGCTCACTTAGCTTAATGGGCAATATAGGACCGAAGAAATCGATCACTGGTTTAATGCCTGACGTTCACTTTCTTCCATTCCCTTTTGATTATCGCTGCCCGTTTGGAGTTGGTGGAAAAGCAGGATATGAAATTGGAAACAAGTATATTGAACAGCTTTTGAATGATCCTGAAAGTGGTATTGTTCCTCCTGCAGGAATGATTATGGAGATTGTTCAAGGCGAGGGTGGCGCAATTCCAGCACCTGATAGATGGGTACAGGAAATACGAAGAATGACAAAAGAAAAAGAGATTCCACTTATTATAGATGAAATTCAGACAGGGCTTGGTCGTACGGGGAAACTTTTTGCTTTCGAGCATTCTGGAATTACTCCAGATGTTATTGTACTTTCAAAGGCGATTGGAGGATCTCTTCCTTTAGCGGTTATTGTCTATCATGAAGATTTGGACATATGGAATCCAGGAGCGCATGCAGGAACATTCCGTGGTAATCAAATGGCATTTGCGGCAGGAACAGCAACAATTAAATTTATACAGGAAAGTGGTCTAGTAGCAAAAGTAGAAGAAATGGGTGAGCGTTTGATGTCAAACTTATACAAAATTCAAACGCAGACAAATTGTATTGGTGAAGTGAGAGGCCGTGGTCTTATGATCGGTGTTGAAATTGTTCATCCACAATCTTCTATAGATAAGGTAAGAGATGAACTAGCACATCCAGAATTAGCTAGTCAAATTCAAAAAGAGTGTTTTAAACGTGGACTAATTATTGAACTTGGCGGTCGTCATAGTAGTGTGGTTCGTTTCTTGCCGCCTTTAATTATACAAGCAAAAGAAATAGATACGATTAGTGAAATCTTTTTGGAAGCGGTTAAGAAAGCTGAAGCAATGGAGAAAAAAAGTATAATGCAGGAGGTGTAAAGATGGTAAATTATCAAACTGGAATTTTGGAACCAGTCATGCCACAACAAGAAGAAATAATGAAGAATCATTTTGATCGTTTGTTTTTACATAGTAAAGAGGAGAGCACCGAGTACTACACTCATGCTATGAGGTGGGCACAAGATGTATTAGGTCAACAGTTTTCTAGTAATAACAAGCCTTACAGTGGATTACCGTATGAAGAATTCACGAAGCTTTTTGATAGAACGTTTCAAGAAATATTGCCCGAGGATGAAACATCGATTGAAACCTTATTTAAAAACATTGGCAATACGATCTTGAAACATTCCATTATTGTGAGCAATCCAACATGCCTTGCCCATCTGCATTGTCCCCCTTTAAGTGTGGCACTTGCGGCTGAAGTGTTGATCAGTGGAACGAATCAATCAATGGATTCTTGGGACCAAAGTGCTTCTGCTACCGTCCTTGAATCAAAGATTGTTCACTGGTTAAACAATTTATTTTTCTCAAGTAAGCAAGCAGATGGGGTCTTTACAAGCGGAGGTACGCAATCTAATTTCATGGGATTACTCTTAGCGCGGGATCGCTATTTGAAAAAACAGTTTAACTGGGAGGCCAAGAAGGACGGATTACCAAGCGAAGCAAGTAAATTGAGGATTTTATGCTCAAAGGAGGCCCATTTTACCGTTCGTCAATCAGCTTTTTTACTTGGTTTAGGAGAGCAGGCTGTCATTCCAATAGAGACAGATAGTGAGCATCGAATGTGCGTGAATCGTTTAGACCGTTGCTTAAATGAACTATCTAAAGAGGGTTTACTCCCATTTGCTCTAGTAGCAACAGCAGGGACCACAGACTTCGGTAGTATCGATCCGCTTGTTGAGTTAGCGACACGAGCCAATCACTATCAAATGTGGTTTCACGTTGATGCCGCATATGGAGGAGCGCTAATGCTGAGTGAGCGCTACAAAAATAAATTAACGGGAATTGATTTTGCTGATTCTATAACAATAGACTTCCATAAATTATTTTATCAGCCGATTAGCTGCGGGGCTTTTCTAGTCAAGGATCGAACGGATTTTGATCTTATCAAACTTAATGCTGATTATTTAAATCCTGAGGAGGATGAAGAGACAGGTAATCCTAACTTAGTAACAAAATCCATTCAAACGACTAGACGCTTTGATGCATTAAAGCTCTTTGTCTCTTTCCATGCTCTTGGTAGAAAAACGTATGCAGATATGATTGATTATACGATTAATTTAGCTCAAAAAACGGCAACACTTATCGAAAAAGATCCAGATTTCGAGCTTGTAAATCAGCCTGAAATGAATGCAGTTGTGTTTCGTTATCGACCTGATGGAAAAGCGCACTCAAATGATTCAGAATGGCTAAACAAGCTAAACCAATTGATACGCAGGAAACTTTTAGAAAAAGGGCACACTGTTTTGGCAAGAACCCGAGTAAACAAATTTGTTTACTTAAAATTAACATTGCTAAATCCTCGTACTTCCATTAAGGATATTCAATCTATATTAAACGAGATTAAACAAGAAGCACGTAAAATAAGAGAGGATGGGTGAAATGAATTTTAAACAAATTGCTGAAAACGCCACGATGCAAAGCTTTTTAAATTGTTATTTAAGAGAAACTGTCGAGCATCATCTAATCGATAAGAAGAAGGTTCCAGATGCTTTATCTGTTAGACTTACTGATCATAATCAAGTAAAACAAATTATCAATTGCAAATTATCCAACCAAGGTATTAACCTGTACATTCCATTGACGTATTGGTCAGTTACAGGGCGACATATTTTTTCATTTCCGCTCTACTATTCTCTTTCAGCTGATACGAGTCAACTATTTGAACTGGATTATATCACTTTGGTAAGTATGATCATCAAAGAGCTACATTTGAAAGCAAATGCTGCTTCTAATAATATATCAGGCAATCAAGACGAACTTATGATGCGAGTTATTTTAAGCTGCCAAAATATCAATCAATTTATTCAAGAACGCCATAAAGAGAGTAATCGCCTCTATAAAGCTGATATGAGTTTCATTGAGGCAGAGCAAGCCTTATTATTTGGTCATTTATTACATCCTACACCGAAAAGTCGACAAGGAATATCGGAATGGGATGCTCCTTTTTATTCACCAGAGCTAAAGGGACAATTCAACTTACATTATTTCCGTCTTCATATGTCGATGGTTAAGTATGGGTCCGCCTTAGAAGATACAACAATGAACCTTATCAAACAACAATTAAAAGAGGATCCTCATGTAACAAGTGAGTTCAAAATGAATTATTGTCAAGAAGATGAGTATGCTTTAATTCCCATTCACCCATGGCAGGCTGAATTTCTCATGCGAAAACCAAAAGTTCAAAAACTGATGGAGCAAGGATTGATCGAGAATCTTGGAAGGCAGGGACGTGCCTTTTATCCAACGTCTTCTGTTCGGACTGTTTATCATCCTGAAGCAAAATATATGTTGAAGTTTTCTTTGAATGTAAAAATTACTAATTCTTTACGTGTGAATAAGCAAATGGAGCTTGAAAGAGGGGTAGAGGTTAAGAAGTTGCTAGATGGAAAGATTGGTAAGGACCTAAGGAATAAATATCCAAACTTTCGCATTATAAGTGACCCAGCCTTTATCACTGTATCTATTGAGGGTGAAAAAGAATCTGGCTTTGAAGTGATTTTAAGAGAAAATCCATTTCATTTGAACCAAGGACAAAATGCTACACCTATAGCTTCATTATGTCAGGATTCCATTAATGGTCAGACGTCAAGATTAGCAGAGATTATTAAACAATTAGCGGAAAAGGAGGGACGTTCAACTAGTGACGTGAGCTTAGATTGGTTCCGTCGGTATTTAGATCTATCTCTAAAACCAATTATTTGGCTTTTCTCAACTTATGGAATTGCACTTGAAGCCCACCAACAAAATAGTGTCATCCAGTTGAAAGAAGGTTATCCTGAACATTTCTTCTATCGAGATAATCAAGGCTACTATTTTTGCCAATCTTATTATGAACGACTAAATAAGCTTTTACCAGGGATAAGTGAGAAAAGTAAAACGATATGTTCAGATGAGATTGCAGATGAACGACTACGTTATTACTTTTACTATAATCATTTGCTTGGCTTAGTTAATACATTTGGAGTAGGGAAGCTTATTGATGAAAGGAAATTATTACAGGAAATTAAGAATGCATTATTAAGCATTAAAATTCCAAAGGAAAGCTCATCACAATTTATTAAAAGCTTACTGACATATGATAAGTTGTCATGCAAAGCAAACTTACTTACTCGGTTCCATGACATGGACGAGTTAACGGGATCACTTGAAACACAATCGGTTTATATTGAAATCGATAATCCTTTGACAAAGATGGAGTTGGTTACGAGTGAAGTTTTTTGATGATGAGGCTGGTTACGAGTTTTTGTTTAGACAGGTAAAGCTAGAAGATGATTTGGAGCGTTTACATTATTGGCATCATCAGGACCATGTGATTCCGTTTTGGAATCAAAATTTTCCACTTCTGAAGTATAGGGAACATTTACACATGTTATTACAGGATCGCCATCAGACTTTATATATTGGTCATGTAAACGGTGAACCAATGAGCTATTGGGAAAGCTATTGGGCCAAGGATAACATTGTTGCTAATTACTATGATGTTGAAGACAAAGACCAAGGGATTCATCTATTGTTTGGCCCTAAGAAATTTTTAGGAAAAGGGTTAGCATTACCCTTACTAAGAGGAATGACTGCCTTTTTGTTTCAACATGAAGGAACAAGAAAAATTGTAGCGGAACCAGATATTCGTAATGAAAAAATGATTCATATTTTTCAGAAGTGCGGCTTTGAACCAGAAAAGGAAATTGATTTACCTGATAAGCGTGCATTGCTTATGTTTTGTGAGCGTAGAACCTTTTTTAGGAGGTGGAAGCATGTCCAATTCATTCACCAGCAGCATGTATGATGTTATTGGCATTGGAATCGGACCTTTTAATCTTGGCCTAGCTGCCTTAATAGAGGAGGGCACAAATGTAAAATCGCTATTTTTTGAACAAAAGCCTTATTTTGAGTGGCACGGAGGTCTTCTTATTAAAGAAACGACACTTCAAGTTCCTTTTTTAGCGGATGTTGTGACGATGGCAAATCCAAAGAGTAAGTTCAGTTTCCTCAATTATTTACATGAGCATGAAAGGCTATATAAATTTTATTTTTTAGAACGATTTCACATTCCAAGAAGAGAATACAACCATTATTGTAAATGGGTATCTGAACAATTAGCCAACTGCAGCTTTGGTAAGCGAGTAACAGCGATTGAATGGCAAGCGGATTTGGATGAAATAAACAGCACTAGCGGTTATTTCAAAGTGGAAACAGAGGACATTGAAACAGGAGATGTACATTACTATTATTCTCGACATCTTATTATCGGTATAGGGAGTGTCCCGTATGTCCCAGATCGTATATCAAGTCACTCAAAGAAAAATATTTTTCATTCGTCAGAATTTTTGCCAAATATAGAACGGTTACGAAAAGCCGATTCTATTACGGTTGTAGGTTCAGGACAAAGTGCTGCAGAAGTTTTTCTTGAATTGCTAAAGGAACAGGACATTTATGGTTATCAATTGGATTGGTTTACACGATCAAAAGGGTTCTTTCCTATGGAATATTCAAAGCTTGGTTTAGAGCATTTTTCACCAGATTATACTCGATATTTTTATCGTTTAACACAAGATAAAAAGGACGAGCAGCTGCCGAAGCAGGATTTGTTATATAAAGGAATTAGCGCAACAACAATTGCAAATATTTACGAAACCCTTTATGAGTGTTCCGTTGGAGAGCAGGCTCCTCCTATTCGTTTGCTTGCTAAAACGGAAGTGACAGATATGAAGGTGATTAATTCAGATACAAGAAAAAAGTATCAAATGCTGTGTTACCAATGGGAGCAGGAGCAAACCTTTACCCATGAAAGTGAGTTTATTATAGCTGCAACAGGCTATCAATTTCCTATTCCAACATTTATTTCGAATCTGAAATCACTTATTCAATGGGATGAAAAAGGAAGGTATCTCGTAAAGGAAGGTTATCAGCTTAAGCTAACAAAAGATATCTCTAATAAGATATTTATTCAAAATGGAGAAATGCATAGCCATGGAGTTGGAACGCCAGACTTGGGATTGGGAGCTTATAGGAATTCAATAATTATCAATCAACTAACAAAACAAGAAGTATATCCCGTTCGCAAATATAACGTGTTTCAGCAATTTGGAGTTTAGTAAGTGGTTTCTTCCAAACCAGTTCAGACAGTGTTGTTTTTCTTCATTTTTTATTCAGTTTATACAGATGTTGCACTGTCTCCATTTTACCCTCAATTTTTTGAAAAAGTGTTTGGTATAAGGGATTTGGAATTTACAGCATTTTATATCTTTTTATCTCGTTTAACGGTTATCATTGCCATTCCAATATGGGGGCTGCTTTCTAAATATGTCGAAGTGAAGCATTTGCTGTACGCTGGACAATGGATTTCAGTTGTAATGTTAGTTGGAATGGGGGGAGCGCAACATGAACAGCAATTTTTATTTTTTACAGTATTACTATTAATCGGTAAAAGTAGCTTTTTTCTTATTTATGTTTTTCTGATTAAATTAAATGGTGAGGAGAAGCGTTCTACAGTTGTTGGTACTTATCACGCTCTTTTTCATGGAGCCATCATTTTAGGGACGTTGTCAGGGGCATGGATTATCAAGCTTGAAGATCCTCTACTCTTATTTTATGGATTAGCTGTCATAGAGATTGTCCTTTGGTTTATTTGTTACCTCGTATTCCCGAAGCAATCATTACGGGAAAAAAACTTATCAAAACAGCACCCTGTTCATTTTGGTAAGGAGCAATTCCGTTTTTTATTGGCTATTAGTCTAGTCATTTTTGCCTTTCATACAGCCAATAACATGATACGTCCATATTTTACAATCTATACACTCGATGCTTTTCAGGTTTCTCTCATTGAAAGTAGTGTCTTATATATGCTTCCGAGTGTAATGGCGATCATCGCTTATCCATTTATTAGGAAAATTGGTTCGCCTGAAACATTACCTGTGATTTTTGCTCTAGCAGTAGGTGTCATATCGATAAGTCTCCTTTTACAAGGAATAGTTAGCGGTTTGATGGTCTTATATTTAGGAAGGATTTTTTATGGTTTCTTTCTAGCACTTGCTCAATCAGTGCTAGAAATTTACTTGTTTCATAAAAGCAATGATCGATTACATGGTAATTATGCGATCGTATCATCGTTTCAAAATGCTGGTTTACTAGTCGCTCCATTGCTCGCTTCAATGTCTGTTACTTTATCGAACTTAGCAGCACCTTTCATTTTTGCCAGTGCTATTTGTTTACTGACACTGTGCGGTGCTCAATTAACGATTTTTAAAGCTCGAAAGCCCGGTTTTAGGAAATAGATACTGAGATAAAGTTGTATAAATCAAAAATTTAGGAGAGTGGAAACATGTTGGATCATTATCCTTTACAAGATATATTAAAGTCCGATATTTGGGATGAGGTCGGGGTGAACTTATTAGCCAAAATGATCTCAGAATTTATGTATGAGGAGATTATCCATCCCATTATGACTAAGGAAACAGAAGATCGAACAGTGTATCAACTAGTCCTTAAGGATAGGGAGAGTGGTCAAGAAATACGCTATCAATTTGAAGGGAAAAAACGTTTAATGGATAGCTATCGAATTTATTCAGATACAATCTGGTGCATGAGAAATGGAAATTGGGAAAAAATGCGAAACCCACTTCAATTTATTTTGGATATTCAGGAAACTGTCGGGATGAAACCAGGGACAACTGGCCATCTCATTAAAGAATATAATAACACCTTATTAGCTGATGCACATATATTACAAAAAAAACAAAAGCAAAGTGTTGAAGAGTTAACTAGTATGGATTACGCTGAATTAGAGGGAGAGATGGAAGGGCATCCATGGATTACATACAATAAAGGAAGAATTGGGTTCAACTATCAAGAATACCTCTCTTATTCACCTGAACAAAAGAAGAAAGTAAAACTATTATGGGTTGCTGTTCATAAGGAATACGCGACTTTTCATTCTATTGCTGGATTAGATTATGAAAGGTTAATAAAAAAAGAGCTAGGGAATAACAAATTCGAGCGTTTTAGGGAACGTTTAAAGAATGAAGACGTTGAGGTTTCAGCTTTTTACTTTTTACCGGTTCATGAATGGCAATGGAATAATATGATCATTCAATACTTCCCAGAGGATATTGCTCAAAAGAGGATTGTCTCACTTGGAGAAGGGGATGATGAATACCTTCCACAGCAATCAATTCGTACCTTTGTTAATACAATGAATAAAAATAAACACCACGTTAAGTTACCTATGAGCATTTTAAACACGTTAGTATACCGTGGCCTGCCTGGAGAACGAACTGTTGTTGCCCCAATCATTACGGACTATATTCACAGCATCCGTGATCAGGATGCGTTCTTGAGAGATGAGTGCAGAATCATTTTGCCTGGAGAAGTAGCGAGTATAAATTATGAGCACCCATATTATTCAAAGCTGGACGGAGCACCTTATCAATATCTTGAAATGTTAGGTGCGATTTGGCGCGAAAGCATATACTCATTTTTAGAAGAAGGGGAACGCCCTATAACATTAGCTTCACTTCTTTATGTAGACAATGCAGGTAAGCCGTATGTAGCTCTATTAATTGAACAGTCAGGGTTAACGGTTGATGAATGGGTGAAAAAGTTATTTAACGTACTATTACCCCCACTACTACATTATCTTTATAAATATGGAACTGTATTTTCACCGCATGGACAAAATACAGTATTAGTATTAAAGGATAATATTCCACACCGTTTAGCGATGAAAGACTTTGTGGATGATGTAAATATTAGTAAAGAACCACTTCCTGAATTACGATTTTTACCAAAAGAATTAAAGTCTGTTCTTCGCAGTGAAGAGCCAGAAGGAGTATGTCAGTTTATTTTTACTGGGCTTTTTGTTTGTCATTTTCGTTACTTAACGAATATTTTGGATACGTACTATCATTTTGAAGAAGAACGATTTTGGCTTTCACTAAGAGAAATGATTCTTAATTACCAAAATCAATTTCCAGAATTAGAGGAAAGGTTTCGTCTTTTTGATTTACTCAAACCATCTTATACGAAGTTATGCTTGAACCGTAACCGCATGATCGATTATGGATACGAAGACGATCATGATCGCCCACATGCATCTGAGTTCGGAAAAGTTCAAAATCCGTTGCATCTTGTAGGTTCTAAAAGGTAATCATCAATTAAAATGAGAGGACGCAATAGTGAAGTTACTGCGTCCTCTTCTTTCATTTTAAACATTAAAACTAGTTAGGTTTATAACTGAAAATAGTTACATTATCTTATTTACAATTTTATGGCATGTGATTTAGTGTTTAAACAGTAATGATTACGATTTATAAAATGGAGGGGATAAGAAATGAAAACAATCTTTATCGAACCAACCGTTGAAGAAGTTTTAGAAGTTTACGAAAATGCCTATAACATTTTAAAGAGAGCTGAAGATAAGTCACCTAGAAATGAAAAAGTGAATAAAGCCCTTTATTCACTCGTAAATACGGTTCTAGCTTTTGAAGATAAACGTAAAACAGAAAAAATATTGAATGACCCAATTGTACAGAAGAACCAAATACATATGAGGAATTTGCTTTCAAAGGCAGAAAGTGAGATGGAAAAATTTTTTACTGAAAAGTTTATATTGAATCAACAATTAACTTTGGCTACTGTAAAAGAATTTTTATATTGGAAATGCTACGAAAGTCTTGTTGAGATTGAAAAAGCTGGTTTAGAGAAGATAACAACTACTCTACCGACCTCAATGGCCTTTGTTGGTTCTGGTCCATTACCTCTTACAGCTCTTTTGTGGCAATTTGTTACAAAAGGAGAAGTGATTTGTCTCGATTGTGATTCAGATGCTGTAAAACAATCGGCTGAGCTTATTAAACGCTTAGGAAAAGAAGACAACATTAAGGTTGTTGAAGCAGATGGCTGTTTATTTGATTATCAAGGATTGGATTTTGTCATGATAGCTTCTCTAGTGCCAAATAAGAATGAGATTATGAAACAAATTTTATCGACAGCTGAAAATGCACTTATTGGGATTCGGAATGTGAAAGATTTACATACTCTCTTATATGAACCTCTCAAAGAAGAAGAGCTCAAAGACTTTCAACTATTACATCAAACGAAAGCCACAAAAGAAACAATAAATTGCACTGCTTTTATAAAGAGGCAGTTTAATAAAACGTGATTTTTTAAAAAATAATTCGAATATTTCACAGACTTTTAACAACGTTCTTTTACAATACATCTAACAGCGCTGGGTTAATTTTTAGGAGGAATACTTGATTTAAAATGATAAAGGAATTTAGAAAGGTCTTGAAAGTTTCCTTGACTTAGGATAATATGATAAAACTATAAAACAAATCGTAATTATTACGATTGAAGTGGAGAAGGAGAGAAATGATGAAGAAACATTCTATATTTACAATCGTATTCGTTCTTATGATGGCTATTTTGGTTAGTGCCGGTTGCTCGTCCACGAACGAAACGACTTCAAACGTGGAGGAAACGAACCAAGAGAGCGAAGAAAAATCAGTGAGTCTTTTGTATAGCTTTGCACCAGAAAGCTTAGATCCACATACTGATTGGTTCACGGTTCGTGCAGGAGTGACAGAAACGTTAGTGAAAGTCGATGAAAATTTGCCAATTCAACCGTGGTTGGCCGTGAGTTGGGAACAAGTAGATGAGAAGACTTGGACATTTAAGCTACGTGATGGCGTTACATTTCATGATGGTTCAGTGATGGACGGGGAAGCTGTTAAGCAATCGTTTGAACGGGCGTTAGAAGTAAGTCAGGCATTACAAAGTTTATTAAAAATCGAATCAATTGAAGCAAATGGTCAAGACATCACATTTACGACAACGGACGCAAATCCAGCATTTCTATCTGAGTTAGTACATACAAATGCTTCTGTAGTGCAAGTGAATGCAGAAAACATTGAACAAGCACCAATTGGTACAGGGCCTTTTAAAGTATCCTCTTATTCACAAGATGTTGAAGTGAAAGTGGATCGCTGTGATGAGTATTGGGATGGTCCAGCTAAATTAAATTATGCCGTTTTTAAATTTAATTCGGATGAAAATGTCCGTGCATTGGCTCTTCAATCAAGTGATGCTGATATTGCTTATCATTTACCAGTAGAGAGTCTAGATGCAATCTCAAACAGTGAAGATTTAAAAGTGGAGTCTATTCCAAGCTTACGTGCACATTTTATTTTATATAATTCAACGAAACCAGCATTACAAGATGTGAAGGTTCGTCAAGCAATCGACGCGATCATTAATCGACCTGTGATTGCAGAGGATATTATGAATGGTCATGCGACACCAGCTAATGGACCGTTTAACCCTCGTTTAGCATTTGCGAGTGATAAGCCGTTTACCGCCTTTGATCCAGAACAAGCAAAATCCTTATTACAAGAAGCTGGCTATGAATTAAATGAGGCTGGCAAGATGGAAAAAGACGGTGAGACGCTTTCTTTAAAACTAGTAACGTATGCAGCACGTCCAGAGCTTCCACTTATCTCTCAATATGTGCAAGCAGAAGCTGCCAAAATAGGAGTCGATATTGAGATTGTGACTGTCGAGAATGTTGATAGTTATTTATACGAGCAAATTGATGAATGGGATATGGTTACGTACAGTATTTTAACTGCACCTCGTGGTGATGGTGGTTATTTCTTCAATGTTGCGTATTTACCTGATGGTTCTTTAAATCCAGGACAAATTAACATTCCAGAGTTGAACACGATTACGGAAGAGTTAAATAGAACAAGTGATCAATCGGAGCGCGATCATTTACACAAACAAGCGGTTGACATCATTCGAGAGCAAGTGCCACATTCGTTTATTGTGTTTCCGCATATTATTGTAGGCATGAATGAGCGAGTAACCAATTGGAAACCAGGGGCAGAAGAGCAATATATGATTACAAATACAATGGATGTGGAGTAGGTGGCAAAAGTCATTGTTTCAAGAGTCCTACAACTCATAATGGTCTTGTTTCTTTTATCGATTATGACGTTTGGATTAATGAAATTAGCACCAGGTGACCCTGTAAGGACAATTTTAAAGACCGATGAAGTGTCGGTTTCTCTTGAAGAACTAGAAGCACTAAGAAAAGAATTGCAGTTTGATCAACCTATTTTCATACAGTACACCTCCTGGTTAAGCAATGTCGTCAGGCTAGACTTAGGAGAGAGTTATGTCAGTCAACAACCTGTTGTAAAGGAGATTGCGAGTCGCATTGTTCCTACCCTTTATTTAACGGTTGGTGGTTTAATGGTGATGACGATTGTAGCAACAGCACTTGGCACACTCTCAGCTGTTTTTAAAAATAGTTGGATTGATCATTTTAGTCGGTTGTTTGCTTATATTGGTGCATCGGTTCCAACATTTTGGCTAGGTTTGATTTTGATTTATCTTTTTTCTTTTAAGCTATCTATCTTACCTGCAATGGGAGAAGGAAGTATCAAACATTTAATCCTTCCTTCTCTTACATTAGGTTTAGGGATGGCAGCTGTTTATGCTAGATTACTGAGGGCAGGTTTATTAGAGAGCTTTTCTCAAGAGTATATTCGTGCAGCACGTTCACGAGGATTAAGTGAGTGGCAAATTGTGAAGGGACATGCGCTTCGTTCTGCTTTATTACCAGTCATGACAATGTTTGGTATGAGTTTCGGTTATCTCCTAGGAGGATCTGTCGTTGTTGAAATGATCTTTTCCTATCCTGGGCTCGGGAAAATGGTTGTGGATGCTGTTTTCAAACGCGATTACACACTTATTCAAGGGTATATTTTGTTTACGGGAGTTGTCGTCGTTTTTATTAATTTATTGGTTGACCTTTCTTATCGTTTTCTCGATCCGAGGATCCGTTTTGAAAAGGAGGGGAGGTTATGACGCTAAAGTGGCTGTTCCGTGATCGAATGCTTGCCATTGGCATAAGTATTTTCGCATTGATTGTCATAGCGATGTTGATTGGCCCTTTCTTTGTACCAAATGACCCGTTAGAAATGAGTATGAGTCAACGTTTACAATCGCCCAGCTTTGAGTATCCGCTTGGAACAGACTTTTTTGGAAGATGTATTTTTTCTCGTTTAATAGAAGGGGCAAAAATTACGTTTGGTTTAGCCGCTATCGTTCTAGTAGCAGCTCTATGTATTGGAGTGCCTGTAGGCTTGCTATCTGGGTATATCGGTGGCAGGGTGGATGCTATTTTTATGAGATTAGTAGATGGTCTGATTGCTTTTCCTGATTTTATTCTTGCGATTGCAATAGCAGGGTTTTTAGGTCCGAATTTAACCAATGTCATCATTGCTATCGTAGTAGTGAAATGGGTAAGTTATGCTCGTGTGGTGAGAAGTTGTGTGCTAGCGGAAAAAGAAAAGGATTATGTTGTAGCTGCTAGACTGAATGGGAGTAGCACGTCAAAAATTATTGTGAAACATCTTACCCCACATGTCATTTCTCAAATTGCTATTCTTGCTAGCTTGGATTTAGGAAAAATTATTTTAATCATTTCGTCGTTATCGTATCTCGGCATAGGGGCTCAACCGCCCACACCAGAATGGGGAGCGATGTTAAATGATGCTAGACCTTATTTTCAAACAATGCCATCATTAATGCTTTACCCAGGACTAGCCATCATGCTTGTTGTCTTAAGTTGTAATTTAATTGGCGACGGTCTTAGGGAGTCGTTCGATATTAAAAAGTAACTAAGGTAGAGAAAGAGGGATAGGATGGCAGATTCTAAGAACAACAATCAGCAATCTGTGTTAGAAATTAAGCAACTTTCCATCCAGAATAGTCAAACCCAAAAGGTTCTCATTAATGGCTTGGATTTAACGATTCGAGCGGGAGAGATGGTTGGTCTTGTAGAGGAAAGTGGCAGTGGTAAAAGTATCACGGCTTCTACTATTATGGGACTTTTACCAAAACAATTAGAGATTAGTCAAGGAGAAGTAATATTCCAAGGTCATAGGATCGATTACGATTCTAAAAAGCAATTAAGACGATTAAGAGGAAAAGAAATGGCGATGGTTTTTCAAGACTATAATGGTAGTCTTACACCATTTGTTAAAATTGGCAAACAAATGGTGGAGGTTATTCGCATTCATAAAGACGTTTCGAAGAAGGAGGCAAAGCAAATGGCTCTTTGGGCGCTTAGGCGTGTGAAGCTTCCTGAAGAGCGTGTATTTACAAGCTATCCTTTTGAGCTTAGTGGTGGGCAAAAGCAACGAGTGGCAATCGCGATTGCCATGATTCATAAGCCTGCTCTTTTAATTGCTGATGAGCCGTCAACAGCTTTAGATGCTGTGACAGGTGAACATATACTAGAATTGATTGATGAACTGCGCCAAGAATCAAATTGTGCTGTATTGTATATTACCCATCATTTAGGAGAAGTGTTGAATCGGGCTAGCCGAATAGCTGTGATGTACGGCGGACATATTGTCGAAGAAGCCGTATCGAAAGCCATTGGGGCACAACCGCAGCATCCTTTTACAGATCTTCTTTTAAAGGCTCGTCCCTCTTTCATGTCGCGGCAAGAACGATTAGCTGTTATTCCAGGAGATCCAGGAAATGTAGCAGAAACAGGTTGTCCTTTTGTTCATCGTTGTCCAAAAAGGAATGATAAATGCCTTCATGAAAGAAGTGAACACATCTTCCTTAATGATCACCATCGTGTTGCTTGTCATTTATATAGCGAGCATGAGAACGCGAATTATTATGATGAGGTGCTATCAACATGACGTTATTACTTGATGTGAAAGGTGTCCAAAAAACATTTGTAAAAGGATCTTACGCTGTTGATAAAGTCTCTTTGCAAATGGAAAAAGGAATGTGTCTTGGAGTAGTAGGAGAAAGTGGTAGTGGGAAAAGCACGTTAGCTCGTTTAATCCTTTCGATTGAATCATTAACTGCTGGTGAAGTTTATTTTAAAGGAGAGAGGTTCGATACTCTTAAGGGAAAAACGTTAAGACGGAAAAGAAGAGAGATGCAGATGGTTTTCCAGGACCCATCAGCATCTCTAAATCAACGATTGAAAATCTTAGCGTCTGTAATGGAGCCGCTTGATAATTTTTCAGATGTATGTCCTTCATTTCTGACAGATGTTAGACATTCGAGGCGAGAAACAGCTGCAAAGCTTTTACAAATGGTAGGCTTATCAAGCGAATATCGCGACTCTTATCCCCACCAATTAAGTGGAGGACAAAGGCAGCGGGTAGCGATTGCAAGAGCGATTAGTTTAGGTCCTGATTTAGTTATTTGTGATGAGCCAACATCTAGTCTCGATGTATCCATACAAGCACAAATTCTAAATTTGTTAAAAGAATTGAAGCAAACGCTTGGTATGTCATATTTATTTATTAGTCACGATCTCGCTGCTGTTCATTATATGTGTGACGAGATCATCGTCATGAAGGAAGGGAAATTGGTCGATCGCTTTCTAACAGAGGATTTGTTCAGTAGTGAGCGGAATGTATATACGAGAAGTTTGATTAACGTCGCACAGTAAGGAAAGAAAAAGGTGAAAAGAATGAAGCAAGCAACCTCTTCTTTAGAAAAAAAGAGTTCCTCTGCCTTAAGTCATCGCGAGTATTTGGTAATGGCAATTCCGCTTATTATCGCTGGGATATCGACCCCGTTATTAGGTGCTGTCGATACAGCAGTCGTAGGGAGAATGCCAGATCCATCTGCGATTGGGGGAGTAGCGATTGGTGCCTTAATCTTTAATACGATGTATTGGCTCCTTGGCTTTCTTCGGGTAAGTACAACTGGCTTTACTTCACAAGCCCAAGGTTCAAAAGATGAAAAAGAAACGATCCTGTCGTTTGTGCGGCCGATAATCATTGCCATCTTCTTTGGCTTATGTTTTATCATCTTGCAGCAACCGATTTTACATCTTGCATTTTATTTAATCGGAGCAAGTGAGGCAGTAACAGAGCTTGCTGAAACCTATTTTTCTATTCGAATTTGGGGTGCGCCGTTTACTCTAGTAAGCTATGTCATGATTGGGTGGCTTATAGGGATGGGAAAGGTTCGTTTGGCTTTAGCTACTCAGCTGTTAATGAACATCTTGAATATCATACTAGATATGATATTCGTTTTTGGTTTAGGATTTGGTGTAGCAGGGGTAGCATACGCCACGTTGATATCTGAAGTTAGTGCGGTTTTATTTGGGGCATGGATTATTTATCGAACAAGGAAAGTCGCTATATTGAATTTAAAAATGGACATGTTACTTGAAACCGCACCGTTTATGAAAATGGTAAAAGTAAATCGAGATTTATTCTTGCGGACGGTTTGTTTACTTGCGATGACTGGTATTTTTACAGCAAAAGGGGCGAGCATGGGTGAGGTAACATTGGCAGCGAATGCCGTTCTTTTGCAAATTCATTATATGATGGCTTACTTATTTGGGGGCTTTGCAAATGCTTCAAGTATTCTTGTAGGTAGGGCAATCGGTGCTGGAGATCAATCTCTTTACAAACGCGCCTTTTTGTTGTCCGCACAATGGGGTTTCATTTCCGCTATTGTGTTAGCATGTGGTATCGTTTTGTTTGGTGAAACGATTGTCTCATTATTTACATCAATCATGGCGGTAAAAGAGACAGCATTTGACCTCTTAGTTTGGATGATCATTTTCCCTTTTGTAGGCTTTTGGGGTTTACAATTAGAAGGGATTTTTTCAGGAGCAACAGAAGCAGGATTTATTAGAGATTCGATCGTTCTTTCATTGATCGTCTTTTTACTAGCGATTTGGTTATTCGTTCCTAGCTTTCATAACCAGGGTGTTTGGTTATCGTTTGTTTTATTTAGTCTATCACGTTCCTTGTTTTTATGGTTATTCGTACCGAAATTAACTCGAGTAAAATTTAGTTAAGATTATGAAAGAACATATGTGCGATTCGAATGATTGGAGCGAGAATAGTGAAAAACGGTGTTATTTTGGCAATCATTTCATCTCTGATTTTTAGTATTATGAATGCTTTAGTAAAAGCAGTTAGTGTGAACATTCCAACTGGAGAAATGGTGTTTTTTAGAACCGTTAAAGGTACAATAGGAAAAGTGTAGGAATTAAACAAACGTTTGATTAATTGGACCATTTTCAATGTCATTAGCTCCTTCTTCTGCAAAATTTGGTTGGATTGAGAAGAAATATCGTGTTTGATGACAACTAAATCTATCTAAAAATGACTGAAAAAAGGTTGAAGGTACTTATACGAGTATCTTCAACCTTTTTTATATAAATTTAATTGACAAATCTGAAAAATGATCATATATTGTATATGAGCATATGTTCATATGGTTTATCCTACAGTGAATTTGAAAGAGATATCGTGACGGAGGGGTAACAGTGAAGAAACAGGATCATCCACATTTATCTGATCAAACAGTAGAAGACGCATCTCGTATTCTAAAGGCGCTTTCAGATCCTACACGAATTAAAATATTGTATTTATTATTTCAGGAAGAGTGCTCTGTTGGGCATATGGTCGAGGTGTTAGGAATCTCTCAATCAGCGATTTCTCATCAGCTAAGTTATTTGCGAAATCTACGCTTAGTGAAGTATAGACGTGAAGGGAATACGTATTTTTACACGTATGATGACGAGCATGTTGTCGAGATTTTAAATCAAGTCATTGAACACGTCGAGCATCAATAGGAGGATTGAGAAATGGGGCATGACCACCACCATCATCACCATCACCATCATCATTTTGAAGAACAGCGAGAAGGAAATAAGAAAGGCCTTATGATCGCGTTAGGTATTACGACGATCATCATGGTGTTACAATTTTTTGGTGGCTTAATCACCAATAGTTTAGCCTTGCTTGCAGACAGTGGACATATGTTAAGTGATGCTAGTTCACTTGCGTTAAGTTTAGTCGCCATTTGGTTTGCGAACCGCCCAGCTTCGCCGAATAAAACGTATGGCTTTTATCGATTTGAAATTTTAGCTGCTTTGTTTAACAGTGTCACGTTATTTGTGATTGCTGGTTTTATTATCGTTGAAGCATACAACCGTTTTTTCGATCCACCAACAGTTGCGAGTGGAACGATGATTATGATCGCTTTTATTGGTTTAGGAGCCAACCTTCTTAGTGCTTGGTTTTTAATGAGAAAAGGGGACGTGAATCATAATCTCAATTTACGTAGCGCCTATTTACATGTGATTGGTGATGCCCTAGGTTCTGTAGGAGCGATTTTGGCAGGAATCATCATGTTAGCTTTTGAGTGGTATGTCGCAGATCCGATTATTTCTGTTGTTGTGGCACTCCTTATTCTAAAAAGTGCTTGGGGGGTATTAAAGCATAGTGTTCACATTTTGATGGAGGGAACCCCGCCAACCATTAATGAAAGAGAAGTAAAAGAAATGCTTGAAGGGATAGAAGGTGTGAAAAGTGCACATGACCTTCACATTTGGACGATTACTTCGGGATTAGATATGTTAACTTGCCATTTATTAATTGAAGATGATAAAAGTAGTCAAGTTATTTTACAACAAGCGATTGACCTTATTCATGACCATTGTAAAATTGAACATACAACGATTCAAGTTGAAAAATCAATGTTACAGCATGGAGAAATGAAAGTATAAGGTTTGAGTAAATATAAGAATCATCCCCTGTGTTTATTTGGAAGTAGGGGATGATTTTTTTTGTGAGTTATTACTTCTGTTGTTTAAAAAGATGCAGCATTTTCTCAAGATGTTTAATCGTGGGTGTTAGGTTCGCTAGGAAATATGCCTCTCGTAATCTGCGCGAATCTGCACTGTTTTCCAGATAAGCAACCCCTCCGCCGTGTAACATTGCAGCATGAACGGCTTGAAGATTAAGGTTAGCTGTATCTCTACGAATAGACACGACATCTTTCCACTCTAAACGTTTAGCTGGTCGTGCAAAGAGAGATTGAAGAGAGGTTTGAAGCAAGTTCAGCTTCTCTTCAATCTCGTCTGGCTGTACAGGCAGAAATGAATTGCTCTCACCTTGTCTCTTTACACTTCTTTTTATGGAGTGAAGGGCAGCCTCTATTACACCCAAGCCAAGGGGTATTTGATAGGCTAAAAAGGTTGGACGAATAGATTGAATAAACGTATTTGCATCCTCAGCAATGACTTGTTCAGTCGGAATGAACACTTGATCAAATTGGCAGGCAAATGTACCACTACCATTAATACCGAGAAAGTCTGTCTTCTCTTTTAAAGTAAGACCTTTTGTTTCACATGAAACAAACACCAAGACCCTTTTATTTTCACTAACTTCTGCCACTGCTCCAAACCAATGGTCACTCGCTAAGTTTGACACAGCAGGAAGTGTACCTGAGAGAATGTATCCCTCTTCTGTCTCTTCGGCTTTAAGATGAAGCTTCTCAAGCCCCGCATAGTATTTCATCGCATTAGAAAGCCCTGTGCTTGCTACAGTTTCTCCTTGTTCAAGCCTAGTGAGAAAGCGATTTTTTAATGGTTCGTTTTCAGAGTTTCGAATATAGGTTAAGGAAGCTAAGTGACACCATATGAGAAATCCCGTCGTCATGCAAATAGCTGAGGCTTGTTTAACGACTTGTAGCTCTCTTTGGACGATTTCTTCAAGAGTTAAATCTTTAGAGGAAAAGTAGCCGTCCTTACCTAGGAGCTTAACAATGTCTTTCGGATAATAACCTGAATCAATTTCACGAACACGTGGTTTAAGATGTTTATCAAATAAAGTGGTGAGGGATTCTTGTTTGTTTATAATCACTGCTTGTGTCTCTCCTCTTATCAAATAGGAATTTTGATGAAGTCTTTAGATCAAATTGTACGGTAATAAAAAGCATATAAAGTTTATTGAAAAAACCCACTTGATTCAATACCTAACAGGGTATAATATACCTGTATAGGTATTGAAACTTTATAACAAATGTACACAATCACTGTCATCCATCATCCTTAAAGGAGGGATCTTGATGTCAGCTAAATGAAAAGAAGATCATTGTACGACGAGTCATTGAGGCGTACAAATAGGGAAGACAGTAGAAGGTAACAAGGGGAAAACCCCACCACCTATATGACCTGCTGTATACCTTTGGTTCCTGGTAGGACCCTTATTCATTGTTTTTAGTATTGCGTGGTTTGTGATGTCACTTATTTAATGAATATTACTGGAGGGATTTTGAAATGAGTAAAAAAGTAGCGATTATTGCAGCAAACGGTTCAATGTTTGACGCTTATAAAGTATTAAATCTAGCAACAGCAGCAGCTTCAACGGATGCTGATGTACGAGTATTTTTTACATTTGAAGGATTACAATTGATTCATAAGGAAGGCCATAAAAACTTACCACTTCCAGAAGGAAAAGAGCACATGAAGGCAGGCTTTGAACAAGCAAATGTACCATCAATTGAAGAGCTCGTTCAAGTAGCACAAGATCTTGGTGTTACATTTATCGCTTGCCAAATGACGATGGATGTAATGAATCTGAATAAAGAAGACTTTGTTGACAGCATTGAAGTTGGTGGAGCTGCAACATTCTTAGAATTTGCTTATGGTGCCGATACGACGTTAACGTTTTGATTTTTTACAATTAAAAGCTAAGTGTCTGAGCCTTAGTGTACAGCTTTAGATATTATAATGTAGATTGCATGGAGTTCACGCGACGAGATCAGGTACTTATGTATCACCTTCTTCTTTTGAAGAAAGGGTAGTGAAAGAAAGGTGAAGATATATGGAATACACACAAGAGATGAAAAATAGATTGAAAAGAATTGAAGGACAAGTGAGAGGTATTCTTCGATTAATGGAAGAGGAACAGGACTGTAAAGCGGTCATAACTCAAATGTCAGCCGCATGTTCGGCGATTGACCGTGCAATGGCCTATACAATTGCGAAAAATTTGCAGCATTGTTTAGTGGAACAAATTGAAAATGGCGAAGACACTAAAGAAACTGTTGATGAAGCGATTAAGTTACTTGTGAGAAGTCGTTAATGGAGTAGCTATTTGTACTAACCTATGAGTTAATAAAAATACCTAGTTAGGTATAAAGAAAAGTATTGACATTCTTTTTTTAGCCATTATATTATAGGTATAGGGGTAATGGTATAAAACAAACGGAGGTTATGATCATGTCAATCAAAGTTGATCACGTTTTAGATGCAAAAGGGCTCGCATGCCCGATGCCAATTATCAAAACGAAAAAAGCATTAGATGAATTAAAATCAGGTCAAGTTCTTGAAGTTCAAGCGACAGATAAAGGCTCGCTAGCGGATTTACAAGCGTGGGCGAAATCAACTGGCCATCAATATTTAGGCACAAATACAGAAAGAGATGTACTTGTGCACTACGTGCGAAAGGCTGATCCTTCTGAAGTAAAAGAAGAAGTTGATTTTCCGAATGTGATCACAAATGAAGAGCTTGAAGGCAAGCTTGATCAAAATGGAATTACGATTCTTGATGTTCGTGAGCCTGCGGAATACGCGTTTTCTCGGATTCCAAATGCAACATCGATTCCTTTAGGTGAGTTAGAGAGCCGTTTAGGAGAATTGAATCCAATAGATAAGATCTATGTGGTCTGCCGTACAGGTACAAGAAGTGCAATGGCTGCACAGCTTCTAGCGAATAATGGTTTCACGAACGTGACGAATGTCAAGCCTGGCATGTCACAATGGCAAGGCAACACCGAACAAAACTAATTCACGATAAACAACACATATACGTTTGGAGGTATAAAAATGACGATTCAAGCAATGAAAGCAGGAGAGTTAGCGAAGGTAGTAATCAATAAGGAAGAATTATTTATCCTTGATGTTCGGAATACGGATCAGTTTGATGAGTGGAAAGTTGAAGGAGAAGGCATCGAGATGATGAATAAGCCTTACTTTGATTTAATCGAAGGGGTCGATGAGATCGTTGACCAAATTCCTCATGACAAAGACATTTTAGTTGTCTGTGCAAAAGAAGGCTCATCAAAGTTTGTCGCGGAAATGCTTTCGGAAGCTAAGGGACAAGATATCTACTATTTAGAAGGTGGCATGAAAGCATGGAGTGAGCACCTTGAGCCAATCAAAGTGGGTGATTTAGACGGTGGTGGAGCGGTTTATCAATTCGTTCGTCTCGGAAAAGGCTGCTTGTCTTACTTAATCGTATCTGATGATGAAGGGGCGATGATTGACCCACTTCGTCTTGTGAGTCAATACAAGGATTTTGCTGATGCATTAGGTATTAAAGTGTTACACATGTTTGATACTCACTTGCATGCTGACCACATTTCTGGTGGACGTCGTTTAGCTGAATCAACGGGTGGAACGTATTACTTACCACCAAAAGATGCGGGTGAAGTAACGTTTAAGTATGAGACATTAGAAGACGGGAAAGAAGTGACGTTTGGCGAGGCAAATGTCAGAGTGAAGGCTGTTTACACACCAGGTCATACGATTGGAAGCACGTCACTGATTGTCAATGACACGTACTTGTTTACTGGAGATATTCTCTTTATTGATTCCATTGGTCGTCCAGACTTAGCAGGAAAAGCAGAAGACTGGGTGAGTGATTTACGTGAGTCGCTATATGTTCGTTACAAAGCGCTTGATCAAGAATTACTTGTCTTACCAGCTCACTTTGCGAAGCTAAAGGAACTTGATGAACAAGGTCGTGTGTTCGCAAGACTTGGTGACTTATACAAAACAAATGAGGGATTAATGGTCGAAGATGAAGAGGAATTTCGTCGTATGGTTTCAGAAAACTTACCGCCACAACCAAACTCATACCAAGAAATTCGTCAAACCAATATGGGTAAGCTTTCACCTAGCCCAGAAGAAGAAACGGAAATGGAAATTGGTCCAAATCGTTGTGCCGTATCGTAAGAAAAACACTGATAAAGAATCAAAACAAACAATAGAGGAGATGTAGTGAAATGAATAGTGATAAAGTATTAAACGCAACAGGACTTGCTTGCCCAATGCCAGTAGTAAAGACGAAGAAGGAAATGGATCAGCTTGAATCAGGTCAAGTGCTTGAAATACACGCAACAGATAAAGGAGCAAAGTCAGACATGGCTGCTTGGGCGAAAACATCTGGTCATGAGCTTGTTCACCAAGCTGAAGAAGGCGATGTTCTAAAGTTTTGGATTAAGAAAGCCTAGTTTTATAGGGAGGGGCATCGAAAAAAGATGTCCTTTCTTTCATATAACAGCACCTTTTTAGTGATTAGCTAGGGAAAGAAGGTAGGAAGAATGGAAATCGGTTTTATTATAACGCTTTTCCTCATTGGCTTTATCGGTTCATTTATATCAGGGATGGTCGGGATAGGTGGCTCGATCATTAAATATCCCATGCTTCTCTACATTCCAGCCCTACTTGGATTTAGCGCTTTTACCGCACATGAAGTCGCTGGAATTAGTGCCGTCCAGGTCTTTTTTGCGACAATAGGTGGCGTGTGGGCGTATCGAAAAGGCGGATATCTTAATAAAACATTAATCATTTACATGGGCTCAAGTATCATTATCGGTAGTTTTATCGGTGGGTTTGGATCAACCCTTCTGAGTGAGGGTCAAATTAATCTTGTCTACGCGATTCTTGCGACGATTGCCGCCGTTCTGATGTTTGTCCCGAAAAAAGGACTCGATGATAAGTCGATGGATCAAGTGATATTTAATAAAGGATTGGCTGCGATACTCGCCTTGATCGTCGGGATTGCCTCAGGGATCGTCGGAGCGGCTGGAGCGTTTATTCTCGTTCCGATTATGCTTGTTGTCTTAAAGATTCCGACACGGATGACGATTGCCACCTCGCTTGCGATAACGTTTTTGTCATCAATTGGCGCAACAGTTGGTAAAATTGCGACGGATCAAGTATTATTCTGGCCAGCTGTCATTATGGTGATAGCGAGCATCATCGCTTCCCCATTAGGAGCCGTAGTCGGTAAAAAGATGAATACGAAAATTCTACAATGGATCTTAGCGCTGTTAATTGTCGCAACATCGCTTAAAATTTGGTTCGATGTCTTTTAATCAAACAATAAAAATTTTTGGTTGTCATTATACCCTTTATGGTATATGATGAGGATAATGATAAATACCCATGCAAGTATTAGGAGGAGATTGAAATGGAAAAGAAAAAAGCGACGATGATCGTCTTTGACGGCGACTTAGATAAAGCGATTGCGAGTTTCATCATTGCGACAGGAGCAGCGGCAATGGGGAAGCCTGTGACCATGTTCTTTACATTCTGGGGACTAAATGTATTGCGTAAAGAGCAGTATGTAAAGGTTGAAAAGAACTTCCTTGAGAAAATGTTTGGCAAAATGATGCCGCGTGGTCCTGAAAAGCTTGGCCTGTCAAAAATGAATTACGGTGGAATTGGTTCAAAATTAATGAAGCATATGATGAAAAAGCATAATGTTGTTTCATTAAATGAATTAATTGAAATGGCGAAAGACCTTGACATTAAAATGGTGGCTTGTACAATGTCGATGGATGTCATGGGGATTCAAAAAGAGGAACTCATTGATGGAATTGAGTATGCAGGTGTGGCAACATATCTAGCAGAAGCTGAAGAAGGTAATGTTAACTTGTTCATTTAATAGGATTGTAAGCTGGTAGTGTGGGAATCCTCATTACTGGCTTATTTTTATATTTTTCAGACTTTTAAGATGGTAATACATAAAAATTCTTATTATTACATAGAAAAAGACGTTTGTTAGGCTACTTGGACAGGTATAGATAACTAACTTTACAAAGGAGGTTTCTCAAATGGCACAAAACAACAATCAAAAGATGAGCTATGAAGAAGCAGGTAAAAAGGGTGGAGAAAAGGTAAAACAAGAGTATGGGAAAGAGCATTTTGAAGAGATTGGTCAAAAAGGTGGACAAAACTCTAACAACGGTAATTCTAACAATTAAGGAAAATTAAATCCTGTAACTAAAGCAAAAAATATCTCCTAAAGTCGTTTTAAAGGAATGCGATAATTAGGAGATGTTTTTTGTAGGGTGAAATCGAGAATGGAAATGTTAATTAAACGTTTATTTAATAAGGAGGCGATTTGTTGTGACATATTATCGTAATAGTGAAACAGAGACAAGTAATACGTTATGGAAAGCAGTGCTTGTTGGGGCAGTCGTTGGGGGCATGGTCGCCATGTTTGATGCATCAAATAGGAAAAAGCTATCCACGACGACTAGAGATATGAAAAATTCAACGACAAAAATGATTACAAAGGTAAAAGAAAATCCTACTGAAGTCAAAAATGAATGGCAAGAACGAATCAAAACAACATCTGCAACGTTAAAAGAGATTATCAATGATGTTCAGGAAATATATGAGAAAGTGAATAGTAACGTTATTGAACCTGTCAACCAGATGAAGAATGATACATCTGAGATTATTTCATCTGCTAAAGAAGCGACAGATGATTTAAAGGAGATTGGTAGTAAAGTGAAGGATGCAGGTGAAGGTATCACTGCTGAAAATGATAAGAGTGCAAATGTAAATAATAGTGGAAATGTACATTCTATTCATGATACAACTAGCTCAACGACGAACGGCAAATCGCTGAAACAGCATGGATAAGTTAAAACCAGTGAAAGCTGTTAAAAAAGTAGAATACTAGTTTGATAAAAAGAAATAAAGAAGGACTAACAGAAACAGTTGTTAGTCCTTCTTTTGATTCCAGTTAAAATATTACGTTCATGTTGCTGGTTTATGAATAAATCTCCCAAGCTACCTTTAAGGAATCGGTAATATAATCGGCGATTTCCTCAACATTTAGATTATCTGTAACTAATTTCGAATTGTGAGCGGAATAGATCTCCTGTCTTTTGTAAAATAATTCTTCAATTTCTTCCATTGAACGACCTTGTAACACAGGGCGGCTGTCAATAATAACATTTAAGCGCTCTTTCCACGAGTCCCAAGAAATATCTAAAGCAATAACAGTACAATTCGTTAAGCAAATATCACGTATTTCTTTTTGTAAGAAAGCTCCACCGCCAACTGAAATAATTTTCAGCTTTTGCGTACAAAACTTCTGAATTAAACTTTTTTCCTTTTCACGGAATGCTTTTTCACCTATCTTTTGAAAAATTTGTTGAGTGGGCATCCCGTATTCTTTTTCAATTTCTTCGTCTATGTCAATAAATGTTCGGTATAACTTTTGGGCAACGAGTTTTCCGATTGTTGTTTTACCAACTCCCATGAAACCAATAAAAACAATGCTTTTTTCCCTTGGAGATACATGATTATTTGTCATATTAAAGCTCTCTTTCAGTTTTTTTATTCTAAATGACGCATCGCATTTAGTCTTCAAGTACGTATCAATCATTATAATATAGTTCGAAATACTTGTAAAAAACAGTTGAAATTTTAAGACAACAAGCTGATGAGGTAGGCGACGCTAATACTTAATAGCATATAAAAAATGGCATATGGAAGATTCCATAATCCTAAGCGATATGGGTTTATCTTTATTTGTTCAGATAAAATCGATACAGATAAGTTATACGGACTGTACATGACAGTCGATAAACTGCAAGCAATTAAGACAATCGTTAGAGAAACATTTGGAATATCGGCAATGATCGGACCGAGTAATTGTGCAACAAGAGTGATAGATACTAAAGGATGGAACCCGATAAAAGACGTAATGAGAAAATATGCCCCGATCATTAAGAAAAAGAGTAGCGTGTTGTCTGATGTGGCAATAAAAGCATTTTGTAAAAAAGCAAGATGACCTGAAATTGAAAGCATTTCGACAAATAATCCTGCACTTAAGAACATGAAGAAATAATTTGATAAGCCTCTCGTTCTCTCTTTCCAATGTGGGATCGTTACTTTAAAGTACCTTTTGAACTTACCAATAATAAAAGCCCATCCGATTGAAATGGGGATGATTAGGATAATAATTGAAAATAAATAACCTTTATCAAGAATGTATTGTGTAAAGGAAACAGATAAAATCAAGATTAGTAGTAATAATAACATTTCACGTATTTTTTTATATATTTTTTTGTTTGATACAGTTGAATGTGAGGTGGTTAAGACTAACGGTTCTTTAAACTTAAAGGCAGAAAGAATCCAGTCTGATAAAATGGCAATCAACACGATTGAAATGATTACTGGGAATATTTGAAAGTAGCTTGTTCCAGTAATGTCTAGTGATTGACTGACCATTACCTCCATTGGACTCCAGGTTAGACACAAGGCATAGGCGCGTAGTAGATTTTGGGTATAAAACTTATCTGCAGTTTTCTTTGGTAATTGGTGCAATGTATTATTTAGCGTTTTAACGAGTAGAGGAATGGTAGCGATATTCAAAAATAACCCAAGAAGGTGGGAAACAAGAAAGCTACGTTTATATAAATTATTCAGGTTTGTGACGCCTCGTTCTAATAACACGCTTAAATTCTTATCATAATGACCGACCCTAATTAAAGAGTTAATAAAAGGAAGAACTAAGAAAAGGGAAAGAACGCCAAGCATTGTTTCAAATTGAAACAACAATTCATACCAAGCAAGCTCACTTTGGATAAATAAAAGAAAGCCAATAGCAAAGAAACAAATCCCTGATATTAAATACAGTCCTTTCGCATGAAAAAAAGAAATGAATAAAGCAATTAATGCGATGATTCCAATCGAGTAAGAAAAGAAAGGAATATCAATAAATCTCGATACAATATATAATGCAACAAGTAATGGATAAATAAAAATCATCAGCATCGTTCATACATATCCCTTCGTATATGGAGTCAAGTTTGACTTTTGCTTTTTTTACCAATAAAAAGATAGTCTCATAATGTGTATTAATAGTCTAGTTCGTAATATGTTCGGTTAAAACTGAATTTCAGTAGAGAAGTTTTGTGTGACCGTATAAAGAGTAATACATAAGATTGTAAGCAAATTTAAATACATGTAAGATACATTTATTGACCGAAAAGCAGTCTAATTAGTGGTTGTCATTTTTTATGTAATAAAATATACTTTAAAGCATTAAAGTGAAAAAGTGAATGGCGCTAAATACCTGAGTCTTCTAGACAACGTCAAGTATCCTCTTTTTGAGGGCGATTGAAAGAGAGGGAGAATGCTAATGAGTGATTTAAGAAAGATCGTAAAGGTAAGAGGAAGAGAAATTAGTGGTGACCATCCTCATATCTGTGTCCCATTGATAGGAAAGAACAAACTTGAAATCATAAACGAATTAGAAAATGTGAAGCAAAAAAAGCCAGATCTTATTGAATGGCGTGCTGATTTTTTTGAAGATTTGGATGATCGTTTAATAGTGATGGAAATGTTGTCGGAGATTCACACTCATATGCCAGACACTCCGATTCTTTTTACGATTCGTTCAGAAAAGGAAGGTGGCCAGCCGATTTCTTTACTGGAAGAAGAAAAGGTTCAATTAATGGCTGAGGTTTGTAAAAGTGGGAAAATCGATATTTTAGATTATGAATTAATAAATGAAAAGCAAGATATTGAATTTCTCCGAGAAGAATCAAAAAATCATGATATACGTTTTATTCTTTCGTATCATAATTTTGAATCGACCCCTGACTATTCCGTTTTGATGGATAAGTATAAAGAAGCTGAATTATATGGTGCTGATATCGCAAAAACGGCTGTTATGTCCCAAAAGTTAGATGATGTTTTATTATTATTACAGGTTACGCATGATGCTAAAGGACTTGTGCAGCTTCCTTTAGTGACGATGTCGATGGGGAATTATGGATCACTCACTCGAATGTTTGGCTTTGTTTTCGGATCAGCTATTACATTCGGGATTGGTGAAAAAAGCTCAGCCCCTGGGCAAATACCGATTGAAGATTTAAGATCGGTTATAGAGATTATAAAAAAGTCAATGTAAGTACTTTTGCTAGGGAAATTACATATTGATTGAAAGTTATCACATAGATAGGTGGTAACTTTTTTCTTATTATGTAAAGAGAACTAGAGTAAGTCTTAAAACTTTGAAAGAGTAACAGTACCTTTTATAATAAAAATTGTTACCAAATTATTGAAGGTGGAAAGGGATGAAGGATTCAATGACGAAGCACGTACAGATTGGAAAAACAGATTTATATGTAAATCCTATTGGGCTTGGAACAAATGCTGTTGGTGGGCATAATCTTTATCCTAACCTTAATGAAGAAGTAGGAAAGGATTTAGTTAGAACGGCCTTAAATAACGGTATTAACTTTTTAGATACGGCTTTTATTTATGGTCCAGAACGATCAGAGGAATTGGTCGGGGAAGTCATCAAAGAAACAGGAAAGCGTAGTGAGATTATTCTCGCAACAAAAGGTGCTCATAAGTTTGTTGGTGAAGACACTGTTTTTGATAACTCACCAGCTTTCTTAAAGCAATCAGTTGAAGATAGCTTAAAGCGACTTCAAACAGACTATATTGACCTTTATTATATTCACTTTCCAGATGATCACACACCAAAAGACGAAGCGGTTGGTGCGTTAAAACAAATGAAGGACGAAGGGAAAATTAGAGCGATTGGGGTATCGAACTTTTCACTCGATCAATTAAAAGAAGCAAATAAAGATGGATATGTAGACGTTCACCAAGGAGAATATCATTTACTACAACGTGAGGCAGAGAAGGAATTATTGCCGTACGTAAAAGAACATAACATCTCATTTGTCCCGTATTTCCCACTTGCAGCTGGCTTATTAGCTGGTAAATATAATAAAGATACTAGATTTAATGATCTACGTGAAAATATGCCGCACTTACAGGGAGATGCATTTATACAAAACTTAGCAAAAGTAGAACAAGTACGCAAAATAGCTGATGCTAAAGGTGCAGAAGTTGCTCACGTTGTTCTCGCTTGGTATTTAACGAACGACGCCATTGATGTGATGATCCCAGGCGCAAAAAGAGCAGATCAAGTGCTAAACAATTTAAAAACGTTAGATGTTCAGTTAACAGCTGCAGAAATTAAAGAAATTGATCAGATCTTTAGTTGATCAAGGAAAGGGCGCGACAGCTTCGTGCCCTTTTTTGATTGTTAAATTATCTGACATATTATTTAAAATTTCAGAATTTTTTGTTATAATTAGCTTAATTGTTTGTAAGATTAACCACTAACATGTAATTAGTTATCTCAATTGATCCTCAAAAATTTTTTCTTAATTAGTACATGGTTGTACATATAATTCATACTTTTTTGCTTTACTCTAAAACATTCTAACCTATCAGATTCTTTCTTACATAAAAGCATAAAATTCTCTCTGTTTTAATAGAACTCATTTTATTTTATGAGAGGAGTGATGTTAAATGTAATTTCAATTTATTAATATCACAATTTTCTAGTCAAAATAAAGAGGAGGAGATTGTATGCCAGAAACACTTTTTAGAATCGATCTATCAAAGCCAATGGACGAGCAAGAGGTTCCAGGCCATAATAGGTGGCATCCAGATATCCCTGCGGCCATTTCCGTAAACCCAGGAGATGTGTTTAGAATCGAGTGTAAGGATTGGACAGATGGACAAGTTTCTAACAATGATGATCCATCAGATATCCGCGATGTAAACTTAAGCAGAGTCCATGTGTTGAGTGGGCCGATCTATGTAAATGGAGTGGAGCCAGGTGATCTCCTTGTTGTTGACCTACTAGACATGGGGGCTATGTCAGAGTCTGAATGGGGGTTTAATGGGATTTTTGCTAAAGAAAATGGTGGGGGATTCTTAACGGACCATTATCCTGATGCAGCAAAATCAATTTGGGATTTTCATGGTATTTATACGACTTCACGTCATATCCCAGGTATTAAGATGCCAGGAATCATTCACCCTGGTTTAATTGGTGTTGCACCATCTCATGAAATGCTAGATAAATGGAATAAGCGTGAACAAGAACTTGTTGATACCGATCCAGATCGCGTTCCAGCACTAGCAACTTTACCAAGCCCAGATTCAGCTGTTTTAGGGAATGTAAAGGGAGCTGAATTTGATCGAATTGCTAGAGAAGGAGCTAGAACGGTTCCACCTCGTGAAAATGGTGGGAATTGTGATATTAAAAACTTATCAAAAGGCTCACGCATTTATTTTCCTGTTTTCGTGAAGGGCGCTAAATTATCAATGGGTGATCTTCATTTTTCGCAAGGTGATGGAGAGATTTCATTTTGTGGTGGTATCGAAATGGCTGGCTGGATTGACGTCCATGTAGAGGTCATCAAAGGCGGTATGGCGAAGTATGGCATTGTTAATAATCCAGTTTTCAAACCAGGCCCAGTTGAGCCACGCTTTTCTGATTATCTCACTTTTGAAGGAATTTCAGTTCATGAATTTACTGGGAAGCAACATTACTTGGATGCACACATCGCATATCGTCGGGCTTGCTTAAATGCAATTGATTACTTGAAAACAAGAGGCTTCACTGGTGAACAAGCCTATATGCTTTTAAGTACAGCACCAGTAGAAGGTCGTCTCAGTGGAATCGTGGATATTCCGAATGCTTGTTGTACAGTAGCGATTCCAACAGAAATCTTTGATCAAGATATACGTCCTAAGTTGAAATAACGAGTTATTTCTTAATCAAGGTTGTACTGGTGCAATTCGGTTCCTCTCTTGATTTTAAACTGATACATAGGAGGAGGGATCATATGCCTTTTTACACATTTGAATGTCCTCAAGATGGTTACTATGAAGAATGGCATAAAAGTACGGCAACCTATAATGATCAGTCATTTTGCCCGCATTGCCAACAAGCAGGAACACGTGTGTTTTTACCACCGAATCTTATTCTTTCACCAAACGCAGTGAGAAAAAGAGTTGAAGCAGGCAAGGAGCCTAAGATTGTAAAAAAAGAAAATCTTAGTGGTAAACCACGTCATCAGCATCAACATCAGAAAACGCAACAACGCCCTTGGCAAATTAGTCATTAAAGAAATGAAGCCAGCAAAAATCTATGTATTTTTGCTGGCTTCATAAGAATTACATCCTAGAATAAAGAAGCGCGGTTTACAAAAATAAAACATACTGGGAGGACGAATTTTCTAAGGTGAAACTTCATCCCCAGCTCGGGTATGACATTTTAAAACAAATACCATGCTTTAAAAGGAGTAGTGTCCTTGATATCATCATGAAAGATATGATGGCAAAGGGTATCCTTATGCTTTAAAAGGAGAAGAGATTCCTCTTGCGGCTAGCATCATAGCGATAGCTGATGCCTTTGATGCTATGATTTCCAAACGGGTGTATCGAGAGTCTCAGGAGTTTCATTCAATTTTAAAAGAGATAAGACAAAATATAGGACGACAATTTGATTATACGGTAGCAAAAGCCTTTCTAGGTTTCTGTCAAAATGAGCAGTTTGTTGAAGGTCTTAAAGAAGGTAAGTCTTTGAGCCAATTTTTAAAATGGCTAGAGGGGAAGCACGAGATCTAGTTATCCTAAATTGACTTAAGTAACGAAAGTTGGGACGTGTGATTTGATTTAATAAAAAGGCTGATATCTTTGAGTCTTTTTGTCGTTTTGTATTTAACACATCTATCATACCTTGGCTTGTTGTGATGCCAATTCCATGGCCGAAATAGAGATTTCCATTGAGGATAATAGCATTTTCACCTTGCCATTCGGGCATTCTTGGGTCATGATCAGGGTTTTTGAAGTAGACACAGTCTCCTGGTAAGAAATCCGTTCCGATATGACTACTAAGATCAAGATCTAAGTCGAATTTCCAAGAAAATAAATAAAGGTTTGCAAACATTTGATTAAAATGCCTTTTATCAATGGATTCTAAGACAGCTTTATAGTAGATAATCACGATTGCGACGGCGCATTCAAAAGCGTATTTCTGACCATTAATAAAAATATCTTCGATGGCAGTTTGAGGTAAGACGTTCGGTTTAAATTCAAATCCTCCTTCCCCAGTTACTGTCCAATATGCTTCATTACATTTAGATGTTTCAAAGCTTGCAAATTGGGCCCTGCTTTTATCCAGTAATCTTGCTGATTCGATGATTTCTTCCCTAAGTAACAGCTCAAATTCAAGCTGCATCATCGAATCATATCGATAAACCTCCCTTGATTTCTCCATTAAATTGAGAATGTTTAATTGTTGAGGAGATAACCCCTCTAGATAAATTTGACTAACCTCTATTAACGTTTGGTTAATGGAAATCATAAGAAACCTCCCATTTTGCTGTGCTTATTCTATACTATGAAAAGCATTAAAATATTGAACAAAAAGTAAAATGATGAATGATCCTAATATTCTATAAAAAATACTGTTTTTAGGGTAAAATAATGTACAACATTAAGTTATGGATTAAACAGGGTGAGACACGTTTAAGTTTGAGTGATTCCGTTTATTTATTAAAAGGATATGAGATAAAGGAGGCTTTATTAACATGAGAGATATGATCAAAAAAGGGTTAGCGTTAGGTCTTGGTGCAGCCATTACAAGTAAAGAACAGGCAGAAAAAGTCGTGGAGGAATTAGTTCGTAAAGGAGAGTTGAATAGGGGTGAATCAAAAGAATTTGTTAAAGAATTAATTCAAAAAGGGGAAGAAACACAACAAAAAGTTGATCAAATGATCCAAAGCAGGCTTCAAAAAATGCTCAGTGAACTAAATCTTGCGACAAAAGAAGATATAAAGAGGTTAGAAGACCGAATTAGCGAACTTGAAAAGCGACAAATGAAAACAGAAGGTGAAGACATCTAGATCAGTACGGTTTAAAGGAGTGCTCGATTATTATTAGGAAAAGAGTTCGACATATTCAACGATATCGGGAAATTGTGACAGCTTTTACGAGGTATGGTTTCGGCTTTGTCATGAGAGACTTGGGACTCCTAGAAAAGCTTTCTATCCCGAAGCGACTGTTTATCGATAGGAAACAAGAGTTACACACTAAAACCCTTGGTGAGCGTGTGCGCATGTTCTTAGAGGATCTCGGGCCCACTTTTGTGAAAGTAGGACAAATTTCTAGTACACGACCTGATATTTTTCCTGCTGATGTCATTCGTGAGTTAGAGAAACTCCAAGATCATGTACCACCTTTTGGGTATGAAGATGTTCAGCGAATAGTTGAGCAAGAATTAGGTGCGAAACTTGAAAATGTTTTTGATGAATTCGGAGAAACGCCACTAGCTGCAGCATCAATAGGACAAGTTCATTATGCCGTTTTAAAAACGGGTGAACGAGTGGCGGTAAAGATTCAACGCCCGAATATAAAGAATATGATTGAAACAGATTTAGAGATTCTTCAAGATTTAGCTGCACTAGCCCAGCATCGCTTAGAATGGGCGGACAGATATCAAATAGTCGATGTTGTTGATGAGTTTGCAAAGACGCTTCGCGAAGAATTGGATTATGCGAATGAAGGACGAAACGCAGAGAAAATCGCGAAACAGTTTAAGAATGATCCCAACATTCGTGTCCCAAAAGTATATTGGGATTATTCAACAGCGAAAGTTCTCACAATGGAATACATTGAAGGTACAAAGTTAAATGAAATAAACAAGCTTGAGCAAAATGGACATAACCGTCATATTCTTGCTGAGAGGATTGCAAACGCGACTTTTCAGCAAGTCTTAATTGACGGCTTCTTCCACGGCGATCCTCATCCTGGGAATATCTACGTCATGCCAAAAGACGTGATTGTTTTGATGGATTTTGGGATGGTGGGTCGTCTAACATCTGAAATGAAGGATCATTTTGCGACATTTGTCATTGCGATGATGCGTCAAAATACAGATGGAGTGATCAAGGCCATTACGAGTATGGGGATGGTACCCGATGATATCGATATGTCGCTATTTAGAGCGGATGTCGACTACTTAAGGGAAAAGTATTATGATGTTCCCTTTAGTCAGATCAGTCTTGGACAAGCGGTTAATGATCTATTTGCTGTTGCGTTTCGTCATAGCATTCGAATACCAGCAGACCTTACCTTGCTTGGGAAAGCGATGCTCACGATGGAAGGAGTTGTCGCAAGGTTAGATCCAGACCTAAGTATTGTCAAAGTCGCTGAACCATTTGGAGTTCAATTATTAAAAGAGCGGTATCATCCGAAGAATGTTACAGAAAAGGTATGGAATCACTTTACTGAATACGGGGACATTCTAACTGATTTGCCTAAAAATATAAAAGAATTTACATCAACCTTGAAAAAAGGAAAGATGAGAATGGAAATCTCTATCCCAGAAATTGATCTATTAGTGAAAAGATTAAATCGTATGAGTAATCAGCTGTCATTTAGCATTGTTTTACTTTCTTTTAGTATTATAATGGTTGGACTAATTGTCGGTTCTGCACTAGTTATGCAGCCATCTGCGTCATTACTGTGGCGAATACCAGCTATTGAAATTGGTTTTGGAATTGCGACTATTATGTTTCTTTGGCTTTTATTTTCAATCTTTAGGTCTGGAAGGTTTTAAAGAGACGCAGCCTTATGACTCTATTTTTTGAGCAATCCACAATGAGAGAAAGAGTAAAATATTTGAAATCTATTTCTTTTCCCTTCATAATTGCTTGTTATAGAGTGTTAAAATGATAATGAGGGATGCATACATGAAGAAACATAGATATCAAAACTATGATAATGTCGACAATCATAAATCATTTTCAGATATGATGCGTTGGTACAAGGAAAGAAGGTCAAAAGAAAAGGATTTATCGATTCAAATCCCTTATGCTCAACATAAGCAAGTACGTCTGCTTCAAGAGAATCGGACTCAGTTCTCTCTAACATGGATCGGTCATTCGACTTTTTTGATTCAAATGAATGGTCTAAACATCTTAACAGACCCAGTGTGGGCTAATCGAATGGGGTTTCAAAAACGCTTAACCAATCCAGGGCTGGCTATTGAACAGCTGCCAGACATAGATGTTGTGGTTATTTCTCATGGTCACTATGATCACTTGGATTTTGGCTCAATCAAGAAATTAAAAGGGAGTCCAACCTATTTTGTTCCGAAGGGCTTAAAATCAGCTTTTTCTAGAAGAGGATATAAACAAGTAGAAGAGGCAAATTGGTGGGAGCATTTTATGCTGCAAGATCAAACAGTGAAATTATCCTTTGTACCAGCGCAGCATTGGACAAAGCGATCATTAACAGATACCAATACGTCTAATTGGGGTGGCTGGATTGTCGAAGACTTAAACACAGATCAGTCTGTATATTTCGTTGGAGATACTGGTTATTTTAGAGGTTTTCAAGATATTGCGGAGCGTTTTCATCTTGATATTGTGTTAATGCCAATTGGGGCATATGAGCCAGAGTGGTTTATGGCTACGTCCCATATTAATCCTGAGGACGCGGTAAAAGCATATTTAGAGCTTGAAGGAAAAACGTTTATCCCAATGCATTACGGAGCTTATCGTTTAGCAGATGATACAGGACCAGAGGCGTTAGATCGGCTTTATAAAGAGTGGAAGCGACTCAATCTAAGTAAAGATTCACTAAACGTTTTAGCAATAGGTGAATCATATTGGGGAAATAGGGCTGATGGATTAGTAATTGATAAAATTTACAATTAGATAAGTTGAATCTCGGTATTCATAACTAGTGTTTTTTATCATGTAACCTCTTGAGACGTCTTAAGAGGTTTTTCGTGTTAGTGAAAAACAGGTAGCGATATGCTGTGTGTACATTTGAGCTTATCAGTTGTCAGATTTGCAGCATAGGAGTAAAGTGGATAAATGCCAGAGTAGAGGAGGGACTTATGACTCGGTTTATTCACCAGAACTTATATATTTTTTATACTGCTGTTCTTGGTCTTTTTACGGCCAATGTCTTTATCGAAAATGCAGCACTAGAATACGTTGTTGGGATATTAGCGATTCCAATGTTGTTGTTTTCTGTTCTAGGCGCAACTAATTTATTTCGAATTCTAGGCGCTGTTTTTATTTTAATAGGGACGGTTATGTATATTTATGCAGACTTGCCATATTATCAAATTCCCTTATATTTAACGTCGACGATGCCATTATTAACGTTTTTGACTGTCTTACCTTGGATGAATAGTATTGTCCGTGCTGCTCGCTTCGACCGACGGATCAATGAATTAATGAAAGCAAATGTGACGGATTTAAGCAAGTTATATGTGAGGAGTTCGTTCACAACGTATACTCTTGCTTCTTTTATTAATCTGTCTGCACTTTCTTTGTCGCAGGAAGTTCTTTTAGAAAATATGTCTAAAATGAAAAAGAAGGTTAAGGATTCATTTATTAGTCGAACCACGTTAAGAGCATTTGCAGTTGCGCTTGCTTGGAGTCCAATGGAAATCATTGTAGCGATAACAGTTGATGCTACAGGCGTTAGTTATCTCTCGTATTTACCTTGGTTATTGTTATGCTCTGTTCTTGTAATCTCAATTGATTGGATCTGGGGTAAAAGAACATTTAACTCGATTTCTTATACGCCTAGTATTGAACGGACAAATCATAAATTAGACATTCGAAAAATCGCATTTAAAATTGTTCATTTACTTATCGCGCTGACGATTTTCATGATCATTGTTGTAACGATTGGCAATCATTTTCAATTAAACTTTATCTTAGCTGTCACATTAGTTATTTTACCATTTTCATTTGTATGGGCATTATTGATAAGAAGGTGGCGCAGTTTTCTTTCGATTGGTTGGAAAACATGGAAAATGCGAACAAATGGTTTACAGAACTTTGTTTTGTTATTTTTATCGCTTGCTTTCTTTTCAAACAGCTTGAATGAAACACCGTTTCTTCAAGTCATTCAAGAGCCATTTTTAGCAACTTCTGAGTACCCTTTAGTAACTTTAATCCTGATTCAAATGATGTACTTAGTGATGAGCATGATTGGAGTCCATCCAATTGCAACGATTGCCGTGTTGATGGAAGTATTGCAGCCAATGTATGCCTTTATTAATCCACTTAGCATCGGTATGGTATTAATTACAGGTGCATTAGCTACGGCAACCGTAGGAACATATGGTGTCACTGTAACAATGACCTCGATGAACACGAAACAAAATCCGTATCACATTACATTAAGAAATATGCCATTTGCTCTTTTATATGGTGGAATAGGGACATTGATCGGATATTTGCTACTGTAGGCTTTCTTTTAGGAGAAAGCTTTTTCTAAAAAACTTATTTATTTAGTGAAAAAATTTTATTGACTTTTAATAACCACAATCATATTATTATCTTAATAGTTGAAGAGTTAAGACTGCCGTTCAATTTGAACTTATAATACTCCAAAGGGGAGTAGCTAACAGTTACGTCGTCATTTCCGTGATTTAACCATCACCGGCTTAACTGGCAACATTTATGTTGTTTGCGAGACCTTTGCCATTATGGTAAAGGTGATATAGATTTTTCGAGAAAACCTTTACCGATATCGGTAAAGGTTTTTTATTTTTTAACAGGAGGAGAACAACGATCTAGACACTATTAGGGATTATACACTTGTCACTATTTTGATACAGAGATTTTTTATAAGAGGAGAAAAAGAACTAGTTGGACATAGACATACAAAGAAAAATTCTCATGTGTGTTACATTGATCGTTACACTGAAGCTGTATATTGTCACAATTATTACGCTTGAGATTAACTATCCACCAAGAAGCATTTCAATACAAAGCGAATCACAGCAAGTAACAATGGCGTCATATACTTTTAACAACATTTACGTTTAATCATTTTTTATAGGAGGAAGACTTTTTAGTGTTTAATAAATATTTGAATTTATTTAAATTAGGATCTGCCAATATTGATCTCGTTTTGGATGCGGCTGAGTATCTACCTGGAGAAAGGGTTTCTGGATATTTTAAACTTCAAGGTGGTTTCCGAAAACAGAAAGTAAAAAGACTTGAATGTGATCTCATTGCTCAAAATAAACACGAGAAGTCAAATCAAATGATTGAAACGGTAAAAACAATCCTTATGTCAAGAACCCTTAATGCTAAGGAAAGTACGGAAATTCCTTTCAATTATTAATTACCAAAGGAATTACAGCCTACTGGTGATACTGTTTCTTACCGGTTTCATACAAGGCTGATTTTTAGTGATGATGTCAAGGGTATCGATCATGATGAAGTTAAGATCCTTAGTAAATAATAGGAATTAAAACGTGTTAGTGAAAAAATAAATTATTTCAAAGGGAGATATTAAAAATGGAACTATCAATTTTACTTGAATATGGGTGGGTGCTCTTAATCCTCATTGCTCTAGAAGGTATATTAGCTGCTGATAATGCCCTAGTTATTGCCACAATGGTTAAACACTTACCAGAACATCAAAGAAAGAAAGCCTTGTTCTACGGACTTGCTGGAGCGTTTGTCTTTAGATTCGCTTCCTTGTTCTTGATTTCTTTCTTAGTTGATATCTGGCAGGTTCAAGCAATAGGTGCTCTTTACCTTTTTGGAATTGCAGTTTATCACTTACTCAAAAAGCATGTGCTCAAAAATTATTTAAAGAAAAAAGAGAAAGAAAAAGAAGCAAAAGGTTCTGGCTTCTGGATGACTGTTGTCAAGGTTGAGTTAGCTGATATTGCCTTTGCTGTTGACGCTATTCTAGCGGCTGTTGCTTTAGCTGTTATGCTTCCTACAACTAACTTACCAACAATAGGTGGATTAGATGGTGGTCACTTTGCAGTCATCCTTGCTGGTGGTCTTATCGGACTCGTCATCATGAGATTTGCGGCAAGTTACTTCGTTACACTGCTAGACCGTAGACCTGGTCTTGAAACTGCAGCTTATCTAGTCGTTGCCTGGGTTGGTGTAAAGCTTGCGGTATATGCGATGGCTCATCCAGATCTGGCTATTATTTCGCAAGACTTTGCAAAAGGAACAACATGGAAAATTATCTTCTGGTCTGTCCTTCTTATCATCGGTGTTAGCGGATGGTTCTTATCTAAAGACAAGACGAAAGATATTAGTCCTGACGTAAAAGAAGGTAAGAAAGTATTAGAAGAAACGAAACTAGTGAAGGATTAACTTAAATATCGGGAGGATCTAAAAGCAGGCAGCATGACGATTATCGTCATGCTGCCTTTTTATTGAAATGAATCAATAATCTAAGCGATGGATCATTACGTGTATGGAAAGATATTGGTCATGATAATAAATAATAATTGACAAATTGACAGGGTTTAACTTATATTATACTCATATAATCGAATAGTTCTCCTAAAGGGGAGTAGCTTTTACAATAAAGTCGTCATTACGGAGTTATACAGCTCCCGGCTTTGTTGGCAACATGACGTTGTTAGCAAGACCTTTACTAGTTCGGTAAAGGTCTTTTTTTATGTGTATGAAAACCTTTACCATTTGGTGAAGGTTTTTTTTGTGTTTAGAATGCGAATTTTCCTTAAGCTTTTTGAAATAGAAGCTCCATCTGGAGAACAAAAAACATTTAAAAAGGAGAGTGAGGATAACATGGAATTATCCATCTTGTTAGAATACGGTTGGGTTTTACTGCTCTTAATTGCGCTGGAAGGGCTTTTAGCAGCTGATAATGCCTTAGTATTAGCTATTATGGTTAAACATTTACCAGAAGAACAAAGAAAGAAAGCATTATTTTATGGGCTGGCAGGTGCGTTTGTTTTCCGTTTCGCATCACTTTTTGCAATCTCATTCCTTGTCGATGTTTGGCAGGTTCAAGCAATTGGTGCTCTCTACCTTCTATTCATCGCAACAAATCATATTTTCAGAAAAGTTCTCGTGAATAAAGAGAAGGAAAAAGCAGCAGGAAAACCTGAAAAGAAGAAATCAGGCTTTTGGGGAACTGTTATAAAAGTTGAATTGGCGGATATTGCATTCGCGGTTGACTCCATTCTAGCAGCGGTAGCTTTAGCAATGGTTCTTCCAGATACGAACTTACCTCAAATTGGTGGACTAGACGGTGGTAAATTTCTTGTCATATTTGCTGGAGGATTTATCGGATTACTGATTATGCGTTTTGCAGCAAATTACTTTGTAAAATTACTTCATGCAAAGCCAGGATTGGAAATTGCTGCATTTATGATTGTTGGGTGGGTTGGAGTGAAGCTAGCTGTTTATACGATGTCACACCCAGAACTTGCTATTTTACCTGAAGGATTTGCCAAGTCATCTGAATGGAAAATTACCTTCTACGTTGTACTCATACTGATTGCTTTAGGCGGTTGGTTTTTATCGAAAGAAAAGCCATCTGAGGAACGAACAAATCAGAGTGCATAATACAAATCGTATAAATCGTTAAACCTTAAGCCGTCCTAAAGTAGGGCGGCTATAGAATAAGTACATTAAAAAAGAGAATAAAAATACATTTTTTTATAGAAAATAGAAAAGAGTCTCCATAAATAACACATTTAGATAGGATTATTATGTTTTAGCTTTTAATACATCTGGAGGTTGGTCTTATTGACAACGGAAATATTGGTACTAATCGTACTAATTACCTTAAATGCTTTTTTTGCTGCATCTGAAATTGCATTAATTTCATTAAATGATAACAAAATTAGGTTAAAGGCTAACAGCGGGGATAAAAAGGCAAAAATGCTACAAAATCTTCTCTCAGAACCAAGTCGTTTTCTAGCGACGATTCAAATTGGTATTACTCTTGCTGGATTTTTGGCAAGTGCATTTGCCGCTGGAAGTTTTGCGGGGCAGTTAGCAGAAACTCTATACAATTTGGGTGTACCGATTTCAGAGAGGTTGCTTGAAACGATTTCAGTCGTTGTTATTACATTGATTCTTTCTTATTTCACCCTCGTATTAGGGGAGCTTGTTCCAAAACGACTAGCTTTACAAAAAGCAGAGGCCATTGCGATGTTTGCGGTCGTTCCTCTTACGTTGTTATCGAAAATATCTTCTCCTTTTGTCAAATTACTGACGTTATCAACAAATGTCATTGTTCGTTTGTTTGGCGTAGATCCAAATGCAGAAGATGAGAATGTAACAGAAGAAGAAATTAGAATGATGGTCGATGTTGGTAAGGAAAAAGGCACGATTCAAGAAGCTGAAAAAGTGATGATTAATAATATTTTTGAATTCGATAATAAAACCGTTTCTGGTATTATGACGCATCGAACAAATATTGTTGCGATTCCAATTGAATCGACATTACAGGAAATTGTGCGTGTTGCAAATGTTGAAAGGTATACGCGCTTCCCTGTTTATGAAGAAAGCATTGATAATATTGTCGGTGTCTTGCACGTAAAGGATTTAATTCAATTTATTGAGAATTGTAATGATAATGACTTTAATTTAAAAGGGATGATTCGTGAACCTTACTTTGTTCTTGAATCGAAAAGAATTGATGACCTTTTCAAAGACATGCAAAAAAATAATATTCACATGGCAATTGCAATAGATGAATATGGAGGAACCGACGGGATTGTCACAATTGAAGATTTGATTGAAGAAATTGTCGGAAATATCTTTGATGAATATGATGAACCTGAAAATGATGGAGCAGAAATCATCGAACTTGCTCAAAACAATTATCTAATGTCTGGAACCGTCAATTTATATGAAGTTGAAGAAACTTTGAATGTTGAATTGCCAAATGAAGAATATGATACGTTGAGTGGTTTTGTGATTGGGCAGCTTGGTTACATTCCTAGTCGAGACCAGCATCCAACTGTTGAATACAAGAACTTCATCTTTAGTGTCGACGAAATGGATGATAAGCGTATTATTCAAATAAAGGTGTCCGTAAAAGAAGATGTAGATAAGACAGAGATTGTTAAATAGAGCAATTTGAAAATAGAAGTATCTTCCATTAGCGCTGTATGTGTAACAAACGCTTTGTTAGGGAGATGCTTTTTTATATATGATAATTGTTTTGACAAAGTCTATTAAACTTACTATTGAATGTTTAAATGTAATCGTTTACAATGATAATAAGAATTTTCCAAATAATATTCTTAAACGAAATAGTTCATTTTTAAGTAAGCAACTATTTTTTTAAATAATTTATTACGCTAAAATGTAATCCATTACATTTTAGCGTAATAAATAAACTGAAAACCTACGTTTTCTATGAGTATTTATGTAACCGATTACAAATGGGGGTGGTATAGTTCTTACACGTGCTAATGATTTATTACTGTGGAATTGTATCAGGAGCAATGAAAAAACTAGAAAAAGAGGGATATTATGAAAAAGAAAACATCACTATTTTTAACGCTTGCCTTAAGCAGTAGTCTTTTACTTGTTGCGTGTGGTAATCAAGAGGCTTCCAATGCCGATGCAACAGAAGGGGCAGGTACAGAAAGCACGACTGAAGAGACAAGAGAGGTTGCGACGGCGGGACCTATTACGATCAATCCTAATATTCCTGATAAGGAGATTTTAGATAAAGGTCCACATGGTGAGGACGCAGCTTCAGCGAAAGAATTAGAGTTGACTGAAGCAGAGGTTGAAGAGATTAAGGCGGGAGAGTATACTGCTGCGATCGTTATGCACTATGCTGGTACTGACTATATGACTGCACAAGTTCAAGCCTTAGAAGCTACATTTGAAAGAATGGGTATTGAAGTTATTGCTGTTACAGATGCACAATTCTCGGCAGAAAAGCAAGTGACTGACCTTGAGTCAGTATTAGCTAGAAATCCTGATGTTATTGTTACAGTTCCTGTTGACCCTGTTTCTACTGCAAGCGCATATAAAAGGGCTGCAGATGCTGGCGTAAAGCTAGTATTCATGGATGGTGTGGCAAACGACTTAGTACCTGGTGAAGATTATGTGAGTATTGTCTCAGGAGATAACGCAGGTAATGGTGTTGTCGCAGCAGAATTAATGGGTGAACAACTTGGCGGCGAAGGGAAAATTGGTGTGATCTATCATGATGCTGATTTCTTTGTAACTGCACAACGTACAGCAGCATTTGAAGAAACAATTGCTGAAAAATACCCGAATATGGAAATTGTCGCACGTGGTGGTATTACTGGACCAAATGATGGTGAAGAAGTAGCGGCTGCAATGTTGACTAGAAATCCTGATTTAGATGGTATCTTTGTTGTTTGGGATGTACCAGCAGAAGGGGCAATTTCAGCTGCTAAGAATGCAGGAAAAAGTGATCTTGTTATTACAACGACAGACTTAGGTACAAGAGTTGGTCTCGAGATGGCAACGGGTGGACCAATTAAAGGTATTGGAGCACAATTACCCTATGATCAAGGAATTGCCGAAGCTATTTTAGCTGGATATGCATTACTTGATAAGGAAGCACCTCCATATGTTACAACTCCTGCACTGGAAGTAACACAAGATAATCTATTAGATTCTTGGAAACTTGTTTATGGCGTTGATGCTCCAGATGTTCTTCAAGATGCGTTTGAATAATCGCCTCACATTTTAGAAGCTTAGAAATTGAACTCGAGGCTACTTCAACTTTAGTAGCCTCTTTGAATCATAAACAGTTACGGAGGTTTTAATGATGAAAATGCAAGGCGTAGTATTCCCTGGAGATAAAAAAGTTGAAATACGCGAATTTGATATTCCAACACCTAGCCAAGGTGAAGTCCTTATTAAAATGAAAGCATCGGCGATTTGCCGTAGTGATATGAGCCTGTATTATGGAACATCTGTGTTTGGAGGAGAATCAAAGGTTGGTTTTGTTCCTGGGCATGAACCAGCAGGCGAAATTACACAAGTTGGGGAAGGTGTAACAGCTTTAAAGCCAGGTGACCGAGTTGCGGTTTACTTAGCATTAGGTTGTGGTGAATGTCCACATTGTAAGAGTGGATATAAAATGTTTTGTAAAGAATTTAAATGTATCGGGTTTGACGCTCATGGTGGTGACGCAGATTATATGGTTGCACCAGCTGAAAACTGCATGAAGCTACCAGATGATATGAGCTATGTTACTGCAGCTGTTTCAACTGATGCGGTAGGAACTCTTTTCCATGCGCAAAAAAGATTGAATATTTCTGGAAGAGACACACTTGTGATCTTTGGTATGGGACCAATGGGCGGAGCTGGTGTGATGATTGCAAAAGGTTTAGGGGCAACCGTTATTGCTGTTGATATGCTTGATGAGCGTTTAGAATTAGCAAAAGAATTCGGCGCAGATTACACAATTAATGGCCAAAATGTTGATGTGTTAGAAGAGATTGCAAGAATTACAAAGGGTAAAGGTGCTGATGCTGCGATTGATTGTTCTGGTAGTCCATTCGCTGAAAATAATGCCCTTGATTGCGTGAGACCTCATGGACAGGTAGCGTTTATTGGCGAGAGCAAAGAAACAACAATTAAACCTAGTGAACAACTCATTCGTAAACAAATCTCTGTTATTGGGTCATGGTATTTCCCAATTCAAGAGTTTGAGGAAATTGCTGACTTTATCGTGAAGAAAAACCTACCTGTTGAAAAGCTTGTCACACATACATTCAAATTAGAAGAAGCAGACACAGCCTTCCGTTTATTTGACGAAAGAAAGACTGAAAAAGCAGTATTCGTTTGGGAATAATAGTAGACGAAAAGGAGATGTATAGATATGAAAGGGATTGCTTTTAATACGTGGCCTTATAGTAGTTTTCCGGTTTGGGTTCCGTCTTATCCACTAGAGGATGTGATTAATCGACTTTCTTCTTTTGGATATGATGCGATTGAAATTGGTTGTGCGAGTCCGCATGCTTGGCCTGATTATTTATCACCAGAACGTAGAAAAGAGATTCTAACATTATTAAAGCAAAAGAACTTAAAAGTAGCGGCAATGCTGCCAGCACCTGGTGGTGGACCAGGTAATAACCCTACTTCCCCACTTGCTGAAGAAAGAGAGTTTACGATCAACCATTATAAAGAAGTGGTACGCTTAGCTCATGAATGGGAATGTCCTACAGTGATGTGGATCGCAGGATGGGTTGTTCATGGAACTTCTCAACAAGATGCCTGGAATTATAGTCTAGAAGGCTTAGGTAATGTAGCGAAATACGCGAAAGAGCTTGGTGTGACAATGGTTGTTGAGCCTACTCCAGCTGACAGTAATCTAATTGAAACAGCTGATGATGCGTTGCTATTAAGTGAGCAAACAGGCGCATCAAATGTGAAAGTGATGTTTGATACATTCCATGCTCTGTACCGTAATGAAGTGCCAAGTGACTATGTGTATCGCATGGCTGATAAATTACATCACGTTCATATTTCGGATAATGACCGCCTACCTCCAGGTCAAGGTAGAGGCGATTTTGATGCGGTATTAAAAGCATTGAAAGAAGTGAATTATGAGGGTTATTTATCAATGGAAGTTGGGTTCCATACGAGACAGGCTGAGCCTGATTGGTACGCAAAAACATCTATTGATTATTTAAGGGCTAAAGTAAACGAAATTTGGAGATAGCTTGTAGAGATTCTATTTGAGGTAAGTCACTTGAATAGAATCTTTTTTTATGTTTAGAGGTATGATAAACAGGTAGAGGATACTACTGAATTAATCAATCAGACTACATACATAGAAGGGATAGATGACAGGTGAGTTCACTTAATCCAACAAAAATAACAGAGATAAAGAATAACCTTGAAAAACGAGTTGTGACATTGTCAGATGGCACGAAGATTCCGTGCTTAGGACAAGGAACATGGTATATGGGTGAAACACCTAAAGCAAAAGATGAAGAGATCAAAGCCTTACAGCTTGGAATAGACCTTGGTATGACTTTAATTGATACAGCTGAAATGTACGGAAATGGTGATTCTGAGCGTTTAGTAGGAGAAGCGATTAAAGGGCGTAGAGATGAGGTCTTTTTAGTCTCGAAGGTGTACCCACATCATGCAGGACTCGATAAACTTTCTATGGCTTGTGAAAATAGTCTAAAGCGACTTGGTACGGACCATTTAGACTTATACCTCTTACACTGGCGAGGGAGAGTTCCTCTGGAGGAAACGATTGAAGGAATGGAGAAGCTGAAAAAGGAGGGGAAGATTTTAAGATGGGGAGTCTCCAATTTTGATACCGCTGATATGAAAGAATTGTGGAGTGCTCCTAACGGACAAAATTGTGCAACGAATCAAGTCCTATATCACCTCGGTTCAAGAGGGATTGATTATGACTTGTTACCGTGGCAGCGTGAACACAATATGCCAATTATGGCGTATAGTCCTCTTGCTCAAGGTGGTTCACTTCGAAAACAATTAATTAATGATCCCGTCATTATTGAGATGGCTGAAAAGTACGATGTAAAATCTCTCCAAATCGCTCTCGCTTGGACGATCCGTACGAAACATGTTATTGCGATTCCAAAAGCCGTTCAAGAACAGCATGTCGTCCAAAATGCGGAAGCAGCTTCAATTGAATTAACAGAAGAAGATTTAAGCATACTTGATCAAGTCTTTCCAGCACCCAAAAAGAAAGTTCCGTTGGATATTATTTAACTTAATTTCAAACATAACAAGCGAAACGTACTAATGTTTTGCTTGTTATGTTTGTCTACATTGAAGCTTCAGCTACTTACTTCGTGCAACGACGACTTTGTTGTCCGGCCTGTAATGAGATAAAGGATAGCAAATAGAGCAAAGAGCATCGCGCTAATCACGATTGCTACGAGGGAATGAAAAGCAATTAATCGAGCGCGCGTTACAAACGACAGATAATTTAAGTGAAGTTGCTCGAAAGCTAGGGATTTCGAGGAGTACTTTGTATCGTAAAATAAAAGCATATGCGATTTCGCAATAAGAAAAGAGAAAGCGCCTTGACCAGCTGGGACAAGTGCTGGAGACCTGTCAATGTTTGGCAACCATTTACAGGCTGAAGCAACCTCGAGCGGCTAGGCGCTGTAGCTAGACATCTAGAAAAAGCCGATTATCTTTTAAGATAGTCGGCTTTCGTCTTACTCTGATGTATGTTCTATTTCTAGCCAAGTTTGAGACCAATATTCAATTTCTTTCATAAGAGGCTCTAAAGCTACTCCTTTTTCAGTTAAAGAATATTCAATGCGGACAGGAGTTTCTGGGTAAACCGTACGATTTACAATTCCTTCACTCTCCAAATCCTTTAGTCTTTCTGAAAGAAGTCTTCCACTTACTCCAATTGCAGATTCAATCGTACAGAAACGTTGGGGACCAGAAAGAAGTTGGTAAATGATCAGACCAGTCCATCGTTGACTTAACATGGTTATTGCTTTTTCGAATCTAGGACAAATAAGAGATTTGTTCATTTTACATCACTCCTATATTAATATTATAACACACTCAAAAAACAATTACATTATTTAAAGATATTTAATTACTTGACAAAATATAATTACAAAAATATAATTGCTTACATAAAGTAATTAACTATTTGTTTGCAGGGGTGAATAAGGCATGTTTAATAAGTATGAAGTCGGAGCACTTATTTTAAGAATCTTTTTAGGCTTAACGTTTTTCATTCATGGTTTAGTGAAATTTCAAGGAGGAATTGGAAATACAGCAGGCTTTTTCGAAAACATAGGTCTACCAGGATTTTCAGCATATGTAGTCGCCATTATTGAATTAGTCGGTGGACTTGCGTTAATAGTAGGGCTTGGAACAAGAGTGGTTTCCATTTTATTTGCGATCATTATGGTTGTAGCCATCTTTACAGTGAAGCTTCCTGCTGGGTTTTTAGGAACTCCTGAAATGGCTGGATATGAATTAGATCTAGCACTGCTCGTTATCTCTATTTATCTTGCGATTGCAAAAAGTTCACTTTTCTCTGTAGATAATGTTCTCTATCGTTCAAAATAAGAGTAAGCACGACAATTAACTTGGGAGGTCATGAAAAATGAAGCAGTTTCACGAGGCACCAAATACGTTTGTCAGTCAAGTTGATTTGAAGGTTGAAAATCTAGAACGTTCGCTCACGTTTTACAAAAACATTATAGGGTTTCAAGTACTTGAACAATCAGAAAACAAAGCTGTACTTACAGCTGATGGTAAAACTCCGCTGTTGTCTATTGAACAGCCTGAAGGTGTGATTCCAAAACAGCCACGTACAACTGGTTTATATCATTTTGCGCTTCTTTTACCAACTCGTGCGGATTTAGCTAGAGTATTGCAGCATTTTGTCAACATTAGCTATCCTCTGCAAGGAGCTTCGGATCATTTGGTTAGTGAGGCTCTTTATTTAGCTGATCCTGATGGCAATGGTATTGAAATTTATAGTGATCGACCAGCTGATGAGTGGAATTGGCATAACAATGAAGTGGAAATGACCACGCAAGGATTAGAGGTCCAGAATCTTTTAGCAGAAGGCGAAGGCGTGTCTTGGAATGGTCTTCCTGCGGGGACTTTAATGGGACATATCCATTTGCACGTATCTGAATTTGCTAAAACCGAAGAATTTTATCTTAAAGGCCTTGGGTTTGAGATTGTTTGCAGGTATGGTGGGCAAGCGTTATTTATTTCTACTGGTGGCTATCATCATCATATTGGCTTAAATACGTGGAATGGAGTAGGCGCTCCTGCACCTTCGGAAAATAGTGTCGGACTAAAATGGTTCTCTCTTGTGTATCCTAATGAACAATCAAGAAGAGAAGCTATCGAGCGTTTGCAGACAATGGGGGCTTCTGTAAAAGAAGAAGACGGAGTTGTGCTAACAAAAGATCCGTCGGGAACGCATATTCGATTATTAGTTTAAAAAATAAAAAATGATATGGGGTTTAATCATGGGAATTTTACAAAAGATATTTGGTGAATCAACGAAACAGGAGATGAACCAAATGGAAAATAACGCAAAAGATTTTTATTCAGCCGTAGAAGCAAGACGCACTATTTATGGAATAAGCAGTGAAGCAGTTGTTTCAAATGAACGAATCAATGAAGTGATCAATCACGCTGTAAAGCACACTCCTTCTGCCTTTAATTCTCAAAGTGCAAGAGTCGTCGTTTTACTTGGAGAGCAGCATACAAAATTTTGGAACATCACGACTGAGACGTTAAGGAAAATGGTTCCTGTAGATCAGTTTGGAGCGACGGAAGAGAAAATGAATGCTTTTGGTAGTGGATATGGAACAGTGTTATTCTTTGAAGACAATAGTGTTATTGAAACGCTTCAAGAGCAATTTGCCACTTATAAGGATAATTTTCCGATTTGGTCACAGCATTCTTCTGGCATGCTTCAATATGTCATTTGGACATCGTTAGAGATAGAAGGGTTTGGAGCTTCTTTGCAACACTATAACCCACTTATTGATGATGAAGTGAAAAAGGAATGGGATCTTCCAAGCAGTTGGAAGCTAGTTGCTCAAATGCCATTTGGTAAACCAACGGCACCAGCTGGAGATAAAGAGTTCAAACCACTTGAAGAACGTGTGAAAGTATTCAAATAATGAAATACAAAGCATGCAGCTTAGGCTGCGTGCTTTTTTATTGTGATAAAGAAAACAATTGGGTATGGAAACTGAACCTGTTGATCATTTGCATAAAGTGGAACAGTCCTGCTCATAATAACGGCAAGTAATCGTTACATAAGAAGGTAGTAGGGGGTGCGGGAATGTTTATGTTTAGAAGGAAGAGCCATATCGAAAACAAGCACAAAAAGAACCCACCTCAAAACACCACGGAAAAAGCCTTAACGTTAGAATCGCTACAAGAAATGTTAGCGAACATGGATGATGCCGAAATCATCGAGCGAGAAACGAACAAAGAACAAAAGGTCCCACTTGTCTATATAAGAACCTTAATCGATCAGGAACGACTGAATGAATCAATTATTGAGCCACTCGTTCACAGATCCTATGAAAAAACGGTGCGTGAATGCATTACGATTTCAAAAGTAGTGGAAGTCAACACGCTAGAAGAAGCGCAGAAGCAGCTGTTTGCTGGAGCTATTCTCTTTAATGATTGTCTTCAACAAAAATGGTGGGCGGTTCTTCTTGAAAATCCACTGAGTCGTGCAATTGAGTCATCTGAAACAGAAACGATTTTGTACGGGGCAAAGGATAGCTTTAGTGAACAATTGGATAGCAATATTACGCTGATTCGTAGACGCCTTCCCTTGCCTGAGCTGAAAACAGAGAAGTTCGCAGTTGGTTCGCTAAGTAAAACAACCGTTGTGTTAATGTATATCGAAGGCATAACGAATCCAGAATTTGTGCAAGAGGCAAGGGAGCGTATTAGTCGCATTAATTATGATCTGTTTCTTGATTCATCTCAACTTGAAATATTCATGGAAGATCATAAGTATAGTATTTTCCCACAATTTCAGCAAACAGACCGTCCTGATGTTTGTGCCTATGCATTAGGGATTGGTAAGCTTACGATTTTGGTAGAAAATACACCGTTTGCATTAAATGCACCGATTACATTTTTTCATTTGTTTCAATCCCCTGAAGATTATATTAATCGTTGGCTTGTCGCAAGTTTTTTACGTTCTCTTAGATACTTAAGTTTTATTATTTCTATGACGCTCATTCCTATTTATGTGGCATTGACAACTCATCATTATCAAATGATTCCGATGCAGATTCTTTTTGTTTTACTAGAATCGAGAAGTAAATTGCCCTTTACTCCTTTTTGGGAAGCGTTGGTCATTTTAATCGTTATGGAAATCATTAAAGAAGCAAGTCTACGGATGCCGACAAAATCAAGTCAAACATTAGGGGTGATTGGCGGGATAGTCATTGGTCAAGCAGCGGTGGATGCTGCGTTTGCTAGTAAAGTATTAATTGTCTTAATGGGGATATCTGCAATTGCTTCATTTTTAGTCCCCAATTATTTAATGACAAAAGCCACCACACTAATTCAATTCACTATCGTGTTGTTAGCCTCGGTTATGGGTTTTATTGGCATTTTTATCGGATTGGTTGGAATGTTAGCTCACCTGAATGGAATGACCTCTCTAAAGCAGCCTTATTTTGCACCAATTTCACCACTTTATTTTAAAGATTGGATTGACTTATTTATTCGTGGTCCTCTCACTTGGATGAAGGTTCGTCCTGAACATTTACATCCATTAAAGAAATGGAGATATAACCAAAGGAGATGAGAATGTGAAAGACTTTGCATTATTTAGCAAGACATCAACCTTTGGTGGAATATATGCCCTGTTTCTAGTGAATCGCTTACAACTCCTTTACTTTATTATCCTCATGCCTAATTATTTAATTGATCCCTATATGATCTGGGGGATCATTGGTGTAGGAATTCTATCGCAGCTTAATCTGATGGTATTGGCAAAATGGCTATCATCAAAATTTTTTGCGAAAGGGTATCAAGGTTATGTTCAGCTACTGGGTGAAAAGACGGTTCGTATTTGTGCAGTAATCGGTTTGTTGTTCATATTCTTAAAGTTAACTGTTATTATACTTGGCTATGTGGAAATCGTGAACGAATTTATCTTCCCTTCAACGAGTTCATATTGGTTCATTTTTGTTCTCTTATTAAGCGGTGGTTATATTGCTACTAGAGGAATGGAAAATACGATACGCTTTGGTGTCATTACTTTCTTCAGTTCCATCTGGATGCTTTTTTTGTTTGCTCCGTTCTTTAAACCGCCGATTGCAATGCTTTATGACCTATATCCTTTAATTCCAACCGAAAGCCCATTTAATCCTTGGAAAAGGCTTCTATTTATATGGTCCGCTTTGGGAGGAGCAGAATATTTAATTTGTTTGGCTCCTTGGCTAAATGTGAAAAATAAAATGTTAAAACACATAACGATAGCGAATGGAATTTCTGTTGTAGAGTATGTCATTTTGTTTATTGCTTCATTGTTTTTCTTTGGATCGCATTATTTAAATAAATCAGACTTTCCGCTCGTCCATATGCTTAGGTATTTACAGTCCCCTATTTTTGAGCGCGTAGATATTATTTTTATCTCTGTTTATTTGCTTCTGTTCTCATTTGTTTCTGCTCTTTTTTTATTATTTTTCTATGGCGCTGCTCGAATCATGATGGGAAATCAAAAGAAACAGACGACTCGAATGGGATTTTCTATTTGTTTGCTGATTATTTTAATTAGTTTATTTATTGTAAATGCGTGGATTTGGAAGGATCAAACAAAGCAAATCTTTTGGTTAGACTTGCAAATTTGGTTTGGAGCTTTATCTTACTTCTTTGTTCCGTTGCTTCTTTATATAGCGATGAAACGCAAAGGGCGTGTATAGATTGCGATATAGTCAACAAATCGTGAAGACAGTCTTTATTAGTATAGTCATTTTAACAGCAGGTTGCTCTCCTTTTGTTGAAAATAATATGATCGAAGAAATTGCTCCGGTTATCTTTTGGTCAATTGATAAAGGGAAAAAGAGTGATCTAGAAATCAGTACATTAGTGCCGCCCTTGATTAATGAAAAAAAGCGCTTGCTTACTTTACCAGTAGACCTTTTAAAAGAAGGTGAAAAAAATTTTAACTTAGTTTATTACAGAGAATTAAAAGTTGGACAGCTTCGCATGCTGTTAATTAGTGAAGAGGTTGCAAAAGAAGGGATAATGCCAATCATCAATACGGTATTAACAGATCCTGATATTTCACAACGGCTTTATCTTGCGGTCGTCAGAGGGGGATTTGACGAATACATGAACAGCCAAATTGAAAAGCAAGAAAACCTCGATTATTTTCTCTACCGAATGTTTAAACATTACGAAAAAGATAAGCAAGGTGAAATGACCGTTGTCAATCTTCATGAATTCAAGAACAATTTATACACACCATTAGAGGATCCCATTTTGCCATTATTCAAAGTTGATAAAGAAAATTTCACTTATGAAGGGACAGCTCTTTTTAATGATGATAAATTAATTGCAACTGTTCAAAATGTAGAAGAAAGTATTATGCAAATTATAGGTAATGATCATTTTCTAAAACTATTACCAATAACAGAATTATCTCTTAGTTTAGGTCATATACGTGCAAATGTTGATATGAACCTAGAGCAAAATAATTCGTTACTCTCAATTGATATAGATTTAACAGCGAGAATCGAGGAGTATAAGGGCGATAAAAACATACATGAGGTAAATGAATTAACGGTAGTGGGTAACGAGATTGAATCTTACTTGGAAACACATACAACCGAGTTATTGAATCACCTGCAGGAATTGAAAATTGATCCTTTGAAAATTGGAAGTCATACAAAAAAACCTTTTGAAAAAACAATGAGCGAAGAAGAGTGGATAAATATGTTTGAGCAGATGGAGATTGAGGTTGACTATCAGCTTGATCTACAGCCTTTAACAAATGTCAGTCATTAAATAAACGTTTAATTAATTTATTTTATCTTTTAACTGAGTGGAACTATTACGATTCTATGCTTAGAAATGCTTTGAACATAGCTGTCCAATAAATGATAAATGATGAAAATGGAGGCGGAGCAATAATGCTCCGTCTTTTTGTTGTTTTATAATGATCAAGTTGATGTTACGTAGCAAGATACAACATGAAATGTTCAGAAATAATCTGTAATATGGTTAGAATAGGTCATATTTTTGTTTCTTAAATATGATATTCTTTAGTTATAAAGACACCAGCATTTGGTTGGGCTGATTATATTTTCATGGTTGAGTGAAGGGCTATCTTAGGGATTAAGGATGATTTGAGGAGGAAATTCATGAAGCTTCAATTTCTATCAAATAAAAAAGCTAAACAATCTTCAAATGAAAACCGTATAAGTGAAGAAGAAGTGACGATTAGGGTATCAAAAGAAGTCCAAGTACAGCTTGATCTGATTCATTTTAATAAAAAGGATTTGGTTCTTGTTAAAGGGCTGCAACCACTTATCGAGGAGAATATAGAATCGATTGTCGATCAATTTTATAAAAACTTAGAGTTCAATAGTGGGTTAAAAGCAATTATTAATGACCATAGCTCGGTTGAACGACTGAAGGTAACATTGAAAAGGCATATTCAAGAAATGTTTAATGGCGTTATTGATGAACTGTTTATTAAGCAACGAGTGACGATTGCCATCACCCATGTAAGAATTGGGTTGCAGCCGAAATGGTATATGTGCGCGTTTCAAGACTTATTAGAATCGATTATTGATATTATAGATGAATATTATGAAGATCGCGACGAAAGTCTTGCTGCTATAAAAGCTGTATCAAAAATATTAAACTTTGAACAGCAGTTAGTATTGGAAGCGTATGAAAACGAAACAGATCGAATCATTCGCGAAGACCGAGCTAAACAAGATCGACTTGTTGCCAAAGTGAGTGAAACTGCTGAAGAATTAGCGGCTATATCAGAAGAGACAAGCGCTGCTACAGATGAGCTAAAGTCTAGATCCGAAGAAGTTCTTACATATAGTCAAGAGACCTCAAATCATTCCCAAGAAGTAGAAATGATTTCAAAAGAAGGTGCAGTGAAATTACAAGAACAGTCTGAGCAAGTAAACAAAATCGATGATAACATGGGTAAAATTTCAGAAGAAATGAATATCCTTAAAACAACAGCTGAACAAATTAATGAAATTGTTAGCTTAGTTCAATCAATTGCTGCGCAGACAAACTTACTTGCCTTAAATGCAGCAATTGAATCTGCTAGGGCAGGGGAGGCAGGAAAAGGCTTTGCTGTGGTCGCTGAAGAAGTACGTAAGCTATCTGATCAAACGAAGAACTCCGTTAGTAAGGTATCTGAGCTCATTGTCCGTACGAATGATCAAATCGATGTGATGTCAAACTATATTACCGATGTAGATCATTTAGTCAAAGAAAGCACAAATGGATTACAAGAGACAAGTGACTTTTTTAAGAAAATTGTTCAATCGACTGAACAAAGCAACGTTCAAAATTCAAATGTAGAAAAAGAGCTTAAAAATATGGCGCTTGTTATAGAAGAGATCAATAACGCAACATCACAGCTTGCGATGTCAGCTGATCAGTTAAATAATATTACAAATGAATCATAAACAAAGTAAAAAGGATAGCAGCAGCTATCCTTTTTCATGCGGATTGACAAACTTACTTTTTCAAAGCGTCCGTAATTTGTGGAACGATTTGTTTCTTTCTTGAGACAACGCCTTCTAATAGAGCTACGTTGTTATCTAATTGTACATTGAACGCTTCATTAACAGCTTGTGTAGCAGAACCGAGTGCTAATGCTTTAGAATCGTTATTTAAGATGTCTGTCACGACAAGAAGGAAAAGATCTAAATTCTTTTCTTTAATAACACCGTCAATCGTTGCTTCTATTTCACTTTTCTTTGCGAATACTTCTTCTACATCAACAGCGTTGACTTGTGCGATTTCTACTTTGTAATCACCCATTTGGAACTCTTTTGCATCAAGAGAAATTAATTCATCTACTGTTTTGTCGCTAAGGTCAGCACCAGCTTTTAACATGTCTAATCCGTATGCTTCACTATCTACTCCAGCAATGTCAGCTAGCTTTTGTGCTGTTTTGATATCTTCCTCTGTGCATGTTGGAGATTTAAATAATAGAGAATCAGAGATAATAGCAGAAAGCATAAGTCCAGCTATTTCTTTTGGAATCTCAATTTCATTTTCTTTATATAGCTTGTACAAAATGGTTGCTGTACAACCAACAGGCTCAGCGCGGTAATACAATGGATCGCTTGTTTCAAAATTTGCAATTCGGTGGTGATCAATGACTTCTAGGACACGAACTTCATTAATATCATCAGCGCTTTGTTGGCTTTCATTGTGATCGACAAGAATGACTTCTTTTGCAACGCTAGCAACGGCTTCTACTAAACGAGGTTCTTTCGCTTTAAAATAATCTAATGCAAATTTTGTTTCTCCGTTAATTTCACCTAAACGTATTGGTTCTACGTTCATGTTTAATTTTGTTTTTAAATCAGCGTAGGCAATAGCAGAACAAATTGAATCTGTGTCTGGGTTTTTGTGACCGAAAATAAGTACTTTCTCCATAATGACACTCCTTTAGTTTATCGAGATTTTGATAGACATTCCTTTTATAACTTAACATAATTCGAGGTTGAAACGGAATATTGAAAATCAGATATTTCCCTTTTTTATTCAAATATTTTGCAAAAAACTGAATGAACCACTCTTTTTACTTGGAATTTGTAATGGAAATAGGGTGAAGCGTACTAATTTTCCATGCACATGTTGGGTCGCTAATGTATAGCATACAATGATAGATCTACATTAGAGGAGGAAATAAAGTGCTCGCTGAACAGGGGATCTACTTTATTTATACCGTTAAGCCTAATGATACGTTGTATGGTATTGCTACAAAGTTAGAAAGTACGATTGAGGAAATTGAACAGCTAAACGGGCTTTATCCTCCTTTCACAGATCCAGGTCTGATTTTTTTGGGGCAAGAACTAATTGTTCCCAAGCGTGATGGCTAAGCGACACAGGTGTTTTATTTTTGAATCCAGGTGACACGTTAAATTTGATCGCGAGCAAGTTTTCTGTCGATGTAAGGAGAATGATCAATCTGAATCCTCAATTAACCAATCCAGATGAGATTATGGTTAATCAAATGATTGTCATGCCACTTAGGGTTCATATTGTTGAAGAAGGAGAATTTCTTTGGAGGATTGCTAAACAATATGCAGTGCCGATTCAAGCGATTATTCAAGCGAATCAAAGACGACAGAGCTTCTCAAATGATGTTATTTTTACTGGTTTTGGGATTTTGATTCCTGAAGTAGGTGTGGAATAAAAGAGGCCAAGAAGTGATAAAGGAAAGGACCTTTATCACTTCTTATTACATATAAGGTTTAAAAAAGATCCATTCAAGCTCCATAATAGCCCATTTGACGCTGTAAATCGACACTTTATAAAGATGCATTGTGACAGTGAAATAATTTTTATAAGATAAAGAAACTAGGGTATTTTTCGTTAATAGCATAAAAATAAAGTAATATCCCCGTTTTATGGTAAAAAACTGAATGTTCTGTTCATTGCACAGCGGTGAAAAGAGTAGTAGATGAAGAGTGCTGAAAAGGGGTCATTGAATTGAGTAAAATCAACCAGCTTCTCGAGTTGATTAAAAATCATGAATCTGATGAATACAGTGTGTTAAAAGAGCTGTGTACTGACGAATATTTCTTGGACTATTTTTTTAAATATTATCCTGACGGTGTGTTTTATATTGATTTACATGGAAATGTACGTTATTACAATGAATCGGCTAAAAGAATTCTTGGCCTAGATGATAACAAGGTAATCGATCAGCTGAATCGCTTCCTTCATGATACTTTTGATTTAAATGATGAAAAGTGGTTTGCTGATGTTATGGAGCAGCCTGTGAAAATGGGTGTTAATAAGAAAGATAATCAATTGACAGGACCAATTTTAGTGGAAATTTTATATATGCCAATTTCACTTGGAAACGAATTAGTCGGGGTTCTTGGCCTTATTCATGATATAACGGAATTTAAATTGACAAAAGATCTGCTAAAAAAGAATCAGCAACAGCTTTTAACGATTTATGAGAATGTTGATAGTGTGTTATGGTCTGTAGATACGAAAAATCAAACAACAGTATATATTTCTACGTCTATTATCGATTTAATAGGGGTCTCTGCTGAGGTATACAAGGAGCGGCATTTGAATTGGCAAGACTTTATCCATCCTGATGATGTGGAACATTATCGAAAACAGAAACCGATGCTGCTTAATGGTCAAAAAGTAAAACATGAGTATAGGGTTATTCATATAAATGGTGACGTTCGTTGGGTTCAGGATTATACGATTCCGATTTTAAATGAGGATGGCGAGCTCTTTCGTTTAGATGGTGTTATTGTAGATATTACCGAACAAAAAGTACTTGAAGAGAAAAAAATGAGACTCATCTACTACGACCATTTAACAGAATTACCTAACAAAAGATATTTAATTGAAAAGATAAATGGGATGGTTGAAGCTGAGCTTCCTTTTTCTCTTATTTACTTCGATCTTGATCGTTTTAAGTACTTGAATGACACGCTAGGACATACGATTGGAGATCGCTTATTGCAGGCTTTTTCAGTTAGAGTCGCCTCCGTTATACAGGAGCAGAATCTGTTAGCGCGAATAGGTGGAGATGTGTTTGCAATTGTAGTCAGAAATAATGATAGCGATATTGTTCCATATGTCGAACGAGTTTTACGGGTTTTAAAAAGCCCTTTTCACATTGAAAAATTTGAACTTTTTATTTCGACAAGTATTGGTATTACTTGTTATCCTACTGATGGGAAAAATAGCCATAAACTATTAAGTAATGCTCAGATGGCCTTAAGTATGGCAAAGGATTTAGGGAATAATTCTTATCAAATCTATACTCCAACTATGAAAGGTGAGCATGAAAATGAATTTAAGCTAGAATCTGATTTGAGACGAGCATTAATTCAAAATGAGTTATTTGTTGAATTTCAACCACGAGTAGATGTGATCACAAATGAAATTGTGAGCGCCGAGGCTTTAGTAAGGTGGGAACACCCAGAAGGTGGGCGGATACCTCCGGGTTTGTTTATTCCTTTAGCGGAGCAAAGTGGGTTGGTTTCGGATATCGGCGAGTGGGTATTAAATCATGTCTGCGAGCAGTTAAAGACATGGATAAAGGACGGTTCACATCTAGTTGTTCCGATCTCCGTAAACTTATCGGCTCAAACATTTATGAGAAGAAATTGGGAGCGGACTTTATGTTCATTATTAGATCAAAATCAGATTCCGCCACATTTAATTGAATTCGAAATTACTGAGAGTACGATTATTAAAAATGAGGAAATCATGTCGGAAGCCCTCGCATACTTACATGAAAAAGGGATTAAAGTCGCGTTAGATGATTTTGGGACTGGCTTCTCCTCTCTTTCATATTTAAAGAAATTTGAGATTGATACATTAAAAATCGATAAATCTTTTATTCAAGGAATCCAAAACAAAAAAGATATAGCGATTATTCGTTGTATTATACAATTGGCTAAAGAATTAAACATTCGAGTTGTTGGTGAAGGGATTGAAACAGAGGAACATTTAACGATGTTAAAAGAACTCGAGTGTGATGAAATACAAGGCTTTTACCTCAGTAAGCCAGTCAAACATGAGCAGTTTCGTGAATTATTACGGAAACGAGTGCTTTGAATATAAGAAGAAACACTCCAGTCTAAAAAAGAAGGGAGTGTTTTTTGTTATTTGCATAATAATCAAAGTCGTTAGTTATTTTGTATGTGAAAAGATATAACAGAGTTCATTTTTTTCAAAAGAGAGTATGCCATAATCAAAAGAAATAGATAATATACTGAATATTTGCAAATAAGACATTTTACATTGCTGGAGGTTTACGATGGGAAATCAAAAGCTAGTTGTGATAGGAAATGGTATGGCTGGGGTCCGCTCTGTCGAAGAAATTTTAAACATTCAATCTAGCCAATTTGACATCGTGGTGTTTGGAAGTGAACCACATGCTAACTATAATCGAATCTTGCTTTCATCAGTTTTGCAAGGGAATACATCCATTGAGGCAACTGAAATTAATAGTCGTGAGTGGTATGCCGAGAAAAGGATAACATTGTATTCAAATGAAGCAGTTATCAAAATAGAACGTGATCAAAAATTAATTAGAACAAATCAGAATCGTGTTGTTGGATATGACAAGCTTATTATTGCGACGGGTTCAACACCATTTGTGATACCGGTACCAGGCAGCGAAAAAGAAGGAATTCTATCGTTTCGAACGATTGAAGACTGTGAGAAGTTGATTGAAGCTTCGAAGTCTTATAAGAAAGCTGTTGTAATTGGCGGAGGCCTACTTGGATTAGAAGCAGCAAGAGGGCTCTTACATTTAGGTATGAATGTTGATGTCGTCCATCTTGGTGACTGTTTAATGGAAAGACAGCTAGATAGGACAGCATCAACATTACTGCAGCATGAATTAGAAAAACAAGGGATGCATTTTTTATTAAATAAAGCGACTGAAGAAATAATTGGAGGAAAGCGGGTAGAAGCGGTTCGATTTAAAGATGGTTCCGAAGTAGAGGCTGATCTGGTTATTATGGCTGTAGGAGTGAGGCCAAATATTCAGTTGGCGATTGATAGTGGACTAGAAACAAATCGTGCCATCATCGTCAATGATCATTTGCAGACAAGTGATCCAGATATTTACGCTGTTGGGGAATGTGTTGAGCATCGTGGGATGGTATACGGGTTAGTCAAACCACTTTATGAGCAAGGTAGAGAATTAGCGAAGCATATATGCGAGAAACCTAGCAGGGGTTATCAAGGTTCTGTTCTTTCAACGCAACTAAAAATTTCAGGTATTGATGTCTTTTCTGTTGGTGAATTCCATGATGATGACAATGTAAAAAGTGTGAAAATCTTTGACGAAGTAGAAGGCATCTATAAGAAGGTCGTCTTTAGAGACGGGATTGCTATTGGTGCAGTTCTGTTTGGTGATACGCGTGATGGGTCTAAGTTAATTGATTTCATTAAGAAAGGAGCAGAAGCGGAAGTTGTTAAAGCTACTGTTTTAAATCAGTCAATAAGTAGTAATGAAAATAGAATCGCATTAATGGAACAATCTGAGGTGATTTGTCAGTGTAATAATGTGTCAAAAGGAGCCATTCTTGAAGCTGTTCAAACAGGTAGATTAACGACGGTTGATCAAATTAAACAATCGACCAGAGCATCTGGGTCTTGCGGTGGCTGTAAATCATTAGTTTGTGAGTTGCTGACTTATACGCAAAGTGATGACTTTGATGAATTTATTGAGGCTAAATCATTATGTGACTGTACGACATTAACAGAAAACGAAGTCGTAGAAGAGATACAACAAAGACAACTAAAAACGATCGATGACGTCAGAATACAACTTGATTGGAGTAGCTTCGAAGGCTGTTCAACCTGTACGGCTGCTGTTCAATATTATTTAGGGATGATCTATTCAGGAGATCGCGATGAGCAAGTGATGAAAGGAAAATATCTTGGTGTGTCCTTACAGGATGATGGAATGTATACTGTTACTCCACAAATGTATGGCGGAATGGCAACAGTTGCTGATTTGCGAAGAATCACGTATTTAATGGAAACGCATGACATCTCCTCTGTCGTTTTATCCTCTACTCAACGAATGCAGCTAATGGGGATAAAGAAAGCCAACTTAAAAGCAGTCATGAGAGAACTAGGTATGAAAAAAAAGACTCCATTTAAGTATACCGTTCAAAGTGCTAGAACATATTTAAGTGAATCTATATCTGTGCGTGATAAGAAAGAATCTCTTCAGTTGTCAGTGGTACTTGATAAAAAATTAGAATGCATACACACTCCTCAACATATCGCAATAAGTGTATCTGCAAGTCAACATAACTTTGAGGCTAAGCTTCACGATATTGCCTTGATCAAGATCAATAGAGGATGGGAATTGTATCTAGGTGGTCAGTTTAGTCGTGTGCCTGAGGAAGGGTCACTTTTATGTATAGCAGACACGAATGAAGAAGCGATTTCAATTACGACAGCGTTGGTGCAGTATTACCGTGAGACGGCCAATTATTTAGAAACAACAAAGGATTGGATGAATCGGGTAAGTATGGTTCATGTACGAGAAGTGTTATTCGATCTCGATCTTCGCGAGGATTTACTTGGGAGATTTCAAGTAGATGTATCAAAGAAGGACCTTAAAGAATGGTCACTGAATTGAATTTGTTTTACTAGAAACTGAATTATTAACGATCATTGAAAGTCACAAAAAGAGCACCCAAAAGGATGTGAAATGATGACGGACCTTTTACTAAAATACTTTCGTACGAAGCAACAGCAAGTCCAGTCAGAGAGGACTTATGATACGCAGTGTCCATTTTGTAGTATGCAGTGTAAAATGCAAGTCATTGAACAATCTGTTGTCACGCGTAAACGCTATAAAACTATTGCAAAGGACAACCCCACATCAGAGGGGCGTCTTTGTGTAAAAGGATTAAATGCCCATCAACATGCAACTCATCGCGACCGAATTAAATATCCATTATTAAAGGTAAATGGTGGTTTTGAGCAAATTACGTGGGAGCGGGCTTTAGCTATTATTAAGGAAAAGTTTGAAGAGATCCAAAAAGAACATGGCAAAAACGCTGTATCTGTATACGGCGGGGGATCTTTAACAAATGAAGAGTCCTATTTACTAGGTAAGTTTGCTAGAGTGACGCTCAAGACGAAATACATTGATTATAATGGACGTTTTTGTATGTCAGCAGCTGCATCTGCGGCTAATCAAGCGTTTGGGATTGACCGAGGCTTAACAAATCGATTATCCGAAATCGAGGAAACAGATTGTATGATTTTATCAGGAACAAATATTGCAGAATGTCAGCCAACCATTATGCCTTATTTTGAACGAGCGAAGGAAAATGGGACCTATGTGATTGTAATTGATCCGCGGAAGACGGAGACAACCAAATTAGCTGATCTCCATTTGCAACTTAAGCCAGGAACAGATGCAGCTTTAGTGAATGGGCTATTGAAAGTTTTGCTTGATGAAGGGTACACTGACGCCTCTTTTATAGAAGAACGAACAAAGGGCTTTAAGGAAATAGAACAGCACCTTTCTATGATGAAATTAGAAGAGATATCTGAGCATACAGGTGTTGCAATTGCTGATATTCAAAAGGCAGCTCGAGTCTTTGGTGCAAAGAAGACGGGAATGATTTTTACAGCTCGAGGAGTCGAACAACAGACAGATGGATATATGGCGGTGCGGAATCTTTTAAATATGCTGATGGTGACAGGGAAGATTGGCAAACCTAGCTGTGGTTACGGAGCAATCACTGGTCAAGCAAATGGGCAAGGTGGCCGTGAGCACGGACAAAAAGCCGATCAATTACCAGGATATCGCTCTATAGAAAATGAAGAGCATCGTGCTTATATCGCAAATATATGGGGGATTGAAAAGGAAGATTTGCCGCGAAAAGGTGTCTCGGCTTATGAGATGTTTGAAAAAGTCCATGAGGGCGATATTAAAGCAATGTTTATCATGGGCTCAAATCCAATCGTTTCGAATCCAAATGCTACCTACGTCAAAGAGGCATTAAAAAAATTAGAGTTTCTCGTTAGTGTCGATATGTTTATCTCGGAAACAGGTCAATTAGCTGATTTGATTTTACCGACAACGTCTTATTTAGAAGACGAGGGAACGATGACAAACTTAGAAGGGCGTGTCACGCTAAGGGAAGCTTCGAAAGAGAAACCTGGTCAAACAAAGCATGATTGGGAGATCCTTTGTGAGATTTCTAGGGTGATGGGAAAGGAGAAATATTTTTCGTTTACATCAGCAGAAGACATATTTAATGAGCTGAGAGTAGCGAGTCGTGGCGGTGTAGCTGATTATTACGGGATTACCTATGAGCGTATTAGAAAAAATGATGGGATGTTCTGGCCATGTCCAACGCTTGAGCATGAGGGGACAGAAACGCTATTTGAAGAGTCATTTCAACATACAGATAAAAAAGGAATCATGATTGTCGTAGCAAACGAGTCAAATGTACCAAAAGAAAAAGCTAGTAATGAATTTCCGCTATATTTAACGACAGGTCGGATTATGTCTCATTACTTAACAGGAGTACAAACGAGGAAAAGTGCAGCTTTGGCTGCAAGGAATGTTGAATCACATCTTCAAATTCATCCAGAGACAGCATTTAAATATGGTATTCGAGACAATATGCTAGTCGAGATCGAATCGAAAAGAGGAAAAATCGAGGTTAGGAGCCTGTTATCGAATGAGATTAGACAAGATACGGTTTTTGTCCCATTCCACTGGGCAGACTCTCAAAATGTTAATAACCTAGTATCAAAGGAATTAGACCCAACGTGCAGAATGCCTGGATTTAAAGTAACAACTGTAAAAGTTAAATCGGTTCACGAACAAGTCAATCAATAATCAAGGAACAGGAAGTTTGCTCAAGTGGACTTCCTGTTTTTTGAATATAGAAGAAATCTAGGTTCGAAAGGTAGTTTAATGCTTGTTTTGCTCACATTGGTTAAATTACATGTAAGAATATATAACACGTTTCCACATGAAAAGTTATTCTTCCATTACACTGATAATTAAGAAAGAACGGTTCAGATAAATCCGAAAAATGAAAAGAAGCTAATCTAGAGGAATTTTTCTTTAGTATGAATAGGAGAGGATCGTAATGAAAGAGAAACTGGTACTAATAGGGAACGGAATGGCAGGCATTCGTACACTAGAGGAAATCTTGAAAAAGGATCCAGATCGCTACAGTATGACGGTGTTTGGTGAAGAGCCACATCCGAACTATAATCGTATCTTATTATCTTCGGTATTACAGGGAGATGCGGACGTTAATGATATTGTGTTAAATGATTATGATTGGTATGCCAAACATCAAGTCTCGCTCCATACAGGAGATCCAGTTGTTAAAGTAGATACAAAAAAACAAATTGTTACAAGCGCGAGCGGCACGCAATGTTACTACGATAAATTGATTTTCGCAACTGGTTCAAATCCGTTTATGTTGCCATTGCCAGGAGCGGATAAAGAAGGGGTTATCGCTTTTCGTAATATAAAAGACTGTGAAACGATGATTGAAACATCAAAGAACTACAAAAAAGCAGTTGTCATTGGTGGAGGCTTGCTAGGTTTAGAGGCAGCACGAGGTTTACTTAATTTGAATATGGAAGTTAATGTCATTCACATTGCTGATTTTTTAATGGAAAGACAGTTGGATGAACCAGCAGGCAAGATGCTACGTGAAGAGCTTGAAGCGCAAGGGATGAAGTTCCACCTTAAGAAAAACACAGAGAAAATTATTGGGAAAAATCGTGTTGAAGGTATTCGTTTTACAGATGGCACGAGTATAGATACAGACCTTGTTGTCATGGCAGTAGGGATTAGACCGAATATTGAACTCGCCAAGCAGAGTGGTCTTAAGACAGACAGAGCCATTGTGGTAAATGATTACATGGAGACAAACGTGCCTAATGTTTATGCCGTTGGTGAATGTGCCGAGCATAGAGGAATTGCATATGGACTTGTTGCTCCGTTGTACGAGCAAGGGAAAGTATTAGCAGAACATATTTGTACAAGAGAAAATACAATAACTCCTGGATACCAAGGCTCCATCGTTTATACACAATTAAAGGTATCTGGTGTCGATGTGTTCTCTGCAGGGAAATTTCAAGATAATGAGCAAACAAAGGCGATTCGTGTGCATGATGAGTTTGAAGGAATTTATAAAAAAGTCGTTGTTCAAGATAACAAAGTAATTGGAGCTGTTCTTTTCGGTGATACAGCCGATTCGCCTCGTCTTTTGCAAATGATGAGAGAGGGTCAAGATATTTCTAATATGAGTAAAGTAGCTATCTTGCCGTCAGAAAATAGTTCGGATTCCAAAGTAAGTCCAGTAGCGACGATGGCAGATAGTGAAACGATCTGTGGGTGTAATGGGGTGTCAAAAGGTGATATTTGTACAGCGATCACAGAACGAGGATTAACAACGGTTGAAGAAGTAAAACAATGCACAAATGCCTCGCGTTCATGTGGGGGTTGCAAACCGCTAGTAGCCGATCTCCTTGCGTTTACAACTGGTGAAGCTGTGACAAATACGAAGGAGCCGATGTGTGGCTGTACTGACTTAACACATGAAGAGGTCGTTGCTGAAATTCGTGAGTTGGGCTTATCTTATCCAAGAGAAGTGATGAATGTACTTGGATGGAATTCTGATGAAGGATGTTCAAAATGTCGTCCAGCCATTAACTACTACTTAGGAATGGTTGATCCAATTAAGAATAAAGACGATCATACGTCGCGTTTCATCAACGAACGGGTTCACGCCAATATTAATCATAACGGCACATTTACCGTCGTTCCAAGAATGTACGGTGGTGTTACCAACTCGGAGCAATTACGTAAAATTGCTGATGTTGCTGATAAATACAATATTCCTCTTTTGAAGGTAACTGGAGGACAGCGAATCGATTTATTTGGTGTCGAGAAAGAAGATTTACCAAAAGTGTGGGGCGATTTAGGAATGAGATCAGGTTCTGCTTATGCCAAAGCGCTTCGTACGGTTAAAACGTGTGTAGGGGAGCAGTTCTGTCGTTTTGGTACGCAAGATTCAATTGGCCTTGGCATTGAGCTTGAGAAAAAATTTGAGTACATTAATACACCGCATAAAGTGAAAATGGCTGTATCGGCTTGTCCACGAAATTGCGCTGAGTCTGGTATTAAAGACTTCGGTATTGTCGGTGTAGAAGGTGCTTGGGAGCTTTATGTAGCTGGGAATGGTGGTGTCGATCTTCGTCGTGGTGATCTGTTCTGTAAAGTAAAAACAAAAGAAGAAATCATCGATACGATTAGTGCGTTTATGCAATATTACCGTGAAAATGCGAGATACCTAGAGCGTACATCTCACTTTGTTGAACGTGTTGGTTTGGATCATATGAAGAAAGTCATTCTTGAAGATAAAGAAAATTTCAAGGCGTTAATTGAAAGAATGGATATTGCTCTTTCTAATCGTAAAGACCCTTGGAAGGAAATTGTTGATAGCGAGGAAAAACAAAAAGAACTATTTGAGAAGAAGCAAGTTGAAGTAATGAAGTAATGAAGTAATGAAGGAGGAGACATATGAGTTCAGTACGTAGTGCCAAAAAAGTCCATGTAGCAGATGTGTCAGATTTATCGATTGGAATAGGGAAAAGAGTACAAGTCGCTGCAGAAGAGATTGCTTTATTTTTGCAATCAGATCAAAGTGTACATGCCATTCAAAATAAATGTCCACATAAAGGAGGGCCGCTCTCAGAAGGAATTGTGAGTGGAGAACATGTCTTTTGTCCCCTTCATGATCGTAAGGTAAATGTTCGAGATGGACTTGTGCAAGCGCCAGATGAAGGGTGTGTAAAAAGGTATGATGTTGAAATAATCGATGAGGGTATCTACGTATATATCGATTAGAAATCATTATAATGGTTGACTCAAACTGAAGATGCTGACTACACAATGTAAGATTAGATGATATCGTCAGCATCAGTTGAGTCAGCTTTTTTGTTTTATTTAATTATCTTGGTATAAAAACAACCTTCAGAGTTTTATAATTTCAAAAAAAGACACGTTGGTTTTAAAACCTACGTGTACCTGAATCACTACATCCATTTTTCGCCCCAAGACTGGATAGACTCGATAACAGGCTGAAGAGCAAGTCCTTTATCAGTCAATGAATATTCAATTCGAACTGGCTTTTCAGGATAGACGTTTCGAACAACAACATCAATCTGTTCAAGCTCTTTCATTCGTTCGGTTAGTATGCGATCACTCATTTCTGGTATTTGTGCTTTTATTTCTTTAAAGCGCTTTGGTCCGTCTAAGAGGACACGAATGATGAGCCCAGTCCACTTTTTGCCAAGCAAATCAATGGCATGCTCATATTTAGGACACATTGTACTGTAATCCATATATCTCACCTCGATTATGTTTAGTTTACCACAAGGTTGTGGTATAGATAAGTGTTGGTTATGAAAATAACAAGACTTGGCACAAAAAAGTAACTTTATAATAAGAAGAAAAGAAAAGTTACTAAAAAAGCAATTAAAAAGGAGTTGTTCATTTTGGCTAAAGTATTAATCCCATACTACAGTGCATACGGACACATTTATGAGATGGCGAAGGCAGTTGCAGAAGGTGCAAAACAAGTTGATGGAACAGAAGTGAAGATTGTGAAAGTCCCTGAATTTAATGCCGTAAAAGAAGCAATGTCAGGACAAGATGCATATGTTCAGGCACAAGGAAATCAAGAAGATATACCTGAAGCTACACATGATGATTTACGTTGGGCTGATGCGATCATCTGGGGAATTCCTACACGTTATGGTTCAATGCCAGCTCAAATGAAACAATACCTTGATTCAGCTGGCGGACTATGGGCAAATGGTGAGCTTGAAGGGAAAGCAACAGCAATCTTTACAAGCTCAGGCTCTGTTCACGGTGGTCAAGAAACAACAATTATCACTTCATTAATTCCGTTGCTACATTTTGGGTTGATTTTTGTTGGTCTTCCTTATGGTGAAAATCCAGAACAATTAACAACAGATGGAATCGGAGGAAGTCCTTATGGGGCCTCAACCATTGCTGGCCCAGATGGATCAGCTTCTCCTGATGCACGTGACATTACGATGGCTGGGCGTTTAGGTGCACGTGTTGCGAAGATTGCTAGCAAATTAACTAATTAGAAAAGTCAAAAAACCAATTGTAAATATACCATTGATTGAGGGAGTCTATGTAAAGGCTCCTTTTTCTGTGTGGAAGTTGGTTAGTACCTAGTTGGAAAGAACCAGAATAGTGCATTTCCATCCAAGATTGAGAGTCTAGGCTCATAGGAGTTTTATGATAAAAGGATTTGTAGAAAGTGTATGATGCTTAAAGTGGTAGAATAAGAATAGAGTATGAGATATAGGAGGGGATGGAATGTTTGAAAGAATTATCGTAGCAGCTGATGGATCTGGACAATCGTTAAAAGCAGCAGAAAAGGCAATTGAATTAGCGAGGGTAACAGGAGCGCATATATATGTTGTCTACGCAGTAGATGGAACGACATCAAAAGCAGATGTGCTTAGAACATGGAATTCACTCGGTATTACTGAAAAGAGAAATGAAAAGCTTACATACATCGAAGAGCAGGCAAAAATAAATAAAATAAGTTATGAAGTGAAGATTGTTCGAGGTGACCCTGCTACATCTATCGTACGATTTGCGAAGGAGTCTCGATCTGATTTAATTGTAATCGGAAGTCGAGGATTAAACCAATTACAACAAATGGTCCTTGGAAGTGTTAGCCATAAGGTTGCGAAAAGAGCTACTTGTCCTGTTTTAATCATAAAATAACGAGTTGATACTTTATTTCGTTAGAAATTCATTAATAAACCTATTGTTATATTACAGTTGATATTGGCGATGGAGTGTAGCGTGGTTAGATTAGGGGCGGGATTATGATTATGAGTAGAAATAGAGTGATTTTAAATGAATTTTCAATAAAGTATTGACCTTTTTAGATTGTCTGTTATATAATAATAAAAAATATAAATAGTTGTATTAAAACAGAAAGGGTGATTGTAATGAGTAGAAGAGAGCGGGAGAACATGATTCATTATTTGACAATGGTTCAGGGGATGACGGAGAGACACTTAATGATGATGACAGATGAGGATATTGAGCATTTGTATACAAGGACGTATAGTATGTATGAGAGATTAGAGGCTTAATTGTAAAAACATGACCCTTACAGTTTGAATGTGACTGTAAGGGTCTTTAGCTAGTTAAACAGATAAATCATTTGTAAATAGAGCTGTTCAAAATAGTGTCAAGCTTATTTTTGTGCTAGTGTAGTATACTAATGACAATGCTATGCAAAAAGGTGGTTCCAACATGAAGCTTTCTAATAAAAAGCTATTTATTATTATTGCCTCTATTACTGCTCTCTACGGAATTTTATATTGGGTAATAGGGAATTATATTACGACAAGGTAAGAAAAGTCGCAGCTTGAATCGACAAGCTGCGGCTTTTTGACTATTTCCGGGGAAATTTGTCGTCTTGTATTTAGAGTCCTGATAATTGGGTTAAAAACATTGTGGCGACGCCAAAATAAATCATTAAAGAAAAAATGTCATTAATGGTAGTGATAAGTGGTCCAGAAGCAACTGCTGGGTCAACTCCGATACGATACAAAAGAAGAGGGATGATGGTTCCAGCAAGTGTGCCGACAATGAGTGTAAGAAATAAAGAAAATCCGACGACAAGTCCTAATACGAGGCTCTCTCTCCAAAAGTAAGCGATAAGCATGATGAGTATCCCACATGTTATTCCAATAATAAGCCCCACTCGCAGCTCTCTAAAGATGAGCTTAATGACAGTTTTTCGGTCGATATCATTTGTAATAATACCACGCACAACAACAGCTAAAGATTGAGTTCCTGTATTCCCTGTCATTCCTGCAATCATCGGCATAAAGAAGATAAGAGCGACTACTTGATCTAATGTGTCCTCAAAGCCACTAATAATGCTTCCAGAGACAAGGCCGATAAAAAGAAGAAGAATTAACCAAGGAAGTCTACGAAAGGATGCTGTTATTGCTTTTGTGTTAAAATCAATATCTTTACCAGAGGCTGATAATTTCTCGATATCTTCAGTAGCTTCCTTGATCATAACATCAATCGCATCATCGACTGTAATGATACCTAGAAGGACATTCTCATCATTAACGACAGGTACAGCGATGAAATCATATCTTTCGATTGTTTGAGCTACTTCTTCTTGGTCGGCATCAACGTGGACAGCTACTACGCGATTAAACATCAGATCCTCAATTTTTTCATGAAGGTCAGCAATTAATAAATCGCGATATGAAACAACGCCGACTAATTTTTTCTCATCATTAATAACATATAGATAATAAATGTTCTCTGAGAAACCTGCGTAGGTTTTTAGTTTATCAACAGCTTGCCTAACAGTTTGATCGGCATTTATCCAAACAAACTGATTTGTCATTAATCCCCCAGCTGTCTCAGCAGGATAGCTCATTAAAGATTGAATATTTTGAGAGTCTTCTTTCTTCATCACATCAAGAAACTCTTGTATTTTATCTACGGATAGTTCATTTAGTAAATCGGCTAAATCATCATTATCCATAAGGTTCATAACTTTAGAAGAACGTTCAATGCCTAATTGTTGAAGGATCTCAATTTGCAGGTCGTATTCTAATTCTTGAATCAGATCAGCGATTTGGTCTGGTGTGATAAAAGTTAAAAATTTGTGATGATGCTTTTCAGGTAATCCACGATAAAGCTGGGCAAAGTCGTAAGGGTGTAGCTCATCAAGGAGCTGCTGTAAGGCCGTGCGCTTTGCTTCTTTTATATATTTAATAACTAATACCAATAGCTGGTCTTCTGTCATATTTGCAACCATCCGTATCACCTCACTTCTTATCATCCTTTATCACTTTACAAAAAAAAACGTAGTAAGTAAATGGTGTTTTTATTTACTTTTTCGATCAGAATAACTATTTCAATTTACCCTCTTAACTAAAAGAAAAACGTTGAAATTAAGCCATCTTAAACATGTAAACAAAGGCTTTCGTATCTAGATGTTCTTTTTATTGAAAATCAGTATAATTATATTATGAAAATAAAGCTTAATTGAAACAACTTTCATTATCTGATAATTCCATTTTTTTATTTGAGAATCTTACTCATTATCATTGACGCTTATAAAAATGATATGCTATTCTTTACTTATATTGAGTTTCATTCTCAAATGTCGGTTTTAGTTCGAAGGGGAGGTACATATGAGCTTTATTCAACTAAGACAACTAACGAAACAATATAAGCAAGCTGAACAGCCTGCTGTTGATCATATTGAACTAGAAATTGAGAAGGGTGAGATTATTACTCTTCTTGGTCCAAGTGGTTGTGGAAAAACCACAACACTGCGTATGATTGCTGGATTTGAGCAACCTACTTCTGGGGTTATTAATATAGGTGGTAGCGAAGTATTTGGGGAGAAGACATACGTTCCACCAGAGAAACGTGAAATTGGTATGGTTTTTCAAGACTATGCCTTGTTTCCTCATTTAACAATTGAAAAAAATGTTGTATTTGGTTTGAATAAATGGAGTACTCGAGAAAAGAAAGCGCGTGCTAAAGAAGTACTTGAGTTAGTTGGATTAGCTGAATACGGTAAACGCTATCCGAATGAGTTGTCGGGTGGTCAGCAACAGCGTGTTGCTCTAGCTCGTGCATTAGCACCACGTCCTCACGTAGTGTTAATGGATGAACCTTTTAGTAATCTTGATGCAGGATTGCGAGAGCGGATGCGTTATGATGTAACATCGATTTTACGTAAAGCGAATACGACGGCGATTATTGTAACTCATGATCAAAAAGATGCGTTTGCTGTGTCAGATCGCGTTGTCGTTATGAATCAAGGGGTTATTCAGCAAATTGCAACCCCGCGTGATATGTATCGTTGTCCTAAGAATTGTTTTGTTGCTCAATTTGTTGGTAAAACCAATTTATTGACTGGGACTTTATGTTCGGATTTAAAACATGTTGATACGTATATTGGTCGTGTTTCTTTACCTACTCAATCCGAAAAAATAATAGAAGATGTTCGGGTGTCAATCAGACCAGAAGGTTGCCGGTTGGCGGAAAACGGACGTTACTCAGGTAAAGTTGAACGCGTTACGTATAGCGGTGAGTATCAAGAAGTAGAAGTTCGACTGGGAGAACGGGATTTGTCGTCTGAACCGATGGTTGTCTATGCTCCTGTTGAACAGGAAATTGAAATTGGCGCAGTTATTTCATTTGATATTAAGCCAGAGCTAGTCGCTCTTGTTGAAGTCTAATAAATGGTTAGAAGCAGCTCCTTACTTGTAAGCGAGCTGCTTTATTTATTTTAAACGATAACTATTTTCAGATATTTCGTAAAATCAATTGACAATGATTATCAATACCGGTATACTTCGATTTGTAAGTGATAATGATAATGAAAATCATTACTCACTAAATCATACATATGCATAGGGGGATAAAAATGAATAAGGTATTAAAAGCATTATTATTTGGTTTGCTAGCTCTTGCATTATTTGTTATGGCGGCTTGTGGTTCAACAGAAGAACCAGCTGAGGAAACAATGGGTGAAGAGACAGCAACTGAAGAAACTGAAGAAACGGCAGGCGAAGGCACAGATGCAGAGGTCGCTCAAGAAGCGTCAGGAGAATTAGTTGTTTATTCTTCTCGTAATGAAAAGTTTGTCGATGCACTACTTGAAAAGTTTACTGCTGATACTGGTATTGAAGTACAAGCACTTCATGCTGGTGATAATGCAACACCACGTATTATTGAAGAAGCTAATAACGTGCAAGCAGATATTTTCATTTCAAACGATATTGGTGCATTAGAGCATTTACGTATTCAAGGACTATTAGAAGGCTCTAACCCAGAAGGAATTGAGTCAATCGATGGAACTTATCGTGCAGAGGATAATTCTTGGTTTGCTTTATCAGCACGTACGCGTGTTTTAATGTATAATAAAGATCTAATCACGGAAGAAGAAATGCCAAAGAACATTTGGGATTTAACAGATCCAAAGTGGCAAGGTGAATTTGCTATTACTCGTGGTGGTAATGGTGGTATGATTGGACATGTATCAGCATTGCGTAATGAGTGGGGCGATGAGAGAACAACTGAATGGATTGAAAAGGTTAAAGAAAACGCTGGTGGTATCATGGAAGGTCATGGAGACATTCGCCGTGCTGTAGGTGCGGGTGAGTTCGCGTTTGGTCTTGTTAACAACTACTACTACCATCAGCAACTACAAGAACCAACTGATAATAATGTAGGCGTTATTTATCCAGATCAAGGTGAAGGTGAGATGGGTGCTGTTGTAAATGCGGCGGGTGTTGGCTTAATTAAAGGAGCACCAAATGCAGAAAATGCAGCGATTTTCTTAGAATGGATTCTTCAACCAGAAAATCAACGTGAGTTCTCTTTTGCTTCATTAGAAGTACCGATTAACCCAGAAATTGAAGCAATTGAAGGAGCTGCAACGATCACTGATTACAAAACTTCTGATATGCAGCTTAGTCAACTTGGTGAAGTGTGGGAAGATACACGTGAGCTTATCGAAAGTGCGGGTCTTGATTTAGATCTTTAATAGAAAAGTTTAATAATTAGGCGAGTAGGGGATGGAGCGTTATGATAGGTAAGCAGCAAAATAAACAGCCAGATACGAATCATCAACAGGTTGGAGAGGTTCCCTCTCCAACCTCTCGCCATTATAAAGCGAAGATGTGGATGCGATTGTGGGATGGAAACCCACCTGGACGCGTCCTTTTCTTGTTGGCAGCGATTACAGCGTTTTTTATGGCAATCCCGATCATTTATGTAGTCTGGCGCTCACTATTTGCAGGTACAGACCGATGGATGCGGTTGCTTGATAGTCGTATTCCACAATTAATTTGGAACACGATGTCATTAACGGTGATGGTCACACTATTTGCTGTTTTTATCGGTGTGTCTCTTGCATGGATTGTCAATCGAACAGATCTACCAGGGCGTAAAATGTGGCAATGGTTGCTTGCCTTACCTTTGGTCATTCCGCCGTACGTAGGGGCTGTCACATATATTATTGTTTTTGGTCCGAGTGGATGGGTTAAAAGATGGTGGGCGGAGCAGGAGTGGTTAGTGACTACCTTCGGAGAGTATTCATTAAACGTTTATACCTTTTGCGGGATTTTCTTTGTTCTCACTATGTTCACCTTCCCATATGTATTTTTAATTGCAAGTGCTTCTTTAAGAAAGATGAATCGGAATTTTGAAGAAGTAGCACGTTCACAAGGGATGAAGACATCGCAAATCTTTTGGAAGGTTAACTTGCCTTTTCTAAGGCCTGCTATTGGTGCTGGGGCAATTCTAATTGCTCTATATGTATTATCTGATTTTGGTGCCATCGCGATGATGCGATTTACAACGTTTACTGCTGCTATTTATTATCAAATGGGTAGCTATGATACGGTATCAGCTACTGTTTTAAGTGTTGTGCTTATTGGTCTAACGCTTATCATTTTGTGGCTTGAATCGAAAACAAAAAAGAAACAAAAGTACTATCAAACAACAAATACGTATAAAAAACCTGACACTCTTCCATTAGGGAAGTGGAAGTGGGTTTCGTTTGCTTATGTGATGCTGATTTTTCTCTTTTCTGTCTTGTTACCGATTATTGTCCTTGTGTATTGGTCTATAATCGGTATTGAAATGGGAGCGCTAGATTCGCGTTTCTGGGGGTTTGCATGGAATAGCTTAAAAGTGTCGGGGATGGCTGCCCTCGTTTGTATGATGTTTGCTTTGCCAGTCGTCTACTTACGTTCGAGATATCCTTCAGTCATTTCTCAGTCGATTGAAAAATTAAGTTATGCGGGGTACGCTTTACCTGGTGTGATTGTCGCTTTAGGGATTATTTTCGTATTTAATCAGTATATTCCGGCTTTATATAATACGTATTTCCTAGTAGTGATTGCCTTTGTTATCCGCTTTTTACCTCAAGCGATGCAATCGACAGATGCTTCATTAAGCCTCATTTCGCCTCGAATTGACGAAGCGGCAAGAAGTCTTGGACAGCCTCCTTGGAAGGTCATGATCCGTGTCATTATTCCGTCGACTCTACCAGGGATATTTGCAGGTGGGGCTCTTGTCTTTGTGAGCTCCATTAAAGAGTTACCAGCGACGTTGCTTCTTAGACCGCCTGGCTTTGACACATTAGCTGTTCGGATATGGGTCGAGACCAGTGAAGCGGTCTATCATATGGCAGCACCCGCAGCATTGTTGATTGTACTAGTATCTATTATCCCATTACGCTATTTACTAAAAAAATATTAATACCCAAAACACTAACTCAACAACAGATTATCTACATCTTTATTGCATAAAATGAGGAGAGGATAGTTGTTAAGAGTTAGTCTTTTTTTTATAAAGCATTGACAATGAGAATCGATTTCAATTAAAATAATGATAATGAGAATTAATATCAATAAAGGAGATGTTATAATGACCTCAATGTTAATTGTAGGAGCGGATCGGTTAGGCTCTATTCCGAAGAAGTTAGAAGAGATGGGATTCGATGATATTACCCATGTGAACGGGCGGAAGGTACAAATGGTGAAGAAAGAAATCCCTTCACATATTGATTTAATTCTTGTGCTTACTGACTTTATTAATCACAATTTAACTTCTGTGTTGAAAAAGAAAGCAATGGAACAAGAAATCCCGATTTGTTATGCAAAACGGTCTTGGTGTTCGATTTATCAGGCAATTGGCAAATGTAATTATAATTGTGAAAATCAAGACAACTGTCAATTCAAATAAGCAAAGAACTTAATAGAGGGGTTACATATATGATCCATTACTGATTAAGAAGGTGGCGTGATTTTAAGTCATCTTCTTTTTGTGCTTCTATTACAATGGTTTTTTCTAGACAAAAGATAAGGTATGTGACACAATAAGTTGCATAAGGTAAAATTAATTAGATTAAACTAAAAAGGTTGTTTGATAGCAATTCGGTTTGTTTGTCTCTTGTCTTTGTGCAACTTTTTTAGCACTAAAAGTTGCCCTTGGGCATATGTTTGGTATTGGGGAAAGTAAAGGAGGAAATAAGATGAGTAAAAAATTTAGTTTGTTTGTAATGGTAATTGTGACAGCTGTAATGCTTGCTGCTTGCGGAAATCAAACAGGCGGTAGTGAAGAAGAGACAGAAAAACTACAAGTCGTGACAAGTTTTTCTATTTTGGGTGATATTGCAAAAAATGTTACTGGTGATCGAGCGGATGTTGAGTACATTGTGCCGATTGGAGAAGAACCGCATGGATATGAGCCAGTTCCAAGTGATTTTCAGAAGGTAAGTGATTCTGATGTCTTTTTTGTCAATGGTTTAGGGTTAGAAGGATGGCTAGAGCGTTTGGCTGAGAATGTTGGTGATATTAATATTGTCGCTGCTTCAGATGGAATTGTTGCTCTCCCGATCGAGGGGCGAGAAGAAGAAGATCCACATGCTTGGTTAGATGTTCAAAACGTTATTTCTTATGTAGAAAAGATTCGTGATACATTAAGTGAGCTAGATCCTGAGGGTGCTGATGTATACGCAGAAAATGCAGCGGCTTATATTCGAGAGTTAGGAGAGCTGCATACTTGGATTGAAACGGAAGCTAATGCAGTACCAAAACAAGATAAAACAATTGTGATCAGTGAAAATGCGTTTAAGTATTTTGGTGAAGCTTACGGATTTGAGACGATTGGTATTTGGGAGTTGAACTCTCATGAAGAAGGCACTCCTGGTCAAATTAGCAGAGTGGTTGATCTGGTTCAAGAAAATGAATTACCAGCTGTTTTTGTAGAAACGACTGTCAACAAGCGCTTTATGGAGGCTGTTTCCCGTGACTCAGGAGTTGGAATTGCTGGAGAGGTTTATACAGATGCGGTTGGTATAGAGGGAAGTGGAGCAGAGACGTATGTGAAGATAATGGAGCATAACGTCAATACGTTCGTTGGTGGTTTATCGAAGTGAGTTTCAAAAACTGGATGAAAAAAGACCTAATTCTTTTAGGTCTTTTTTACATGTGTAGAAAACGAGTTAGGCTAAAACAATTGTGAGAGGATACCTGCGACAACTAAAATGATAAAACAGATCCATAGTAATTTTTTCATCAATTTACTGTTTCTCTGTTTCTTGTTCCAACGGTTTGGATCAAAGGCCACTTTGCCATCGTCATGAACAGCTCGTTGTCTGTAATACGAGTAAGGCTTGACACCATTTAGAATGATCGGGCCAAGAGCAGCACCAGCAATCAAACCGAATAGATGAGCGAAAATATTAATGTTCGAGCCGACGAATGTCATAACAAGACCGATGGCGATAATGGTCATAACAAGCTGTGCGTTGGCATGATCAATTAAGTCTTTTCGGTAAATAACAAGATATACATACAGTCCTAATAAACCAAAAATAGCTCCTGATGCTCCGAGGTGTGGAGGATATGTTAGACCGCCAATATAGAAGGTGGCAACATTGGCAAGGATACCTGTAAGAAAGTAGACTAGAAGAAATTTAATTCGCCCAAGCATTTGTTCTAGTGCAGGTCCGAAAATAACGAGTGAAAAAGAATTAAAAAGAACGTGGCTGATGCTATAATGCATGAAAATCGGCGTAACAATGCGCCAATACTCTCCGTTTGCCACAGCGAGGTTGTTTCCGATTCCTAAGGCAAGAACCCAGCCTCCGAAAGGTAAAAAGTTCATCCAAACAAATAAGATGAGATGAATGGCGATAAGAATAGTGATAATAGGATATTGTCGTCTGAAAGAATAGAAGCTTTCATTTCGGATAAACATGATACACACTCCTTTTATATTTGCTATTATAACAGAGAAATCACTATTATCCTTGTTAGAAAACCTTATGATGTTATTGAAAAACAATGAGTATACGAAAGGGGTCAGTCATGGTTATTGGAACGGGGATTGATATTGTTGAGCTTGAGCGGATTCAATCGGCTATGGAGAGACAGCCACGATTTGTTGACCGTATTTTAACAAAAGGTGAAAAGCGAGATTTTCTTCTTTTGTCTAATAAAAGGAAAGTTGAATTTTTGGCGGGGCGTTTTGCAGCGAAGGAAGCATTCGTGAAGGCGGTGGGGACAGGTATTTCCTCTGTATATAGCTGGAAAGATATTGAAATTAGAAAGGAGTCAAGTGGTAAACCATTTTTAGTCGTGAAAGCCTACGATGAAAGGATACACCTTTCTATTTCCCATAGCGCAACGTATGCAATTGCACATGTCATTATTGAGAGCTTGCCAAGCTAGTCTGCATATTGCCCAAGGTTGTCTCATATAGTTGTAGTGCGAATAGGAGAGGTCAGTCATTCGAGGAGAGTCAGGTCTAGATTACGACATGAAGTCAACGTTTTCGTTTAAGGGGTTGAGCATTTTCAGTCGTGCTCAGTGTACCAGTGAAACGTGACTCACATCGATGTTAAGCCGTCTCTTGAATGTCTTCACTCTCTTCTTTGGCGTCAAATGAGACAAAGGGGTGAAAGCATGAGGAAAGCAATTTGGTTCGCGGCACTCGGATTATTGTTATCAGTGATACTCGTCGGCTGCGGAGAGAAAACACAAGAAGATATTATGACTGATCTAGAAAAGAAGCTGACTGAAATGACTGGTTATAAGGCAGCGTCTACCATGACGCTTGAAACAGGTAATGAGCCACAGACGTATGAAGTTGATGTTTGGCACCAAACAAAAAGCTATTATCGCGTAGCTTTGAAAAATCAAAATAAGGATCAAAGTCAAATTATCCTTAGAAATGATGATGGTGTCTTCGTGTTAACACCCGCTTTAAACAAAAGTTTCCGTTTCCAAAGTGATTGGCCGACCAATAGCAGTCAAGTCTATTTGTATGAGTCTCTTGTTCAAGATATTTTGATGGATCCAGAGCGTACATTCCAAGCGACGGAGGATCATTATGTGTTTCAAACAAACACGAACTATCAAAATAAGAATTTAAGTACACAAGAAATTACATTAAATAAGAAAGACTTAACGCCTGCTCAAGTGAAAATCATGAATACCGATCTGGAAGTTCTTGTTCAGCTTGATTTCACTAGTTTTGAGTGGAATTCAAGCTTCAATGATGGTGATTTTGATATGGAGCGCAATATGACAGGTGCACAAATGGCAGAAGAACCAGCGATGGCAGAACCTATGGAGGCGTTAACTGTCTATTATCCAATGTACACACCAGATGGTACTGAGTTTGATTCTTCCCAAACGATTGAAGCTGAAACAGGACAGCGCGTCGTACTACAATATATGGGAGAACAGCCGTTTACACTTATTCAAGAGCAGAGTCAAGTAGTACCGGCGGCGACACCAATGAGTGTGAGTCAGGGTGAACCAGTTGATCTTGGATTTACAATAGGTGTTATGACCGACGAATCGTTAATGTGGTCATATAATGGTGTTGATTTCTTGTTAGCATCGGCAACTTTAGACACCGAAGAGATGATGGCCATTGCTCGTTCTGTCTATGGTACACATGAGAAATAAGGTAGAAGAGGGCTATTTCAAAAGATAAAAACCTCCTACAAAATACGTACGGCCTCTGTATGTTACTAGCCACTATAAGGAGACCGTTCATAATGAACGTCGAGATAGCGGCAAGGATCATAGGTGCGAGGGTGGATCAAAGGTCATATTAACCTTTTGATTCACCCTCTTTCTATCTAGACATTCAATCGTATGATAAAATATAGACATCTAAGAGAGAGTTGGCTCGAAGGGATGAAAAGAATGACGCGAAGATTTTACCGTGATACATGGGCAGAAATTGATTTACATGCAATTGCTACAAATGTACGAGAAGTTAGTAAGTTATATGATAATAAGAATGTACGTATTATGGCGGTTGTGAAAGCGAATGGCTACGGTCATGGTGCTATTGAGGTTGCAAGAACTGCTTTAAGTGCAGGCGCAACTCATCTTGCTGTGGCCTTGCTAGACGAAGCGATTGAACTACGCGAGGCAGAGATTACAGAGCCTATTCTAGTGCTAGGTCGTATAAGACCTGAAGATGTGGCGATTGCCGTTGAATTTAATGTTATGGTAACTGTTTTTCAGCTAGAGTGGTTAATAGAAGCGAAGAAGCATTTACATGCAGATGAATGCATCCATCTGCATGTTAAGTTAGACACGGGGATGGGAAGAATTGGTGTTCGCTCTAAAGAGGAGGCGGCTTCTCTCTTTCGATTTATACAGGCTGATGAATCGTTTGCTTTGAATGGAATCTATACTCATTTCGCAACAGCTGACGAGCAAGATCTTTCCTATCTCAACGAACAGCATACACGTTTTGTTGAGATGTTAGGTTGGCTTAAAGAGTGGGGAATAAAGAAGCCTCTTATTCATAGTGGTAATAGTGCTGCAGGCATGCGTTTTCCAGAGAAAGCTTTTGATTTATTTCGGTTGGGGATTTCGATGTATGGTCTTACGCCATCTCCTGAAATTACAGATGATTTACCTGTGTCGTTAAAGCAGGCGTTTTCACTGAAAAGTCGTCTTGTTCAAGTAAAGGAGATGCCAGCTGGAGAAGCAATTAGTTACGGCGCGACATACCGTACGAAACAGCGTGAGTGGATTGGGACGATCCCGATTGGATACGCCGACGGTTGGCTCAGATACCATAGTACAAATGGTGGTGCAGTACTTGTAAACGGGCAGCGCGCGCCTTTTGTTGGTCGAATATGTATGGATCAATGTATGATTAGACTTCCAGGTCCAGTTGAAGTGGGAACGGTTGTAACGTTGATTGGAGCAGATGGTGATGATGAAATCACAATGGATGAAGTTGCGGCTCGGCTTGGTACGATAAATTATGAAATTCCGTGCGTGATCAGTTCGCGCGTACCAAGAATATATTCTAATGATAAGTTGCTATAAGCAATGCGGAATTTGTGTTTTACATGCTGTGTGCAACCGAAATGGCCTTTGCATTTCGGTTGCACTAGTGCTATCATTAATAACGGATATAAAAAAGGTAGCATTCATGTAAGCGGTATACAAAAAAATAGATGTTTAATGGTGGATGCTGGGGGTGGATGTTTGTGTCAGAACAAAATACAAAGCGAATTGTAGTAAATTTGCCACAACATTTGTTGAACGAGGTGGACGGTGTGATCAAGCGAGAGAACGTCAATCGTAGTGAGTTTATTTCACAAGCAACAAAGATGTACCTTCGAGAACGTAAAAGAAGTCAAATTCGTGAAACAATGCAACAAGGTTACATGGAAATGGCGAAAATTAATCTGAATATTGCATCAGAATCTTTTCTTGCCGAGGAGGAAGCTGAGAGTACCCTCGATCGCTTAGTGAGTGGGGTGTAGCCTTTGATTGTAAAAAGAGGCGACGTATACTTTGCAGACCTTTCACCTGTTGTAGGTTCAGAACAAGGTGGAGTTCGGCCGGTACTTGTCATACAAAATGACATCGGCAATCGGTTCAGTCCGACTGTGATTGTTGCTGCCATTACTGCGCAAATTCAAAAGGCGAAATTACCGACTCATGTTGAAATCAACGCGAAACGTTATGGATTTGACCGCGACTCAGTTATTTTACTTGAACAAGTGCGTACAATTGACAAGCAAAGGTTAACAGACAAAATCACACATCTCGATGACGATATGATGAACCGTGTGAATGATGCGCTCTTTATTAGCTTAGGACTTATTGATTTTTAATTAGAATTTCATTAAGAGAAACTCCGTGTTTTATAGCGGAGTTTTTTATTTTTTGGAAACAAATATTGAAAAAAGTTATGCTTATCACACAATTTTGTAAAAGATTTTAAACAAATATCTTTGCAACTATAAATTACTCATGAAATAATAAGATGAAGACTAAACTGGAGGATAAAGCATGCAACCTTATATTGTTTCGTTTATTTACAATCAACGGCAAACCCTTATCGAGCGTTGGGAGAAGGAGCTAGTAACAGTTAGGCACGAGAATTATTTAATATCTGTTTCAGATTCGGTCTATGAGAATACAAATCGTGAATTTATGCATTTTATTATTGAAATGATAGATGCTGATCAAGATCATGCTAAGGAACGACTGAGTGTATTTGCTGATCGCTATATCCAAAGCGGTTGGCCATTATCCTATTTTATAAAGGGGTTACAGGCATTTAGACGGGTTATTCTTGTCGTTCTTTCTGAAAGAGAGAAAGATGTCGATCAATTATTAGTTGTCTTTAATGATTTAGAATCTTGGATAGATGGAATTATCAATCAACTTGTGCACGATTATACAGGTTCTTGGGAAGATATTTTTGAGATGCAGAAGCTTTCTTTGTTAGAATTATCAGCACCGCTTATTCCAGTTTTTCAAGGTGTAACGGTTATGCCGTTAATTGGTACTATTGATACGGCTCGAGCGAAGTTAATCATGGAGAATTTGTTGGAGGGTGTTATTCAACACCGTTCTCAAGTGGTCTTAATTGATATTACGGGAGTGCCAGTTGTAGATACAATGGTAGCTCATCATATCATCCAAGCATCAGAAGCGGTTAGATTGGTTGGTGCTCAGTGTATTCTTGTGGGAATTCGTCCAGAAATCGCACAAACCATTGTAAACCTTGGAATTGATTTAAGTAAGTTTCCAACAAAAAGCTCACTTAAAAAGGGAATTGAATCGGCGCTTGAAATGACAAATAAAAAAATGATTGATTTGTAAGAATGGGGGGGTTGTACGTATGAGAATTCCAATATTAAAGTTACGTCAGTATTTATTAATCAGCGTGCAAGTTGAATTAGACGATCAGACTGCTTTACAGTTTCAAGAAGACTTACTTCATAAGATCCATACTGAGGGGTCGTCTGGTGTGGTAATCGATTTAACATCTGTAGATATGATCGATTCTTTCATTGCGAAGGTTCTTGGAGATGTCGTTGATATGTCAAACTTAATGGGAGCAAAAGTCGTGCTTACAGGTATTCAACCTGCTGTGGCGATTACTCTTATTGATATGGGAATTAAATTAGATGCTGTGCCAACAGCCTTAGACTTAGAGCAAGGTTTAGAGAAGTTGCAACAGGAATTGGAGGGGTGAAAATGGAAACCCAATCCTGTGTAGAGGTGAAAAATGAGTGGGGAATTGTCGCTGCCAGACAGGCGGGACGGACTTTATCAAAAGATATCGGCTTTGGAAGCGTGGATCAAGCAAGAATTACAACAGCTATTTCTGAACTTGCTCGAAATATTTATCTGTATGCAAAGCCTGGAGAGATTTGTCTGGAGATTGTTGAAAAACCGACAAAGACAGGATTGAAAAAAGGTATACAAATTATAGCCCGTGATCATGGGCCTGGTATCCCTGATATTAGGCAGGTTATGGTTGATGGGTTTACGACATCAGGTGGAATGGGTGCGGGATTGCCAGGAGTAAAGCGATTGATGGATGACTTCACTATAGACTCTGAAAAAGGTGAAGGGACAATAATCACCGCAACAAAATGGCTCCGATAAAGGAGGGCTTTTGTGAAAGAGACTGTTCAAAATTTAGAAGAATCGTACAAGGATATTTTAAAAACCTTTCTTAACCGTAAAAGTGAGCAAGGTTTATACAAAGCACAACAATTTAGCAAAATTCTACTCGAACATCAGATTTCACCTGAAGAGCTTGTTAGTGTGCATCGAGCTGTATTAGAGGAACTATATCCCTCCGTGCAAGAAGAAGTGCTTGATTCGTTTGATTTATTGCTCGAAGTGATGATGGGCTATGGTCTTGCCTATCGTGAGCACCAAAGTTTAAGGGATCGACAACTTGAGTTAGAATCAGAAATCGATGTTGCCGCAAATATGCAACAAACACTTCTACCAGAAGTGGTTCCTAATGTGGAATCCTTAGATATTGGTGTTATAAGTGTGCCTGCAAATAAAATGAGTGGAGACTATTATAACTATATTCAAGATGATCGTGGATGTATTGGATTAGCCATTGCAGATATTATCGGAAAGGGTGTGCCTGCTGCTCTTTGTATGTCCATGATCAAATATGCGATGGATAGTCTACCTGAACAACGTTTGCAGCCAGGACAACTTTTAGAAAGTTTAAACCGTGTTGTTGAACATAATGTTGATGACAGTATGTTTATTACCATGATGTATGGCTCATATGATCCGCATACTCACGAATTTCGGTACTCTGGTGCTGGTCATGAGCCGGGCTTTTTTTACAATGCGAAAGCAGATCAATTTCATGAACTGTACGCAAAAGGGCTTGTCTTGGGTGTGTCGAGAAAAACAAAATTTAGAGAGTATCATATGCAGGTAAATGCAGGTGATTTTATAATCTTTCTTTCTGACGGTGTGACAGAGTGTCGGATTGGTGATGATTTCATTGAGCGTGAAGAAATTATTCAATTAATTAGGAAGTACATGCATTTATCTGCACAAAGACTGGTAGAAAGTGTATATCATGAGCTTGCAAAGTTGCAGGGATTCCAGTTGAAAGATGATTTTACATTAATGATACTTAGAAGAAACGTTTAGGTTATAAGATATCGTGGTATTGTAAAATGTATGAAGTTTGTAAAGAGGGGGATTTGTTTTGAATCTATTTATTCGTCAAGAACAAAAAGAAAATATAAATGTCGTCTATTTATCTGGTGAAATTGATGCTTATACAGCACCGAAGTTACGTGAAACATTGATTCCATTAGCGGAACAACCTGGGAAGAACATTACAGTTGATTTAACTGATGTTCAATATATTGATAGTACGGGTTTAGGGATTTTTATTGGAGTCCTAAAAGCCACGCACGCTCATGAAGGTACTCTGGCATTGACAGGGATGTCCGAACGGATTCAACGCCTCTTTTCTATTACTGGTCTAGATGAAGTCATTTCTATTAAGCGAGCTGAGGAGGAATCGAAATGAAGCAGCATGAAGCCGATCACATTCAGATGACTGTTCCTGCTAAGCCTGAATATGTAGGTGTGGTGCGTTTGACTGTTTCTGGAGTGGCGAATCGTCTAGGCTTCACTTATGACGATATTGAGGATATGAAGATTGCCGTTGCAGAAGCATGTACGAACGTTGTCAATCACGCATATCAAGGTAAAGGAATGATGAACGTTTCATTTTACCTCTATGATAATCGAATAGAAATCATTATTGCGGATCGTGGACAAAGCTTTGATGTAAAAGGATTACGTGAGCGTCTAGGGCCATTGGATGCGAGTATGCCAGTTGGTGATTTAAAAGAGGGGGGGCTCGGTTTATTTCTCATTAATACACTGATGGATAAAGTGGAGATTAATGATGAATCTGGTATTGTCCTTATGATGACGAAATACCTCCAAGGAGATGAGGTGGAGCTTAATGTCGACGGAGTCTCTTCAGCGCAACCAGAACAATGATCAAGTCTACGAATGGATCACTCTTTATCAGAAAACAAAGGATACCGATGCCCAGTTAAATCTTGTTAATCATTATGAGGCATTAGTTAGATCTCTTTCGCGCAAATTTTCAAAAGGTAGAGACTATGATGAGGATATGTTCCAAGTAGGTATGGTAGGGTTGCTTGCTGCGTTGGAAAGATATGATCAAGAGTTCGGACGTAGCTTTGAATCTTTTGCTGTTCCGACAATTGTAGGTGAAATCAAACGTTTTATTCGTGATAAGACGTGGAGTGTCCATGTACCTCGTCGTATTAAGGAGCTTGGTCCAAAAATCAAAAAAGCTGTAGAAGTGCTTACGACCGAGTATCAAAGGTCTCCTCTTGTGCATGAAATCGCTGACTATTTAGAAGTTTCCGAGGAAGACGTCTTAGAAACTATGGAAATGAGTAAAAGTTATCAAGCTTTATCTGTTGATCGTTCATTAGAGGCTGATCAAGAAGGTGGAGAAGTCACATTACTTGATTTAGTTGGTAATGAAGAGTCAGGTTATGAGATGACAGATCGTAAAATTCTTCTTGAAAAAGCATTTCAAGTATTGAATGAGCGTGAAAAGCAAATCCTGTATTTCACCTATTTTGATAATCTTAGTCAAAAAGAGACAGGAGATAAATTAGGAATATCTCAAATGCATGTATCGCGTCTACAACGCAGAGCCTTAGAGAAGTTAAAAGAATCCATTCGAATGGAATCATCGGAGATATTATAATGATTACTTATTACGAAGATGGGAAGGTTGACGTTGCTATTTTAGAACAAGCTAAGCCAGGGAAAACTTGCTGTGGTGATGCTCATACTGTTATTCATACAGAGCACTACACGGTATGTGCAGTTGTTGATGGATTGGGAAGTGGTGAAGGAGCGTATCAATCTGCAAATGCTGCTATTGAGATCATTGAAGCTCTTCATGACAAATCGGTTGAGCAAATAGTGGAAGCGTGTAATCAGGCATTACTCCATAAGCGCGGAGCTGTTATGACAATTATAAAAGTTGATTATGCTAAATTTGAAGTCAGCTATAGTAATTTTGGTAATATTGGTTTTGTCATGCATATGCCTGATGGAACGACGATTCAGCCAATTCCATCCCGCGGCTATTTATCTGGGAAGAAACAAAGAATTACAAGTCAACGCTTTCCCTATCAGAGTGGCAGTGCATTTTTGCTTTACTCAGATGGTATTAAGAAACCTCCATCAAAGAAAATGCTTCTGAAAATGGATTCGCCTCGTACGGCTACGGAAGAATTATTTCCGAAGGACGGTTACGCGCTAGATGATGTTACTTTGCTCGTGGGTAAAATATCTTAGACTCTTTCAAAAATGGAAGGGTTTTTTCTTTATTGAGAGAAAGAATTGAAAGCCGACTTATGACTTATGCTATCATTAATCTATTCCATTTTTGATGAGGTGTTGAAATGAACAATCAATTAATAAGCGAAACAATTAGCCATATATCAACAGAGCTTAAGTTGAAAGCATCGTACATACAACAATTGATCAAGTTAGTCGATGAGGGAAATACAGTTCCTTTCATTGCGCGTTATCGTAAAGAAATGACTGGTGGTCTTGATGAAGTTCAAATTCGTACGATTGTTGAGAGATGGGAGTATGCGAATCAATTATCTAATCGTCAGGAAGAAGTTATTCGTTTAATTGACGAGCAAGGAAAGCTAACAGATGAACTTCGCAAAAAAATTTCTCATGCAAAGAAACTTCAAGAGGTCGAGGATTTATACCGTCCGTATAAACAAAAAAGAAGAACACGGGCAACGGTGGCAAAAGAGAAAGGGTTAGAGCCTTTTGCGAAATGGTTGTTCTCGCTTCCTAAAGATGGATCAGTGGAAGAAGAGGCTGAAAAATATTTGTCTGAAGAACATGAGCTTTCAACTAAAGGAGAGGTTATTCTAGGGGCGAAAGATATTATTGCTGAATGGATCTCTGATGATGCTGATTTAAGAAAAGTGATTCGTATGTTGGGCTTTAAAGAAGGAAAGATGAAGACTGTTTTAAAAGATGGCGAGCTTGATGAAAAAGGGATATTTGAAATGTACTATGAGTATGAGGAAGCGATTTCTAAAATTGTACCACATCGTATCCTTGCGATGAACCGAGGCGAGAAGGAAGGAATTCTTCGCGTTTCGCTTGTTTTTCCAAGTGAGCGTATTATTGAAGAGGTAAAGAGAAAGGTGATACGTTATCCTAACGCAAAAACAGCCACGGTTGTAGCTGAATCGATTGAAGATGGTTATAAACGATTGATTGAACCTTCTATTGAGCGTGATATTCGTAATGAATTAACAGAAAAAGCAGAAGAGCAGGCCATTCACATTTTTTCTGAAAACTTAAGGCATTTGCTGTTACAGCCGCCAATGAAAGATAAGATTGTATTAGGTGTGGATCCAGCATATCGAACAGGTTGCAAGCTGGCTGTTGTTGATGCGACGGGGAAAGTCCACGATATTGCTGTTATTTATCCGACTCCTCCTCGGAATGAAACAGAGAAATCGGCTGAGGTTGTGAAAGGGTTAATTGAGAAACATGGAGTTGAAATGATTGCGATTGGTAATGGGACGGCATCTCGTGAAACAGAGCAATTCATAGCTGATGTAATGAAGCAACTCAATTCATCTGTCTATTATCTTATCGTAAATGAAGCAGGTGCGAGTGTTTATTCTGCTTCAGAGCTTGGAAGAGAAGAATTTCCACATTTAAAAGTAGAAGAAAGAAGTGCTGCTTCGATTGCGCGCCGCCTGCAGGATCCACTAGCTGAACTAGTAAAAATTGATCCGAAATCGGTTGGAGTCGGACAATATCAGCATGATGTCTCGCAAAAACGATTAAATGAATCACTAACATTTGTTGTTGAAACGGTCGTCAACCAGGTCGGGGTGAATGTTAATACGGCTTCTGTCTCGCTTTTACAATATGTTGCTGGATTATCAAAAGCAGTAGCGACAAATATAGTTAAGCGACGAGATGAAGAGGGACGTTTTACAAATCGAACGCAGCTAAAAAAGGTACCTCGTCTCGGTGCGAAAACATATGAACAGGCAATTGGCTTCTTACGAGTTCAAGATGGTGTTCAGCCGCTTGATGCGACTGCGATTCATCCAGAGAGCTATAAAGATACAGAGAAGCTACTTAAAAAAATTGGTGCAACGGTAAATGATTTGGGTACTGAGAAGTTACGAGAACAATTGCAATCAATAAAAATGGAAGACATAGCTTCTGAATTAGAAGTTGGTATTCCGACATTAAAAGATATTATTGATTCACTTATTCGTCCATCGCGAGATCCTCGTGATGAAGTAGCAAAGCCATTATTGAAGCAGGATGTCTTGCAACTTGAAGATCTACAAGTAGCGATGGAATTGCAAGGAACTGTCCGTAATGTTGTTGATTTTGGTGCTTTTGTTGATATCGGTGTGAAACAAGATGGACTTGTTCATATCTCGAAGCTGACAAATCGATTCATTAAGCACCCACTAGAAGTGGTAGCTGTTGGAGAAATCGTAACCGTTTGGGTTGAACAAGTTGATGTACAAAAAGGTCGGATTGCTCTCACAATGAAACGTCCAGAAAAACAATATTCCTAACGTTTATTAAATAAAATAAAAGTCTGACCCCAATTTACATCTAATGCAAATCTTAATTGCTAAGGAAGAATGGAGATTTGGGGTCTAATTCCTTTATATGAGAATTTCCCTTTGGTGGTCAGTGTGACTAGGAGAATCACTTATGGTTAAGTGTTTTTATGTTTGAATTTTTTTGTTTGTAATGAAACCAACACTGGTTAAGAATTAAGATCTGGTAACGGTCTTTTTGAAGATAGGCACGTTTTAATTTTTGTTTTAGCCAAGTAGGCATATAGAATTCAACTCCTTAATGGCTCTCGTTATTTTAGCTATTATATGAGAGAGGGATTGTCAAAGTTGAAGGAATGGTGAAGATTTAATGGAAAAGAATGATAAAGAGATGAATAATAAGCAATTACAAAAGCTAGTTGAAAGAATCTCATTGGAGTACTTTGGACGCTCTTTTCATCACCAAGCGAAATTTAACAAGCGTCTTCGTACTACTGGTGGTCGTTATTTATTAAACAATCACAATATCGAAATCAATCCAAAGCAATATCAATTTTTCGGTGAAGATGTGTTAGTTGGTATTATAAAACATGAGCTGTGTCACTATCATTTGCATATTCAAGGAATGGGGTATCAACATCGAGATTTAGATTTTAAGGTTTTAATGAAGAAGGTAGGTGCTCCTCGTTTTTGCGATGTTGTACCTGGTGTGTCACTGAATAAAGAACGTGTCATTCATAGATATGAGTGTTCAATTTGTCAAGTTCAATACAATAGGAAGCGAAGAATTGATGTAGCCAAATATGTTTGTGGAAAGTGTCACGGCAAATTAAAAAAAATACTATAAAAGTATTGCTTACGTATCGAATCGTGTGCTATATTATAGAAGTCGCTGAACAAGAGCGATAAAAAATGTTGACTTGCTTTATTGATTTGTTTATAATCTATAAAGTCGACAAGATATTCCACAGTAGCTCAGTGGTAGAGCTATCGGCTGTTAACCGATCGGTCGTAGGTTCGAGTCCTACCTGTGGAGCCACGGAGAAGTACCCAAGTGGCTGAAGGGGCGCCCCTGCTAAGGGTGTAGGTCGTTTACGCGGCGCGAGGGTTCAAATCCCTCCTTCTCCGCCATTGTTTTAAAAAGTGGCCCGTTGGTCAAGCGGTTAAGACACCGCCCTTTCACGGCGGTAACACGGGTTCGAATCCCGTACGGGTCATTAGTTTTTTTGGAGGATTAGCTCAGCTGGGAGAGCACCTGCCTTACAAGCAGGGGGTCGGCGGTTCGAACCCGTCATCCTCCACCATTCGGTCCGGTAGTTCAGTTGGTTAGAATGCCTGCCTGTCACGCAGGAGGTCGCGGGTTCGAGTCCCGTCCGGACCGCCATTCATCTTTGCGGGTGTGGCGGAATTGGCAGACGCGCTAGACTTAGGATCTAGTGTCTTATGACGTGGGGGTTCAAGTCCCTTCACCCGCACTTTTATTTTAGTGAAGTGCAATAGAAGATATAGTCACAGATGCGGTTGTGGCGGAATGGCAGACGCGCTAGGTTGAGGGCCTAGTGGGGGTTGACCCCGTGGAGGTTCGAGTCCTCTCAACCGCACCAAACATTTTTTAAACGGAATGTTTATGTAGGTTGATGTTTTGTGTGTGTTGTATGCTAACGGGAAGTGGCTCAGCTTGGTAGAGCACCTGGTTTGGGACCAGGGGGTCGCAGGTTCAAATCCTGTCTTCCCGACCATTGTTTTTATATGCGGGTGTAGTTTAGTGGTAAAACCTCAGCCTTCCAAGCTGATGTCGTGAGTTCGATTCTCATCACCCGCTCCAATATTCAAATAGATAAGGCGCTTTTTTTATGCCTTTTTTAGGGGCCTGTAGCTCAGCTGGTTAGAGCGCACGCCTGATAAGCGTGAGGTCGGTGGTTCGAGTCCACTCAGGCCCACCAAAAAAAGTGTTGACAAGTTGATTGTAACTTGATAAGATGTTTAAGTCGCCAACAAGCGATACCGAGTTCTTTGAAAACTGAACAAAAGCCAAGCGAAATAGAGATACATGATATCTCGTCAATTATTAAGAAGTATCGTTAGCGATACATTTTGAGCTAAT
>NZ_VLKZ01000009.1 GCF_007830185.1 Halalkalibacter nanhaiisediminis | reverse complement strand
ACCCCTTAGAGATGATGAGGTTGATAGGTCTGGTGTGGAAGCGTGGCGACACGTGGAGCTGACAGATACTAATCGGTCGAGGACTTATCCAAACATATTCTTGATACGTTGTTTCTTACACATTATCTAGTTTTGAGAGAATCATTTCTTTCAACATAGTTGAACAAAGAGAACCAAGAGATTCGAGGAAGCAACCGTACGAATGCCCGGAGCGTATGTTATGATACGTGAGGACATGAGAAGGGAAGCTGACGAAGAAGATCGTAGGTTATCTGACGTTCAAACAAATAGTCTGGTGGCGATAGCGAAGAGGCCACACCCGTTCCCATGCCGAACACGGTCGTTAAGCTCTTCAGCGCCGATGGTAGTTGGGGGCTTCCCCCTGTGAGAGTAGGACGTTGCCGGGCGGTTAAAGCACAATCCAATAGGGTTGTGCTTTTTTATGTACATAAAGAATATGTTCAAGGGGCTGAAGAGCTTTGATTCGAAGGGACAGCATCTTTATTGAATAAGACGATGGAAGCATCGTGAATAAGCTTCATTGAAAGTACATCATGTTGTCCCTTGTGAGACGGACTCGTTTCTCTTCGTCAAACAACATGAGGAGCTTCTTAAAATAGCGACATGGATACCATTCAAGTAGAAAAGAAATGTGAGCTAGGACCTTGCCAGGCGATAAAGTATAATCAGATAGGGTTGTACTTTTCTTATGTATAAAAGTTGGTTAGTTTCTAGTTGGGAAGAAAAAAATAATGCTTTTTTCATTCTAGGTTGAGAGCAGAGTCTCATGAAAGTTTTAAGTGCGAAAAATCAGGAGTCAAAGCGGAATATAAACTGTGGTCAAATCATCTAAAAGAACTAAGGAAATTCGGTCTAATCTTTACCCTCGTGAGAGCTCATTGATTTTTCCTTCATAAAGCCTATATGACAAATGTCATATAGGTAACTTGACGTTCATGACTTACATTACTCATCGATTATTTCTATACTAGAGGTAGAATAATGGTTTCTTCAAAGTCAGAGATAAATGAGTTCATTTTAGGAGGAAGAAATGAGTAATCAGAAACTAGCGCAGCTCAAAAAAAATATGGCACCTTTCGAAAAATCAGATGCTAAATCAAGTGTAAAACAAATCATAAACACGATTCCACCGTTTTTCTTGCTGTGGTACTTGGCTTATCAAAGCTTGTCAGTCTCATATTGGTTAACTCTTGCATTAGCTGTTGTAGCAGCGGGGTTTGTCGTGCGGATCTTTATCATTTTTCATGATTGTTGTCATGGATCGTTCTTTAAAAATAAAAAAGCGAATGATATTCTTGGAACAATTACGGGTATCATTACGATGTTTCCATATGAAAAATGGAAACGTGATCACTCTATTCATCATGCAACAAGCAGTAATTTAGATAAGCGTGGTACAGGTGATGTATGGGTAATGACTGTAGATGAATATGTAGCAGCATCATTCAAGGAAAGGCTTGCATACCGTCTTTATCGTAATCCTCTCGTTATGTTCGGATTAGGCCCGCTTTACCTTTTCTTCATGACGAATCGTTTAAACCGTAAAGGGGCTAGACGAAAAGAGCGAATGAATTTATATCTTATTAATGTATCAATTGTTGTTGTTTATGCCCTATTGATTTGGACAATTGGCTGGCAGGCATTTTTGCTTGTTCAAGCACCGATCTTATTTGTATCAGGTTCACTTGGAATTTGGTTGTTTTATGTACAGCATACGTTTGAGGACTCTTATTTTGAAGATGAATCAGAGTGGGATTATGTCAAAGCTGCTGTAGATGGCAGCTCATATTACAAGCTGCCAAAAGTTTTGCAATGGGTAACGGGTAATATTGGTTATCATCATGTGCACCACTTAAGTCCAAGAGTACCGAACTATCATCTCGAAAAAGCACATGAATCTACACCACCATTACAACATGCCACAACGATTACGATGGGTTCTAGTTTGAAGTCAATTCGTTTCCGTCTGTATGATGAAAAAAATAAAGCATTTGTAAGCTTTAAAGAGATTAAGCACTTATTGAAGCAAGCAAAGTCTGGCGTACAAATGGATAATAGAGGACCAAGTCTTCAAGGGAAATAAATAATTATGCGAAAAAACCCATTCAACTTAGCATTGAAGGGTTTTTCGTGTTACAGATATTGTTATAATAAAAGCAATGGATAAGAAAGTGGAGGTAGTTATGCAAAGTTGGTATAATATTTTCCCGAAAAATACAGGGCTGAGCATTTATGTATGGATTATTTTTTGTATACTGCCCTTTTATTTTATTTTTCGATCATCATCCATTATTGAGATTATATTTGGGATTTTGATGATTCTCTTATTTTTTCTCGCATATCGATTATCTTTTACTTCTAAAGGTTGGCTTATCTATTTTTGGGTGGGTATAGAAATAGCGATTAGTATAGTCATGACCTTATTTTTTGGTTACGTTTATTTTGCTTTGTTTTTAGCCTTTTTTATCGGAAATATTCAAAATAGAGTTGGTTTTTTTACGTTATATGGGGTTCATCTTATTACAACTATTGTGGCCGTTAACTTAAGCTTTTTTACACAAACAGAATTATTTTTCTCTCAGTTTCCGTTTATCGTTATTTCTGTGATTGGTGTTATTTTGTTGCCGTTTAACACGTACAATCGTAACAAACGTGAGAAGCTTGAAGGCCAACTAGAAGATGCAAATTTAAAAATTTCTCAATTGATGGTTATGGAAGAACGCCAGCGGATTGCGCGTGATTTGCATGACACGCTTGGACAAAAATTATCATTGATAGGCTTAAAGAGTGATTTGGCTGGAAAATTAATGAGCGTTAATCCTGATTCAGCAAAAATAGAAATCCTTGACATTCAACAAACGGCTAGAACAGCCCTAAAGGAAGTGCGTGAGATGGTGTCAAATATGCGCGGAGCAAAATTAGAAGAGGAAGTCATTCATATTCAGCAAATTTTGAAGGCTGCGCAAATCGAATTCACGGTCGAGGGTGATACGAAACTGACAAACACACCGTTACTCGTTGAAAATGTCGTAAGTATGTGTTTAAAAGAGGCAGTGACCAATGTCGTGAAGCATAGTCAGGCTACCTCTTGTAAAATCTTTATAAATGAGGAGCTGGATGAATTACAAATAAAAGTTGAAGATAATGGAATCGGTATCTCAGATAGAATCGCTTTTTCTGAAGGGCACGGACTACAGGGGATGAGAGAGCGACTTGAATTTGTGAATGGAAGTTTGGACATTTTACGATCAGATGGAACGATTCTTGATATTCGAGTGCCGAATATTATTTTGCAGACGAAACAGGAGGGGTTGGCATGATCCAGATTGTCATTGCGGAAGATCAAAGAATGTTACTTGGTGCTCTAGGGTCCCTACTTGATTTGGAAGAAGATATGGAAGTGGTCGGAAAAGCAAGAAATGGTGAAGAGGCCCTTGCTCTAGTAAGACAGTATGATCCAGATATTTGCATTATGGATATTGAAATGCCTGTGAAAAGTGGTCTTGATGCAGCAGAGGAATTAATCGATCACTCTTGCAAAGTTATTATTTTAACCACTTTTGCTAGACCTGGTTATTTTGAACGGGCGAGAAAAGCTGAAGTAAGTGGTTATTTGTTAAAGGATAGTCCAAGTGAGGATTTAGCCAATTCAATACGGACTATTATGGACGGTCGACGCATTTATGCCCCAGAATTAATTGATATGGCATTTGAGAATGAAAATCCACTTACTGAGCGTGAAAAGCAGGTAATTGCTCTCATTGCCGACGGAAAAAACACAAAAGAAATTGCAAGCGAGCTTTTTTTGACCACTGGTACAGTACGCAATTATATTTCAGTCATTCTCGATAAGTTAGATGTGAGTAACCGCATTGAAGCGATCTCACGGTTTAAGGAAAAAGGCTGGTTTAAATAGCAGAAGGGAAAGTCTCCTTCGTTTTAGGTTACTGTTTTGCAAGGAGTGAGATTCATCAAAAAGATAAAAAAAGTATTATATGTGATCTTTGGCTTTGTATTTTTGGGATTAGGGATTCTTGGTATTATTCTACCACTTTTACCGACAACGCCATTTTTATTACTGGCATCTGGATGCTTTGTAAGAGGATCGGAAAAATTTGAAGCTTGGTTTAAAGGAACGAAAATCTATAAAGATCATTTAGAGGAATTTGTTAGAAACAGAGCGATGACGTTAAGACAGAAAATCATCATTAATCTATTTGCTGATAGTATGATTGCGATTCCCTTCATACTATCCGATAGCACGATTGTAAGGATTGTATTACTTTTGATTGTGATATATAAGTATTATTATTTCATTTATCGTATCAAAACGGTAAAAGGCGCTAAGCTGAGTAGTGAATAGCTTGTAGATTTTCTTTACTTTGCAGCAAACAAAAAAAGACCATATTGGGTCTTTTTTTGTTGGAGTTGTTCATTTTACCACAATGCAGGTTTACCAACCATAAACCAAAGCATAGCCATTAATAAAATGATATAAATCCAAATCGAACGCTTTAGCTTAGCTACAAGTGTATCTCTATTCTGCGATTCTTCTTGAAACTGCCTAAGTGTTGGCGAAAAGGCACGAGCAAGAAAGAACAATGAACAAAATAAAATAATCAGCGTCATAACAATCCACGGAGTACTCCACGTCCATGGACCAAAAATAACGAGCAGGATCCCTGTTCCAACTAAAACGTGACCTGCATGCTTTGCGAGCCTGACGACAAATCGGAAGGTGTTCAGGTAAGCATTTATCTCCATTTCCTTTGCGGTGCGCAGCTTTTTAACAATTGGTAGTAAAATAAAGAAAGGGCCAATTGAAGCGATTGCGCTTGAAACATGGAGATAAATGAAAATACGGTACCATAAATCCATTTCAACTATTATCCGTTAACAGCACTAAATTCATGAACCCATACGCGCATTTGCGGGAGCCATGGCATTCCTGGGTGGTAGGATAAAATGGATTCTTTATATTCTTCGACTGTATTATAGCCTTCTTGGCGAGCATGCTCATCTGTTAATTCACCTAGTGATTGAGAGTACACGCGTTCAACGACGAATTGTTTATCTTTTAATACCATCATTTCACCGATATCAGCATAACGTCCATTACGGCGTGTTGCTGTTTTCTTGCCCTCAATTACTTTGTTTACATCATCTTCTTTTGTTACGAGTAAATCAATTGTACATGTTTTTGGTGGTAGTGCATTATTTTCTTCGTGGTTAGTCATGTTAAAAACCTCCTTCGTCTATTCAATCCTTTTATAATGTATCATATTTCGAACAAGACGAGTACCCATCGGAGACGAAGATGTCATGCTCTATTAACTTATTTATAAACGAATGGGGAAAGATAGCTAGTAATAGGATAAAAGTGATTCAATTACTGATATTTTAGATGACATTTGGTTTATAATGAAAGGAAAAGACTTTAAAAGAGTTGAATGTTGGAGTGATGGAAGCGTATGCGATTTACAAAAAGTATCCCGAATATGTTTACATTAGGGAATTTATATTGTGGTTTTCTTTCAATCGGCTATGCTGCTGGTGGGCATTATAATAATGCCGCAATTTTGATTTTAATTGGAATGATGCTTGATAGTATGGATGGAAGGTTGGCTAGAATGTTAAAAGCCAACACTGAGTTAGGGAAAGAGTTAGATTCATTAGCGGATATCGTCACATTCGGAGTCGCTCCTTCCTTTTTAGTGTACTATACATATTTTTATCAATTTGGTTTAATGGGCATAATGATTGCAGGATTATTTCCCCTCTTTGGAGCATACCGATTAGCTCGGTTTAACATTAGCTCTAGTAAATCATCTCTCCATTATTTTGTTGGGGTGCCGATTACAGCGGCAGGTGGCATATTGGCTTTGTTGACATTATTTGGAGGTGGATTACCTCATTTTATTACAACAGTTGTGTTCACGGCTATGTGTTTTTTAATGGTGAGTACAATTAGAATACCAAGTCTCAAAGAAATACCTCTGCCAAAATACGGTACGATTGTTACGATATTTTTGGGATGCTTGTTATATGTCATCTACAAAGGAACCTATGGATCATTTCCTTATCTTATCTATTTTGCTACACCGTTATATATTATTTACGTAGCATATCGTTTTATAAAAGGTAAAAACATGAAGGATATCGATTGATTTTTCAGCATTGAATAAAACCATCAGATTGAGACACATTAAAATGAGCGAAATAGATAAAAATGCAAAGGAGAGTGGATGGATTGGAGAAAAATCCCACAGAGTATGATCGCTATACAACAGCAAACCTCACTCCAGAGTTAGTTGAAAAAGTCATGGAGCTAGAGGCAAGTTTACGAAGTGCCGCTGATAGAGATGTCATCCTGATCGCTTACGAAGAGAGTGGACATAATCCAACATAATGAATATAAGCGTAATAAGTTAAAAACAAGGCCTTGCAGTGATTGCAAAGGCTTTTTTTTTAGAATACATATTGTGCTAGAATCAAAATGGTAGGTGATTTGAAACGATTGATGTAAAGTTTGTAGAGATAGCGAGGTTATGAATCATGTTTGATCCGACCATTTTTGAAAATTTAAAAGTTGCTTTTGAAAACCATGTTTATGATTTAGATAACTTGAGTGGTGAAATCAATATTACTAATCGAATAGATCGTATGGAATTAGCCGTCATGTCGAGAGAATTTACTCTTCAATTTACGTTAGCTGACCAACAGGATGTTTTAGCGGAAATTGTGTTAGGGGCATCCATTAAAGATTTGGCGGCAGAGATACTAGAGACATCTGATGAGAATCCAGGATGTACTCTATTGTTGCGTTTTCTCATGAAAGTAGAAGATGTAGCTACTCAATGTAAACAAATTAAAGACGTGGTACAAAAAATTTGGAAGCCTGATTTTCCACCTGTTCAAACATTAAGCTTTGAATACAATCAAGAGCAGGTTGTTTACTTAGATACGGTCGAGATCAAGTTTAAGCATAAAATTAATGAGGATCATATGGGGGATATCCCTGATTTTCTTGATCATGTGCTGATGACACTTAGGGAGTTAAATAGAGTGTAAGTATGTAAAAAATCCTCCGTCATAATGGGTTAAATTAGAAACACATTACGTCGAAGGATTATCGATGATTTTAAAAGATTAACGTACACCCTTCATATAGCCTTGAATTTTAGGCACAAGTAAGAAGAGGAGAATACTGAGGACAATTGCTGCTCCTCCAATCACACCGAAATAGGTCATTTCGGTTTCAGGAGTATAGAATTTAACAATTTGCGCATTGATGGCTTGGGCAGCTGCACTTGATAAGAACCATAAGCTCATTGTTTGAGCTGAGAAGGCTGCAGGTGCTAATTTTGTCGTAGCTGAGAGTCCAACAGGTGATAAGCATAATTCACCAAGTACGACAATGAAATAGCTCAGAACAAGCCACAATGGACTAACTAATGAATTTGCTCCACCAAAGTAAGCTGGTAAAAGAATGACAAGGAACGATAAGCCAGCAAATAATAAAGCTAAAGAGAACTTTGTAGGGACTGATGGCTGCCGATCTCCAAGCTTCACCCAAAACCATGCAAAGGCTGGTGCTAAAAGAATAATAAATAACGGATTTAACGACTGGAACCATGCAGGTGAAATATGAATACCTAAAAACTCTAATTGAGTACGTTTATCCGCATAAACGGCTAGAATTGTAGACCCTTGCTCTTGAATCGCCCAAAACATCACAGAAGCAATGAATAATGGAATATAAGCAATAATGCGTGAACGCTCTACTTCTGTTGTTTTTGGACTTCGATACATCACAATGAAATACATAGTAGGAAGTAAAATTCCCAGAATCCCAATCATCACAATGAAACTATCAAATGTAAGAAGACCCATTGGAATGGTAACAGCAATCATTCCAGCTAGTAGGACAACACTTAAACCAATTATGGTGAAAACTTTTTTCTTTTCAGCGGGTGTTAGTGGATTTGCAACATATGTCCCAGCAAGACCAAGGTTCTTTTTCTTTGTGTAAATAAACACAAGTAATCCAAAGAACATACCAATAGCAGCAATACCAAATCCTAAGTGGAAATTGTATTTCATCGCTTCACCAACAATTAATGGTGAAAGGAATGCCCCTAAGTTAATCCCCATATAAAAAATACTGAAACCAGCATCACGACGATTGTCTTGCTCACTGTAAATATCACCAACAACACTTGAAACGTTTGGCTTAAGTAATCCTGTACCTAGGACAATTAAGACCATCGAAATAAAGAACATCGTTAAGCTTCCAGGCAGTGCTAATACAATATGACCAAACATGATTAAAATACCGCCATATAAGACTGCTTTTGACGTTCCGAAAATGCGGTCAGCTAACCAGCCACCAATGACTCCAGACATATATACTAATGATCCGTAGATGGACATGATGGCAAGAGCCGTACTTTCATTAAGCCCTAATCCACCTTTTGAAACTTCATAGTACATATAGAATACGAGAATGGCTCTCATTCCATAATAAGAAAAACGTTCCCAAAACTCTGTGAAAAACAGGGTAAACAATCCCTTAGGATGACCAAAAAATCCTTTCTGAGGGACGCTTGCCACAATTTTCTGTTTATTTAAATCTGACATTAGATAAACCTCCTTATTATATAAATATAATAATTTATCGCTTTCATATTGTCAAAATAGTAATGATGGATTTATATGAAAGCATTGGAACGTAATTGGGTTTTAATAGTATTTTATTGGAATAACATATTCTTCTGATACGACATGCTAACTAGAAAGGCTTAACATGATAAAGAAGCATTTGGGTCTTCCTTTATAAAGGAGGGATTAAGGAATGCAAGATAGAAGAAATGTACAATAGAAAAATTTAATAGGGGTGGATGGTATGTGGAAAAATGAAGTGACAAAGCTATTAAATATTAACTATCCAATTTTACAAGCACCAATGGCAGGAGGAGTAACGACCTCTAAACTAGTAGCTTCCGTATCGAATTCAGGGGGACTGGGGATGATTGGTGCTGGTTATATGACACCAGCTCAAATTCGGGAGCAGATAAGAGAGATCAAGCAGCTGACACCGAACAATTTTGGAATTAATTTATTTGTCCCAAACGAGATTCACGCTACAGAGAGTGAAATAAATACGGCTATGGATCTAATGAAGCCTTTTTACGAGGAGCTTCAAATTGAAGAAAAGCAGGCTAAGGTTTCAAGTACGGAAGCAGCTTTAGTTAATTTTCATGAACAGGTGAAAGTAGTCATAGAAGAAAACGTTCCTATTTGTTCCTTTACTTTCGGAATCCCTTCTAAAAAAGTAGTTGTAGAACTTAAGGAAAACAATATTCTATTAATCGGAACAGCTACTAATGTGAAGGAAGCGATCGAAAATGAGAATCTTGGCATGGATTTGGTTTGTGTCCAGGGTTGTGAAGCTGGCGGACATCGAGGCACATTTATTGGTGGATTTGAAGAGAGCTTAATTGGCTTAATGTCATTGATTCCGCAAGTCGCAGATCAAATTAATATCCCTGTGATTGCAGCAGGCGGCATCATGGATGGAAGAGGATTAAGCGCTTCTATGTGTTTAGGTGCAAAGGCGGTACAGATGGGAACGGCCTTCTTAACCTGTCAGGAGAGTGGGGCTCATCATGTCCATAAAGAAGCAATCTTACATACGACAGAAGACGAAATCGTTTTAACGCGCGCATTTTCAGGTAAATGGGCAAGAGGAATTAAAAATCGATTTATAACAGAGATGAAGGAACATGAAGACGGCCTACCAAATTTCCCTGTGCAAAATACCCTTACCCAGCAAATAAGAGGGGCAGCTTCTTCGCAAAATAATCAAGAGTTTATGTCCCTTTGGTCTGGTCAAAGTCCGACGTTAGCTGAACATCAAACAGTTGAGGAATTAATCTCCAAGACAATGTCAGAAGCAAAAGCTATTATGACATGATGAACATAAATACAAAAAAAGTCTGTAGACCCTATGTGGGCATGTACAATCATCAGCCATTCTAAAAAATATGCTGTAAAGGCTTACAAAAAAGTGTTGCACATCTATTTTAGGGATGATATTATATGACTAATTAAATGAATACGAAGATTTACATTATGGATTGTTACTGGTTAAGCAGGCAAAACCGTAAACTACTACTACAGTGTTAGTTTATGGTTTTGCCTTTTTTTGTACTCGAATGTTTAAAAGGGTGATACAGATGGTCATACACAAAGTCTTAAATAACAATGTCGTAACCGTTTTCGATGAGCAAAAAAATGAATTAGTGATCATGGGAAGGGGCATTGCATTTCAAAAGAAATCTGGTGATGAGCTAGATCAGAATAAAATAGAGAAAATCTTTACGTTAGAGGATAAAGAAATATCAACAAGGCTGAAGGAGCTCTTTTCGAAAATTCCAATTGAGTCTGTTGAAACCTCTGAAGAGATTATTAAATTGGCGAAAATAAAATTAGGGAAAATGCTGCATGATAATATTTATGTGTCTTTGACGGATCATATCCACTTTGCGATGGAACGTTTTCAACAAGGCTTAGAAATTAAAAATGCTTTGTTATGGGAAACGAAGAAATTTTACAAAGAGGAATTTATGATTGGCAAAGAAGCACTTGATATAATTGAGAAAAAGCTAGGTGTTCGCTTGCCAGAGGATGAAGCTGGATTTATTGCATTGCACATTGTCAATGCTGAGTTAAATGAAGAAATGCCGAACATCGTTAATATCACAAAAATCATGCAGGAAATTTTAAATATCGTAAAATATCATTTCAATATTGATTATGATGAAGAATCATTACATTACTATCGTTTTGTGACCCATTTGAAATATTTTGCTCAACGGCTTTTAAGTGGGGCGAATATTGAAAGTAATGATGATACGTTATATGAGATGGTGAAAGAAAGATACAAGGAGTCATTTGAATGTGCGGAGAAGGTGAAGGCATATGTGAAAAAAACTTATGATCGTACATTATCAAATGAAGATATGCTGTATTTAACGATTCATATTGAAAGAGTGATAACTAAATAAGTCCGTTTAGGATTGTTACTGTTAACAGGCAAAACCTAAACATCGACTAGGGTGTTCTTTTTAAGAACGCTTAGTCGATGTTTAGGTTTTTTTCATTTCTAAGCATTAGAGGAGGAACTACAATGGATAAACAAAAATTAGCAAAAGAGGTATTAGAGCTTGTTGGGGGTGAAGAAAACGTTAGACAAGTCACCCATTGTATGACGAGATTACGCTTTTACTTACATGATGACGATCTCGCAAGCAAAGAAAAATTGGAACAAACAAAAGGCGTTGTCGGTGTGATGCAAAGTGGTGGTCAATATCAAGTCATCATTGGAAACGACGTAGCTGATGTGTATAAAGAATTAATGAAAGTGACAAACCTTTCTTCTGAACATAAAAGTCAAACCAAAGGTCCAAAAAAGAAACAAAATATTATTAGTAAGCTTTTTGATGTCCTTGGAAGCGTATTCACGCCAGTATTACCAGCGATTGCTGGTGCAGGGATGATTAAAGGATTGTTATCGATCCTTGTATCACTAGGTTGGCTCACAACAGACAATCAAACGTATATTATTCTTTCTGTTATTGGTGATGGGGTATTCTTCTTTCTTCCAATCATTTTAGCATATAGTGCAGCAAGAACATTCGGAAATAACCCATTTATAGCTGTCGCGATCGGGTCAGTTGTTGTTCATCCTCAAATGACCGAATTACTAGGGGCAGGGGAAAGCATATCCTTCTTAGGTTTGCCGGTAGTAGGGGTATCATACGCTTATTCGGTTATTCCGATTGTGATTACAATATGGCTAGCTTCGTATGTTGAAAAAGTACTTGATCGAATTACACCGAAATCGGTCAATTTAATTGTCGTTCCGATGGTTACGTTACTTATTGTTGTACCTTTAATGTTAATTGCGATTGGACCAGTAGGAACGGTAATCGGGGATTCATTATCCTCTGTCATTTCTTATTTATTTGATAACACTGGATTGTTTGCAGGTTTACTATTAGGTGGAACGATGTCACTTCTTGTTATTACGGGTATGCACCATGCGTTACTACCGATCATTTTGGACTCATTAGCAAGAAATAATTTTGACTATATTCTTCCTGTTATTGTAGCTGCCAACTTAGCTCAAGCAGGCGCAGCATTTGGTGTATTTTTAAAATCAAAAAACAAACAATTTAAATCACTCTCATTATCAACAAGCTTTACAGCTGCAATGGGGATTACAGAACCAGCTATGTACGGGGTCAATGTCAGATTGAAAAAGCCGTTTATTGCTGCCTTAATTGGTGGTGGTGTCGGTGGGGCGTTTATGACGCTATTTCATATTAGAGCATTCGTATTCCCAGGTAATGCAGGGTTACCAGGCTTCCCAATGTTCTTTGGAGGTTCACTGACAAATGCCATTCTAGGTATTTTAATTTCATTTATTGTAGCGGCCGTTATTACGTATTTCTTAGGATTTGAAGATGTGGTTTCAGCTGAAGATAATACGGTAGAAAAAAAGACAACACCGAAAAAAGAGGATTCGCCGAGAACTGTAAATCAACAAAACATTTATAGCCCAATAAAAGGAGAAGTAAAAGCACTTAGTGAAGTGAATGACCCAACGTTTGCTGGAGAAATCATGGGGAAAGGTGTTGCGATTGAACCTAGTGAAGGAAAGGTCGTCTCACCGATTAATGGAAAAGTGGTTTCTGTTTTTAAAACAAAGCATGCAATTGGATTAAAGAGTGATGACGGGGCAGAAGTGTTGATTCATGTTGGCATTGATACGGTGAAATTAGATGGAGAATTTTTCACTACTTATGTAAATGCTGATGACGAGGTAAAGGTGGGAGATTTGTTGCTCGAGTTTAACATCAAGGAGATCCAAAAAGCAGGGTATAACACGATCACGCCTATTATTATTACAAACACGAAGCAGTATACGACGATTGAGTCAAATCAACAAAAAGAAATAAATGAAAACGATCTATTGCTCACTTTACGTGTTTAATAGCTATTAATAAGGAGGAGTTTGATGATGAGTAAAGTAGAGAAGAAGTTTCCTGAAGGTTTTTTGTGGGGCGGGGCAGTAGCCGCTAACCAAGTAGAAGGTGCATATCTTGAAGGGGGGAAAGGTCTTTCAACAGCTGATGTGTTACCACATGGCATTATGAGCCCTTTTGATGATTCGATGGAAAACTATTATCCCTATCATACAGGAATTGATTTTTATCATCGTTATAAAGAGGATGTAGCTTTATTTGCAGAAATGGGCTTTAACTGCTTCCGGACATCAGTCGCTTGGACACGAATTTTCCCTAATGGGGATGAACTAGAGCCGAATGAAGAGGGCTTGCAATACTACGATGATTTATTTGATGAATTATTAAAGCGTAATATCCAACCAGTGGTCACAATCTCTCATTATGAAATGCCACTAGGACTTGTGAAGAATTATGGAGGATGGAAAAACCGCAAGCTGATCGAATTTTACGAACGCTATGCAAAGGTGTTATTTGAACGCTACAAAGATAAAGTGAAATATTGGATGACATTTAATGAGATCAATGTTGTCTTACACGCACCATTCACTGGTGGCGGACTTGTCTTTGCAGAAGGTGAGAATAAGAAAAATACGATGTATCAAGCAGCGCACCATCAGTTTGTCGCAAGTGCTTTAGCAGTCAAAGCCTGCCATGAAATTATTCCTGATGCGAAAATTGGTTGTATGCTTTCTTATCTTCCGACGTATGCATTGACGAGTAAGCCTGAAGACGTATGGGAGGCGCTTGAATTAGACCGAGAAGCTGTATTCTTTACAGATATTCAAGTTAGGGGATACTATCCATCCTATACAAAACGCTATTTTGCAGAAAATGATATTCACATTGAAATGGAAGATAGTGATGCGGATATTCTACATAACTATAAAGTAGATTATCTAGGATTTAGCTATTATATGAGTAGAACGGCTACGGCAACCCCTGAAGAAGCAGGTACAACGAATGCCAATATGATCATGGGAGGAGTCAAGAATCCGCATCTGAAAGCTTCAGAATGGGGATGGGAAATCGATCCAAAGGGTCTGAGATTTGCGCTTAACACGCTGTATGATCGTTATCAAGTGCCTTTATTTATCGTGGAAAATGGCTTTGGAGCTATTGATGTGCTAGAAGAAGGTGACATTGTAAATGATGACTATCGCATTGATTATTTAAGAGATCATATGAAAGAAATGAAAGAAGCGATTGCCGACGGTGTGGACTTAATCGGATATACATCTTGGGGACCAATCGATCTAGTAAGTGCTTCTACAGCTGAAATGAAAAAACGGTATGGCTTCATTTATGTCGATAAAGATAATGAAGGAAATGGTACACTTAGAAGAATTAAAAAGAAAAGTTTTCATTGGTACAAGGACGTTATTGCAACAAACGGAGAAAATTTAGATTAAAGTACGGTGAAGAAAAGAATCAAACAGTAAAGGCACAACAATCACAATTAGCTTTCCTGTAGTAAAGAGAATGATAAATTCATAATGGATGAGGAGAGAGGCAGATCATGAAGGGTGTCTGCCTCTTTTAAACAAACAAAAAAACCAGCTTCTAAAAAGAAACTGGTTTGATTTCACAAATTAGGAAGCCGCCTTTGCCGTATCAAAAATATAAGAAAGTTTTAAACCACCACTCCTCAAAGTGGGTGTTCGCAGAAGCTCTCCTGCATGTCCTCCATGTCTTATAGACAGAGGCTTGTCATTTTAGCTTCAATGTAAAACTCCCTAATTACAGCTTAAAGGTTAAAACTTAATCAATCTTACGTACAATGCAGCTTGTGTTATTATAATATAATATTTTCTCGGAATACGCAATGGTATTCTTTGTGAAACGACTTATTCAGTTTCTTCTCCCTCAACTGCTTCTATATCTGCTTCTATACGTTCATTTTCTACTACTGGTTCACTCCCATCCCCACAAGCAGCTAAGATAAAAGATAGACTTAAAGCCGATACAGCTAATAATAATTTCTTCATTGAAATCACCTTTCTTATTTCGTTTTCTTTATCTATTCCTTGTCGTCAAGAAAATGAAACCTCCACTCAACAATAATAGGTTTATCAGGACTTATTTATTTCAAAAGTTATGAAAATTTCATATAATAGAATAGTGTTAGTAGCTAATGAAAAGGAGTGTTATCATCTATGTCAAAAACTCATTATTTTCCGAGTGATGTAGTGCATTATTCTTGGGACGCTAAACGTGAGCCCGTTATTAAGATTCAAAGTGGAGATTCAGTCATTTTTGATACGAGGGAAGTAACAGATGGACAATTCAACCTCAATTCGACAACCGAAGCGATTGCTAACCTTGACTGGACTCGTGTGTATCCTCTAGCAGGTCCAGTTTATATAGAAGGGGCAGAGCCAGGTGATACACTAGCTGTTGAAATTTTAGATCTGAAAGTAAAAGACTGGGGATGGACGGCTGTTCTACCTGGGCTTGGTCTTTTAGCAGAGGATTTTCCTGATGCATATCTTCGTACGTTCGATTTATCAGACGGAGAATATATTCACTTTAGAGAAGATATTAAAGTGCCAATTGAAGCCTTTTTAGGTACGATGGGTGTTTGTCCACAGGATGCAGATGGTACTCCGATTATGCCACCTGGGACGTTTGGTGGAAACATGGATACTCGTCAATTGACGGTAGGAACGACGCTATATCTTCCTGTACAAGAAGTGGGGGCTTTGTTTAGTTGCGGTGACGGTCATGCGGCACAAGGTGATGGCGAAGTATGTGTATCAGCTTTGGAGTGCCCGATGGAATCACGTCTGAAGTTTACATTAATCAAAGGAAAGTCGATTCCAGCACCACAATTTCAGACAAAGGGGGCATTAACACCTAAAGTAAATCATGCAGGATTTTATGGTACAACGGGTGTTGGAACAGATTTAATGACGGCTTCACAAGATGCTCTTCGTGCGATGGTAGACCATATTGCGACAACGTACGATATGCCAAAGATCGATGCATATCTGCTTTCAAGTCAATGTGTTGACTTGAAAATATCTGAAATCGTTGATGCAGGTCATTATGTTGTTAGTGCTTTATTGCCGCTTGCGATTTTTGAAGAAAAATAGAGAAATAGCATATACGCAATTAGGTTAGCTAGTTTTTACTGGCTGGCCCTTTTTGTGTAGGTTAGTTCCTAGTTAAAAGAGAAAGAATGAGGCTTTTCTATTCGTATGAGAGTATAGGTTCATGAAAGTGAAAGAATACTTAGTGCATCTCGCTAATCTTGTTTCAAGCTTTCAGATAATGGGAATGAACTTTATACAAGAATTTTAAAAAATGATTGCAATCACGAAATCTGAACAGGTGGATTGGTGAAATATGGACATGTTTTCTCTTATACTAATAGTAGGTCTTCTCCTTAATCTACTTTTTATTATTATCTTAATTTTTATTGAAAGAAAAGATGCGACAACCACTTGGGCTTGGTTGTTTGTTCTGTATTTTCTCCCTTTTGTCGGATCGATTCTCTATCTCTTATTCGGCCAAGATGTTACACGACGGAATCAATTTAAAAAAGAAGCGGCAAAAAAAATTGGGATAGGGGAGGCTATTTCTTCTCAGAAAAAACAAGTAGAAGAACCTAATTTTTCGTTTGATATTCCAACTGTTGAACAGTATCGTGAGCTTGTGGATATGCACCTTATTCATCACGACGCTTTACTAGCTATCGAAAATGACGTAGAGCTTATCATTGATGGTCAAGATAAATTTGATCGGCTACTGAAAGACATTCAAGAAGCCAAGCAGTTTATTCATATTCAATATTATTTGTTTAGCAATGATGAGATTGGTGCACAATTGATTCGCCTCTTAACCGAAAAAGCAAACGAGGGGGTGAGTGTGCGCTTTCTCTATGATGACTTAGGATCTGCTAAGCTTAAAAAAAGCCACTTATCTGAATTAAAAGCGGCTGGAGGCGAAGTCGTTATTTTCTTTCCCTCTAAAATTCCTTTTATTAATTTTCGTTTGAACTATCGTAACCATCGAAAACTTGTTAATATTGACGGGCGAATTGGTTATGTTGGTGGATTTAATGTGGGAGTTGAATATCTTGGTAAAGATAAAAAGTTTGGTTATTGGCGCGATACTCATCTTCGAATTGAAGGAGATGCCGTTAAACCTTTACAAACGAAATTTATTCAAGATTGGAATCAAGCTTCAAAAGAAAAAAGGATGACCTTTCACAAGGAGTATTTTCCTGAGGTGAAAGGACAGAATGTGATACCGATGCAAATTGTCTCAAGTGGTCCTGATTCGGAAGGAGAAGAAATTAAGTATGGCTATTTAAAAATGATCATGGCTGCTAAGGAGTCGATTTATATTCAAACGCCGTACTTTATTCCTGATATTGCGATTCTTGATGCTTTGCGAGTAGCAGTCCTTTCAGGTATTGATGTCCGAATTATGATTCCAAATAAGCCTGATGGTCCATTTGTTTACTGGGCAACGTATGCTCATATAGGTGAAATGTTAAAGACGGGAGCGAAGGTATATCAATACGAACGAGGATTTATTCACTCGAAAACGATAGTAGTGGATCGGAAAATTAGTTCAGTGGGGACGGCAAATTTTGATATGCGAAGCTTTCAATTAAATTTCGAAATTAATTCATTTATCTATCACGATGAGACATCCGATAAGCTGGCAAAAGCATTTGAAGTAGATATGGAGGTTTCAAAAGAAATAACGTATGAGCTCTATCAAAAACGATCGAATTGGGTGAAATGTAAAGAAGCCTTTTCAACCCTTTTATCACCGATTTTATAATTACAAACCCTTGACTTAGATAGAATTGCTAAGTCGAGGGTTTTTTGATTTATGGGGGATATACGAGCTACCCTCTCAACATAGTGATTAAAGGGTTCTAGTAATTCGACATTTCTATTGTAAGTTAACCTTCCAAACCATCGCACAAAATGACTAATACTGTTTAGAATAAATGAACAAAGACGGTTCTTTTGAAGGAGGGAATGAAGTAGCCACTTATACGTAGATAATGGAGGAACTTATCATGAACCAATTATTTAAACCAGTTGTATCATTGATGAATCGCTTAACGTTTACTTGGAAATTTGCCCTTATTTTCCTACTATTTTTTCTTCCGCTTAGTGTTTTTACTTTAGTATTTATTAATCAATTACATGAACGGACGCAGCTTTCTGCTCAAGAAAAAGTAGGTCTAGAGTATTATCAAGAGGTTCGACATATTATTCAAAATGCACAAAGACATCGAGGAACAGCAGCTTTATATTTGGGAGGTGAAACGACTGCTTTAGGGAACTTGGTAGAACTGCAAGAAGATATTGATGGTTTTATAGATCGGATTGATCAGCAAAATGCAAGCTATGGTAATCCTTTAAGTCTTGGTGAAGAGTGGCAATTGCAAAAAAACAATTGGTATTTTATCAGAGATAATATTGAGAATCTTGAATTGGCTGAATCTTTTGAGCTACATACGGAATTTGTGAGTGGGTTGTTACAGTTGAATGCTCATATTAGTGAGAATGCAGAGCTCGTTTTAGATCCGGAATTACACGTTTTTCATTTAGTTGACATTACGATTAATGAGCTACCAATTGTTTTAGAATATATGGGACAGACAAGAGGAATTGGTTCTGGAATTTTAGCAAGAGGCAATATGACTGAAGAAGAGAGGCGGCAATTAATCTTTCTGACAGAAGGGATTGAATCCTCGTTACAAAACTCTCAGCGAGCAATGGCGATGGTTTTTGCTAATAATGAAGAGATAAGAAGTGAATTGGAAGCTTTAAATAACCAAGCCTTTGGATCGATTGATATATTAGCTACTACTATTCATGAAGAAATGATTACTGCTAGTGAGTTTCAATTAGAAGGTGAAGCTTATTATGAGCTTGCGACCACAACGATTGATCAAGTATATGAGTTGTTAGATAGAAATATTTTATTGCTTGAAAATACAATTGAAGAGCGAATAGAGGACTATACGTTCACACAGTATGTCGTCATTGCCATCCTCTTGTTGGTCGTATTATTGCTATTGTATTTGTTTATCGGTTTTTCGAAAGCCATTCATCATACGATTAAAGAGTTAAATGAGGCAACGAATATTATGGCAAATGGTGATTTAACGCAGGTGATTACAATTGATGCTAAAGATGAAACCAAATCAATTGAACAGTCATTAAATGAGATGCGTCAATCATTTCAAACGATGATTATGAAAAGTAAGGATGTAACAGATAGTGTGACGCAATCGACACATTTTTTAAATGAACAATCAGATGAAATGGCAGCTGCAAATGAGCAAATGGCACAGGCGATTAAGGAAGTCGCATCTGGTTCTGAAACGCAGCTAATCAGTGCTAGAGAAACGGCAAATGTTATGGAAGAAATGTCACTTGGAATTCAAAAGGTTGCCGAAACATCTTCAACGGTAGCTGAACGTTCGCTTGAAACGGCAAAGGACTCGGAAAGAGGAAATCAATCGATTGAAAAAGCAGTAAAACAGATGGATTTAATTAACTCAGTCGTTCAAGAGTTTTCTGAAGTAATCAACTCATTAGGTGAAAAATCAAAGGAAATTGGACAAATTAATGCAACGATATCCTCGATTTCCTCTCAGACAAATTTACTCGCTTTAAATGCCGCGATTGAAGCTTCAAGAGCAGGAGAACATGGACGGGGCTTTGCAGTTGTTGCACAAGAAGTGAGAAAGCTATCTGAGGAGTCAAAAAGAGCAGCACAACAAATTGAACGGATCATAAGTCAGTTAAGAGAAGAAACAGAACGATCTGTCTTTTCAATGGACGAAGTGAAATCAGAAGTGCAAGTAGGATTAAATGATGTAAACATGGCTGGAGAGACATTCAAGAACATTTTTCTATCTGTTCAATTTATATCAGAACAAATTCAAGAGCTGTCAGCTGTATCAGAGGAAATGTCAGCAGGCTCTGAAGAAGTGGCAGCGACAGTTGAAGAGATGGCTACTATTTCAAGTCATACGTCAAACAGTACAAAAGATGTAGCAGCTACATCACAAGATCAATTAAAGAAAATGGAAGAATTAACGGATTCGATAACGAGCTTAAATCAGCAAACGATAGAGCTGATGGAACAGATTAACCGTTTTAAAGTTTAATAATGCGACGTAATGAATAATTTGTAAATTATTAAGTGAACATTTTTTATAACTGGCTACATTTGAGGAAGTGTTAGCTTCAGCTACATCTCTATTAAAAATGGCAGAAGAACTACAGTCGCTTATTAAAAGCTTTAAATTTTAAGTCTAGAACCCCATGAAGAAAGAAAAGACACGATCACACTCATATTGCTGAGGCTATCGTGTCTTTTTTTGATTATTTCTTTACAGAGACTACTTGTTGCTTGGCTTCTTCTAGCATGTTATTAATCTTTTCGATGTATTCTTGCAAGCTCATGAAGTATTCCTCCTTTTCTATGAAATGATGTTATTATTTTTGATTGCTTGTTTGATTATGTAAGAGGCATTATTCTTTTAGGTCTTACTATTATGCCTAACGATTCGTTAGTATGATTGCCTCGTAGTAAAATTATTGCCCATTTATAAGGGGAATAAACCTGCTTGAAAATAAATGAGCCGATAGTCTTGCTCGCATAAAGAAAGTGAGAGTCTCTTGACCTGCTTTTCTGTGATTTTCTTAAAAGATTTGCTGTCATAATAAGTTAATATTTATGTGTTCATTCTTACTTTCATGATTAATTAGTAGAAAAGAGGGAAGTTCATCTAGGTAGGGAGGAATGAAATCGTGGATAAAATCAATGAAGATATTCAAGCATACCTAGAGGATATTATAAATGAAGAAAGAGATGTAGCGCGGAACGGGAGAATTCCTGACTATATCGAAAAAGTAGATAATGAGGATCACGGGGCGATCTCAATCGCGATAACTGGTTTGAATGGCAAAACGATTCAAGCGGGCGATGATGAAGGAAGATTTTCACTTCAAAGTATTTCAAAGGTCATTTCCTTGGCTGTTGCCTTAATGGATCAAGGGAAGGAAAAAGTCTTTCAACACGTTGGAAAAGAGCCGACGGGAGATCCTTATCATTCGTTAATGGGAATGGAAGTAAAAAAAGATGGTGGACCGCTTAATCCAATGGTTAATGCAGGTGCAATTGCAGTCGTTGGGCAGATTAAAGGGGAAACCGTTGATGAGCGTTTTCAAAAAGTGCTAGCTTTAACAAGGAAATTAGCAGGAAATCCAGAGATTGATTATAACCGTGAAGTTTATCAGTATGAGGATCAAGATTTAAATCGGGCATTGTTTTATTATAATCGTTCGGGTGGTTATGTCGAGGGTGATTTATTAGATGTTTTGCCCATCTATTGGAAGATGACGTCGATTGAAGTAACGATTAAGGAGTTAGCTCGTATAGGGGCGGTCATTGCAAATAATGGAAAAGATATCGACAGTGATGAACAAATTATCCCTTCAGATGTTGTAACGGTATTGAAGACGTTTATGGTCACTTGCGGTATGTACGATCAGTCGGGTGCGTTTGCAATTGATGTTGGAATACCAGCAAAAAGCGGCATCTCTGGCGGGATTGTCGCGGCAGTACCAGGACGAATGGGCATTGCTGTTCTTGGACCAGACTTAAATAAACACAACAATAGTATTGCAGGTGTTCGTTTATTGCGAAAGATGTCTGAGAGGTGGAATTTAAGCCTATTTAATCAATAAATATTCAAATTAGCCGTTTCGATCACCACTAAGAAACGGCTAATATTTTTAGTAAATGAGCTTACTTCTGCAAAAGAAACGATTGAATAAAAAAAGCCATTCTTAATCGCATCGTTTCATCAGAGCTCTTAATATCTCTTCCGAGTAGTTCCTCGCATTTTTTGATTCGATAAATGACTGTATTACGGTGAACAAACATACTTTTTGCTGTTTCGGCAATTTGACAATTATTGTTTAAAAAATAGGAGAGCGTCTGAACCAAATCCTTCTTTTCTTTGTCTTTCGGATAGGCCAATTCTTTCAGAGAGGTTTGATAGAATTCTTTTAACTTTTGAGAAGGAATCGTTTTCAACAGTTCGGTCAGCTCTTTTGTGCGATATGTTTTAATGAATTTATTTTTATTCTCTCGATAGCCCATTCTGAGAGAATCCACGGCTTCTTGAAAAGCTATCCCTATGTCGTTTAATTTTTCAGCTATATTGCTTATCCCAAATGATAAGCCGGTATCTAACGTATGATACACTTCATCTTGTGTTTGGCGAATCACATCCAGCAGGTTCTTCTCTACGGATTCATTGTAGAAATCAAACCCGATTAAAATGCCAAAAAGATCGCCTTTTGAAAATACAATACTACTGTTGAACTGCTTCCCAATTAACACTTCAACTAATTCATAGATCACGTCTCTTTTGTTATTCATTTCTTTTTCAGCTTGCAATGGATAATTTTCTAAAGAGTAGTCAGAACCACCATCGATTTTAAACGTAATGCAAACGTATTGAAGTGACTTGTCTAATGCGTATGTTTTTCCTCGACTTTGAATTTCTTCTTCTGTAGCAATTGTACCATCGATTAAATCAGTGAAAAATTCATTTTTCAAACGTCTTGAATGCTGCTCTAGAGCATGTAGCTTCATAAATTCAAATGAAATCACATTAGAGGCTTGCTCGATTGCAAGTAAGAAAGAGTTATTATGTGATTTGGCTTTCCCTAGTATGACAACATATCCTTTTTGTTGATTGACTGTGTTAATTGGATAAAGGGAAAACTCTTTATAAGGGGAAGAGGTCTCTTCATTAGGTAGCGTTAATGCTAAATATTGATCAATTTCTTGGCGATGAATCAAGTCATGAATGTGCCAATACACTTCAAAAAATGAATCCTGATCAATTCTATGAGAAGAGCTCAAAATATCAAGACGGTAGTTTAATAAAACGACTGGTGCATCTAATAGCGATGAAAGACTGGCGATGACACTGGAAAATCCTCCGCCAGACATGACAATATTTGAAAATTCTTTATGAGTGTTTAAGGCATAATTCAATTCCTCTGTCCGCTCCTTAAGAATACAGCCTAATGATTCATTAAGCATTTCTCCTAACGAATAGTGAAGAGGCAACTCAATAATGGGAAAGTTTAATTTGTTCGCTTCGGTAATAATTTCTTCTGGAATTTCCTCAATATATCTCTTTGTTTTTAATCCTAACCCAGCGCAGCCTTGTTTAGCCATTTGCTGCACTAATTCGATCAATGCTTGTCGGTCATGATGAAGAGAGTAGGCTGTTGTCAAAAGCAATTGTTCGGCATTTAAATAATGAATAATATCAGGAGCATCCATCAAATTAACGGATTGGACTGGGTTCGTTAAACCGAGTTGTCCAGCCACGACTGTCGCGTCCTTGAATGTGGAAAGGTTCAATACATCTATCAGTTTCATTTTTGATTCACTCCTTTATGTAGAAAAATACATGTTAAGTAGGATCTTTCTCTTTGTTGTTAATAATGTACAAAAAAAATGGCGGCGCGAAAACTTCTATGGGATATTCTCTTACAAAATTTATCAATTATTTAGTTGAATCAGCCAAAATAGATAAAAATGGATCATGTGGGTGGGGATGTCTGTGAAACAATTAATGATAAAAAATGGAACAGTTTATACAGACGGTACTTTTAAGCGGGCGCGCGTTATTGTCCACAAAGGCTTGGTTGAGCAAATCATTCTTCCAAAAACAGAGGTAGATGAGAGCAACTTTTTAAAAGTGGTTGATGCATCTGACAGCTATGTTCTTCCTGGTTTTATCGATTCTCATGTTCATTTTAATGATCCAGGGAGAGAAGAATGGGAAGGGTTTTATTCTGGCAGTCGAGCTGCGGCAGCTGGAGGTACAACAACGGTTTTTGATATGCCGCTAAATAGCAGTCCATCTGTTACAAATACTCATATTTTAGAAATGAAAAAGAAGCATGTCAGCTCGCGTTCGTGGATTCACTACGGGTTATGGGGTGGAATAACAGCTGCAAACGTTGGAGATGAAGAAGAACTCAAAGGCATGAAAGAAGCAGGCATCGTTGGTTTCAAAGCCTTTTTATCTGATAGTGGAATAGGAGATTTCGAGAAGATTTCAAAGGATCAGTTAAAAGAAGCGATGATCAAGGCGAAAAAATTACATGCTATTTTGGCTTTGCATGCAGAGGACCAGGATCTTATTGAACACTACACCTCCCAATTACTAATGGATAAGCGAACGGATCGTCAAGCGTTCTTAAATAGTCGCCCACCAAGTGCCGAGCTTGCTGCGATTACAGATGCATTGAAGAAAGTCGAACAAACGAAGGTGTCAGTTCATTTTGTTCATGTTAGTTCACCGCACTCCATTGAATTAATCAATCAATACAAAGAAAACGGGTTCGATGTTTCAGTTGAGGTTTGCCCTCATTATTTACTTTTTGATGAACAAGATTTCTTGAACGTTGGTCCACTGTTAAAATGCGCCCCGCCTCTCCGAAGTCGTGACATGGTTGAAGAATTGTGGAAGTGCGTGGAACGAGGATGGGTTGATATCATTGGTACTGATCATTCTCCATGTCCGATTCAAATGAAATCAGAAGGTGACCAAAATATTTGGAAGGCTTGGGGAGGGATTCAAGGGATCCAATTCGGCTTTCAATTCTTTCTGCAAGAAGCAATGAAGCGTGGTTTTTCCATAGAAAAGTTGGTTCCGCTTTTAACTTCAAATGTAGCAAAACGCTTTGGTCTTTCTGAAAAAAAGGGAGACATACAAGCTGGATATGATGCGGATTTGACGATTGTAAAGATGAATAGGCAATGGTCAGTGAATAAATCTAACACGTATACGCGTCATCCTTATTCCCCTTATGAAAAGCTGGAAGCAACAAGTAAGATCATGGCTACGGTTGTAAGTGGTGATGTGATTTATGAAAATGATCAATTTATCGAGAGAACCAAAGAGCCAATGGACGTTTCGGCTTTTAGTGGATTTAGCTAATGTTGCAATCTAACTTTGTTTATTATAAACAGTGTTTCTGGCATTCTCATTCTTTATGATCAAACCATAGGAGAGGATTTTAGAGGAAAGGAGTGCTGAAGAGTGCTAACGAAGCAAATCGTTTGGAAACCGAAAACTCTAGAAGAAGCGTGGAATATTCATGATCATCTTGAACCGAACAGTTATTGTTACGTTTCAGGTGGGACTTGGCTCAGGACGCAGTGGGAGGCAAATCTTCGTAAGATGTCTCCTCATCTGATTAGTCTTGAACAGATTTTAGCGATGAGTCAAATTGAAGAACAAATTATCTCTGGAAAGAGAGTCATTACAATTGGCGCAGCGACAACGCTCGCAGATTGTATAAAGAATCCACTTTTAAACAAATATCTAGCAACCATTGTGAAGGCCTGTCGTCATATTGCTGCCACGTCAATCCGTAATCAAGCTACAATAGGTGGCAATATTTATACGGCTATTGGCGACTCGATTCCAGCTTTCCTGATTTTTGATACACAGTTGCAATGGTATAACGGTACGGAAATAGAGGTGGAATCGTTGGAAGGCTGGCTATTTAAGCTTCAAGCAAATGAGTTCAAAAGGGATAAACGTATATTAGTTGGATTAAAAATCGAAATCGATGAACAACTGCTACATGAAGGTTTCTCCTTTTATATGAAAGTAGGAAGAAGGGAAGCATTTACACCATCTGTTGTGAATGTGGCGAGTAAAGGATTTATTGATCAAACGGGTGTCGTTCGTAACGTTGCGATAGCGGCTGGGGGTGGTGCCATTTCTGCAAAGAGACTATCGAAAGCAGAATGGGAGCTAGAACATCAGCCATTTTCAATTGATCGACTTAAAAAGGTTCATAAGCTGATAGTAGAGGAGCATGCGGCACAAACAGATGCGTTTGCTACTGCTCATTATAAAAAATCAGTTGTTGCCAATCTCATAACGAGTGAATTATATCGTCTTAGCAAAGGTGGTGATGATGATGCTTTTAAGTCGTGAGTCTAGTAAATGGAAGGTGAGGCCAGATGGCAAGGAGAAGGTAACGGGTAGGCTCCGCTATTTAACGGATATGAAAGGTGCAAATATGCTTTACGGCAGAGTACTTCGAAGTTCGTACCCTCACGCACGCATTCATTCTATTGATATTTCAGTGGCATTGAGGCATCCAGGTGTAAAAGCTGTCCTTACTCATCGTGATATCCCTGGTTTGAACGGATTTGGAATTAGTCAGCCAGATCAGCCAGTCTTTTGTGATGAGCTAGTCCGCTTTGAAGGTGATGCAGTTGCTGCTGTAGCTGCAGAGACAAAGGAGGCTGCAGAAGAAGCATTGCAGCTAATTCAAGTGGAATATGAGGAATTAGACGTACTGAGCTCTCCTGAAGCTGCCTTGGATGAAGGGGCACCTCTCATTCATCCAGCAGGGAACATTCTCCATGAGACCGATTATTCACGGGGAGATGTAGAAGGGGCTTTTCAAAATTGTACTTACATTGTGGAAGAAACGTATGAGACACCCAGGCAAATGCATACGTATTTGGAAACCGAGGGTGGACTTTTTGTTCCTGAAGCAGATGGAAAGCTAATTGTCTATGCTCCGACACAGCATGGTTATAAGGATCGGATGCAATTAGCGCGAATCCTTGCCATACCTGAAGAGACTATTCGAGTGATCTCTAGCCCAATCGGTGGATCGTTTGGAGGAAAGGATGAATTAAATGTACAGCCTTACGGGGCATTGCTCGCTCTACATTGCCAAAGGCCAGTCAAGATGCATTTTTCAAGATGGGAATCTGTGAAAGCGGGATTAAAGCGTCACCCAATGAAAGTGACAATGAAGACAGGGATTGATTCTGACGGTAAGTTACTTGCTCATCAAGCTCGTATTCTTTCTGATACAGGTGCCTATTCGACACTTGGGGGACCCGTTTTAAATTTTGCAACTGAGCATGCGATGGGGCCGTATCTGATTCCGCATGTTGATGTGAAGGGGAAAGCCGTCTATACAAATAACGGAGTGTCAGGTGAGTTTCGCGGCTTTGGAGGGAATCAAGTTATTTTTGCCTTAGAGGGTCAGATGGATCGCTTAGCTGAACAATTACAGATTGAACCATGGGAGCTACGAAGAAGAAATCTACGTCAACTTAACGATCTTGGGCCGATGGGACAGCGTATCGTTCCAACAGATGGTCCAAAGCAAGTGTGGGAGGCCTTGCAGCGATCACCTATTTGGCAAAAAAGAATAGAATCAACAAAAAATAGTAGTCTGTGGCTGAGACGCGGTATCGGTTTGGCGATGGCAATGCATGGTTCTGGCTTGGGATATGGAATTCCTGATCATGCAGGCGGAACAATACGACTTAGTAAGGAAGGGAAAATTGAAGTTGCATTCGGTCATGAGGAGTTTGGCCAAGGTTTACTTTCAACCTTAGAAATATTAATGCAAGATCATTTTCAATGTGAAAGAGACGACTTAAATATCATTATTGGCGATACCGAGCTTGTGCCATCAAGTGGGTCATCTACTGCATCACGGACGACCAATATGGTTTGGCAATCTCTTAATCGTTTGAAAGCCCCATTTTTAGAAGCTCTATTTGAAAGAGCATCGTTCCTTACTGGGATACCAAAAGAGCAATTACAAACAGGACGAAGTGGGATTTGGATGGATAAAAAAGGCTATAGACAGCAAGTACTTACGTATAAACAGATAGCTGATAGTGGTGTTGAAGATCTGGAGTTTACAACTGCGTTTCATTATCCCATTACACCTGATCCAATTATCGGTGCGCATTATCTTTATACAAGTACGGCGGTTATTGTAGAGGTTGAAGTGAATTTGCTAACAGGGATGGTTACTATTATTGGCATTGATCACGTTGTTGCAGCTGGTCCAGTCATCAACCCGATGGGGTATGTTGGTCAAATCGAAGGCGGGAGTGTGATGGCTTTAGGTTTTACGTTGACTGAAGATGCCGTTATGGATGGGGGACGATATGTCACAAAAAATTTGGATACGTATATGATTCCCACCATTTTGGATGTGCCAGTGCAACATGTTGAAGCAATTGAGGAGCTGCCCGACGGTGATTCATTCGGTCCGCGTGGAGTGGGTGAAGTAGGTTCAGTTGCGCTCGCCCCAGCTATTGTCTCAGCTGTTAGACAGGCAACAGGCAAATGGGTGAAGTCATTACCAATCAAGCCAGAAGAATTACTTCAGGACTCACTTTTTCTTGAAGAGATAGAGGGGGAGAAGACGTATGAGTCAAAAAGTCAATCCGTCAGTAAGTGAAAAGATGTTAACGTTTGAAATGAACGGAAAGACAATGAATCTTTCAGTGGATCCTGCAAGACGTCTAATTGATATTCTCCGATATGATTTAGATCTAACAGGAACGAAGGTGTCATGTGAGATTGGCCGGTGCGGGGCGTGTATGGTTTTAATTGATGGCAAAACATACAATTCATGCTTAACAATGGCTTATCAATGTGAAGGAAAAAAAGTGGTGACGATTGAGGGAATAAGTGCAGGGGAGGTGGATCCTATTTTGCAAGCCTTTTTAGAAGAAGGTGGATTTCAATGCGGATATTGCACACCAGGCATGGTTATCTCATTAAAGGCTTTATTAAAAGAACATCCGCACCCTACGGTTGAGCAATTAAAAGAAGGATTAGCAGGGAATTTATGCCGTTGTACTGGTTATGGTGGAATCTACAGAGTATTAGAGCGATTAAGTAGAATAGAACCCGTTTAAATGGAGTGGGGGGAGAACAATGAAAGAGCTTTATAAATATCTGAACATTATGAAATCGAAACCAGATCAATCATTTGCTTTAGCGACGGTTATTCAAGTGAAGGGATCTGCTTACCGTCATGAAGGCGCCAAAATGCTCTTTTCTGAAAATGGTGAGCAATACGGAATGATCAGTGGAGGATGTCTTGAGGAAGATTTGTCTAGTTATGCCCAGGAAGCGATGACGTTACAGAAGCACCAAACGGTTACGTATAATTTACGAATAGAAGATGACTTAGGCTGGGGAAAAGGTGCGGGCTGTAATGGGGAAATCACTATTTTGCTTGAGCCTATTAAATGGAATGATACAAAGCATTTTCTGTCTCGAGTTTTAGAAAGATTAGAGAGAGGAGAACGCCTTGTTTCCATTAGTGATTTGAGTAGACAGAAAGATGGTGTGCGTTTATTTGTGGCAGAAGATGGAGAAGTGATAGGGACACGGCTTCCTCATTTAAAAAAGGTTGTCATGCCTACAGTAAACCAAATGTTTAAAACAGAGAGGACTTTCGAATATCAGCATTTTATCGAATTGAATACGACTTTCATGTTTGAATTACATGAACCACAAGATACTCTCTATATCTTCGGTGCGGGTACTGATGCCGAACCACTTGTAAAGCGAGCGGCTGAATTTGATTTTTTGCCAGTTGTCATTGATCCAAGGGAAAGCCGCTGTAAGAGAGCATGTTTTCCAAATGCTAGCTCGTTCATCATTGAACATCCTGAAAATTTCCTCGCAAAAAACTGTCTTAAAAAGAATAGTTACGTGTTAATTATGACTCATCAATTCCAACAAGACCAACAAATATTAACGTATTTCTTAGAGCAAGAGAACCGACCTAAATACGTTGGTATACTTGGTCCGAAAAAAAGAACAGAAAAACTTGTAGCGTCTCTCCCATTACCAGAATGGATCCACTCACCAGTTGGTATTTCGATTCATGCTGAAGGAGCAGAAGAAATCAGCATCAGCATTTTAGGAGAATTGATTCAAGTCAGAAATGAAAAGAGAATGTTGATGAGAAAAAAGAAGAAGCGAGAAACGGTTGTGTAAAGGAAGGTGTGGAATGAAGGGCGAGCCAGTTTGTGCAGTTATTTTAGCAGCAGGAAAGTCGAGGCGAATGGGAGTAAACAAGCAATTATTAAAGCTAAACGGCATGTATTTACTTGAGAGAGTCATAAAAAAAGTGTTGGCACATTCATTTGATCAAGTGATTGTCGTTATTGGTTTTGAAGCAAACCGTATTCAACAACTTATTCAACTTGATTCCTCTTATATTCAGTGGGTGATGAATGCTGATTATGAAAAAGGACAGAGTACGTCCTTTTTGACAGCTATACGCCACTTACAGAAAAACATTCAGTCGGCGATGTTTTTCTTAGGAGATCAGCCGTTTATAACAAATGAAACAATAGAATCTATTTTTGAAAAAGGGCGAGAACGGGCAACGAGTGATTCTGGCCCTTTTGTAATCCGACCTTTTTTTGAAGGGAAACCAGGTCATCCAGTGTTTTGGGGGAATGTTCGATTAGTAGATTTCGAAACACTTTCAGGTGATAAAGGGGGACGGAGGTTAATGGACAGTTTTGAGATGGGAAAGTTTTCAGTTGACGATCCTTATGTAGTGTTTGATATTGATACCCCTGATGATTTTGAGGAAGCGAAACGATTAAGCTGAGCTAGGTGCAGGAGGACTGTTTAGAAAATGCAAAGTCTACTAATCAAAAATGCGAGAAACATTATCACAATGGATAACAAAAGAAGTCGGATACCTAGCGGAAGCATTTATATTGAGGGGCAAGAAATAAAAGCGATGGGGGTCGACCTACCTTATGAGACGGCAGAAAGAGTGATTGATGCGAGAAATAAAATCATCTATCCAGGTCTCATTAATACCCATCATCATTTGTATCAAACCTTTACCAGAAACATCCCATTTGCACAAGACGTCGAGCTATTTGATTGGTTGCTAACGCTTTATGATATTTGGAGGCATTTAAGACCAGAGGATGTTTACTTAAGTGCAATGGTCGGAATAGGAGAATTGTTAAAGAGTGGTTGTACCACGACTTCAGATCACTTTTATGTTTTTCCAGATGGGGTTAGTGATCAATTAATAGACGAAGAAATACGTGCTGCTAGTGAGTTAGGTATACGATTTTTTCCGACACGTGGTTCAATGAGTTTAGGAAGATCAAAGGGTGGCTTACCGCCAGATGAAGTTGTCCAAACGGAAGACTCTATCCTTCGTGACACAAGGAGACTCATTGAAACCTATCATGATCCAAGTAAATTTGCGATGGTAAAAGTGGGTGTTGCTCCGTGTTCTCCCTTTTCAGTTAGCAGGGACTTATTAAGGGAATCTGCTCACTTAGCTAGAAGTTATCGTGTTCGCATGCATACTCATTTGGCTGAAACAAAAAACGAAGAAGATTATTGTCTGGAAAAGCTCGGTCTTCGTCCATTAGACTTTATGGAAGAAACGGGTTGGATCGGCAATGATGTTTGGTATGCACATGGTATTTGGTTTAACAAAGATGAAATCAGTAAAATGGGTTCATGTGGATGTGGAGTTGCACATTGTCCAAGTAGCAATATGAAGCTCTCTTCTGGCACATTTCCGATTATCGAGATGCTAAAAGCAGGAGTGAAAGTTGGCTTAGGGGTGGATGGCTCTGCTTCAAATGACGCTTCGAGTATGCTGCTCGAGTTAAAAATAATGAATTTATTACATAAGCTTCAGCATGGTCCTACTGCGTTACGAGCAGAAGATTGTTTGCACATTGCAACGAGGGGATCGTCTAAGGTTCTCGGTTGGGAGGATGGAATTGGATCGTTAGAAGTGGGTAAAGCAGCGGACATGTTTATGGTTGATGCAAGTCGTTTAGAATTTGCTGGAGCCCTTTTCGATGATGCCACACTTCCAATCGTGACAGGTACAGCTCAAGTGGATATGACAATCGTAGGTGGGAAGGTCGTTGTGCAAGATGGCCGTTTAGTTCATACAAATGAAGAGCAACTGGCTAGACGAGCGAATGAGGCAGCTTTTCGAATGGTCGAAATCGCAGCAAAGCACACGAAAATTGATTATAGAAAAATGCGTGCAACTGCTGTGTGGATTGGCAGATAAATGAACAGAAACACCGACTAAACGGTGTTTTTTCTTATTTAAGAAGTATAAGTTGATTTTCTTTGTTAGCTTTCATAACGAATAGTATCCTTTATTTGGTTATTTGCTACAAAATAAGAATAGATAAAGAAATGAAAAACTTGAAGATGTCATGAAAAAGAGGAGTCAAGATATATGAGCAACATAAATCAGTTGGTTGAAAACACAAAGTGAATAAATCTAACACAATCTTTCTTTCCTTCATTTCTCTAAAAATCTTAGATCTTGCAATACATTCAGTTAGACTACGTCAGATCAGACCATAAAAAGCATGATGAAATCCTCTAGTATTGGTCAGATGAGCTAATTTCGTTCATGATTTTTAGTCACGCTACACAATGACCGTAAAGCTGTTAATGAGTATGATTTGACTATAACCAATACTAACTGAACGCAAGTAGAGTACCAGAATTCTAGAAAGAAGGTGGAGGCTATCGAGTATTCGATGAAAGAAGTCAACAAAATGAGTAAAACAGATTTTGTGGATTCAATTGGGTCTGTATTTGAGCATTCACCATGGGTTGCAAAAAAAGCATGGATGCATCATCCTTTTTCAAGTTTGGAACAAATGTATCAGAAAATGATTGAGGAAATGTATGCGGCAGATCCGTCACTACAGTTAGCGCTACTGAGATCGCATCCTGACTTAGGAACGAGAATGGAAATATCAGAAACATCTACAAATGAACAGTTACAAGCTGGGCTAAGTCAATTATCTGAAGAAGAATTCAATGAATTTTCGCGTTTGAATAAAGAGTATGTTCAGGCATTCAGTTTCCCATTTATTATGGCTGTCCGAGGTCAAGATAAGCATTCGATTAAACAAAGTATGAAAAAAAGAATTGCAAACAGCTATGAAGCTGAATTACAAACGGCTTTAAATGAGGTAAGTAAGATTGCTAAGTTCAGGCTTTTGGATACGGTGCGTGATGAAGAAACTATAATATCTGAATATTAAAAAAGTAAAGGTGGGCTTTTTATGAAAACAAAGTCAGTTCAAAAGGTAGCGACTAAACGAACAATGTATTACGGCAAAGCAGATGTATTTGTTTACCGAACATATGCCAAGCCTCTTAAAGGAATTCGGGAAATTCCTGAATCGAGTTTTAGAGGACGAAGCAATATTATTTTCGGAATGGATATTCAAGTTGCAATCAAGGGGAATGCGTTTTTATCTTCCTTTACAGAAGGGGATAACACTCAAGTTGTCGCAACAGACTCGATGAAAAACTTCATACTCCGACATGCAGGAGATTATACAGGGGCGACGATGGAAGGATTTTTAGAATTTGTTAGTAAGGAGTTTTTGCAAAAGTATCCGCATATTGAAGCAGTGACGATGTCAGGACAACAGTTTCCTTTTAATGAAGTAGAGATCCCAACAGAGAGTGGATTTGCTCCAAGTGAATTGGTTTTTCGTCAAGGATTAGTGGAACAGCCATCTGCTTCGGTGCAGGTAGAGAGAACGGCAGATGACCAATACGAGGTAATTGAGCAAACGAGTGGTGTCAAAGGGCTGCGCTTAATTAAGGTGAAAGGAAGCTCTTTTTACGGCTACATCAAGGATGAGTATACAACATTACCTGAATCATTTGATCGTCCGTTGTTTATTTATTTAGACATTAATTGGCACTATGAAGATACAGATGATGCAAAAGGTGATCAGCCTGATCAATATGTATGTGCAGAGCAAGTTGCACATATTGCTCAGACGTTGTTTCATCAAGAAGATTCTCCGTCGATCCAAAACTTAATTTATAAAATCGGATTGCGAGTGTTAAAAAGGTTCCCTCAATTAGCCGAAATTTCATTTGTATCAAATAATCGTACGTGGGAAACGATTGTTGAAGAAGTCTCGTATTCTGCTGATGGAAAAGTGTTCACAGATCCACGTCCCCCGTACGGATTTCAGGGGTTCTCTGTGACAAAAGAAGACTTAGCTTTGGCAGAAGCGGAAGAGGAAAAATGAGTGGGCGTTTGACGACACATGTACTAGATATAAGCACTGGTAAGCCTGCAAGTGGTGTGATCATTGAACTATTCGAATACAACAAGCTTACTAGAGAATATGAAAAGCTCACTCAAACTACAACGAATGAAGATGGCAGACTAGATGAACCGTTGCTTGAAGGAGAAAGCATGAAAAAAGGTATTTTTCAATTAATGTTTCATGTTGAAGAGTATTTTAACCAGGATGGTAGTAAACAAGAACCTCCTTCTTTTTTAGATATTGTTCCTATTCGTTTTCGGATCGCGAGTGAATATGATCACTATCATGTTCCGCTACTCATAGCTCCTGGTGGTTATAGTACCTATCGAGGGAGCTAATAGACTTTAAAAGGAGGAGATTCACTTGGTCAGGTCAGAGCAAGAGATTGTTACATTTCGACAGGTTCATAAAATTTATAACAACGGAACCGTTGCCTTGAGTAACTTTAATTTAACGATAAAAGAAGGAGAGTTTATCAGCTTTCTAGGGCCTTCAGGCTGTGGGAAGTCGACAGCATTAAGGATGATCGCAGGGCTTGGGGAACCGACAAAAGGAGAATTAAAGGTCTATCAGAAATCGCCAAAAGAGATGATAAGTGAAACAAATGATATTGCATTTGTTTTTCAAGATTCAAATCTTCTTCCTTGGCGTTCGGTTTTAGATAATGTCATGCTCCCGCTGGAATTACGAGGAATTAGTAAACGCAAACGGAAAGAAGAAGCCATGCGAGTTTTAGAAATGGTGGGGTTGAAAGACTATTTAAAAGCGTATCCTCGTGAGTTATCAGGCGGGATGAAAATGCGTGTCTCAATTGCACGTGCATTAGCGGCAAAACCGAAACTATTATTAATGGATGAACCTTTTGCAGCACTTGACGAAATGACAAGGCAAGGCTTGCAATTAGAGCTATTAGACATTTGGAAAAAAGAGAAAACGACGATTTTGTTTGTCACACATAATGTGTTTGAAGCCGTCTTTTTATCTTCCAAAATAGCGGTTATGTCAGCTAGACCAGGAAGACTATCGTCTGTTATTGATGTGAATCTCCCTTATCCAAGAGAGACGAGTAGTCTTACGAGTAGAGAGTTTGGTAGTATGGTCGAGTTTACCTCTGAAGAACTTGAAAAAAGTTCCGAGCGAAAGGAGTTGGTATAGGTGGCGATGCCTTCCGCTGATGTATCAAAAAAAGTAGCTATAAAAGCGATTGCTCGTTCGAAATCACGTCAAACGAGATGGAGTCACTTTCAACATGTATACTTAGGTCCGTTGATTGCATTCATCCTCTTTCTTTCAGTATGGCAACTACTTCCTTTGTTACTTGGAATGCCTCATTACATTTTTCCGAAACCGACTGATGTGTGGAATGCGACCATAAACAGTTGGAATATTCTTTGGGAAGCAGTAAGAATCACAGTGCTAGAGTCAGTGATCGGATTCTTTTTAAGTGCGATCATTGGTATCTCTGTCTCAGTTCTTCTAGCTAGTTCTAAAATATTGGAGCGGAGTATTTATCCATATGCAATCATTTTACAAACGATACCTGTTGTCGCGATTGCGCCAATTGTTGTGATTTGGTTTGGGTCAGGTTTTAATTCGATTATTGTGATTTCCTTTTTAATTGGATTCTTCCCTGTGATTTCAAATACGTTAATGGGTCTTAATTCTGTCGATAAAAACATGGACGAATTGTTCACCTTATACAATGCATCAAAATGGCAAAAAATGTGGAAGTTACGTATTCCAGCGGCATTGCCTTATATGATGGCGGGATTAAAAGTGTCTTGTACATTATCAATTGTTGGTGCGATTGTCGGAGAATATGTCGCTGGTGTTGGTGGAGGAAAAGGTGGACTTGGTTATGCGATTACAGTAGCGGCGATTCAAGTAAACACATCCTTTTTATTTGCATGCGGGATTGCAGCAGCAATTTTAGGAATCGGATTTTATTTGCTAGTTAGCTTACTTTCCAAGTATTTACTCGGATCGTGGCATGAGTCGGCAATGAAAGTAGATAAATAACCAGGTTGAAAAAGAGAGGGGTCTATCAATGATTAAAAGTCTTAATGTTCAGTCTCTTAAAGTAACCAAGTTAATTGCTTTATTTTTTGCTCTCATCATGCTTCTAGTACTTGCGGCATGCGGTGGACAAGAACCCGTTGATGGAACAGAAGAAGGTAATGCTGAGTCGGCTGATGAAACGGAGGTTGAAGAGGATGTAACAACGGATTCGTTGGAAGCTGTAAAACTTGTACTTAATTGGTTTCCAAAAAGTCAGCATGGTGGTGTTTATGCCGCAGATGAACAAGAAATTTTTGCTGAAAATGGCTTGGAAGTAGAAATAGAGCCAGGAGGACCTCAAGTATCAGCAATTCAAATTATAGCTTCAGGTAATGCGCAATTTGGTTTGGCTCATGCAGATCAAATCGTCATTGCTAGAAATCAAGGGATTGAGCTAGTTACATTAGCCGCTGCTATGCAAAATAGTCCAGCCGCATTGATGACGCATGAGGGTGTTGTCATTAATGAGTTTGAAGATATGAACGGAAGAACAGCCTTTATTCAGCCAGGTATTCCATATTGGGATTACTTAAGTAGTAAGTATGATTTAAGTGATGTGAGTGTTCAAGGTTATACAGGGCAGCACGTTAATTTCATTGATGATCCAGAATCTGTCAGTCAAGCTTTTGTAACGTCAGAGCCTTTTTTCTTGGAAAAAGAAGGAGTGAAGACGGAAACGTTTTTAGTATCAGAATCAGGATTTGATCCTTACAATGTTGTTTTATTTGCGACTAAAGATTACGTGGAAGAAAACGCGGAGACAGTGAGAAAGTTTGTGACTTCATTTGTTGAAGGGTGGAACTATTATAAAGATGCGCCTGATGAAATAAATGAAGTGATTCATGAGACGAACCCAAATCTCGCTTTAGAGAGTCTTGCCTTTGAAACGGAGGCACAAATGGAATTTGTTTATGGTGGTGATGCAGAGGAGCACGGTTTTGGTTATATGTCAGAAGAACGTTGGACAACACTGATCGATCAATTACATGAATTAGGGTTGCTAGAAGAAACGTTTGATGCCAATGAGATATTCACAACCGAATTTTTGCCTTCTCATTAGAGAAATGGACGTTTACATGAAATGAATGGGGGTCAGCCAAGCTCTTGGTTGACCTTATTTACTAAAATACGTTTGGTGGAGGGGAGTTGGATTTTTGGTTATTACATGTCAAATCAACCAACAACGATTATGGAATACTCTTTTGGAATTAGGTGAGATTGGGGCTTTGCTAGAAGAAGGGACGACAAGACTTTCGCTTAGTGTAGAGGATTTGAAAGCGAGACAATATGTAATCAATTTAATGAAAGAGGCAGGGCTTAAGGTTCGTATTGATGCAGTTGGTAATATTATCGGAAAGCTAGAGGGAACAGTAAAACAAGCTCCAATTGTCTTAACGGGTTCACATATTGATACGGTTTTTCAAGGAGGGATTTTTGACGGGGCTCTGGGTGTTCTTGGGGCAATTGAAGCCGTGCGTTCGATTAAAGAGTCGGGTTTTCAGCTGAAGCATTCCATCGAGGTTGTCTCCTTTACAGATGAAGAAGGAACTCGTTTTGGCACAGGTTATATCGGCAGTAAAGCAATGGCAGGAGAGCTAGATGAAGCGACATTTTTATTAACGGATGCAAATGGGATGACTTACGCAGAAGCTTTTCTTCAAGCACAATTAGATCCTCGCTTATACAAACAAGCAAAGAGAGAACGAGAAGAATTAAAAGCCTATGTTGAGCTGCATATTGAGCAAGGGAAGGTTCTTGAAGAACATCAGCTGCCTGTTGGAATTGTGACTGATATTCAGGGGCCGATATGGTTAGATGTGGTTGTAAAAGGACATGCCGATCATGCTGGTGCCACTCCTATGTATATGAGAAAGGATGCTGCCCTTGCGATGGCGGAGCTCATGCTAGACATTGAGAAGATTGCCAAGATGTATGATGGCGTCGGAACAGTAGGGAAAGTAAACATAGAGCCAGGTGGAGTCAATATTATCCCAGGTCTTGCTGCTTTTTCCGTTGATCTTAGACATATTAATAAAGAAAGTCGAACAAAAATGATGAATGAAGTCTATGAAGCTATCAATCGAATTTGCCAGAAAAGGGACGTCCATGCTGAGATGGATATGAAAAAAGCTGTCGATCCGACTTCTTGCCAAGTAGAGGTAATTGAGGTAATTGAGGAATCGTGTAAAGAGCTTGATGTGCCAACGATGAGATTACAGTGCGGAGCTGGACATGATTCCTTGATCATGGCGAAGCTGACGAAAATGGGCATGATCTTTGTTCGCTCTAAAGAGGGAATTAGCCATAATCCAAAGGAATGGTCAGATTATGAAGATTGTATGATTGGCACGCAAGTTTTATTAAATACATTAATGAGGTTAGCAGAATAATTCAAGCAAGATTGGGGGATTGCAAGATGCATCATTCAACACCATTCCATGTTCCAGTCCGTACGATTATGACACCTGGACCAGTTGAGGTCGATCCTCGTGTACGACAGGCGATGTCAAATTCAATTCTAGGTCAATTTGATCCAAGCTTTACTTCTTTAATGAATGAAACAATGAAGCTGCTTAGACTGGTGCTGCAAACAACTAATCATTGGACTTTTCCGATCGACGGCACATCACGAGCAGGAATTGAGGCGATGCTTTGTAGTGTAATTGAAGAAGGAGATATCGTACTTGTTCCCTCCTTTGGTCGATTCGGGGGCTTGCTAACAGAAATTGCTGAGCGTTGTGGGGCCGATGTTCAAGTGATGACCTGTGAATGGGGAGATGTATTTGACCCTGATGATGTGATCAATGAAATGAAAAGAGTAAAACCAAAAGTGGTGGCGATAGTTCATGGTGATACATCGACGGGCCGAATACAGCCATTAAAGGAAATTGGCTATGCTTGCCGAGAAATGGACGTTTTATTGCTTGTTGATGCAGTCGCAACGGTCGGTGGGACTGAAGTGAACACAGATGAATGGATGATTGACGGTTTAATAACGGGAACGCAAAAATGCCTATCTGTGCCTGCGGGAATGGCTCCTCTTACTTATAATGAAAGAATAGAAGATATTCTTTTGCAACGAAAGTCAATTGAGAAAGGTCTGGCAACGAAAGAGCAGCTGTTATCAAGCAATTTTGAAAGACGTATTCGTAGTAATTACTTTGATTTAAGTCAATTACAAGATTACTGGAGTCCAGCACGTCTCAATCATCATACAGAAGCGACATCTATGCTTTATGGACTGTATGAGGGGTTGCGCCTCATATTAGAAGAAGGATTGGAAGCGAGGTTTAAACGTCATCGTGTAAATGAACGAGCATTAGTTGCAGGAATTGAAGCGATGGGCCTTGAATTATTTGGTCATTCAGAAAATAAACTTCCTACCGTTACTTGTGTGACGATACCAGATGGAGTGAACGGTGATTCTGTTCGGAAAATGTTACTAGATGATTTCGGTATTGAGATCGCTAGCTCATTTGGTCCGCTCCACGGCAAGATTTGGAGAATTGGGACGATGGGCTATAGCTGCCAACAAAGAAATATCCTATTAACTCTTGGGGCATTAGAAGCAGTATTAACAAGACATGATGTGAAAGTAAATGTCGGTGAAGGCGTTCAAGCGGCGTTAGATGTATATCAACAAAAAGAAAGAATATCAAAAGCAAATGATGGCTAATTAATGTATGAATGGTTATGGAGGGATGATATGAAGGATTATAATGCCTTTGTTGAAGAGCTGAATGTGGAACCATTTGCAAAAGAAAGCCTGTCAGGACTTAGGTTTGCGGTTAAGGATGTGTTGGATGTAAAAGGAATAACGGCTAGTGCTGGAAATCCAGATTGGTTGCGTACGCATTCACCTGCAAAAAGTCATGCGCCTGTTGTGCAGCGTTTATTAGAAAATGGTGCAACATTAGTAGGCACAACAATTACCGATGAGCTCATGTATAGTTTAAATGGAGAAAATATTCATTACGGTACACCTGTTAATCCAAAGGATCATCAGCGTATTCCTGGCGGTTCTTCAAGTGGTTCGGCTGTCGCTGTTGCAGCTAAACTAGTTGATTTTGCCCTCGGAACAGATACAGCAGGCTCCGTGCGAATCCCAGCAGCTTATTGCGGGCTGTACGGCTTTCGACCGACACATAATTTTCTTTCGATTGAAGGGGTCATTCCGTTAGCACCTAGCTTTGATACGGTTGGTTGGATGACTTGTGATACGAAGACATTGCTTAAGGTTGGTGAGGTTTTACTTCAAGAAGAATCATCGGCTCAAGCATTTACACGAGTGATGGTTGATAAGGATGCGTGGGCATTAGCGGATGAAGAGAGCAAACAGGCGCTCTCTCCTGTTCTTACAACGATTGAAAATTGTTTTACTCAAAGGGAATCGATCGAGATTGCAGACGAAGGGCTAGTCACATGGATGAATGCATTTAGAACGTTACAGGGAATTGAAGTATGGAAATCTCATGGTGAATGGATTGAAACGGTTAAGCCCCATTTTGGCCCAGACATTGCAGCACGATTCGAATGGGCAAGCACCTTAAAAGAAGATGAGAGTGCAACAGAACAACAGCTAAAAGAACGTATCCAAAACCGCTTAGAAAAGCTGCTCGGTGATGATGGGTTACTGATTATTCCCACTGTACCTGGGAAAGCCCCTCTTGTTAATATGAGTGGCGAAGAGATTGAGAAACGAAGATCCGAAACGATCCAGCTCTCTTCTATTGCAGGGTTGGCAGGGCTCCCGCAAGTCACGATACCAGTAGCTGATGTAGAAGGTGTCCCAATTGGACTATCTGTGATTGCAGGACCAAAGCAGGATCTTCGGTTACTAAGGTGGATGGATCAGCATTGTGATTTGTGGGAGAAATAAGGAGTTATTAGAAGAGGTTCACGTTACATATGAGTTTCAGAAAAACGCTAACTCAATGACGGTGATTAAGAAGGATTGTTAAATGATATAAAGCAGGCACATGAGATGGCCTGCTTTTTTAATGTTAAAAATTCTTCGCTTGCTTTAATGGTTCTGATAGGTGCTGTGTTTCAATTTTTTTCATTTTCAAACCAAGGAAGGTTGTTAAGATGAGGATGAACATACTACCTAACACAATTCCTTGCCAATTTAGAAGGTTCCAAAATGGTTCTAAATATAAAGGTCCAAGGCTGCCTCCAATATAATAGAAAATTAAGTACAAGCCTGCAGCACTTGCTTTAGCAGATTTTGCTCGACTGCTTACCCAAGAACTAGCTGTTGAGTGGGCAAAAAAGAATCCAAAACAATTAAGTAATAATCCAGTTATAATGGCGATCACACTGCCCTGCAACGTGAGGAGAAAGCCGACAACCATAATGGCAATACCAACCTCAATACAAACCGCTTTTGGCCATCTAGCTGCTAACTTACCTGATAAAGGAGAGCTAATGGTTCCTGCAATATACGTTAGAAACAACAGTCCGATGATACTAGGCGGTAGCAAATAAGGTGGACTGCTAAGAAGGAAGGTTATGTAACTAAAATGACCGACAAAAATCATAAAATGTAAACCGCCAACCAGATAGGCTAATCTTAATTCTTTGTTTGAAAGATGTGCGCGATAATCCGTTAGTGTCCCTCGCCAATTAAATTTCTTTTGAACAAAATTTTTTGAAGGTTGAAGCAGCCAGATAAAAATAAATAAGCATATAAGACTCACACATCCCATGGCGATAAAAGCAAAGCGCCAGCTCACGAGATCCGTCAAGATTCCGCTAAAGGCTCTCCCAAACATACCACCAATCGTGTTCCCACTAATATAAATCCCGATCGCAAGAGAGAGAGCTTTCGCGGAGTACTCTTCGCCAATATAGGCTACTGCAAGAGAAGGAAGTCCTGCTAGAAAAACCCCCTGTAATACTCGAATCACAATTAAAGATTCAAAGGTTGGAGCAAAGGCTGCTAAAAAAGTCGTCACAGTGGCTAGTGCCATCGTGATAATCATAATTCCGCGCCGACCAACACTATCAGAGAATGGACCATAGAAAAATAAAGATAAGCCAAGCGCTAAAATAACAAAAGAAACAGTCATGTTAGCAGCTAAGGATGACACATTAAATTCTTGAGATAAGACAGGCAGAATAGGTTGCGTGAAATAGACATTAGCAAAGATTAACAGCGAACCAATGCTAAGGGCAATGGTTGTTTTCCAAAACTCTTTTGTTCGTAGCTCAATCATAGTAACCATTCCTTTATCTAGTTAGATTGCTATCGATGTCGAACTTGGAATGTCATTCGTGTTTAATTATGACAATTTTTAGAATCATTTCATCATTATAAAGGAAAAGTCAATAAAAAGACATTTTTAATTGTTTTAAAGATCATTACGTTCAAACCATCTATTGGAATATTAGATTTATTTCTGACAATTTGTAATAGTAGAAAGCGCAATAATAAGCTAATATATAAAAAAAGCCAACTTCTTTCGTTGATCGAAGAAATAATCACAACTTATTTAAATAAAGGATGATGAAACAACTTTTGGAGGATAAAGTATGTCAAACATTTTTTCATTTTTAAAACCATATCGCTTCCCGATGGTGATTGCGTTGTTGCTAATGCTTGTTGAATTGATGGTGGAATTATTTCATCCGTTAATGCTGGCAAAAATGATTGATGATGGCATTATGCAAGAGGATCTATCTGTTGTGTTGAGATGGGGCGGTATTATGCTTGGGATGTCGTTTCTTGCCTTTGTATCTGGGGTTGTTAATTCCTTTTATGCAGCTCATGTCAGCCAAAGTACTGGCTTTGATATTCGGAGCAGTTTATATCAGAAAGTACAATCCTTTTCGTTTCGTCATTTACAACGATTTCAAACTTCTTCATTGATCACAAGAATGACCAATGATGTGAATCAAATTCAAACGACGATCTTTATGAGTTTACGCATCATGCTGAGAGCTCCGTTGCTTGTCATTGGTGGAGTGGTGATGGCTTTTGTTGTTAATATTCAGCTTGCGATGGTTCTTGTTGTTACGATTCCGATTATTATCATTTTTTTAGTATGGATGATGCGAAAAGGATCGACTCTTTTTCGGCAAGTACAAGCTAGACTTGATGAAGTTAATCATGCAATTCGAGAAAACTTAGGGGCAATGAGACTAATCAAAGTTTTTGTGAGAAGAAAGCATGAAGGTAAGCGCTTCTTAAAACGAAATGAGGCATTAATGGATAGCACCGTTAAAGCGTTACGGGTAATGGAAATCACAATGCCTGCTTTATTGTTGCTTATGAATGTAGCCATTATTGGTGTTCTTTGGTTCGGTAGCATGAATGTGAATACGGGCAATGCACAAATTGGTGAGGTTGTAGCGATTGTGAACTATGGAATGAGAATTACTTCTGCATTAACGATCTTTACGATGATCATTATCATTTTTTCACGGGCACGAGCTTCTGCAGAGCGCATTACGGATGTATTAAATACGGAAGTGGACCGTACCAATCTAAAAAAATCAAATCAAGGTAGACCAATAAAGGAAGGCAAAATCGAATTTGAAGAGGTATCATTTTATTATCCCAAATCTGACGAAAAAGTTTTAGATAGGTGTTCTTTTACAGTAAAGCCAGGTCAAACATTGGCTATTCTTGGTTCAACTGGGTCTGGTAAGTCGTCTTTATTTCATTTAATTCCTCGTCTTTATGATGTTAGCGAGGGTACGATTTTTATAGATAATGTAGATAGCAAAGAGATGAAGATAGAGTATTTACGTCAGCAAATTGGTTATGTACCTCAGGAGATTATGCTTTTTTCTGGCACAGTAAAAGAGAATATTGCATGGGGAAAAACAGATGCGACACTTACTGACATTATGGAAGCCGCAAAGGATGCTCAAATTCATGATGCGATCATGAAACTGCCACACCAATATGATACGAAAATTGGACAAAAGGGTGTTAATTTATCTGGTGGTCAAAAGCAGCGTCTATCTATTGCACGCGCTCTTATTCGTAAACCGAAAATATTAATGTTAGATGATAGTACAAGTGCGCTTGATGTGCAAACGGAGGCGAGATTGTTAAAGGCACTCGGTACATATTTGTGCACGACACTTTTGATTACACAGAAGCTAAGTACGGCAATGAAGGCAGATTCGATCCTTTTATTAGAAGAAGGAAAAGTTGTTGCACAAGGCTCTCATGGTCAATTACTAAGTGAATCGCCACTTTATCAGCAGCTCTATCAATCTCAATTTGCGAAGGGGGACATTCAACATGCTAAAGTTATTAATGGAACCTTTTCGCTATAAGCGTATTGCTTTTGATCAGCCACTTGAAGGGAATAACGGGCTGGTAAAGAAGAAGCAACGTGTAAAGAATTGGGTAGGGACGCTAAAACGAATTTGGTCCTATTTGGGTGTGTATAAAAAGCAGCTAACATTTGTTATCTTAATGATTGTCTTAAGCTCAGGATTAAGCTTAGTAGGCCCATTTTTAATTGGAATAACGATTGATGACTTTCTTGTGACAAGTAATCGTAACAATTTGCTCTTTTTATTGATTGCTTTAGCCTTTGTCTATCTGTTTCAATCAGGAGCAAGCTGGCTACAAAATTTTTGGATGGTTGGGATCGCACAACAAACAGTCTTTACAATGCGTAGTCAATTGTTTTTACACTTACAAAAGCTGCCGATCTCTTATTTTGACAAACGTCAGCACGGTGAGTTAATGAGTAGGGTAACGAGTGATATTGAAAATGTCAGCTCAACGTTAAATAGTTCCGTCATTCAAATCTTATCTAGCATTCTGACATTTGTCGGGATTATTTCAGTGATGATATGGTTGAGTCCACTTTTAACTGTGATTACACTGACGATTGTGCCGTTGATGGTTTTTGGGATGAAGTGGATAACAAGGCGAACGAGTGTCTTTTTTAAAAATCAGCAACAGCACTTAGGAGATATTAACGGATTTATTGAGGAAACGATTTCGGGGCAAAAGATCGTTAAAACCTTTTCTCAAGAGGAACGTGTCATTTCAGCGTTCATGGAGAAAAATGAGCAGCTAAAAGGGGCTAGCTTTTGGGCCCAAACATACTCGGGCTTTATTCCTAAACTGATGAACATGTTGAACAATCTTAGTTTTGCGATCATTGCTTTAATCGGTGGAGTGCTCGTATTACAGGATGCGATAACGATTGGAGTGATTGTGATCTTTGCGGAATACGCACGCCAGTTTACACGGCCATTAAATGATTTAGCCAATCAATTTAACACGCTTTTGTCAGCTGTGGCAGGGGCAGAGCGAGTGTTTGCTGTGATTGATGAACCAGTAGAGCAGGATAAGGAAGGCGCACAAGCTCTTCAAACAATGAAAGGAAATGTTGTTTTTAAACAAGTTTCTTTTTCGTACGAAAAGAATGCGAACACGATCCGTAATGTAAGTTTTGATGTATCTGCTGGAGAGATAGTCGCTCTTGTCGGTCCTACGGGTGCAGGGAAGACGACGATTATCAATTTGCTTTCTAGGTTTTATGATCCAAAGTCAGGTCAGATTTTAGTAGATGGGCAAGATATGACACAAATAAAACGTGAAAGCCTGCGTCAGCATATGGGATTTGTTCTGCAAGACACGGTTCTTTTTCAAATGACGATTCGTGAAAATATCCGCTACGGAAAACTTGATGCCACAGATGATGAGGTTGAAGAAGCAGCTAAACAAGCTAATGCATATTCGTTTATTCAAAAGTTACCTAACGGGTTCGATACTGTTCTTGATCAAGATGGGAGTGGGATCAGCCAAGGTCAAAAGCAGCTTGTCTCAATCGCTAGAGTGATTTTAGCCAATCCATCTATTCTGATTTTAGATGAGGCGACAAGTAGTATTGATACAATGACAGAAATGAAGATTCAAGAGGCCCTTCATACGCTAATGAAGGGGAGAACGAGCTTTGTGATTGCTCACCGATTGAACACGATTCAGCAGGCCGATCAAATCTTAGTGTTGCAGGATGGGAAAGTGATTGAGAAAGGCTCACATGAGGAGTTATTAACGAAAAAAGGATTTTACTATGGCATGCATTATGGAGAATAACACAAAGCCCCTTTCTTCTATTAAAAAGGGGCTTTGTTCTACATAAAATCAAAAAAGTACCGAATCGTATGGAAGAAAATTGGGGCTGTGTACGTTAAGCTGTCAATTCTGCTTAAATAGCTTTCGCTTTTTATTTCTGCTGCAGGTCTTTCACCGATAAGCAAATCTCGCTTCAAAACAGACACCGTTAAACTACCAAAGAATCCTGTTACGCTTATTAAGACACCTGAGATCAGTCCGAATGTTAACGTTAAAGGTGTTAAGTAAGGATAGAGAAAGTAGGCAATTGTCGTTGTTGCGATAACAGATAAAAATAGCCCTTCCCACGTAATTAAAGGATTAGATGTCGGAATGACTTTTCTTTTTCCAAATGTCTTTGATACTAGATATTGAATAAGATCACTCACTTGTGTAAGCAAGACAAGAAAAAGCACAAGATTGGCTCCGTATTCAGGACTAGCTACTTGATAGTAGGCTAAATGACTCAAGCCAAATACCATGAGCATGAGACCCCATTGGATCGAACCAAGCGAGCGTAAGAAACCGATTGTACTTTTTGAGAAAATTCTTGGTAAAGGCATAAACAAAAACACATAGATTGGAATAAAAATAATAAACATCCCATACCAATCCGTGTAAATCCAATAAAATTGAATAGGGATGGAGAGATAGACCCATAAGAAAAGCTGGCGATCGATTTTTCGCGTTTTCATCATGGAGAAAAATTCTTTTAACGAAAAGAAACAAAGAACAGCAAGCGAAATTAATGAAACAATCGGATCGAAAAATACAGCGATACTAAAAATAATAAACATTCCCCACCATGTTTTTAATCGAGGAACTAATTCTGGGAACTGCTTTTGTGGATACAGTCTTTTCATTAAGAAGAACATGAGACTGAAAATCGATAAACCAATGGCGATGATAAGCTGAGTGATAAAGGTTGCTTCCATGGAACTCCTCCAATGCTAATCGAATAATATGAAAAAATATGATAGAAAAATGAGTAAGATGATATAATCATATAGAATGATGTCAGATTAATAAAGAGGATTACGATGGAATCAAAAGATTATGTGTATATTTTGCTGACAGACACAGGAACACTTTTTACAAAATCAATTAAAACATATACGAGAGCTCCGTATAATCATGTTTCTCTTGCATTTGATAAAGAATTAAACGAATTATATAGTTTTGGAAGAAAAAATCCGCGAAATCCGCTCAATGGGGGCTTTGTGAAAGAAGATATTTTACATGGAACGTACCGTCGCTACCCTGAAACGACATGTGCGATATATGCCCTCGAAATCAGCAATCGTGAACGACAAAAGTTAGAGCGTGTGATCGAGGTATTTAAGAAAAATCAGCGAAGGTTCATGTACAATTTAATAGGATTAGTTGGGGTATCACTCAATGAACCCGTTGAACTTACTTCTTCTTATTTTTGCTCGCAATTTGTATCAGAAGTCGTGCATCGTGCTGGAATTCGTCTATGGGATAAGCTGCCGGCGTTAGTAACGCCAGATGATTTCAGGAAAAATGATAAACTTACGATTGTGTATGAAGGTAAACTATTTGATTATGAACCAGTGAAACAAAAGCTAGAGCAAGAGATATAAGAAAAAGGATCTGTCTCCAGAAAAGAGAAAGATCCTTTTTTTATTAAATACCTAATTCTTGCCGTTCTTCTGGTGTGAAAACTCTAGAGCGTGTTAAGAAACGTTTCCCTTCAGGTCCTTCTAAGGAGAACATTCCCCCTCGCCCCTCTACAACATCGATGATCAATTGCGTGTGTTTCCAGTAATTATATTGATCAGCTGACATGTAGAAAGGAGTATCACCAATTTCGCCCAGAAGAACGTCACTATTCCCAATTCGTAATTCCCCTTCTGGATAACACATCGGGGAGCTGCCATCGCAGCATCCCCCTGATTGATGGAACATAAGCGGACCGTGAATTGTTTTGAGCTTTTCAATTAATTGAAGAGCTGCTTCCGTTACGGTGACGCGTTCGACCATTTTTTACACCTCCTGATTTCTAAAAGAAACCTAGGGCATCTTCACTATAGCTGACAAGAAGGTTCTTTGTTTGTTGATAGTGGCTTAGCATCATCTTATGGTTTTCACGACCGATACCAGACTTCTTGTAGCCGCCAAATGCAGCATGTGCAGGATAAGCGTGGTAGCAATTTGTCCATACACGACCAGCTTGAATGCTGCGACCGAACCGATATGCAGTATTGGTATCACGTGTCCAAACACCTGCACCTAGTCCGTATAGCGTATCATTGGCAATGGAAAGAGCTTCCTCTGCATCTTTAAACGTTGTGACAGATACGACTGGACCAAAAATTTCTTCTTGGAAAATACGCATGTCATTTGTTCCTTTAAAGACAGTTGGTTGAATGTAATAACCATTATCAAGGTCGCCACCTAAGTTGTTACGTTCTCCACCTGTTAAGCACTCAGCGCCTTCCTGCTTACCGATATCTAAGTATGAAAGGATTTTTTCCATTTGCTCTTGAGATGCTTGAGCACCCATCATCGAGTTTGGATCTAATGGGTTTCCTGTTTTAATGGCTTTAACACGCTCAAGTGCACGCTCCATAAATTTATCGTAAATCGATTCTTGGATCAGAGCACGCGATGGGCATGTACACACTTCTCCTTGATTGAGGGCAAACATGACAAAGCCTTCTACAGCTTTATTAAAGAATGCATCATCTTTGTCCATAACATCGGCAAAGAAGATATTTGGTGATTTTCCACCAAGTTCAAGTGTAACAGGAATGATGTTTTCAGATGCATATTGCATAATCAAACGACCTGTTGTAGTTTCACCAGTAAAGGCTACTTTATTAATACGGCTACTAGAAGCAAGTGGTTTACCAGCTTCAAGACCGAATCCATTTACAATGTTTACGACTCCTTTTGGCAGAAGGTCTTCAATTAATTCTAATAAAACAAAGATCGAGACAGGTGTTTGTTCAGCTGGTTTTAACACAACGCAGTTACCAGCAGCAAGTGCAGGAGCTAATTTCCATACACCCATTAAAATAGGGAAATTCCAAGGGATGATTTGTCCGACGACTCCAAGTGGCTCATTGAAATGATAGGCAACAGTGTTTTCATCAATTTGACTGAGAGATCCTTCTTCACTGCGAATCGCACCAGCGAAATAACGGAAGTGATCAACAGCAAGTGGAATATCAGCATTTAACGTTTCTCTGACAGCTTTCCCGTTTTCCCATGTCTCAGCAACAGCAAGCATTTCTAAATTTTCTTCTAGACGATCAGCAATTTTATTTAGAATGTTTGCTCTTTCAGTAGGAGATGTACGTCCCCAAGCATCTTTTGCTGCATGAGCAGCATCAAGAGCAAGCTCAATATCCTCAGCAGTTGAACGAGCAACTTCACAAAAAACTTCACCAGTTACAGGTGTAATGTTGTCAAAGTATTGTCCTTTGACTGGTGCAACCCATTCTCCATTAATGTAGTTGTCATAACGCTTTTTGAAATTGACGAGAGAACCTTCGGAATTTGGACGACTGTATACCATTTGAACCCCTCCCAAGATATCTTTACTTTCTTTTAGTAAGAAAGCTTACATTACCTATTCTTCATTATGTAAGCGTTCTCCTTCTTATTATTAAAATATTTCGACATTTTTTTATTTTTTATTTTATACTGTTATGTAAACGAAAGGAATTGATAGGATGACAAACCCAGTTCGGATCCTTTGGACGCTATCAATAGCTCAGTTTTTAGCGATGCAAGTGTGGTTTAATTTTTCAGCAGTTCTGCCTGTTTTAGAACAAGAATGGCGCTTGACGGCAACGGAGTCAGGGATGATTATCGCTTTTTTTCATATTGGTTATGTTGGCGCTGTAATTTTCTATAGTTTTTTAAGTGATAAATACAATCCAAAATATTCTTTTGTATTTGGTGCTTTTCTTGCTGGTATCGCAGGAATTTTGTTTAGTTTTTTGGCTGATGGTTTTTGGTCGGCAGTGCTGTTGCGAGCAATTTCTGGAATTGGGATTGCTGGCATTTATGTTCCAGGCATGCGGATGCTTGCTGAATTATACCCTCCACAGAAAAGGGGGCAAGCCATTGGGATTTATGTAGGATCACTTGTTGTTGGATCAGGAAGTTCTTTGTTATTATCTGGGCTTTTGATCGTGCAATTAGGTTGGTCAGGTGTTGTCTTGGTTACATCCTGTTTAGCAATTGTGGCTGCTGTTATTGTGCAATTTTCAGCTATTCCGAATAATATCAAACTTCAAGGGAATCCATTACAGTGGCGTATATTAAAAAAAGTATTTCGAAAGCCAAATCTGCTTATCAATGCAGGGTACGGGGGTCATTGCTGGGAACTGTACGCGATGTGGGCTTGGATTGGACCATTTCTCGTTTATTATTTTCTCGTTCAAGGATTTTCTCATATAGATGCGATTCGCTATGGCAATATTTTGGGGGCGCTAGTCATAATGGTCGGGGGGATTGCGACGTTTAGTGGAGGGCGCTTGTCAGATAGAATTGGTCGCATTAAGGCCATCAATCTCTTTTTAATGATTAGTATCATTTGTTCATTAACAATTGGCTGGCTTACTGTAATCCCGATTTGGTTGATGGTGTTCATTTGTACTATTTATGGCTTTGCGATTGTGGCTGATTCTCCTGTCTACAATGTCTCCATTACAGAAGTCGCAGACCCGCAAGTGTTAGGAATTGCTCTCGGTGTTCAATCTGTCATTGGTTTTAGCTTTACGATTGTGTCTCCTATGGTCTTTGGGATTGTACTTGACCATTTTAACTGGGGGGCAGGATTTACTGTGATAGGTCTCGTGACACTCATTGCGCCAATCAGTATGTTCGTTCTCTCGAGAATACAGGATCAAACAGGCTTGCATCAAGGGAACATTGGTTAGCAGCTCACTGCATAAGTGAAATCAAAATTCGTAAAGAGATTTCTCTTTAAGATTTTTCAGGAAATAGTAGTATGTTTTTTGAATAATGAATATAATCGGTTTTTCTATAAACTATTACATCTTAAAAGAGTTTGGTTGAGAGTATAAGGTATAACATAAATAACTTAACAAAGGAGGTTTTTTAAAATGGCACAAAACAACAACAATAACGGAAACGACACAGGAAACTAATAATCAGAGAATGAGTCGTGAAGAAGCAGGTAGAAGAGGCGGAGAACAAACAAGTAAAAATCATGATAAAGAGTTTTACCAAGAGATTGGTCAAAAAGGTGGAGAACAATCTCAATCGAATTAACGAAATAAAAAAGCGTCTACTCTCAGACGCTTTTTTATTTTATGAACCTTAAATCTGAATAACGAGGTTTGATTTAAATATAGAACACGGTTTAAAGATTGATTAATATGGGAAAAAGACATTCAAATAAATTCATCAAGGATGTGAATGGAATGTTTAAAACATATTATGGTGCTTCAAATAAAATTGGTGTACGTGGAAAAGCTGTCTCAAAAACAGTTACCTCAACTAGTTACACGTATGGAGAAGTAAAAAGCTATACGTTAACAGATGAAGAGTTAGATTATTACAGGTCTTTAAAGGCACCAAAAAAGGAAAGTAAAAATCGTTCAATAGTGATTTCATAGTTTTTAAAAAGAGAAATAAATGAAAGAAATAATAATAAGAAGGGTAAGGAAGATTTGCGATAGGTCTTCCTTACCCTTCTTATTTTTAGAGATTATGAATCAAGCGAACGCTGATATTGTTCTTTAATTAGTTCAGTTAATCCTACTTTATCTAAATAATGAGTAGGTGCTAAGAAGGTAATAGTGACAACACCTGGGTGACGACCAATTTCAATAGATCCTGTTATTGTTGCTCGGTTCATCACTTCGGGAACGGTAATACCAAGTGGTGTTTGCAATAAAATAATATGAACGCCGTCTTGAACAGGGCCTAACATCTCTTTGTTTGGATCATGGATTCCATTGGTAAATTCATTTACATATACCGTTTGTTTTGCCTTCATTGTGAAAACCTCCACGTTTTATAGTTGAGTAATCGCTTTCGTTATTATGAAATAATGGTTTAAGTACCAGTTATTCGTTTTCTTAATAACTACGTAAAAAAGTAATTGATAATAGAAGAGAGTTAATCCTTTCCGCTATTTGCATCTATTTTATGAATAGGCTCACGTTTTATCGTTCCTCGTTCAAAGTATAAAAATCTTTTTGTCATATTATTTTATATTTTCATTACATTTGTTAACCAAATGGTTTAAAATAACTTACAAAAGAATATTGAATACTATGTTTATTTTGAATATGAGAGGATGATACATAATGGTTGATAAAAAGAAACATGCATACCGAGCAACGACAATGGCTCCAAGTGGAATGATTACAACGCCTCATTATTTAGCATCACAAGCTGGAATAAATGTCTTACAGAATGGTGGTAATGCGGTTGAAGCAGCGATTGCGGCAGCTTCGACGATTGCTGTTGTGTATCCTCATATGAATAGCATTGGCGGAGATAATTTTTGGCTAATTTACAACGCTAAGACGAAGGAAGTGAAAGCTCTTAACAGCAGCGGACGTTCTGGGGAAGAAGCGACAATTCCTTTTTATCAGGAACAAGGATACACAAGCATTCCTGTAAGAGGCTATTTATCAGCCAATACGGTCCCTGGTGCGGTTGCAGGTTGGGATAAGGCTTATGAGTATGCAAAGGAGCATGTAGGCTCTACATTCTCTTGGAAAGATCTGCTTCAATCAGCGATTAGCTATGCAAAGGATGGTTTTCCAGTCACCCCAAGTCAAGAATACTGGACCAATGTAAATGTAAATATGGAAGATAATCAATTTAGGTATTTACAACGATATGATGGATTTAAGCGTACCTTTTTAAAGTCAGGTGACAGTCTCTATAAAGCAGGAGAGTTAATGAAGCAACCATATTTAGCAACGACATTAGAAGCGATAGCAGAAGAAGGTAGTCAGGTCTTTTATGAAGGAGAGCTAGCGAAAAAAATCGTAGCTGATCTTCAAGTGAATGGCGGAATGTTGACCCTAAATGATTTTAAAAATCATCATTCTGATTGGGTCGATCCAATCAGTGTCGATTATAGAGGGTACACAGCATATAATTTGCCGCCAAATACGCAAGGAATGGCTTCGCTTTCGATTTTAAATATTTTAAATAACTTTGATGTGCAGTCAATTGAGGAAGGGTCTGCTGAGTATTATCATTTATTAGTAGAGGTAACGAAACAAGCTTTCGCGGATCGAGACAAATGGTTAACGGATCCTGATTTTGTCGATATTCCGCTAGATCAGCTCTTATCAAAATCACACGGAATGGAGCTTGCCAATCGAATTCACCAGCAGCAATCACAAGTAATGAAAAAGCAGCTCGATCCAAAAGGTGATACAGTCTGGTTTGGAGTTGTCGACAAAGAAGGGAATGCCGTGTCCTTTATTCAAAGTATCTATCACGACTTCGGTTCAGGGATTATTCCAAAAGATACGGGAGTGTTACTGCAAAATAGAGGAAGCTTCTTCTCGTTAGATCGTGATCATATTAATTGCCTCAAGCCAAATAAACGAACGTTCCATACATTAAATCCTGCCATGCTTTTTAATGAAAATAATCCATATCTTGTATACGGGACAATGGGCGGAGAAGGTCAACCACAAACTCAGGCTGCTTTAGTGACTAGAATTGTTGATTACCAGTTTGATATTCAAGCGGCGATTGAAGCACCAAGATGGTTGTATGGCCGGACATGGGGAGCTAGTTCAAATAACTTGAAAATCGAATCGCGTGTTCCAGAAAAAACGATTCAATTGCTTAAAGATGCTGGACATGATATTGAAGTTGTTGATGAGTTTACCGATGTGATGGGTCATGCTGGTGCAATCGCGATTCATCCTGAAACGAAGATGAAATATGGAGGGGCCGATCCGCGCGGAGACGGGGCGGCTATGGGGTATTAAATGCTTGAATAATGAAAATGGGGGATTTTGATTGAAAACACAAATTGATCTTTTTATCGCGTTTTTCCGGTCTGGGATATTAGGTTTTGGAGGTGGACCTTCTGCTATTCCTCTTGTTCATAAGGAAGTTGTATCCACGTTTAAGTGGATGAGTGATGAAGAATTTAGTGATGTACTCGCATTAGGAAATACGTTACCTGGACCAATTAACACAAAGATGGCAGGGTATATTGGCTACCGAGTTGGTGGAGTGTTCGGTATGGTGAATGCCGTATCAGCTTCGATTGTCCCATCTATTTTGTTAATGATTGTGTTGTTAACAACGCTCACCTCGTTTAAAGATCAACCGTGGGTAGCAGGTATGACTCAAGGGGTTATCCCTGTTGTAGCTGTGATGCTAGCAGTTCTTACGTGGGACTTTTTTAAAAAATCAAAGCAAGGTCTGGGTTGGAAAGGAAGCGTCCTTATTCTTACCTCTAGCTTTTTACTTATAGAACTGCTAGGTATTCACCCAGGCATTGTGATCGCTGCCTTATTAGCTTTTGCTTTATTTAAGCCCGATTCTAAAAATGAAGATCATTCACCGAAAAAGCGGGGTGAAGTCGGATGATTTATATTCAAATTTTCCTTGCCTTTTTTATCCCTGGTATTGTTGGCTATGGTGGCGGTCCTGCTTCGATTCCTCTTGTCCAATATGAGGTAATAGATCGTTATGAGTGGATGACTGTTGAAGAATTTAGTGAGGTACTAGCACTCGGGAATGCGTTGCCTGGACCAATTGCGACAAAAATGGCTGGGTATATTGGATATGAAGTTGGAGGAGTTTTGGGGGCTTTTATTGGCGTTTTTGCGACTGTTGCACCTTCATTGATTCTCATGATTGCCTTGTTAGGACTTCTTTATAAATTTAAAGAATCTCCCAAAGTTAAACGTATGACAGCTCTCGTACGTCCAACGATTGCAATTTTGCTAGGGGTTTTAACATTCAGATTTGTTGAAAGTTCTTACGCTGGATCTGGTATTTGGCAAACTCTTTTTCTTTTAGTAGTTAGTTATCTTTTGCTTGAAAAGTTGAAGGTACATCCCGCTTTTGTGATTTTCGGTGGGTTATGCTATGGAGCAATTTTTTTAGGGGGATAGTACCAAAGGAGGCTGTGATGAGCTTCCTTTGGTATTTATTCAGTTTCACTAGATGTCAGTTCTTCTCCATCTAAATTATATTCATCATGAATCGGTTCTTCGTAAAGCTTTTCTTCAAAAAGAGGTTCTCCCTATTCATCATAAAGGTACTCATTTTCATCATACCCTTCTTAACAAAATATCTCATTTTAAGTCAAATGGTAACAAAGGTTTTCTGGTTTTTAATAATTGTAAGAAACGGTTTATATCAAAAGTCTTGTTTTCTTGGAATCTTGCAGGATATTTTTTGGGAATTGTCGAATAACTATTTCTTTAATGTTATTTAATCTAAATGGCGGTATTTTCTTGGATACGTACTGCTGAGGTGGGATTTGTTCAGATGATTGTTGAGAAGCTGCTCTTACATGTACTTATTGTTCTTACTCCAATTTTAATCGTTCATTTCTTTTTTGATGAAACGAAAAGCAAAAGCTCACCAGTCGTTTTAGCTGCATTGCACATAATGGCTGCTATGCTCTGTATGGGTTTTTCCTATCAAGAATTTGGATTGCATTGGGACTTGCGCTACGTGCCTATGGTTCTCGCCTTTTTATATGGGGGGCCAAAAGCGGGATGGGCAGTTTGTATTGCTATTTTTATAATGCGCACATTTATTGGTGGGGAGCATTTATTCATTGCCTATGCAAGTATTACTGTATCCGCCATCATCTCATATCTTTTTGCTCGCTATAACAAACAAATCAATTCTAAGTGGAAGCGTGTACGATTTGTTATATTCGTAGCTTTTTTTCCAACCATTATTAAATTAGGATTAACCTTTTTACTATTAGTAGACAATAAGGACTTGTACAGTCATTATTTTGAAACGATTTACTATGTAGGGATATATGCGATCACTTTAGCCATTGCTATGGTTTTTGGAGCTTTATTGCTTGAGGAAATGAATGAAAAAAAGAAAATGAAAGAGGAAATGTACCATTCAGAAAAGCTGAATACAATTGGAGAATTAGCAGCCTCGATTGCCCATGAAGTTCGAAATCCTCTAACGGTTGTAAAAGGCTTCTTTCAACTTATGGAAAAAGAAGAGACAGGGAAGAAAAAAGACTACTACACGATTTCACTCGGTGAGTTACATAGAGCAGAAGAGATTATAAGTGATTATCTTAACTTTGCAAAACCACAATTCAAACATATTGAAAAAGTAGAAATTAGTCAGCTGACAAGAGAAATGATTCATTTTTTAACTCCCTATGCTATTAAGGGGAATGTAGACCTTTCATTAGATCGATCTGTTGAAGCTTTCGTGCGTACGGATCGAAACCAATTAAAGCAAGCTCTTATTAACTTAATAAAAAATGCGATTGAAGCAACACCGCCTAAAGGAAAGGTAACCGTATCGATTCAAAAAAATAATGAGAAGATCCAAGTGACGATTCGTGATACAGGAAAAGGGATGACGACCGAACAATTAAATCGTATCGGCAAGCTTTTTTATTCGACAAAAGAAAAAGGTACAGGTTTAGGAATGATGGTTTCTTTACGTATTATCGAAGAGATAGGGGGGAGCCTTACGCTAACTAGTGAAATTGGGGTTGGAACAGTATCGGTAGTTATTCTACCAAGTATGCAAAAAGAACAACAACATATCTAATTTTAACGAGTATAATGAAGAAAACGCCCGAAAGGAAACAACTATGATACGAATTCAAAAACACTTAAGCCTTACGGGTACAATTTCAAGACGTGAAGGCGTTCGCTTGATTAAAGAAGGACGAATCACCATAAATGGTGTTCATGCTACTCATACTAGTACGGTCGACCAAGATAGTGTTGTCTTATTAGATGGCCAACCTCTTAAACGAAAGAAATGTGATATTTATTTATTGCTACATAAGCCTGTTGGAATCACTAGTACAGCTCAAAAGAAGGTAGAAGGAAATATTATTGATTTTCTCGATTTTCCTGAACGAATTTTCCCAGTTGGGAGGCTTGATAAGCAATCAGAAGGTCTGATATTGATGACCAATGACGGTGACATTGTCAATAAGCTGATGAAGTCAGAGTTTCAGCATGAAAAGGAGTACATGGTAACCGTGAATCGACCTTTCTCTGATTGGTTTTTAGAAAAGATGGCAGAAGGTGTGGATATTTTAGGACAAAAGACATTGCCTTGTCAGGTTGAACGAGTGTCAGATGATACATTCACAATTGTTCTCACACAAGGGTTGAATCGTCAAATACGCAGAATGACGAAAGTTTTTGATTACCGAGTAGAAAGACTTATACGCATACGAATCCTTGATTTTAGTTTAGACGGATTAGCACCTGGAGAGTGGAGGGAGTTGACAGAGGAAGAGGTCAATCAATTGAAAGCACGATTAGGCTCTACTTCGTCCTAGCCATTTGGTGAAAGTATAGTCAACCTTAAAGCCTTCGCAATTGTTATTCTGTTAAATGATCGGTGCATCGCTATAGAATTCTTTCCTCTTTTTCACCATAATCTTGCTACTTGTCTCATATAGTTAATGGACAGGTCTGGGAGGGTGAGAAGGCGTGAACACATTTTTAAAAGGTGCATTGCTCTTAATTATTGCCGCCTTCATTGGTGAGTGCATTGAGTTTCTGGTGAATATTGTCTTGGCAAGAGAGCTTGGGGAAGAGGGTCTTGGCCTATACATGTCGATCTTGCCAACCATTGTCTTTATTGTAGTCATTGCCAGTATTGAATTACCGATTTCGATTTCAAAATTTGTAGCTGAGAAGGAAGAGATCTTTCATCGTAGTATGCTCATGCATGCGTTGCGGTTCGCTTCGATTTGTACGATTGTCTTTGTCGGGATCTCACTATGGATTTTACCGATGATACCTGTTTTTGATCGATATCATCCGCTTGTTCCTTGGTTATTTATTTTATTAATCCCAATCATTGCTTTTTCATCTGTTGCGCGCGGCTACTTTATGGGTGCGCAAAAAATGGGACGGATTGCCTTTGCGAACTTTTTACGGCGAGCTGCTCAGTTAGCGTTGTTATTCTTTGTTTTTAAAGCTGCTTCATTTGATGATGAGGTTGCGATCTTTATTGCTCTTTGTACATTGGTTGCGAGTGAGCTACTTGTATTTGGATATTTGTTTTTTTCATTTCTCTTACAGATGAATGTGTTAAAGAGGAAGCCGCGGGCTGCTCTTACAGGAAAGAAAGTGCGAAAGACCCTCCTTGAGGTGTCGATTCCAACGACAGGGCTTCGTATCTTTCATGCAGCGGCCTTTGCCGTTAAACCTTTTTTAATAAAAGAAGCTTTAGTACGAGCGGGGATGATTGAGTCACTCGCAATGACACAATATGGGAAATTGGCAGGAGTTGCTTTTGCAATCGGTTTTTTTCCTGCATTCATTGCGCACTCTTTACTCATTGTGTTAATCCCAACCGTGTCTGAAGCCTATTCAAAAGGGGAGCTTGCCAGGCTACGTTCTCTTCTTCGTAAAGTAATGGCGATTACCGCAGCATACGGCTTCCCAGCAGTTTGTGTGTTTTATTTTTTTGCAGAACCTTTGACGAGTCTGTTTTTTGAAAACTCACCTGCCGTACGATATTTACAGTTATTAGTCCCATATTTTTTGTTTCATTTCTTCGTGATCCCGATGCAGGCGTTTCTTATTGGTCTTGGCTTAGTGAAGGATGCCTTTGTGCATGCACTCTACTCAACATTTTTTTCTTTTGGGATGATGTTTTTCTTAGGGGCATTACCGAGCATGCAGATGGACGGGATTATTCTTGGGATGAATATGGGGGCAGTTTTACTAACACTACTGCATTATGTAACGATTTGTCGAAAAATTAAGATCGGTTTATTTCTTTTGAAATAAGGTATAGTTGTTTAAAAATATTTGATTAACAAGGTGTAGAAGTCTCTAATTTGGCAACAAACGCTAAGAAAGCATTTTGAATAAAGATTAATCAAAACATGCTATTGCAATATTTTCGGATAATGCTTTTATAAAAAAAATCGATCATTTATGCGTTCCTTTTCTAACGAACACAAATCTTTTTTTGCAAATCGTTAAAGAAGAAGACTTGTTAAAGTTTAAAAAAGACATGCCGTTTTTTCTATTTTGTATCGGTGTCATAACTTAAGAGAGCAAATGCAACATAAATAGAATTTTGTTGAGCTGAAAACACCCCAGACTTTAAAAATCTGGGGTGTTTTCAATTACTCGTAATTTAATCTAATTTAATGTCCGGCTCCGTGACTCGATCCTGTGTTTTTTACTTCTGTGTATTGCGTTGGAGCGTTGTCATCTTTTAAGCTTCCAATTATATCTTTTGTAACTGCTTGTGCTATCGTTTTAGCAGCATCATTATCACTTTTAAAATGAATGCCCATTTGTTCTCTGGAAAGTGCTACTTTTTCAGCTGTTTTCTCCAATTGAGCTTTTTCATTTGGGAAGAAATAAGACAGGATATAAGCAGCCGTCCAAGCAGTAGCTGTATGTCCTGAAGGATAAGCAGGGTGCGGAGGCACCATCATTCCCTCCGGCAATTTAATAGATGGGTCTAAATCTGTTGGTCTCGGGCGTAAATACTCATACTTTGCTTGGAATGTCGCTGTTAGGGATGTATAAGTTGCTCCTGAAACGACAGCATGAACGCGCGCTGATTCGGGACCCATTAATCCATATTTATGAATTAATTCTTCTGTGGTAGCAAGCCAAAGTGTGTTAGGACTGGTAGTGTTTTGCCAATGCATAATGAATTCTACATCTTCCTCTGTGCGACTCTCAATTAGTTTTTTTAAATCTTCCAATTCTTTTTTTGTCTCAGCAGAATCATTTGCAGGAGGTGCTTCTACTTTGTACGAACTTCCATCCTTAAATTCAAGGGCTCTCCAACTACCTGCTGTTGGTGTAACAGGATTTTCATGTGTCCATCTCATTCCTTGGTGACTTGTTTGCTCGTTTCCCTGTTCCTTATTTTCAGGTTGTTCCTCGCTATTTACTTGTTCCAAGTTACATCCAGATAAGATGAATAAGAATAAAACTGCTAAAAAAGTTGAGATAATGGGTTTATTCCTCATGGTAGTCCTCCTAGCTCATTTAAAATGTTCACACAAATCATTTTATTTTGAAGATGTGAAATATGGATGAAGTTTTTTGTGAACATTTATTGAACTACACTGTCAGGATTTAAAACATTTGCTAAATCAGCACTAGAACTAGTGTCCAGGGAATTCTGCTAATTGCACTAAGAGTGTATTATTGTTAAAGAAAGTGAATACAAATAAATTGATTTTCTTATCCCTGCTGGATACCGAATCATATCAATAGTGAATTTGAAATTTAAACCCAATTTTTTAGGCGTCTCTATTTATTGAACAAACCCCATTAGCTCAAAAGACAAAGAAAAATCCTGTATTCTCACTATAAGATTTTGATCAAATTACAAATTATCAAACTGTTTTATAAACGATCAGACTTTATTAAAAATTATCAAACCTTATTAAAAAGATAAATAAGGTAATGAAAGGAATTGAGATTGTTAAAAGAAGGCATGCTAATCGTAGCGTGTTTTCTTTTTTACTTTAAACAGAAGTTTTATGAAAAACATCGAAAGATGTCGAAATAGTCGCTTGACTAATTTGTATATACAAGTTAAAATGAAACCGTAATCAAACATGTATATACAAGATAATGAAAGCGTAACACTTCTATATAAATAGTGTTATAGTCTTTTCTTCTTTATTACAGTCTGAATGAAAACGCTCACAGAGAGGGGAAGGGAATATGAATACAAATAAAGAAGCGGCAAAAGAGATACTTGCTGCGATAGGTGGAGAAGAAAATATCTCCTCTGCAACACACTGTGTAACACGACTTCGTTTTGCTTTACACGATGAAAATAAGGTTAATAAGGAAGCGCTTGAAAAAGTCGATGTCGTAAAAGGCTCTTTCTCAACAAACGGTCAATTCCAAGTTGTTATTGGACAAGGGACAGTTGATAAGGTATATAAAGAGCTTGCTGCTCAAGCTGGGATCACGCAGGCTTCAAAAGAGGAAGTAAAAACGGCAGCTGAAAAAAATCTAAATCCACTGCAACGTGCAGTTAAAACGCTTGCTGATATTTTCATTCCGATTCTTCCAGCAATCGTTACAGCTGGTTTATTAATGGGTATTAATAACATTTTGACAGCTGGAGGAATTTTCGGAGAGCAATCAATTGTTGAAATGTATCCACAATGGGCTGACTTTGCGAATATTATTAACTTAATTGCGAATACTGCGTTTGTCTTCTTACCTGGTTTGATCGGTTGGTCAGCAGTGAAACGGTTCGGTGGTAATGAACTGCTCGGTATCGTTCTTGGTTTAATGCTTGTACACCCAGATTTACTAAATGCATGGGGATACGGCGCTGCTCAAGAAGCTGGCGAAATTCCTTACTGGAACTTATTTGGTATGGATGTAGCAAAGGTTGGTTACCAAGGTCAAGTTCTTCCGATTTTATTTGCTTCATTTGTTTTAGCAAAAATTGAGATTGCCTTGAAAAAGCGCATTCCAGATTCATTCCAACTATTAATCGTTGCTCCTGTTGCCTTACTCGTAACTGGTTTCATTGCTTTTATCGCCATTGGTCCGATCACGTTTGCAATCGGAAGCGGCATTACCGATATTTTTGTTGCTATCTTTAGTAACTTTGCAGCTCTAGGTGGACTTCTATACGGTGCAATTTATGCTCCACTCGTTATTACAGGAATGCATCACACTTTCCTAGCAGTTGATCTTCAGTTAATTGGTAGCATCGGTGGTACATTCTTATGGCCGATTCTTGCTTTATCAAACATTGCCCAAGGTTCAGCCGCTCTTGCGATGTACTTTATCTTAAAAGATGAAAAAGTAAAAGGTCTTTCATTAACATCATCGATCTCAGCTTATCTAGGTATTACAGAGCCAGCGATGTTTGGGGTTAACTTGCGCTATCGCTTCCCATTTATTTGTGCCATTATTGGTTCAGCTATCGCAGCTGTCTGGATTACGGTCAACTCTGTTATGGCTCTTTCAATTGGAGTTGGAGGAATTCCTGGGATCTTCTCTATTGAACCTGGAAAATGGTTAGTCTTTGCAGTCGGTATGGTCATTGCGATTGTTGTTCCATTTGTCTTAACATATTTATTTGCAAAAACACGTAAAAAAGATTTAGCATAAAAAGCTTTTAATTAAAAGGGGTGCTTATTGGCGATCACAGTGACCAAGTTGATATGGGAACTGCAAGGCTAATGGCACCCTTGTTTTTTTATAACTGAACAAGTAAACTAAACTTGTATATACAAGTAAATTAAACAATTAAAGGTGTGATTGGAAGATGGAATGGTGGAGAAAGTCAGTCGTTTATCAAATTTACCCAAAAAGTTTTAATGATACGACAGGAAATGGAGTAGGAGATCTTCAAGGGATTATTGAAAAGCTAGATTACTTAAAAAAGCTAGGTGTTGATGTCCTTTGGTTAACGCCTGTTTATGCATCACCGCAAAAGGATAACGGCTATGATATTTCCGATTACTATAGCATTCACGAAGAGTATGGCACAATGGAGGATTTTGAGCGCTTACTTGCTGAAACGCACAACCGTGGGATGAAGTTAATTATGGATTTAGTGGTAAACCATACATCAACGGAGCACAAATGGTTTAAAGAATCAAAGAAATCTAAAGAGAATCCATATCGTGATTTTTATATTTGGAAGGACCCAGTGAACGGGAAAGAGCCATCCAATTGGGAGTCGAAATTTGGTGGGAATGCTTGGAAGCTTGATGAAGAAACAGGTCAATATTATTTGCATTTGTTTGATGTGACTCAAGCTGATTTGAACTGGGAAAATGAGAATTTACGTAAGCATGTGTATGACATGATGCATTTTTGGTTTGATAAAGGGATTGATGGCTTCCGCCTTGACGTCATTAACCTGATTTCAAAAGATCAAAGCTTCCCTAATGATGATGGAAGTGTCGCACCAGGAGATGGCCGTAAATTCTACACGGATGGTCCTCGCGTCCATGAATTTTTGCAAGAGATGAACCGTGAAGTGTTATCTAAGTATGACAGTATGACAGTAGGAGAAATGTCATCAACTTCTCTTGATCACTGTATTAAGTATTCAAATCCAGAGCGTAAGGAGTTAAGCATGACCTTTAATTTTCATCATTTAAAAGTCGATTATCCAAATGGTGAAAAGTGGGCGCTCGCGGATTTTGATTTTCTGTCCTTGAAAAAAATCCTCACAACATGGCAAGTGGAAATGAACCGTGGTGGTGGCTGGAATGCACTTTTCTGGTGTAATCATGATCAGCCTCGTGTCGTTACGAGATACGGAAATGACGCTGTTTATCATGAGCAATCAGCAAAAATGCTTGCGACAATAATTCATATGATGCAAGGGACTCCTTATATTTATCAAGGTGAAGAATTTGGGATGACAGATCCAGGTTTTGAGTCGATTTCTGAGTACCGTGATGTTGAGACATTGAACTATTATAAAATTATGAAGGAAAAAGGCTTAGAAGAAGAGGAAATCATGTCGATTATTAAGCGGAAATCTCGTGATAACTCTCGTACACCAGTACAGTGGACTGATAGTGAAAATGCTGGTTTTACATCAGGAACACCATGGATCGGAGTTGCAGATAATTACAAAAAAATTAATGCTGAAGCTGCAGTAAATAACTCAGATTCGATTTTCTATCACTACCAAAAGCTCATCCAACTGCGTAAGGATTTAGATCTTTTAACTGTCGGTGATTACCGTCTATTACTTGAAGACGATCAACAGTTCTTTGTATATGAGCGTAATCATGGTGATGAAAAGCTTCTTGTCATTAATAATTTCTATGGAAAAGAAGGAGTCTTAACACTTCCTGAAGAGTGGAAGAATCGTTGTGATCAAAGTGAGTTGATCTTATCGAATTATAAAGATGAAGGAAAATTAGCTCCAGAGATGACACTTCGCCCGTATGAATCACTTGTTTATTACGTTCGTTAATCGTGGTACAGTAATTTGGGTGATATACAATGACTAGAAATAAATTTCAACTGATTTATGATCAACTGGCGAAGCAGATCCAAAGTGGAGAGCTGAAAGCAAATGAACTGCTCCCATCTGAAAATGAACTTACAGAAGAGTTTCAAGCATCCCGTGAGACCATTCGAAAAGCATTGAAGCTTCTTTCTGAACACGGTTATATTCAAAAAATGCAGGGGAAAGGCTCGATGGTCCTTGATATTACGAAGATCAATTTTCCTATTTCAGGACTTGTTAGCTTTCGTGAACTAGCTGATAAAATGGGGACTAGAGCGAAAACGGATGTTGTTTTATTAAAAGGAGAACTCATGTCTGAAAAGATTCAGGAGCACTTTCAAGTGGCGCAACCCGAACAGATTTGGAACGTGGTTCGTGTTCGTGAAATTGATCAAGAGCGAATTATCCTAGATAAAGATTATTTACTCGTTTCTCATGTACCAAACCTTACGAAGGAAATTTGTGAACGTTCCTTATATGAATACATTGAAAACGATCTTGGGCTTTCAATTAGCTTTGCCAAAAAAGAAATTACAGTTGAAGCACCAACAGCGGAAGATCGCGAGCTTCTTCATTTAGAGACATATGATACGATTGTCGTTGTAAGAAGTCATGTCTACCTAGAGGATACGACGTTATTTCAGTACACCGAATCACGACATCGTCCAGATAAGTTTCGTTTTGTTGATTTTGCCAGACGTAATCGTTAGAGCGTCAAGCTCGTACAATCTCTCGCTAGTCTGTATACTAATGGTAAAAGGTCTAGGAGGGTGTAAAAATGAGTGTTCATGATTTTTCCGTTCAGACAACAAATGGAGAAGACGTTTCACTTGCAACGTATCAAGGGCAGGTTATGCTAATTGTTAATACAGCGACGAAATGCGGTCTCGCTCCTCAGTTTAAAGGTTTAGAAAAATTGCATCAGGAATACAAAGACCAAGGTCTTGCTGTTGTTGGGTTTCCATGCAATCAATTTATGAATCAAGAACCAGTTAACAATGACGAAATGGCTGCAACATGCGAGCGCAACTTTGGTGTTACGTTTCCGTTGTTTGCAAAAATCAAAGTCAATGGATCGGATGCTCATCCTCTGTACAAGTATTTGAAAGAAGAACAAAAAGGTATACTTAGCAAAGAAATCAAATGGAATTTCACGAAATTCCTTGTCGATCAAAATGGGAAAGTCGTAGATCGTTTTGGGCCGAATGTAGAGCCAGCTAAGATAGAAGACGATATTAAGAAGCTATTGATAAAATAAGGAATGAAGACATGTCGTGGAGATTAGCGGCATGTCTTTTTAAAAAGGTAAAAGAAATTCGCTGATGTCTAGCGCAGGCAGCCTAGCCACTCGAGGTTGCTTCAGCCTGCAAATGGTTGCCCAAACCCTGGCAACACATTAACTGGCTTCCAGCACTTGTCGTGGCTGACCAAAGCGCTTTCGCTTTTTTTATAATGGTGCAACTTAATTGAAGTTGCGCTAAAATAGAAAGATCAAGAGATACAGAACGGACGTGAATGAAGGATGCTACAAGTCGAAGGATTAACAAAAACATATGGTGATAAAACGTTGTTTGACGACCTCACGTTTACCATTAGTGAAAAACAACGGATTGGTTTAATTGGAATAAACGGAACGGGTAAATCGACGCTTTTAAAAATACTTGCAGGCATCGAATCAGCAGATAAAGGAGAACTGCTTCATCCGAATGATTATCACATTGAATATCTTCCTCAACAGCCTGACTTAGACGCAGAACTAACGGTGCTTGAGCAAATTTACTACGGTGATTCTGACATGATGGTCACGATGCGCGCTTATGAACAAAGTCTGCTCCTTTTTGAACAAAACCCTGAGAGTGACCAGGACCAGAAGCAATTTATGAAATGGCAACAAAAAATGGATGAGATGAATGCGTGGGAAGCCAATACTGTGGCTAAGACGATTCTTATGAAGCTTGGTGTGACGGATTTTTCAGCTCCTGTAAAGCAACTTTCTGGTGGACAAAAAAAGCGAGTCGCAATAGCAAAAGCGCTTATTCAGCCTGCTGATTTATTGCTATTAGATGAACCGACAAACCATCTTGATCATGCAACAATTGAGTGGCTGGAAGGTTTTTTAGCAGGGTATAAAGGGGCCATTGTCCTCATCACCCATGATCGATATTTCTTAAATCGTGTCACAAATCAAATGTATGAGCTAGATCAAGGGCGTTTATTTAAATACGAGGGCAATTATGAAGTCTTTCTTGAGAAAAAGGCAGAAAGAGAGTTAAATGAAGCACAACAAGATCAGAAGCGTCAAAACTTATTAAGACGAGAACTAGCTTGGCTAAGACGAGGGGCAAAAGCGCGTACGACAAAACAAAAAGCGCGTATTCAACGTGTAGAAGCTCTTCAAGAGGAAGAAGGCGTTACAGGGCGAGGAGAGTTTGATTTTGCAATTGGCTCAAGACGTCTCGGAAAACAAGTGATTGAGCTCACGAATGTGAGCAAAAGCTACGGAAATAAAACACTCATTAACCATTTGAATTATTTAATCGTTCCTGGTGAACGTCTCGGAATTGTTGGACCGAATGGAAGTGGGAAAACAACATTATTGAACATGCTTGCAAGCCGAATTGAGGCAGATTCAGGTGAAATCTTAACAGGTGAAACCGTTCATATTGGTTATTATACACAGGAAGATGCAGAAATTAATGGTGAATTACGTGTCATTGAGTACATTAAAGAAATTGCTGAGGTCGTGTATACGAGTGATGGAAAAACGATAACAGCTGAACAAATGCTTGAGCGTTTTCTGTTTCCACGTTCGATGCAATGGACGTATATTCGCAGATTATCAGGAGGAGAGCGTAGAAGATTGTACTTACTCCGTGTCCTAATGTCTGAACCAAATGTTCTTTTCCTTGATGAGCCGACAAATGATTTAGATACTCAAACATTATCAGTACTTGAGGACTACCTTGAGCAATTTCCAGGAGTCGTAATTACGGTATCCCATGATCGTTACTTCTTGGATCGTGTCGTTGATCATTTGCTTGTGTTTGAAGGAGACGGCTTGATTACAAGGTTCCAAGGCCATTATTCTGACTATCTTGTGCATAAGCAAAATCAACTAGAACGAGAAAAAGCTACAGAACTAGCAAAGGAAACACCTGTTGTTGAACGCAAGGAACCGCGCAAAAAGCTCTCCTATAAGGATCAGCTAGAGTGGAATCAAATTGAAGAAAAGATTGAAACACTTGAAGCGAAAAAGGATGCTTTAGAAAAAGAAATTGCTGAAGCAGGCAGTGATTACGGGTTCATTCAAGAAAGAATGACAGAAAAAGAAAAAATCGAGCAAGCGTTAGAGCAAACAATTGAACGTTGGACAGAGCTTTCTTTGTTAATCGAAGAAATCGAGCAAAAATAAATAGGAACATAACAAAAAGACGGGCAATAATATAATGAATGCTCGTCTTTTTGTTAGAAAAAATACTAGATTTTTGTTTAGAAAAGTGTTTTAAAAAAGAAGATAGGTGGAATGTACATAACTAAGCAAACAATAATCACTAGAAATGAGGGATATGTATGAACAATGACGAATTAAAAGGCAAATGGAATCAATTTAAAGGAGACGCAAAACAAAAATGGGGAAAGTTAACGGATGATGATTTAACAGAAGTAGAAGGTAGCCGTGATAAGTTAATTGGTAAGATCCAAGAAAAGCATGGCAAAACGAAAGAAGAAGCAGAACGAGAAGTCGATAATTGGTAAAAAAATAATTTTCTATCAAATGTTCTGATGGAAAAAGAAAGCGTTCTGCATGGCAGGTTGCTTTCTTTTTATTTGTGTAATTTTGTTATACAAATATTATACAATTATTATGCATTTTCCTCGAAATGCGATACAATAAATGAAGAATGTTCGTATAATTAGGCAGTTTTTTATTAAAGAGGTGACAGGTCATGATCTCGTATTTTAAAAGTGAACAATTGTTTGAACGGGCATTTCATTATTCAGCAATTGGTATAGCATTAGTCGATTTAGATAACAAGTGCCTAGTTATCAATGAAGCTTTTTGTGAAATGCTAGGGTATAACCAACATGAGCTTGTTGGCAAAACATATAGTGATGTCACCCACCCAGCAGATTTAGCTTTGGTTCAAAAAGCTAGGGAGTTAGTGCTTGAGGAAGGAACATTTTATCAATTAGAAAAACGATATGTGAAAAACGACGGAGCCATTATATGGGGACTTGTTAGCCTTTCTCTTGTTCGTGATGAGATGAATAATCCAGTCTCTTTTATTTTTCAAGTGCAGGATATTACCCTTCGGAAAGAAACGGAAAGGCAGTTGACATTAAATAAAGAACGTTGGAAAAAAATCCTTGAAACCGTTCCCAATGGAATTGTGATGCTTGATTTGATGGGGAAGATTATTTTTGCTAATGAAAGAGCAGAACGCATCCTTAGGTTTAATAAAGAAGATATTCTCATGAAGGAATATAATTCTCCCCAATGGAAGAATAAAAGAATCGACGGCTCGTCTTTTCCAGATGAGGAGCTGCCATTTTCAATTGTGGTAAAGACAAAGAAACCTGTCAATAATGTTGTTCATACGATGAAAGGTCAAAATGGAACACATGTTATCATTTCAGTGAATGCGACACCTATTTCGGATGAACATGGTGAGTTGAACAGTGTTCTTTACTCAATTAGTGATATTACTTCACAGAAAATGGCGGAACAACAGTTGCTCGAAGCAAATTTGTTATTTAGAAAGCAATCTCAAATTGATGGTTTAACAGGGGTAGCGAATAGAAGATATTTTAATGACTATTTTGAAGATACTTGGGATCAAGGGACAGTCGACCAAACACCAATTTCACTCATTCTATTTGATTTAGATCATTTTAAGCTTTTTAACGACACATACGGTCATCAAAGTGGTGATGACTGCTTGCGTGAGGTAACAGTAGCAGTTGATAAGATAGTGAAGAAAGAGGGGCATTTACTCGCTCGTTATGGTGGAGAGGAATTTGCTATTATTTTATCTAATACTCATAGTCAACAAGCGCAACAAATGGCTAACGATATAAAAAAAACGGTTGAAGAGCTGCAAATCGAGCATGCTGCATCTGAAATGTGTCAATTTGTTACCATTAGCGTTGGTGTTGCCACAGTCAGTCCTCATGCAGAGCAAAGTATTGATTCGCTCATTTGCAAAGCAGATCAAGCATTATACCAAGCGAAGAGTAAGGGGCGTAATGTTGTACAATTATTTATAGAAGAATGAACAATGAATCAATTAAAAGCGCCCTCTAAACAAAAACGGGCGCTTTTAATAGTGAAAAAATCTATTTGATTGTTGTCCGCCTTTTTTTCAATCTTTCCGAATTGTTCTTTACCATATTCTTGCTTGACCTTTTCTCCCCGCTTCTTCATAACCCATTTTTTCATGTGGATTTTTGTTTTGTGCCATTTGAAAAACCTTCTTAGATCAGATTAGTCATGCTATACCTTGCTCCACGCAATTAAAACATTCTTTTTTATGTAACAATGAGTGAGAGTATGGTAAAAAAATAAAACATAGAAAATTTCAGTTTATTCAAACTCTAACTGGGGTATTTGAGCGAAGTACCTTTTATTTTATATAAGAAGTAGCTTTTATTTTATTTAATCAGAAATTGGCAATAAGCTAAATTTTTTGAGGAGGAATCGCAAAATGAGTGAAAAGCGTAAGGTGGATGCAAACAGTAAAAATGAGCAGCTGGAACAATTCCGCGTAGATGATCAAGGCAAACCAATGACAACAAATCAAGGACTCAAAGTGGCGGAAGATGAATTCTCTTTAAAAGCTGGTGAACGAGGTCCGACCTTAATGGAAGATTTTCATTTCCGTGAAAAAATGACACACTTTGATCATGAGCGAATTCCAGAGCGAATTGTCCATGCACGCGGTTTTGCTGCCCATGGTGAGTTTGAATTATATGAGTCTATGAAAGAATATACGAAGGCGGGCTTTTTGCAGGATCCTTCTGTGAAAACACCTGTATTTGTCCGTTTTTCAACTGTCGCTGGCTCACGAGGCTCAGCTGAAACTGTACGTGATGCACGTGGTTTTGCGACGAAGTTTTATACAGAGGAAGGAAACTACGATTTAGTTGGAAACAACATTCCTGTATTTTTCATTCAAGATGCCATTAAATTCCCTGATCTCGTACATGCTCTCAAACCAGAACCTCATAACGAGATGCCTCAAGCCGCATCTGCACATGATACGTTTTGGGATTTTATCGCAAACAATCAGGAATCAGCTCATATGGTGATGTGGGCGATGTCAGACCGTTCAATTCCTCGAAGCTTCCGAATGATGGAAGGGTTTGGTGTCCATACTTTCCGCTTCGTTAATGAGGAAGGTCAAGCACATTTTGTAAAGTTTCATTGGAAGCCTGTACTTGGAATTCACTCTCTTGTATGGGATGAAGCACAAAAAATCTCTGGTAAAGACCCAGATTTTCATCGCGGGGATCTTTGGGATTCAATTGAGAATGGTGACTTCCCAGAATACGAATTAGGCGTACAGCTTATTAAAGAAGCAGATGAATTCAACTTCGATTTTGATGTGTTAGACCCGACAAAATTATGGCCAGAAGAAGATGTACCAGTAAAAATCATAGGCAAGATGACATTGAATCGTAACGTTGATAATGTCTTTGCTGAAACGGAGCAAGTTGCCTTCCATCCTGGTCATGTCGTACCAGGCATTGATTTTACAAATGATCCATTACTTCAAGGGCGTCTGTTTTCATACACAGATACACAGCTCATACGTCTCGGAGGGCCAAATTTTCATGAGCTGCCAATCAATAGACCCGTTTGTCCGTTTCATAACAATCAACGTGATGGATACGGGCGTCAAACAATTAATAGAGGGCAAGTGAGCTATCACAAAAATTCACTCGCAGCTAATACCCCTGCCCCAGTTAGCGAGGAAGAAGGAGGGTTTGTTCATTATCAAGAAAAGGTCGAAGGAAGAAAAGTACGCAGTCGAAGTGAGAGCTTTAAGGACCATTTCTCTCAAGCGACAATGTTTTGGAACAGTATGAGTGAGCCCGAGAAAAACCATATAATTGAAGCGTTTAGCTTTGAGCTTGGAAAAGTAGAAAGCAAATCAGTTCAGCAGCAAGTGGTTGATATGTTTGCTAACGTTAACCTCGACTTAGCAAAAGCATTTGCAGATGCAATCGGGGCAACACCGCCACAAAAGGGCGGATCGGAGGTAACGAAATCCTCTCCGGCCCTTAGCCAGGAAAATACGACGAAAAAGCCAGATACACGTAAAGTCGGTGTCATTATTGGTCATAATTTTAATGGACCTGATGTGAAATCTGTTTTAGATTCTTTAAAAGCGGAAGGTATTCAGCCTGAATTAATTAGTAATAAGCTAGGGAAGGTTAAAGGATCTGATCATATAGAGCTTGAAATTGATCATACTTTCTTAACAGGTGAATCTGTCTTATTCGATGCAATCTATGCGGTCGGTGGAAGTGATGTCGATAAGAAATTTGAAAAAGATGCAAAGTACTTTATGAACGAAGCCTTTTCCCACTTTAAGCCGATTGGTGCTACCCATGAAGGAAAGAAGTTGGTAGAAGAAGATATGAAGAACAGCCCAGGTGTGGTTGTAGAAGATCATACCGACTCATTTACAAAAAAATTCATTGAAGCGATTTCCGCTCATCGTCACTGGGATCGTAAAGTCATTTAATGCTTTAAAATATTTCTCTAATATAATTGATATGAGTGTATTTTCTGTGCGAGGCATAAATAGCTGGTGGGATAATTCCCGCCAGCTATTTTTTGTCTGTTATGCCAATAAGGTGAAAAGACTAGGTTTATCTGACCTTTATGGAGGAGCAAATAAGTGAAAATAATTTAATTAATGATTGGTTATGATTGTTTTTGATCAAAAATGATTGTATACTAGCATTATAGGATGAGTAAGAGGTGATGAAATTGCTCACAGTCGAACGTCAAGAAAAGATACTCGCGTTATTAAAAGAAAAAACAATTGTGAAAATACAAGAATTAGTTGATGAAACGTATGCATCGGAGTCCACGATTCGAAGAGATTTAACGGAACTTGAGCAATCGAAAAAATTAAAGCGCATTCATGGCGGGGCAACTCTTCTTCAAAAAAAATTAGAGGAGCCTACAATTGCTGAAAAAACAATCAAAAACAGTCATGAGAAAAAACGAATTGCAGAGCATGCTGCTTTGTTTGTTGAAGATGGTGATTGTATTTTCTTAGATGCTGGAACGACAACGGTTGAGATGATTCCTTTTCTTGAAGGAAAGGAAGTCGTAGTAGTCACGAATGGACTAAACAATATTTCTTTGCTCGTTGATTTAAACATTGAAACTCATGTTATTGGGGGTCAGGTGAAATCAGGGACAAGAGCTTTTGTTGGTCGAAGTGCGATTCAGACACTAGAGACATTCAGATTTGATAAAGCGTTTCTTGGTGTAAATGGTGTGACAAAGTTAGATGGTTGTACAACTCCAGATCCACAAGAGGCTTTCATTAAGGAATATGCGATTGCGCGAGCACGTCAAAGTTATATTCTTACGGATCATTCCAAATTTGGAGAAGTTTCGTTTTCGAAATTTGCTGATGTAGATGACGTGATCATTATTACAAGTAGTGAATTGAATGCTGATGATATTCATTTTAGAAAAATACCGAACTTAGAGGTGGTTACCTTATGATTTATACAGTTACATTAAATCCTGCACTCGATTATTTTGTACAGCTCGACCAAGTGAACCTTGGTGCTATTAGCCGCTCCAATTATGATTATAAAGCTCCAGGTGGTAAGGGGATTAATGTTTCAAGAGTGTTGAAGCGACTTGGTCACCAAAGTGAAGCACTTGGCTTTATTGGCGGTTTTACAGGTGAATATGTAAAAAGCGTTGTTGAGCATGAAGACATTCGCACCAATTTCGTACAAGTAGATGGCGATACAAGAATTAACGTCAAAATCAAGAGTGAAGAAGAGTCTGAAATCAACGGAGTATCACCAGACATTACTGAGAAACATCTTGATGAATTGCGCGCAATATTATCTGTCCTGAAAGAGGGTGATGTTCTCGTCCTTGCTGGGAGTGTACCAGCATCAATGCCAGCTGATATTTATGCCACGTTATGTGAGGAAGCGCGTAACAAAAACGCAATGGTTTTCATTGATTCAAGTGGTGAGCCAATGCGTAAGGTGTTAGAGGCAAAGCCAACATTTATTAAGCCTAATCATCATGAACTTGGGGAGTTATTCTCCGTTCAAATATCTTCACCAAAAAAAGCCGTTCCTTATGCGAAGGAGCTTGTCAAAGGCGGAATTAAGTATGTAATCGTATCTTTCGCTGGAGATGGAGCGATTTTAGCAACTGATGATCAGATTCTTTTTGCAAATACGCCTAAAGGGGTGGTTCAAAATTCCGTTGGTGCAGGGGACTCTGTTGTAGCTGGCTTCTTAGCGGCAACATCAGAAAACATGTCGCTAGAAGATGCCTTCAAATTTGCAGTTGCAACAGGGAGTGCAACTGCATTCTCTAAAGAATTTTGTCATCGTTCAGATGTTGAGAAGCTGTCACAGGAAATCACTATATCAATATTCTAAACTGGGGGAAGGGTGAATAGGATGAAAATTTCAGATTTATTAAAAAGAGATACAATCGTTATTGACATGGGTGCTACTGATAAAGAGTCTGCGATTAGTGAGTTAGTTAACAAGCTAGATTTGGCAGGTCGATTAAATGATGCAGAAGGATACAAGAAAGCAATCTGGGCAAGGGAAGAGCAAAGTACGACAGGACTTGGAGACGGGATTGCGATTCCTCATGCAAAAACGGCGGCTGTTAAAACACCAGCAATTGCTTTTGGAAAATCAACTAAAGGGTTAGATTACGAGGCGCTTGATGGTCAACCTACTCATTTGTTCTTCATGATTGCCGCATCAGAAGGTGCTAATCAAGAGCATTTAGCCACACTTTCAAGATTGTCTACATTTCTTATGGATGAAGCATTCCGTAAAGCATTACTTGAAGCACGTACAGAAGACGATGTCATTCAAGCCATTGATCAAAAGGAACAAGAGCAAGCGGTAGAAGAGGCAAAAGAACAACAACCAGCCCAAGATGGCTATTCGATTTTAGCAGTAACTGGTTGTCCAACGGGTATTGCCCATACGTATATGGCAGCTGATGCACTTAAAGCAGAAGCGAAAAATCAAGGAATCTCGATAAAAGTTGAAACAAATGGCTCAGGTGGAGTGAAAAATCGTTTAACAGCAGATGAAATTAACAATGCACAAGCGATTATCGTGGCAGCTGATACAAAGATTGAAATGGACCGATTTGCTGGTAAAAAGGTGATTGAAGTTCCGGTTGCTGATGGAATTAAAAAACCGAAAGAGCTAATTGAAAAAGCATTGTCTGGAGATGTTTCGATCTATCAAGCGACAGGTGGAAATAGCAGTAATCAAGAAAAGGAAAAACGTTCAGGATTTTATAAGCACTTGATGAATGGTGTTTCAAACATGCTACCGTTTGTTGTTGGTGGAGGGATCCTGATTGCCATCTCGTTTATATTCGGTATCGAAACAGACAACGAATTTGCGCAAATGCTAGCAACAATTGGTGGAGGCACTGCCTTTGCGTTAATGATTCCAGTTCTTGCTGCCTTCATTGCAATGAGTATTGCTGACCGTCCAGGTTTTGCTGCAGGTATGGTTGGTGGTTTGATTGCTGTTAACGGTGATGCGGGATTCTTAGGTGGTTTGATTGCAGGTTTCCTAGGTGGCTATATCGCGCTTCTTGTTAAAAATTTATTAGCAGGTTTACCAGAATCATTAAGTGGAATTCGAACGATTCTCTTTTATCCGGTATTAAATATTTTCTTAACTGGTATGATCATGCTCCTGCTCGTTACGCCATTAAGTGCATTTAACAGTGCGTTAGAAGGTTGGCTTGGCGGAATGGGTACAACCAATATGATCTTACTTGGACTTATCCTTGGTGGAATGATGGCGATTGATATGGGTGGTCCAATCAACAAAGCCGCTTTCACATTCGGGATTGCGATGATTGATGCAGGGAACTTTGGTCCGCACGCTGCTGTTATGGCAGGAGGAATGGTTCCGCCACTAGGTATTGCATTAGCGACTACATTCTTTAAGAGTAAATTTAATAATCAAGAACGTGAAGCAGGAAAAACAAACTATCTTCTCGGAGCATCTTTTATTACAGAAGGAGCAATTCCATTTGCTGCAGCTGATCCAGGTCGCGTGATTCCTTCAGCCGTCGCAGGTGCTGCCGTTGCAGGTGGATTAACAGCATTCTTTGGAATTGGTCTACCGGCACCACACGGAGGAGCCTTTGTAATCGGACTTGTATCTGGAGGCTGGTACTTATATGCGCTTGCTATTCTAGCAGGTTCTGCTGTCACCGCTCTGATGCTTGGTTTTTGGAAAAAGAAAGTCGTATAAAGTATTTTCATAGAGACTGACTCAAGGTCTCTGAACCTAATGTAGGGGAGGAGGCTGATGAGTTGGTCTTTTTTGTGTTTAAGGAAACCTCGCTATGATAACTAGCGTCCTATAAATAACAAGTATTTTCTGTTAATCTCATCTCTATGTTCTTTTAAAATTTTTGTAACCTTAATAAAATCTACAAATTTAATTGCTATTGTTTGATTATCTCGTTGTTAAAGTAAGTCATTTTAACAATAGTCGAACAAGTACCAAGAAATCTTAAGTTAAAATTAATTATTACTAGGTAGGTGGCACATAAATGTGTGGATTTATTGGTTGTATTCACGCTAAGCCGCATCAGTTGGATGCAGACAGGGAACATCAATTTAAAGAAATGAACGATATCATTACCCATAGAGGACCTGATGATGAAGGTTTTTATTACGATGAATATATTCAGTTTGGATTTAGAAGATTAAGTATTCTCGATCTTGAAAGTGGACATCAGCCGCTATCCTATGAAAATAAACGTTATTGGATTATTTTTAATGGCGAAATCTATAATCATATTGAGCTTCGCAGAGAGTTAATAGAAAAAGGATATAGCTTCTCAACTCATTCTGATACAGAAGTGATTATTGCCCTTTATAGTCACTACAAAGAAAAAGCAGTGCAAAAGTTAAGAGGGATGTTTGCTTTTGTCATTTGGGACAAACTTGAGCAAAAATTATTTGGGGCGAGAGATCATTTCGGGATTAAGCCATTTTTCTACTATGAAAAAGAGGATGTAACGTATTTTGCTTCTGAGAAAAAGAGCATTCTACTTGCTGAGGACTATGTTCTTAATATGGAATCATTACAGCATTACCTTAGCTTTCAATATGTACCTGAACCTGAAACGATGACAAAGCATATAAAAAAACTACCACCAGGTCATTATTTTACGCAAAAACCAGGAGGAAGTTTAACAATTAAGCGTTACTTTGAAGCAAATTTCCAGCCGATCAAAACCTTAGAATCTGAAATAGTCAAAGATATACGTGATGTATTAATCGATTCAGTCAATGTGCATATGCGCAGTGATGTCCCTGTAGGATCGTTTTTATCAGGAGGAATTGATTCTTCTATCATCGTTTCGTTAGCAAAGGAGATTAATCCTAAGTTAAAAACATTCTCTGTCGGCTTTGAAAGAGATGGGTTTAGTGAAATTAATGTGGCCGAGGAAACAGCTCATGCTCTTCAGTTAGAAAACATTAGTCACATCATATCTCCAGAAGAATTCGTGGCGGAACTGCCTAAGATTATTTGGCATATGGATGATCCCCTTGCAGACCCAGCTGCTGTCGCTCTCTACTTTGTGGCGCGTGAAGCGAGAAAGCATGTAAAGGTTGTTTTATCTGGTGAGGGAGCAGACGAGTTATTTGGTGGCTATAATATTTACCGTGAACCACATTCACTACAAATATTTAATGCTATACCAAATCCTATGAAACAGGTATTAAAAGTTGTTAGTGGTATGCTTCCAGATGGCATGAAAGGGAAAAGCTTTATCGAACGTGGGGTGACCTCTTTAGAAGCAAGATATATTGGCAATGCGAAAATGTTTGAAGAAAACGAAAAGAGAGGGTTGCTACACAAGTATCAGCCTAATGTTGATTATACGACTATAACGGCTCCTATTTATCACCAATCTAGAAACTATGATGCCGTTACGAAAATGCAGCATCTCGATATCCACACATGGTTAAGAGGAGATATTTTATTAAAGGCAGATAAAATGACGATGGCTCATTCGCTTGAATTACGAGTCCCATTTTTGGACAAGGAAGTGTTCAAAGTGGCAGCGAAGATCGACTCAAGTCAAAAAATCGCTAATAACACAACAAAATATATTCTCAGAAAAGCAGCTGAAGGGATTGTCCCTGAGCATGTATTGAATCGAAAAAAATTAGGATTTCCTGTCCCGATTCGTCATTGGTTGAAAGACGAGCTCTATGAATGGGCAGTAGAATTGATTAATGGCAGTCAGGTTGATGATCTGTTTGATAAACAGGTCGTGTTGAATTTACTAGAGGAGCATGTAACAAACAAAAAGGATAATAGCCGAAAGCTCTGGACAATTCTGATCTTCATGCTTTGGCATCAAATCTATGTCGAGCATATTTATCAGTTTCATCGTCCAAGTGTACAAAATAAAGACAAGCAATTACTTACTATTTAAAAGTAATTGCTTGACTCCCCATCTGCACCCAAGCATCGATAAAATTTTGTTTGGGTGCTCTTTTATCTTTTTCACCTGTTAAAGGATCGTTGAAGTACACATAGTGCCTGTCGTAGCCAGTAATGAGGACGGAATGTTCACGGTACGTAATTTCGATTTCTCCGACTGGTGTATTCCATGTCTGAAACTGCTCTGGAGGTAAATGGCTATACCATGTATTGGTAATGATCCAAATAGGGTTGCCGTTAGATACAGAGGTTTCTAATTCACTAAATTCTTTCCCAGTTAGGTTAACAATTCTGTTAGGTAAATACTCTTCAGCTAGCTCCATAATAGGTTTGTAATAGACCCCGTATCCAGGGTGATCAATATTGTACATATCTCCTACGAAGCCAGTATTGGGATGACCAAAAAAGACTTGACCGTTTTTGACCTTATACGGAGTCGGATCTCGTTTAATTCGCTCAGCTAACTCCACTTTGCCGACATTCACATCTGCATATTGTAAGAGCATGGCTAGGCTTGTCACCTCACATCCTCTTGGCAGCTCTGGTAGCTGTGAGATGAGCAGAGCATCTAGCATAACTTCTTCTTTTTTGAAACCATTCTTGTTTACGAGCTGAGTGCTTTTACTCATATGGTCGTCTGCTAATAATGGTTGTCGTGGTAAACTAGCTTCTGCTCTTGCCACGAGGCCTTGGAAAGAATGTCGAATTTCTGGCGATAGAAATAAGCTCATACAAAAGACAATAAAGAAAAGAAGCGTATAAACCATCACAGATTTTCTGAAACGAGAATGAACCTTTTTAAAAAGCAATAGCGTGCTAAGCAAGATAATAAAAAAAGCGCTGATATAGACAAGAATATAATCCATCGAGACTTCTACTTCCTTCGAATCGTTTTGTTACAGCATACAGGAATTTTTTTAAGAAAATATGAAGATGAAATGATTTGCTGTATTATTTTTAGGGATAAGGTTTTATAACGAAATATGTAACTATATAGGGTATTCAAAAGTTATAATAACCCTAAATCATAAAAGGAATGTGATGTGAAAATGGGAGACATAAGAATTCTAATCGTTGATGATGAAGCGCCGATGAGGGAACTATTACATATGTATTTAACATCAGCAGGTTATCGTGTTGAACAAGCAAAGAACGGATTAGAAGCGATGAAGAAAATAAAAGAAGCATCATATTCGATTGTTTTACTAGATATTATGATGCCTGTGATGGATGGTTTTGAAGTATGTGCTGAGATTCGCAAAATCTCTCAGGTGCCTGTGATTATGCTAACAGCTCGTAATCAAGTGATTGATAAAGTAGCTGGGCTGAAAATAGGGGCTGATGATTATATAACAAAACCATTCGATCAAGAAGAATTGCTTGCTCGTATTGAAGCGATTTTACGAAGAAATGGGTTGAGTAATCAAGAATTAACGGAAGTAAAAGACATGTTACACTATCACGATCTTGTGATGAACAGAGCGGCGCATCAAGTATTTCATATAGAAAATGAGTTATCTCTTACGCCAAAAGAATATGCGATTCTTGAATTGTTTTTATTGAATCGAAATCGTGTTTTTAGCCGAGACGACATCCTAGAATTAGTATGGGGATATGACTATATTGGCGATTATCGTAGTGTTGACACGCATGTGAAGCATTTACGAGATAAGCTGACTGACGCAGGAATTGCTGGTCAAAGTGTGATCAAAACAGTATGGGGCGTTGGGTATAAATTAGGATGAGAATATCTATTTTTAATAGCATTTCTGTTAAACTAGGAACGCTTTTGTTTGTGATCTTTTTTCTTCTTGTTATTAGCATTGAGAGCATCTTATATTTGTTTTTCGTTAACTTTTATACTCAAGATGTTGTACGTGAGTTGACGCAACGTAGTGACGCTTATGCTGAGGTGCTTAGTGAGGATTTTGATGAAGCTATTTTGAATTATGCTGGATTGATCGAGAGTACATCATCAAAAATGATTATGGTTGTCGATCACAGTGATAACATAATCGCTTCATCAGAAGGAATTACAAGCCTTTCACAAGATTATCTTGAGGAAGTCATTCATCATGGAGATGAAGATCATGGACCAATTATTGCTTCTGATTGGAAAAATGAAGATTACTTTGTCGCTCAATCATTTATTCAACATGATCATCAAGCTGGTGGTAAAGTGATCATGTTTAGTTCGACACATCCTGTTCGGGAGGCTGTGACATTTCTAAATCGTACGTTTGCTGTAGTTGGGGTGATCACTTTCATTATTAGCGCGCTCCTCATTTTTATCGCTTCAAACAAAGTAGTACAGCCTTTGTTAAAAATCATCCGTGTAACTAAACTTATTTCGGAAGGGAAATATGACTGGAGGTTAAGAGCTAAAGGTTCAGATGAGATTGCAGAACTATCTTATGCTGTGAATCAGATGTCAAAAGACATTCAGAACTACCAGCAGCAACGCACTAAATTTTTTATGGATATTTCACATGAACTACGAACGCCATTAACCTATTTCAAAGGCTATGTGGAAGCAGTGCTAAATGGAATGGTAACAACAGAGGAGGATAAAAAGAAATATCTTCATTTGTTGTACAATCAAAGTGGACAACTCCAGCGATTAGTTCAAGATTTATCGGACTTATCACAGTTAGAAAATGAAGAATTTACTCTTCAGCGAACTCGTACGTCAATAGAAACAGTGATGGTCAATTCATTAGAATTTATGGGTCCTTCTATTGAAGAAAAAGGAATTGAGCTAACATACGAACTTTCGCCTACACCGTTATATGTATCTGGGGATGAGCAACGACTCCAACAAGTCATCATCAACTTACTTGAAAATGCTAAAAAATATACGCCAGCAAGTGGAACGATTAAAGTTTCAACCTATCAGGATAAAGATCAATGTGTGATCGAGGTAGCTGATACAGGACCAGGCATCCCTAAAAAGGACCTCCCTCATATATGGGAGCGTCTCTATCGTGTTGAAAAATCACGGTCACGAGACACTGGTGGCTCTGGGCTTGGCCTTACAATTTGTCAAAAGATTGTGGCTCTCCACACTGGTGAGATTACAGTTGCGAGTGAAGAAGGAGTGGGGACGACTTTTCAGGTGAGGCTTCCTGTTTGGGGTAGTTGACGAACTAAAACGCGTTCCTTCTGTCAAATATCCTCATTTAGTTTTTTGAAACAATGATATAGTTGATTGTAGATTATTTTTTCCAAATAAAATGCAAGCTATGCTATACTTGCAACATAATTCAATACTATCCACTAGGGGTGTCTTGTGACTGAGAGAGGAAAGCCTCAACTCTTATAACCTGATCTAGTTTATGCTAGCGTAGGGAAGTGGTGTTAGACGAGTACTATTTTTCCGTGAGTGACTCTTTGATGACACGACCTCCTTTTGTGGATAATAAGGGGGTCTTTTTCTTATGAATCGCGATCGATTGCAGACAATGATTGAAATTGCTGTGATGGCAGGATTATCGCTTATTTTAAGCTATGTAAAATTTGGAGCGTTTTGGGCAATGGGCGGCTCGATTTCATTAATCATGGTGCCGATCTTTGTTATTGCTTTTAGACGAGGATGGAAGGTCGGAGTGCTAACGGGATTCCTTGTTGGAGTGTTAACGTTGATCACAGGTGGTTATGTTGTTCATCCTATCCAGCTTATTTTTGATTATCCATTGCCGTATTTGGTGCTCGGTTTTGCTAGTATTTTTGTGGCGAGAAGCGTATCTCATGCTCCGAAAGTGTCGGCTATTGTGTTTGGACTTTTATTTGCGACGACATTGCGTTTTTTCAGTCATTATTTTTCTGGTGTTATTTGGTTTGGTGAATTTGCTCCAGATGGAATGAGTCCACATTTATATTCGTTCTTCTATAATATTTCTTACTTATTGCCAGAAATGCTATTGACGCTTGTGATTCTGGTGTTATTAGCGAAGTCCTATCCTCAGTTTTTCCTTGCTAATCGTCATGTTGGAGGAAAGGCGTCATAAATATGTAGGTGACTAATCGATTCTGAAAACTCGTGATGATGGAGATCATTTGAGTGAGGAATTTGATTTAGTCACCTTTTTCTTTGTCGAGAGCCCTTTTATTAGGTTTTCTATTAGCTTGTGTTATTCATGTTTTGTTTAGGGGTAAACGGGTTAGAGGGTAAGTAGAAAAGGTAGAGGAGGTCGCAAATATGGAAAAGAAAGAAACGAGAGCGTTGATTGAAAATGTAATGGAGCAATTGGCGGAGAAGACGGACTTTCTTGGAATTGAAGATAAAGAGAAAAGAAGAAGAGTTTGCTTGTCAGCTAAGGAGATTTTAAAGACGACCGATAAAATTATTAAAAGCTACATACGCGTATCGACTGAGAAAAACGGGATTGCGAGAATTCCAGCTTACCGAGTTCAGCATAATAATATTAGTGGATTTTATAAAGGTGGTATTCGCTTTAGTGAATTTGTGAGTGAAGAAGAAGTTGAAAATTTAGCGATTTTAATGACCTTGAAAAATGCCTTGCACCGTTTACCTTTTGGTGGAGCAAAAGGCGGTGTCCATGTTGATCCGCGTAAGTTTTCAGATCGTGAGCTTAATTTGATTAGTAAAAAATATGTGCAGCGTTTTGCTCGTGATATTGGACCGAATCATGATATTCCAGCACCTGATCTAGGAACGAACGAAAAGGTGATTGATTGGATGGTAGGCGAGTATAAGACGATTCATCCAGGAGAAGCGTATCTCGACTCGTTTACAGGTAAAAGTGTGGAAAATGGTGGTGCGAGAGGGCGTCGGGAAGCAACGGGAAAAGGGACCTTTTTAAGTTATTCTTGGCTCTTAAACGAGTGGTTGAATCAGCAGACAGGTGAAAAGAAAATTAGTCGCAAAAAACAGTGGGAAACATTAAATACATTTAAGAAAAGAATCAAGCAAGGAAAAGATATTTCAGTAGCGGTTCAAGGGTTCGGAAATGTTGGGGCGATAGCAGCCCTTGAAGCAAATCGTTATAAAAACATTAAACATAAGGTTGTTGCTGTTTCTGACCGATTTACGACTCTCTACAATGAGAAGGGGCTTGATGTTGAAAAGCTTGTGAAGTATACAGCGAATGGTCGTGATTTGCCTGCAAATCATGATGAGCTTGAAGCAGCAGGGGTTCAGGCAGAAGTGATGCCAGCTACAGATGTCTTAACTGTAAAGACCGATGTCTTAATTCTTGCTGCGATTGAAGATGTCATTCACCGTGACAATATGAAAGAAATTCAAGCTCGTATTTTAGTAGAAGGAGCCAATGCCCCAATTTCACAAGAGGCAGATACGTATTTTGAAGAGCAAGGAGCAATTGTCATCCCAGATATTCTTGCTAATGCGGGTGGGGTTATTGTTTCTTATCTAGAGTGGAAGCAAAGCCGTGTGACAGAGCTATATTCAGAAGATGATATTTTTGCGGATATGTCTGCACAAATGATTGAAACATTAAAGCATGTTTATGATGTCTATTTTTCATCGGTGGAAAAGACGATGAGGTTCACATGCTTTACTCTGTCACTTGAACGATTAACAAGCTTGCTATATCGTCACGGAAAATTGTATTAAGGAGGAGAGGAGGGTGTGATAAAATAGCCTTCCTCTTTCTTTTGAAAACGAATAACGTCTTCTAAAATGATATAATTTGAATAGTATGAACAATAGAAAGAAGGTAAGGCGTGACTGAGATGTTCTATGCATAACCAAGGATTTTCTTGCTAAAGGAGATGAGTGATTATGCTACATATTGTATTTTCACATACAGCAGAACAAATGTTGAAGCAAGCATTTAAGGAAAAGCTTACGCCATTCGTTGGAGAGATTGTAACGTACGAGCCACAATTACAGTTAGGTGATCTCATCAATGATGAGGAACGTTTAAGAAAATGGGCTGAAGTCTATCAAATTAGAACAAATGATACTGAAATCAAAAGTGTGGGAAGCTCTTTTAAACAAACAGAAGCAACATTACATCAAGCGATCCAAGGCCATGACAGAATTGTCTTTTGGATTGGTGAAACAGCAGCTGATGAGCTGGCGTTTTTACGTTTGCTTGATTCATTGGGTCAGTGGTCACAAGCATTGATGCTTAATCGAATTAGGGGACCGTTGCTTGTTGGAGAGCTTATCCCTGAAAATGTCGATCAATCTTTTTTACCTGTCCCTCTTTCAAAAGATAGCTATGATCAATATTGTGAAAAGTGGAAAGAGGTATCAAAGCAAGGTGATAAGCTTAGAATTAGAGAAGATGACTTTGTTTATCAATTTGTCGATTATTCTCATTATGACGTGCAAATGATGCTACATATTCCTGAAACGGAGCCAGTAAAGATGGCTGTCGTTATTGGGGAAATGTACGGAGCTGAGCCTCATTTACCTTACTTTTTTTTCGTGTGGAGAATTTATCAATTAGCGAAAAAAGGAATGATCGAGATCGTAGGCGAAGAAAAAGGGATTAGGCAAACTTACGTACAACAAATAAAATGAGGTGCTACATATATGAAAATAGCAGTCTACCAAATGGATTTAGTGGCAGGTCAGCCAAATGAAAATAGAAAGAGAGTGAAGAATTGGGTCGAACAAGTGACAAAGCAAGAACAATTAGATTTGCTCGTGTTACCTGAAATGTGGACAACAGCCTATACGTTGGAGGATTTACCGACAATTTTAGAAGCAGATCAAGAGAATACGGAGCAATTTTTGCAGCAGCTAGCTAAGGAACATCACATTCATATCGTTGCTGGTTCGATGGCCGTAAAAGAAGGAGACGAGATTTACAACCGTGCCTTTGTCATGAATAAAAATGGTCAGACCGAATATACTTACGACAAAGTTCACCTCGTACCGATGCTAGATGAGCCGCTTTATTTAACAGGTGGAAAAAATTCAGCGCAAGTTTTTGAACTAGATGGACGAAAGATGGGCGTGATTATTTGCTACGATCTAAGGTTTCCAGAATTAATCCGTTCACTAGCCTTACAAGGTGCAGAGGTAGTCTTTGTTGTCGCAGAGTGGCCACTTTCAAGAAAAGGTCATTGGGAAGTCTTACAGCAAGCTCGCGCAATTGAAAATCAAGTGTTTATCGTCAGCTGTAATCGAGTTGGCACACATGATGGAGTTGAGTTTGCAGGAAGCTCCATGGTGATTGATCCATGGGGTGAAGTGTTAGAAAAAGGGTCGGTTGAACAAGAAGAAACACTTGTTACAACGCTTAACTTAAGTGAGGTAGAGCGAATTCGCAAAGAGGTGCCTGTCTTTTCGAGCAGACGCCCAAACCTTTATAAATAAACGAAAAGACATTGGCTGATTTGGCTAATGTCTTTAGTTATGTAAGATAGTTTAAATGATTGGAAAAAGGAGTGCTAACCAGTGTGTCGAATAGAGTAAGTATGAACATTATCCACATGAATTAGCTGGATTGACATTCATTTTAAAATACAATTTTGTTTTTTCATCAAATAACACACCTCCTTGAAAAGATAAAGAAAGGGGCTCCTAATGGAAAAATGTGACTTTGTTTTAGATTCAATTAACTCCATGTATAACGGCATTGTTATTATCAATTGTAATAGTGATGTTGTTTTTATTAACGAGGCGGCTTATCGGCTATTTCAATTAAAAGAGAATACTGTAAAAGGAAAAAAGATAGATACCACTTTACCTAAAGCTGAACTTCATCTTGTCATTGAAGATGGCCATACCAGACTGAAAAAGCAGATTAAAGTCGGTAACTCTATTATCATGATGAATCAGTCACCGATTTATCAAAATAAGAAGATTGTTGGCGCAGTTGCTGAATGTATGGAGTTAGGATATGGGGATCAGATTTTTGCAAAAGAAGATATCTCCCAAAAATTATTCGATGAATATGATAATGCTCATAATTTGTTATTTGATTGTATTGTTGCCGTGAATGAAAAAGGATTTATTACAATGATGAGTGATTCTTATGCAGATTTCATGGAAATTGATAATCCAATTGAAGCAATTGGCAAACATTGTACAGAAGTCATAAAAAATACAAGAATCCCTGATGTATTACAATCAGGTAAGCTTGAAGTTGGTTATACCTTCCGTGTTAAGGGACAAGATGCTGTTGTGACGCGAATGCCGATTTTTCAAGATGGAAAGGTTAAAGGGGTTATTGGCAAAATTTTATTCCATGATGTCCAAGAGTTAAAGGAGATCGCCAAGCAATTAAATCTCATGGAAAGTCGAGTTGAATACTATCAGAATGAATTGAAACGTATTCAAGGAGCTAAATATGGTTTTGAAAATATTATTGGTAATAGTCAAACCATTAAAGAATTAAAAGGCTTTGCTATGCAAATTGCTAAAAGTCGTTCGACGGTATTGATTACAGGAGAAAGTGGAACAGGAAAAGAACTGTTTGCCCATGCCATCCATGATTCAAGCACCCGTTCATCGGGACCGTTCATTCGTTTAAATTGTGCCGCCATTCCTAAAGACATATTAGAAGCAGAGCTCTTTGGATACGAAAGTGGTGCTTTCACTGGTGCAAAAAAAGGAGGAAAGCTTGGAAAGGTTGAAATGGCGAATAAAGGCACACTGTTTCTTGATGAAATAGGGGATATGCCGCTAGAAATGCAGGCTAAGATTCTTCGCGTTATTCAAGAAAGAGAGATACAAAGAGTCGGTGGAGCAAAAGTAAATGAAATTGACGTTCGCTTTATTGCAGCAACCAATCAAAATTTATGGAAAATGGTGAAAAAGGGCGAGTTTAGAGAAGATTTGTTTTACCGCTTAAATGTTGTCACAATGGAAATTCCTCCTTTACGAGAAAGGGAAGCTGATAGTCTTCAGTTAGCCTATTTTTTCATTGATAAGTTTAATAAAGAATTAAGAGCGTCCGTAAGCATTTTAGATGATCAAGTCATTAACATTTTTAAAAGACATAGCTGGCCAGGAAATATTAGAGAATTAGAAAATGTTCTGGAACGCGCTATGAACACAGTGAGTGAAAGTAACACGATAAAAATGGAACATCTTCCTCTCTATTTAAGAAAATTAAATAATGTAGAAATAAATCCTCAAACGAGTCATGATTATGCTTATGCGACAGATGAAGAAGAATTACATTATTGCCTCCAACAAAACATTGAACAAGCAGAAAGACAAATCATTATTAAAGCTTTGAAAAGAACGAACGGAAATAAGGTAAAAGCAGCTGACCTCTTAGAAATCCATCGAGCAAGTCTCTATCGAAAAATAGAAAAATATCAAATAGAAGATATCGATATCATCCCAGATTAAAAACCATCATCATGATCCCATTACTAGGTTGTTGCACAGATGAAGCATGTCGCATAAGTGCTACAAAAAAGTGTTTCAAATATGCGAAATTAGAAGTTGTAAATCAATCATCTCTTAAAAGCTCTAGCAATAAAAACTGAGCTAGCTTAATATTTTACTTATTTTTACTGTATGGCATAAGTCTTGCATATAACTTAATTAAGAAGGGCTTTTAAAATTTTGTAAGCGTTTTCTATTTTGAACAATCTACTAAAAGGAGAGGGATAACATGTTTGATAAGTATTTTGAGAATTATCAGACGGATGATACTTGGGAATCAAAAGGAAGAACGATAACAGAAGCTGATTTAGTCATGTTTTCTGGTCTTAGTGGAGATTGGTTTCCACTTCATAGTGATAAAGAGTATGCAAAGGAAACACAGTTTAAACAACGAATCGCTCATGGCATGCTAGTCTTATCTATTACAACAGGATTATTAAAGTTAGAACCTAATATTGTCGCAGCCTTTTATGGGATGGAGCGTGTAAGGTTTACGAAGCCCACCTTCATAGGAGATACCATTCATGTACATGGAAAAGTGATTGACCTTCAGGAAAAAGGCTCTTCTCAAGGTATCGTGACGGTCTTAACAGAGGTAAAAAAACAAACAAATGAAACGGTCGTTATATTTGAAATGAAGATGCTGGTGAATAGAAGAGGGTAAAACTTAAATGAGGTGATGAAATGTTTAAAAAAGTATTAATTGCTAACCGTGGTGAAATTGCTCTTCGAATTATACGAACGTGTCAGCGTCTTGGTATAAAAACGGTTGCCGTTTATTCAGAGGCTGATGCTGAGGCACCACATGTACGGATGGCAGATCAAGCTTATGTAATCGGGAAGCCTCGTGTGAATGAAAGCTATTTAAATGTAGAGAAAATTTTAGAAGTAGCTATTTCTTCAGGTGTAGATGCGATTCATCCTGGCTATGGTCTGCTTTCTGAAAATGAACCATTTGCAAGGAGTTGTGAAGAAGTAGGGATCACTTTTATTGGACCAAAGCCTGAAGTGATTGGCAAAATGGGAAGCAAGATAGCGGCGCGTCATGCTATGGAGGAGGCTGGAGTTCCTGTTGTTCCAGGTGTCACACGACCTTTAGCTGACGAGGGTGAAGCAGTCTTGGTAGCAAATGAGATTGGCTATCCTGTGATGCTGAAGGCTTCAGCTGGAGGCGGAGGCATCGGGATGCAAGTCGTTCATAATGATGAAGAATTACAAAAAGCATTTGCTGGTAATCAGAAGCGTGCGCAGGACTTTTTTGGTGACGGAGCGATGTTTATTGAGAAATTCGTGGTGAATCCTCGTCATATTGAGATTCAAATATTAGCAGATCACAAAGGGAATACGGTTTATCTTTGGGAGCGTGATTGTTCCGTTCAGCGCCGTCATCAAAAAGTAGTAGAAGAAGCGCCGTCGCCGTTTATTGATGAACAGACTCGCAAGATCATGGGAGAAGCTGCTGTAAAGGCTGCAAAATCGATTGGCTATACGAATGCTGGAACGATTGAATTTCTTGTGGATGAGAATCACGCATTTTATTTCCTTGAAATGAATACACGCTTGCAAGTCGAACACCCTGTAACAGAAGAAATTACAGGCTTGGATTTAGTGGAGCAGCAGTTACGCGTGGCAGCTGGTGAAGCACTCTCCTTTACACAAGATGAGGTGAAGAGAGAAGGGCATGCGATTGAAGTGAGAATCTATGCGGAGGATCCGTTGACATTCTTCCCATCACCAGGAAAAATCACAGTTTATGAAACGCCTGTTTTTCCATATGTTCGAAATGAAACGGCTGTACATGCAGGCTCGGTTGTTACTCCATTTTATGATCCGATGATTGCTAAGCTCGTTATTTCTGGAGTAGACAGGAATGAGGCGATTGAACGTCTAATAGAATCATTAGAGTCTTATCATGTAGAAGGGATTAAAACAAATATTCCGATGTTAATCGAAGTGGCTAAGCATCCTGTTTTTCAAAGTGGGGAGCACACAACTAACTTTGTCCAAGAGCATTTAAGAAGCAAAGCAACCAAATAAAAGGAGGAGGAATTGAGATGAGTGAAGTCAAAACAATGATGGCAGGTAACCTTTGGAAATTGTTGGTGAAAGAAGGGGATACAGTTGAGGAAGGCCAAGATGTAGCGATTTTAGAATCAATGAAGATGGAGATTCCAGTCGTTGCGGAAGAGGGTGGTACGGTGAAGGAAGTGAAGAAGCAGGAAGGAGATTTTGTTGATGAGGATGAAGTGTTAATCATCTTGGAGTAAGAACGGAAAAAGAGGAGGTAGCTAATGAATTTTCCGAAAAGTGTGAATGTTAGAGAGGTTGGGCCAAGAGATGGGCTGCAAAATGAAAAAATAGTAATTGAAACAGCAGATAAAATTGCATGGATTAATCAATTGTCAGACACAGGTCTCTCTTATATTGAAATCACATCATTTGTTCATCCGAAATGGATACCGCAGCTAAAAGATGCTGTTGAAGTGGCGACTGGAATTGAGCGTAAGACAGGAGTGACTTATGCTGCGCTCATTCCGAATGTAAAAGGATTAGAGCGTGCATGTGCAGCAAAGATTGATGAAGCTTCTATCTTTATGTCTGCGAGTGAGACGCATAACCAAAAAAATATCAACAAAAGCATTGTAGAGACTTTTCCTATATTAAAAGAAGTCGTTGAAGGGGCAAAGCAGGAAAAGATGACGACGAGAGGATATATTTCTACCGTATTTGGCTGTCCATATGAAGGGCAAGTGGATATCGAGGAGGTCATTAGAGTAGCGGAGCGTTTGTTTGAAATGGGAATTGATGAACTATCTCTTGGCGACACAATTGGGGTGGCGAATCCCCTCCAAGTTCAGCTGGTTCTTGATCGTCTATTGCATTATTTTCCAAAGGAGAAGCTTGCGATGCATTTCCATGATACGAGAGGGACTGCGCTTGCAAATGTCGTTGCTGCTCTTGAAATGGGAGTGACGACGTTTGACGGGGCAGTAGGAGGATTAGGTGGCTGTCCGTATGCTCCTGGAGCCTCAGGAAATGCAGCAACAGAGGACTTAATCTATATGCTAAATGGTATGGGAATTGAGACTGGTGTTCTTCTGAGAAAGTTACTAAAAGCGTCCAAAATGATCGCTACCAAATTGGAAAAGTCATTGCCAAGCCATAATTTGCAAGCGTTTTTAAGCAGTTGTGAACACGTGTAAAAGGAGGTCGACAAACGGTTATGAATAAACTAGTGAATGTAGAGGTTAGTGAGCACAGAATTGCGACGATCACCCTTAATCGACCAGAAGCTGCCAACGCCTTCTCCTTGCAAATGCTTTATGACTTTCACGAAATTCTCCATGACATTAAATTTAACAAAGAAGTGAGTGTCGTCATTTTAACGGCGGCTGGTGCAAGTGTCTTTTGTGCTGGTGCAGATTTAAAGGAAAGAGCAACGATGGATGAACAGCAAGTAAGACGTACTGTTGCTCTTATCCGCAGTAATGTAAATGATGTCGAGAATTTACCTCAGCCTGTTATTTGTGCCCTTAATGGTAGTGCATTTGGTGGTGGATTGGAGCTTGCGCTTGCTTGTGATATTCGTATAGCTCAAACGAATGCTCTACTCGGTTTAACGGAGACCTCGCTTGCGATCATCCCAGGAGCAGGAGGGACACAACGTTTACCAAGATTAATTGGAGCAGGGAAAGCGAAGGAATTAATTTATACTGCTCGTCGAATAAATGCCTTAGAAGCTGAGCGAATTGGCTTAGTTGAGTATATGGTTCCGATTGAGCGCTTGCTAGATAAGGCGCAGAAGCTTGCTTTAGAAATGGTCGGAAATGGACCACTTGCCATGCAGCAAGCAAAATATGCAATCAATAATGGATTGGAAGTCGATCTCCATACAGGACTGGCACTTGAACAAAAAGCGTATGAAGTGCTGATCCCGACAAAGGATCGAATCGAGGGCCTAACTGCCTTTAGAGAAAAAAGAAAACCGAATTATAAAGGAGAATAAAGGAGGCTGATCGTGATGTCTTTAGGAAAACAACTACAAGAGAGAGTGGAAGAAATAAAGAAAGGTGGTTCAGAGAAATACCATGAGGCTAATGCAGCGAAAGGGAAGATGTTTGTTCGCGAGCGACTTGAGCAGCTTTTTGATGACGATTTAAACATCGAGGAAGCCTTTTTTGCAAATTGTATGGCAACAGGTTTGCCAGCAGATGGAGTGGTCACTGGGATTGGAAAAATAAACGGTCAGACGGTTTGTGTGATGGCAAATGATTCAACAGTCAAAGCAGGATCTTGGGGAGCTCGTACGGTTGAGAAAATTATTCGCATTCAAGAAACAGCAGAGAAATTAAATGTGCCGATGCTGTATCTCGTTGATTCAGCTGGGGCACGTATCACAGATCAAATTGAGATGTTTCCTGGTCGCCGCGGAGCAGGTCGAATTTTTTATAATCAAGTGAAGCTATCAGGTCGAGTACCACAAGTTTGTCTTCTTTTTGGACCATCCGCCGCTGGTGGTGCGTACATACCAGCTTTTTGCGATATTGTCATCATGGTTGATGGCAATGCCTCAATGTATTTAGGATCTCCACGTATGGCAGAAATGGTCATTGGTGAAAAGGTCTCCCTTGAAGAAATGGGGGGAGCAAAGATGCATTGCTCGGTATCGGGCTGCGGAGATGTCTTAGCCAAAACAGAGCAAGAAGCGATTGAAATGGCGCGTACATATTTAGCATTTTTCCCAGCTAATTTCGCGCAACTACCACCAGTCCATCAACCAATTGCCGCAAAAGAATTTGAAAAAAGCATTGAAGACATTATTCCCGCTAATCAAAATGCACCATTCAATATGCTTGATTTAATTCATCGAGTGGTTGATGAAGGCTCGTTCTTTGAAGTGAAAAAATTATTTGCACAAGAGTTAATCACAGGTCTTTCCCGAATTGAAGGCAAGCCAATTGGAATTATTGCCAACCAGCCGCGGATGAAAGGTGGCGTGCTGTTCCATGATTCGGCTGATAAAGCAGCAAAATTCATTAACCTTTGTGATGCGTATAATATCCCCGTTTTATTTTTAGCAGATATTCCTGGGTTTATGATCGGTACAAAAGTGGAGCGTGCAGGAATTATTCGTCACGGCGCTAAAATGATTTCAGCAATGAGTGAAGCGACCGTTCCGAAAATTTCGATCATTGTTCGTAAGGCTTACGGGGCAGGTTTATATGCGATGGCAGGTCCTGCATTTGAACCAGACTGCTGCCTTGCGTTTCCTAATGCTCAAATTGCTGTTATGGGCCCAGAAGCAGCCGTAAATGCTGTGTATGCGAATAAAATCGCAGAGCTTCCTGAAGAGGAGCGTGCAGATTTCATCGCTCAAAAGCGTGAAGAGTACAAAGAAAATATTGATATTTACCGTCTAGCTTCTCAGATGGTGGTTGATGGCATAATTCAACCGAATGATTTAAGAAATGAATTAATCAGACGCTTGGATGCGTATCAATCAAAATATGTCTTGTTTACGGAACGTAAGCATCCTGTGTATCCAGTTTAAGTTGAATGATTTTTTGCAATGAAAGGAGGAGATATGATGAAGACGAAGATAGCCTGGAGCCCAACTCCAGAATTAGTGAAATCGACTCGTCTGTACCGTTGGATGAAGCAATTAGGTTATGACGATTATGATGCCTTCCTACAAGCAGCAACAAATGATGTGTCTTGGTTTTGGCAGGAGGCCGAGAAAGTATTAGGTATTCATTGGGATGAGCCTTATACAAGAACATTAGATTTAGATAAGGGGATCAAATGGCCAAAGTGGTATATCGGTGGAAAGTTAAATGCTGCTTATAATTCTGTTGGAAAATGGGCAGATGATGAGCAAATGAAAGATCATGCAGCTCTCATTTGGGAAGGTGAAGATGGTCAGACGCTCACGTATAGTTATTCACAGTTGAATGAGCAAATTAATCGTGTGGCTAATGGATTAAAAGAACAAGGGATTCAAAAAGGTGATATCGTCGCGATATACATGCCAATGGTTGCTGAAACGGTGATAAGTATGCTTGCTGTAGCGAAAATTGGTGCCATTTACTCGCCAGTGTTTTCTGGGTACGGGGCTGATGCTGTTGCGACACGATTAAATGCTGCCGAAGCAAAAATGTTGATCACAGCAGATGGCTTTTATAGACGCGGTCGGCCTGTTTCAATGAAAGAAGAAGCAGATAAGGCCGTGGCAATGTCACCGTCAATTAAAAAAGTCGTTGTCTACCGCCGCTTGCAGTCAGACATTCCGTGGAAAAAGGATAGGGATATCGATTGGGTTGATGTAGCAAAAGCAGAGCCATTATGTGAGACTGAGTCACTAAATAGCTCAGATCCTCTTATGCTTATTTATACATCAGGCACGACGGGTCGACCAAAAGGAGCTGTCCATACTCATTCAGGATTTCCTTTAAAGTCGGCTTTTGATGCGGGAATTGGGATGGATGTAAAAAAAGGAGATTGCTTATTTTGGTACACGGATATGGGTTGGATGATGGGGCCGTTTCTCGTGTATGGAGGATTAGTAAACGGGGCAACGATTCTTCTCTATGAAGGAACACCTGATTTCCCCGACCCGGGTCGACTTTGGAAGATCGTTGAAACTCATCAGGTCACACATCTTGGCATTTCACCCACATTAGTACGTGCTTCGATGAAACATGGTGAATCGTGGTCGAATCAATATGATCTCAGCACCTTACGTGTCATTGCTTCAACAGGTGAGCCTTGGAATCCTGAGCCATGGACATGGTTGTTTGAAAAAGTCGGGCATTCTCATATTCCGATTTTTAATTATTCAGGGGGAACAGAGATATCAGGAGGGATTCTGGGAAATGTTTTAATCCGTCCAATTGGACCCATTACGTTTAATTCTCCACTTCCTGGTATGGAGGTTCATGTTTTTAATGAGGAAGGAAAGCCTGTTACAAATGAAGTCGGTGAACTGGTCATAACGAAGCCTTGGGTGGGGATGACGGATGGCTTTTGGGGTGAGCCTGAACGTTATGAAGAAGCATATTGGAGTCGTTTTGAAAATGTTTGGGTACATGGGGATTGGGTCATGAAGGATGATGAAGGGTACTGGACGATTACGGGGCGATCTGATGATATTTTAAATGTCGCAGGTAAACGATTAGGCCCAGCTGAGATTGAATCGATTCTAGTTAGTCATCCGGATGTCATTGAAGCGGGGACAATTGGGATTCCTGATGAAGTGAAGGGAGAAGCGGCTGTTTGCTTTGCTGTACTTAATACAGGTGTGGAAGAGACAGAGCGGTTACAGCTTGAATTACTCGATTTAGTCGCTGAAAAAATGGGGAAGGCGCTTAAACCAAAAGCGATTCATTTCGTACCAGATTTGCCTAAAACACGAAATGCCAAGGTGATGAGACGGGCTATTCGTGCTGCTTATTTAGGAAAAGATGCTGGTGATCTTTCCTCACTTGAAAATCCACAGGTGGTTGAGATCATTAAACAGCTTGGAGAAAGATCGTAATACAAAAGCTCGCCCTTGACTTACGTCAGGTGACGAGCTTTTGATTATTTACATCGTTGCTTTTTGAAGCTTATCGATAAATTTTAATGAGCGTCCTGTCCCGATTGCAACCGATTCGAGAGGAGTTGGAGCAACATGCACAGGAACAGATATTTCTTCTGCAAGCCACTCTTGAATGCCGTTTAAGAGTGCTCCACCACCTGTAAGCATAACGCCGCGATCAACAATATCACCGCTTAATTCAGGAGGGCAGTCTTCAAGAGTAGAACGGATTGACTCAAGAAGCTGTAACATATGTTCGTTTAATGCGTGCTGAATTTCTTTTGAACTTAATGTAACCGTTTTTGGTAGGCCGTTTACGAGATCACGTCCGCGCACGTCCATTGTTAACTCCTGGTGTTCGATTGGGGCATAACCGATCTCCATTTTGATTTGTTCAGCAGTTCTTTCTCCAATTAGTACATTATAGGATTTACGAACATATTGAATGATACTTTCATCAAATTTATCTCCACCGACACGTACAGAATTACACGAGACGACGCCTCCGAAAGAGATAATCGCTACTTCTGTTGTTCCACCGCCAATATCGACCACAACATTTGCAACAGGCTCGTCAACAGGGAGATCTGCGCCAATAGCTGCAGCAACAGGTTCTTCAATGACATGAACATTCTTAGCACCGCAGCTCTTGACTGCGTCAAGAATCGCACGTCGTTCAACAGAAGTCGAGCCAGAAGGTGCACATACTACGACATTTGGTTTTCTAAGGGATAAACCTAGCTTTTTGCTTGCTTTTCTCATAATGACTTTTAGCATGCTTGCCGTCATATCAAAATCAGCAATCACCCCGTCGCGAAGTGGGCGAACAGCAACGATGTTCGCTGGCGTTTTTCCGACCATACTTTTTGCTTCTGCTCCAACAGCAAGTACTTCGTTTGTTTGAGTGTTAATGGCTACAACAGACGGCTCGTTTAAAATAATTCCTTTTCCTTTACTATATACAAGTAAATTAGCTGTTCCTAAATCAATTCCAATTTCAGCATTTGTCCACATAATATCACCAACTTTATTTAGTCATTGCCTATATAGGTTGTCATTTTATCAGTCATAAGCGTTGAATCATAGTGACGGAACACTTATCTTCTATGTAAGAATATGAGACAAATTTCGAGATTATATAACATTTGTCCGAATTTATAAGAGGGATTTACTAATAAATGCCACGACTAGGTCTTTCGCCTCGTGAAAAAAGAGGGTGAGCCAAATTTCTTTTTAAAAAACGAAGCACCCGACAATGGTCAGGCGCTTCGCATAGTAAGGGGAAGGTAACAATGATGAATGATCATCATGTAAGTCGCTAGGTGGTGTTGGGGAACATGCCATCTGCGTCCTTATAATAATGGTTACCCTCTAATACTTTACTTAAAACATGGAATGTAAATTATTTTTGTTGGATAGAGACGATATCAGCTTCGCCAATGCTTACATTTTCTTTATCATGAAGCTGAATAAATTCTCCTTCTGCTAAATTCGTAAAGATAATTGGCGTAATAGTCGAGGTTGCATTCTCTTTAATGAAATTTAGATCAAAGCGAAGGAGTTCTTGTCCTTGCTTCACTGTATCTCCTTGTTCAACAAGAGTCTCAAAACCTTCACCTTTTAAATTAACAGTATCAAGACCTACATGAATGAGTACTTCTTTTCCGTTTTCAGTCAACAAGCCAATTGCGTGCTTCGTTGGAAATAAATTAACGATTGTACCTGATACAGGAGATTTTACGCTTCCCTTCGTTGGCTCAATTGCAAAGCCATCACCCATCATTTTTCCTGAGAAAACTTGATCTGGTACTTCTGATAATGGTAATAACTTTCCTTCTAACGGAGCGATAAATGATACATCACCTGCAACAGCTTCATTAGTGACAGCAGCTTCTGTTTGAACAGGTGTACGTCCATCAATGATATCTTGAATTTGGGATTTAATTTGATCCGAACGAGGACCAAAGATCGCTTGGATGTTTTCGCCCATTTGCATAACACCTGAAGCGCCGAGTTTCTTTAATGTATCTTTTTCAACTTTATTCGCATCTTTCACGCTAACACGAAGGCGAGTGATACATGCATCAAGGTTTGTTAAGTTTTCTTGACCACCAAGTGCTTTTAATACTTCGTAAGGTAGTTCAGATGTAGAAGTAGTAGATACAGTTTCTTCATCTTCTGTTTTTTCTTCACGACCTGGAGTCATTAAGTTAAACTTCGTAATCGCAAAACGGAAACCGAAGTAATAAATCACAGCAAAAGCAAGACCGACTGGAATGACAAGCCACCAATCTGTTCTACCTGGTAATACACCGTAGAGTAAGAAATCGATAACACCACCAGAGAAGGTCATTCCGATTTTTACATTAAGCATGTCCATAATCATAAATGAAAGACCAGCAAAGATTGTGTGAATCGCAAATAGTACAGGTGCAACAAATAAGAAACTAAATTCAAGTGGTTCTGTAATACCAGTTAAGAAAGATGTTAATGCTGCAGAACCCATGATACCTGCAACAACTTTCTTATGTTCTGGACGTGCGCAATGGTAAATCGCAAGCGCAGCTGCTGGAAGACCGAACATCATGAATGGGAATTTACCAGTCATGAACGTACCAGCAGTTAATTCAGCACCATCTCGAATTTGTGCAAAGAAAATTTGTTGGTCACCACGTACTAATTGACCAGCTGCATTCGTATATTGCCCGAATTCAAACCAGAATGGTGAATAGAAAATATGGTGAAGGCCAAATGGAATTAAAGCACGTTCAATAACCCCGAATATAAAAGCAGCAAGTGTTCTGTTTGAATCAACTAAGAGATACGATAAACTATTCATTCCAATCTGAACAGTAGGCCAAACGAAATGAAGAATAACCCCTAAGAAAAGAGCGAAAAAAGCAGTTGCAATTGGAACAAAGCGCTTACCTGCAAAGAATCCAAGGTAAGAAGGCAACTCGATATTAAAATATTTTTTATACGTATAAGCACCGAGTAACCCGGCGATAACCCCTCCAAAAACACCTGTACCTAATGTAGGGATACCGAGTACCATTGCATAACCAGGGTTATCAGGGCCAATCATATCAGCTGTAATACCACCCGTAACTCCCATTGTCACATTCATGATCATAAATCCGATAAGTGCAGCTAGTCCAGCTACCCCGTCTCCGTTAGAGAGACCGATTGCCACCCCAACAGCAAATAGTAATGGTAGATTTGCAAAAACAATGGCGCCAGCACTTTGCATAATACTCGCAAGCATCACGACCCAAGTTGCTTCAAGAAAAGGGAGATTTGATGTGATGTCTGGGTTTTGGAAGGCATCTCCTAAAGCTAAAAGAATACCAGCAGCTGGTAACAAGGCTACAGGGAGCATAAGAGCTTTACCTACACGTTGTAAGACACCAAACGATTGTTTAAACATATGTGTTCCTCCTTCATAAATTAATTATTTTTTGGGAATATTAAGAAATTGATATAGGCTGTAATCCTCGATTTGCATGCTCTTTTTTAGAAAACTAGCCTTACAGCAGGAGCTCTCTGCTTGATTTATGCAACAAAAAAGACATGAGTGGATAGAAGGATAGCACATAGAAAGGGGAAGAGTAGACTCAAACCCATCATCATACGTGCGATCGCTTCCTTTCCTCTCATGCCTGCATAACCAGTCACACGGTAAAAGAAAATGATAGCAAACTTATTGTTTTGATAAACGTTGAAGATGCAAAGTTAAGTAAACGGCTTCTGCATCTGGAACCGCTTTCTTTAATGCCTGTTGCATAATTTTAATCAATTTCCAAGACAGATTGTAGCACACAGGATATTCAGATTGCAATACTTTTTTTAAAGAATCTTGATTATCCATATATTGCCCATTATTAATACGTTCGATCACATGATGAAGATGTCTGATTAGACGCAAATAATTGACATCCTTACGATCAATTTTTAGCTGTAAGGAGTCTTCAATGACTTGTACTAGTTCACTAATTAAGCGAGTATGACGATTCACCTCTTGCAGGGAACGACGTGTGAGAGCGCTATGAATATGCAATGCGACAAAACCAATTTCACCTTCAGGAATGGCGATATTTAATTCATTACTAATATATTCAATGATCTCGGCTGCCACAGTAAATTCTTTTGGATAAGCAAGTTCAGTCTCTGGAAGAAATGGATTCTTAATATCGAGACCTTGCTTCACTCGTTTTATCGCATAAAAAAGATGATCTGTTAAAGCGATATGGATATGCTCATGCAGGCGAACTTTAAACCGTTCTTCTACGATTTCGACAATATCATTCATTAATCCAATGAAGCTTTCATCGACATAATCAAGCAGTTGTTTGTATTGCTCCTGCTCTTTGGCTTCCTTTAGGACAAAGAATTTCTCCGCAATTTCCCCAGCTACCTGTTCGCCTGGTTTCTTTCCGAAACCCAGTCCCTTACCGATTAAGACAACTTCTGCGTATTCTGGGTGGTCTGCGATTAGAACATTATTGTTTAATACTTTTTTGACAGTTAACAAAGCGTTCCTCCTCCCATATAAATGCTCGTTATGGTCGAATGTTTTTGTAGCTCTCATCATAGCGATAAATGATGAGGTCGTCAATTGAAAAACCGTGAAATACTAGGCTTTGTCATATTCTTTTCAGAAAAAGAGTCGCTTTTTTACAAAAATTCCTCTACTATGTAACTTGAATGAATGTAAGGAGTTGTCTAGATTGCAAAATCATTTAGAATATAACGACATGATAAAGGTCGTAACCAAGATAAATAGTCGTAAATATGATTACGAAACACCTTTTTTCGATAAGGTCGATGAGGTGTTAGATACTAGTGAAGGCAAGCATGTAGAAACAGTACTGATGGAAGCATTTGAGAAGCTTCTTTCTCAAGTGAGTACGGAAATCAATACAATTGAGCAGGAAATGAGCTTAAAGCCGACTTGTGCGCTTGGTTGTGCCCATTGCTGTTATTTTCCAATTGTTGTGACGCGTCTTGAAGTGAAGCTCATACTAATGTTCATTAAACGTCTACCTGATGAGAGACGACAAAGTATTACAGAGCATATTGCTACTTATTTACAACAGCATAATACTGAGCTTGAGCAGCTAAGAGGACTTGATTTTAAGTCTAATCCAACATTTAAGGATACGTATAAAAAAATGGAGTTACCTTGTATTATGCTCGATATGAAGACAAATACATGTATGGCCTATGAGGTTCGACCAATTCCGTGTCGGACGTATGTTAATTATGCGGACCCACTTGTATGTAAAGAAGAACGATTGCCGAAAGAAGCACTAAGCTATGAATTTATGCATCCGTTCTATGTTCAAGGAATGGATGAGGTGATTCAAGAGATTCTAGAAGTCGTAAACGATTCTGATCTAGGGTTCTCCTATCCAGCGGATGCAGCAGATGTGAATTATTTACCTATTCTTTTAAAAGAAGAATTAGATAGGATGATGAAATAAAAAAAGCGTGTTTCCTCTATAAAATAAATGTAGACAGTAATCGAAGGGAGTGTTTTTGCTTGAAGCAGTTACACACTCATCAGCGACCAATATTACTATTTGATGGAGAATGCAATGTATGCAATCACTTGGTTGATTTTATGTTGAGGTATGAACGAAAGCAGTGGTTTTTGTTTGCTTCATTGCAGTCAAAAGAAGGACAACGGCTTGTTGCGGACTTTGATATTCCAGAAAATGTAGACTCTGTCATTGTGCTTATTGACGGGCGGGTTTATCTTTATTCGGATGCTGTTTTTGAAGTTGCTCGTGTCCTTCCTTGGTACTTACGGTGGATGAGGATATTTCGAGTCATTCCAACCAAATGGCGAAATAAAGGGTATAAGCATTTTGCTAAAAATCGTTATCGTTGGTTTGGAAAACGCGAGACATGCCGACTACCAACAGTAGATGAAAAAAGTCGTTTTTTAGAGTAACAGAATTTTCTAAGTTTTTTTCGTTTAGCTTAGGCAATTGTCGTGTTATGATGGTAATAAGGTAAGATTGCTAGTCTGACATGTGAACATGTGGCATAAGGTAACGTAATTTCACTTTTACCAGTTTGATTTGTGATTTGATAGATTTTGGGAGGGATTACAGATGGAACAGAAAAAAATAGACACTTATTTTGAAGGACGATTAACAGAAGCAAAACGTCAATTTGAGAGAACAGTAGACTGTAAGCATACAGAGTTTGATGATCTTTACCCATATATGACGGAACAGCCACAGTTTTTTTGGTATAAGCGTTATGTTGCTTGGCAAGAGCTTTTAACAGTAGTGAAAATTGCCGAAGATTTGAATGTGGAATGGAAGGGCTTATTCCTTGATAAGCAAGCATCTTTTTTAGAAGGCAGAGTGCTAGATGCTAAGGTGTTAGACAATTGGTATGAAGAACAGGAAAATTTAGAAACGGAACCATCTAAAAACGAATAGTAACAGCCCCCTAAGCATTTTAAGTCTTAGGGGGTTAGTTGTCTTTCGATAGATAGAGCTATAGGTTTTGAGAGAAATGGTTGAAGACCGCTATTCTTCTATAATACTATAAAATGTAAAGAAACGTGTTCAAGTTCAGTATGAAGAATATCGATATTTGTATTAGGTAGCTTTGATCGATTGCTACCATGAACCTATCGAAAATACAACAGAGTTTTGACATAGAGGTGAGAGGAATGACGAAAATGACTTTTCGTTCAGTATCCCATGATATATTGGAATTGTTAGGTGGGATGATAGATTCCTCCAAGATTTATATAACCAAAAGAGAAGGTAATGGTTTTAGCTTTTTATATGGCCTAGACGATCATAACAAAATTCAATACTCAACAGTCGATGACTTGTTTGAAAACGAGTATGCCTCTTCATTAATTAATTGGACTGATTCAAGGGTGATTTGTGAAGAACGATGCGTAGAAGGCTTTCGTAATAATAGGCAGATTATTTGTAAGCCATTGTATTTTGCAGAGGAAGAGTTATTTGGTACTTTGACTGTTCTTATTCCAATAGATAGCACGCTATCATCTGTACAGATGCATTCGCTAAAAACGGTGACGAGGTTCTTGAATTATGCATTAGAACTACAATCAGTTGCGATTCGTGATTCCCTTACAGGTTTGTATAATCGTTATTTCTTAGAAGGATACTTATCTAAATTAGAAAAATCCGTAGAAGATGGGTATTCGATCATTTACTTTGATCTTGATGATTTTAAATATATTAACGATAGCTTAGGGCATCGAACAGGAGATAAGCTATTACAAGATATTAGTAAAGATTTAAAAGCAGCATTTCCTGACTATTTTGTTTGTCGAATGGGTGGCGATGAGTTTCTATTATTTCTTCCAGCGGTGAAAGATCATGATGTCCTTCAGATGCTTACAAAAAGAGTTCAAAAGATCTTTAAGAAGCCGTATATGATCGACGGATTTGAAGTCTATATAAAAGCAAGTATTGGTATTGCGATTTATCCGAATGATGGTGAGTCGCTTGAGGATATCATTCGTAATGCTGACGCAGCGATGTATGTTGCCAAACGTAAAGGGAAAAATCAAGCTGTCTTTTACGAATTTAGTATGAATGAAGATGCAATGAAACGTTTTGAGTTGGAAAGTTATTTGAATAAAGCGTTGGATTATGATGAGTTCGAACTCTACTACCAACCGCAAATAGAAGTTGAATCAGGAAGAGTTGTTGGGGTAGAAGCGCTTATTCGCTGGAATCATCCAAAGCTTGGCATTGTATCGCCAAATGTTTTCTTAGATATTGCGGAAGAATCGAATTTGATTATGCAAATCGGGGAATGGGTCTTGAAAACGGCATGCCAAATGGGGAAAATGTGGATTGATGCTGGCTATGAACCAATTAAAATCGGAGTTAATTTATCAGCTAAGCAGTTCCTTCAGCATGATCTTGCGGATTTAATATCCAATACATTAAAAGAAACGGGATTGCCTCCTTCTTTATTAAATCTAGAAATCACCGAGACTGTTAGTGTGAACGATGCAAAGCTCGTCATTTCCATTCTTGAACAGCTACGGGCAATAGGTATTGAAATATCTGTAGATGACTTTGGGACAGGCTATTCTTCTCTTGCTTATTTAAAAGATTTTCCAGTCAATACCCTGAAGATTGATCAAATGTTTATTCGTGAGCTTGAAAAGGACTCACAACATCAAGCGATCGTGAACGCAACGATTTATCTCGCACATGCATTAAATTTACGTGTTGTTGGTGAAGCTGTTGAAACGAAGGAACAGCTCCTTTTCTTGAAGGAAAAAGGTTGTGATGAAATTCAAGGATATTATTTGTCTAAACCACTTCCAGCAACTAAAATGACCACCTATTTAAAAGATTATGCAGAAGGAAAGGTACCATTTGACCTGTTTTTAAAAGCCTAACATCGTGTTATGGCTTTTTTCTTTTGGATGATGAATTGAAATATCTGTTAAGTTCTTATACTCGTGATATAATAATTTAGCTCATGCTGCTAGGAGGGATTAGATGAAGCTGACACATACACTTCAAGAGAAAGTACGTCTGTTTCTCGTGATGATGATGCCAATATTAGTCACACAGCTAGGACTGTATGCAATGAATTTCTTTGATACAACAATGTCAGGACAAGCAGGAGCTGAGGACTTAGCAGGTGTAGCGATTGGCTCAAGCCTTTGGGTTCCAATATATACAGGGTTAAGCGGTGTTCTGCTTGCGTTAACACCGATCTTGTCTCAAAGCATTGGGGCAGGTAGAAGAGAAGATGTCCCCTTTTCGGTCCAGCAAGGAGCCTATTTATCTGTTGTCATGTCATTTGTGATTATCGTCATTGGTGCTTTTGTGTTAAACCCAATTTTATCATTGATGTCACTTGAGGCAGAGGTGGAAAGAATAGCCTTTCATTATTTAGTTGGATTGGGGTTCGGGATATTACCACTTTTTATGCACACTGCTCTTAGATGCTTTATTGATTCCTTAGGTCAAACGAAAGTAACGATGATTATTACACTACTTGCTCTACCGATAAATATTTTCTTTAATTATGTTCTTATTTTCGGCGCTTTTGGTTTTCCGCGTCTTGGTGGGATAGGCGCTGGTTATGCTTCGGCGATTACGTATTGGTTGATTTTCTTTATAACGATTTATTACGTTGTTCGAGTACAGCCTTTTGCTGAGTACCGTATCTTTACAACGTTTTTTAAAATTTCTTTTTCAAAATGGAAAGAAATTCTTTTGTTAGGGTTGCCAATTGGTTTCACGATTTTTTTCGAAACGAGTATCTTTGCAGCTGTTACATTGTTAATGAGTACATTTGATACAGCGACAATTGCCGCTCATCAGGCTGCGATTAATTTTGCTTCCTTTTTGTATATGCTTCCGCTTAGTATGGCTTTCACGTTGACGATTGTCGTTGGCTATGAGGTTGGAGCTAAGAGAATCAAGGATGCAAAACAGTATAGCTATCTTGGGATGACCATTGCGATAATGATGGGACTTGTTGCAGGGCTGATTATCTTTGTTCTACGTGAGCCAGTTTCAAGGTTGTATACGGTTGACCCTGTGGTGGCGATGCTGATTCAGCATTTCTTGATCTACTCGATTTTCTTTCAGCTTTCAGATGCGATTGCGACACCGATTCAAGGAATATTACGTGGACATAAGGACGTAAATATCCCATTTATATTAGCACTTATCTCATTCTGGTTTATTGGTCTGCCAACGGGATATATCCTTGCGAACTATACAGAATTCGGTCCGTTTGGTTATTGGATTGGCCTAATAACAGGGCTTGCTGTAGGGGCAACGGCATTATTGTGGAGATTATATGTCATTCAAAAGAGGGTTGAACGAGGACAGGTCGTCCCTTCTTAGAAAACTGTTTATATAAAGGCGCTTCTACCCTAAGTAGGAGCGCCTTTAAACATTTTTGGTTAAGGTGATGGTGGCTGTTATTTGCTTTTTCTACATCATGAAAAAAGGTTATGCATATACTTAAGAAGATATAATGTTTCGAAATTCTTGCTTCAAAAAAAGAAAAAGAATGGTAATGCTAAGGAACTAATTATGAATGAGAACGATGATTTTTTGGAGAATAAATGGTATATTGTCTTTTAGAAAACGAGTATTTTTACATCGTTAAACTATAAAAAGATCATTTGAGATTTTATGAGGTGAGGAACGTTAAAAAGCTAGCGAGTTTTATGTTATTTTTCTTTTTCTTTTTTTTGTCATTATTCGAAGGACACGCTTCTGCATCTTCTACCCCTGCTGTCTTTTTAGATACGAAAAAGCTTACGTTTAATGTCGCCCCGACTATTGAAAAAGGGGTAACATATATTGAATTTAGAAGCTTGTGTACGTCATTGGGTTACAAGGTTCAATGGAATCAATCAAACAAAGAAGCAACTTGCTTAGGGAATAATGAAAGGTTGGCCTATTCATTTAATACATCGTTTTATATACATAATGGTATTGTTCACCCTCTCCAAGCTAAGCCTCTTATGATTAAAAATAGAACTATGATCCCAATGCGAGAAACAGCCCAATTACTTAATTATCAGGTCATATGGTTAGGGACAACGAAAGACATTATCTTAATGAACAGTGGTGCATCTCTTGATATTAAATCAAGGATAGCCGAACAATTTCTAGATAGGTTAGAACAAACGAAACAATTTAATGGTGTTGCTTTAGTTGCGAAAGACAATGATTTACTCTTTGCGGACGGATATGGATTTGCAGACCAACAAGCAGGGCGGATGAATACGCCAGATACTAAGTTTGCCATTGCTTCCATTACAAAAGGGCTAACGGGTATCTCTATTTTACAACTAGAAGAGCAAAATAAATTAAAGCTTACTGATACAGTCGATCGTTTTTATCCTCATCTGCCGTATGCAAAACAAGTGACGATACAGCAATTATTAACACATACAGCAGGCTTTCCTTGGGAAAAAACAGGAGATTTCAAGGATATCAAGTTAATTTACCAACCAGGAACTAGCCAACGTTATAGTAATGCGGGCTACATGCTATTAGGCAAGATCATTGAGAAAGTCTCTGGACTACCATACGAGCAATATGTGAACAAAAATATTTTCTCTGTGATCGATATGGAACATTCAGGGTTTGATATTGCTAGCACATCTCTTGCTAGTCGGGCAAGAGGATATAACATTCAACATAATAGATTGGTTGAAGTTACTAGAGACTTTTCGTTAAGAGGAGCGTCAGGGGGATTGTATTCTTCCGCTGAAGATTTGTATCGATTAGACCAAGCTCTTCATACGGAGCAGCTCTTATCAAAAGAAACGACTAATAAAATGTTACGTCCACATTATGGTTCATGGGGGTATGGATGGCAAGTATTTCCTACCTCTAGTGGTCTAATCACTCAATTGGCAGGTTCAACAACTGGTTTCACGAGTTATATTAGACGAAATGAAGCTCAAGGTAATACGCTGATTCTATTAAGTAATCATGCAAACAGAAACCTAGGATCAATCGGAAGAGACATTGAGCGAATTGTGAATTAAAAGCATTTATTAAACCAATGAATTGCTGTATCATTTAAATAAAAAAAGCTTGGAACGCTTTCTTGCGTGTAGACTAACCTAAATTAATGAGACACTATAAAACACCTTCGAAATGGTACACTTAAACAACGTACTAATTCGGAGGTGTTTTTGCATGGGCAAGAACGTATATTCAACTGAGGTTAAATGGGCAGTAGTTAAAGATAAGATGAGTGGTCAGTTTACGAATCAAGAAATCATGGAGAAGTATGGGATTAAAAATGTGTCTCAAATCAAAACGTGGATGAAATGGTATCTTGAAAATCAAGTCCATCGATTCGACCAACCGATAGGAAAACAATATTCATATGGGCATGGACCTGACCGTTCAAGTGATGAAGAGAAAAAAGAACGCCAAATGAATCACTTAAAGCGGGAGAATGAAATCTTAAAAAAGTATTTGGAGATCGAAAAGGAGTTGTGTTTTCAAAAAAGGGTACCCATTTTGAAAACATTACAAGATGATTAAACATATAATGGAAAGGGTATAGTAAAGTGAGGTGATGTTGCATGACTACAGAAAAAGATAAGAAAGAAACAAAAGATAGGGTAATGGCCCAGCTTGAAAATGTGATCGATCCTGAACTTGGCATTGATATTGTTAACTTAGGTCTCATCTATGATATTGAGATTGATGATAATAACAACGTGACGGTTGTGATGACATTAACCGCAATGGGTTGTCCGCTTGCAGGTGTTATTCATCATGACATAAAAAAAGCTCTCGCCGAATTGCAGGAAATTAAGGAAATCGGCGAGGTAGACATTAACATCGTCTGGAGTCCACCGTGGTCAAAGGACAAAATGTCTCGGTATGCAAAAATCGCCCTTGGCGTTGCTGATAATTAAGGATTGATTGTCTTTAATTTAGAGGCACAACAGATACAAAACACTGTTCAGAGAGGTTTTGTATCTCAAATCAATGATTTCATTCGTTTATTAATTTATATCAACCAAAATGCAGAAATTGTACGTCTTGATGGATTACATCGTGCGCAAGACAAAGCTAGAAGTTTGATATCTTTCGTTTAAACTCTGTACCTATTTAAAAAACACTTCTTAATTCGTAGGTATTTTAAACGAATTAAGAAGTGTTTTTAACTTATTATTAATTTGTTGATTGAGCTAGTCTTACGAGAAGATGTGCCAGTTGATGTCTTTGATCCTTGTCACCAACCTTCCAAAGTTCTTGAAGAAGTTTTTCTTCGCGGTTTCTAGGTTCTTCATTTTTTGCTAAATAATCTGCAACTTTTTCTGCACCCTTTGCTAAAGCTTCTTCACCTAATCCGAGTTTTTCTCCCTTGGACACTTGATCACCTAAATAGTCTTTAAATCGATCGAAATTTTGTAAAATATCTTCTTTCTCTTCAGAGTTAATCCCTTGTAATTCTTGTTCAACCTTGTTTTCTACTTTACTTTCACTCATTTTTAAAAACCTCCAATTTTTTTAAAATTTATCTTACAATTCTTCTCTTCCCGTCAAATATAATTTAAAACTCAAATTACATGTATAAATTAGTTAAATTATTTTTAAAGCATAACTGTAGCAAATATTTTCTAATCAATCATCGATAATATGAAAAATATGAATTTTTGGAGTTAAATTTTTAGATATGGGGAATGAAGTATAGTAGGGGAGATGATAGGATATGAGCCAACTAAATGATAAGGTCGCGCAATATTTTCAAGCTGAACGAACTGAAATTACCAACCTTTTACTTCCAAAGACTTTAAATGAACTCAACCTGGATTTTTCAAAAGAGGATCTTGAGTACCACTTTGAAATGTTAAATTCACTTCTGTACAGGGTATCAAATAGTTTAGTTTCTACTAAAGAGGAAACGGTAGCAAGTGAAACAGGGTACGACACTTCAAACTACTTTTTTAATAGAGGTGTCATGCTAAGAGAAACGGTGAATGTTCTATGTGTTTTTCGGTTGTCTTTGTTGAAATATTTACGTCAATCTGATTTAATCGATGGTTCTGAAATACATGAGGGGTTTATTGTATTTGAGGAAATCATTTTTGCTTTTGATGAAGCTATTCGAGCGACGACTCAAAATTTTAATAATCAAATAGATAAAAACAAAAAGAATATGGAAAAAGAACTAGATAAGATTTCAGTGCCAGTCGTTTTAATTGATGACAAGAGAGCTGTCTTGCCTTTAGTTGGTGATTTTACATCTGGAAGACTCCAGTCTTTAGTCGATCGTACATTGGCCCAAGTCATGGAGAAAAATGTGGAAGCGATCATTTTAGATTTTTCAGGAATTGCCGCCTTCGATACGTATATAGCGAAAAGTCTATTCAATTTAATTCATGCTCTAGAATTAATTGGAACAAAGACGATTATAACAGGTGTACATCCTAGTATGGCCCAAACAGCTGTTGAATTAGGTATAGACTTCTCATCAATTGAATCTTACGGGTCATTAAGACAAGTGTTAAATAAAAGTTAAGGTTCGTGAGGAAAAGAGTCATAACGTCGGTGTGTGTTCATAGGTTGTTAGTTGACCTTTGGACACACACTTTTTTGATTGATTAATATGTACCTTGTCGAAATGGAGGGAATATAAGCATTTACTGGCATCATGTGTTAAAATAGTTGTCAATCAACGCATAATGCATTGTACTCTAGAAATAGATGACAATTATTTTGAAACAAATAGAACTAAAAGCGTAAACCTGAATAGAGTAGGGATTATTACCGATATTCTCGCTTTATAGCATATTGGCAAGGTTCGTTTAATCATAAACTATACGAGCAATACACAAAGGATGATAATATGTATACCGTTTTTTCTACGTTTGATGTGCCGCAAGAAAAAGCTGAAGAAGTGATTAACATATACAAAAATCGGTCACGCTCCGTGGATGTTGCCCCAGGTTTTGTTAATTTTCTACTGTTACAAAATGATAAAAGGCCTGGAGAATTAACAGTGCAATTAATTTTCAAAACGAAGGAAGAGTACCTAAGTTGGGTTAGAAGTGAAGATTTTAAAAAAATTCATGAGCTCGAAAAGAAGTATCCTGATCAAGAATTAGCTGCGATTATACCAAAGGTTAGCCAACATAAGGTGGTGGCAACATGAGCTCATTTTCAACGGAACAATTAGTAGCAATTGTGACGGATCGAATTTATGAAAAAGATCCTTCTCTTGTAGATCGTTTTGGTGAAAGAGGCAAGGAGAAGTGTACAGAAGATAACCATCATCATCTGAAGCATCTTCATACTGCCTATGAGTTAGACAGTGAACAGGTTTTTATTGACTATGCCCTATGGCTTAATGGAATACTAGTAAAGCATGGGATGAGTAGACAGCATTTACTCGATAATTTCCTCATTATTGAAGACGTTCTATTAGAAATGGATGATCATTCAGACATGCAGCTTAAGTACATTTCGTATCTTAGAGCTGGTAGGAAAGCACTGAATAATTAGCTTGAAATTAGTATAAATGAGGTGATAACATGAATCAAAGTATTCAAAAGCTAGCTTCTTATTTATTAGAAGGGAATGAAAGAGCCGCAATGGATTATGTGAAGACAGCGGCGGTTCATTACCCGAGAATAGAGCTTTTCAGAGAGTTATTTACACCTGCCATGCAATATATAGGAGAGCTGTGGGAAAGAAATGAAATTACAGTAGCAGATGAACATGTCGCAACAGCAACATGTGATTTTTTATTATCACGTCTATACCCGCTTTCCGATGAGGAACAATCTAAGAGAAGAGCAATGTTCTTATGTCTAGAAAGCGAACAGCATTATCTTGGGCTAAAAATGGTGAACAGCTTATTTGAAGAAGAAGGCTGGGATACACTCTATTTTGGTCCAAATTTACCGCTTGAGTATGCAATGAAGAAAGCAGAAACATGGCAGCCAGACGTTATTGGACTTTCGGTTTCAATTGTTTATCACTTACCTCAATTAAAATCATATATTGAAAGCTTTTCTACTTTGGCATCTAACCCTACCATACTTGTTGGGGGAAGAATTATTGATTACTATGATCTAACAGACTATTGTTCAGCTCAGACTGAAATTATAGAAGATTTAGATGAGCTTGGAATATGGATGAAAAACATTAAACATGAGCGAGGAGAAAATCCTGTTGGATTATTAGATTGATCACATGCTCGGAAACTTTCTGAAAAAGTAGCACAGTTTTCTGTGCTACTTTAAATAATCGGAAAGGTATTTTGCTCAGTTTTCATAGCTTCAGTTAGAAGATTGCATAATATAACGATCCCTTCTTCCAACTTCTTTTCATTCATATAAGAAAAACAAATTCTCATATGATGCTGCTCAGCTTCCCCAGGATAGCAGGCTGAGCTTGGTAGAAAGAGAACGTATCGAAGTTGATGGAAATGTGAAGTTAGTAGCCAAAGGAGAGTGGGAAATCTAAATCTCTTTCTTTATGAGACTAGGTAAGTCAATTGGACTATGATGATCATATAGTAGAGAACCTTTTTTATAAAAGAAAGGTTCTTTTCTGTTGGATTGACAAGGTATAAATTCCAGAATAAGCTAAATGGAGTAATGCCCTTTCTTTTGAAGATCGTACGTGATAAAAAAAACTGATTCCACTGAATGTCAGGAATCAGTTTTCGTATTATAGACTGAATTTGTCCAATAATGAGTTGGATCAATTGTTTTTTGGATTTTGCCAGTATTTTTTAACCACTTTTGTAAATAGAAATAATGAAAAATTAATTGTTGAATCTCCTAAATTACCCAAATGGGTGAGTTGATATGTTGAAATTGGGAAATGTGTAAGTTTAATGAATTCTTGAATTTGACTTTTTAAAAAATAGACTTAGAAAAGGAGTAAACGATGAAAAAGGCTAAAACAAATGCAATGCGTATATTAGATAAAGAAAAAATAGATTATAAGATGATGACCTATACTTCAGATGATGGAAAAATTGATGGGGTATCTGTTGCGAATAAAATCGGTAAAGGCATAGAGATGGTGTATAAAACGCTTATATCTAAAGGCACTAGCAAGGCCTATTATGTGTTTGTGATTCCAGTTGAAGCTGAGCTTGATGTAAAGAAGGCTGCCAAAGCTGCTGGAGAAAAGAAAATTGAAATGATTCCCGTAAAGGACATTACGAAAGTGTCTGGATATGTTCGCGGTGGTTGTTCACCAGTAGGAATGAAAAAATTGTTTTCGACTTTTATTGATGAACGTGCTCAAACACTTGAAACCATTATTGTAAGCGGAGGGGCAATCGGGGTACAGATTGAATTAAAGGTCGATAATTTAGCTGAAATAACAAAAGGACAGTTTGCAGATTTGGCGAAATAGCTTAGAGTAATATTTCTCGTTAAAGGTAAGATGATCGAAGGAGAGTATGAGAGTTATTTATTATTCAGTAATTGTTGTCAGTATGTTCGTTTTAACTGGGATGTAATAGTAGCTATGAGACTTAAAGCTGTACAGAACGGAGCTAAAGTTTGTATTTTCTTGCACAAAAGGCATCAGTGTTTAACTCAAAAATACAGTAAATAGAGTGTCTGAACAACGCATATTTATAAGTGAGAAAGAATAGCGAAGCTTCCTCCGCTATTCTTTTTTGTCTTCATCAGCAAGTCGTTTAAGTGATTTAATTTTTCCGTGATGAGGATTTTGAGATTCTTTACGTGCTCTAAATTGTCTCTCCTGTTGACTTTTTGATTGTGTCATTGGTTTTCCCACCTTTTGTACATGTTGAAAATAGTTTGCCAAATCGTTTTGAAATTATTCATATTTAAGGTGAATGATTAGAATTGTTTGCGTTCTAGTTATAAGGTAGTATGAGTATAGTCGATAAGATTATCTTTATCTAAAATACCAACTGAAAGAAAATTAGGTGTTGATATATGAAATGGCAAGGTAGATTCATAGCGTTATTAATCATAATCATTATGGCTCTTTTTATCATTTACGATTATACGGCATTTGATCATGAGAACATACTTCATTTATTAATCATTATATTGATTCTTCCTTTAATGTGGTGGAGTGGTAAACAATACGATGAACTTTTCTACAAACATTTACAACTAAAAAAGGAAAAAGAACAAATAGAAGAGAAATCGATGACGATAAGTCAAAAAAATGAAGATTATGAGCTTCTTCTTGATTCACTGGATGGAGGCATTTTTTCTTATGATGTTCTAAATCATCGTATGTATTCTTCAAAAGGAATGGCACAATTATATGGCCAATCGGATGCTACGTTTTTTAATAACCCTTATCTTTTGAAAAAAGTTATCCACCCAGATGATTATGAAAAAGTAAATAAAGATGATCTTCAGTTGCTTTCAGGACAATCATCGAAAGTTGAATATCGAATCATTGACTCTGTCTATGATGAAAAATGGGTTATGAGAATGGCTGTGCCGATTCAAAATCAAGATGGAACTGTTGTGAAAATTAATGGACAAATGTTTGATATAACTGAGCGGAAACAGTTAGAACATGAACTCAAACAAATGGCATTTTTTGATGATTTAACTGATTTACCAAATCGAAAATCATTAGATCGTCATATTGAAAAAGCGTTAGCAAGATCAAAACGTCATAATCATAATTTCATCTTATTGTTTATTGATTTAGATGATTTTAAGATTGTTAATGATACGATAGGCCACGATGCTGGTGACGAATTACTGAAGGAAGTCGTAAAAAGACTGAACCAAAGTATTCGAGAAGAGGATTTGGTAGCGCGAATTGGTGGAGACGAGTTTATTGTTGTGTTTGAGGAAACGAGTACAGATGAAATTGAAAATATTGCACAACGAATTATCGAAGGGGTTTCCCTTCCGTATAGCATTGATGAGAAAGAAGCCAAAATATCCTTGAGTATCGGAGTTAGTGTGTATCCTGATGACGGCGAAGATAAGGAAACACTAATTGAACATGCGGACAAAGCGATGTATTTTGCCAAAAATCATGGTAAGAACGGTTATAAGTTATATTCGCCTGAGCTTAGTGAAATGGAGTTTAAAAAGGTCGGGCTCCTTGAAAAATGGAAGAGTACAATTCAAAAATCCACATCGAAAATATTTAACTAAAGGGACCAAAATTCAGTCAGAAGAAGGAAAAAAGATGGTGAGTGGAAATCCCATTGAAATGATAAGAAACCTGAAGTCACTTGTTTTTCTAATGATCACGCAAATACTAAGAGATTTTTATGGGAGTTCGGGATATTGTCATTGATTTACATCTTATATCACAATAAAAGACGACTACACCTTCTAAACGAGGGAGTATCGTCTTTTATTTCTTATGAAAACACTTTTTCAGCAGCTGTAATAATTGGCTCCCTGTTTTTAATTCAACGTGATATGAGAATCCTTATGCTGATACACGCCATCTAGCTGGTCACCGACATCTTCTTCAATCTCTTGATTAGTTGGAAGTGCGTCGTAGCTTTCGACAATTGTAAAGGTTTCAAGACAGAGAAGATGATAGGGATATTTTTCGCCGACGTCACAAATAATCGCATAAATTTTATTGTTCTTTGTCGTGACAAGGTCACCCGCTTCTTGGACAGAACGTTTTCGATTAATCGTGATATTCATAGACGTATCACCTCTTTTTTACTCCATTATGGGAGCATTGAAGAGGTTTTATTCATTTAGGAACTATTTCTTCTTATGATTGGCCTTGTTTTGACCGTTGTCGATCATTTCACTTGCTACTTCTTGATTGAACAAGGTTTCTGTTGGAGTTTGGTTGTTTGTTGCTGCTTTGTTTTTCTGGCGATCGCGCTTTTTCATTGTCTCTCTCCTTTCCGTTGTTTATAAATCGATTCACTGTTACTATTTCTTTAGAACGAAAACTTATTCAGAGAAGGTGTCCTTATGGCGAAAAAGAAGCATTATGTCGTTTGGAAAGGTCGGAAAGCGGGAATTTTTACTTCCTGGGCTGAATGTGAAGCTCAGGTGAAGGGGTTTACAGGAGCGAGATTCAAATCGTTCCCGTCTAAGGAAGAAGCCGAAGAAGCATTTGCAACAGGTGCTTCGACGACAGCAAAAACGAAAACAACAGTGACGAAGAAGAATGACACAGATATCAATGAAGAAGTGGATTGGGATAGTATTTCGGTTGATGTTGGCTGCAGGGGAAACCCAGGAGTTGTAGAGTATAAAGGCGTTGATACAAAAACAGGCGAAATTCTCTTTTCCCATGATGAAATACATATTGGCACGAATAATATGGGTGAATTTCTTGCGATTGTTCACGGCTTAGCTTATTTGAAGCAGCAAAATAGCACAAAAACGATCTACTCTGATTCGATGACCGCAATTAAATGGGTAAAGCAGAAAAAAGCAAAGTCAACGCTTGAGCGGACGGAACAAACTGCCTACATATGGTCTTTAATGGACAGAGCGGAAAGATGGCTGCAAACGAATACGTATGAAAATAAAATTTTGAAATGGCAAACGGAAAAATGGGGCGAGATTAAGGCTGATTATGGGCGGAAATAAGCTGAAAACAGCTTTCGGGATTCTATTTTGTGTAAGGGGATAACGTCATGGATGATCGATTATTAAAGAAACAGCGTGATTATTTTTTTCAGGGTGAAACAAGAGATGTGGCATTTCGTATTAAGCAGCTAAAGAAATTGAAAAAAGCTGTTGAAGTGCGTGAAACGGAATTAATGGATGCACTGCGAATGGATTTAAATAAATCAAAAGAGGAAGCATTTTTAACGGAATTAGGTCCCCTCTATCAAGAGATTGGGCATATAATCAAGCATTTGCCTAAGTGGGCAAAGGAGAAAAAGGTTGAAACGCCTGTGTCTCAAATAGGGTCTGAAAGCTATATTTATCACGAGCCTCATGGTGTTGCGCTTGTGATTGCACCTTGGAACTATCCACTGCAGCTTGCACTAGCTCCAGTAGTGGGTTCGATTGCTGGGGGAAACTGTACGGTCATTAAGCCTTCAGAATTAACGCCACATACGTCAAAGATGATTGCGGCATTAGTGAGTGAGACTTTTTCAGAAGAGTATATTGCAGTTGTTGAAGGAGCTGTTGAAACGAGTCAGGCTTTGCTTGCTGAGCGATTTGATTATATTTTCTTCACTGGTAGTGTAGCGATTGGGAAAGTTGTAATGGAAGCAGCGAGTAAGCATTTGACCCCTGTTACGTTAGAGCTAGGTGGGAAAAGCCCAGCGATTGTTGATAAAAAGGCGAAGGTTGATCTGGCAGCGAGACGAATTGTGTGGGGGAAATTTTTAAATGCAGGACAAACATGTGTCGCACCTGATTATGTATATGTTCATGAAGACGTAAAGGATCAATTTATAAAACGACTCGATTATCATATTCAGGATTTATTTCGTTCTAAGCTAGAGAAGGGTGAGTACCCACGTATTGTGAGCGAACGTCATTTTGATCGCCTGCTAAGCTTTTTGCAGGACGGTGATGTGGTCATTGGTGGACAGCACGAGCGGGATATGTTAGTGATTTCACCGAGTGTGATGACAAATGTGGAGTGGGATCAGCCGATCATGCAGGAGGAGATTTTTGGGCCGGTTTTACCCGTGTTTTCATATTCGAAATTAGACGAAGTGATGACGGTTGTTCGTGAGCGTCCGAGTCCATTAGCATTATATGTGTTTACAGAGGATAAAAAGGTAGAAGAAAAACTAGTACAGGGATTACCGTTTGGTGGAGGATGCGTAAATGATACGGTGATGCATCTGGCAACTCCACATTTACCATTTGGCGGAAAAGGAGAGAGTGGAATGGGGGCTTATCATGGTTATGAGAGCTTTGCTGCTTTTACTCATCGAAAAAGCATCCTGAAGCAATCGACATCGTTTGATTTACCTCTACGCTATAAGCAAGGACGACTGACAATGAAGCTGTTACGTAAACTATTTCAGTAAGAATACAATCTAATAGAATGGTGGAGAAGCATATGAACGATTGGGAACAGTATGATGTGGTAGGCATTGGAATTGGACCGTTTAATCTTGGTCTTGCGGCACTCGCTGAAGAAGGGACGTCATTAAAAACGGCCTTTTTTGATAAGACTCAAGTGTTTCAATGGCATCCAGGGATGTTACTTGAGCGATCTGATTTACAGGTGCCATTTCTTGCTGATTTGGTCACATTTGCTAATCCGATGAGTCATTATACGTTTTTAAATTATATCCATCAACAAAATCGAATGTTTCAGTTTTATTTTTTTAAGCGATTTGACATCCCGCGGCGTGAATATAGTGATTATTGTGCATGGGTGGCCTCACAGCTAGATAACTGTCACTTCGGGCAAGAGGTGGTTGATTGTACCTATGAGCCCGAGCATGGGGGATACGCTGTTTCAATTAAAGATGTTCAAAGTGGTGAGGAGAAAAAGGTGATGACTACACATATTATCCTCGGCACAGGAAGCAGTCCTCTGATCCCGCCGCCACTTGAAGAGAAATTGAACGAAGATGTGATTCATACGAGTCGCTATTTGCACCATGCAGATGAAATCAAAGAAGCGAGGTCCGTAACGGTCATTGGCTCAGGTCAAAGTGCTGCAGAGGTTTTCTATGATTTACTTGAAAAACAAGCAGATAATCGTTTCGAGTTGACTTGGCTGACTCGTTCTCCAGGCTTCTTTCAACTGGAATCTGGAAAGCTTGGACAAGAAGTATTTTCCCCTGATTATGTTGATTATTTTCATAAGCTATCATTTGAGCAAAGACAAGAGGCATTACCGACACTAGGAGGTCTTCGCAACGGAGTGGAGGCGGAGACGCTACGAAATATTTATGATTTGCTTTATCATCGAACAATTCGACACGATGGACTACCAGTGCGAATTCAAGCGATGACCGAGGTGAATGACATTCAGCCAGTAGATGAACAGTTTTATAAGCTGTCATGTAAACAGTGGCAGCAGGAGAAGGAATTTACTCATACGTCAGAAAAGGTAATTCTTGCAACAGGCTACAAGCCTCTAATTCCGTCTTGGCTCATGAATATGTCCGAAGAGCTTGAATGGGAAGACGAAAAGCGATTCCGTGTCTCACATGATTACCGCCTAGAGTGGAAGGAACAACGTCCGCATCATTTTTTCACTTTAACAAATCTAGAACATTCTCATGGTGCAAGTGCCACAAATCTAGCTTTATCTGTCCAACGTAATCAAGCAATTTTAAATACGATTGTTGGAGAAGATGTATATCCAGTACGATCAGATACTATTTTTCAACAATTTGAGGTAGAGTAAAGTGAGAAAGACGGTTCCAAAAGTAGAAATTGGAAACCGTCTTTCATTTAAAATGATTTTTCTTCGATGACGTTATGTTCTTTATCAAGGATGAGGACTTTACTTGGATTGTTGGCTTTGGCGATGTCCAGTGCGGCATTAATTGCCGCATCCTTAGTAGGGTAGGACTCTTCGGGGGCAACATCTTCAATTTTCACAATCCATCGCGATGCATCAGCATTTGGAGCAACACTATATTGTTTCATTCTATCAAACTCCTTTTTAAAAGTAGTTATTTTACTCTTCCCAGCATAAACATTTGTTAAACGGGAAAATGAGAGATTGGCTAAGTATATAAAAAGCAACTGATGAGGGGGATCTCGTCAGTTGCTTTCTCAATAGAAGATGAAGGGGATTAGGAGTGCTTGTTCGTTTTTTTCATTTTACTTTTTTTCGATTGACCTGGCTTTCCACCAGAACGAGAGCCAGGGTTTGTTTCGTTCGCATGTTGGACAGCTTGTTCGAGTTCTTTTCTCATTTGTACTCATGCCTCCTTCATAAAAAATAAGTATGCTGTTATATAGTGTCCAGATCACTTCTGTTTCACTCTTAAAACCGTATTGATTTGATGATTTTCGCTTTACCATGTAAAATTATAATGGAGCGTTAGCTAATGGAAAAACGTTAATACTAAAACGATGCCATTCATGTATAATATAATTCTAGTGAATCATTGTTTATTATTCTTATGAAATTGTCGTGAGCAAAATGTTCAAGCACCAGCTCTGATCAAATTCATTCTATCTGTATAGTCAAAGTGGAAAGCGAGTGTTCATAATGGGACGTAAGTGGAACAATATTAAAGAAAAGAAAGCGTCAAAAGATGCCAATACGAGTCGTATTTATGCCAAGTTTGGACGCGAAATTTATGTAGTAGCTAAGCAAGGTGAGCCAGATCCTGAGTCAAATCAAGCGTTAAAAGTCGTGCTTGAGCGTGCCAAAACGTACAACGTACCAAAGGCGATTATTGACCGTGCGATTGAAAAAGCTAAAGGTGGTTCTGAAGAGAACTATGACGAGCTTCGTTATGAAGGCTTCGGACCAAATGGATCAATGGTGATCGTCGATACATTGACAAATAACGTGAACCGTACTGCTGCAGAAGTACGTTCAGCATTTAAGAAAAACGGTGGGAATATGGGAGTTAGTGGATCTGTATCCTTTATGTTTGATGCAACGGCTGTTATTGGGGTTGAAGAGAAAACAGCAGATGAAGTGCTTGAACTTTTAATGGAAGCAGATGTAGACGTCCGTGACATTATAGAAGAAGACGAGTCAGTCATCGTATATGCTGAACCTGATCAATTCCATGCTGTGCAAGAAGCATTTAAGAATGCTGGAATTATTGAATTTACAGTTGCCGAGCTAACAATGCTTGCGCAAAATGATGTTACACTTCCAGAAGATGCACAAGTGCAGTTTGAAAAATTGGTGGATGTATTAGAAGATCTAGAAGATGTTCAGCAAGTGTACCACAATGTAGATTTAGGTGAATAATAAATGAAGCAGACCTTTGTGACACAGGGGTCTGCTTTTTTGATTGCAAAAAAGAGTGAAAGATCTTTATGGATAGTGGCAATAATAAGGGGACAACGTAATAAATGAATAAAGCAAGGAGGAAGGTGTAAATTTGTGTGGACAATGCCAGCATTCTAGTAAACGTTTAAGTGATACATTTGTCTTTATATTGTCAGACACTCTGATTGAAAAATGTAATGGTTTAGGTCTTGGAGTTGTATTTACGGCTAAATTTGACGGTGCCATGTCGTACAAAATTACTTGGGACCAAAAAGTAAAGGGAATGAATCATGATCATTCTATTTTCACTCATCGACAAGTTGAACGAGCAGTTACAACAGGTGATTTTATTATTATAAATAGCTTGGTGCAGTAAAAAGGATGCTTGAGAATGTACTCAAGCATTTTGTGTTTTTAAGCAATATAATCGTTCTTCTATATTTCCTTTTACAATCTGACCAGTATCTTGAAAGCCAACTCCTTCATATAATCTTCTTGCAATGACATTTTCACTATCGAAACTCAAATAAATTTCTTCGCATTGAAACTCCTTTTTCATTTCTTCAATAATCTGAAGCAACGCCATTTTCCCGTACCCTTTTCCGTGGAATTTAAAGTCAATCATCAGTCGGCAAATTTCGTAATAATTCTGTTTAAAATCAAATCCATACATCGTGAATCCAATCAATGTATCTTCATGATAGATCGCTTTTGTTTTCCAGTGCGGTTCTATTTTTGACTGAGCCAGTGATACAGCATTTGAAACGACAAATCCTTCAAAGAGGGTGTGATCGCCACTTGGATTCGTTGTAAGTAAAAGGCATTGGAGCCAGTTGTCTGAGGTTACATCTTTTAATGTAATCATCACTTATGTCAACCTACTTTCAGTGATATTGATATTAGTATAAAGTTCTTGATTCAAGGTTGTCACCTTCATCGTAACTGAACAATATTCAAAAAAAGCTAGGATAGCATGATGATCCTAGCTTTTTCGTATGTTTATAATTTAAGCCCGCTTCTACTTTTGAAGCGTCTGAGTAAAATGTGGCTCTCTACTCGAGTAATGCCTTTAAGTGCATACAGTTCTTCATTAATAAAATGTTCAAGCTGCTCAAAATCCTCGACGAGCACGTGCATATGAAGGGTGCTTGGGCCTGTCATTTGATAGCAGCTTGCGACTTTAGGATTTTCGACTAGAGTTTCTGCAACAGAGACGAGTGAGGTTGGTTCGCAGTCAACTTCAAAAAAAGCAGATACCTTCTTTCCAACTTTATCAGAATTGATCACGACACTGAATTTTTCGATAACCTCTTCTTCTATTAAATTGTTAATCCGCTCACGAATCGCTACTCGAGAGAGACCGAGTTCTTTTGCGATATCAACATAGGACATCCGCCCATTCACAGTTAATAGCTCCAATATTTTACGATCAATCGCATCTATTTTCATATGCATGCCCCACTTTGTCTATTTGGTTAGTATTTTATCATAGTTGGAAATCCATTGTTGAATGGAGTCAGATGAAAATATGTTTGTGAAAGGTTATGTGTCATATAGAAAGTTATCCTTCAAATACTTCTACTGTATTGCGCGTCTCCTTTGCCTTATAAAGTGCTAGATCTGCTTGCTCAATTAATATTTGAGGTCGCTGATTGGGAAGTGGAGTAAGTGTTGCCACACCGACACTAACCGTCACATAGGAATGAGTTGGTGAATATTCATGTGTTAATTTCAAAGCTTCAATGTTTGCACGTAGCTGATCGGCTTTATCAGTGGCTTGACCTAGCATACAATTTAGTAAAATAACGGCAAATTCTTCACCGCCATAGCGTGCTGGATATGCGTTTAAATCTTGAAATGTTCGCCTTACTTCAGCAGCTAATTGTTGAAGGCAGACATCACCTTTTAAATGACCATAATTATCGTTATACCGTTTAAAGTGGTCAATATCAAAGAGAAGCAATGAGATTGGCTCTTGTGTTTTTTGAGATTGCTCAAATTCTTTTTTTAGTTTCTGATCAAAAGAAAAGCGGTTATTAAGTTGGGTTAATGCATCAATCGTTACCATACTGACTAATTTTTTATTTAGTTCATTTAGTTTCATAAAATAAACAGTAGCAGCAATCCCGATTATAAGCATTAAACTGAGATTTGTTAAAATAATTACTTTTGAGCGATTAGTGGCTATGTTTGATTTGTTCCAAGCATGATTGATGATATTTGTAATATCTTGCTCGACAACAGTATGAATGTCCCTGTACCTGTCCATTAAAACTTTTCCATAATCTAATCTTTCTCTAGCAGTATCGACATTACCGTCTTTGACTAGAGCAATTTGAGAATCGAAATATTCTTGGATTATTTCAATTTGTGGCAAAGCGTCTTCTTCCATTATATCTTTCATAATAGGATGATTGTCTTGGTGTAGTCTGATTGTTTTTAAATGATCCACTAACCGAGCTTTTCCTATGTTATATGGTGCTAGAAAATCCTCATTTTTTGTAGAAATGAAACCTCTTACGCCCGTATCTTGGTTGACTAGTTGAGTGAGTAGATTTTCTGCTGCACGAGAAAAAGGGATGGCGTCAACAAGAATTTGATTGGTTTCTTTTTCAATTTGAGTAATAGAGATATAACTACTGACACTTGTGATGATAAGGAGAATGATGACCAAAAGTAGGTAAATACTCATAACATTATTGTGGAAATGTTTCATAGTGTCCTCTCCTGCCAGTCCCTTTACAATTGCTCAAAATATTGAATTATTGGTTCAAAGGTCATATTTTAAATTAGAAAAGAACAAATTACCGTTTAAAGTCATTCTTATTTCTATGTATCTTATACCCTATATGATAATATTTAACTATATTCTACATATTTCGTATATAAATTTTTTAAAATGGATCTTACTAGGTCGAAATAAGGGGGAACATTGATGAAAGGATCGATAGGCCAAAAGATTGTGACTGCCTTTATTATTGTGTCAATACTTTTCGGGGTGGCAAGTGGATTTTCATACTATAGTTTAAAGCAGGTCGATGAGACATATAGCTCGTTAATTGATCGTGTCGAACAGCTTCGAGCAAATGCCCTGAGGATTGAGTCGAATGTCAATCGTCAAAATGGTAATATCCGCGGCTATTTATTAAATGGAGATCAAACGATGATAGACACTTTGTATAGATCTAACGAGGAAATTAACGAGTATATTGATGCTTCGTTAGCACTGTCACAGCGAGAAACTTCCAAAGAATTATTGGAAGGACTAAAAGCTAAAAACGCAGAGTATCTAGAAAGTGCAAATATGACCATTAATCAATATTCCCAAGATCCAGAAGGGGCTATTGAAACAGCGAATTCTAATGTTATTCCAATTGGTCGTGAAATGCGAGACGAAGCAGTGTCCTTTGTGCAGACGATCGAAGAATATTTAGTTACAGAACGAGCGAGTTTAGACGCGCAGGTGAGTCAAACGATGCTTATTTCAGTGATCGTTAGTATTGTCGCATTGCTTGTTGCTGTTGGACTAGGTGTAGTGCTTTCATTAAATATCAGCCGTCCTCTTAAACAAATGACGAAAATCGCTGAACAAGTAGCAGACGGTGATTTAACCGTTGATATTCAAGAGCCAAAGGGGCAAGACGAAGTAGCTAAGCTAACATCTTCTTTCATGACAATGAAGGAAAATCTTCGTACGCTTATTCAGCAAATTTCAATCAATTCAAATCAAGTAGCTGCTTCATCAGAAGAGCTTTCTGCTAGTGCCGAGCAAACGTCACGGGCAACAGAGCAGACCGCAGCGGCGATTGAAGATATTTCAAAAGGGTCTGAGCAGCAAACAAGAGCTGCCGATGAAAGTTCGCGTACGCTTTCTGAAATGACTGAAGGTGTAAGGTCAATGGCATCAAGTTCAGCAACAGTTGAGAAGTTCTCAACTGACTCACTCTCTTACGCAAATGAAGGTGGCGGGCTTGTCCGTGACACAGTGACGCGAATGAACTCCATTGATCAAACGGTTCAAGATACAGATAAAGCGATTCAGTTATTATCAAATCGTGCCTCTGAGATTGGGTCGATCCTTGATGTGATTCACTCGATTGCCGATCAAACGAATTTATTAGCTCTTAATGCTGCGATTGAGGCCGCGCGTGCAGGTGAACATGGTAAAGGATTTGCCGTCGTAGCCGATGAAGTTCGCAAGTTAGCAGAACAGTCTGCTGGTTCGACATTGAAAATTAACGATCTGATCGCTGAAATGCAAAAAGAAACGACCAACTCTGTTGAGATGATGGGCTTAGTGAAAACAGAAGTAAGCAGTGGTCTAGAAACGGCTACAGAAACGAGACAGCGTTTTGATTCCATTATTTCATCGATTCAGGAAATGACTTCGCAAATTGAAACGATGAATCGCACAGCACAAGATATTGCGAAGAAATCAGAAGAAGTAACGAACACCGTGAACAACATGACGAACATTGCTAAGCATACGTCTGAGCATACGATGTCTGTTGGTGCGGCAACGGAGGAGACATTAGCTTCAATGGAAGAAGTGTCTTCATCTGCAATAGCATTAACGACGATGGCAGAAGAATTGCAAGAGCTTATTCGAAAGTTTAAAGTAGAATAGGAAAAGAAGAGGATGACTTACTGAGTAACGAGTTCAGTTTTGGAAGGGAAAACGTTAAATATAAGATTAAGATTAAATACCATCATAATTGGTCATATGTTTAACATACAAAAATGCTCGGATATCAATATCTGAGCATTTTTACTTTATTTAATTTTTATTCCATTAAAGCACTTTATAGCTTAAGAAGAGCAGTGCTTCTCTAATAGCTGGTTTAAAACAAATGGCAGGTATAGAGATCATTCTTCTATACTTGCCATTCACAACCAGATTCTAAAGTCAACTTGTCTATATTAATTATTGCTTTCATTTGTTGTAATAAATCTAGTCCGATGATACCTTCCAAATCAAAGCATCATCCCACTTTATATGATTCATCTCCAGTATATTTATTTATATTTTCTCATGATATGGGGATGTAATAGTACTGATAGAGGCAAGTTTTTTAAAGATACGCACCCTCCCTAAACTAAACTCGATACTTTCTAAGTCGACCTCTTTTCTTATTAATGCGGAGCTTCCTCTTGGCGTAAATAACGCTTATCTTTCATAAATAAACGCCAGAACCAAATGAAGACAGGAATTAAGATGGCCATTCCAAAACCATATCCAATCATAAGAGATCGAAACATTGTATCGTTTGTAAAAGCATCATAAATCGTTAAATCAGGATATAAAAAATAAGGCATGTGTGCGGAACCATAAGCAAAACTAGCTAAGCCGAATTGAAGAGCAATCAGGATGACAGCTATTCGCGGGTGTCCGACGCTAGCTTTTTTTGAGGGCCACCAAAGGGCACTATAACCAATAGCAAAGGCCAGTAAAGAAAGAGAGAATAGCAGCCATTCATTGGCCATGTTTTCAAACATCCAAAAAGCCTCGGGAATGAGCGTAAATATAGCAGCTACAGCAAATGATAACGTAATCGGTCCGAGTATAATCGCATTTCGACGGTACACATGATAGGTTTCCTCCGAGTTAGCTTCACGAGCATAGTCGCTCAAGAGCAAGGAAGATAAAAATAATTCAGTACTAAGCCCAAAGCCTAAATGAGTATAAAAGGCTGGGCTGATAAAGAGCTGATCAACTAAAATGTACTGAGTCTCTCCAATGGTCTCGACAAATCCACCAATAGCTGCAGGTAAGATACTAACGAGTAAAGCTGGAATGAGGAGCCCAGTGATTCCAGATATGACAACGAGCATATCTGTATACTTTTGTACTGAATAAGAATAGACCATAAAGGCGCTACGAATCGTCAGTAAAATTAAGACGAGGCAAAAAGGGACGATCATTAATGTTCCAAGTGAAAAAGCTGCTCCAGGAAAGAAGCCAACTAACGAAACGACGAGCAAAACGAGAAACACATTTGTGACTTCCCATGAGGGAGATAAGTATCGATTCGCTACGCTTGCTGCTTTTGTATCAGTTCGTTTACGGTAATACATCGCCCAAAATCCAGCCCCAAAGTCAATGGAGCCAGCCACTGCATAGATAAATAAAAATGCCCAAATAATCGTGATTGCAATATATACATTTTCCATAAGTGTACTCCTACCTTTGTGTTTACGTTAGTCTGCTGCAATACCCAAATCGTTTGAGACAGGATTACGGTTGAAATAGAAATACATAACAAGAGCTGTGATTACAAGAAGGATGATATACAAACCTATAAATAAGATAAACAACATTCCTAAGTGCCCAGAATTCGTTGCTGCTTCAGATGTCCGTTGAATGCCGTGGATTGTCCAGGGCTGCCTACCAGTGCAACTGAAAATCCAACCCGTTTCAATTCCAATAATCGCTAAAGGACCAGAAATCGCGATTCCAGCTAACAACCATTTTGGGAATGATTGTTGTTTTTTGCGTTGAATGAACCAAAACAACCATGCAATTCCTGCAATTCCTAGCAAAATCATGCCAATTCCAACCATGACATTAAACAAAGTATGGACAAATAAAGGAGGCCAATCATTTCGTGGAAAATCGTTTAATCCTTGAATCACGCCATCTGTTGATCCAGTCGCAATCCAACTTAACATGCCAGGAATTTCAATGCCTCCTATAACTCTTCCAGCTTCTGGATTTGGTGTTCCAAAAATGGATAATGGCGCATTTGATTGCGTTTCAAATAATCCTTCCGCAGCAGCAAGTTTTACAGGAATGTACTCATGTAGCATGACAGCTGTCTCATGCCCATTAAGTGCTGTAAAGATCGACATAACCAATGCGACAGCAAGACTAAGCATCATGCCTTTGCGATGATATGCCGTTTCACGTTTACTAAGGTTGCCGCGAAGTAACTTATATGCTGCTACTGCCGCAAGAACAAACGCTCCAGTGAGATAGGCGCTTCCGACGACATGAAAGGCGGTAACGACTATACTTGGACTAAAAACGGCAGCTAATGGATCAACATTCGTAACTTCACCATTCACAATACTGAAGCCACGTGGTGTATTCATCCAAGCGTGTGCATCTGTAATCAATACAGCCGATGCCGTCGCCCCTAATGCTACAAAAAACACACTGACAATCCTCATCGTTGAGGAAAGCCGATCAGCTGCATACACATAAATCGACAAAAATAAAGCTTCTAAAAAAAATGCAAAAATCTCAATCTGAAAGGGGAGAGCAATAACTTGGCCGACGATTTCCATGAAGCCAGGCCACAAAAGAGAAAGCATCACAGCAACAATGGTTCCAGATGGAATCGCCACTCCAAGTAAAATCGCCACTCCTTTTGTCCATCTCTTTGCAAGTGTTCCATAATCAGAATCCTTGCGAACAATCCGCATGATTTCTGCTAAGAGAATCATAAACGTGATGCCGACTCCAAGCGTGGCAAAAATAATATGAAAAGCCATTGAAGAACCAAAAAGTGTACGTGCCAGCATAACATTATCCAATTTTTATCTTCCTTTCATGAAACGATTCAAAAGTGGAATTGTTTTCTTGCTTTACTGTGTGTAAACTTTTTCATTCTATGCACATCATATGAACTAACCAACTTTTACAATAAAAAAAGAGCCAACCTACCATTGGGCGGTAAGCTGACTCTTTTGGGAATATTTAGACCTCGAATTGAGGTTGATCAAATAGTCTGTCGTTCAAAATCACACCTGTTCGCTCTGTGAATCATTGTTAGTTATTGAGCTTTTTTACGTTCCTTTTCAAGCTTCTCCACTGAACGATCATCGATTCGCTTCTCAATTTTCGCTAAGGCTTCAGGGTCATTTAAAAGTTGCTTTTTATTTTCTAAAACAAGATCTTCAAACGATATTACTTGTCTTCTCATGATAACCTACCTTCATTCATATTAGTAATGTTTGCTACAACCTTATTATATCAAGCTTTTGTAAAAAAAGATGATAAAATTGTTACAATTTTTCGACAACGGATGTATTTGTAGAAGTCTGTCGAATGTTTCTAACTTGCATTATGACAACATAAAGTTAGAGAAGACTAGGCAAAGGTGGGGATGGTGTGAATCAACCATTTTTTCAACGTGTAACCAATCCACAGCAGATTCGAGATATGATGACGACAGAGAGTACAGATGTCATCACACTTGATTACTTATCTGTACTAGCAAATACAGACCAAAAGCGCTACTTATGGAAACAATTGTTTCAAAGACGAAGAGAGCATTACGACTGGCTTAGAGGACTATATTATTATCTAACAGGTATGTACCCAGAAGTGGATCAAGAAACATTTAAACGGCCAGAATCGTATCAGTTAGGGCTGCAAGATCAAATTCGACATTATCTAAATCGTCTACAGCAATTGCAAAATCTACTCGCAAATGCAACAAATCTGATTGTCATTCAGTACTTACAAATCATTATTAATCAATTTAAGTACGAAGGATTATTTCTACGTCAACTTGAACGATTTCAATAAACGAAACGAACCACTCTCTAGAATCTTTGTTGAGTGGCTCTTTTTTTGGAAACAATTTGTACATATTTTTTCGAGAAAAGGTATTTACATGGATTGTTTATATTGTTAGAATATTTTTATAATTTAAATTCGGTTAGCATTTGAATATAGATAAAAAATGAGCGAGTGCTCGATCGCTTGCTGGCCTTCAAAAAATAACAACAAGAAAAAGGGAGAGAGAAGACGTGACAGTATCAGAAAAGAAAATGATTGAGGAAATGGAAAAAAAATTAGAACGCCTAGCAAGTGAAATCAAGGACTTAAAGAAGGCTAGTCATGATGGGTTTGAGCACCTTGAAACAGACGATTTTCTAACACAAGCTTATAATTAATTGCTTATGTGGAGATGTTTAACAAAGGTTAAGCATCTTTTTCTTTACTCACACAAGTAAGCGATTTCATTGAAGGAGGAATCAAATTGGGAGTGAAGACAGAAACGATTCATCAGTTAACCATTCCAACACCTTTTCCAGTAGGACCGGTTCATGCCTATTTAATTGAAGGAGAAATGGTAACATTAGTTGACACTGGTCCTTTAACAGAGGAAGGAAAATGCTCACTAGTTGAGCAACTTAAAAAGCTTGGTTATCAAATGAAAGATATTGAACAAGTGATTTTGACTCATCATCATCCTGATCATGTTGGTCTTGCAGGGTTATTTCAAGAACATTCCACATTAATTGGACATCGTTATTTGCGGCCTTGGTTATTAAAGGATCCTACTTTTTTTAAGAAGTATGAAGTTTTTTTTGGTCAATTTTATCAAAGACATGGAATGGAAGAAGCGGTATTAGAAAAAATGAAAAAAACAAGTAAGAGCTATATGAGTTTTGTTGAAAAAACAGATATTCATATTACTGTAAATCATGGTGATCAGGTTCCTGGACTTAGTGGATGGAAGGTGATGGAGGTTCCAGGTCACGCTCAAGATCATATTATGATTGTTCGTGAACAGGATCAAGTGGCGATTGGAGCAGATGTTTTGTTAGCTACAATTTCATCGAATGCCCTACTTGAAGCTCCAATGGAAGGGACAGTTAGACCAAAAACATTACTGCAATATCGCCGTTCTTTGCAGCTATTAAAGGATGAAGGGATTTCAACATTGATGCCAGGGCATGGTACTCTTATTAAAGATGTGGGTACCCTTGTTGATCAGCGCTTAGAAGCTCATGATAAAAGAGCGTTGGCGATTAAAAAAATTCTTTCTGATCGCAAAATGAGTGCGAATGACATCAGCTTTGAGCTATTTAAGGAAAAGCACATCAAGCAACCTGAACTAACCTTTTCAGAAACATTCGGTCATTTGGATTTATTGGTTGAACGTCAAGAGGTTATCGTAGAAGAAGTAGATGGATTAATATATTTTAAAAATGAATGAATATTCACTCAAGTAGCTTTTCCTGTCCTTTCCTTTTTCTAGCTTTAATTATAAAATAAATAGTAAGTGAACATAGAGGAGGGGTGACAATGGATAAAAAGTGTAACACAGTATGCAAAGGATTGTGGATAGGTGGGGCAGTAGCACTTTCGATTGTCCTTGCTAATAAAGAAAGACGGACGATGCTTGTAACAGAATTAAAAAGAGCGAAAGACGGCACGAGTGAAGTGCTTGGGTTTATCCGTGATAATCGTGAACAAATTTTCGAACAAGTGAGATCAACTGCAAGTGAAGTATCAAATGTGATCCGTGATATTAGTGAGGATATTAGACAAATTGGAGAAACGGCAGCTCACCTTAAGGAAAGCTCAGAAGAAATTGTGAAAGCAACGAAGGATGCTGCGACAGAAATGAAAAATTTAAAACAAAATTAAATAATCGAGTATATACAACAAGAAACGGACCATAATAGGTAGTGAGGACGGCAGCAATGCTCCTCACACCAGAAGCCTTCAAGTAGATGTTCAAAGATGCAATAGGCAAGTAACGTGATTGTAGTAAGTACCTTAAATGAGGTGATTACATTGGAGAGTGCTAAGGAATTTCAAGATTGTTTCTAACATGAATGAAAGTAGGTGTCTCCAGCATACAAATATCGTTTCGACCCCAGATTGTTCATTGAATAATGATACTTTTTAGGTGAATGGTAATAAGAAGGTGACCACATTGCGCTGGTCACCTTCTTTTTTAAGAAAATGGCGTTCAAATGAAAAATTAAAAAGCCGCCATGTATATAAAACAAATTACGGACCATAATAAGTATTGAGGATGGCAACAACTCCTCACACCAGAAGCCTTCAAGTTGATATTCAAAGATGTAATAGGCAAGTAACGTGACTGTAGTAAGTACCTTAAATGAGGTGATTACATTGGAGAGTGCTAAGAAATTTCAAGATTGTTTCTAACATGAATGAAAGTAGGTGTCTCCAAAAGACAAATATCGTTTCGACCCCAGATTATCATTGAATGATGATACTTGTATTTAGGTGAATGGTGATAAGAAGGTGACCACATTGCGCTGGTCACCTTCTTTTTAGCTTGAAAAATGAGAGATGACTCCATAAAGCAAGGCTAGGAGTCATCCTTTTGTTTTAGCTGAAGGGATTCTGCTAATAAAGAAGAAAATGACCAACAGCATCACACTTATAATAAGAAAGAAGCTCATCCCCTCTGCCTTTTGTATGAATAGTCCCCCTAAATAAGGTCCTATCAAGCTGCCGATGCTAAAAGCAATGCCGCATAAAATATTTCCGGTTGGGAGTAAGGATTTGGGTGTTAAGTCTGTCATATAGCTGATGCCAAGTGAAAAAGTCGAGCCGACAAGCATTCCAGCAACAAAAAGCGCACTGGCAAGGCCGATGACTGTGTGCTCAAGAAAGCTTGCGCCAAGAAAGCTGAGGCTTCCAAACAGTAAGATTGTGTGTAGAACTCGTTTTCGCCCGTACTTATCACTAATCATTCCAAGTGGAAGCTGAAAAACGATCCCTCCGATCGCAAATGATGCAAGTAAGATCGAGATATCAGAAATATTAAAACCTATCCGTAACCCGTAAATGGGAAAGCTTCCATTAATAGAAGCTTCGAGAAAGCCATAGCCAAGTGGGGGTAAGAAAGCAACCCAGGCATATTTTAGCACTTTGCTAAACCGTTTGGCTGTATCCTTAAAAGAGGTAAATTCGACAGCTTGCTCTGGGAAATCATTTTTCAAAAACAGTAAGAATAGCCAGGAGATGAAACAGAGGGCCGACGAGATCATAAAGGGTAAAGCTTCAAGGATGGCGATTAATGGTGTTATCAGTGGACCGACAGCAAATCCAATTCCAAAGAAGAGACCATATAAACTAATATTACGTCCGCGTTTCTCTTTAGGAGAAAAGGACGTAATCCACGTTTGCGTCCCAAAATGAAGGACATTATCACCAATTCCAATGCTTAATCTTAAGAAAAACCAAAACCATAATGATTTCCATAAAGGAAATAGAGCAAGTGCAACGACAACGATAAGCCCGCCAATAATGATAACGGGTTTGTAGCCGTATTTTCGCAATGGTTGTTCCATGAAAGGAGAAATAATCAAGATACCAATATAGAGAGCTGTTGCATGAAGTCCGTTTAAAGTAGCGGACACGCCGTCTTGTTCAAAAATAATCGCAATAAGCGGAAGCAGCATGCCTTGACTAAAACCACTAATGGCGACAATACTAATTAAAATCCAAAAATGAAATTTGTTCATCATATCCCTCTCTTTTTCAAGTAGACTTTTCCATTCTAGCTTTTTCTGTCGATCTTAGCCATATACAGGATAAGCAAAAGAGCATGACGTTCTTTGAGAAGGCTGATACAATAGGAGAATGGATTAAGAGGAGGAATGAATGATGGAATTTAAAATGAAAGAAAATAGCTTTGTTGGTGAATTTGAATTCGGGCAACTTGAGGTATCTGGCAATGCTGAGTATGGTTTTCGCCCGTATCAGTTGTTAGTCTCTTCTGTTGCTGTTTGTAGTGGGGGAGTTCTACGCAAAGTGTTACAAAAACAACGTATAGAGTTTGAAGATATTCGAATTCAAGCAGATGTAAAGCGTAACGAAGCAGGAGTGAATGAAGTAACGGATATTCATCTTCATTTTATAATTACTGGAACAAATGCAACTGATGAGAAAATCGAGAAAGCTCTTAAAGTGACGAGAAAAAATTGTACGATTGTACAAACAGTTAAAGACAGTATAAAGGTGACTGAGTCATTTGAAAAAAAATAAGAAAAAGAGCGAAATCCTTTCACTCTTTTTTTTAACTGCTGCTGCAATGTTACAAGGGGTTGCAATGGCATGCTTTCTCTTTCCGCATGGAATTGCTTCAGGCGGTGCCGCGGGTTTAGCGATTTTATTTGAGGTCTGGTTTGGTTGGGAGCATAGTTGGTCACTTTGGGGACTAAATGCGTTCTTTCTAATACTTGCAGTTAGATGGATTGGATACCAGAGTGCGTTAAAAACCATCTTGACAGTATCGGTTACATCCGTCACAGTTGGAATCATTAGTTCTTTTCAATTTGAAGTATTATTTCCTATTTATTTAAGTGGCTTATTTGGAGCTATCATTTTTGGAATAGGCGTTGGGATCTTATTTCGTCACGGGGCTTCCTCGGGTGGATTTGCAATTATTGCACATATTCTTTATAAAGTGACAGGTATCTTACCTGGTAAATCAATGTTCTGGATGAATATATCGATCTTCGCGATCATTGCGATGATTGTCGATTGGCAGTTATTTCTATTTGCGCTTGGAACACAATGGATATCTTCAAAGGTGATAAATCAGGTTATCTTATATAAAAGGAACAGTCATCAGACAGACACCTCCTATTCAATGTAAATGGTGTTTGTCTTTCTTTTGCTTAATGGACAAGGAGCTTCTTATGAAAACACATTCAAATCAAATCGATTTTACTGAAGGTCACATAGCCAAAAAAATGATTTTGTTTTCTTGGCCAATCTTTTTAAGCAATCTATTACAAGCCTCTTACCAATTTGTTGACGCTCTTTGGGTAGGGAATTTACTTGGGGCTAGTGCACTTGGAGCTGTTTCTATTTCGGCTACAGTCGTTTTTACGATTCTTTCCTTTATTATTGGATTAAACGGAGCGACATTAACGGTTCTAAGTCAGAGAAGAGGGGCCAATGACGAAGAAGGATTAAAAGATTCTTTGAATGCATTTGTCGTTGTGCTTGGATCGCTTGCTATTATTCTTGGGATAGTTGGTTTTTTGTTGTCAGGACCGATCCTTCGTTTTATGGGAACCCCTGAAGATATTTTGCCGATGGCGCAAGCATATTTGCAAATAAACTTTGTTGGGATTCTATTTTTATTTGGCTATAATTTTATCGGGACCGTACTTAGGGCAATGGGTGATAGTAAAACGCCGATTCGATTTATTTTGCTGGCGGTAATTCTTAATGCGATACTCGATCCGATTTTTATTCATGTTTTTCAATTAGGTATTGAAGGAGCGGCCTTTGCAACGGTCATCTCACAAGGGACTGCCTTTTTGTATGGATTGTTATATTCAATTTTAAAAGTAGGGATTCCTTTTCAAATGCCAACTCTTCCTGAGAGAAGATACTTTATTGTGTTGTTTAAAATGGGACTACCTGCTGGCTTGTCAATGATGGCGATCTCAGCAGGGGTTCTGGCGATCATGACAGTTGTAACAAGCTTCGGGGAACAGGTAGTAGCTGGATTTGGTGCGGCACAAAGATTAGATAGCTTGATCATGCTGCCAGCACTAACACTTGGATCTGCTGTAAATGCAATGGCTGGTCAAAATATTGGCGCGAAGCATTGGCATCGAGTCAACGAAATTGCTAAGCAAGCGATTATCCTTATTGTGGGAGTATCACTAATAATTAGCACGATCATTTTCCTTGGTGCAGAAACGTTTGTGAGAATGTTTGTGCAAGATGAAGAAACAGTTGCTTTTGGAACGATGTATGTCAAAACGATCGCCTTCTTTTATCCGTTCCTTGGTGTGAATTTTGTCTTAAACGGAGTAGCTAGAGCTGCTGGAGCTATGTTACCAGTCTTAGTGTTAAACATTGTCTCATTTTGGATTCTCCGTTATCCACTAGCAGCGTTGTTCTCAATGTGGTTTGGAGAACGCGGAATTGCGATTGGAATGGGCGTTAGCTTTGTCGTGAGTAGTGTCATTGCTGCAGGATATTATTTCCTCGGAAATTGGAGGAAAATGAGTGAGGAAGTCGCTGAAAAAACAGAGAAAAAAGAGAAGGAAAGTGAATAAAAAACAAGAACAGAATTGAGGGTAAGGAATGAAGCCTGTTTTGATTAGAATAATGAGTTATCTTGGTGGATTGCTCATTTTATCATTTGGTATTACCTTAACAATATTAGCTGGACTTGGCACTGGGGCATGGGATGCGTTAAATGTCGGGTTAGCTAGTATGACAGTGTATTCAGTCGGAAATTGGGTTATTTTTATCGGAATTCTACTGATTCTGATAAACGCCTTATTGTCAAAATCAAAACCTGAATTACTGGCGCTTGTGACGGTTATAATTTTGGGATACTTTATTGATTTCTGGTTGTTAGTCGTCTTTGATAATAGCCTGTTTAGCGGGTTAGGTTTACAAATTGTTGTCCTACTTATTGGAGCGGTTATTATTGCATTTGGAATTGCGGTTTATTTACAAGCTGAGTTTGCTGTTATCCCGATAGACCGTTTTATGTTTGTCTTAAAGGATTTACTTGGAGTGAATGTCATGCTTGCAAAAACGGTCGCAGAAGTTATCGCGCTGTTGGCAGCATTCCTAGTTGGTGGTCCAATTGGTATAGGAACAGTTGTCGTGACCTTTTTAATTGGTCCACTTATTCAATTATTTTATCCACATGTTAAAAAGAGAGTGAATTGGAGAACAGCTCAATGATCAAATCATTGAGCTGTTTTTTTAGAAGATAAGAAGGGATAAAATTCGCTGATGTCTAGCTCCATCGCCTAGCCGCTCGAGGTTACTTCAGCCAGTAAATGGGTACCTAAAACCTAGCAACGCATTGACAGTCTTCCAGCACTTGTCGCGCTGGTCAAGACGCATTCGTTTTTCTTAGGAGCCGAGTTCTTTTGCTCTGGCATTTGTCGCATGGATTGCGCGAATAATACTATCTGAAAATTGATCATTTGCAAGTGAAGTTAAGCCAGCAGCTGTGGCGCCGCCAGGGGATGTGACTTGTTCTCTTAGCTTAGCTGGATCACGGTGCTTAGCTAGCATCGCAGCACTGCCGATGACCATTTCAATGACTAGTTTTCGTGCTTGTTCAGCTGTTAGCCCGTATTTGGTTGCTGTTTGTTCAAGTGCTTCAACAAAAGAATATAGAAAAGCAGGAGCACTACCAGTGACAGCAGTTAGGTTATGAACTTGCTCCTCAGATAGTTCTTCAGACGGTCCAATGGCTGAAACTACCTTCTCAAATATATTGCGGTGTGTATCAGTGATAGCCGAACCATAAGCATAAATCGACATTGACTTTCCTACATCTGCAGCTGTATTAGGCATCAACCAAGCAACTGGTGTTCCTTTTGGCAAAGCAGCTTCTAGCTTAGATGGTCCGATCCCTGCTGCAACTGTTACAACGAGCTGCCCCTTTTTTAATAGTAAACTCATCTTCTGAAGGACCTCTGAATGAGCACCAGGAGGACAAGCAAGTAAAATGACATCTACTTGATCGATTACTTCTGTCCAACTTGATGTTGTTTGAATAGGGTAGTTTGACTGTAAAAGGTCAAGATGAGCGCTGTTCGATTGATTGGAAACAGTAATCATAATTTCTGGCTGATGAGTAAGAATTCCAGAGAAAATCGCTTCAGCCATGCGGCCAGCTCCGATAAAAAGAATATGTACGTTATTCATGTTGTGTATCTCCCCTTTTGTTATTCTCTCTTACGTTATCAGAAATATATTGTTTACGGTAGCGTCGGATAATATTTGTCAGAAGACAAATACTAAGCCTAATAAAGGAAACGAAAGATATGAGGAGGTAGAGAAAATGAAACGAATCGTCATCATGCTCATTACATTACTTTTGTTCACAACATCTTTTCATGTATTTGCAGAAAAAGACGATAAGAAAGAGAATAAGGTTTTTAAAATTCCTGACTCTGTTTTAAACATTTCAAAAGAAAATACGTACACGAACCCAACACAAGACTTACCTTATTTGCAACCTAGTACGCTTGCGAAACAACTTCTTGAGTCAACAGATGTTAAAATTGAAAATCCTGACTTAATACGAATTTTAAATGAATCCACGATTAATGACTCGAAATTAGCACTAGGTTTTCGTGCGTCTATTTACTTAGGTGAGTGGCCTTTATCTTATGATTCTGCTGGTACTGAAGTGAACTGGGAGTATCAAAAAGTGAACACCAATTATATTGATAACCGCGGAGGGCGATCTCCTCAAAAATTAAACTATAATCAAGAGCAGCAGAAGAAAGTAAGTGGAGGTCTAACGGCAAAAATTCCAAATAGTGAAGCGGTAAAAAAGATGATGATGATTAAAGCAACCGAGCATACGAATTTGCCTTTGTCTTTTGAGACAGTGATTGGCCAGGGAACGCGTAAAACAAATACGTATAATATTGCCCCAAAACAAATTGGCTATTTGTATAGCTTTGTACCCGCAGCGAACGAAAAAGGGAAAGTGACTTACGGTGAAGTGTATTTAATTTTTAAGGGTGGTAAGCCGAAATTAGAAGTGAAAAATGTTACACAACAAGGAGTAGGAGCTTGGATTCCTGTTCAAGATCATTTAACATTTTCATTTATGGCAGCGAACCAACCAAGATAAATAGGAAAAGCTGACTTATGAGTGTGCTCCCCTTTTAGAAAGAAGGGAGTGCATTGAAGTCAGCTTTTTTCTTATATATTCGTCTTTCTCTTTGTGAAATCAACATCTTGATAATAAGCATCTTTGACGAGAACATTTGGTCCAAGGCATTGCACAGATGGACAGTGACAATTTAGAGATTGGGAAATTGGTGATTCCTTCCATGTGTCGTATGCTTGTTGTAATGTTGTATCCGCAATATTTCCTAATGGAGGAGTGTCTCCAAAATCAGTGACGATAATATTTCCATCGAAAATATTTACATTCAAACGCGAGCGGCCATCAGGATCATTACGAACCGTGACATTTTTTTCAGCAAATAAGCGTTTTTGTAACTCGAGATCTTCTTGATTTGCGCTACAAGGATAAAACGGTAGCGTTCCAAAAAGCATCCATACATCTTTGTGACGAGCATCTAAAAGGCGATGAATGCCATCGCGGATTTCAGCAAGAGATGCAACTTCTAGATTACTAGCAAAGTCACTTGGATACATTGGGTGTACTTCGTGACGTTGACAGCCCATCTCGACAATTTGCTCATGAATTTGTTCAAGATGAGGCAATGTCCGTTTATTAATCATGGTTTCAGCTGAAACAATCACACCTTGACTTGTTAAGGCTTTTGCATTTTCAACCATTTGATTAAATAATTTTGCTCGTTGTTCGAAGCTAGGTTTACGGTCCATTACTGCAAAGCCAATCTCTGCAAAGTCTTCAACACTTCCATAGTTATGAGAGATATGCAGAACATCAAGGTATGGGATAATCTTTTCATATCTCTTTAAATCAAGAGTTAAATTTGAGTTTATTTGAGTACGTACGCCTCGTTCATGAGCATATTTCAGCAACGGAACAACGTAGTTATCAACTGATTTCATGGAAAGCATCGGTTCTCCACCCGTAATGCTAAAGGCGCGTAATGTTGGAATTTCCTCTAAACGCTGAATAAGCAAATCAAGAGGAAGTGGGTTTGGGTCCTTAGGCTGTAAAGTGTAGCCAACCGCACAATGCTCACAACGCATATTACAAAGAGTCGTTGTTGTAAATTCAACATTGGTTAATTTAAGTCTTCCGTATTCTTTTATATCTTCATACGCTTCCCAAGGGTCGAAGGTTGGCGTTATTGGTGGTAATGTGTGTATCACAAAGATCGTTCTCCTTCTTTAATAAAGATCATTCGGGGCGCGGTCGGCAAAGAGTGACAAACAAAATGTGTCGCCTTTCTGGTCATGATCAGCGAATTAAGTGCCTTCCGTCTACCGATTCTTTAATTCCTTCAATCATCATAACGCATCTAGCTGAGATTCAAAAGGACTTTGATCTACTTCCTTCTCTTGATTGTCTGGGGTATGTGAATCTGTTACACTTTAGATAGAATACGTCTTTAAGGAGCGAACGCAATTGGGTGGAGCAATTCATGATAAAAAGGAACAAATGAAATATTTACAAAATCGATTTGATATGGTGATGAATGTTCTTGAATCAATCGATCCAGAACAAGCAGGGGTTGAAGAAATCGACCGTTTATTATCAATTTTAGATGATATCGAAATGAAGTGTAAGCAATTCCGCCGTGACTGGGAAGAATAAGGAGCTGAGTACGTGAACTTATATCTTATTCGCCACGGAGAATCGCAAGGGAACCTTGAAGGAAAGATACAAGGATGGATGGATTTTCCCTTATCAGATCTTGGTAAGAAGCAAATTCATTCTGTGGCTACTTATTCAAAGGATATTCATCTCGATTATTTATACAGCAGTGATTTAAAAAGGGCTTATGACACGGCACAGGCTATTGGACATGCGAAGAATTTAACCGTCCATATTTGGGATGAAATTCGTGAAGTCCATCTTGGGCCCCTTCAAGGCTTGACTCGTGCGGAAATTTATGAACGTTACCCCGTAACAAAAGAGAAATCGATTTTAACATCTGGTGTTGAAGGCACGGAAACAGTGGAACAATTAACAGCACGTTGTCAGCACGTTATTGAACAGCTATTGCATGTTCATAAAAAGGATCATGTCGCGATTGTTTCACACGGTGGCTTCATTAGTATTTTGTTGATGTATATTTTAACAGGTGAACAATGGTCAACCTTCCACAGACCCTTTCAAATCGGTAATACGAGCTTTACACATATTGAATGGACAGAAGGCAATAAGCCGCTCATTCATTATATGAATCGAACGCAGCATTTAGAGTCAATGAATGATATAAGTCCGAAAATGGGATTACTTTAGATATTAAAAAGGATACGTTTACCTCAAAAGAGGCAGATGTATCTTTTTCTATGTGATTTTTAGATAGATTTGCATACGCTTCCACGTTACCCTTTCGGAATGTTTAGACTAGCGTTATAATAATAGTTGTTGAATAGTAACAGATAGAGCGCTTTAGCCAAGCTTTTCTACAAAGAAAGGGAGATGGAGATTATGCAAAAGTTACAAGAAAGTATGTATCAATTGATTGTTGAAACATCTACGAATCTACCAAATGATGTACGTCGTGCGATTGTTGCGGCAAAAGCAAGAGAGAATTCAGGTACACGTGCGGCATTATCACTCTCGACTATTACTGAAAATATTGAAATGGCTGATGATAAAGTATCACCTATTTGCCAAGATACAGGAATGCCAACTTTTAAGATTAAAACGCCAGTTGGTGTCAATCAGCTTGAAATTAAAAAAGCGATTCACGAAGCGATGGAACGCGCAACAGCTGACGGTAAGCTACGTCCCAATTCAGTTGACTCACTAACTGGTAAAAACTCTGGTAACAATCTCGGACCAGGAACTCCAGTGATTCATTTCGATCAATGGGAAAAAGATTATATTGATGTTCGCCTGATCTTAAAAGGTGGTGGCTGTGAAAACAAAAATATTCAATACAGTCTACCTGCTGAACTTGAAGGGTTAGGTCGTGCAGGTCGTGACCTTGACGGGATTCGCAAATGTATTCTTCACTCTGTCTACCAAGCACAAGGACAAGGCTGTAGTGCTGGCTTCATCGGTGTTGGAATCGGTGGAGACCGTACAACAAGCTACACATTAGCAAAGGAACAATTATTCCGTACAGTTGACGATGTGAATCCAATTGAAGAATTGCGTAACCTTGAAGATTATATTTTGGAAAATGCGAACAAGCTTGGCATTGGCACAATGGGATTTGGCGGGGAAGCAACATTACTTGGCTGTAAGGTCGGAGTGATGAACCGTTTACCTGCGAGCTTCTTTGTTTCTGTTGCCTATAACTGCTGGGCATACCGCCGTCTAGGTGTGGAAATTAACCCTGAGACAGGTGATATCAAAGAGTGGCTATATAAAGATGGTGAGACGATTGACCTTAACGTATCATCAAAAGAAATTTCGGATGCTGCTGAAGTACAAGAGGAAGTACGTGAAGTCGTTCTTGAAGCACCAATTACAGAAGAAAAGATTCGTGAACTTAAGGTTGGGGATGTTGTAATCATCAATGGTATCATGCACACAGGCCGTGATGCGATCCACCATCACTTAATGGATCATGATGCGCCAATTGATTTGAATGGTCAAATCATTTACCACTGTGGTCCTGTTATGTTAAAGGATGATCAAGGTGAATGGCATGTGAAGGCTGCTGGGCCAACGACGAGTATTCGTGAGGAGCCTTACCAAGGTGACATTATGAAAAAATTCGGTATCCGCGCAGTCATGGGTAAAGGTGGAATGGGTCCTAAAACACTGAAAGCCCTTCAAGAGCATGGTGGCGTGTACTTAAATGCAATCGGTGGAGCAGCGCAATATTATGCTGACCGTATTAAACAAGTTCAAGGCGTTGATTTAATGGAATTTGGTATTCCAGAAGCAATGTGGCATCTTGAAGTTGAAGGCTTTGCCGCAATTGTGACAATGGATTCACATGGCAATAGCTTGCATGCTGATGTTGCAAAAACCTCACTTGAAAAGCTAGAGCAATTTAAAGAAAGAGTTTATAACTAATAAGAGAGCGGCTATGATGCCGCTCTTTTTGTGTGAAGATTGTCAGCAATCAAAACGAACACAAACGTTGGGTCTCTTGCATTCTTTGCTTAATAAGCTCTTGATCAAGCGTTGGGAAATTGCTTAAGTCAATGGTCTCCATTACATAATGCTGCATATCAACAATGTCTTGATGGTGCTTTTTCGACGAATTCTCTAATGCAAAATGAAGAGAATCTAACATCGCTTCAAGTACTGATACATCTGCTTTCCCATAATGACGAAGCTGAAAAAATGTTCGATATAGGATCTCTTTAAATGGAGGCAATGAGAATCTGACATAAGCCTCTTTATCCTCGTTAATATAAACCCAACCCTCATCGGGAAGCTGGCTAATTTGACCTAGCAATTTCCCTAAATGACGAATGCAATCATTGGCTGTGTTAGGATCATTGATTCCAGGTGAGATGGCACGTAATGCTACTTCAACGATCTTCTGCAAGGCGTACACTGGATCTTGGCGTATGTCTCGCTCTTTTTCAATGTTAAAACAACCAGATAGCTCATGTTTTATATCTTTCATTAAGCTTGTTTGACCCTTCTTTGTCGTGACTGTAAGTAGAGAGTTTGAATCATTCACATACGTACCAATTGGACAATTTACATGTACATATATCTGATGCTCCTTTGCCAAACTAAAAAGCTTATCATAATCAGCATATTGAATATAGCCACTAGTCCCTGCTTTTATCTCAACCCTTGTTTTTGCAACGGGTGCGTATTCTTTTGAAAAAAATGAAATATCATCTTTTTCTTGGAGATCACAATAATAGCGAATTACTCCATCGGCCTCCGTCGTTAACCTGTCTATCAAACTACTCACTTGAATACTTGTCGCAACGTGATGAATAAAAATGGCAAAGAAAGCCAAGCACATGATGGCAATTAGGACACCGACAGTGGCTGAAAGCATCAATTGCCCATCTAAGGAATTTTTCATGAATAGAAGTGAAAGAGTTGGATAAATAAATCCACCTAGAAAGATCCCTAACACATGTAATGTCATCTTGTCTGTAATAAAGTTTTTTAATGTACGTGGTGAAAACTGTGAAGCATAAGTAGTGAGAACGACCATGATCGTTGAAAATGTAAAAGTCGTCATCGTTAATAAGGAAGTAGATAAACCGCTTAATATCGTTTGTGCAAGCGGAACCTCTGTAAAGAAAATGGACGGAAGAACATTCGTTAAACTCTGTGACCAATAGAAGTCAACAAAGGCGAGTGCGCTCGCAAGTGATATGGCGATTAAGCTATATAAAGCAGGAATTAACCAAATTTTATCCTGTAATTTCACTAGCCATTTTTTTATCATTCCCATTCTCCTTTAGAAAAAGTAAACAATCATATCCATCTATTTACCCATTATGTTTAAAAATGAACCTTAATGAATGTTGAAAATAGAAGATAAAACGAAGATACATATTGGTTAAAAGGAAGTGAAAGACTAATAAAAAAATGAGGGAGATGGATTTATATGTATCAAACAGCCTCAAAACTCATCCTGCTTGTTAGTCTAATTATTGCCTGTGTATGTACAACTTCTGTTTCTGCCAGTAGCCAGACTTATAATTGGAGTTATAAGCCCGAAAAAGACAATAAGCCAGTCACAACTGAGCCCCATTTTAGAGAAATGCTTGAGAAATCAAACGGTTTATTTATAGGGGATACATCAAAAAAAGAACTTTATTTAACCTTTGATAATGGGTATGAGAATGGCTATACCGAGAGGATTCTCGATGTGTTAAAAGAGAAGAAGGTTCCTGCTACTTTTTTTGTCACGGGTCATTATTTGGAAACAGCATCAGATTTAATTAAACGGATGGTTGAAGAAGGCCATATCGTTGGAAACCATTCCTATCATCATCCGAGCTTAGCTGAAGTAGGTGATGGTCATTTGATGGAAGAATTGAATACAGTGAAGGCAAAGTTTAATGAATTGACTGGTGTTAAGGAAATGAACTACCTTCGTCCACCACGAGGTCAATTTAGTGAGAGGTCTTTAATGCTGTCCAATAAACTAGGCTACACGAATGTTTTTTGGTCGATGGCTTATAAGGATTGGGAAGTGAATAATCAAAAAGGCGGTCAGTACGCATATGACCAAATCATGAAACGAATTCATCCTGGAGCGATTATGCTCATCCATTCTATTTCAAGCGATAATGCAGAAGCTCTTCCTCGGGTGATCGATGATGCGCGTAAGCAAGGCTATGTGTTCAAAAGCTTAGATGATCTCATGCTCACAAAGCAGCTTCAAACTTTACCATTTCCATAAAAGATGAAAAAGAGGTCAACCCATACCATCATGAGTCGACCTCTTTGTTATATTTAATTTGCAAAACTTTCTTGACCAATGGCTGCAGCGATGGTTTCTAGTGTGCTGAGATCGGTCACATCAAAAGCAATCGGCTGGAGACTGCGGACAATCATCATCCCGATTTCTTCATTGTTTGAGTTTGTGATCGGAAACTTTAATTCACCATTACTCTCCCATCTTAAATCATCCTCAAGGCTAGAAGCAGCAACAAGATTGTAATTTACGTTTTCATACATATAAATGCCGACCCAATCAATGTATGGGACTTGTTCAACTAAGCTTTCGACCGTCTTTTCGAAAATTGATTGCAAGCTAGCCCGCTTGTATACGTGAGCCATTATCTTCAAGGACGCTAGGTCTGTTGGTATAGACAACGTAATCTCTCCCCTAATGTTTGTTTCACTAATCTATTTTAACAGATGCATAACCATTTTCGGTCTAGTAAGTTTAGGAAGATACAGAGGATGTGCTATAATGGGTGCGCATATAACGGACGGAGTTGAATCAAATGAACCAACAGAAAAAACAAGCAAATAAAGCAGTTACGATAGAGAAGGGGCAACAATTCCCTTTAACAATCAAACGACTAGGTATTAACGGTGAAGGTGTAGGCTATTTTAAAAGACAGGTCGTCTTTGTTCATGGTGCACTGCCAAACGAAGAAATTGTGGCTGAGGTCATTAAGGTAAACCCTCGTTTTGCTGAAGCAATCGTGAAAAAAATACGCAAAAAATCACCAGAACGAGTGACGCCTCCTTGTCCGATTTACGACAAATGTGGAGGATGCCAGCTTCAGCATATGAATTACGTGGCAACACTCAGAGAAAAGCGTGACATTGTCAAGCAAGCATTCGAACGACACTCTACATTAAATGTAGAGAAACTGGATATAAAAGAAACAATCGGTATGGATGATCCTTGGTATTACCGTAACAAAAGTCAGCTTCAAGTAGCGAAGCGAGGAAATGAAGTCATTGCTGGATTATACGCGATGAATTCACATAAATTAATCGACTTAACCGAATGCATGGTCCAACATAAGACCACAAACAAGGTCACTCAAGTCATGAAGCAAATTTTAACTGACTTAAATGTCTCCATTTACAATGAACGCAAGCACCAAGGTGATATTCGTACGATCGTAACACGCGTTGGCTTTGCCACTAAAGAGGTTCAAGTCGTTCTTGTCACAAAAGACAAAAACTTGCCTCGTAAAGAAGCGATTGTAGCTGAAATCAAAAGAAGACTCCCAGAAGTCACATCACTGATTCAAAATATAAATGGCCAAAAAACATCGATTATTTTTGGGAAAGAAACGATTCATTTAGACGGAGAGGAAGTCATCGAAGAAAAGCTCGGCGACATCTCCTTCGCCTTATCAGCCCGCGCCTTTTTCCAGCTCAATCCACAGCAAGCGGAAAAGCTATACAACCTTGCCAAAAAAGCAGCTCAATTAACTGGAACAGAAAAAGTCGTTGACGCTTATTGTGGCGTTGGAACAATTGGGCTATGGCTTGCTGACCAGGCAGGAGAAGTACGGGGAATGGACGTTATCGAAGAATCAATAGAAGATGCCCGAGCAAACGCTAAAAAACATGGCTACAGCAACATGATATATGAAGTCGGAAAAGCAGAAACATGGCTACCACGCTGGGTAAAAGAAGGATGGAAGCCAGACGTCGTTGTCGTCGATCCACCAAGAACAGGCTGTGATGAGCAGCTCTTACAAACGATCATCAACGTAAAGCCAAAACGTGTCGTCTATGTATCCTGTAACCCATCAACACTTGCAAAAGATGTTGAACGGTTAAGAAAGAAAGGGTATGTGGTGAAATCCGTTCAGCCTGTGGATATGTTTCCGTGGACGGCGCAGGTGGAGAGTGTGACGTTGTTGGAGAGGGGAAATTAAAGTAAGCTGCCTTAGTGTCTAGACCCTTCCGAAGTGGTGGAAGGGTTTTTCTTAATGGGCAATTATAGAAATGGTTACTTCTGAAAGTTCAAAATCGCTTTAAGTTAAGATTACAAAACAAGCTATCATTAAACTGTATTAAAGTATAAATGAGTACAAGAGAATCTAAAAGTAGAATTCAACTGTATGAAAAGTTTTACAGAGAGGAAATGTGCGTCTACCACAGAACGTGGTGAAGAACCTTTTTTATAAGGTTTTAGACCCTATTGAGTAACTACTTCTACATTATAATAAGGATAGTCCATTTGCTTTTGGATTTTCATTACGGCTTCTTTTCCGGCAAGAAGTTCACACATATATAACCCAAGATCTACTGAAGTTGCTACACCCCCACCAGTTATTGTATTTCCATCTCTTACAATCCTCTCTGTTTTAACACTTTGGGTATATAGCCTAAGCAAGTCAAGAGCATTAGGATGAGTTGTTGCTTTTTTTCCTTCTAAGAAACCAGAAGCTCCTAAAAGCAAGGAATCTGTACATACAGAAACTTTGTATTGCACTTCTTTAGCCGTTTTTAACCACTGAATAAACTTATTATCATGAATTAGTGTTCTAGTTCCCATCCCACCTGGTATAAATATTAAATCATAGTCAGATAAATTTGGCCGTATTTTGTCTATCATTACAGCCAAGAGGACTCCCTCCTCAAACATTCGTTAGAATGTTAGGTGGGAGGTGAATTGGCGTTTTTTCTTTTTTCGCTAGGATTATTGTAACGATTTTGGTAATATATACTTATAGGAACTTATGTTCGGAGGTGAAAATGTATGTATCAAACGCATCAAATTTGGGTCAAAAAAGGCCATCGCATGCACGGATATTTCAAAGAGATGTGTCAAAACGCAAAGAATATGCACAACACAACAAACTTTTATATTCGCCAGATTTTCACTGGTTTAACTCAAGAAAAAGAGTTGCAACCTCTCCAACGGGAAGTTTTAAAAAATATCCAAAAGCATGTCCCAAAAATAAACGATCATCAACTTTTAATTTATCAAAAGAAAGTTGATAAAGAAAAAGCAAAACCCGTTGAGAAACGCAAAGAAATCAAGTGTCATTTATTTGAAGAACCTTCAAAAGAAAATCCATATGTTCACTACAATTTTCTGGATGCTCTTTTTAAATCGATGATTCAACAAGATTATCGCTCTCTTCCAACGCAATCCAGTCAAGGGGTTATGAAAACTGTATTTCAAAACTGGAAATCGTTTTATGCTAGTTTACGAGAATACAAAATGAATCCAAGTAAATTTAAAACTAGACCGAAAATCCCTGGTTACAGTCGTTCTTTTGAAAAAGAAGTCTCTTTTTCAAACCAAGA
>NZ_VLKZ01000008.1 GCF_007830185.1 Halalkalibacter nanhaiisediminis | reverse complement strand
GCGTGGCGACACGTGGAGCTGACAGATACTAATCGGTCGAGGACTTATCCAAAAACATTCTTGATACGTTGTTTCTTGCATCACGATGAAAGGTGACTTCGCTAAGTGCGTTCACGTCCTGTGAACAACGCCAAGTACCTACGTCGTGTAGGCATTATCTAGTTTTGAGAGAATCCTTTCTTTCAACAACATAGTTGAACAAAGATAATCTTTATCTCATGTTCAAAAGTCCGGTGGCGATAGCGAAGAGGCCACACCCGTTCCCATGCCGAACACGGTCGTTAAGCTCTTCAGCGCCGATGGTAGTTGGGGGCTTCCCCCTGTGAGAGTAGGACGTTGCCGGGCATTTAAAAGCATTCCTTAAAGGAATGCTTTTTTCTTTGTATAAATAAAGGATGCTGTAATGTAAAATACGTTAAATGATTAATTTAGTGTCCATTTCAAACATTATAAATGATTCAGTTTGTCTATATGCTATATAAGATTTTAAAGTATAGCTATAGCTATTTTATATTTTATTGAGAATTTTATAGCTTTTTCTAAGGATGAAAAAAAGAGAACAGGAGGTAGTTATGAATACAGAATTGCTGATTCCTATTATTATTTATATGATTGGTATGTTGTTAATAGGTTATCTCGCGTACAAGCGAACTTCAAATTTATCTGACTATGTGCTAGGAGGGAGATCTCTTGGACCAGGAGTAACCGCACTTAGTGCTGGTGCATCTGATATGAGTGGATGGTTACTAATGGGCCTTCCAGGTGCTATGTTTGTGCAAGGGTTAAGTGCATCATGGATTGCGATTGGTTTGACGATTGGTGCTTACTTGAATTGGCTTTATGTTGCTCCAAAGATAAGGGTTTATACTGAGGTTGCTAATAATTCGATGACGATTCCTTCTTTTTTAGAGAATCGTTTTGGCGATCAATCTAACGCCTTACGATTAATTTCTGGTTTAGTGATTATCGTCTTTTTTACTTTTTATGTTTCTTCAGGAATGGTGTCAGGTGGAGTTCTTTTTGAAACGACATTTAATCTTGATTATCATCTAGGTCTTTGGCTTATCGCATTAGTTGTTATTGCCTATACTTTATTCGGTGGCTTTTTAGCAGTAAGCTGGACAGATGTTGTACAAGGTTTAGTTATGGTGACTGCCCTGATTTTAGTTCCAGCTGTGACTTTAATCGAAATTGGTGGTTTTGGATCAACTTTTAATGAAATTCAAGGAATCGATCCGAAATTGTTCAACATCTTTACTGGGACAAGTCTGTTAGGGGTTATCTCGTTAATGGCTTGGGGGCTTGGCTATTTTGGTCAGCCTCATATCATTGTACGTTTTATGGCGATATCCTCTGTTAAAGAGATAAAAAGGGCAAGACGTATCGGCATAGGTTGGATGATTTTTTCTTTAGTAGGGGCTATGTTTACAGGATTTATTGGAATAGCTTATTTTTCGCAGCAAGGCGTTATCCTCACGGATCCAGAAACAGTTTTCATCAAATTAAGCGAAATTCTATTTCATCCTATTATTACTGGGTTCTTGCTAGCGGCTTTACTAGCAGCGGTGATGAGTACATTATCTTCACAGCTTCTTGTGACAGCAAGTTCGTTAACAGAAGATATTTATAAGACTTTTTTCCGACGATCTGCAAAAGATAAAGAGCTTGTTCTGATCAGTAGGCTATCTGTATTAATCGTTTCCATTATTTCAGTCATCATTTCTCTTAATAATAATGCGACGATTTTGTCTCTCGTTGGATATGCATGGGCTGGATTTGGTGCTGCTTTCGGACCAGTAATTCTGCTAAGCTTATATTGGAAACGCATGAACAAATGGGGAGCACTAGCTGGGAAGATTGGTGGAGCTGGAACTGTGATATTATGGGCCAATATTCCACCACTAGCAAATAACCTTTATGAAATTATTCCTGGCTTTATTGTTAGTTTACTAGCTATTTGGCTAGTTAGCATGTTAACTCCAGCTCCAGATGAGAAAGTGAAAAAAGAGTTTGATAAATATCAATCAGTATAAGTATAGTTTTCTGGAAACTCCACTTTTTTAACCGTGGGGTTTCTTTTTGTTGGGGTAAGATATAAGTACAAAAACAACTAGATTATTTCTTGCTATGTAGATATACAAAAAAACTGCACCTCAATTGTTAGATCGTGTCTAACAATTGGGGTGCAGTTCGATTTCGGTAATGCTTGTTTTTCACAAATAGAAGGATAAAGTAAGGCTGTAAACAGCGTTATAATCATTTCTAACTAAACGATAAAAAATTTATTCAAATCTAAATGAAACTATCCAAATATGAATATTAATTTAATTTGTAATACTTCATTTTTCGTGACATGGTCGGTTGGCTTATTTGAAGCGCCTTTGCTGCTTGGTTAGCATTTTTATATTTAACGAGTGCCGTTTGAATCGTAAACTTTTCGGCATTTTCGACGATCTCTTTTAATGAAGCGAATTCACTGTTTATCGAATATTTAGAAAAATACTTAAATTCAAGTGGTAATTGTATCGTCTCAATACATGACTTGTTGCTTAATACGACTAATCGTTCAATAAGATGCCTTAGTTCTCTAACATTACCAGGCCAATGGTAGTTTTCAAAAGCCTGTAGGACGCTGTGATGAAAATAACGGTTTTGATTATGTTTATTATTATAGTAAGCAAGAAAGTGCTCACACAATGGGATAATGTCTTCCTTACGATTACGAAGAGGAGGAATGTGAATGGGAATGATATTAAGTCGATAATAAAGATCTTCTCTAAAAGTTCCGTTTTGAACCATTTGCTCTAAATTACGATTTGTTGCTGCAATTATTTTGATGTCGAGTTGTTTTGATTCGATTCCCCCTACAGGAGTAACTTTGAGATTTTCAAGAACACGCAAAAGTTTAACTTGTAAATTGAGAGTGAGTTCACCAATCTCATCGAGAAATATTGTTCCATGGTTAGCTTGGGTGAACAGTCCTTTTTTTCCTTGTTTAGTTGCTCCTGTAAAAGAACCCCCTACATAACCAAACAGTTCAGATTCAAGCAAATTTTTTGGAATTGCCCCACAGTTTACTTCTACAAAGGGCATATTTTTACGCTGGCTTGTTTCATGGAGTAGATTGGCAATAATTTCTTTACCAACACCAGATTCACCTAGTAAGAGGACAAGGGAGTCGATTTGTGAGACACGAAAGGCTAGATCAATTACTTTTTTCATAGGTGGACTTTTGTAAATAATATGTCTTGTCACTTTTTCCTTTTGTTTCAATAGTTCTAACTCTTTTTGATACTGTTTTTTGAGTTGCTCACTTCGCTCTATTTCGTTAGATAATCGGTTAAGGTCTGTTAAATTTCTTGTTGTAGTGACTATTTTATCGATTGTACCATTTGAAAATATAGGTGTTCCTGTCACGAGTGCTGTTTTTCCAGTTTTAAACGTTTGCAGCATCGTAACTTCTTTTTTTTCTTCTAATACACGAAGACTTACGATTTTTTTTATGTAGCCTTTATTTTTTAGGTCAAAGAGAGAGTTGCCTTTCCATATATGACTAGGAATACCTGATGTCCTTTCAAATTCCTCGTTCACCCAAATTCCAACAAGATTTTTATCACAAACATAAATCCCATCATAACAGGCGTTAAAGATTGCTTCCATTTCAACGAATGCTAATGAATCAACCATGATCATCACCCTCTTAAATTATTCAAAAATGAATAGATTAAGGATATTGTATAATGGATTCAATATATAAAACAAGGGAAAATTCAATGTTTTCAGGTTTTATACTTGGCATAAATCTTGCATCGGAAATAATGAAAAAAGAAAAAGTGAACATAGAAGGGATGAGAATGATGAGAGTTGGAATTATCGGGATTGGAAATATGGGTGGACGAATAGTGAGAAGATTTTTGGAAGAGGGTGTAGAAGTTGGTGTGTTTGATCTAAATAAAGATGCGCTAGAATCAGTGGCAGCTTTAGGAGCAGAGGTTGTTAAAAGTCCAGCTCAGCTTGCCTTACATTATCAATACATCATTACAATTTTGCCTAACGTTGACATTGTTAAAAAAACGTTGCTAGGTGGTAATGGTTTATTAGAAGGATTTCAGGAAAACAGTGTTTTAATTGAAATGACAACATCAATTCCTTCTGTAACAAAAGAATTGTCAGGAATCATAGAAGAAAAAGGATTTCGAATGATTGATGCGCCGATTAGCGGAGGTGTAAAAAAGGCTGAGGATGGTACACTGACTATCATGGTCGGAGGGAGTAAAGACGTTTTTGCAGAAGCTCAGCCACTTCTAAATCACATAGGTTCAAATATTGTTCATGTAGGTGAAGTTGGAGCAGGGCATACGATCAAAGCGTTAAATAATTTAATATCAGCAACGACCTTAGCGGTCACTGGTGAAGCAATGGCGCTCGGTGTGAAACTTGGTTTAGATCCAAACAAGATGCTTGATGTCATTAATTGTAGTACAGGGAAAAGTTTTTCAAGCGATTTTAAGTTTCCGACACAAGTGTTAACACGAAAATTTGAAGTTGGATTTACCCTTGATTTAATGGTAAAGGATCTAATGATTGCGATGAACATGGCAGAGGAACAAAAAACACCAATGTTTATTTCAAGCGCTGTTTATCAGCTTTGGAAACATGCTTGGACACAAGGCGGATCAGAAATGGATCATACTGCTATCGTTAAATTTATTGAAGAGATGGCGGATGTTGAAATAAAAGCGTGATTTGTTTAATAAACAACATACCTTCATAATAGAAGTTTATTGAATCCATAATTAATTATCTATATACTAAAATTAGTAAAGATAATAACTGAGGTGGAAAGATGGATAAGTTTCGTTTAACTGAGCAAGACCGGGCAACGTTACAATATAGAGTAACAACTAAATTACGTGAAGTTATTTTAAAAGGTGAATTTAAAGTAGGCGATCGCTTAATTCAAGAAGAGTGGGCAGATAAACTAGGAGTAAGTCGAATGCCGATCCGTGAAGCACTTCGACAGCTTGAAGTTGAGGGACTTGTACGTATAGAACCACGTCGCGGTGCCATTGTTACGCCGATTTCAGTGGAAGATATTGAGGAAATTTATCAGTTGAGAGCTTTGTTAGAAGGGCAGGCTGTTGAAAAATCGTTACCTTTTCTAGAGGAAGAAGAAATTAAAGAATTAGAGAATTTGTATGAGCGAATGATCGAGTTAAATGGAGACGAGAAAGATGTCGAAGAGTATATGCAATTAAATGCACGTTTTCACCAAGTGTTACGTGAGGGTTGTCCATGGAGACGAATACATGGGTTGATAGAAGCATTATGGAAAGGGATCCCACCTTATACACCAAGCCTTTTGTCCAATCACTTGCAGGAAGCACATCAAGAGCATTTTATAATGCTAGAATATGTTAAACAAAAAAAACCTAAAGAGCTTAGGGAAGTGATGGAGAAACATATTTTAAGAACACGGGATAATCTTATTCAATTTATTGATAAATCGGGAAATCAGTCTTAATAATGACTCAAGCTGTCGAACTCATCGATAGCTTTTTTAAACTTGTAGCTTGCGAAGCGACCGTGTTGATGTTGACTAATTTAATAAAAAGATCTCCCGCTTTACACAACAAGCTATAGACAAATTATCATGTATCCAGTATCCTATATTTAGTAATTGTTTTTCGATTTTTCAAACAAATATTTCGGAAGGGAGATGACATAACGGTTTAACAACCTAGTAAAAACATCGCTCTTTCTCGATTACTTGTAAGTTTCGAAGTCAGTTTAAAATAATCTCTGTATATTTAATTATGAAAGCGGTTTAAAGCTACTAATTAATTAAGAATCGAAAGGGGTTTTTTTAATGAACGAAGAAAAATTCAATCAAGGTCTTGATGTGCGTCGGAGTGTGCTAGGGGCTGAGTATGTCGATAAATCTATTCAAAATGCAACGGATTTTAATCAAGAGATGCAGGAATTAGTTACCGAGTATTGTTGGGGGGAGATATGGACGAGACCTGGTCTATCAAAACAAACGAGAAGTATGTTGAACTTGGCTATGATCACGGCATTAAATCGACCTCATGAGCTAAAACTTCATGTTCGTGGTGCAATTAATAACGGATTAACAAAAGATGATATTAAGGAAGTATTTTTACAATGTGCAATCTATTGTGGTGTCCCAGCTGCTATCGATAGTTTTAGAACGGCACAAGAGGTTTTTGAAGAAATCGAAAAAGAAGAAAAGCGGTAACAATTAAAAGGTGAGAAGAGTTTCTTCTCACCTTTTAATTATGTCATAGATCGTATACTAATAAATGTTAGAAAGAAAAAAGTTGCCGAATTTAATTCTCGATAACCTTTTACTCAAGTAATATATGTGTTATTATTCGGTTGCATTACCATATTCTTCATTAGCAGCTCGTGCGGCCTCAATGATATCAGCACCGATTGCACTTTCGAATTCTTCATATATTGGTTCTAATACTTGACGAAATACTTCAATTTGTTCCGGCGTCAATTCGATAATTTCAGTTTCACCACGTTCTTTAATAATTTCATAAGCAGCTGCATTTAGTTTTTGAGATTCTTCACGAGCTACACGAGTTCCTTCTTCAACACCAGCTTGAACGATTTCTTTTGTTGCATCATTCATACTATTCCAGAATGTGGTATTAGTGAAGATGGCATAATCAACACGTGTGTGATTCATTACACTCATATAATCTTGTACTTCGTCAAATTTTTTGGATTCAATATTACTAAACGTGTTTTCCTGTCCATCTACAACACCTTGATCTAGTGCTGTGTACAATTCACTGAACGGAATCGATTCAGAACCAGCTCCTAAAGTTGTATAAAGTTCTTCAAGCACTTGTCCCCCCTGTGTACGGAATTTTAAGCCATTAAAATCTTCTGGAGTAACAAGCGGTCGTTCGTTGTTTGTAATATGTTTCCCACCGTTTGGCCACATATAAAGTCCAATTACACCATCACTTTCTAGGCTATTCAAAATTTCTTTTCCTTTTTCACCATCCCAAAAAGCAATTGCTGCTTCGTCATTATCAAACAAGAAAGGGAGAGCAGGTACATTGAATTGTGGATTATGACCAACAAACTTTGTTACATCAGGGGCTATGAATTGGATATTGTTTGCTACTAAGTTCTGATATTCATCTTGGTCACCGAAAAGAGAGCTGTTTGGATAAATTTCAACCTTGATTTTACCACCAGAATGTTCTTCAATATACTCTTTCATAGCTAAGCCACCTTGGTGCTTCGGTGTATTTTCAGAAACAACGTGCGCAAATTTAATCGTCAATTCTTGAATTTCATCACTGGCAGTACCTTCTTCTCCAGCTGAGGTGCTGTCACTGCTACCACCACATGCAGCAAGAACGAAAACAAGTAATACCGTCAACAATCCAAATAGCTTCTTTTTCATAAATAGCTTACCTCCTAATTCTTTTTAAGATTAACAACGAAACAAACTCTTTATCTCTTGAACTAAATAAATGTTACAACTATTAATCACCTCCTTAAGCGTTTTTAAAACCTATTATGAAAGGGCTTACAATTAAATCTGCAATCAACTTTCGCTGAAGTATTTCTCTTATTAATTTAAACAAAAATGACAAATTTTAGATTTAAAGAGTTGCCTTTGGTTTTCGGATACGAAAGTATTTTTAAATTAACACATTTTCTCAGTAGTGTAAATTGAATTTTAAATATTTTGTATTTTCTTATTTTTCTTGCTTGTTTATTTCGATTAGCTGTATTATGATGAATTTCAAGAATGGTATCCAAAATACAATCTTATCGAGAGGAGGGTAAAAAGGGGGATTCCTATCAATGAACTTTATATTGAAATTAAGCTGAAAAGGGTGGTGTGAAAAAATGAAAGTTTTATCTAAAATTGAAAACATTTTTACTGCAGTTTTCTTACTGGCAGGTACTGGAATTAGTCTTTACTCTGTTTTTATGCGTTATGTTGTAGGTTCATCACAGAGTTGGGCAACGGAAATTTTTACGATGCTTTTTGTTTGGGCAATTTTTATCGGGTTTTCTACTGCATTACGAGATGATTCACACATTGTGATCGATGTTGTATATGATCGGGTTGGACCTGGCATGAAGAAGGTTTGCGAAATTGTTACGCTTATTGTTGGAACCGCTTTCAGTGCGTTTTTTATTTGGGCTGGAATGGATATGGTATTAACGGCATATGCACAGGGAATTAGGACAATTGATGTTGGAGTACCTATTTGGATTACGTATTTAATTATGCCGATTGCTGGAGTACTTTTATTGATCCGCTTTATTGAAAAAGCTTATAGGTTTTTTACTAATAAAGTAGACTTGGAAAAAGGAGATGAAGCAGAATGGCAACAGTAGTATTACTATTATTGTTATTTGTATTCCTCTTTTTACGTGTGCCAGTTGCGATCAGTTTAGGCGCATCTAGTATTGTTGCTTTACTCTTGGTCGACTTTTCAGTTAATACCGTTATTCAGAAAATGTTCTCCGGTATAAATAGCACAACGTTAATGGCAATCCCTGGGTTCGTTTTGGCTGGATTACTTATGGCGAAAGGCGGAATATCTAAATATTTAATTGATTGTATCCGAGTCTGGATTGGTCATACAAAGGGTGGTTTGTCAGTTGTTACAGTTGTTACTTGTATGATTTTTGCTGCAATTTCTGGTTCTAGTCCAGCAACTGCTGCAGCTATCGGAGCTATTATGATTCCTATGATGGTTAATGCAGGATACGATAAAAAATATGCAATGGGGCTTGTTGCCTCAGCTGGTACGCTTGGAATCTTAATCCCACCTTCGATCCCTCTCATTCTTTATGGAGCTGTATCTGAAGAGTCAACAGGAAAGCTGTTTTCTGCAGGAATATTACCCGGTCTTTTATTAGGTGGAGTGTTAATTGTTTACGCGATTTTTATTGCTTATCGGAAAAATTACGGAGGTTTGGAAAAAGTACCAATGTCAGAACGTTGGCAGCCGACAATAAAGGCTTTTTGGGGATTAATCATGCCAGTATTAATTCTTGGTAGTATTTACACTGGTGTCGTTACTCCAACAGAGGCTTCTTTCTTAGCTGTATTATATTCAATCATTGTTTCGGTATTTATTTATCGTGAATTGACATGGGATAAGTTCACTAAAATTATGTCAGAATCTGTTAACACGACTGCGATGATTTTCTTAATCATTGCCTCCGCACTTGTCTTTGGAATGTTTTTAACAACAGAACAAGTTCCACAAGCGTTTGCAGCATGGGTCAGTGACAGCGAATTTAATAAGTGGACGTTCTTAATCATTGTAAACATCTTATTCTTTATTCTTGGTATGTTTTTGGAACCAACAGCGATTATTCTTATTACGTTACCGATTTTACTACCTATAATCCAGGCTTTGGATATCAACGTGATTCATTTTGCGATTATCATGGTTGTAAATATGGAGCTGGGTATGATCACACCTCCGGTTGGCTTAAACTTGTTTGTGGTTAGTGGAATAGTCAAAGATAAAGTTGAAAACGTTATCAAAGGTGTAGTTCCGTTTTTTGGATTATTCATATTTGTATTAATTTTAATTATGTTATTTCCTGAAATCTCCTTATTTCTCACAAGATAAACAAAAAGGAGGAATTTCATTTTGGAAAGATCTTATTTATTCGTTCCAGCAGATCGTCCAGAACGAATAAGAAAAGCAATAGAAAGTCCATGTGATGCTGTGATAATTGATCTTGAAGATTCCGTTGCCTTTGATAAAAAGGCAACGGCTCGTCAAATGGTTGTAGAAACTATGAATCAGTTTAGCAATTCTTTGAAAAAAATATATGTCTGAATAAATAATAGTCAAAGGGCGTTTTGGTTAGAAGATGTCGCATTTGCTGTACGAATTCCGTTTTCAGGTGTTATGCTTCCAAAAGCTGAGTCCGCAGAGGCTATTTATAAGTTGAAAAAGGAATTGTCAGCAAACCAATGGATCTTTCCAATTATTGAAACAGCAAAAGGTATGGTTTCTGCATCTGAATTAGTAACTTCGAGTAAGAAAGTTAGCCGCCTTGCATTTGGTGCGATCGACTATTGTCTTGACCTTGGTATTTCAAAGACCGTTTCCCAAGATGAACTGCTTTATCCTAGGTCAACACTTGTTGTTGCATCAAAAGCTGCAGGAATAGATCCTCCAATCGATACTGTCTTTACTGATTTTAAAGACGAGAACGGGTTGAAAGCGGAAACGGACTGTGCAAAGCAGCTAGGCTTACTAGCTAAATTATGTATTCATCCTAACCAGGTTAAGATAGTTAATCGAATTCTTACTCCATCTCCTGAAGAACTATCTTGGGCTAAAAAGGTTATTAATGCTTTTGAAGAAGCAGAGGAAAAGGGAATTGCTGCGATTAGTTTGAATGGGAAAATGATTGATTATCCTGTTTATAAACAAGCAGTAGGGATTGTGCTTAGAACGTTGTAATTTACGCGTATCGGATATTTTAAAAAGCGTTGAAAAAATCTCAACGCTTTTTTGGGGTTTTAAAGAAAAAGGATAGTGTGTAAGAGGAGATAGTATTGACTTAAAATAAGACCTTTGAAAGATAGATGACGACAGTGACTGTAACCATACTAAAGACAGTTGACGCAAGCACGGTTTGAGCAGCAAACTCTGGTTCATTTTTGTATTCCTGTGCAATGATCGCACTGTTAACAGAACTTGGCATTGCCGAAGAGATAAACATCGCCTGTGCAGCTACGCCATCTACTTGCAAAATCAAAATCGCCACGTATGCAAGGGCAGGACTAAGAATCAAACGAACGAAGACACTTAAATAAACGGTAAATAAATTTTTTGAGAATTTAAGTTGGACCACTTGAGCTCCTAGTGTTAATAAGGCAATTCCGATGAGTGCATCTGCTATATAGCTTGTTGGTGTGTACAAAAAAGAAGGCAACTTGATGTTAAAAACATTTAATATGATCGCTGTTAACATCGCATAAGTTATTGGTAATTTAAGATATGTAATAAATGCTTTTAACTTGCCAAGGCTTGCGGCTTGAAGAGTGAATACCCCGTAAGAATAAACGAGTAGGTTTTGAAAAGTTAATACAATTACTTGTATCGACATGGCATAGGGGTCTTGACGAAAGACGAGGTCGTTGACTGGAACACCGTAATTTCCAGAATTATAGAAAAGTGCACTGTGAGAAAAGGAAATTCGCATGCTTTTGTTGAAATGAAATAGACGACTAAAAAAACTGGATACAAAATACAAAAAGACAGTTAGGAATATAAAAAAAAGAAAAACATCCAAAAATAATTGCCACGTAAATTCAGTTTCATATAGTCTAACAAATATTAATCCTGGCACTAAATAATAGATATTTAATTTTGCTAGAGTATTTAAATCAAGATGGAAAGTGCGGTGCATCAAGGCCCCGATAGCGACAATCACGAAAATGGGGACAATGATATTAATAAAAATCATTAGAAGTTCCATACCTTTACACATCCTTTTTACAAGTTTGAAATAAATACAATATACCATAATGTGTTTAAATGAATAATAAAAATTTTTTGAAAATATAGACAAAAAATATTGGATACGATATCCTAAGCGTATAAACAAATATAAATTGGTTTTCCAAACAAGGGGGAAGGAAATGAACTGGCCACAATCAGTGAACATTAACGAAGTCGTGTTACGAGATGGGTTGCAGCTTGAACAAAAACTATTAACAACTGATGAAAAGAAAATTATCGCAATGGAGTTATTGAAAGCGAATGTGAAGACGATTGAATTTGGTTCATTTGTACATCCAACACTTGTACCGCAAATGGCGAACAGCGGGGAACTGTACAATAAGTTAAACGATACTAATAGGATAACATTGATTGCTTTAATTCCCAATTTAAAGGGAGCGGAGACAGCGGCAATATTCGGGGTAAAGCAACTAAACATCGTATTTTCAGCAAGTAATACCCATAATTTGCAGAATATTCGTCAAACAACAGAACAATCACTTGAGAATTTTAGAATTATCAAAGAATTCTGTGATCAAAATGGTATGAAACTTGATGTATCCATTGCAACCACATTTGGATGCCCGTTCGAAGGTGAAGTGTCTGTCAGTCAGATCCATTTGATTGTTAAACAAGTGATCAACGCGGGGGCAAATGTAGTGACGTTGGCAGATACAACTGGAATGGCAAATCCGAGACAGGTTTATGAACTGAGTAGCAGTTTGCTTGATCAATTTCCAGAGCAAACATTTAATCTTCATTTTCATAATACAAGGGACATGGGTCTGACAAATATTTTAGCTGGGGTTCAAGCAGGAATAAGAAGCTTTGATACCGCTCTTGGCGGATTAGGAGGATGCCCATTTGCACCAGGAGCAACCGGTAATGTTTGTACGGAAGATGTTGTCCATATGTTACATAGTATGGGAATAGACACAGGGATCGATTTAGACCAGTTAATTGAAACCGCTTCTATTTTGGAACGTCTCATTGGTCACGAGCTACCAAGCTGTATTTTAAAAGCAGGAAAATTTGATCGTAAATATCCGATTCCATCATAAATACGAGTAAAGAGAGGGAAATATTATGACAAATTGGGAAACGATTACATTAGAGCAAGATCAAGAAACAGAGGGTATATATACACTGACGTTAAATCGCCCAGAAGCGATGAATTCGCTAAATACACAAATGGCGCTTGATCTAATTCAATGCTTTACCTATTTAAAAGAACAGAAGGATTTACGTGTACTCATTTATACAGCCTCGGGTGAAAAAAGCTTCTGCGTTGGTGCTGATTTGAAAGAAAGAAAGGGAATGACAAATGAGCAATGGCATCGCCAGCATGATATTTTTGAAGAAGCGTATGCAATGATTCGAAATTTCCAGTATCCAGTTATTGCTGCTGTTAACGGGTATGCTCTTGGTGGTGGAATGGAAATGATGCTAAGTTGTGACCTTCGAATTATTGCTGATCATGCGAAAGTAGGCTTGCCCGAAGTTAAAATCGGTATTATCCCAGGTGTTGGCGGGACGCAACTGTTACCACGGGCGATTCCAGTTGGTCTTGCAAAAGAATTTCTGTTCCGAGGTAATCAGATTCCTGCTGAACGGGCAAAGGAAGTTGGTCTAGTAAATGATGTTGTGCCTGCATCGGAGTTAATCGATAAAGCGTTAGAAATTTCTAGAGACATTGCTAAAAATGCTCCATTATCATTGAAAGCTATAAAGCAATCGGTTAACAATGGTTTGCAGACAGATCTTAATACTGCATTAACCATTGAGTTAGATCAATATTACAAATGCGCTAATTCTGAAGATCGTCAGGAAGGCATAATGGCCTTTAATGAAAAACGGAAACCAAATTGGCAGGGGAAATAAAAACAAAAAATCAGCCAGTGATCAGAGAGGAATGATTTGATGAACATTTTCGTAATTATGAAGCGCACATTCGAAACGGAAGAAAAAATTTCCCTTAAAAATGGTGTGATTGATCAAGGAGGGGTTGAATTTATTATCAATCCTTACGATGAATATGCAATTGAAGAAGCGATAGTCTTGCGAGATGAACATGGTGGAGAAGTGACAGTTGTAACAGTAGGAGAAGAGGAAGCGGAGAAAGAACTTCGAACTGCTCTTGCAATGGGAGCTGATAAAGCGGTGTTAATTAATAGTGAAGATGTAGAACAACTCGACCAGTTCACGACGGCTACACTACTCGCTACTTACTTAAAGGAGAAAGAGTATGACATCATTCTTGGAGGCAATGTTACGGTTGATGGTGGGTCCGGACAAGTGGGTCCTCGAGTCGCTGAGTTATTAAAGATTCCACAAGTGACAACGATTACAAAGCTTCAAGTTGTAGATGGGCATGCGACAATCGTTCGTGATGTAGAAGGGGATGAGGAAACAATAGAAGTTACTTTACCAGTTCTTGTTACCGCTCAACAAGGATTAAATGAGCCGCGATATCCATCATTGCCCGGGATTATGAAGGCAAAAAAGAAGCCACTTGAAAATCTTGATCTAGATGATCTTGATTTAGAGGACGATGATGTTTGCGCAAAAACGAGTACAGTGGAGATTTTTCTGCGTCCAGAAAAAAAAGCCGGAAAAATACTTCAAGGGGATATTGAAAATCAAGTAAAAGAAGTCATAGCACTACTGAGAACAGAAGCGAAAGTCATTTAATAGGGGGATTATGATGGCGAGAAAAGTAATTGTAGTCGGAGAAGTTCGAAGTGGAGAATTACGAAATGTATCGTTTGAAGCGGTTGCTGCAGGAAAAGTAGTAGCAGATGGTGGGGAAGTAGTTGGTGTTTTACTTGGAGAAAGTGTTACCGACTTAGCGAACCAATTGATTCATTATGGAGTGGATCGTGTTGTCGTTGTCAACCATCCAGAGTTGAAAAGTTTTACAACAGATGCGCATCAGCAAGCGTTATTGCAAGTGTTCGATCTAGAAAATCCAGAAGCTGTCATACTTGGACATACGGCGCTTGGAAAGGACGTATCACCTCGACTAGCGATGAAACTTAATGCAGGTCTGATTTCAGATGTTATTTCAATTGAAATTCAAGGTGATGAACCTGTATTTACTCGTCCAATTTACTCAGGGAAAGCATTTGAGAAGAAGAAAATCAATGAGGGTGTATTATTTGCGACGATTCGTCCAAATAATATTGCTTCACTTGCAAAGGACGAGACACGTTGTGGAGATGTCTCGACATTAACTGTAGATCTTAAAAATTTACGTACGATCATAAAAGAAATTGTGCAAAAATCAACAGGCGGTGTCGATTTAACTGAAGCGAAAGTTGTTATTGCTGGTGGACGTGGTGTAAAGAGTAGTGAAGGATTCAAACCGCTTCAAGATCTTGCTAACTTACTTGGTGGTGCAGTTGGGGCTTCAAGGGGTGCGTGTGATGCTGATTATTGCGACTACTCTCTCCAAATTGGTCAAACAGGAAAAGTCGTTACACCTGATTTATATTTTGCAGTGGGTATTTCAGGTGCTATTCAGCATTTGGCTGGTATGTCCAACTCTAAAACGATCGTCGCGATAAATAAAGATCCTGAAGCACCTATCTTTGAAGTGGCTGATTATGGAATCGTAGGGGATTTGTTTGAGGTTGTTCCTTTATTAATTGAAGAGTTAAAGGCAGTCCACTCATTATAGAACTTAGGAGTGTTAGTTATGTCCGTTCTTTCGTTTGTCAATTTGTTTCTTTTTCTTATGGTAACTGGCTATGCTCTCTACCTTTTTATAACTCTTGTCAAAACAAGATATCAATATATTAAGCTAGGGAAAAAGGCCGAATTTAATCATACAATGAAAGAACGTTTTGATACAGTATGGGTGAATGTATTTAGACAAAAAAAGCTGATGAAAGATAAGAAAAGTGGGATTATTCATCTCATGCTCTTCTATGGTTTTCTGCTCGTTCAGCTTGGAGCGATTGATTTAATTTGGAAAGGGATTGCGGTAGGATCGCATTTACCATTCGGCTCAGTCTATCCTTATTTCACCCTTTTTCAAGAATTCGTTGTGCTGATGATTTTAGTAGCCGTTGGATGGGCGTTCTATCGACGTTATATTGAAAAGTTGGTTCGATTAAAGCGAGGTTGGAAAGCTGGTCTTGTCCTCATCTTTATTGGGGGCTTGATGACATCAAAGCTTCTTGCAAAAGGTATGGAAATCATTTGGCTTGAAAAATCGTTAAGTGGATTCGAGCCAGTTGCATCTGGTCTTGCTGCTATATTTGGGTGGATCAGTCCATTAGTTGCAGGTGTATTATTTTTCCTTTTTTGGTGGATGCATTTGTTGTTTTTACTTACATTCCTTGTTTACGTACCACAGTCAAAGCATGCTCATTTGATAGCCGGTCCTGCGAATGTGTTTTTAGGTCGGACACACAAAGTTGGTCAACTATCAACGATTAACTTTGAAGATGAGAATAAAGAAGTGTTTGGAATTAATAAGATTGTAGACTTTAACCAAAAGCAGCTTCTTGATCTCTATGCATGTGTTGAATGTGGACGTTGTACAAATATGTGTCCTGCAACTGGAACTGGAAAGATGTTATCGCCAATGGATTTAATCGTAAAAATGCGTGATCACTTAACAGAAAAGGGAGCAGCAGTTACATCGAAATCGGCTTGGTTGCCGCAGTTTGTTTTCTCGAATACATTGGCAAATCAGCTTGCGATGCAAGGCACGGGCGGTTTAGAAGCGGCGGCAGGTTATGATGTCAGTTTAATTGGTGATGTCATTACAGAAGAAGAAATTTGGGCTTGTACGACTTGCCGAAATTGTGAAGATCAATGTCCGGTAATGAATGAACATGTCGACAAGATCATTGATATGCGCCGTTATCTCGTCCTAACTGAAGGTAAGATGGATAGTGATGCACAGCGCGCAATACAAAACATCGAGAGGCAAGGTAATCCGTGGGGGATTAGCCGTAAAGAACGTGAAAATTGGCGTGAAGGTCGTGATGACATTTATGTACCTACTGTTAAGGAGTTGGAGAAGGAAGGTGAAGAGTTTGAATTTCTTTTCTTTGCTGGATCTATGGGGTCCTACGACAAGCGCAGTCAGAAAATTGCGCAATCATTTGCAAAAGTATTAAATGAAGCTGGAGTGACTTTTGCGATTATCGGAAACAAGGAGAAAAATTCAGGTGACACACCACGTCGTCTCGGTAACGAGTTTCTATTTCAGGAATTAGCAACTTCAAATATCGAACTTTTTCTAAAGTATAATATCAAGAAAATCGTAACAATTGATCCTCATGCTTATAACACATTTAAAAACGAGTATCCAGAGTTCGGTCTTGAAGGAGTAGAAGTGTACCACCACACAGAGTTACTGGCAAAGTTACTTAGTGAAGGTAAGATTAAACCGCAGCGTGAGGTAAATGAAACCATTGTGTACCATGATTCGTGTTACCTCGGCCGTTATAACGAGGTATATGACCCACCCCGAGAAATTTTACAAGCTATTTCAGGTGTCAAACTTGTCGAGATGGAGCGAAATCGTGACAGGGGAATGTGCTGTGGAGCGGGTGGAGGAATGATGTGGATGGAGGAAGATGTAGGCCAGCGAATAAATGTGGCACGGACCGAGCAAGCGCTTGAAGTTAAGCCTTCTATTATCGGCACTGGATGTCCGTACTGTTTAACGATGCTTAGCGATGGAACAAAAGCAAATGAAGTTGAAGAAGATGTTCAAACTCTTGATATCGTTGAAATCCTTGAAAAATCACTTATTTTGCAGGAAAAGAAAATTGGTTAATAACAGTTAAATAGTTCGTCATTCTATTCACTCAAGTGAATGGCAAAAATCTATGAATATACTAAGGGGGATTTAACCATGGCAGTTAGTACAAAAGTAGAATTGGATTTAATACGTAGCAGTGTTCGCGCTCTTTGTGAGAGATTTCCAGAAACTTATTGGAAAGAAACAGATGAAAAGCATGCCTACCCTGAAGAATTCATTAAAGCTTTAACCGAAGAAGGTTGGTTATCAGTCTTAATCCCAGAAGAATATGGTGGAGCAGGACTCGGGATGGTGGAGGCTGGAGCGATTTTGGAAGAAATCAATCGCTCTGGAGGGAATGCAGGTGCGGGTCATGCACAAATGTATACGATGGGTGCTGTTCTAAGACATGGTAATGAGGAGCAGAAGCAACGCTTTTTACCTAAAATCGCGAGTGGCGAATTACGCTTGCAAGCGTTTGGAATTACAGAGCCTACAGCAGGAAGTGATACAACGAGTATTACGACAACTGCAGAACTAAGAGGAGATCGTTATATTGTTAACGGTCAGAAAATTTGGACTTCTCGCGCTGAATATTCGGACTTAATGCTGTTACTTGCAAGAACGACATCGAAAGATAAAGTTGCGAAAAAAACGGACGGATTAAGCTTGTTCATTTTAGATATGAAGGACCAAAAAGATAACATTACGATTCGTCCGATTGATACCATGATTAACCACGCGACAACTGAGGTGTTTTTAGAGAATGTTGAGATACCGGTCGAAAACTTAATTGGAGAAGAAGGAAAAGGCTTCCGTTATGTATTAAGTGGAATGAATGCCGAGAGAGTTCTTATTGCATCAGAAAGCATCGGTGATGGGATGTATTTTATTGATAAGTCTGTAAATTACGCGAATGAGCGCATCGTTTTTAATCGTCCAATTGGACAAAATCAAGGTGTACAATTCCCGATTTCAAAAGCGTATATGGACATTGAAGCTGCAAAATTAATGCGTGATAAGGCAGCAGAGATGTTTGATGCTGGTGAGAATTGTGGAGCGGAAGCGAACATGGCAAAGTACCTTGCTTCTGAGGCAACTTGGAAAGCTGCAAATGCTGCTATGGATACTTATGGTGGCTATGGTTTTGCGACAGAGTACAATATTGAACGGAAATTCCGTGAAGCTCGATTGTTTATCGTTGCGCCAATTACAAACAACCTCGTCGTCAGTTTTGTTGGACAGCATGTACTAGGTTTACCACGTTCTTTTTAAATTAACTTTGGTCCTTGTTATACGCAGGGACCTTTCACATTCATTCAGTAGTTAAGGGAGGAAGAATAATGGAGTTAAGCCCAATGATAGCTCGTTATATCACAATGACTAATTATGAAGATTTACCGGATGAGGTTATTTCATTTACGAAATTGTGTATTCTAGATTATTTTGGTTCGGCATTTGCGGGGGCAAAGAAGGAACCCATTCAAATGATTGATGAGCTTGTTAAGGAAATGGGAGGAGAAGAGCAGGCGACATTAGTGACTGGTGGAAAATCATCAGTGATGAATGCGGCATTTGTAAATGGAGCGGCTAGTCATATCGTCGAATTAGATGATATTCATAAAGCTTCGATCATTCATGCGGCTACTGTTGTTGTTCCTGCTGCGCTTGCTATGGCAGAATGGAAAGCTTTAAGCGGAAAAGATTTGATTACAGCCGTTGCTATTGGATATGAAGTCTGTTATCGCATCGGTGAAGCAGTGACTCCTTCACATTATTATTACTGGCATAATACAGCAACATGCGGAACGTTCGGAGCCACTGCTGCCAGTGCTAAATTACTTGGACTCAACGAAGAAGAAATCATTCATGCATTAGGGAATGCTGGAACTCAAGCGGCCGGCTTATGGGAGTTTATTGAAGACGGGGCAATGACAAAGCAACTTCACCCTGGTAAGGCAGCTATGAACGGAGTAATTAGTACCATTCTTGCGAAAAAAGGATTTACTGGCGCCCGTAAAATTTTAGAAGGTAACCGAGGATTCTTTAAGGCGATGAGCGAAAAGTATGATGAAAATAAAGTGATTAATCGCCTAGGAGAAGAATTTAAAATTGTAGAAAATTCATTTAAGATCCATGCATCTTGTCGTCATACTCATCATGCAATGGATTTAATGATTGAATTGGTAAAAGAAAAACAAATTAATGTAGCAGACGTTGATAACATTATTGTAAGGACATATCAGGTAGCGATTAATATTACAGATAATGTTGATCCGACAACGCAATACGCTTCAAAATTCAGTTTGCAATTTTGTACAGCTCTTGCCTTGTTAAAAGGACAAGGAGGTCTTGATGATTTTAATGATGCCACGCTTTGGGATGAAGAAATTCGTTCGTTAATGGAACGTGTAAAGGTAGTCGTCGATCCAGAAATTGATGCGGCGTATCCTGAAAAGTGGGGAGCTAAGGTTGATGTACACCTGAAAAATGGAAGTATAATTACGAAACAAACCGACTTTCCAAAGGGGGACCCAGAAAATCCAGTGACATCAGACGAGTTGATTGACAAGTTTATGAAATTGGCAAAAGATTTACCGATTGAGCAGCGGAAAATATTTGCTAGTAGGGTACTAGCGTTAGAAACTTTGGATACCATTTCAGAACTTTTTGAGTCAGTTAAGACAATTGATAGTTTAGGATAAATAGTTAACTATTGTCGTGAAAAGACTGAAAACCTAGTAGTTGGTTTTCAGTCTTGTTTTCTTAAAATATATGAGTTCAGTGGAGAGCTTTTAAGTGAAAATAAAAAGTGAAGAGTTTTGACCTAAGAATCAATCATAGAAAAATTAGAGGTGGACTAATGGAGAGAGAGAAAAGCGCATATCCATATCAGCATAATCAAGTTGATTTTTGGAAAGTATCCACCGGTTTGACACTGGCATCGTTCTTAATCTTTGGCAACTTATACATTGTTCAACCATTGTTGCCGCTTTATACAAAGGAATTTCAACTATCGCCTACCATATCAAGTCTGTCCCTTTCTTTAACAACGATAGCACTTGTTATTGGCTTGTTGCTATTTGGTTTTCTTTCAGATCGAATTGGTCGTGTTGCTATTATTCGCTGGACATTATGTCTATCTGTGATTCCTCTTTTTATGATCCCTCTCTTTGACTCATTTTCGTGGCTACTTATGTGGCGATTTGTAACTGGTCTGACATTAGCGGGACTTCCTGCTGTAGCGGTTTCCTACATCAGTGAAGAAGTTTCAGAAGGTAGTCGGGGACTTGCGGTATCTCTTTATATTGCTAGCAATGCATTGGGAGGAATGGGTGGTCGTTATATTGGAGGATATTTTGCTGACCAATTAACTTGGCAAGCTGGTTTTTTCGCTCTTGCCATTGTTGGTGTCCTTATCTGCTGTCTCTCGTTTTATTTAATTCCTACATCGCGTTTTTTTCAACGTCATGATCGAACACTAACAAGCGATTTACTTGGAATGGCTACACATTTAAAAAATCCAATGCTGTTATTTGCATTTATTTTTGGAATGATGCTGCAATTTGGCTTCTCTGGTATTTGGACATATGTTCCATTTTATTTAGAAAAGGAACCATTCTTCCTTTCAGTTCGAGTGATTTCACTTATTTATTTCACCTATTTATTTGGCGTCCTTGGTTCTCCTCTTGTTGGTCGTTTCGCTATTCATTATTGTTCTGAGCGAATCATGTTCATTGGGGTTTTGATTATGATGATTGGGAACCTTACTACAATTGTTTTGAATACGTTATCTGTCGTTGTTGGTTTGTCTCTTATCTGTTTTGGTTTTTTCATCGCTCATTCAATGGTGTCAATTTGGATCGGAAATACGGCAAGCCATCACAAAAGTGGGGCAACAAGCTTTTATCTAGTTAGTTATTATATTGGCGCAAGCGTGGGAGGAACCGCATTAGGAACAATTTGGTCGGGCTTTGGGTGGATCGGCGTCATCATCGTTTGTTCAATCTTACCTCTGGTTTCAGCCATCATATTTTTACTAGTAAGTAACAAGAATACAGGTAGCTATGTTAGAGATGCGAAGTATAAGATTTAGACGTACAATTGTGATCCTGCTGGACCGACGACAAGTGGAAGGATGGATAAATATACACCTGCTCTTCTTGATTTAGGTTTGAAAGGGATGTTTGGTAAGGGATATCGTAGCCAAGAAGTCATTGATTCTATAAGGATAACAAGGCCGTCAATTTTGGAGCTATAGGTGGTACTGGCGCCCTAATAGCACGTACTATTAAAGAAGTAGAAGTAATCGCCTACGATGATCTAGGAACTGAAGCTATTCGAAAAATGGTTGTTGAGGATTTTCCTGTAGTTGTGATAAATGATGTGTATGGAAATAATCGGTATAACCAAGGGGTGGAACCAGATGTCGTGATTGATGAGAGAGACTGTTTTTATCTTGGCTATACTTCTAGGACAACAGGGAAACCAAAGGGAGTTGTGATTTCCCATCGATCCCGTGTGTTGACAGGATTGTTGCGGCTTACGAGTATAAAATTGATGAGTCTGATGTCCATATGGTAGCAGGACCGATCTATCATGCAGCGCCGTGGATTTTTATCACGATGCAAATGATTGTTGGCGGAACTCTTGTTATTCAAGAGTCGTTTGAACCAGAACAGTTTCTTGTTGTTGTTGAAAGGTATCAGGTGACGAATAGCTTTTTAGCTCCAACGATGTTTAATTTTATTGTGAATTTAAATAAGGAAATAAGGGAGAAATATACTATTAACTCGATACGTGTTCTAATATTAGCTGGATCACCTCTTCCAACTCCAACAAAATTGGATATACTTAATGTTTTTCCAAGTGCTGACTTACATGAGTTTTATGGTTCGACTGAAAGCGCTATTACGTTAAATATGAAGCCGAAAGATATTAAGTGAAAAGAGCATTTTGTGGGGCAGCTATTTCCTTTTATAGAGTGCCTACTACTAAATGAACAAAAGGAACCTGTCGCAAAAGGAGAAGTCGGGGAGCTATATATGAAAGCTCCGTATCTCTTAGGTGAATATTTGAAAAATCCTAAAGCGAATGAAGAGTCTTTCTACAATGGCTATTTTACAGTCGGTGATATGGCGATGCAGGATGAAGAAGGGTACTATTATATCGTTGATAGGAAAAAAGACATGCTAATAAGTGGTGGGGTAAACATATATCCAAGAGAAATTGAGGCCGTTCTTTATTCTCATCCACACATTCTTGATGTGGCCATAATCGGAGTGCCAGACCCTAAATGGGGAGAAGCGATTAAAGCTGTAGTGGTTGTAAAAGATGGATATTTCTTAACAGAGGATGAGATTATCAAATTTTACGAAGGAAAGATAGCAAGCTTTAAAAAGCCGAAGTCTGTTGACTTTGTGAAGGAACTACCACGTAACCCTTCTGGTAAAATACTCAAAACAGAACTGAGATCTAAATGCTGGGAAAATCATCTATATAAGATTAACTAGAGAGATAAGACGAAGGTTCCCTTCGTCTTTTTGTATGTTGTATGTTGTAGTTCTCTTTATTTGTATTCAGTACAGAGGAATGCTATATTTTCTATACTGCGAAAGTAAAGGAGAGAGTTAAATGGTTTCTAAGGTCCAGTTAGATAATATGGTGATAAACGTAACAGGATTTCAACAGGAATTCATTGATGAAAAAAGAAAGATTACGTTTGATTTCAAGGTAAGAAGTGGAGAAGAGTACCATGATATCACGACATTGTTATATAAGCAGACGTTTGATGTGAAGGTACCTGAAAAGAACATTGAATTCAGAGGAACGATCTCGAATTATTCAACGTCAATTACGAATCTTTACGAAGAGGGAAACGTTGGGGATTTCAAATTAGAGCTAGTTGAAGTGAAATAAAGATTTGAATATGATTACAGTGACAACTCGGATCATCTGAGTTGTTTTTTTATAGGAATATTTGACACAATGATCTGAAAAGTACGATAATTAAATTTAAATAGGTGTTAACATTTTGAGCAAAGGTTTTACACGTTGAGGAGGGATGGGGTGAGAAACATACATAAAGGTTGGATCATTCTTATCTTATTATTCTTTACGATGCTTGGGAGTCTTGGGTTCGGTCGGTTTTCAATGGGGGCGATTTTACCTTTTATGAGAGAAGGGCTGGCACTTGATTATCGGCAAATGGGTTTCATAGCATCCTCAGCTTTTATTGGATATTTAATTAGTGTATCGATCATTGGTTATTTTGTGATCCGATTCAATGCTAAAACAGTGATTAATTATTCACTTCTCATCATTTGTGTAGGGATGGTTGTTTGTGCAAACGCGACGTCCTTTTGGCTTGCTTATGGTGGCTGTTTGCTTTTAGGTCTTGGCTCAGGTGGCTCTTCGATTCCAGCAATGGGGCTTGCAGGACGATGGTTTTCAAATGAGAAAAAAGGGATGGCAATAGGTTTTGCGATGGGTGGTCTTGGTCTTGGCATCGTCATTAGCGGTCTTGTTGTCCCGTTAATAATCAATGTGACGATTGAAGGTTGGCGAGTAAGTTGGTATATCCTGACGGTGATAACAATGAGCTTTATTATGTTGAATTGGCTATTTTTGAAAAACTCCCCAGAAGAGGCGGGCTTAGAGCCGATTGGAAACCAGAACGTAGAAACAAGGCAATCGGTAGAAAGAGAACATGCTATTAAAAGTGATAAATGGGCTGTATATAGAAATAAACAGGTTTGGATGATTGGATTTATTTATTTGTCTTGGGGATTTAGCTATTTGATTTTCTCAACCTTTCTCGTTGATTATTTAATGAATGATGTTGGCTATTCGGAATGGCTAGAGGGTTTATTTTTTTTCATCGCAGGTTTAGTTAGTATTGTAAGCGGATTCATTCGGGGTGGAATTTCGGATAAGTTTGGGCGAATGTTTGCTTTATCACTCGTTTTGACAATTCAATTTTTGATGCTAATGGCTTTATCTGTTTCTACTTCAGCAGCGTTTATTTTTGTAGAGGTGATCTTATATGGTTTCACACTCTGGGCTGTTCCGACGATCATGAATGCGAGTGTATCCGAGTTTGTTCCGCTTATGTTTGTTCCTGTGGCAATGGGGTTTGTCACGATATTCTTTAGCGTTGGACAAATTATTTCACCGATTGTGATGGGAGTGTTAATTGAGTCGACAAACAGTTATTTCGGGGCATTTCTTCTTTCAGCTTTTATTAGTTTGTTTGGAGCGATTGGGTGTATGAGGCTTCATTCTATTCAGCGAACGAAACAGTTGGCGAAGATGAGGAATGAGGGTTTGGAGGTCTGATGGCTGTTCATTCATCGTAATAAATTCACTCATGCCTCTCCCTTTATTGGGAGAGGTTGTTTCTATTTTTGTAAAATTACTATTTCTCAACAGTACTTATGAAAGACAAGGTGTGCGAGAAATAGCAAGCTAATCAGTTTTTCGTTTTAATTGTTCCTTCGATAAATAAATAAAGAAATTTTACGCCTTCTTCCGTTAAGCTTCTATTATCTTTCATTAAATTCCATTCAAAATACGAACCTGTATAGCACTTAAAAACCATTGAAATTAAATCTAGTAAGTCAAGATCAGTTCGAAATTCTCCGCTTTTTTGTCCTTCATCGATAGTTTCATAAATAATTTTATAGATGATTCTATCATTATCCATGACATAAGGAATATCTTCTTTTTGGGCAAATTGATTCGAGAAAAAGATACCCATAAACTCTCTACCTAAGTCTTCTGAAAATGTAAATCCTGCCTTTAATACTTCAATCAATTTTTCGGTAGAGCTTAGATTTTGATTAAGTTTTTGGTAGGCATCGAGATAGACTGCATCAATTTGTTTGTAATGCTCGACGATAATTTGTTCTTTTGTTTTGAAATAGGTATAAAAAGATCCTGTTGAAGTACCAGCTTCTCTGGTGATGTCATTGATATGTACATGGTCAAATCCTCTTTCTAAAATAAGTCGAACTGCTGTCTCAAACAATATATTTCTTGTTTCAAGAGCCTTTTGTTGTCGTATTGTTAGTTTTTCTTGATTTTCCAATGTAATTCCTCGCATTCTGAATTATTTGAAAATTAGTTTGACTATGTTCCATTTTACAATATATAATAAAATGAATCAATTCATTGAGTTGATTCAATGAATTATGAAACATTTTTTATGGGGGTGAATCTTATGGTTGCGATCGTTGGTGTTGGCGATACAGAGATGGGGAAATTACCGAATTTAACTTCAATTGAGCTTCAAGCGCTAGCAGCAAAAAAAGCAATAGCCGATGCTGGCATGAATGTAGGAGAAATTGACGGGATTATCTCTTCTTATACTCTTTCTGAACCACATCCTATGCCAAGCACTTATTTAGCTGAATATTTAGGGTTGCAGCCTGAATTTAATACTGCGATGCAGCTTGGTGGAGCTAGTGGCTGTGCGGCAGTTGGTTTAGCGCAAGCGGTTATAAAAGCTGGATATTGTCAAAATGTACTAATTTCTTTTGGGGAAAATCGTTTAACTGGTTTAGGAAGAGAAGATGCAATAAAGCGACTTTCAACCTTCGGACATCCACAATTTGAGGCCATTTACGGGCCGACGATTCCATCTTTTTACGCGCTTATTGCGAAAAGATATTTGGAAGAATTTCATGTAACGAGCGAAGATTTAGCCCGAGTTGCTGTGTTACATAGAGAACATGCGTTGCTTCACCCACACGCTCATATGAAAAAGCCGATCTCAATTGATGATGTACTCACTTCAAAATGGATTGCAGAACCATTGCATCTCCTAGACTGTGCGCTAATTTCTGATGGTGGATCGGCCATTATTGTCACATCGAAAGAAAACAGTCGTTCGTTTAAAAAGAAACCAATCCATCTTCTAGGTTATGGAGAAAAAACGACCCACGAACATATTTTTCAAAAAGATGATTTTCGTTTATTTGGAAGTGTTGAATCTGGTAAAAAGGCGTTTAAAATAGCAGGTGTTACGCCAAATGATATAGATGTTGCACTACTGTATGATTGCTTTACGATTACAGTATTGATTCTTTTAGAGGATCTTGGATTTTGTCAGCGAGGAGAAGCAGTGTCATTGTTAAAAGAAGGGAAGTTGAAGCTTGGAGGGAAACTACCTGTTAATCCTCATGGAGGCTTACTTTCGCATGGTCAACCAGGCACGGCAGGTGGACTTAATCATGTGATCGAGGCGGTACGGCAATTAAGACATGAAGCTGACAAAAGACAGGTTGCGGATGCAAATTTAGCTTTAGTCCATGGTAATGGAGGAGTCATGTCGGTTCAATCAACGCTTATTTTAGGGAGGGATTCAAGGTGAATCTTTCAAGCGTCCATCGCGATCTTACGCAAATAAACAAAGTATTTTGGGCTGGTCTCTCAGAAGGGAAAATCCTTGTGCAAACCTGTCTCACTTGTAAAAAAAATCAGTTTTATCCTCGTATTTTATGTAAGCGTTGTCAATCTATTGATTTAGAGTGGAAGGAAGTGTCATTAACAGGAGAACTTTATTCGTACACTATTATTCATCGTTCGCCATCAAAAGAGTTCTTTTCTGATGAGCCTTATGTACTTGGAATTGTAAAAATTCATGATGATAATAATGGTTCAACTGTGGAATTTTTTTGTGAACTGGTGGATATTGATCATTCAGACCTTTTCGTAGGGATGAAGCTTCAAGCTATCTTTCCAAAAGAGGGTGACACTCACGTTCTAGCGTTTACGAAGTCCAATTAAGAAATAAGGGGTGAAAAGAAGGTGAGTCATCCAGAAACAGTAGCTGAACTTGTCGAGAAGATAAAAACGTATCCGTCTCATCAATTATGCTGTGTCATTGAAAACGAAGTAAGTGATTATCAAACCTTGCTAACCCAAGTGGAGGGACTGTCTTGCTATTTGCAAGGTCATGGGGTTAAAAAAGGTGATCGAGTGGCTATCTGGGTCCCGAACCGAATCGAATGGGTCGTTGCCCTTCTCGCTGTAGGAAGAATCGGTGCGATTTTAGTCCCAATTAATTGTCGATTTAAAGAATCAGAAGCAAAATATGTGCTCAAGCATTCGGAAAGTAAAGTGTTAATCACGCAATCTTCATTTCTGACAAATCAGTACCTAGATATAGTCATGTCATGGAATGTAGCAACGAATGAATTAGAACCATTTCGTAGTGAAGAGCTCCCTGATCTGAAGTACTTACTGTGGATAGGAGATCATTCTCCAAAGCAGGCAGCGACATGGGATAATGCCGTAGCAACTAAATCAGATTTAGAGAAAGTCACCTGTATTCCAAATGACCCTGTACTCATTCAATACACCTCGGGTACAACATCTTTTCCAAAAGGGGCGCTACTAACTCACTTTGGGCTTTTGCGAAATGCCTATGATGTTGGGCAGAGGATGCACATCGAACGTAATGATAAAGTGTTTTGTGCTGGCCCGTTTTTTCATATCGGTGGTGTGACAATGCAGGTCTTACTCTCTTTGATTTATCAAGTACCATTTTATTCGTTAGCTCATTTTACACCAGCAAAGTCTTTAGAAATGATCAAGACCCATCAGTGTACAACATACAGCGGAATCGATTCTTTATTTTTATTAGTGATGGAATTAGAAAATTTTAAAAGGGAGGACTTTTCTTCTGTTCGCACTGGATGGACGACAGGAACGACTGAAACAGTAAAATTGATAAAGGAAAAGATGGGGATTGAGGATATTTTACTCGTTTATGGGTTAAGTGAAGCTTCTCCGAATGTGGGGATGTGTGACATTGATGATCCATTGGAGAAGCGCTTAACATCATGTGGTAGAGCTCACCCGTCATGTGAAATCGCGATTATCGATCCTATTTCCTTAGAATTTCTACCAGCTGGCAGGAGGGGGGAGATTGTGACAAAAGGGTATAATGTGATGCTCGAATATTATAAAAGTGAAAAAGAAACAAAAAAAGTTTTTCATGATTCTTGGTTACGAACAGGTGATCTCGGAAGCTTAGATGAAGATGGCTATATCTATTTTCATGGAAGGATAAAAGAAATCATTCGTGTTGGCGGAGAAAACTTTTCGCCTGAGGAGGTTGAAGGAATTCTCTATGAGCATCCTTTTATCGAACAAGTTGCTCTTCTAGGAGTACCTGATAAACGATATGGAGAAATTCCAGTAGCCATTATTAAGAAAAAAGCGGCAATAGAATTAACTCATGAGCAAGTGCTTACTTATTTAAAAGGGAAGATTGCTAGCTTTAAAATCCCGAAGAAGATTATCTTTGTTAGTGAATTCCCAATGACTGAATCAGGGAAAATCAAAAAAAACAAGCTGAAAGAAGAATTGCTGTCAATGTAGAGCTACAAAATGAGCGAAATGAAAGAGAGGGTTAAGATGAATCTATCAAATTGGGGACGCTGGGGAGAAGACGATGAGCTTGGTGCTTTAAATTTTATTTCTCCTGAAAAAATTATTGAAGCTGCAAAAATCATCACAAAAGGAAAAGTGTATAGTCTATCAATGCCGATTCATATGCACCAAACTCCGTACGATCATTCACTAAGAATGCCACCATTTCATGTCCTCACTCGCGATGGTGGAGATTATGCTGCTGGTGTAAAACGACCTGGAGGATTACAGTTTTCTGATGGCTATGTGTTTTTAAATACACATGGCTCGACGCATATGGATGCCCTTTCTCATGTTTGGTATGATGACCAATTATACAATGGATTTTCTGGGGATTCTGTTAAAAGCAAAGGGGCAAAATTTTGTGGAATTGAGAAGGTAAAAGGAATCGTGACTAGAGCTATTTTACTTGATTTACCTACTTTTAAACAGGTGGAACATTTAGAAGCAGGGGAAGTCATTACGCCTTCCATGTTAGATGAATGTGCATTTTTTCAAGGGGTTTCGATTAAAAGTGGTGACATGCTTTTTATCCGAACGGGCTGGCTGAAAATGCTTGAGAAGGACCCTGAATTATTTGAAAGCTCAGAGCCTGGTATTGGAGAAGATTGTATAAAGTGGATAGCAGAAAAAGAAATTATCGGGATTGCGGCTGATAATCTAGCAGTTGAGGTTAAGCCAGAGGAAAGAAGCGATGCGGTCATTCCTGTTCATATGAAAGCATTAAGAGATTTAGGCGTTTATTTCATGGAATTATTTAATTTTGAAGAGTTGGCTAAAGAGCGGGTTTATGAATGTATGTTCGTTGCTGCCCCTCTTTCTATAACTGGTGCAGTTGGAAGTCCGCTTAATCCACTGGCAATTACGTAAACAAGAAAGTGAGGAGGGGATGTCATGGGTACACAAAAGGTTTTCGAGCCAATCCATATTGGAAATGTATCAATTCCAAATCGAATTGTGATGGCACCGATGGATACGAATCTAGCCACAAAAGATGGATTTGTGACAGAGCAATTAATTGATTACTACGTAAAAAGAGCTGCGGGAGGGATTGGCTTAGTTACAGTTGAAAATACCTCCGTTAGTTCAAAGCGCTTGTTAAAGTTTGAAAATAGTTTAGCTATTCATGATGATCGTTATCTTGAAGGGTTATCAACATTAGCCAGATCGATTCAAAAGGAAGGTGCAAAAGCCTCCTTGCAGCTAGGAGATTGTTTATATCTATCTGATAAGAAGCCTGAGGATTTATCCGTTGATGAAATTGAAGAAATCATAGCAGACTTTGTAAAGGCGGCTATGAGAGTAAAGCAGGCTGGATTTGATGTAGTCGATTTTCATATGGCCCATCGTTATACACTGGCAGACTTTCTCTCTAAATATGCAAACAGACGAACCGATTCATACGGGAAAAATGTAGCTGGAAGAGTAAAAATCGCTGAAACGATCGTTAAAGAAACGAAAAAAGAGTTAGGAGATGATGTAGCGATTATTTGTCGGATTAATGGGGATGAATTTATGGTTGGTGGAAATACATTGATTGATTCAACGTACATTAGCAAAAAGTTAGTTAGAGCAGGGGCTGAAGCGATTCATGTTTCTGCTGGAGGGCGGATTGAGCATGGGGGTAGTCGTTCTTATAGCTCTCATAGACAAGTAGCAACAAACCATATGTCTGATGGCTTAAATGTGCATTTAGCCGAGGAAATCAAAAAACATATTGATGTTCCTGTCATTACGGTTGGAAAGATTGGGACCCCTGCCTTAATTGAAGAAATTATTGAAAAAGGAAAAGCAGATATGGTTGCATTAGGAAGAGCGACACTCGCAGATGCAGAGTTTGTTAATAAAATGCGAAATAACGAAAAACATAAGCGTTGTATTTGGAAGAATGATTGTGTTCGTTTGTATTTAAGAAATGAACCAGTTTATTGCGTTACGTATGATAAGAAATGACAGCATGGTTTGATGAACGAAGAAAGTGAGAGTAACGGAGATGTATATAAATGTAATCCTTTTTCATTAATGTGTAAGCGCTAATATAATTGGGTTTTAAGTAGTCTTAGCCTAAGTCATAGAAACCAAGGACCAGTAATGATAGAAGCTGCCTTGGAATTAGGGGCTTCTCCTGTTAAAACAGCAATGAGAGTCCAACTAGGGGATGCATGGAATAACATGGTTCAACCATTTTTACTATTACCAGTACTTGCAATAGCAGGATTGAAATTGAAAGATATTATGGGGTACTTAGTTATGATTATGTTTTGGATAGGGATTGTTTTTGGTACTTCTGTCTTAATATGGGGGTATTTCGTTTGAGGTTGCACTGATTCACTTCTTAATCTTCCGCTCTTTTAACCTTGATGAAGCAATCTTATGTAAATATATATAAGATTGCTTCATCAGCTCTTTAAACCCCGTAAGACCAGTGAAAAGTTTCCAGGTGTATTTTTTCCTAAACCTCTAACAATAATGTAGGGTTTTTAAACAAATAACTGTAGGTTTTTATAGTTGTAAAAAGGTGATTGTAAGTGTAATGTGAAATTAGTATTGTAACGAAAGACAGGTTTTGCAGAAATGATCATCTATATCGTGATTCAAATATCTCTCCTATACACCTTTTTACTGTTGAAATTCTAATATTTATAAACCACAAAATGTAAGCGCATTCAAAAGATGAGGTCACTTTAAGTGACCATTTATTTTGCGGAGTGTTTTTGTAATATTCTGTAAATGTTGTTTGAGAAGAGCACCATACAAAATAATTAGCAACGACAACTTATTTATCTATGAAGTTGAATGTAGAGGGGACTTTCAAATGGTTCAAGTTTCAATGCTAACTCTAGTTCAATTGTTCACTGAATAAATAAATGTGGGGGAATGAACATGTCGATGAAGGGCCATCAACTATTATTTGAAAATTCAATTGATATTAATCCACGTACTGGAACGATTATGCTACATGATAAAAGAATGGTTTTAATGTCTGTAGAAGCATTAGGAATTTTGCGTCGGGATTTAATTGATACAATAGGGGAAGAACGCACGAAAGGATTTTTAATGAGATATGGTTGGGCCTGTGGGTATAGAGATGGCGGGACAATGGAAGAAAAATATGCATGGGAGTCAAAAAAAGAATTGTTGCTATCGGGACCAGCTCTTCATACACTGGAGGGCATTGTAACGGTCGATCCTGATATTATCGAAATAGAAGAGGATCGTTTGTACTTTGCAGGGTATTGGCGAAATTCGTTTGAAGCTGATGAGCATATTGCTCATTACGGGGAAAGTGAGCAATGTGTTTGTTGGATGTTGATCGGTTACGCGAGTGGTTTTCTAACGAGAACATTTGGAAAAGACGTCATTACTTATGAAAAGTATTGCCGAGGAAAAGGAGACCCTCACTGTTACTTTGTTGCAAAAACAGTCGATGAACTTGATGAGAAACATTTAAAGGATTTGCAGTATTATCAATCAGAATCTCTGCAATCTACTTTAGACCAAGTGTATTTGGAGATTCAACAATTAAATGAAGATATCATTGAATCCGAGAAAGTTCAAAATCAATTAACGGACTTGTTGCTTGAGGATAAGGATATTGATGATACAACTGAGTTAATTGCTGATACCCTTAAACGTAGTATCATCATCGATCACTTTAATGAGATCCACTCTTCAAGCTTGTATAACGAAGAAGATCGTGCCGTATATGAGAAATGGATTAAAAGCAGAGTAGCAACTACACAACAAGATAATAAGTGGATTGAAACATTCAATATTAAGAGTCATCATCTTCTGCTAGGAAGAATGGTGATTATTGGTGAGGAAAAGCTTAATAAAAGGGAGAAAATGATCATTAAACGTGCGTTAATGGTCTTCACGATTCAAATGTTTCATCAACGTAAAATTAGTGAATCGAAATGGAAAAAGAAAGAGGATTTTTTTGATGAGATTATAAAAAATAAAGAGCTAGATGAAGTGTCTTTAAAGAGGCACGCTCGTCTCTTTGACTTTAATGTGAACGAAACGAATCAAATTATTGCTATTAAAGTTTCACCAAAAGAAATGACGGAAGACGTATTAAATTTTCTTACGATGAAGTATTCGAACTTAGATATATTCTCAAAGGAAAATTACATCGTCATGATTCTATCAGAAAGCTATACGGACGATAGAGAGAACTTTATTTCGACCATTGTTAAGATGATCAATAAAAAGATACCGAAAGCCAAAGTATATGCTGGATCAGGTCGAAAAGCAGAAAAGATTAGTTTACTTAGGAAAAGCTATCATGATGCCACGCGTATTTGTGATTTTGTTCAACTAACGTATCCAATGGATAGTCGCTATGCTACGTTTGAAGAGTTTGAGCCAATTATTTTATTTCTTAAGGGTACCGATCAGGAGGAGTTAATTTCGTTTTATCACAATACAATTGGTAAGTTAGTTGATTATGATATTGAGAATAAAGGGACTTTAGTTATTACGTTAAAATCATATTTAGACAATAACGGGAATCTCCAGCAGACAGCCAAAGATCTGCATTTATCGATTGCAGGACTACGTTATCGTATTGAGAGAATTGAGTCACTATGTGATATCGATCTAAAAACAGGAGCTGGTCGATTTAAGTGTCAGTTAGCAACAAGGATTTATTTTGTTTTAAAAGTCATGAATAATTAAGCAGGTAGAAGCCTTCAACGTATAAAGTGTTGGAGGCTTTAATCATTTACGATTTGAAGGTCAAGGTTTTTATTACTGTGAAACTTCTACACAATATGCTAGTCATTATCTAATTGTCTGTATTTTTTTGCAGTTCAAAAAATTCACAACAACACTTAAACTCATAATTAGAAAGCGGTTACATTTTATTGATCAGAAGAATCAGGGAGGTAATGAAGATGACAACAGAGCAAAAATTAAGGAGACCTTTAACAGGAGACGAATATCTAGAATCGTTGAAAGATAATCGTGAGATCTGGCTTCATGGTGAAAAAGTGAAAGATGTAACAACGCACCCTGCATTTCGTAACTCAGCTCGCTCAATCGCTAGACTGTATGATGCACTACATGATCCTAAAAATAAAGATATCTTAACACGAGAAACAGATACAGGAAATGGTGGATTTACACAACGTTATTTCCAATCAGATCGCACGCCAGAAGATTTATTTAAAACACGTGATGCGATAGCTGCATGGTCTAGATTGACATATGGACAGATGGGAAGATCTCCAGATTACAAAGCTGCCTTTTTAGCAACGCTCGGATCAGACCCAGATTATTACGCACCTTTTCAAGATAATGCGAAGAAATGGTATAAAGAAGCGCAAGAAAGAAACTGGTATTTTAATCATGCCATTATTAACCCGCCAGTAGATCGAAACAGACCGATTGATGAAGTGAAAGATGTTTTTGTTCGATGTGTTGGTGAAACAGAAGAAGGAATTTTAGTAAGTGGTTCAAAAATGGTTGCAACGGGTTCTGCAATCACAAACTATAACTTTGTTGCCCATTACGGTGCGCTACCAGTACCAAGTGAAGAATTTGCGCTAGTATTTGTAGCGAAGATGGATACACCAGGAGTCAAGCTTATTAGCCGACCTTCTTATGAAATGAATGCAGCTGTTATGGGAAGTCCGTTTGATTATCCATTAAGCAGCCGTTTCGATGAAAATGATGCCGTTCTCATTTTCGATAACGCCCTTATCCCTTGGGAGAATGTATTAGTTTATAAAGATGTGGAAAAAGCAAATAATTTCTTCGCACAAAGTGGATTCTTAAATCGTTTCACATTCCACGGCGTGACACGACTCGCAGTAAAATTAGACTTCATTTCAGGGCTATTAATTAAAGCATTAAGAGGAAATGGGACAGATCAATTCCGTGGAGTTCAGGCAAATATTGGGGAAGTACTAGCTTACAGAAATATGTTCTGGTCGTTAAGTGATGCGATGGCCCTTAATCCGAACCCAGGAGCAAATGGCACCGTTTTACCAAATATCGATTATGGATTAGCATATCGCGTCTTTATGGCAGAGGGCTGGCCTCGCGTAAAAGCGATTATTGAAACGGTGGTAGCAGGAAGCTTAATCGTACAACCATCTAGTGCGAGCGACTTTAAGAATCCTGACCTTCGTCCATATATCGATAAGTTATATCGTGGTTCAAACAATATTGATGCTGTAGAAAAAATTAAAGTCATTAAACTACTTTGGGATGCGATTGGCACAGAGTACGGTGGTCGTCATGAGCTATATGAGCGTAACTACTCTGGAAATAATGAGAACATCCGCTTAGAGAACTTGGTAATGGCTAATGCTACAGGTCAAGCTCAATCGTATGAGGACTTTGCTCAACAATGTATGGATGATTACGATTTAGATGGATGGGTAAACCCAACTTGGATTAATCCAGATGATGTGAACTATTTTAAGAATCTATAATATTTCACTAAATATTAATAGAGAAGAGAGGAGAAATGGAAAAGTCCTCTCTTCACCAAAAATTTTAATTAGGGGGAAATAAAAATGGCAAATGAAAGAGTAGTAAGTATTTTTGAAGGTTTGTTAGAGAAAACAAAGGAGCTTATCGAAGAAAAACAAATTACGCATGAGGAATATCGTGAGTTCTGTCTATGGTTCGATCAATTAGGACGCTCTGGAGAAATTCCATTGTTTATGGACGTATTCTTTGAAACTCACGTATTACGTGGCATGTATGGCGACCTTCCAGGAACAGAGCCTTCATTACTTGGGCCGTACTACATTGAAGGTGAGCCTGAATTACAGGAGCCATTAACATTGCCACAACGTCCAGATGAGAAGGGTGAGGTTCTCTTCTTTACAGGTCATGTAAAATCGATTGATGGATCATCACTTGGAAATACAGATATCTGTATGTGGCAAGCGGATGCAGACGGAGAATACTCTCATTTTGCTGATGGCATTCCTGAGTATAATTTACGTGGACGTTTTAAAACAGATGATCAAGGACGTTTTACGATTAAGACGGTTATCCCAGCACCTTATCAAATACCAACAGGTGGTCCAACAGGAATATTTTTAAAGCATATTGATTCACATCCTAATCGCCCAGCTCATCTTCATTTAATTATCGATGCAGAAGGTCATGATAAGCTAATCACACAAGTGTTCTTTGAAGGCGACCCTTGGTTAGAAACTGATGTTGCAGATGGAGTACGTGATTCCCTTATTACAAAATTAGAAAAACAAGATGATCATACAGTAGGAACAATTGAATTTGCATTACGTCCTCTAAAGGTCGCTGCAAAAAAGTAATGTAGGAAGTGTTCGTTGTAGGGAATCCAAGTGTGGATTCCCTACAACAATTTAGGCTGTAGAGACATGAATGCTAGCTTTTTGAGAGGAGCGATTTGATGACGCTAGAACGTTTGCCAGCACCTAATTTGGAATTTTTATTTGATTTATATGTGGAAGTCGGTGCGCCGTACTTGCCAGGTGAAACACCAATCGGAAATAGAAGAATCATTCAAGTAACAGGAGGCGCTTTTGAAGGGCCTGAATTAAAAGGGATCGTTATTCCTGGCGGTGATGATTGGATAACTGTTCGCGATGATGGAACAGTCGTACAAGATGTTCGAATTCTCCTTGAAACGGAGGATAAAGAGATCATTTTAATGACATATAAAGGGTTGCGACATGGACCAAAAGAAGTCATTAAACGATTAGATAATAATGAAGATGTGGATCCGTCTGAGTATTACTTTCGGTCTTCTCCTGTCTTTGAAACAGCATCAAAAAAGTATGACTGGCTAAATAAAACAGTCTTTCTTTCGACTGGGAAACGTGTTCCTGGTAAGGCTGTTTATTCTCTATACAAGGTACTTTAAAAGAGGAGCGGTGTAGATGGAAGAGTATTTGCATACCGTAAATGGGCAAACGTTTCAACTACTTGATAGTTCTGGGGAAAAAGGAACAGTTATTGCGATTCATGGACTAACAGGCAATCATAAAAGCTTACATTATTACAGGGAATTGCTAGCTGGCGAATACCGTTTTATTAGTTATGACTTAAGAGGACGAGGAAATAGTTCTGAAACAGATCCTGATACATCGATTGAAAATCATGTTCAAGACCTTATTGCTTTAATAGGATCTCTTCAAATTGAAAATCCGATTTTACTAGGTTATTCAATGGGCGCCTTCATCGCAGCAACTGTAGCGAGTCGCTTAAAACAAACGAGAGCTCTCATATTGCTCGATGGTGCAGCAAAAACAACAGACCATCAGCGAGATATCGTGAAACCTTCATTAAATCGTCTAAGTAAACGACATGAAACACCTGAAAGCTATGTCAACGAAACGAAGGCGATCTATACAAGGATCGGCATAGAATGGAGCGACGTTGTTCAAGCGAATGTTGAGTATGAAATTAAGCCTTTTGAAGGCGGGTGGAAGCATAAGTCAGATCCTGAGCAAATCTTAAAGGATTTTGAAAGTTTTTATACTTTTGATCCTAAAGAGGTTTGTTCAAAGGTTTCATGCAAGACGTTACTCGTGATTGCGAAGGGGGAGATCGGACCGTATCCACCTTTATTTTTAGAAAAAGACTATGATCTTACGAAAAAGTCGATCAAACAGTTACAAACAATCACGGATGATTGCAACCACTATACATTAGTATTTCACAATCAGCCAAAAATTAATGAAACGATTAAATCATTTTTATCATAGGAAAAAATGGAGGTAGTTCAAATGAGAGCATTTCAAAATAATCAACTCGACTTAGATCGCTCAGTAGTAACGATTGGGGCCTTTGATGGTATTCATCGTGGACATCAAGCATTAATCCAAAAAGCAAAATCACGTGCGGATGAATATGGGGTTCCATTAGTTGTCTACACATTTGACCCACCTCCAAGAGCCTTTTTTCAAAATCAATTAGTCTTGACTCAACTCCCTGAAAAGAAGAGATATCTTGAAGAACTAGGAGTCTCTTATGCCATTTTTGCGTCCTTTGATCGTGATTATGCCGCGCGTACTGTTGATGAATACATTGATGAACTGAAACGTTTAAATCCGAGAGAAATATGGGTAGGACCAGATTTTCAATTCGGTAAAGGGAAGAGTGGTTCGATTCTCGATTTACAGGATCACTTTCATACATTTCAGCATCCAATCGTGACTTGTCCTGAAGGGGAAATTATTTCTTCGACAAGAATACGTCATTTGCTTCTTCATAAAGAAGTCGAGAAAGCTCATTTTTTATTAGGAAGAGTACAGTAGTTTGCTATATTGAAAAGAAATGAGGAGCAGTTCACTAGTTGTGAATGCTCCTCATTTCTTTAGATTAGTTGTTTTGACTATTTTGTTTTTCCATGAAAACAAAGTCAATATTTTCACGAATCATTTCTGTTTTAAAAATGGTATAGCCCAGCTTTTCGTAGAATCTAATATTATAGGTGCTTTTTCCACCTGTATATAATTCAAAGCGCTCGCAATCTGGAAAGTATGTTTCTAGATCAAGCATAAGTTTTTTTCCGATTCCTTGGCCTTGAGAGGCGGGATCAACCATTAAGCGTTCAACATAACAAGTACCCTTTTCCACATAGCCTTTCACTGAGCCAACGACTTTTTCGTTTAAAATCGCTTTCAAAACAGTCTTTTGTTTAAAATCATCTTTCATTTCCTCTAACGTTTCCGTCAAAGGTGCTATTTCATAATTATTATACGTAATAGCCTCGCGGATATAAGCCTCTTTTTGAATGGCTAATATGGACTCTGCATCTTGTAATGTCGCCTTTTCGATAATCATTTGTTTCCTCCTTCGTTTGTTTGGATATAAGTGAAGTAACTTTAGTCAATAAAGAACGTTTGAGGCTTTAGAAACCTCATAGGTTAGTATTCTATTCTGACAACTGATTTTCTTTCGTTTGTTTTTGATAGTATTGTTTGAAATGTCTACTTCTTTTTGCAGTTACAAATAAATCTGAATATTGATACATTTTAATTAGATTTCACATGTTAATTAAATTTAATGAAAGCGCTATCTAAAAGGAGGAGTTTATGATGGATCCAAGAGAATTTCGTAATTGTATGGGACGTTTTGCAACAGGTGTGACGGTTGTTACGTGTAATGTAGAAGGTGGCTATCACGGTTTAACTGCTAATTCATTTACGTCCGTATCACTAGATCCACCACTTGTTCTTGTTTCAGTCGATCGTAAAACAAAGGCATTAGAGCATTTAAAGAATAATGCATTCACAGTTAATATTTTGAATGATCAACAACAGGATGTAGCGATGCATTTCGCAGGACGTCCGCAAGAAAATCTACCTTTCAAATGGGTTGAAGGCGAGCATGCCCCTCGTATAGAAGAGTCGCTTGCTTACATTGAATGTGTGCCTTGGAACGCCTATGACGGTGGAGATCATGTTCTTTACTTAGGTGAAGTGAAAAACTTTGAATATAAAGATGGAGATGCATTAACATACTTTGCTGGTCAGTTCTCGAGGTTATCGATTGAAAAGAAACCATAAGTTTAAAAAGGAGATTCATTCAATGAATACAAAAATCACTGCAATCTCTACAGATATTGTCGATATTCCGCTAAGACGAGCTCATCAATTTTCGGCTGCAAAAATGAATGCAAAGCCTTTGTTGATCATTCAAATCGAGACATCTGAGGGCGTAACGGGAATTGGAGAAGGGACGACACCAGGCATTTGGTGGGGTGGAGAAAGCGTTGAAACAATGAGATTGGTCATTGAGAAATACTTTGCTCCTCTTCTTATTGGAGAAGACCCTTCTTATATCGAAGCACTCCTTACAAAAATGGATCGACAAGTGCTAGGAAATGAATTTGCAAAAGCAACGGTTGAAATGGCGCTTTATGATATCGTTGGTAAGCTTGCTAATGTTCCAGTTTCCCAACTATTTGGTGGTGTTGTTCGTGATGGCATTCCTGTTAGGTGGGCTTTAGCTGCGGGAAGCATTGAGGCGGATATTGCAGAAGGCAAAGACAAGGTTAAAAAGCGCGAGCATCATAATTTCAAAATGAAAGCAGGAGCAATCCCGACTGTTGACGATATTAAAAGAGTAATAGAAGTCTCAAAAGGACTAGAAGGAGTGACGACCACAGGTGTTGATCCAAATGGTTCATGGGACGAACTAACGACACTAAGATGGATGGATCAACTTGCTGAAGCGAAGGTTGATTTTCTCGAGCAACCTTTACCAAAATGGGATTTTGCAGGGCTTGCTCGCCTAAAGGCGACTAGAAAAGTCCCGATTATGGCGGATGAGAGTGCTAGTACTGTTCAAGATGCACTGAAGTTAGTAGAGATGGATGCTGTTGATATTTTTTCACTGAAAATCCATAAATCAGGTGGGATGAGTAGAGTGAAAAAAATTGCAGCGATTGCAGAAGCAGCAGGTATTCCTTGCTTTGGTGGTACTTCGCTTGAAAGTTCAATTGGAACGGCTGCTTGCTTACATGTATACAGTACATTACCGAATTTAACAGAGGATTGCGAGCTTTTTGGTCCAATTTGGATGGCTGATGACATTGTTGAAGAGCCCGTTGTCTTTAAAAACGAAAAAGTCTACGTACCACAAAAGCCAGGTCTTGGTGTGACGCTAGATATGGAAAAGATAAAGAAATATCGTAGAGACAAGTAAATTTGAGGGGTTGTCTTAAGTGCAGTTCGAATATGAAAGTCAGCCTGGTCGAGTTGTATTTGGTGTTGATGCTGTTACGAATATATTAGGGGAAATAAAAAGAGAGAATCTAAATAAAGTCCTCATTATCACGACAAGGGGACGAATCGCTCAAGCAGAAAGAGTGGCTGAGTTATTAGGGGAGCGCTGTGTAGGCATTTATGATAATTCCGTACAACACGTTCCTGTTGAAATCGTTAAATCAGCTCTTTTGCAAGTGAAAAAAACGAATGTGGATGGAATTGTAGCGATTGGAGGCGGCTCTTCCATTGGGTTAGCAAAAGCGATTGCTTTAAAGACAGCGTTGCCGATTATTGCGATTCCGACAACGTATGCTGGCTCAGAGATGACATCGATTTGGGGAATGACAGAAGGTGGGAGGAAAATAACAGGAATTGATCCACTTGTTAAAGCAAAAGTGGTGATCTATGATCCGAAGCTAACTGTCAATCTTCCAATCAACATAACGGTGACAAGTGCTCTAAATGCAATGGCCCACTGTGTAGCAGGACTCTATGCAAAAAATGCGAATCCAGTCACTTCTTTGCTTGCTGAAAATGGAATAGAGGCATTTCAAAAAAGCTTGCCAAAATTGATTGAGGATTCAATGAGTATGGATGCTCGTTCTGAAGCTCTTTATGGTACTTGGTTAGCAGGTACGGTTCTAGGTTCAGTTCATATGTCCCTTCATCATAAGCTGTGCCATGTTATTGGTGGAACATGTGGATTGTCTCATGCAGAAACACATTCTGTTATGTTGCCATATGTGCTTAGTTATAACGCTGATCATATTCCTGATGCAATAAAGGTACTCTCACATGTGTTCGAGTCAAATGAAAACGATGTATCAGGGGCATTATTTGATTTTTCGCTGTCATTAGGAGTCCCGATGTCATTAGAGGAAATTGGAATGAAAAAAGAAGAAATTGAGGTAGTCGTTAATCAAATTAGCGAACTTTCATTCTATAATCCGCGTCCAATCGAAAAACAACAGATCAGGGAGATGCTCAAGTCTGCATATCAAGGCATTCGACCAACTGTTTAATTTTTAAAAAAGTAATCACAGTTTGCAACGATTGTAGGTAGTAACCATCTATTTACAATTAGAGGAGTGAGAGCATATGAACAAACTGACAAAGCCAAACGACATTATCTCTAAAATTAAAACAGGCGATACGGTTATGGTAGGTGGCTTTGGGTTAGTTGGAGCACCTTTAACGTTGATTGATCAATTGACAAAGTTCGAAGTGAAAGACTTAACGATTATAAGTAACAACTTGGGTGAACCAGGTAAAGGGCTAGGGATTTTACTTCGTCAGGGGAAAATTAAAAAAGCGATCGGCTCTTATTTCACTAGCAATCGTGAAGTGGGAGATGCGTACAATGAAGGAAAGGTTGATATTCAACTCATGCCTCAAGGTACGATGTCTGAATCGATTCGTGCTGGGGGTGCAGGTATTGGTGGTTATTATACGAAGACGAGTGTGGGAACTGAGTTAGCGAAGGGAAAGGAAACAAGAGACATTAACGGCGAAACCTATGTCTTTGAACCAGGTTTAAAAGCGAATGTTTCCCTTATTAAAGCAGCGAAAGCAGATACACTTGGTAATTTATCGTATTATAAGACGGCACGAAATTTTAATCCGATGATGGCTACAGCTGCTGAATTTGTTATTGCTGAAGTAGATGAAATTGTGGAAGTAGGTCAGCTATCGCCAGAAGAGATTGTAACGCCTCATCTTTATGTAGATGCGATAGTCACAAGCGAACTCATTTTGACTAGAGAAGGGGTGGTGGCTCGCCATGAAATCAAATAAAGAAATACAAGAAATGATTGCCAAGCGGGCAGCTGAAGAGCTTATGCCAGAGTCAGTCATTAATCTAGGCATCGGAATCCCTACTCTAGTAGCCAAATATGTCGATACGACATCGATCTTTTTTCATACAGAAAATGGGATGTTAGGTGTGGGTGAATTAGCTTCTGATGAAGAGTTTGACCCAAGCTTAGTAAATGCAGGGAAATTACCGATTGCAGAGACGATTGGAGCCTCATATTTTAATAGTTCAGATTCATTTGCGATGATACGCGGTGGACATGTAGATATCGCTATTTTAGGAGCATTGCAGGTTGATGAACAAGGGTATATCGCCAACTGGGCGGTTCCTGGAAAGAACATTATGGGTGTTGGCGGAGCAATGGATTTATTAGTTGGTGTCAAGAAAATCATTGTCACGACAAACCATACGACAAAAACAGGCGAGCCTAAGCTGGTAAAGCAGTGCTCATACCCGATAACGTCAGTTCGTAAGGTTGATGTAATCATTACCGAGCTTGCTGTATTTACGTTTTCGAATAATCAGCTAGTATTAACAGAATTAATGCCAGGTGTAACACTTGATGAAGTGAAGGAAAAAACCGAGGCAGCATTTCAAATCAGTCCAAATTTATTAACGAAATCCTAGGAGGGCAGAAAAAATGAGTGAACGCGTTTATGTTGTTAGTGCACAAAGAACTGCCGTCGGTAAACTAGGAGGAGCGTTAAAAAACATCAAACCAGATTCGTTGTTGCTTCCTTTATTTGATGACTTGAAAGAAAGAGAACTTGTATTAGATGAGATAAATGAAGTCATCATTGGACAAGCAAAACAAAGTCAAGATCAGTCTAATATTGCTAGACTAGCACTTTTAAAAGCAGGTCTTTCCGAATCATTGCCTGGCTATACGGTTCATCGCCAATGTGGTTCAGGGATGCAAGCGATTCATAATAGCTTTTTAGCGATTCGAGCTGGCTATGGTGATGCCTACATCGTTGGTGGGGTAGAAAGCATGAGTACAGCACCTTATTATATTCGAAATGCGAGATATGGTTTTCTTTCTGGGAATGCTGAGATTCTTGATCCAAATAAAGAAAGTCAGCCTGGTTCACAGCCAATTGAAACGTATGGCCGACTCGTAATGGGGATGACCGCAGAAAATTTGGCTGATGACTATCAAATTTCTAGAGAGGAACAAGATCAATTTGCCTTAAGAAGTCAGGAAAAGGTACATGCTGCGATTGAGTCAGGCAAGTTTAAAGACGAGATCATTCCGATACACATTCCCCAAAGAAAAGGCGAGCCGATTGTTTTTGAAACAGATGAACATCCTAGACAAACAACTCTAGAGAAGCTGGGTAGTCTAAAGCCTGTTTTCAAAGAAAATGGAACAGTGACAGCAGGTAACTCTTCAGGATTAAATGACGGCGCATCCATGTTACTCGTTGTATCTGAAAAAATCATGAACAAATATCAGCTTGAACCGCTTGTTGAGCTTGTAAGCCTAGGGGTATCAGGTGTAAAACCAGATCGAATGGGGATTGGACCTGTAGATGCAACCAAACAAGCACTAGCGTTAGCAAATATTGAACTAGATGATCTCGATTTGGTTGAATTAAATGAAGCTTTTGCAGCCCAAGCACTTGCTGTGATCAAGGAATTAAATCTACCACAAGAAAAAGTGAATATTAATGGTGGAGCGATTGCTTTAGGTCATCCAATTGGAAACAGCGGAGCAAGAATTTGTGTATCATTGATTCATTCCATGCTAAAACAAAAGGCAACATGGGGATTAGCAACCCTTTGTATTGCTGGTGGACAGGGGATTGCAACGATTTTTAAAAAAGTGTAAAAGGTAAGAGGATGACTCAAGTAGGTTGCATGCAGCGACTGTGGAGTCATCTTTTTTATCTTTGGGATAATTTTAAATAGTAAAAAAATATATCAGAATACAAAATCTTTGATAAAAGCCCTTATAAAAAGATAAAATACACGATATAATCCTCTTTGTGTCTAAATTTATTTAACATCAAAACAAAGAGAAAAGGGCTTGATATAAAATGTCAAAACATGAACAACAATGGAAGTCCAAATTTGGCTTTGTCTTGGCAGCGGCGGGTTCTGCGATCGGGTTAGGGGCGATCTGGAAATTACCTTATGTTGCTGGGACATCTGGTGGAGGAGCGTTCTTCCTCTTATTTATTCTTTTTACGGTATTACTCGGTTATCCACTGTTAGTTGGTGAATTCGCCATCGGTCGCCGTGCGCAAGCAAATGCAATAGGGACGTATAAAAAGTTAGCGCCAAAGACACTCTGGTATTTAAATGGGGTAATGGGTGTAACGACGAGCTTTTTAGTTTTATCCTTTTACAGTGTCGTTGGGGGCTGGATTATTCTTTATTTGTTCCAAGCTTTTACTGGTAGCTTAAATGGACTGACACAGGATCAATTTGGTCAGTTATTTGGAGCGACTATTTCTAATCCAGTGACGGCGCTAATCGGACAAATCGTCTTTCTATTATGTACAATTATCGTTGTTGCAAGAGGAGTTCAACAAGGGATTGAAAAAGCAAGTAAGATCATGATGCCTGCTTTGTTTATCTTATTTTTAGTTTTAGTCGTACGTTCTCTTAGTTTGGACGGAGCTATGGAAGGCATTAAGTTTTTACTTGTACCTAATTTTTCAGAAATAACTTCAGAAAGTATTTTGTTTGCTTTGGGTCAAGCGTTTTTTGCGCTATCATTAGGTGTTTCAGTTATGGTGACGTATAGTTCCTATCTTCCTAAAACACAGAATTTACCTAGGTCTGCTTCATGGATCGTCATCATGAACATTATTATTTCGTTATTGGCTGGTCTAGCTATTTTTCCAGGAGTATTTACGTTTGGGTTAGAAGTGAATGAAGGTCCAACGTTAATTTTCTCCGTTTTACCTGCAGTCTTTAATCAATTGCCATTTGGCATGTTGTTCTTCATCGCTTTCTTGATCTTATTTTTATTCGCTGCGCTCACTTCAGCGTTTTCAATGCTTGAGAGTGCTGTGGCGATTATGACGAGAAACACTGGAGAAAAACGAAAGAGGTATGCATGGATCATTGGAAGTCTAATCTTCGTGGTCGGAATTCCATCATGCTTATCATATGGACTGATGGCCGATGTTCAGTTGTTTGATCGAACATTTTTCGACTTGGTCGATTATGCAGTAAGTAATGTCCTCATGCCTTTGGGTGCCTTAGTGACAGCGATCTTTATCACAAATAAAGTTTCAAAATCTGTCTTGCTAGAAGAACTGCAACAAGGATCAAAAGTTGGGATTATATTTTTTAATATTTGGTACTATCTATTGAAATACTTGATTCCTGTTGCAATTGTGATCGTCTTTTTAGATGTGTTGTTTGGGGTTTTTAGTTAAGCTGAGCATAGAGAAGCTTATTCTTTTAGGATGAGCTTCTTTTTTATTAGCTTCTTCTAAAAATCCATACAGATGTGTATTTACAGGTTGTAGAAGATCTTTATTTTATTATTCCAGAAATGGGTGGAATTGAAAATCCGAATGTGAGAGCGGATATGGTTTATTATAAAACCCCTAATGAAGCAGCAGTAGGATCTTTCTCTTTTACGATTAAATCGATTTGAAAATGCAGAGAAGATTAGTTGAAATATGTCTGACCTGAAAAAACATGATTAGAGATGAATAAGCTGTTGAAGAGTTTCAACAGCTTATTTTAATTAATACCGAAAAAAATCATATATTATCTAAAGAAGGGGATTTATTAGCTAAACTTTAATTGATGTTGTTTCGCTGTTTATCTGAACTAAATCCTTTTTGCTCTGCAAGCATCACTTTTGCCTCATTATAAGACAACCCAGATTGCGCATTAAGGCGTTTGACTTCATCGATATCCGTTCCAGTTACGGTTTTGATTTTATTTTTGTTTTGCAAGATGATTCCCTCCAGTTGTTATTGATTTTATTATGATTTGCTACATGTTAGAACATTATTAGGATCTTTCGTAACACGCTTCAATAATATCTCGAATTAAATAAATAATTCTAAAAAAGGAAAATTAATCTTGTTTTTTTAATTTTTTATTGGTAAGAGAATAGATTAGAAAGGAACCATTTGAGAAAAACAACTCAGATGGTTTTAAATTTTTGTCGAAGTATCTTCATTAAGTTCAATAACCATTCAAAATTTCTATTTAATCAGACATTTTTTTATGATACATTAAGATAATAACGCGAGAGGAAGAAAGAGATGTCACAATTTGAAAATGTCACGTTAATCAAGGAAGCCAATATTTATTTTGATGGGAAAGTAACGAGCAGAACTGTTTTGTTTGAAGATGGTACGAAAAGGACGCTAGGAATCATGCTGCCTGGGGACTATGAATTTTCCACTTCTTTAAAAGAGGAAATGGAGATTTTAGCTGGGAATTTGGACTATAAATTAGCTGGTGAAGACTGGGAAACAATTGAGGGAAGTGGTGTTTTCTACGTTCCTGCTAATGAGACGTTTCAATTGAAGGTACATAGTGTCGTTGATTATTGTTGTTCGTACTTAACAGAATAATCTAAAAGAATGAAAACCCCTGAAATGAGCGATTCAGCTACATTTCAGGGGTTTATTTTTTACATCTTTATTTCACAATATCAGCTAATAATTCGTATGAATGTAGACGAGCTTTGTGATCGTAGACTTGAGCAATCGCCATGATTTCGTCGACTTGGCTCTCATCTAAGAACTTTTGTAGTTTTTCTTGCACGGTCTTTGGACTACCGATAATCGAAGAGCCTAATTGATGCTCTAATGCATCGATTTGATACTCGCTCCAGTGCTCATTTAAGTTTTCAACTGGTGGCTGGAGAAGTACGTCATTATTTTGACCTAAGTTTAAGAATTGCTGTTGCAATGTTGTTGCAAGGAAGTTTGCTTCTTCATCTGTATCTGCAACGATCACGTTAAGTCCGACCATTGCGTATGGCTTATCAAGAACGTCAGATGGCTTGAACGTTTGACGATATAGTTCTAACGCTTGGAACGTACCTCTAGGAGAGAAGTGACTTGCAAAGGCAAATGGAAGTCCAAGGTGCCCAGCTAGTTGTGCACTAAAACCGCTTGAACCAAGTAACCAAATCGGAACGTTTAACCCTTCGCCAGGAACCGCTTTAACAGGCATTCTACCTGATGCTAATGCTGGATTAAAATAGGCACGTAACTCAGCTAATTGCTCTGGGAAGTCACTGCCATCACTTCCGTGTCCACGTCTTAGTGCTTGTGCTGTATAGCCATCTGTACCAGGTGCGCGACCAAGACCAAGATCGATACGTCCTGGGAATAGTGATTCAAGTGTACCAAATTGTTCAGCAATGACTAGTGGAGAGTGGTTAGGCAGCATGATTCCACCAGAACCAACGCGGATCTTTGATGTGTGAGCTGCAACGTGACCAATCACGACAGATGTCGCTGAACTAGCGATAAATGGCATGTTATGGTGTTCTGCTAACCAATAACGGTTGTAATCTAATTTTTCTGCATGTTGGGCAAGATTTACCGTTTTCTTAAACGAATCTGCAGGTGTATCCCCTTCAACTACTGGTGCTAAGTCAAGGACTGAAAATTTAATATCATTAAGTTTTTTTGCTGACATGATTTCATCTTCTTTCTTATTTGAATTTTTGGTATGATACGTAAATGAATTTAGCTTTTTACAGCATCAGCTAAAATTTCATAGGAGCGTAAACGAGCTTGATGATCAAAAATTTCGGTATGAGCCATGATTTCGTTGGCTTCAGTTTGAGCAATTAATGCTTCTAATTGTTCTTTCACACCAGCTCGGTCTCCGATAATGGAGGTGGAGAGCTGCTCTTCCACTGCCTTACGTTCTTGTTCGCTCCATAAAGCGTCCATATCATCAACTGGAGGTTGCAGGGTTGCTGTTTGATTACGACTAAGTAATAAAAATTTCTGATACATAGAAGTCGCGAGCTTCTTCGCTTCTTTTTCAGTATCAGCTGCTGCAACCTGTACAGATAACAGGACATATGGCTTATCAAGCATGTCGGATGGCTGAAAGTTCTCTCTGTAAATCGCTAGAGCATTCATCATATTGCTTGCGGCAAAATGACCAGCAAAAGAAAACGGTAAGCCGAGCTTTCCAGCTAATTCAGCACTATACGTATTTGAGCCTAACAGCCAAATTGGTACTTTGCTGTTTTCACCTGGGATAGCACGGAATCGATGTGAGCCATCCTGAGTTGTTGTGCCTGCCCCGTGCAAGTAAGCGAAAAGCTCTTGCAGTCGCTCATCAAATTCGGGCTCACCAGAAAAGCGCGGGCGTAAAACATTCGCTGTATAATAATCTGTACCTGGTGCTCGGCCTAGTCCTAGGTCAATTCTTTCTGGAAAGAATGCTTCTAACGTACCAAATTGCTCAGCTACCGATAATGGAGCGTAATGGGAGAGCAGCATGGCACCTGAACCGACACGCATTTTCTCTGTTACGGAAGCAACTCGACTCATGACAAGGGGAGTTGCTGAGCTAGCCATTCCAATCCAATTGTGATGTTCAGCTAGCCAAAAACGTTTGTAACCCCATTGCTCCGCTTTTATTGCTAAATCAAGAGTGTTGTGAAGCGACTCTTCAGCTGAACCACCTGTTGTAATAGGAGAGGGATCGAGTACAGAGAGTGGTATGTTGTTTATGTTTGTCATACATTATTCCTTCTTTCATTTATAAGGCATGATTCCTATCATTCGTGTTTACTCAAAAGTGTGAGTTGGGAAGTGAGGAAGTACTTCTTCACCAAGCTCTTGGATCACTTCTGCTGGTGGTCGCATTGAAAAATATAAAACAAATGCAATATGATTGACACCAATCGATTGGAAGCGATGGAGAATATCAATTAAATGATTACGGCCGACATGAAAGCCTAATGGGATTGGCACAGGTGCTGTATCGGGATTTTCCGATAAGTCGATGAATAAGGTTTGAGAAAAAGGCTTAAACACCCCTGGTGCGTTTTGCTCTGTTAACGTACGGTAATCATTAATTAATCTAGCTTGTTGTTCAAAGCCTCGTGGGTATTGAATCCAGCCATCGCCGTGCTTGGCAATCCATTCAAGTGACTGATTACTAAAACCAGTTGGCATAAGTGGAATGGTGGAAACAGGCTTTGGAATGATTCTCATATCGCTGCCATCAATGATTCCCTTACTAGAATGAATAGTTGGGCTTTCTTTTTTAATTAATTGCTCAAGAATGTCGTAGTTCTCATGAAAGATCGGCCCAGCTTCTTGTTTTGATACGCCTAATCCAATAAAGTCCTTATCACGGTCACCTGATGCAACTCCTAAGATCAATCGTTCAGGAAACAAATGATCAATTGACATTGCTTCTTTGGCCATTCGAACAGGGTGGCGTAACGAAAGGACAGCACTTGCTGTTCCTAGGGCAATCTCTTGAGTACGTGCAGCGAGATACGTTAAATAGATCCACATATCATGCAATTGACCATTATCATCAACAGACAAGTTTTGGATTGTTACATCCCGTAGCCAAAGAGCAGAAAAGCCAAACTCCTCAATTTTTTGAGCGAGTTCCAACTGATTTTCCATCATTGGATATTTAGACATTTTCGCAGTCGGGATGGCAAAGCCAAGTGTCAATTTGTCTTCTTGGTACATTCGCTTGAATGCACGATGTTCTCCTAATAAGCTCACTGAATTTCTCCTACCTTATGTTAAAGTTTTAACCGAATATATTCTTCAAATTGCTTAATGATTGCTTCATTTCGGCGATAATATGTCCATTGTCCGATTCTTTTCGCTTCTAATAAGCCACTTTGCTGCAAAATCGATAAATATTGTGAAGTGGTGGACTGGGAGATTTCGGTGTTTTTATGAATATCCCCGACACACACACCACCTTCAAATTCAGAGTCTTTACTAACATGTCCTTGAATCGCTGAATTATTTTCTGGATCTTTTAGCAATTGTAGAATACTGACTCTTGTCTGATTGGCAAGAGCTTTAAAGATTTCTACGGCTTTTTCATCGGTCATCTCAGGCAATTTTTCGTTCAATCGCGTGGCCTCCTTTCAAGTAAAGGTTATGATACGCAATCGGATTATCGATTATCATTATGGTTTGTGATTAATCAACTTTCATGTCAAAAATTGAATATCGAGAAATTGCAATATGTTGATATTATCGATTTATATATGCAAAGTCAACTAATTAAACTTGTAGTAGGAGAATTGAAATAAACCTTTTATAATAGAAAGAAAGTGAAAGGACTTGATCTTCATGAATGTAAAAGGAATAGAAGTGAAGGGGATAGATGTAGATGAAAATACAAGGTGCAAGCATTATCATAAAGAAATAGACATCATTGCGCTTAAATTTAAATGCTGTGACACATATTATCCATGTCATCTTTGTCACGCGGAAGTAGCTGATCATCCGCCTGTCTTATGGGGGAAAGATGAAAGAGGTACAAAAGCAATTCTTTGCGGGGCTTGTGGGACGGAACTAACGATTCAAGAATATATGGATTCTGATTCTACATGCACAAGCTGTCACTCGTCATTTAATGAAGGCTGCAAGAGACATTATCATTTATATTTTGAGATGTAGAGGTGGTATGTGAACCACCTCTTATTTGTGTTCATTTAGCGAATAGGGTTCAGAATAGGGTGGATGCCAACGAACGATGTTTGTGCCATTTACGCCATAGATCATGCCAGATTCTTCGCTGTTTTCTTGTTTAAAGAGATGGATGACAAAATCAGCGACATCATCAGGAGAGCCGATCTTCCAGTAAGAAGGCAGCTCCGTACCTGATTCGGCTGCTTTTCGACGAGCTTTTTCGATATATGGACGCGTCATATTCGTTAAGGCTGCGGGAGCGATGGCGTTCACTTGGATGTGATCACGTTGTAGTTCTTTTGCGAGCGTCCATGTCATGCCGTTGATCGCTGCTTTTGCGGCACTGTAGTTAACCTGTCCAATCGTTCCTTCTAAACCAGCTGTTGATGTCATATTGATAATGTGCCCAGGAATACGCTGTTTTTTCAGTTGTTGAACAAATGGTCTCGTGCAAAAAAAAGTTCCTTTCACATGAACATCAATAACATCTGAAAACGCATCATCACTCATCTTATAAGACATCTGGTCGGCAATCATGCCAGCATTATTAACCAGAATCGTTGCTTTTCCAAATTCTTTTACAGCAAGTTTGACAAGTTCATCGCCTGTATCAAAACATTCAACTGGCTTCGCTAGTCCGACAACATTTCCTCCTAAAGCCTGAAGCTCAAGAACTGTTGCTTTCACCATTTCCTCGTTACGTCCATTAATGACAACGGCTACACCATGTTTAACAAGCTGTTTGGCAATACTATAACCGATTCCAGTTGTCGATCCTGTCACAATCGCAACCTCTTCATTTAGTCGCATATTGGCACCTCTTTTAATAAGATTTCCCCTATAACAATGATGTGATCATGTTGATTCATTCCTTGAAAAGTGATAAGAGCATGAGTTTCGGATATTTCGACGATTTCTCCTTCAATCCGTAATGAATCCCCGAGTATAAGAGGATGACGGAAGGTGGTTTCGTAATTCTTAACAAGAAGACAGCTGGATAGCCAAGGGGAAATAAGTTTTGTGCTAACTCCCATTGTAAGCATCCCATGAACGATTCGACCTGGAAAGCCAGCTGCTTGTGCTGCTTCGTGATCAAAGTGAAGAGCGTTGAAATCATTTGAAACCTGTCCGTAGCGCTTGATGTGTTCATCTTTTATTTCAGGGATATATATGGTTGGTAAAGAATCTGAAAGCTTCAATACGATCACCTTACTCTTCAAAAATAATGAGTGTTGTTATTGCTGTCGCATGAATCTGGCCTTCATATTTAATGACTAATTCATGAGTTGATAGCTGCATCATGCCTTTTTTGCTTTGTTTTTTCGTGATGTCTTTTAGATGAATCGAACAATCATACGTACGATTGGCAAGAAGTGGCTGTTCGTAAAGGAATTGCTGTTTTCCATGGATGATAGCGCCAGCATCTTTTAACCAAGGAACGTTGATGAATTGCCAAAAGATTATTGGCAAGGTTGGTGGGGCAGGGATGTTCTTGAAATCTGCAGCGATGGCTACTTGTTTGTCATAATAAATCAAAGCATCTTCGTGAATCGCTTTAGCGTATGATGCAATCATTTCGCTTGTAACCGAGATTTTTACCGCTTCTGTTGTGGCATGTTCCCATTTTTGATCAATCATCGTAGAACCTCTATTCGATTAATTCGACAAGGGTGGCAAGGCCTAAGCCACCACCAATTCCCAGGGTGGCAATTCCGCGTTTAAGGTGGTGTCGCTTCATTTCAGTACAAAGCCTTGTGATTAAAATCGCTCCTGATGCCCCGTATGGATGTCCGATTGCTAAGGCTCCACCACCACGATTTACTTTTTCGACAGGAATCTGTAATTCTTGTAAACTGGCTAGCACTTGTGAAGCAAAGGCTTCATTAAATTCCACAATATCAATGTCTTCTATTGATAGATGTTGTCGTTTTAGTAATTTAGTGACAGCTGGAACTGGGGCAATGCCGAGAACATTCGGGTCGACTCCACTGCTAACTGCATCGACAAAGCGTAAAATCGGCGTTAAGCCTAATTCGAGGCACTTTTCTCGTGACATAATTAATATGATGGAGGCACCATCATTGATTGGGCAGGCATTACCTGCCGTAACTGTGCCGTTTTCTTTAAAAACAGGTGGAAGGGCATTCAGTTTTACGATCGACGTTTGTTTACGTGGACATTCATCGTTTGTCATGCCCTCAATTGGCACTATTTCTTCAGAAAAATAGCCAGACTCTATTGCACGAATTGCTTTCACATGACTATTGTAGGCATATTGATCCTGTGTAACACGTGAAATACCGTAAGCTTCGGCGACATTTTCAGCCGCAATTCCCATCTCAGGATCGCCTACTTCGTCTGGAGAAAAACGAGCTCGTGTAAAAAGCTTTGGGCCTCTTGGGTGATAGAGGGAAGATGGCTTTTCCATCTTCCAAGGGGCAAGGCTTGTGCTTTCGACACCTCCTGCAAGATATATATCACCTGCACCTGCTTGAACAAGTCTTGCTGCGAGATTGACAGCCTCGAGTCCTGAACCACATTGACGATCGACGGTTACGCCTGGGATCGAAACAGGTAAGCCTGCGGTGAGAGCAGTTAATCTGGCAAGGTTTCCTCCTGGCCCGACCGCATTTCCAAGGATCACTTCATCAATGGATTCAGGATCTAGTTGATATTCTTCGATCATTCGCTGAATTAGAGGAGCAGCTAAATGTTCAGGTGGTATATGCTTAAACATTCCGCCAACTTTTCCAACAGCTGTTCGCTTTGCTGCGACAATAACAGCTTCTTTCATACTCTCACGTCCTTTGGCCTTTTAATTGTTCTTGGACTTGTCTTATTACGTATTGTCTGGCAATTTTTCTACTCGTTGTATAGGGTAAATGATCAAATGTGATAAATAATTGCGGGCATTTATAGGAAGCGAGCTTTTGTCGGCAGTATTGCTTTAGCTGCTCACTTGTACGCCTGTGATTATCTCTCCATTTAATAACAGCGACTAACTTTTCACCCCAATGTGTATCAGGTATGCCAATACAGATCACTTCATCGATTTCTGGTAGAGTAGATAAAATCTTTTCTACTTCTTCTGGGTAAATATTTAAGCCACCACTTATGATCATGTTTTTTTCTCGTCCGACAAGCGTGATGTAGCCTTGCTCATCTCGAAAAGCTAAATCACCAACCGTTGCAAAGTCACCTTGAAAGATTTCTTTCGTCGCTTCTGGTTGGTTCAAGTATCCACTAAATAATTGCTTACTTTGAACAAATAACTTTCCGATTTCATGAGTGTCAACCTCTGAACCATCAGGCCTGCGAATGGACACATTTACCTCTGGAAATGACTTGCCGACAGATTCAGGATTTTCTCTATTACCTTTAGGGTCTAACACACTAACAAAACTTAATTCAGAAGCTCCATAAAATTCAAACACATTTGTGTTCGGAATGAAGTGGCGAGCTTTCTCTTTTAAAGGAGCTTGCCATTTCGCCCCTGCAGAAATGACTTTGTTCAAATCGGTGATAGGAAGCCTCGTTTCGTAGTACACGTCGTATAATGCAGAAAACATCGTCGGAACGAGGTATAAAATGCTAATAGAATCGTTCATTAATGTCTGATATACCGCTTTGGCCTCGAATTTTTTGGTGATATAGAGTGTTGCCCCTTTATGAAGCGCATGAACAGCGGCATATAAAAAATGTGAATGGACAAGCGGACCTGGCGCAAAGATCACATCATCTTCTGTGATATCAAAGACAAGATCGCTCCCTGAAAAACTATGAGCCCATGAAGCGTGTGTCCGTAAATAGCCTTTTGGTTTGCCTGTTGTTCCTGATGTATAGCCGATATAAAATAGATCATCTTCTGCTATTTGGAGCACTGCTACATTAGTCGTTGCTTGTTTGTTTAGTTCGGATAAAGATAGTGCTAAAACATTTGCGATCTCTTTTTCTTGAATCGTAATAAAAAGGTCAGGAGAGCAGTCAGTGAGAATCTTCAATAAATCATCATCACTCCATTTTGGATCAAAAGGAATGGCTATGGCTCCAATTTGACTAATGGCGAAAAAAAGCGTTAAAAAATCGATATTATTATCTAATAGGAAGGCAATCTTCTTTTGCTTTGCTTCACCAAGTATCGAGAGAAGCTGTTGTTGCACTGTTTTCGTATTTTCATGGAATAGTTCGTACGTAATTTGTTCATTCTCACAAACAATCGCCGTTTTTTGTGGGTGAACAGCTGACGTTTGCTTAATTGTTTCGCCAATGATCATACCATTTTACTCCCATTCATATATTTTCAGTCATTATATCATGTATGAAAAGAGGGTTGCCCATTGTGGACAACCCTCGCGTATTCACTATGCAGCTTTTTGAACATCATTCGTTTTCTTAATAAGGGGATATGCTTTTTTGATTTGCATCGCAATAAAACCTGCAATAACTGCTTTAGCAATATCACCTGGAATATAGATAAGTGCTTGGAAAGCTGCTGTTCCCCATGGAAGATCTGATACAATCGAAAGGTAAGTTACCCCACCTGCATAAATCACAATAATACCACCGAAGATGTTAAATAAAATAAAACGGGCGATATTCATCTTGTGCCAATACTTTTCAACTAAATATCCAATTACTAACGCAGCGATTGGCCAGCTTAGGATATAGCCTCCACCTGGACCGAGTATGACTCCAAGTCCGCCGCGTCCACCTGAGAGAAGGGGGGCCCCAACAGCAACAAGTAGGACAAAAATCACCATGCTAAGCCCACCATAACGTGCACCTAACACAGCTCCAGCAAGCATGACGCCTAATGTTTGAGCCGTAATCGGAACAGGAGAAATAGGTAGAGTAAGAGGTGGTAAGATTCCAAGTGCCCCAACTACCGCAGCAAATAGGGCTGCATACAACATATTTTTCAGTTTCATCATTTTCACCGTTTTCAGAAAGGATTAAAAAAGAAGTTCTTTTTGGATAGTATAAATAGAACGAAAAGGTATGTCAACGTCAAAAAAATGTTAGTTGACAATGATAGTTAAAACAATATTTGAATAATTAATGAAAACGTTTTAAAAAAATGTCGAGATTTGATTTAATTGGTTGATAATTCTTGAAAGTTGAAATATAATAAAAATGTAATCGATTACATTAAAAGTTACATAGTGACAGTAAAGGTAATAATCTGAAATGACTAGATTTAGTAAATAGATTCTTCGTTTACAAGAGGTTGTAAAGAGAATATCTCTGTCATAATAGAAAAGATTACCATTATTATTTTATCAAATGTGTAACCGATTACAATTAATAAGCATTTTCAACAAAATAAGGAGCGTGTTCAAATGAAAAAAGTAATTGTTGATCACAACGGTACAAGAGTGACGCATGGAAAAGAAACAGTAAACGGAGTACGTCTTCATTACTATATGGCTGGTTCTGGTGAGCCGTTAATCCTGTTGCACGGTGTACCAAAGACTTCGTACTACTGGCGTAAAGTCCTCCCATTACTTTCTTCAAAGTATACAGTTATCGTACCAGATCTTCGTGGCTTCGGTGACTCAACACGTCCTACAGGTGGATATGACATGCGAACGATGGCAGAGGATATTGTTCAGCTTGCATCTAGACTTGGTTATGAGAAATTTAATCTTGTCGGAGAAGACTGGGGAGCAGCTTGCGGTTATGCGCTGTCTGCAGCATATCCAGAAAAAGTAACAAAATTTGCCTTTGTTGAGATGATTCTACCTGGTTTCGGTCTTGAGGACTGGTCATTCTTAACACCTGAGAATGTCAATGGAAATCGTTGGTTATGGCATATCAACTTCTATAGTGTGCCTGATTTCCCTGAAATGCTTATTACAGGTCGTGAGCGTCAATACTTTGATAAGTTCTTTAAAAATGAAACGTATGATCCAGATATTGATGATGATGCAATGGATGAGTATGTACGTTGCTATTCACAGCCTGGTGGATTACGTTCAATGTTTGAAGTGTACCGAGCTACACTTGAAGATGGTGAATGGAATAAAAAAGCTGCGGAAACAAAGCTTCCAATGCCAGTTCTTGCTGTTGGTAGTAAACACTTCATTGCGGATGAAGTACAACGCCAAATGGAGCGCGTAGCGACAAATGTTACAGGTGCGATTTTAGATTTCGGTCATCAATTGGCTGAAGAATGTCCTGAAGATTTTGCTCGTGTTTTGGATGAATTCTTCAGTAATTAAACATTGTTCATTTCGTTTTGATTTAAATATTGAGATAAGTAATGCAACATTATTAAATAGTCTCTGAACCGTAATAACCTTAGTCTGTCATCTGTCAGTTGACGAGACTAAGGTTATTTTTGTCATTATAATAGATTTATTGTAAAAAGTATCAACAAAACTAAAGATCAAAAATCATATTAGTTGAAAGATTTAGAATATATGGTACAATGATCTGGAGATTTGTTAACGCTTTCAATTTTACTACTATTCTATTAAGAGGAGTGATTTTGTATGGCAGGAAACCGAGCAGTTGTATATGCAAAGCCAGGAGAAGTAGAGGTTCAAGATATTAGTTATCCAGAGTTAATTTTACGTGATGGACCTGGTGTTAATCCATTAAATGTTGGTAGAAAATGCAATCATGGTGTTATTGTTAAGGTTGTCACAACGAACATCTGTGGTAGTGATCAACATATGGTAAGAGGTCGTACAACTGCACCGAGTGGCTTAGTACTCGGCCATGAAATCACTGGAGAAGTAATTGAAGTTGGAAGCGATGTTGAATTTATAAAAAAGGGAGATTTAGTATCCGTTCCTTTTAATATCGCTTGTGGACGTTGTAGAAGTTGCAAGCAACAAGATACTCATATTTGTGAAAATGTAAATCCCGATCGTCCTGGATCTGCATATGGTTATGTCGACATGGGTGGATGGGTCGGTGGACAATCTGAGTATGTCATGGTTCCTTATGCAGATTTTCAGCTTTTAAAATTTCCTGATAAAGACCAAGCGATGGAGAAAATTCTCGATCTGACAATGCTTTCTGATATTTTCCCGACTGGCTATCACGGAGCTGTAAGTGCTGGAGTTAAGCCAGGGTCCACTGTTTATGTGGCTGGGGCGGGTCCAGTAGGGTTAGCAGCTGCTCATTCTGCTCAACTTTTAGGTGCTTCCGTTGTGATTGTCGGTGACTTAATTGACTCCAGGTTAGCACAAGCAAAAAGTTTCGGTTGTGAAACGGTTAATTTAAGGAAGCATCCTAATCTAGGTGAGCAAATCGAACAAATTTTAGGTGTTCCAGAAGTTGACTGTGCGATTGACGCAGTAGGGTTTGAAGCATCTGGACATGGTGAAGGAGCAGGTGAGGCTCCTGCAACCGTACTTAACTCGATTATGGATGTGACAAGAGCAGGGGGACGACTCGGAATTCCAGGTTTGTATGTCACAGGAGATCCAGGTGGTATTGATGACGATGCTAAGGAAGGAACGTTAAAAGTACGTCTTGGTCTTGGATGGGCAAAGGCTCATACGTTTGTCACTGGACAAACACCAGTTATGAAGTACCATCGCGATCTAATGATGTCGATTTTAAGTGGAAGAGCTCAAATTGCGAAAGCAGTAAATGCGACACTTATTTCCATTGATCAAGCACCACAAGGTTATAAAGAGTTTGATAGTGGTGTCTCAAAGAAATTTGTTATCGATCCACATGGTATGGTGAGAAGCTAATCAATTTAAATGAATAGTAAACTAGAAATAAAACAGAGAATACATGTTCTCTGTTTTGTTTCGTGAAAACAAATATATCCAGCCTTAATATGGTTTTCAAAAATGAATACATTGATTTTCTGTAGTGAGAATCAAATAATAACTTGATGTATAAGCGCCTTAAACCGTTGGGGCGCTTTTTTCATTGGTAGCGCTGTTTTCGTTAAGCACGTTTGCTAAAAAGCTAAGACTTATCATGCAAAAGTATATTATAAAATACCAAATTATCAGAGAACATTTGATTTTTATCTACTTTTTCCGTTACTATAAAAAGAACTATCAGAAATGAATCTTTTAATTGCTTGATAGGGACTATATATGACCGTGCGGGACTTATAATGACCAAGACTCTTTAAGGTTTCACATGTTCTGTAAAGGGTATAAAAATTTATTGATCTTACTGAAAAGATAAGATGTCTCGGGCAAGCAGCCTAGCCTCTCGAAGGTTCTTCAGCCTGTAAATGATTGCGGCTGATCAAGGCGCTTACGCTTTTCTTAATTAGGAGGTTATTTACATGATTGAAGCGAAAGATCATCGTTCTATTTTGAGAAGCGATGTGAAAAAGTTAGGAAATATCCTAGGAGAAATACTTGTTCACCATGGTGGCACTTCTTTACTTGAAAAAGTAGAAGCTATAAGAGAAAAGACGAAACATTTACGAAACGATTATCATGAAGATACATATAAAAAATTGAAAGAAGAGATTAGCACGCTGAAGCCACCAGTGCGGCAACAGGTGATTCGTGCTTTCTCAACTTATTTTCATCTTGTTAATATTGCAGAGCAAAATCATCGTATTAGACGTCAGCGTCACTATCAACTACAAGAGGAAGGTGTGATACAGCCTTTTTCTCTTGAGAGTGCTGTTGCGTCCATTAAGGAACATAACTATTCAGATGAATTGATTCAAAAGGTATTGAATAACTTATCAATCGAATTAATTATCACTGCTCATCCGACCGAAGCGACAAAGCGAACAGTGCTGGAAATACAAAAGCGTATTTCAACGATTCTGCAGGAATTTGATAATCCATTGTTGACAAATAAAGAAAAAAGAAATTTGGATGAGAGTTTATTTAATGAGGTAACGGCTTTATGGCAAACGAATGAGTTGCGTCACCGTAAGCCGACGGTATTGGATGAAGTGAAAAATGGACTTTATTACTTTGATCATACATTATTTGATGTATTGCCTGATATTCATCAGGAGTTAGAAGTACAGCTTGAAGAGTATTTTCCAAACCACACATGGAAGGTACCTAATTTCCTTCATTTCGGTTCATGGATTGGTGGTGACCGTGATGGTAATCCAAATGTGACACCAGAAATTACGTGGGAAACACTTAAACTACAAAGACAACTCGTTATAAAAAAATATGAGAAAGCCATCGTTGACCTCATGAAGCGATTTAGCCAGTCGTCGTCTCGTGTTGAAATTAGTGAGCGGTTAATTCAGTCAGTGGAAAAAGAAGAACAAATGTATATCGAAAAAGACGAAGCATGGCCGATTGAAGCTGAGGTATACCGCCGTAAATTTGCAGTGATGCTTAAGCGTCTACGAGAAGTAGGAAAGTCTGAAATTGGTTACCAAAAAGCTGAACAATTACTAGATGATTTAATGCTTGTAAAAGAGTGTGCAGAACAGCATCAACCCGCTCATCATAAGCTAAAAACGATTCGCAAATTAATTCGTCAAGTTCAATTATTTGGTTTCCATTTAGCTACACTAGATATTCGTAATCATAGTGGGGAGCATGAAGCGGCGATTGCTGAAATTTTAAAAGTTGTGGGGATTACAGAAGAGTATGCGGCTCTTTCTGAGGAAGAAAAGATGGCCCTTCTTGAAAAGGTTCTTAGTGAACCTAGGCCGTTACTGTTACTTGAGGAAGATTATTCAAAGGAAACACAAGAAATTTTAAAGGCGTTTAAAATGATCAAGCAGGCTCACAGCGAATTTGGTCATCGTTCCATTGAAGTGTACCTTGTTAGTATGACTCAATCATCGAGTGATTTGCTTGAAGTTCTTGTTCTAGCGAAAGAGGCAGGAATCTACCGTCTTCATGCTGATGGAAAAGTAGAAAGTCACTTACATGTTGCACCATTACTTGAGACGATTGATGATTTAATTGCGGGGCCAAGTATTATGAAGCGATTATTTGAAATGGACGTGTACCGTAATCATCTAAATGAACGCGGCAATCATCAGGAAATCATGCTTGGGTATTCAGATGGAAGTAAAGATGGTGGTACATTAACGGCTAACTGGAAACTATTCAAAGCACAGCAAGAGATACACAATATGGCGAAAGAATTCAACATCAGGTTGAAATTTTTCCATGGTCGCGGTGGTTCATTAGGACGTGGGGGTGGACCGTTAAATCGCAGTATTTTATCTCAGCCTGTTGAAACATTAGGTGATGGGGTGAAAATCACGGAGCAAGGTGAAGTTTTATCGTCTCGTTATTTGCTTGAGGACATCGGCTATCGCAACTTAGAGCAGGCGGCTTCTGCTTTACTCGAAGCATCTGCAAGAGTGACGAAAAGTCCAGAACGAGGTCATTTCCGTGAAAAAGCTTGGGAAGAAGCAATGGAAGAGATTTCGAAGCATGCTTTAACTAAATATCAATCGCTTGTCTTTGGAGATAAAGACTTCTTAACTTACTTTAAACAGGCAACTCCGTTAAGAGAGTTAGGGGCGTTAAACATTGGCTCTCGTCCAATGAGTCGTAAAGGAAGCGAGCGTTTTGAGGATTTGCGGGCGATTCCTTGGGTATTTGCTTGGACACAATCTCGCCAAATGATACCAGCTTGGTATGCAGCTGGTACAGGTCTTGAGTCGTTTGCATCCATTAGTGCTGAGAATTTGCGCTTGCTTCAAGTTATGTATAAAAAATGGCCATTTTTTGAGTCAACGATTAACAATCTTCAAATGGCGCTAATGAAGGCGGATTTACAAACAGCAAAAGAATATATCAACTTAGTCGAAGATAAGACAATTGCTGAGAGGATTTTCGGAAATATTTCTGATGAATATAAACGTACAGAAGACATTTTGCTGCAGATCACGGGTAATGAAAAGCTACTTGCTCATACGCCTAATATTCAAGAATCTGTTCATAGACGGAATCCGTATGTTGACCCACTTAATTTCTTACAGGTTGATCTCATTTCAAAAATGCGAGCATCCGAAGAACCGTCTGAAGAGCTGTTAACGGAAGTGCTATTAACAATTAGTGGAGTTGCAGCTGGTTTAGTGAATACAGGTTGATAATATTTTGTTTCTATAAAACGGAATAAAAGAGAGAAGTTTTTTACAAACATGAAAGTCGATTGTCCTTGCTTTATTAGGATAAATCGGCTTTTTTGTGTGGAGATTGGTTAGAAAAAGAATCAGCTTTTTTAGCATTAAGTATAGGAACATAAAAGTTTTATATTATATCGATGCTTACATTTAATCAGATGAGAATCATTATCAATTTTTAATTGACAATGATAATTATTATCGTTAGTATTAGATTAATTGATTTTTGTTTCCACTGTTTTAAGAATATATTCTTTTACATAACGACAATACGGGATATTTAAAAACAACCGACCTCTTATGAAGAAAGAGCGTTTAAAGGAAAACAAAAAATCATACATCGATGAGTAAGGGAGAGAGAATAATGTTTACATTCACTAAGAAGAGATTTGCTATTTTATTTAGCATCATTACTGTGGCAGCTCTGATTATGACTGGTTGTGGAACGAATCAGTCAGCAACAAATCAAACAGCAAAAGAGGAAGCAGGTCAGGAGCCAAAACAAGACGTCATTAAAATTGGCTATCCAACTATATTAGCTATGGCTCCAGCCATTATTGCAGAAAAGAAAAAAATGATGGAGGAACAGGGGCTTGAGGCAGAATACTATGAATTTGCAAATGGACCTGATTTAAATAAAGCATTATCTGCGGGAGAGTTAGACTTTGCTTATACGGGAATCCCAGTTGTTGTCAATTGGGCATCAAGAGGTGCGGAGATCGAAGTTATTTCTAAAGTAGGTGATGGAGAATTTGGACTTATCACGAAGGAAGATTCGCAAGTAACCGAACCGAATGATTTAGCTGGAAAGACGATTGGAAATTTAGGAAAGGGAACAGGGTCTGATATCTTACTACGCGGATTCTTCTTACCAGAAAATGAGCTGACTGAAAGTGACGTTAGTCTAATGGATATGAAAATGCCACTAATGGAGCAAGCGGTGGCTAATGGAACGATTGATGCAGCACTTACCGCGGAACCATTCGTGACATTTGCAGAATTACGTGGATTAAAGGTTGTCGAAAAACTTCCTGAGCCTGCTGTTGTTGTGATTGTTCGTAAATCATTTGCAGAAGAAAATGCAGATTTAGTAGAGAAGTTCGTACAAGGACATATTGCATCTGTTGCATATCTTAACGAAAAGCCAGAAGAAGCTGCAGCTGTTCTTGCCGAAACCTTTAACCTTCCTGAAATCAAATCGACTGGAAAAACGTGGACAGCAACAGAAGTAATGGAAAAAGCGTTAGCAAATCAACATTATGAAGCTGAATTTTCAGAGGAGGATTTTGCGTTCTATCAAGAACTGGCCGATGCAAATCATCGTTTAGAATTAATTGATGAGCCGTTTGATATTCAATCGATTTTTAATTTGACGTGGGTTGAGTAGTTGATTTTTTAAAAAGATGCATTTATTTCCAATGAAAAAATGAAAGAGAAAGTACCTTTTTGTTCATACTAAATGGTGTTACTACTATACTTTCTTTGGAGGTAAATGAATGCAAAATCAACCTACTTCTATGAATCAACAAGTTCAGCAAAACAAAATGGTTCAATCCAATCAAATGCCTAAACAATTGAGTCATGGGGGGCATGAAGTCTTTGATCTTCACGAAGTATTATCTGGAATGATCAATGTGTTGGATCAATATATGATGTTTCGTGTTTATGTGAAAGATCAAGAGTTATTGGCTATTTTAGATCGACAATATGCTTTTATCTTGGAACAGTACAATATTACGTGTGAATGCTTCACGACAGGATCGAAGCCTTCACGCTCAACGGGCCTTTATAAAATGAATCAAAGCAATGATTTTATCTATGGCTTAAAGCCGACTCAACCGAAAAAACCAAATCAATCGATTAATGATATAAAAGATCAGGGCATCTCAGGGCATATGCTTGGATTAATTAAATCGACAGCATCCCTACTTACGATGACATCAGTCGAAGTAACGAATCCTGTTGTGAGACGTGTACTTGCCGATAATGTTCCAAATTTCATTGAGATGGCGTACGAAATATCGCTTTATCAAAATAAGCATCAATATTATCAAGTGCCACAATTGTCCCCTCAAGATATGATGCAAATGACGCAGAGCTTTGTCCCATTTACTGGACAACCACAAATGCCAAACCCAGGCCAGAATATGCAGCATTAAAGGATAGAGGCAGTCTACGGGCTGCCTCTATTTATTATGTTAAGGTATTGTTTTGAAGAATAGGAACGTGGCTATAGTGATAATTTTTAGTAAGGTATAGAAGCGTTTGCTCGTAACCGAGACTGGTTAGTAATCGACCTGTTTCAGAAGTGAGAAAGAGATGTCGGATTTCCTCTTCAGAGCTTTTTTCAAATAAACGTAAGGCAGCTATGGCACTATCAGAGAGCTCCCATTCTGAACACTGAGGGCTCTTTGATAATTGTGCTAAAACAGCACCAGCCGTTAAAAAGTCTTCTAGTGAAAATCGACCATGATTACCAGAACAAACGATAAGTAAAGATGTATCGTCGTGGTATTGCTGTAGTTTCTGAGAGGTGGCTCTGTAGTTCAATAGCGAACTAGCATAAACCGTTTTTCCTTTTGAACAGTGTCTTAAAGCGACCGTTCCATTTGTTGTCGATAAGATAACATGCTTATTCTTTAGCTCCATCTTGATTAATTCCAGTGGGTCAGGTCGTAGAAATCCTTCTATTTCAAAGCCTTTTCTTTCACCAGCCATTAGACAATTTTCTTCCCCAAATACAGCTTTTATTTCATACGCTTCTTCTAGTGTTTCTGTTGGAATAACGGAAGCAGCCCCGTGTTCTAAAAGCATACAAATCGTCGAAGTAGCTAAAAGGGAGTCGATGACAACCACTGTACAATCTCTTAACCTCGCACGATCGATATCTTCTTTTTTAGTAATGACGTGTACTCTTCTCATACGAGCGACATCCTTTAATTACAAAAGTTGATGATTCTTTGCTTTTATTGCTTGATTGATTAAGTTTTCAATCCCGATATTAAGGTGAGAGAAACGATCGTCTTCAATTTCACCATTTTTAAAGCGGTAGTAGATCTGTTGCAGGATAACGGCAATTTTGAAGAATGCAAACGTAAGATAGTAATCAATATTACTAACATCACGTCCAGTCTTTTTCGCATATTGTTCGATTAATTCTGCTCGCGATAAAAATCCTTCAAGATGTGTAACAGAGGTGAGTCCCGTTTCTTTGTCGCCAGGCTCTGTCCAATACGCAATGGAACCTGCTAAGTCAGAAAGGGGATCACCAATGGAGCAGAGTTCCCAATCAAAGACAGCTACAGCTTTACTTAAGTCATCACGTGAGAGCATCATGTTATTTAGTTTCATATCATTGTGCACAACTGTCGCAGCTGGAGAGGTGGGAATTTGCTCTGATAGCCAGCGCATGAGTGGTTCGACCTGTGGATGTTCATCTACTTTTGAACTTTGGTATCTCTTCATCCAGCCCTCGATTTGTCGCTTCAGGTAGCCTTCTGGTTTGCCTAGCTCGATTAAATTCGATTTGTTTATATCGATATGATGAAGTTGCACAAGCGTATCAATTAATGCGGTTGAAGCTTTTAAGCCAAAATTTTGTTCGTCTTGGATGTCAGACGGTATCTCATCATCAAGAACGATACCGACTTTTTTTTCCATAATATAAAAATGTTTATCTGTCACTACTGGGTCGTCTACATATAAAAAAGGTTCTGGGGCAAGTGGGAAATAAGGATGGATTTTCGTTAAAATCCGAAATTCCCGCTCCATGTCATGAGCCTTTGGTGGGATGTAACCAAAGGGAGGTCTTCTGAGAACCATTTCTTTGTCAGGGAATGACAGTAAATAAGTTAAATTTGAATATCCAGCAGTAAATTGTTTCACTGATAGTTCAGTTGTATTTAATTCTGGAAAACGTTCAGAAATCTTTTTTACGATCAGATCCCATTGAATTTTTTCATTTGAGAGTGGGGACACTTGTAATCGAATGTGACTCAATATAAATCCTCTCCTCGTTCAAATGCTTTAATCAGTGTGCGAGCTACGACGAAACGGTGTACTTCATCTGGTCCATCATAAATACGGGCTGTTCTTGCTTCCCGGTAAAACCCTTCTAAAGGTGTATCACCTGTTACTCCAAGTGCTCCGTGTACTTGAATCGCGCGATCGATGACATCATGTAGCACCTTTGCACCAAAGAATTTAATTAATGAAATTTCCTTACGTGCCTCACTACCTTGATCGAGTAACCAAGCAGCCTGTAAGGTCATTAAACGAGCAGCTTGAATTTCAGCAGCAGAATCAGCAATGAAATTTTGAATACTTTGAAATTCTGAGAGGGTTTTTCCTCTCGTGACTCGTTTTGATGCATAGTCAATCATTAATTCCATGCTTCTGTGACACACGCCTAACCAACGCATAGCATGTGTGATCCTACCTGGACCGAGACGAAGCTGCGCTAATTTAAACCCTTCTCCGCGATTTCCTAGCATGTTTTCTTTAGGAATTCGACAATTCGTATATCTCACTTCACAATGACCACCTGCAAAGTGGTCACCAATGACTGGTACTTCACGGACAATCTCAAACCCGGGGTTATCATTATCTACAATAAATAGACTCGTCTTTTTATGAGGATGCTCTTCAGGGTCTGTCACGGCCATTACGATGGAAAATGATGAGCCGATTGCGCCTGTTGTAAACCATTTATGAGCATTTATCACCCAGCTATCTCCATCTTCAACAGCAGTTGCTTGTAATGTTCGTGGATCCGAGCCTGAAACTTCAGGTTCTGTCATCGCAAAGCATGATCGAATATCTCCATCAGCTAAAGGAATTAAATATTTTTCTTTTTGCTCGGGGGTAGCAGCATGAACTAATATTTCTCCATTTCCAGCATCTGGAGCCATTGATCCAAAAATATAAGGAGCAATTGGACTTCTTCCGATCACTTCTGAGAGAAGACCTAATGTGAGAAAGCCATTACCCATACCTCCAACATCTGTTGGCAGGTGACCTGCCCATAATCCGATTTCTTTCACCTTTTCTTGTAAGGGTTTCAAGATGTCATTTGGGAGACCTCTATGGGGCACCATATGTTTTTCATTAGGATAAACGTATTCTTCCATAAAAGCGCTTGCTTTTTCGATTATTTCTTTTTGTTCGGGTGTTGGACTGAAATCAAACATGTTTTCATCTCCTTTATCATGTTTATAAATAGACTAAAAATGAATTACTATTTTTCTAGATTATTTCCTTTATCATGACCTGTACGCCCTTAAATGGAGTAAGAATAAAATGGTCATTTCATAGAAGGAATCTACATGAATATACATGCAAAATCCATGCCAAAACACCATTATTTTCAGAAAAGAACAAAAATAACGAAAATTCATTTGGTACTATAGCATTACTAGAAAATAAACGAATGATGTAGTTAATTATTCTATCTAGATCGCTTTCGTTTATTTAAATAATGCAGGTTAAATAAGCTTCTATGTCGTATATAACTTTGTTGATGGAGTGTATAAATGAATTATGTATATTTGTTAGAGTAAGGGGGTTAAAGGATGGGATCGATATCGTCTAATGAAAAAGAAATAGAACGTCTTAGGCAAATGAACAAGGTCTTAGACTCCATTATTGACTCTAGTTATGACGGGATATATGTAGCTGATCATCAAGGATATGGCTTGAAAGTCAATGAAGCATACACTCGTTTGACAGGTGTAGCAGCAGACGAGCTTATAGGTAAGAATATGAATGACGTTGTGAAAGAAGGTATTGTATCAGAATCAGTCACGCTTAAAGTGTTAAAAGAGAAGAAAGCGATGACCATTATGCAAAAAATACAGGATAAAGAATTTCTCGTGACAGGAAATCCGGTTTTTGACAATGAAGGACAGATTACACAAGTTGTTACAAATTTACGGGATTTATCTGAGCTAAATCGTCTCAAGCTAGAATTGTATGAAACTAAAAAATATACACAGCAAATTCTTGATAAAATAAATGAATTTAAGAGTAAAGAAGAGATTAAGCTTTTACTTGATGGAGTCATTGCCCAAAGCAAAGAAATCATGGAAGTGATATCTATTGTTAAAAAAATATGTGAAGTAGATTCAACGGTCATTTTACTCGGTGAAACAGGTGTCGGCAAAGAAGTATTTGCCAACATGATTCATTTAAATAGTAAGAGGTCGGAAAAACCTTATATTAAAGTAAACTGTGGTGCAATACCACCACAGCTTCTGGAATCTGAGCTATTTGGATATGAAAAAGGTTCTTTTACCGGGGCAGATCGTAATGGCAAAGCTGGGTTATTTGAGAAAGCAGATGGGGGAACGATATTCCTCGATGAGATTGGCGAAGTGCCAATAGAGCTTCAAGTGAAACTATTACGTGTTTTACAAGAGTTTGAAGTAACGAGAATAGGTGGATCGCAAGCAAAGAGAGTAAATGTTCGTATCATTTCAGCTACGAATCGTGACCTTAAAAAAATGGTTCAAGAAAATACATTTCGAGAAGATTTGTATTATCGTTTAAATATCGTGCCGATTCATATTCCTCCTCTTCGTGAGAGAGTTGCCGATATCGCTCCTTTAGCGTACTATTTTTTAAATAAAGTAAATGAAAAATATCAATTGAAAAAAAGATTCCATTCAGAGGTTATCTATCTTATGGAGCAATATCAATGGCAAGGAAATATACGTGAAATGGAGAATTTGATTGAAAGAATAGCTGTAACTACGGATGAGGAAGAAATAACAGTTGATGATTTTCCAAGCGGTATTTTTCAAACTATCATACAAACGAACAATGCAAATGAGGGAGAAAAGCTTACTTCTTTAGGTTTGAAGGAAATAGTGGCTGAGCTTGAAAGACGGCTTATAAAAGACAGTATCAGTGAGCATAAAACGACTAGAAAAGCTGCGAAAATATTGGGAATTAGCCAATCAGCTCTAGTGAAAAAAATGAAAAAGCTAGGGATTTCCATAAAGTAAATAGAAATTTTATTAGTTATGATGACGCTCCAAAAAGTCTCTTTCAAGCGATTGAGACTTTTTGTTTTTCATGCCAAAGTCATTATCATATCAAAAATGAGACTTGATTCCAAAAAGAATCACGATTCTTTTTGGAATCACTTTGATCTATTCAAGGTGAATAATTATAAAAAAGAAGTAGAAAACCGCAGAAAGTATGTAAGCGTTTTCAAAATTAGTTTTTGAAAAGACGTTTAAAAAATAATAGGGCTTAAAAAGAGTGATTCGATTTGTCATCAAATGAATGGGAAGAGAAAGGAGATAAAAAGAAAAGGAGGCTCAAGAATGGTTGATCGGCAAAGGTAGAGGCTGTAAAAATGTTTTTATTGTTGATTTAAAGCTGTTTTTTAAAAGTTAAATATAAATTGGCACAACTATTGCAAAGGGATAAAGGTAATAATAATAAAATTATTCAGACTTTTACAATAATTATTAAGTGGGTGATTTATTTGCTAGATAGACAAGTGCTTTTTGGTAGGGATGTCAAAATGTTTAAAGATCGCCCTGCTAACATTTATGAAATGCTTAGCCAAAGTATAAAAGCTTTTCCAGACAGAGAAGCGATCGTAATGGAAGAGTTTCGACAGACATACAGTCAATTAGGTGATGTAGTTGACGGATTAGCCGTTCATTTTTATCAGAAATATAAGATAAGAAAAGGAGATAGAGTCGCGTTACTGTTAAATAATTGTCCGGAATTTATACACGTTGTTTTAGCGTGCGCACGTCTCGGGGCGATTGTTGTACCTCTTAATACGAGGCTTTCACATTTGGAATTAAGCTATATGATTTCACACTCAGGCTCTTCACTTATATTTACCGAAGAAGAGAAGAGAGATGTTATTGAAAAAGTGAATGAAGAACTGGCTCTATCTCATCCTTATGAGGTTGTCTTTATAACAAATCATGAGGGGCAAAAAGGAAACACTTTTCTTGAATTCATTCATTTGAAACAAGAAATATCATTGATTGCCAGAGAAGAAATTAATGAAACGGATCCTCTATTTATTATGTTTACATCAGGTACTACTGGTACACCAAAGGGCGCGCTTGGGAGTCATGTTGGTATCATTAGTAGTGCACTTAATTACAAGCATGTTATCAAAGCTAGCGAACCTGTTAAGACGTTGATCGCAGTCCCTCTTTTTCATGTAACAGGTTTAATCGGACAACTTTTCTATATGATAGCGATCGGAGGTACATCTGTACTACTTGAACGCTATCAAACAGAACCATTTATTCGGACAATCGTAAAAGAGAACATCACGTTTCTATTTAATGTTCCAACGATTTATGTCATGGTTATGTCTCATCCTATATTTCAGGAATTATCTGTATCATCGGTAAAAGTGATTGCTTACGGAGGAGCTCCAATGTCTTATGAAACAATCGAGCAACTTCGCAAGCATTTTCCAGGTATTCAATTGCATAATGCTTATGGTGCCACAGAAACATCGTCGCCGACAACGATTATGCCAGTACATTATGATGACGATAAGCTGAATTCTGTCGGTAAGCCTGTACCAGTTGCTGAAATCAAAGTGATCAATGAGACTGGGGAGGAATTGTCAGCAGGAGAAGTGGGCGAACTACTTATTAAAGGTCCAATGGTCATCGAAGGCTATTGGCGAAATGAGGAAGCAAATGCTAAATCTTTTGAAGGTGACTATTGGAAATCAGGGGATATGGCTAAGGTTGATCGTGATGGTTTTGTTTACATTATGGATAGAAAGAAAGACATGATTAATCGTGGCGGTGAAAAAATCTTCTCTGTAGAAGTTGAAAATGTTCTTTACGGACATGAGGGCGTGTTAGAAGCCGCTGTTGTTGGAGTCCCAGATGCTTTGTTTGGTGAACAGGTGAAAGCATATATCGTAAAAAAAGAAAACGTAAACGTGAATGAAAACGATATCCAAGAGTTTCTTAAGTCACGTTTGGCTGATTATAAAATTCCTAAATTCATAGAATTTATTAAAGAATTGCCAAGAAATCCTGGTGGAAAAATCTTAAAATCTTATCTAGCAAAATTAAATCAAAATAAAAGTAGGCAATAGAAGGGGGATTTCAGATGAAAGATTTATTTAATTTAAGCGGGAAAGCGGCACTAGTCACAGGAGGGAGTAAGGGGATCGGTCTTGGAATGGCACGAGCTCTTGGACTGGCTGGTGCGAAGATTGCGATTGCAAGCCGTGGCATTGAGGACTTGGAAAATGCAACAACCGATCTACAAAATGACGGAATAGATGCAAAGGCTTTTCAAGTTGATGTAACAAATAAACATCAGGTGGATGAGCTAGTAAAGAATGTTACTAGTCATTTTGGAACAGTTGATATTTTAGTGAATAATGCTGGTATGAATATTAGAAAGCCCCTTGTTGAAATCGAGGAGGAAGATTGGGATAAGGTACTGACAACAAATTTGAAGGGGCTATTTTTAGTAGGACAATCCGTTGCAAAACAGATGATTAAGCAGCAAAGCGGACGGATAATTAATATATCTTCTATTTTAGGTGAAGTAGGGATGAGCTTTCAAACGAGCTATGCAGCTAGTAAAGGAGGGATTAATCAACTAACAAAGGTATGGGCTGATGAGTTGGCAAGTCACGGTATTACAGTAAATGCGATTGGACCGGCTTATATTAAAACACCGATGACAGAGGGATGGTTGTCTGATAAAAAGCGTTATAACAACATTGTTGAACAAACGATGTTAAAAAGGGTTGGCGAATTATCTGATCTTGCTGGTCCTATTGTTTTTCTTGCTTCTGACGCCTCAAGCTATGTAACGGGTCAAGTATTGTATGTCGACGGTGGATGGACAGCAAAATAAAATGAAGAAAGGTGGTTCAATATGAACGCACAACCGAATCTACAACCTAAAATCCCGCAAAAGAAGAATAATCCGATAGCTAAGTTAGCGATGTTCTTTGCAAAAATTGCTGAAAGATGGATTCCAGATGCATTTGTATTTGCCATTATACTCACGATGATTACGTTTATAGGTGGTATGTTGATCGGGAATACGCCTTATGAAATGATGATTCATTGGGGGGATGGCTTTTGGGGGCTATTAGCATTTACAGCGCAAATCATGACAACTTTTATCATGAGTTATGCGCTTGCGATAACAAAGCCTGTATCGAGAGCTCTTGAGAAATTAGCAAGTATTTGTAAAACCCCAACTAGTGCCATTCTTGTTGTTACCTTTACGGCTCTTTTTGCTTCGTTGATTAGCTGGGCATTTGGTTTAGTGGTAGCTGCAATCATTGCAAGACTCGTTGGAAGAAAAGTTCATGATGTTGATTATCGAGTATTAGTGGCTGCTGGTTATTCAGGATTTGTTATTTGGGAAGGCGGCTTATCTTCTTCTCCATCCCTTTTTGTTGCAACAGAAGGGCACGTGTTTCAGGATATTGTCGGCTTAATTCCGACTTCACAAACATTACTTTCACCATTGAATGTCGTTCTCGTTTGTTTTATCTTTTTTACTCTTCCATTTGTTATGCTATTGATCCATCCGAAAAATAAGGAAGAACGTTTTATTATTGATCAAAAGTTGCTGAAAGATGAAGAAATAAAAGAAGAGCAATCACTTTCTGATGGAAATTCACCTAATGATAAGTTAGATAAAAGCAGAGGCATTGTGATGCTTGGCGGATTGTTAGGTTTGTTTTACCTTGGTAATCATTTTTACTTAAATGGATTTTCGTTAGATTTAAATACTGTGAATTTAATCTTCTTAACTTCGGCACTACTACTTTATGGTAATGTACGGGAACTTGGTGTCGGTCTTAAAAAAGCATCTGGGAGTGTAGGACAATTTGCACTGCAATATCCCTTCTATGCAGGGATTATGGGGATGATGGGTTCATCTGGTCTAGCATTATGGATATCAAATATTTTTGCAGATATTTCAACGACTAAAACTTTACCACTTTTTACATTTTGGGCAGCAGGTGTTGTCAATATGTTTATTCCTTCTGGTGGGGGACAATGGGCAGTTCAAGCTCCGATTTTCTTGCCATTAGCGCTAGAAATGGCAGTAGAGCCAGCGAAAATAGTATTAGCTGTGGCCTGGGGTGATGCATGGACAAACATGATTCAACCATTTTGGGCAGTACCACTTTTAGTTATTGCAGGCTTAAAAATTCGAGACATTATGGGCTTTACGATGATCACTCTCTTTTACACAGGTGTGATTATATCAGCTGTTTTCTTTATTTTAGGATAATTGATAGCGTTTACAATTTATTTATGAAAGAAAGAAGTCTTGGTGGTTTATGTTATGAAACGATCTCTAGTTCCTAGGGTGAACAATTGAAAAATGGTAAACGGAGAACTTAATGAACATGTATTGATAGTTCATTATTTATCTATAAAGAACAATAAAAAATGCAGAGCAAATGATTCGTGCTCTGGATTTTTTGTGTTCATGTTGTTCATGTTCCAAGGCTCATGGAGTGCAAAAAAGGAATGGGAAAATGTAAGTAGGACACTATAGTTAATGAAGATATATCGATAAATTTCAAACGATTTTTTAATAATGTCAACAATATCTTTGCCAAATCGGTTATTTCTATCAATAGCTTCTTTGCTGAAACCGCTTTATTATAAACATGTGAGTTGGCAGCGTAACTAACTGCTTGAACGAAGGAGGATCTGATCATGAGTTCAGAACAAAATAATTCAAATATCAAAGTGAAAATACAGCGCTTTGGTAGTTATTTAAGTGGCATGATTATGCCAAATATCGGTGCATTTATCGCATGGGGACTTATTACAGCGTTATTCATTCCAACAGGTTGGCTGCCAAATGAAAATTTAGCGACACTTGTTGGACCGATGATCACCTATTTATTGCCATTATTAATTGGTTTCACTGGTGGTCGAATGGTTTATGATTTACGTGGTGGGGTTGTTGGGGCAACAGCAACTATGGGTGTCATTGTCGGTGCAGACATTCCAATGTTCTTAGGCGCGATGATCATGGGTCCACTAGGTGGTTACCTGATCAAAAAGTTCGATAAATTGGTTGAAGGTAAAGTAAAGTCTGGTTTTGAAATGTTAATCAATAACTTCTCTGCTGGAATTATTGGTGGGGCATTAACGATACTAGCTTATGTCGGTGTTGGACCAGTTGTTTTATCGTTGAACACAGCGCTTGCATCGGGTGTTAGCTTCTTGATTAACGCGAACCTTTTACCACTAGCAAGTATCATTATCGAGCCAGCGAAGGTGCTGTTCTTAAATAATGCAATTAACCATGGGATTTTAAGTCCGCTTGGAATTGAGCAGGCCGCAAGAGAAGGAATGTCCATTTTATTCTTACTTGAAGCAAACCCTGGTCCAGGACTAGGAATTTTGCTAGCATTTATGTTCTTCGGTAGAGGAATGGCGAAAATGTCTTCTCCAGGAGCTGTTGTTATTCATTTCTTTGGTGGTATTCATGAAATTTACTTCCCGTATATCCTAATGAAGCCTGCACTAATTTTAGCTGCGATTGCAGGTGGAGCAACTGGGGTCTTTACATTCTTAATGTTTAACACAGGACTCAATGCACCTCCATCACCTGGTAGTATCATTGCCGTGTTACTGATGACTCCTCGAGGTGAGCATATAGGCGTCCTACTCGGTGTCATTCTAGCAGCGCTTGTGTCATTCATTATCGCATCTATTATCCTCAAAACTTCTAAAGTAACAGAAGATGATGATGCTTTAGTGAAAGCAACGGAAAAGACATCTGAACTAAAAGGAAAAGAAAGTAGAGCTTCTGCATTAGTTAGTACAGAGAAAGCGGAAGAAGCAAAAGCAGAAGAAAAAGATATTGATAAAGAAAGAGTTAATAAAATCATTTTCGCTTGTGATGCTGGTATGGGTTCAAGTGCAATGGGAGCATCGATCTTAAAGAACAAGGTCAAGAAAGCTGGATTAGATATTGATGTAAGCAATACATCTATTAGCAATATTCCAGATGATGCTGACATCGTTGTCACTCATAAAGACTTAACGGACCGTGCAAAAGCGAAATTACCAACAGCTACTCATATTTCAGTTGAAAACTTCTTGAACAGTCCAAAGTATGATGAGCTAATTGAAAAATTAAAATAAGATGTTAGGGGATGAGAGTCGTGTCATAACTCTCATCTTTTTCATTTTTGGCAACAATTCAAAAGACGAAACTGTATTATGCTTTGATTGAATCAATAAAAGATTTCGGGTTATGATAAAAACAGAATCATATTACTTCAATATTGTCATCATCTAAGGTCTTTAGTGGAGTGAACGACATGTACATTACTGCAAGGGAAAGGCAAATTCTTGAGAGTTTATTAACAACTGAACATGAAATCACTGTGAAAGACCTTGCAAATAAGATTGATGTAAGCGTGCGAACTGTTCACCGTGATCTAAAGGGTGTTGAAGATATTTTAAAAGAATATGATCTCCGACTTGTCAAAAAATCAGGTGTTGGGATTCAAATTATTGGAGATGCTGAACAAGTAGAAAATTTAAGGCTGTTTCTATTCAATATTACTCATAATGAATACACACCTGAAGAAAGACAAACGATTATTTTATGTGCACTGCTTGAATCGACTGAGCCTGTTAAATTGATTGCTCTTGCTAATGATCTAAACGTCACAATTGCAACGGTAAGCAATGATTTAAATAAGGTAGAGGAACGATTAGAAAAGTTCAATCACTTGTCGCTCATACGTAAAAGAGGATATGGTGTTGAAATTGTTGGTTCAGAAACGGCAAAAAGAAAAGCAATGAGCATGATCATCACCGAAAATGTTGATGAATATGAGCTTCTGTCACTGATTAGAGAGAACATCCAAAAGAAATCGACTCAGCAGACAAACTCGATTTCAGAACGTTTACTCGGTTTAGTTGAGAAAAATAACTTGCTCATTGTCGAAAAAGCGGTTGAAGAAATCAATAGGGAATTACCTTACTCGATCGCTGATAGTGCCTATATGGGATTGGTTGTCCATTTAGCGCTAGCAATGGAGCGAATTTTACAAGGTGAGAACATTTCAATCGATCAAAGCTATTTAGAAACATTACAAGTAACACCTGAGTTTACGATAGCAAAAAAGATCATTGAGAGGTTAGAAAAAGTCTTTAACACACATATTCCGAAAGCAGAAATTGGCTATATTACGATGCATCTTCGTGGGGCTAAGCTAAGGCATGACAAGGAATATTTAATTGAGGATACGAGCCTGCAAATTGCGCTTAAAGCGAAGAGTTTAATTAGTTATGTTGAAAAAAGGGTCGACCAAGAGTTGTCTCATAATCAATCGCTATTACAGGGACTAGTTGCGCATTTAAGTCCAGCCATTTTCAGGATCAAACAAAACATGGGTATTACAAACCCATTATTAGAAAAAATTAAGAGTGATTATGCAGAATTGTTTGCGATTGTCGAAGACGGTGTCAAAGTGATTTTTCCCGATTTAGACGTTCCTGACGAAGAAATTGGATACCTTGTGATGCACTTTGGTTCTGTATTGATCGGTAGTCAAAATCAAGAACCGTTAAAAGCATTAGTCGTTTGTTCGAGTGGAATTGGGACGTCAAAGATGCTTGCAACGAGATTGCAAAAAGAGCTAACAGAAATTAAGGAATTTAAAAATGTTTCCTTATTTGAATTTAATCAAATGGATCATGAGCAATATGATGTCATTTTATCCACAATTCGAATACCAGAAATGAATAGGGATTATATTATCGTCAATCCGATTTTAACTCGTGATGAAGTGGAGAAAATAAAATCATATATTGGGCAACATGTAACAAAGAAGTTGGTAAAAAGAGTTGGAAGCAATGAAAACACTGGATTTCAACCTTTTACGATAAAAGAACAGACGATAGAGAAAATGCAAAAAATGACTCTATATTCTGAAACAATTTCAACGATTTTGCAGGGATTTACCGTACAAAAAAATGATCAAAAAAGCGAGCTAGCGACCATTTTAACGAAAACATGTGAGCTATTGTTTGATCAACATGTTATTGCTGATGTGAACATGGTCGTCGCAGATCTAAAAAGACGGGAGAAGCTTGGTGGATTAGGGATTCCAAATACAACGCTAGCTTTGTATCACACAAGGAGTGAGGCAGTGTTAAAGCCTGCTTTTCTCATTCACGCTCTAACTGAGCCACTAGAGATCATGGCGATGGATCAGACGATGATGGAAGTAGAGACGATTTTAGTGTTACTATCTCCAGAGAATCTTCCAAGTGCTGCACTAGAAGTATTAAGTCAGATCAGTTCATCGATTATCGAAAATGAACAAAGCATTTCGTTAATAGAATCGCAAGAGGAAAGATTGATTTCATCCTATCTCGCATCAAAATTAGAACAATTTTTTCATGAAAAAGTAAACGAACTGAGGAGTGTTTAGACATGGCATTACCAATTTTAGCAAAAGAAAATATCGTATTAAAGGCAACAGCGGATTCAAAAGAACAAGCGATTCGAATGACTGGTGAAAAATTAGTTGAGCGTGGGTATGTTGAGCCTTCTTATATTGAGAAGATGTTAGAGCGTGAAGAGTTAACATCTACATATATGGGTAATTTTGTGGCAATTCCACATGGAACAGAAGACGCGAAAAAGTCTGTAAAAGAATCAGGCATTGCGATTATTCAAGTTCCAAATGGCGTTGAATTCAGTCCAGGAAACGAAGTTAAATTGTTAATCGGAATCGCTGGTAAGGGTGACGAGCATTTAGATATTTTATCGCAAATTGCGATTGTATGTTCAGAAGAAGAAAATGTAGAGAAGATTGTATCAGCAGCAACTGCGGAGGAAATCCTCGAACTATTTGAAGGAGTGAACTAAGATGCTTGCGGTACATTTTGGTGCAGGTAACATCGGAAGAGGCTTTATTGGCTTACTTTTAAATCAGTCTGGCTATCACACGACTTTTGTTGATGTGAATGGCGAAATTGTTGATTTGATCAATGAAAAACAAGAGTATCGTGTTGTTTTAGCTGATCAAACGAAAGAAGAAGTATCAGTTACGAACGTCTCAGCGATCAATAGCATGAATGATCCTGAAAAAGTGATTGATGCGATTGTGAAAGCGGACATCGTTACAACTGCGGTTGGACCAAATATTTTACCTATTATCGCGAAATCAATTGTCGCAGGCTTACGAAAAAGAGTAGCTGAAAATAAAAAAGATCTTTCGATTATTGCTTGTGAGAACTTAATTGGCGGTAGTACGCTATTAAAAAACAGCGTATATGAAGGACTTTCTGGAGAAGAAAAGGGCGAGTTTGATCAGTATTTTTCTTTTCCAGATGCAGCGGTTGATCGCATTGTGCCGAATCAAACGAACGATGATAAGCTTATGGTTACTGTGGAACCTTATTATGAGTGGGTCGTTGATCAATCAATGATTAAAGGTGAGGTCCCGCCTGTTAAAGGCGTTACCTTTGTGGATGATTTAACTCCTTTTATTGAACGTAAATTATTTACCGTTAATACTGGACACGCGATTGCTGCCTATTTAGGCTACCACGCGGGTATGAAAACAATCGATGAAGCATTAGCAAGTAATGAAATCAAAGCGGACGTTGAACATACACTAAATGAAACAGGTCAACTTTTAGTGAAAAAATATGATTTTAAGATGGATGAGCACAAGTCATACATCAATAAAATCATCAATCGCTTTTTAAATCCTTATATTACAGACGAAGTAACGAGAGTCGGGCGTGCACCGTTGCGTAAGCTTGGAGCAAATGACCGCCTTGTTTCCCCAGCGAAGCAGTTTAGTGAAGTAGTAGGCGGAAAGCCAACATACTTAGCAAAAGGGATTGCTGCGGCACTCAAGTATGATGTGAAGGAAGATCCAGAAGCTGTTGAAATTCAAGAGTTGATTCACGAAAACGGCTTAAAGCAAGCGATTTATGAAATAACGGCACTCCAAGAGGGTTCAAAGCTAGTCGATTTGATTATCGAACAGTATGAGTTATTAGGGAACAGAAAATAAAAGGGGAGAGCCATTTTTCTTTTATGGAAATGGCTCTTTGTCTTTATTTATTTACTATTGCTGTTAATGGTTGATCTACATGCTAGACTATGATAAAACTAGTAATTAGGTATGACGAATTGAATACGAACCACTGCTAGGGGTGCTTTTGTAGCTGAGAGAGATGAACGTCTTAACCCTTATAACCTGATCTAGTTCGAACTAGCGTAGGGAAGAAGTGTGGAGATATAATCGATCAAGTACGACCAAGATGATTGACTTGAACCACTTCTGTTTAATTGGAAGTGGTTTTTTATGTTAATAAAAATAAAAATAAAAAATGGGGGAAAAGAAAAAATGAAAAAGTGGTTACTATCAAGTCTGTTTTCACTCAGTGTAGTCGCTCTTGCTGCTTGTGGGGGGACAGAGGAACAAAGTGTAGAAGAAGAGGTGCCCGCAGCTTTAGAAGAAGAAACGGAGCTTGCAGAAATTGATATTATGCTCGATTGGTATCCAAATGCCGTACATAGTTATTTATATGTAGCTGAGGAAAAAGGCTTTTTTGAAGAGGAAGGCCTTAACGTTAATATTCAGTTTCCAGCTAACCCTACTGATCCAATTAACCTAGCTGCAGCAGGACAAATCACTCTTGGTATCTCTTATCAACCAGATGTTGTCACTGCACGTGCAAATGAGGTACCTGTAAAATCAGTAGCAGCTATTGTCCGTTCGCCGCTTAATCACACTGTTTTCTTAGAAGATAGTGAGATTCAAACACCTAGTGACCTTGAAGGAAAACAACTCGGCTATCCAGGCATTCCATTAAATGAAGCGATTGTTAAGACGATTGTGACAAATGATGGTGGTAACCCTGACGAAGTGCAAATGATTGATGTTGGATTTGAGCTAGGTTCATCGATTGTTAGTGAGCAGGTTGATGCTGTCATTGGTGCATATATTAATCACGAAGTACCGATGTTAAGACATAATGGTCACGAAACGCGCTATTTTGATCCAGTTGAGTACGGAGTTCCGAGCTTTTATGAGCTAGTTCTTGTCACAAATGATCAAACGTGGGAAGAGCAAGAGGAAGAAATTAAAGCATTTTGGCGTGCAGCAACAAAGGGTTATCAATTTATGGTCGAACAGCCAGATGAGGCTCTTGCTATTTTATTAAATAACCAAGATGAAGCGAACTTCCCACTTATCGAAGAAGTAGAGCAAGAAAGTCTTGAAATTCTGCTCCCGAAAATGGAGTCTGAAGTAGGATTTGGTAGTCAAGACGAGGAAAATTGGCAGGAAACAATAGATTGGATGCTTGAATTTGGTTTAATTGAAAAAGAACCAGCTTTATCTGATATCTTTGTGAATATCGTTGAATAATAGATGATTCATTGATTTGTGATCCTCTCGTTTTATATCGGGAGGATTTTTTTATGATAAAAAATGAAAAATAGTAGAAAAGTAACGTTTGACGTTTACATAAAACGTGAATATATGGAATGGAGGTGTTTCTCTTGAAATATGTTTTAACAGCTGGACTTATTCTTTTATTAGCAGCTTGTTCAACGAGTAATGATGATCAACAAGCAGAAGGTGAAATAACTTACGTGCCTATTGAAATAAACGAAGCAACCGAAGCGAGCGATGAATTAGAAGCGGTTGTCGCTGATCAGCTTGAGGTGCCTTGGTCAATTGAAGAATTGGATGGAACCTTCTACCTTACTGAACGTGCGGGAACAATTGTGACGATTATAGATGGAGAAGCATCGAGACATGAAGTTCAGCTGGAGCATCCTATTCATGCTGAGGGTGAAGGTGGATTAATGGGTTTAGTTCTTGATCCGAATTTCGAGCAAAACAAAATAGCATACGTTTATCATACGTATCTTGAAAATAATGAAATATTAAATCGAATTGTCAGAATTGAGCATGCAGATGGAAAGTGGACGGAACGAGAAGAATTACTAAGTGGTATTCCTGGTGGAAGAACACATAATGGTGGGAGACTTTCAATTGGTCCTGATGGCTATCTTTATGCGACAACAGGTGATGCTGGTATCGAGGAATTAGCTCAGGAGCCCGAGCAAATGGCAGGTGTTATTTTGCGTATGGGGCTAGATGGCTCTATACCAGAGGACAACCCGATGTCAGATTCATATGTGTTCTCGTATGGTCATCGAAATCCTCAAGGTCTGACGTGGTTAGAAGATGGTACGATGTATAGCTCAGAACATGGTCCAAGAGGTCATGATGAAATAAATCAGATTGAGCCAGGGAACAACTATGGTTGGCCAACGATCATTGGTGATGAGACAGGAAATGGAAAAGAAGTGTCTGTTTTTCATTCAGGCTCTGATACAATGGCACCTTCAGGAATGGCAGCTTACGATTATAGTCTTTATGTAGCAGCCCTAAGAGGTGCAGGAGTTTATCGTTATGATGTCCAGTTAGATGAGATTGAAAAAGTTTTAGATGGTTATGGCAGAATTCGAGACGTGAAAATCATTGAAGATGAGCTTTATTTCATTACAAATAACACAGATGACAGAGGAACGCCGATGGAAAGGGATGATAAGCTTATAAAGGTAATGCTAAATGAAGATTTAGAATAAAAATCACTAAGATTCTTAAATTTGTGATACAAGCGATTGATCTTTCTTACATATGTATTGAATAGTAGGCTATTTTCGATATATATCGTGAAGGAAGTGATGATATGCAAGAGCAGGCAAAGGATAAAGTGAAAAAGCAATTCGGTAAAAATGCGCAAAAATATGTGGAAAGTGTATCTCATGCGACTAGTCATGATCTAGATACACTAATTGAGTGGGTAGAACCGAAATCATCCTCTGTAGTCTTAGATGTCGCTACTGGTGGAGGACATGTTGTAAAAAAGCTAGCTCCTCTCGTGCAAACGGTTTTTGTGACGGATTTAACGAAAGAAATGCTTGCCAATACTAAAAATCATTTAAACGATTTTAACAATCTGATTTATATGATTGCTGATGCTGAGTCTCTACCATTTTTAGATCAATCTTTTGATCTTGTTACATGTAGAATTGCTCCTCACCATTTTCCACATCCAAGTAAATTTATTGAAGAAGTCGCAAGGGTGTTAAAACCTAAAGGGAAGTTTCTGTTAATTGATAATGTTGTTCCTGATGACTCTGAGTTAGCAACGTTTATGAATACCTTTGAAAAGTTACGAGATGATAGTCATGTTCGTTGTTTGGCTTTAGAGGAGTGGTTCGAGCTTTTAAAAGTGAATAACGTATGCGTTGAACGGTTTCAAGTAGACAAAAAAGAATATGATTTTCCTGTTTGGGTAGAAAGAACAACAGAAAATCAGGAGCAAATCAACAAAGTGAATGATTATATCTACCAAGCTAAGCAAAAATGTAAAACGTATTATCAGGTCAAAGAATCAAACGGTAAAATTATGAATGTATCCGTTGATCAATGCATGATCATGGGTGAAAAGGGTGAATGAATCCTCTCTAATTGCAAATCATATGTTAGAGGTGATAGGTCATGAAAGATACCGAAAAAAAGACTGAAGGCGTACATCAACAGACGAATGAAGAGAACGAGAATAGATCTTGGACTGTTGATCGGCATGCGGGTGATTCAATCGATGAACATATGGTACTTGAAGAGGCAAACGAGCATTTCGCTGCCAAAGAAATCTCGCAAGCACTAAACAATTCTTGAGAAGCAAGGGCCACTTATGGTGGTCTTTTTCTGATTTTAAAAAGGTTTACTGCAAATCAATGAAAACCATTACGTAATAAGTGGCCTTCTTCCTCAAAGTATTAATAATCTTTGTCTAACTTATTCATTCTTTTTACCAACTTGATATATCCTTTTTCTGTACCGATATCATAGCGTTTTCCGCTGAATTTATGGGCATAACAACTTCTGTGCTGTAGCATCAGCTTTAAGGCATCTGTTAGCTGGAGCTCTCCATTATGATCAAGCTCAACTTTTTTCAGGATAGAGAATATATCAGGATGCAACACATAACGCCCGATCACGGCTAATTGTGAGGGCGGGGCTGTCTGTGGTTTTTCAACGATATCTATCACTTTAAACAAATCCTCTTTCAATTTACTTTCTTTAATCACTCCATAATGTTTCAGTAACTCTTTTTTTACATGCTTAACGCCAATTGCGCTCGCTTGGTATTTTTGATAGTGACTCATCAGCTGCTTGAGTCCGTGCTCTTTTTCAATAAATACATCATCTGGAAGAAGAACGGCAAATGGTTCGCCGTTTATAAAGGGCTCTGCTGTTAGAAGCGCACCACCTAGTCCGTTTGCATATGGCTGGCGAACAAATTGGATGTGTACAGATGGAAGTTTTAACTTTTTTAAAAGATGATGTTTCTTTTTTTCCTTCAAAAAACCTTCTAATTCTAATGAGCGATCAAAATAATCGACGATCGTGTTTTTGTTTCTTGAAACGATAATTAATATTTCTTCGATTCCTGAAGCAATGGCTTCCTCAACAACATAATGAATGGCTGGTTTTCCTTTAATCGGGAACATTTCTTTTGGAATAACTTTAGTGATGGGGAGGTTTCTAGTACCATATCCTGCTGCTGGAATAACCGCTTTTTTTATGTTCATACCTTATCCCCCTGACGATCTTTTCTTCCTTGTTCTACCTTATTCATTGAAACAACTTGTAGGAATTTGTCCTAAGAAAAACGTTGAACTATTTCATCGATGTAACAGTAAGGTCGTTAAATTTTCTAAACTTTTATCACGCTTTCATTCTTTTAAAAATACGATAGTAGAGCATCAGTTATGCATGTGGCTTGAAGGCAAGTAAGAGAGGAGTAGTAGGTATGGATATATGTGTGATTGGAGCTGGTTATGTCGGCTTGACCACATCGGCCGTGTTAGCTAACTTTGGACACAATGTGTATTGTGTTGAAAAAGAAAGTGAAAAAGTAGAAATGCTTAAACGTAGTAAAATACCGATATTTGAGCCGGGATTAGAAGAAATGGTGGTAGAAAATCAAAGAAAAGAAAGGTTGGCTTTTACGACAGATTTATCAAAAGCTATAGAAGAAAGTTCGATTATCTTTGTCACGGTCGGAACGCCTGCATCTACTGACGGCAGCCCGAACCTTTCATTTCTAAATAAAGTAGTCGATGAGCTAGTTCCCCTTATTCAATCCTACAAAATCATCGTCATAAAAAGTACTGTTCCTTTGGGGACAAACGAGCGTATTCATAAAGAGCTAATGGAACGTGGTGTCTCTCCAGATCTTTTCGATGTTGTTTCAAATCCAGAATTTCTTCGCGAAGGCTCTGCCGTTCATGACATGCAATACCCTGATAAAATTGTGATTGGAGTAAAATCGCTAAGGCCAATTGAACAGATGCAGAAATTGTACCAAGATATTGAGGCACCATCGATTATAACGAGTCTAACAGGCGCGGAAATGATCAAGTATGCATCTAATGCTTTTTTAGCAATGAAAATTTCGTTTATTAATGAAATTGCTCGGATTAGTGAAGCGTATCATGTCGATATTACAGAAGTGGCTTTAGGATTAGGAATGGATCCACGAGTTGGACCTTATTTTTTACAAGCGGGTCTTGGTTACGGGGGATCATGTTTTCCTAAGGATCTTTGTGCCCTTGAATTTTTAGCGAAGGAAAAGGAAATTACTCCGCATTTGTTGCAAGCAACACGCGAAGTGAATGAAACTCAAATTGAGCAGTACATGAAAAAGATAAGAAAGGAATTTCCAGACTTAACAAATAAGAAGCTGACTGTTTGGGGAGCAGCTTTTAAACCTAATACAGATGATATCAGGCATTCTCAAGCAATGAAACTGATAGAACAACTAGCGAGGGAGGGGTGTCATCTTCATGTATATGACCCTGTTGTAACGGTTGCAATGCCACATGTAACATTCTATCAATCTTTATATGATTCTATTGATCAAACGGATGGCATAATTATTGCCACAGACTGGAATCAATTTAAAGAAGCTGACTGGTCATTTATTAAGGAGAAAATGAAAGGTAAGATTGTGATTGATTGTCGAAATTGCATCGAACCAAGTCGAATTAAAAACAATGGATTAACATATGTTGGGGTGGCAAGACCATGAAAATACTTGTGACAGGTGCTGCTGGTTTTATCGGTTCAAATCTTTGTGAACGATTACTAGAGGATGCGAATGTAGAGGTCGTCGGAATTGATGCTTTCGTTGGTCCGACTCCGAAAAAATTCACATTTCAAAATCTCGACAACCTTCTAAAACATCAGCGTTTTACATTTTTGCGAGAAAATCTGTTAGAGGTTGAATGGGAAAAAACGCTTGAGGGAATTGAGTATGTATACCATTTAGCAGGTATGCCAGGCGTGCGCTCTAGTTGGGGTGAAGACTTTCAAAACTATGTTGCTTTTAATATTTTAGCGACGCAACGTCTGCTAGAGGCTTGCAGGCATGTGTCTTTAAAGAAATTCATATATGCTTCAACCTCTTCTGTTTATGGGGAAAAAAGAGGGAAAGTCTCAGAAGAGCTGGTACCTGAGCCGTTGTCTCCATATGGTATTACAAAATTAACAGGTGAATATTTATGCCGCGTGTATCATAAAAGTTTTCGAGTGCCAATCGTCATCTTACGTTATTTTACGGTGTATGGGCCAAGACAGCGTAGTGATATGGCCTTTCATCGTTTTATTCATGCTATGCAACAAGGAATGCCTGTTACCATTTACGGAGACGGGGCACAAACACGTGATTTTACTTATATTGACGATTGTGTCGCCGCCACTGCCGCTGTCATGAATGCAGAAGGTGTTGTTGGTGAAACGATTAATATAGGTGGAAAACAGCGAGCTTCTGTTTTGGATGTCATTGCATTACTTGAGCAGATCTTAAGACAAAGAGCAAAGTTAACATTTATCGATCAAGCAATCGGTGAACCGAAGCATACATGGGCAGATATCTCCAAAGCTGAAAACTTGTTGAAGTATCAACCAGCTTTTAATCTTGAAGCAGGATTGAAGAACGAAATTGATTATATTGAGGAGCTTTATCAATCATAATTGGTTTCATTTGCACATCAAAAAATCAGCCTATTCACATTGGATAGGCTGATTTTTTGATTGTTCGTGATTATATATCATTATAATAAATAGTTTAGTTGCTTTTTCTTTTTTGTCTTCGCTTGTTATTTCTATTCGTAAACAACTTAGCTGTGGAAATATCATTGGTTGAATAGACGATTTTTCGAGTAGGTGGTGTTTCTTTTTTCTTAGGTTCTTGAGTACTTAACTGTTCGGCAATTAACTTTTGGATGATTTGTTGAATTTCATCATTAGTGTTTTCGGTCATTCTTTGTTTGACAGTCTCTAATAATACCTCGAGTAAAAAGTCATCATTTGATAGTTCATTTAACAGCTGAGACTTAAGTTTTTCTCTCTTTTTAATCTTTTTATTCTCCTCTTGTGATTCTTCCATTGAAATAGCCTCTTTCTGTTCTAATTCTTCTTCTAACATAGCTTGGAGCTCTGTTTTTTCTACTTCTTTAAGGATTAATTCTTCATCTTTGGACTCAGCGCCAAACGGAACATTATTTTTCATTTTCTCTTCAATTTCATTCCACACGTCTAAAATATCTTTGGCGACTCGGTTCCACGTAAACTTTTCTTCTGCAAGCTTTCTCCCGTATTGACCCATTTTTTTACCGAGCTGGGGATTAGATAGAAGTGTTGATAGGTGTTTTGCAAAGGCTAAAGGATCTTCAGGTGTTTCGACAATTAAGCCATTTTCGTTTGGAATGATCACTTCAGGATTACCGCCTCTTTGTGTTGTGACAATTGGTAGTCCTGAAGCCATTGCTTCATAGTGTACACGGGCCAGTGGTTCCTGCCATTGAGATGGGCACACAAAAATGTCGGCAGCAGCAAACCATTTTTGAATTTCATCAGGTGATACAAATCCTGTATTAATTACAGGTACGGGCAAGCGAGAGGCAAGTGCGCGTACGTAAGCAACATAATCGCTGACGTCATCGACACTGAACCATTTACTGCCGACGAGAACTAGTGCGACATCTGGATGTTTTTTTGCAACCTCACCAATGGCTTGAACAAGGATATCTGCCCCTTTATTGGCAGAGAGTCTGCCTGCGAATAAAATTACTTTTTTATAAGATAAATCATACTCTTGATGAATAGCTTCACGCATTTTTTCTGCTTCTTTTGAATTCGGTGGTACAAATCGATCTAAATCTACGCCGGAGTAAATCGTTTTTAATTTTGAAGCGGCGTTTGGAAATGACTCAGCTATTGTCCGGCCGACATAATCACTGATTGTAATAATTTTATCAAGCTCGTTAATCGCTGCCTCAGCTTCCTCTGGCTTAATCTTTTGTGGAATAAACATATCATTATGCATGCTTAAAATAAGGCGAGCATCAGAAGCATATTGTCTAACAGGAAGAACGAGTCGTGGTCGATTAAAAATGTGAATAACATCGAATGTATGGGATTGAAGAAATTGTGTGACGCCTTCCATATAGGTTTCGACGAGCCCGCCTGGAGTACGCACATAACGGATATTATTTACCGTCTCATCATCAGGTAAGGATGGATCTGGTGTTCCGAGTATGGTGACATCATGGTGTTTACTTAAAAAAGAGGAGACTCCTTCAATATAGGTTTGGATCGCCCCCCCTCTTACTGGAGGGACGGGAAGCTTCTCGGTACAAATCATCAAAATATTCATGTGGAAAGTTCCCCCTTCCATTTTTGTAATTCTTCTAAGGCGGGCCATTTTGTTTTCTCTGTCTCGGCAATCCGGCTACACAATGTATCTAGCTCATTGTCCATAAAGACATCAGGCTCATAAACCATTTCCTTTACATTTTTGTAAAATTCATTTGGGAGTGCCATGTCGATCATTAAAATATCATATAATTCAGGTTCAATCGGGTTAGCTTCATGATAGGATTTAATCATTTCTGTCATCCAAGTGAGGTCCCAGATACCCATATCATCAACTGTCCCAGTAATCAGTTTACGTAAATCTCTAATCGGCAGGTCGTAGGCAACACCATCAAGGTCAATGATCCACATGCCATCAGGTCCCATTTGGCCATTTGACCAGCCGTAATCTTGATGAACGAGTCCCCATGCTTGGTTGCCTCTTGCAATTAGTTCTTTGTAGGCTGATTGCTCAAGACGTGTCAATGCCTGACGTGCTTGATCTTCAAACATGTCAGTCACAAAGAGAATCGTTTGACTTGCAGGCATTTCGCTATAGGAATTTGCGATCTTTCGAAACCAATCCATTTTCTTAACGACTTTTTGATAGGATTTAGGCCAACGATAAAGTCGTGAAGGGTTTTCAGCACCTTTAGGCGGGGTATAGCCCTTGGAAAGCTGATGAAATTCGCCTAATGCATAGCAAAGTGCTTTCGCCCCTTCGATATCTTTTGTTACTGGGTTAAGAGGTTCGATCCAATCTGCTACAAACCACAGCTTTCCGCCCATTTCAACAAAAAGTTCCCCAGATTTTGTTTTAATAATAGGTGGGACTTTTGCTTTTTTCTCCTCTACTAAATATTGTTGAGCACCTAAACTAAATAAGCTCCTTCCTGGTCTGCGGTGCAGGAGTTTAAAGCTAAGTGGACCGTGATTGGTGTCAATTTTCCAAATGAGACCACCTTTATCAGCTTTCGTTGTTATAACCTCCATATGGCAAACACTCATGTCATAATGGCCGATAACTTCTTGTGCCATTTCTTCGATATAAGGAGGAACGTAAAATTCCCCAAGAGTGCCATCAAGATCCCATGGAGTAATGAGTTCTTCTGTCATTTCTCTTCCTCCCATTTGTGATGATTTTGGGTCTTCTAACTAGGGTATTCGCTTGATGGAATTAGGTGTCATTGATCACTTATTTGAAACAAAATATAAAAAAAGGCTAGTGCAATAAGCTGCACTAGCGAGAGTGATGATGGAAGTGAAATTCGTTAATTCGTTGGCGTTCCCGGAATAATCATACCGCCGCTACCTTCAGAATACACTTCAGGCACTTTGCCTTGAACGAAAACAGTACCAACAGGGAATGTCGTTTGAACAAGTTGCGTACTCGTTGCAAATGGAATAACAATTTTGACATCGACTTCGAGGAAAATATTTAATGAAATATACGTATTATTAATCCCAGTGCTTTCGATATCGCGATTAATGGTTGATTTGACGTCACCAATAGAAGAGAGTCGAACAGGTACTTTAGGCCCTAAGTGAGCGAGTAAAGCATTATTGGTTGCCTGCCCAAGCGGGATCGTGTAAATAATATTACCTGGTTCATCTTGATTATTAATCGCACCAAAATGATCGAGCTCGAAGTCATCTGGTATCGTTAAATCAACAATTTCACCTCGCTCTAAAGCACGTAAATATCTTTGCACACGACCAGTTGTTTCGGAAAGAACACGGTTATAGGTTCGAGTATTAAATCGAATGTTTGTTACATTGCCTTCTTCGTCTTTATCCATTTCAATAATATCTTCAATATCAAGGCTATCGGCAATTTTTTTAGACACAGCATCATTGATCGCTTCTGTGGCAATTTTTCTCGCTTCAGTCGTAGCGATTGTTAACAATGTAGGACGAATCGATTTTTCAACGAGCCAGAAGCCTGTTGCTGTGAGTATGAGAAAGATCGTAAACGAAAGCAAGAAAACATGGCGAAATGCGAGTTTCTTCGTTTGTGGCCTATGTAAATTTCGTCTAGGTCGTCTCATGAAGCCACCTCCAATACATCTTATTAAAAAAAAGGGAAGGACATGACTTGATATTAAAAATCGTTAAAAGGACATGCATTTTAATCTCTTTAAAATGAACGAATGGCGCTGTACGCTTCTCTGTTCTATAATGGTTATAAGCTAATTGGGATAGATAGGAGGCTAGTGATGCGTTTACAATTTTACGAAGGTCAAAGCTTTTGGAAATCAGCTACTGAATATAAGCCAGGTGAAAAACTAACGATTGAAAAAGTCAATCTTGTTGAGCAGCAGCTTTGTGTTAAGCTGCCTAAAGATTATGTGACATTAATGCTTGAGCAAAACGGTGGCGAGCTTAAGTATCGTTATGTATTATTTGAGGATGGTGATGCGGCAATCGTGCCGTATTTATATGAAATCGATGTAGAGAGCGGCGTTGGATTATCGAGCGTATTTGTCGAGGAATGTGGATTGCCAAACGGAATCGTATTACTGACAGGTGATTTTGAATCTTGGGTTGCCCTTGATTATCGCAAGCAAGGAGCAGAGCCAGGGGTTGTTTATTTTATAGGGAGCGAAAACGGTGATGGGAGCTGGGAAGAGCAGCTAATCGCAACGAGTTTTCAAGAATTCACAAAAAAATTATTTCAAAAGCAAGCAACGATCGTGTAATGTCTAGATTAAATATAGCAAAAGGGAGAGATTGAAATGAGACCATTACAAATATCAGCCGAAACAGCACAAACATTAGCAAAATCATTAAACGTACCAATCGAACAAATTATGCACATGCCGCAGCATATTTTGCTTGCGAAATTAGCGCAGTTGCAAGAAAAAGAAAAGAATGAGGAGTAGTAGAAGGAGGCTCAGAGTGGCCTGGGTCTTTTTTACGAGCAAAGTTGTTGACGAATCATTATCGTAAAGGATACAATCAATTCAACAACTTTATATAAGACCTTATTGGTCGTTTCCTTCGGGGCTGGGTGAAACTCCCGACCGGCGGTGATGAAGCGATGGCTTCTTAGTCCGTGACCCGAATCTATTTATAGAGGCGGTGGACCTGGTGAAAATCCGGGACCGACAGTGAAAGTCTGGATGGGAGAAGGAACGAGACGGTGTAGCGATGATTTTTGAAAAATCATCTGCGTTTAAAGGGATTAGTCTGTCCTTTTTTAACACACTGCAACAACGTCAATATTTACATATTGCGCGTTTATTTCGTGACTCTTTTCAATTCAAGCCCTGAGTGTTATTAAACTCAGGGCTTTTTCTGTTTGCAAAAACTTCATTAAAGGATGTATCTATAAAAACAGGAGGGATCTGAATGAACGATCAAGACTATATGAAGCTTGCCCTCCAACTGGCTGAAAGTACACGTGGTCAAACCTCTCCAAATCCAATGGTCGGATCCGTTGTGGTGAAGGACGGTGCGATCGTGGGGGTTGGGGCTCATTTAAAGGCTGGAGAAGGTCATGCGGAAGTTCAGGCGTTGAAAATGGCTGGTGAAAAAGCGCGTGGTGGAACGATTTATGTCACCCTTGAGCCATGTAGCCATTACGGAAAAACGCCACCTTGTGCGGATTTAATTATCGAGCAAGGATTAAAACGAGTTGTCGTAGCGACAGGTGATCCAAATCCCGCTGTTGCTGGAAGAGGTCTTGATAAATTGCGACAAGCTGGGCTAGAAGTTGTTTTTGGTATTTGCCAAGAAGAAGCCGATGCCTTGAATGAAGTCTTCTTTCACTACATGAAGAATGCGACACCGTTTGTTACATTGAAATCTGCGACGACACTTGACGGGAAAACAGCGACGACGACAGGGAAAAGTAAATGGATTACTAGCCCAGCTGCTAGAGAGGATACTCATCGTTACCGACATACACATGATGCGATTCTTGTCGGGATTGGTACAGTACTTGCGGATAATCCGTCTTTAACAACGCGTCTTCCAAATGGTGGTAAAAATCCGATTCGAGTTGTGCTTGATCGGACGCTTCGGACACCGCTTGATACGAAGCTCGTGACGGATCAGGAAGCTCCGACTTGGATTTTAACGACAGAGCAAGCTTCTAAAGAAAAGCAAGAAGCGCTTGAGCAGTTTGGAGTTGAGGTCGTGCGTTTACCTGATGACTCCATTCAAACCGTTCTGCAAGTGCTTGGTTCAAAAGGTGTGACATCTTTATTTGTTGAAGGTGGCGCGGAAGTAAATGGTAGCTTTTTAAAAGCACGCGCGATCAATCAAATCATTATGTATATGGCTCCGAAGCTGTTTGGTGGTAACGGGGCACTGACTGCCATTGGTGGGGAAGGATTTTTGGAAGTGGATGAAGCCCTTCAATTGGACATAATAGAAGTAACAACGATTGGTGCAGATATAAAAGTTGTCGCAAAAGTAAAGGAGGGGGAGTAATGTTCACAGGGATCATAGAAGAAATTGGAACGATCCTAGATATTCGTCAAAGTGGCGAAGCGATGGTGATGAAGCTAGGTGCGAAGCGGATTTTAAAGGATGTGCAGCTAGGTGATAGTATTTCGGTGAACGGTGTTTGCTTGACTGTTACATCCTTTACGAAGGAGTATTTTACCGTTGATGTCATGCCTGAGACGGTTCGTGCAACAAGCTTACAGGGTCTCGGTCGTGGTGCAAAAGTAAATCTTGAGCGTGCGATGAGTGCAGGTGGCAGGTTTGGCGGTCATTTCGTATCGGGTCATGTTGATGGAACGGGTAAAATTCTCGCTAAAACGCCTGAGCAAAACGCGGTCTATTATCAAATTGGCATTGGGCCTGAATTAAGGCATTATATGGTGGAAAAAGGCTCGGTTGCCGTTGATGGTACGAGTCTAACGATATTCGCTGTTGATGAAAAAAGCTTTACGATCTCAATCATTCCACACACGATTGAAGAAACGATTATCGGCTCAAAAGGTGTAGGCGACCGAGTCAATATCGAATGTGACATGATAGGCAAATATATTGAACAATTTATCACGCGACGCTTTGATCATAAGAAGCAGCCTAATCAATCATTAACTGGAGAATTTTTAAAAGAGCATGGTTTTAAATAAATAGAGAGTGGGATGGTGAGTCGGATGGCCGATAATAAGGAAGAAACGTTGTTTGATCCGATCGAAGAAGCAATTTACGAGCTTATGCAGGGGAAAGTCGTCATTGTATGTGATGATGAAGATCGCGAGAATGAAGGAGACTTTATTGCGATAGCAGAAAAAACAACTCCTGAAGTGATTAATTTTATGGCTACCCATGGTCGTGGTCTCATATGTGCTCCGATTACGCAAGATCGTGCAAGAGAGCTTGATCTTGTGCCGATGGTCGATCATAATACAGATCCTCATGGTACGGCTTTTACGGTGAGTGTTGATCATCAAACGTCTACAACAGGGATCTCTGCAAAAGAACGGGCAGATACCGTTCGAGCTTTAATTGATCCTGAAGCAAAAAAGTACCATTTTAAGCGACCAGGACATATTTTCCCGCTCATTGCTAAAAATGGTGGAGTTCTGCGACGTGCGGGACATACAGAGGCTGCAGTTGATTTAGCGCGTCTTTCTGGAGCGAAACCTGCAGGAGTGATTTGTGAAATTATGAATGAAGATGGCACAATGGCTCGTGTACCTGAACTTAGAAAAATAGCGGATGAGCATGGGTTAAAGATGATTACAATCAAAGATTTAATTCGCTATCGTCATCGTAAGGATTCACTGGTCAAACGCGAAGTGGAAATTAAGCTTCCAACCGATTTTGGTGATTTCAGAGCAATTGGTTTTTCTGATGTCATTGACGGCAAGGAAAATGTTGCGCTTGTTAAGGGAGAGATTATTGAGGGAGAACCGACACTTGTGCGTGTTCACTCTGAGTGCTTAACGGGTGATGTATTTGGATCGCATCGTTGTGATTGTGGGCCACAGCTACACGCAGCTCTTGCCCAAATCGAGAAAGCAGGTAGTGGTATTCTTTTATACATGCGCCAAGAAGGTCGCGGCATTGGTCTAATGAACAAGCTAAGAGCTTATAAGCTTCAAGAGGAAGGGTACGACACAGTCGAAGCGAATGAGAAGCTAGGTTTTCCAGCAGATCTACGTGATTACGGAATTGGAGCACAAATATTACGTGAGCTCGGTGTGACGCAAATGCGCTTATTAACAAATAATCCACGTAAAATTACAGGATTAAAAGGGTATGGTCTTGAAGTTGTTGACCGCGTTCCGTTGCAATTACCACATAACAAAGATAACGAACGCTATTTAAAAACAAAAAGTGAAAAACTCGGTCACATGCTTCATTTTTAAATAACCGTTTATATTAGCAATATCAAAAAACTTATAGAGATCTATTCTTGGGAGGAATTTTATAATGGGACAAGTATTTGAAGGACAATTAGTAGCAACAGGATTAAAAGTAGGAATCGTTGTAGGACGCTTTAATGAATTTATTACAAGTAAGCTTCTTGGTGGGGCAGAAGACGCATTAAGAAGACATGGTGCTAAAGAAGAAGATATTGATATTGCTTGGGTACCAGGTGCATTTGAAATTCCATTTGCAGCGAAGAAGATGCTTGATTCAGGTAAATATGATGCGGTCATCACACTTGGTACAGTTATCCGCGGGGCAACGCCACACTTTGATTATGTTTGTAGCGAGGTTGCTAAAGGAGTGTCGTCACTTGCGCTATCAAGTGGCAAGCCAGTCATATTTGGTGTATTAACAACGGATACGATTGAACAAGCTGTTGAGCGTGCTGGTACAAAAGCTGGTAACAAAGGTTGGGATGCCGCAACAGCAGCAATTGAAATGGCAAATTTAAGCCGTAGCTTTGATCAGTAAGAATACAAAAAAACGACACAGACGTGATAGTCTTTGTCGTTTTTTGTATTCCATTATATTGAATTTTATTTAGAGAAACATTTGTTTTACTAACTGCATATGGTAGAATAAATTCGTTGCATTTATGTAAAAAAATCAATGGAATCTAGTAAATAATGTTAAAATTGTGAACAAGTAAATAAATTTAATCTCTTTATGAATATGTCAAAAAATGTGAGAGGTTTGTATGTTAGTACCTTATAAAATGTCTAATCGAAAAATAGCGATGGGTCTTTTATCTTTTATGCCGAAAGAAAAAGAAATTAAGAAGCTTCAGAAGACAATGGACACGTATGAGAATGATCCTGATTGGAAGCTTTACCTTTGGAAAGAAGAAGATTTTGTCGGTGTAGTTGGTATACAGGTGGAAGGTGAACAAGCAAAGCTTCATCATCTCTGTGTGAATCCTTCTTTTCGTGATGAGGGTATTGGAACAAAAATGATTGAAGAATTACGAAAGCTCTTACCTTGTGAGTTAAAGCCTACTAAACCGACAAAAGAATTTTTGCTCTATTGCTTGGAGGAAGAGGAGAACGAGGATTAGTTCTTCTCTCCCTGTTTTGTTTGTCGTAAAACAAGCTGTCTAGCGCGCTCAGCTATGACGTCACTGCGATCACGTATTGTATGCTTGTTTATAAGAGCATCATCTAAGCTGCTCTTTGTCATGTTCCACTCTATCCCCAGTTCCCCGCAACGATTCTTACAAGCAATTAGCAGTGTTTTATCTGTAATCGGTAAATTGATATCAGCAAATGGTTGTTGCTCAAGTGTATCGATCTGCTTATTTAAAAGTTCAAGCAATGCCTGTACATCAAGTCCTAATTTTGTTATGGAATCTGTTTGCCCAGTAATAATGGAGGCTGCCTTCTTATACATTCTTCTTGCGCCATTGATATTTCCTCTCCGCTGGTGATACAGCCCTACAGCAATTTGGATTAAGCCTACCCAATGTACCTGCCGTTTTCCGCGAGGTTGTGCTTTCCAATACTCTTCTAAAATTTCATGACACTCGAAGTAATCCCGTTCAACATGAAAATAAATAAGATAATCTAAATAGGGCTTTGGATACATAGATAAACTCCTTTTTACAATGACGATTTATTCATAATTAGCTATTTCTACTAGTTTACCATACTCATCTAAGCGAAGGCATGTTCCCCGCATAGTTGAATTATGGTATAATCTGCTCTAGCGCAAAAAATAGAAGCTAGTGGTGGTTAGATGAATCCTTATAGTGTCAAACTTGATACTTTTGAAGGTCCCCTCGATCTCCTTCTTCACCTTATTAACCAAGCAGAGGTAGACATTTACGATATTCCTGTAGCGGTGATTACAGATCAGTATATGTCATACGTTCATGCGATGCAGGATCTTCAGCTCGATGTTGCCAGTGAATATTTAGTCATGGCTGCTACTTTGTTAGCAATAAAGAGTAAAATGCTTCTTCCGGCGCAACAGGAAGAGCTTTTTGATGAGGATTGGCAAGTTGAAGAAGACGAGGATCCTCGTGAAGAATTAATGTATCGTTTGATTGAGTATAAAAAATACAAAGAAGCAGCAACTGAATTGAAAGAAAAAGAACAGGAACGCAGTCTTGTCCACACGCGACCACCTGAAGATTTGGATCCTTATATTTCTGAAGATGAACGAAGAGATATTGCGATACAAGGTGTTTCATTGTTTGATATGTTAAGTGCTTACCAGAAACTATTAAAGCGTAAAGAATTAAAAGCTCCACGTATGACTACAGTAACAAGCCAAGAGTATTCGATTGAAGATCGAATGCAAGAGGTGTTAACAGACCTCGCTAGATTTCGAGGAAGATGTCGCTTCAATGAATTGTTTACAGTCCAAGAGCGAGGGCATATTGTGGTAACATTTTTGGCCATTCTAGAGTTAATGAAAACGAGAGCAATTCAATGTGAGCAATCGAGCAACTTCCAAGACATCATGATATACAGCACAGAAGGAGGGGTGTGATCGTGAAGCTTGAAGAATTGCATGCGGCGATTGAGGGGTTATTATTTGTAATTGGAGACGAAGGAATAACAGTGGAACAACTGGCTGAAGTGCTAGATGTTGAAGTCGAGACGGTTTATGATGCGCTTCTATCGCTTCAACAATTATGTAACGAACAGCAACGAGGACTGCAAATCATTGAAGTCGCAGGGGGATATCGCTTAACGACAAGACCTGAGCATTCTCCTTATTTTAAGAAACTGGCAACATCTCCAATCCATTCAGGGCTTTCTCAGGCTGCGCTTGAAACGTTAGCGATCGTTGCTTACCGTCAGCCGATAACAAGAATGGAGATCGATGACATTCGTGGGGTGAAGTCAGAAAAAGCAATTCAGTCGTTAACATCAAAGCTTCTCATTAAAGAAGTCGGACGAGCACCAGGGGCAGGAAGACCAATTTTGTACGGGACAACACCGTTTTTCTTAGATCACTTCGGCTTAAAAAGTTTAGAGGAGCTGCCACCTTTACCAGAAGAAATCGATGTGGAATCACTTGAAGATGAAGCGGATCTCTTCTTTAAAAAATTTGAGGAAACATTAGAGACAGAGTAGGGATGATCCTTACTCTGTTTTTTATTTTTGTCACCTTTAGGCTACATTCCTTCATAGGATAGAGAAGTAATCACTGACTAGGAGTGATGAGAATGAATGCGCATAAAAAAGCGATTTGTGAATGGGCCACAGAAATGAAAAACGTGTGGAATGAGTATGGTCCTCAAATAGAAGGACGGGTTAGTTATGATAAGATTAAGCTGTTTGTGAACTCACTTGCCGCACTTTTGGAAGAATGTAACCTTGGAGAAAATGTGGAAAATGAAGTACGTGATGATGATTTAAGTGAGCTAGCTTCCGATGTGTTCGAAAAATGGAATGATCTTGAACTAGCACGTATGAATGGAGGAGAAATTCGGATAAACCCTGTTCCGATTGGAGGGCATACATTACCGCCACTGCCATATGCGTACAATGCACTAGAACCATATATTTCTGAAGAAATTATGCGTCTGCATCATGATAAGCATCATCAAAGCTATGTCGATGGATTAAATAAAGCAGAAACGGAAATGCAAAAAGCGCGTAATCGCAATGATTATGACCTCATTAAGCATTGGGAAAGGGAGGCTGCTTTTCACGGTGCTGGGCATTATTTGCACTCCATTTTCTGGGAGATTATGAGTCTTCGTGGCGGAGGGGAACCTAGTGGTGAAATAGGTACGCAAATTAGGCAAGACTTCGGTAGTTTCCGCAAAATGAAAGGACATTTCTCTGCTGCAGCGGAAAAGGTTGAAGGTGGCGGCTGGGCCTTACTTGTATGGTCTCCTCGTTCACATCGCCTAGAGATCCTTCAAGCGGAAAAACACCAAAATTTAAGTCAACAAGATGTCATTCCATTACTCGTTCTTGATGTGTGGGAGCACGCTTATTATTTACAATACAAAAATGAACGCAAACCTTACATTGACAATTGGTGGAATATTGTTAACTGGCCGGCTGTAGAAAATCGTTTTCTTCATGCTCGTCAGTTAAGATGGCAACCTTATTAAGCCACTACTTGGTTTGTTCTAGTAGTGGCAAGTTGTTTACTATTGATACAGACTAAGAAAGTATTCTTTTAAGTTTTCCATCCGTCTTATTTTTGGTTGTTTGTCACTTCCAGCAATAATCATGGAAGTAACGGTATCATTATGATGGAGCCCGCCATGTTCCCCTCCACCATGGTGTACAGGGGCTCCCTCTGTTTTAAGGGTGTAGCCTGGCTTTGCTGTTATGACCATTGGGTTACTGTGACTTCGAAGGGCTGCAAATAATTGGTGAAAGATATCTGGATAGGCATTGTAGTCAATCGACATGGTTTCTTTGTTCAAGTGAATGTCTGCTATTGCTTCATTTCCTTCGATTTCCCAACGCTGACCATAACGATCTTGCCATTTTCCGTCTTCCGTTATTCGTAAGTAGCCTGAAGTTCCAACTTGATAGAGAATCAGCTTATCTTCTTCTAACCATGCTACATGGTCAATTCGTGTATCTTGTGCAAAACGGTCTGCAACCGCAGGAAAGTCTAATGCAGCATTTGATAAATAAACATAGGCCATTCGGTGATTATTGGCAATGACAACATCACCTGAGCTAGGTTCATCGAGTAATGGAGCGATCTTATAAGGATCAAGCAACAAAGCAAGCTCAATAGCAGCTTCCTCTCCTTTTTCCTTGATTTTGTCTTGGCTATGATCGCCAATGATAATAAATGTCGTCTCTTCTAGGGCTTTATCCCAGCTTTCATAGGCATTTAAAATTTGTTGTACCTTCAAATCTATACTGGCAAAGAGCTCTGTGCTAGTAGGTCCATTTTTATGAGCTTCTTTATCAAAATCTGGGAAAAAGACCATCATAAAATCAGGCTGTTCTCCTTTTTTAATTAATGTTTCAGCTACTTTCCCTGAATAGTCATCATTGATCCCAAACCTATTAAATAGCCCGTCACTAAGTTGCTCTTGTTGAATCACTTTAGGCTTGATCACTTGACCTAAAGCAAGCAAATCTGGTCCTTTCGTTTCGAGGGGTTTAGGAAGGTCGAGCCATTGTTTGAGATAAGGTGGAGGAGAGATCTCATGTGAATAAGGACCACGATAGACAAGCATATTGACAGAACCAGTCGTACGACCTTTTTGGTGAAGCGCCTCATAGATCGTTTCGGTCTTTTGAGATAAATCTTGATTATTTAAATCATACAAACCATTCATTAAGACTGGCTTTGTCCCAAGCTTCCATGTTCTAGGTACAGTTGAACCATAATCAACAAGCTCATCGTTTGTTTCGTCATACCAAATTAAGCCTGGTACTTGATGTTTATTTGGTGGTGTACCAGTTATTAACGAACTCTCAATCACAACGGACATTGTTGGAAAAGGGGAGATGAGATCGTGGTAGACGGTCCCATGATCGATCAAATAAGATAGGGCAGGGGTGGCTCCATTTTTAAGACCGTTATGAACAAGTGTTTCTGTCATTGAATCCACCACCATAACGATGACCTTCTTTTCATCTTTGTTCGATTTCTCTTTAGAGAGTGCAGATAAACTGGCTCCTTCTGGTTCTTGTTGTTGACAGCTTATGAGCACAACTCCAAGAATTAATATTAACCATATTTTTCGCGCCACCATTCCTTAACCACCTCTTAATTTACATTTTAGTAAGTTTGAATTTCAAACCCTTCTCCTTCTAACCATTCAGCAAAAAGTACAGAGGAAGGGCCTGGAATACCGCGTCTGAATAATTCATCGGTTAACCAAGACTTTTCTTTTTCTAATTTCCTTAAGCTCTCTTCAATGATTTCTCCATCTAAAATGAGAGTGATTGGGAGGAAGACAGGTTTAGCTGGGACTTGTAAATCACTATTTTTGGGAGTATCGACAGGTTGTTTTTTTAATACGCTGACGGAACCATTTGTTTCAAGAACGCCATATGCGACCTCTCGAACAGAGAACACGTCCTTCTCACGTAACAAATGGTGAAGTTGATTCAGGTCTAGCTTATTTTTCTTTAATTCCTCGTATTGAATTTTCCCTTCGGCAATCACAAGAGCAGGCTTATCCTCTAAGAACGAGCGCGACCCTCGAAATTTCTGGGTCACCATTTCAATCGCAAAAATTAAAACACCCCAAAACACAATGGCATAGAGGACGTATTGTAGTCCGATTTCATCATCATAAATTGCATTTCCGACAAGCTCTCCAAGAACTAATGCTGAAATAAAGTCAAATGGTGATAGTTGCGTAATTTGGGTTTTGCCTAGAATTTTTGTCATGACTAGCAGGGCAAAAAAACCGATAAGTAACTCTACAGTTAAGGAAAGGAAATTCGTATTCACACTACAACTACCCCTTTTTACATGATCGCTACAAGCTGTAGTGTGGACGAAAAAAGAGGCGATTATGTAGTGGACTGTAATTGAATAAGCCATTGATCAAATTGTTTGACGAGGTGAGAGGAGGCGAGGTGAAGCTGTCCAAGCTCTGATTCGGATGAATCTTTTGTTCCTCGAAAAATCGTTTTATTTTTTCCAGCTGAGTTGGTCCAGTACATCTTAATGTATTGTCTATAAGCAGAAAAGTATTGTTGAATGATAAGCGCGTGTTCTGGTGAGAAAAGTTGTGCTAATTCGTCGTCTGGTAGCCCGTGTGTTAAAGGTGTATCTTCAATGGTCTTTGCAAAAATAGCTTTTTCTTGTTTATGAACAGTATCGCGAATACGGTAAGCGAGCAGCAAGACATGAGCTTTCTTTTCATTACGTAATTCTGTTTGGAGATAATGCTGTGTCACTTTTGACTCAATGGTTAGCTCTTTGATTATCTGTTTCATGTGTTGAACATCTTCTAATAGACGTTTTTGTCTTTTAAAGATGATAAGGAGAATGAGAAATGTACAGATTAAAAAAGAAAGCATGATGATTGTTACATACATGAAGACACCTCGAATTTATAGATTTTTGATTAGTGTAGCACAAAAGAATCTATATTGATTTACAAAAATTGTATGAAATAGTTTCAGGTCAAAGTGTTTATTCTAACCTGTGAAGGCACTGATCTTCAACCACTAAGAGGGGGATGAGTATATATGACAGTAGCAGCAAAAATGAAACAAACAGTAGCAGGTTTAAAAAGTGCACAAGCAAGCTTAGAGACATTTGCATTAGAGACGGAAAATCAGCAAGCAAAGCAACTATTTCAACAAATGGCTACACAAACTCAAGGTATTGTTCAGGGCCTTGAACCTAGATTGCAAGAAATTGAACAGGAAGAGCCACAATACAAGCAATAAGAAATGGTTGAGGGTGACTTTAAGGGTAAGTCACCCTTTGTTCTACATAGATAATGGAAGGAGAACGCAATGATGAAGGGACTAATAAAAGGAATATTATTCATGATGTTGCTAACAGGTTGTCAGGCGTTTCACGCGCAGGAAGACGTTAAACCGATGGCGTTAGCAAATAATGCAATGATCAATCAGAATGTGGCGGATGAAGCAAAACAAATTGTCCTTTCTATGGAGGAAGTAGTGGAAGTGAAAGGGGTTAACGAAAATCAGAATATTTATTTAGCCCCACAAGTAAAGCACTTTGATCGTTTTCGTCTTAAAGAAATTCGTAAACAAGGTCATGATGCTGTAAAAAAACGGTTTCCAGATGCAAATGTTCATCTTTCAACAGATAAAAAAATATTTATCGAATTAGAAAAGTTAGAGCAAAAGCTTAAGAACAAGCAAATTAGTGAGGAACGATTGAAAGAAGAACTGAAAAAATTAGAAGAGATGATGAAAGGATCATAAAGGGGTGATGAGGGATGTCGTCGAGCAAATTAAAGAATGTGACACCTGCACAAGAGAAATATCAGAAACTAGCGAAGAAACATGAAATCAAACGGCCGATATTTAAAAATTGTATCTGTGCATTTTTAGTTGGTGGATTAATTTGCTTAATAGGGCAAGGGATCCAAACCGTTTTTTATGTATACTTTGATTTTACTGAACGAACAGCCGGAAACCCGACTGTTGCGACATTAATCTTTTTAGCTGTCCTTCTAACAGGATTTGGTGTCTATGATCGTTTTGCACAATTTGCAGGTGCGGGAACAGCTGTCCCTGTCACGGGGTTCGCTAATTCAATCGCATCTGCAGCAATCGAGCATCGTACGGAAGGATACGTTTTAGGTGTAGGCGGAAATATGTTTAAGCTTGCTGGGTCTGTTATTGTCTTTGGAACAGTCGCCGCATTTATTATTGCACTGATTAAAACGGCTTTTATTCAGTGGGGAGGAATGTAATATGCTGCAAGGACATCAAACGTGGATATTTGAAAATCGGCCAGTGATCATTTCAACTGGAACAGTTGGCGGACCATTTGAAGCAAAAGGAGAGCTGGCAGATGATTTCGATTTACTTCATGATGACTTATGGCTTGAAGAGGATTCGTATGAAAAAGCTCAACGTGTCTTATTAGAAGAATCGATCACTCGAGCAATTGAAAAGGCAGAGTTACAAAAAGAAGATATCCAATTTATGTTTACTGGTGATTTAGTCAATCAGGTAACACCTTCAAGTTTTGCTGCCAGGACGCTTGCCATTCCTTATTTAGGACTATTTGGCGCCTGCTCGACTTCGATGGAAGGCTTAGCTTTAGCGGCTTTTATTATCAATGGAAAAGGGGCAGAACGAGTGATTGCTGCTGCCTCAAGCCATAATGCTGCAACAGAAAAGCAATTTCGTTATCCTACTGAATATGGTGGACAAAAGCCTCCAACGGCTCAATGGACTGTTACCGCATCAGGAGCTGCTTTAGTATCGAATGTCGGAGAAGGCCCAGTTGTGACATCTGCAACGATTGGAAAAGTAATTGATATGGGATTATCTGACCCTTTTAATATGGGCGGGGCGATGGCACCAGCAGCTGCCGACACAATTATTGCTCATTTTCGTGATCGAAATCTGCCTTTAGATCATTACGATTTAATTGCTTCGGGTGACTTAGGCTCAATTGGACTACCGATTACAAAAGAATTGCTTGCTGAAAAAGGGTTAGAACTTCCAGATGGTACATTCCAAGACTGCGGGTTGATGATTTATAGGGAAGGGCAGCCAATTCTTGCTGGTGCTAGTGGACCTGGTTGTTCCGCATCCGTTACGTATGGGCATCTCCTTAACAAAATGAAACGTGGTGAGTTAAAAAGAATGCTCATTGTTGCAACAGGGGCATTATTATCACCTCTTTCTTTCCAGCAGCAGGAGACGATACCTTGTATCGCGCACGCTGTGTCGATTGAAGCAGGGGGTGAGGAGACATGATTTTTTTATCAGCATTTATTGTCGGAGGAATCATTTGCGTCATTGGTCAACTATTAATGGATGTGATGAAATTAACACCTGCGCATACGATGAGTACTCTTGTTGTTGGTGGGGCAATATTAGATGGGTTTGGTTTATATGAGCCTTTAATTGACTTTGCTGGTGCCGGGGCAACTGTACCGATTACGAGTTTTGGTAATTCACTCGTTCATGGTGCAATGGCTGAAGCAGAGACGACAGGAATGATTGGAGTCATTACTGGGATTTTCGAAGTAACGAGTGCGGGTATATCTGCAGCGATCATTTTCGGGTTTCTTGCATCCCTCGCATTTAAACCAAAAGGATAAAGGAGAAATGTGGAATGACGGTAGGAAGTCAAGTACATGGAACGCTCGTAACCTTACAATCGATTGAAGCAACGTTGTCTTCGCTAGCACTTAAGACTTCTGAACAAGAGGCAAGAGAAGCCTTTCACCAAGGTGCACTTAAAACGCGCACAGTCATTCATGAGATAAAGAAGAGAGTCGGTCAAATTGAATATGAAGAACCACAATATCAACAAACGTAAAGGAGGATGGATATGCCTGGATGGCTCGAGGTTGGAATAAGAAGCTTGGTTGGTCTTCTTTTATTGTTTACTGTCACGCGTTTTTTTGTCCGAAAACCGATTGGTGAAACGTCACAATTTGAATTTGGTTTAATTGCATCTGTTGCGATTATTCTTGCAGTTGGTTCCTTTCAATTAGAAATCCCCATTGCTTATGTTATTGTTTCGCTAGTCATATGGGCAGGTATGGCGATTGGAATCGCTTTTTTAAGTATGAAAAGTTTAACGTTTCGTACGATCATAAGTGGAAAGGGCATTCCTGTCATTAAAGATGGAAAAATACTTGAGGATAATTTAAATAAAGAGCATGTGACGTCGGATGAATTACTGAGAAAGCTCAGGTCCAAGCAAGTCTTTCAGGTCTCGGATGTAGAGTTTGCTCTTCTTGAAGGAAACGGTGAACTTAATGTAATAGTAAAAAAAGAAAAACAGCCAATTACAGCGAAAGTACTGAATAAGCAAGTGGCACCAATTAAAGAACCTGAAACGGTTATTATGGACGGGAAAATACTTGATGAACCACTAGCGACAAGAGGTTTTAACAGGCAGTGGCTTGAAGAAGAGCTCGGTAAAATGGATGCAATTGTCGAAAATGTCTTTCTGGGACAAGTAGATGAATACGGACAATTAACAATCGATTTGTTTGATGATTTGATTCAAGTTCCAGAACCGACAGAATTACCATTACTAGACGCAAGTTTAAGAAAAGTACAAGCAGATTTACAATTGTATGCTCTAGATACCGAGAACGATCAAGCGAAGCAAACATATCAATGGTGTGCAGATCAAATGGAGCATGTGCATAAAATGGTATCTGCTTATACAAAGGCGTAAATAAGGTTAATGGTGTGACAACTTCCCCTAAGATTTCTTTTAAATATGAAGTAGACTACTTACTCACGCAGTCTACTTCATATTTTTAGAACCCGTATACGCCGTCTCTGTAGCACCAGCTTGTGCCTACAATAATAAGCAAAATGAAATAATACAATACTAGAGCAAATCCTCCTCCTTGACTCATTTCCACCCATCTTTTTTTCAAAATGTGACGAATATATTTATTACTACAAGCTATTTAGAATGGTTTATTTAGGTGTAGACAAAACTCCTATTATTTTCGCTGATTTTTTCTAAGAACAAATTCACATGCCAAATTCGATTATAGTGGAAAATCCTGAGGTTGGCGCTATTGTCCATATTCATAGATGGATTGATGGAGTTTAAGCTACGGAATGTAATTTTCCTTGTGGCACAATCGATTTAGCTGAATCGGTTGCGAACTTAGTATACAAGGCAGTTAATCCATCGCAGGCAATCATCGGACTAAAAAATCACGATCTGACGATTACGGGTTATGATTTGGCTGACATCTTTGCTCGAATAGAAGGGCAGGTCGTTAGGCAAGTTCCTATGTTATAACGGTTCTTCAGTTTTTCCTCAATACAATTTTTGAACTGCTCCCTACAAGTAGAGATTGGATTTGATGTTTATATCCGTCTATTTGTAGAGGATTTTTAGGAAAGAGTTTTAATCCTCTCACTTACCTCTATTTTTTATTAACTAATCCTCTTTAGTTAATTCCTCACTATATCCAGAGATTACTTGCCATTTTTTAATATGAAATGACAATTTTTTCGACAATCTTGATTTGCTACTGTCAATTTTGATGAATGTTCTTTATAAAAAAACAAACACTAACAAAAAAGGTATCTAGCTGTTTCAGAAAGAGAGGATTAAATGAGTCAGATTTCAATATTTTCAGCATCAATTGGCAATGGCCATAATGAGGCATCAAATGCGTTACAAGAACAGTTTCAGCTTCGTGGCGACTCTGTGACTGTTGTTGATACGTTTCAATCGATTCATCCTTTATTACACAAACTATTTTTGGATACTTATTTAAATATGCTGCGCTTAACACCAAGGCTTTGGGGAAAGTTATATGAGTACGGTGAAGCCTATTCTTGGTTTTTGCTCATGGACTATTTAGGTGCCTTTTTCAGTGAACAGCTTTATTCGACTATTCGTAAACAGCGCACAACCGTGATGATTTCTACACATCCTTTTGTGACCGCCTTTTTAGCTAAATTAAAAAGAAAGAAACGTTTAGATATTCCTCTTTATACGGTGATCACAGATTTCCATCTTCATCCTGCTTATCTCCGTCCGGAAATCGATGCTTACTTTACGGCATCACCATACTACGATCGTTTTGCAAAGATATACAAGGTTCCGTTAGAGAAATTTTACTATACAGGAATTCCGATAAAGGCTATACCTAATGTATGTGTTCCACGTTGGAAGATTCGAACAGACTTACATGTGGATCCTTATGAAAAAACAGTATTAATTGCTGGGGGAGGTCTTGGTTTAGGCAACTATGTTGAAATTTTACGTACTTTAGATCATCTTAAAAAACCGATTCAGGTGCTAATTATGACTGGAATGAATACAACGCTAAACCGAAAGCTCAGAAATTATCAAGGGAAGCATCGTATTCACGTGATTCCATTTACGAAGCAGTTTACTGCCTATTTAAGAGCAAGTGATATTGTTATCTCAAAAGCAGGCGGCTTAACGATGTCTGAAGCGCTTGCATGTGAAACGCCTATTATTATTTATAAACCTGTACCAGGGCATGAAGAACAAAATGCAGAAATCTTAATGGAGTTAGGAACGGCATTGAAAGCTGAAAAAAAAGAAGAGTTAGTCGTTTTATTAGAACAGATGTTAACTAATCCATTATTATATGAACAAATGGTGAGACGGACAAAGTGTGTAAAACAACCTGCTGCAGCTGTTAACATCGTTTCATGTATTCATGAATTAGAAAAACGTTTGAAAAATAGTAACCATCGTTAATGTTGAATTCGCTCGATTCGTTCATCATTTCTCGAATAGGCTAAATGAAGATCTCCTTCATCATTAATCGTACAAAGGAAGATTGAATCAATCCTTATGATCCCTTCGTCTTGCAATCGCTTACGAAGGGCTTCTTTCGTTAATCGCAGATCCTTCAACACTTCTTCACGGATGACGCCTTCGATAATAACAGGATATGATATTCCACTTGATTTTTTCGTTATCCCTAAATCCTCTATTAAAGGTGTTGATTTCTCAGGCTTTTTTTGCACACTAATATCACCGTTTGATTCAATGATCGCAAGTTGGACTTCGGCAATATCAAAAATGTCTTTTTGTCGCAACATTTGTAGAATATTATCAATGGAATAACGGATAGCCTTAATATTTTTAACGAGCATTTGACCATCTTTTACAACGACGGTTGGTTCGAACGTAATCCATTTTCCAATTTTGCGTTTGTTAATCAAGAGCAAGGCAACAAATTTTTGGAAAAGACCAATCGCTATGATGGCAAAAGCAGTATGGATATGGTTGATGTTTGGATCAGCAATATCAGCTCCTGTCACAGAAGCGAGAGTAATAATGACAAGAAAATCAAAGATCGGAAGTTCTCCAATCGAACGTTTCCCCATAATGAGTGCAGTTGCTAAAAGTAATGGAAAAATCGTTAAAATTCTTCCTAAGACTATTGCCATTTCGTTTAGTACCATTCTTTCTTCTCTCCTAACGAGTCTACACTTTAAGATCTTCATTGTTTCCATTTGTCTAAAAAGTAAACATGCCTTGTAGACTCGGATAATGACTGTCATAACATTGGTTGTCCTGCATAGACATGGCTTATAAAGAGACTTTGAGGGCTCATTTAAATTGATAGATTGTATGGAATAGAACGACTTTTATAGATAGGACGGGGATTTGGATGAGGAGAAAATGCGCATTTATAATGATCGTTTTTTTATTAATCATGACAGCGTTACCTATTCAAAGTCATGCGGAACAAAGGAATTTTTCTGTTTCGGCTCAGGCAGCTGTGCTTATTGAGCAGGAATCTGGAAGAGTTTTGTATGGGAAACGAGAGCATGAACCCCAACGTATCGCAAGTATTACAAAAATCATGACAGCCATTCTTGCGATTGAATCAGGAAAAATGAACGAACTGGTTCAGGTCTCTGCTCGCGCTAGAGGGACGGAAGGGTCATCGATTTATTTACAAATCGGAGAAAAAATTAGACTAGAGGATCTTGTCTACGGATTGATGCTTCGTAGTGGAAATGATGCGGCTGTCGCAATAGCAGAACATGTTGGTGGTAGTTTAGAAGGATTTGTATTTATGATGAATGAGAAGGCTGAGCAAATAGGAATGTCAAATACATTATTTCAAAATCCACATGGCCTTGATGATCATGAAAATCATTATTCATCAGCGTACGATATGGCCATTCTAACGCGATATGCAATGAACAATGGACAATATAGAGAGATTTCCTCGACAAAAAGTCATCGTGCCGAGGGTGACAATATCAGAGTTTGGCGCAATAAAAATCGTTTGTTAACAGAATTGTACCGCTACTCAACAGGAGGAAAAACGGGCTTTACAAAGCTGGCACATCGTACACTCGTATCGACAGCGACAAAGGATGACATGAATCTGATTGCTGTTACATTAAATGCACCTAGTGATTGGCACGATCACATGAATTTATTTAACTGGGCTTTTGATGCTTATTCAATGGAAACACTAGTTGAAAAAGGAATTCAGCAAGAAATTGATGACCATTTCTATAAAGATCATGTTTATGCGCCGTACTCTTTTGACTATCCCCTTTCAAAGACAGAGCAAGAAGCTTTAGAAAAAGAAATCACGCTTTTTAAACCGCCAACAAATGCGAAAATGGAGAGTTATGTTCCACCAAGACCAGTGGGAAAGGTCGAACTCTTATTAAATAACGAGATGATTGGTCAAGTTCCACTTTTATTTGAACCACCTGAAGTAGAAGAAAAAAAAGGATTTTGGTCAAGATTTCTTGACCTTTTCTCGCTTACGATAGGGGTGAGGGGCATTGATTAATAAAATCTGGGTGGGGATACTCGTCATTGGTATAGGTTTTGCTGCTGTGAATGGACGGATGACAGAAGTGAATGAAGCCATTTTTGCTGGAGCAAAGGACGCTGTTACTATTTGTTTTGGGCTTATAAGCATTCTTGTCTTTTGGTTAGGATTAATGAGGATCGCAGAAGTAGCAGGATTGTTAAAAAGATTGGCTAGCGTATTACGGCCATTTGCAACTCGTATTTTCCCTGAGGTGCCATCCAATCATCCTGCAATGGGGTATATTTTATCGAATATGACAGCCAATTTATTTGGACTCGGAAATGCAGCTACTCCAATGGGAATTAAAGCAATGGAACAACTAAAAGTGTTAAATGAAGGCAAGGAAGAGGCGAGCCGTTCGATGATCACTCTTCTTGCTATTAACACAGCTAGTATTACGCTCATTCCAACGACAGTCATCTCAATTAGAATGAGTTATGGTTCTGTCTCTCCGACAGAAATTGTTGGTACGACCCTTATGGCATCGACTTGTTCAACAGTTGGTGCACTGCTAATTGATCGCTATTTTTATCACAGGAGAATGAGGAGGGGGCGTTACTAGATGGGCTTTCTTGCGGCCGTATCGATTTGGCTTATCCCCATTCTAATTGCATTCATTTTGATGTATGGGACGTACAAGCAGGTTGCAACGTATGAGGTTTTTGTAGAAGGGGCGAAAGAAGGATTTCAAATGGCGATTTCTATTATTCCGTATCTTGTTGGCATGCTTGTGGCGATCTCGGTTTTTCGTGCATCTGGTGCAATGGATTTCTTGATTGATCTATTAAAGCCAATTTTGCAAGTGGTAGGGGTGCCTCCAGAAGTCGTTCCACTTGCCATGATCCGGCCGATTTCAGGGACAGGTGCACTTGGTATGACTTCAGACTTAATCGCAACGTTTGGTCCTGATTCGTTTATTGGTCGTCTTGCTTCTACTATGCAAGGTAGTACGGATACGACTCTTTATGTGTTAACCGTTTATTTTGGTGCCGTAGGAATTAAGAAAATGGGTGATGCCCTGAATGTTGGCTTACTAGCTGATGTTGTTGGAATTGTCGCGTCCATTATCATTGTAACAATTGTGTTTGGATAATGACTTTAAGCAGATGGATTGGTGCCATCTGCTTTCTTTTAAATTAATTGACTTTTCTTTCGCTTGAGAATTCGCATGTGGAAGAGTATGATGGTACGTGAGGTGAAAGAGATGGAACGGTTACAGAAAATAATTGCCCAAGCTGGAATTACATCAAGGCGTAAGGCAGAACAATTAATTGTTGATGGAAAAGTAAAAGTAAATGGAACAGTTGTGAGAGAGTTAGGTGTGAAAGTAACGCCTAATAAAGACACTATTGAAGTCGAAGGTGTGCCAATTGATCGCGAAGAACCGGTTTATTTTTTGTTGTATAAACCAAGTGGTGTTATTTCAAGTGTTAAGGATGAGAAGGGGCGAAAGGTTGTCACGGACTATCTTGAAATCGAGCAGCGTGTTTTCCCTGTTGGAAGACTCGACTACGATACGTCGGGACTACTCCTTTTAACGAATGACGGAGAATTTGCTAATATGCTCATGCACCCAAAATTCAAAATTGAGAAAGTGTATGTTGCAAAAGTAAAAGGGATTCCTTCTCGTGAAAAGTTAAAAGAGCTTCAATATGGAGTTAAGTTAGAAGATGGTAAGACGGCACCTGCCAAAGTGAAAATGATGTCGATTGATAAGAAAAAGCAAACAGCGATCATTAGACTAACCATTCATGAAGGACGTAATCGTCAAGTTCGTCGCATGTTTGAGGCAATTGATCATCCTGTCATGAAGCTCAAGCGTGAACAATACAGTTTTCTTAATCTTCGCGGCATGAACCCTGGTGATGTGAGACCGCTTAAGCCAATTGAAGTCAAGCATCTTCGTGAATTAGCTGTCACGAAACCGTCATAAAGAATCTCTACATATAACCTTTCGCGACGTTATAATAGAATTAATCTAATGTAGGGTGATTTTTCTGTTGTAAGGAGGTAAGACTGTGAAACAAAAGCGACTTATTATGCGGACAAGCATTTTAGCGGTCATTGCTCTTGCCCTTGGATATACGTTTTATTCCAACTTCTTTGCGGATAGAAGCGTTGCACAAGCAGGTAATGATGCCGTTAACTTTGTTTTAAATGATTTAGAAGGGGAGCGTATTGAGCTTTCAGATCTTCAAGGTAAAGGGGTTTTCTTAAATTTTTGGGGTACTTACTGTCCACCATGTGAAAAAGAAATGCCTTATATGGAGAATTTATATGCTGAATATAAGGAAAAAGGTGTCGAAATTATTGCGGTAAATGTCAATGAACCTGAGTTAACGGTTGAACGCTTTGTCAACAGATACAGTTTGACATTTCCTGTTGTGATTGATAAAGGAATGAACGTAAGTGATGCGTACGGAATCAGCCCATTACCAACTACTGTCTTAATTGATGAGCATGGGACGATTGTTCATGTGCATACAGGAGGTATGACAGAGGCAATGGTACGAGACTTCATGGAGAGAATTAAACCGGTAACATAACTTGGGGTGTAAAGAATGGACAAAGTAAAATGTGAATGTGGGTTTTTGAACCCCCACGGCACAATTGTTTGTGAATCATGTGGGAAGCCGCTAACAGAGAATGACAATGATAAGAAATTGCTTAATATGCGTTATGAAGGTGTCGCTAGACGTTCCCAAACTTACACGACAACCTTTATAGATAAAATTTGGATGTTTTTCTCATCAGTAAAAGTTGGTATATGGATTATTGTTCTACTCCTTGTTTCATCAGCTGTAGGAACAATTTATCCACAGGAAATGTATATTCCACCAACTGTTAATCCAGCAGTCTATTATGCTGATGAATACGGTTTTACTGGCGAAATGTACTATCAGTTAGGCTTTCATAATTTATATGGGTCTTGGTGGTATATGCTTTTGATTGCAGGGCTTGGTGTTTCTATCTTTATTGCAAGTTTAGATCGTTTCGTTCCGCTTTACCGAGCGCTAAAGAATCAGCGTGTCACTCGTCATTCTAATTTTATGAAGAGACAACGTGTGTACGGTACGTCTAAAGTGGATGATATTGATGACACATTTGAGCAGGTAAAACAAAAGCTAACTGAGAAAAAATATAAGATTTCCGAAGAAAATGGGAACCTAGTTGCTGAAAAGGGCCGTTTTGCTCGTTGGGGGCCTTATGTGAATCATATTGGTCTAATTATTTTTCTCATTGGCTGTATGCTACGTTATTTTCCAGGTATGTACATTGATGAGCATGTATGGATTCGTGAAGATGAGATAGAGGTCGTCCCTGGAACTGGTAGCCAATATTTTGTCAAAAATGAAGAGTTTCTCGTTGAACTATACGATGAGGATGATGAGATTTTTGCTGATGCGATTCAACGTGCTGGTGCCCCTGTTGTCAAGACTTATCAAACGGACGCGATCCTTTATGAGCGAGAAGATACAGGGACAGTTGGATTAGAAGGTGATTTAAAGGAGATCGATCACCACGAAATACGAGTTAATGAGCCTATGAAATTTGATGGCTTTGCTCTTTATCAAGTGGATTATAAACTAAATGAATTGAATACGATGAGCTTCACCTTGGAAAATAAAGAAACGAGTGAAACATTCGGTCGAATGGATATTGACTTATTAGATCCTCAGCCTGAATATGATTTGGGAGATGGTTATCGTGTAGAGCTTACTCAGTATTTTGCTGACTATTACTTAAATGAAGCAAACGTGCCATCTACACGCTCTAAAATACCAGATAATCCAGTGTTCATTTTTAAAATGTTTACACCAGAAACACCTGAGGGAGAGGTTAGTTTTGTTGGAATTCGCCAAAACTTAGAACCATTAGGTGAAAATCAATATAAAATGACCTTTATTGATGTTGACACTAAGCATGTCACAGCTCTAGCTGTTAGAAAAGACAATACACTTGGCTTTTTGATTGCTGGTGGGATTATTTTTATGATTGGTCTAGTTCAAGGGTCATATTGGGCTCATCGTCGCGTTTGGTTACAGAGAATTAATGGGGAAGTATGGGTTGCTGGTCATACGAACAAAAATTACTTTGCTCTCCGTAAAGACATTGACTATGCAATTGAAGGTACTGGCATTTCCTCTCCAGTTGACCAGGTTGAGGAAGAAGAAAAAGCGCAGAAAGCTGAAAAAGATCAAAATACATCTGATGTGAAAGAGTAAGCGGTATTGGGAAGAATATTATCGCGCTTCCCAATCCTTAATTAGGAGGTTACGAAATGGCAACACTTAGTGGGAATCTACTATACATTGCCTTCTTCTTCTACCTAGGTGCTACAATTGCCTTTGCTGTCTCAGTAACAGGCCGTAAATGGCGCAATAAAGAAGGAGAAATGAGCGGAAATAGATGGGGCTCTTTTGGTTATATATTCTCAATTATTGCCTCACTTTTTTCGATTGGCTATTTTATTACGAGATGGACAGTGGCGGGACATGCCCCTGTTAGTAACATGTTTGAGTACATGACGTTTCTGGGTATTGCGATTGGATTTGCATTTGTGATTATTTATGCGATCTATCGTTCTAATTATCTCGGGTTGTTCACGATGCCGGTCGTTATGCTCGTCATTGCTTATGCTTCAATGTTTCCTGGTGAGGTATCACCATTAATTCCAGCATTACAAAGCAGTTGGCTACATATTCACGTTATTACCACTGCTCTTGGACAAGGTATTCTTTCAATTGGTTTTGCGGCTGGACTTATTTATTTAATCCGAACTATTGATTTCACAAAAGCAAACAAGCAAACGAGAGCGCTTGAATTTATTATGTATTCTCTTATCAGTTTAATTGGCTACATTTTAATTGGTTCGATCTTTAACATGATGGATTATGAAGCGCAGTTCTCTTATGTAAACGAGCAGGATATTGAAGCTCAAATGGAATACAATTTACCTGCAATCATCGGACCGCATGAAGGTCAGCTATTAACCGAAGGACATATGTCTCCGTTTATCGAAGCGCCTGCTCTATTACGAGCAAATGATTTGAATACCGTCATTTGGTCATTGCTTACAGGACTTGTTCTTTATTGGTTACTACGTCTTGTTTTACGTAAACGCATTGGTGGAGCGATTCAACCTATTTTGAAAAATGTCAGTCCTCAAAGGGTTGATGAAATTAGTTACCGTGCAATCGCGATTGGGTTTCCTGTCTTTACACTTGGCGGTTTAATCTTTGCGATGATTTGGGCGCAAATTGCCTGGACGCGCTTCTGGGGCTGGGATCCAAAAGAAGTGTGGGCACTTATCACATTTCTTTTCTATGCAGCCTACTTACATTTGCGTCTCTCAAGAGGGTGGCATGGTGAACGTTCTGCATGGTTATGTGTGATTGGATTTGCAATTATTATGTTTAACTTGGTCTTTGTTAATCTTGTTATTGCGGGTCTTCACTCGTACGCTTAATAGGAGAACCCTCGCTTATGCGGGGGTTTTCGTCTAAAAAGATAAATGGGGGAAAAGTGTCTAGTTAGATCGTATCTCTAATTCGTTTTTTCATTAAACGTCAGATGGTACACTACAATGAATGAATACCTTTGAGTTAAATAAACGGTATAGGAGGAGTTTTGATGGAGAAAGAAGCACGTATTTTAGTTGTTGATGATGAAGATCGTATTAGAAGACTATTAAGGATGTACTTAGAACGAGAGAATTATGAGATTGAAGAAGCCGAAAATGGTGAGCAGGCACTCGAGATGGCGCTTGCAGATGAGTATGATTTAATTTTACTTGATATCATGATGCCAGGCATTGACGGAATCGAAGTATGTCAAGAATTGCGAAAAACAAAAGCTACTCCTGTTATGATGCTAACGGCTAAAGGAGAAGAAACAAACCGTGTGCAAGGATTTGAAGTGGGGGCAGATGATTATATTGTTAAGCCATTTAGTCCACGGGAAGTTGTGTTACGCGTAAAAGCATTGCTTCGTCGCTCTTCTTCTACGAGATTTTTGCAGACAGATACACAAACAAAAGATGTTCTTGTTTTTCAACATTTGACAATTGATAATGATGCACACAGGGTTACTGTTTCTGGAGAAGAAATTAGTCTGACGCCAAAAGAATATGAGTTGCTTCATTATCTTGCCCAATCACCAGATAAAGTGTTTTCACGTGAACAATTACTTAAGGATGTTTGGAATTATGATTTCTTTGGTGACTTGAGAACGGTTGATACGCACATTAAGCGCTTACGAGAAAAATTAAATAAAATTTCGCCTGAGGCAGCTTCATTAATCTCAACTGTTTGGGGGATTGGATATAAGTTTGAGGCAGTGAAGGAATAATGCTTTGGCGAAGCGTCGTTGGTAAGCTTTGGTTCACGATTCTCCTCCTTGTTTCAGTCGTTTTGACCATTTTGATGGTGCTTTTATTGCAATCTTTTGAACAGTTTCATCTTGATGAAGCGGAATCCCAGCTCATAAATCATGCCAATATGATTGCTTCGATTTATGAAGGCTATGAATCAGAGATTGATGCATTGCAAACCATTGCTCAGTATGGCAATGCATTTGAAACACAGGTCATTATTCTTGTCGAAGGGGTAAAACTGTGGAGTAGCGATGATTCAGAACAATTTCACGTAGAACTTGAAACGTTAGTTACAGATGAAACATTATCACAGGTTTTCTCTGGAGAAAAGGTTGTCAAAACAGAAGGTGATTACCCATTAGTTGGAAATGGAGAAGAGGTTCACTCTGAAATAATGATCGTTGGTGTGCCGCTTCTAGCAGGAAATCTCGATGATAGTGCAGTGTTTCTCTATCAATCTCTCTCGGCAGTCGAAGAAACGTCTAATGAAACAAAAAGAATTATTTATTTCTCAGCGGGTATTGCGATTATTTTAACGACGATTTTTGCCTTTTTCCTTTCTTCTAGAATTACAGCACCGCTTAGAAAAATGAGACAAGTTGCTCTAGAAGTGGCGGAGGGTAAATTTAACACAAAAATCCCAATTTTAACGCAAGATGAAATTGGTCAATTAGCAATCGCCTTTAATCGAATGGGACGAGAATTAAATAATAATATCCACGCCCTTAACCAGGAAAAAGAACAGCTTGCTAGAATTTTAGTTAGTATGGCTGATGGGGTCATTACCTTGGACAAAAAAGGTCGTGTAGTCTTAACGAACCCACCTGCTGAGCGCTTTATCCAATCATGGTTTTATGAAAAAGGAATGGATGAGGGAGCTGATGAGCAACTACCTAAAGCGATTCAAGCATTATTTGAGAAAGTTGTTCTATTTGAAAAAGAACAAGTGATGGAATATGACATGCAAGGGAGAAGCTGGACGATTTTAATGACGCCTTTGTATGATAATCGAACGATCCGTGGAGCGGTTGCTGTATTTCGTGATATGACGGAAGAGCGTCGCCATGATAAATTACGAAAAGACTTTATTGCAAATGTTTCACATGAGCTGAGAACGCCAATTTCAATGCTACAAGGCTATAGTGAAGCGATTATTGATGATATTGCGGGATCAGATGAAGAGAAAAAAGAAATCGCAAAAATCATCTATGATGAATCACTCCGAATGGGACGCCTCGTCAATGAATTACTAGATCTAGCAAGAATGGAAGCAGGCCATGTTGAATTGAATCTTGAACGGATGGAAGTAAAGCCTTTTGCTGAACGGATTGTTCGTAAATTTCAAGGGCTTGCGCGGGAAAAAGGGATCGAGCTCATTTTGTCGATCGGAGATTCTGTCGATCTGATTGAGTGTGATCCTGATCGGATTGAACAAGTGTTAACGAATTTACTTCATAATGCAATCCGTCATACGAGGGAACAAGGTCAAGTGAAGCTTGCTGTTTCTGGCTATGATGAAGGATGCAAATTTGATGTGATTGATACAGGTTCAGGTATACCAGAAGTTGATTTGCCTTACGTCTTTGAACGATTTTATAAAGCAGATAAAGCACGAACAAGAGGTCGCAGTGGAACTGGACTTGGTCTAGCGATTGCGAAAAACATTGTAGACGCACATAAAGGTCAAATCTCTGTTCATAGTAAAATGAACGAAGGGACAACGTTTTCGTTCTTTTTGCCAAAAGAAAATCGGTCTTCACTGCTAGAAAAATAGAATAGATGATTTTGAAAATGAGGGTGGCTACACCCTCATTTTCTATCAAAAAAGAATCAATATTCAATGAACCATTTTGAAAGTCATGTGTAAAAAAAACTGTCAAACCCTAGCTTTTCATGTATACTGTAATTACTTATCACAATCTTATATGAAACACGTATTGGTCATCTAAAATCATTACATTAGATGTGAAGAGGGAAGTTGGTGAAAGTCCAACACGGTCCCGCCACTGTAAGTGCTAGATCTCTTTCATTTACCACTGTCTTGCTTCGAGACGGGAAGGAGTGAGAGATTGAAATGCACAAGTCAGGAGACCTGCCACTACGTAGAATGTGAAACCTTCGAGGACAAGGGGAAGCAATGGATACACTTTACATAAGATGAGCTCTTATTAAAAAAGTATATTCTTTTGACTTTCTAGCACTCCTTTAAAGGGGTGTTTTTTGTTGTTCCTTGAAGTGGTCCCATACTCATTGTTTTAAAAGGGAGATAAGAAAAAGAAAAGAAAAAGGGGTTGTCTAAAAATGAAGAGTTTGAAGCAGTTAAAGATAATGTTGGCTGCATTACTGATGGTTATTTTCCTTGCTGCATGTGGGTCAGATTCAGCAACAGAAGATTCCGCTACCGAACCAACGACAGATTCTGAACATACAGAAGTGGTAGCGCCTGCTGATGAAGAAGAGGAAGGCAGTGAGTTTCCTATAACAATTACGGATGCTGTCGGGCAAGAAGTAACGCTTGAAGCAGAACCTGAGCGTATCGTTTCGTTGATTCCGAGCGTAACAGAAACGATTTTCGCGCTTGATGCTGGTGACGCCGTTGTTGGTCGTACGGATAATGATACATATCCAGAGGAAGTTACTGAAATTGAAAGTGTCGGTGAAATGAATTTTGATGTTGAACGAGTAATAGCTTTAACCCCAGATCTTGTTTTAACTCATAGCTCACACGCAGAGAGATATGGTGAAGGCCTTGAACAATTGAGAAATGCAGGTATTCCTGTCATTGTCGTTGAAGAAGCAGATTCAATTGAAACAGTCTATGAAACAATTGAAATGATTGGACTTGCTACAGGGGCTAGTGAAGAAGCAGAGGTTGTCGTGACAGACATGCAAGAAAAGTTTGCAGAGGTTCAAGAAAAGGCTAGTACCATTCCTGAAGAAGACAAAGCATTGGTTTGGGTTGAAGTCGCACCTGCTCCAGATATTTATACAACTGGTCAAAATACATTCTTTCATGAAATGCTAACGATCATCAATGCAGAAAATGCAGCTGGAGAACATGAGGGTTGGCCAAAGTTCACTGAAGAGCAAGCAGTGGCATATAATCCAGATGTGATTTTAATTACGTATGGTTTTTATGTAGATAATGCGATTGAAGGAATAAAAGAGCGTGCAGCATGGCAGGATGTTCCAGCTGTCGTCAATGATCGTATTTATGATTTAAACGCTGATGAGGTTGTACGTCCAGGTCCACGTTTAGCAGAAGGAGTCGAGCAAATTGCAAAAGCAGTCTATCCAGAGGTGTTTGGCGAATAATTTATATGTAGCGTATGGATTTGTTATACTCTTTTGCTTTGTTGCTCTAATTGTCAGTATCGGTCGGGGAAGCGTAGAGCTTCCCTTCTTAACCGTCATACAAATTTTAGCTATAGAAGTCTTTCACATACCACTAGACGTGGTGATAGATCCAATGTACGTCAATATCGTCATGGAAATTCGTTTTCCACGGGCGTTACTTGCGATGTTTGTTGGAGCTAGTCTAGCGCTTGCTGGGGCTGCTTTTCAAGGTTTTTTGAAAAACCCGCTTGCTGATCCATATACGCTAGGTGTGTCATCAGGTGCTGCTGTTGGTGCGGTTGCGGTAATCTTTTTTTCGATCACGATTCCATTTCTAGGCCGTTTTACCTTACCAGTTATCAGTATTGTTACTGGGTTTACTACGCTTTTTCTTGTCATTTCATTTGCGAGAGTAGTGCAACGCTCGATGTCGGCGGAGACCATCATTTTAGCTGGTATAATTTTTAGTTCTTTTTTAGGAGCATTTATTTCGTTAATGGTTGCTTTGACGGGTGAAGAGCTCAGGCAAATAATAGGTTGGTTAATGGGTAGTGTCGCAATGAGAGGCTGGCCTTATATTTGGATGATTACACCATTCTTTTTCATCGGTTTTCTACTCCTTTTCTTTAATCGTAAGGAGTTAAACGCGCTTGCTTTTGGAGAGGAAACAGCGAGACAGCTTGGTGTGAACATTGCTAGGCGTAAAATTATGATCTTACTAGGTGCAACGATGTTAACAGGGGGAGCTGTTGCCGTTTCTGGAACAGTCGGGTTTGTTGGATTAGTCATTCCTCATTTAACGAGACTGATGTGGGGATCGGATCATCGTCATTTACTGCCGTTATCGATGTTTCTTGGAGCTGGATTCTTAGCTTTGACCGATTTAGTTGCCAGAACATTGATTGCTCCTACTGAATTACCAATAGGTGTCATTACAGCGATTATTGGTGCACCTGTTTTTGGCTTAATATTAGTGAGACAAAGGAGACTTAAGTCTTAATGGAATAGAAAGGAGGAATGAATATGATTACGTGTCAAAATGTGACGGTTCAATACGGATCCATGAAAGTCGTTGATGAACTTTCTTTGGAGATTAAAAAAGGTGAATTCTTTGGCATTATTGGACCCAATGGAAGTGGGAAAACAAGTTTATTGAAAGCTATTGGTGGTGGAATGATACCTGTAAATGGAGAAATTATCGTAGATGGCAAATCTCTTTCTATGTATCGTTCAAAAGATCTTGCTAAAAAGCTTGCCGTATTGCCACAGGATTCTGAGACTGCCTTTTCCTATTCGGTATGGGATGTCGTTTCATTAGGTAGGTACCCTTACCAAAAGGGATGGTTGCAAGGAATGACAAAGCAAGATGAACAAGTCATTACGGAGGCTCTAAAACAGACAGAAACATATCAATTTCGCGATAAGCTTCTTCAGCAGCTTAGTGGCGGAGAACGTCAGCGTGTTCTCTTAGCACGTGCTCTTGCACAAGAACCCGATATCCTTTTGCTTGATGAGCCGACCAATCACCTTGATTTATCGCATCAAATGAACTTACTTAATGCGCTAAAGCATTGGGCCCAGACGAGACAATTGACCGTTGTGGCTGTATTGCATGATTTAAATATGGCTAGCTTGTATTGTGATCGAATCCTGTTACTTGATAAAGGGAAAATGATTGCGCTAGATTCTCCAACTCATGTGATGGAAGAAGGACAATTAGAGAGGGTTTATGGAGTGTCTTTAAATCGTAAAGAGCATCCTTCGGTTCCAAGTCCATTAATTACCTTTATTCCTGAGCGTGAACGAGAAAATCAATTATCCGCTATTGATCGTCTAATCATTGATCGGTCACCTGAACGAATATATATGAAGAGCGATAAAAAATGGAAAGCGCTATCATCGGCGGTGCTGGGGGCAGGATTTCGTTGGCATCATGCATTTGTGAATCGGCATGTTAATAAAGATTATTTAGCTGACGATCCTGTGACAGAATGTAAAACCTATTTACATGAAAATGGGATCGATGCAAATGATACACTTACGATGATGACAGCTGCTAGATTAGAAGATGCTTCAATTATACGGTCGGGTCCTGATGCACCAGCGATCCTCGTCATGATAAGTGCAGGAACCTCAAATGCAGTGGATGCTTCAATGGCGTATAAGCTAGCTGATTGGAAGACAACAGTTGGTACAATTAATACATGGGTATTTATTGAAGGGGAACTACCTGAAGCCGCTTATGTGCAGGCGTTAATGACTGTGACAGAAGCGAAAGTAAAAGCTTTGCATGATGAAGGCATTCGTGACCCTGTTAGTGGAACGCTTGCAACAGGAACCTCAACGGATAGTGTGATGATCGCTTCGGCACAAACTGGACCTTATTATGAGTATGCAGGGACGATTACGCCAGTTGGAAAAGAAATCGCAAGGCTCGTCTATGAAGGGATGAGAACAACGATCCAACATTACAAAAAAAGGATGGGGGTGTCGTAATGACTGCTCATATGATTGCGATTGCTCTCGCTGTGGTCATTGATCGAATCATCGGTGATCCTCGGTGGTTGCCGCATCCAGTTGTCGGATTTGGTAAGCTTATTGCTTTTTTTGATAAACATTTAAATTATGGTCAAAATCGTTGGGCGAAAGGGTTTGCGATGCTTGCTCTCGTCCTTTTTATTGTCGTGCTTTTGGCAGTTGGGATTGTATGGGCTGCTTACTCCCTTCATATCTATTTTGGCGTTCTCGTTGAAGCTTGGTTGATTTCAACAACGATTGCAGCAAAAGGACTAAAGCAGGCAGCTGATGAAGTAAAAGAGCCATTACAAAATGGAAATCTTGATGAAGCGCGACTAAAGCTTTCCTACATTGTTGGACGAGATACGGATCAGTTAAATGAAGCGGAGATTACGAGAGGAACGGTTGAAACGGTGGCGGAAAATACAAGTGATGGCGTGACAGCACCGTTGTTTTTTGCCTTAATAGGCGGCGCTCCATTAGCGCTGTTGTATCGAGCCATTAATACATGTGATTCCATGGTCGGTTACCAAAATGACAAGTACGGCGAATTCGGTTTTGCATCGGCTAAATGTGATGATCTCTTTAATTGGATTCCGAGCAGGCTAACGTCGATAGTAATGATTGCTGTAAATCAACCGAAGCTCCGTCGCTCAAAAAAAGCTTGCTGGGAAATCGTTAAACGTGATGCACCAAAGCATCCTAGTCCAAATAGTGGCTGGGGAGAAGCCGCTGTTGCCGCATTACTCGGTATTCAATTAGGTGGAATGAATACATATAAAGGCATTACTTCAAACCGAGCAAAAATGGGAGATCCCCTTGTGACGATGAGCGCTGTACATATAGAAGAAACAAATGCGATTATGCTTCGAACAACGACCGTTTTTAGCCTAATTTTGATCGCATGTGGAGGTGTGATTGTTGTCCTTACCTAATCACGGGGCAAACCCAAATCATTTAGCGAAGGCACTAGGCATGGCATTGCCAGAACATATTGATGATTTTAGTGTTAATACAAATCCATTTGGACCCCCTAGCTCTCTTTCTAAGATGAATCTAATAGACTTACTTTCAGACGTATCGGCGTATCCTGATCCTCATGTTAGTGAATTAACAGCTCGTTTAGCGAAAATTAATAATGTGCCAACATCGCATCTTTTAGTTGGTAACGGAGCTGCGGAGCTCATTTTTTTGATCGGAAGTGTGTTTCGCCAAAAAAAAGTTAGAATCATTGAGCCTGCTTTTTCAGAATATCGTGATGCTTGTCTCGCACATGATTGTCAGGTTGAGTCACTCGTTTTAGAAGCACCTTGGAAGCTTGAAAAAAAACATATAAACGAAGCGATCAAGGACATCGACGTACTTTTTTTATGTAGTCCTAACAATCCAACAGGAGTACGATTTGAAGATGAGACCATGGTTGCACTAGTCGAAGCAGCTGAACAAGCAGGGGTATATGTTGTCATTGATGAAGCATTTTATGATTTTTGCGAGCAGAATAAAGGATTACAAGAGCTAATCCATTCCTATTCTAAGCTTATTCTGCTCAGGTCGATGACAAAAATGTATGCCATTGCTGGAATTCGACTTGGCTATATGCTAGCAGACGAAAAGTTGATCCAACAAATAAAAAAACGACAGCCCCCGTGGAGCGTAAATGGACTTGCTCAAAAAATGGGTCTGCAATTATTAGAGGAAGATGCGTTTGTCAGACAATCGGTTTTGAGCCTTTCTACGGAACGAGAACGGATGAGAGGTGAGCTAGTAAAGCTTGATTTCGATATCTCTCCTTCAACTGTAAATTTCTATCTTGTGTCAGAACAAAAGAAGGAAGATTTGAAGCCACTTATGCTCTTTTTAGCAGAGCAAGGGATTGTGGCTAGACATACATATAATTTCAATGGCTTAAATGGTAAGTATCTTCGTCTCGCTGTCAAAGACATGCAAGCAAATGATCGCCTTTTGCACGTCATGGCAAAGTGGAGGCGGCAATGCTCGTTTTCGTGACTGGTGGAGTAAGAAGTGGCAAAAGTGATTTTGCAGAAAGACGAGCGATTTCACTTTTAAAGGAAAATGGATCAAACCTTCATTATATAGCTACAAATCAGGTCTATGACAAAGAAATGCAAGAGAGGGTCAAGCGCCATCAACAAACGCGTGAAAAAAGCGGTGCTAACTGGATCGTTTGGGAGCAGCCACGAAAGATAGACGAGCTTTTTTCTCATTTTAAAAAAGATGATGTGCTACTACTTGATTGTGTAACAACACTTGTTAGTAACGAATTATTTTCAGGATGGGAAACCAATTCAGAAAAGTGGAAAAATGTAGTCTTTCAATTTGAAATCGAACAAAATCTCAAATGTTTGTTTTCTCAATTGGCAGGTGCTCCGTGGCATGTGGTCATAGTCTCAAATGAAGTTTCGTATGATGGATTTGCAAGTGACGAAGGGACGAAGGTTTATAAACGATTACTCGGACGGCTTCATCAACATATCGTTTTGTTAGCAAAAGAAGCAATCATGGTTGAATGTGGCCTACCTTGCTGGAAAAAAGGGGGAATAAGAACGTGATTGGAATAATGATACAAGGTACTTCATCTGATGTTGGAAAAAGTTTTGTGTGCACGGCTCTTTGCCGCGCATTAGCAAGAAAAGGGATGAAAGTTACGCCATTTAAATCTCAAAACATGTCCAATAATTCGTATGTGACGAAAGCGGGAGAAGAAATTGGACGAGCCCAAGGTATTCAGGCAGAAGCAGCTTCTGTTGAGGCAACGGTCATGATGAATCCGATTTTATTAAAACCGCGCAATGATCACACGTCAGAAGTAGTACGATTCGGACGTGTTCATGAAACGCTCTCAGGCCGCCATTATCGGCAGCAATTTTACGAACTTGGGTTAGAGACGATTAAGGAAGCATTATCAGCTCTTGAACGCGATTTTGAAGCGATTGTGATCGAAGGTGCTGGTAGCCCCGTTGAAATGAATTTAAATGATCGCGAGCTTGTTAATATGAAAGTAGCCGAGCTAGCTGATGTTCCTGTCATCCTTGTTGCCGATATTGATCGAGGTGGGATTTTTGCTAGTATTGCAGGCACACTGCAATTGTTAACAGCTGAGCAGCGCAAACGAGTTGTTGGTGTCATTATTAATAAATTCCGCGGTGACCCGACTTTATTTGAAAGTGGTCGTATTTGGATTGAAGAAAATCTTAAGGTTCCTGTACTAGCGGTTCTTCCGTATGTGAAAGATCACCGAATTGAATCAGAGGATTCGCTTTCAAGACAGGCTCTTTATCCAACGACGAAGCAACAAGCAAAGGGCCTCGAGATTGCGATGATTGATCTTCCTTATTTATCAAATGACACCGATTTGGAGCCATTTCGCTACGAGCAGGATGTAACGATTCGTTTAGTTGGCATGCATGATCCCCTTGGAAACCCTGATGCCGTCATTATTCCTGGAACGAAAAGCACGATTCGTGATTTAGATGCAATGAAGGATACTGGTTTGAGTGAGCAAATTAAAGCCTTCGCAGAAGAAGGGGGAACGGTCGTTGGAATTTGTGGCGGCTATCAAATCCTCGGTAGATCGATTGTTGATAAGGCTGGCTCTGATACAGGTATTGCAGGACATGAGGTTGCAGGCTTAGATCTTCTGCCTGTTCATACGACGTTTATTAGTGAAAAATGGACGACACAATCAACAGGAACGTTTATCCCGCAGAAGTTATCCTCTTTAGCAGATGTAACGGGATTTGAGATTCATCTCGGACAAACGACTCGATTAGATGAAGCAGCGACTCCTTTTTTACAAGTTCTAGATCGTGAAGACGGAGTATTTGCCGAGGATGGGCGTGTGATCGGTACGTATTTCCATCATCTTTTTCATAATGATGAGTGGCGAACATGGTGGCTAAATCGCCTGCGCCGTGCACGTGGGTTAGGGGAACGACAAGCAGAGAATTTTAGTTTAGAACGTCTTCGAGCGTATGATAGGGCAGCTGATTGGATTGAAAAAGAGCTCGATGTAGACTTCTTACTGCAAAAAATGCGAGTTTGGAAAGAGAACAAATGAGCAACGTGAAAATATGGATCGACGGAATCTTACTCGCATTTCAGTTGTTAACAACAATTCCGATCACGAAACAAGTAGAGTGGGATGAATCCCGAGCAAGAGCCTCTGTAGCAGCTTATCCAATCATTGGCCTTCTTCTGGGTGGCCTTTTAGCGTTACAAGCTTATGTCTTACTTGAGTGGTCACCTTTTTCCACGCTTGTGATTACTGTATGGCTCTTAACGTTTTCAATTCTTTATTCTGGAGGCTTACATCTTGATGGGTGGGCCGATTTTCACGATGCCGTGTTTTCAAGAAGAGATCGCAAGCGGAAGCTAGAGATTATGAAAGATCCGCGTATTGGGACATTTGGTGTACTTGCTTTACTTTTGCTTCTTGGTTGGCGATTGCTTTTTATTTATGAGAGCTTACAATTAGCTGGTCATCAAATTTTATTTGCACTCGTTCTGATTCCTTTTCTCGTTAGACTCTTACTTGGCTGGCAGCTTTTGCTTGGGTCGTTTGCGCGACAAGACGGGATGGCAGCCGCATTAAAGGCGGTGAAAAAACGATCAATGAAGCTCGTCTTTATAGGTTGGTCGTTACTAGCCATGCTCGTGACGTTGCTATTTTCTCCACTGCTATTCTCATTAGTTGTAACGTCCGGAATCTTTCTATTTTTATGGATGCGTTGGATTCACTATCAAATTGGCGGGATTACTGGTGATACAACAGGGGCAGGCGGAGAAGGAGGTGAAACGATTTTATGGGGCATTCTCTGGCTCTTACTCTTATTCGGCATGGATTAACGAAATTTAATGAAGAAAAACGATATATTGGCTCGACTGATTTACCATTATCTGAAAGAGGACGAGCCGATCTCCTTAAGATCACCAAAGGGCAAGAAATTGGCAAAAAGCGTTTACTTATTTCAAGTGATTTAACAAGGTGTAAGGAAACAACAGAGCTCTTGTACCCAGACCAATCATACTTATGCTTAGCACTCTTAAGAGAAATCGATTTTGGTGATTGGGAAGGAAAGACGTATGAAGAGTTAAAAGATGATCGTATGTATCGAAGTTGGCTTGATGATCCATGTCTTGTTACCCCTCCAAACGGGGAAAGGCTAGAACAGTTTCGTCAGCGAACAAATCTTGCGATGAAGCAGGTACTTGACCTTGCAAAAGAGAATGAAGTAACAAATGTGACGGTGATTACGCATGGCGGGTTAATTAGACAATGGTTATCATCTTTTGCGCCAGAAAAACGTGCTTTCTTTGAGTGGGAAGTTCCAATTGGTGCCGCTTTTACGTTAATCGGAAAATGTGATGATGTGAGGAGGGGAGGACGATTCACTTTATTACAGGAGGAGCCTATCACGGCAAAAATCAGTGGGTATTAAATCATGTTCGTAAAAGCCAAGTAACCGATTTCACATGGTATAATGGATATGAGGAATGGGGAATTGTACCAAACGATCAATTAAGCGAAACGGTGATTATGTTTGGTTTAGAAAGCATGATTCAATCATTTTTAAATGAACCCAATCCACGTCAGGCCTTTCGCTCTTGGCTTCAATTATGGCTAGAATGGGAGATGCGCAATAGGCATTCCAAGCTTTTTTTGATAGGAACAGATATTGGTAAAGGCATTGTTCCGATGGAAAAGGAAGCACGATTATTACGTGACGTTGTAGGCTGGTGCTTTCAAGATGTAGCCAAGCAGGCAACAAGAGTCGATGTCATTTGGTATGGGTTAAACGAGCAATTAAAATAACGGGAGGTAGAAGAACATGAGATTATATACACGTACAGGTGATGAAGGAAAAACAAGTGTTATTGGTGGAAGATTACCGAAGGATGATATTCGCGTCACTTCATATGGAACAACGGATGAGGTAAACTCATTTGTTGGACTTGCAATCGCGCAATTAGATGATGAACTCTTTCCTGACATTAAGCCTGAATTAGTTAAGATTCAGCACGAGCTATTTGATTGCGGTGGCGATTTAGCGATGTTAAAAGTAACCGAACAACGCCCTTATAAAGCAAAACAAGAAATTGTTGATTTTTTAGAAGAGCGAATTGATGAGTACATTAAAGAAGCACCTGAGCTAGAACGTTTTATCTTGCCAGGGGGGGCAGAAGCAGCAGCGACGATTCATGTTTGTCGTACAGTTGTAAGACGCGCAGAACGTCATGTCGCTACACTGCAATCTGAAACGGATGTGATCAATCCAATTGTTTTAAAATATTTAAATCGTCTGTCTGATTATTTCTTTGCGATTGGTCGAGTGATTAATCATCGCTTACAGGTAAAGGACGTTGAATATGAGCGTAGTGCGATTGTCTTTCGTGGTGGAAAAAGAAAAGAAGAGAAGTAAACGATAAAAGGAGATGGCTAATCATTTAGCTGTCTTCTTTTTTCTCTGAAATAATGGCATCATTTTTTTCCTCGATCATATATTGAAATGCGTGTGCAGGATAGGAGGAGGATATGATGAAAAGAGGTTGGTTGCTGATCCCAATGCTCCTCGTAGTGGGGGGAGAGTATGTCTCAGCTGATGAGAACGAAAAAATAGCCAGAAATCATTCCATGTTAAACGAACAAGTAGCTTATAAAATACCCGTTCATTGGGAGGTGACATTGGGTGATGATTGGAACGGAAAAGCTTATTATGTCGTGATGAATGATTTTGGATATTTGACAGATGAACAATTGCATGAAGAAGAATTACGTCAATTTGCCAGTGAACTTGCCTCGCAAATTGATACACCGATGCAAAATGCAAAAATTGATGAAAATGGTGAGCTTATTTATGGTAAAGAGCGAGTCATATTAGCTGAAAGTGACCTTGTCGAACAGCTATTATCCTTACCTATTGGTGAAAAAGAAGTGCAGTTACCGATCGAAGTAACAGAACCAAATGTGTCAAAAGAAGACGTCATTGGCATTGATAAAAAGGTGATAGGTGAATTTACAACTTATTTTAATCAAGGAGTGGCAGGTAGATCGGAAAATATTGTTTTATCTTCAAATGCTATTTCAAATGTTGTGCTCGGACCAGGAGACAGTTTTTCCTTCAATCAAACAGTAGGAGAGCGTACGGTTGAGCGAGGCTATCAAGAAGCAATGGAAATTGTGAATAAGGAATTTGTGATGGGAATTGGCGGGGGAATCTGTCAAACGTCCTCAACCTTGTTTAATGCCGTTGATGCAGCAGGCTTAGAAATGGTTGAACGTTATTCACATTCTCGCGATATTGGTTATGTTCAAGAAGGGAGAGATGCGACGGTTTCTTGGGGAGGTCCTGATTTTCGTTTTACTAATCCACATTCTTATCCTGTGCTTATTAAATCTCATGTAAATATCGATCGAGGAGAGATCACCGTAACGGTTCATACACATAAATAAAAATAGTAGAGCCAGTTATGAAAAGATTCATCATAACTGGCTCTACTTGTATTTATAACATGAATTTACCCATCTACCTGCGCTTCTTGACGGAGATCAGCACCTGATTTTAACGTTTGATAAACAGCTGATTCAAACTCGAGGAAGCCTAAGTACGACGCCACATCTTGAAAAGGGAAGACTTGAGAAGCGAAAAATCCACCAATGCCGTTTTCACGATCAATCCAGTAGAATAGATTAGCAAGTCCTGCCCACATTAATTGGCCTGCTGGTCGACCTGTTGGAGTAGGGTCCTCGTTTATTTGGAATGTATAACCCCACGACTTTTGCACACCTGGGAAGAACTCCCCGTTATTAGCTAGCGATGGGTCGGATGTGATCCATCCATCAATCTTTAATGATCCACTAAGCCCGTTTTGAGCCATTTGTGCGACCGTTTCTGGTTCGAGTACACCTCCTCCGTCATTTAGGATCATCCTAATAAACTTCATATACTCCCCAACGCTCGCATACAAACCGTGTCCTCCCATATCCATTTCTGGATTGTCGGGTAGCTTGAGATCAGGCATTGGCGTGAGCGCACCATCCTGGGCACGATTATGGATGGTTGCACGTCGTTCCATCATCGACGGTGTTAGTGAAAATCCGATGTCCTTCATTCCTAATGGGACAAAAATATGTTCAGCCATTACGTCACCTAGACGCTTACCGCGAACGGCTTCGACGACTTTGCCAACCCAGTCAATGTTAACGCCATAGTTCCATTGTTCGCCTGGCTCAAATAACAGCACATTTTTAACGGAGTCAAAGGTACTAGTGAGTATAGAAGGTACGTCCTTGGCATCTCGATATTTTCGGTCTTCATGACTAAAGAACTCATAACCAAAGCCAGCAGTATGGAGCATCAGCATTTCTATTGTAATGTCGGTTCGAGGTGATCTTAGTTTCGGTTGTCCATCTGCATCAAATCCTTCGAGGACTTTTATTTCGGAAATCTCAGGCACATACTTATTGACTGGATCATCGAGCCTTACTTTGCCTTCTTGAACCAATTGCATCAATGCTACACCAACAATTGCTTTAGTGGTCGAGAAAAGAGCACACACTGTGTCGGTTGTCATAGGTGTTTCTTTCCCAAGTTCACGTACGCCTGCTGAACCCTCGTAAATATTGCCATCTTTATCAGTTACCATCGCTACGATACCTGGGACACCTCCAGCACGACCTACAGCGTTTTCCAAAACTTTATCAATCGTTTCTTTCAAAGCACTCTCCATTGCTTCCCTTGCCATCTGCCATCATCTCCCTCAGAGTTAATATTTCTGTATTTTCTGAATATTAAATCTAAATTAGAGTATCATATTCAAATAAAGCAAGTCAAATTATCTATCATAAGATCTTGTACCTCCTTCTCAAAGCTATTTATGTTCAGCCTTATCCCCTCTGTTAATGAGATAAGATAGATCAATGAAATGTTGTCTAGCTTTTGACATATCTCTTTTATTATCATTGCATAATTTCAAGGAAATCACTTCATACTAAAAACGTCTTAAAGGAGGTGAACAGTGTATAAGGTAGGCAAAAATAATTTGAAGAAAAAGCATACAAAAATACGCTTAAAGGGTTTATTGTAAAAAATAGGAATAGTTGAACAATCGTCAGCATAGAATAAACTGTATGTGAATGAAGTGAAAAAAAAGGAAAATAACTTCTCGATACATAAGGAGGAAACTATGCTTGACTTTGTAAAACGTGTTTGTATTGCTCTAGCTTTGGCAGCATTTATTGGTCTGCTTTTTCTTGGAACGACAACGACATTGGCAGCAGAAAAAAATCTTCCAAATGAGCTGTATGAATCGCTCATTTGGCCTACTGTTGGTGAAGTGACGGATACATATGGGACAAGGAGTGGAAAGCATTATGGAATTGATCTTGCTGCTCCTGAGGGAACGCCCGTTGTCTCGATTGCAGACGGTACCGTAAGTCGTTCTTATTATTCAGATTCGTATGGTCATGTTGTGTTTGTGCAACATGACAATGGATTGGAGACAGTTTACGCTCATCTTCATCAAAGGCTAGCAGAAGAGGGACAAGTATTAGAAGAAGGAGAGCAATTAGGGACAGTTGGTAATACAGGTCGCTCCTTTGGAAATCACTTGCATTTTGAAGTACATGCAGGTAGTTGGAACCTCGAAAAATCCGAAGCAGTTGATCCTTTTCTCGTTCTCTCAAATGAACCAGAATATATGTACGCAGCTTTAGGTGAGGCTTCACCTTATGGCCAAGATTGGAGATCTCGCGAAGTCACCACAGTCATGAGCTCTAAACAAGAACAAGCTACGATAAAGGATAGTGAAAAACTACGTCATGATGAAGTGGAAATGGATAATCCTAGTGAGGAATCAGTCGAAGTCGTTGTACAAGCAGGAGATACTCTTTGGAGTATAGCATCGCATTTTCAAGTATCGATCGATAAGCTAAAAGAGTGGAACTATTTAGAGAATGATCTGCTTTCCGTTGGCTCAATTCTTACCATATATCCGTCAGTAGCTGATTATGTAATCAGTGAGGGAGACACTCTCTCTGCCATTGCTAAAGAACACGAGGTAACAGTTGAATTGATTATGAAAGAAAATGATTTAGAGACAGATCTCATCGTTCCAGGTCAGGCATTATCCATCAATGAATTAGAATAATTAAACACTGTAACGCTTCACTAATTTAGAAAGAATCGCGTCTTTTTGACCCCCTATCCTCTATAAAAGCCTTGTCGAATATGGTAAAATTAAGTCAATAATCGACGTCGGTATGTAGATGATACGAATGGGGAATGGGAAAAATGAATGTTAGGACTGAGCTGTTTAAATGGCTAAATGAACAAACGGATTTAAGTAGTTCTCAAGTTGATTTAGTTGATGGATTTGTTTTTATGCTGCGTAAAATGAAACAGCATGGATCGATCAGGCTGATAGATGATCGACAAATTCACCCGCGCTTCTGGCGTACTCATGATCGCACGTTTGGGTATCAGCTAATGGGTAAAAAAAGTAAGCAGAAGCGTGCTCATCTTTATCAATTTTATATCGATATAGCCTTTACAGAACAGCTTGTTCAACAAAGTGGAAATAAAGTCATGTTAACAGATGCAGGAAATGATTATCTTAGTCAAAAAAGAGATTATCAGCTGGATTTGTTATTTTCTCATATTTGGTAAACATGATCATGTAGGATTTAGGAGTCTCTTTTTTTAAGAGAATACATCAGAATGAACATACATCAAACTAAATCTTATCGGCAAACATAGTACTTTGATTGATTCAGGTAAGTGACATTAAAATGTCATCCGTCCACAAAGAAGGAAGCAGTACATCAAAGTCTTTATGACCATGACAGATCTTTGCCGTTTGGGTAGGGGTCTATTTGTTTACGAACTCTCTACAAATTTGGATAGAGGGTTTTTTCTTGTTAACGGTTAAGTTTTCTAATAGGAATTGAAAAGAGGAATGACAAGTGGATATGGCAATTTGGCTCGAGTATGCATGGGTTCTACTTGTATTAATCGGTCTTGAAGGAATACTCGCTGCAGACAATGCAGTTGTTCTTGCAATGATGGTTAGACATTTACCAGAAGATAAACGGAAGAAGGCTTTGTTTTATGGACTTGCTGGTGCCTTTATCTTTCGCTTTGCCTCGCTCTTTCTTATCGCCGTCTTAATTAATGTTTGGCAAATCCAAGCAGTAGGAGCTGCTTATCTGCTCTATCTATCGATTAATTTCCTTGTTCGAAAATATTTGGTCAAAAAAGAAGAGAAGCATACGGTACGAACGTCAGCTGATGGATTTTGGAAAACGGTTATTAAAGTGGAGCTAGCGGATGTAGCATTTGCTGTTGATTCAGTGTTGGCTGCCGTTGCTCTTGCGATGACGTTGCCTGAGACACCATTGCCAATGATTGGTCGACTTGATGGTGGACAATTTCTCGTCATCTTAATTGGTGGTTTAATCGGAATTGTCATTATGCGCTTTGCAGCAGGTGCGTTTGTAAAAGTGTTAGAAAAACGTCCAGGATTAGAAACAGGTGCCTACTTAATCGTAGGATGGGTAGGGGTGAAATTAGCCGTGTACACGTTAAGTCATCCTGACGTTGGATTAGTAGCTCATCATTTCGCAGAATCTTCTGTTTGGAAAGTCATCTTTTGGGGTGTCTTACTTTCTATTGTCGTGATTAGTTGGTTTTTATCGAAGCCGGCTAAGCAAGAAAAGGGAAGCAGTGGAAATAATAGTGAGTCATCTTAAGCAGACGACCCAAACGTCATAATAGCAATATAAAAGAAGGATCTGATTCACATGTATGTGAGTCAGATCCTTTCTTATTTTTAGCTTAGCATTCGATTGTATCACACATATGAATGTCATCCATTTCACGCAAAGCTTTAAGTACATCTTCATCAATCAATTTATCAACGGCAAGCATCATTATTGCTTCTCCGCCTTCTTCTTTACGTCCAACTTGCATTGTCGCAATATTAACGTCATGTTCTGCAAGTAATTGACCCATGCGACCAATGACACCAGGACGGTCATTATGTTGAATGTAGAGTAAATGTCCTTCTGGAACAAAATCCACATTAAAGCCATTCACATTTACAATACGGGCACCGTATTCTTTAATGTAAGTTCCGCGTAATTCAAATGTACGATCTTCACCACGAACAATCGCATGAATCATATTAGAGTAACCATACGTATCATTAAGTTGCTTTTCACCGAAGCTGATTCCACGTTCTTTCGCAATAAGGCTTGCATTCACATCATTCACGGCAGCATCAACTCTTGGTTGCAAGAATCCAGCCATGAGACTACGTGTTGTAATCGATGTTTCAAGTTCAGTAATCGTACCACCATAGTAAACATCAATTTCTTGAACTGGTGTACGCATCACTTGTGAAAGAAGGTTACCCATTTTTTTCGTTAAATCATAATATGGTTTTACCTTCTCATATACTTCTTTAGAAAGAGTAGGTAAGTTAATGGAGTTACTTGCTGGCTCGCCTTCAAGGAAACGAATAACTTCCTCAGATACTTGAGCAGCTACATTTAATTGTGCTTCTTTCGTAGAAGCCGCAATATGTGGCGTTGCAATGACATTATTAAACGCTAATAGCTCTTCATCAGCAACAGGCTCTTCTTCAAATACATCAAGTGCTGCTCCAGCAATATGACCATTTTTTAAATAATGCTTTAGTGCTTCTTGATCGATGATTCCGCCACGAGCACAGTTAATAAGAAATACACCAGGCTTTGTTTTTGCGATATTTTCCATACCTAGAAGGCCTTTTGTTTCTTTTGTAAGTGGTGTATGAACCGTAATAATGTCAGCATTTGCAAGTACTTCATCAAGTTCAGCCGTTTGAACACCGATTTTTTCTGCACGAGCTTTTGTTAAAAATGGATCAAATACGAGTAAAGACATTTCGAACGCTTTTGCACGCTTCGCTAACTGTGTACCAATACGTCCAAAACCTACGATACCAAGTGTTTTACCACGAAGTTCGAAACCTTGAAATGCTTTACGATTCCATTCACCAGCTTTAATAGACGCGTTTGCTTGTGGAATATTTCTCATCACTGACATGATCATCGCAAATGTATGCTCTGCTGTTGAAATTGTATTTCCATCAGGTGCGTTCACAACGACAACCCCGCGCTTTGTTGCAGCATCAAGGTCGATATTATCAACCCCAACACCAGCTCTTGCGACAATTTTTAGGTTTGGCATTTTATCAAGTAACTCAGCTGTTACAGTTGTTGCACTACGAACAAGTAGGGCATCAAATTGAGTTAAATCTTCAACTTCATCAACGTACTTTTCGACAATCACAACATTTTCGCTTTCAAGTAAAGGAAGTAACCCTTCTTTACTCATGCTATCTGATACCAAAATTTGATACTGTACCTTTGTCCCAGTGTTGTTTGGACGATCAGCGACTGCTTGCTTGTTCATGCTCTACACTCCTCATTCAATCTGTTTTTTTAGGAATTTAATTATGAAAACGTTATAACAAAAAAACCTTCAGCCCACACGACGAGCGTCGTGAGGGGCGGAAGGTTCAAACCGCGGTGCCACCCTCATTCTTGTACCGCATGAAATAAGGCACATCTCAGGGAGAATAATCTCCAAGCTAACGGTTTTACCCGAATACATCTACTAAAAATGTTCGACGCATGAACTCCGAAGGGCTATCTAGAATGGACCAAACTAGTTCACAGCAACCACTAGCTCTCTGAATTGGCTTCTCATTCTGTCATTCTTCATCATCGTTTTTTCCTATGTAAAGTTGTCTTTGAATCATAAATAAATAGTATTAATTGTTTGATAATTTACCATATCAAAGCCCGTATGTCAATTAAAATGACGAACAAAATTATTATTTTTTTCTGGAATGCACGGATTTAGGGGTTGAAATTGGTCGTATGGGATTTAAATTGGATTCATATACATAATTTAGGGAGGAGGGACTCAATTGAAATATATCGTCCGTAATGGAGATACCATTGCTAAAATAGCAAGCACATACGGAATCAGACCGTTTGATTTACTATTATTTAATCCTGCTATTTATTCTGAGAATAGTTATGTGCAAGAAGGGATGGAGTTATTCATTCCTAGACATGATCATCAAGGTGAGGCGACAGACCTTTGTTATGAAACAGAATTTGGTCATAGAGATATAGTAACATTGCTACCTGAATTAACAAAAGCAGATGTGCGTGTTGAGGTAATTGGCTACTCCGTTATGAAAAAACCGCTTTATGCGTTTTCGATTGGGAGAGGAAAAAAGGAAATATTCTATTCAGGTGGCTGGCATGCAAATGAGTGGCATACGAGTAAATTTTTGATGACTTTTTTGCAGCAATTGACAAAATATGATCAAGAGAAACGGCTGTGGTACGACTATGATGTTAGTCATATTTTAGATGAGGTTACCCTCTATATAGTACCCTTAGTCAATCCTGACGGTGTTGACCTCGTTTTACAAGGTGTGACAAAAAAACATCCATACTACGAGCAGATTTTGGAAATAAATAAAGGGGTAACGAGGTTCGATCATTGGTCTAGCAATATCCGAGGTGTTGATTTAAATCATCAATGGCCAGCAGGTTGGGAGCAGGAAGCATTAACGAGTCCTAAAAAGCCTTGGCCAAGGCATTATAGTGGGCCAGCACCGTTAACAGAGCCAGAAGCGATTGCGATTTATCAATTAACGTTCAAGCACTCGTTTGAATATGTATTAGCTTTTCATTCGCAAGGGCAGGTTATTTATTGGGGGTACAAAGGGATGGAACCGAAAGAGAGTGAAGAAATGGTCACTCGTCTTTCTCGTGTGAGCTCTTATACACCGATTCAAACAGCGGATAGTGATGCAGGCTATAAAGATTGGTTCATACAAGAAACAGGACGCCCTGGGTTCACGATTGAAGTAGGTATAGGAACCAACCCCCTCCCACCCTCAGCTTTTGCGGAGATATGGTCAAATAATATCCTATTAGCATTAGAAGGACTAACCCTGTATCAATAGGTCATGTATCATTCTAGTTTGTCTTTTTATGTGAAAACAGCCTCTATACTTGCTCTAAAGGATATCTCATCAGTTGCGAAAAGATGGAAACAACGATACAATTTAGAGCATGAAAGAGATAGAAGAGACATAACGGGGTGTGGGCTATGGCAATTCAGCATGTGCGACCAAAGAAGATCTATGAAATTATCGCTGAGCATGTAACAGAGATGATCAAAAATGGGGAAGTAAAGCCTGGTGATCGCTTGGCCTCAGTCCAACAGCTTGCTGAAGATTTTAACGTAGGCCGATCTGCTGTGAGAGAGGCTTTAAGTGCTTTAAAGGCCGTTGGTCTTGTTGAAATTCGCCAAGGAGAAGGAACCTTTGTGAAAAAAATTGATCACAACCTAGCAGGATATGCGATTCCTTCCGCAGCATTAATGAAGCAGGAGGATGTAAGACAATTGTTTGAAATTAGAAAAATTGTTGAGACTGGTGCAGCGTCACTTGCTGCAGCAAATCGCACAGCTGATGATCTGGTGGAAATGCAAAAGCATCTAGACGAAATGAACCGAGCCGTAGGAGACGGAGAATTGGGCGAAAAAGCAGATGTAGAGTTTCATATGGCGATTGTCCGTTCAACTCGAAATGATATGCTGTACAAACTTCTTGAAACTGTTTCTGATACGATGCAGGCTTCAATGTTTGAAGCACGAAAAATATATCTTTTTTCTGAAAATAATAACATGAAAAAGCTATATGAAGAACATATGCAAATCTTTACAGCGATAAAAAATCAAGATTCAAAAGAAGCGTATGAACATATGATGAATCACATTTCTGGTGTAGAGCATTCATTATTTCAATCCGAAAATAAATGATAAAAAAGGGAGACTCGACACGAGTCTCCCTTTCATCATTAAAGCCTATTCGAATTTAAGTGCATCGCCGTCAAATGACTCGTCTGCTACTTTAATTGAATCCGTTGGACAGCCTTCCTGCGCATCAATCATATCTTCTTCAAGCTCGTCAGGAACAGCAGTCGTACCTTGGTTGTCATCAAGAATTACAAACGCAATCCCTTCATCATCATAATCATAAATATCTGGAGCAGCAGCGCCACATGCGCCACATGCGATACATGTGTCTTTATCGACAATTGTATACTTTGCCATCAAGAAAACCTCCATTTTTCATTTCCTATTCAACCTTATTCAATATAGTGGATATTTAAATAAGTGTCGTTTCTTCTGACCTATTGTAAAACGGATTGGCAAACTTTTCAACCAATTCGTTGCTTTACATACTGAAATTTTTCAGCTTACTATTTTATTTATTCCCTCCTTCCTTTTTTTCACCCCTTTTAAAGTCGGGAATTTGGTACAATAAAAGGAATGAGGAATTAGCTAGTGGGTGATGTAGGAAATGGATACAAGACAAGGTGTTATCGCGACAGTTCTCGCTGCATTTAAAGCGGAAAGGTCTATTTACGGGGCGTATCATTTACTAAAAGGGAAGAAATCTGCACAAACAATTCAAGATGGTTCCTTTTTTTCAATTCTTGCCTACTTTGGCGTTCTTCCGACTTTAAGTCGTGCGGAAATTGAAAAGGATATTGAGGTCATGATATCCAATCAGGAGGCAGTTTGCACCTATCATGACAACATTTTGCTAACTGAACTAGGACAAGAGAAGCTTAAGCAATTTCACCTAGAGCGCCCCCTGCTCAGACATTTAAAAGGGTGGCAGTACCATTCATATACAGAGACGGTCTGGCAGAGGTTGTGTCTATATTTGCAGGCGTTAAGTCATTTGCAAGCAGAAAATCATTCGTTTTACCCAATTACGCATAAGACTCACATTCAAGTGTGGGTAAAACAACATTTGCCTCGAGCACATGAAGATCGAGAACAACTACTTGCATTGCTTCATGATGAATTAGTCACTTTTTTATCAACTTGTCAAAATGAGCAAGGATTAATATTTGTTCATCAATTGTCGGGAAAAGGAAAAATTGGCTTGACGAGAAAGCAGCTAGCTGAGCAAATGAATATCGATGAAACGGACCTTTATCTTTCTCATATTGCAACCTTACATCAATTGTTCAGGATAATCGAAAATGAACCAGAGTTGTATTCTGTGTTGTCTAGATTTACAGAAGATATGAAAAAGGAATTTGTTTTAACCGAATCAGCGAGGCAAACCTTTTATATGCTAAAACAAGGCCATACGGTTCAGGATATAAGTAAAAGACGTAAGCTAAAAGAAAGTACGATTGAAGATCATATTGTTGAAATTGCGCTAGTAGATCCACATTTCTCACTCGCACCATTTGTAAATAAAGAAATCGAACAGGCTATTCTTACTTTATTAGAAGGGCTTCAAACAAGTCGGTTGCGTGAGTTAAAAGAAAAACTTCCAGAAACAGTAACTTACTTTATGATTCGTCTCGTATTAGCAAGGAAGAAGGTGGACCATGGAACTTGAAGTGGCACTGCAAAAATACTTTGGTTACCCGAGTTTCAGGCAAGGACAGAAAGAAGTCATTTCAGAACTCATGCAAGGACGTGATGTGATGGCAATGCTTCCGACTGGAACAGGAAAGTCGATTTGTTTTCAACTTCCAGCAATGCTTTCTCCTGGAGTGACCATTGTCATTTCTCCACTACTTTCTTTAATGGAGGACCAAGTTCAACAAATGCGGAGTGAAGGGATAAAATCGGTTGTCGCGATTAACAGCTTTATGAATAGAGATGAACGGGACGATGTTTTGCGACGCTTGCACTCCTTTAAAATCATTTATATTTCACCAGAAATGCTGCAAGTGGCATACATTCAAAAGCGACTTTCACAACTTAAGATTGCCTATTTTGTCGTGGATGAGGCTCATTGTATTTCTCAGTGGGGACATGATTTTAGACCTGATTATTTAAGACTTGGTGATGTATTAGAAAGACTTGGCCACCCTCCGTGTCTTGCTTTGACCGCGACAGCAACACCGGCTGTGCAAGAGGATATATGTGAAAGGCTAAAAATGACAGAGCCATCAAAACGTATCTATTCGGTTGATCGTCCAATGATTTCCTATCGCGTCGAGCATTGCCAAACAGCAGAAGAAAAAATCGAACGCGTAAAAGAACTTGTACGGACATTAAACGGTCCTGGAATGATCTACTTTTCAAGTCGTAATTGGGCCCAAACGTGTGCAAGACTACTGAAAAAGGACGGAATCGACAGGGTTGCTTATTACCATGGCGGGTTATCGACGGAGGACCGGCTTTTAATTCAGCAGCAATTCATGAATGGGCAAATTGATGTGATTTGCTGTACGAGTGCATTTGGGATGGGTATTAATAAAAAAGATATTCGTTATGTTCTTCACTTTCATTATCCAACTGAGCTTGAGTCATACGTTCAAGAAATGGGAAGAGCTGCACGAGATTGTAAGCCTAGTGTTGCGATTCTGTTGTATAGTGAAGAAGACAGGGGCCTTGCCCGAATGCTCATTGAAGGTAAGCAAATATCTGATGATCAGTTAAGGCAGCTGCTAGTTGAGATTAATCAATTAACGGAATGGGATTCTAGAGTAGAAAAAATGCTGATGGAGCGTGTTGGCTGTCATGAAATAGCTCTCCGGGCGATTTTGTATCAATTGGAAATAAGAGATGTCCTGATACATGATCAAATCAAAAGATTTTCTGTTGATTCAATGTATACAAGTATACGTGAGTTTTGGCAAAATCATTTTTATCATAAAAAGGCCAAGCTTGAAGCATTTGAACGCTGGATCGAAACAAAGCAATGTCGGCGTCAAGCGCTGCTGACTTATTTTTCTGAGGAGCTCCTCACGCGACCAGATGAATGCTGTGATCGGTGTGGGGCGACATTAGCGAGGTTCTTGGTCAATCAAGAAGGGCATGAAAAAGAGCCACTAAAGCCTTGGAAAGAAGCACTTGGAGAACTTTGTGGTCAAAGTGAATGGGTGCGACAATGAAGCGACAAAAAGAGATGATAGCGACGCTTACGGATAAAGAGCTCGTCCTACAAGTTTATTTCACTCAAGCCATAATGATTGTACTGGCCTTTATTTTCGGTTTCTTTTTGTTTGGTAGCTGGTCAGAGGTTGGTGCTTTATTCAAATTTGATTTACAACGTATCGTCCTCGTAGGAGGGGTAGTAGCTGTTGTAGTCGTTTTGCTTGATCTCCTTTTGGACCGTTATTTACCAGAAAGTTGGCTTGATGATGGCGGAATTAATGAGCGAGTGTTTAGAGGATTAACGTTACCAAGATTACTTGCGCTTTGCCTTGTTGTCTCGATTGTTGAAGAATTATTGTTTCGTGCTGTCCTGCAAACAGCCTTTGGTCTGGTCATTGCCAGTACGATTTTTGCGGTGATTCATTTTCGTTACTTAGATAAACCTGTCCTATTTTTAAACGTCTGGCTCGTTAGCTTTGGTCTTGGTATAATTTTTCTATGGACGGGTAATATTCTTATAACCATTTTTGCCCACTTTTTAATCGATTTCATTTTAGGTCTGTGTATTCGATATCAATATCAAAAAAAGGAAAAAGTTTCATATGATTCAGAGTAGGAGAGTGAGGACGATGGTTGAAAAACGTAGCAAACAAGATCAAGCCATTATGCTCCGTCAACAAATGGAGCATTATCAGACAGAAGATCGTATCGAGAAAGAAGAGAAGCAATCTCTTCCACCTCGTGCAAAGTATCATAAGCAGAGAAAACAAAAATTAAAAGTTAAATTTTCATTTCCGTTAATTCGTTTGTTAGTCTTGTTATTCTTTGTATTAATCATTGTTGCCCTCACTTCTCCGTACTGGCTTCGCTAACAATCTGTGATTTCTCATTCTAGGTCTAGTCCCTTTTTCATAAAATAAGGACTAGAGGTGAGAAGATGAAACAATTTAAAGAACGGAATATGAAAGGTATAAATGACCAAGGGATTGTCAATGTGATGGTAAAGGAATTGGTTATAAGAAAAAACAAACTTGAAAAGCTTGAAAAGGCCAAGGTGAATTGGTCATTGTTTACGTTAATGTGTCTGGCAATTTTTCTTTTGTTTGGTTACCAGTTAATCATCGGACAAAATGGATCATTTGGAAATAGTATCTTAACAGAGTTTACAAAGAGCCCTTTTCTTTTCGTTTTATTGCTCCTTTTTACAATTAGTTTTATTGAAATTCATTTTTTTGAGAAAAAAGCAACAAAGGCTGAAAATGAATTTGAAGCTTTACGAATGGAATTGATTGAAAGGAATACAGAGCTTTGGCCAAACGATGAGTCGTGGGAGGTGAGGGATCGTCTCTATTCGTACATGAAAGATAAGCACAATATTAATTTATACTATAAATAAAAGACACCTTTATCAATTTTTGATGGAGGTGTCTTTAGGTTGGATTAAGCATATGGGCAACATTATTTCAAGATGACTTTGAAAGAACGGACTTAGCAGGCTGACCGAAAAAAAGGTAGGTAGAGCGGCAAAAAGCAAATTCGTGTATTTGTATCATTTGATCATTAAATGAGTGAATTTGACCAAATGCAATCGTTTTCTTCTGCTTTGAGCAGAAAACTTCAACAGGAATTCCTAAACGGTAATTAAAGTCAAGGTCATTATTAGTGACGAGCGATTTGTTTGTCAATTTACTCAAATACATGATGATCACTCCTTCATGATAGTTGAAATTATTCAGAAATGTAAGCGTTTTCTATGTGTTGTTAATTTTAGTATAGCGTTATTTTTTCAATTGTTCAATTCATTTGTGTAATTTTCTTACAATTTTTTTAAGGCTGATTTGTCAATAGCTCGAAAAAGATTCTTTGAATTGTCACATTGTTAGCCTGGTCAGACAAATAATCTGTGTTAAGATTTTGTTAAAAATAAATCGTTTGATGCGATCGAGGAATTTGAAAATAAGGAGTGAATAGATCATGACTGCTGTACAATTACTCGCTGTTCTTGGTTTTGGATTTTTAGCAATGACTGTTGCTGTTGCAATGGCGATCTACATGCTTAAGGTATCTGAGAGTTCGGAATAATAATGAATAGAAACTGGCATCTAAATTAGGTGCCAGTTTTTTGATTCCTTTTTCTGTAACTTTCCTTTGTAGGACTGTTTTCTTTTTGTGGCTTGAAAGGTACAATAGAGCTATAAGGAGGGACGTAGAATGGTAGAATGGCTGATGAAGAGATTAGAAGATCTGTATCCTGAAATGGTTGAGTTACGCCGCATTTTTCATGCTGAACCAGAGCTCTCATTTGAAGAAGAGAAGACCCCAGAAAGGATCGCTGATTATTTGGAGCATTTGGGGATTGAAGTGAAGAGAGGCGTCGGTGGGCGTGGTGTTGTTGGTTACATAAGAGGTGGAAAATCTGGGAAAACCGTTGCTCTTAGGGCTGATTTTGATGCGTTGCCGATTCAGGAGGAAACAGGATTGCCATTTGCTTCAAAACGTCCTGGTGTGATGCATGCTTGTGGGCATGACGGACATACAGCGACCATGCTTGTCCTTGCTAAAGCGTTAGTGGAGCAGCGAGATAAGCTGGAAGGAACGGTTGTCTTGATTCATCAATTTGCGGAGGAGCTTGCGCCAGGCGGAGCCATCGCTATGATCGAGGACGGATGTTTAGAAGGTGTAGATGCGATCTATGGCACTCATTTATGGTCACCGATGCCTCTTGGAGAAGTAAGATATCGTCACGGTGCAATTATGGCTGCTGCTGACCGTTTTGACCTTGTTATTCATGGTCGTGGTGGACATGGAGCTAGTCCGCATGAAACAATTGATTCGATTGCAGTAGCATCGAGTATTATTTTGCAATTACAGCATATCGTCAGTCGAAATGTTAATCCCCTAAAATCAGCGGTTCTTAGCATTGGCTCCTTTCATGCTGGTGGAGCATTTAATGTCATTGCAGATTCAGCGTCTATTGTTGGGACTGTACGAACGTTTGATCCAGAAATCCAAGAAATGATTATAAAGCGAATCGAAGAAGTTATAAAAGGTATATGTGATGCAATGGGTGCAACATATACTTTAGATTATAAAAAAGGATATCCTGCTGTTGTAAATGATCCATATGAAACGAATCGATTTGTTGAATTAGCGAAAACCGTTCATGCAAAGGAGCTTGTTTTTGAGATGGAGCCTGTCATGGGTGGAGAAGATTTTGCTTATTACTTACAACATGTTCCAGGTACATTCTTTTTTACAGGAGCAGGAAATGAAGAAAAAGGGATTGTCTACCCACACCATCACCCGAAGTTTGACTTTGATGAAGCGGCGATGCTCATTGCTGCAAAATGCTTAGGTCGAGCTGCAATTGGGTTTTTGTCAGTTAGTGAACAAGCTGAACGTAAAAAAGAACAAGCATTATAATGATTAATTACGTAACCATCTTCTCGATTAGGAAGATGGTTATTTTTCATTTAAAGTAAGTTTTATATTGAGAATGAAACCTTTTTAAATATCATAACGTTCTATAGATGAAAGACCGATGATATCACTGAAGCAATAGATAGAGAGATTGTGTACACCGAAATCGGAGGGCTAGCTCATGGATGAACAACTAGTATTGCGCGCAAAGCAAGGAGATGATGATGCCTTTGGGCAGTTAATTGAATGTCACTTGAAAACAGTGGAAAAATTTGCTTTTCAATTAGGGGTTGAGCATGATCAAGTGGAGGATGTGACCCAAGAGGTATTTATCAAAGTGTATCGCTTTTTACACAAGCATAACCGCGGTAAATTTACAACATGGTTATATTCGATTACATTAAATGTCGTGAGAGACCTGTATCGTCGTGAAAAACGCCAAAAGCGGAAAGAATATGCGCTGAAACGAGTCGTTTCTGAGACGGCATATGTCGAGGGACATTTTGATGAGGAATCAAGAGCACTGCATGAATGTATCCGATTACTTGACGAAAAATATAAAATACCGATTATCCTTCATTATTTTCACGATCAACCGTATCAAGAAATTGCTGAAGTACTTGGAGTGAGTGAAGGGGCTATCAAAACAAGGATGCTTCGGGCAAAGCAGCAATTAAAAGGAAAGTTCGAAAAAGTAGGTGAACAAATATGAATGATCAACAGATGAAGGATATGCTTGATAAATTAAAAGAACATTATGATGACATGCCGACTAAATCATCCTCGACGGAAATTATGTCACACATTAAAAAGGAAAAACGTCCTCGGTGGGGAAGCTTTTTTCATAAATGGCAAGCAGTGGCGATGATTGTACTGGCTCTTGGAATTGGTAGTGTGCTAACGATCGGTCAGTTAGGAGAGTTTGGATCAAGCTTTCATTTAAATGATGAATCAATTACAGAAACAGAAGAAGCAGAAGTTCGTACATTTGATGAACCAGCGGAAGAATCGACTACAGAAGAAAGCGCAGCAGTCGAGGACCGCACACAGGAGCAAGAAACGACAACAGAAGTGATCATGATTGAGGGGATGGAAGAGACAATTACAGTCAAAGATGTATTTGATGATACTCTTGGCTTTTCTACGAAAGTAGATGAACGTTATGAAATCGAAACAGTTTCTACAGCTGAGAGTTATTCGCTTCAAGTGTTTGCTAGTTATACAGGTGAAAGAGTGACACCTTTCTTTTTTAGTGTAACGGCGTATCAACAAGTCGAGTCTTTAAATGAATTAGAGTCATTAATTGGGGAGGAATATACTGAAGCGGGCTATACAGAACGATCTAGTGAAGGCTGGCTCCCTCAGCAAGAAACAGAGCTGAGCTTCGTAAAAGTGCTAAGCTTTGAAGCGCATGGCACTCAATCTCAAATTGGGATAGTTGAACACAATGATACGTATTACACTTTTACTGTTAACTGGCATGGTGAAGCGCTTGAGCGGGTTGATGCTGATACGCGTGTCATTTTGCGCCATGCGCGATTTATAGAATAAGGAAACTTCTCTAAGCCCACTCACGTCGAGCAATGCCAAGTACCTACATCCTGTAGGCAACTTCAAGTACTTCCTTACGAGGGCAGAGGTATTTGCTGAACGACTTTTAAAGGTTGTTCAGCTTTTTTCATGATCGTTATTGTCATTGCTTTAGCTTTTGATATTCCAAGTGGCAGTTTGACAGGAATCGAGCTTTTATTGTTTGCTTCATATGGTATAATGAATGTCTGTTTTCACTTAAAATGATAGCGAGGGAGTCAGTGAGGCCGTATCTTGCTGGCTTGTTTTTGCCTTGAAAATAAGATGAACGAATGAAAATAAACTTGGCTTGTTTGTTAAAGGGGCTAGAAAATGAATACTGTGATCTATGTAGTATTTGGATGCGCAATATGTCTTGCGCTTTATATGTGGTATCAGGCTTTTTGCAATCGTATTCGAATTCATCGGCTGTCATACGATAAATTACCGACTGCATTTGAAGGGTACCGAATTTTTTTTATTAGTGATGTTCATCGCCGGTTAATTTCTTACTCGGTTATTGATGAGGTTAAAGGAAAAGCGGACCTTGTTATTATTGGGGGAGACTTATGTGAAAAAGGGGTCAAAGTAAGTCGAGTCGATGAAAACCTTAAACGCCTAGCAGCAATTGCTCCATGTGTTTTTGTTTGGGGAAATAATGATGAAGAAATCGGTATGGAAAAGCTACGGTCCCTCCTACAAAAGCATCAGATTGCTGAGCTAGTTAATTCAATAAAGGAAATTCAATTGAAAAATCAAGAAATGATTATTGCTGGTGTCGATGACGTCGGACATAGGCGCCATAATGTTGCAAAGGTGATTAAGGAAAGTAAGAATTCATTTTCCATATTAGTTAGCCATTACCCTACTATCGTTGACGAGTTCCCTAGCTCTCATCCATTTTCTTTAATGCTGAGTGGACATACACATGGAGGACAAATAAGACTTTTCGGTTGGGGGCTCCAAAAAAAGGGGCGTTTAATGAAGAGACGGTCTTATTTTCACTTAATTAGTAATGGATATGGGACAACAGGAATTCCAATGAGATTAGGTGCCCCTGCCGAAGCGCATTTAATTGTTTTATCTAAAAAGTAGCAGACTTTGTTTACAGGACTTATACAAAGTTTACACAATGTGTATCATCCGCTATACTTATCATATAAAATCGTTACACACTTAAGGTAGAATCCTTATCAGAAAAGTGGGGTTCTGTAACATAGAGCGGAGAGGTCGATTCGTTATCGATCATAGGGGGAAAGAATATGACTTCGAATGAAGGGAAATATAACATAAAGGCGATCTCTACCATGCTTGGTATCCAGGCAGGGACATTGCGAGCATGGGAGCGCCGCTATCATATCATCGAACCAATTCGAAATTCAGCTGGACATCGATTATACTCAGATGAACATGTTGCCATTTTACGTTGGCTAATAGATAAAGTGAACAAAGGATTTACAATTGGACAAGCTGTCGGTCTATTTGAAAAGGGTAATATAACATTGCAGACAGACTATAGCTATAACGAGCAGCATGAAGATTATTCTGTACAGCTGTCGCAGGAAATACTCGAAGCACTGCTTTCTTTTAAAGAAAATCAGGCTCATCAACTTTTAAATCAAGCATTTAGTTTATTTAGTATTGATAAAGTGACGATTGACATTCTCGGGACACTGCTTGTGAAAGTTGGGCATATGTGGGAGAATAATGAGATTTCGGTTGCGCATGAGCATTTTGTTACCTCTTTTTTGCGAACAAAAATTGGGAATATCTTTCACGGGATGCCGATTGATGGTTTTCTGCCTAAAGTCGTTGCCATATGTGGCCCAAACGAAACGCATGAGCTAGGACTAATGATCTTTACGCTGTTTTTACGTCGGAAAGGATTTGAAGTTATTTATCTTGGGGCAGGAATTCCGATAGAAGATATTGAGCTTGTGTTAAGAGAAGTCGATGCGAAGATGTTTTTTACATCTTGCACGATGGAAAGTAATGTGGATGCGACTGTAGAAGTTATCAATCATCTAAAAACGACATTTCCTTCTTTAATTATTGGTGCAGGTGGGTACGCCCTTGATGAGATGTTAAATGGAAGAACTGCTTCGTTTAATCAGTATCTTGTTGGCCAGACGAAGCAAGATTGGGAATTATGGTTGCAAGATCAGTTGAAATCACAAAATTAAAAAAGAACTCTTCTGATTGCGAACCTTCTTTTCTGTCCACTCATACCGTATAGTAAGACTTTTCTACGGAACGAGTAGGTGCAATGGTAGGGAGTTCGAGATAAGGGAGGGTGAACAATGCGTCTTGAACGATTGAATGGAGATAAATTCAAGGTTTTTTTAACCTTTGATGATATGAAAGAGCGAGGCATTACAAAAGAAGATTTGTGGCAGGATTTGCCAAAGGTTCATGATTTATTTCGAGATATGATGTTAGAAGCTGATGATGAACTTGGCTTTAAAATTGATGGACCGATTGCGGTTGAAGTGTATGCCATGCCAGCACAAGGGATGGTGATCATCGTAACAAAAGGTGTTTCGGATGATTACTTTGATCTTGACGATATTGAAGAAGGTTATATTGAAATGCAAGTCACGTTAGATGAAAGCGATGAAATTTTTTATGAGTTCTCTGATATCGAGGATGTGATTGCTCTTTCATCTAGATTGTATTCGCTAGGGGTTATAGGTGGTACTTTGTTTTCATTTGAGGGGTGTTATTATCTAAGATTTGATGAGTTAGATATCGAGGGAGTAGAAGAAGAAGGATTTGTCGCTCTACTATCTGAATTTGGAAGCCCTTCGACCGTGTCTACTTATCGTGTCATCGAGTATGGAAAAGAGATTTTGGTAAGTGAAGCGGTTCTCCGCTTATATATGACTTTTTTTCGTGAATAAAAAGGGCTGATGTTGTCGTGATCAGTCCTTTTTTCATGCTCTTGTGAGACGAAACTATGATACAATACTCTAGACTAGTTCCGAAAGATTGATGGGCGAATATACTAGTGGTACATATTGGAGTTAAGAGGTGAAGGTTGATGAAAGTGGCAGTATTGTATGGAGGAGTTTCAGCAGAGCGAGAAGTTTCACTCTCCTCGGGAAAAGGCATTATTGAAGCCCTTCAAAAGAGAGGTCATGAAGTGGTTGGGATTGACTTCAATCCAGCCCATTTAGATGAGATTATGAAGCTTGATGTAGATATGGTTTACATCGGATTACATGGACGATTCGGCGAGGATGGAAAGGTGCAGGCGCTTCTTGATATGCTAAACATCCCTTATGTTGGATCTGGTGTACAAGGATCGGCCCTTGCGATGGATAAAGCAAAAGCTAAGCTCTTTTTTGCACGTGATGGTGCAAGAGTAGCGCAGCAGCAAGTGCTTTTTAAGCATTCGTATGACAGCAAGCAAACAGAAATTACGTTGCCATTTCCGATCGTTGTCAAACCAAATCAGGAAGGCTCAACGATTGGGATTACTTTTGCACATAACCAAGATGAATTACGTGATGGAATTGATCAGGCATTTGAGCTTGATGAAACGGTTCTACTTGAGGAATTTATCAATGGAAAAGAAGTGACGGTTGCTGTGATGGGTAATCGTGGCAAGGAAAAAGCTTTGCCTGTTGTCGAAATTGTTCCAAAAAACAAGTATTATGATTATGAAGCAAAGTACGGTGCAGGGATGAGTGAGCATATTGTACCAGCAAGACTGTCTAATGAGCAGACTGCTTATGTACAAAAATATGCTGTGCTTGCTCACCAAGCTCTTGGCTGTGATATTTATTCACGCGTAGATTTCTTGGTTCCAGAAGACGGTAGTGATCCTGTCATTCTTGAAGTAAATACGTTGCCAGGAATGACACCGACGAGTCTTTATCCAGATGCTGCGCGTGAGATTGGGTTATCTTATGATGAAATGATTGAAGAGCTCGTCAAGTTATCATTAAACAAATATAAATAAGCGTAAATAAGGCTGTTGAGAATATAGTTGATATGCTCCCCTAAAGGTAGACAGATTAAAAAATAAAAATCTGTTTACCTTGGGGGAGCTTTTTCTATGCCTAATAGTAAGTTTTCGAAAGAATTTAAAAATGAAGTTTTGTTAGCTTATGAAAAAAGAGAATGCACCATAAAAGAGTTCTGTTCCAACTTTCAAATTACTGAGTATTCATTAAAAGAATGGATTAAGCAGTTTGAGAAATATGGATCAGAAGGTTTACAACAATCAACCACATGGAAAACATATTCTAAAGAGTTAAAAGAAGCAGCTGTAAAGGACTTTCTTTCAGGGAAATACTCCCCCTATGAAATCGTTAGTAAGTATGAAATTTCAAGTCGAACTGTCCTCCAAGGATGGGTTAACAAGTATAATCGTTATAGAGAATGAAAGGATACGTCAAAAGAAAGGACGAGCTCTATGACTAAAGGGAGAAAAACGACTTGGGATGAACGAATTCAAATTG
>NZ_VLKZ01000007.1 GCF_007830185.1 Halalkalibacter nanhaiisediminis | reverse complement strand
GAATACTGACTAACATATGAATGTGATCCGGACAAGCATTGGCTTCATGGATAACGACACCTTTCCGTTCACATAAATCTCTTATAATTTCTCCAATGCTTTTTTTGTATTTTCCATAAATGATTTGTCTTCTGTACTTTGGCGCAAATACTATGTGATACTTACAATTCCATGTTGTGTGTGCTAAACTATTCATGTCCTTCACAGGGCATACCTCCTTCGATGATGAGATGAAGTGGTCGGGAAACCAACTTTATCCTATCATGAAGTGAGGTTTTTTTAATACCACGCTAGAAGCTCTTTTGAACCCCCGGCATAGCCAGGGGTTTTCTAAACCACTAATAAAAGCTGATGCGATAAACCGCATCAGCTCATTCAGATTATTATTGATTTTGTCTGCTTTGAATCTCTTTAACAGCAATAATCTTTAAGGCCTCCATCTCTTCAGACGACAAACGCTGCTCTAACATTTCTTGTACTTCATTAGGACTTAGTTCACCCGTTTGAGCTTTGCTCGCCACGTCTGTTATTTCCCCCATTGAAAATTCACTTAACACAACAGTTAGTGCTTCTTCCTTTGTTTCAAAAGGTAGTTCTTTATCAGCTTCAACGTCAACGCTGCTTATTAACGCTTGAATTTCAGGATCATTCATCAGTTTTTCCAATTCTTCTTCATTACTTAGCACTTGATTGGCAACCTGATCAATCATTATATCTGAAGCCGTACTAATAGCAAAATTATATCCAAAATATCCTGCTACTCCCAGTATAAGAAGTACACCTAATATCCATTTCCACATATATGCTTTCTTCCTTTCATAGAGTCTATCTTCTATGATAACATACTCTCTAAAAACCTATAGATTAAACTTCTTTTTTCCTATATTAAGTTAGAAATCCTGGCTTCAAAACGCACAAAAGCACCCATTAAGGATGCTTCGGCATGTGCTGTTGACACATTTCTATCATTTCTTCAAGTAAATCCTTCTTCCCTAATACTGTCCAAGGAACCTCAACTCCTCTACCAGGTGCTAGTGCTTTACCTCTATACTCTTCTTTCTCATTAGTAGCAATATAAACATCCCAACTCCACTTTGTCACTTTATTTCTAGGGTCTACTCCCCCTACATGATCAATTTCAACAAGATAATAATTCTGCACTGTAAACTCTTTTACGTTATTCATAAAACCACTCCTTTCTCCAATATATATTCGAGAAGAGGAACTTAATGTCCTATGAAAATCGATAGACAATAACTGACATGATTTGGTGCGAGTTTAACAGACTTACATATAGTTTCATTATGATTCTTTCTTCATGGATGACTAACGGGAATCATAAAAATATTTGTATTAATGATCTTTCTAGTATGACCATAGTGCAAAACGTTAAATTAATGATAAATTACAAGCCAAACTTTTGTTATTCTTCCTTTTTTATATTTAAGAAATTTTCAATTAGTTTTACATTTTCATCTTTCGGATAGGTTTTGTATAAACTACTTGCTAATTGAACAGGGTTTCCGAAAAAATACCTTTCATATTGGGTTTGTCTTGAACCGAATGAACTCATCGTAAGATCCCAAGCTAATCGAAAAATCTTAACCCGATCCTCTGCATTTTTATTTGCTCCTTGAAGATACTTGTCAAGATCTGCTCTAATAGCAGAGTGAAAGGCTTTATCAGTGGGCAAAGATACCATTCCACTAGCCCCAATTAATTGGACAATCTCGCAAAAGCGAGGATAAATTCTAGGGAAAATGTTAATGGCCGTCTTAAGAGGAATAATACTTGGACGCATATATCCCCATTGGTCCAATTGTGCATCATTTTCCGATTTGTCTAACAGGGCTTTCATCGTTTCAAGCCCAATTATAATTTCAGATAACTTTTCTTGTACATGTTGATACTCATCGACATTAATTGTGTCCACAATAAGCTCTGCTAGGCCTAAAATAAATTCTGTTTTTGCAATTTGTCTAGTCACCGCTTGATGTATAGCAAAATGATTAAATGAACCTTGAACGACGAAATCGATAGCAGCTTCAACATTGTCATAAAAAAATACTCGATCCCAAGGGACTTGCACATTGTCAAAGACAAGTATCGAATCCATTTCTTCAAATCGTGAGCTTAATGGATGGTCAAAATGGGATTCTCCCCCAACAAAAGTTTCTCTGCAAATAAATTTTAATCCTTTTGTATCAGATGGAATGGAAAAGGCAAATGCTTCATCAGGATCTAAGAATAATCTATGAGGCGTACTGAATACAAATACTTCATCCGTTAAACCACCCTGTGTGGCTAAAAGACGTGCTCCCTTTATAACGATGCCTTTTTCATTTCGATCAATAACCTTAGCGGCTATTGGTTCTCTCGAGGATTCAATATAAAACTGCGAGCGATTTACTTGGGGAGTTACAAATGTATGTGTAAACGAAAGGTCTCTTTCTTTAGCTCGTTCATATAGGGATTGAATATTTTCTTGAAAACATTTGTCTCGGCCTTTTAATAAGGGAGCAAATGAAGCAAAACTCATGATAGCGGTGTTCATATAGTCTGGACTTCTTCCCATCATGCCACCAGTATGTCTAGCCCAATGTTCAATCATCTTTCGTCTCTTCGTTAAATCTGCCTTTGTTTTGGGTTGCAAGTATGAAAGTCCGATAGGTTCTCCCGTTTCTGGTGATATAAACGTCATTTCTTCTTTCAGCTTAGGATCATATTGCATATCATAAAGGGCGGCTTTTGTTTGAAGAAGTCCTTTAAAGGCTGGGTGTTCAGTGATCTTTCCCTCAATTTTTTCTCCATCAAACCAAATTTCAGTATTTAGCTGATTTAATCGATTAATAAGATCTTTTCCGTTAATAGCTCCCATGTTACCACTCCATTGATTACTTAATTATTTTATAAAAGCCGTATTATTGTTATATTTTATTGAGTGTCATGAGCACGCGTTCCCCTATTTTTTTAAGAATGTAGAAATGTTGAAGAACAATAATCAATTCATCCATTGTCACTCATAATAAAAAACCTTAACAAAGCCTTAACTCAAATAGCGTTAAGGCTTCTATTACGCAAACTCCTTTAAAACAATACTATCCAAAAATCATTTAATTAATGACATCAAGTTCTCTCCAACTTCTATGATTGTTTTCATGGGTGAATTTTCATAAAACACTTTGCCTTGTTTTGTAGAAACTACGTATGGCTTAAGCGAAGAAGCACTCATCAGCAAAGGCTCGAAGCTAAAAAGAGCGAAGCAACAGAGCTAAGCTTTGCTCAATTGAACAAAAATCTTGATCGTCACACTGGAGAATATGTGAAATACACTGGTGAAATTGTTCAAATTCAAGATGATAGTGATATAACAATCATTCGATTAGCAGTTACTGAAGATAGTTACGGATATAATTACAACGATATTATTTGGGTAGAATATGAAGGTTATACTGATTTTATTGATGAAGATATCGTAACAGTGTATTGAACAATTTTCGGTTCTCACTCTTATACAGCGCAACCAGGTTGGAGATAACTTTGCCTGCCATATTAGCTGATATTATTGAATGATAGATAGAAGCCCATTTTTGGGCTTTTTCTTATATAAATTGAACTAGGAGGAGATAACATGGACTCTTAAATCAAGCATTTAAAAAATGTTTCGTATTTGGAATGACGTTAACTCTGTGAGAAAAGTGACGTGTAGGAAAACGAATTGGCAAACGTGTTGATAGGAGAAAAGTGGTAAACTTTTAAGAAATTTATTTGATAAACTGTCTTTTTTTGTCGAATTTAACAATTAACTCTATTTTTGTCGTACCATTATCTTTGTAGCATATACAAAAGGAGGATTTACGATGAAAAAGGTTTTTAAATTCGGTTGTCTGCCTATTGTTGGTCTATTTATTTTAATAGCTATTGTAGGTAGTTTTATGGGTGGGGACGACACAACGACGACCACCAGCGCGCCAACTGACGAAACAGAAGAATCAATAAATGAGCCAACTGAAGAAGAAGTTACAGAAACAGTCGGTATTGGAGAAACACTTGAATTAGGCGAGGCTAGATTTACAGTTCATGGTATCGAAACAGGTGTCACTGAAGTTGGAAATCAATATTTAAACAAAAGTACAACTGGTCAATTCGTCTTAGTTGACTTGACATTTTTAAATGAGGGCACCGAAGCTGTTATGACAGATACCTCTTTTTTCAAGCTTCTTTCAGGCGACAGAACCTTTGATGCTGATGGCGAAGCATCAATGTATGCAAATGATGAAAGATCTTCATTTTTCCTAGAGAGCGTTAATCCTGGTATGGATCGACGAGGGATTGTTGTTTTTGAAACCCCTGCTGATGCTTCAGATTTTATTCTTGAAGTTCAAACTGGTTTTTGGGGATCTGAAAAAGCTCAAATTGTACTTGAATAATTTTCAATGAGCCTGTAAAAAGGCTCTTTTTTTCTTGATTGAAATAAGAACGTTCCTTCGTATATCATCAATAAAAAAGAGATGGTTCATGTTTATAAATTGTAAAACACGCATTATTATTCGTAACATTAACTTGTATGATAAATTGACTAGTGTTGAGGATTTATCTGTGAAAACCAGAAGGATAAGTGAAAATATATTACTTGTGATCCAAAGCTTAGCTATACCTCTGTCCCCTTGTCTTAATACGGTTCTTTTTTTATATCAACAAACACTTCCCGAGAAATATTACCGCCGTTACAGTAGCTTTGAACATCGTTTCTAAATTGACTCATACTAATAGCTAGACAAACCTCCAAGCATAACCTGGCATTCAAGCATGATCTAAACCTAGTGCTCTGCCGTAATGATAGGAACTTTATGAGTAAAAGCACTATGTTTAATGCAATTTAAACGTATTCTAAAATGTTGTGATCTTCCTTAACTCTCGATCCATTCATTATGCCATACACACGCTGTAATCTTACTTGAAAGTGATCCATTATAAAATATATATAGGAATGTTTAGGTCATGACAGTATGCAAACTACAGCAGATGTGTACATACATGTATCAAAAAACTCGATAAATTCAATCGATAAATATGAAGAATACTTGAACCAAATAAACGAGTAATAAATTTTTTAGTTTTATTGTTCATATTTTGGTCATTGGAATAGTAGAAAAAAGAAATAGCGCTCGACCAAATTAAATAAAAACCCTCAACGCCAGTAGCGTCAAGGGTTCTCTAATCTTAATAGTTTTGTAGGTATTGGTCGCGTTCCCAAGGGTGAACTTGTGTGCGGAACATATCCCACTCGATTTCTTTTGCTTCAACGAAGTGTTCAACAGCGTGCTCGCCAAGTGCTTGCACCATTACTTCGTCTTTTACAAGCTTATCAACAGCATCTTTAAGAGTAGCTGGAAGATCGTTGATTCCTTCTTCTACGCGCTCTTCTTTGCTCATGATGTAGATGTTACGGTCTGTTGCAGGCGGTGGAGTAATTTTCTTCTTGATTCCATCAAGTCCTGCAGCAAGCATAACAGCCATAGCAAGGTAAGGATTTGCTGCTGGGTCTGGGCTACGAACTTCAACACGAGTACTTACGCCACGTGAAGACGGGATACGGATAAGCGGACTACGATTACGCATAGACCAAGCAACGTATACAGGTGCTTCGTAACCAGGTACAAGACGCTTGTAAGAGTTTACGATTGGGTTTGTGATTGCTGTGAATGCTTCAGCATGCTCTAAAATACCGCCTAAGAAGTGCATTGCTGTATCACTTAATTGACTTTCAGTTGATTGGTCATAGAATACATTGCCACTGTTATCAAAAAGAGACATGTTACAATGCATACCTGAACCGTTCACACCGAATAATGGCTTCGGCATGAATGTTGCGTGAAGGCCATGCTTACGAGCGATTGTCTTAACAACTAACTTAAATGTTTGGATGTGGTCACAAGCTGTAATCGCATCTGCATATTTAAAGTCAATTTCATGTTGTCCTGGAGCAACTTCATGGTGAGATGCTTCAATATCAAAGCCCATATCTTCAAGCTCAAGTACGATATCACGACGGCAGTTTTCCCCTAAATCTGTAGGAGCTAAGTCAAAGTAACCACCTTTATCATTAAGCTCAAGTGTTGGCTCTCCGTTTTCGTCATTCTTGAAAAGGAAGAATTCAGGTTCTGGACCGATATTGAATGCTGTAAAGCCCATCTCTCTAGCTTCGTTAAGAACACGCTTTAAGATTCCACGAGGGTCACCTTCAAAAGGAGTAGGTTCTTCACCAGGCTTACCAGGCATGTAAATATCACAAATAAGACGGGCTACTTTCCCCTTTTCTGGCGTCCAAGGAAATACTACCCAAGTATCAAGATCTGGGTATAAATACATATCAGATTCCTCAATACGAACAAATCCTTCGATTGATGAACCATCAAACATCATTTTGTTATCAAGTGCCTTTTCTAATTGGTCAACTGGAATTTCAACGTTCTTAATTGTCCCGAGTAAATCTGTGAATTGAAGACGAATAAAACGTACATTTTCTTCATCGGCGATACGCATAATATCTTCGTTACTGTATTGTGCCATCCTATGTAGTCCCCTCTCAGTATTCTAATTTTATTAAAAAAACGAGCCACCTTCTACGGTACAAGTATGACTGTTTTTTCTTACCCTCTTTTTCTTCATTAAAACATTTGTCTAATGAAAAAATCTTGATAATTGACCTTGAATAATGGAAGCACGACCTAAGCGTCCAGCCATAACAAGCTCACTTTTAAGATGTTCTCTTAATTCTCTGTCTGTCATTTTCTTTTCAGTTTTCTTTTCTTGGGTTGCATGTGTCTTTGCTTGTTCTTTCAGCTCAATGACTTGCTTAATTCCTGAAATATTAACACCTTGCTCAATCAATGCTTTAATTTCAAGCAATCTATCGACATCGCGAAACGAAAATAGACGTTGATTGCCTTTTGTTCTAGCCGGAGAGATCAGACCATTCTGTTCATAATAACGGATTTGTCTTGCTGATAATTCCGTTAATTGCATGACGATACCAATCGGAAACAATGGCATATTGCGACGAACTTGGTCATTCATGCTAACACCTCCTCCGCTTACATCACAATACTACTAAATGTCATCTAAAGTGTCAACTTAATGTTAGGTAAGTTAACATAAAATTATTTGTTTTCACGCTAAATTCAGACAATTTTTTCATAAAAAGAATGATGACTCATGTTTATACTAGCATCCCCAAATTAAATTGACGTATTCAAGTTGATATAATGCTAGTGAGCCATCATTTTTCAATTAATCTAAAATGCTATCAAGTGCTTGTAAAACGGCAATTTTGACATGTTCATACGTCAGACCGCCTTGTACATATGCGACATATGGAGGACGAATTGGTCCATCTGCTGTTAATTCAATGCTCGCACCTTGAATAAAAGTCCCTGCTGCCATAATGACAGGATCCTCATAGCCTGGCATAGGACTTGGTTGTGGCGACACATGAGCGTTAACTGGAGACGCCGCTTGAATCGCTTGGCAAAATGAGATCATCTTTTCAGCATTCGGAAAATGTACTGATTGAATTAAATCAGTACGTCGTTCGTTCCATTTTGGTGATGTACTCATACCAACTTCCTCAAGCAAAGCTGCTGTAAAAATAGCTCCTTTTAAGGATTGTGAGACAACATGCGGGGCGAGGAAAAAGCCTTGATACATTTCAAGTAAACTATAAAGGCTTGCTCCCCCCTCTGCTCCAATACCAGGTGCGGCTAAACGGTAGGAAGCTAATTCAACGAGCTTACGTTTACCAACGATATATCCACCTGTTTTGACAATTCCCCCACCTGGATTTTTGATTAATGATCCAGCCATTAAATCCGCACCAACCTCACATGGCTCTCGTGTTTCAACAAACTCCCCGTAACAATTGTCTACAAATATAATAACGTCTTCTTTAATACCGCGAATAAACTGGATCATTTTTTCAATTTCAGCAATCGTATAAGACGGACGATCTCCATACCCTTTTGAGCGTTGAATACCAATTACTTTCGTCTTTTCGGAAATAGCCGCTCGAATGTTCTCTTCATCAATCCAACCAGAATCGAGTAACGGGACCGCTTGATAGCCAATGTTAAATTCTTTTAAAGAGCCATTTCCGTTACCACGAATACCAACAATTTCTTCAAGTGTATCGTATGGCTTACCTGTGATATACAAAAGCTCATCACCTGGTCTAAGTACGCCAAAAAGAGCTGTCGCAATCGCATGTGTACCAGAAATGATTTGCGGGCGAACAAGTGCTGCTTCACCACCAAACACATCAGCATAAATCGATTCTAATGTATCTCGTCCCGTGTCATCATATCCATACCCTGTAGAAGGAGTAAAATGAAAGTCAGATACTTGATGCTTGCGAAAGGACTGCATCACTTTTGCTTGATTGGTCAGAGCAATCGCTTCTATTTCTTTATGGTGATCTCTGATTTGTTCTTCAATACGTTCTGTTAACTGTTCAAGCTTTTCTTGATGCTGTAATTGACTTAACATGCTTTATTCCTCTACTTTCGTTCGATTCAATAATTCCTGTCCAAGTGAAGAATTTGGAATGACAAACCCTTGTAAGTGGTACGCTTCTCTCTCTTCATCAAAGACATTGGTTTTCAGTAATGTATGTTGCTTACATTTGGCAAGAAGTTTTCCTTCACTCGGCTCTAGCCACACATTATAGCGAGATAGTTGTTGTGTTAACTTATCTTCAATCACCATCTTTAGCTGGGCAACATCTTCTGGGTCAAATGCACTCATTTCAACAGATGCTTCTGTACGAGTTGGAAAGAAATCAGGCACTTGATTTTCAGCTTTGTTGTAAATAAGTAATTGCGGAATCCCATTAGCCCCTAATTCTTCAATTAATTTTTTAACAGTCCGTTCATGCTGTTCATAATCTGGATGTGAACTATCGACAACGTGTAGTAATAAATTAGCTTGCTGTAGCTCTTCTAATGTTGATCGAAAGGCAGCCACAAGAGTTGTAGGCAGATCCTGAGTAAATCCTACTGTATCTGAGAGCAAAACCGTCATTCCACTAGGTAAAGTAAATTGTCTCGTCGTTGGATCAAGGGTCGCAAAAAGTTGATTTTCTTCATACGTATCTGCTTGCGCCAGACGATTAAGCAAAGTTGACTTTCCTGCATTCGTATACCCAACAATTGCTAATTGTAGCACCTCATTTTGCTTGCGACGGTCACGGTAACGCTCTCTATGACCTACTACCGCTTCAAGCTGACGTTTGATTTCATCCATACGTCTACGAATATGACGGCGGTCAGACTCTAATTGTGTTTCACCAGGTCCCTTTGAACCTATTCCTCCTCCTTGTCTTGAAAGTGCCAGCCCTTGACCAGCAAGTCGAGGTAGCAAATAGGATAGCTGCGCGAGTTCAACTTGGAGCTTCCCTTCACGTGACTGAGCTCGTTGTGCAAATATATCTAAAATTAATTGTGTTCGATCAATCACAACAGCTTTTGTACGGGTATGAACATTGCGTACTTGACTTGGTGAAAGTTCATCATTAAAGACGATGCTATCCGCTTCTGTTTCCTCCACTAATTGAATCAGCTCGTCTACTTTTCCTTTTCCGATGTATGTTGACGGTTCAACCTTTTGTCTCTTTTGTGTGAGTGTCGCCACAACGATTCCGTTCGCTGTCTTTACTAAACTATTTAATTCATCTATAGAACGTTCAAATGCACTGTCATCTTCATCAAACTGACAGCCAACAAGAATGACCTTTTCGGTATCTCGGTGATTAATCTCTTGCAATCAATTCCACATCCTTCATCTCTGTTAAAATCTAGCGTCTATCCTCCATCTTACCACGAAATAGCGCGAAAAAGAAAAGCTAGAAAATGTCCTAGCTTTTCTTTAATTCAGCTTCACGTGAGAAGTATGGAATTGAAAGTCATCTCTCTTAATTGTGATAAGCGCTTGCCGATCATATTTTTGCTCACGTAAAAGTCGAACGGCTTGCATCCGAATCGCTTCCTCAATGAGATTACGAATATAACGGCCATTGCTAAACGTGCGCTCTTGTTCTTGCCGAATACGTCTTAAATGTTCCTTAACGTGCAATTCTCCGTCTTTTGTCAACTGATATTCACGCTCTGATAACATCCGACGCACAATTTCCATCAATTGATCAGTCGTATAGTTTGGAAAATCAATTGCAATTGGAAAACGTGAAGGAAGGCCTGGATTGAGAGAGAGGAAATAATCCATCTCACGAGAGTAGCCAGCTAAAATTAGAACAAAATCATGTTGGTTATCCTCCATTGCTTTCACTAACGTATCAATCGCTTCCTTACCAAAATCCTTTTCTCCACCTCGTGCTAAGGAATAAGCCTCATCAATAAAAAGCACACCACCATTTGCTTTTTTTAAAACATCTCGTGTTTTTTGCGCTGTATGACCTATATACTCCCCCACTAAATCGGCTCGTTCAACCTCCATGAAATGCCCTTTTGACAACACACTCATTTCATATAAAAAGGAGGCAATGATTCTTGCAACTGTTGTTTTTCCTGTTCCTGGATTGCCTTTGAAAATCATATGAAGGACTTGTTTACTAGCTTTGAGTCCGTATTGCTGTCTTCGCTGATTAATGTAAAGCCAAGCATAAATTTCATTAACAAGTCTTTTAATTTCTTCAAGTCCCACATATTTTTCTAGCTCCGTTTCAAAACGCGATAAAATATCATGTTTTTCTTTTTCCTGTTCCGTTTGAAAAAGCGATTCCGTACGGTCGACTTTATCAATAGTCTTGTGATTGATGACGACATTGATCCGACCTTTTTTCCTTACATTTACTGGGTTATTCATGCTACTCACCCCTTTACTCCGAATACCACTCAAGTCCATTTTTAGTTCCTTTAACACTATACGCATAAATAGGCGAACATGTGACAAATGCCCATTTTTTTGTCCTTCTTAATTTTTTAGAGCACTACAACAAATAAAATGGTAAACTAATGGATTAAGAAGGGAGTGAGAGAATGGAGCCAGAATTCCCTGCATTTATTGAAGATTATCTGAACCAACTCTTACTAAAGGGGAGAAAGGATTCAACAATTAGACGATATCAATATGATCTATTTGATTTTTCAAACTGGCTAAGACAAGCTCGGCAAACGACAGAAGTCATTGATTGGAAAACGATATCAACAGAAGAATTAGAGCTTTTTTTTGAGGAATTATCAAGCGGTCGTAATTATCATATCCGAACGATCAGGCGCATTCATAGTGTGTTAAAGCAAGTATCACGTTACCAAAAGTCGCTTGGCTCTAGTGAACTCAGACCGATTGAGGATATCGAACCACCAGAGCTAACAGCGAACCCATTGTCGGAATCTGAATGGTTAACAGAAAAAGAGCGAACAGTTTTATTACGTTCTGTTATGTCTGATCACGGATTATCTGATCAACAAATGGAGACCTTTCATTTTTATAAAGAGCGAAATGTCTTTATGGTTCGTCTTTTCTTACATTATGGTCTTACTTTACGCGAGGTACATCAATTATCAATGACAAATATCAAGTTTGAACGAAACGAACTAGTAATCGATCATGAAAGTGCTCCAGCACGAAACATAACATTAGAGGAACAAGATAAAAAACTAGCGTATACGTACTATAAACAAATACCTGAGCCTGTTCGCCCTCGCTTACATAGTGCAGATCCTTTTTTTGTTGCTTTTGATTTTAAGCGGAAGACCTTTCATTGGTCTTATGATGATGATGGTCCAAAGCGAATGACTATAATTGCGATGCAGAAGATGCTTAGAATGGAAGTGAAGCGTGCCCAGCTTAGAAAAGGAATCAGTGCGCAAACACTGCGCCACACCTTTATTTTACAGAAATTGATAAACGGAATGTCACAAGATGAATTGATCGATATTATCGGCTACACTTCACCACTATCAATTAAACGATACCTTAACACTGCTCAGCACATGACGAAAGAACAAATCGCTCGTTTAAACAAATAAAAGCAAAAATGGTGCTCGAAGTATGATCTGGCACCATTTTGTTTCATCATGTAATAATTTACAATAAATACAAAACGACGATCGGTACAATGACCGATGTCAAAATAGCAGCTAAACCCATCGCTATGCCTGCCATCGCTCCTTGCAATTGCCCTTCCCTAGCAATTTCTGCTGTCCCTTGTCCATGTGCAATCGTTCCCATTGAAAGTCCTCGCGAAAGGGGGTCTGTGATTTTTGTCAGTGTTAAAAACCATGGTCCTACCATGCCCACGATGATTCCTGTAGCAACCACAAATATCGCTGATAAAGAAACATCTCCGTAAATCATTTCTGATACTTCAACAGCAATCGGAACGGTTGCAGACTTAACACTAATTGAAGCAATGATCGTATCCGTTAACTCAAATGCTTTCGCTATCCAAATCACTGAAAGAATCGTCGAAATTGACCCAAGAAAAAGGCCAATTCCTGCTGTTATGCTGTATTTCATGATAATTTTCCGTTTTTTATACAATGGAACAGCTAACGCAACCGTTGCTGGACCTAAAAGATAAGTGATGATGTCTTTTGCTGGTTCATACCGCTCGTAAGGAGTTCCTGTCGCTAATAAAAGCAAAATAATAATTGTCGTACTAAAAAAGACTGGAGTCGTAAATGGTGAAGGGTATTTTCCTCCAGCTACTCTTGAAAGAGCATAGACCCCAATTGTGATCAAAATACTGAGCAACGTAGACATGATGATCATACACTCTCTCCTCCTTTCTTTTTAGCTAAAAATTGAGAAACAAAACCAGTGACATAAATACCAATCATCGCGCTAATAGTGATCGCAATCCCTAAGGCGAGACCGTGCTGCCAAAATAAATCGCCAAATTTCATCAAACCGACAGCTACTGGAATGAAAAAAAATGCTAAATGTTTTATCAAAAAGGTTGCTGCCTCTTCTACTAATGATAGGGGGATGACACCCGTTACTAATAGAACTATGAGAATAACCATACCAGCCACATTGCCTGGTAATGGAAGATTAAGCCAACTCACAATTAAGTAGCCGAGTTGATTGATTGCCCATAAAATCATTAGTTGAATAATAACAAGTATACCGTTTCGCAACACAATAACCGACCTCCTCTAAAAATGTGAGTTTTAACGTATAAAAAATCGATAGCAAGAAACGGAAAAACCTTTTAAACTAAAGATTAAAGAGTTCGTCGATATTTTCGATTTATTATAACTTTAGCTTATGGTTCATTATATGAGTAATATAGTTATAAAGAAAATACATATAAACTATGCTTGCTATTCATTTTAGTTATAGGGAGGTTTTTCGAATGGATATTCGTCAGTTAGAGTATTTTTCAGAGGTTGCTAAACAAGCAAGTTTCACGAAAGCTGCCGCAACCTTGCACGTTTCCCAACCATCCTTAAGTAAAGCAATTAAAAACTTAGAAGGAGAGCTAGGAGTCCCTTTATTTTATCGTTCGCCAAAACAATTGGAGTTAACAGATGCAGGAAAAGCCGTCTTGATGAATGCCAAAAATGTCCTAGAAGCTTTTAAAAATTTAACGTCAGAGCTAACAGATATTATGGAGATAAAGAGTGGAGAAATTAGAATTGGTATTCCACCCATCATTGGGGCAGCTTTTTTCTCAACATTAATTGGCCAGTTTAAAGAATCATATCCATACGTTGATATTCTCTTAAGTGAAGTTGGCACCATTAAAATTAAAGAAGGGCTTGAGGACGGCTCACTAGACATCGGATTAATTTGCACGCCACCAACAGAAGGGCATTTTGAAATGATTAATTTATCAAAGGACCCACTGATGGTCATTGTTCATTCCGAACACTCCTTTGCTGCCAAAACTGAAATCCTATTTAGGGAATTAGAACATCAACCGCTTATTTTATATCGAAATGATTTTTCTCTTCACGACCGTATTCTTGAGGAATGTTCAAAAAATCAATTTAATCCGAATATCGTATGTGAAAGCTCACAAAAGGATTTTATGATTGAAATGGTAGGGGCCAAATTAGGAGTTGCCTTGTTTCCTAGTAAGATCTGTGAGTCTATCAACAAAAAAGAGATCATTGCCATACCTTTATCCGATCCTGAGATTCATTTAGAGTTAGGGCTAGCATGGAAAAACAATAAATATTTATCGTTTGCCGTGCGTGAATTTATTCATCTTGCTCAAAAACGTCACGAAAACCAATAACATCGTTTGGAAATACCAAACGATGTTATTGGTTGTGAATCATATTATCTTATCATTCTATGTTTTAAGCTTGCTTTTCAATTGTTGGGAAACGAATATAAAAATTTGTTCCCTCGTTTACTCGACTTGTTACACTTAATTTACCACTCATCATTTCAATGATCTGCATAGCTGCCATCATACCGAGTCCTGTTCCTTCTCTTCCCTTTGTTGTGTAATAAGGTTCACCTAATCGAGATAGTTGCTCTTTCGTCATTCCTTCACCCTCATCAGAAATCACAATCATCAATTCGCCATTTCCTTTATATGTTTCTATAAAAAGTTCTCCGCCATTCGGCATGGCTTCAATACAATTTTTTGTAATATTTAACAAGCATTGCTGTAGTAATTGTGGATCACCCAGGATGAAGCAACTTTCAAGCTTAGTTCCTATATGGATCCTATTTATGTTGGCCAATGGTGTAATGATGTTAATTGCTCGTTTCAATTCTTGCTCAATATTAATCCGTACGGCGTTTTCAGGAGACGGCTTCGCAAACGTTAAGTAATTTTGAATAATATCAGTTGCTCGATCAATTTCTTCAATGGAAAGACTTAAATACTCTCTTTGTTTCTTTTCTGATACAGTCGTTACCTGCATCAGCTGCAAAAAGCCTCTAACGACAGCCAATGGATTTCGGACTTCGTGTGACATTGAGGAAGCTAAATGACTGACTATCTCCATTTTTTCCGCTTTAATCACTCGTTGGTTAATTAACTGCGATTCTTGAAATGCTTCGTATATATAAATAACTAAAAGAGTAGTCATAAATGTTAGAATCAAATATAAAAAGACAAAAAAAGCATTAAATGAAATATCAAAAATGATTATTGAGACAAACAAGGCCCATACACCCGCTAATAAGGAAACAGTAGTACCTACTAGGAGTTTTTTCTGTTTTGATGATTTTCTAAACATTTTTCTAATAGCGATTAATATAAACATTAAAACAATGCCGATAAGAACGGTTGCCCCAACTCCAACTCCTCCAAGAAAATAACGAAACGCTATCGTTAATCCAGTCAATAAAATAATTGTTGTAACTCCACCATACAATCCCCCGATCGTAACAGCAACCCAACGCAAATCAAAAATATACCCATCTATAATGGAGAACGGAAATAAAATACATAGAATGATTCCTAAACTAGCAGAAAAATTGATGATCCAGTTCTTCTTTGTTGGATTGAATAACATCTTCGAATTAATTTCTAACAGTAGAGGGATAAATAATAAAAAGATGATGATAAAAAGTACATTTAATAAAAGAGATTCTAGACCATGCATCAACTATTGACCTCCTTTCATTCCATGGCTCACCTACTAGGTTAGTCTATCTTTTATATAAATGATACTTTTTTCTTATTTTTTAACTTCACCTTATTTTATGATTATGAATTCTAAAACTCTTATTACAATTATGATTTTACAGAACCAATTAGAAAAAAGTTACCTCGTCGTCATCCAATTAAAACTTTCTTCACTTTTCCCTTTTGGCGAATACTCTAATCCTATAAATCCCTCATAATGAAGATTATGTAGTAAATCAAATATTTCTTGATAGTCCATTTCTCCAGTCCCTGGTTGATAGCGTCCTGGAACATCTGCTATTTGGACGTGTTCGATGAGATGAGTATATCGCTCGAATAAAGTAAGCGTGTGACCATATGTTCTTTGAATATGATAGAAATCGAATTGTAGTTTAACATTAGGTGAATGAACTTCTTTAATAATATGCACTGCCTCATGAAGATCATTTAAAAAGTATCCTGGGATATCAAATGTATTGATGGGTTCAATTAATAGTGTTAGGTCATGCTCTGCCATTTTCGCTGCTGCATACTTGATATTGTTTATAAAAACATCTCTAACCTGCTCTTTGTTAGATTTTTCAGGCATTACACCCGCCATACAATGAATCCGCGGGCATTGTATAGTAGTCGCATAGCGAATTCCTATCTTAACAGACTCCCTAAATTCTTCTATTCTGTTTGGGTCAATTGCCATTCCTCGATCGCCACTCACCCAATCTCCTGGTGGCAGGTTGATTAAAACCATTGAAAGATGGTGATCATCAAGTTCCCGTTTGATCTTTTCTAATGAATAAGGATAAGGAAATTGACATTCTACATGAGTAAAACCATGTTCTTTTGCTTTTTTGATGCGATCGATAAAAGGATATTCAGTGAAAATAGTTGATAGATTAACAGAAAATTGATTCATAAAATCCTCCTAATTGAGATTTTTTCTTATCTAAAGTAAACATGGACATAAGAAAATAAAACCCTCATCATAAGGGTTTTATTTTCATTATATCTTTCTTCATACTATAAAATTATTTCATTCCAAATGGTGTACTTTTATCTATTAATAAGTCAGCACGCTTACGGTTTGTTGCAATAATGTAAACGGCCGCAAGTGCAATACCTAAAACGATAAAGCTACCGATGTTAAAGAGACCTTTTTCCGCATACCAGACAATGGAGTAACCAAGCCCTCCAGCAAATAATGCATAATAGAGAAATGGGAAGATGGTTTTCCGAATAATCGTACCTTCTTTTCCGACTAAACCTACAACAGCAGAAGCTGCTACAACATTATGAACACAGATCATATTACCAGCTGCTCCGCCGACTGCTTGAAGAGCAACAATCCATGTAGGATCTACTCCAATTTGTGCACCAACATCATATTGGAATAATGCGAACATCATGTTACTTACGGTGTTACTTCCAGCAATAAATGCTCCAAGACCCCCAATAAATGTTGCAAAGATTGGCCAGAAATCACCAGTTAATGAAGCTACTCCATTCGCAAGTGCGATCGGCATTCGATCAAAACCTGCTGCTCCCCCGTCTGTATTTAAAAATACTTGGACCATTGGCACCGTAAACACAAGTGCAGTGGAAGCAGCAAGTGTTGTTTTAGCAGAATCAGACCAGGCTTTCATGTAAGCGTTACTACTCATTCCGTGTATGAAGAAAGTAATTAATGTGACAAGAATAAATATCGTTCCAGGCAAGTATAGTGGCTGAAAACTTGCAGAAATTTCTGTTCCAAGAATATTATCGAAACTAACAGTCCATGCCCTCAACCAGTCAATAATAGGCAGTGATTGTAATCTTGAGAGCACTAAGAATATCCCGACTAAAATGTACGGTGACCATGCTCGAATCATGCTCATATTTCCACTTTTATGAGCAATATCTTTGATTTCGATTTTACCTGTCCATTCTGGATCCCATTTTGACTTTTCTTCAAAGTTCCAAATTTCATCTTTCGGTGGCATCAAAAATCCTTTTTTAGCTGCAGATACGACAATTACTAGACCAACTAAACTACCAATCATGGATGGGAATTCAGGTCCAAGTACATTTGCTACAATCACATAAGGAATTGTCATTGCAAAAGCAGCAAATAAGGCAAACTTCCAAATTTTAATTCCTTCTGAAAATGATTTGTTTTTTCCAAAAAACCTTGTCATAAGTGCTACTACAAATAATGGGACAAGTGTACCTGTAATAGCATGCATAATTGCCACTTTGCCACCGATCTCAGTTACTAATAATAGAAAGTCATTGGTAATGGTCGGATCAGCTGATAAACCAGATTGTACTCCAACTAACATCGGAGTACCAACAGCTCCAAATGATACAGGGGTACTTTGGATAACCATTCCCGAGATAACCGCGGCCATCGCAGGGAATCCAAGTCCTACTAGTAATGGTACGGCTACAGCTGCAGGTGTCCCAAATCCGGCAGAACCTTCAATAAACGATCCAAACAACCATGCAATAATAATCACTTGTACACGACGGTCTGGAGAGATATCAGTAAATCCTTGACGGATCGTTTTAATTCCTCCACTTTCCTGTAGAGTATTTAAAAGCAGTATCGCTCCAAAGATGATATACAAAAGTGTCCCTGCAGTAACAAGCCCATTAATCGATGCTGCAGCGACATTTACCCCCGGAACTTGCCAAACAAATAATGCAAGTCCAACTGCCACTAGGTAGGAAATCGGCATCGCCTTACTTGCAGGCCACCTGAGTCCAACTAGAAAAATCGCTACCGCAATGATCGGTAAAAGAGATAAAAAAGCCAACATCCCAGTACCCATAAATTTTCCCCTTCCTTATGCAATCGTTTATTTTTTACATTATTATTAAATTGTTGTATAATTTTCACTATTATTTATACAACAAATTATCCAAAAAATGATAGCGTTTACATTTTACTGTTACTTTTATGAAAGCTAAAATATTATTATGCCTACAAATAAACTTTCAATAGCATTTGTATAAATTAGAAATAATGAGGAAAAAGGTTATGTAAGTTTTAAGGTGAGGATTCATCTTAATAGCATGAAAGTATGCCCGGCACAAAGCGTCTGTATCTCATTGCGACCGGGCTCCATTCGTTAAATCGTTTTTACATTTTGCTTTGCACTAACAAATGTGTTACGCAAAACACCGATTTCTTTTATTTCGCATTCAATGCTATCACCAGCTCCAACTAGTTCAGCTCCAACTGGACTACCTGTTAGAATCACGTCACCTTTTTTGAGTGTCATGACATTTGATAAATATGAAATCATTTTTCCAATAGGAACAATCATTAATTCCGTTGCACTATTTTGCTTTTCGACATCATTTAGGCGTGCCTCGACTCTAACATTAAAAGGATCTAGCTCTGTTTCAATGACAGGGCCAAGGGGTGTAAATGTATCAAATGATTTTCCAATCGTCCAATGACCATCTTCTCGGAAGTATTGAGGAGCTGTTACATCATTTCCTACTGTATAGCCAAAAACATAATCTAACACGTCTTCTTCCGCAACATTCTTCGCATCTCTTCCAATGATGATCGCTAGCTCTGATTCAAATTTAACCTCATTAATCGCAGCTGGTATGACAATTTCATCCTCAGGACCAATGACTGATGATGTTGGCTTGAAGAAAAACACAGGAATCTCAGGTAACGTATCAGGAATTTCTTCTACTTTTGTAACAAAGTTTGCACCAATTCCAATGATTTGGTTTGGCTCAAGTGGAGCAAGCAATGTAACATCACTAGGTGAAAATTCTTTTCCTGTGAACTCCCAGCTTTCAAAAATGTCACCTTCTACTTCTTTAATAACATTATTCTCGATAACGCCTGTATATACTTCTGTATTAACTGAAAATCTAGTAAATTTCATTATCATTTTCCTTTCAATGTAAGGTAGGTAACAGTATGTACGTTTGCAGCAAGTCATGGTGTAAAGATGTGACGTCCACCATGACTTGTGCAGTATTGATTAATTCCTAATTCATTAAGCGTTTTGAGCAATCTTCGCCTTCGCTTCTTGACGGCGACGGTGTAAAATTGGTTCTGTGTATCCGTTTGGTTGCTTACAACCTTCAAACACTAGCTCACACGCTGCTTGAAACGCAACAGAGTTGTCAAAGTCTGTAGACATTGCACGATATTCAGGGTCACCTGCGTTTTGCTCATCTACCACTTTTGCCATACGTTGTAATGTTTCAAGTACCTGCTCTTTTGAACAAATGCCTTGGTGAATCCAGTTTGCCATGTGTTGACTAGAAATTCGAAGTGTCGCACGGTCTTCCATTAGCCCAACATTATTAATATCAGGTACTTTTGAACATCCAACTCCTTGCTCTACCCAACGAACAACATAGCCAAGAATTCCTTGTGCATTGTTATCTAGCTCTTGCTGAATCTCTTCAGGGCTCCAGTTAGGATTTTTAGCAACTGGGAATTCCAAAATTTGATCACGTAGGTCTTTAGATTCCTTAGCTAATTCATTTTGTACTTCTTTCACATCAATTTCATGATAGTGAAGAGCATGTAATGTAGCTGCTGTTGGAGATGGTACCCAAGCCGTATTTGCTCCTGCTTGAAGTTGGCTACCCTTTTGCTTCAACATTTCTGCCATCATATCTGGCATTGCCCACATTCCTTTTCCAACTTGCGCGCGCCCACTAAAACCACTAGCTAAACCAACAATTACGTTGTTTTGCTCATACCCTTGTAACCAGCTAGATGATTTCATATCATTTTTGCGAATCATCGGACCAGCTTCCATCGATGTATGCATCTCATCACCTGTACGATCTAAGAAACCAGTATTAATAAATACGACTCTCTCTTTTACTTCGCGAATACACGCTTTTAAGTTTAAAGTCGTACGACGTTCTTCATCCATAACCCCAATTTTTAACGTATTTCTTTCTAAACCTAGCAAGTCTTCAACTCTGTCAAAGAGCTGATTTGAAAAAGCGACTTCTTTAGAGCCGTGCATTTTCGGCTTAACGATATAAACAGAGCCTTTTCTTGAATTAGCTTTATCTCCATTACGTAAAAGGTCTTGTTTAGCAAGAAGGCTCGTAATAACTGTATCCAAAATACCTTCTGGAACCTCTTGTCCCTCTTGATCTAATACAGCATTACTTGTCATTAAGTGACCAACATTTCGTACAAACATAAGTGAACGGCCTGATAATGTAAGTTCACTGCCATTTGAAGTCGTGTACGCGCGATCAGGATTTAGCGTACGTGTAACACTCTTACTACCTTTTTGAAAAGTAGCTTCTAATTTTCCATTCATTAGACCTAACCAGTTGCGATAAACAAGTACTTTATCCTCTGCATCAACTGCAGCAACAGAGTCTTCACAATCCATGATTGTTGTAAGTGCAGATTCCATTAGTAGGTCTTTTACACCAGCCTGGTCTGTTTTACCAATTGGATGCTCACGATCAATTTGAATTTCAAAATGTAGACCGTTATTTTTCAGTAAGATAGCGGTTGGTTCCTCTGCTAATCCTTGATATGCGACAAGCTTCGATTCCGTTTCTAGCTCTGTCGCCTCACCATTACTTAAAGAAATAGACAATTTACCATCTTGGATCACATATTTGACAGCATCTTTATGAGAAGCTGATTTTAGAGGTACTGTTTTGTCTAAGAAATCCTTCGCATATGCAATAACTTTTGCTCCGCGAGCTGGATTGTATGATTTTTGACGTTCAGCACCGTCCTCTTCACTGATTGCATCTGTGCCATAAAGAGCATCATATAAACTTCCCCAACGAGCGTTCGCAGCATTGATCGCATAACGAGCGTTATTAACTGGAACAACTAATTGTGGCCCTGCTTGCAATGTGATTTCTTCGTCTACATTATCTGTTGTAATTTGATAATCTTCTACTTCAGGCTCTAAATAATTAATATCTTGTAAAAATGCTTTATATTTAGCGAAATCAAAGCTCTCTTTATTTTCTTTATGCCAAGCATCAATTTGACTTTGAATCTCGTCACGTTTAGCAAGTAATTTCTTATTTTGCGGAGCTAAATCGTTAATTAACGTTTCTAATCCAGTCCAAAACTGTTCCGTTTCTACTCCGCTTTGCGCAAGAGCTTCCTCGTTAATAAATTGATGCAATTCCTTAGCAACTTGAAGATTACCTACTTTTATATAATCTGTCATTGACAATCTCCTCCTTAAAATATGAGCTTTTCCATTCGTTTCTTATTAGGAAACACAGTTTCTATTATTCCACTAAAGAGTACCATGAAGACGCTATCATTTCAATAATTTTCTTAACATTCGTTAAATTTATATTATGAACTAGCCATGGCTGCTTTCATCTCTTTTTTGATTTCAACACAACGCCCTGGAGACGGGAACAATTTTCCTGCATTTAATAAATTATTTGGGTTAAAGACTTCACGAATATTCGTTTGAGCAGCAATTTCCTCATCTGTGAAAATAAAACGCATCTCATTGATCTTTTCAATTCCAACTCCGTGTTCACCTGTAATGGATCCACCGACATCAGCACAAACTTGTAAGCAAGCACTTCCTGCCTCTAATGCCTTTTCAGATGCTCCTGGAATTCTTGCATCAAAAAGAATAAGTGGGTGAAGGTTTCCATCACCTGCATGGAAAATATTCGCTATTCTTAAACCGCTTTCTGCACTGATTTCATTAATTCTATTTAACACCTCAGGCAACTTACTTCGCGGTATGACACCATCTTGTACAAGATAGTCTGCAGATATCGCTCCCATAGCTCCAAAGCCTGTTTTACGATTAGCCCACCATCTTGCTCGCTCTTGTTCATCTTGTGCGACTTTTACTTCGCGCACATGATGATTCTTACAAACTTGTAAAATATGATTGATTTGTTCGTTAATACCCGCTGAAACACCATCCACTTCAATGAGCAATAAGGCTTCAATATCTTTTGGATGTCCTACTGGGAAAGATGCTGCTTCTACCCCTTCGATCGCTGTTTTATCCATCATTTCTAACGCTGCTGGTACAATACCTGCAGAAATAATATCAGATACAGCCTGACTTCCATCTTCCACATGATCGAAATAAGCTAAAACGGTTTGCTTCGCTTCAGGGTTTTTCAAAATTCGCACGGTAATTTTTGTGACAATGCCAAGTGTGCCCTCTGAGCCTGTTAATAAACCAAGTAAGTCATAACCTGGTGCATCAGGAATTCCATCATGCCCAATCTCAATGATTTCACCATTTGGCAAAACAACCTCTAGGCCTAAAATATGGTTCGTTGTGACACCGTATTTAAGACAATGTGCCCCTCCTGCATTTTCTGCCACATTACCACCAATTGTACAACAAGATTGACTCGAAGGATCTGGTGCATAATAGTAACCTTTATCTGCTATAGAATTGGTTAACTTAAGATTGACATAGCCCGGTTCCACGACTGCACGACGATTTTCTAAATCAACGCTTAAAAGACGTTTCATTTTAACGAGACTAATAATCACTTCTTCGTTTAAAGGGATCGCGCCACCACTTAAGCCAGTTCCAGCACCACGAGCTAGGTAAGGCAAGCTATTTTCTGCACAGTATTTAACGAGTTCAGCCACTTCTTCGGTATTGTTAGGAAAGACGACAGCCTTAGGCAAATGTTTATGAATGGTAAACCCATCGCAATCATAAGCAAGTAGATCTTCTTGATCATAGAGAATAGAGTATGGACCCGAAACAATTTTAGCCAAATTGTTAATATGTTTGTCTTTTGACCTTACTTTTGTTCTCGCCATTAGTTACCCTCCTTTTGTGCATCTTCCTTTTGATAAGCCCAATCGAGAAGCTGAACAGTATGAACGACCTTTTGATTTCTGCCGTACTTTTCAACACCGATTGCCATCTGTAGCATGCAGCCTGGATTCCCCATTGAAATCATTTCGACATCATCAGGAACATTTTTCATTTTACTTTCTAGAACAGCGCCTGCCATCTCTGGATTCGTCATGTTATAAATACCCGCGCTTCCACAACAACGGTCTGCATTAGGCATATGAACCATTTCAACTCCAGGAATATTAATTAAAAGATCACGTGGCTCTTGGCGAACTCCTTGACCATGCGCTAGGTGACATGCATCATGATAGGTGATTCTTGTGTTTAGTTCCGCCTTTGGTTTTTCATAGCCAGTATCATATAAATGTTTCGAGATGTCTTCTACCTTTTCAGCAAACTTTTCTGCTCTTTCTTGCCATTCTGGTTCCTCCTTAAAGAGTTCACCATATTCTTTCAACATACAACCACAACCAGCTGCATTCACAATAATCTTATCTGAATCTTCAAATGCTTCGATGTTCTGTTTTGCTAGCTTTCTTCCCGTATCACGGTCTCCAGCATGTACATGCAGGGCTCCACAGCACGTTTGTTTTGGTGGAATCGTTACTTCATTTCCATTACGAGTTAGTACATTGATCGTTGATTGGTTAATATCACTAAACATAACGTCCATGACACAACCTGTCATAAATGATACTTGTTGCTTCGTTTCACCTTGAGCAGGGATCACATTATTATTCTTATATTTTTTTCGTACAGGCTGCTTCACCTCAGGCATAACAGCTTCCATTTGAACTAAATGCTCTGGCATAATATTCATTAAACCTGTTTTTCTCACAACCTTCTGAATCCCACTCTTTTGATAAACCTTTAATAAGCTTCCTAATGAATTTAGGCGATTTTGATGCGGGAATAACCCTTGTAAGAACAATTTACTAACAGAGCCCTTCCACCCCGTTAATGGCATTGCTTGGCGAACCTGTCCTCTTGCTTCTTCAATTAGTCCACCTACATCAACATCGGCAGGACAAGCGGTTGTACATGCACGGCAATCTAAACAAGCAAACACTGGATCTGCAAATTGTTCATTAACGACAAGCTTTCCTTCTGCAACTGATTTAATTAAATGGACACGACCTCGCGGTGAATGCTGCTCTTGACCGGTTAGTTCATAGGTCGGACACGATTCTAAACACATTCCACAGTGAACACAGTCTGCCCATTTGTTCTCATCTGGCTTATCACTCCACAAATAGTTACTCAAACTCGTATTTGATGAACAGGCTGGTGTTTGTTGTTTTTCCTTTTCTGCTACACTCATGTTAAATTCCTCCTACAAAGCGCTTATGATTCAGCGTTCTTTTTGGATCAACCTTTGTTTTGATTCCGTCTAGTAAAAAGAAATGAGCTGGCTTTTCTCCCCAGACATTTGTCGTTTGTCTGAGTGACAGCGGTAAATGCTTCACCACTACATATCCACCTAGTTCCTTAACAGACTGTTTAAGAGATTCAATGGCAGACATGACATCCTCGCTTGCTCCCTTTAAAATGACTTGACATAATCCATGCCCTAACCCACCATGTGCAAATACCGTAAGATTGTTCGCTTCTTCTAGTAGTTGACTAGCTTTTATGACTTGAAGGACATCAAGATTTTTTACACCTATTTTTAATGCTGCTTCTGTTATTTCACCTTGCTGCGTATTCAATCCATTTGGAGCCAGCTTATAAAAATCATCCCAGATTGATTGCGCTTCTTTTTCAGCAAGAATTTGTAAATTTGTGTTTGCAGGCTGATTTTGTTTGACGAACTCTTCTTGATAAAGCACAGAACTTTGAACATCTTCAAAACTAATCGCTAACGTGTAGTTTTCATTACCCGTTAATGCCTTTGAAATGGAAGGATTTAATAGTTCAAGAGCAATAGGCTCCATCATTGAATCTAATAACTGAATGGCAAATGCTCTTACTTTCTTGAGGTCTCCATCAGGAAATGATAACAAAACGAGACTTTGATACTTAGGTATCGGTCGAAGCTTTAATGTCACTTCCGAAATGACGCCTAATGTTCCCATCGATCCGATAAACAACTTGTTCATGTCATATCCTGCAACATTTTTCACAACTTTCCCACCTGAACGAATGACATTGCCATCTGGGTAAACGACTCTTAGACCAATGACTAAGTCTCTCGCTGATCCATAACCAAGTCGTTTAGGACCACTATCATTTGCAGCAATAATCCCACCAATTGTCGCATGTTCTGGCCATGCTGGATCAAGTGCGATCATTTGCTGATGTTGTGCTAAGTATTCCTGTAACTCTTTAAAAGTTGTACCTGTCTTAACAGTCAGCGTCATATCTCCAACGGTGTGCTCATTTACACCTTTATACATCTCTAAAGATAACAAGATGTCTGTTTGAGGATCTAATCCACCAAAACCTCTTTTCGTTCCCATTCCTGCAATAGTCACTTTCTTTCCATTGTCATTTGCATATTTGAGTACGCTTTCAATTTCTTGTTCAGTTTTTGGATAAACAACGATTTCCCCACTATTACCTAGTAAATCGGACTGACTCCCTTTCTCTTCAACTTGATCTACTGGTAAGATTGCTTTTAAATCAGCTAAAAGATTTGAAGTGATCACGATAACACCCCTATTCGTTTCTTAATAACAAACGATGTTTCTATTTTTGTTTCAAAAAAATGAGCGATAATTTTAAAACGCTTACATTGTTTCGTGTGCTTTATCAATTAGAACACGATCTTGTAAGAGTTCTTCGACAAAACTCAAATGTTTAATCATTATTTGGTATGCCAGTTTAGATTCGCCTGATTGTATTGATTTATAGATATTATTATGCTGCGCTTTAATTGATGCAAGAATCTCATCATTTGGCTCGATTTGTGCATAAAATTCATTCATCGTTTTCTTCGTTGTTGAGGAGATAAATTCCATTAACTGTACTAAAATCTCATTACCTGCAGCATGTGCAATTGCCATGTGAAAGTTGTAATCTGATTCCCAGCCATCAGTTTGATTTAAAAGAATTTCTCCAATAATCTCTACGTCTTCCTCTGTCCTATTCAATGCTGCTCCTTCCGCTATCCCTGCTTCAACAATCTTTCTCACTTGAAACAATTCGCGGATATTTTTTTGACTAGGTAATAAGGTTGTTTGATTAAAAAACTTTGTTGAGTCAAATTCACAAATATATGTTCCTTCGCCTTGCTTGACATTAACGGTACCTTTTCCGTTAAGAGTAATGATTGCATCACGGATTGCTGAACGTCCAACATCAAACATTTCACAAAGCTCTCGCATAGAAGGTAATTTTTCTCCTGGTTTGAACATTCCCGATTCAATCATCTTCTCGATTTGCTCAACAACTAACTCCGATATTTTCTTTTTTGGTATTTTTTCGACATTCACATATCCACCACCCTTCTGATCAATGATCACATATGTGATATGTGTGTAACTTTATTAAACCATCCTTCCTTTTATTTTTCAATATTTTTTTAAAATATTCTAAACAATTGCAATTGATAACAAAATACGACATCTTTCTTATTTTACTAAAAAATATAAAAAAGCTAACTGTTTTGTTAGCTTTTTTAATTAATTTGGAGAAATATATCCAAGACGTCGTGAGATTTTTTTTCCTACTTCGATAATGACTGGGCTTATTGCTTTCAAACGATCACTTTCCATGCGAATGGACGGTCCTGAGACACTTATGGCAGCTGCAATCCTCCCTCTATTATCGAATATTGGTGCAGCTATACAGGTTATGCCTGTTTCATTTTCTTGAATTTCCACTCCGTAACCTTGGTTTCTAATTTTTCGTAACTCAGTAAGTAAACTTTCTTTATCTGTAATCGTATTTTCAGTCCGCTTTTCCATCCCATTTTTATTTAAAATAGCTGAAACCTCTTGCTCAGGTAAATGGGCAAGAATAACTTTACCAACACTTGTACAATGCATCGATGCTCTTCTACCGACTTTTGAGTGAGTACGTAACGTTTCATTTCCCTCTAATTTCTCAATATAAATCACTTCACCTTGATCAAAAACAACTAAGTGAATCACTTCGTTTGTATACGATTCTAACTCCTCAAGAAACGTTTTTGCTTGAGAACGTAAATCAATCGACTCTAGTAAAATAGCGCTTAATTCTAAGTACTTATACCCTAATCGATACTTTTTTGTCTCAATATCTTGTTCGATAAAACCATGACTGACAAGTGTGGTTAATAATTTATAGATCGAGCTTTTATTTAAGTCAAGATGAGTAGCGAGTTCCGTTACACCTCGCCCCTCTTTACTTTGACTTACTAAAGTGATGATTCTTAGCGCCCTATCAACTGATTTAACCATTTGCATCCCCCAAGTGATAAATGATAACCAAATATTACCTTCATAAAAAAAATATAAAAAACTGACTTGTCGTGTCACTCTCCATCACTTCCACAAACAAGTGAGTATTCAGAGTAGACACTGTAACAAGTCAGCTTTGTTATTATTATGCAGTTGGTTCTGAATCTGCTTTTAGTTGCACATTACGTTGCGGGGCAAATGTTGAAATGGCATGCTTATATACAAGTTGCTGCTTTCCTTCTGTTTCTAGAATGATTGTAAAATTATCGAATCCTTTCACATGACCACGAAGCTGAAAACCGTTGAGTAAAAAGACTGTGACTGAGATGTTATCTTTGCGTAATTGATTAAGAAATTGATCCTGAATGTTAATTTGCTGTTTCATCGGGGTGTCCTCCTCTTATTGACTCTCTCTTTATTTCGATAAAGATTGGAATTTTCCTTCAATAAATGTACAAATTTCGTGAAAAACTTGCTCCGTGAGCCCGTCAGTCATGTCAAACCACGTCGCATCTGTTTTGTTGCGGAACCATGTTAATTGTCTTTTGGCATATCTTCTTGAGTTTCTTTTTAATGTTTCAATAGCCTCATCTTTTGAACACTTACCATCAAAATATTCATACAGTTCTTTGTAACCAATCGCTTGTACTGATTGACAGTCGATAATACCTTGATCATAAAGTGCCTTTGCTTCTTCTACAAGCCCTTGCTCGATCATTAGATCTACTCTTTGGTTAATCCGCTTATACAGTTTCTCACGCTCCATTGATAATCCAATAAAAACGAGATCATAATGAGATTTTTTTTCTCCTTGTTCTCCAACTTGTTGCTTTGAAAACGGTACTCCTGTCACACGCGAGACTTCAAGTGCTCGAATAACACGACGAACATTATTAGGATGAATGTTGACAGCAGCTTCATGATCAACAGCTTCTAACATCTTATGTAATTCTTCGTTTCCAACATTTAAAGCAATCTCTGCAAGCTCGGCTCGATACTTTTCATCAGTTGGCATCTCATCGAGTTGATACCCTTTTGTTATTGCATTTACATATAGCCCTGTACCACCGACTAAAAAAGGAATATGGCCTACTTGATTAATAAGAGAAATAAGCGGGAGGCAATGTTCTTGAAATTCAGCCACTGAAAAAGATTCGTGTGGCTCTTTGATATCTATTAAATGATGCTTAATCCCGTCTTGTTCTACTTTTCCAACCTTCGCAGTGCCGATATCCATTCCTTTGTATACTTGCATTGAATCCCCACTGATGACTTCACCGTTGTATTTCTTACTAAGCTTAATGCTTAGAGCTGTTTTCCCAACAGCAGTCGGTCCGACGATTACGACTAGCTTTTCTTTCATCATCTTCTCCCTATTTTCATAAATTCAAACATTTTCCTTCTTTTTCTATATATCCATAGTGGAAGGCGGAGTGCTGCCTCCTTATTACGTGAAAAGGAAATCGATCAAAGCGTGTACTTTTCCAGTGATCCTTTAAAACGATTCGACCACTACACACTCGGTATGTCTCTCTCAGCGTTTCCTCTGACAAATCATCATGACAAGCAAATTGCTTTAAGCCTTTTATCCCAGTGGAGTCTGATAAATGCTGTTCAAACATTGGATCAAAGTAGACAACATCGACTGAATTATCCTCAAGTGACAGTAAGTAATCATAATGTTTCGCATGAATGACTTCAATTGCTTTCATCGCAGCAAGCATTTCAGGACCGCCCTCATTCCACGTTTTAAGTCCTTCTTTTACAATTGCTGCGACAGTTGCATTCGCCTCAAGACCAATCACACGCCCTTCTTTTCCTACAGCAAGCTTTGCAACAAGACTATCAGATGCAAGCCCTAATGTACAATCAAGAAATGTCATTCCTTTTGTTAGCTTAGCCGTATCAACAAGCGGATCATATCCTGTCTTCAAGAACTGCTTTACTCTAAACATCGCAGAATTTGGGTGATAAAAGAAAGGTTCCCCTCCACACGCGTGATGAAGAGTGATTTTTTGTTTTCCTATTACTAATACATCTTCCTTGTACTGCTCGATTAATTCCTGCACAGATTGTTTATTCCTCAAAACAAATCGACAATCTAGCTTTTGACTAAAACCGATCGCTTTCTCATGTAACTGATCAGCGCCTTTTCCTGCAGTTGTTACGATCATTCTCGTTTCTCCTACTATTATCGTCTAATTTGACCTATTTTTAAACCTTTACATCACCCGCTTGAACATTTTCTCCAAAGCATATGTTGAGAAATGAACAATGATTGGTCTCCCATGAGGGCATGTAAATGGATCACTGCTTTTCCTTAGTGATTCAAGTAAGGCATACATTTCATCATGACGGAGGTGGCGATTGGCTTTTATAGCTGCTTTACACGACATAAGAATCGCTGCTTCTTCTCTTAATTTCGCTAAGTCCACTCTTTTATGCTCAAGTAGGTAATCAATGATTTCTCGAATTGTTTCTTCTTCATAGCCCTTTGGAAGCCATGTTGGGTGAGAGCGTACAATGAAAGCTTGTGTTCCAAATACTTCGAGAAACACACCGACACGGTGAAGTTCATCCATATGTTCATTGATCGTAGCCATTTCTTGCGCCGTGCATTCAAGTGTGATTGGCACGAACAATTCTTGAACCTGCGCTTCGACTTGTCCCACCTTTTCTCGGTAAAATTCATACTTAATTCGTTCTTGTGCAGCATGTTGATCAATTAAATACATGCCTGTTTCATTTTGGGCAATGATATAGGTGCCATGCATTTGACCAATAGGATATAGTGCTGGAATACGCTCAAGTGGCGCAGCTTCAACGTGTTGAGTTACCTGTGCTGCTGGTTGCTCATTCACTTCTTCCTCTATTTCTCTATCATCAAAATCAACATTTTTATTTGAAAAGGAAATGGACGGTTCTTCTTTTGACTCCATTTCCATCTTCGACTTAGGTACTATTTCACGCGACTCTTGTTCTGAAACAGCTGGATTTTCCCTCACTTGTAAAACTGTCTCAGGCCGAGGAGTCGTATCCTGTTCAAAGCTGAGAGACAACTGTTCACTTTTAGCTTCAGGTCTCTGCGTCCGCTTACTTGTATCTACCGTGGGGATTAGTGTTTCTTTCTTAAAAACCCCTTTAATAGCTGTTGTAATTAATTGTCCAAGTTCTTCTTCCTTACTCAGTCTTACCTCGAGTTTAGCAGGATGGACATTGACATCAATAAGCTGTGGATCCATTTCAATTGAGAGAACGACTATTGGAAAACGACCTATTGGTAGCAAGGTGTGATAGCCATCTTGAATCGCTCTCGCTAATGAGTAATTTCGTATATATCTACCGTTTACAAACAATGACATATATTGTCTAGAAGCCCTTGTGAGCTCAGGCATCGCCACATAACCACTGATTTGATAATCAAGTGACTGTCCGTTAACAGCAACCATTTTCTTTGCGACAGATCTGCCATAGATAGAGGCAATAACTTGACGAATATCACCATTTCCAGACGTTTTCAAAACCTCTTTTTTATTGTGATAGTATTCAAAGGCTACGTGAGGATGAGCCAGTGCAAGTCGATTGATAATATCGCTAATATTACCTGCTTCGGTATGAACCGTTTTTAAATATTTTAGACGAGCTGGTGTATTATAAAATAAATTTGTGACAACTATTTCTGTCCCTTTTCTTGCTTTTGCTATTGCTTTACTTTTGATGACCCCACCTTCAAGCTTCAGCTCTGTTCCTGGACCAATACCTGTACTCGTTGTCATCGTTAAATGAGAAACAGACGCAATACTCGGTAAAGCCTCCCCGCGAAAACCAAGCGTTGAAATGTGAAAAAGATCCCGATCCGTTCGAATTTTACTTGTGGCATGGCGGAAAAAGGCTGTCTCGACATCGTCCTCATCAATGCCATCACCGTTATCGACTATTCGAATTTGAGATAAGCCGCCTTCCTCAGCTTCAATTAAAATATGTGTACTATTAGCATCAAGTGCATTTTCAATTAATTCTTTTACAATTGAAGCTGGGCGCTCGACGACTTCACCCGCTGCAATTTTGTTAGACAAGGCATCATCAAGCTTGATAATTTTCGCCATCGAACCCCTCCTTTTTCAAACAAGTTGTTTATTATTATTTTAATAATCTCTGAAGCTCATTTACAAATTGAATCGCTTCAATTGGTGTCATATTTAGTACATCTTTTTGAACGAGCTTTTTAATCACTTTTTCTTCTCGTTCAAGTGTGCCAACCGATTTCTTTTTCTCTTTCGTTACGACAGCAGGGCCTTCTTCTTCAAATAAGGATAATTGCTCAATCGGGGTTGCTTTTTCCCTGATCTCATTATGTTGCTTGACTCCTTTAATCGTTGCCTGGCTTGATTCGAATTGTTCAAGTAATGCCTCTGCACGATCAGTCACCTCTTTAGGCAACTCAGCTAATTCCGCTACATATATGCCATAACTTCGATCAGCTTGTCCGTCGACAACTTTATGCAAAAAGACGACACTTCCGTGTTCTTCAACTGCTGCGACATGGACATTTTTCAAATCTTCTAGCATACCTTCGAGTTCCGTTAACTCATGATAATGAGTTGAAAATAGCGTTTTCGCACGAACATGATTATGAATGTATTCAATAATGGCCTGAGCAAGTGCCATGCCGTCATAAGTAGAAGTCCCACGACCGATTTCATCAAGCAAAATTAAGCTGTTTTCTGTTGCTTTTTTCAGAGCGTATCGCGTTTCAAGCATTTCGACCATGAATGTACTTTGACCACTAGCTAAATCATCAGCTGCTCCAATACGAGTAAATACTTGATCAAAAATAGGTAATTCAGCTGATTCTGCAGGGACATAGCAGCCAATCTGAGCCATAACAGCAAGTAAGGCAAGCTGACGCATATACGTACTTTTCCCTGCCATATTTGGACCCGTTATTAAGAGCATTTCACGTCCTTTTGTCATTTGTACATCGTTTGCAACATACTGACCTTTTGCAATCACCGTTTCAACAACTGGATGACGTCCACCTACTATCTCTATTTCTCTCTCGTTTGAGAATGTTGGTCGAACATAGTGACGTTGCTCACTTACTGATGCAAATCCAGCCAAGACATCAATTTCACTAATCGCATGAGCTAATTCTTGAATCGATGCTAAATACTGTTTTGTTTCATCGCGAACAGTGACAAATAAATCATACTCCAGCTGCTCCATCTTTTCTTCAGCTTCTAAAATAAGCGCTTCTTTTTCTTTTAGTTCAGGAGTTACATAACGTTCAGCATTCGTTAATGTTTGCTTCCGTTCATACCGACCTTCAGGTAGTAAATGGAGGTTAGCTCTCGTTACTTCGATATAGTAGCCAAAAACTTTGTTAAATCCAATTTTTAATGATTTAACGCCCGTTGCCTCGCGCTCTTTCCGCTCAAGTTCAGCAATCCACTGCTTTCCATTTTTACTTGCATCACGATACGTATCGAGCTCTTCATGAAACCCAGCTCGAATCATACCACCATCTGTAACCGAAATTGGAGGATCTTCAAGAAGACTATGTTCAAGTAAATCGACTAATTCGTCTATAAATGCATCTTCCTTAAACCAACGCTCTCCAAATATTGGTGCAATGGCTTGAATCAACTGTTTGATCGAAGGAATTCTTTGAAGAGAACGTTTTAATTGAACAAGCTCTCTAGCATTCACACTTCCATACGCAATCCGCCCAGCTAGTCGCTCAAGATCATAAACATGCCGAAGTTCATCGCGCAGCTCTTCTCTCTCAAAATAAGATTGTAATAAAGATGTAACCATTTCAAGTCGATCTTCTATGACCTCTTTATGAATTAATGGACGTTCAAGCCAGTTCTTAACAAGTCGACCACCCATCGCTGTCACCGTTTGATCTACAACTGCCAGAAGTGAACCAGCTTTTTTCTTTTCCCTTAGCGATTCCGTTAACTCAAGATTACGCTTTGTATGAGTATCCATTTTCATAAATGAATCTGTTGAATAGTACGTCACTTCTTGCAAGTGACTAAGTGAGCGCTTTTGCGTCCGAATTAAATAGTTTAATAATCTCGAAAAGCTATCAATTAACTTGTCCGATTTTAGCTCTTTGCATAACGAAGCATACTCCTCATTGAGTATTAATTCATCTTCTATTGATAAAGTTAGTGCTTTTTTTTCTTGAATTTGCACGATAACTTTCTCATCTAAATCTGATGCAACAACGAGCTCTTTTGCTCCTGAGCTTGCTATATCTTGAATTGCCTCTTCAAGCTCTGAGGCGACCGTAACAGCACATTCTCCTGTCGTCAAATCAGTTCTTGCAAGACCATAAGAACCATCCTTAAAATGCGTTAAAGCAACTAAATAATTATTTTCTTTTTCTTTAATACCGTTCCCATTCATTACTGTTCCAGGCGTTAATAGTTTAACGACTTCACGTTTAACGACACCTTTTGCTTGCTTAGGGTCCTCTACCTGCTCACAAATGGCAATCTTGTACCCTTTTTCAATCAGTCGTGACATGTATTGATCAGCTGAATGATAGGGTACACCGCACATAGGAATTCGGTCTTCTCCCTGTCCTCGACCAGTTAGTGTAATTTCAAGCTCACGCGCTGCAAGCTTTGCATCCTCAAAGAACATCTCATAAAAATCACCGAGACGAAAAAATAAAAAGGCATCCTTATATTGTGCCTTGATTTCTAAATATTGCTTCATCATAGGGGTCTGTTGTGCCATTGGTTAATCCTCCACCGTACGTAATCAATACATATGATTATAGCATAGCCTGTTTGATTCTCGCATTAGGGAGTCACTAACAAGTTTATTGCTAATGAATAGTAAGTAGTAGCCCTATCTTGTATAAGACTTCAACCAAGCTTTCTTTCAAAAAAAGAGAAAAGAAGACTGACTCACCAGAAAATTGCCATCGCCTTTTTACTCTATTTAAGTGCATAATAGCACTAAACAGTATGTGCGGGGCAGACATTTTCCAGTGAGTCAGCCAAATCCCTTATTTATCCATCTCCCCATGAAGAAAGTTTGGGTCTAGACGCTCATATTCTTCATCACTTACTTCATCTTCATACTCTTCCTCAAAAAACTCTTCCATTATACCATCTGGATTAACAGCTACTGCGACCTTCGTTTCCCCGATACACTCAACAATAAATTCACGCTCTACTTGCACATCAACGTTTGCTCCATTTTCTGAAATTGTTGCTTCAAGCGTATTAGGCTGTTGAACCGCACGAGCAATAACATCGAGTTCATCTGATAACACATTCTCATCTCTCATAGAAAGCGAAACAACATCGGTATACGAAACAGTTTGCGTCGCAACATCCGTCTTCGTATTTTTGTTGTAGGAAAACCATACATTAATATCATAGCTTCCTTGTACTTCTACATCATCACCCTTTTTTTCGGCGCTATATTTATGATTAATAATCCAGCAGCCGAGAATACTTGACGGTTTGTGTGAAGGGCTAATCGTATGAGTGGCTTCAGAAAACTTACGACCTTTTCCACATACCGCTTTTGTTATAATCTCACGATAGTTAAACCCATTTTCTGTCTGTGACATGAAACTAAACCCTCCTCTTTCTCGTATCGTATCGAGTTGTCGGTCGCTCGTGTCGGCTTTTGCCTAATTCGCTCCGCCAATTTCTTCACTTATCATCCTATGCAGGGCGAATAACCATGGTGCAAAAAGAAAGTAAGATGAAAGCAAAGTGTTATCTGTATCACGATATGATGGATGCGTCTTGTTTAGTACAATAAATCTCAGTTGTCCGAGAAAAAGCTCAGCTTCATGTCTAAGTAAAAAATTACAACTTTTATTCGTTATTTTTAAATACATTGATCAGTTTGATTACGATTCAATTAACGTATATCCTCATTTAAAAAACGTCGAAGAACACTACATTCAATCGACGTTTTTAAGATAATTTATTTAAGATAATTTAATTGTATGAAAGGGCAAAGTTTATTCACGATTGCTTAAACTACCTATTCGCTTTATAGCCACTCTTCTATTTCTTCTTCTCCTTCTTTGCGATCTTCTGCTAGCTTAGCCACTTTAATGGAGGCGACATGACAAAGGTTGAGGCGTACCCCTTCTAATCGAACCCAATCACATTTTGTACGTTCAATCCAATCATTGATTCTCGAAACTGGATTTTCAGTGAAATAAGCCGTTTCTTGTTCTCCGTTAACTAATTGAAAATAGACTTTATAGTTTCTCAATGTTTTTCTCTCCCTTCATTGGTTACATATGATGCCATTCCCTTTTTCATTGAATTTATTCACCTCTTTCTTCTTTTTCATGATATTTTAAATCTTTTGAGATTATTTATAAAAAAAGAGGATGTTTCAAAGGTTTGTTGACCTTTGAAACACCCTCCTAAAAATTAATGACAGCCGCTACCATCAGAGAATGGATTTTTTGTTGTCGTCCCTTTAAGTAAATCTCCACCCATTGATTCAATAATTTGATTTGTTACCGTTCTAGAAATCGTATTTGAAATCATTTGAAGTAGTTCATTCACTTCAACTTGACTTTGTTTGAACTCTTGTACTAGGGGAATTCCATCGATTTCAGCATGTAATGCATCAATTTTAGCTTCGACCTCTTTAAGGGCTTCTGATTTACCATAATGCTGAAGGTTAACCGCTTCTTTTTGTTGCTTCTTAATTTGCGCAATCAATTCTTGTACTCTAAGATGTTCATTAATTTGTTTTTCTGCTCGTTTAAAGAAGTCGACTTCTTCCGTTTCAGCAACCATTTTTGCAAGTTCTAGCGCTTTTAGACGAATTTCTTCGCGTGTATATGTGTTTGTTTTTGTCATGACCCTTTTACCTCCGCCATTTCTACGATTTCACCATTTAGTGACCACGTTTTTGCTTCTGTTACTTTTACATAAACTATGCTTCCAATTAAGGACTTCGGTGCTTTGAAATTAACCATACGGTTTGTTCTCGTTCTACCTGCTAGCACTTCAGGATTTTTCTTACTTTCACCCTCTACAAGTACTTCAACGATTTGATCTTGATAATCAAGATTCTTTTTAGCAGATATTTCATTCACTAAAGCATTTAAGCGAGCTAAACGCTCACGCTTCACTTCATCAGGAACATTGTCTTCCATTTTCGCTGCAGGTGTTCCTTCGCGAGGAGAGTAAATATACGTATAGGCACTATCAAATTCAATTTCTTTAATAAGAGATAACGTATCTTCAAATTGTTCTTCTGTTTCATTAGGAAAACCGACAATTAAATCTGTCGTAAATGAAGCATTTGGAATTGCCATCTTGATTTTATGGGCTAGCTCCACGTATTGTTCACGTGTATATTTTCTAGCCATTAACTTCAAAATGTCAGAATTACCATGTTGAACTGGTAAATGAATATGTTCAACAAGGTTCCCACCTTTAGACAACACTTGAATTAAATAATCATCAAAATCACGTGGGTGACTCGTTGTAAAACGAACACGCGGAATATCGATTTTATGAATTTCATCCATTAGATCGCCTAATCCATATTTAATATCTGTTAAGTCTTTTCCATACGCATTTACGTTTTGACCTAGTAGAGTAATTTCTTTATAACCTTGACGAGCTAGATCACGTACTTCAGCAATAATATCCTCTGGACGACGGCTCCGTTCTTTTCCGCGAGTATACGGCACGATACAATACGTACAGAACTTATCACAGCCATACATGATATTGACCCAGGCTAGTGTTTTTCCTTGGCGTGCTCGTGGCATATTTTCGACGATATCGCCTTCCTTTGACCAAACTTCAACGACCATTTCTTTTCCAAACAAAGCGTTACGTAGAAGCTCTGGTAAGCGATGAATATTATGTGTACCGAATATGAGATCAATGTGTTGATGCTTTTGCATTATACGATTGACAACATTTTCTTCTTGAGACATGCAACCACATATACCAAGAATTAATTCAGGACGCTCTGTCTTTAATGTTTTCAAATGACCAATTTCACCAAACACTTTATTCTCAGCATTTTCACGAATAGCACATGTATTTAATAGAATAATATCCGCTTCAGTCGTTTCTTCTGTTGACTCAAATCCCATTTCAACTAGAAGACCCGCCATATGTTCTGAATCATGAGTATTCATTTGACAGCCATATGTTCGAATTAAAAATTTCTTACCATTCCCTATTCCTTTCATATCATCAGGGATCAGGTTATCTGGTCTTAGTACTTGAACATCTTCTTTTCCTCGACGTTTACCCTGTTTATAATCGGGTTGATCATAAATCGAGATTTCACGACCTGAGATTCTGATAACCTTTTTATTATCTTCTTCTGAAATAACTTTTGCATTTGAGAAATCAAAGTATTTACTATAGTCCTTAGAGGGAGCTTTAGCTTGAACCTCATTAGTATTATTTCGTGTATTCCCTTGACGTCCTAGTCGCTGGTCTTCATTCATTTTTGTTAAACTCCTTCCATCAAAACATGCCCACTTGATACACTACTAGCTTCAATAAAAAGTGGACATTCTTACCATTGAAATCTATTCGACAGCCATTCGTTATTAAAACGAACGATGTTTAAGATTTATTTGCAGTTACCTCATCCATTATACGTGGAACTTGGTATAAACTCAATGAATCTTGTTTGACAATAGAAATATAACTAAAAAAGAAAGCAATGCCATACATTAGCGTAGACACTGCTTTCTTTATAAAGTCCGTTTTTGTTACATAAATTCAGCCATTAATTCGTTAAATTTCGATTCATCAAGCTGTAAATCTTGATGAGCCAGTGGTTTTTCGTCGTAGTTCGAAATTAGCTCTTGGTACGATGGCTGTTCTGAATTTTGATAGATAAGACCTGTAACAAGGCCATTATGCTCCATCAATGTTTGCATTGCTGTCACACGGTTAGTGTGATCATATCCTTCTACATCAGAAAGCTTTGTGATGTTTTCTTTAAACCAATCATATGTATTCACTTTATTAAATGTTACACATGGACTGAATACATTAATGAGTGAGAATCCCTTATGTTGGATTCCTAGTTCAATTAGTGCTGTTAACTCTTTTAAATCACTTGAAAAGCTTTGTGCAACAAACGTTCCACCTGCAGTTAATGCCATTTCCATCACATTAAGAGCTGATTCAATGGAACCACCTGGTGTACTCTTTGTCTTAAAACCCATATCACTTCTTGGTGATGTTTGACCTTTTGTTAAACCGTAAATTTGGTTATCCATCACAATGTAAGTCACATCGATGTTACGACGTATCGCATGAATTGTATGACCAAGGCCAATCGCAAACCCGTCACCATCTCCACCAGAAGCAATAACAGTTAAATCACGGTTTGCCATCTTTACACCTTGTGCAATAGGAAGGGCACGACCATGAACACCATGGAATCCGTATGAATTGATATAACCAGAAATACGACCTGAACAACCAATACCTGATACAACAGCAAGATCATCTGGCTCTAAACCTACATTGCCTGCTGCACGCTGGATTGCTGCTTGAACAGAGAAATCTCCGCAACCAGGGCACCAGTTTGGTTTTACTTTATTACGGAACTCTTTAAATGTAGCCATCTAGACCAACTCCTTGCATGTTTGATGTAGCTCACCAGGTAAAAACGGGTTTCCGTCGTATTTAAGAACATTTTCGATTTTTACATTGCCAATATTCATTTTTATAATATTCGCAAGTTGTGCTGTTGCATTGTTTTCAACGACAACAACTTTTTTGGCACGTTCAATTAGTGGCTTTATTTCGTCTGTAGGAAACGGATGCAATAGACGAACTTGAGCGTGATTCACTTTCACACCATCTGCTTCAAGTCTTGGCATGGCTTCTTCAATGGTCCCACGTGTGGAGTTAACACCAATCACAAGTAAATCAGCTTCCTCATGCTCGGCATGTACAAAAAGAGGATTCTTGAACGTTTTAGGTAGATTAGCCAGCTTACGAAGACGTTTATCCATTTGGTTTTTACGATTTTCAGGGCTTTCAGATGGCTTACCTGTTTCATCATGTTCAACCCCTGTTACGTGGTGAATACCGTTTTTCATACCAGGAATGACACGAGGTGATACACCTGATTCTGTTACTTCATAACGCTTGAAGTATTCTTTGTCTTCTCTTTCTGGTATGTCTACTCCTAACTGAAGCGCACCACGACGAATTTCAATTTTACTGAAATCGAGTGGTTCTACTGTTTGCTTACCAAGAGATAACGCTAAATCTGTCACCAAAATAACAGGGCATTGGAATTCTTCGGCGAGGTTGAAAGCTTCGACTGTGTCATAAAATGCTTCTTCCACGGTACTTGGTGTAATTACAATTTTCGGGATGTCACCATGCGTGCTGTAAATCATCGCCATTAAATCCGACTGCTCTTGTTTTGTTGGAAGACCTGTACTTGGACCACCACGTTGTGTATCCATAATCACAAGTGGTTGTTCTGTCATACCCGATAAGCCAATAGCTTCAGCCATTAAAGAAAGACCAGGACCTGCTGATGCGGTGAATGCACGTACACCAGCATAGTTTGCACCAATCGCCATTGTACAAGCAGCAATCTCGTCCTCAGTTTGAATGACTGTACCACCAAACTCAGGTAATTTAGCAATCATATATTCCATAATTTCAGATGCTGGTGTAATCGGATAAGCAGCCATGAAACGACTACCTGCTGCAACGGCCCCCATACCAATAGCATCATTGCCGATCATAAACATACGCTTTTGACCATCAGCAGGAGCAAGCTGTAAGTCTGGCATATTGTCGCCCGCTTCGTTACGGAAGTATTCTGCACCTGCGCGTATTGCTTCCATATTCTTTTCAACTACAGAAGTCCCTTTTTTCAAGAAAATATCTTCTACTACATTTTGATATGAATCCGCGGTCAAACCAAGAATTGCACTAGTCGCGCCAACAGCTACCATGTTTTTCATTAATGATGTTCCAAGTTCTGTTGCAATTTCAGTAAAAGGAACGGCAAATAAACGCGCATCATAACCTTCTGTTACGACAGGATTAAATTTTGCATCTGCAATGACTATTCCATCTTCACGTAATTCATGAATATTTACATCAATCGTTTCTTGATCAAATGCAACAAGTATGTTTAAATCATCTGATATCGAATTAAGTGGGTTTGTGCTCACTCGTATTTTATTGTTTGTATGACCACCTTTAATTCGAGAAGAGAAATGACGATACCCATATAAATAATAACCGAGACGATTTAATGCTGAAGCAAAAATTTCACCTGTACTTTCGATCCCTTCCCCTTGCTGCCCGCCGACTTTCCATGATAATTGATCTTTCACTCTATCCACCCCTTATACCCTTATACCAAGCTACCTACCTATATATCATTAAAATTATGTAGGTTTACAATCTATTTAACTAAGAACAAACATTAAAATCCTTGTAAATATGATTATCTTAGCATATTCCCTAGTAATTTCCTAGACTTACTCACCTTTAAATCATGACTAGTTTCTTTGATTGGTAAACGTCATTATGATAGTCCTTCCCTTCTAAAAAAGCAAGGGCTTTTAAGACGAATACAAATAAAAAAGACCCACTTACGAAATGTAAGTAGGTAATTAAAATCTTCACCTTGGTTCGATAATTAACCTCATTGCCGTCCGTTCTTCACCTTCAATTTCAATATCTGTAAATGCTGGAATACAAATAAGGTCAATTCCACTTGGGGCAACAAAGCCACGAGCAATGGCGATTGCTTTAATTGATTGATTCAATGCTCCTGCACCAATTGCTTGAATTTCAGCTGCTCCACGCTCTCGAATAACACCTGCGAGTGCGCCTGCAACAGAGTTCGGGGTCGATTTCGCCGAAACTTTTAAGACTTCCATTTCTAGTACCTCCTCTGTAAACGAAAAGTGGGTTGTCCCGGATCTCAATTGGCCTCATACTATTATTCGTAGCATCAAGTCAATCATAAAAGATGTTAGTCTAATTCATCTTATTTCACAAAAGCAATCCATATTCCTAAAACAGTAATTAATTAGGAAGACCTACTCATAAAAAGGATGATCATTGTTAATTTGAATTCTCTTGATTGACTTTGCAAGACCTGTTTTAGGATTAAAATCAATCACTACTCCATTTAATTGTTCCCTTCCTTCCGCAACTTCAAACCTCACAGGCAAAGTCGTAAGGAATTTTTTCAAGACTGGTTCTTTTTCAACACCAAGAATACCATCATAAGGACCAGTCATTCCGACATCTGTTAAATAGGCCGTTCCTTTAGGTAAAATACGTTCATCAGCTGTTTGAACATGTGTGTGAGTTCCGATAACAGCCGTGACACGCCCGTCCAAATACCAACCCATTGCTTGCTTTTCACTTGTTGCTTCTGCATGGAAATCTACAAAAATATAAGAAGTTCGTTTTTTTACAATTTCAAGTATCTCATCCATTTTTCTAAACGGACAATCGATTGCAGGTAAAAAGGTTCGTCCCATTGCATTTATGACTGCTATTTCAATATCATTTATCTTCACAAACGTATATCCTTTACCCGGAGTCCCTTCAGGAAAATTAGCAGGACGAACGAGTGCCTTAGCATCTTCAATAAATTCAAAGATGTTTCGATTATCCCATGCATGGTTACCTAGCGTGACTACTTGAGCTCCCGCATCAAGAAATCCTTTATAAATTTTTTCTGTAATTCCTTTTCCTGATGCCGCATTTTCCCCATTAATAATCGTAATTGTCGGCTTATATTTCTGCTTTAATCTCATTGTATACTCTTTTATCATGTTTCGTCCTGGTGCACCTACAACATCACCAATAAATAAAATCCTCATAAAATCTCCTTTTTATTTACCATTCTCTTTTTATTGTACTGAATTCAGGCAATAAAAAACAAATAAAGTGGCGAATATCGCCACTTTATTTCGCATACTCAACCGCTCGTGTTTCACGAATAACAGTTACACGTATATGACCCGGGTAATCGAGTTCATCTTCAATTTTCTTCGTAATATCCCTAGCAAGTTTATGAGCTAGTGCATCATCAACAACATCTGGTCGAACCATAATTCTCACTTCTCGTCCAGCTTGGATCGCATAAGTCTTTTCTACACCCTCAAATGACTCTGAAATCTCTTCTAGCTTTTCTAAGCGACGAATATATGTTTCGAGCGTTTCTCTCCGCGCGCCAGGTCGAGCTGCAGAAAGAGCATCCGCCGCTGCAACCAATGTTGCAATAATTGATGTTGCTTCCGTGTCACCATGATGAGAGGCTATTGAATTAATCACAACTGCGTGCTCTTTATACTTCGTTGCAAGCTCAACCCCAATTTCTACATGGCTTCCTTCAACTTCATGGTCGATCGCTTTACCGATGTCATGAAGAAGCCCAGCTCTTCTTGCAAGCTTCACGTCTTCACCAAGTTCTGCTGCCATAAGTCCTGTTAAATAGGCAACTTCCATTGAATGCTTTAGAACATTTTGACCATAACTCGTACGGAATTTCAAGCGACCAAGAATTTTAATGAGATCTGGATGTAGCCCAAGAATCCCCATTTCAAAAGTAGCTTGTTCACCATATTCCCTAATGGATTCATCAACTTCACGACGTGATTTATCCACCATTTCTTCAATACGAGCAGGATGTATTCGACCATCTTGAACTAATTTCTCAAGTGCTGATCGAGCAATTTCACGACGAATTGGGTCAAACCCAGATAGAATCACCGCTTCAGGAGTATCGTCTATAATAAGATCGATACCAGTCAAAGTCTCAAGGGCACGAATATTTCGACCTTCTCGACCTATAATCCGTCCTTTCATTTCATCGTTCGGCAAGGTGACAACCGAAACGGTCGTTTCTGCTACATGATCAGCAGAACAACGTTGAATCGCAAGAGACAAGATTTCTTTCGCCTTTTTGTCAGCTTCTTCTTTAGCTTGTGCCATTCGCTCCTTAATCATGAGGGCTGTTTCATGAGCAATCTCTTGCTCCACCTCATTACGGATCGTAAGACGCGCTTCTTCGCGGGAAAATCCAGAAATTCGTTCAAGCTCCGTTTTCTGCTTGTTCAAGATTTCCTCCACTTTGCTATCCATCTCTTCAATTTGTCGTTGTTTTTTGGTGAGAGATTCCTCCCTTTTCTCCAAAGACTCTTCTTTCTTATCTAAGGTTTCACTCTTACGGTCAAGAATCTCTTCTTTTTGCACCAAACGATTCTCTTGTTTTTGAATCTCATTTCTCCGTTCACGAATTTCACGCTCTGCTTCAGTGCGAATTTTATGAGCTTCATCCTTCATTTCAAGGAGTGCTTCTTTTTTACTCGCTTCAGCATCTCGCTTCGCATCTTCAACAATTTGTTTCGCTGCATGTTCCGCACTGGAAATTTTCGCTTCTGCAATGGATTTTCTAACAAGATATCCAACAACTGCACCAATACCTGCAGAGACAACAAGCAAAATGGAGATGAGCAATACGTTATCCATACTCTTTCACCTCCCCTTGCTATCTAATTGTTGGTTTCAAATTTGTCATACTTTCATTAATAGTAAATCAAGTAGTACTTGAACACATGATCGCGGAAAAAATAAATATGACATAAAATTCACCGCATTCTATCTAATTTTAAAGCTCGCTTTCGTCAATGTCAAGTGTTGTCAATTTCACTAACATCACTTATACCATCCTTTATCGTAACATCGTAAGCTTTGTCACCTGATTGAGCAAGATGATAGTTATGAGTGATCATGATAATCTGACGTTTAAACATCGTGCTAAGTGACTTAAGAAATTCATATAAATAGAGTACATATTCACCTGATACATGTTTACCAGGCTCATCAAGCAAGAGAGGACCTGTTCGTTTCGGTTGAACCGTTTCTATTAAAGCTACTCGGAGTGCCAGTGTTACAATATCAACAACCCCACCCCCTCGTGAATCTTGAGGTCTTGTTTTCACCTTCACCCCTTCATACTCTGAGACAACGTAAAATTCAGCAACAGCTTTATTACCATGCTCCTCTAACTCAATTTGAAAGGAGAAAAGCGGACCAAAGACGTATTGCAAAGCGTTCGTCACAAGTGTTTCAATTTGCTGCTTTGCTTGCTCTCTTGCATATTCTGCCGATTGTTGGAGAAGGACTCTCGCTTTTTCATATGTATCAACAGTCTCAAAGTATGAATCCAATTCCCTTGTTTTTTCGCCTAGTTGCTCTTCAAGCAATGTTCTTTTTGCATCCAGTCTTGTCCACTTATTTTGAGCCTTCTTATAACGTTGTTCAAGTAACTCTATGCGATCACTTATGCTACTACTTCTCATCTTCAATCAGTTCCTTTGGAATCAACTCCCACGTTTCTGTTAATGACGTATGTATCTCACGTTCAAGTCGCTCAATTTCTTGATCAAGCTCTTCAGGTTTTACACCGAGTTCCTCTAATTCTGTTAATAAACGATTTTTCTGATTTTCTAATTCCTCAAGCTTTGCTTCAGCACGGTATCGCATATCCCTTGCTTTATCAATCGCTTTCTTCATTTGAGCTAATTGTTGTTCAACACTCACATTCTCACCCTCCTACTCTTTCTCATTTTCATGTATACAAATCGATTGACCACATGTAGGGCATGTCCCTTCTGCAAGCAATCGTTTCTGCCATTTTGATTCTGCTTTTTCTTGTTCCTCCAATTGCAACTGAATGAATCGTTTTCCTTCTTTGAGTCTTTGGTCGAACTCTTTTAACTGCGATTGAATCGCTTGAAGACGAGTGACTTTTTTATATGCATCTGTAATCAATTCTTGTCTCTGCATTGTTTCATCTACTTGCGACAGTCTACTAGTAAACTCACTCACTTTGCGACGTTGCTCTATATAAGCGTTGATTTGTTCTTTCATTCTCTTTAATTGCTGATATTTTTGTTGTTTCTCTGCTATCTTTTCAAGGGTTATTACATGTATTGAATCAACAAAGCTTGACCGCTGCATTCTTTGTTCTTCTTGCTTGAAAGCTTGCTGGATTGTTTCTTGTTTGCTTAAAAGAGATTTAAGCTTTGCTCGCAAAGTCACAAGTTCAGCTGTAAACTCAAGCTTTTTGGTCGCAACTTGCGCATGTTGCGTTTTTTCAAGCCATTTTTGGCACATGACAATTGCTTTATTCATCTCTTGATATTGCTTTTGTTTTTGATCAAAGACCATGTAGCGGCTTCTGATTGCTTGTAGATGCTCTACTTTAGTCGACCAAACATCTACATCCGAAACGAGCCGTTTTCTTTTCTTTGTTTCTTCTTCTTCTGCATCTAATCTTTCTTTTTGCAATTTCAATAATTGAAGCCTGTTTTTTCTTTCTTCTAATTGCTTAATTTGTTGAATTTGATTGTCAGTCTGATCAAGCTGCTCTTGCATCTCATTAAGGGATGAATAAGGAATCAATTCCTCTTGAAGTTTCTCAATAGCTAGCTGTTCTTGTTTAAGACGTTGATTAAGTTGTGAGACATCTTTCGTCACATCACGTATGGCCATGTCTAAAAAGTGAGCGCCACTAATTCGTCCAAGTGTTTTTGCCCGAACAGAGTTTGTTTGTTCTAATAAAAATGGACCATCTAATTGCTGTGAGAGATGAATCATAAGTTCATTATCATGATCAATTCGCAAATGTCCCATACCATGAGCTTCGAGCACTTCATCAGGTACATGAATTCCGAAGCCTTCAAGCACTAGATCTTCTTGACTCTCTCTTTGTATCGTATAACGATTTTTTGAATTCGTTCGTTCTCTTACAATACTGGTTCCATTATGAAATGATACCGTCACACGGACAAAATCTGCTCCAACACGAATAAAATCTGTTCCACGAGGTTGGTTATATAGCGCCCAACGTATCCCTCTTAAAATGGCTGTTTTTCCACTGTCCGACTGGCCGACTATGACGTTTAATCCTTCAGTGAATTCAACGAACGTATCAAAATGAGATTGAAAGTTTTCCAGACGTACCGTTTGAATGTTAGTCATAGTCTCCGTCCTTCCATAATTCTTCAGTCAAGGTCATCCTTCGCAGAGCTTCATGTTTAACCTTCTCTTCAACATTTTTTAGCGATGCGATATCTTGAATAATGTCACTCATATTTAATGTTTGGAATTGTGATGATTCTCTCACTTGTTGAACAAAACTATGAAGCTTTTCCTCTTGATGAACAGCTTTCTCTAAGAAGGAACGGTCTAATACGTCTTCACCCTTTTTCGCACATGAAATCGCTTGTTCATATAAAGAGATTCCTTCTCTTTCAATCTTTCCAATAATAATTTTAGGAGTTCTACTGATCTCTGTCCAATGGTTATTAACTCGTGCCAATGCCCCAGGGTTACAAATATATTTCCCATTTCGTTCTTTAATCCCAAATCCACCGTGGAAATGACCAGTTAAGAGAATATCAGCTGTCGTCCCCCAAATATGATCAATGACTGTATGAGGGATACCCTCTGGTAATGCTTTTTCAACTAACATACTATGAACAAGATGAATCAGAACATCAGCGTTTGTCTCATTCGTTGGATAATAATCTAGCTTGGGATCACGTTGGTCGAGATCATAATGGTAAGGTTGTCCACTAATTTGTACATGTAAACCATCTTTCTCGATAAGTACTGGCTTATCTGGTTCAATCACATTCATAACACCAAACGAATCCATTAATCCAAGCATCGTTCTTGAGATCGTTTCAGGATTATGACCAAACGTGTCATGGTTACCAGCTACGACATAGATTGGCATCTTCGCTTTCATGAAAATTTTTGCAAATTGACCAACAACATTTGGTGATAAATCAGGCCGATCAAAAACATCCCCACCATGTAAAAGAACATCGACTTGTTCTTGATTAGCGACTTGAATCACTTCTTCTAACTTTTCTTTTAATGTATCAACATACACATCCAACCGATTTTTAGGAGTTGTTCCACGGATATGAGTGTCCGTTACGTATAAAAACTTCATGCCACACCTCTATAACCTTAAAAGAATAAGCACCCTGAGAAGGTGCTTATTCAATATATTTTCTATAATTATTTCAAGTCAAAAGGAACCTCTTCTGCTTCTTCTGAGGTAGCAACTTCTACGAGAATCTCACCGTTCAATCCATGATGTTCACGAATCATTGTTTCGATCTCTTCAGCCATAGCTGGATTTTCTTTAAGGAACTGCTTTGAATTTTCACGTCCTTGACCGAGTCGTTCCTCGTTAAATGAGTACCAAGCGCCACTCTTTTGAACAATATCAAGTTCAGAAGCAATATCTAAAATAGAGCCTTCACGTGAAATCCCTTCTCCGTACATAATGTCTACTTCAGCCACTTTGAATGGAGGAGCTACTTTATTTTTAACAACTTTAATTTTTGTCTTATTTCCGACCATGTCATTCCCTTGCTTTAACGTTTCAGCACGACGAACTTCTAGGCGCACAGAAGAATAGAACTTCAGAGCACGACCACCAGGTGTAGTTTCAGGGTTCCCAAACATAACTCCAACTTTTTCACGAATTTGGTTAATAAAAATCGCAATTGTTTTTGATTTATTAATCGCCCCTGAGAGCTTACGAAGTGCTTGTGACATGAGACGAGCTTGTAAACCTACATGACTATCCCCCATATCTCCTTCAATCTCCGCTTTCGGTACAAGTGCAGCGACACTATCGATAACGATCATATCAACCGCTCCACTGCGCACCAATGCCTCTGCAATCTCAAGTGCCTGTTCTCCTGTATCTGGTTGTGAAAGCAAGAGTTCATCTATATCAACACCAAGTTTTTGAGCATAGACTGGGTCAAGAGCATGCTCCGCATCAATAAATGCCGCTTGTCCCCCTTTACGCTGAATCTCTGCAATAGCATGAAGAGCAACAGTCGTCTTACCTGAAGATTCAGGTCCGTATACTTCAATCACACGCCCTTTAGGATACCCACCAACTCCAAGGGCAATATCAAGAGCTAGTGCACCACTTGAAACCGTTGAAACTCGTTGCTCTGTTTGTTCCCCAAGTTTCATGATTGAACCTTTTCCGAATTGTTTCTCGATTTGACGCAATGCCATATCAAGAGCTGCCTTACGATCGCTCATTAAAATCTCTCCTCTATATTTAAAAATGATTTATATGAATTGGAAAAGCGAATCTTTGTTTTGTTCTTCTCTATCATACCTTGTTTCATCGCTTTTGCCAATAGTTTTTACGAACATTTATTCGGTTATTGATTCATTAAGAAAGTTAAAGGTGGGGAATTACATAGAAGATAGACGAGAAGGAGCCATATTGAGGTCAAAGCTCCTTCTGTCTCATAATGTTGTATCGTAGAACAATCGTCCGCTTGATACAAAATAAAAGAGGTATTAATTACGAGTTGTTGGTGTAGTTGATGTTCTTCGTTCGCGTTTTGGGCGTGGTTTAGCCGGTTCTAAATTTACTCTTGCTCCGTTAATTCTGGAGTAGCGTAATGCTTCATAGACAAATGGAGCAACTTCTTCAGGTACTTCAACAAACGTAAAGTTTTCAAAAATATCAATTCTACCGACAGATTTACTTGGAATCCCTACAAGCTCAGAGATTTCTTCAGTTAGGATTTTTGGTGTCATGTTCACGTTTCTACCGACATTAATAAAGAAACGAACCATTCCTTTTGCGCCACCTGTTTCACCAAAATGATATCCAGTTTCATCTGTTGATGAATCCGTTGAAAAATTCATTCTCAACAATGCAGATACGACTTCTTCAGGAGAATGTTCAGCAAGAATCTCTGTCACAAGAGGAGAGAATAACTCCGTTTCTTTTCCACCTGCAGCAATTGTATCTGAAATAAGCTTTTTCCATGAGCTATGTTGCTTCTCAACAACCTCCTCAATTGTTGGTACATCTTGAGAAGGAATACTCATCTTAATTTCTTGTTCAATTGAACGCAGATGCTTCATTTCACGCGGGGTGACCAGCGTCAACGCTAATCCCTTACGACCAGCACGACCTGTGCGGCCAATTCGATGAACATAACTTTCAGGATCTTGTGGAATATCATAGTTAATAACATGTGTCACATTTTCAACATCAATTCCTCGTGCAGCAACATCTGTTGCAATGAGAAACTCAATAGATGAATCACGGAATTTTTTCATCACAGCATCACGTTGCGATTGAGTGAGATCTCCGTGTAATCCATCTGCTAAGTACCCACGCGCTTGAAGTGCTTCCGTTAGCTCAGCTACACCTTTTTTCGTGCGGCAAAATAAAATGCCTAACTCAACATCTTCACTGTCAATAATGCGACAGAGAGAGTCCACTTTATTGCGTTCTAACACTTTATAGTACATTTGATTAATTAAAGGAGCTGTTACTTCACCTTTATTAATCGTTACTGTTTTTGGAGCTGTCATATATTTACGTGAAAGCTTCTTAATAGCAGGAGGCATTGTTGCTGAAAAGAGTAACGTTTGGCGTTCCCCTTTCACTTGACGAAGAATTGACTCAATGTCTTCAACAAAACCCATATCAAGCATTTCGTCTGCTTCATCAAGAACAATCGTGTGAACACGATCAATCTTCAACGTTTGACGACGAAGGTGATCTAAAATACGCCCAGGTGTACCAATCACCACTTGAACTCCTTGTTTCAATGCTTTAATTTGATGGCCAATCGATTGACCACCATAAATCGGCAATGTGCGTATAGTTTTGTGAGCAGATAGTTTCTGTAATTCTCCAGAAACTTGAATAGCTAACTCACGTGTTGGCGTTAAAATAAGCGCCTGCACGTAGCGATCAGATGTTACTTTATCAACGACAGGGATTCCAAACGCTGCTGTTTTTCCTGTACCTGTTTGAGCTTGTCCGATGACATCTCCACCCTCTAAAATCACTGGAATTGCTTTTTCTTGAATAGGGGATGGTTCTTCAAAGCCCATGTCTTTAATTGCCTGTTTAATTGGTTCTGAAATCTGAAAATCATTAAAATACGTTGTCATTCTGATTTATTCCACCTTTTCAATTCGTTCAACAAATAGAAACATCCATACTTCATCGCACGCTCTCGAACAGCTTCACGCCCTCCTCCGAGTAAGAGCTCAAAACTAAGTGGAGACGTTGCAAACCCAGCTATACTTATATAGACTGTACCTGGCTCCTTTCCCTCCTGAGGATTGGGTCCAGCTACTCCTGTAAAGCTAATGGCAATATCAGCTTGATACGTTTCTTTCGCACATGTTGCCATTTCATTCGCACAATGATGACTAATGACTCCATATTCGTCAATCACTCTTTTCGACACACCAAGGACTTTTTCCTTCACATCAGTCGCATAGGAAACGGTCCCACCTCGAAAGATTTCTGAGGATCCCGAAAATGAAGTTAATGCTGCTGAGAATTTTCCACCTGTAAAACTTTCTGCTGTTGCTATCGTACAGCCTTTTTGGCGTAATTGCAAAAAGAGTTGCTCAAAGAGAGTAGTTTCTCCGTATCCATACAAATACGCTCCAACTCGCTTTGTTATTTGTTCCTCTGTTTCATCTAATAGTCTTAAACGTTCTGCTTCACTTGGATGCTTCACCGTTAATCTTAATGTAACTTCGCCATCACTTGCCAATGGGGCAATGGTCGGATTTGACTGTGCCTCAAGAATGTCCATAAGTTCTGTTTCTAACTGGGATTCTCCAATATTAAAAAAACGTAGAACACGAGAAGTAATCGAGGATACTTGCTCTCCAAGAAGCTTAGTTAAATGAGGAACAAGTTCGTTTTTAAACATTGGTTTCATTTCTTTAGGAGGCCCAGGTAAAAGCACAATTGCTTTATTCTCATAAGAAACAACCATTCCAGGAGCCATCCCAAAATGATTAGACAAAGCTGTACTTCCCCTCACAATTAACGCCTGCTTACGATTGTTTGGAGTCATTTCCCTTTTACGTCTTTGAAAATAACCTTCAATACTACGCAACGATTCCTCGTGGTATGTTAATTCTTCTCCAACAAATAAAGCGACAGTCTCTTTCGTTAAATCATCCTTCGTTGGACCAAGCCCACCTGTTATAATCAACAAATCAGCTCGACTGTGAGCTTGCTTTAGCGTTTCATACAACCGTTGTTCATTATCACCAACAGTCGTTTGATAATAAACATCAATCCCAAGCTCTGCAAGCTCTTTTGAAAGAAACGTAGCATTTGTGTTTACAATTTGACCGAGTAATAATTCAGATCCTACAGAAATAATTTCAGCATTCATATGATCAACCTTCCACTATTTCGATTTAAGGAGAATATGTTGGTTTTTCTTAAAATAATCGACACCAGAAATGATTGTTAAAAACGTCGCCACCCAAATGGCAATCATATCAAATGGTAAGGAGAAAGCTTGGAAGGGCCAATTATGTAACATCAAAGCAGAAATAGCGACAATTTGGGTCACTGTTTTTAATTTCCCTAATTGACTTGCTGCTATAACTTCACCTTCTGCCGATGCCACTAAGCGGATACCTGTCACCGCAAATTCACGGCTAATAATCACGATTGCCATCCAAGCTGGAAGAAGCTGCAATTCAACTAAAGCAATAAGTGCGGCAGTAATCAATAGTTTGTCAGCAAGCGGATCTAAAAACTTTCCAAAATTTGTTACTAAATTCAATTTGCGGGCATAGTATCCGTCAAGCCAATCAGTTGCTGAAGCGACAATGAAAATCAGAGCAGCAATCAAATGCGCAAGTGGCAAAGTAGTTCCTAAAAAATTAATATCTCCAAAGGGTAATGGAGCAAGTAAAAAAAGCATAAATAACGGAATTAAAAAAATTCGTGAAATCGTGATTTTATTAGGTAAATTCAAAGACGTTCCCTTCTTTCACAACAATGATTATAACAGCCATCCTACATATTGACATAAAGCGCTGCATTGCTATTATAAACGATATTTAAGCATATTGTAACACAATGGCCCTTTTAATGATAAATTCATCCAATTTATTTAGTGAAGAAAAAAAGCACCCATTTTGGATGCTTTTACTCTGAAGCTGTGTCACTTGTAACGGTAATATCAATCTTCTGATGAACCTCATCGAGAGGGAATTCTACTTGTTCTCCCGCAATAAACAGATTTACATTTTGAGAAGCACCAAAATTAAAAATCACGTGTTCTTCAGCAACCAGATCTTCTAATACAATTTCCTCACCTGCTATTGGTTGTCCACTGTAGAATGTACGACCTGATGCATTTTTTACATCAAGATAAGAGCTACCCGTTAACTCAATACGCACATCATCCAACTGACCATTTTCTAATTGAAAATAAGATGTATTACCAGAACTCTCAACAAAAGTAAATGTCACCTCAGTCTCCGGCTCTGGTTCAACTTCAGGTTGTGGCTCAGCTTCAGGTGCTGGCTCTTCTATTTGATCTCTCGCTTCCTCTTCTTCAGGACTAATTCCAGCATCCTCAGAAAACTCTGCCTCTTCTACACTTTCAGTCGTATCTGGAGAAACAGCTTGATCATCTGAGCCGCCTCTACTCTGTGCTATTAACCAAATCGCGAATACAACAACAGCAATAAATACGATCGCAATAAGAGTTGAAACAACAGAATTTCCTTTTGTTCTCTTCTTAGGAGCTTCCGCTGTTTTTGATCGTTCAGAACGAGAAGGTAATGTTACTGCTTCTCGTTGAGGATTCGGCAATTCGTTTCGATATTGATCAAACAATGGCTCAGGATCAAGTCCAATCGCTTCAGCATATGTTTTCACAAACGCTCTTGCATAAAATAATCCTGGTAATGTATCCAATCGTCCCTCTTCAATCGCAATTAAATAGCGCTTCTGAATCTTTGTTGTTCGTTGAAGGTCATCTAGAGAGATCTGCTTCTGCTCACGTACTTCCTTTAAATATTGACCTAATTCTGACAATCCTAACACCTACCTACACGTTTAGCTTATATCAAAGGAGGAAAAACCCGATTCCACAACTTCGTACGTAATCTCTTCACTATCTTCATTTCTAAGTTCAATAATACAATCAAAATCATCTAATTCATATTCTGTTTCACGGACAAAAATATCTGGATGCTCCACTACTTTTACAGCTGGTATTCTCATAATATCACGTACAAGTGTACGATGTTTCTCTGTTGACCGCATGGTCGTTACAATGCCATCAATAATAAAAATATGGTCTTCACTCAACTCATCATCTGCCAATTGACTTCTTACAGTTTGACGAAGCAATGTAGAAGAAATAAAGGACCACCTTTTATTTGCACATACACTTGCCGCAACTATCGATTCTGTCTTCCCAACACGTGGCATCCCACGAATTCCGACAAGATAATGCCCGTCCCTTTTAAAAAGTTCTGCCATAAAATCAACAAGTAGTCCTAATTCTGTACGAACAAAACGGAATGTTTTTCGATCATCTGCGTCTCGTTGAATGTATTGTCCATGACGAACAGCAAGTCGATCACGAAGCCTTGGCTCTCTAAATTTTGTTACCGTAATGTCTTCAATGATATCAACAATAGCCCTGAACCTAGCAACTTGATCATCGCTATCACTGCGAATTAACATTCCACGTCTCATATCATCAACGCCATTTATGGTGATTATATTAATAGCTAACATCCCTAGTAAAGATGAAATATCGCCAAGAAGTCCTGGTCTGTTATTATGTATTTGATATTCAAAATACCATTCTTTCATTTCCATTTGCGTCACCCTTTACTACTATGTTAGAAAAAAGTCGGTGAAAAAGAAGCTCATTGTTATACTTTAACGTACTCGCTTCCTTTTATGATAATTGATTTTATTCACAAATGAAAGAACTTTGTCGGAATAAATTGGTTTAGAATAAAAGATGGTTATATTCAACTAGCTCCCTCTAAATACTAATCACTTTTATTGGATTTTATTATTCATTTTAACATTTATATCGTAAATAGTGAAAAGTAATTATTAGTGAGTCAATTTCATTTGACATATGTCATTAAAAAATAAATAACAACTAGCATAGTCAAGAAAAAACGTCGCTTTTGCGACGTTTTTTCTTAATCGATTACCCTTGATTTTGAACAAGTTTGACCATCATATTGGCGATGGCATGCTGCTCTTGCTCATCAGCAACACTCCATAATTCAGCTAAGACACGTTCTTGTTCATTTTTAGGTTCAACTTGCTGCGACAGATATTCACCAACTTGATAAGCAACATCAGAGACAACATTTTGCGCCATTCCTTCATTTTGTGCTTGGTTTAAACGATTACCTAAAAAATCTTTCCATTGCTCCCAATTCTCGAGTACAGACATGTAAATTCCTCCTTGATAGTGTACTTCAAATCTATTTTTTCTATAGATGGCTGAATTTATGCATAGAAAATTTTTAACAATACCAAGCACCGTTTACTGAAAGAATCTGACCATTGATATAATTTGCTTTTTGCGAGGCAAGAAAAGCAATTGCATCAGCTATATCTTGAGGTTTCCCTAGGTTATTCGCAGGAATTTCCTCAACCAGCTCTGCCAGGTGTTCCACTCCATTTCTCGTTAACATATCTGTCTCAATCGCCCCTGGTGCAACTCCATTTACTTGAATATTACTCGGAGCAAGCTCTTTGGCAAGTCCTTTGACAAAGCTATTTAAACCACCCTTGGCGGCGGAATAAACCACTTCACAGGAAGCCCCTGTCAAACCCCAAATAGAAGAAACGACCACTATTTTTCCACTCTGACGACTAATCATTTGTGGAAGCAATGTACGTGTCATTTTCATTGGATTAAGTAAATGAATATTCATAACTTCTTTTAACTCTGTATTTGTCATATCAGTAAATAACCCAAAAGGACTCATTCCTGCATTATGAATGATTACATCAAATATAATACCATTTGGAATTGTAGCAAGAAGCTTCTCATCCCCATCATCACTCGTTAAATCAGCAGAAACCATTGTCACTTTTGCTCCCTTTTCCTCACAAACCTTTGCAAGTTCTATGGTCGCTGAATGATTTCGATAATAATGCAAAAAAAGAGAGCAACCAGGGGAAGCTAGCTCTTGTGCAATAGCCGAGCCAATCCCCCCAGATGCTCCTGTTATTAAAATATTTCTCATTTATTGCTCATACCCTTCTTTCATCACTTGACACACTGTAAAGCGATCAAATTGAAAATGATCTTCTAGTACTTCTTCCAAATGTGTAGCCGTTAAGCTCTCAAGTACCGGAACCACATCAAACAAATTCATATCGTTAAATTGATAACGAGTAAACTGATTGGCAATATACTCTGGTGAATTTAGCGAACGTAAAAACGAGCCTATTTTTTTCTTCACTGCTCTTTGGACACTCTCTTCAGATAACTGAGATTGCTTAAATGATTCGATCATTTGTTTTATGCGCTCTGTAAGTTTATCTGGATGCTTCGTGTCACCACCGATGATTGTAAAACCAAATCCTTCTTCAGCCGAATGATCAAAGGAGAATGAATCGTCGATAAGGCCCTCATCATAAAGTGTTTGATAATGGTCAGAGCTTTGCCCAAACATCATGTCGAGTAAAATCGAAATAGACAATTCTCTTTTTAATAAATCCTTTCCTTGACGAGTAGCATCTTTTTCTTTAATTCCAATTAAACATTTCGGAGTTTGAACAGGCATGCTAATGACATGCTTTTCGCGTGCTACTTGATCTGGTTCTTCATCAAAGAAACGTTGAATTGATTTAGGTTCAGCAAACTCTTTACTCGCTTGATTTTCTTTTATTTGTTGCATAATCGCTTCTGGATCAACTGGTCCGACAACGAAGAAAAGCATATTACTAGGATGGTAAAACGTTTCATAGCACGTATATAATAAATCTTTTGTAATATGAGAGATCGATTCAATTGTACCAGCAATATCGATTTTAACAGGATGAGTTTTATACATATTTTCGATGACACCGAAATAAACGCGCCAATCTGGATTGTCATCATACATCGTGATTTCTTGACCAATAATTCCTTTTTCCTTCTCAACACTTTCATCTGTAAAATAAGGATGTTGAACAAAGTTAAGAAGTGTTTCTAAATTTTTCTGGACATTTGACGTGCTCGAAAATAAATAAGCTGTTCGCGTAAAGCTAGTAAAAGCATTTGCTGATGCACCTTGTTTACTGAAATCTTGGAAGACATCTCCCTCTTCATCCTCAAACATTTTATGCTCTAAAAAATGAGCAATCCCGTCAGGAACTTCAATTGCTTCTTCTTTTCCTAGCGGAGTAAAATGACGATCAATAGAGCCATATTTCGTCGTAAATGTTGCATACGTTTTATTAAAACCTGCTTTTGGTAGGATATACACATCTAATCCATTCTCAAGCTGTTCATGATAAAGAGTCTCTTCTAATTGTGTGAATTGAACTGGTTTCATTGGTTTGCCTCCTTACCTTTTAAAAAGTAAATCGTATCTAGCTTCACTTTATTGGCAACGCGAATGACATCTTCCTTTGTAATCACATTCACTTGGTTAAGCCACTCTTCCATCGTTCTTTCATGTCCACTCACAACTTGATGATAGGCAAGTTCAACAAATCCTCTAGCAACATCTGCTGTTTCAAGAATTTGATTTTTTAGCATCGCTTTTGTTTGTTCGATTTCTTGATCAGAAAAATCACCTTTTTTCATCGCTTCAAATTGCTCTTTAATAATTTCCACTGCACGATCATACTTATTGAACTCGATTCCTGACATGACCATCATAATACCTTTGTGACTTTCAAGCTGTGACGCGGCATAATAAGCAAGACTTTCTTTTTCCCGAACATTCATAAATAATTTCGAATGAGAAAAGCCACCAAATAGCCCATTACAAACCTGCATCGCAACATAGTCATCATCTGCATACGTTGTATATGTGCGAAATCCCATATGAAGCTTTCCTTGTTTAATGTCTTGCTCTTCATGAACAATACGCGCTTCATTTACTTCTGGACTAGGTGTCGTCTTTGTCATTTCTGTCGATTCATGCTTACTTGCAAGCGTTTGAAAAGCAGCAGTTGCTTGTTTTAGGGCTTTCTCTTCATCAATGGCCCCCACCATATAGAGATCAAATTGATTCGTTTTTAATAACTCCTCATAAAACCGATAAACCCGCTCTGGCGTGATCTCTTCTACTTCTTCAACGTGTCCAAACGCCGTTAATGCGTATGGCTCATTTTTACACATTTCTTCCGTTACACGAACATTTGCATAACGCATTTTATCATCATAAACCGATTGAATTCGTTGTATAAGGGAACGTTTTTCATTATCAACAACGGATTTAACAAAAAACCCTTCTTCAAGTCTTGGCTTGAGAAGCACTTCAGCTAATAAGGACAAGGCTTGCTCAAATAATGGCGTGGCATCTGATAAAAACCGTTCGTTCGCTACATCTAAACGAACCGTAATGATATGCTGTTCTCCCTTTTTCTGAACATCTGTCGTGAGCATAGCTCCGTATAACTCATCAAGACGTTCACGTAACTGCTTTCTGGTCGAATAATTTGCTGTTCCATTTTGTAAAATCTGTGGTAGTAAAGCACGTATCGCGACTGTTTCTTTTGCAAGAGGTGCTTTAATCATTAAAATAAGTGAATTTGTTTTGTATTTATCCGTTTTCACTGTATGAATAGTTAAACCATTTAATGTATGAATACGTTCAGCTAGTTGGTTCAAGTCGATCATCTCCTTTTTTACCATTCAAGCATAGGTTATGCTTTCACTCTCTTTCTTACTACGTGGAACTTAAATTTATCTGCACGGAAATAGTTTAATGAGTAAAGCAAAGGCTGTTCAGAGTCATCATAATGCATTTGTTTTAATAAAAGTAAGGAAGTCTCAGGATCACATTCTAAAATCTCTGAAATGTGTTCGTGATATCCAATTGGCTCAATATAGGTAATTGCGTATGTAATCGTTCTCCCAATCTCTTCTAAGAAACGAAAAATCGATTTCGTTTCATGAATGGAATGATTTTCAACTAGTTCATTTGGAATTCTGTCTAAACAGTACACTACAGGCGTTCCATCAGCAGTACGTACACGTTCAATCTGCATGACTTCTTTTAGGTCATCATTATCAAATTTGCGACGGTCCTCATCTGTGCTTTCTTGTACCGATGAGGATAAAAAGATCGTACCTGGTGTCATATTAGCTTGAATAATCATGTCTGTCACACTATACATTTCTTCGATCCCAGCATTAAAAAGCGGTTTTGAATGAACGAACGTTCCTACCCCATGCCGACGAATGACCACACCTTCTTCTTCTAATATACGAAGGGCTTCACGTAATGTTGCACGACTGACTCCAAGCAATTTAGAAAGCTCAAATTCAGAAGGCAGCTTTTCGCCTTCAACGTATGACTTTTTATCAATATCTGCTTTGATACGATCAATCACTTGTAAATATAATGGTCTATGATCTGCTTTGATCAAGCTCCCCACCCCTTTTTCTCATCTCTATCTGCCCACACGACGTTGAGCGAACTTAGCCAAGTTTCTTTCTTTTACACACCCTCTGCAACTGTAACGAAGTCATCAAATCTCCGTCGCTTCATCCTCTCGCGTTTTTTCTACTAATACTTCCCTCGGCTTGCTTCCCTCATACGGACCAACAATCCCTCTTACTTCCATCTCATCAATTAACCGAGCTGCTCTCGTGTAACCAATTCGAAAACGTCTTTGTAGCATGGATACTGAAGCTGTATTCATTTCTGTTACAAGTTCTACAGCTGTATCATATAAATCATCGTCAACTTTATCTGTAACTTGTTTTTCTTCTGTAGGTGTCATTTCCTCTTGATATTGAGCCTTTTGTTGAGAGATCACAAAGTCAACGACTTCCTCAACTTCTTGGTCAGAGAGAAAGGCTCCTTGAATTCTTGTTGGCTTCGTTGCCCCAACAGGCATGTACAGCATATCTCCACGTCCAAGTAGTTTTTCTGCACCGCCAGAATCGAGTATCGTTCTCGAGTCTGTTTGCGAAGAAACGCCAAAAGCAATTCTTGATGGAATATTTGCTTTAATCACTCCTGTTATGACATCAACGGATGGTCGCTGAGTTGCGATAATCATATGAATTCCTGCTGCCCTTGCCATTTGAGCAAGTCTAGCTATTGAGTCTTCAACATCTCCTGAGGCGACCATCATTAAATCGGCAAGTTCATCAACAATCACGACAATATAAGGAAGATTGGGCTGTTTCGCATCCTCACTTTCATTTTGACGATTCACTAAATCATTATATCCTTCTATATTTCTCGTCCCACTATGAGAAAATAAATCGTAGCGTCGTTCCATCTCAGCAACAACTTTTTTTAATGCCTGTGATGCTTTTTTAGGCTCGGTTACCACAGGTGTAAGCAGGTGCGGCACACCATTATAAACGGTTAATTCCACCATTTTTGGATCTATCATCATGAGTTTTACTTCATGCGGCTTCGCTTTTAGTAAAATACTTGTGATAATACCATTAATACATACACTTTTCCCACTTCCTGTTGCACCAGCAACAAGAAGATGCGGCATTTTATTTATATGAGCAAGGACAGGCTCCCCTGATATATCTCGACCAAGTCCTACAGCAAGAACATTTTCTTCCTCATGAGATTTTGGTGAATCAAGAACTTCTCTCAGCGTTACAATTGCAACCTCATGATTTGGAACTTCTATTCCGATTGCTGATTTCCCAGGAATAGGGGCTTCAATTCGAATATCTTTTGCTGCTAGGGCCAAAGCTAAATCATCAGCTAGGTTGACAATTTTACTTACTTTCACTCCGACACTAGGGTTCACTTCATATTTTGTAACCGCTGGTCCTAAATGTACTTTTGAAACTCTCGCTTTTACGCCAAAACTTTCTAATGTTTGTTCTAACTTACGAGCGTTCGCTGTTAACTGCCTTTTTTCATTCGACTGACTTGGATTATTTGGCAACTTTAGCAACTCAACACTTGGTAGCTTGTACGCTTCATTTGTCTCTTGCGCTGTCACAAGTGGTGTCTGCATATCAACTTCAATCGTTTCGTCTGGATTTGTTTCAGACTGCACTTTTGTTTCGTTTGATTCGTGCTTTACAGGGACTTTCCGATACGTTTTTTGTGAAAAGTCAACAATCTCTGGTTCAACTTCTTCTTGATACTCTTCTTGCAGTTTCACATCTTGCTCTTGAAGCTCTTTTTCACTTTTACGTTGCTTTTTCTTTTCCTTATTCACTTCTCGTTCTTCAGCTATTTTTTCTTTTGCTTTCACTCTCATTTGCTTTAATTCTGTAAATAAACTGCTGAAAGTATCACCGACAAACACATAACTTTTTCTGAAAATATTGCCGATAAGTTCAGAGATTGATTTTCCTGTTAATAAAATAAAGCCAATGATAAACAAAACAAAGCATAAAAAGTACGTACCTTGCTCCGCAAATAAGAAGTAACTAACGGCAAATGCCAGTGATCCAATCATCCCCCCACCTAAATCTGTTGGTGGAATGTCGCCCCTCATTTCCATCCAAAATAAATTCCACGTATTGCGGATGACAGATTGATCTTGAAAACCTTCTTGTCCACTAAGCTGATTGAAAAGTCCGACATGACTAAATAAGACAAATGAAAGGATCATAACGTAAACACCCGCTATTCTCCTTGTCAAAAATTTAGGCTTTTGTCTTTTAATCATTATATAAAGAGCGGAAGCAAGTAAGCCAATTGCCATCACAACAAACCATTCACCTAAAAAGAACCGGAATAATCGAACGAATGTTTCACCAACCGTGCCCAGACGTGCAAATGTAACGACGGCAATGACTAATAAGCCGAGTCCAATGAGTTCATACGTAAGCTGTGATTTCCACTCGGTTTTTCTTTTTTTCTTGCGTCTTGCCATACGTTTCACCCTTTACTACAATAGATAATCAACATACTTAAGAAGCAGCCAATGTTGGCTGCTTCGACCATTCTTGGATGAAGTTAATTATAGCATAAGACATTCCTTGTCTACATAGCTAAAATTGAGGTTTCGCTTGAATAATCGTACCTGGTGTATATTTTTCATTCAGATAATGCATCGGATTTCCACTCATTAAACGAACGACTCGATATTGCTCGGGGTTAATCTGCTCAATGATTAAATTTCCTGCCTCACAGGCAATCACCTGTTGAGAAGAAAAGCTTTGTTCATCTTCAGGGAAAATCAATTCATGAGGCATCATCGTATAAAGAATCATTGTACAACATCTCCTACAGAATTTTTTTCGCGATAGATGTCAATCAATTCATTTAATTTATTTAAAGCCTGCCCGATACCACCGACTTCATCTATTAAACCATATTTTACAGCGTCAGTACCGACGACATTTGTACCAATATCGCGAGTCAAATTCCCTTTTGAGAGCATTAATTCTTTAAATTTTTCTTCTGTTATAGACGAGTGCTTTGTCACAAAACTAATGACGCGCTCCTGCATCTTATCTAAGTATTCAAACGTTTGCGGTACACCAATGACAAGGCCTGTTAAGCGAACTGGATGAATTGTCATTGTTGCTGTTTCAGCAATAAAGGAATAATTAGAAGCGACCGCAATTGGCACACCAATCGAATGACCTCCTCCTAGAACAAGTGTAACAGATGGCTTGGACATCGAGGCGATCATTTCTGAAATTGCTAAACCTGCCTCAACATCTCCACCGACTGTGTTTAAAATTAATAACAACCCTTCTAATTTCAGATTTTGCTCAATAGCAACAAGCTGAGGAATAATATGTTCATACTTTGTTGTTTTATTTTGTGGCGGGAGTTGCATATGGCCTTCAATTTGCCCTACTACAGTCATGCAATGGATATTTGATTGAGCCATATCTGGGACATTTGTTTGTCCAAGTTCTTGAATCTTATCTAAAATACCAGATCCCTTTACTTCTTTTTGAGGTATTTCTGGTCTGGGTGATTGCTCAAATTGCGGGTTTTCCATCGTCATGCCTACTTCCTCCTTTTGTCGTATCTCTTTGTAGTATGAGCCTGTTTTTTCATTGTCATCCATTATTCTAAAAGAAAAAAGCGCACTGCATCAGTGCGCTTTCAACCTAATCTATACTTCCATGATAATTGGGAGAATCATTGGTCGTCTTTTTGTTTTTTCAAATAAAAAGCGGCTCAATCCTTCACGAACACTACTCTTTAAAGAAGACCATTCGTTAACTTTTTCACTCACACATTTCTTCAAAATGACACTTACTAATTCATTTGCATCCTCTAAAAGCTTCTCAGATTCACGGACATACACAAATCCTCGAGAAATAATATTAGGACCAGAGACAAACTCTCCCGTTTTCTTGTTAAGAGTAACAACGACGACAAGTATGCCGTCTTTTGATAACAAACGACGATCGCGTAAAACGATGTTACCAACATCACCTACACCTAATCCATCGATAAGGACATTTCCTGAAGGAACTTTTCCACCTTTACGTCCTTGACCATTTGTAAATTCAATGACTTCACCTTTGTCGACAAGGTAAATATATTCTGGCTTAATACCAACTTGCATCGCAAGTTCACGATGAGCATACTGCATTCTAAATTCGCCGTGAATCGGAATAAAATACTTAGGCTGCATTAAATTCAACATTAATTTAAGCTCTTCTTGACTACCGTGTCCTGAAGCATGGACCTTTGCTTGTCCATATACAACATCAGCACCGATTCGGTGAAGCTTATCAATGATAGAAGAAACAGATTTCTCATTACCAGGAATGGCAGAGGCTGCGATGATAACTGTGTCTTGGTTTGTGATCGTGATCTGACGATGTGCACCTTTAGCCATACGCGTTAATGCTGACATTGGCTCGCCTTGACTACCTGTAGTGACAATGGCAAGCTGTTCATCACGGTATTTCCCTATTTCATCAATATCAATAAATAAATCCTTGGGTGCATCTATATAACCTAGTTTCTGTGCAATCGTGATAACACGTACCATGCTTTTCCCGACAACAACCAGCTTACGTTTTGCTTTCATTGAAGCGTCAATGACTTGTTGAATACGATGAACATTTGATGCAAATGTAGTGACAATGATTCGCCCCTCAGTCTGTTCAAAAACATCGGCAATTCCCTGTCCTACTTCTGTCTCTGACTTCGTTGTACCTGGGCGTTCAGCATTTGTACTATCAGATAACAAACATAGAACACCTCGCTGACCAATCGCAGCCATCTTTCCAATTTCTGCTTGCTTCCCATCAACAGGAGTTTGATCAAACTTAAAATCTCCTGTATGAACGATAGCACCTTGCGAAGTGTCAATACAAACACCTACTGAATCTGGAATACTGTGATTTGTTCGGAAAAAGGAAACAGATGTTGAACCAATTTTCAAAAGGCTATTTGCATCAATTAATTTTAATGTTGTGTGGCGAGTTAAGCCTGCTTCTTTTAACTTTTCTTCTACTAGGCCAAGGGTTAGCTTTGTTCCATAAACAGGAACATTGATTTTCTTTAAAACGTATGACAAACCACCAATATGATCTTCATGACCATGTGTAAGGATAATTCCTTGTACACGCTCTGCATTCTCAACAAGATAAGAAACATCAGGAATAACAATATCGACTCCTAGCATATCGTCATCCGGAAACATTAAACCAGCGTCAACGACTAGGATGTCTTCTCCTACTTCAACAACATACATGTTTTTACCTATTTCACCGACTCCACCTAAGGCAAAAACACGTACTTTCTCATTCAATTCTTTAGACAATGGACGTTCCTCCTACTTTACAATATCTCTATGTACAACCTATATCCGTTCTTTTCATCCTTGGCATAGATGATGATCTACTATTCGCTAAAATGACAGGTGATCACAACCTATGATCACTATAACCCGAACAAATCACTTATTTTCAGTATACCTTATTTATGAAATGAAACACAAGACTGAACTTCCACCCTTGCCATTCTAATGTCATTTTTGATAGAACTTAACAACTCTATAAAAACCAAAAAAGTCAGCCACAATGGACTGACTCTCTTTAAGGCAATAGGACTGCCGCTACTTCTTTTTCTTCTTCTACACTTAAAGGGACTAGAGGTAGGCGGACTCCCCCAACATTGATCCCCTTTTTTTGAATAGCAAATTTGACACAAGTTGGATTAGGGGCAAGAAACATCGCCTTCATGATTGGGAGCAAAGATCGATGAATTTTAGCTGCCTCTGTTATCTGTCCATTCTTATAAGCATGAATCATCGCTTTCATTTCATTTCCGATCACATGCGATGCAACAGAAACGACTCCTGTCGCTCCAATTGCCATAGCTGGAAGAGTAAGCGAATCATCTCCACTGTAAACATAAAAGTCTTCACTTGTTGCTGAGATGATCGTTGCCATGTCTTCCAAACTTCCGCTTGCTTCTTTAACAGACGTAATGTTTTCAATCTTTGATAACGCGATTGTCGTTTGTGCATCTAAATGTACCGCTGTTCTTCCTGGAACATTGTATAGCATAACTGGTAATGGAGTGACTGCGGCAATTTCTTTAAAATGCTGATAGAGACCTTTTTGTGATGGTTTATTGTAATAAGGTGTGACAAGCATGATTCCATCTACACCAACTTCTGTTGCGGTTTTAGTTAACGTAATCGATGCTTTTGTATCATTAGTCCCTGTTCCTGCAATGACAGGAATTCGCTTATTAACGTATTCCACACACAATTGAAATAAAGCAAGCTTTTCATCCGTTGTTAGGGTTGGAGATTCCCCTGTTGTCCCTGCAACAACCAATGCACTTGTTCCGTTTGCTATAAGATAATCAATAAGCTCCTTGGTTTTGTCGACATCAATCAGTCCTTCATGACTAAAAGGAGTGACCATTGCCGTCACTACGTGGCCAAAGTCCATTCACTCCAGCTCCTTACTTAAGGGTTTCGACGAGGTTCTATTCTTGATGCTGCCCTATTTGTTCTAGGTGAAACATGTGATGGAGCGCATTAACAGCCTTTATCATATCCTCTTCTTTTACAAGTACCCAAATGGTCGTGTGAGAATCGGCTGATTGAAGAATTTGAACATTCTGCTGCGATAATGCGCTGACTATCTTCGCTGTAACACCTGGAACTCCTGTCATTCCTGCCCCAACAGCTGAAACCTTAGCACAATTTTTAGTAACTTGTGGCTCATAACCCATTTCTTGTAGAACGCTGATTGCTTTATCTGCCACTTCCCCTGACACCGTATAGACAACACCTCGAGGATTAATGTTTATAAAATCGACACTGATTTTCTCATTTGCCATCGCTTTAAACACTTTTTCCTGTAAGTCATATTGTCCCTCTTTTGCAAAAACCTTTATTTGTGTAACATTAGGAAGGTTTGCAATTCCGGTAATTAAGCGATCACCTACATCATGGGGTCGTTCTGGTAACATTGACGTAACGAGAGTTCCCTTATGATCCGAATATGTCGACCGAATATGAATTGGGATCTTTGCCTGCATCGCAATTTCAACAGCACGTGGGTGAATGACCTTTGCTCCTTGGTAGGCCATATTACAAATCTCATTATAGGTCATCGTATCGAGCGCTCGCGCATCTTTTACAATGCGAGGATCTGCCGTCATGACACCTTCAACATCTGTGAAAATATCAACCCACTCAGCTTTCAGTGCAGCACCTAATGCTGTAGCCGATGTATCGCTTCCTCCTCGACCAAGAGTCGTGATATCACCGTTCTCGGTTTGACCTTGAAAACCTGCAACAACAACGACATCATTGTTCTCTAGAAGAGCAGTCACTCGCTCACATTTCATTTCCACGATCTTCGCATTCGTAAAATGATCATTTGTTCTAAATCCCGCTTGGGCTCCAGTAAGAGCGACAGAAGATACGTTCAATTGATTCAATAAATTTGAAAAAACAACTGATGAAATGACTTCCCCGCACGAGACGAGAAGGTCCTGTTCGCGCTTTGTGAGGTTTGATGGTTCAATCAAACCTAAAAGCGTATCTGTTGCATAAGGTTCACCTTTACGTCCCATAGCAGAGACAACAACAACGACCTTGTAGCCTTCCTTTACTGCTTTGAGAACATGCTCCGCAGCTTTCATCTGGCTTTCATCACTTCGAACCGATGTACCTCCAAATTTTTGAACAATCATTTTCATAAGCCACCTACTTTTTACTTTAAAAGCTCGAGCTTAACTAAACTTTCTGCGATTTGAACTGAATTCCATGCTGCACCTTTTAATAAGTTATCTGACACGATCCACATATGATACCCATTATCGCGATCTAGGTCACGACGGATACGACCAACGAAGACATCATTTTTACCAACACATTCAGATGCCATTGGGTATACTTGGTTTTCTGGATCATCTTGAAGAGTAATCCCAGGTGAAGTTGCAAGTAATTCTTTTAATTCAGCAACCGTTGCCCCACCTTTTTCCGTTTCAATATATACAGACTCAGAATGCCCAGTTTCAATTGGAAGACGGACACAAGTAGCTGCAACCTCAAGCTCAGGCATATGCAAGATTTTTTTTGTTTCATTAATCATTTTCATTTCTTCAAATGTATAACCATTTTCTTGGAATAAATCAATTTGAGGGATCGCATTAAACGCAATTTGATAATGCTTTTTATCTCCTCCAACAGGTAAAATTTCTGGTGTGAAATCTTTTCCTTCAAGAATGTCCTTTGTTTGTTGCTTCATCTCTTCAATCGCTTCAAGACCTGCTCCTGAAACAGCTTGATACGTTGACACGATCACTTTTTTCAATCCGTATTTTTCACGAATTGGTTCAAGTGCTACCATCATTTGAATAGTAGAGCAGTTAGGGTTGGCAATGATGCCGTTGTGATTACGTAGATCTTCTTCATTAACCTCTGGTACAACAAGAGGAATAGTTGGATCCATACGGAATGCACTCGTATTATCGACGACAATAGCACCACGCTTTACAGCTTCAGGTGCTAAAGTTTTTGAAACAGATCCTCCAGCTGAAAATAGAGCAATTTGAACACCTTCAAATGACTCAGGTGTTGCCTCTTCCACTGTATATTCTTCACCTTTAAAGGAAATTGTTGTTCCTGCAGAACGCTTTGAAGATAGTAGCTTTAAGCTAGCAATTGGAAAATCACGTTCCTCTAGTGTTTTTAACATTTGTTGACCGACTGCACCCGTTGCACCTACAACGGCTACGTGATAGTTTGCTGTTGTCATTTCAAAAAAATCTCCCTTCAGATCATTGCTTTAATAGTGTTTAAACGAGAAGATGCAATGATTATAGCATATTCTAATCATTTCATTATGAAATTCTTTCTCTATTAAACTTTAAGGGAAATATTTCTTTTGTGCAACTGTGTATATTCGCTAATCTCTGAATTTTTCAACTAGGACAGGTTGATACTGCTTCCCAGCTAGTGCAGACTCAACTGTTTCCACTAATGCTTCCATTCTAGCTACTAATGAGTTTGGTTTTTTAATTGGATCATCTTGACCAAATGGAATAAAATAAATATTCTTTGTTGCCATTAATTTCATAATATTCATTCCATTTAATCCTAGAGCATCGTTTGTCGAGATCCCTAATACAACGGGATTCCCATTTCGTAGCGTCGCCTTCGCTCCCATTAATACAGGAGAATCTGTTAAAGCATTTGCAAATTTACTTGTTGAATTACCCGTTATCGGTGATATGATCATACAATCTAGAGGAGTCTTGGGACCGAACGGCTCAGCCTTTACAATCGTATTGACAATCGGTTCATCAGTAATTTCTTGTATTCGTTTTAACCAATCAGCGCTGTCCCCGAACTTTGTATCTGTCGACTGAACCGTATAGGAAACAAAAGGAGTGACCTTCGCGCCGAGTTTTACTAACTTCTCCATTTCAGGAAGTACGGCATCATACGTACAATGGGAACCTGTTAATCCAAAACCTATATGTTTACCTTCGAGTGACATGATTCATCCTCCTTAATCATTTTGTCTCATTTGATAACAAAATAGCCAAGCAATCGGCTAGTATTTGACCAGCCGTTTTAGGAGCAACGATTCCTGGCAATCCAGGAGCGAGCAGTGCCTTCATCCCTCTTTTTTCTGCATAGCGAAAATCTGTCCCTCCTGGTTTACTTGCTAGATCAATAATGAGAGCATGTAGCGGCATTTCTGCCAGCACATTGGCTGTAATCACAAGAGTTGGGATTGTATTGATACAAAGGTCGACGTCTCTTAGCGCTTTCTTCATATTTTTCGTATGAAAAGGTGTCAATCCCATCTCTGTTATCCTTGCTAGATGATGAGATTCTCTTGCACCTACGGATACATGCGCACCAAGGGCTGCAAAGGTTCTTGCTACAGACATACCAACTCTTCCTAACCCTAAAACCGCAACTTTAGCTCGATGAATTGTTCGATCCATGTGCTGAATCGCCATCATCACGGTTCCTTCTGCTGTCGGGATGGAATTATAAATGGCAATATCGTCTCTTTCCATTAATTTCACGATCGTCCGCCTAGCAGCCTCGATACATTGATCAAGATAGCCGTTACTAATTCCAGAATAGACCACGCAATGTTTTGGCGTTAATTTCAATTGATCCACTGTGAGCTCTAGTACTTCATTGGAGAAAATCGTCTCAATTTTCCCATCTGAATTCATTCCTGAAACAGGAAGTAAAATGGCGTCAACTGCTGGCCACTCCACTTCATTTATCGTTTTTTTCGATGCACCAATAAAGCCATCATCTAGCTGGTCAAAACCTATTAGCGAAATTTTCGCATCAAGTGTAGACAGTTTACGAATAATTTCAAGTTGCCTTGCATCTCCTCCAATAATAACTACATGTTTGCCTGTTAACATCTGAAGGTGTTCTCCTTTCCATAGACGCTCGTTATGACACAATAAGCGTCTTTGATTCGTTATTGGACATTTTTACCCTCACGAGGCAACATGACTACCCACATGTACAGGTTGATTATGTTGCAGTGGGCATTGATACACCCTAGCATATGTAAATTCACTTAGAAGGGTGAATGACTATATGGTTGGGTGCTCATGAACTAAAAAAGCACAGCCTCATAAGCTGTGCTAACCATAGTATTCTAAATCGATAATGATCATATCTTCACCAATTTTTTTGATTTGCTGCCAATGAACAGTTACTTCTTTTTCCTTTTTGCCAAAGCCAAACCATTTCATTGTCGGAATGATGAATGCTTCAATCTCCCCAGTCTCCTCATTCACTAATAAATCTGTTTGACCAAGTATCCCTAAACGTTCACCTTTTTGATAGTCGATAATTTCTTTACTGCTAATTTCGCTCAGTCTCATATCCCTCTCCTCCTAGGATCTTCCTTTGTAAAACGTATGTATACCAATGCCAAAAAAGACCAGTCCATTTTAAGTAAGAACTGGTCCTTAGAACGTTATTTACTTTACCAAGACTTCAGGAAGTGTTCCTGTAGTGTTAATGAGTGAGATCGAAGGCTTTTCATTAAGAATTGCTGCAGCTAATGTATTCACTTGAGCAAGCGACACACTATTAATTTCATCTAATACCTCATCTAACGTTCGATGCTTCTTAAGTAAAAGTTCATTTTTTCCGTTTCGAGTCATTCGACTATTTGTGCTTTCTAAACTTAACATTAAACTTCCCTTAAGCTGCTCTTTTCCGTTTGTTAATTCTTTTTCGTTCATTCCTTCATCAGCTAAACGTAATGTCGTTTGCTGCAAAGCCTTGGCAAGGTCGTCTAGTTGCTGATGAGCTGTACCTGCATAAACCGTCAGCATCCCACTGTCTTGATACGAAGAATGATACGAAAACACAGAATAACAGAGCCCACGTTTCTCTCTAATCTCTTGGAACAAGCGACTACTCATGCTACCACCAAGTAGATTATTAAGTAAAACAAGCGCATAAACATCCTTTTCACCAATTGAAAGCCCTGGATAACCTAAGCAAAGATGAGCCTGTTCTGTTTCCTTTTTACGGACGATCGTATTCGGAAGAAAGACGGGCGTTTCATCCTTATGCTCATATGTTGTTGGCGACACATCGGCAAATATCGTCTTAAGCTGCTCAATTACTTCATCTGAAATATTACCAGCAACAGAAATCACGACATGATCTCCAGTGTAAAAGCGATCCATGTACTCTCTTAATGTATCACCATTAAAAGTTTCAAGTGTTGATACAGTTCCTAAAATCGGAAACCCGAGTGAATGCGTCCCGTAACTCGCTTCACTAAGAAGGTCGTGGACAATATCGTCTGGGGTGTCATCGACCATTTTGATTTCTTCATAAACAACATTTTTTTCTTTACGTAGTTCTTCTTCATCAAATACCGAGTTAAAGAACATATCTGAGAGCACATCAACTGCAAATTCAGCGTGCTCATCAAGAACTTTCGCATAATAGCACGTATATTCCTTTGACGTAAATGCATTCACTTGTCCGCCAATACGGTCAAATGATTCAGCAATATCTGCTGCGGATCTTGTCTGCGTTCCTTTGAAAAACATATGTTCAAGAAAGTGAGAAATACCGTTTTCATGCTTGCGTTCATTCCTTGAGCCAGTGCCAATCCAAACACCGATTGAAATCGAGCGCACAGTCGATATATTCTCTGCTAATATTCGAACACCATTATCTAATTCAATTCTCGTTATCACTGTTTATCCCCCTATTGTCATCAAGGGTTACACCTAAAGTAATTCGTTCTTCTGATAATAATTCAGATACTGTTCCAATGTGGTAACCCTTTGCTTGGATACCATTGATCAACGACTCTAATCCCTTTGCTGTAGGTTCAGTTGGATGCATTAAAATCATTGCCCCATTATGAACCTTTCCCAAAACACGTTCGACCATTTCGAGATGGTTAGGTTTTCTCCAATCGACTGTATCGACTGACCATAACACTGTTTTCATCCCTTGTTTTGCAGCTTGTTCGACAACCGTTTGATTGAAACTCCCACTTGGGGGGGCAAACCACTTTGGTGTAACATCAATTGTTGCTTTTATGACTTGATTTGTTTTCATGATTTCTTCATCAATTCGTGCAATTGTTAGTTTACTCATATCAGGATGTGAATAAGCATGATTTCCTATTTCATGCCCTTCTTCAAAAAGCATCATCGCAAGACTTGGATTACTCTTCACCCATGACCCGTCTAAGAAAAAGGTTGTGTGTAAATCATACTTTTTTAATGTTTTCAACATTTCAGGTAAATACTCATTTCCCCATGCAACATTAACAAGAAAAGTGACCATTGGTTTATGTTCATTTCCTTTGTAAATACCCGAAGGTGGTAAATCATCTAAATGAACATTCGGACTCGTTTCCGTAAAAACCAGCCTACTCTCATCAAAAACTCCAAGCTTCTTCATCTTATCATAGGAAGCTTCTACGTCAACCTCTAACCCATTATAGCCTGGTACAGCTTTCCACACTCTATCGATTCTGGCATCAAGAGCAGGTTCCATATACGACTCACTACGTGCTGAAATTTCCTCGTATAGTGGGTCTTGATGCTTCAGGACCATTTGGCTTTCACTTTTTAAATCTCCAATATAATTAATAGAAAATGGATTTTGCACGGCACCAATAGATAGGATGATAATGATACAGAACACACTAACATGAACGACCTTTTTTTTCATCACCTATCCCTCCCCTAGTGCGATTGTATGCTAGGTTAGGACAGGTTAGAACGCAAAAAGAGACTAGGCATTCCTCCCCAGTCTCCTCTCCACTTACTTTTGAGCTTGTTCTTGGCGTTCTTTTTCTTCTTTCAAAATCACTTTTCGTGAAAGATTCACTCTGCCTTGATTATCAACTTCTGTTACACGAACGAGAATCTCATCACCAATTTTTAAAATATCTTCTACTTTGTTCACACGCTCTTCAGCAAGCTGAGAAATATGAACCAAACCATCTTTTCCTTTAAAGAGTTCAACGAAGGCACCGAATTTTTCAATACGCTTCACCTTACCTAGGTATGTTTGTCCAATTTCTACTTCACGAACAATATCTTCAATGATCGAACGAGCCTTTTCATTCATAGCCATATCAACCGATGAAATATAAACCGTTCCATCTTGTTCAATGTCAATTTTGACTCCCGTTTCTTCAATGATTTTATTGATCATTTTTCCGCTTGGTCCAATGACATCACGGATCTTATCAGGGTTGATCTTCATGGTCATGATCTTAGGAGCATAAGCAGAAAGCTCTTTACGAGATTCGCCAATCGCTTCAAGCATGCTATCTAAAATGATCATACGACCTCTCTTAGCTTGTTCTAATGCCTCTTCTAAGATCTCACGGTTAATACCAGAAATCTTAATGTCCATTTGAAGTGCAGTTACACCATCACGTGTTCCAGCAACTTTAAAGTCCATATCTCCAAGCGCATCTTCCATTCCTTGAATATCCGTTAAAACCGTTACATGCTCATCTTGTTTCACAAGTCCCATTGCAATTCCAGCAACAGGTGCTTTAATAGGGACACCCGCATCCATCATCGCAAGCGTACTTGCACAAATACTTGCTTGAGAAGTAGAACCATTTGATTCTAACACTTCTGATACAAGACGAATCGTATAAGGGAATTCATTTTCATTCGGAATAACTGGCTCAAGAGCACGTTCACCTAACGCACCGTGACCGATCTCACGACGACCTGGACCACGAATAGGGCCTGTTTCCCCAACACTAAATTGTGGGAAATTATAGTGATGCATAAAACGTTTTGACTCTTCAATTCCAAGTCCATCAAGAATTTGAACATCACCTAGTGCCCCAAGTGTACAAATGCTTAATGCTTGAGTTTGTCCACGTGTGAACAGCCCAGACCCGTGCGTGCGCGGAAGAAGATTTACTTGAGAAGCAAGCGGACGAATTTCGTCTACTTTACGTCCATCTGGTCGAACTTTATCAACTGTAATAAGGCGACGAACTTCTTCTTTTACAACTTTATGTAAAACTTCTTTCACATCACCTACATTGATTTCTTCACGTTCTTCAAATGCTTCTAGCGTTTTTTTCATAACCGCATCAATAGCTTCTTGACGTGCATGTTTTTCTTGAACTTGAACTGCTTCTTTTAATTCAGCTTCAGCAAGTGTACGAACTTCTTGCTCTAATTCAGGATCAACTTGCTTTAGCTTTACTTCTGATTTCTCTTTTGCGATCTCCGCTGCAATCTCTTCTTGGAATGCAATAAGCTTTTTAATTTCATCATGACCGAACATAATGGCTTCAAGCATGACTTCTTCAGATACTTCATCAGCCCCTGCTTCAACCATGTTGATCGCTTCCTTCGTACCAGCTACAACAAGGTTAATATCACTTTGTTCCAGCTGCTCTGAAGTAGGATTAATAACAAAATGACCATCTAAACGTCCAACAGTCACACCCGCAATTGGGCCATCAAAAGGAATATCAGATACAGTAAGGGCAAGTGAAGAACCAATCATTGCTGCCATTTCTGAAGAGCAATTTTGGTCAACACTCATGACAATACTGATTACTTGAACTTCATTACGGAAGCCCTCTGGAAAAAGAGGACGAATTGGGCGGTCAATTAAACGACTTGCTAGAATCGCCTTCTCACTTGGACGACCTTCACGTTTAATAAATCCACCTGGGATTTTTCCTGCAGCATAAAGACGCTCTTCATAGTTAACCGTTAACGGAAAGAAAGGAAGGTCCTTTGGTTCTTTTGATGCTGTTGCCGTCGAAAGTACGGCTGTATCACCATACCTTACAAGGACTGCGCCATTTGCTTGCTTTGCTAGTTGACCCGTTTCAACTGTTAGCTCACGTCCAGCCCACTCCATTTTAAATACGTGTCTCGTTTGTTCCATTACGCGTACTCCTCTCGTACACAATTATTAATACATCTAACATGTATTATTGCCTATTTCTTATAAAATTAAAAGAACAAATAGGTAGATCAATCCCTTTTGCTCCATAGATCGACATTTATTAGATAAAATTAGCCTATTTACCACTGCTCTGAAATCAAGAAAAAAGCGGGAATCCTCCCGCTTTCATCACAATTATCGGCGTAAGCCTAGCTTATCAACTAGATTACGGTAACGAGTAACATCTTTGTTACGTAGGTATGTTAGCAAGTTACGACGTTGACCTACCATTTTCAGAAGACCACGACGTGAGTGGTGATCCTTCTTATGAGTACGTAAATGCTCATTTAATGTGTTGATTTGCTCTGTTAGGATAGCGACTTGAACTTCTGGAGAACCAGTGTCCGTGTCATGCGTTTTGAACTCAGCAATTAGCTCGTTCTTACGCTCTTGTGTTAATGCCATCCCATTCACCTCCTTTTTATTATCTCCTATTCCCTAGCAAACGTCGGTGAATCGATCTGCCAAGAAAAGGATGTGTACTTGAAGTACAAACAATACTATACCTTTTTTTTCGGGTAAATGCAAGTATTGATCAGTACTTAATAGGAGATCTACTGAGATTCCTCCGACGCAAAAAAATCAATAGCTTGCTGTTTATCAGCTGTAATTTGTTCAATCAATTGCTCGACACCAGCAAATTTCTGTTCATCACGAAGATGTCTATACCACTCCACCTCGACTACTTCTCCATAAATCGTTTGATCAAACGAAAAAAGATGAACTTCAATTGTCGGTTCGAGTTCTCCATTGTTATGAAAAGTCGGTTTATAGCCAACATTACATACTCCCTGATATAGAGTATTATGAATCCGCATCTTTACCGCGTACACTCCCGTCTTAGGAATCAAATAACGATCACTTGGCAAAATATTAGCCGTTGGAAAGCCGATTGTCCTTCCACGCTTTTCTCCATCGACCACCGTTCCTTTGACCGAGTACACGTCACCTAAGTAATTCGAAACTTCCTCTACATTTCCTTGCATTAATAATTCACGAATTTTAGTAGAGCTTACTTTTTCATCATTCTTTTCAAGCTTCGGTACAATTGTAGAATCTAATCTATTACGAGCATGAAAAGGAAGTGTCTCCATCGTTCCTTTTCCAAGAGAGCCATATGTAAAATCGAACCCTGCAACTACATGAATAACATTCAATCCAATTAAATAATCATCCACAAACTGTTGTGGAGTAAGCGCAGCAAATGAAGTAGAAAATTGGACAATATATAAGGTATTAATTCCTAATTTCTCGATTTTCTTGATTTTATCAGGTAATGGAGTGAGATATTTCATCTCCTGCTTTGGTTTTCTTAAAATTTCCTTAGGATGGGGATGAAACGTCATAACTGAAGCGGTTGTATCAAGCTGTTCAGCAATCTTTTTTGCTGTTAATATTACCTTTTGATGACCCTTATGAACCCCATCAAAATAACCTAATGCCATAACAGTCGGTCTATCTTTTAACGTTTTTGCTTCGATAGGATGATGTAAATAAATCGTCTTCATTAAGAGTCCCCTTTTCAAGTACTTAAATTTCTAAAGTTACTCTCCCGTCCAAAACATTTTTTCTGGCTTGATGAGACCTTCCTTAGTTGGGTGATGCATATAAACGGCCAAGCATTCTCCATCTTCATTATATACGGTAAAGCGATTTTCTTCTAATCCTTTCTTTAATGGCAACACAGAACCGTTCTTTATTTGTTGTTCCGTTTCTTTATCTACGACCCATTTTGGTAAATCCGTCAAAGCTGTATCAAAAGGGATTAATAGCTGCTGCAATTCTCCTTGTTCTTTTGCTGCTTCTAATTCCTCAAATGTAATACTATTCTTTAAGGAATACGGACCAGAAGCCGTTCGAACAAGATCAGACATATGTGCAGGATAACCAAGCTTTGCACCAAGATCGACCGCTAATGTTCGGACATACGTCCCTTTACTACAATGGACACTGAACTTAAAAGATGCCGTGCCCTCTTTGTAGAGAATATCTGAAAGTAAGGTTAAGGAGTGGATCGTCACTTTGCGTTCTGGACGTTCTACTGTTTGTCCAGCACGAGCATATTCATAAAGCTTCTTTCCATTTATTTTAACAGCAGAATACATGGGTGGGATTTGCGTAATCGTTCCCTTAAAGGAATCGAGCACTTGCAATAGTTCTTTTTCACCCCATCTATCCGTTACTTCTTTTACTTCCACCATTTCCCCACTTTTGTCTTCCGTGGTAGTTGAGTAACCAATCGTAACTTCTCCACTGTATTCCTTTGAATAACCAGACATATACTCAACGACCTTCGTTCCCTTACCGATACAAATCGGTAAAACACCATTTACATCTGGATCAAGCGTCCCCGTATGACCAACCTTCTTTGTTTGGAAAATACGTCTTATTTTCATGACACAGTCATGAGACGTCATCCCTCTTGGCTTATGTAAAATTAAAATCCCATTTGGACTCATCTGATTTCCTCCGTCTATTTGATTCATAAAAAAAGAGAATAGAAGAGCATTTTGCCCTCTATCCTCTTCATCCTTGCTCTTAACGCTCATCTTTATTTAAATTTTGAATAAGCGTGTTAATTCGATTACCGTACTCAATAGATTCATCAAACTCAAACGTAATTTCAGGTGTTTTACGAAGACGAATCCGTTTTCCGATTTCAGAACGAATAAATCCTTTTGCTTTTGATAAGCCTTGTAGGGTTGCTTCCTTCTGTTCATCGCTTCCTAGAACAGTGATAAATACTTTCGCTTGTTGAAGATCCCCTGTTACATCAACTCCTGTAACTGTCACAAAACTAACTCTAGGATCCTTCAATTCACGTATAATGATATCACTTAGCTCTTTCTTCATTTGTTCACCAACACGGTGTGCACGAACATTACTCATTAATTTTCACCTCTGTTCTCTCTATTACAACCACTCAAACTCCGTAACGGTTCGTTCGGCTTCTGGTTGACTGTCGATTAAAGCGAGCGCTTTTTGTAATTCTCGCTCACAAACTGCTCGATCATTTGAGACAGTGACCATAGAGAGTTCGGCACGTTGCCAAACATCATGGAAATCTGTCTCCGCTATCGAGAGATTAAATCGCTGTTTTATTTTTGTATGAATACTTTTTAAAACAGAACGTTTCGCTTTAAGAGATTGAACATCATAAATGAGAAGTTCACAACGCACGAACCCTATGATCATTTACGTTCAATTTCCTCCATAACGTACGCTTCAATAATGTCGCCTTCTTTAACATCATTGTAGTTCTCAAGAGTGATACCACATTCATACCCAGCCGCAACCTCTTTAGCATCATCTTTGAAACGTTTTAATGCATTAATCGAGCCTTCATAAACGACGATCCCATCACGGATAAGGCGTACAGTTGAATCTCTTGTAATTTTACCATCTGTTACATATGCACCAGCAATTGTTCCGACTTTAGAAACTTTGAACGTTGTACGAACTTCAACCTGTCCGATCACTTTCTCTTCGAATTCAGGATCAAGCATCCCTTTCATCGCTGCTTCGATTTCATCAATTGCGTTGTAAATAACACGGTGAAGACGGATATCAACTTTCTCTGCGTCTGCTGTTCGCTTCGCATTCACATCAGGACGGACATTAAAACCAATGACAATTGCGTTAGATGCAGATGCTAACATAACATCATATTCAGTAATCGCACCAACACCTGTGTGAATGACGTTAATCTTAGCCCCTTCAACTTCAATTTTCTCTAATGAGCCACGCATCGCTTCAACAGAACCTTGAACATCTGCTTTAATAATTACATTGATCTCTTTTACTTCACCTTGTTGGATTTGGTTAAAGAGGTCATCTAAACTAACTTTCGTATTTTGCGCCAGATTTGCTTCGCGATGACGGGACATACGCGCTTCACCAATTTGGCGAGCTGTCTTTTCATCTGCAAATGCACGGAACTGATCCCCTGCTTGAGGAACGTCGCTTAAGCCTGTAACTTCAACTGGTGCAGATGGTCCTACTTGCTTCACTCGACGGCCAAGATCATTGACCATCGCACGAACGCGACCAAATGTTGATCCAACAACAATTGGATCTCCTACTTTTAACGTACCACTTTGAACTAAAAGTGTGGCAACTGGACCGCGTCCTTTATCAAGCTCGGCCTCAATGACTGTACCAGAAGCTAATTTATCAGGATTTGCTTTTAATTCTTCCACTTCAGCAACAAGTTGAATCATTTCGAGCAGTTCATCAATACCTGAACCTGTCAATGCTGAAACGTTAACAAAGATCGTTTCTCCGCCCCATGCTTCTGGAACAAGTTCATATTCTGTTAATTCCTGCATAACACGGTCAGGATTGGCTGCCTCTTTATCAATCTTATTAACAGCAACGATAATTGGAACTCCTGCAGCTTTTGCATGACTAATGGCTTCTTTTGTTTGTGGCATGACACCATCATCAGCTGCAACAACAAGAATTGTAATATCAGTTACTTGTGCACCACGAGCACGCATTGTTGTAAACGCAGCGTGACCAGGAGTATCTAAAAAGGTAATTTTCTTGCCATTTGTTTCAACTTGATACGCACCAATATGCTGCGTAATTCCACCTGCTTCTCCTTCTGTCACTTTTGTATGACGGATCGAATCAAGTAAAGTCGTTTTACCATGGTCAACGTGCCCCATAATCGTCACGACTGGTGGACGTTCTTTTAAGTCTTCCTCTTTATCTTCATCAACATAGCTTTCAATATCCACTACATCGATAACAATTTCTTCTTCCACTTCCACACCGTAGTCATTTGCAATCAGTTCAATCGTATCTTTATCTAACTCTTGATTAATTGTTGCCATAACGCCAAGGAACATGAGCTTCTTAATAAGCTCAGATGGCTCTTTGTGTAGCTTCTTAGCTAACTCAGCAACTGTTAACGATTCAACAAACGTAATTTTTTCTGGTAATGGTTTTGGCTTTGGCGGCTCTTGACGCTGTTGCTGCCCACCACCGCGTGGCTTCTGTTGCTTATTACCACGGTTCTGAGGCTTCTGTTGCTGCCCACCTTTGCGATTATTCTGCCCAGGTTTTGAAGACTGATTACGATTTCCATCATTTTTCTTAGGAGCACGATTTTCTTGTTTTTCATTGTTATTACTATTGCTTGAAGCATTAGCTTGATCGCCTTCAAGAAGAACCTTCATCATCTGATCATCAAGAACAGACATGTGATTTGACACTTCCATGCCTGCGTCTTTTAATTGATCAATCACAGCTTTACTAGAAACATTCTTCTCTTTTGCATATTCATATATTCTTTTCTTCATATACGTACCTCCAGAATCATTGGTCAAGTAATGCGGTCATTTTCTTCGCAAATCCATCATCCATGACGCCAATGACGACTCTCTCCGCTTTCCCAATTGCTTGCCCTAATGTCCCACGATCGGAGACAATTCGAACTGGGATATTGTAATGGCCGCATTTATCCAATACCTTTTTCTTTGTTTGTTCAGCGGCATCAGTAGAAAGAAGAATTAATCGAACTGATTTTCTTCTAACTTCTTTTAAAACAAGCTCTTCCCCGGTTACAAGCTTCCTTGCCCGCGCCGCTAGTCCTAGTAATGAAATCCATTGTTGTGGCTGTGTCATTTGCGACCTCGTTTGCTCGCTTCTTTCAATTCATCATAAATTTCTGGACTAACTTTAACCTGCAAATGCCTTGATAAGACATCCTTTTTTTGGGCTAATTCGAAGCTCTCTTCATTATTACTAATATAAGCTCCTCGACCATTCATTTTTCCTGTTAGATCAACAGTCACGACCCCTTCAGGAGAACGAACAATTCGGATTAATTCTTGTTTTGGCTTCATTTCATTTGTAACAATACATTTTCGAAGAGGAACTTTGCGCTGCTTCATCGGCTCCATCTCCCTTTCTTAGTCTTGCTCATTGCTTTCTACTTCTGAAACATAGCTGTCTTCATTCGCTGCATCTTGCTCTTCAACCGTAACAAATCCCGCCTCGTCATCTAACAATCCTAACTCTCTAGCATCTGTTTCACTCTTGATGTCTATCTTCCAACCAGTTAATTTTGCCGCTAGTCGCGCATTTTGACCACGTTTTCCAATTGCAAGCGAGAGCTGATAATCAGGCACAATAACTTGAGTCATCTTTTCTTCTTCATTGACATTGACTTTAAGAACCTTCGACGGGCTTAGAGCATTTGCTACATATTCAACAGGATCTTCAGACCAACGAACAATGTCTATCTTTTCACCCTTCAACTCATTCACAATTGTTTGGACACGCTGACCACGCGGACCAACACAAGCCCCAACTGGATCTACTTCAGGATTTTCAGCATGAACGGCAATTTTCGAACGATCACCAGCTTCACGCGATACTGACTTTATTTCAACTGTTCCATCGTAAATTTCAGGTACTTCAAGCTCAAATAATCGCTTTAGAAGCCCAGGGTGTGTACGTGAAATTAAAATTTGTGGACCTTTTGTCGTTTTTTCAACTTTTGTAATAAAAGCCTTGATTCGGTCATTATGCTTATAAGTCTCATTAGGCATTTGTTCATTTAATGGAAGAAGAGCTTCTACCTTGCCTAAATCAACATAAATGAAACGATGGTCCTGTCGTTGAACAATTCCAGTCATGATATCTTCTTCTCGATCAATGAAATCAGAATAAATAATACCACGTTCTGCCTCACGAACTCTTTGTGTTACAACTTGCTTTGCTGTTTGTGCAGCAATACGGCCAAAGTCTTTTGGCGTTACTTCGATTTCCACAACGTCATCAACATCAAAATTCGGGTTGATCTTTCGGGCTTCGTCTAAAGATATCTCTAATCTTGCATCAAATACCTCTTCAACAATTGTCTTTCTTGCATAGACACGAATGGTTCCAGTATCTCTATTAACATCAACACGCACATTTTGAACTTGATTAAAGTTACGTTTATAACCTGAAATAAGGGCTGCTTCTATTGCTTCGATAATAACCTCTTTTTCGATCCCTTTTTCTCTTTCTAGCGTTGCTAATGCATCCATAAATTCACTATTCATGGACTTTTTTTCCCCCTTTCAATATCAAGATAAGCATACGAGCTTCTAATGAATTAGAAGATAATTGCCAACCTTGCTTTTGCTACCTTTTCATAAGGAATAGTGTAAGTTTTTGTTCTTGTTTTAATCTTTACATTAATTTCAAGCTGTTCACCATTAAAGTTAGTAAGCTCTCCTTCAAATACCTTTTCCCCATCAATAGGCTCATACGTTGTCACATGAACATTCTTCCCTACAGCCTTCTTAATGTCTTTTTCTTTCTTTAGAGGACGTTCTGCTCCAGGTGAAGACACTTCAAGGAAATAAGCTTGATCAATCGGATCAAGCTCGTCAAGCTTCTCACTAAGTTGCTCACTCACTTGTCCGCAATCTTCGAGGTCAACACCCTTATCAGAGTCAATAAAAACTCTAAGAAACCAATTGGGCCCCTCTTTTTTAAATTCAATATCAACAAGCTCTAACCCAAGCTCATTAACAATTGGTGTAACCATCTCACTCACTAAATCTGTTACTTTTTGACTCATCTGTACCCTCCTTGCTGTTTAATTGGTTTCATGTATAAAAAGCTATTAGAATGTGTACGTAGCTTATCTATCCAGTAACAAAGGTCTATTTTTTACATAAAAAATAGTTAAACGAACAACGAAAGAGTGGGTTTCCCCACTCTTTTGCGTAACGTATTCTAAGTATTACCATAAATACAATACCATACTCTTTCTACCTTTGCAAATGAACTAGAAGCTTATAACTAGAAGAGAGAAAGCTGATTGGAATCAGGCATTCCTTCTAAACAGCCATGTTCATCAAGATGTTCAAGGACTGTTTTTGTCAGCTTGCTTCGTTGCTGCAAATCTTCCTTCGACAAAAACTCTCTCTCTTTTCTTGCATTTACAATATTAAGTGCAGCATTCGTTCCAACACCTGTCATCGCATTAAATGGTGGAAGTAAAGAGTTTCCTTCAACAATGAATTCCGTTGCACTTGAACGGTACAAATCAACCTTTTGGAATGAAAACCCTCGTTCAGACATTTCAAGTGCAAGCTCGAGAACCGTTAAAACTGCCTTTTCTTTTGGCGCAGCATCGAGTCCTTTGGCATTAATTTCTTCGACCTTTGCTTTGATAGCTGTCGAGCCTTTAATCATCGTATCCAAATCAAAATCATCTGCACGAACAGTAAAATATGAAGCGTAATAAAGAATCGGATGATGCACTTTAAAATAAGCAATTCGAACGGCCATTAAAACATAGGCTGCCGCATGGGCTTTTGGAAACATGTACTTGATTTTTAAACATGATCCAATATACCAATCAGGCACATCATGTTTTTTCATTTCCTCAATCCATTCAGGCGGAAGTCCTTTCCCTTTACGAACAGATTCCATAATTTTAAACGCTAAAGAAGGTTCAAGACCTTTATAGATGAGATAAACCATAATGTCATCACGACATCCAATTACATCTTTTAACTCACATGTTCCGTTGTAGATCAATTCATTGGCATTGTTAAGCCAAACATCTGTACCATGAGAAAGACCTGATATTTGCACAAGCTCTGAAAACGTACTTGGCTTTGTTTCTTCAAGCATTTGTCTAACAAATCTCGTCCCAAATTCAGGAATACCAAGCGTACCTGTTTTACACATGATTTGCTCTTCGGTCACACCCAATACTTCTGGACTACTAAAAATTTTCATAACCTCTGGATCGTCTGTCGGAATCGTTTTCGGGTCAATTCCACTTAAATCTTGGAGCATCCGAATAACCGTCGGGTCGTCATGTCCAAGAATATCTAGCTTCAACAAGTTATCATGAATCGAATGAAAGTCAAAATGTGTCGTTTTCCATTCAGCATTTTTGTCGTCTGCTGGAAATTGAATCGGGCTAAAATCATGGATATCCATGTAATCAGGAACAACGATAATACCCCCTGGATGTTGTCCTGTTGTTCTCTTTACCCCCGTACAACCAGATACGAGACGGTCAATTTCTGCCCCGCGCATATGCAAATCATGATCTCCCTGGTAGCCCTTTACATAACCATACGCTGTTTTTTCCGCAACCGTGCCGATCGTTCCAGCACGGTATACATATTCTTCACCGAATAATTCTTTCGTATAATGATGGGCACGTGGTTGATATTCACCAGAGAAATTCAAATCAATATCTGGTACCTTATCTCCTTTAAATCCTAAGAACGTTTCAAAGGGAATATCTTGTCCATCTTTAATATAAGGGGTTCCACACTCTGTGCAATCTTTATCAGGAAGGTCATAGCCTGAACCGACTGAGCCATCATTAAAAAAATAAGAATAATGACAATTTGGACAAACATAATGAGGAGGAAGTGGATTAACCTCAGTTATCTCTGTCATCGTTGCGACAAAAGAGGAACCGACAGATCCACGTGAACCAACAAGGTAACCGTCTATCAACGATTTCTTTACAAGCTTATGTGATATCAAGTAAATAACGGCAAAACCGTGCCCGATAATACTTTTTAATTCTTTTTCAATTCGTGCTTCAACGATTTCAGGTAAATTTTCTCCGTATATACTTCGCGCCCGGTCATAGCTCATTTGTCTTATTTCATCGTCTGCACCCTCAATTTTAGGCGTGTAGAGCTGATCAGGAATCGGGTGCACTTCATCTATCATACTAGCCACTTTTTGTGTATTACCCACGACAATTTCTTTTGCTTTTTCTTCACCTAAAAAAGCAAAAGCCTCAAGCATCTCATCTGTTGTCCGGAAATGAACCTGTGGAAGCGTTTGTTTATTTAATGGATTTGCTCCTCCTTGAGAAGCAATTAAAATTTTCCGATAAATATAATCTTCTTCCTGTAGATAATGGACATTTCCCGTTGCAACAACTGGCTTGTCCAACTTTTCACCAAGTTGAACAATATTGGAGACAATTTCCTCAAGCTCCGTTTCATTTTTAACGAGCTCTCTTTCAATCAAATGCTGATAATTTCCAAGAGGTTGTACTTCTAAGTAATCATAAAAAGCAGCAATTTGCTCAACCTCGTCAGGTGATTTTTGCATCATGCCTTCAAAAACTTCCCCTTTGTCACATGCAGAACCTATTAATAACCCTTTCCGATGCTTTTGCAATTGTGAGCGAGGAATCCTAGGTGTCCGAAAATAGTACTCCACATGAGACATCGAAACAAGTTTAAATAAGTTCTTCAGCCCTTCTTGCGTCTGGGCAAGAATTATAATATGAGACGGACGTTGACGATGAAAATTTCCTTGACCCATATGTTCATTTAATTGATCATGATATTCTATTTCACGTTCAGTCGCATCTTTTACCATTTTCCATAGTAAATACCCTGTTGCTTCTGCATCGTAAATCGCTCTGTGGTGACTGACAAGCTCAATATCAAATTTCTTACATAACGTATTTAAACGATGGTTTTTCAGCTCTGGATAGAGAAAACGCCCCAATTCAAGTGTATCAATCACTGGGTTTTTCGCTTCACCAAGACCAATTTTTTGGTATCCTACATTTAAAAAGCCCATGTCAAAGCTCGCATTATGGGCAACAAGGATAGAGTCGCCGACAAATTCGTGAAAATCACGTAACACTTGATCAATTTCTGGCTGACCTTTTACCATATCATCGGTAATTCCTGTTAATTCAATAATCGTATTTGTCAGTGGTTCGTGAGGATCGGCAAACGATTCAAAACGATCAATGATTTCCCCACCTTTAATCTTAACGGCAGCTAACTCAATTATTTTATTATAAACAGCTGAAAGACCCGTTGTTTCAACGTCAAACACGACATATTCATCTTCCATTAATAATCGATGGTCTTCGTTATACGCAATGGGAACTCCATCATCAACGAGATTAGCTTCTAACCCATATAAAACCTTGATACCATGTTTCTTTCCAGCTGAATAAGCTTCTGGAAAGGCTTGTACTACACCATGATCTGTGATTGCTACTGCTGGATGCCCCCATTTTGCTGCCTGCTCCACGTACCTTCCAGCAGATACTACGCCGTCCATTTGACTCATGGTCGTATGCATATGAAGTTCAACTCGTTTGTCCTCTTCCCCAGCAAGATCACGACGTTCAATCGGAGACAATTGATTGACATCATTAGCAATCATAACTAAATCTCTTACAAACGTATCGTTTTGAATACCACCACGAACTTTTAGCCACATTCCCTTTTTTACAGCTTGTAATAGAGGAACGTCTTCTTTATCACGAGAGAACATTTTTACTAAAATCGAGTCTGTATAATCGGTTATTTTAAACGTTAATAATGTTCGTCCACTTCGCAATTCTCTCGTTTCTGAGTGAAAAACATAGCCCTGTACAGTGACTCGGCGTTCTTCATCAATAATAGCTTCAAGCGGGATTGGATCGTCTTTAATTGGATACCCAAGCACAAGATTTTTTCCACTGATTTCTTTTTCTGTCTGCTCTTCAAGCTTCTTCTTTTCAAGAATGGCTTCAACAACCTTTGAGTGATCTTCTTGTTCACGCTGCTCAACAAATTTCTCAAATTCTTGTTTTGATTCACGAATGTCTGTATCGATTTGAATACTCGGTAAGCTAAGTGATTGAACGCATTGCATGAGTGGTTCACTTAATTTTCGTTTTAACGCAACTGCCTCCGTTTCATTTCGAACTTGAATAATGAGACGTTTCCCGTCGTATGAAGGGGTTTGCTTAGACAGCAAGTCACGAATCCCTTCAGAAATCGATGAGATCTTTGAAATAATTAAAGGCCAATAATCAACCCACTGAGATTCTTGTAACTGAGTCGTAGCATAATGAAAAGTGAAGCTAACTTTGGCAATGTGTTCAAACGTAACTCTCATTCGTTCAGTAAAAAGCTCATAAATGGCTGAAGGCATCACAACTGGAAGCTCAATATGAAAATGCCAAGCCTTTTTTTCTTTTGAGATCATGAGCTTCCGTATCTTACCGTTTTTAAAATGAGTACTTATTATTTCTTCTGGCATTTGAATCTGTTGGAGAAGTAATTGAAGTCGTTCTTTTCGTAGTTGCTCATCCAAGGACATGCCGTTTCCCTCCCCAATAAATCTAGTTCAATATCATTCTCTTTTAGACGAATGAAAAAGAGAAAAGACTAACTCACGATAGTCTCTCCTCCACTTTATATAACCTACTATCAATAAGAATGTCTTCTTACACAATAGTGTTTATGATCGGAGCAAGCATTTCAATACCTGAGTCAGCCTTACTTATTGATTGTTTTATTTTCGTAAAAGGACACCCTACTTACTCAATTGTTCAAATAATGTCGTTAATGTAGCTTGTAAGTCAGCTACAGGAACTTCAATCATTTCGCCAGTTTTACGTACCTTTACTTCTACAATACCTTCTGACGCTTTTTTACCGACCGCGACACGTATAGGAAGGCCAATTAAATCAGAATCCTTAAACTTAACACCAGCTCGTTCAGGACGATCATCATACAGGACCTCAAAACGTTGCTGTTTTAAAGAGTTGTACAGCTTTTCACCAAGCTCATTTTGATCTTGATCCTTCACATTAATTGTTACAAGGTGAAGATCAAATGGTGCAACAGACGTCGGCCAGACGATCCCATTCTCATCGTGATGCTGCTCAACAATGGCAGCTACTGTTCTGGAAACACCTATCCCGTAACAGCCCATAATCATTGTTTGCGTCTTACCCTTCTCATCTAAATAAGTTGCCCCTAATGCTTCACTGTATTTCGTACCTAGTTTGAAGACATGTCCAACTTCAATCCCCATTGCAAACTTGATTATACCTTTACCACAAGGTGAAGGATCACCCTCCTGAATGAAACGTAAATCTTCATAACGCAATACGTTAAAATCACGATCAGGATTGACATTTTTAACATGCTTATCTCGTTCATTTGCACCACAAATACCATTAACTATAGCTTCTACAGCTTTATCGGCAATAACAGTCACTGATTTTGGTAAGTTAATTGGTCCGATAAAACCTGTTTCACAATTTAATAGCTCAGCCGCTTGTTCTGGTGTAGCAAGTTCTACAGTTGCTTTATTAAATGCATTCTTAACCTTGATTTCATTTACTTCATGATCACCACGTACAAGCACCAATACTGGCTGCTCGTCTACAATGAAGAGAAGTGATTTGATTGTTTGATTCGCGTTAACATCCAAAAACTCGGATACTTCACTAATTGTGCGCACATTCGGTGTGTCGACAACTTCAAGTTCACCTAAAGGCTCATTGGATTTTATATAAGTCATTTGTATTGGTGCAATCTCGATATTTGCTGCAAAATTAGATTGATCGGAATAAGCTATTGTGTCCTCACCAATCTCGCTCAGAACCATGAACTCATGTGTATCCGTACCACCTATCGCGCCAGAGTCAGCCTCTACTGCGCGAAAATCAAGTTGACAGCGTGAAAAAATGTTTTGATAAGCATTATACATAGCATCATAGCTACGATCAAGACCTTCTTGAGACGTATCAAATGAGTACGCATCCTTCATAATGAACTCACGTGAACGCAACACTCCAAAACGTGGTCTACGTTCATCACGATACTTTGTCTGAATTTGATAAAGGTTCATTGGCAACTTTTTGTATGATTGTACATCATCACGAACGAGTGTTGTAATGACCTCTTCATGTGTTGCCCCAAGGACGAAGTCGCGTCCATGACGATCCTTCAATCTCATCAGTTCAGGACCATAATCACCTAAACGTCCAGATTCTTCCCATAACTCTGCTGGCTGGATTGCAGGCATCAGAACTTCTTGTCCCCCTGCTTCATTCATTTCTTCACGAATGATTTCTTCGACTTTGCGAAGAGTTTTTCTTCCAAGAGGAAGATAAGAATATATTCCAGAAGCTGTTTGACGAATAAAGCCAGCACGAAGCATTAATTGATGGCTTTTAATTTCAGCATCTGCTGGAACATCTCGTAATGTCGGTGATAAGTAAGTCCGTTGTCTCATTCTAAAAAGTCCTTTCCAACTATCTTATTCAAATTAATTACATGAAAAATTTGTTTATATCATTCCAAGTGACAACAATCATTAAAAGCATGAGAAGCGCAAATCCAATGAAATGAACTAACCCTTCTTTTTGTGGATCGATTGGCTTGCCTCTAAGTGCTTCTAACCCAATAAAAATTAATCGCCCACCATCCATTGCAGGAATCGGTAAAAGGTTAATAATACCTAAATTGACACTGAGTGCTGCTGCCCACTGCATTAAGACGAAAATCCCCATCGCTGCAGCTTCACCAGTATAATTATAGATACCAACTGGCCCAGCAACATAATCAAGTGAAAATTGTCCTGTCACGATCATTCCAAGAACTTCAAAAATCATCTTCATAAATGTATAAGTTTGTGTAAAACCATATTGAATTGAGCCGATTAGAGAAAATTCAGTAGGACTTGCAATCCCAATAAAGCCTTCAGCATCGCCAAATTGACCTACTCTTTCTTGAGGCGTAACTGGAACAGTTAAAACCTCGCCATTACGCTCTACTTCAAAAGCAATTGATTGATTTGGGTTTTGTTGAATAACGCTTGTCATTTCCTCCCATGACGCAAGAGGCTGACCATCAATTGCTAAAACTTGATCGCCTTCCTGAAGACCCGCTTCAAAGGCAGCTCCTTCAGGTGATAACTCTCCAATTTGTGCTTCATCGACAGGTATACCTTGCATGAGGGCAAATGCTATTAAAATAACGACTGCAAGGACAAAGTTCATCATCGGTCCAGCGAAGATGGCTAATGCTCGTTGTCCAACTGTTTTCGAACCAAACTGGCGATCCCACGGTGCAATTTGTGTCGCTTTCTCATCTTGGATAAGCTCCGCCTTTGGATCAACCTGATATTGCATACGCTCGTCTTCATCATTGTATGCTTCAATGATTAATTCACGCTCAAGATCAATTCTTTCAACTTGAACAACTTGAGCTTCTGGATGCTTTGATTTATTATTTACGATGATTTGACTTACTTTTCCTATTTTATTAAAGACAAGGCCAACTTCATAGCCTGGCTTAATATCAATCATTTCAGGATCTTCTCCAGCCATTCGCACAAAACCGCCTAATGGTAAAAGTCGAATCGTATAGACCGTTTCATCTTTCTTAAACGAATAAATCTTAGGACCAAAACCAATCGCAAATTCTCGGCAAAGAATTCCTGCTCTTTTTGCAAAATACAAGTGACCCCATTCATGAATGAACACGAGAAGACCGAAAATGACAATGACTGATAATAATGTATTCATTACTTATATGTCCACCTTTCTTATTGGATGAGCGAGTGGATAAAGGCTCTCGTCTCTTGATCTACAGCAATAATATCATCTAATGACGGATTAGAGGTAACTTGATGACGTTCAAGAGCTTGTTCAATTGTTGACTCAATATCTAGAAATGATAAACGATTTTCAAGAAAATAAGCAACAGCCACTTCATTCGCAGCATTTAATACAGTAGGCATTGTTCCACCAATTCGCCCAGCTTCGTACGCAAATGCCATACAACGATATCGCTCCATGTCTAACGGCGAAAAATGAAGCTTTCCTATTTCCGCTAAATTAAGACGTTCACGTGACGAACTATTAAGACGATTCGGGTATGTTAGGGCATATTGAATCGGTACACGCATATCTGGAGTACCTAGCTGCGCAATCACACTATGATCGATATATTCAACCATCGAGTGAATAATGCTTTCCTTATGAAGCAAAACATCAATTTTCTCATAAGGCATATCAAAAAGCCAATGCGCTTCAATCACTTCAAGACCCTTGTTCATCATCGTTGCTGAATCAATTGTTATTTTTGCGCCCATTGACCAATTTGGATGATTTAGAGCTTCATGAACGGTTACACCTTCTAGCTCGGCTCTTGTTCGATCTCTAAAACTGCCGCCAGAAGCAGTAAGTATTAATTTCTCTACTTCCTGCCTATTTTCCCCGTTTAATGCTTGAAAAATTGCCGAATGTTCACTATCAACAGGAAGTAGTGGAACTTGATATTTCTTGGCCGCCGACGTTACAATATGCCCAGCTGTTACTAGTGTTTCTTTATTAGCAATCGCAATCGTTTTCCCTGCCTTAATAGCTGCAAGTGTAGGAGCAAGACCAACACTTCCTAAAACAGCATTCACAAGAATCGTTGCTTTTTGGTCAGTCGCTACCTGAACTAATCCCTCTTCACCGTATACAACAGTTGTGGAGGACGGAACCTCATGAATCAGTTTATCATAATCCTCTTTTGTTTGAACCGATAAAAGTCTTGGCTTAAATTCATGAACTTGCTTTAAAGCTAAATCGATATTGCGTCCTACCGACATGGATACTAATGTAAATTGATCAGGGTGCATTCGAATAATATCCAATGTTTGTGTTCCAATTGAACCAGTCGCCCCTAGCAAACTTATATACTTCAACATATTCACCTTCTATTTTAGAATATTACTGACCCTTATAGGTCGTGATGATATTACGTATGATCGATTAAATAAGCTGAAGTAAATGAAGAATCGGCATCACATAAATCAGGCTATCAAAACGATCTAAAATTCCTCCGTGTCCTGGAAGAACATTACCTGAATCTTTTACAGCATAATGACGCTTCAAAGCTGATTCAACCAAATCCCCAAGTTGTCCAAAAATAGAGGCGACAATAATGACGAATAATGCTGTTAAATAGCTTGGGAAAATTGGAACAATCATATAAAAAATTGTACCTATTATGATAGCCGCAACGATTCCACCAATTGAGCCTTCAATCGTTTTTTTCGGACTTATATCAGGCCATAGCTTATTTTTACCCCATTTACGCCCAACAAAATAGGCACCGGAATCCGTTGTCCAAATAAGGAATAAGATGAAGAAGACAAGGATCATCCCGTACTCAGGAATTTCTCGTGTCATAATTAAGTAGTGGAATCCAAACCCTACATACACAGACGAAAGAATCACAAATCCAACTTGATCAAAGGTAAATGTATTTTTCGTTATGACCGTAAACATTAATAATACCAAAATCATAAACACAAATATTTCAACTTTGGTAAAATAAGATGGCATCACTTGGTCAAACCAGCTCGTCGGCACTAGTAATAGCCACATAGATAATAAACTAATTAAACCCATTAACGAAATAGGTGCAATTTTTTTCATTTTTAATAATTCGATCATGGCAACAGATGCTACAATGGATATAAATAAAGCGAAAATCCATCCTCCGACTATAACCATACTAACAAAAAGGGCTCCGCCAAGAATACCTGTTATAATTCTCTCTTTCAACTCACATCGCCCCTCTCTTAAACGCCTCCATACCTGCGCGCTCGTTTTTGATAGACGGCAATGGCTTCTGTAAAATGGTGTTCATTAAAATCTGGCCAAAGAACATCTGTAAACCAAAATTCACTATAGGCAAGCTGCCAAAGCATGAAATTACTTAAACGAATTTCTCCACTTGTTCGAATAAGTAGATCAGGATCAGATAATTCGGCTGTCATTAAATGTTTTTCGAAGATAACTTCATCAATTTGTTCTGGTAATAACGTACCCGCTTCAACCTGCTTCGATATTCCTTTAATCGCTTCAATCATTTCAAATCTACTTCCATAATTCAGAGCAAAATTCAATATTAGTCCGTTGTTATCCTCTGTTTCTTTTACAGCTTTAAATACGGCTTTTTGTGTATGCTCGGGTAAATTCTCAAGGCTACCCATTAAACGCACTTTCACATTCTCTTCTTTTAACTTCGGTAGCTCAATACCTAAAAAGCGCTCAGGAAGCTTCATTAAATAATCAACTTCTGTTTTTGGTCGCTTCCAATTCTCCGTTGAAAATGCGTATAATGTTAAGACTTCTACACCGAGCTCATTTGCTTTTCGAACAATTTTATTAATGACTTTCATTCCTTCACGATGCCCAGCAATCCGGGGTAACCCTTTTTGCTTCGCCCATCGCCCGTTTCCATCCATAATGATCGCAATATGCTTTGGTATGTTTACTCGTTCTATTTTCTCAGTCTCTTCTTGGGAAGAGAAAGCAGACTTCCATTTTGTTAACTTTTCAAGCATTTTTACGCCCTCCATCTATGTAGCAGCAGGTCTCTTCCTATTCTTGCCATTAATTAAAAAACACATAACAAGTAAGAAAGTGTAAAAAACCCCCTAGAATAAAAGAGGGTCTTTTACTATGTCCTATTTTACATGGAACTAGCTTACACTTCCATGATTTCTTTTTCTTTCTTTTCTGCTACCTCGTCAACTTGAGCAATGTTCTTATCTGTTAACTTTTGAACATCATCTGTCAAACGACGTAATTCATCTTCTGTCATTTCACCATCTTTTTGCAACTTCTTAAGATCATCATTTGCATCACGGCGAACATTTCGAACAGCAACTTTCGCTTCTTCAGCAGCACGCTTTACTAACTTAACAAGATCTTTACGACGTTCCTCTGTTAATGGAGGAATGGAAATACGGATAATAGCTCCATCATTTGAAGGAGTTAAACCAAGATCTGCTTTTTGAATAGCTCGTTCAATATCATTAATAGAAGTTTTGTCAAATGGTTGAATCGTTAACAATCTAGCTTCAGGAACTGAAATCGTTGCTAACTGATTAAGTGGCGTCTCTGCGCCGTAATATTCAACGGTTACTCGGTCGAGTAGCGCTGGATTTGCACGACCTGCTCTTAATTTAGCAAGTTCACGATTAAGCGCTTCGATTGCTTTTATCATACGTTGCTTAGCGTCATTGATTACCTCTGTTGACATTATGAGTTCCCCCTTACTAATGTTCCAATTTCTTCACCTAGTACAGCCCGCTTAATATTACCTTCCTCCATAATAGAGAATACAATTAATGGAATGTCATTATCCATACAAAGTGAAGAAGCGGTTGAGTCCATTACAGCTAATCCATTTTTCAATACTTCCATATAAGAAATAGTTGAATATTTCTTTGCATTTTGATCTACAGATGGGTCAGCACTGTAAACACCATCTACATTGTTTTTAGCCATTAGAATGACCTCTGCTTCGATTTCAGCTGCACGTAAGGCCGCAGTCGTATCAGTTGAAAAATACGGATTACCAGTACCTGCTGCAAAAATAACAACACGTTTCTTTTCAAGATGTCGAATGGCTTTTCGACGGATATATGGTTCAGCTACTTGACGCATTTCAATCGACGTTTGCACTCTAGTTTGAACACCAATATCCTCTAAGCTATCTTGTAGTGCTAATGAATTCATAACCGTTGCAAGCATACCCATATAATCGGCTGTCGCACGGTCCATTCCTTTTGCACTCCCTGCCATTCCACGCCAAATATTACCGCCACCAACGACAACAGCTACTTCAACGTCTAGTTCAACAATTTCTTTTACTTGCTTTGCGACAGACTGAATGACTGTCGGATCAATACCATAGCCAAGTTCACCAGCTAACGCTTCACCACTTAGCTTTAACACCACACGTTTATATGTTTTCATTAGTACCTCCGTCATGACATGAAGTTTACAAATCTCTCTGAAAAAAGGGACACATTGTGCCCCTTCACTCATTACTTCTTCACTTGAGACATAACTTCTTCTGCAAAGTTATCTTCACGCTTTTCCATTCCTTCTCCAACTTCATAACGGATAAAGCTTTTTACTTTTGCACCTTTAGCTTGAACGTATTTACCAACTTTTTGATCACCATCTTTTACAAATGGTTGGTCAAGAAGACATACTTGTTCAAAGTATTTGCTAAGGCGACCTTCTACCATTTTCTCAACGATATTCTCAGGCTTACCTTCGTTTAATGCTTGTTGCTTAAGAACTTCACGCTCACGTTCAACTTCATCTTGTGATACTTCATCACGAGATACGTAAGTAGGATTAATTGCTGCAATATGCATCGCAACATCTTTAGCTAACTCACTATCTGTTGAATCACCAATGACAGTTAAGACACCAATACGTCCTCCCATGTGTAGGTACTCACCAAATACGTCGCCTTCTTCTTTTTCAACAATTTCAAAACGGCGAAGAGAAAGCTTTTCACCAATTTTAGAAATTGACGCGTTGATATATTCTTGTACTGTTTGTCCTTCATTACCAAAAGGTTGTTCAAGTACTTCTTCAACTGAAGCAGGTGATGTTGCAAGAATATGAGAAGCTAAGTCATTAACAAGGTTTTGGAAGTTTTCGTTTTTGGCAACGAAGTCTGTTTCAGAGTTTACTTCAACAATTACTGCTTTGTTTCCTTCTGATTTGACAAGAGTAAGACCTTCAGCTGCTACACGATCTGCCTTTTTAGCAGCACTTGCAATTCCCTTTTCACGTAAGAAATCAATTGCCTTTTCCATATCTCCGCCAGTTTCAGTTAGGGCTTTCTTACAATCCATCATTCCAGCGCCAGTTTTTTCACGTAATTCTTTTACCATGCTTGCTGTTACAGCCATTTTAAAACGCCTCCTTAAAGTATCAGTATGTACACATACATCATTATCCATATCATTTTTGATAAGAAAAGCGCAAGCGCCTTGTTCATCCGCAACAAGTCCTGGAGGACTGTCCATGTGTTGCCAGGTTTTAGGTAACCATTTACAGACTGAAGCAACCTCGAGCGACTAGACGCTCTAGCCAGACATCATTGAACTTTATACTCTCTTATCTTTCAAAAAAAGATGGTAAAGGGTAATCCCCCTTTACCACCCTTTGAGTAAATGAAATTAAGCTGTTGTTGTTTCTTCAACCTCTATTTCTTCTTCACCAGAAGTAGCTTCGATTACTGCATCCGCCATTTTACCAGTTAAAAGCTTAACTGCACGAATTGCATCATCGTTACCAGGAATAACATAATCAATTTCATCAGGGTCACAGTTTGTATCTACAATTGCAACAATTGGGATGTTCAACTTGTGAGCTTCCGCAATAGCAATACGCTCTTTACGAGGATCGATAACAAATAGTGCATCAGGAACACCTTGCATATCCTTGATACCGCCTAAAAACTTCTCTAAACGCTCCATTTCCTTCTTAAGAAGAATAACTTCTTTCTTTGGAAGAACATCGAATGTACCGTCTTCTTGCATTTTTTCAAGGTTCTTAAGACGAGTAATACGCTTTTGGATTGTTTCAAAGTTCGTTAGTGTACCACCTAACCAACGTTGGTTAATGAAGTACATGCCGCAACGCTCAGCTTCTTCTTTAACTGAGTCTTGAGCTTGCTTTTTCGTACCAACGAAAAGGATTTTTCCTCCGTCAGCAGCTAAGTCACGTACAAAATTATACGCTTCCTCAACCTTTTTAACCGTTTTTTGTAGGTCAATGATGTAAATTCCGTTACGTTCTGTGAAGATGTAGCGATCCATTTTAGGGTTCCAACGACGAGTTTGGTGACCGAAGTGTACCCCAGCTTCTAATAATTGTTTCATGGAGATAACTGCCACATCAAACACCTCCTTCAATTTTGGTTTTTTTAAGCCTCCGTTTTCCTCATCTTTACGTGAAACTGGATACCCAGCACCATCACATAAATTAGAAAACGTGTGTGATTAACACCGTTGATTACTATATCACATAGAGATTGGGGATGCAAGAAATTTCGCGCTTTAACGATAAAATTTCAACATTAGGTCTACTTCACCTTTCCCCATGTTTAGTTTCTTTGCGATTTGTTCAACCGAAAGACCCTGTTTAGCAAGTGCCAATACTTTTGCAGTATCAGATTGTTCATAGTACATATCCTCAGTTGCTTGATTAACAACTGGAGGGCTATACTCATCGTACCGCTCTTCTGGCTCTTCTTCAAAGTCATTTTGCTTTACGTGAATGTTGTGTGGAGCATAATGATTTCCTTTCACTTTTACAGGTTCTTCAACATTTTTTATCTCTGGAGCAGTCCTACGTTCAGTCACTTGATTTAACTGCTTGTTTTCCTCTAGTTGTTTCAAGAGTCGTTCATTTCCCTCTTTTATTTCCGCTGTATAAGCAATCAGTAAATCTTCCAATTCATCTTTAATTTTTTCCATTTCTTGCTTCGAAGCTTCAGGCTGCTTTTCACGCTGCATCAGTGTTATGATCCAAAGAAAAGTTACACCATGTAATAGCAAGCTTATGATGATTAAAATCGTGCTCATGATTCGTCCTTTCTCAACCAGAGAAGTCAATAAACTTTCCTTTATAAGGATGGTCCGCTTGGGTTTCCACTTTTTCTCTTTCCTGTTTTTCACGCTCGTGGTGACCACCTTGGTGATCTTTCTGTTGATCTTGATGAAAACGCGTTTGTTCAGATTCAGATGACTCGTTTACTTGCATACGTTTAAGCTGTGATGCTTCTTTTTGCTCTTTGGCAATGATATCTTGACTCACCTGTCCTCGTTGTTGCATTTGTTCTTGAATTTTCCCCGTTTTTTGCGATTGGGGAAAAGAACCTTGTACTTCAATTGGTCGCACACTCATGATCAATTCCTCCTTCAAAACACAACCCTAATCTTACAAAATGGAAATATTAATTTCACCGTCTATAAATGATATACGCGGTTGACGATAAATCTTTTGTATGTTTCGGCGATATTTCCCAAAATGAACATTTACATTTGGAAAAAGCATTCTTTCCACACGAATAAAACCATCTCCTAATTCAGCTTGCTCTTTGAAATCACCAAGGTTTTCTGTCAATTCATCAATCGTTTGTTTTGTTTGTTGGAATGAATGTTGGACTCTAAGTTTGGAAAATTTATCTCGGCCAACTAAAGGGCCACTCTCTTTTTCTTTTTCGATATACAATTTTAATAACTTAGCTAGATTCATAAAATCATCTTGAGCTTTTTGAAGGTCCTCTTCTATTTGCTTTTGCTGTATTAATATTTTCTCATGAACACCAATAAAAAGCGATGTTTTCGTGTGCATATCATTGCCAATTTCATTTGCTTCAATACTTGTAACAGCCGAAATAGCTCCACCTACAATAAGTCCTTTACCACGTTTACAAATGACTTGTCCTCCAGACATGCATGTACTATGTAGAATAGCTTGTGTAACTGCAATATGACCACCTACTTCGACATAACCTTCATTTATAAACGTCGTCTGCAAATCTCCACTAGCTTCAATATGACCTTTATTTTGTCCAACAACACCAGCCCCGATATAAATTGATCCGCCTGCTTTCAGTCGTGCCGCTTCGACAGTCCCAGATACGCGAATATCACCGCCTGCTTCGATTTCAAAACCAGTTGGTACATTGCCGTTAATGATAACGTTACCAACGAAGTCAATATTTCCAGTTTTTAAACTTAAATCACCCTGTACTTCATACGTTGGAAAGACATGAATAGTATGTTTATCTATAGTTATCTGCCCATCTATTAAAGAATATATGGCCTGCTCTTTTTCATTGATACGGGTATTCTCCCCTTTTCGAAGCTTAAAATCTTTTCCAGGTTTAGTGGCAACCTCTTCTCCAAATACATTAAAACCCACAAATCCAGGCGTTGCAGCTATTTTTGTACCGATTTTATCGTCAATTCGAACTGTAGGAATGTCAAAAAAGTTTTTCAAATTTATTTGGACAGCGTTTAAATCTCTATTTTGTTCTTGAAAAACAATCGGCTCTAAATAAGCATCTTTACCGTTTTCAGGTGGTTTGCCAACTGCCAATAAAATATTTGTACCTAATTCTCTATCTTCTAATAAGATTTTTGTCACAACATCATGATCAAGACCGTAAATAATACCGTGTTCCTTGATAAATTGCTCAATCTCTTCTTTTGACAAACTATCATCATCAGTTAATTTTGAATGCCGAATAATGAATGCTTCCATTTTATCATTGGATACTTTTATCTCATAGAACTTCTCTAAGTCGATCATAGATACCAATTCCTTACCTGTTCAATTAATTTAACGTAATAAATAATCCTTATGTTGTTTCATTGCTTGTTGAAGTCGAAAAATAGATTTAGAATGAATTTGTGAAATACGTGAAGTTGAAAGGTTAAGAATTTGACCAATTTCGGTTAATGTCATTTCTTCATAATAAAAAAGACTAATCACAATCTGTTCTTTTTCGGATAAATCTTGAATCATCTTAGCAAGTTCCTGTTTCGTTGCTTGTTCAAATATAAGTTGTTCAGGCGTTTTTGATTGTTTATCTTCTAAAGTAGCCGTAAATGTTTCATTTCGATCCGTTTCATTTGTTTTTTCATCAATTGATAATAAATTCGCTACAAATTGCTCTGTCATAATTTGTGCAACATCATCACTATCCATTTCTAGTTCTTTTGCTACTTCTTCACTTGTTACATATCGACCATGACGCTGTTCAAGCATTTCTGTAACTGCCTCTACCTTTTTTATTTTTTCTCTCATCGTCCTAGGAAGCCAATCTTCTTTTCTGAGGCCATCAATAATGGCTCCTCTGACGCGAAATGAAGCATACGTATCAAACTTCAAATCTCGTTCGGGATTGAATTTTTCTAGTGCATCATATAATCCTATTAAACCATGGCTAGTCAGATCATCTTTTTGAACACTACGTGGCAACCCTACAGCAATTCGTTGAACATGGTAATTCACAAGTGGCATGTAACGTCGAATTAATTCGTTACATGCATCATCACTTCGATCTTTTAGCCACATATCCCACAACTTTTTGTCAGCTTCTGATGTAACGTGGGCCATACCCGTACCTCCTTCACTTTCAATCGGATCGCATCATTTCTTTCACAACACGTGAGATTTCCTCTGCTTCAAATTCACGATTTGCTTCTGCTTTTTCTTTATTGCTATTTACATTGGAATTATTTACTTCTGTTTCATTTTTATTACTATCTACGTTAGAATCATATACTTCCGTTTCGTTCGAGTCATTAGACTGAGTTTCATTTAATAATGTATCCGCATTAGCAGAAGCTAACTTCCAAATATAACGAAAAACATAGGCAATTATCCAACCGACAACAAAAGCTATACAAGCACGGGTGAGAGACGTGTTCACTAAATTAGTTGAATGAGAGGAGAAGAAAACGATAAGACTTAACACTACTGCAAACAAAAAATGAATATAGATTGAGCGAAACACTTTTATATCTCCTTTGTTCCTTGGTTCACTGTGCGTATTTGCAGCTTCTTCGATAATGGGTTAAATTCAATTGTTCGCCCACTCTTTCCACCAACGTCTTCCGCTAATATCGGAATACGAAGCTCATTAAGCTTTTCCTTCACAGCCTCTACATTTCTAGGTCCAATTCTCATCATGTCATTACCTGTTGAAAACGAAAACATTTGTGCTCCGCCAGCAAGCTTTGCTTTTAGTGAAAATATTTTTGCACCTTTACTTTCTAATTTTTTAATTAATGCAGGGATCGCCGTATCAGCGTATTTAGCAGGATTAGGAGTAGCTTGCTTACAAAGAGCAGAGCTTGGAAGCATCACATGGGCCATTCCAGAGATTAATGTCACTTCATCATATAAAATAACGCCGACGCAAGATCCGAGTCCTGAGGTTCGAATCGTATCTGGAGGAGTAACAACATTTAAATCAGCCATTCCTACTTTTATGACTTCATTCATTCGTTTCCACCCCTAATGCAGCAAAAATCACCTCAAATGAATCTGGATCTGGTAAATAAAAGAAATGACCTGATACATGAGCTTTTTCTCTATTTAACTCTCTAATTTCTGTATCAATGACAATGGCATAATCGCCCACTTCAGAAAGTGGGATAAGTCCGTAACTTAATATGGCCCCCGTCATATCAACACTAAATCCTGGTACAGACGGTTGTAGCATTAGTTTAGTGAAGTCTGAAAAAGAAGATAAATAAGAACCCGCTAAGATATTACCAACTTCTTGAAAAGCAGAGAGTCCTAACTCATCATATGGTGGTTGCTTTAGTTGAAAGGACTTGTTTTTTGTCAAATGTCGGACTAATTGTTCCATATCTTCAATTTTTGAAATAAAAAACATACTTCCTGGTGCTTCTCCTTCTACTCTTAAAAAGATAGCAGCAACCTCTGTATCAGCTCCACCGACTTGTTCAGGAAGATCTTGAAATGAAACGAGCCGCACATCTGGTACACTCATATCAATTTGTTTGTTTAGTAATTCTGATAAAGCAGTAGCAGCATGAGCAGCTCCAATATTCCCTATTTCTTTTAAAACATCAAGATGATAAGGTCGTAACTTGTGCAAAAAATCCATTGTCGACTCCCTCTCTCTACCCCTTCTCTATACAAGACGACTTATTCGTTCAGCGATGTCCTGTACATGGACAACTTCATCGACTAATTTGGTTTTGATTGCTGCTTTTGGCATCCCAAAAACCACGCATGATTCTTCGGATTCAGCAATTGCATAACAAGAAGCCGTTTGCTTTAGTTTCATCAGTCCTTCTGTGCCATCTGCTCCCATCCCTGTCATGATCACAGCAATGGTTTCAATATCTGAAATCGTAGAAAGTGATTCATACATCACGTCTACTGATGGACGATGACCTCTTCTAGGCTCTTCTAAATGAGTTTTGATGAAAAAGGATGACTCAACCTGTCGTAATACTAAGTGATATCCTCCAGGGGCAATATAAGCAGTGCCATTTTCGAGTAAATCCCCATCCTTCGCTTCCTTAACAGTGATACTAGAAAGAGAATTTAATCGGTCAGCTAAAGACTTCGTAAAACCAACAGGCATGTGTTGCACAACTAGAATAGGTGCTGAAACTGTGGCTGGAACTTTAGTAATGACGTCCTTTAACGCTTTTGGTCCACCAGTTGAAGTACCAATTGCAATAATTTTTTGTTTCTGAGATTTTACAAATGGTTGATACAATGATTTAGAGATGATTGGCTTTGTTGGAGTAGCTTGTTTTAGCTTTGCCTTTGCTGCAAGTACTACTTTTTCGATGATTTCCTTTTCAACCTTATCAAGATCTAATGAAATCGCACCTGAAGGTTTTGCTACAAAATCAACAGCACCGTACTCCATAGCTATTAACGTATTTTCCGTTCCTTCCTTAGTCGTACTACTAATCATCACAACAGGACAAGGATCTTCATTCATCATTTTTTTTAACGTTTCTAAACCATTCAACACAGGCATCTCAACATCTAAAGTGATAACATCAGGTCGTAATTGTTTTTGTTTTAAAAGAGCATCTTCTCCATTTCGTGCTGTTCCAATAACGTGGATCCTTGGATCAGAATTCAGCATATCAGTGATCACTTTTCGCATAAAGGCAGAATCATCTACGACAAGTACTTGAATATTCCTCTCCACGTTTATCACTAACTTTCTATAGATATTCTTACTTCTTTTAAACTTTTTCTTTGAATAATAACCTCACTTTAGAGATAAAGTTTTTAAATTTGGTTGGTGAGGTCTGGTTATCACCTATATAAGAAGAAGTAAGTTGAAACATCGCTTTACTAGCCTTTGCCTCTTTGTCCATTACAACAAAAGGTGTTTGTGCTTTAACAGCTTTTTGAACAATCTTATCACTAGGAATAAAGCCCAGTAGAGATAAATCTTTTTTTAAAAATTGCTGCGCAACTCTTTTAAAGCTCTCTAACGTTCGGTTACCTTCTTTCTCTGATTCGGCTCGATTGACGATAAGATATAACGGCTTTTCCTCTTCTTGTAAAAAAATGTATTTAACCATAGCATAAGCATCTGTCATTGCTGGCGGTTCTGGTGTTGTGACAACAAAAACATCGTCAGCAGCTAGAACAAATTGAATACTACCTTTAGACGCTCCTGCCCCCATATCTAAAATAATATAATCGTAATGCGATCCGATCATTTCTAGCTGGGAAAAGAAGCGTTGCATTCGTTCTTCATCTAGTTCAACAAATTTAGAGAAACCAGAACCTCCAGCAATATAAGCAATTCCATATGGGCCTTTTTCAATGATGTCCCAAATAGACATTTGACTATCTAACAAATCCATAATGTGATGATTAGGTGTTAATCCCATTAAAATATCTAAATTGGCCATTCCAATGTCCAAATCTAATACTGCAACCTTCTTACCTCTTTGCGCTAATGAAATGGCAAAGTTCAAACTAACATTTGACTTTCCTACGCCACCTTTACCACTGACTACTGCAATCACTTTTGCTTCCGTTGTCTCTGTGGGCTCAACCAGACGCCGTAAATTCTCAGCTTGGTCATTCATGATCGTCCACCTCAAGTACACATTGTTTTAGATAAGGAATCGCGGCTTCAACCATGTCATCAGGAACATTTTGACCGTTTGTCACATAGGCAACCCCTTTACCTAATTCTAAAGGAATGTTGAGCATAGCACCGTACGTACTCGTTTCATCTTTTTTAGTAAGGATTACTTTTTCGATTGGGATTAATGAAAACTGGTGGATAATTTCTTTCATATCTTCATATTTAGATGTTAATGACAAAACTAAATATGTTTCTGCATAATGCTCAAAATCAATAACCTTTGATAATTCTTCAACATACAAGCGATTTCTAAAATTTCGTCCTGCTGAATCAACTATAATTAAATCAAACTGCTTAAATTGATGAATAGCATTTTGAAAATCATCAATTGAATAGGCTACCTCTAAAGGAATATTAAGAATTTTTGCATACGTTTTTAATTGCTCTACTGCTGCTATTCGATATGTATCTGTTGTGACAAGCGCTACTTTTTTTTGCTTTTTCAAAACACAATGAGCAGCAATTTTAGCAATCGTCGTTGTTTTCCCTACACCTGTAGGTCCAACAATATTCACAATCTGCTTATCAAACGTAAGACCACCCATTGGAATATTCTCAAGTAATTGATCTAAATAATGATAAAGCTCTTTCTTCATTTCCTTATCATTTCGTTCACGATCTGATTGCTCGTACCAGTTTTTCAATAAGTGCTTGATAAGATTTAAGCGAATCGATTCTGTCACACCTTGAGCTCGCAAATGATCATCTATTTGCTGAAAGGGCTCTGGGTACTCGAGTGTCCCAGACCCATACAGCCCATTTTTTTCACTTAACCCTTGAATAAGTTGTTTTAATTGATTGATTTCATTTCGTAAACTATCAGTTGTTGGTTTTATCGTTTGATCGACTGGTTGTCGTTTTTGAGAATGTGATACTTGTGGTACTTGACGAGATGAAACGCTTGGTTTCTGCTCTTCTCTTTGGTTACGAATTGATACACGATTTGCAACTGGATCAATTGCCGCAATAACCTCTAATTGTTTTTTTGTAAAAAAACCAAGGAATCCACCTGTTTCGACCTCTTTTGAATTTAAAATAACAGCGTCATCACCCAGTTCAGATCGAATGAGCTTCATCGCTTCATGCATTGTTTTCGCTGTGAATTTCTTTACCTTCATTCTACGTTCACCACCCCTACACTTTGCACTTCAACATTTGGTTCAAGTTCATTGTATGACAAGATTGGAACGTGTGGCAAATAGCGTTCAAACACTTGTCTCACATACATTCTTACAGCAGGTGAACAAAGAATAACAGGCACTTGACCCATTTGAGAAAGACGATCTGTTTCCGTAGCAGCTGATTCTAAAATCCGTTGAGACAGATTTGGATCCATTGAAATAAAGTTGCCGTGTTCTGTTTGTTGGACAGATTCAGCGACTTTCTTTTCAACACTACCACTTAATGTAATGACATATAGTGGCTCCCCAGGAGTTGTCATTTGTTTTGAGATTTGTCTAGATAAAGATTGACGTACGTATTCAGTCACTAAATCCATATCCTTCGTCATCTGTCCATAATCAGCAAGTGTCTCAAATATAATTGGTAAGTTACGAATTGATATATTTTCTTTTAACAAGTTCGTTAACACCTTTTGAATCTCCCCAGTTGATAAGGTATTAGGTGTTACCTCTTCCACAAGCGCAGGATATGTTTCTTTCAAGTGATCAACCAATTGTTTTGTTTCTTGGCGTCCAAGCAATTCATGCGCATGGCGCTTAATCACTTCGGTTAAATGAGTTGACACGACAGAAGGAGGATCAACAACTGTGTAGCCTGAAAGCTCAGCTTGTTCCTTCATATCTTCTCCGATCCATAGAGCTGGTAAGCCAAAAGCTGGCTCAATAGTATCGATACCAACGATCGATTCATCTTCTACACCTGGGCTCATAGCCATATAATGATCGAGAAGAAGCTCACCTTTTGCAATTTCATTTCCTTTTATTTTTATTGTATATTCATTCGGTTGAAGCTGAATATTATCGCGAATCCGAATAACTGGAACAATCATACCGAGCTCTAGAGCCATTTGCCGACGAATCATCACAACTCGGTCTAATAAATCTCCACCCTGATTCGCATCTGCTAGTGGAATTAGCCCATATCCAAACTCAAATTCAATTGGATCAATTTGCAACAGATTGACGACGCTCTCAGGCGATTTCATGTCATCTGATTGTTCTTCTTCCTCTCCTGAAACTTCTTCTAGTAATGTATTATTTTCCTGCTTGGATAACATATATCCACCTACCACAAGTAACCCAGCAATAGGAACAGTGAAGATAAAGCTAATCGGTGTAAATAAACCTAATAAGAAAATCGTTCCTCCAGCAATGTAAAGCATTTTGGGGTAAGCAAAAAGTTGTTTTGTAATATCCTGCCCTAAACTGCCTGAAGATGCTGCTCGAGTGACAATGATTCCCGTTGCAGTAGAGATTAGGAGAGCTGGAATTTGACTGACTAGTCCATCCCCTACCGTTAATAATGTGAACATAGTAACAGAATCTCCTAAGCTCATACCCATTTGTAGCATTCCAATGATAATACCAAAAATAAGGTTAATGATAACAATAATAATACCCGCTATTGCGTCCCCTTTAACAAACTTACTCGCACCATCCATCGAACCAAAGAAATCAGCCTCACGTTCAATTTTTTCACGACGTTCTTTAGCCTCAACATCAGAAATCATTCCAGCATTTAAATCAGCATCAATACTCATTTGTTTCCCTGGCATAGCATCTAATGTAAAACGAGCACCAACCTCAGATACACGCTCGGCCCCTTTTGTAATAACCATAAACTGAATGACTATTAAGATAAGGAACACTACAAAACCAACTAGTGCATTCCCGCCGACAACAAAGTTACCAAATGTATCGATGATATTCCCAGCTTCACCTTCTCCTAAAATAGAACGAGTCGTCGATACGTTCAACCCTAACCGAAATAGCGTTACAAGTAAGAGTAACGTTGGGAAAATTGAGAATTCAAGAGGTTCTCGAGTATTCATTGCAACTAAAATAATAATAAGAGCAAGAGAGATGTTGATCATAATTAAGAAATCCAACATCGCAGGTGGTAACGGTATGATGAGCATGGCGACAATTAAAATAACACCTAATAATACGGATAGGTCTCTTGCTCCCACAAAATTTCTCCCCTAACATCAATTGAATTTCGACTAGTTAACTTGCTTATTTTTTAAGCGATAGACAAACGCAAGTACCTCAGCAACAGCTTTAAATAAATCCTCAGGTACTTGCTGACCAATATCAGCCTGGTCATACAGCGCTCGCGCCAATGGTCTATTTTCAACGGTTACGACTTCATTGTCAGCCGCAATACCTTTAATTTTCTGAGCCATAAAATCCACGCCTTTTGCTACTACAATCGGCGCATCTGCTTTTTCTTCATCATAGCGCAGTGCAACGGCAAAGTGTGTTGGGTTGGTAATAACAACATCTGCTTTTGGAACTTCCTGCATCATACGCTGCATAGCCATTTCCATTTGTTTTTGCTTCCGTTTTGATTTAATTTTCGGATCGCCTTCCATGTTTTTATGCTCATTTTTAATGTCTTGTTTTGACATTCTCATTTGTTTTTCATGATCATATCTTTGGTAAATATAATCGGGAATTGCCAAAATAAGAAGGAGAATGGCAACGGCAATACCAAGTGTTGCTGTCATTCTAGCAATTAAATAAAACCCGTCTGCAACACTCTTTTGTGAGAGTAACATCACGTCTTCTAAATGGGTCCAAATAATAACAAAAACTACAGTACCCGCAAATGAAATTTTAAGTAAAGATTTTAGCAACTCAACTAATGCACGAACAGAAAAAATCCGCTTGGCACCCTGAATTGGATCAAGCTTCGATAACTTCATTTGAACCGCTTCAGGTGCAAAGAGCGCACCCACCTGAGCAAAACTTGCAGCGACTCCTGCAATCATTGCAATGAGCATAATCGGAAGTAGCACCATCGCTGATTCCATCACAATTTCAAAAAACATATCTGTAAAATTAGCTTCTGTCACATCTATTAGTAGATAATGTGTGAACGTGTGTCTCAACATGTCATACATTGTTTGTCCAAGCATTCCACCAAATACCCATAAAAATAAAAAGACCAATAGAAGAATAATTGCCGTATTAATATCTGTACTTTTGGCAACTTGTCCTTTTTTCCTTTGCTCTTGTCGCTTTTTCGGGGTTGCTTTCTCCGTCTTCTCTTCAGCAAAAAATTGAAGATTGACTCTTAGCTTGATCATGATTACGCTCCTCCTAGCAACTGTAACAACGTTCGCATTGCCAAAATGACTTGATCAAATAACCTCTGAACAGCCATAAAGAAAACACCCATAAAAACAATTAATAGTAAAAGTCCAACAAGAATCTTTAAAGGCATACCCACGACAAACACATTCATTTGCGGAACAGCTCTTGATACCATTCCAAGTCCTACATCCACTAAAAAAAGTGAACCGACAATTGGAAAAGCCATTTGAAAAGCTATAATAAACATGCTATTGAATGTTTTTGCTGCATATTGAACAATGTTCTCCTGACCAAACGGAAGAAAAACTTGATCCATTGGCACAAATTGATAGCTGTAATAAATTCCATCCAATAATAAATGATGTCCATTAACAAGTAATAAAAAGAGTAACGCAAATGTATATAAATACCCACCCGTAAGTGGGCTTTGTGCGCCTGTTTGTGGATCAACAACATTCGCAATCATAAAGCCCATGCTATAATCAATGAAGCCACCAGCAACTTGAATGGCGTATAAAAGCATCATTGCAATTAAACCAACCATTAACCCTACAAGAATTTCTTTTATTATTAGTAAATAATAGGTCGCATCAATAACTAAAACAGGTTCTTCTAGCGTAAAAACCATAATCCATGCAAGCATGAGGGCAAGTCCAATCTTATGCCTAGTTGGAATCGAACGATGCGAATAGATCGGTAGAACCGTAAAAAAGGCAAGTACCCTTACAAATACAAGCAGGAATGCAGGGAGTAAATTGACAAATTCATTCATTAGCCAATGTACCGATGAAGATTGCTAAAAATTTGGTACGCAAAATTTGTCATATGAGAAAGCATCCAAGGACCAAAAATAATGAGAGCTGCAAGTACCCCAACAATTTTTGGAATGAAGGCAAGTGTCTGCTCTTGGATTTGTGTTGTCGCTTGGAAAATACTAACGACTAAACCAAGTACTAATGCGATGATTAATAATGGTCCTGATACGACTAATACCGTCCAAACACCATTTTCAGCCATACTTATTACAAATTCAGAACTCATGTAAACACCAACCTTTTAACACATGTTCAATCTAAGATCATAAACTGCTTCTTTAATTAAAACTGAGAAGCAATGATTGGACGATTAAATACCAACCATCCACGAGAACAAAAAGTAAAATTTTAAATGGCAAGGCAATCATAACTGGCGGTAGCATCATCATACCCATTGACATTAATACACTCGCTACAATCATATCGATGACTAAAAACGGAATAAAAATGAGAAAACCAATTTGAAAGGCTGTTTTCAATTCACTAATAACAAAAGCTGGAATTAAAGCCGTTAACGGAATATCTTCCATAGATGCAGGGCGTTCAAGACCAGCATAACCCATAAATAAAGCTAAGTCTTTCTCACGTGTATGTTTTGCCATAAATTCCTTCATTGGAGCAGCTGCAAGATCAAAAGCTTCAGCTTGATCAATTTCATTATTTAAAAAGGGCGTTAATGCTTGCTCGTTCACCTCAGCAAAGACTGGTGCCATAATGAAAAAGGTTAAAAAGAGTGCAAGTCCAATTAAGACCTGATTTGGGGGCATTGATTGTGTTGCTAACCCTTGTCTAACAAATGATAGAACAATCACGATTCTTGTAAAACTTGTCATGAGAATAAGAATCGATGGCGCTAATGACAAAACAGTTAGGACAAGTAATAATTGAATGGTCGTAGCGACATTAGTGGGTTCATCGGATAAAAAATTACCAAAATCAATGCCAGGGATATTTGTGACAGCTGGTATTATCATTGAATCTAGCACTACTTGTCACGCTCCCTTACAGCATCATGCAGCTTTTGCTGAGACTTCGAAACATCCTTTAACTGCTTTGAAAGTAGCTCTTTAAAGGCATCGCTATTAGACTGACTTGATTGATTTTCAAATGGAACAGGTGACTTTTTATTCCCAACTTTATTTTTTAATAAGCCAAATATTTTATTAATCGGTTGATCAAATTGCTCAATCTGCTCTTGTTTTTGCTGAAGCAATTGATCAATTTCATCTCGATTTTCTATTTCCTTTAACAACTGAATCGTTTCTCCAACACCGACAACTAACAAACGATCGCCGACTTTTACAATTTGAACGGAACGATTAGCCCCAAGTGGAACTCCGCCAATATTTTGTAGCATTTGCGTTGATCGATAAGTTTGCGACCGTTTATTTAAAAAACGTAGCAAAGCATAAATAAGAAAAACAACAAATGCCAGAGCCGCAATCATTTGCACAAAAATCCAAATTGTATTTTGCTCTGCAAATGGCTCTGATTCTCCGGCTGCCTCATTTTGTGTATCCTCAGCCTCATTTTGTTCCTCACTTATTGTTTCAGGCGATTCTTGATGATGTTCTTGTGAGTCTTCATTAGGCGCTTCTTCTTCTAACGATTCAAAAACACTTCTATTTTCATCAGTCGTTTCAGCCGAGACTGATTGTAAAGGAAACCCTATTAGGAGGAGCAGCAAGAAGACAAAAGTAATTATTTTATTCATAGATGAACCGCTCCTCTCCTTCCTCGTTCACGAATCTATCCAATCGTTTTTTTAATCGCCTCTAGCACACGATCCGCTTGAAATGGTTTGACAATAAAATCTTTTGCTCCTGCTTGAATAGCATCAATGACCATTGCCTGCTGCCCCATCGCAGAACACATGATTACTTTTGCATTTGGATCAAAAGATCTGATTTCCTTTAAAGCCGCTATACCATCCTTCTCTGGCATCGTAATGTCCATTGTTACAAGATCAGGAGATAATTCCTGATACAATTGTACGGCTTGTGCACCATCATTTGCTTCACCAACGACTTCAAAACCATTTTTTTGGAGTATATCTTTAATCATCATCCTCATAAATGCTGCATCATCAACAATTAATACTTTGGCTGACACTAATGATTCACCTATCCTTTTTATTTCAAGTTTCGAATTCGCTCTTCTTGACTAACAATATCAGTCACACGTACACCGAAGTTTTCATCGATAACGACAACTTCACCTTTTGCAATTAACTTATGATTAACAAGGATATCAACTGGCTCACCTGCAAGCTTATCAAGTTCAATAATTGAGCCTTGCGTAAACTCAAGAATCTCCTTAATAGAGCGCTTAGTTCGACCTAATTCAACCGTTACTTGTAGAGGAATATCTAGAAGCATATTTAAATTATTTGATTCAGCTTGCGTTAATTGCGGCGCTTCAAAATTTGAAAAGGCTGCTGGCTGAACATCAACTTGGCGTTGTTGCGAAAATGGTACTCCCCCAAGATGCTGCTGTCCTCGTTGTTCATATTCATAAGCCTGCTGCGGTGGCGGTGCCATTTGCTGAGACCCTTGTTGGCTTAAGCTTAGACTTTCATTTGGTTGAGAAGCTGTCTGTTTTGCAGGTTGCGATACAGCTTGTGGTGGTGCAGCCTCCACTTGTTGTACCTTTTCCTCTGCAGGAGAATTAGCTCCTGGATTCATTAATTCATCAACTAAGCCTTTGGCAAACGATACAGTGATAAGTTGCATGATATTGGAATCAATTAAGTTACCTACTTTTAACCGGAATGAAATTTTGACTAAAATATCGTCTGCAGGAACATTTTGGATTCCTTCATCCTTCTTAAAATCTAGTAAATCAATACCTGGTGGTGAAATATCAACCTTTTTATTAAAGATGGTAGACATAGAGGTTGAAGCTGAACCCATCATCTGGTTCATGGCTTCCTGAACGGCGCTAACATGCATATCGCTTAGCTCTTCAGCTGGATTCGTTCCATCTCCACCAAGCATTAAATCAGCAATAATCGCTGCATCAGTTGTTTTAATAACTAATAAATTTACACCTTCAAACCCTTCAGTATATTGAACATGTATCGCTACATGTGGTTGAGGGAATTCAGTTTCTAGTTTTTCTTTTTTTATTAAAGAAAGTTGCGGTGTTGTAATGTCTACTTTTTGATTTAATAAGGTAGATAAGGCCGTTGCTGCACTCCCAAATGAGATATTTCCAATTTCACCGAGTGTATCTTGTTCAATATCAGAGATATAGTCCGAAAGTATTAACGAATCATCTGTTTCATTTAAATCTGACTCTTCCTCATCACTACTATTTACACCTTTAAGTAATTCATTAATCTCATCTTGGGAAAGCATATCATCATTCATCATATTCTGCCTCCTCAATTAGATCCGTCACTTGGACAGCAATTTTATTTTTCATTTTACCTGGTTGAGCATAATATTTACGTTCTCCACCCACTTTAACAAGTAGAGGTTTATGGATCGATTGATTAAGTTCAATCACATCTCCTTTTGCTAAATGTAAAAACTCTTGAATTGACATTTCTGAACGTCCAAGTTCTGTTTGAATTAATAACGGAGCTTGACGAACTTTATGTTCAATAGCTTGTAGTTCTCCCTCACCACGTTGCTTTTTCTTCTCCTGCATCCAATAGTGAATAGAAAGCTTCGGCAAGATTTCTTCCAATACAACGTGAGGAAGACAAATATTTATCATCCCTGACGTTTCTGCAATTGTTGTCGAAAGAGAAATAACTACAACAGTTTCATTAGGAGAGACCATTTGTAAAAATTGCGGGTTAACCTCGATATCTTCCATTATAGGATCTAGCTCAATAACAGAACTCCAAGCTTCTTGAAAACTATCCAGTGTTCGTTGAAATAACTGAGACATAATTCTTGTCTCTATTTCTGTTAAATTTTCAACTTTATTTATACTTACACCTTTTCCACCTAGCAAACGATCTAGCATTGCGTATGCAATATTAGGGTTAACCTCCATTAGTAAACGACCATCTAATGGGTATGGTTCGAATACGTTTAAGATCGTCATTTTGGGTATTGAACGGATAAATTCCTCATAAGGGAGTTGATCGACCGATGTCACCGATATTTGGACGTACGTTCTTAGTTGAGCAGAAAAATACGTCGTTAGCAGTCGAGCAAAATTTTCGTGGATCCTTGATAAGCTTCGAATTTGATCCTTTGAAAAGCGAAGAGCACGCTTAAAATCATATACCTTTACCTTTTTCTCGGTTTCTTCTTTCTTGAGTTCATCAGCATCCATTTCACCTGTAGAAATTGCCGATAATAAGGCATCTATTTCACCTTGTGATAGAACGTCAGCCAAGAGCCTCACCTCTCAATCTCGATGCAACAGTTATTATTGAATAACCCAGCTTGTTGTATAAACTTGGATTACTGAACCTTCTTGCATTAATTCGTTAAGTTGATCACGTATATCTGATTCAAATGTTTCAATTCCATCCGAACCAGCTAATTCAGTTGCTTTCTTACCTGAAAGAGCACGTAAAAGAATGTTATTAATTTGAAAGTCGCGTTTTTGAATTTCTTTTAATGCCGCTTTACTATCAACTTGAATCAGAAACGACGCTTGGACAAAATCATTCGACATAAGATTGGTTGTGATTTCTTCTGTCTGAAAAGATTGTTCAATAATTTGATCAATTGTTGGTTCTGCATTCGGGTCTGGTTGATTAGTAAAGTAAGTAACAAGTACAAATGTTAAAACACCAACGAGCGTCAACGCAACTAATATAATTAGCATAATGTTAACGAGCTTATTTTTGAACAATCAAGAACCCTCCACATCTTTATGAACTGCAATAAGACCAATTTTCACGAATTGTGAATTAATAATTGCCTTCACTTCATTAATTTCATTTCGAACGACAATTTTTTTTCCACTCATTAAAGTAATCGTTGTATCTGGTAATGCTTCGATCTGTTCGATAAGCATCGCATTTAAAAGGAATGGTTGACCATTTAAACGTATAAGTTCAATCATAATATTAATTGGATGGGCTAGGTGTTTGCTTCCTAGCCCAAACCTCCTCAACAATAGAATCTAAGTAATTATGCCACATTTACTTTTAGCTTTTTACTGATAGTTATCTTTTCAGGTTAACAAGTTCTTGAAGAATTTCATCAGATGTTGTAATAATTCGTGTATTTGCTTGAAATCCTCGCTGGGCAACAATCATTTCTGTAAATTCTTCCGAAAGGTCAACATTTGACATTTCGAGTGTACCAGCTACTAATGTTCCAGTTCCCATCTCACCAGGGATCGCAAACTCTTCAGGTCCTGAGTTGGTTGATACTTGATAAAGATTACTACCTACTTTTTGGAGCCCTTCAGGGTTTGCAAAAAAAGCAAGGGAAATGGTTTGCGGAGGATCCATTAGCAGACCATCTACATCGATGATATTTACATCACCAGTCTGACTAATACTAAAACTTTGAGAATCAGGTGGAACTTCTATTTGGTTACCATCAATATCGAGCAAATACAAACCATCTTGATTCACAATAAATCCAGCTTCATCTAGGTAAAAATTCCCTGATCTTGTATAAGAAATATTAACTCCACCTGCTTCGCCGACTCTAAAATATCCATTACCTGAAATCCCTAAATCCAATTCACGATTTGTATTCTGCAAGCTACCTTGAGTATGAATAGTATCAATGGTAGCTAGTTGCATCCCTAAACCGACTTGTCGAGCATTTGTTCCACCTAATAAAGCTCCAGGTGCACTTGCCCCTGCAATTTGCTGGCTGACCAAATCCTTAAAAGTCGTACGTCCTTTTTTAAAGCCAAACGTATTTACGTTAGCAATGTTATTACCAATTGTATCGAGTTTTGTTTGCATATTGCGCATCCCTGAGATTCCTGAATACATTGAACGTAACATATTTTATTTTCCTCCTCTTATTGACTGCCTCTATCGGTCAGCAGCCGAAAGACCTCCCTTTTAGGGTCCAGTCTTATTAATCGATTACGATCGTTCCATTTATATTTGTGAAAATTTGCGACTGTGCTTCCTCGCGGTTTAAAACGGTTATGACTGTATTATTTTTTGTACTTACGACCAGCGCTGCCTCATTCGTTAAAACGAGTGAATCATGGACACCTTTTTTCTTCGCTTCGCTCACTTTTTCTTGAATCGTCATCCACTTCTCTGTTGAAAATTCAATCCCACGCATATCCATACGCTGCTTTGCGTGCTTACTTAATTTTAGTTCAGTTGTTCCTTGTAATTCTGTCTTTAAAAATTGCTGAAAAGGAGTTGTCTGATTACTCGTATGGTTAATAGGACGATTAATTGGTTTTGGAAGCGCATGTAAAGACTTGCTATGAATCCTTGGATCCATCTTCTCACTTCCTTTTAGACTTCTGCATTTTCATTTGGATTCTCTACGGGCTCTCCATTAGTAGAATCCTCTTCTGGTTTTTTCTGAGTTTCATTCGTCGGCTGTACCACCTGACTCACTTGAACAAGTTGTTCATGACTTATCCAGCGACCATCATCTAGTAGAATACGAAGTTGCCCATCCTTCTCTAGTTTTACCGCTGTGACGACATTATTAACATATTCCGTTCTTGAGCGATATTTATCAATCTCAACCTCTCTCTTCCACTGAATCTGTTTGCCAATTAGTTCACTATGCTGAACCAGGTTTTGACTTGATTGAAGGCTGACAAATTTCTGTATTGCTGTATTCATATTTGTCATCTGCTCAAGTGAAGAAAACTGTGCCATTTGTGCGATAAATTCGCGGTCATCCATTGGATTAGCAGGATCTTGATTTTGCAACTGGGTGATCAAAATCTTTAAAAAATCGTCTTTCCCCAGTATTCCTTGACTCTGTTGATTCTGTTGTTTCGGCTGATTATTTAGATAAAACCCATCATGAATTGTATTCATTCATCTCACCTACACTTGTTCATTAAATGTCAGTTCATTTAATACATCTTGGAATAATGTTACTTCTTCTTGTTCAGTTTCATCTCGTTGCTCTTTCTGATCATTTGTATCTTGTTGTGAAGATTGTCGATTATTTTCATCTCCTACATATTGCTGTTGTTGCTGAGTAATTTCAATTCGATCAACTTGAATTTGTTGCTGAGCAAATGCTTGTCTTAACTGGCTAAGCTGAGCTTCCATTAACTCTCTTGTTGAAGCACTACCTGTTAATATTCGAGCAATAATCGCTCCTTCAACCTGTGTCAACTGAATGTCTAATCGGCCTAAATGTTCAGGGTAGAGCTTTATAGAAAGACTACTCATTCCTTGTTGATTTTGAGTCAGAGCTCCTCGCTGCAAAATCATTTGAAACTGTTTTAGAAACTGCTGTTGTTGAACTTCTTTAGGTAACTTATCTCCGATGTGGATAGCCGCTTGTTCCACACGCGACATATTTTGACCTAACTCTTGACCTGTTTGACTAATATTTAAACCTTGTGTAGGACCTTCAGACAAAGCTCCAGAAGCAAAAATGTTAGGTAATGGCAATGATGTACTTGCTTTGTTTGTTAATAGATTCGTAAAAGCCTGATCATTGGTTTGAGCATTTGGATTAGCTTGCAATCGAGATTTAATATACTGGGTTACATCTTCAAATATATCTGAGGCCTGTTGATCTAATGCTGAATGAGACATATTCGGAAACATTCTCACAACTAGCTGCTGCAACTGATTCATAAATTTCTCTCTCTCAGCTAAAGGTAAAGATATTCCTTGCTGATTCTGTTGAGTAGTAGCTAATAAAATAGCTAGTACTTGCTGTAATTCAGACCAATCAGCCATCATGTCGCTACTATTTTCGCTTTCAGTAGATACTAATTCAAGTAGATCTTGCTGCCAATTTACCGGTAACATTTCCAATAGTCGTGTTCCCTCAGAGCTTTCCATCATCTCTTCGTTAAAAACGATTCCCATTTCCTCCATTTGCGCTAATAGTATTGAAAGACTACTAGCTTCACCTTCACTACCTTGAAGGATAAGCTCCATTTCTACATCCTGATTTGACTGTAAATCAGCAAGTAATGGAAGGATCTGAGAGTTCTCTACCTGAGTAGAGGCTGACTCATTATTTTGTCCTCCTATTAAACCACCTAATAATTGTGCAAACGGTGAGTTTACAGAATGCACTAGACCGTTATTAGCTGCTGAGCGATTGCTACTAGTTGTGGTCGGTGTTGCATTTATAACAGAAATCATCTGCATCATTTTTCACCCCCTTTCAAATTATTGATTTGCTAAACGACTCATAAAGCTTGCGGCTTGTTCACTATCCATCTCTTCTAAAATTTCAGCTCGCAACTCAATTGAAACTTGTGATAAATGCAGTAGTGCTTCCTCACCTGGCAGAGCTGATATAATATTGGCTGCATTTTTCGGTTTCATCGATTCATACGTTTTAGCAATATTATCTAATTCCTGCTGTGCTTGGTTTGCTAATTCTGCTTCAACGATCTGACTTTGTTCAAGCTGAGTCATTTCATTACCAAGTCTTGCTATTTCTTCATCTTTTCGTTCAATTTCTTTCTGTAACTGATCCACTTCCGCTTGTTGCTCAGAGATCGTTTGCTCAAGTGAAACAACATCTACCTCTTCCACCGCTTTATCATCATTTGAAAAATACTCTGTGACAATTGGGATATTGGAACTAAATTCCTTTGCTTTATCAATAACATTAAAACCAAGGAGAGATAAGATGACAGTAATGAGAATGATCGTAAACACTATTGGTATGAATATGACGAGAAAGAACCATTGAATTTTGTTATGGGAATTTTCTTTTTCACTCATCGACTCACCTAATTTCAACGATTTGCAAATAAACGAATAGATAAGTCGTCCATTTGCAATAATTCAATTCTTTTTTCTTCTTCTTCGAATTGTTCCAATTTTATTTGTTTCATTTTTTCATATTTTTTATATTCAATTGACATATTGATCAAATCTTGTTCTTTACGGTTCATTCTTTCTCGTGCTAATTGTGTTGACCTTTGTTGCACGAGTATCTCCTGCTGTAGCCTAAGAAGTGTTGATTGGTTTTGTTGAAGTTGGTAAATGGATATCCCTTTGGTGACTTGCTCTCTTGCATTATTTTCTAATTCTTCTTTACGTTTCAACATATCGTAGAGCTCAGTAGCAATGATTTCAAATTTCGCAATTGCTTCTTGATATTGAGATTGAATGTTATTTTTTTCTCTCTCTTTAAGCTCCATTATTTTTTGCAATGTAAATTGGAATGACATGATTAACGGCCACCTCTTCCAAATTCTTCAACTAGCCTTTGTATTGATTGCTCGACTGGTGTTACTTCTATTGTCGTTTGCTTTATAAAAGAAATAACGTTCGGGTACATGCTAATCGCTTCATCAATTTCATTTGATGACCCTTTTTTATAAGCACCAATATTAATCAAGTCCTCATTTTCAACATAAGTCGATAGGTAACTACGCAATGTCTCAGCTGCTGCCCGATGCTCATCATCGACAATTTCGTTCATCACACGACTAACACTTTTCAACACATTAATAGCTGGAAACTGGCCTTTGTTTGCTAGCTTACGATCAAGTACTAAGTGACCATCTAAAATACCTCGAACAGCATCAGCAATTGGTTCATTCATATCGTCACCATCAACTAAAACTGTATAAAAAGCTGTAATACTCCCCTTTGAATCAGTCCCTGAACGCTCCAATAACTTAGGTAGCATCGCAAATACTGAAGGAGTATATCCTTTTGATGTTGGTGGCTCTCCAATTGCTAACCCTATTTCACGCTGTGCCATTGCAAAACGAGTAACAGAATCCATCATCAAATTGACATCAAGTCCTTGATTTCGAAAATATTCGGCTACTGCCGTTGCTGTCATCGCCCCTTTTATACGCATCAATGCAGGCTGATCAGATGTAGCAACAACTAAAACCGTTTTACGAAGCCCTTCTTCGCCAAGGTCTCTTTCAATAAAATCTTTCACTTCTCGACCACGTTCACCGATTAAAGCAATAACATTAACATCTGCGGCAGAATTTTTAACAAGCATTGAAAGTAAGGTACTTTTCCCGACTCCACTACCTGCAAAAATACCTATACGTTGTCCCTTCCCTACCGTAAATAGCGCATCAATAGCCCTTACACCTAGAGACATTTTCTCGTTTATTCTAGGTCTAAGTAACGGGTTAGGAGGATTGTTATCAGTCGGAAAAGATGTGAGGCCTTTAGGGAGTTCTTCATTTGTTAACAACTCACCACAGCCATTAATGACACTTCCAATCAACCCTGAGCCTACCTTGATTTCTAATGGTTTTCCTGTCGCTTCTACTAAACTTCCTGGAGAAATCTCCATCGTTCCATTTAAAGGCATTAATAGTACATATTCATCACGAAACCCCACTACTTCTGCCCTTACTTTGACTTTCTCAACCTTTCCCACAATTATGTAGCAAAGATCACCTATTGATGCTTGAGGACCCTTAGACTCAATCGTTAGACCAATTACTCGAGTCACTTTTCCGTACCATTTGTACGGAGAAAGAAGAGGAACAGCCTTAGTGAGTTCCTGAACGTTCATTAGGCCCCTCCTTCCACTTCTCTATTAAGAGTGTCTTTAATTCCTGTAATTGTCGATCCAAGGTTGCATCGATTCGACCGTATTGAGTTTCGACCACGCAACCATTTTCCATCAAGCCTGCATCAGGGTATATATATAGCTTTTCTGTATGGCTAAGCAGTTGCTCAAGTTCTTCCTTTTGTTGAGTCGTTTGCATATACCAGTCAGGGTGAACATAAATTTTTACATGCTCATGCTCTCGTACTTCTAACATTACTTGCTTAAGTAGTGAAGACCAATTGTCAGGATTGTCTTCTAAATGCTTTCCTATTATTCTTTTCGTTAAAGCAACAGCTAAATCGATCATCACAGGCTCAGCTGAATCAATTGTCTTTTCAAATTCGAATTCAGATTGACTAATGATCGTCTTCGCTTGATCAATCAAACTCATATAAGTCTGCTCTCCATCTTGCTGTCCTTTGACAAACCCTTCTTGATATCCTTGTTCACGTCCAGCTACAATAGCTTCCTCAATTTGTTTTTCTGCCTGTTGACGCTCGAGTTGAAGTAGCTCACGGATATCTTTTGCATGAGCCTCAGCATCAACAATGATTTGAGTTGCACGCTTTTCTGCCTCTTGAAGCTGCTCTTCAATCTGTTTGGCTAGTTCTTCTTTAGAAGGTAGTTGATCTTGCTCATCACCCTGTTCATCTTCCTGACGCATGGGTTTAAAATTATTGTTTTCAAACAGATTTCGAATATTTATGGTTTTAACTTCATTATCTACGGGTACAGTATTTAGAGATTTGATTATTTTAGACAATAATATCGTCTCCTCCACCACGGGCAATGACAATTTCACCAGCTTCTTCTAAACGACGGATGACTGCAACAATGCGTGATTGAGCTTCTTCAACATCACGAAGGCGAACAGGACCCATAAATTCCATCTCATCTTTAAAGGTATCTGCCATTCGCTGTGACATATTGCTAAAGACAATATCTTTCACTTCTTCACTCGCAACTTTTAGTGAAAGCTGTAAATCTTCATTTTCAACATCACGAATAACACGCTGAATGGAACGGTTATCCAGTGTAACAATGTCTTCAAAGACAAACATTCTCTTTTTAATTTCTTCAGCAAGTTCTGGATCTTGAATCTCAAGCGCGTCCAAAATCGTTCTTTCTGTACTTCGGTCTACACTATTAAGCACTTCAACAACTGCTTCAATTCCACCAGCATCCGTATAATCTTGGGTTAATGTAGAAGATAATTTTTGTTCCAAAATACTTTCCACTTCATTGACGATTTCTGGTGATGTACTGTCCATTAAAGCAATTCTTTTTGCAACATCTGCTTGAACCTCTTGTGGTAGCTCAGAAAGAATTTGTCCTGCTTGAACAGATTCTAAATAAGATAAGATTAAAGCAATCGTCTGTGGATGTTCATTTTGAATAAAGTTTAATATTTGAGAAGGATCTGATTTTCGAGCGAAATCAAATGGACGTACTTGTAAAGTTGATGTTAATCGATTAATGATGTCCATAGCATTTGATTCGCCTAATGCCTTTTCTAGGATACTTTTTGCATACCCTATCCCACCTTGGGCAATATAGTCTTGAGCTAGTACTAATGAATGAAATTGTTCTAAAATTTCTTCTTTCATTCCGCTATCAACTTTACGGACACTAGCGATTTCAAGTGTAAGCTGTTCAATCTCTTCTTCTGTTAAATGTTTATAGACTTGTGCAGATACATCTGGACCTAAAGATATAAGGAGGATTGCAGCTTTTTGTTTTCCTGTTAATTCTTTTTTTTGTACAGTAGCCATTTTTCGTTCCTCCTAATCTTCTGATAACCAAGTACGTAGCAGTTTTGAGAATTCTTCTGGCTTTTCTTTTGCCATTTTTTCTAATTGCTTACGTTTCGTTGCTGATAATCCTGTATCTTCATCTGGCAGATCTGGAACTTCTTCAGTCGGCTCCTCCATTTCCAATACTTCTTCTTCATTTTCTTCTTTTCTTTTTCTAAATAGTAAAAATCCAAGAAGTAGAATAACTAAGATTAGAACTCCACCAACGATATATAACCATAATGGAATTGTTGTTACCGGCTCTTGCTCGATATCAACCTTACCATCAAAAACTTGAGAAGAGACAAAAATCTTTTCGTTTATTGCTTCTTCCGTCAATTCATCCGCATATACACCCGAAATACTTGTACGAACAATCGTTCCAAGTATTTGTTGGATATCATCTAATTGCTCCTGTGGAAGAACGTCTATTCCTTCAGGAGGTTCAACCATAACCTGGATTCCTAAATCACGAATCTTATAAGGACTTTCAACAATATCTCGATTAATTCGGTTGACCTCATTATTAATCCGCTCTTCTGCACGTTCCCACTCTGATGGTCCTTGTCCCATTCCTCCTTGGAAGTTCGGTATCTCATCACCAACACCAACTTCTCCGTCTGGAGGAATATTACCCTCGCCAGCGTAAGTTTCCTCAATACGTTCAATGCTGACAGCAATACCTTCCATATTCTCTGGGTCTACAGGCTCTACTAATGCTTCTGTACGATTTTCTTGAGTGAAATCAATATCTGTTGTAACAGAGACAAGAACCTTATCACGTCCAACAACTGTTCCAAGCATTTGTTGAAGATTACGTGTTAAATCACGTTCAATATCGCGCTGAATGGTACGTTGTTGTTCATATGCTGAAAGAGTAGTATCAGAATTTTCACTTTCATACACATAATCATTAAACATTTGATCAGAAATGACGATATTTTCTATAGGGAGATTAGGAACGCTTTTCGATACTAAGTGAAAAAGTGCTTTAACTTGGCTTTGTTCTAGCTGATAGCCTGGAGCTAAGTCCAAGACAACAGCTGCTGATGCCGCTTCTTGCGTCGCGTCTAACCAGACACTTTCTTCTGGCAATGTAATCATAACTTTAGCTTGATTTACTCCATTTACACTACGAATTAGGTTAGCAAGCTCTGTTTGCATCGCCGCTCGTTCCATAACTGAAAATTCATTATCAGTCATACCAAAACCCATTTGCTCTTGAAAAAACGAATAATCAATGCTGCCGCTCTGTGGAATCCCTTCTGCTGCTAGCTCAACTTTTAACCCGTCCACTTGTGTTTCTGGAACGAGAATTGTTGTACCATTATCAGAAATAGTTGAAGGAATACTACGTGCGTCTAAAGTTTCTTTTATCTGTCCCGTTTCTTGGAGCGTCAAATTACTATATAAAGGTTCATAACTTGTTCTTGTTCCAAGAAAACTAAAAACCGCAATCAGGGCTATTATTCCTAAAACGGAGCCGATGAGAATCCCTTTTTGTTTTTTTGTCCTACCGCTCCAATACTCCGTTATTCGTTGTCTATAAAGTGAAAGTTTCTCGTTCATGTGTCCTCCTACGTCCAGCAACTATCACGACCACTAAAAATCAAATGAGAAAAACGCAAGCACCTCGCTCAGCCTCAACAAGTAGTTAAAACTGATATTTTCTAAGTTTGCTAGGTGCTCACGCTAGACATGCTCAATTCTTAACCTGTCAAAAGGACTACACTTGCATTCTCATTACTTCTTGATATGCTTCAATGACTTTATTTCTAACTTCAACTGTCGCTTGCAATGTAACACTTGCTTTTTGGCCTGTTATCATAACATCATGTAGATTGTCTATACTACCATTCGCTAATAGCTCTGTTTTAGTAGCTGACTCTTGTTGGATAGCGTTAACATCTTTTATGGCTTGACTAAGTACCGATTTAAATGACTCTTGCGCTTCACCTGGTGTTATTCTCGGGCTAGTTGGCTCATTTACTTGATTCTGTATTAAAAAAGGTGATTGTAGTCCTCTTATCTCCATAGTTCTTATTTACCCCCTAACGACCAATTTCTAGCGCTTTTAAAAGCATATTTTTTGATGCATTTAGTGTTGTGACATTTGCTTCATAAGAACGTGTTGCGCTCATCAAATCGACCATTTCTCTCAATGGATCAACATTTGGAAGTTGAACATAGCCTTGATCATTTGCATCAGGGTGTTCAGGATTATACACTTGTTTAAAAGGGGTTTGGTCATCAACAATAGCTGTTACCTTTACCCCGTCTCCAACTTCAGTATTTGACCGCCCCATTGCACGATTCAAAAATTGAGAAAAAGGCTGCTTTTCATTCGGCTGCATGACAACCATTTTTCTACGGTAGGGCTGCCACTCACCATCAACCATCGTTGCCCTTGTTGATTCAGCATTCGCCATATTGGCAGAAATTACATCCATTCGCAACCTCTGCGATGTTAGTGCTGAAGCACTAGTATTAACACCACTAAAAATACTCATTATCTCTAATTACCTCCTCGAATGACGGTTTGTAAGCTTGTGAAGCGACCATTCATCCGGTCAATCAATGCATTATAATAAATTTGATTTTTAGCCAACTCTGCCATTTCAAAATCTATATCAACATTGTTTTGATTGTGATTATACATTGTATTGCGATTTGTTTGAACAAGCGGAGTATTAGTCGATTTGCTAAATTCCACATGTTTATCATTTGTCCGATTCGCTTGTAAAGTTGGTTGGTTCATAGCTTCACTTAACGTTTGTTTAAACGTGACATTTTTAGCTTTGTAATAAGGTGTATCCACATTAGCAATATTTTGAGAAATAGCTTTCTGTCGCAATTGCGATCCATCAAGTCCACGCTCTAATGCTTTAAATGTCGAACTGCCAAAAAGATCCATCTTACTTACACACCTCTCGACATATTTTTATTTTTCGACAATCTTTGTTATTATTCGTCATTTTATACAAGTACTCTATGCAAATTGTAATCAAACTCTGCTTAAAAGTCTAACATCGTTTTAAAAAAATTTTAGATTCGATAAAAAAGGACTATTAATTATTGGTGACTTTTGTCGGAAACTGTTGCCACTTTTTCTTACCTGACTACCGCATATGACATAATTAGTCACATTTGAACTAGTTATTTTGAAAACCCATGTGAACTTTTTGACGTTCTTATGAGTTTTAACACACTTTTTTAAATTTTTATACTAAATATTTAGAAAGAATAAAAAAACTGTTAAGAATTAATTCTCAACAGTTTCTTCGCTTCTGAAATATCAGAACTTCTTATGACTTATTTTGTTTTTAATTTTTCTAGCTCAAACAAAAATTTATCATTTAAGACTTTGATATACGTTCCTTTCATTCCAAGTGAACGTGATTCAATTACTCCTGCACTTTCAAGCTTGCGAAGTGCATTAACGATAACAGAGCGAGTGATACCAACACGATCAGCAATTTTACTCGCTACAAGCAATCCCTCTTTTCCATCAAGTTCATGGAAGATATGTTCAACCGCTTCAAGCTCGCTATATGAGAGCGAACTAATAGCCATTTGCACGACCGCTTTACTTCTTGCTTCTTCTTCAATTTCTTGAGTCTTTTCATGAAGAATCTCCATACCAACTACAGTTGCTCCGTACTCTGCTAAAATAAGATCATCATCATTAAATGAATCATTTAAGCGAGCTAAAATAAGCGTACCAAGTCGTTGTCCGCCACCTTGTATAGGAACTATCGTTGTTAAACCGCTACTAAATAAATCTTTATTTTCAATTGGAAATGCTGTGAATTCACTATTAATATCTAAATTAGCTGAGGTTTCTTCTATTTTAAATAGACCATCTGTATACTCTTCTGGAAAACGTCTGTCTTCAAGCATTTTCTTCATGCGTTCATTTTCAATTTCTTGTTTAATTGCAAAACCTAGTAATTTCCCTCTACGACTAACAACAAAGATATTAGCGCTAATCGTATCACGTAATGTTTCAGCCATATCTTTAAAGCTAACGTGCTGACCACCTGTTTTTTGTAGCATTTCATTAATTTTTCTCGTTCTCGATAGTAAATTCATTTTAATATCCTCCTAAATGTTCTTACAATATAAATTGGCTTAAGTCTCGATTTTTTGCAATAGACGCTAGTTTTTCATCTACATACTCTGGCGTAATGACGATCTCTTCTAAGGTAATATCGGGTGCTTCAAATGATAAATCTTCTAGCAAACGTTCGAGTAACGTATGCAACCGTCTAGCCCCGATATTTTCCGTATCCTGATTAACTTCAGTGGCAATAGTCGCAATCTTATGAACAGCATCGTCCGAAAATGATACTTTTATACCTTCTGTTTCAAGAAGGGCAATATATTGCTTAATTAATGCATTGTTTGGTTCAATTAATATGCGCACGAAATCATCAACTGTTAAATTAGCAAGCTCAACGCGAATAGGGAAGCGCCCTTGTAATTCAGGAATAAGGTCAGAAGGCTTAGCAATATGAAAAGCACCTGCTCCGATAAAAAGGACATGGTCTGTTTTGACAGAACCATATTTCGTTACAACTGTTGAACCTTCTACGATAGGGAGAATATCTCGTTGGACACCTTCGCGTGAAACATCAGCAGATTGCTGGCCTTTACTTGCTACTTTATCAATCTCATCTATAAAAATAATGCCCAATTGTTCAGCTTTTGTAACAGCTTCTTGTGTTACTTCATCCATATCGATCAATTTTTGTGCTTCTTCATCCGTTAGTACCTTTCTTGCGTCTGAAACAGGAAGTCGTCTTTTCTTGCGTTTTTTAGGCAGCATACCACCGAGCATCTCTTGCATATTCATACCCATCTGTTCCATTCCAGCACCCTGGAACATATCCATGAAATTTTGCGATTGCTCATCAACTTCAATTGTGACTAGATGATCCTCAAGCTCCCCCAACGCAAGCTTATGAGCCATCTGTCTACGCTGCTGCGCGACATTATTGTCCTCATCTGCTTCATCAGGTTCAGTTGATCCCTGTTGACTAAAAATCATTTCAAATGGATTCTTATAATTCGTTTGTTTTTTTCTTGAAGGAACGAGTAATTCAACAAGACGTTGATTCGCGTGTTCCTCTGCACGTGTACGAACTGCTGCCATTTTTTCTTCTTTTACAATTCGAACACTCGTCTCAACAAGATCACGAACCATTGACTCAACGTCGCGCCCAACATAACCTACTTCTGTAAACTTTGTTGCTTCGACCTTTATAAATGGTGCTCCAACTAACTTGGCAAGTCGACGGGCAATTTCTGTTTTACCAACACCTGTAGGTCCAATCATTAAAATGTTTTTCGGTGTCACTTCATCCTTTATTTTCTCATCAAGAAGACTACGCCGATAGCGATTCCGAAGAGCAATGGCTACTGATTTTTTCGCCTGTTCTTGACCAACAATAAATTGATTTAGACGCTCAACAATCTCACGAGGTGTTAAGTCCGTTCTCATTTCAATCACTCTCCAATAAGGGAATTGTGTACCTAATTTAGCTTAATTCCTCAACGACTAAATTTAGATTTGTATAGACGCAAATCTCACCAGCTGTTTCAAGTGCAGCACGAGCAATGTCTTTAGCAGTTAGTTGCGAAGCGTGTTTTTTTAACGCCCGACCTGCTGCCAAAGCATACATCCCTCCCGATCCGATCGCTAAAACCCCATCATCTGGTTCAATCACTTCACCAGTTCCAGACACTAGTAACAGATGTTCTTTATTCATCACAATTAACATTGCTTCAAGTCTACGTAAGACTTTATCACTTCTCCATTCTTTCGCTAGTTCCACAGCGGCTCGCTGCAAATTCCCGTTATATTCCTCTAATCGCGATTCGAACTTTTCAAACAAAGTAAAAGCATCAGCAACAGAACCTGCAAATCCAGCTAACACTTTACCTTGATAAATGGAGCGAACTTTTTTTGCTGTATGCTTCATGACAACGGCATTCCCAAATGTTACTTGACCGTCTCCCGCCATCGCACACTGACCATTATGTTGGACAGCAAATATCGTCGTTGCATGAAATGATTGTGATTCAGTCATATACATCCTCCTTATTGATCTCCTCTAAGCGCGAGGATGATGCTGCTTGTATACGTCGCGTAGTCTTTCTTTTGTAACATGCGTGTATATCTGAGTTGTCGAGAGGTGTTCATGACCTAACAACTCTTGGACAACACGCAAATCAGCCCCATTATTAAGCATATGTGTAGCAAAGGAATGTCTGATATCATGCGGTCTCAATCGCTTATTATACGCAGCTTTTTCCATTCTATTTCCAACAATCGTACGAATGCTTCGATCGGAGAGGGCACCACCACGATAATTCAGAAAAAGAGAATTTGTTTGCGATTCGTCTTTTTTATGGAGGGCTTCTCTCCCATCTTGAATATATCGCCAAAGAGCTTCCGTTGCAAAAGAACCCATCGGTACATAACGTTCCTTCATCCCCTTACCAATGACAAGAACGGTTCCAATGGAGAAATCGATATCACGTATTGTCAGTTGACTGCATTCGCTGACACGAATACCAGTAGCATATAACAGCTCGAGAATAGCACGGTCACGTTGATCAAGAGGTTTATCTCCTTGGAGGGAAGCAAACAATTCTTGGATTTCTTCTTCATAAAGAAATGTAGGCAATCGTCCTTTATTTTTGGGAAGGAATACAGTGGTAAACACATTCTCTACCACTCGCTTCTCTCGCATGTGGAAGTTATAGAAACTCCTTAAAGCAGAGATCTTTCGTGAGACTGTTTTTCTGGCATACTTCTTCTCATACAATGACGTTAAATAAGCACGTACATCCGAATTTGTGACTTTAGCGAAATGATCGATTCCGATCGCTCTTATAAATCGTTCAAAATCCACTATATCTCGTTCATAATTACTCGTTGTATGTAAAGAGCTATTTTTTTCAAGTTGTAGATATGTCATAAAAAGCTCAAGCCAGGACTGCTTTTCCAACGCAAAACACCCCTCTCACCCCTTAGAGCTACTAAATTCTATCACGATTTAATAGCTCTGACAACGATGTTTACAATTTTTTCACAAAATTCTGAATTGCGTCTAATGCTCGGTTAGCTAGCTGTTCATATCGTTCTGGTTTACTTTTGATTCTTTCATGAAGTGGAGGAAGTAACCCAAAATTCGCATTCATCGGTTGGAAATTTTTAGCGTTAGCTGTTGTGATGTATCCAGCCATACTCCCGATCACTGTCGTGTCAGGAAACGCAATCAACTCTTTTCCTTGGACATATCTAGCTGCATTTAGACCTGCAACAAGACCAGCCGCTGCTGATTCAACATATCCTTCTACTCCTGTAATTTGACCAGCAAAGAATAAATCATCACGATCTTTGTATTGATACGTCGGCTTAAGAAGGTTCGGTGAATTTATAAATGTATTTCGATGCATCACACCGTAACGGACAATTTCAGCATTCTCAAGTCCCGGTATGAGTTGAAGAACTTCTTTTTGCGGTCCCCATTTTAAGTGAGTTTGGAAGCCGACAATATTATATAAGGTCCCTGATGTATTATCTTGTCTTAGTTGCACGACAGCATATGGACGCTTCCCTGTTTCTGGGTGTTCCAGACCTACTGGCTTCATTGGACCAAATAGCATTGTTTTTCTACCGCGCTTTGCCATTACTTCGATCGGCATGCATCCTTCAAAAAAGATTTCTTTTTCAAATTCTTTTAACGGTACCGTTTCAGCAGCAACAAGCGCATCATAAAAACGATTAAATTCTTCTTCTGTCATTGGACAATTTAAATAGGCCGCTTCACCCTTATCATATCTTGACTTTAAATAAACCTTATCCATATCAATGGAATCCGTTTCAATAATTGGAGCAGCAGCATCATAAAAATATAAATACTCTTCTCCAGTGAGTTCCTTTAGTCTAGAAGATAAATGCTGTGACGTTAATGGTCCTGTCGCAATGATTGTTGGTCCCTCAGGAATGTCGGTGACCTCTTCTGTAAATACTGTCACATTCGGATGATGCTTGACTCTTTCCGTTACCGCCCCTGCAAATTCATGACGATCAACAGCTAAAGCACCCCCAGCTGGAACTGATGCATCGTCAGCTGAACGAATGATAACAGAATCAAGCTGGCGCATTTCTTCTTTAAGCACACCAACTGCATTGGTTAAAGAGTTTCCACGCAATGAATTACTACAAACTAATTCGGCAAATTTATCTGTATGATGTGCAGGCGTTTGCTTTACAGGTCGCATTTCATAGAGATGAACGTTAATCCCTTGCTTAGCAAGCTGCCAAGCCGCTTCGCTTCCAGCCAGTCCTGCACCAATTACATTTACATATTGTTGTGTCAAAATGATCCCTCCATCTAACTCATAGCCATTCTCTCATTCCAACAGTAGAAATGCCTTCACCCTAATGAGGTGAAGGCTTCTTTTATCTACTATCGATTCAACATTTCACTTTTGACCCTTACATCATAATACGTCTTGCATCATTTTTCAACTTATTCACACGAATGCTTCAATTCTGCCAGTCATTTTGATGTAAATGTGACTAAATGTCTAGTTAATTGGATTCTTCTTTGTAATCACATGCTGAACATTCCACATGAACACCATTTTTCGTCTTTTTCTCAACGAGCATCTTTTCACACTTTGGACATGTTCTTGCAATCGGTTTATCCCAAGAGATAAATTCACATTCTGGGTATCTATCACATCCGTAGAAAATGCGTCGCTTTTTGCTCTTTCGTTCGACTACATTTCCTTCTTTACATGTTGGACACTTCACACCGATTTCTTTTACAATCGCTTTTGTATTTCGACATTCTGGGAAATTAGAGCAGGCCATAAACTTTCCGTATCGTCCCATTTTATAAACCATTTCATGCCCGCAATTTTCACAATCTTCTCCAGCTGGTTCGTCCTTTATTTCAACTTCTTTCATTTCTTCTTCCGCGACTGTTAATCGCTTCTCAAAGCCATGATAGAAGTCATCAATAATTTTAATCCATTCCTGCTGGCCTTCTTCAATCGAATCGAGGTCGTTTTCCATCTTAGCCGTAAATTCAACATCCAAAATTTCAGGGAAAAATTCAACGATCAGCTCTAGTACAATTTCTCCTAGTTCAGTAGGAACAAAGCGACGATCTTCCAAGGCAACATAGCCACGTCTTTGAATCGTATCAAGAGTTGGTGCATACGTTGAAGGACGTCCTATACCTAGCTCTTCCATTGTCTTAACAAGACGAGCTTCTGAGTATCTTGGAGGTGGCTGTGTAAAGTGCTGATTGGGCTCAATTTCAATCTTTTTAACCTTTTGACCTTCATTTAAGTTAGGAAGGAGACGGTCCTCTTCCTTCTTCCCATCATCATTTCCTTCAATATACACTTTCATAAACCCAGCAAATTTCACTTTAGATCCAGTTGCACGGAATAAAACATTATTCTGCTCAATATCAACTGTCATCGTATCCATGATCGCAGGTGCCATTTCGCTTGCTACCATCCGCTCCCAAATCAGCTTATAAAGACGAAATTGGTCACGTGATAAAAAACTCTTTACCGTCTTCGGATCTTTAAAAACAGATGTAGGACGAATGGCTTCATGAGCATCTTGTGCTTTTTTATCTTTTTTAATCACTCGTTTTTCTTTACGGGTATAATCCTCACCAAATGTTTGCTCAACGTATTCCTTCGCTTCTGCTTGTGCCAGTTCAGAGATTCGTGTTGAATCTGTACGCATATAGGTGATTAATCCAACTGTCCCCTCTTGTTTTCCAAGGTCAATACCTTCATAAAGCTGTTGAGCAATCATCATTGTTTTCTTTGCACGAAAGTTTAATTTTCGCGCTGCTTCCTGTTGAAGTGAAGATGTTGTAAAAGGAGTTACAGGATTACGTTTTCGTTCCTTCTTTTTAACTGAGCTAACATCAAACTGATCGCCTTTAAGATTTGATAATACACTCTTAACCTCTTCATCTGACTTTAACTCTTGTTTCTTACCGTCAATACCATAAAATTTCGCTTCAAACACTTCTTCATCAAGAGCAAATTGTGCTTGAATACTCCAATATTCTTCGGGAACAAAGGATTTAATTTCTTTTTCTCGTTCCATAATCATTTTGACAGCTACAGATTGAACTCGTCCAGCACTTAGCCCCTTTTTCACTTTCTTCCATAATAAAGGGCTAATGTTATAGCCTACAAGGCGGTCAAGAATTCGCCGAGCTTGCTGAGCATCAACTAAATCCATATTGATTGGTCTTGGTGTTTTAAATGCGTCCTTAATCGCTTGCTTTGTAATTTCATTGAATACAACTCTGCATTCGGAATGCTCATCAATATCAAGACTGTGAGCCAAATGCCAAGCAATTGCCTCACCCTCTCTATCGGGGTCAGCCGCTAAATAAATACGTTTCACTTTTTTTGCAGCTGTTTTTAATTCTTTTAATACAGGTCCTTTTCCGCGAATCGTAATATACTTAGGTTCAAAACTTTTTTCAACGTCTACTCCCATTTGACTTTTTGGTAAGTCTCTAACATGTCCCATTGAAGCTTTTACAATATATTTCTTACCTAAATATTTTCCAATGGTCTTTGCTTTGGCGGGAGATTCAACGATTACTAAATAATCGGCCATGTAAGCAGCTCCCTCTCTCGTAGATATATTAAAATCTTCCTCATTATTAAACAGACTTTCCGTATTTGTCAAACGGAAGTTGAAAAAATTACCGATTTTAAGAGTTTGATCGAGCGACTTTTCCTTTTATCTTTTCTTTTGTCAGATCTGGTTTATTCTCCTAATTCATCTAAAATATCTTCCGTTGAGGTAACTAATTTCGCTCCTTGTTGAATTAATTCATTAGTTCCTTTTGATTGCATAGAAAAAATCGATCCTGGTACCGCAAAGACGTCTCTACCTTGCTCTAACGCTTGATCTGCTGTAATGAGTGAGCCACTTTTTTCTTTCGCTTCTATTACTAATACTGCTTTTGAAAGACCACTTATGATTCGATTCCTTGCAGGAAAATGCCATCTTTGAGGTGGAATATACGGGGGATATTCAGTAAGGAGAATTTGATTTTTTGCCATGTGTGAAAATAATTTTTCATTTTCTTTTGGATAAATAAAATCAAAACCTGATCCAAGCACTGCTATAGTATTACCTCCAGCCTTAATTGTTTCCGTATGAGCGCTTGCATCGATCCCACTAGCCAAGCCACTTACAATTGTCCAATCATTCATTGTAAGTGGCGGAATAAGTTTAGCGACACTTCGTAAACCTAAAGGTGTTGGCTTTCTTGTTCCAACGACAGCAAGAATCTTTTCATGTGTCAATACACTTTGCCTACCCATCGTGTATAGAACAAATGGTGGGTCATAAATCCGTTTTAAAAGAGAAGGATAAGTAGGATCATCAACTGTTATTGGATAAATATTCCTATTAGCGTAATAAGCATGAATTTGTTCTGGGGTATATGAATGAAGATCGTGATAGAAATGATCAGCGTTGGTAGGACTCAAATTGAAGAGGCTTTGGAGATGATGTTTGTTGAAATGATAGAGGTCTTGTAAGGTTCGATCATGATGAATAATTTTATTTATTAGCTTCCAACTTGCATGTCTACAACTATGGAGATGAATAAGACGCTTTCTAAACTCAGCCATATTTGCGTATCACTCCTTTAATAATTGAGAAAATGAGAAAGAAAGCCTCCCAAATTGGAAGACTTTCCGTACAGACTAATCAGTTTGTTACTTCGTGAGTAATACACTTATCAAGTAAATTCTTCTCTTTCAAAACAGAGATAAGAGTTTCACCCATGACTGAAGGTGTCTCAGCTACTTTAATACCGCAGCTCTCAAGCGTTTTGATTTTTTCAGCAGCTGTACCTTTACCACCAGAGATAATCGCACCAGCATGGCCCATACGCTTTCCTGGAGGTGCTGTTTGTCCACCGATAAAGCCAACAACTGGTTTAGTCATATTCGCTTTTACCCATTCAGCAGCTTCCTCTTCAGCAGTACCACCGATTTCACCAATCATAATAACTGCATACGTCTCTGGATCTTCATTAAAAAGCTTTAATACATCAATGAAGTCTGTACCATTAACTGGGTCTCCGCCGATACCAACAGCAGATGATTGACCAATTCCATTTGTTGATAGTTGATGGACAGCTTCATATGTTAATGTACCAGAACGTGATACTACACCTACATGACCTTTTTTGTGAATATATCCTGGCATAATACCAATCTTACATTCTTCAGGAGTAATAACACCTGGGCAGTTAGGACCAATAAGGCGAGTTTTCTTACCTTCCATGTAGCGTTTGACATTAACCATATCCATTACCGGAATTCCTTCAGTAATACAAATAGCTAAATCAAGGCCTGCATCAGTCGCTTCCATGATTGCATCTGCAGCAAATGCAGGTGGTACATAGATTACAGACGCGTTTGCACCTGTTGCTTTTACCGCTTGCTCGACTGTATCAAATACTGGAATTCCTTCGACTTCTGTTCCGCCTTTACCTGGCGTTACACCACCAACAATATTCGTACCGTACTCAACAGCTTGTTGTGTATGGAACAAGCCTGTTGCTCCTGTAATCCCTTGAACGATTACCTTCGTATCTTTGTTAATGAGGATGCTCATTCTCTGTGTCCCGCCTTTCTATTTCACTAATGAAACGATTTTTTGTGCGCCATCAGCCATTGAATCAGCTGCAGTTATATTCAATCCTGATTCTTTAAGGATCTGCTTACCTAAGTCAACATTTGTTCCTTCAAGACGTACAACAAGAGGAATCTCTAAACCAACTTGTTTTGTTGCTTCTACAACACCTTCTGCAATAATGTCACACTTCATAATTCCACCGAAGATGTTAACGAAAATTCCTTTAACGCTGTCATCAGAAAGAATGATTTTGAATGCTTCAGTAACCTTTTCTGCTGTCGCACCGCCACCAACGTCAAGGAAGTTCGCAGGGTCTCCATTATAGTGCTTAATGATATCCATTGTTGCCATTGCTAGACCGGCACCATTAACCATACAACCGATATTCCCATCTAAAGAAATATAACTAAGGTCGTATTTTGACGCTTCAATTTCTTTTACATCTTCTTCTTCTAGATCACGGTAAGCAAGAATATCCTTTTGACGATAAAGTGCGTTTGAATCAAAATTCATTTTAGCGTCAAGAGCCATTACTTTCCCATCACCAGTTGTTACTAATGGGTTAATTTCGGCGATTGAACAATCTTTTTCGACAAACACTTTATATAATCCCATCATAAATTTCACTGCTTGACCAACTAATTCTTTAGGAATATTAATATTGAATGCAAGACGTCTTGCTTGGAAACCTTGAAGGCCGACTGCTGGGTCGATCACTTCTTTGAAAATTTTCTCGGGCGTTGCTTCTGCAACTTCCTCGATTTCCGTTCCGCCTTCTTCAGATGCCATCATAACAACACTTGAAGTAGCACGATCCAATACTAAACCTACATAGTATTCATTTTTAATATCGCAGCCTTCTTCAATAAGTAAGCGCTTAACTTCTTTGCCTTCTGGACCTGTCTGGTGAGTGACAAGTGTCTTACCAAGAATATCATCTGCATATGTACGGACTTCGTCAAGATTCTTCGCTACTTTTACTCCGCCAGCTTTTCCACGACCACCTGCATGGATTTGTGCTTTTACGACACATACGTCAGTACCCAATTCTTTTGCTGCTTCTACTGCTTCGTCAACAGAGAACGCTACTTTTCCGTTTGGAACAGCAACGCCATACTTACGAAGAAGTTCTTTCCCTTGATACTCATGGATATTCATTCTCTCTCCAGCCTCCTATCAGTTGCATGTAATTTCAAGCCACTCTTCTAATTCGATAATGAGTAGCAAAATCCTCTTTCATTTTAGCACTTATTTTAATATTTTGGGAGGGAAAATCCCCTCCAAATTCAAATAAATGAAAAAAAACTCATTTTTCCGTTTTTTAGTGCTTATTTTATTTCTGATTTTCTTCTTTTTTCGACTTTTTTAAAAGACTTTTCGACATATTTAGTGCTCTTGTATCTGATTCTACAATAGAGTGGTTCATACCAAATTCTTGTGCAAATTCTTCTTTATAAGTACTCATTAATGCTTCTTTCTCTGGTACAATCAACTTGTTCTGTTTCCCAATTTAACCCCCTTATCTAGTAAATTACCAACTTTTTTAAGAATAGAGTAAAGTGGCTTGTCATTTGCGTATTTAAATAATCTTTTCTTAACAAAAAAGTTGGCAACGTCATTATGCCCAACTAAGGACATAGTAACATTACCAACTTTTTATCCATTTTTATCAATTCGATAAATAAATGAAAAAATTTCTGCGACAACTTCATATAACTCAGGGGGAATTGATTGATTTAACTCAAGCTGACCAAGCATTTCCACAAGAGAGGGATCTTCTTGAATCGGAATATTATGTTCTTTTGCTTTAGCAATGATTTCATCCGCAACAAGCCCTTTTCCTTTTCCAACTACTTTTGGGGACACGTCCGTATCAGATTGATAACGAAGCGCCACTGCTTGCTTTCTTTTTTGATAATGGTTCATATTCGAACGTCAACTCCTTGATAACTGACGCTTTGTTGGTACATATGTTGAGTTTGTTGCTGAGGAGCTTGTGCTTCCTTCATTGTTTTCCATTTAACGGATAAGAGTTGATAATTTTGCTCATTTAATGACCGCTTTAATGATGGAATAAGCAAATCAATCAATGCCTGAGGCTTTTCTTGCTCATTAAATACCGTAACAGCAATGATACGATTTTGGATTTGTACATCAACAATTGTTTCTTCTAGTCGTTCTAACGTTAAATAAAAAAGGATTCGACAAAACGCTGGATCAAGTTCACCATTTGCTTGCTTCCTACCTTCCCACTGCATCGTCATGTCTGTTTGATATGCTCCTAAAGAAAGTGGAATTTGCATAATCATTTGATGTAGTGGTCCAGTTTGATCTTGTGCAAGCATTTGTTGCCCAGTCAAACGATGCAACGTTTGATTCACTTGCTCTTTCAACGCCGTAGGCAGCTCCTCTTGCTGTAAATGTAAAAGCATCGCTTTAAGTCGTTCTGAGGTAAGATTCTCTTTTGTTAAATCCCCTTGTAAAAAACGAGTGACGTCATGTTCATGCTGATAACCAAGCATCTGTAAAACCGACTGTAAATGAGCCCCTGCAGTTGTTCGCGCTTCGCTTACCTGCCCTTGAAAAGATGTAGTCGCTTCGAGTGTTTGCTGTAAAACGAGTCTCTCAGAGGGTATTAATGATTGAGTAGGCAATTGAATCCATCGTGCCTGAACTTCTGTCGCTTGCTCTTTTGTTTGGAGCAGGCTTAGCAACTGCTGCAATTGCGAGATACCTTCCTTACCAGCAGGAACCGATAATCTTGAAATCATTGTTTCAAAAACGACTTTCGCATCAAGTTTGGACAAATCCATCCCCTGGCCACTCGCTACATTTGGCCACAATTGCGAAACAATTTCTCGGTTAGCTGGGTTGAGTAGTGCTTGTTTAAATTGATCATATACTTGGCTTGGATTTGTTCCTTCAGGTATGACACCTAATCGTGTAAGCAGTTGCTCTGCTCCTTGTCTTGCTTCACTTGAAATTCCTTGACCTGTATACATTGATAGTAACTGCGGTATTGGTGATTGAGTGCTTTGAAACGCACCAGGCTTCAGTAAATTCGCTACGAGTTCGCTCACTTGTTGAGCAGCAGGATGAGCAGATTGTGATAATTGAGTCGACAATTGCTGTAATTGCTGACTAACAGATGGTTGTTTGGAAACTGCTTCAAAAGCTTGAAATGTCTCCTTCGTTAAAGGCAATTGCCTTTCCATCATGTTCATCAATGTTCGAAATCCTTTGTCATTAAATTGATTTAGCTCATTTAGCAGCTGTGCCCCTGCTAAAACAGATTGGCGTGTAAACGGTATTTGCTGTTCTGATAGTTGACGAATAAACGTTTCCATCCCCTTGGATTGTGGTAGACCTAATTGTTGCATGAGACGATCTACTGAAGGTTGAGTGGACAGCCCCTCCCTTTGTCTAAATGTATTGTCATCAAGTACACGTAAGCGAGGGATACCAGTTCCCTCTTGCACTTCAAACCAGTAGCGTTGGCCAGCTGTAAGAGCAGCCTCGAGCCTTGCTGTTACATTCATTCCATTCATTGACAGCGCAGCAACGTTATTAGGGAAAATTTTCGTTATTTGTCCTTGAAAGACATGCCCAGTTGCTAAAGTAATAGGACGAGATGGCTGAACACTCGCTGAAACCGTTCGTTGATTATGAACCTGGGAGTGAATCATTCTGCTCACCTCCTTTATATACTTAGATTTGATCAATTTCTTTAATAGGTCGAAAAGAACGACGGTGTTCCGGTGTTAAACCAAGACGTTCTATTGCCTCCAAATGCTCTTTTGTACCATATCCAGCATGACTTGAAAAGCCATACCCTGGAAAAGTTTGATCTAGTTTTCCCATGTAATCATCTCGTGCGACTTTTGCTAAAACAGAACTAGCTGCAATTGTTATACTTCTTTGATCACCTTTAATAAGAGATGTTTGTGGAATCGGTAGTTCTAATGACATGGCGTCAATTAATAAATGATCAGGTTTTCTATCAATCTCTTCAACCGCTTTCATCATCGCTTGCTTTGTCGCTTGATAAATATTAATGCGATCAATTTCTTCAGCATGAATCATCTGAATTGTATATGTGACTGATTCTCGTTTGATAATATCAGAAAATTCTTGGCGTTTTATTTTTGATAATTTTTTTGAATCTGTTAGTCCTAATAGCTTAAATGTTTCGGGAAGAATAACGGCTGCAACGACTACTGGTCCTGCTAATGGTCCTCTACCGACTTCATCTAAACCTGCGATTTGGGTAAATCCATCTAGACGCAATTGGTTTTCATATTGAGTCATTTCTTGATGCATATTTTCTAACATCATTCGTTTTTTTTCACGAGAATGATACCGTTTCAGTAATGTTTGAACACCTTTCCGCTCATCATTATCAAGCATCGCTAGTAAAGCTTCATCTACCTTATTTCTCTGTAATAGCTGCTCTTCTATTTGTTTAATTGAAAGGGTCACGACAATCTCTCCTTATTATGTATATCGACAGCTTCTTTGTTCGTCTAAAGGTACTCTAAATCAAATGTAAGCTGATTTATCTTATATATGAAAAAACCGATGAATATGCCATTTAAGCTCATTCATCGGCTAACTTATTATGCTTCTGGTGTTTCAAGTGAGATTCTACCTAGCGTACCAGAGCGCATCTCGCGCAAAATAATTTCTGCCGCTTTATCATAATCAACATAGCCACCAGGCAATAAACAACCTCGTTTTTTACCAATTTCATCAAAAAGAGCTACACCCTCATCAGGTATATCTTCTACTTTGTAACGCTTTTGGATAAGAGTTGGATAAGCATCTTTTAAATAGTTAAGCAAGAAGAGTGCGATATCTTGAAAATCAAGGAGTTCATCTTTAATAGCACCTGTCGCAGCCAATCTGTAACCAATTACTTGGTCTTCAAATTTAGGCCAAAGAATTCCTGGCGTATCTAGTAATTCCAGTTCAGTTCCTACCTTGATCCATTGTTGTTTTTTCGTCACACCAGGACGATCACCGACTTGAGCTGTTCGTTTGGAGGCAAGACGATTAATTAACGTTGACTTTCCTACATTAGGAATTCCAAGAATCATGGCTCTTATTGCTCTTGGCTTCATTCCCTTTGCTTTCATTTTATCCAGAATTGGTGTGGCTAGTTCCTTACACGCAGCTGGGATTTTCTCAACCCCTTTTCCTGTCTGAGCATTGATCGCTAGTACCATTGCCCCTTTTTTCTCAAAATATTTTTTCCATTTTTCTGTAACTGATTGATCTGCCAAATCAGCTTTATTTAATAAAATCAGCCTTGGCTTATGCGAAACAATCTCATCAATCATCGGATTACGCGAAGCTAGAGGAACCCTAGCATCAAGAAGCTCAATCACAACATCAATGAATTTGAGTTTCTCTGTGACCTCTCTTCGTGCTTTTGCCATATGACCTGGAAACCATTGAATAGTCAAACCTTACACCTACTTTGCAATACCTATATTTGTTAAAGGCCAAAAAACAACATTAGCTCTTCCTACAACCTCATCTATATGCACTGTACCGATATCCCTACTATCCTTACTGTGACGACGGTTATCTCCTAAAACAAACAACTCATCTTCAGGTACAACAGTCTCAGTTGTTACATCAACAAGTTTAAAATCACCTGTAACCGACCCACCATCATATATTTGTTTTAATTCGTCTAAATATGGTTCAGCGATTGCTTCGCCGTTCACATAGAGAATATCATCTCTATATTCAATCGTATCTCCTGGCAGACCAATGACACGTTTAATGTAATCCTTACCTGCTGGAGCATGGAAAACGATAATATCAAAACGTTTTGGTTCATCAAATATATAACCAATTTTATTAATAATCATTCGATCATTATGTTCTAAAGTTGGCATCATTGATTCACCATCAACAACGACTGGAGCAAACAAAAATTGACGTATGAGAAAGGCAAGAACAAGTGCAACTACAATTGCCTTTAGCCATTCCCATGATTCTTTTTTTTCCTCACTCATGCTGGTGCCCTCCATTAGCTATCACTCATATCAAAACGATGTTTATACTTTTATTCTTTTGCTACGTTTAAATTCCTTTAGAGTACAAGCATTAGTTTATCATATTCTTATCCAAAACACATTCTTAATCCCAGCATATATTTAATCGCATTAGAAGCTAAAAAAGGAGCTTAGTTCCCTAAGCTCCTTCCTTGGTTTTTTATCGGATTTCTTTAATACGAGCCGCTTTACCGCGTAGGTTACGCAAGTAGTAAAGTTTAGCACGACGTACTTTACCGCGACGCTTCACTTCGATCTTAGCGATCTTAGGTGAATGTAATGGGAATGTACGTTCAACGCCTACACCGTATGAGATCTTACGAGCTGTGAAAGTTTCGCTAACACCAGTACCACGACGCTTAATAACAACGCCTTCGAATAACTGGATACGCTCACGAGTTCCCTCAACAACTTTAACATGGATAACTAAAGTGTCACCAGGACGAAACGCTGGAAGATCACTACGTAGTTGCTCATTAGTAATTTCACGGATAATGTTGTTCATATAATTCCACTCCTTCCATACAGATGCTCTTATCAGGTCAACCTGCAGCGGAACATCGTAATCACTGGCTAATAGCCACAAGTGATATAGTACCATATTTCAATCAACTATACAAGGCGCTTTAGCCATTTCTTTCAAATTCACGAATCCATTCTTTTTGTCTTTCATTCAAGTCTTGTCTCTCTAGCAGATCAGGTCTTCTTAACCAGGTTCTTCTTAGCGATTCCCGCTCTCGCCACTCTTCTATCCGCTTGTGATGCCCTGATAGAAGAATATCGGGTACTTTCATCCCCCTAAACTCCGCAGGACGCGTATAATGAGGGTGTTCAAGCAAACCAGTAGAAAACGAATCTGTTATCGCAGACTCTGCATTTCCAAGAACACCAGGCAATAGCCTTGTTACACTATCAACAACAACCATTGCCCCTACCTCACCACCAGTTAGCACATAGTCCCCTATCGAGATTTCATCGGTAACAAGATGTTTCCTTACCCGTTCATCATACCCTTCATAATGTCCACACAATAAAATTAAATGCTCTTCCTCGGCTAATTCTTCCGCTTTCTGCTGTGAATATCGCTCTCCTTGAGGACAGAGTAAAATCACACGTGGCTTTGTATTGTTTCTTTTTCTCAAATCTTCAACAGCATCGAAAATGGGCTGAGCACGTAATACCATCCCTGCTCCACCACCATAAGGATAATCGTCAACCTTATCATGCTTATTATCAGCATATTGTCTAAAATCGACTACATTAAGCGAGACAGCGTTGCGATCCTGAGCTTGCTTTAAGATTGAGGAACCAAATACACCTGTAAACATATCTGGGAAAAGCGACAACACATCTATTTTCATTCTACTAAACCTTCCATTAAATGCACACGAATAATTTTCTCTTCAATATTGATGTCCTTAATAACATCTTCAATATAAGGTAGTAAAATATCTTTCCCCCCACCTATACGTTGAACAACCCAGACATCATTTGCCCCTGTTTCAATAATTTCTTTTATTTTCCCAAGCTCTGTACCTTCTTCGGTTATAACCAAACAACCGATGATCTCGTGGTAATAAAATTCACCTTCATCTAATTCCTTAAGTAATTCTTCCGACACATAAAGGGTCGCTCCTTTGAACTTTTCAACATCGTTGATGGAATGGTAGCCTTCAAATTGGAGGAGATCAAAATTTTTATGGCGACGATGATGACGAACTTCAACTGGAAATTCTTCTTTTTGACCTTCATGCCTAATCATGAGACTCGTCCCTATTGCATATCGTTCATCAGCAAAATCAGTCGTTGAAATAACTCTTACTTCTCCTCTTACTCCATGCGTGTTAACGACCTTACCAACTTTATACCAATTCGTCATGCTCACTCCTACTTTCTCGAATTTCATGTACAATACCGTTCTTAATTATAACTTCTATTTTTTGCTCAAAGTCTGGCCAAGGATCACCAACTTCTATATCAACTATACTTTCCGCTGTCCCTACCCCAATTTCAGAACCTAGTTCAAGCTTGTTAAGTTGCTGTACCTTAAACGAAATCGTTTGAAGTCTTTCTTCGCGCTTTTTAATTTCCTCTTTATAGCGTGCTCGTAAAGTAAGCTGTTCATGCTTATTTGGAATATCCTTTGTTGCTTTATGTAACTGAAACACAAGCTGCTCAAGCTCCCGTTCACATTGTATGATTTCTGTTTCGAATTCAGAAATAAGTGCTGCTTTTTTTTCTTCTGTGACAATGTGTTTAATGATAACTGTTCGAATTAGCTTCACAATACACCTCTTTGTGTTTCTTTTTCAGAACGAAGGCAATCCTTTATCCTTTACAAAGATTATAGCTATCAGTCTTACATTTGGTCAAAACCAATAGAAAAAGGGAGAGGTTTCCCCTCACCCTTTTTTCTGCGTTGCTAATCCACGATGTCTAATCGCACTCGCTTGTACTGCGACGGTGCTGCGGCAATTAATACCGAGCGTATCGCTTTAGCGGTCCGACCTTGCTTACCAATAACCTTCCCAATATCATCAGGATGAACAGTTAATCGTAAACAAAGGGTTTGTCCTTCTTGTACCTCTTCAACTTGAACATGTTCAGGCTGATCCACAAGTGCTTTTACAATGTGTTCAACTAACGCCTTCATGCGATTCTCCTTTTGGAAGAATTAATTACTTCTGGTTTTTTGCGTTGTGAAGCTTTTCCATTAACCCAGCTTTAGAGAAAAGATTACGAACTGTATCAGAAGGCTTTGCACCTTTAAGCATCCAGTCAAGAGCTTTTTCCTCAGCAATGTCAACCTTAGCTGGTTGAGTTAATGGGTTGTACGTTCCAATCTCTTCGATGAAACGACCGTCACGCGGTGCGCGAGAATCTGCTACTACTACACGATAGAATGGGGCCTTATTTGAACCCATACGCTTTAAACGAATTTTTACTGCCATTCGTGGGACACCTCCAAAAATATTTCACACAATAGTTTATAATATCATCAATTTTTCTAGTTATCAACTAGAAAAAAGGACTTCAGTTTTAAAATGGAAGCTTAAAGCCACCAAGACCTTTTCCTCGTTTCTTTCCTTTACCTGAGGTCATACCGGTCATTTGTTTCATCATTTTCTTCATGTCTTCAAATTGCTTTAATAGTCGGTTGACATCTTGAATTGTCGTACCACTACCATTTGCAATTCTACGGCGTCTACTTGCGTTCATGATACTTGGATCTTGCTTTTCCTTTTTTGTCATGGACCGAACGATCGCCTCGACCTTACCAATTTGCTTGTCATCTACTTGTAAATCCTTCATACCTTTAGCTTTGTTCAAGCCTGGTATCATACCAAGTATTTCATCAAGTGGACCCATATTACGAACTTGATCTAGCTGCTCAAGGAAATCATCAAATGTGAAATCCATATTCCGCATTTTTTTCTCAAGCTCTCTAACCTTTTCTTCATCAACATTCGACTGTGCTTTTTCAATAAGTGTAAGCACATCACCCATACCAAGTATTCGTGATGCCATACGCTCTGGATGAAAAGGCTCAAGTTGATCAATTTTTTCGCCCATCCCGACAAACTTAATTGGTGTATTTGTCACAGCTTTAACTGAAATAGCTGCCCCACCACGAGTATCCCCGTCAAGTTTTGTAAGGACGACACCAGTCACATCAAGCTGTTCATTGAAGCTCTCTGCCACATTCACAGCATCTTGACCAGTCATTGCATCAACAACAAGTAAAATTTCATCTGGTTTAGCTAGCTCTTTTACTTGCTTCAACTCATCCATTAAGGTTTCATCAATATGCAAACGACCTGCTGTATCAATCAGCACATAATCATGATGCTCTTCCTTTGCCTTTGAAATTGCTTGTTTAGCAATTTCAACAGGGCTGACTTGATCTCCTAAAGAAAAGACTGGCATATTTAACTGTTTGCCTAGTGTTTCTAGCTGCTTTATGGCCGCTGGACGGTAAATATCAGCCGCGACAAGCAACGGATTGCGATTATGCTTCTTGCGTAAATGATTTGCCAGCTTTGCCGTCGTTGTTGTCTTACCTGCACCTTGAAGGCCGACCATCATCACAACAGTTGGCGACTTTTGTGCTACTGCGATTTTGCTTTGCTCGCCCCCCATTAAAGCCGTTAATTCTTCATTAACCACCTTAATGACTTGTTGACCTGGCGTTAAGCTTTTCATCACTTCTTGCCCAAGTGCCTTTTCTTTCACACTTGCAATAAATTGCTTCACAACTTTAAAGTTAACATCCGCTTCTAGTAAAGCGAGCCGAACTTCACGCATCATATCTTTGATGTCTTGTTCGCTTACTTTTCCTTTACCACGAATTTTTGTTAATGTATCTTGCAGTCGCTCCGCTAAACCTTCAAATGCCATGTTGTCGCCTCCTAATCCAATTTCTCAAGAGAGTCAAGCATTGACATGATCTCTTCAGGAGTCGCATTGCTTTCGATTGCCTGCTTCATTTGAGCGACAAGTTCTGAACGCTTCTCAAACTTAGAAAGAAGCTTCAACTTGCTCTCATATTCCTCGAGCATTGCTTCTGTTCGCTTAATATTATCATAAACAGCTTGTCGACTAATATCAAACTCCTCGGCAATCTCACCTAAAGAGAAATCATCCAAATAATACAAGGACATATATTTACTCTGCTTCTGTGTTAGCAAGGATTGATAGAAATCGAATAAAAGATTCATTCGGAGCGTCTTCTCCAACACATAACCAACCCCTTGTTAAGTGATTTCCCTTTACGAGATATCATGTTACAACATCGCTTCGATACTGTCAAGTTTTTTTCTTAACAAAGGATCACTTATACCTAAACAAGTTTCTATCCTATATTAGATTTCATCCTACTAGCAGAGCCTCGTCGCTTTCTTATTGACTATCTTCCTGTTCTGCTTCTAGGACATCTTTAAACAATCCATACACAAATTGTTCCGCATCAAACGGTTGCAGATCGTCAACCTTTTCACCAAGTCCGATAAATTTCACAGGAATGTCAAGCTCATGACGAATCGCTAGAACAATCCCACCTTTAGCCGTTCCGTCAAGCTTCGTTAAGACAATACCCGATACATCTGTTGATTGACCGAACGTCTTTGCTTGTGACATCGCATTTTGACCAGTTGTTGCATCAAGAACAAGTAGAACTTCATGAGGTGCTCCAGGAACTTCACGTTCAATGATCCGCTTTACCTTCTCCAGTTCATTCATTAAGTTTACTTTGTTTTGAAGTCGTCCTGCTGTATCACAAAGTAAAACATCGATCTTACGTGCTTTAGCTGCTTGAAGAGCATCATACATGACGGCTGCAGGGTCCGACCCAGCTTGTTGCTTAATGACATCTACGCCGACACGCTCTCCCCATACTTCAAGCTGTTCAATGGCTCCTGCACGGAATGTATCACCCGCAGCCATCATCACAGATTTCCCTTGCTGCTTTAAGTGATGCGCAAGCTTACCAATACTTGTTGTTTTTCCGACTCCATTCACACCAACAACTAGGATAACAGTCATACCCGATTCTTGAAGGTTGAGAGATACATCATCCCCCTCTTTTTCAAGTAACTCAGCAAGCTTTTCTGAAATAACGGGTTGGATCTCTTTTGTATCCTTAATATTTCGTAAGCGAACTTCATCCTTTAACTCATCAATAAGCTCCATCACCGTCGTGACACCAACATCTGCACTAATTAACAGTTCTTCTAATTCCTCGAAAAAATCTTCATCTACTTTTCGATACCGGTACACAAGTTCATTCATGCGACCGACAAAGGAATCTCTCGTTTTTTCTAATCCTTGTTTAAATTTATCTGTTACCTCGGTCGTCTGATTCGTAATTTTTTCTTTTAATTTCTTAAAAAAGCTCATATTCGTCACCTAGCTTTCCACTAATTGTTTTGTTTCTTCTAGTTTAACTGAAACGAGTCTCGACACTCCTGATTCCTGCATCGTTACACCATAGAGAACGTCCGCTTCTTCCATCGTTCCTTTTCGGTGTGTAATGACAATAAATTGTGTCGCTGCACTGAAATCCTTCAGGAAATGAGCAAAGCGGCTAACGTTCGCTTCATCAAGCGCTGCTTCCACCTCATCAAGAACACAAAAAGGTACTGGACGGACACGTAAAATCGCAAACAACAGGCCAATTGCTGTTAATGCCCGCTCCCCACCAGATAATAGTGCGAGGTTTTGCATTTTCTTTCCTGGGGGTCTCGCTAAAATTTCCACACCTGTACTAAGCAAGTTATCTGGCTCAGTTAATACTAAATCAGCCTCACCTCCGCCAAACAATTGCTTGAAAATCTTTTGGAAATGAGCGCGAATTTGTATATATGTCTCATGAAAACGTCTAGTCATCTCTTGGTCCATTTCTGCAATGACGTCATGTAAAGTCGTTTTGGCATCCTGTAAATCCTGGCGTTGCTCATTTAAAAAGTCAAAACGCTCGCGAACTCGTTCGTATTCCTCGATTGCTCCAAGATTAACTGTCCCAAGCTCTTCAATCGCCAATTTAATGAGCTTCACCTTTGTTCTTGCTTCCTCAGGGTCTATTTGAAGCTTGTGCTGCATGCTTGCCGCTTCAAAGGAGAGCTCATATTCCTCACGAAGATGATTCAAACGATTATCGAGATCTACATCCATTCGATTGACCTTCACTTCAATTTGGCGACACTCATTTGCCACGTATGAATGGTCACCTTGCTGCTTTTTAAGAGCTTGTTCAAGCTTGACATATGCTTCATCAAGAGCATGTCTTTCCTGCTTCATCTTCATTATTCGTTCGGTAAGCTCCTGCTTTTTCATACGGCTTCGTTCAATCCGTTCTTCTAGGCTACTTTCTCCACCTGAACGATCAGATATTTCGCCAACTACCAATTCAAAATGGTCGCGAAGCTCTGTAAGCTCACTTTCTAATAGCGATTTAGCTGCACTTAAGCGCTTCGTCTGTTCTTTGATCGAAGAGAATCGTTCCTTTGCTGTTGCAAGTGCAATCTTATCCGTAGTGAGTTCTTCTTGTAATGTTTCCCTAGATTGACGCTGCTCAACTTGCTCAACTTCAAGCCGCTTCACTTCTTGCTCTAGCTGCTCGGCTTGTTTAGTCGTTTCCTCATATGTTACTTCAAGTTGTGTAAGACGAGTTTGGATTCGTTCAATATCTTCCGCAAAACCTGCTTTGTCGCGATCAAATCTCGAGAATTGATCCTGTGAAAGTTCGACTTCTCGTTCAAGATCACGTACATTCGCTTTTGCAACTTGAGCAATGTGACGAGCCTCTTCTCCGCTTGTACGAAGATCTTCAAGTGCTAGTTCTTCTGCTCCATTTTTGTCTTTTAATTGCTTTACTTCTTGCTCTAAATTTTCAGCAATACTAGTAAGTGTCATAAGTTTCTCTTGTAACTCTTCAAGTTCACGCTTTCTACCGAGCAATGGGGTTTGCTTTTGTTTCATCGCCCCCCCTGTCATCGAGCCTCCTGGATTTACAACGTCACCGTCCAGCGTAACAACTCGAAAGCGATGTCCCGTTATTTTCGCTAGCTCATTGGCTCCTTGTAAATCATTTGCGATGATGACATGCCCAAGCAAATGAAAGATGACGTTCTCATATTTTTTGTCAAAAGATAATAAAGAGGCCGCGACACCTATGAAAGCAGAGTGACCTTCAATTTGCTGTAATTGAAAGCCTGGTATCTCCCTTGGTTTCATGACAGGTAGTGGTAAAAATGTCGCGCGACCGATCCGATTTTGTTTGAGAAATTGAATCGCTTTTCTTGCATTAGCTTCAGATTCCATGACGATATGCTGTGAAGCCCCTCCTAAAGCAATTTCTAGGGCTGTCTCATAATCCTTTGGCACTTGAATCAATTCAGCAACCGCGCCAAGCACGCCTGGGAGTTGCCCGCGAGCCTTCAGTATTTCCTTTACACCGTGAAAGAACCCCGAGAAATCAGCTTGCATCTCTTCTAACACATCCGCTCGGGACTGTAGTCGCTGCAAGATTTGATACGTCTCATAGAGCTGTGTTTCTTTTTGATGATAGAGCTCTTTTTGCGTTTCATGCTGACGCAAAAGCTTACGATAATCTTCGCCAACCTTCGCCAAATCTTTTTCCTTTTCGTCGGCTTCTTGTATCGCTTCCTTAAGTCGCTCCAATAGTTCCGTGCGACTAGTAAGCAAACCCTCATTCTCAGAAATCAATCGTTCTTGCTTCACGCTTTGCTGTCTGATCTGCTCTTCAAGATAGCGACGTTCATTTCGAATACTTGCCTGTTCATTTAGAACCTCAATATAGTCTGCCTTAAGGCGATCTATCTCTTCTTCCCTATTTGAGCTAGCTCGATTAATTAGAGATTGTTTTTTTGACACGAGCTCTTCTAACTCTTCTAACTGGCTACGCGCATGTTCAAGTTTCTCTTTTTCTGCTTGCCATTCTTGATTTATAGCGGTAAATTGATCTGATTTATCTTTTAAAGCACGTTCTAATTGTTCTTTATTTTGAGAAGCATTTCGCTTCCGTTCTTTTAATACTTGGCGCTTTCCTTCGTTTTTTTCAAGCTCTTCACTTTCGAAAAGGAGTTCTTCCTGCGCTTGGTTATACTCGGTTGCTAGTAAAGTTGTTTTCTCTCGTAACGATAAACGCTGCTGTTCCATATCTTCTAGCTTTTTCTCATACTCATCAAACTGTTCTCTAACACGAGTTAATTTCTTTTTCTCATTTTCCCACTGACCATGAAGCTCATTAATTTCATGAACGAGTAAAGCAATATCTACTTCTTTTAATTCCTCGCGTTTTTGCAAATAATCTTTCGCGATAGAAGCTTGAATTTGAAGGGGCTCAACTTGATCTTCTAATTCATGAAGAATATCCTCAACCCGAAATAAGTTGTCTTGCGTTTCAATTAAGCGCTTTTCCGCTTTTACTTTGCGTGTCTTATATTTCAATACACCTGCGGCCTCTTCAAAGATCACTCGACGATCTTCAGCTTTATTACTTAATATCTCTTCGACCTTCCCTTGTCCAATAATCGAATAGGCTTCTCGACCTAAGCCAGAATCCAAAAATAAATCTACGATATCCTTTAAACGACAAGGCTGTTTATTGATTAAATATTCACTATCACCTGAACGATACACTCTTCGCGTCACGCTCACTTCGCTATAGTCAATTGCAAGATGCTGGTCCTCATTATCAAGAACAAGACTAACCTCAGCATAATTAAGTGGCTTGCGACTATCACTTCCAGCAAAAATAATGTCCTCCATTTTTGAACCTCGAAGTGACTTTGCTGATTGCTCACCAAGTACCCATCGTATACTGTCAGATATATTACTTTTCCCGCTTCCGTTTGGCCCGACAACTGCCGTGACACCCGGAACAAAATCAATATTAATTTGTTCTGCAAAAGATTTGAATCCTACGACTTCAAGTCGTTTGAGGAACATACTTTTTCCCCCTTACCATGATTAACAACCTATCTATTCTACCATATGAAGCTTATCTATAATATCAGACATTCATCCGATTAAACAATCGAGTTCTTAATTATAAACTAAGGACATCTATGTCACTCTATGATACGATAAGAATATCTAGTTGCAAATAGGAGTGAGGAAATGGATTTAACGACTAACAAACGCGAAAATATTGAGTTTATGCTTGAAGAGATCAAAAAGAAACTGCAAATTGTCAATGCAGGTGCTCTTAATTCCAAAAGCTTTGATACCGATCAGTATGAAGATTTACGAGATATTTATGAAATGATCAAGAAAAAGAATTCATTTTCGGTTAGTGAACTCGATGCAATTGTGTCTGAACTTGGCCGACTACGCAAATAAGAAAACGTCCTCTCAAATAAAATGGAGAGGACGTTTTCTTATTTAAGCTTTTCCTGTTCACTTAATTTCATCAAAGCTTGTTGTGCTGCATGCTGCTCAGCTTCTTTCTTAGAGCGCCCAGTCCCAATTCCGAGTGTTGATTCATTTAGCTGCACTTCAGAGACAAATTCACGATTATGTGCAGGTCCACGCTCTTGGACAATAATATATTGGATTTGTCCTAAATTATCACGCTGAATGAACTCTTGTAGCTGACTTTTGAAATCCATCATATGCGAAAAAGCACCATCATTAATCTTTGGATACATTGTCTTGCTTAAGAACTGGTAAACTATTTCAAGACCTTGGTCTAAATACAAGGCGCCAATAAATGCTTCAAACACATCAGCAAGCAAGGCTGGGCGCGCTCTTCCACCAGTCATTTCTTCTCCCTTTCCAAGTAACACAACTTCACCAAAATGAAGCTCATGTGCAAAGCGGGCAAGAGAAGGTTCACAAACGATTGAAGCACGAAGCTTAGTCATATCTCCTTCGCTCATTGCAGTAAATTTTTTAAATAAAAACTGAGAGACCGCAAGCTCTAAAACCGCATCTCCAAGAAACTCTAAACGCTCATTATCTTGAAAAGAATAAATTCGGTGCTCATTCACATAGGATGAATGCGTGAAAGCTTGGATTAAGAGCTTTCGGTTTTCAAAAGTCAACTCAACACGTTCCATTAAGACATCGAATTGCTTTTTCTGTTCTTCTGTTAAAATCATTTTTCTAGGTGCCCGTCTTCGATCACTCGATTGATGGGACTTCGCTTTACGTTGGTACTTCGAAGATTGTGGCATTGTAACCTCCAACATCATAAAAAATTAGTAACCGTCGATTGTTTATTACGTCAAGAGACGATAAACGACACACAAACCAAGCTTACTACACATTTTAAAAGCAAGTCCCATATGGCGCAACCACATGGGACTTAACTCTTTTACTGACGGCTGTTTATGTAATCAACGACATCAGCAACAGTCGCAATTTTCTCAGCTTCCTCATCAGAAATTTCTAAGTCAAACTCATCTTCAAGTTCCATTACAAGTTCAACTACATCCAATGAATCTGCACCTAAATCATCTTTAAAAGAAGCCTCAGGTTTTACTTCTGCCTCTTCTACACCAAGACGATCAACAACAATTTTTGTTACACGTGATAATGTATCTGCCATGTTCCGTTCACCTCCTCTCAAGGTTTGATGAAGGCTAGGAGAATTTTACCGATGAACACGATTTCTGTCAAGCTCTCTTTTCTCCCAAGTGACCCTCTTACTTACGGCATTACCATCCCACCGTCGACATGTAAAGTTTGTCCAGTCATATAATCAGCATCTGCACTTGCTAGGAAACGGACAACTCTTGCAATATGCTCAGGTTTCCCAAGAGTAGCAAGTGGAATTTGCGTTAGAAGTTGACCTTTTACATCTTCCCCAAGCTCGTCAGTCATATCTGTCTCAATGAAACCTGGAGCAACTGCATTAACGTGTATATTACGATTTGCTAATTCTCGTGCCATCGTCTTCGTTAATCCAATCACACCTGCTTTTGCTGCTACATAATTAGCTTGTCCAGCATTTCCTAATGTAGCTACAACAGATGCTACATTAATAATTCTTCCATATCGTTGCTTCATCATTTGACGAGTCACTGCTTTTGAACAGTTAAAGACACCTTTTAAATTCGTATTAATGACCGCATCCCATTCTTCTTCTTTCATACGCATGATGAGATTATCCTTTGTAATTCCGGCATTATTAACAAGGATATCGACTCTACCAAATGTATCGATCGCCTCTTTCACCATTTCTGTAACCTGTTCACTATTTGCAATGTCAGCCTGAATCGCTAACGCATCAACACCAAGCTCCTTAATTTCCACGACCACTTGCTCTGCCTTTTCTTTACTTCCAGCGTAATTAACTACTACATTTGCTCCGTTGCGCGCTAATTCAATGGCTGTTGCTCGTCCAATCCCGCGAGAAGCACCTGTTACGATCGCCACTTTACCTTGTAACATTATCGTTCACCCCTTCAAGCATTTCTTTTAGCTTTAACACTCCCTCACGATTGCTAATAGCCATCGCTTTTGCTCTCCGTTCAACTTTACGTACAAGTCCCGTTAAAACGTTACCTGAGCCTACTTCAACAAATGTATCGACACCAGCAGCAAGTAATGTCCGAATCGTATCCTCCCAAAGGACTGGTGAATACACCTGTTCAATTAAGTTTATACGAACCTGAGCTGAGTCTTGTACCGCTTCTGCCGAAACATTCGCGATTACTGGAATAACAGCATCACAAATCTCAATGCCTTGAAGAACACCTTCAAGTTTGATAGCGGCTGGCTTCATTAATGATGAATGAAACGGTCCACTCACTTGGAGTGGGATCACCCGCTTTGCCCCAGCTTCTTTCGCCTTGACACTTGCTAACTCAATTCCTTTAGCTGAACCTGAAAGAACGATTTGTCCAGGGCAATTCAAGTTTGCAAGTTCTGCTATTTCACCAGATTCTCTTGCGACAGCTTCACAAACTTCTTCCAGCGTTGCACGATCCAATCCTAGAACAGCTGCCATCGCTCCCTCTCCAAAAGGAACGGCTTCTTCCATAAACAATCCTCTGTTTCTTACAGCATAAACAGCATCTTCAAAAGTCATCGCTTTTGACGCTACGAGTGCACTATATTCTCCTAAACTATGTCCAGCTACATAATCTGGGGTAATTCCTTCTTCTTGCAAAAGTTCAAGAACAGCTGTACTCATTGTCACTAAAGCGGGCTGAGTGTGCTCTGTTCTTTTAAGAGTATCTTCTGGTCCTTCAAGCATTATTGTAGAAAGAGCATACTCAAGCTTTGCATCTGCTCGATCAAAAATATCTTTACAACTGCTTTCTTTTTCAATTAGCTCTTGACCCATTCCAACAGCTTGAGACCCTTGTCCTGGAAACAGAAAGGCTATTTTCCCCATCAAAATCATCCTTTACTCTTGTTTTTGCTCAAGTTTAGCAACTTCACTTTTAATAATGGTTACCACCTGCTGTTCAACCATCTCTTTAGCTTGTCGAATCGCATGAAATACAGCTGTTGCATCGGATGAACCATGAGCCTTTATCACAGGAGCTTTTAAACCATATAGGCCTGCTCCACCGTATTCAGAATAACTTAACGTATTCTTAATTTCTTTGAAGCTAGACTTCAACACTCCAGCAGCTAGTTTATTAATAAATGAGCTTGTTAATTCTTTTTTCAACAAAGAAAACAAAGTTCCTGCCGTTCCTTCGATTGTTTTTAAAACTAAATTTCCAGCAAAACCATCACAAACGACAACATCTGCTACACCATTTAATAAATCACGCGCTTCGACATTTCCAACAAAATGAAAACCCGCAGCTTCAAGAAGTGGAAATGCATTCTTTGTCAGTTCATTTCCCTTTCCACTCTCGGTTCCTACATTTAATAAGCCGATACGAGGCTTATTCACACCGCGAACCATTTCCATGTATGTTTTACCAATGATCGCATATTGAAGTAACTGTTCAGGCTTAGCGTCCATATTTGCCCCTACATCAAGCAATAAAAAGCCGTTTCCATCAAGTGTAGGTAGCATCGGCGAAAGAGCTGGGCGATCGATCCCTTTTATTCGACCAACATATAGCAAACCAGCTGTCATCAATGCTCCTGTATTACCAGATGAAATCGTTGCATCAGCACGCCCCTCTTTCACTTCACGAACGGCAAGAACCATTGATGAATCTTTCTTCCTACGAACAGCTGTCGTTGGTTGATCCGTGTCTTCAATTTTTTCCGTCGTATGTAAAATCGTTATTCGAGTAGAATCAGTAAGATATTTTTGAATCTCTTCTTCATCTCCAACCAGAGTAATCTCTATGTCAGGAAATGATTGAATTGCCTTTTGGGCAGCTTCAACTTGGGCTTTTGGGGCATTGTCGCCTCCCATTGCATCAATGGATAATCTCATTTTTGTTCTCCCCTTTTTGGCTCTCGATCATTTGAACGGTACATCACAAATTCACCTGAAAACACAAGTTCATGATCTACATAGCTTAACACATTCACTTTTGTAAGGGCTAAATCAATGTCAACTACTTGTGCTTTCGCAATGACTCTTTCACCAGCTTGTACTTGTCTAGTGAAACGAATCGTTGCTTTGGCTGTTAAAGCTAATTGATCGTCAATAATCGCAACAGCTAGCGAATTGGCTTGTGCAAATAAATGATGCCCACGGGCGATGCCACTTCGAGAAAATACATGTTCATTTTTGACATCTAAAATAGAAATTGCTCTTTCATCCAACTGGAGGTCAACAATTTCACCGATGACTTCTTCAGGCGAGAGTGCCTTCACATCATCAAGCTGTTGCTTGGCAACATCCTTAATTCGCTCCCGTAATTCTGGAATCGCTAGCTCCATTCGATCAAGACGAATCGTTTGTATACTAACAGCAAATTGATCTGCGAGCGCTTCATCTGTCATAAAGGGGTTCGCTTCTAATGTCTGTTTAAGTAGCTCTTGGCGTTCTTTCTTTTTTCGTTTCAAGGCATGCACCTTCCACTTATTTATATGACTAGGTACTAAGAGTAGTATATAGTTGCTTATGCTTGATTTCAATAGTTAATCCAGTTTTTGCCCATCTAATATTCCTTGTTCGTGGATATACTCCCTTAAATCAGCATAACGTTGTTCAGACCAAAAGGCACTTGAATTTACTAGCTTCACAGCATCTTGACGAGCTACTTCTAAAGCGCGGTAATCATGAACGACATCCGCCACTTTAAAGTCGGGCAAGCCACTCTGTTTCGTTCCAAAGAAATCACCCGAACCACGCAATTCTAAATCTCTCTCAGAAAGAACAAAGCCATCATTGGTTTCAGTCATAATTCTCATTCGTTCTTTCCCTACTTCAGATTTAGGATCAGCTAGCAAAATGCAATATGACTGGGCATCGCCACGACCGACCCGTCCTCTTAATTGATGGAGCTGGGCAAGGCCAAAGCGCTCTGCATCATAAATCACCATCACCGTTGCATTTGGTACGTTAACCCCTACTTCAACAACTGTAGTCGAAACGAGAATTTGCGATTCATTCTTACTAAAAGCTTCCATTACAGCTTCTTTTTCTGCAGATGGGAGGCGGCCATGCATCAGACCAACCTGCCACTTTCCTTGAAAATGCTGTTGTAAGATCATATGAACATCGATTGCATTTTGAACGTCAAGCTTCTCTGATTCTTCAATTAACGGACAAATGATATAAGCTTGACGTCCAGCTTGCAATTCTTTATTGATAAAATCAAGCACTCGCTCAAACATATCAGGCTTTGCCCAGTACGTTTCAATGACTTTTCGACCAGCTGGCATTTCATCAATAATCGACACATCCATATCACCGAACACAGAAATCGCAAGTGTTCTTGGAATTGGCGTTGCCGTCATAAAAAGCACGTCAGGATTTTCTCCCTTGTCTCGCAATACTCGTCGTTGCTCAACACCAAAACGATGCTGTTCATCCGTAATGACCAAACCGAGGTTATGGAAAATCACATCATCTTGAATCAAGGCATGCGTTCCAACAACGAGAGAGAGTTCACCCACTCTTAATGCTTCTAAACGTTCCTTTCTCTTTTTCCCTTTAACAGAACCTGATAATAATTCAACGCGAATACCAAGTGGTTCGAAAAATGATTGTAAAGATTGTACATGTTGCTCTGCAAGGATTTCAGTGGGAACCATGAGAGCCGCCTGAAAACCAGCTTTAATCACAACATACATACAAATAGCCGCTACAACCGTCTTCCCAGAGCCTACATCCCCTTGCAGAAGACGATTCATACGGTAAGGAGAACGTAGATCAGCCATCACTTCATTAACAACACGCTCTTGTGCACCAGTTAGCGGAAATGGCAATTGCTGAATAAATGAGCTAACATCCTCGTATGAAATCAAAAGAGATCGCCCTTTTGCATTTTCGCGATTTGCTTTTCTAAAAGCTTGCATTTTTAATTGGAATAGCAAAAATTCTTCATAAACCATTCGTCTTCGCGCATGCTTCATCGATTCCGCGTTAGGAGGAAAATGCAGACGATGTACCGCTTCTCCTTTTGTAGGAAGCTTATAAGCTTCTAAAAGTTCAGTAGGAACAATATCTGGAATATGTGTACCAAACTGCTTGATTGCTTGAAAGACGTATTTACGTAGCGATTTCGTTGTCAACTTACCCGCTACAGAATAAACGGGTACAATCGTTTGCTCTCTCTCTTCTCGCCCTTGGCGACATTCGCTTCCTGTAATCGTCATCCGATGCTGGTCCCACTTACCGGTTATCGTTAATTCAGATCCAACAACGATTTGATTTTTTAAAAAAGCACGATTAAAGAAGGTAACAGTGATAAGGATTTGGTTAACAAGAAACCGAAATGAAAGACGGTTTTTCTTCTTTCCGAAATAACGGATGGACGGTTCACTTTGAACAGTTCCTACAACAGTTACTCGCTCTTCATGCCCGACTTCATGTAAGTCTTTTAACTTATAATCTTCATAGCGAAACGGAAAATGCTCCAAAAGTTCACCAACGGTTGTAATACGGAGCCCTTGTAATTGTTTTGCGGTCTCTTCCCCGATTCCATTCACAGACGTAACTGGTTGTTTCATGATCTCATTCATTTCAGCCAACTCGGCCAATCATGATTGCAACTATTACATTTGTTAGTCTTTATCTGTTTATTAATTGAATCAATACGATAACTGCGCTGCTTCATTATAGATGACCTCCCCCACTCTAAGTAGACAAAAATATTCCTACCCCATTTTAGAAAAGGCAGGAATATTTTTTCCGTTTTCAAGCTTTAGCCATGGCAATGGCGATGGTACCAGGCCCCACATGCGCACCAATAACAGCACCAATAGATGTGATCACGTCCGACTGTACATCGAACTCTTCTTTAAGTCTCTTACACATTTCCATTGCTAAAGTCTCATTGACAGCATGAAAAATGCCTAAGTGGATAGGCGAAGTCCCATACTGGTCTTTTAGCAATTCAATCATACGATTCAGTGCTTTCTTTTGTCCTCTAGCTTTTTCATGAGAATACACTTCACCTTCAGCAGATAAAGAAAGAATAGGCTTAATCTTTAGCATCGTTCCTAGTAGAGCTGATGCCTTTCCGATTCGGCCATTTTTTTGAAGGAAATCGAGTGTATCAACCATAAAAAAGACATTTGTATCATCAAGTAATTCTTCTAATCGTGCTAAACAAGCGTCGAGCGACTTGCCCTCATTTGCTAATTTTGCTACTTCTACGACAATGATACCAATCGCATAAGATGCACGCTTTGAATCAATGACATGAATCACATTCTCTTCATCAATGGCTTGCTTTGCAATCGTGGCAGATTGAAAAGTGCCACTTAACTTTGAAGATAAATGAATGGAGATAATCGTACTATCTTCATCAAGCAACGAGCGATACACTTCCTCGAATTGATGAGGAGTGGGCTGTGAAGTTGATGGGATAATACCCGACTGTTCAACCTTTTTATAAAATTGATCTGCCGTTAAGCTAACTCCATCCTCATAAGATTCTTCATCTGAAAAAGTAACATTTAGAGGGACGACTGTAATACCCAATTCCTCCACTAAAGAAGCTGGAATATCAGCGGTACTGTCTGTTACAATTTTAATTTTCGTCACTCTACTCCACACCCCTTTCTGATTCTTGCCTTACTCAACTGAAATAATATAAGAGTAAAGAGGTTGGTTACCCTTATGGACATCCACTTCTAACTCAGGATATTCTTCTTCCAAGAAATCAACTAGCTGCTCTGTTGAATCGTCTGATGCATCCTCACCTTGAAGTAAAGTGACGATTTCGCTGTCTTCATCTAGCATTTTTACAATAAGTTCTTTTGTCACTGAAAGAATATCAGCTCCAGAGCTAACAATTTTCTTTTCAGCAATGCCCATAAAGTCATCTTTTTTAATTATAATGCCATCAATAGTTGTATCACGTACAGCATATGTTACCTGTCCAGATTTCACAGCAGTCATCGCCTCTGTCATTGTATCTGCATTGTTTACCAACTCTTCAGTCGGATTAAACGCAAGCAATGCTGCAAGCCCTTGTGGAACCGTTTTAGACGGAACAACAACCGCATTCTCACCTACAACTTGAGCCGCTTGTTCAGCTGCCATGATGATATTACCATTATTAGGTAAAATGATCACGTGTTTGGCATGAACTTCTTCAATTGCTTTCACAATATCTTCTGTGCTCGGATTCATCGTTTGACCACCAGAAATGACAACTCCAGCTCCTAGTCCTTTAAACAGCTCTGCTATGCCTTCACCCATTGATACCGTTACGATACCAAATTCGCTTTTTTCTTTAACTGTCAGCTCACCAGCCTGTTCATAAACAGCTTTCGTTTCTTCCAGTAAATGAGTATGCTGCTGGCGCATGTTCTCAATTTTGATATTGATTAATTCACCAAAACGTTGGGCTTTTGTCAGTACTTCACCTGGTTGTTCAGCGTGTATATGTACCTTAAGAAGATCCTCATCTGAAACGACCAGTAAAGAATCACCAAGAGCACTTAACTCTTGTCTAAAGCTACCTTCATCAAACGGGTTCTTAGCCGTCTTCGCTTCCTCAAAACGAACCATCACTTCTGTACAGAAGCCAAATTCAATATCTTCCGTTGCCATATGGCTTTGTACATTATGGTGCTCGACTTTCACCAGATCTTCCATTGAAGGTAGATCCTCTACATCATCCGATAATTCTTCGCCTTTTAACACAGCAAGAAAACCCTCGTATATATAGACGAGTCCCTGTCCACCAGAATCCACTACTCCAACTTCTTTTAAAACAGGTAATAAGTTAGGTGTACGCTTCAGTGAGGCCTTTGCTTCTTTTAAGGTTTCATCCATAACATAAATAAGATCATCATGCTTTTTAGCCGTTTTTAGAGCGTGTTTGGCTGCTTCCTTAGCAACCGTTAAAATTGTCCCCTCAACAGGCTTCATGACGGCCTTATAAGCCGTCTCGACACCATGGTCAAGTGCTTTGGCAAAGTCGACTGTACTAATTGACGATTTCCCTTCTACCTGCTTTGAGAATCCTCTGAAAAGCTGAGATAAGATAACACCTGAATTCCCTCTTGCTCCCATCAGTAAACCTTTTGCAAAAGCGGCAGCAACCTTACTTGCATCATCCTGTATATTCTGCTTTACTTCCTTCACACCTGAAGTAATAGATAAGTTCATGTTTGTTCCTGTATCACCATCTGGTACTGGGAACACATTTAACGAATCGACGACTTTTACGTACCTTGACAGATTCGATGCCCCCTCAACAAACATTTGAGCGAGCATCTTACCTTCTAGTTGTTTTATTGCCACAAACTTTTCCTCCTAACTACCTACTTACGGGTTTGTAACGCGGACGCCTTGAACAAAGATGTTCACGGAATCAACATCAAGACCCAACATTTGTTCTAATTGATACTTTACTTTGGTTTGCACATTATAAGCTACTTCAGAAATTTTTGTTCCATAGCTTACGATAATATACATGTCGATATGAATCTGCTCTTCGTCTTCACGAATGACAACTCCACGACGAAAGTTTTCTCTTCCAAGTAGGTCGGTTAAGCCATCTTTAATTTGTTTCTGAGATGCCATACCGATAATTCCATAACAATCAATTGCTGCTCCACCCGCAATCGTTGCAACAACATCTTTAGAGACATCAACAACACCAAGTTGTGTTTTCATTTCAATTGACATTCCCATTCCTCCCTTTCAAAGCCTAAACTTCATACATTAACGCCATTTTACTATACTATACCCGAATTTAAAAGCGGTTTTGAGCTTTGCGCTTGACATTGCACTGTCAAGCAAGATTACTTGATAAACTTCCCTCCAACCTATTGCAATCTTAAATGTGCTATGCTACTATATTTAAGTATGATTTCGAGAGTAATCGTATTGTATTGTGGATAAGGAGGTGCACATAATGGCACGTAAATGTTATATTACAGGTAAACAAGCTCGTAGCGGCAACAAGCGTTCTCACGCACTGAATAAAACGAAGCGCCGTTGGGGTGTAAACGTTCAAAAGGTACGTATTTTAGTAGACGGTAAGCCAAAACGTGTTTATGTATCTACTCGAGCACTTAAGTCTGGTAAAGTGGAACGCGTGTAAAGTGTTCTCTTTCAGCATGATAACAAAAAAGCACCACTTTGGTGCTTTTTTGTTTACCCTTTTTTAAATGAGTTCAGTACTGCCCTGACAACCCCACCTAAAAACTTAGGCAGCTTAATCGTGTAGAATTTCATAGCTCCTCCTCCTCAACGTGAATAGCCATGGGGATAATGGTCAAAAATTCCTCACGCCCAAAGGACGTGAATGTCGTTGTTCAACCCTCGATATGTCCAATCTAAATCACGACATGGATAGCGACTAATGCTCTTTTAACTAATATATGCAAATACAATAAACTATTCCTGTTTTTTCAGGTGTTTATTCAATCACATATCGCGCTAAAATATGATCCTTGTCTCTCTATCCATATGCTTATGCCTTACACCTCAATATATGTCTCCTCAAAAAATTATGTTCATCAGTTTAAAAGACAAAAAAAGAAGCCGTCCATAATGGTTCGACCCCCAATATAACTACCAATTCTTTTTTATATGAATTCACTGTTCTAAACACGAAGTGATGAAATCGCCTTTGTCCGATCCTTTTGATTATAAATTGCTGATCCAGCAACGAGTACATTGGCACCTGCAGCAATACATCTTCTCGCTGTCTCAGAATTTATCCCACCATCAACTTCTATCTCAATATTTAAATTGCTACTCCGAACAAGTGCAGCAACTCTTTCAATTTTCGGTAAAACAGACTCAATAAAAACTTGTCCTCCGAATCCTGGGTTAACAGTCATCAGCAAGACTAAATCGACATCTGCTAAAATGGGCTCAATCATCTCAACAGGAGTTGCTGGATTAAGAACAATTCCAGCCTTTACGCCCTGCTCTTTAATCAGATGGATTGTTCGGTGTAGGTGAGGACATGCTTCAACATGAACAGAAATAATATCTGCTCCCGCTTTTGCAAATTGTGGAATGTACACATCTGGGTTTTCAATCATCAAATGGACATCTAAAGGCAGCTTCGTTACAGGTCGAAGCGCTTCTACAACGAGTGGACCAATTGTTAAATTAGGAACAAAATGACCGTCCATCACGTCAACATGAATGTAATCAGCTCCCGCCCTCTCCACATCTTTGACATCCTCTCCAAGTTTCGAAAAGTTAGCGGACAAAATCGATGGTGCAATCTTAATCATCGATCATACCTCCGTTTTTGATTTTTTATCTCTTCTAAAAATTGCTCGTAGTGTTCAAATCTTCCATGATTAATTTCACCCTCATCTAACGCTTGTTTCACTGCACATCCAGGTTCAGAAGTGTGTGTACAAACTCTAAACTTGCAAGCAGAAGCTTTCTCTGCCATTTCTGGGAAATAATCAGATAAGTCCTCAGCTTCTATATTGATAAAATCAAGCGAGCTAAAGCCTGGTGTATCAGCCACAAGTCCGTCTGAAATTTTTAATAATTCGACATGTCTTGTCGTATGCTTTCCTCTTCCAAGATGAGTAGAAATTTCATTTGTTTCAATTGCAAGGTCTGGTTTCAAATGGTTTAATAATGAAGATTTTCCAACCCCTGATTGTCCAGCAACAACGCTAACTTTCCCGGCCAAGTAAGGAATCAAATGATCGATCCCGTCGTCGTCGTCGATCGTTGACGTCAATAAGACTGCATACCCAACTTTTTCGTATAGTTGTTTATATTCTTCAATCTCTTTACGTGACACTTCATCTAAGAGATCAATTTTACTAATGATAATAATCGGAACGATCTCATTTGCTTCAATATGAACAAGAAAACGGTCTAGAAGTAACGTACTAAAATCTGGTTCTTGGGCAGAAAAAACGAGAATGGCTTGATCGACATTTGCAATGGGAGGACGAATGAGTTCATTTTTTCGTTTAAACACATCTAATATATATCCATCTGTACGATTTTCTGCTTCAAATTCTACGTGATCGCCAACGAGAGGCTTAATTTGACGCTTACGAAAATTACCTCGGCCTCGACATTGAAACAAGCCTTCTTCATTATGAACATAATAAAAACCACTTAACGCTTTTACAATCATTCCAGTTGCCATTCATTACCTCCTAGCTTTTGACAAGATTTTTTAAGTACTTCATTATTTTAGATGAATGGAAGCCAACTCATCAACCAGCCAAATTACGATCCTTATGAGGAGTCTAATTCCTTGCGGTTTTAAGCCAGCTTCTTAGAAAGTGTACAAACACCTTGGTCAGCCACGACAAGTGCAGACAGCCCCCCGTCTATATGTTACCAGCCAGGTTAGGAGGCCGGGGCCCCATGGAGGATGAGACAACCTCGAGCGGTTAGACTACTTACGCTAAACATCCTCGTATTTTATACTTTCTTATCTTTCATACGTATAAGTATTTGAGTTATGTGCAAGTTCTCCGTTCACATACACCTCAAAAGATCCACCTTGAGAAGGGCTAACACGTAATGGCACTGTGTATTCCTTCGTTTCATTAATTGTCTCTTCGACTATGACCCTGTCTTCGCCATTTGTATTAGCATCCCTGTAAACAATACGTACATCGTAAGTTCTACCTGCAGCACGATCTTCCTCTTCAACAACGATTTGTTGATTCACTTCATATAGTCGAGTTGGTTCCTCTTCAGGTGGAGGTGGAGCAGGTGCCGGCGCTGGTCTCTCAGGTTCGCGCTGAGGCTCTGGTCCATTTGAGATGATGATATTGACCTCATCACCTTTTTCCAGCATCGTGTAAGGTGGTGGAGATTGCCTAATTACCTTTCCTTTTTCCACTGTTTGAGAATGTTCAGAATTAAAACGACCAACTAGCTCAACTTCATTTAAATAGGATCGCACTGAATCCTCGACTTCTCCTTCAAGATTACGAAGACGTATCTGTGATTGAATACTATACGTTAAATAAATAGTCGTTTCTTCAGCTACGACCATTGTTCCTTCTTCAGGATTTTGGGAAAGGACAATTCCTGGTGACTGATCATTTGTTTCTCTTGGGATACGCTCAACTGTGTAGTTCAAGTCATTAAGAAGAGTCTCAGCTCGGTCAATCGGTAGTCCGACATAATTATCTAGTTCGACTTCTTCGACTCCAGTACTGACATATAGTGTGACAGTAGCATTTTCTTTCACCATTGAACCAGCTTGTGGATTTTGACGAACGATGTGATCCTGAGGAATCGTATCACTCTCAATTTCTTCACGCTCTACGATCAACTTTAAGGATGTTAATTCGTCTTGTGCCTCTTCAAAGGACATTTCAACGACACTCGGAACCTCTACCTCATCAACACGAAATAAGTTAGGTAAAAGAGCAAATGCTGCAACAAAAGATCCAAAGAAAAGAACCAACGTAATAATAATGATCATCAGCCATTTCTTTCGTTTACCTTTTTTCTTATTAGCAGCCATTGATTCTTGTACGTCCTGCACCACGGCTGGTTCCATAGGTGCAGGAGGAGGTGGAATTTCAACCGTTTTTTCAAGATCCTTTTGATCTGGTATATCACGAATAATAGGGATTGCTTTTGTCGCTTCATCATCATTATCCTCAATAAAAGAAGGTTCATTTAGACGTTCTGGACTTAATGCCGTCGCAAGATCTTCTTCCATTTCTAGAACATTTTCATAACGCTTTAATGGGTCTTTGATCGTAGCTTTCCGAATAATGTTCTCAATGCTTTGTGGTAACGAGGGAACCTTCTCCCTAGCTGACGGAACATCATTTTGTAAATGTTTTATCGCAATAGATACAGCAGTATCACCCGAAAATGGCAAGACACCTGTCACCATCTCATACAATACAATCCCAAGCGAATAAATATCAGACTTGTAAGTAACATGGCCTCCTCGCGCTTGCTCAGGTGATAAATAATGAACGGACCCCATAATAGAGTTTGTATGAGTAATCGTAGCTGAGGAAATCGCTCTTGCAATCCCAAAGTCTGTTACTTTTAAAACACCATCGTGACTTATAAGAATATTATGAGGTTTAATGTCGCGATGAATTAATTGATTAGCATGAGCATGGGCAATAGCTGCAAGCATCTGTTCCATGTAATCCACCGCTTCTTCAACCGGAAGCGGACCACGGGACTGAATCAATTCTTTCAGCGTTTGTCCTTCAACGTACTCCATTACAATATAATACGTATTCCCCTCTTCTCCAACGTCGTAAATATTTACGACGTTGGGATGCGCAAGACTTGTTGCAGCTTGAGCTTCCCTGCGGAAACGTTTAATAAATTGCTCATCCTCAGAAAATTGAGGTTGTAACACTTTAACAGCGACATGACGATCGAGAATTACATCGAGCGCTTTATAGACATTCGCCATCCCACCGCCACCGATAGTCTCAATGATTTGATAGCGACCACTAATACGTTGACCGATCATGTGTGACTCCCCAATTCAGAGCGACTAGGATAAGAGACTAATGCAACTGTAATGTTATCTTCTCCACCACGCTCATTTGCAAGGTCAATGCATTTTTTAGCAATATCGTCTAACGACTCATCACTGTAAACAAATTCATTTAATTCATCAATAGACACTTTATTCGTTAGTCCATCTGAACAAAGTAAAATAATCTGTTCTCCTTCAGCTAAAAGAGTCGTGATGTCGATTTTCGTCTCTGCTTCTGTGCCAAGCGCCCGCATAAGCACATTTTTTCTTGGATGATGTTCCGCTTCTTCTTCCGTAATTTGCCCAGTACGTACGAGTTCCTGGACAAGAGAGTGATCTGTTGTTTTCTGATGAAAGCCAAATTCATTACGAATATAAGCACGACTATCGCCGATATGAGCAATGGACACAAAATCTTCTGTGCAAAGAGCTACGACAAGAGTGGTACCCATACCTTGACACTCAGCATTTTGCTTTGCATGAGTATAAAGTCTAGTATTGAGTTGCTCAAAATGACCTTTCAACCAATTTTCAGCTTCAACAACAGACGATATATGAAGATCTTCTCCCCATATCGTCCGAAAATAATCCGTCGCCATTGCGCTAGCTACATCTCCAGCACGATGTCCGCCCATTCCGTCAGCAACTAGCGCAAGAACACCAGTCTGATTTTTAAAAACACCACCACTGTCTTCGTTATGTGACCGAACACGTCCTACAGCTGTCCTAAATGTAAACTCCATCGACCAATCACCTCGTCTCTTCTTTTCGCTCCTTCGCACGAAGCTGTCCACAAGCAGCATCAATATCATGACCTTGCTCACGACGAATTGTCACATTAATTCCACGTTTCTTCAATGTTTTCTCAAAAGCAAAAATTTGATCTCTAGGTGTTCGGACATAATCACGCTCAGGTACATAGTTAACTGGAATCAGATTCACATGACATTTAATATCTTTGATCAAATCCGCAAGCTCTTCTGCGTGCTCAACTTGATCATTCACTCCACCAAATAGACCATACTCAAATGTCACACGTCGACCAGTCGTTTCAATATAATAACGAATCGATTCCATTAATTTTGGAAGTGGCCAAGCACGGTTAACTGGCATAAGTCTACTTCTAATTTCAGTGTTTGGTGCATGTAGTGAAATGGCAAAATTAATTTGCAGCTTTTCATCAGCAAATTGATAAATTTTAGGCACAACACCGCTTGTAGAAACAGTAATGTGGCGCGCACCAATATTTAAGCCTTTATCATGATTAATCGTCTTTAAAAACGGTACAAGTTCTTCATAATTATCGAACGGTTCACCAATACCCATGACAACGACAGAACTGACACGTTCATCCATTTCATCCATCACACGTTGAGATTCTAAAACTTGAGCAACAATTTCGCCAGCTTCTAGGTTTCGTTTCAATCCACCTAAAGTAGAAGCACAGAACGTACAGCCTAAGCGACAACCAACTTGAGTTGTTACACAAACACTGTTGCCGTATTCATGACGCATTACAACCGTTTCAATTGTATATCCATCATGCAACTCAAATAGAAACTTAACCGTTCCGTCCGATGATGTTTGTTGAGCTGCAATCTTTAGAGTTGTTAACGCAAATGAATTTTCGAGTTTTTCACGTAAATCCTTTGCTAAATTTGACATTTGATCAAATTTTGTTACACGTTTTTTATAGAGCCATTCAAAAATTTGTCCAGTACGGAATTTCGGCTCTCCATTTTCTTGTAACCACTGTTGTAATTCATCAAATTGTAAGGAGTAAATCGAACGAAGCTGGTTCGTCTCTGGCCGTTTTACTGCCGTTTTTAATTGTTCCATCAATGACACACCTTTCGTTCATTTTATTTTTTTCTTAAACTAGCAATGAAAAATCCATCTGTTTGAAAATCTTGCGGTAAAATGGTTACCATACCTGTTTGATAACGCCCTGATTGCACAAGCTTTTCTGGGAGCCTCTCCTCTAGTGTAGAATCTAGTTCAAAATCTTCATGGTTAGTAAGAAATGCTCTAACACTTTCTTCGTTTTCTTCTTTATCTACAGTACATGTACTATAAGTAAGAGTCCCTCCTGATTTTACAAAAGGTGCAACAGCATCCAAAATATCCTGTTGAATTACGTGGATTGCCTGTATATCCTGTTCGCTCTTCGTCCATTTTATATCAGGCTTTCTACGAATGACACCAAATCCGCTACAAGGAGCGTCTATTAGAACACGGTCAAATTGTAGACCGTGTAATCGTTGATCAATCTTTCTAGCATCAAGCGCCTCGGCTTGAATGCTCTTTAAGTTTAATCTTTCAGCTTGCTGTCTAATCAGCTTCACCTTATGTTCATGCAAATCAAATGACAAAACCGTGCCTTCATCGTTCATTTGCTCTGCCAAATGCGTTGATTTTCCACCAGGAGCAGCACATGCATCGATCACACTCATTCCAGGTTGCACATTAACAGCTCGTCCAACTAGCATTGAGCTCTCATCTTGAGCTGTGACATATCCCTGATTATATGCACGCGTTTCAAAGACATTCCCTTTTTCAATTACAATTGCATCTGGAGAAAGCTCACCTCGTTTGACAATTAGCCCTTCCTCAGATAAACGTTCAATCGCTTCTGTGACCGTTCCCTTTACACGGTTAACACGAACCGTAACAGATGGGGGTGTCAAACTTGTTTCACACATTGCTTTTGTTTCTTCTAAACCATATTGTTCAACCCAACGTTCGACAAGCCATAGTGGAAAACTCGTTTCAAGAGCAAATCTTTTCGTCTCATCTTTTACTTGATCAAATGTCGGCAATCCTTGTCGTAAAATCGATCTTAAAACACCGTTAACCATTCCACTGATGCCCTTATGACCTTTTTTCTTAGCAATTTGCACCGCTTCATGGACGATAGCTCGGTCTGGCACACGATCTAGGTAGACAATTTGATAGACGGATAATCTTAATAGGATCTTTACCCAAACGTCAAGTGAGGACACTCCTTTTTTAATAAAAGGCTGTAAATAAAAGTCAAGTGTATCTCTTCGTTGAATCGTTCCATAAACCATTTCGGTTAGTAATCCAACATCACGCTGATCAAGCTTCGATCGTTTGACGGTTTGATTTAGCAATAAATTACTGTAGGCTTGGTTTTTCTCAATTTGAAGAAGCATATCTAACGCTACTTCACGTATCGGTTTACTCATGTCATTCTCCTAGCTTCATTCCTTGTGATAAATGAGCACCAGCACCCCTAATAAAGGACTCTGCTGTCATTCTTTTCTTACCAGATGGCTGCAAGTCGGTGATTTTTAACGAAACATCACTTCCCGTGCTAACGACAATACCATCATCTTCAATTCTCTCTATCGTTCCAGGGCTTAGCGTTTTCTTCGCTGCTACCTTAATAGCCCACCATACCTTTAAAGGCTTATTTTCAAGTGTAGTGTAGGCTACTGGCCATGGATGCAATCCACGAATCTGATTATACAACTCTTCCCCACTGCGATTCCAATTAAGAAGCTCCATATCACGACTAATATTTTTAGCGAAAGTCACCTCTGATTCCTCTTGTTTGACTGGTGATATCTCCCCTTTTAACAAAGCAGGAAGCGTTTCAATTAACAGCTTAGCACCGGCTTCGCTTAACTTATCATGCACAGAACCAACATGATCCTCTTCCTCAATTTCTACCTTCACTTGAGAAATCATATCCCCTGCATCTAGTTTTTCCACCATATACATAATGGTCACACCTGAATATTTTTCTCCATCAATAATCGCTTGATGAATTGGTGCACCACCTCGGTACTTTGGTAAAAGGGAAGCATGAACATTCACGCAGCCAAACGTTGGTGCCTCTAAAAGTTCCTTAGGTAAGATTTGTCCATAAGCAGCCGTTACAATTAGATCTGGTTTATACGAAAGAACTTGTTCAAGCTGCTCTTTCTCGCGTATTTTTTCAGGCTGCAACACATCAATACCGTGCTTTTCCGCCTCTACCTTAACGGGAGGAGGCGTGAGCACTTTTTTTCTACCGACTGGCCGATCTGGTTGCGTGACAACAGCTACTATCTCATAATTAGCCTCTATTAATGATCTCAGAACAGGTACTGAAAAATCAGGTGTACCCATAAATATTATTCTCATGTTGTTTTCCTACCTTTCTAACCACAAACCTATTATCTACTCACTATGAAAAAAGGTAAGGGTGTAAATCAATTGATACTTGAAGTTGCCCTTGATTGATTTCACGAATAAAATGCTGTTGAATTTCTCTCAATGTTTGTCTCAGCTCTGGTTCATTTCTGTATTTTATCATGCATTGATAGCGATATCTATCTTTTATCCGCGCAAGAGGTGAGGCGACTGGTCCAAGTACAATTGTTGCTTCCGAAAGTTCTCTTTTTAAAAATGCCACAATCTTCTCAGACACAGTAATCACCTTTGTAATTTCTGGATGAGAAATATTAATGAGAACCATAAACACATATGGTGGATAAAGACCTGCCTTTCGATGCGTCATTTCCATTTGAAAAAAGGGTTCATATTCATGGGTCTTAACAAGCTCGATACTGTAATGATCAGGCGTATAAGATTGAATAATGACCTCACCCTCTAAGTCATGTCGACCAGCACGGCCACTCACTTGCTCCATCAACTGAAAGGTTCTCTCAGCTGAACGAAAATCAGGAATGTGTAGCATTGAATCAGCTGCAAGAACACCGACGAGTGTAATTTTTGGAAAATCTAAACCTTTGGCAATCATTTGCGTGCCTAGTAAGATATCAGCCTCTCCGCGTCCAAACGCTGACAAAAGCTTTTCATGCGCACCTTTCCTTCTTGTCGTGTCGATATCCATTCGAATCACTCTCGCCTGCGGTAACACTCGGGCTAACTCTTCTTCCACTTTTTGCGTTCCTGACCCAAAGAACCTAATATGCTCACTTCCGCATGAATCGCACGTTTCTGGCATTTTTTCCTCATGGCCGCAATAATGACATTTAAGCGCATGATGGCTTCGGTGATACGTTAATGAAATATCACAATGTTCACACGTAGCAACATACCCGCAGTCTCGACACATGACAAAAGTTGAATACCCTCTTCTATTTAAAAAGAGGACACTTTGTTCGCCTTTTTCGACACGATCTTTCAATTTTTCAAATAATGTCATAGAAAACATTGAGCGGTTGCCTTGACGTAGCTCCTCTCTCATATCAACTACTTCGACGTGCGGCATCGCTCGGTTGTGCACTCTTTCTGTCAATGGTAAAAGATGATAGACATCCTTTTTAGCTCGCGCATATGATTCTAAAGATGGTGTCGCACTCCCTAAAATAACTGGGCTTTGATGAAACTCTCCGCGGAAAATCGCAACATCCTTTGCATGATAACGAGGATTTTCCTCCTGCTTGTAGCTTGTTTCATGCTCTTCATCAATAATAATAATCCCAATATTTGTGAAAGGGGCAAAGATCGCTGAACGAGCCCCTACTACTACTTGAACTTCCTTACGTTTAATTTTCCGCCACTCATCATATTTCTCGCCCATTGAAAGCCCTGAATGAAGGACAGCCACTTTCGATCCAAACCGTCCCTTAAACCGTTGCACCATTTGCGGGGTAAGCGCTATTTCTGGTACGAGAACAATTGCTTCTCGTCCTTGTTTCAAAGCATGATCAATGGCTTGCAAATACACTTCTGTTTTTCCACTACCTGTTACACCATGAAGGAGAAATGTTTTGTGTGACTTTTGATCAAGAGAGTCGAGTATTGGACTTATCACGTTTTGTTGCTTCTCTGTTAGCTTTAACGGCTCGGTTCTTGCAAACTCGATCCCCGCTAAAGGATCACGGTATACCTCTTGTTCAAATTCTTCCAAAAATCCTTTTTTGATTAACGTCGTCACTGTCTGTCTTGTCGTTTGCATGTCCTTTAATAGTACCGAAACAGAAATAGGTTTATCTACATTTTGTACGTAGCGAAGAAGTTCATGCTGTTTGACTGCTCTTGCTGGTATTTCTTCAAGTGATGGTTGATTTTCATTAAGCCGAATATAGCGCTCGGTCTTTGTTTTCCCTTTTTCCTCGACTTGATAATGAACTTCTAACAACCCTGCTTTTATCGCTTGAGAAACATCTTTCACTTTTGACTTATCTTGCTTCATTAGTTCGGACCACTCAATCCGATCATTTTGTTCAAAATAAACTTGAAGAGCTGACGGGAGGTGGTCTCTTTTTGCGAGTAGGACGACCTCTTTTTTCACCTTCGTTCTTAGAGCAGCTGGTACCATTAATTGATAAGCAGATAATTTAAAACAAAGCGTATGTTCAGCAAGCCAATCTCCAATCGCAAGTAATTCATCCGTCAAAACAGGTAATACATCGAGTACATCTTGAATTGGTTTTGTTTTTGCATGAGAGGATTCAGCAACAACTTCTACGACAAACCCTTGAATTTGACGAGGTCCAAATGGAACAACAACACGCATACCTGGTTGGATTACTCCATCCCATTCAGCAGGGATTTCGTAATCAAACGTACGATCCGTTTGCGAGCTCGGAACATCGACTATTACTTTTGCGATCATAGAACGTCACGCCTTTGTGCATAGGAGATAATATCATCTAAAATACGATAAGCCACCTCATCCTTTGAAAGCATTGGGTACTCTTTTTTTGTCCCATCACTCGCAATGGTCATAATAATATTCGTATCACTTTTAAATCCTGCACCTTCTTGTAAAATATTGTTCGCCACAATCAAATCTAGATTTTTCGATTCGAGTTTATTACGCGCATACATTTCAACCTGTTCTGATTCAGCGGCAAAACCAACAAGAAGTTGAGAGGATTTCTGCTCACCAAGCGTCTTTAAAATATCCATCGTTCTTTCCATCTCTATCGACCACTCACCTGGCTGCTTTTTTCGCTTTTGATCAAACGTTTCTTTTGGACGGTAATCAGCAACAGCTGCCGCTTTAATGACAATGTCAGCTTGATCAAAATGATTCATCACAGCTTCATACATCTCCTCTGCCGATTCCACGTTTACCACTTTTACACCAGCTGGTGGAGTTAAGCTTGTCGGACCTGAGATGAGAGTAACTTGCCCGCCATACTCTTTCACTGCTTGCGCAAGGGCATACCCCATTTTCCCCGAAGAATGGTTCGTGAAAAAACGAACAGGGTCTATCCGTTCCTGAGTTGGTCCTGCAGTAATGACTACCTTCTTACCTGTAAGACGTCCCGTATCTTGTTGAAAGTGCTTATGAAGGATTTTTAGCAAATCCTCAGGTTCAGCCATTCTCCCTTTTCCAGTCCAGCCACAAGCAAGATACCCTTCACCTCCATCAATGACGATATATCCATCTTCTTTTAAAGTCATAATATTGCGTTGAACCACAGGCTTTGCGTACATGTTTACATTCATGGCAGGTGCAAGATAAATTGGCGCAGTTGTAGCAAGCAATGTCGTTGTTAACATATCGTCACTTATGCCATGAGCAAGCTTTGCAATCACATTTGCCGTAGCAGGCGCGACTAAGACAACATCTGCCCAATCTGCTACATCGATATGAGCAATTTTCGTTGGATCGGGTTCAGTGAATGTATCCTCATAAACAGATTGACGCGAAAGTGCTTGAAATGTAAGTGGTGTTACAAATTCCTTTGATGATTGTGTCATGATGACCTTCACATTTGCACCAGCTTGTACGAATTTACTCGTTAAGGCAGCTGCCTTAAATGCTGCAATTCCTCCACTAACTGCTAACAGAATATTTTTTCCTTTGACCATCGTCTCCCCCTACTTTCTCCTTATCCTTTTTACCAGTAAAAATTAGAAAAACTAGCTTACGGTGAAAGTCGTAGTCTTTTATCTAATTAGAAAACAAACATAAATGTTTCTCATTTCCGAATAGATAAAAGAAACAACCTATTTGAACAAATAGGTTGTCATCGCGTCTTATTCTTCCTCTTCTAATGGTGTAATTCTTTCGTACTTCAAATGGTTTCCAATGATTTCTTCAAGTGCAACCCCAACAGGTTTATGAGAAACAGGACGCTCGATCATTGGTCCACGATTTGTGTTTTCACGGATCTCACGTGCACGCTTTGAAGAAACCGTTACAAGTGTGTATTTTGAATCTAATTTCGTTAAAAGTGAGTCAATAGACGGATATAGCATTAGTCAACCTCCACTAATTCTTTGTATTTTTCAATCAGACGCTCACGCTTGCAATGTTCAGCTGTCACAATCGACTTAATTCGTTCAACAGCAAGATGAACCTGATCATTTTCAACAACATAATCATATTTTTTCATCATATCGATCTCTTCACGAGCAACTGTCATTCTTTTATTAATAACGTCTTCCGTTTCTGTTCCTCTTCCGACAATTCGATTTCTAAGCTCCGCTAAGCTCGGTGGCATTAGAAAAATAAAAACTCCTTCAGGGAAACGTTCTCTTACCTTTAGTGCACCTTGTACTTCAATCTCAAGAATAATATCTTGTCCCTTGTCTATCGTTTCCCTTACATAATCAACTGGAGTACCGTAATAATTTCCTACGTATTCCGCCCACTCTAACAATTGATCTTGTTCAATCATTTTTTCAAACTGCTCTCTCGTTTTGAAAAAATAATTGACACCATCAACTTCCCCTTGACGAGGTAAACGCGTTGTAGCCGACACTGAATATTGAATATCCGTCTCTTCTTGACGTAACGACGCACATACCGTTCCCTTACCGACACCAGCAGGTCCCGATAATACTAATAATAGACCTTTCTCTTTCTTCATGGAAACCTCCTACACAATCGTGAAACATAAAGTAAACATTTTTACGTTAAAGGACTTAATCATATTGTCTATTAAACAGTTTCTCTTAACGTCATCTTCATGAGCCACTCATCCCTATTATCAAACAGAATGAAAACATTCATGCTTATGTATCCTATCAAAAGTAAAGCTAACGTACAATCAATTTATGCTTCATCGGTACCTTCATCTTTCGTCGTTAAACGCTGGGCAACTGTTTCTGGTTGCACCGCACTTAAAATGACATGGTCACTATCTGCAATAATAACAGCTCGAGTACGTCTGCCGTACGTTGCATCAATAAGCATATTGCGATCTCTTGCATCTTGAATAATTCGTTTAATTGGTGCTGACTCTGGACTTACAATAGAAATAATTCGGTTTGCAGAAACAATATTTCCAAAACCGATGTTAATTAACTTAATGTTCATTCTATATACCCCCACTTGAGGAGAGCAGCATCACTCTCAACATTGTTATCCAAACTAATCTAACTATATACGAAAATTCGTTCGAATTCTAGTTTCTATTCTATATTTTGAACTTGTTCTTTTAATTTCTCAATAAAGCCCTTCATTTCTACGACTTGCTGCCTTATTGACATCGCAGTTGCTTTTGACCCTATTGTATTTGCTTCGCGGTTCATTTCTTGCACAACAAAATCAAGTCGTCTTCCAACTGCCTCGTCTGTGTAACAGTAATGCTCAAATTGCTTAATATGAGCGCGCAAACGGACAAGCTCTTCACTTATATCAGCCTTATCAGCAAATAAGCCAATTTCCGTCAATAACCTCGATTCGTCAACCTCTACTTCATTTAAATAATCCCGAAGCCTTGTTTCGATTTTCTCACGATATTGTTCGATGATTAATGGCGCTAATATTTCGACTTGATCACAGCATTTGCCTAGATCCTTTAACGAATTTTGCATATCTATAAGTAAATACTGCCCTTCTTTCTCTCTCATTTGATTGAATGAATCGATCGCTTGTGTAAGTGCAAGAAAAATAGTTTCTTCCTCGTCGATCCACTGTTCATTCCCAGCTTTTTCTACAACTGCAATATCACTATGTATGAGTAAAGCATTTACATCAAGAGATGATGTTAATTTTTGACCCATGGCATTTTCAATTGTTTTAACAGCTTCTATGTATTGCTCCAGCAGTTCGATATCCACTCTCAGTTTTCGTGGTGTTTTTAATTGATCTTCTATTTTTACAAAGACATCGATTTTGCCTCTTGCTACATGCTTTTTAATTTCCTTACGTATCGAATCTTCGATCGTTAACAATGAGTGAGGCAAACGAATTTGACATTCATGAAAACGCTGATTCACTGCTTTGATTTCTATCGATAATGTTCCTAAACGAGCTTTCACGACCGCAGAACCATAACCTGTCATACTTTTCATTATTATCACATCCACATCCTATTTTACCGAAAAGCAAGGAGACCAACAAGGGAAAAAGCAGATAAGGAATGAAAAACAAGCCTGTAGATACAGGATTATGTTCTAACAGGCTTGTTTCGCGAATCTTTTTAGCTTGATTGAATAGAACCTTCATTCTACTTCCTTTTAAATAACTGGAAACCACCAAGAACAACAGTTGGAATCGAAGCCATTCCAAGCACTAGCAACCATTCACGTCCATCTAAAGCGACTGTATGGAAAATGGTTTGAAGTGGTGGATAGTAAATAACAGCCAGCATAAGCAGCGTCGAAATCAAGACAGCTACAACTAAATAGCGATTTTCAAATGGATTACGATGATACACTGAGTACTCGCTACGACAATCAAATACATGTATAAGTTGGGCCATAACAAGTGTAACAAATGCCACCGTTTGAGCTCGTATTAATTCATCTGGATGAGCTTGCAATGTCAACCAGAATACAGCTAGTGTGACAGCTCCAATCATAAAACCACGACTAATGATTTTCCATGTTAGGCCTCGAGCAAAAACGCCTTCATCCGGACTTCGTGGCTCCCTCTTCATCACATCTCCTTCAGCTTGATCCATTCCAAGAGCCATAGCAGGTAAACCATCTGTAACAAGATTGATCCAAAGAATTTGTATCGCGACTAACGGTAATGGCATGCCAAGCATCATCGCAAAGAGCATCACAAGTATTTCCCCAACATTTGAAGCGAGCATGTAACGAATGAATTTACGAATATTCTCATAAATATTACGCCCTTCTTTAATAGCCGCTTTAATGGTTGAAAAATTATCATCGCTCAAAATAAGTGATGATGCTTCTTTTGCTACGTCAGTTCCTGTGATACCCATTGCAATTCCAATATTGGCAGCTTTTATGGCTGGGGCATCATTGACCCCATCACCTGTCATCGCAACGATATGTCCTTTTGCTTGAAGTGCTTTGACAATTTTCAATTTATGTTCTGGAGACACCCTCGCATAAACATACACATCATCAACCACTTCTTCTAACTCTGCCACACTCCATCTCGATAGTGTCTGTCCATCAAGAACTTTTCCTCCTTTAGGAAGAATGCCCAGTTGGGTCGCAATCGCTGCTGCTGTTCGTTTATGATCTCCTGTAATCATCACTGTCTTGATCCCAGCTTGACGGCATTCTGATATGGCATCCTTCACTTCTGGACGAGGAGGATCGATCATTCCTTGTAAGCCGATGAATGTTAAATTACGTTCTGCTTCAAATGCTTGTGTGCAAGTCTCTCTCGCTCCAAGTGGACGATACGCAATTGCAATCGTGCGTAAGGCTTGACTTGCTAAGTGATCAACAACCGCTTCAACCTCCGCCTTTCGATCTGATGACAAAGCTTGCTCATGTCCTCCATAAGTGATATTCATACATTGACTTAATATCACATCTGGAGCACCTTTTGTAATGATATAAGAACGTCCTTGTCTATCTTTGACAACGACAGACATCATCTTTCTTGCTGAATCAAATGGAAATTCTTTTACTCTTGTAAAATATTGATCAAGTGATTGCTTTGTGTATCCAGCCTTCATTGCACTAACAACGAGCGCTCCTTCTGTTGGATCCCCATCCATCACATATTCAGTTACTGATTTCCTAAGCATTCCTTGCTTACTCGTTTTTTCTTGAATATTTGCGTTATTACAAAGCCAGCCGTAACTAAGTAATTGTTGAAGGTTTCGATTTTTACTAGGATCAAATGACTTTCCATCTAAAGAAAATACCCCTTTCGGTTCATACCCTCCACCTGAGACCTTCCACTGTTTACCGCCCGTCCAAATATGAGTAACAGTCATCTTATTTTGAGTAAGGGTACCCGTTTTATCTGAACATATGACAGAAGCACACCCAAGTGTTTCAACGGCAGGAAGCTTTCGAACGATCGCCTTACGCTTAATCATTCGCTGGACACCAAGAGCAAGAGCAACCGTTACAATCGCTGGTAAACCTTCAGGAATCGCTGCAACAGCTAAGGAAACACCTGCTAGTACCATCGTGTAGAGATCATGTCCTTGAACCACGCCAGTTAGGACAACCAATGCGGTTAATACTAATGCAACAGTAATAAGAATTTTACCCAATTGCTCTAGCTTACGTTGTAGCGGCGTAACGAGAGTTGTCGTCGATTGCAAAAGATGAGCGATTTTCCCCATTTCAGTGTGCATGCCCGTTGCAATGACAATCCCTACTCCACTTCCTTGTGTAACAAGTGTCCCCATAAACGCCATATTAAGCTGATCACCAATTTCGATTTGTCCACTAGTTAATGGATGTTCATGCTTATGAACAGGAACAGATTCACCCGTTAAAGAGGATTCTTCGATTCGTAATCCGCTTGTCTCAATCAGGCGCAGATCAGCTCCAATTCTGTCTCCACTCGATACTTTAATAATATCCCCTGGCACAATTTGCGAAGAGAGAACTTTTTTCCATTCTCCATCACGAAGAACATTCATCTGCGGGGCTGAAAGTTCTTTGAGTGCCTCAAGCGACTTTTCGGCTTTTCGTTCTTGAACAAAACCAAGTATTCCATTTAATAAGATAATAATCATAATTGTCAATGCGTCAATGTATTCACCGAGTATTCCTGATATGAAGGTCGCCGCCAATAAGATAAGCACCATAAAATCTTTAAACTGACCAAGAAAAACAAATAAGGCAGATGGAGGTTTTCCTTGGTCAAGCTTGTTCGCCCCGTATGATTTTAAGCGCTTTTCCACCTCTTTTTGAGATAATCCCTTTTCTTTGTTCGTTGCAGCAGATTTTGTAACCTCAGTTTCGCTTAACTGATACCAATTCATCACGACACCCCACATACTTTTCTCATTTCTATTTCCAAGAAGGCTTAACAATCGCTTATACAAGCCATCTTATTCAGTCAAATAAGAAAACATGCTATACTCATGTAAGCAAATCATGAGGTGGTATACATCTCATAGTAAGGAAAGGGTGAACAAGCCATGTCATTTGATGGATTTATGACACGGGCGATGACAAACGAGCTAGCACATTTGTTAACGTCAGGAAGAATATCAAAGATTTATCAACCATATAAAACCGAGCTTATCTTCACGATTCGAGCAAATGGAAAGAACCATCAGCTTCTACTTTCAGCTAATGCTAACTTTGCTCGAATCCATTTAACGAATGAAAAATATGACAATCCAGCTGTCCCACCTATGTTTTGTATGTTACTACGCAAGCATTTAGAAGGCAGCCTGATCGAAAAAATTGAACAGCTTGAAATGGAGCGAATTATTGTCTTTCATGTCCGCAGTAAAGATGAACTGGGAGATGAAACGTACAAAAAGCTTTATATTGAAATTATGGGTCGTCATAGTAACATTAGTCTCGTCGATCATGAAAGTGGCAACATTTTAGACAGTATCAAGCATGTCAGCCTTTCACAAAGCAGTTATCGTTCCGTGTTGCCAGGGCAACCGTATAAACTGCCTCCCGAACAAAAAAAAGCCGATCCTTTTGAGCTTGATGCAGACCAGTTACTTAGAAGACTTGATTTTAACGCTGGGAAAATCGATCGGCAGCTTGTCGAACAAATTGCTGGTCTTTCACCACAATTAGCAAAAGAAATCGTCTTTCGTGCTGGAGCTGTTGTGAACCGTACGAGTCTTCCAACTGCCTTTTTAGACGTTATGTCTTTATTCAAACAGCACAAGTATGAACCAGAAATGATCACAAGCGGTGGGAAAGAATTCTTTACCATTCTCCCGTTAACACATCTAACTGGTGAGCGTAGATCTTTTACAAGTTTGAGCGAATTGCTCGATCGGTTTTACTACGGAAAGGCTGAGCGTGACCGTGTAAAGCAGCAGGCACATGATTTAGAGCGTTTCTTAAGCAACGAGCTACAAAAAAATAAGAAAAAAATTAAAAAGCTTGAAAGAACACTTATTCATGCTGATCAAGCAAAAGAGTTTCAAAAACTAGGAGAACTTTTAACAGCTAACCTTTATAACATCAAACGAGGAGACAAACAAATTGAAGTAATTGATTATTACGATGAAAGTGGTGGAACAGTTGTCATTCCTCTAGACCCTCAGAAAACACCTTCTGATAATGCACAAGCTTACTTTAAACGATACAACAAAGCGAAAAATTCAGTCGAAGTGGTTGAAGAGCAAATTAAAAAAGCAAATGAAGAAATCGAGTATTTCGATCAATTGATTCAACAAACAGAAAGTGCAGCACCTAGAGATATCGAGGAAATTCGCGAAGAGTTAATTGAAGAAGGCTACTTAAGACGTCGTCAGAAGTTAAAAAAACCAAAGAAAGACATCAAACCAGTGCTTGAGCAGTATATGTCTTCAAGCGGTATTGATTTTTTCGTGGGTAAAAATAATAAGCAAAATGACTATGTCACAAATAAATTTGCTAGACAAGATGAGATTTGGCTACATACAAAGGACATTCCTGGCTCACATGTTGTGATTCGTAGCACAGAACCAGATGAGCAAACCTTACTAGAAGCAGCGACTGTGGCAGCATATTTCAGTAAAGCAAGGCAGTCTAGCTCTGTTCCTGTCGACTATACAAAGGTTCGTCATGTGAAGAAGCCAAATGGTTCAAAGCCTGGCTTTGTCATTTATGATCAGCAAACAACCATTTTCGTCACACCAAATGAAGACTTAGTTCGTTCACTTCGAAAATAAAAAATAAAAGTTCAGACTGTAGCTATCATGTGAACTGCCCCCTGTCAAGTAGACAGTGGAAATAATAAAAAGGATCTAAGCGGCTTTAGCTCTATATTCCATAGGGCTAAGGCCGTTTAATCGTT
>NZ_VLKZ01000006.1:250258-304734 GCF_007830185.1 Halalkalibacter nanhaiisediminis | reverse complement strand
GTCGAGGACTTATCCAAACATATTCTTGATACGTTGTTTCTTACACATTATCTAGTTTTGAGAGAATCATTTCTTTCAACATAGTTGAACAAAGAGAACCAAGAGATTCGAGGAAGCAACCGTACGAATGCCCGGAGCGTATGTGATGATACGTGAGGACATGAGAAGGGAAGCTGACGAAGAAGATCGTAGGTTATCTGACGTTCAAACAAATAGTCTGGTGGCGATAGCGAAGAGGCCACACCCGTTCCCATGCCGAACACGGTCGTTAAGCTCTTCAGCGCCGATGGTAGTTGGGGGCTTCCCCCTGTGAGAGTAGGACGTTGCCGGGCAATTAAAGCACAATCCAATAGGGTTGTGCTTTTTTATGTGCAAAAAGGTACCAAATTTGATTAAAAACTATGGTTAAATCAAAGAAATTGATACTAAACTAGAAACTTCATGAAATAGCGCCCTTTCAAACGTCATGATAGAAGTTAGGATGTTAAGGGGTGATAAAATATAATCTAATAGGATTGTATTTTATATATATAGAAATAACATGGGATCTTCTTGAAAGCGAGACATGTTTGGTGGTCACACGGAGAGTGAATACTAGGAGATTTTTATCGTTTATTTCAGTCAAGCACAATCCAAATAAGTTTGTGCTTTTTACATACAAAAATAGATGGTACTTCCTTTGTCCAATGAGCGAATATGCATGAACATCAAAATATTGGTAATCCTAACATTACATTATAGAGTTAGGGTAGGTGAAGCTTCTATGCCATCGATTGCTTCAGTCAGTACATTTACACTTCCACATGTATTGAATCAAGAGACAACAACAGAATTTGCACGTGAATTGTTTGAAGAAAATTTTCAAGACATAGAGCGTCTGTTAACGGTATTTGCTAATGGTCAAATTGAAGAGAGGCAATTTGCGGTTCCGATTGATTGGTTTCAAGAGGATCATACGTTGCAAGAACGGAATGATTTATATATTGAATTAGCAACGAACTATAGTGTTAAGGCTATTAAACGATGTCTGAGCCAATTAAGCTTTTTAAAAGAAGAGGTCGATGTTATGGCTATCGATACGATTATACTCGTTTCGAGTTCTGGCATGGCAACGCCTAGTTTAGATGCAAGAATTATGAATGTACTACCTTTTTCCAAGCATACAAAACGAATCCCTTTATGGGGACTTGGTTGTGCAGGGGGAGCTGTTGGGATTAGTCGAGCATATGAGTATTGCAGAGCGTTTCCAGAATCTAATGCTTTGGTTGTTTGCGTGGAGCTATGTAGCCTAACCTTTCAAAGAAATGACCGCTCTAAAAGCAATCTTATTGGTACTTCTTTGTTTGCAGATGGTGTGGCTTGTGCTCTCATTATAGGAGATCAATCTGAATTGATTACATTGGTAAATCGAGCTGTTCGCCCAGTTATTTTAGCGACGCAGTCCACATTGTTGCCGAATTCTGAAAAGGTGATGGGATGGGATGTGAAGGATTCGGGATTACATGTTGTATTTTCTCGTGATATACCGAGTATTATTAGCAATTGGCTAGAACCGAATGTAAGGAGCTTTCTTGAAGGGCAGGAATTAGACCTTGGTCAGTTATCTTCCTTTATTGCGCATCCGGGTGGAAAAAAAGTGCTGGATACATATATGAATGCGCTTGGTATAGCAGAAGAAATGATAACTGAATCGAAAAATGTTCTAAAGAGACACGGAAATATGTCTTCGCCGACTGTTATTTATGTCCTTGAACAAGTGATGATGCAAGGACATCGAGAAGGAGATTATGGTCTCATGGCTGCTCTTGGTCCTGGTTTTTGTTCTGAGCTTGTGCTTTTGCAATGGAAGGGGATTCAATAATGATTGGAATCTATTTATTCATTCTACTTGTTATTGTTCAAAGGCTGATAGAAGTGGTTATTGCTAAACGCAATGCAAGATGGATAAAAAGTCAAGGGGGATACGAGACGGGAAGCGAGCATTACAGATTAATGATAGCTACCCATGTCTTTTTTTTTCTCTCGTTGATCATAGAAGTGACATTAAAAGAGTATAGCTTTGCGGGATGGAGCCTGATTCCATTAACCGTTTTTTTGCTTGCACAAATAGCACGTGTTTGGGCACTGTCGTCATTAGGACGTTTTTGGAATACGAGAATTATGATTTTGCCAGGAGCAAAGGTTATAGCAAAAGGGCCTTACCGCTTTGTTCGCCACCCTAACTATGTAGTTGTTATAACTGAAATTGCAATGCTTCCCCTCATTTTTCAAGCGTACTGGACAGCAATAGTGTTTACGATTATCAATGCCCTCGTTCTTTCTATTAGAATTAAAGAAGAAGAGGCAGCCCTTAATAAGGCTACTGATTATAGAAATGTCTTTGCAAAGAGGAGTAGGTTTATGCCGAAGTATGAAGAATAATAAAAGATCATAAAGAAAACATCGAAAATTTAGATTCTCTATGCATAGGAAATCTATTTGATGTTATGATTGAAATTAAGATTAAAAAGTAACTGACTGTAAGTTATTTTTCTAAAAACGAGCTAAGTAAGGAAAACAGGGCATGAATAGATAGAACAGATGTTTTGAAGGAAGAGCGTTTATTGATAAGATTTTGACCTCTCTGCTGCAAGCATTGGTTAAAAAGCTTGATCTAAAGCCTTCCTTTTTTCTTGTGAGACAAAAGTTTTTTGAATTCATGGTATATGGAATACGGAGGTAAGTAAATTTGACGAAAAAACGAAAATTGCAATTTGAAGTAATGGAATCAGAGACAATTGAGGAGTGCCTAAATAGAATGAAAAAAGAAGGTTATCAGCCAGTGAGGCGTATGGAAAAGCCGATTTTTGAAGAAAGAACAACAAAATCGACGAAAGAATATGTTCCAGTTCGTCAACAGATTGTTTTTGAAGGGATTTTAATAGAAGGCGAACAATAATAGTCTGACATTTTTTATCGTTCGACTTTTTGTTGACAGTGTTCGTCGATCCTTGTAAGATATACCTATAAGAACGAATGAAAAACGAATAAAACCTCATATAACATTGGAAATATGGTCCAAAAGTTTCTACCCGATTACCGTAAAAAATCGGACTATGAGGGAAAGTGGTTGCAGTATCGCTGAACCATGAAAGCGTAGAAGTGGCTTCCTTTCTCTCAACTGAGCAGGTTAAGAAAGCTAATTCTACGCTTTTTTTATGAGAATAGATCAAGGTCATGAAAGGGGAACAAAAGCAATGAATCCTGAAGTTGGTGTCATCATGGGAAGTACATCAGATTGGGACACGATGAGTGCAGCCTGTAACGTGCTTGATGAGTTAGGAATTGCCTATGAAAAGAAGGTTGTGTCGGCTCATCGTACACCTGATCTAATGTTTGAATATGCAGAACAGGCAAGGGAGAGAGGCCTGAAAGTGATTATTGCTGGTGCTGGGGGGGCGGCTCACTTGCCAGGAATGGTCGCTGCGAAAACAACACTTCCTGTCATCGGAGTACCTGTTCAATCAAAGGCGCTAAATGGTTTGGATTCACTGTTATCGATTGTTCAAATGCCAGGAGGTGTTCCAGTTGCGACAGTAGCAATTGGAACAGCAGGTGCAACAAATGCTGGCTTACTTGCTGCACAAATTCTAGGTACACATCAAAAAGACGTTAGTGAGCGCCTTGAGGCACGTCGTGAAAAGACGAAACTAGCAGTCTTAGAAAGTAGTCAAGAGCTATGAGTCGTCTCGTTAAACCAGGTCAAACGATTGGTATCATTGGCGGTGGACAATTAGGGAGAATGATGGCGATCGCTGCAAAGCAAATGGGCTACCGCATAGCAGTGCTCGAGCCAACGACGGATTCACCATGTGGACAAGTTGCAGATGTCGTCATTGAAGCTGCTTATGATGACCGTAAAGGTGCACAGCGTCTTGCAGATGTATCAGAAGTGATTACGTATGAATTTGAAAATATTGATGAAGAAACAGCAAATTGGCTTACTGAGCAAACTGATTTTCCACAAGGTGCAAAGGTACTCGGTATTACCCAGCATCGTTTAACGGAAAAGGAAGCGATTCAGGACCTTGGTATTCCTGTTGCGCCATTTGAAGCGATTCGAACGGTTGCTGATGTAGATGCTGCGGCAAAGAAGATTGGATTCCCAGCAGTGCTAAAGACATGCCGAGGTGGCTATGACGGAAAAGGTCAAAGTGTTGTTAAAAATATAGAAGAATTTAAACAGGCAGCAGAAGAGTTAGTGGCGCACGGAGAATGTGTTCTTGAAGCGTGGATCCCATTTGCTTTAGAGCTTTCCGTGATTGTGACGCGCTCTAGAAACGGAGAAACAGCCGTATTTCCTGTTGCGGAAAATGAACATCGTAATAACATTCTTCATCGCTCCCATGTACCGGCTCGAGTAGGTGACGACGTTCAAAAGCAAGCAAAGGAAATCGCGCTTAAACTGGTGACAGAGTTAGATGTTGTTGGGACGCTTGCTGTTGAACTTTTTATGCTTGATGCTGGCAGATTATATGTCAATGAATTAGCGCCTCGTCCACACAACTCAGGTCATTACACAATTGAGGCATGTGAGACGTCACAATTTGAACAGCACATTCGCGCTGTTTGTGGTTTACCTCTTGGGGCAACGACACTGAAATCACCTGTCGTGATGGAGAACATCTTAGGAGAGCATTTAGAAGGAATTCTTGATGCAACGCCTAGACTATCAGAAGTTAAGCTTCACTTATATGGAAAAGAAGAGGCAAAGCCTAAACGGAAGATGGGGCATTTGACAGCAACGGCTGAATCAGTAGAGGAAGCGTGTCAGAAGCTAGATCGTCTTAATGGATAATTGTGCTAGAATAAATAAGGTTTTTAACATTTAAATATAGCGGAGGCTGGTATCATGATCGAACGTTACACTCGCCCTGAAATGGGTGCAATTTGGACAGAACAAAACAGATTTCAAGCGTGGCTTGAAGTAGAAATTGTTGCTTGTGAAGCATGGGCAGAGCTTGGAGAAATTCCAAAGGAAGACGTTGAGAAAATTCGTCAAAACGCTAGCTTTGATGTAGCACGTATTCACGAAATTGAAGAAGAGACACGTCATGATGTTGTCGCTTTTACTCGTGCAGTATCTGAAACGCTTGGTGAAGAGCGTAAGTGGGTGCATTACGGATTAACGTCAACGGATGTGGTTGATACAGCCTTATCTTATTTATTAAAGCAAGCAAATGATATATTACTAGCAGATATCGAGCGTTTTATTGACATTTTAAAAGATAAAGCAATTGAACATAAATATACCGTGATGATGGGGCGTACACATGGTGTTCATGCTGAACCAACTACGTTTGGTTTGAAACTTGCATTATGGCACGAAGAAATGAAGCGTAACCTAGAGCGTTTTAAGCTCGCTGCTGAAGGTGTTCGTTTCGGGAAGCTTTCTGGAGCAGTTGGAACGTATGCAAATATTGACCCAGCTGTTGAACAAATCGTGTGTGAAAAGCTTGGTCTTAATGCAGCGCCAATCTCAACACAAACATTGCAACGTGATCGTCATGCTGATTACATGTCTGCATTGGCACTTGTGGCAACATCAATTGAGAAGTTTGCTGTAGAAGTTCGAGGCTTGCAAAAAAGTGAGACGCGTGAAGTTGAGGAATTTTTCGCAAAAGGTCAAAAAGGGTCTTCTGCAATGCCTCATAAGCGTAATCCAATTGGTTCAGAAAACATGACAGGTCTTGCTCGTGTCATTCGTGGCTATATGTTAACTGCTTATGAGAATGTTCCGCTTTGGCATGAAAGAGATATTTCGCATTCATCTGCAGAGCGTGTCATTCTGCCAGATGCAACGATTGCACTTAACTACATGTTAAATCGTTTTGGAAATATTATTAAAAATCTTACTGTGTTCCCTGAAAACATGAAGCGTAATATGACGCGTACTTATGGGCTTATTTATTCTCAACGTGTGCTGTTATCACTTATTGATAAAGGTATGGTTCGTGAGGAAGCTTATGACCTTGTTCAACCAAAGGCGATGGAAGCATGGGACAAGGGTGTTCAATTCCGTGAGCTAGTTGAAGCGGAAGAGCGTATTACAAGCATGCTTTCACCTGAAGAAATTGAAGAATGCTTTAATTATGAGCACCACCTGAAGCATGTTGATACAATTTTCACGCGTGTGGGGTTAACAGAAAAATAATCGGAAAAGCGGAGGGCTTATCCCTCCCTATATACTAAGTAGTTCCAATATTCAGGACTTGGAGGGTCAAAGATGGAAAAAGGTGCCTTGCTCTATGAAGGAAAAGCGAAACAAATCTATCAAACAAGCAAAGAAGATGAATTGTGGGTAAGTTACAAGGATGACGCTACTGCTTTTAATGGTGAGAAGAAAGAAACATTAGCAGGGAAATCACGACTTAATAATGAAATTTCATCATTGATTTTCACTTACTTACAAGAGAACGGAATTGAAAGTCACTTTGTTAAAAAGTTATCTGAGACAGAACAGCTTGTTAAAAAAGTAGAGATCATTCCACTTGAGGTTGTTGCCCGTAATGTTGTAGCAGGGAGCCTAGCAAATCGTCTTGGTATGGAAGAAGGAACGCAACTCGAGTCACCGATTGTTGAATTTTACTATAAAGATGATGATCTTGGAGATCCACTTGTAACTGAAGATCATATCGCTATTTTACAAGTTGCTTCAAGTGAAGATTTAAACGTTTTAAGAGAAAAAGCGTTAGAAGTAAATAAACATTTAATTACGTTATTTGATGAATTGAATGTTCGTCTTGTCGATTTCAAATTAGAGTTTGGTCGCACGAGCTCAGGAGACATTTTGCTTGCTGATGAAATTTCACCTGATACATGCCGTTTATGGGATAAAGAAACGAATCAACGTTTTGATAAAGATATTTTCAGACGCAATTTAGGAAGTTTGCAAGAAGGGTATCAAGAAATTCTATCACGTTTAGGGGGATCATCATGGTCAAAGTAAAGGTTTATGTAACGTTAAGAGAAAGTGTTCTAGATCCACAAGGTGGCGCAGTAAAGCGTGCATTACACACAATGAATTACAACGAAGTAGAAGAAGTTCGTATCGGTAAATATATGGAATTAATACTGGAAAAAACAGATGATCTTGATAAGCGTGTTGATGAAATGTGCTCTAAGCTTTTAGCTAACACAGTTATTGAAGATTATCGCTATGAAATTGAGGAGGTAGTCTCATCATGAAATTTGCGGTGATCGTCTTTCCTGGTTCTAACTGTGATGCGGATATGTTTCATGCCATTAAGGACGCATTGAAAGAAGAAGTCACTTACGTTCGTTACGACGAAACATCGCTTGAAGGCTTTGATGGGGTGCTCTTACCTGGAGGATTCTCTTACGGCGATTACTTACGTTCAGGCGCAATCGCAGGTTTTGCTCCAATTATGACTGCTGTAAGACAATTTGCCGAAGCTGGTAAGCCTGTTCTCGGCGTATGTAATGGATTTCAAATGTTGCTTGAGCTAGGTCTACTTCCTGGCGCAATGAAAAGAAATGATGGGTTGAAGTTCATTTGTCGCCCAACTACACTAATCGTTGAAAACAATGACACAATGTTTACAACTGGCTATGAAAAAGGTCAAGAGATCACAATCCCTGTTGCACATGGTGAAGGGAACTATGAGTGTGATGCGGAAACATTAGCACAACTAGAGATTAATAATCAAGTAGTCTTCCGTTATAAAGAAAACATTAATGGTTCAAAGGCAAATATTGCTGGAATTAAAAATGAGCAAGGGAATGTACTTGGTATGATGCCACACCCAGAGCGCGCTGTGGAATCATTACTTGGCAGCGATGATGGATTAAGCTTATTTCAATCGATAGTACGAAATTGGAGGGAATCTCATGTCACAACTTCTTGAACCAACAGCAGAGCGTGTAAAGGAAGAAAAGCTTTACCGCGAGATGGGGTTAACAGATGATGAATTTGCCATGGTTGAGCAAATTATCGGTCGTACACCTAATTACACAGAAACTGGATTATTTTCGGTTATGTGGTCTGAGCATTGTAGCTACAAAAATTCTAAAGTTCTACTCAGAAAGTTCCCAACTAAAGGAGAACGAGTTCTTCAAGGTCCTGGTGAAGGGGCTGGTATCATTGACATTGGCGATGAGCAAGCGGTTGTGTTTAAAGTTGAGAGTCACAATCACCCTTCTGCGATTGAACCTTATCAAGGGGCTGCAACTGGTGTAGGTGGAATTTTGCGCGATGTCTTTTCTATGGGAGCTCGTCCAATTTCGTTGCTTAATTCCCTACGTTTCGGTGAGTTAGATGCATCACCACGCGTTCGCTACTTATTTGAAGAAGTCGTTGCTGGTATTGCTGGATACGGAAACTGCATGGGTGTTCCAACAGTTGGTGGAGAAATTCAATTTGATCCTTGCTATGAAGGAAATCCATTAGTAAATGCCATGTGTGTCGGTTTAATTGACCATAAAGACATCCAAAAAGGCCAAGCAAAAGGTGTCGGCAACACAGTTATGTATGTTGGTGCAAGCACTGGTCGTGACGGAATTCACGGTGCGACATTTGCTTCAGAAGAGCTTGGAGAAGACTCTGATGAGAAGCGTCCAGCAGTTCAAGTAGGGGATCCATTTATGGAGAAGCTTCTTCTTGAAGCATGCTTAGAGCTTATACAAAATGATGCCCTTGTAGGAATTCAAGATATGGGTGCTGCAGGCTTAACATCATCATCAGCTGAGATGGCAAGTAAGGCTGGTTCAGGGATTGAGATGAACCTTGACTTAGTGCCACAACGTGAAAAAGGAATGACACCATATGAAATGATGCTTTCTGAATCACAAGAGCGTATGCTGATCGTTGTGAAAAAGGGTCGTGAGCAAGAAATCAAAGACATTTTTGATCGTTGGGGATTATTATCTGCCGAGGTCGGTCACGTAACAGATGATAAGCGCCTTCGTTTGATTCATAAAGGTGAAGTGGTAGCGGATCTTCCAGTTGATGCACTTGCAGAAGAAGCTCCTGAATACCATAAGCCATCAAGTGTTCCTGCTTATTATGAAGCGTTCCAAAAGCAAGAAGAAAAGACTCCAGTTGTGAATGATTATAAAGAAACACTTTTAAAACTACTTGCACAGCCAACAATTGCGAGCAAGGAATGGGTTTATGATCAATATGATTACATGGTACAAACAAATACAGTCGTTGAGCCAGGTTCAGATGCAGCTGTTGTTCGTATTCGCGATACAAGAAAAGCACTTGCAATGACAACGGATTGTAATTCACGTTATATCTATCTTGACCCAGAAGTTGGCGGACAGATTGCTGTTGCTGAAGCAGCGCGTAACGTTGTCTGCTCTGGGGGTGTACCACTTGGCCTTACAGATGGTTTGAATTACGGAAGCCCAGATAAGCCTGAAATTTTCTGGCAGCTTGAGAAATCTACTGATGGTATGAGTGAAGCTTGTCGTGTTCTTGAAACACCGGTTATTGGAGGAAACGTATCTCTTTATAACGAAACAGCAGGTGTCGCAATCTACCCAACACCAGTTATTGGGATGGTTGGTTTGATCGAAGACATTGATCATATTACAACACAATCATTCAAACAAGCAGGCGATGTGATTTACCTTCTTGGAGAAACGAAGCCAGAGTTTGGCGGAAGTGAATTACAAAAGCTTGTTGAAGGTGATATCTCAGGAAAGTCTCCTTCTCTTGATTTAGAAGTAGAAAAGAAACTTCAAAAGCAGCTTTTACAAGCGATTCAATCAGGTCTTGTAGCATCAGCACATGATGTAGCTGAGGGTGGATTAAGCGTTGCTTTAGCGGAATGTATGACTGACGGAGAAGTTGGCGCAACGGTTACTCTTACTGGTGAGACAACGGCAGCATTATTTGCAGAGTCACAATCTCGTTTTGTTGTAACAGTTCCTCAAGAGAAGGCTGAGCAGTTCGAGCAATTGACAGACGCAACTCGCATTGGTGAAGTGACAGATTCACGCACACTTAAAATCGAAGGTGATAATCGCCTCATCCTTGAAGTAACACAGGATGAAATCGTAACGGCTTGGAAAGGAGCCATTCCATGTTTGCTGAAATAAAAGGCTTGAATGAAGAGTGTGGAGTGTTCGCGATTTGGGGACATAAAGACGCAGCATCTCTTACGTATTATGGTCTTCATAGCTTGCAGCACCGCGGACAAGAAGGAGCAGGCATTGTCGTAACAGACGGGGAAGAGCTAAAGGTTCATAAAGGCCTCGGTCTTGTGAACGATGTGTTTAAACCTGAAGATTTTGCTAATTTAACTGGAAAAGCAGCAATTGGACATGTCCGTTATGCAACTGCAGGAGGGGGAGGATTTGCCAATGTGCAACCTCTTCTCTTCCGTTCACAAAGAGGAAGCTTGGCGATTGCTCATAATGGTAATCTTGTTAATGCCAATAGCATGAAGCATCAGCTTGAAAGCCAAGGAAGTATTTTTCAATCAACTTCTGATACAGAAGTATTAGCTCATTTAATTAAGCGTAGCGGTTATTCAACGTTAGAAGAACAACTATATAGTTCTTTAGCGATGCTTAAAGGAGCATATGCCTTTGCTGTTATGAATGAAAATCAGCTGTTCATTGCCCTTGATCCAAACGGTTTGCGTCCACTTTCCATTGGTCGACTGGGAGATGCGTATGTTGTGTCATCAGAGACATGTGCTTTTGATTTAATCGGTGCGACGTTTGAGCGTGAAGTAGAACCTGGAGAGCTTATTACAATCGATGATAATGGTTTACGTTCACAGCGTTTTACAGGAAAAGCGCCAAGAGCAATTTGTAGCATGGAATATATTTATTTTGCACGTCCTGACAGCAATATCGATGAGTTTAACGTTCATACATCAAGAAAGAATTTAGGGAAGCAACTGGCAATGGAGGCACCTGTTGAAGCAGATGTTGTCACAGGTGTACCTGATTCAAGTATCTCAGCAGCTATTGGCTATGCTGAACAAGCTGGGATTCCATATGAGCTTGGAATGATTAAAAACCGTTATGTTGGTCGGACATTTATCCAACCGTCTCAAGAATTACGTGAGCAAGGTGTGAAAATGAAGCTCTCAGCTGTGCGTAAAGTAGTCGAAGGAAAACGAGTTGTCATGATTGATGATTCGATTGTTCGTGGGACGACTAGTAGACGAATTGTGAATATGCTGCGTGAAGCAGGAGCAAAAGAAGTTCATGTTCGTATTAGTTCACCGCCAATTAAAAATCCATGTTTTTACGGGATCGATACGTCAACGACAGGGGAGCTCATTGCGGCTAATCATTCTATTGAAGAAATGTGCGAAATGATGGGGGCAGATTCACTTGCTTTTCTATCAGTAGACGGGCTGACAAAAGGAATTGGCCGTTCAGCTGATGAGCCGAATTGTGGTCAGTGTCTCGCTTGTTTTACAGGAAATTATCCGACTGAAATTTATCCAGATACGTTACATCCTTATGCAAAGGTATAGAGGAGAAGGGAGCAAGAAGAATGTCAGAAGCATATAAACAAGCAGGGGTTAGTCTTGAAGCAGGCTACGAAGCAGTGGAGAGAATGAAGCAACATGTTAACCGAACAAAACGTGCGGGTGTAATGGGTGGACTCGGCGGATTTGGTGGTATGTTCGATCTGTCTTCTTTAAATCTGAAAGAACCAGTACTCGTTTCTGGAACAGATGGTGTTGGGACAAAACTAATGCTTGCGTTTATGCTCGACCGTCACGATACAATTGGTGTTGATGCAGTAGCGATGTGTGTCAATGATATTGTTGTCCAAGGTGCAGAGCCTCTCTATTTTCTAGATTACATTGCGTGTGGAAAAGCAGTTCCAGAACGACTTGAAGCGATTGTCAAAGGAGTGGCAGATGGCTGTGAGCAAGCAGGCTGTGCTCTTGTTGGTGGCGAAACGGCGGAAATGCCTGGGATGTACAGTGAAGATGAGTACGACTTAGCAGGTTTTGCCGTTGGTGCTGTTGAGAAAAAGCAGCTTGTGAATGGGGAAAAGATTCAAGCTGGTGATGTTGTTATTGGTTTATCGTCTAGCGGTTTGCACAGTAATGGCTTTTCACTCGTAAGAAAAATTTTGCTTCATGATAATGATTTCTCTTTAAATGATCATATTGATGAGCTTGGAAAAACACTTGGTGAAGAGCTATTAACACCAACAAAAATCTATGTTAAATCATTACTTGCTTGTTTAAAAGATCATGACGTTCATGGAATGGCGCATATTACTGGCGGAGGTTTTTATGAAAATATTCCGCGCATGCTGCCTGAAGGCGTTCAAGTTGAGGTTGAAAACGGATCTTGGCCGATTCCACCGATCTTTTCACTTTTGCAAAAATACGGAAAACTAACAGATAAAGAGTTATTCTCAACGTTTAATATGGGAATCGGAATGGTCGTTGTTGTGCCTGAAAAAGGTCATGAGGATGTCATTCGACTCCTTGAATCACACGGGGAATCTGCTCATGTGATTGGACGTGTACAGCCTGGTAGCGGCGTAACAATTGAGGGTATTGAGTAATGAAGATTGCCATTTTTGCTTCAGGTAGTGGAACGAATGCTGAAGCAATTATAGAAGCAACGAAAACAGGACAACTTGATGCAGAGGTTGTCCTGATCGTTACTGATAAGCCAAAGGCAAAGGTCATTGAGCGGGCGGATAAGTATCGTGTTCCTGTAAAGGCATTAGACCCAAAAAACTATCAAAATAAGGCTTCCTATGAACAAGAAATTGTTGACCAACTTAGGGCAAATGAAGTCTCTTTTGTTGTGTTGGCAGGTTATATGCGTTTAGTTGGAAAAACGTTACTTGAAGCGTATGAGGGACGGATTGTCAATATTCATCCATCCTTATTACCGTCTTATCCAGGGCTTGACGCGATCGGACAAGCCATTGATGCAAAAGTGAAAATAACGGGTGTGACGATTCATTATGTCGATGCTGGTATGGATACGGGATTGATCATTGCTCAAGAGCCAGTTAGAATCGAATCAACTGATACAATCGAGACATTACAGGCAAAAGTGCAAAAAGTTGAACATCAATTGTATCCTCGCACTTTGCAATCAATCATAGCAGAATCAACAGAATGAAAGGTTGGATTAGAGAATGAGTAAGAGACGAGCATTAGTAAGTGTATCGGACAAAACGGGCATTATTGAATTCGTTAAAGCTCTTGTCGAACAAGGTTTTGAAGTGATTTCAACAGGAGGGACAAAACGTTCGCTTGAGGAAGCAAATGTTCCTGTCATCGGAATTTCAGAAGTGACGGGCTTCCCAGAAATTTTAGATGGTCGTGTAAAAACACTTCATCCGAATATTCATGGTGGATTGCTAGCAATGAGAGATAAAGAAGAACATCAAAAGCAAGTCGCTGAGCATCAAATTGCCCCAATTGACCTTGTTGTCGTGAATCTTTATCCATTTAAAGAAACGATTACAAAGCCTGATTGTAAGTTTGAAGATGCAATTGAAAATATTGATATCGGTGGTCCAAGTATGCTACGCTCGGCTGCAAAAAATCATAACGATGTTATAGTAGTTGTTGATCCAGCTGATTATGAGGTTGTCCTAAATGAGCTTAAATCAAACCAAGATGTTACAAAAGAAACAAAGCGTCGTCTGGCAGCAAAGGTATTCCGCCATACAGCTGCTTATGATGCGTTGATTGCTGAATATTTAACAAATGCAGTAGGCGAGGAATCACCTGAAAGCTTAACGGTAACGTATGAGCGTAAGCAAGGATTACGCTATGGTGAAAACCCTCACCAAAAAGCAACATTTTACAAGAAGCCACTTGCTGATGAAAGTTCGATTGCAAGTGCGACGCAATTACATGGTAAAGAGCTTTCTTACAACAATATTCATGATGCAGATGCTGCGCTTGCAATCGTAAAAGAATTTAACGAGCCTGCAGTTGTGGCAGTTAAGCATATGAATCCGTGTGGAGTTGGAACAGGAGTGACAATCGAAGAAGCATACGGACGTGCTTATGAAGCTGACTCTGTTTCAATCTTTGGTGGTATTGTAGCGGCAAACCGTGAGATTGACGAAGCAACAGCTCTTAAAATGAAAGATATTTTCCTTGAAATCATTATTGCCCCTTCATTTACACAAGAAGCACTTGATGTGTTAACAGCTAAGAAAAACCTTCGTTTGTTAACAGTTGCATTGGATAAACAAGAGAAGCCTGAAGCGATGTTAACTTCTATTCATGGTGGACTTCTTGTTCAAGATGAGGATCATTTAGGCTTTGACGATGCAGAGATCTCGATTCCAACAAAGCGTGAACCAACAGAAGCTGAGTGGGAAGCATTGAAGCTTGCTTGGAAAGTCGTGAAGCATGTGAAATCTAATGCGATCGTGCTTACAAATGGTCAAATGACTGTTGGTGTTGGTGCTGGTCAAATGAACCGCGTTGGCTCAGCTGATATTGCCATTAAGCAAGCAAGTGAGAGAATTGAAGGAGCAGTAATGGGTTCTGATGCTTTCTTCCCAATGGGCGATACAGTTGAACTTGCAGGAAAAGCTGGTGTGACGGCTATTATCCAACCTGGAGGATCGATTCGTGACGAAGAATCAATTGAAATGGCTGATAAGTACGGAATTGCCATGGTCATGACAGGAGTTCGACACTTTAAGCACTAATTGAAAAAGAGGAGTGGAACGAATGAAGGTTCTTATAATTGGTAGTGGTGGTCGTGAACATGCACTTGCATGGAAAATGGCACAAAGTAAGCAAGTGACAGAAGTATTTGTCGCTCCAGGTAATGACGGGATGGTTGATGTTGCAACACCTATTAACATCGCAGAAGATAATCATGATGAGCTTGTTGCTTTTGCAAAAGAGCAAGAGATTCATTTAACGTTTGTCGGTCCTGAAGTTCCGTTGCTCGGTGGAGTTGTTAATCGTTTTCAAGAAGAAGGTCTACGTATTTTTGGACCGAGAAAAGAGGCTGCCCTACTAGAAGGTAGTAAGTCTTTCGCGAAATCGATTATGAAAAAATACAATATTCCTACTGGGAGCTATGAAACATTCACTGACTATGACAAGGCAGTAGCATATGTAAAAGAGAATGGTGCTCCAATTGTTATTAAAGCAGATGGACTTGCAGCTGGTAAGGGTGTTGTTGTTGCAATGACAGAGGAAGAAGCAATTAATGCACTTGATTCAATGCTAAATGATCAAGCGTTTGGTGAGGCTAGTGCCCAGGTCGTGATTGAAGAGTACCTTGAAGGTGAAGAGCTATCTTTAATGGCTTTTGTTCACCATGATAAGGTGATTCCAATGGTAGGCGCTCAAGATCATAAAAGAGCTTTAGATGGCGATCAGGGACCAAATACTGGTGGTATGGGTGCTTATTCTCCAGTCCCACAGTTTTCTGCTCAAGATGTAGAAGAAGCAGTGAAACATGTCCTGCAACCAACAGCTGATGCTTTGATTAAAGAAGGGACTCCTTTTACAGGTATCTTATATGCTGGGTTAATGATGACCTCAGCTGGTCCTAAAGTGATTGAGTTTAACGTACGTTTTGGTGATCCAGAAACACAGGTTGTTTTGCCGCGTCTAGATTCTGATCTTGTATCTGTGCTTGATGATTTACTTGACGGAAAAACTCCTCAATTGGCATGGACAGATGAAGCCATCGTTGGAATTGTCATTGCAAGTGAAGGCTATCCAGGTTCTTATGAAAAGGGAACCGTTATTAATGGATTAGACCTTTTAGACGAAGATATCCTTGTTTTTCATGCTGGAACGAAAAAAGAAGACGGAGAGTGGAAAACGAACGGTGGACGCGTCCTTCTTCTTGCAACGAGAAAAGAGACACTGCAAGAAGCACAAAAACGTGTCTATGAAGAAGTAAGTAAAATGGATTCAACTGGACTGTTTTACCGGACAGATATTGCGAACAAAGCTATTTCCCGCGTTTCTTCTTCATGAAGATAGCAATGAGCGCTAGTATACTTCCAATCAGTAGAGTATAAAGAAACAGGGAATCAGTTCATACTCTGTATATTCAGCATTTGGTTTCCTCCTATATTTGGATAAGAGTCTGCGCGCCTGGTAGAGAAACCCAGTGTGCAGGCTCTTTTTGCTTCTATGATGGATTGGTGTGGTCTTCATGTTCATGATGATGGTTATCGCACTCACACATATGCCTCATATTGTGTTCTGCAAAATAAACAAGCGGACAAAAACTTGTGATTCCCTCAGCAACCTTCATCCCACCTAACATTGCCATTATTAAAGGCAACATATCACTCGATCTTCGGGAAAGTTTAGCGGTAGACCAAGCGAGCATAGTGAAGCCCATTGAAATTCGGCATAAGGCATTAATACGACCAATATTTGGTTCCATAAAGAGACACCTCTCCAATTTTTAGTCTATTGTTACATAAAATTTGTTAAAAGATTTCACATCTTTAATGAGTTAAACCATAAAAATGTGGTACGATTGAAAAAATAGGAATTGACGAAATGGGTGATGATCAGATGACAGAGAGACTTTATCGCTGGACGAAAAAAAGATTACGACAGCAACTAGCTGTAGTACAAGGAGAAAGAGCTCCTTCACTGGTTCTCAAAGATGCAACCTATTTGAATCACGCTCGCCGAAAATGGTTAAAAGCAAATATATGGGTTGCTGAGGACCGTATTGTTTACGTAGGTAAGGGGATGCCTCCTGTACTAACAAATACAGAAATCGTTGATTGTTCGCAATCACGAGTTGTACCAGGTTATATCGAGCACCATGCTCACCCGTTTCAATTATATAATCCCCATAGCTTTGCGAATTATGCGGCAAGTCGGGGAACAACAACGCTTATAAATGACAACATGACGTTCTTTTTATATCTCGACAAAAAGAAAGCGCTTACTTTAATTGATGCTCTTGATGAGCTTCCAACCTCCATGTATTGGTGGTGCCGTTATGATGCTCAGACTGAGTTAAATGATGAAGAATTATTTTCTAATTCAAAAATGAAAGAATGGCTAGAACACCCTCTAGTGGTCCAAGGCGGGGAGCTTACTTCATGGCCGAAGGTGCTAACTGGTGATGATTCCATTTTGCACTGGATGCAGGAGACCACAAGACTCCGTAAGCCAATTGAAGGTCATTTACCAGGAGCATCTGAACGGACTCTCGCTCAGATGGCACTTCTCGGTGTGACATGTGATCATGAATCGATGACAGGGGAGGAAGCGGTTAGACGACTAGATTTAGGGTATATGACGTCTTTACGCCATTCGTCGATCCGTCCTGATTTACCAAAGCTGTTAAAGGAAATGCAGGAACTTGGTGTTGATTATTTTGATAGATGTTTAATGACAACAGATGGATCACCACCATCTTTTTATGAAGATGGATTAATGGATAAATTGATTCGTATTGCGATTGAAAGTGGATTAGATCCGATTGATGCTTACGCAATGGCAAGCTACAATGTCGCCAAATATTATCAACTTGATCACAAGCTTGGAATGATTGCACCTGGTCGTATTGCTCATCTAAATATCCTTGATTCAGTTGAAAATCCGACGCCGACATCTGTTTTAGCTAAAGGAAAGTGGATTGTTCGTGACGGAAAACAATGTGAAGAATATGAACCATTCCCTTGGGAGGAGTATGGTATCGGTTCATTTGAAGCAAATTGGGATTTAACAGAAAATGATTTGCATTTTTCAATGCCGATGGGTATTGAAATGGTTAATGCCGTTATTTTAAAACCGTATCAAATTCCAATTGAATGTACAGATCGAATATTAAGCATAGAGCATGAAGAAAGCTTTTTTGCCATGATTGATAAAAATGGTGAATGGCTTATTACAACGATGATTAAAGGATTTGCTACTCATGTCTTTGGATTTGCGAGTTCATTTTCAAATACAGGTGACATTATTTTAATTGGAAAAAGCGTTGCTGATATGGTTGCTGCTTTTCGAGCATTGAAGGAACAAGGCGGAGGAATGACGCTGGTCGAAGATGGTGAAGTAATTGGCAGTATACCGTTACAATTGTTTGGAATACTGTCTGCTAAGCCAATGCAAGAAATTATGAAAGATGAAAAAAAATTCGTTAAGCTTCTACGCGATCGTGGTTATAAGCATGAAGATCCGATTTATAGTTTGCTTTTCTTTTCATCTACACATTTGCCGTACATTAGAGTTACACAACGCGGGATTTACGATGTGAAAAAGAAAACGGTACTCTTTCCTGCTATTATGCGTTAAACTAGAAAAGGATATTTTTTAATGAGTTAAATCAGAAAAGGATTGTGCGTGAAGATGAGAATGAAAAACAAGCTATTATTGGTCTTAGCCTCAGCCTTCATATTAAGCGCATGTGGCAATGAGGAAGATATAGCTGGAGTAGAAGATGATCCGATTGTAGAAGGGTTTGAGGAAGTTATTGCTCATTTTCCCTATACTTATCCACTGATTGGTGTGGAAACAGAGGAACAGCTTGACCGACGTGTCATTGGTGTAACGATTAATAATCACCCTGCTGCAAGACCTCAATCTGGTATTGGAGATGCAGATCTTGTATACGAGGTGTTATCAGAAGGTGAGATTACACGCCTTGTTGCGTTGTTTCACAGCGAGCTGCCAGAGCGTGTTGGTCCAGTCCGCAGCTCGCGACCGTATCATATTGATTTAGTAAATGGGTATAATGGAATGCTTGTAACACATGGTTGGAGTCCAGAAGCAGAGCGACTTTTAAATGGTGGAAGAGCTGATTTTTTAAATGGACTACACTATGATGGTACGCTTTTCCAACGTTCAAATGAGCGCAAAGCTCCTCATAATTCATATATTACGTTTGATAACATTCTTCAAGGTCTAGATTCACGTGGGTATGAGTTAATTGGATCAGTACCGAACCTGTCTTTTTATGAAAATGAAGACGTGCCTTTAGAAGGAGCAGAAGCTAAAGAAATTGAGGTCAACTATCTAAATCGTAACTATGTCCAATATGTCTTTGATGATGAAACTGGGCTTTATGAACGCTTTAATGATGAAGAACAGACGATTGATTATGATACAGAAGAACCTATTCGCATTGCTAATTTGTTGATTGTTGAGACAGAACATCGTATTTTAGATAATGAAGGTCGACGTGCCATTGATTTGATTTCTGGCGGAGATGCGATCCTTTTTCAGGATGGTATTGCAAGTACTGTGAAATGGGAAAATCGTAATGGCCAAATTATGGCTGTTGAAAACGGTGAACTTATCCGTCTTAAACCTGGTCAAACATGGATTAATATTGTACCAACGTCGCCAGGGATAGAAGCAAGTGTTACATATTAACGTGTTAGAAAGGTGTGAATGTTCATGCAAATAGATAAACTTCGTGGGAAAGAACTTGATCAACTATTTAAAGCGATTCTATCACTGAAGGATCTTGAAGAATGCTATGAATTTTTTGATGACTTATGCACGATCAATGAAATCCAATCATTAGCACAGCGTTTAGAAGTGGCAAGAATGCTACAAAACGGGTATACGTATCATAAGATTGAAACGGAAACGGGTGCAAGTACGGCAACAATTTCACGTGTGAAGCGTTGTTTGAATTACGGAAATGACGGCTACAAAATGACGTTAGATCGTGTGAAGGAAGCAGAGCTACAAGTAGAAGAATAAAAATGGAAAGTCTGACTAGAGACGATCATTAATTGACTGAATGCGATTAATGAAAAGTTTTGGGTCAGGCTTTTTTGCTTTTTGTGAGATAATCTTCTGCATGTCGTGCATTTCACACGAATTCATACTACAATAGACGGACTATTATGTGGAGCAGGAGTGGGTCAAAAGATGAAACCAATGTTAAAAAGAAGGTTGGCGGCAGCGACCAAAAGAGAAAAAGCTGATCTTGTTGTCAAGAATGGAACCATTATAGATGTATTTACGTTAACGACTTATCAGGCGGATGTTGCGGTAACAGACGGCATCATTATCGGAATTGGCCATTATGAGGGCAAGAAAGAAATAGATGCAAAAGGTGCCTACATTTCACCAACTTTCATTGATGGTCATGTTCATATTGAGTCGGCGATGGTTCCGCCAGAGGAGTTTGCAAAAATTGTAGTACCTCGTGGTGTGACGACGATTATGGCTGATCCTCATGAAATTGCAAATGTAGGGGGCATAAAAGCTGTTCAATATATGATTGAAGCGTCAAAAGATTTACCACTTGATATTCAGATTATGGTCCCGTCCTGCGTGCCAGCAACTAATTTTGAACATAATGGAGCTGAGTTAACCGCAGAGGATATCGCTACATTGTTTGATGAAAATGGTGCGTATGGCTTAGCGGAAGTAATGGATTACCCGGCTGTTTTTGCTGGTGATGATCGAATGCTAGAAAAATTAGGTGCAGCGTGGGAACGTGGCAAATTGATTGACGGTCATGCGGCTGGTTTAGATGAGGTTGGATTGAATGCTTACGGTGTAGCTGGGATTAAGAATGATCATGAGGCTGTCACTGCTGAGGAAGCACTTGATCGTTTGCGAAGAGGCATGTATGTCCTTATGCGTGAAGGAACTGCTGCAAAAGATATCGAGGCCCTTCTTCCTATTTTGACCCCGCAAAACGCAAGACGCTGTGTCTTTTCTACAGATGATAAGCATTTGGATGACCTTGTTAGTGAAGGGAGTATTGATGCGAGTGTCAGAAAAGCAATTAAGCTAGGAGTTGATCCGCTTCAAGCGATTCAAATGGCCAGTTTAAATGCCGCAGAATGCTTTGAGCTTAAAGAAAAAGGGGCAATTGCTCCTGGTTATGAAGCGAGCTTTCTTTTCATTCGAGACTTAGAACAGCTTGAGGTTGAAGAGGTTTATGTGAAAGGGCAGGCTGTTGCCAAAAATGGTGAGATGATTATCTCGGTAAGAGAGCCTGTTGCACCACCTGACTTCCTTCTTGAGAGTGTTCTTGTGAAGCCATTTGAAGAACATATATTTGATTTAAAGATGGAGTCGACGAAAGCTCATGTGATTGGTGTAAAGCCAGGAACAATTGTAACGGATCACCTAATCGAGGAGGTAAAGGTAGAAAACGGATTATTTGTTCCTTCAATTGAAAACAATCAACTAAAGCTAGTTGTCGCAGAAAGACATAAGGCGCTTGGTCATGTTGGCATTGGAATCGTCAAAGGAATACCACTAAAAAACGGAGCAATTGTCGCGACGGTTGCTCATGATTCGCATAATATCGTGACCTGCGGGACAGATGATGTAAGCATCCGTTTTGCAATGGAGCATGTTATTAAGCAAAATGGTGGGATTGCAGTCGTCCAAGGGAATAACGTTTTAGCAGATTTGTCCTTGCCACTTGCAGGACTGATGTCGCTTGCTCCTTTTGAAGAGGTAAACCGCTCTTTACACGATTTGGAACGAGCTTTAAAAGAAATTGGTTTTGAAGGGGATTGGAATCCATTTTTAACGTTATCATTCCTTGCATTACCTGTCATTCCTTCATTGAAACTAACGGATACGGGCTTGTTTGATGTTGAGGCTTTTGCCCATATCAATGTTGTACAGAAATAATGTAATTAGAGAGAAGAAGCACTCACTTGTTGAGTGCTTCTTCTCTATGAGTATGCCTAAATTGATTTTTTAGGAAAATTCTTATAGACAATTAGAATTTTTTCTATTACTATTATTATCATTATAGATAATGATAATAATAGTAAAGACAATGATGGTGGGGTGAGAGAGCAATATGACTAAAAAAGCGGATGTGATGTTGCATCCTGTTAGAATGAGGCTAATTCAGACACTGCTTTCATATAATGCAATGACTGTTCAACAGCTTCTTGAAAAACTTGATGATATTCCTCAAGCAACGATGTATCGTCATTTAAAGCACTTAGTAGATGCTGACCTCATTGAAGTGATTAATACGAAAAAAATACGCGGAGCAATTGAGAAGACATACGCAATCAAGAAAGAGAATTTAACCATTTCAGAAGAAGAGGTGGCTGACACACCTGTCGAGGAGCATCTCCGTTATTTTATGACTTATCAAGCAAACTTATTGAAGGAATTTGAAAACTATGTTTTAAAGCATTCCGCAAAAGATTTTGCTAAGGATGGACTTGGTTTTTCACAAACGACGCTTCATTTAACAGCCGATGAAATGGCTCAGTTTGGCAGGGAACTTGGAGAAGTCATCCAACGCTTTGCGCAAAATGAGCCGAAACCAGAAAGACAAGCAAGAACGTTAGCTACGATTTTTATCCCACAAAAGTAATTGGAGGAAGCAAAGATGAGCGAACAAGCGATTACATTTGAACGAAATGGGACATTACATGGAACGTTATCAATTCCAGTATTTGAAAGTGAATCTTATCCAGCTATTCTTCTTATTCCAGGTTCAGGACCACTTGACCGAGATGGGAATGTGAAAAGACAGTCATTTAATCTGTATAATCAGCTTGCTGAATTTTTCACAGATAATGGCTTTGTCACATTGCGCTATGATAAGCGTGGAACAGGAAGAAGTGGTGGGGAATTTATTCGGGCAGGCTTTTGGGATTTAGTTGCAGATGCAAGAGCTGCTCTTCAATTTTTACAAGAGCATACATTAGTTGATAAGCAACGTATTTTTCTATTAGGACATAGTGAAGGATGCATGCTAGCACCTGAAATTACGCGTGACAAGGGGATAGCTGGACTAATCTTAGTAGCTGGAGCTGCTGAATCCCTGCTTGAGGCGCTTACCTATCAGCGAGAGCAGATTGTAAATGATTTAAAAGCCATAAAAGGATTCAAAGGAAAGCTTATCCGTCTTTTAAAAATGGATCAAAAAATAAAAAGGCAGGGTGTGAAATTTGATAAAAAAATTCGTACTTCTACACAAGATGTGATAAGGTCCCAAGGAGTGAAATTGTCAGCTAAATGGTTTCGTGAACACTTTGAGTACGATGTGTATGAGGGCTTGAGACAAGTTGAATGTCCAGTTCTTGCGATTACTGGCTCTAAGGATGTGCAAGTCACACCAGAACATGTGTATGAAGTACCAAAGCTAGTAAAGGGAGAAACAGAGGTTCATATTATTGAAGGAATGAATCATATGCTTAGAGATCAGCCAGAAGAGGCAAATATGCTGCAGTTGAAAAAGGTGTATAAGCGTGTTGGGGAACAGCCACTCTCACCTACATTTCTTGAGATTATGAAAACGTGGATACAGCGTCATGTCTGAGTCATTTAAATACTTGCTTATCGTTCTTGCTGTAATTGGGCAGTTAAGTGGAATTGTGCTGTCATTTATAAAGCTCGAATGGGCGTTAATGATGTTTAGTGTATATGGAATTGCTCTTATTGTATTGCTTGTCGTCTTTATTTTGGATCGTAAAAAAGAGAAAAAGGAGGAAATTAATTATGATGATTGTGACTACTGAACAGGTGGCTGGTTATGACATAACGGAGGTAATCGGATATGTCAAAGGAAGTACGATTCAAACGAAGCATGTTGGTCGTGATATTACGGCTGGATTGAAAAGTCTTGTGGGTGGGGAAATTCAAGGCTATAACGAAATGATGACAGAAGCAAGAAAACTAGCAATGCATCGTATGGTTGAGGAGGCAAAATCAAAAGGAGCAAATGCAGTTGTTGCGATGAGAATGCAGTCAGCAGCGGTGATGGCTGGGGCAGCGGAAATCATTGTGTACGGCACAGCTGTAAAAATTGAAAAGAAAGAAACTCTTGCATAATCAATTAAGATTCGGTAGTATGTACAATATATCGTAATTTGATTGATTATAAATAACTATATATTGATTTTTCGGAATGAATGGTGTCATAGACGACTTAATAGGGAATCTGGTGTGAATCCAGAACTGTCCCCGCAACTGTAAGTGTGGACGAAATGAGGCAACCACTGTACAAGCAGGTTAGAATCTAGCTCTTGTATGGGAAGGCTCAAAGTAGAAAGAAGCACGAGTCAGGAGACCTGCCATAATTCCTCAGTCAGCTATCTTCGGGGAGTGAGAAGTGAGACGGCAGAGATCACAGGTAAGTCATATATTGAGATAATATATGTGGCTATTTGTTTCTGAATCTACTTTTCACACGCCGTTTTACGCTCTTTCTCTCTTTGCTGAGAGGAAGGGCGTTTTTTGTTTTGGATTAGGAAACATGGCTAAGGTCACCTACATTTTGAAGGAGTGGAACGGAATGAAAGCTCAAATCATTTTAGAAAATAACCAGACAGAGGCAATGCTAGTCAAACGCTTTGCTGATTTACCGATTAAAGAATGGATTAGCAAGTTAGATGAGGACCTATCTTGGGAAAAGCGTGCGCTTGATGCACTTAATCACTTAGAAATGGAAGATCCAGATTGGACGTATGTTGCCGCTCAGTGTTATCTCTATTCCTTATATGAGCAAATCTATCAGGCAAGAGGTTGTTCTGTTGAGACGTGGACACAGACATTTGCTAATCATGTAGAAAGATTAATAGAAGAGGGAATTTATGACGAGCGTTTAGCAAGTTATTCGAAGGATGAGCTCGAGCAATTTGCCCAAATACTTGATCTGAAACGAGACGAACGCTTTACCTATATTGGTATTAAAACATTAGCTGATCGTTATTTGGCACGTCATTTTGATGGCGCCTTACTTGAATTACCACAAGAGCGCTGGATGGTTATCGCAATGATGTTAATGGTCAAGGAACCAGTGGAAAAAAGAGTGGAGCTCGTGAAGGAAAGCTACTGGGCCCTTTCGCATTTGTATATGACAGTTGCAACACCGACGCTTGCTAATGCAGGTAAAAAAGGTGGACAGCTATCAAGCTGCTTTATCGACACAGTTGAAGATGATTTACGATCGATTTTTGATAGTTGTACAGATGCAGCCACTGTCAGTAAAAATGGCGGTGGATTAGGTATTTATCTCGGGAAGATTAGAGCAAAAGGATCTTCAATTAGAGGGTTTAAAGGTGTCTCTTCTGGTGTGATTCCTTGGATGAAGCAATTAAATAATGTTGCTGTTAGTGTTGATCAGCTTGGACAACGTCAAGGAGCGATTGCTGTCTATTTAGATGTATGGCACAAAGACATTTTCTCGTTTCTTGATGCAAAATTAAATAATGGTGATGAACGTCAACGGACACATGATTTATTCACGGCCGTTTCGCTGCCAGATTTGTTCATGGAAGCCGTCGAAAAGCGAGATAGCTGGTTTTTGTTTGATCCTCATGAAGTACGCAAGGTTATGGGTTTCTCTCTTGAAGATAGTTTTGATGAAGAAGAAGGAGCAGGGACATTTCGTCGTCGCTATGAGCAATGTGTTGACGAAGAATCATTATCGCGTGTTGGAGTTCCAGCGATTGATATTATGAAGCGAATTATGTTGTCGCAGCTTGAGACAGGCAGTCCGTTTATGTTTTACCGGGATACGGTGAATCGTTTGAATCCAAATAAACATAGTGGGATGATTTATGGCTCAAATTTATGTACGGAAATCATGCAAAATATGAGTGCGACTGTAGTAGAAGAAGAGAATACAGAAGACGGGAAAATCATTACAACGAAAACACCTGGTGATTTTGTTGTCTGCAATCTTTCGTCGATTTCTCTTGCTCGTGCTGTTGGTGAAGCTGTACTAGATCGACTGATTACGATTCAAGTGCGCATGCTGGATAACGTCATTGATTTGAATGCCATCGAAGTGAAGCAGGCTCAGTTAACGAATGAGAAATACCGTGCTATCGGTTTAGGGACGTTCGGATGGCATCACTTACTCGCTACAAAAGGTATTGCGTGGGAAAGCGAAGAGGCTGTCGCGTATGCTGATGAAGTGTATGAAGAAATTAATTATCTAACCGTAAAAGCTTCGATGGAACTAGCAAAAGAAAAAGGAACTTACAAAGTATTTGCTGGATCAGACTGGGAGACAGGCGATTACTTCGAAAAGCGTAACTACACATCTGAAAAGTGGGCGGATTTACGAAAAGAAGTCAAAGAGAATGGTGTTCGAAATGGATATATGCTTGCTGTTGCTCCTAATGCGACTACCTCATTAATTGCAGGTTCAACGGCTTCAATTGATCCGATATTTGCAAAGTTTTATATGGAAGAAAAGAAAAATTATCGTATTCCAGTTGTTGCACCAGATTTAACGGCTGCGACAACATGGCTTTATAAACCTGCTCATTTAATCGACCAAAAGTGGAGTATTCGTCAAAATGGGAAAAGACAACGCCATGTCGATCAAGGAATCTCATTTAATCTTTATGTACCAAATACGGTAAAGGCTAAGGAACTTCTGGATCTACATTTGCTTGCATGGAGTGAAGGATTAAAAACAACGTACTATATTCGCTCAACATCTGTATCGGTTGATGATTGTGAAAGTTGCTCTAGTTAAAGAGAAGAGGAGAGAGATAATGAATACGCTGCAGCAAAGAAAACTTTATGATGTTCATGCACCAAATGCTTCTACAGCTCTCATTAATGGGGAGAGCTCCAATGTTTTAAACTGGGATGATGTCCGTTTTTCTTGGGCTTATCCTTTATATAAAAACATGCTTGCTAATTTTTGGACGCCATTTGAAATTAATATGACCCATGATGCCAAGCAATTTCCAACGTTAACAAATGATGAACAAGAAGCGTTCAAGAAAATTATCGGCTTACTCGCTTTTCTAGATAGTATTCAAACAGACTATACGCTAAGAGTAGCGGACTATTTAACGGATTCGAGTATGGCTGCGTTAATGAGTGTGTTGTCATTCCAAGAGGTTGTACATAATCAAAGCTATTCCTATGTGTTATCAAGCTTAGTTCCAAAAGCTGTGCAGGACGAAATCTATGAATATTGGAAAAATGATGAGGTTCTGCGCAAGCGTAATGAATTCATCGTCGATGGGTATGAGGCATTTGTAAGTGACCCAACACCTGAAACGCTTGCCAAATCAATCGTCTATGATGTGATTTTAGAAGGCTTGAACTTTTACTCAGGCTTCGCATTCTTCTATAATTTAGCTCGCAATCAAAAAATGGTTTCGACTTCTACGATGATTAACTATATTAATCGCGATGAACAGCTCCATGTATATTATTTTACGAATCTATACAAAGAGCTGTTAAAAGAAAATCCAGAGCTAGACACAAATGACATGCGCATGTTCGTTGAAGAAGCTTTTAAGACAGCGACACAACTTGAGATTGAATGGTTCCGTTATATTATTGGAAATAAAATAGACGGGATCAATCCAGATGAGATGGAGTCCTATTTAAAATTCATGGCTAATAAACGAATGAAACAGCTTGGCTATGATCCTGTTTATCCAGATCACCGTCTTAATACGATGAAATGGATTAAAGCATATGAAGATGTCAATGCAGCGAAAAGTGATTTCTTTGAACAAAAATCTCGTCAATATGCAAAAGTATCGACTGATAATGGATTTGATGAGTTATAATGAAAGTATGAAATGAATGAAAAATCGTGGCTTTGTAGCTACGATTTTTTTGCGATTTTTTAAAAATAATGAAATCATGACACTTCTAACGTTGGGCGACAACGATTCTTTTCTTTGATATAATGACGTTCAGATATGTGAACAGATTGAACGGATGAATCCTGTATATCGGGTGAATAGTGGGAGTTGAATGATAACAATGCTTGAGTATCAAGAGTGGCGACATGTTTATAAATTAGATCCGAATAAAGAGATTTCAGATGAGGACCTTGAAGCGATTTGTGAATCGGGAACAGATGGGTTAATTATCGGTGGAACGGATGGGGTAACACTTGATAATACACTGCAGCTGCTTGCTCGCATTAGACGTTTTACAGTGTCATGCGCGCTAGAGGTGTCAAATATTGAGGCGATTACACCTGGGTTCGACTACTTTTTTATTCCGTCTGTGATGAATAGTGCGAAAGTTGAATGGGTGCTAGGTTATCATCACAAGGCCATTAAGGAATACGGTGCAATTATGAATTGGGATGAACTAGTCGTTGAAGGCTACTGTGTGTTAAATCCTGAAGCGAAGGTAGCCCAGCTAACAGAAGCGAAGACGGATTTATCGGTGGATGATGTCGTTGCTTATGCACGGATGGCAGAAAAACTTTATCATTTTCCAGTCTTTTATTTAGAGTATAGTGGTGTGTATGGTAATTCTGACGTGGTCAAAGAGGTTTCGTCTGTGCTTGAGAGCACGAAACTATTTTATGGTGGCGGTATTCGATCGGTTGAACAGGCACGAAAAATGGCCGAATATGCGGATACCGTAATCGTTGGAAATCTGATTTATGATGACGTTGAAGCAGCTTTGAAAACTGTTGCTGCGGTAAAAGAGACATTGAAATAGAACCATGAACGAGGTAAAATAAAAATAAGAACATTTGTTTGGTGGTGGGAATGTGCAAGCGAAAATTATTGAGAAAATGCTCGCAGGACTGAATCCCGAGCAGAGAGAAGCCGTTACTCATACAGAAGGGCCACTTTTATTGATGGCAGGTGCAGGTAGTGGTAAGACACGTGTGTTAACGCACCGTATTGCTTACTTACTACGTGAAAAAGGAATTGCACCGTGGAGCGTGTTGGCGATAACATTCACAAATAAAGCTGCACGTGAGATGAAGGATCGTGTCGCGCAGCTTGTGGGACCAATCGCAGAAGATATTTGGATTTCGACATTTCACTCAATGTGTGTGCGAATTTTACGCCGTGATATTGATCGAATTGGCTATAATCGCAACTTTACGATACTTGATTCGACTGATCAATTATCGGTTATTAAACAAATTTTAAAAAAGAATAATATTGACCCAAAGAAGTTTGAACCAAGAAGTATTCTTGGAACCATTAGTAGTGCAAAGAATGAATTGAAGAAACCAGATGCCTTTGCAAGCACGGCGAAGGGGCCATATGAACAAACGGTTGCTGATGTCTACGTGGAATACCAGAAGCAGTTAAAGAAAAATCAGGCGTTAGACTTTGATGACTTAATTATGAAAACAACAGAGCTCTTTAAGCTTGTTCCAGAAGTGTTGGAATTCTATCAACGTAAATTTCAGTATATCTTAGTTGATGAGTATCAAGATACGAACCGTGCTCAGTACATGCTTGTGAATATGTTAAGTGATAAGCTGAAAAATATTTGCGTCGTTGGGGATTCTGATCAATCTATTTACCGTTGGCGTGGGGCCGATATTGCTAATATTTTATCCTTTGAGGAAGACTATCCGAACGCAAAGGTTATTTTGCTTGAACAAAATTATCGTTCGACGAAAACGATCCTTCAAGCTGCAAACCAAGTGATTGCTAATAACATGAACCGTAAGAAAAAGAACCTCTGGACAGAAAATGATAGTGGTGGGAAGATTGGTTATTTTTCTGCTGATACGGAGCAATCAGAGGCGCAGTTTGTCGTAGAAAAAATTCAAGAAGCAGTGAAAAATGGAACATACAAGTATTCAAATATTGCGATTTTATACCGGACAAATGCTCAGTCGCGTGTGATTGAGGAATTTTTTGTGAAGTCGAATATTGATTACAATATCGTTGGCGGAACTAAGTTCTATGATCGTAAAGAAATTAAAGATCTACTCGCTTATTTACGTCTGATTGCGAACCCTGATGATGACATTAGCTTGCAACGAATTGTTAATGTACCAAAGCGTGGTATTGGAGCAACGACGGTTGATAAAATCGGTGCTTATGCAACGGATCAAGATCTATCATTATTTGCTGCTCTGCAAGAGGTTGAGCAAATTGGATTAAGTGGTCGCGCGGTCACAAAGCTCCAAGATTTCTCGAAGCAATTGAACAATTGGGTAGACATGCAGGAATATTTGTCTGTGACAGAGTTAGTCGAAGAGCTACTTGAGCGAACGGGCTATCGTGACATGCTAAAAAATGAACAATCGATTGAAGCACAAAGTCGTTTAGAAAATATTGATGAATTTATCACTGTAACGCAGGAATTTGAAAAGCAAAATGAAGATAAGTCACTCGTTGCCTTTTTGACAGATCTAGCGCTTGTGGCTGATATTGACAAGCTTGATGAGGAAAACGAAGGTAAGCCAAAAGATGCGATCACACTAATGACGCTCCATTCAGCAAAAGGGCTTGAGTTCCCGCTTGTTTTCTTAATTGGTATGGAGGAAGGTATTTTCCCACATAGTCGCTCGTTGTTTGAGGAAGAAGAAATGGAAGAAGAGCGCAGACTTGCGTATGTTGGTATTACTCGGGCAGAAAAAGAGCTCTACTTAACAAATGCGAGATTACGGACATTATACGGGCGGACGAATACAAATCCACCATCTCGTTTCATTGCTGAAATTCCTGATGAATGTATGGAATCATTAAATGAAGTGAAGCAAGCACCAAGCTGGATGACGTCATCTCGTAAAACAGCGACGCCTCAGCCTTCATCGAGAACGACAAGATCCCAAGTTGTACAAACGGGTGGAGACCAAATTTCATGGAGTGTCGGCGATAAAGCAGAGCATAAAAAGTGGGGAGTCGGAACAGTTGTGAGTATGAAAGGAGAAGGAGAGTCGATTGAATTAGACATTGCCTTCCCTAACCCAACAGGTATTAAACGACTATTCGCTAAATTTGCCCCGATTACGAAGCAATAGAAAGGACGAAAGCAATGGATCGACAAGATGCTGTGAAGCGAATTGAAGAGCTTCGTAAGCAGTTAGAAGAATATGGCTATCATTATTATGTGCTTGATCATCCACTTGTTTCTGATAGTGAATATGACAAGCTGATGCAAGAGTTGATTAAGCTTGAAGAACAATACCCTGAGTTGATAAGTGATGATTCTCCGTCTGTACGTGTTGGGGGTGAGCCATTACCGTTTTTTGAGAAGGTTGAGCATCGTATCCCGATGTTAAGTCTCGGAAATGCCTTTTCTGCAGACGATCTGCGTGATTTTGATCGTCGTGTTCGTCAGGTCATTGACGGGGATGTAAGCTACAGCTGTGAATTAAAAATTGATGGCTTGGCTGTGTCTCTCATGTATGAAAAAGGGAAATTTGTTCGAGGAGCCACACGCGGAGACGGCACCATTGGGGAGGATATCACCGCTAATTTGAAAACCATTTCTGCGATTCCTTTGCGTTTAAAAGATGCGGTTGATATAGAAGTGCGCGGTGAAGCGTATATGCCGAAGCCGTCGTTCGAGAAGTTAAATGAAGCAAAAGAGCAAGCAGGGGAAGAAAAATTTGCGAATCCGCGTAACGCAGCAGCAGGTTCACTGCGTCAGCTCGATCCAAAACTAGCGGCGAAGCGTAATTTATCCATTTTTCTTTATGCGATCAGTTATCTTGAAGAGAAGGAAATTTCTTCTCATCATGAAGCTCTTTCGTATTTAAAAGAACTAGGCTTTCGGATCAATAACGAAAGTAAGCATTGCACGGATATTGAGGAAGTGATCGCTTATACGGAAGAATGGGTCGAAAAAAGAGCAACACTTCCTTACGATATTGATGGAATCGTTATTAAAGTTGATCAACTAGATCAGCAAAGGGAACTAGGCTTCACAGCAAAAAGTCCACGATGGGCGATTGCTTTTAAGTTTCCAGCTGAAGAGGTTGTGACGACATTAGAAGACATTGAGCTTAGTGTTGGTCGGACAGGCGTTATTACGCCAACAGCATTGCTTTCTCCTGTTACAGTAGCAGGGACAACAGTGAAACGTGCATCCCTTCATAATGAAGATTTAATTCGTGAAAAGGATCTTAAACTTGGTGATTCCGTTGTTATTAAAAAAGCGGGAGACATTATTCCTGAAGTTGTCAATGTCCTTTCCGATTTACGAACAGGCGAAGAGCGAGATTTTAAGATGCCGACGCATTGTCCAGCTTGCGAGAGTGAGCTTGTTCGCTTAGAGGGTGAGGTTGCCCTGCGCTGTATTAATCCACAATGTCCAGCGCAAATTCGTGAAGGGTTGATTCATTTTGTCTCAAGAAATGCGATGAACATTGATGGATTAGGTGAAAAAGTCATAAGTCAATTATTTGAGCATAGTCTTGTGCGTAATGTTGCAGACTTGTATAAGCTTAAGCGTGATGAGCTACTTCAACTCGAGCGCATGGGTGAAAAATCAGTCGATAACCTATTAGAGGCGATTGAAAAGTCAAAGGAAAATTCGCTTGAGCGACTTTTATTTGGATTAGGGATTCGCTTTGTTGGAGCTAAAGCTGCAAAAACACTTGCAATGGAATTTGAAACGATGACCAAGCTCCAAGAAGCATCGGAAGAAGAGCTTGTAGCCGTTAATGAGATCGGTGAGAAAATGGCGGCATCGATTGTCCGTTATTTTGCTAAGCCTGAAGTGACAGCATTACTAGATGAACTTGCTGACTTAGGTGTGAATTTAATCTATAAGGGAGCAAGACCTCCTTCTAGAGAAGAGGTCGCTGATAGTCCTTTTGCTGGTAAGACGGTTGTTTTAACAGGGAAGCTCGAGCAATTAACCCGTGGTGAAGCAAAAGAAAAAATTGAAGCACTTGGTGGCAAAGTGACGGGAAGTGTCAGTAAGAAGACCGATTTAGTCATAGCAGGTGAAGATGCAGGTTCTAAGCGTGATAAAGCGGTCGAGCTAAATATAGATATTTGGGATGAAGGACAACTTATAGAAGCTTTTGCTACACTTGAACAATCTTAGACATACGAGAGGGGGGAGACTGATATGATAAAACGAATCGGAGTAATATCGCTTGTCTTGCTACTGTTAGCAGGTTGTTTTCCTGTTTCTGAGCAAGAGGAAGAACAGGTTGTTGAAGAACCTACTGAAACAGAAGAACAGGTAGTGGACGTTGTTCCTCAAATTACAACTCCTGACAATTATTATCAAAGTGTTTTGTACGATGGTACGTATTTACATGGTCAATCAAGAGGTTTTGGAAATGCAGTTGTATATAACCGACTTGATTTGGACCAGTTAGAGATGGGCTTACAACGGATTGCTCAGGAATATTTTGATCCAGAGAACTACTTTTTTAGAGAAGGACAATTTATTACCCGAGATGAATTGAATAATTGGTTAATGCGTAATAGTGAAAATAATCCAGAAGGCTTGAACCCAGCTCTAGGAGAAGGGGGCACTATGCAAGAACGTGAAGAGAGTCAGCCACGCTATTTGTCTCATATTCTCGAGCATAATTATTTAGTTGAAGGAGAAGATGGACAATTAAACATTGGTGGAATCGTCATTGGGCTCTCGATGAATAGTGTTTATAATTTTAGAGTAGAAGATGAACAAGGACGCTATTACTTCTATGAAACACCGATTTCCGATGAGTCTCTTGAGAGAGAAGGTCGGCGAATCGGCCAAGAGGTTGTTGAACGATTACGCTCTGAAAATCGAGAAAATGGGGCGTTTCAAGATGTGCCAATTGTTGTTGCGCTATTTCGTGAGCAACCACGTGAATCCGTAATCCCCGGTCATTTTTTTGCGAAATCAGAGGCAACGCCACGAAGTGATTTAGAGAGATGGCAACGGATTAACGAGCGCTATTATCTCTTCCCTTCAAATGAAGCGACACAAGAGGCTCGTAATGAATCGGATCAATTTCAACGATTTAAAGATGATGTGCAAGAATTCTTTGATACGTTTATTGGCGTAGTTGGAAAAGGACGCTACGTGGATAATCAAATTCAAGAATTATCAATTGAAATTCCTCTTCGCTATCAAGGAAAGGCTGAAATCGTAGCTTTGTCGCAATATGTGGCAAGTCAGATTCAACAGCGTTTCCAAGGGGGATATAAAGTGAGTGTCTCGATTACATCTGTAGCGGGAAAAACCGAAAGTATTATTATCCAAAACCCAAATGAAGAACCTTTTATTCACGTATTTAATTAAATGAAGAAGGACCTGATCTTTTTTGATTGCAAATGATCATGCAGTCGTGGAACAGGTTCTTTTTTTTATCATTAATTCTTAAAAAACAAAATAATATAAACATGTTGAAAACGTTTTCTTTACTGGATTACAAGGAAATGCTAGATGAAGCGTTTTCTTCTTAAAATAGATTTTATTAATAGATAATAATAGTGAAAATTCATGAAAAAAGTATTTATTATTGATGGATTACATGATATATTTATGTCGTTCAGAGGATGTCTATTTATAAAGAGGTCTGATGTCTAACGAGCGTAGGTGAAAGTAGATCACGTTTTTCATTTTCATACACAAAATAATAGTTGTAGACAATGATTGGACAAACATGATTCTCTTTGGAATGAAGCATTGTTATAGTGGAACGCCAAGGACAATGTAAGTGTCGAATTTTGCTGCATTTATCGATTATTGGTGTATGCTTGTTAAGCGTTTTCAAATATGAAAAAGGGGGAATTACAAAGATGAAAAAGTGGTTACGTACATTAACAATGACTGCAGCAGCCGTTGTCGCACTTACTGCTTGTGGTGCAAGTGAAGAACCTGAGACAACGACAGATGAAGCAACTCCATCTGAGGAGCCTGCTGGTGAAAGTGAAGATTTTAAAGTTTCAATGGTAACAGATGTTGGTGGTATTGATGACAAGTCATTCAACCAATCTGCGTGGGAAGGTCTTTCTGCATTTGGCCAAGAAAAGGGTCTTGAAGAAGGAACGGACTACCGCTACCTACAGTCAGCAACAATGGATGATTTTGAATCGAACCTTCGTACTCTTGTTCGTGAAGAGTCTGATCTTGTCTGGGGTATTGGTTTCTTAATGGAGGATGCTGTACGTACAATTGCTGAGCAAAATGAAGATGGACAACTTGCTATTGTTGATACAGTTGTGTTAGATGCAGAAGGTAATCCATACGAAAATATTGCAAACGTAACATTTAAAGAGCATGAAGGTTCATTCCTTGTTGGAGTGATAGCTGGTTTACAAACAGAAGGAAACAAAGTTGGTTTTATTGGTGGCGTAGAAAGTGAATTGATTAAAAAATTCGAAAATGGATTTAAAGCAGGCGTGAAGGCTGTTAATCCAGATGCAGAAATTCTTACTCAATATGCTGAAAGCTTTAATGATGCAACTCGTGGCCAACAAATCGCAAACAATATGTATGGCCAAGGAGCAGATATTATTTATCATGCTGCTGGTGGGGCAGGTAATGGACTATTTACAGAGGCAATTAACCGTGCTCGTAACGGAGAAGCTGTATGGGCAATTGGTGTTGACCGTGACCAACATGAAGAAGGTTTGTACGGCGAAGAGTCTGTTACATTAACTTCAATGGTTAAACGTGTTGATACTGCTGTATACCTTGTTTCTGAACGTACAATGAATGGAGATTTCCCAGGTGGAGAAATTCTTGAGTATGGTTTAGAGGAAGATGCAGTTGGAATTGCACCGACAACAGATAATGTGACGGAGGAAGCTCTTGCTGCTGTAGAGGATTATAAAGCACAGATTCAAGCTGGTGAGATTTCTGTTCCACAAACTGATGATGAATATGAAGAGTATCTTTCATCTCTTTAAGAACTAAACTTCTTTAAAACTGCTCACTGAAGGTGGGTTTCATGCAGGGTGATTCATAGAGGTCTGACTCTGGCTAGTATTCACAATATATTGTGCGTGTTTCATAACTTTCGCCGAGTATTGCGTACTAGGAGTCATAATATTCCTTGTGAATCATCCTCTTTTTAATTGAAGACTAAAAGGGTGTTTAACTACAAGCATGGAGGCAAAAGGGACAATGATGGATTGCTATTTGCCCAATCCATCATTGTCCCTTTTTTCACTATAATATTTGAATGTTTAAAAGGTAAAAGGTTATAAATGAGGGGCATCATTTTCTTAAGTTATTAATTTAGAACAATAATAGAACATCGTCAAAGGCTAAAGCAGAGAGGTAAGGAGTGAATAAGAATGAGTTACGTCATTGAGATGAATAACATCCGTAAAGAATTTCCAGGGATTGTTGCAAATGATAATATTACGCTCCAAGTAAAAAAAGGAGAGATTCATGCACTTCTTGGAGAAAACGGTGCAGGGAAATCGACGTTAATGAATGTGTTGTTTGGATTGTACCAACCAGAAAAAGGTGAAATTGTTGTTCGTGGTGATAAGGTGAAGATTACAGATCCTAATGTCGCGAATCGACTTGGAATTGGAATGGTTCATCAGCACTTTATGCTCGTTGGAAAATTCACTGTGACAGAGAATATCATTCTAGGAAGTGAACCGAAAAAATTTGGAATGGTTAATATTAAAAAAGCGGCAAAAGAAGTCGAAGCCATTTCAGATCGCTATGGCCTAAAAGTAGATCCATACGCAAAAATTGAAGATATTTCAGTGGGAATGCAGCAGCGTGTTGAGATTTTAAAAACATTATATCGTGGTGCAGACATTCTCATTTTTGATGAACCTACAGCCGTTTTAACTCCACAAGAGATTCAAGAGCTTATCAGTATTATGAAAACGCTTGTGGCAGAAGGGAAATCTATTATTCTTATTACACACAAATTAAAAGAGATTATGTCTGTTTGTGATCGTTGCACCGTTATTCGACGAGGAAAAGGAATTGGTACAGTTGACATTAGCGAGACAGATGTAGATAGTCTTGCAGCGATGATGGTTGGTCGAGAAGTGAATTTTAAAGTTGAAAAAACACCAGCAGAGCCTAAAGAAGTTGTGCTTTCTGTTAAAGACCTAACTGTTAAAGGGTCACGGGGAGTAAATGCTGTAAACAATTTAAACATTGAAATGAAGGCTGGCGAAATTATCGGTCTTGCAGGGGTAGAAGGAAATGGACAAACGGAATTTATCGAGGCCATTACTGGTCTCCGTAAAGCTGATTCAGGAACGGTTACATTAAAAGGACAAGACATCACGAATTTAATGCCACGTAAAGTAACGGAGTCAGGTGTTGGTCATATTCCAGAGGATCGTCATAAGCATGGTCTCGTCCTTGATTTTGCCATTGGTGAAAATATTGTGTTGCAAACGTACTATCAGCAACCATTTTCGAAAAATGGAATCCTGAATTATCCCGAAATTTACAAAAAAGCACGACATTTAATTGAAGATTTTGATGTGCGTACACCTAGTGAATATACGGAAGCTCGTGCTCTTTCAGGTGGTAATCAGCAAAAAGCGATTATTGCTCGTGAAGTCGATCGTTCTCCAGACTTCTTGATTGCAGCTCAGCCAACTCGAGGATTAGATGTAGGTGCAATTGAATCGATTCATAAACGATTAATTCAAGAGCGTGATAAAGGAAAAGCGGTCTTGCTTATGTCGCTTGAGCTCGATGAAGTGCTAAATGTAAGTGATCGTATTGCCGTGATGTATGAAGGAGAAATAGTCGCTATTGTCGATGCAAAAAGTACGAATGAGCAGGAGCTAGGACTTATGATGGCGGGCGGTAAGAAACAAAAGGAAGGTGAAGCGCAGTGATAGAGAAGTTGCTTCCTAAAGGAAGATTACTATCATTAGTTGTTCCATTAATAGCGATCAGTCTTGGTGGTATTATTGGCGCCATTATTATGCTTATTAGTGGTTATAACCCTATCTTAGGATATTCAGCATTAATCAAAGGAATATTCGGTGATACGTATTATATGGGTGAAACAATTCGATCGATGACTCCTTTGATTTTAGCAGGGTTAGCAGTAGCCTTTGCTTTTCGGACAGGGCTATTAAACATTGGTGTTGAAGGTCAATTAATTATTGGTTGGTTAGCTTCTGTTTATGTAGGGATTGCTCTTGAATTACCGAAAGTGATTCATTTGCCAGTAGCAATACTAGCAGGTGCTCTAGCAGGTGCGCTTTGGGGCTTCATTCCTGGTTTATTAAAAGCGCGTTTTCACGTTCATGAAGTGATCGTGACGATTATGATGAACTATATTGCATTGTATACAGCAAATGCTATTATTCGTGCCTACTTATTTGTGCCTGGGGAACGTACGGACTCCATTAACGAAACGGCATCGTTAGCCTCGCCATTATTGCAGTCTTTGACAGATTACTCACGGCTCCATTATGGCTTTATTGTCGCACTTCTTGGTTGTGTCATCATGTGGTTTATCCTTTGGAGAACGTCAAAAGGATATGAGCTAAGAGCCGTTGGCTTTAATCAACATGCTTCTCAGTATGCTGGGATGAATGTTGGAAGAAACATTGTCCTTTCGATGGTTATCTCAGGAGGATTTGCTGGTGTTGCAGGTGCAATGGAGGGGCTAGGAACATACGGTTATATGAGTATTCTTTCAGGCTTCTCTGGTGTGGGATTTGATGGTATTGCGGTTGCTTTACTTGGAGCTAATAGTGCTGTTGGAGTTGCACTTGCCTCTTTCTTATTTGGCGGATTACAAGTAGGGGCACTGAACATGCAATCACAAGCGGGAGTGCCAACAGAGCTTGTTGACATTGTTATTGCGCTTATTATTTTCTTTGTTGCTTCTAGTTATATTATTCGCTGGGTTATAAATCGTGTGAAGAAGGAGGATGTATGATGGACATCATGCAAATTTTGGCTCTTGTTATTCCTTCAGCCATTTACTTAGCAGCGCCACTCATCCTAACCGCACTCGGCGGACTATTTAGTGAGCGTTCAGGTGTTGTAAATATTGGGCTAGAAGGCCTAATGGTTATGGGGGCATTCACAGGGATTGTCATAACGTTAACGTTAGAAGGTATGGGAGTTGGCGGTGCATCAACATGGATCGCCATGCTAGTAGCGATTGTGATCGGTGCGTTATTTTCGCTCTTTCATGCAGTTGCTTCCATTAGCTTCCGTGCTGACCAAATTGTCAGTGGTGTTGCCCTAAACTTCTTAGCAGTTGGTTTATGTGTATTTTTAGTGCGTCTTTTCTATAATAAAGGGCAAACGGATTATATTCAAAACCGTGTTTATCGTTTTGATGTTCCTGTATTAAGTGATATTCCGATTATTGGACCGCTTTTCTTTTCAAGTGCATATATTACTTCTTATATTGCGATTCTACTAGCTGTCATCGTTTACTTTATCGTTTTCTATACACCGTTTGGGCTTCGTCTTCGTTCAGTTGGTGAGCATCCAATGGCTGCGGATACGATGGGGATTAATGTGAACAAAATGCGCTATATTGGTGTAATGCTTAGTGGTGCATTCGCTGGTCTCGGTGGTGCTGTTTTCGCTGTCACCTTCTCTGGAAACTTTTCTGCTACAACGATTCTAGGACAAGGGTTTATGGCCCTAGCGGCATTAATTTTTGGGAAGTGGCATCCGCTTGGTGCAATGGGTGCAGCTCTATTCTTTGGACTGGCTCAAGCATTAAGTATTACAGGACAACAAATTCCGTTACTTGCAAATGTTCCCTCGGTTTACCTTTTAATTGCTCCTTACGTCTTAACGATTCTTGCTTTGGCTGGATTCGTAGGTCGTGCTGAAGGACCGAAAGCAATTGGAAAACCGTATGTGAAAGGATCACGTTAAAATAGTACAAGATGAAAGGGCCTTCCATGTCCAAATGGAAGGCTCTTTATTTACATAGAACTCTTAAGCTAGACCACACAGTTACAATGTACTAGAATGTTCAGAATTAAATAATATATTATGGTTATTAACGTAGTATGTTTTGAAATATTGTAAAATAAAGTTGTATTATGTAATGAGGATGTACAAATTTGCATAATTATTATATAGAACAACTTGGCAGGAGGTGTGAAGATGGATTATGGGTTGACGACAGCAACTTGGCTTTTATTATACATCCCGATGCCCTTATTGATTATTTTATCGCTTTTTTCATTAGCGATGAGAAGGAGAGATTAATATGGAATTAGCAACGATTATGACGTTTATTGTTTATTTAGTCGGAATGCTTGTGATTGGACTATTAGCTTATAGGTTGACGAGTAATTTATCAGACTATGTCCTTGGAGGACGCCGTCTTGGCGGGGGAGTTGCTGCTTTAAGTGCTGGTGCTTCTGATATGAGTAGTTGGCTTTTACTTGGCTTACCTGGTGCGATGTATCTTGGTGGTATGGGCGAAATTTGGATCGCTGTCGGATTAGCAGTTGGTGCATATTTAAATTGGCAGTTTCTTGCGGCACGTCTTCGCATGTACACAGAGATTGCAAAGGATTCGATTACATTGCCAGATTTCTTTGAGAACCGATTTCGTGATAAGTCAAAGTCATTACGAATTATTTCTGCCCTTGTTATTCTTGTATTCTTTGCTTTCTATGCATCTTCAGGGCTTGTCGGAGGTGCCCTATTGTTTGAAGCATCATTTGGTATGACGTATACGCAAGCCTTATGGATTGGTGCCTTTGTCATTATTTCTTATACTTTTCTTGGTGGATTTTTAGCAGTAAGCTGGACAGATTTCTTTCAAGGGCTTCTTATGTTCTTAGCGCTTGTGATTGTTCCAATCAGAGCCATTTCAGAAATCGGCGGATGGAGCGAAACGGTCAATGCGGTTGGAGCAATTGATGTGACTTATTTAGATGCATTTCAAGGAGCAACGATCATTGGTGTTGTCTCATTACTAGCGTGGGGATTAGGTTATTTCGGTCAACCGCATATTGTCACGCGATTTATGGCTGTTAAATCAGTGAAAGAGATTCCAAAGGCTCGTGCAATCGGGATGACCTGGATGATTCTTGCTTTATTTGGCGCTATTTTTACTGGTTTTGTAGGGATTGCTTACTTTTCAGCTAATGGGCCTGGTGGTCAGCCTCTTGCTGATGGAGCTCATGAAACAGTGTTCATCTTGTTTACCTATCTTTTATTTGATCCGTGGGTATCAGGTTTCTTACTAGCAGCCATTCTTGCTGCAATTATGAGTACGATCGATTCGCAGCTACTTGTTTCATCAAGTGCTCTTGCAGAAGATCTTTATAAAGGATTTATTCGAAAAGATGCATCTGAAAAAGAATTAGTCTTTGTTGGGCGGATTGGTGTTGTAGTCATTGCACTTGTGGCGATTATGCTTGCTTATAATCCAAACAGCTCTGTGCTTGATCTTGTAGGTTATGCATGGGCAGGGTTTGGTGCTGCATTTGGTCCTGTTTTGATTTTGGCTCTTTTCTGGAAGAGGATGACTCGAAATGGGGCATTAGTAGGGATGATTACAGGTGGTGTAACGGTTATTGTGTGGGCTGAGTTAGATACATGGTTTAATCTATCAGCTGAGCAATTTCCAATTCTAGGCCTTTACGAAATTATCCCTGGGTTTCTTTTGGCATGGATTGCGATTATGGTTGTCAGTCTTCTTGATAAAGAGCCTTCTAAAGAAATCCAAGAAGAATTTGATCGAGCAAAATCGGCTACGTTATAATCCTGTAAATGACTCTCTCAGTTATAAATGCTGAGAGGGTTTTTTAATTCTGAATTGTAAGCGTTTTACACACTGGGCTTTGTTGCCTACAGCAGTGTAATTTGGTATCATATGAATATTGTCAATACGCTCGAATTTTCTCGGAGGTGAATGAAGAATGTCCCGAATCCAAGTAGACCAAGTGAAGCATGTTGCGAATCTAGCACGACTTGCGATCACAGATGAAGAAGCAGAAATGTTCACAGAACAACTTGATGCGATTATTACATTTGCAGAACAGTTGAATGAACTAGATACAACAGGTGTTGAGCCGACTTCTCATGTTCTTGACATGAAGAATGTGTTACGTGAGGATAAGGCAGGAAAAGGCTTACCGATTGAAGATGTATTAAAGAACGCGCCAGACCATGAAGATGGACAAATCCGTGTACCATCAATTCTAGAATAGTTAGGAGGAATCATTTCATGTCATTATTTGACCATAAGATGTCAGAGCTGCATACAATGCTTCAAAACAAAGAAGTGAAAGTATCTGACCTCGTTGACGAATCATATAAACGCATTGCAGAAGTAGACGGTAAAGTAAAAGCGTTTGTTACATTAAACGAAGAAAAGGCGCGCGCTCATGCTGCAGAGCTAGACGAAGCACTTAGCTCAAATGCTGAACGCGGGCTTTTATTTGGTATGCCAATTGGTGTAAAAGATAATATTGTGACGAAGGATCTTCGTACAACTTGTTCAAGCCGTATTTTGGAGAACTTTAATCCAATTTATGACGCTACTGTTGTACAAAAGCTTCAAGCTGCACAAGCAATTACAATCGGAAAACTGAACATGGATGAATTTGCAATGGGTTCTTCAACGGAGAACTCTGCATTCCAAGAAACAAAAAATCCGTGGAATCTTGACTATGTTCCAGGTGGATCTAGTGGTGGATCAGCTGCGACGGTTGCTGCTGGTGAAGTGCCATTCTCACTAGGGTCTGATACAGGTGGTTCCATCCGTCAGCCTGCTGCTTATTGTGGTGTTGTTGGACTTAAACCTACATATGGTCGCGTATCTCGTTTTGGGCTTGTTGCGTTTGCATCTTCACTTGATCAAATTGGTCCGATTACACGCAACGTTGAAGATAATGCTTACTTGCTTCAAACCATTACAGGTGTTGACCCAATGGACTCAACATCAGCTAATGTTGAAGTGCCAGACTTCCTTTCTGCTCTTACAGGAGATGTAAAAGGATTAAAGATTGCGGTTCCGAAAGAATACCTTGGAGAAGGTGTTCAAGAAGAAGTGAAGCAATCTGTCTTAGACGCACTAAAAGTTCTTGAAGGACTAGGAGCTACATGGGAAGAGGTTTCCCTTCCGCATTCTAAGTATGCTCTTGCAACGTACTATTTACTATCATCTTCTGAAGCGTCAGCAAACCTTTCACGTTTTGATGGTGTACGTTATGGTTACCGTACAGATAATGCAGAGAACCTGATTGAAATGTACAAGCAAACTCGCGCAGAAGGCTTTGGTAACGAAGTAAAGCGTCGTATTATGCTTGGAACATTCGCCTTAAGTTCTGGTTATTATGATGCTTACTATAAGAAAGCTCAACAAGTTCGTACCCTAATCAAGCAAGATTTTGAAAAGGTATTTGAGAAATATGACGTCATTATTGGACCGACAACTCCAACACCTGCATTTAAGATTGGTGAAAAGACAAGTGATCCAATGACGATGTATGCTAATGATATTTTAACGATCCCTGTGAATTTAGCAGGTGTACCTGGAATTTCGGTTCCGTGTGGTTTCCAAGATGGTCTTCCACTTGGTTTGCAAATTATCGGTAAACATTTCGATGAAAGCACAGTATACCGTGTTGCGCATGCGTTTGAGCAAGCGACTGATTATCATACACAAAAACCAACACTGTAAGGAGGGAAAAAGCGATGAATTTCGAAACAATTATTGGACTTGAAGTGCATGTAGAGTTAAAAACAGAATCGAAAATTTTCTCAGCTAGTCCGAATCATTTCGGATCTGATCCAAACACGAACACAAGTGTCATTGATCTAGGCTATCCAGGCGTTTTGCCAGTGTTGAATAGATCGGCTGTAGAATTTGCGATGAAAGCGGCAATGGCCCTAAATTGTGAAGTTGCAACAGACACGAAGTTTGACCGTAAGAATTATTTCTATCCTGATAATCCAAAAGCTTATCAAATTTCTCAATTTGATAAACCGATCGGCGAGCATGGCTGGATTGAAATTGAAGTAGAAGGTAAGAAGAAGCGTATTGGTATCACGCGTCTTCACCTTGAAGAAGATGCAGGAAAATTGACGCATTCAGGTAATGGTTACTCGCTTGTTGACTTTAACCGTCAAGGAACACCACTTATTGAGATCGTTTCAGAGCCAGATATTCGTACACCAGCAGAAGCATACGCGTATCTTGAAAAGTTAAAATCAATCATTCAATATACAGGTGTATCTGATTGTAAGATGGAAGAGGGCTCACTTCGTTGTGATGCGAATATTTCACTTCGTCCAGTTGGACAAGAAAAGTTTGGTACGAAAGCAGAGCTTAAGAACTTGAACTCCTTTAACTTTGTTCGCAAAGGACTTGAGTATGAAGAGAAACGTCAAGAACAAGTTCTTCTTTCTGGAGGTATTATCGAGCAAGAAACACGTCGCTATGATGAAACGGCTAATAAGACGATCTTAATGCGTGTGAAGGAAGGATCTGATGATTATCGTTACTTCCCTGAGCCGGATTTAGTTGCTCTTCACATCGATGATGAGTGGAAAGCTCGCATTCGTGCTGAAATTCCAGAGCTTCCTGATGCTCGTAAGCAGCGTTATGTTGAGGAGCTTGGCCTTCCTGCATACGACGCAATGGTGCTTACATTGACGAAGGAAATGTCTGATTTCTTCGAAGAAACGATCAAGCAAGGCGCTGATGCTAAGTTATCATCAAACTGGCTAATGGGTGAAGTTTCTGCTTACTTAAATGCAGAACAAAAAGACCTTCAAGATGTGGCTCTTACACCTGAAGGTCTTGCAAAAATGATTCAACTAATTGAAAAAGGTACGATTTCATCGAAAATTGCTAAGCAAGTCTTTAAAGACCTAATTGAAAAAGGTGGAGATCCAGAACAAATCGTGAAGGACAAAGGCCTTGTTCAAATTTCGGATGAAGGCGAGCTTCGAAAAATGGTCACAGAAGTACTTGATAACAATGAACAATCCATTGAAGATTACAAGAACGGTAAAGACCGTGCGATCGGCTTCTTAGTTGGACAAATTATGAAAGCTTCAAAAGGGAAAGCAAACCCCCCAATGGTTAATAAACTATTGCTTGAAGAAATCGCTAAACGTTAATAACATGAACGTCTTTCTCCAAAGTGGAGGAAGGCGTTTTTTTAAGAGTGAGCAGAGTGCAGTAAATGGGATTCATAAGCAAAAGGAGTGTTGTTTCCTATCATTTTGATGTACAATACAAGCAGTAAACAGTGACAAAAAGTGGATGAAAAATCATTATAAATGAAATAGGGGATGCGATATGAAAAGAGCTCGTCTCATATATAATCCAACGTCTGGACGCGAACAAATACGTAAAAACTTAGCTTATGTGCTTGAACGTCTTGAGAAGGCTGGCTATGAAACATCTGCTCATGCAACCACTGGTGAAGGATGTGCGAAAAGAGCTGCACGAAAGGCTGGCGAGAATGGTTATGACTTAGTGATTGCGGCAGGAGGGGATGGCACGATTTTTGAAGTGGTGAATGGTCTTGCTGATTTAGAGAAAAGACCAATGCTTGGCTTAATACCAGCGGGGACAACAAATGATTTTGCGCGGGCTCTTGGAATTCCGCGAGATATTGAAAAGGCTTGTGACATTTTGTGTGGTGATCATGTTGAACCAATCGATATTGGTAAAATTGATGATCGATATTTCATTAATATTGCTGCAGGTGGAACATTGACGGAACTTACATATGAAGTGCCGAGTAAGCTTAAAACAGCTGTTGGTCAGCTTGCTTATTATATAAAAGGAATTGAGAAGCTGCCCCAAGTTACTCCAACAAATGTAAAGATTGAATACGACGGAAAACTTTTTGAAGGTGAAATTATGATGTTTCTCATTTCAAATACGAACTCAGTTGGTGGATTTGAGAAACTAGCTCCAGAAGCATCTATCCAAGATGGCATGTTTGATTTTATCATTGTGAAAAAACTTTCCTTTCCAGAGTTTCTCCGCTTGGGCTCTCTGGCGTTACGTGGCGAACATTTAAATCATGAAAAAGTTATGTATGTACAAGCGAATCGGATCAAAGTTCAAGTTGAAGGCAAGATGCAACTGAACCTTGATGGCGAATATGGTGGAACACTCCCAGCCGAATTTGTGAATATGTATCAACATTTTCAAATGCTCACACCGAAAGAGAGAAAACGTAAATCCTAGAAAAAAAGCTGGCTCAGTATACAAGCCTGCTCTATTAATAAGTGCTCTATCAAAGAAGATAGAGAGAACGGATTATAGGGTAGGTGAAAAATGGGTCAGCTTTTTGTTTTGTTAAAAGATCGTGGTACATTCGAAATTACCTCGCCCTTTTTCAAGAAAGTATCATGTGAAAGATCATCAAGATAGAGAAGTGGCTGTTTTTACGCGTGTCGATAGCTTTTTTTCTTCACCTGCTTTTAAGCCAGAAAACAAATCAACGAATCTATCGAGCGAAGAATTAATTGTAGTGATTATGAGTGTTAGTGCGATAGAAAAAGACGTTTAAATAATGGGGCAGGTGCAAGTGGAAATTAAGATGAAAAGGGGCGGCGTACAGTAAGGCTATTAAGAAATATTGAATCTGGATGGTCGCTGTTGGATTCGCCTTTAGTGTAAATATGGGAATTTTTGATGAGTCATTTTTTCTCTTTTCTTACTAGCAATTGGATTAGCTGTAATGACCCTATCAAATCTTCTTAGACTAAAGCAAAAAAGATGAATTATCGAAGTTACTCATTGTTGGACAATGCTCATTGGCCGTATTTGGGGGACTCTTTTTCATTCGATTATTGAACGCTGGTGGTATGAATATTGTTGGACTTATTGGTGCTGTGATTGGTGGAGTGCTCTTTACCATTGGGCAAGTCCAGAGGAGGTAGAAATGATAGCATGTAAGCTACAAGAAGCACGAGGCATGAACTAAATTTTACCCATGTCTCGTGCTTGTTAATAGGCGTATGATTCTCTAACTGGAAGCTCGTCATCAGATGCTTTTCTCTCTAGTAATGGTAATCCTATAATTACCTTTGTGCCGTCTTCTCCATTCTCAAAACGGATCGTTCCTTTATGCTCTTGGATGATTCTTTGTGAAATTGATAATCCTAAACCAGTTCCACCTTCTTTTGTCGAAAAGAAAGGTTCGCCGATTCTACCTATGATGGATATTGGTATACCTGAACCGTTGTCTGTTACTTCAATAACTACCTCATGATCATTGTAAGTATTTACTTCGATATCGACTTTCCCTTTTTCTTTGCAACCTGCCTCTATCGCATTTTTTAAAACATTGATCAGAACTTGTTTTATTTGTGATTCATCAACAGATACATGAGTCTTTGGTGTTTTTAACGAAAGAGTAATCTCGACATTATGAAGAGTTGCCTCGCTTTCGATAAATTCGACCGTGTCAGTAACGATTTGTTTTAAGTCATGATCTACTCGCTTTGGAGCTGTTGGTTGTGTTACAAGTAAGAAATCGCTTACCAAATCATTTATTCGATCCAATTCTCCTAAGACAATATCGCGGTAGTGCTCCTCTTTTTTATCTTCAAATAAGAGCTGCACAAAGCCACGAACAGATTGCATAGGATTTCGTAATTCGTGCGCCAGTCCTGCAGATAGCTGACCAAGCAAGGCTAATTTTTCGAGCCTCATTAGTTTATCATTATATTCATCATAACTTGATCTTGTTGCATTTTCTAATATAACGGAGACAAGGGATGATAGTCTTTCGATGGCTTCAATTTCTTGATCGTTAAATGCATAAGGCTCTGGATCGATTGCGCAAACTGTTCCAAACATTTTGCCATTTGATAAATAGACGGGCATGCCTAGATAAGACCCGATATTTGCGTCGTAAATGGCATCTAACACATTTGCTCTCGCATCTTGTTTTGTATCATTTATAATTAACGGTTCCCGACCGTTAGTAGGAATAAGGTGTCATATAGAATGATCTTTTGGTAATTCTATACCCTCTGGTAAATCACTTCCGTTTTGGTTGAACACTTTTATTACTTTAAACGTTTCCTCAATATGGCTGACGAAAAGTGTCCTTGACCCTATTAATTTGCTTGTAAACCACAAAATATCTTCTAATGCCTTATCATATCGAGCTGTCACATAATTACCTCCTCATCTAATTGAGTAGAAAGATGAATTAATTAATTTAATATAAGTATGTACAAAATTGATGCCAAAACAGCGGATCTACTTTTATATTATCATCCTATTAACTAAAATGCCCTATTATTTAATCGACAAACTTCGAAGTAATATTTGACCAAATGAGCTCGATTAATTTAAATATGGTTTACTCTTAACTTACTAAACTTTATAATGAATGGATAGAAAACGGCAAACTTATTGAAAAGTAAGGACGCAAAGCTATAGGGACTAACGGGAAACCCATGTCAGCCAGTTGCCTGTGAAAATGAACTCCTTAACATGTAATTTTCATTTGGCATCAATTTAATAAGGAGTGAGTCGTAAATGGAATTAAAAGAACCAGAGCTTAAAACCATTTTACAAAAATTTGATAACATGATCATGGAAGTTCCAGATGAAAAGCGGTCTATACCTCAATTTAAGCAGTTTATCTCGACCTTCTTAAGGACGAAAACGAAAGAAGTGACATTACCAGTCGCAGATGTAATGGCCATAATGAAAAAAAAGAAACCTTTCGTATTTGCAGCAATTCGAAATCAATATAGTCATAATGTCATGTTTAATGTGGTGACACATATTGATGTTGACTATTATGAAGCATATAAAAGGTTAAACGATTTAAAACAGAAACTATGTATCATTAAAAAATATTAAAGATGATAATAGAGCGGCGCTTTTACAATGTAGAAGCGTTTTTTTAGTGTGTAAAAACAACCAACTAATTCTAATTGCCGAAGAGTAAGTTGATTGTTATCTTTTATGGTACAATAGCTACCATGAATAGATCAAAAAGGACGGAATAGAATGACAAAACAACTACCTGTACAAAAAAATGAGCAGCTTCAGGTAACGATTGAAGATTTAACACACGAAGGCGCAGGCGTTGCTAAGGTAAATGGTTATACACTATTTGTACCAAAGGCTTTGCCAGGTGAAGTCGTTGACATCAAAGTAACCAAAACGAACAAAGGCTATGGCTTTGCTCGTCTCCTTAATATTGAAAAGCAAAGCGAAGATCGAGCCGAACCCCCATGCCCGATTTATAACCAGTGTGGTGGCTGTCAAATGCAACACCTAAACTACGAGGCTCAGCTTATTGTAAAGCAAAAGCAAGTTCAGGACGTGCTTGAGCGCATTGGTGGACTAAAAAGTGTGCTAGTTCACCCAACTCTTGGCATGGACAACCCATGGCGTTATCGCAATAAAGCTCAAGTTCCCGTCGGCGAAAATGAAGGTGGCTTAATTGCAGGCTTTTACCAAGAGCGAAGTCACCGCATTATCAGTATGGATCAATGCTTAATACAGCACGAAGAAAACGACGAAATCATTCGCAGTGTCAAAAGCATTGCGATAAAATACGGGATCCGTGGTTATGATGAAGAAAAGCACCGGGGCACGCTTCGGCATGTCGTTGCAAGACATGGCAAGCAGACTGGCGAAATCATGGTCGTCCTCGTAACAAGAGGAAAAGAATTACCGAATAAGAAAAACATCATTGAAGAGATCTGTAATCAGATCCCAAATGTGAAATCGATCGTGCAAAACATCAATCCAAAGCGTACAAACGTCATCTTCGGTGAAGAGACACATGTTCTTTGGGGCGATGAATACATTCATGATTACATTGGCGATATTAAATTCGCTATTTCTGCCCGCTCTTTCTATCAGGTCAACCCAGAACAGACGAAGGTTCTTTATGATAAGGCGCTTGAATATGCAAACCTAACGGGGAATGAAACAGTAATTGATGCTTATTGTGGAATTGGGACAATCTCTCTATTTCTTGCCCAACGTGCCAAGCGTGTATACGGGGTAGAAATTGTTCCTGATGCCATTGCTGATGCCAAGCGTAATGCCGAACTAAATGGAATTACAAATGTAGACTTTGCTGTCGGCGAAGCAGAAAACGTTATGCCGTGGTGGTACGCCCAAGGCATTCGCCCTGACGTCATCGTCGTTGACCCACCGCGAAAAGGCTGTGACGAAAAGCTACTTGAAACGATTCTTGCTATGAAGCCACAACGTGTTGTCTATGTCTCCTGCAACCCAGCAACCCTTGCACGTGATTTGAAGATGCTTGATGAAGGGGGATACGAGACAAAGGAAGTACAGCCGGTCGATATGTTTGCGCATAGTACGCACGTGGAGGCGGTCGTGAAGCTTGAAAGAAAACACGGCATAAAATAGGGCATAACCTACTTATCATGTAACAATATAATGTGTTAGTAGAAAAAAATGATATCTTCCCTCATATAGCAGAAGCTGTGTGAGGGAATCGTATTTTATTGGGATCATTATTTGTAGAAACAATAAAGGGCTAACAGAAGGAGAAGACGATGAACAATTATAAATTAACCATTCAATATGATGGTGGACGCTATAAGGGCTGGCAGCGGCTCGGCAATGGTGAAAATACCATTCAAGGAAAAATAGAAAATGTATTATCAGAAATGGTAGGGGAAAAAATCGAAATCATTGGTAGCGGCAGGACTGATGCAGGTGTACATGCTCTTGCTCAAACAGCCAATTTTAAGATCAGTGATAATCTGGCTGAAGCTGACATTAAGATATACTTAAATAAATATTTACCTCAGGATATTAGCGTTACTGAGGTTACGCTAGTTCCTGAACGTTTTCATGCTCGGTATAATGCAACGGATAAAACCTATCTGTATAAGATCTGGAACGAGGCGCACATAAATCCTTTTATGCGAAAGTACAGTATGCATATTGAGAAAAAGTTGGATATCACAACGATGGAAAAAGCAGCTAAACATTTTATTGGTGAACATGATTTTACTGCTTTTTCAAATGCAAAGTCTAAGAAAAAGTCCATGGTGCGTAAAATCCACTCTATTGATATAGAAGAAAATAGTGGCTTTATCGAAATTAGAGTGCGCGGTAATGGGTTCCTTTACAATATGGTTAGAAAAATGGTCGGGACGTTGATAAATGTTGGATTGGGTGAAATACAGGCTGATGCAATACCTGACATTTTACATTCAAAAGAACGGAATCATGCAGGCTTTGCAGATGCATGTGGACTGTACTTAGAAAAGATTGATTTTAGAGACTGGGAGACTTGGAGGAGAAACTGAAATTAGGTAGGATTAAATTTTAAGTGAGCATCTACACTGAGCTGTGTGGGTGCTTTTTGGTGTTGAACAGGAAGTTATCGGCTGTTAATAGTTAACGCTAATAACTGAGAACAGGTGAAACCTTTTTTATCATTTTCGACGTAAAAACAGTACATATGTAACTGAACTCAGAAAGAGAAAATAAGATGTAAGAGGGTGTTTAGAGTATTGGGGCGTAGAACGAATAGGATATTGACAAGGGGAGAAGATGAAAAAAGAAGTATATCAGTTTGAAACAAAAGCGATACATGCCGGTTATGATTCGAAAAATCATTTTGATAGCTTAACTCCACCTATTTATTAAACTTCAACATTTACTTTTCCATCATTAGAGCAAGGGGCTATTCGACTTTTAGGTGTGGAGGAGGGCTACATCTATTCAAAGCTGTCTAATCCAACTGCTACAATTTTAGAAGAACAAATCATTTCAAATATTCAAGAACATAAAACGTGTATTTATATAGAGACCCTAATAAAATCCAACAATGAGACTAATTGATTTAGAATTAGTTGTAATCATTGTTAAGAAAAAGGATATTAAGGTTATTATCGATCATACTTTTTCCACTCCGTATTTGCAAAAGCCACTAAAAATAGGCTGTGATAGTGTCATTCATAATGCAATTAAATACATTGGCGGGCATGGCGGTACAGTTTCAGGCATCGTAGTTGGAGATACTTATTCCCATTGCAATAAGCCTTGGAGATGGGGAAATACTTACTTTAGCGCCCAGCTTCAATGACACATGCAACTGTTCCAGAAGAAGTAAGAAAAGAGATGAGTATTTCTAATACATTATTACGCCTATCAGTTGGACTTGAAGAATGGGTCGATATTTGGAATGACTTAAAGTGGGCTTTGGTTCGATATGGTTAGATGGTTTGTATTGCAAACGGAATATAATCATATATGTTTAGATATTTTTTTTGAAATAATTAGCAGCACTTCTTGTGTTTCATGATATACTTTTAAACAGGTTAAAATGTTAGCGGAATTGAAAAGCAACAGCTAGCTTGAAAAATAGGTTGGAGGTTGGGAGAGATTATTTAATTTTCCGCTTTTTAAATATCTCTGATTTTAGTCGGAGGATAGTACTTGAAAGCGATGAAGTGAATCATTTTAGTGGAATTCACTTTTAAATGTCTCGTTTAGATATTTTTTTCGAAATGTGTTGTCAAATCAGTTTTAATATGTTAAATTATTAAACGTCGCCTCAGTTAAAAAGTCTATAGCTGTTAGAAGTAGTCGAATTCAGTTTTGTCGATTATGGTAGATGGACTGATGACTAATACGATGTTTGATTGTTCTCGAAAGAAGGACAATTTAAGGATTATCAATTTTGGGGCCTTAGCTCAGCTGGGAGAGCGCCTGCCTTGCACGCAGGAGGTCAGCGGTTCGATCCCGCTAGGCTCCACCAATATTATTATTATATTATGGCGGTGTAGCTCAGCTGGCTAGAGCGTACGGTTCATACCCGTGAGGTCGTGGGTTCGACTCCCTCCGCCGCTATTATGTAAGGATCCTTAGCTCAGTTGGTCAGAGCGGTCGGCTCATAACCGATTGGTCGTAGGTTCGAGTCCTACAGGATCCACCAGGGAAAGATATTTGGAGGAATACCCAAGTCTGGCTGAAGGGATCGGTCTTGAAAACCGACAGGCGGTTCAAACCGCGCGGGGGTTCGAATCCCTCTTCCTCCTCCATTTTAAACTTACATAAATAGCGAAATGGTGTTTTTGAAAATAACGTGTGGTGGAGCGACGAGCGATTCAACATTGGGTTTGCTACGTGTAACATCGACAAATGATTGATTATTGAACAAGCTTGTAGAGAAAGACGTCCTCTATAGTGAGGAAATATCATACGATTACTTTTGTAACGACGCGGGGTGGAGCAGTCTGGCAGCTCGTCGGGCTCATAACCCGAAGGTCGGCGGTTCAAATCCGTCCCCCGCAACCAAAATGGTCCGGTAGTTCAGTTGGTTAGAATGCCTGCCTGTCACGCAGGAGGTCGCGGGTTCGAGTCCCGTCCGGACCGCCATTTCCTTTAAGTATAAAGGAAGAGAAGTGAGTAATTAAGAGATATAAAAAGTCGAGCGTGTTTATTTCTGTGAACAGTGCAGACTTGAAATGGACAAAGAAGTTACGTGGTTTATGTTCATTTATATGGCTTGGTAGCTCAGTCGGTAGAGCAATGGACTGAAAATCCATGTGTCGGCGGTTCGATTCCGTCCCAAGCCACCATTGTTTTTAAATAAAGTGGCGGTTGTGGCGAAGTGGTTAACGCACCGGATTGTGATTCCGGCATTCGTGGGTTCAATTCCCATCAGCCGCCCCATCTTTAAAAAATATATTGGGCTATCGCCAAGCGGTAAGGCAACGGATTTTGATTCCGTCATGCGTTGGTTCGAATCCAGCTAGCCCAGCCATACGCGGAAGTAGTTCAGTGGTAGAACACCACCTTGCCAAGGTGGGGGTCGCGAGTTCGAATCTCGTCTTCCGCTTTTAGTAAAAGTCCTGCCGGGGTGGTGGAATTGGCAGACACACAGGACTTAAAATCCTGCGGTAGGTGACTACCGTGCCGGTTCAAGTCCGGCCCTCGGCACCATTATATATTGCGCCCTTAGCTCAGCTGGATAGAGTGTTTGACTACGAATCAAAAGGTCGGGAGTTCGAATCTCTCAGGGCGCACCATTTTTATGAAAGTTCAATGATTTTATTAATAGTTACGGGAAGTGGCTCAGCTTGGTAGAGCACCTGGTTTGGGACCAGGGGGTCGCAGGTTCAAATCCTGTCTTCCCGACCATCATTTTTATATGCGGGTGTAGTTTAGTGGTAAAACCTCAGCCTTCCAAGCTGATGTCGTGAGTTCGATTCTCATCACCCGCTCCAAAAGGGGCCTATAGCTCAGCTGGTTAGAGCGCACGCCTGATAAGCGTGAGGTCGGTGGTTCGAGTCCACTTAGGCCCACCATGTTCCACAGTAGCTCAGTGGTAGAGCTATCGGCTGTTAACCGATCGGTCGTAGGTTCGAGTCCTACCTGTGGAGCCATTTTATCGGCCCGTTGGTCAAGCGGTTAAGACACCGCCCTTTCACGGCGGTAACACGGGTTCGAATCCCGTACGGGTCATTTTTATGAGCAGGATATTCATTAGGATATTCTGTACTTCGGAGGATTAGCTCAGCTGGGAGAGCACCTGCCTTACAAGCAGGGGGTCGGCGGTTCGATCCCGTCATCCTCCACCATTTAAGAGCCATTAGCTCAGTTGGTAGAGCATCTGACTTTTAATCAGAGGGTCGAAGGTTCGAGTCCTTCATGGCTCACCATTTTCATATTTGCGGGTGTGGCGGAATTGGCAGACGCGCTAGACTTAGGATCTAGTGTCTTATGACGTGGGGGTTCAAGTCCCTTCACCCGCACTATTTATCTCAATAAATTTGTTTTTGAAAAAAGTTTTTAAAAAACTATTGCATAAAACGAATTATTGTTATATGATATTACTTGTCGTCAACAAGCGACACCGAGTTCTTTGAAAACTGAACAAAAGCCAAGCGAAATAGAGATACATGATATCTCGTCAATTATTAAGAAGTATCGTTAGCGATACATTTTGAGCTAAT
>NZ_VLKZ01000006.1:0-248328 GCF_007830185.1 Halalkalibacter nanhaiisediminis | reverse complement strand
TACGGAGGAATACCCAAGTCTGGCTGAAGGGATCGGTCTTGAAAACCGACAGGCGGGTCAAACCGCGCGGGGGTTCGAATCCCTCTTCCTCCTCCATATTAAACTAATATAAATATGAAATGATGATTTCTTTTAACGACGCGGGGTGGAGCAGTCTGGCAGCTCGTCGGGCTCATAACCCGAAGGTCGGCGGTTCAAATCCGTCCCCCGCAACCAAAATTGGTCCGGTAGTTCAGTTGGTTAGAATGCCTGCCTGTCACGCAGGAGGTCGCGGGTTCGAGTCCCGTCCGGACCGCCATTATATATTTCGAATGATTATTGGAGGGGTAGCGAAGAGGCTAAACGCGGCGGACTGTAAATCCGCTCCCTCAGGGTTCGGCGGTTCGAATCCGTCCCCCTCCACCATTTTTGAATTTTGGGCTATCGCCAAGCGGTAAGGCAACGGATTTTGATTCCGTCATGCGTTGGTTCGAATCCAGCTAGCCCAGCCATTTTGCGGAAGTAGTTCAGTGGTAGAACACCACCTTGCCAAGGTGGGGGTCGCGAGTTCGAATCTCGTCTTCCGCTTTTGTATAATAAAATATGCGCCCTTAGCTCAGCTGGATAGAGTGTTTGACTACGAATCAAAAGGTCGGGAGTTCGAATCTCTCAGGGCGCACCATATTTATGCGGGTGTAGTTTAGTGGTAAAACCTCAGCCTTCCAAGCTGATGTCGTGAGTTCGATTCTCATCACCCGCTTTCTGTTACTGTGGGCCTGTAGCTCAGCTGGTTAGAGCGCACGCCTGATAAGCGTGAGGTCGGTGGTTCGAGTCCACTCAGGCCCACCATTCCACAGTAGCTCAGTGGTAGAGCTATCGGCTGTTAACCGATCGGTCGTAGGTTCGAGTCCTACCTGTGGAGCCATGGAGAAGTACCCAAGTGGCTGAAGGGGCGCCCCTGCTAAGGGTGTAGGTCGTTTACGCGGCGCGAGGGTTCAAATCCCTCCTTCTCCGCCATAGTTTGTTTTTATTAGTTTTGTATGGCCCGTTGGTCAAGCGGTTAAGACACCGCCCTTTCACGGCGGTAACACGGGTTCGAATCCCGTACGGGTCACCATTTATAGAGAGTGTTAAATGAAGCAAGAGCCATTAGCTCAGTTGGTAGAGCATCTGACTTTTAATCAGAGGGTCGAAGGTTCGAGTCCTTCATGGCTCACCATTTTTATACTTGCGGGTGTGGCGGAATTGGCAGACGCGCTAGACTTAGGATCTAGTGTCTTATGACGTGGGGGTTCAAGTCCCTCCACCCGCATTTCGGTGATATAATTAGATAAAGAAGAGACTCCGAACACAAAGTTCAGAGTCTTTTCTTTTTTGTCTCTTTTAACGGGACTTCATCAATACCCCCTGGATGAAACGGATGACATTTACTGATTCGTTTCACTGTCAGCCACGATCCTTTTATTGCTCCGAATCGCTGAATGGCTTGGATTCCATAATGTGAGCATGTCGGATAAAACCGACAAGTTGGTGGCTTTAACGGAGAAATGAATGTTTGATACGTTTTAATAATTAGTAACAATAAATTTTTCATTTTAATTGCAACCTTTCAAAAAAATAAAAAATAAAGAAGGATTTTTTAAAACTCTGTCTAATTATAACAAAGAACGACAAACGTAAGAAATTTTAAGGAGGCGATATAGTTGAAATAACGTTGTCTGTGCACCCACCTTTGATCAACCCCCATATTATGCTTTGATCCCCTTCCCCTACTCTAGTTACTTTCTTCTCTTTTAAGTAAAATCAATCTTTGTTGAGGTGATGAAATTGAAAAAAATTATACGAGCCGAAAAAGGATTTACATTAATTGAAATGCTCGTGGTGCTTATGATTATTTCTGTATTGCTTTTAATCGCGATTCCAAATATGACAAAAAATAATGAGGTTGCGGCAAATAAGGGCTGTGATGCCACTGTTAAACTTTTACAAGCACAAGTTCATGCATATGAGATTGAAACTAAGGAAAAATTAACCTCGCTTAGTGTTCTTAAAGATAACGGTTATGTTGAAAGTATTGAATGTCCAAACGGTGCTGTTCCTAATTTTAACGGAGGAACCGTTAGTGAACCTCCTAAATTAAGTAAAATAGGTTTATGATTGAATCAGAAAAAGGTTTTACCTTAATTGAATTACTCGTAACACTCTCCATTTTATCTATCCTACTCCTATTACCCATTATCACCTTACCTAATTTAGCATCTACAACACATCAAGCAGATTTAATGGCAAAACAACTAAAAGAGGATTTACTTCTAGCACAACAGTTAGCCATGTCAACTGGTCGTCAAACTTATGTAAGAGTGGATAATCAATTGCAAGAATATGCAATCCGCTTCTCTTTTTCTGAGGTTTATTTAAAACGAACATATTTAGAGAATGGAATGTCAATTGAACCAAATACTCTTAGCATATCCTCTATTTCTTTTCTTGCAAATGGTCATCCCACTCACTCTGGCTCGTTTATTTTACGTATTGATGATATTCGATATAGATACACAATTTATCTTGGGAAAGGAATGATTTCATATAAGAAATTGTAATGGCTTTACCCTGTTAGAAGTTATATTTGCTTTAGGTATGTTGATAATGGTTTCTGCTAGTATATTACCTATACTTATCGTTATTTATCAAGAACGTCTGACGATACAAGAGGAAGCTAAGGTGCTTAATCGCCTAGAAGAAGAAACCCAACGATATATGACTAATAGCCCTAAGTCAGTTTTTATTAACAATGATATTTCTGTAACAACAGAAGAAGTTAGACAAGGTCTAATGCGCTTTTGTTCGAAATGGGTAGGAGTAAATGGGAGGGAGTATGAATACTGTTTATTGGCGCTCAAATGAACGTGGGTTTACGTTAATTGAAATGCTTTTAGCTCTGTCAATTTCTCTCCTTATTATGTTATTATTACCTTCGCTTGTGAAAACGATCGGTTCTGGACATGAATTGGAACATGATTTTTCGCGAGATGTCTCGCTTTTTTTTAATCATCTTTCACGTGATGTAAGAGAAGCTCAAACCGTGGAGACAGGAGTGAATATGCTTTTGATAGATAAAGGTAGTAGAGGACATTATTTAATTGAGTTGACACCATCAAACCAAGTAAGACGAACGCTTAACGGGGCAGGGCATGTGTTACTTTTAGAAAATGTTCATTCTTTTCATTGTCAATTAAGTGGTCAAATGGTTTTCTGCGAAGTTGAATTGTTAAATGGAAAGAAATGGTCAAGGTCAATGTTTAATCCCTATCCACCACTAACGAGGGAGGAGGGATAGCTTGAATCAAAAAGGTTTTATTTATCCATTAACAACAATAATTTGTCTTCTTCTTTGCACGGTTATTCTTTATCAAGTAGGTGCATATTTGACTGAAAAACATTTTATTTATGAACAAGAACGAATGTTACAACTTGAATCCCTTCTCCAAGTGGCAATTTTAGATTTTCAAAAATCCAACGTAGAACCGAATGTCAATGAAAGTTATGTCTTTTCATATGAGCCTGGGACGGTCACAGTAGAGATAAGGGATTATGATGAGGAAGGAGGGATAAGTAATATTTTTATGAGAGCTAGGTTAGCGACAGGACATGAACGGATAGCTGGTTACTCTTACCACTGGGAGAATGCTTCAGTTGAACAATACTGGGAAATTTCTAATTTTGTCACTTTGATGGATCCATTACAAAATGTAATATAATCTAAATCCATCAAAAGGTTGCTTAAATTTTCATATAACGGACATACTAGTTGCTAGAACTGGCAGAGGTGATGAAGGTGTCATTTAATGACTATGTTAAGTTTGTGACGCAACAAGTTGTACTAAAAATGGATGAGCCTAAAAAAATGAAACAAGCCAAAAAAGCTCAGCGTAAGCAAGAGCGGTTGCCTTTTCAGTTTCAAGCTTTTGGATTGATTCCATTAGGATTATCCTTGTTTTGGAGAAAGCGCATCTCACGAAAACATAATCAATAGGAAAAGAGGAGATGTCGATATAGTGGGCATCTCCTTAATTTTTCTGTTTATTTGATTTCTTGGTTATACTATAATGGAATGAGAGAATATATTGAAGGGAATTAGCGATAGGTTTTTCGTATTTAAGAATCAATCTGAGAATGGTTTGGTTTAATTTTTTATGTATGATCATATTAAGGAATTTTTATTTCTTTTTTGGAGATCATAATATAAAAGTAGAATGATCCTAATATGGTAAGTAAATTGAGCTTATTAAACTGTAATTGTAAATGGTGACACAGATTTGCCACTGTTCAAGCATTTACAAGTAAAGTAGCAGTCGTATATAATAAGGCTGTACTAATCATTTGATATCCTAAGCAATTACTGCCAGTAGAAGGTGGTAACTTGTACAAGAAGGAGGGGAAACCAAATGGATCGTATGTATCGTGTATTAGCTTTTTGGACAGGTATTTTCGCTGTATTATTCTTTGTTGGTGATATGTTTAACTTGGCTTTGCTATTCTTTGCGCAAACAGGTGCATTATTAGCACTAAGCTTCCTAAACTTATCTGAGCGCGTGTACGTGTACATCTTTGGCGCCTATTTAACGATCTTCTTTGTAGGCTTCACGTATTATTCAACTTTCTTGTTAGTACCAAGCTTCGGTGGTCATTAAACGTCGCGGTACATAGGCACGTCACTAAAGAGACTGACTCACCTGAGTTGGTCTCTTTTACGTTTTTTATCATCTAAAAAAGCCTAGCATATAGCTAGACTCTTTTAAAATCCTGATAGAAACGGATTACCGTCCATTTCTTGTCCAATGGTTGTAGTTGGACCATGACCGCAGGCTACTACGGTTTCTTCTGGCAACTCTAGAAGTTTTTCGTGAATACTTTCAAGTAGCTGCTGTTGGTTGCCACCAGGTAAATCAGTACGACCAATACTTTGAGCAAACAGAGCATCTCCTGAAAAAACAATCGCTTCTTTCTCAAGATAAAAAGATACACTTCCAGGTGAGTGACCAGGTGTTTCAAATATGGTAAATATAAATGAACCGATTGTTAATAGCCTTTCTTCATGAATAATGTGGTCAGCCTTTTTAACTGTAATAGCTTGTTCTTCTCCCATGAAATTTGTAGACCTATTCTTTATCGGATCCATGAGCCAACCCTGTTCATTCTCATGGAGATAAACTGGACATGAAAAGGCATCGCGTACATGATCCACTGCACCAATATGATCAAAGTGAGCATGGGTTAAAAGAATGGCTAAAGGTTTAAGTCCTTGATTGTTGAGCCATTGGACGAACGCTTCTCCGTCTCCACCTGGATCAAAGATAATGGCTTCTTTTTCATCATTTTCAATGACGTAGCAGTTCGTTTGTAATGGACCTAGTGGAATTTGTCTCCATTTCATAATATCCCCTCCAAGCTAAAGTTTAATAGCTCTATCATACAATACAAGAACTTTCTCGACAAATGAATAAAAAGAGAGTAAAATAAAAGCAAATTGTCCAACATAAATAATGAGAATAAATTGTACCAGCTTTGTCAAACTTAGTGGATGACAACGTTCTCATATAGCATTATAATTGGACTGTCAAGCTGGGTACTGAGTTTTTACATAAGGAGGCGGAGTTAGTATGTTCTTATCCATTACACTTTTACTTGTTGCAGTTTTATGTGCAGTTGCGATCGTTCGTGAGCTTCGTAAAAAGAACTTTATCGCAGTTGGATTTGCAGCTCTTTCATTTGTTGTATTCGGTGCATTTTCTATTGCAACGATTATTTCAATTATTACAACTGGTGGAGGCGCACCAACTGGTCATTAAGAAAATGCATGAGGATTTAAAAAAAAGAGACCGACTCTCAAATGAGTTAGTCTCTTTTTTTAATTAGAACACCTGTTGTTTAAGGTAAAACATTCCTCCGTTAATAACGGATACATGTATATGGGGCTCATATTGCTCTTTTAACGCTTGCTTCTCAAGATGATAGCTTTCTGGCTTCTCTTCTTGATCTTCATAGAATCTTTCTAATAAAGTTAAGTCGGCATTCATTCGCTCTAGTGCTGCCAAAGCCCATGAATCATCCTCGTTTTCAGCATAGGTTTGAATCATTTTCTGAATCCTATTAAATCCACTGCTTGCCGTAATTAATGGAGATAACGTAAAACAATAATCGGGTATTCTTGGTGTCATCTTTTTTTGAATCAGTTTATCATAAAATTGCGGAACAATTTGACCATGAATGAGGTTTAGCCCAAGTGACAGGAGCACGTCTTTTTTTCGATCACATTGAAAAGAAACTTTGGCATTTAAGCAAAGCCAAGGTTGTAGGGGAATCGATCTCTGGCCTAATGCCTCTACTTGCTCGTATAGTCGAATATATCCTCCAAGTGTACGTGTTGATGCAAATAATTGTCTAAGACGAGGGGAACCAAAATGAATGGGCTCTCCTTTCACAGTGTCAGGTACTTGTGTTTGATCGGTTACAAAAGTCACTCTCATTGGTTGAGGTATTCCCCCAGTTTTCTCTAAGTAATGCCAGTAAAAAGGTCGATTCATTAACAATTTGTCCAGCTCAATAGAGAGTTGAATAGTTAAATACCCTTTGTTCCTTTCAAACACTGGACTATCATTTGCTTCGAAATAACGAGCTAAAAAATCATGAACTTGATGCTGTTGCACCGCTTAATTCATCCTTTTTTTCTGTGACTTGTTCTTTCGTTTCATTCATAATTGCTGCAAGGTGATCAAATTTTATTCGCATTTCTCCTTCTGAGTCTGATTGTAATAAAATATCTTGAACGTGCTCTTCAATGGATGGAAGAGCCATGTTTGTAAGAATGTCATCAAGCTGTCCAACTACGGCTTCAAACAGATGAATTTTTTCATAAAGCAATGTGAGAATATGCTGCTCGACTGTATCAGTGACGGCAAAGTTATAGATATAAACATCCTTTTGCTGACCAAGTCGATGAATCCGTCCAATTCGTTGTTCAATTCTCATTGGATTCCATGGCAAATCATAATTAATAATATGATTACAAAATTGCAAATTAATACCTTCTCCACCTGCTTCTGTGGCAATTAATACTTGAGCTTGATTTTGGAACAGCTGACGCATCCAATCTTTTTTCCCACGTTTAAAACCTCCCCGGAAAGGGACAGATGAAATACCGTTTTGTTTCAAGTACCACTGCAAATAGAGCTGGGTTGCTCGGTACTCTGTAAAAATAATTACCTTATCTTGAATCCGCTGTATGAGTTCAAGTGCTTTTTCTGCTTTCGCATGACCTTCAACTTCTCCTATTTTGGTAAGTAATGCTTCCACTCTAGGCAAGGACCTGCCTTCTTTATGAGCACGTTCAATCATGTTTTTCAATGTCATAAATGCGGCTTCGCGACTACTGCAAAGCTCTCTCTTTAAGGTAAGAAGAGCAAAGTGATTAGAATCCTCGCCTAGTTGTTCAATTTCATTATAAAAAGCTCGTTCGCCTTCACTGAAGGTGATAGGCACTGTTTCTACAACTCGTTTTGTCCATTTAATTCCTGTATCCTCACGACGATTTCTAACCATCACTTTATTCACAAGCTCTTTTAGTTTCTCTTCATTTTTTGGTGAACGTTTAGAAGAGCGATACTCTTGTTCAAAGGATGTGATATCGCCTAAATGCCCAGGTTTTAATAGTGAAACTAAATTAAAGATTTCTTCTAATTTGTTTTGGACAGGTGTTGCTGTTAGCAAGAGACAAAATTTCTTTTTGAGATGACGAATAAACTCGTAGTTCTTTGTTTTGGGATTTTTAAGCTTATGTGCTTCATCAATAATGACAAGGTCATATGGTTGGGCTAATACAATGTCACGATGTGGTTGTCTTTTAGCCGTGTCGATTGAGGCAACAACCACATCGAATTGCTCCCATACATACGCTTTTTTTTGTGCAACAGCTGGAAGGTGGAATTTCGTATTTAGCTCACTGGCCCATTGAGAAACAAGGGAAGCTGGGACAAGAATAAGAGCCTTTTTAACAAGTCCACGTATCATGTATTCTTTTAAAATAAGACCTGCCTCAATCGTTTTCCCTAAACCAACCTCATCTGCTAGTATGGCCTTTCCGTTCATTTGCTCAATAACAGTAGTTGCAACTTCCATTTGGTGAGGAAAAGGTTTCAATTGCGGAAGATGTTTAGGAGCTAGCAGCCCATGAAACTCTGGAATGACTTGATGCTCTTCTGCTTCATAAGCAAGCTTGAATAGCTCCCAGCTAGACCAAGGTCCATCTTGCTCTAATCTTTCAAGAAATACGTCTCTCCACTCGTGATCAAAGTGTATATTAATCATAATTTCCTCCTACCTTTCCAATTCTGTCGATCCATTAATATCCGAATGAAAAAGTTAGTTTGTCATTTTATTGTCTGAATTTAAAATAAATAGTTGCGTCACAGGAGGTATCTTGATAAGGTGATAATAGAAATACCTAACTGATTTAATGAAATGAATGTTAAATTTAGTATGCACTAGTTGTTTGAAATCATGTTGAAAGTATACATAAATTCAATGATTCGCGGATGAGAATAAGGGGAGAGATTGTAGTGATACAACGCCGAAGGAGCAAGCTTATGATAATGTGTTATTAAAAGCGAATCTCTCAGGCAAAAAGACTCTTATTTGACGCAGCTCTGGAGAGTGCTCACGAGCGAGCCACCCACGAAGACACTATATTCGTCTATTCGAATGTAGGAAACTTTCTGGTTAAAGGACAGGGTTATACACATAGCGTGTATAACCCTGTCCTTTTTTTATTTTCATTAACTGAAAAAATTTTTATTGTTTAAATTCTTAATGTTTCGAAAAAGGAGGAGCGAAATGTCGGACTTAAAGAGAACACCTTTATTTGAACAGTATGAAAAAAGCGGAGCAAAAACAGTTGATTTTGGTGGTTGGGATCTTCCTGTTCAATTTTCGAGTATTAAGGAAGAACATGAAGCGGTGAGAACGAAAGCTGGACTGTTCGATGTGTCTCATATGGGAGAGGTTGAGGTACGTGGGTCAAACGCTCTTGCATATTTACAAAAGCTCTTAACGAATGATGTAGCCAAACTTGTGGATGGGCAGGCGCAATATACAGTGATGTGTTATGAAGATGGTGGCACAGTTGATGATTTATTGGTTTACCGAAAAGCTGAAAATGATTACTTACTCGTTATTAATGCATCAAATATCGAAAAAGATGTTGCGTGGATGCAGCAGCATCTAATGGATGGAGTAACAATTGTAAATATATCGCACAGTATTGCTCAAATAGCAATACAAGGACCATTAGCAGAACAAATTTTACAGAAGAAAACATTATTTGACTTATCATCTATTCGCTTTTTCCATTTTGCTGAAAACGTTGAGGTCGCTGGTGTTCACTCACTTGTCTCAAGAACGGGTTATACGGGAGAGGATGGCTTTGAACTTTATTGTGAAGCAAGTGATGCACAGACATTATGGAAGAATCTGTTGAAAGCTGGTAAAAGTGACGGGATGCTTCCATGTGGGCTTGGTGCACGTGACACGCTTCGATTTGAAGCACGATTACCGTTATATGGTCAGGAATTAACGAAAGATATTTCGCCATTAGAAGCGGGAATTGGTTTTGCTGTCAAGCTAGGAAAAGAAGCTGACTTTATTGGGAAAGAAGCATTAAAGCGACAAAAAGAACAAGGGTTATCAAGAAAGCTTGTGGGGATTGAAATGTTAGAGAAAGGTATACCGAGAACTGGATATGAAGTATTTGTAGACGATAAACAAGTAGGAATTGTCACAACGGGTACTCAGTCACCCTCATTAAAGAAAAATATCGGGTTAGCCGTTGTCGACCTAGCTTATACGAAGATCGGAACAGAGGTTAGCGTGCAAATTCGTAAAAAACGCTTAAAAGCTCAAGTTGTTGCTACACCTTTTTATAAAAAACAATAAGAAAAGAGGAGCTTTCTATGAATCATCGCTATTTACCCATGACTGCTACAGATGAAAAAGAAATGCTTGAAGCAATTGGCATTGAGTCAATTGAAGAACTTTTTTCCGATATGCCAGAATCGATTCGCTTTAAGGGTGAAATGAAATTGAAAGAAGCGCTTCGTGAACCAGAGCTTGTTCGTTATTTTGAAAGCTTAGCAAGTAAAAATGTCTCAATTAAAAAAACACCTTCTTTTTTAGGAGCAGGGGTCTATGAGCATTATATTCCCTCGATTGTTGACCATGTTATATCAAGATCTGAATTTTATACCGCTTATACACCGTATCAGCCTGAGATTTCACAAGGGGAGCTACAAGCTATCTTTGAGTTTCAAACAATGATTTGTGAGCTAACAGGAATGGATGTTGCGAACTCTTCTATGTACGATGGTCCAACGGCACTAGCTGAAGCGGCGATGCTTGCTGCTGGTCAAACGAAGAACAAAACGATTCTTGTCTCAAAAGCCGTACATCCTGAAGCACGTGCAGTACTAGAGACAAATGCACGGGGTCAACGTTTACAAGTAATAGAAATTGAGATAGAAGACGGTGTAACTGATCTTGAAAAATTAAAAGAAGCTTACGGTGATGATACCGCTTGTGTCATTGTTCAGCATCCAAACTTTTTCGGTCATCTTGAACCGTTAACAGAGTTAGAAAAGATTACTCATCAAAATAAAGCGATGTTGATTGTGTCGAGTAATCCGCTTGCACTAGGTATCCTTGCACCACCTAGTCAATTTGGTGCAGATATTGTGATTGGTGATGCGCAGCCGTTTGGTATTCCAACTCAATTTGGTGGCCCTCACTGTGGTTACTTTGCGACCACGAAGAAATTAATGAGAAAAATTCCTGGACGTCTTGTCGGTCAAACAACTGATGAGCATGGTCAACGAGGTTTTGTGTTGACATTGCAAGCGCGTGAGCAACATATTCGACGTGAGAAGGCAACATCAAATATTTGTTCGAACCAGGCATTAAATGCATTAGCTGCTTCCGTTGCTATGTGTGCCATTGGCAAAAAAGGGATAAAAGAAATGGCTTATCAAAATATTCAAAAGGCTGCTTATACAAAGGCAAAGTTAAAGGAATACGGTATTAAACTTGCTTTTACTCAACCAACGTTTAATGAATTTGTTGTGAATGTATCAAAATCTGTGGCTTCTATTAATGAGAAGTTACTCGAGAAAGGGATCATTGGTGGGTATGATTTAGAACGCGATGATAAAAGGTTGGCTGGGCATATGCTCATTGCTGTAACGGAAGTGCGAACAAAAGAGGAAATCGATACTTTTGCTAAAGAATTGGGGGCATTACTATGAATACAAAAGACCAACCATTTATTTTTGAGCGCAGTAAGCCAGGGCGTGTCGGACATAGTATTCCAACTTTAAATATCCCAGAACAAAATATCGATGAATTAATTCCAAACGCTTACTTACGTAAGATAGAACCAGAACTGCCTGAGGTATCTGAGCTTGACATTATGCGCCATTACACAGCTCTGTCAAAACGTAATCACGGGGTTGATTCAGGTTTTTATCCACTTGGTTCCTGTACAATGAAATACAATCCGAAAATAAATGAAAATATTGCTAGACTTGAAGAGTTTGCCTATATTCATCCGTATCAACCAGTCGAACAAGTACAAGGTGCCCTTGAGTTACTCTTTGAGTTGCAAACATCTCTAGCTGAAATTACTGGTATGGATCAGGTGACATTGCAACCCGCTGCTGGTGCCCATGGTGAGTGGACGGGGCTCATGATGATTCGGGCCTTTCACGAAGAAAATGGTGATTTCAAGCGCACAAAAGTGATTGTCCCAGATTCAGCTCATGGTACTAATCCTGCTTCTGCAACTGTTGCTGGCTTTGAATCTGTGACAGTTCGTACCAATGATCAAGGACTTGTCGACTTAGATCATTTGCAAGAGGTTGTTGGTGAGGATACGGCAGCACTTATGCTAACGAATCCTAATACATTAGGGTTATTTGAGACTTATATAAAAGAAATGGCAGCAATCATTCATAAAGCTGGTGGAAAGCTCTATTATGATGGGGCCAACTCTAACGCCATACTTGGAATTACACGTCCAGGGGATATGGGATTTGATGTTGTTCATTTAAATCTTCATAAGACATTTACAGGTCCTCACGGCGGGGGTGGTCCTGGCTCGGGACCAGTAGGGGTAAAAAAAGATCTTATCCCTTATTTACCAAAACCAATATTAGTTAAGAATGGTGACATATATGATTTTGATTATGCCAGACCAAAGTCTATTGGACGTGTTAAGCCATATTATGGGAACTTCGGTATTAATGTTCGTGCTTATACTTACATTAGGACAATGGGGGCAAAGGGATTACGTAAAGTGTCGGAGTATGCGGTCTTAAATGCGAATTATATGATGCGCAGACTTGAACCATATTATGATTTACCTTATAAGCAACATTGTAAGCATGAGTTTGTTATTTCAGGTCGTCGTCAAAAGAAGTTGGGAGTACGTACATTGGATATTGCTAAACGTTTGCTAGATTTTGGCTATCATCCTCCAACAATTTACTTCCCCTTGAATGTTGAGGAATGTATGATGATTGAACCGACAGAAACAGAGTCAAAGGAAACATTGGATGAGTTTATCGAGGCTATGATTCAAATTGCAGAAGAAGTTGAGGAAAACCCTGAAATTGTGCAAGAGGCGCCTCATCGTACTGTCATATCAAGATTAGATGAAACAACAGCTGCGCGAAAGCCGATTTTACGTTATGATAAAGCCTGAAGACTCTCTCAAGCTGTATTATTAATAATGATGAGAGACAAAGAAGTGAAGTTCGTTACTGAATAGTAATAGGTACTCCTCGTTTGCTACACGCATAACAATGGTTTTTGCGTGATAATAAGACATTCCTCGAGTTATCTTGACAGAATTAGTGATAATTTTGTATGATTTATTAAATATTATACTGGGAATAAAGTCTTTGATTTCGCTGTTTTTACTTACGACGTTAGTAGCAAACTCTCTCATCTTGCTAATTACTTATTACATTGCATTTCTTAGTATTGCAATAGAATTAGCTAGAAAAGGATAGAACTAGATTAATAAATTTACAACTTGGAGGGGAGTTTTTTGTTAGAAATTAATTCGACAAGTGTAGCTGACAAAAGTATGACAGTTTTTTTAAGTGGATATATCGATATTACGACTGCAAGTATTTTAACGACTTATGTAGAACAATTGGATGAACTTCATCATAAAACATTGAGTCTCAATTTCAAAGACGTTTCGTTTATAGATTCGACAGGGATCGGAGCAATATTAAAAATTATCTTCTCCTCTCAAGATCAAGACTTTGAGGTTAAGTTAGAAGAGATGAGCACTGAATTAAAAGATATTCTTGAAATGGTTGGTGTTTTTAGAATTCTTGAAGCAGTTCAACGGGATTAGGCATCTATTTACTTCTGAAAAATGGCAAACCTAATCGAAAGATAGGGACGCAAAGCCACGGACCTAATGCAAATCTTTGCAATGGCAGCCGGGTTACCGAGAAGGCTGGTAACGATAAATCCACCTTTTAGGTGGATTTTTTATTTTACCAGGAGGAAGGGCACTTATGTTAATCATTAAAATTTGTTTTATCATTTTGCTGTGTATAGTTGGCGGATATATTTCGATCAATTATATAGATTCATCCATGTTAATCGTCGTTTTATTTAGCGTTTTTATTTCAATTATTTTAAGCTTTTTCTCGATGAGTTTATCAAATCGAATCAAGTTTTCAGGTGGGATCGTTTTTCCTTTATTTCTTTTTCTTACATTTGGTTTCCATGCTGTCATTTTATATGAAATCATCATGGCTATTGCAAGGGTATTTCAAAATCAATCCCTCTTTGTGCAATTAAAGCAGTTTGGACTCGCAATTATTGCTATTCTTATCTTTGGAACGATTCACTATTTATTTGGTGGGAAGATTGGCTCTTTATATTTTGAAGACACGATGACAATTGTTACTACTGTATTCGTCTATTGTTTGGTGAAGGGGTCTGTTTATGCTTTGCTCTATTTTGATGATTGGTCAAAAATAAAATTGACACCATATCTTCTTAAATTTAGAGAAGCGAGTCTTATCTGCCTATTCTTTTCATTTTTAAATTTGAGATTAGCGTTTCAATATATTAATCATGGTTTTATCCCATTTGTTATTGAGGTCCTTTTGTATCTTTTTATCTATTTAATTGCTTTTTATGTGTTTTTTCGCTATAAACAACTGCGAAAGTCTTATTTAACTTCGTTAGAATCATTAACTTTTTTAATGGAAAATAAGCTTTCTCTCAGAAAGGGCCATTCTCGATCTGTCGGAAAAATTGCAAGAAAAATAGCACAACAATTGCAACTGCCTAAATATGAAGTAAATGAAATTCATACAGCTGCACTATTGCATGATATCGGAAAAATTGCAATGGATGAAAAGTTCATTCACAAAAAAGAAGCGATGAAATTAGAGGAAATTGAAAATTATGAAAAACACGTTCTATACGGTGAAAAAGTAGTTCGAGATATTACACGTTCGGATAAGGTTGCAAGTTATGTCCGTCATCATCATGAGTATTGGAATGGAAAAGGCTTCCCTGATCAGCTAAAAGGAGAAGAAATTCCTTTAGGAGCTAGGATTATCTCTGCTGCGAATGAAATTGATTATATTATGCAAAAGAATCTTTCTGTTGGTGGATATACTGAATTTTCGCAAATGGCTTATAATAAGCTTGATCCACAAATTGTTCGGCTTGCCCTAGATATCGATTTATTTGAGATGTTAAAACATGAGTTATCTAATGAAGAGGAAAATGAAGAAAAAGAGAATCGTGTAATAGAGAGTATTAAAATGGAAGATATAATCGAGAATTCTAAAGTATTTGATTCCTATTCTATTGATAAAATTGTTTACTATGATGGGGTGTTAAAAGATATTAACGATGTTATTATTGAGCTTCCTGAACAGCAGAAAATGATTAAACATGCTAAAGCGGCCATTACGAAACAAAAAGTGATTAGATGTTTCATTGAATCTTCTTACGATCAACAGATCTATGATCTTTACTGTATTCCAAAAGGCTCGTCCGCAATTCTCGTTTTTCTGAATGTAAATGACTTAATCCAGATTGAACAAAAGCAAGACGACATGACTCATTCCATTTACAGTGACGTGATGTATGCGGTGACTCAAAAAAAGCTTTTACTTCTAGATCGTAACGAGATAAAAAGTTATTTCCAATCTCGTTTATTATTCAAATGTTCGATTCAAACGAGTATGGATATTCCTAAATGTAGAAAATTGATTGAGGAGCTGTGTGGTTCATTCCAGGTATCAAATAAAGTCAAATTTAACCTTCTTCTTTGTACTTCTGAAATGACAACAAATGTATTGAAGCATGCAAATAACGGTGTTATGGAAGTATATACGGACGGTGATTTGCTACGAATTATTGTACAAGACAAAGGAAAGGGAATTGAAATATCTGACCTTCCTAAATCAACTCTTTTAGCTGGTTATTCTAGTAAAGCCTCTTTAGGTCATGGATTTAGCCTTGTTTTGAAGTTAGTTGATAAGTTGATTCTAAGTACGAGTTCAAGAGGAACAACGATCGTACTTCAACAAAAAATTGAAGGCTTACAAAACATAATAGACGGGCCTAAAGAAAATCAGTTGAATGAGGTGACATATGAAAAAAAATAATGTTTTAAATCAATTAATCTTTAGAATTGGTTTTGTTATTTTAATTGTTCTGATCGCTACTTTGGCAATTGCTTATTACGTTGTTCATTCTGAATTTCAAGAACAACAGTTTGAACAGATTAATACAATGCAAGAAACAGTCGTTCAAGCGATGGAGAATACGTATGTTTCTACAAAAGCGATCGAGCACTTAATTGATATGAAGTTACTAACAGCATCAAAAGGGATTGCTGAGGAATTAGAAGGAAAAGAGATTAATGAAATCACAGGAGCCGAATTAATAGCCTTAAAGGAACAATGGAATTTATATGATATTTCCTTATTTGTGAGGGAGAATGATGATATTGTTGTAGCGCAAGCAACAGATGAAAATGAGATGGGGTTAAGTTCAAAAGATTGGGGCTATTGGTTTACAGCCTTTAACCAGCTGATGGACGGGGAAGTAGTATCAGTAGACAAAGGATTTGGAATTGATAACTACTGGGTTGGTCCGATTTCAAGATCAGAATGGGAGGATAAATATTATAAATATGCTTACTATTATATGGAAGATACAGATATTTTAATTAATCCATATGTCATTGATGAAGATATCTATACTCTAACATATGAGCTAGGAGCTAATGCAGTAATCGAGAAAATTTTAACAGAAAACCCTGACTTTGAGGAAATTGCTGTTATTAATGTCCCTGCTTGGTCTAGAGGGGAAGAAAATGACGTCGTTGAACCAGAATTTGATTTACCTGTTCTATATGGGAATCATGAAATAGTAAATGATCAAGATGAAGCATTATTTGAAAGAGTGTCTGCTACTGGTAACCAAGAGAGTATTCTGTTTGAAACCGATGGTCAAAAAGTGAAGAAGACTTATTTCCCATTATCTGAAAATAGGGTGATGACCATTGTATCGAGCCTTGATCGAATGGAAAGTTTCGAGAAGAAAATGTCTGCGATTATTGTTATTTCCTTTTTAGTAATGTTCGCTGTCCTACTATTTATGATTCGTTTAATTGCAAAGCAACAATTAAAGCCACTTCAAACGCTTACTACACATATTAAAAGGTTGTCTGAAGGAGATTTTACACAGAAAATTATAATGGCTGAAAAGAACGAGTGGGGATGGCTAGCAGAAAACATGAATGAAATGACAGAGATGATTCATGTTCTAATTGCTGACATGAAAAAAGAGATTCATTCTTTACATTATGTTTCTGGAATACTTGCCAATCAATCACACGAATCGATGGAGAAAATGAAAGATGTGTCAGTTAAGATGACAGATGAATCAAAAGTGTTTTTAATTGAACTGAATGATAGACTTGAGAATTTTATTCAGAGGATAAATGAGACGATGAATAAATCCCAAACAGATAATCTTGAGGTTGAAAAAGTTGATAAAACGATTATTGACATTCAAGAGGATCTACAATCATTCATCCGTTACGCTGAAGAACATGCGTATAATATTTCTGATTTTAGTGTCATGCTACTCCACACGATCAATGAATTATCGGAAGCTATTGAACACTTAGATAATTTATCTGAGAATCTTAAAGAAAAAGTTAAAGTGTTTAAGGTTAATGGATAGATTCTAGTGACAACAAGGAGGCTGTTATGAACGATAGAGATCGCTCCGCCCTTGTTCATAATGTGAGTTTTAACGAATCGAAAATTGATTTATATGAAAAACAGCTAACACGAGAAATAAATTTGGCTAAAAATATTCAAACTCGTTTATTGAATGGGTCAAGTCCTTCCTTAATTGAAGGAGAAATTACTGGTACTTCTATTCCAGCTCGATTAGTTGGGGGAGATTACTATGACTTTTATCCTCTAGTTGATGGAAGGTTGCGAATTGTGATCGGTGATGTGATGGGAAAGGGAATACCAGCAGCCATGCTTATGATCCTGACTAGAGGAGCATTCAGAGCTGCTGCTGAGAGCCAAAGTGGACCTAGTGAAACATTGACTGCGATGAATAATGCTCTTTATGAAGATTTAAGGGGACTTGGTTCCTTTGTAACGATTTTTTGTGCCGATTGGGATCCGAAAACAGGCATTCTGACTTTCTCAAGTGCTGGTCATAATTTACCATTAGTAGTTCGTAATCACGAAATCATCGACATTCCAAAAGTGTCAGGGGTTATGTTAGGTGGATTGCCTGATCAAAAATATGATGTACAAAAAATGCAGCTAGAAGATTTTGATACTGTTTTCTTCTATACAGATGGAATTATTGAAGCAGAGAATAAAAACAAAGAACAATTTAAGTTAGTTCGTTTAAAAGAAGTGTTAACAGAAAATATTTGTCTAAATGTCGATCAAATTAAGCAAAAAGTGATCCAAGCTTTGAAGAAGTATATAGAGGAAGTTCCTCAAAAAGATGATATTACGATGATTATTTTAAAGACAAAAAAAGAAGCACCAGATCTAGAACAAGGTAGTTCACCGAGATCAGATTAGTCATGGAAGGTGGTTTGTTTTATGAGTAGTATTCTATCAAAAGGAAAAGATGTGACGGAAGCAATAAACCTTGCATTGGAAATATTAGATACTACTAGGGAAGAAATAGATATAGAAATTATTGATCCTGGCAAAAAGAAGGCGTTTGGATTAGGAAACAAACCAGCAGTAGTGAAAGTAACGAAATTATCAAAAGTCTCGATGTCACTTGAAACGAAGCAAACTAAAACAAAAGAGCCTGAAACCAAGGAACTCGTAAAAAAGAAAACCGAAATGCTACAAGCTGAATTGGATTTGAAATCAATATTTGACGAAACGACATTGTTTGATGGTATTACAATAGATGATAACACTATAGATCCGATTCAGCATTCAACTGCTCCATTTATTCAAGACAAAAAAATAGATGTTGAATCATTAAATGGAAAGGTATGGGTAAAGGATGGCATCATTCAATGTAAAGACGATGAGCGTTCTTTTCCAATCATTGTTATCCCTGATGATATTAGTGCTTATCTTAATGAACAGCAAGTGTTTGGATCGATTTTAATTAAAGAAAAGGATTCAATTCGAGTTTTAGTGGAGAATATCGTCCAGGATACGACATGGGAGATTGAGGTCGATACGAGGGGGACACAAGCCTTATTAAGAGTAACCCCTGGTTTCACTAGGTATCGAACATTAGAGGATCAAGAGCCAGCACGTAAAATCACCTTTAGTATTGCAGAAAGTGTAGAAGTGAAAAATACGCTTAATAAAAATGATATCTTGAATGAATTAAAACAAATGGGTATTGTTTATGGAATTAACTATATTGAATTGGAGCTTGCTTGCCACGCAACAGAACCAAGTGTCTTTCAAATTGCCAAGGCATTACTTCCAATAGAAGGAACAAATGGACAATTTGTCGGGCGTATTAATGTAAACGAGTACAAGCACCAACCACAAGAACGATCTGATGGGACTGTTGATTTCCGTGAATCACAGCAAATCTCTATTGTTGAGGAAGGATTCGTTATCGGTGATGTCATCCCACCAGTACCAGGTAAACCTGGGATGAATGTAAAAGGAGAACCATTAGAACCAGCTCCAGTGTTTCCAATCTATTTAAAACCAGATAAGAGCGTCTTCTATTTGGAAGCGGAAGGGCAAGTCATTGCTACTGAATCTGGAAGGCCTAAAATTGACAAACAAGGGTTAATGGTCCGCGTTTCTGTTGTGCCAAAATTATATCACTCAGGGGATGTAGATTTGTCAACGGGAAATATTCGATTCATCGGTGATGTTGAAATTACTGGAAGTGTAGAAGAAAACATGATTGTTGAAGCTGAAGGTGATCTTTTCATTCATGAAAGTGTGAATAATGCAAAGTTATCTTCGGGTCAATCACTTTATATCAAACAAAACCTTATTGCGAGTGAAGTCACAGCAGGAAAAAGTAATTTAGTTCTTTCCGAATTAGCTCAAATGATAGGGGAGTTGAAAGATAAACTACAAACCATTATTTTTGCGATTGAGCAATTATATGAGACACCTTCTTTTAAAAAGTCAGACTTTTCGGTTATGGGCCTTAGCTCATTATTAAGAATATTAATGGAGAGAAAATTTAATTCATTTCAACCACAAGTGAAAAAACTAATAACAACAATAAATCTTGCCCGTGAATTTTTAGGTCAAGAATGGATTGAGTTAAGCGAGAGGTGTCAGAAAACATTTCTATTCATACATCCAGATATAGTAAGAAGTACAGAAGACTTACAAGAATTATATAGAAGTATGGATGATTTGTATCATATAAGTATTGTACCAACTCAAGAACAGGTATCTGTTTCAGCTAATTATGCTCTGAATTGCCGTATCTACTCTAGTGGTGATATTTCAATTATTCAAGGCTGCTATAATTCTAACCTTCATGCTGGTGGAATGTTACATGTAAAAGGTTATGTGTTAGGAGGTACTATTTTTGCTGGAGGTGGGGCAAACATTGCAGAAGTCGGTTCAAAGGCGGGCATTAGAACAAAAATCATTGTACCAATCAATCAATCAATCGTAATAGGTGTTGCAATGGAAGATACAGTCATTCAAATTGGTAAAAGAGTATACCAATTTCCAATTACAACTTATAATGTATCGGCAAAAATTGACAAGCAGGGTGAAATATTGATTCATTCTTAAAGAGGAGGCTACTAGTAGATGTTTACATATGATATAAACGTGGAAAGTCCTGACAAGGCAACAGTATTGTTTAGTGGCGATATAGATATTGATGGTACAGAAATCATGGCTGAAGAGATTCCATCAAAGCTTCATGGATATGATAAGATTGAGTTTAATTTTAAAGGTGTTTACTTTTTAGATTCAACGGGAATAGGATTGTTTATGAAACTTGTTGAACAAGTTAAAGAACAAGGAATTGAGGTTTCTATCACGAATATTAACGAAGATGTAAATGAATTATTTGAATTGCTACAGATTCCGAAAATTTTAGGAGAAGATTTATTTCAATAGAGATAATAAAATGGTGACTCAAGTTTCAATCTGAGTCACCATTTCTTTTTATTTCTTTTTAATTTTACCTGTCCATTTTTTAAAGCCACCTTGAAGTTCATAAAGATCCTCGACCCCACGCTTCTTTTTTAGAAACTGTGCCGCTTGTTTACTACGCGCTCCTGATTGACAATAAAGGTAGACTGGTTGATCATTACGGATTTCATTCATCCGTTGGCGTAGCTGAGACATGGGTATATTACGTGCACCTAAAATGTGTCCACCTTCGTATTCCCGTGGTTCACGAACATCAATGAGCTGAGCTTTCCGGTACCCCTTTACAAAATCTTCCTGTGATAAAGATGTTAAATATTTTGGTTTGTAAAAGCGTTTAAATACGAAATACACGACAAAACCTAGAAGAATAATCCATAAGAATTCCATTCGTTTATTACTACACTCCTTTACGTACTTCAATCCTTTGTGTTCGTTACTAAAGCCCATCCAGATACAAGCTGCTTCCACCTTTCTTATTATAAGGGGCGCCATCTAATTACGCAATGGCTTCACTTGTCGCTATGCAGATAGCTTGGCGAGATCTCATGACTTTGATAAAATGAATGAGTGAAAAAGATGACGGAAAGAAGCGATGTAGATGAAAGAAACATGGCGATTTATAGATTCGGGTGCCTGTTCACCTGCATATAACATGGCGTTGGATGAAGCTCTGCTTGATTGGCACAGTAAAGGCTTGATCCCACCCACGATTCGGTTTTATAGTTGGAATCCAGCAACATTATCCATTGGTTATTTTCAAAAAGTAGAAAAAGAAGTTAATCTTGATAAAGTTCGAGAATATGGACTAGGCTTTGTCCGTAGACCAACTGGTGGAAGAGGGGTTCTTCACGATCAAGAGCTAACCTATAGTGTCATTGTTTCGGAAGCTCACCCTGAGATGCCAGCAACAGTGACAGAAGCATATCGAGTAATATCAGAAGGGATTTTAGAAGGGTTTAAGGACGTGGGTCTAGATGCTCATTTTTCGATCCCGCGAACAGATGAAGAGAAAAGCGCTCTTAAAAATCCGCGTTCAGCTGTTTGTTTTGATGCTCCTTCTTGGTATGAATTAGTAGTTGAAGGGAGAAAGGTAGCTGGTAGTGCTCAAACAAGACAAAAAGGAGTCATTTTGCAACATGGCTCCATTATTCTCGATATTGATGAGGACAAACTGTTTGATTTGTTTAAATATTCAAGCGACCGTCTTCGTGAACGAATGCAAAAAAACTTCAAGAATAAAGCTGTTGCCATCAATGCTTTAAGAGATCAACCATTATCAATGGCCGAAGCAAAAGAAGCCTTTCGTAAGGGTTTTGAAAAAGGATTGAATATTGAGTTAGAGCCGTATACGCTAACAGCTCAAGAAGAAGAGCTTGTATGGAAAATTGCACACGATCGATATGAGCAGGATGAGTGGAATTTTAGAAAATAAAACAAGGCAGTGAGTTTATGTAAGCTCACTGCCTAATGTATTTTAAAAAGAGGTCACTTAACCTAGTTCTTTGGAAGAGTGTCATGGAACTTTGTTTGAAGATCTTTTGTTACAGGTCCAATGGAGTATGTTGTCTGGACTTGACCATTGATTGATGTGATTGGTGTGATTTCCATTGTTGTACTTGTGATAAAAGCTTCATCAGCATGAATAAGGACATCAACTGGAAACGGTTCTTCAATGACTTTGTACTGATGTGTTTGTGCTAGTTCAATCACTAGCTGTCTTGTTATTCCATTTAAGATTAAGTTTGTTGCTGGATGGGTGTATAGAACGTTATTTTTAACGAGAAAAAGATTCGATGATGAGCCTTCGGTTATTGTTCCGTCCCTATGCATCAATGCTTCTTGGCACTTGTTATCAGTTGCTTCACGTTTAGCCATAACATTGCCTAATAAATTAATCGTTTTAATGTCACAGCGAAGCCAACGAATATCATCTGTTAACCATGCGTTAATCCCTTTCGTTTGTACCACGTGATTTCTGGTGAACGGTTGTGTGAAGCCTGTTAATACGGGTGTGCTTTCTCTAGAATACAGGTGATTACGAGGCTCGATGCCACGAGTCATTTGAAGATAAATGAGCCCATCTGTTAGCTTATTTTTATGTAGAAGCAAGTCTATTAATTCATTAAGCTTAGCCTCCGTATACGGTAGATTCATATCAAGTTTTTTTGCGCTTGCAATAAATCGTTTGATATGGTGCCAAGATGCAAAAGCTTGCCCGTGATAAACACGAATGACCTCATATATGCCATCACCAAAATAATAGCCTCTGTCATCGATATGGACATAAGCGTCTTCTTTACGTACTAAATCTTGATTTTGTAAAATGTATGTCATTGTCATTTCTCCTTCTTATGTCGATAACAACATTCGAACACTTGGAAAATATTTTGTCAATGCTTTCGTCGAAAATCGTCAATCCATGACAGGGCAAGTAGTTGAAAATATCATCAATCTGGCAACAGACGAATTGATTCAATTTGTCGGGAAAACGTTCATTAAAATCTTTAAAACTCATGTATCCTTCCTTTTTTAGTCCCTTTCAAAGTTGACAAATTTAGTAGGAAGAAGATTTAACACTATATATGGGTGTTTTATTAAAAAACGAGTACAATATGTTGATTATTTGTTGATGATTATGGTAAGCTTACCGATGAAATTAATTAATACTAGATTAAACATGTCAAGAATTTTTAATTAGTTATGTGAAAACAGATAAACAAGTATAAAGAAAGAGGAGGAGAGGCGAATGGCGATGACGATGTCGAATGCGATGCGTCTAAATGTGGAAAGATTAAATAAGGATATTGCACAATTTCCACAAGTGCATCCTATTACGGAGGATATGCACATCACTAAGAAGGGCGTATCTCGTCTCGTAATGCTAGACCGCTATACATTTAAGGACACGGAAAAAAAGACTCTAAAAGAAGGGGATTTTGTCGTCTTAACGGTTAAGGCCGATCCAAAATTTCCTGCGAGAGGCTACGGATTTGTCGTTGAGCTTGATCGTGATCAAAACCGTGCGAAGGTGCTAGTCGATGAAGATTTCCGTGGGGTGTTAGAAGGCGAAGAAGCTGAAACTGGTCTCGTCAATCGTTCTCTTGATACGATTGAAAAGCCACTTGAGATGTATTATGAGCAAATTGCTAAGCGTAATGCGACAGGACTAGCTTCTGTTGAAACAGTTGAAGAAAAGCGTCAAGAAGCTTTTGAACAATTTTATGAGCAGCTTGTCTCGATGAATTTTATCCCTGCAGGACGTGTTTTGTACGGAGCGGGAGCACAAACGGATGTCACATATTTTAACTGCTATGTGATGCCATATGTGCAAGATTCTCGTGAAGGGATTTCTGAACATCGCAAGCAAGTCATGGAGATTATGAGTCGTGGTGGTGGTGTTGGAACGAATGGTTCGACACTTCGTCCGCGTAATACGCTGGCAAGAGGAGTTAATGGGAAATCTTCTGGTTCGGTTTCATGGCTTGATGATATTGCGAAATTAACGCATCTCGTCGAACAAGGCGGTTCAAGGCGTGGTGCCCAAATGATCATGCTTGCAGATTGGCATCCAGATATTTTGGAGTTCATTATCTCTAAAATGCAAAATCCACGTATTTTACGCTTTTTATTGGAAAATACAACGGATGAACACATCGAAAAACTTGTAAAAGACAAGTTAAAATTTACGCCATTAACAGTTGTTGAAGAATCAATGTATCAAGGAATTGTTAATTATAAAACGATTGAAGGACAAGGCGGATTTGATCCGAAAGTCATTCAAGACGCAGAAGAAAAGCTAAGTGTTGGCGGTACATATTCAGTGAATAATTCAGAATTCTTAACGGGAGCTAATATTTCTGTTTGTTTAACGAAAGAATTTATGGAAGCTGTTGAGAACGACGGTGAATATGAACTGCGCTTTCCAGATGTTGAGAATTATGGTGAAGCTGAGATGAAAGCTTATAACGAGACATGGCATGAAGTTGGCGATGTGCGTGAGTGGGTTAAGCGTGGTTTTGGCGTAAGAACGTATCGCATCATTAAAGCGAAAGAATTATGGAATTTAATTAATATTTGTGCAACATATAGTGCTGAACCAGGTATTTTCTTTATTGATAATGCAAATGACAAAACAAATGCAAAAGCGTACGGTCAAAGTGTCGTAGCTACGAACCCATGTGGTGAGCAACCACTTGCACCTTATTCTGTTTGTAACTTAGCTGCGATTAACTTAGCTGAAATGGCTAACAAAGAGATAAAACAAGTTAATTTTGATAAGTTGAAGCGAACAGTTGAAGTTGGTGTTCGTATGCAAGACAACGTCATCGATGCGACACCATATTTCCTTGAACAGAACACAAAACAAGCTAAAGGTGAACGCCGTGTAGGACTTGGTGTCATGGGCTTACATGATTTACTGATCTATTGTGAAACAGTTTACGGTTCAGAGCAAGGTAATCAGCTTGTTGATCAGGTCTTCGAAACGATCGCGACAACGGCTTATCGAACAAGCATTGAATTAGCGAAAGAAAAAGGAAGCTTTCCGTTTCTTATTGGAAAAACAGATGAGGAGACAGCAGAGCTTCGTAAAGCCTTTATTAACACAGGCTATATGAAGGAAATGCCAGAAGACATTCGTGAAGATATTCTGAAATATGGAATTCGCAACTCTCACTTATTGACGGTTGCTCCTACAGGAAGCACTGGAACGATGGTTGGTGTATCAACTGGCCTTGAACCATATTTCTCTTTCTCTTATTTCCGTAGCGGCCGTCTCGGTAAGTTTATTGAAGTAAAAGCAGAGATTGTCGACGAATACTTACAGGCTCATCCAGAAGCAGATGCGAATCAGTTACCTGAATGGTTCATTTCGACAATGGAACTTTCACCAGAAGCGCATGCAGATGTTCAATGTATCATTCAACGTTGGGTAGATAGTTCTTTATCGAAAACCGTTAATGCACCGCGTGGCTATACGGTTGAGCAAGTCCAAGGTGTGTATGAGCGCCTATATCGTGGTGGAGCCAAAGGTGGAACGGTGTATGTTGATGGAAGTCGTGATGCTCAAGTACTTTCATTAAAAGCAGAAGATAATATTTTTGACGAGCAGCCAACGGCGACAAAGGAGCAAAAAGTTGTTTTAGTTAACACTGTTACTGATGTGAGATCAACAGATGTTACGATTGGCTCTGAAGTTGGTAATACATGCCCAGTTTGCCGTGAAGGTACGGTTGAGGATATTGGTGGTTGTAACACGTGTACAAGCTGTGGTGCACAGCTGAAATGTGGATTATAAGGTTGGAGAAAAGCTTGGGGAGACCTAAGCTTTTTTTTCGCGTTATGTTTTTTTCATGATTAAGTGCACATGCTAAGAAAAAAGAGGTGTATGTGCATGAAGGCTTTTACGCCACAACTCGTCTATATCGAACCTGGTGCCCTAAAATATCCCCTTGGTCGACAATTAAAAGAAAAGTTTGAAGGTCAAGGGATCGAAATTCGTGAAACGACTTCGCACAATCAGGTTCGTAATATCCCTGGAAACAATGAGCTTCAGCAATATCGTAATGCAAAGTCGACCCTTGTCATCGGTGTTCGCAAAACATTGAAATTCGATACATCCAAGCCTTCTGCTGAATATGCGATTCCACTTGCTACAGGCTGTATGGGGCATTGTCATTATTGTTACTTGCAGACAACACTTGGAAATAAACCTTATATTCGTACCTATGTCAATCTCGATGAAATTTTTGAAGCTGCTAATCAATATATGAAAGAAAGAGAACCAGAAATAACACGATTTGAAGCAGCTTGTACATCAGATATTGTCGGTATTGATCATTTAACACATTCTTTAAAAAAAACGATTGAATTTATTGGCGAGACAAACTCAGGCAGGTTGCGTTTTGTGACAAAATATCAACATGTTGATCATTTACTTGATGCTAAACATAATGGCAAGACACGATTTCGTTTTAGTGTGAATTCTGATCATGTCATCAAACAATTTGAACCAGGGACTTCATCGTTTCTTGAGCGAATAGAAGCCGCTGGAAAAGTCGCAAAGGCAGATTATCCACTTGGCTTTATCGTTGCTCCGCTCATTTTGCATGATAAATGGAAAGAAGGATATCTTGAATTATTTGAACGATTAGAAGCCATCCTCCCTCCATATGCAAGAAAAGATTTAACGTTTGAGCTAATTCAACATCGCTTTACAAAAACAGCTAAAAATATTATTCAAAAACGCTATCCAAAGACGAAGCTGGAAATGAATGAGGATGAGCGAAAATACAAATGGGGACGTTATGGCCGTGGAAAGTATATTTATAAAGATGAAGAAGCAGGAGAATTAAAAGAAACCATTCAATCATACATTGATCGTTTTTTTCCAGAAGCGAAGATGGAGTATTTTACTTAAGGCATTATAACGAAGAAATTGAATTCATTTTATAATCATTATTGTCCAGCTCCTACATTTTGGTGTAGAATGAAAGTGTTGCACATTTTCAGATAAACACATGACAAATGACCAAGAATGGTCAACAAGTGTGGTAGCCGATTTATGCTTTTCTTGATTGGTGAACAAATTGGAGGGGACCCTATGCCAACACCTAGTATGGAAGATTATTTAGAACGAATTTATATGCTGATTGAGGAGAAAGGTTATGCACGTGTCTCCGATATCGCAGAGGCATTAGAAGTTCACCCTTCATCCGTTACAAAAATGGTTCAAAAGCTAGATAAAAGTGATTATTTAATTTATGAGCGGTATCGTGGGCTTATTTTAACGTCAAAAGGAAAGAAAATTGGTAAACGATTAGTATATCGACATGAATTACTTGAAAATTTCATGCGTATAATCGGTGTCGATGAGACGCATATTTATAAAGATGTTGAGGGAATTGAACATCATCTTAGCTGGGATGCGATTGATCGTATTGGTGATCTTGTCCAATACTTTGAGGAACAAGAAAAAAGAGTTGAGGATTTAAGATACGTTCAAAAACGAAATGAAGAAGTGGAATCATAAGAAAAGCGAAAGCGCCTTGACCAGCCGCGACAAGTGCTGGAGGCCTGTCAAATGTGTTGGTTGGTCTTTGGCAACTATTTACAGGCTGAAGCAACCTCGAGCGTCTCAGTCAATTTTCTATTTTTTTAAAAAGGGCATCCGTAAAATGCGGATGCTCTTTTAATGTGAAAAAAGAATAAAAAATATAGGCACGTCCTCCTTTTAATTTTACATAGGCTGTAAAAGGAGGCGATTTGGATGAAAATAGATGGGGTGTTTGCTGGTGGTGGTGTTAAGGCCTTTGCCTTCATTGGAGCATTGCAGGTCATGGAGGAGAAGGGATATGAATTTGAACGAATAGCAGGAACTAGTGCTGGTTCGATTATTGCAGCATTTATAAAGGCTGGCTACTCTAGTGCAGAAATGTTTTCTTTGTTAGATGATCTTGATGTAGAATCATTTAAAGATGAACGTATGTCTTTTCTCCCAGTCCCTATTGCAAAGTGGATTCATCTTTATTTTCGATTAGGACTATATAGAGGAGATGCTCTAGAAGCATGGCTTAGGCGTGTATTGCAAGCGAGAGGAATACAAACATTTGGAGACCTGCCAAAAGATTCTCTACGAATTATTGCCTCCGATTTATCAAAAGGCAGACTACTTGTTTTACCTGATGACCTAAAAAGTTACGGGATTATTCCAGAAAAATTTTCGGTAGCACGAGCTGTTCGAATGAGCTGCAGTATTCCATATTTTTTTGAGCCAGTTAAAATCTATGATCGAACAGGTGATGGGGAGAGCTCCTATGTTGTTGATGGGAGTGTGCTAAGTAACTTTCCGATGTGGCTTTTCATGGATGGTAAAGTAAAAAAGTGGAAAAGACCTGTTGTTGGATTCCAATTAACTCCTGAACTTAGTGAAATTCCAACGAATTCGATTTTTAATGCGATTTCAATGTTTCGAGCATTATTTGAAACGATGAGCTCAGCGCATGACTTACGTTATATTTCTAAGGATCATGCAGGGAATATTGTTTTTATTCCAGTTCTAGATGTAAAAGCAGCTGATTTTGAATTAACAGAAATGCAAAAAGAACAATTAATTGTTTTAGGTAGAGAAGAGACTTTGCAGTTTCTGACTACATGGGGACGTTAAAAAGAAAAGTCGAGCATTAAAAAAATGCTCGACTTTTCTTTTTGCTTTTTTTTCCCTCAATCACTGTTAAATGATGAGCTTCTTTTCGATTTTTAGCGGGGCGTGCAGATTTATGTTTCACCGCTTGATTAGGCTTTCGCTTTTGAATAAAAGCTGGAGCAGTAGCGGAACTAGAAGCAGATGTGTTAGCTCGCTTTGTACTTGTACGTTTGGCTTTACGTAACTGGGAACGAGTTGGACCTGAACGCTGTGGAAATAAGCTTGTTCCGTATCGCTTGGCCATAACCCAACGGTAAATGAGAAAAATCACGGCAATAAATCCAACAATCATTAGTATTCTTGTTAAAAAACCTAATGTGTTAAATAAAAGTTCGAACCCGAGTCCAACGAAAGCGAAAATCAGGATAACCGGAATGATGTACCTCATCAATGAACGTATCAATCTGCACACCTCCAAGTAGTAATGATAATCAAAGGTTAAACAACCTCAGTAGCTTCTTTATTTTCTTGCTCATAATTTGCTTCACGTTTAAGCATTTCATTAAATGATGCAATTGCTACCTCTACTTGATCGTCCTTTGGTTCTTTTGTTGTTAATAGTTGAAGAGATAATCCTGGGTAACCAAGCCATTTCAGCACTGGGATTTCTCTTACTTTATTCGTTAACTGCAGCACTTCATAAGAAATGCCAAGAACGACAGGGATCAAAGCTATCCGGTGAAGGAGTCTCTCCCAAATATTATCAAAAGGGACCATTAAATAAACAAACACCCCAACAATAACAGTAAACAAAATGAAGCTACTACCGCAACGGTAATGAAGTCTGGACTGACTTTGTACATTCTCAACCGTTAAAGGTAGATCACGTTCATACGCATTAATGACTTTATGTTCAGCCCCGTGATACTGAAAGACACGTCGAATGAGTGGCGTGAGTGAAATGAAATAAATATAAGCGAGTAGGAGTACGAGCTTAATTAATCCTTCTAATAAATTTTGTGCGACATGCCCGGGAAAGATAAAACTTAGACTCTCAGCAATCACTGCTGGAATGGCGGTGAAAATGAGCTTTCCAAATAGAAACGACAGGATTCCAATGACAGCAACACCAAATATCATCGTAAGCTTTGATGATTGCTCAGCTGGAACAATTTTATCATCATCAGCTGGATCAACATCATAACGGTCTGTCGAGAAATTTAAATGTCTTGTACCTACACTACTTGCTTCGATAATGCCCACAACACCGCGAAGGAACGGAATTTTTTTCAGTTTTTGCACCCATGGTTTTGGGGTTTTCTTAACTTCAAATGAATCATAAGATCCATCCTTCCGTCTAATCGTTGTAACGGTCGTATGCTTTCCGCCGAACATAACCCCTTCAACGACGGCTTGCCCACCGTAAGCGGGCTTTGTTTGATTTGACATGATGACACCAGCCTATCTACTACTATAATATATTCTCTATTCTACATGATTTCGAGAAAATCCTCTATTGTAAATACTCTGGTTCAGTTGTCAATAGACATTCTTACTTTAACTATACCCAATTAATAAGCATTTCATTCTTTGGGAATTTAGTAGATTGTCATGATTTTTCATCTTTTACACGGGACATACTACGACTGGAGGTGTTTCATCATGAAAAATCACGTACTTGAACAAAACAAACAAGAAGAACAAATGTCATTTGTTGCAAAAGTGGCTTTAATTGGATTGTATGGAGGGCTTATTTGGTCATTGGTTGGGTATTTCGCCTTCTTTTTTAATTTTATTCGCGTTGGACCTGCTTTAGTATTAATGCCTTTTGCATTAGGTGCGTGGAAGGACACCTATGTTGGTCAATTAGTTGGAGTCGCAGTTATCACTGTCCTTTCAATAGGTGTGGCCTATCTTTATAAATTAATTCTACAAAAATTTCATAAGCTTTGGGTTGGCGTAGCATTTGGTCTTACTTTGTGGATTCTCGTATTTTATCTGCTCAATCCAATCTTTCCTGGTCTTAAATCGGTCGCTAACCTTGATTCAAATACGATTATTACATCCATATGTTTGTATGTGTTATATGGTGTTTTCATTGGGTATTCGATTTCTTATGAGTACGCAGAGCAGCAACGTCATAAATAATAAATTAGTCTTCTCTCACTTCGATTCGTCAATCACTTTATGCTACAATAAGGAAAATACATGCAAAAGAAAGATTGGCAAATGTAAATAGAACGACATCATACTTGTTGGAGGAGAAAAAGATGAATCGAATCGAGAAGTTACGAGCTCAATTTCGTGAACGTGATATTGATGCTTTACTCATTACAAGCCAATACAATAGACAGTATATGACCGGATTTTTTGGAACGGCAGGTGTTGCTCTTATCTCCGAGAAAGCTGCGATTTTTATTACTGATTTCCGTTACGTGGAACAAGCGAAGGAACAGGCAAAAGGGTATGAGATCATTCAGCACACTGGACCTATATTTGAAGAAGTCGCAAAACAGGTTGAAAAACTAGGAATGAAAAAGCTAGGGTTCGAACAATCACATCTTACATATGAAGCATACCAACTTTATGCTAAATTTATTGAATCTGCTTCACTTGTTCCTATAGCTGGACTTGTCGAAGGGATTCGACTAAAAAAAGATGAAGATGAAATAAATTTAATCCAAGATGCTGCCAATATTGCCGATGCAGCTTTCGACCATATTACAACGTTTATTCGTCCAGGTATAACCGAACTAGACGTAGCAAATGAATTAGAATTTTTCATGAGAAAGCAAGGAGCTAGTAGTTCTTCTTTTGATACTATCGTTGCATCTGGTCTGCGCTCAGCCCTTCCACACGGTGTCGCAAGTGAGAAAGTGATTGAAAAAGGTGAACTCGTCACGCTTGATTATGGTGCGTACTATAAAGGATATTGTTCTGATATAACGAGAACTGTCGCTGTTGGAGAAGTGAGTGAAGAGTTGAAAGCTATTTATCAAACAGTGCTTGAAGCGCAACTTCGGGGCATGGCAGGGATTAAACCAGGATTAACTGGAAAGCAAGCAGATGCACTTACAAGAGATTATATTACAAAAAAAGGATATGGTGACTATTTTGGTCATTCAACTGGTCATGGTCTTGGTATGGAAGTTCACGAAGGTCCAGCTCTTTCGATGAAGTCAAGCACTGTACTTGAGCCAGGGATGGTTGTAACGGTGGAACCAGGGATTTATATTGCAGGTGTCGGTGGAACGCGAATTGAAGATGATACACTCATTACCGAGGATGGAAATCGCACGTTCACACATTCGCCTAAAGAATTATTGATCCTAGGTGAGTAGTCCCGAATTTTCTTGAGAAAGTTTTCCCAAGCTGTGGTATAGTAAGGGATATGACTGAACATCTGAACATATCAGATGGAAAGATGGAGGAATTAATAAATGATTTCAGTAAACGATTTTAAAACAGGTTTAACAATTGAAGTAGATAACGGACTTTGGCAAGTAATGGATTTCCAACATGTAAAGCCTGGAAAAGGAGCGGCATTTGTTCGCTCAAAACTACGTAACTTGCGTACTGGTGCAGTTCAAGAAAAAACATTCCGTGCTGGTGAAAAAGTTGCGAAAGCACATATTGAAAATCGTCGCATGGCGTATCTTTATGCAAGTGGCGATATGCACACATTTATGGACAATGAATCTTATGAGCAAATTGAGTTATCAACTGCTCAAATTGAACATGAACTTAAATTCTTAAAGGAAAACATGGTTGTTCAAATTATGACTTATCAAACTGAGACTCTTGGTGTAGAAGTTCCAAATACAGTAGAACTAGAAGTAACAGAAACAGAGCCTGGTATTAAAGGTGATACAGCTTCAGGTGGAACAAAGCCTGCAATACTTGAAACTGGTTTATCAGTTCAAGTACCTTTCTTTATTAACCAAGGTGATGTTCTCATTATTGACACACGTAGTAGTGCATATGTATCACGTGCTTAAGCACGTTCAAAATGAAAAAACGAGTTGGTTCAATGATGAACTGACTCGTTTTTTTGTTTGAAAGAAAATTTCACATGATGTCAAACGTCTTACTTTAGAAGAGTAAGATCACCTTTTAATATGAGAAGAGTGTCTCAATTGGTCAGCAATCACCTTTAGAGGCACTCTTTTTTGTTCTGAACTGGTTTGTCCGCTCATAAGGTTGTACAAAGCGTTTTTAGTTGAGGTGGCTCTATGAAAGCATGGTTTTATTCATTTGAAATGGCCCTACTTGCAATGGTCGGTTTAAGAGTTCTATCTGGTCTTATTGAATTAACAGCAGCGGGCCTGATGCTTCGGTTTAATAGCGTTGAAAAAGCAGTAGGTCTAAACGCAATGCTTGTCATAATAGGTCCAACGATTTTTATTACATCGATCGCGATTGGACTTGTTGGGATGTCTGATCGATTATCTTTATCAAAGTTAGGCTTTATTGCAGCAGGGGTCTTACTTATTTTGATTGGAATTCGAAAGTAATGAAGGGTGGTAGGGTGATGTTAACTGAAATTATCCCAATATTACCAGAAAGCATTCGTCAATTGTTAAGACAACTGAACCCTCATATCTGGGAACGAGTTGAAGAAATTCGTCTTCGTGTAGGCCGTCCGCTAGAAGTGATTGTAGCTGGAAAACCTCATTACCCTATTGAAAATAAAGACTACTATATCGTCAAAGCAGACGATGCTAAATATTTGCTAAGTCAGCTAAGCCAGTATTCCCTGTATGCGTTTGAAGAAGAGTTACGTCGGGGTTTTATCACGATCCAAGGTGGGCATCGTGTTGGTCTTGCAGGAAAAGTTGTACTAGAACATGGACAAGTGAAAACATTACGCGATATTAGTTCATTTAATATTCGAATCGCTCGTCAAACAATTGGTGTAGCAGAGATCCTTGTTTCGCAATTATATGATAGAAGATGGCTTAATACGTTGTTTATTGGCCCACCACAAGCAGGAAAAACAACGATGCTTCGTGATCTTGCGCGCTTAATTAGTGAAGGAATGCCTAGTAAAAATATTCCACCATTAAAAGTAGGCATTGTCGATGAGCGTTCAGAAATTGCGGCAAGCATGAAAGGCGTACCGCAGCTTGAACTTGGCATGAGAGTCGACGTACTCGATGGTTGTCCAAAGGCTGAAGGGATGATGATGTTAATCAGATCGATGAGCCCGGATGTTCTCATTGTTGATGAAATTGGTCGTAAGGAAGATGTCTTTGCTGTACAAGAAGCACTTTATGCAGGGGTGAAGGTGATGACAACAGCTCATGGTTTTACAGTTGAAGATATTGAACATCGACCAGAACTCAACGTTTTATTTAAGCTCCAGGCATTTGAACGATGTGTAGAATTGACTCGAACGACAAGACCAGGGGTGGTAAGGCGGATACGGAATCAACACCGAAAAGATGTGATGATGACGTGAAGCTCATTGGTGCTGTTATTATCATCCTTGCCACAACATGGGTGGGTTTTGAGTGGGCAAAAAGATTAAGTGAACGACCGAGACAGTTAAGACAATTAAAGGTAGCCATTCAATCACTAGAAGCAGAAATGATGTACGGGCTAACGCCTTTAGCAGAGGCGAGTAATCATATTTCTAAACAATTGCCAAAACCTATCTCTTTCTTATTTGCGCAATTTTCCGATCGACTATTGAATAAGCAAGAAACTGCATACGAGGCTTGGGAGGAGAGCATTCGTGAGGTGTGGCAGCACACCTCTTTGCTTGATAGCGAAAGGGAAGTAATGATGCAATTTGGTTCGACGCTTGGACAACATGACCGTGAGCAGCAGCAGAAGCAAATTAAATTGACGCTTGCTCATCTTGAAAGGGAAGAACAGGAAGCTAAAGATAGGCAAAACCGTTATGAGCGAATGATTAAAAGCTTAGGATTTCTAACTGGTTTGTTAATTGTCATCTTGATGCTTTAGAGATAAGGAGAGGAGGAGACGTCTTGGTGTATGATGTGAACACCATTTTTCAAATAGCAGGAATAGGAATCGTTGTAGCGATGATTCACACCGTATTGAAGCAAATGGGAAAAGAAGATTGGGCTCACTGGGTAACGTTAATTGGCTTTGTCGTTGTTCTTTATATGGTCGCAACTATTGTCGATGATCTGTTTCAAAAAATTAGAGCCGTTTTCCTTTTTCAAGGGTGAAGGAGTGAGTTGCAATTGACATTATCCAAATTGTCGGATTAGGGCTTGTTGCAACGTTCCTAGCCCTAGTTGTGAAAGAGCAGAAGCCATTATTTGCTTTCATGCTTACTGTATTTGTTGGTATTCTTATTTTCCTTTTTCTTATTGACGAAATTACAAAGATAATTGGCATGCTTGAAGGTATTGCAACTCAAGCAAATATGAATATGATTTATTTCCAAACGATTTTAAAGATCATTGGGATTGCCTATATAGCTGAATTTGGAGCACAAATTGCAAAAGATGCAGGACAAGCAGCCATTGCTTCTAAAATCGAGCTAGCAGGAAAAATTTTGATCTTAGTGATGGCAATTCCGATTTTAACAGCCGTTATCGAGATGGTCCTCTCGCTGCTCCCGAGTTAAAGAGTCCTGACAAGTTTATGAGTAGAGAGGAGGGAGAGTAAAGTGATTAGATGGTTCATAACACCAATCATTGTCATAATAACATTCATTGTTGCTTATGGTGAAGTTGCTTTAGCAAACGACGAGCCATTGAACGAGGATGGCTTTGTTGAACAACAAATAGAACAATTGCAACTAGATGAGATTCGTATGTACTGGGAAGAGATCTCAACAGAATATGGTGGCTTTCTTCCAGAAAGTCAAAAAGGATCATTTGTGGAGTTTGTTCGCGGTGATAAGCAATTTTCTTTTAAAGAATGGGGAATGGGACTCGTTCGTTTTTTATTACATGAACTGCTTGTAAATGGTAAGCTACTTGGCTCATTGATTTTGCTAACGGTATTTTGCATGATTTTGCAGTCGCTCCAAAATGCTTTTGAGCAGCATACGATTAGCAAAGTTGCTTATGCCATTACATATATGGTTTTAATGATTATTGCCTTAAATAGCTTTCATGTTGCGATCAGCTATGCATCATCAGCCATTAATAATATGATTCACTTCATGATTGCTCTCTTGCCTTTACTGCTCGCCATGATGGCTTCAATCGGTAATATCACATCAGCAACCTTGTTTCATCCGCTTATTATTTTTTTAGTTAATACAAGCGGCTTGCTCATAATGAATGTCGTTCTTCCACTCTTATTTCTATCCGCTGTTCTTGGTATCGTGAGTACATTGACTGATCATTATAAAGTGACAAAACTTGCGACATTTTTGCGTAATATCGCTGTCGGAACACTTGGTGTTTTTCTGACAGTGTTTCTTGGGGTCATCTCTGTTCAAGGAGCATCAACTGCTGTTGCAGATGGTATTACGGTTCGAACAGCTAAATTTATTGCTGGTAATCTTGTCCCTGTCGTCGGTCGAATGTTTACAGATGCAGCAGATACGGTCATGAGTGCCTCTCTTTTGCTAAAAAATACAATCGGGGTAGCTGGGCTTGGTATTTTACTTATGCTATGTGCATTTCCAGCGATGAAAGTATTGTCCCTGGCGATTATTTTTAACTTGTCAGCCGCTGTTCTTCAACCATTGGGTGGGGGGCCAATCATTGAATGTTTATCGATTATTGGAAAAGCTGTCATCTTTGTTTTTGCTGCTATGGCGATTGTCTGTTTAATGTTTTTCCTAGCAATCACCATTATGATCGCAGCTGGAAATGTATCATTAATGATGAGATAGAGAGGAGGAAGTCACCACGTGGGCTTTTTGACAGAATGGCTAACGAATATAATCCTTTTAATTTTACTTGCGACAATTCTTGAGTTAATGCTACCTAATTCTTCGATGCAACGATACGTGAAAATGGTCGTTGGCCTTTTGCTACTCGTCATTATGCTTCAACCGCTCTTATCTATCATGAGAGAAGATGTTGATACGTGGCTCTTTTCTTTATCAAATGACACAAGACAAACTGAACAATTAGTAGCAAATTCAATAAATTCACAAAAAAGAGAAATAGAGCTCGGACAGCGTGCATATATTTCTGAACAGGTGGCTGTCCAATTAATGAACCAAGTGGAAGAAGCACTTAGGGATGAATATGCTCTAATGATCGTCCATGCCAACGTCGAGCTTGCAAATAATGCGACAACGAGTGTAGAGGAACAGCAGATTAAAGCGGTTCATGTTTCTGTTCGGTCCAAAGAAGGTGAAGCAGATGGCAAAGTGAACGAAGAACTAGGTGGCATTCAATCCGTTGAAGTCGTTCATATTGACACATCCGAAAACAATCCAGCCAAACCAATGGAAATGAGCGAAGACTTAGAGCATGTACAAGAGTTTCTTGCACAGTATTGGCACATCCCTAAAGAAACGATCTTAGTTGCGTGGGAAGGGGGGAGAAGAGCAGGATGAATCATGATGAAAAGAAGGATCGACAGTGGCTGCAAACTCTATTTAAGAAGCCAGAGGATGGAAAGAAACGAAGATTGCCTCTTCACTATATATTGCTTCTGGGCTGTGTGGGCATTGCGCTCATGATTACTGGGAACCTTCTAACCACTCCAACAGAGGACATGTCACAAACCGTACCCGCTTTTAATGAAGAAAAAGAAGAAGATGAACCAGTTTTTAAATCAAATACTCAAGCTGAACCGTATTCCATGGAAGACTATGAAATTCGCTATGAAAATCAGTTGAAAGAAACGTTAGAGCAAATTGTTGGGTTATCTGATGTATCTGTCATGATTAATTTAGCAGAGACAGAGAGACATGTGTATGAAAAAAATGTCAATTCAAATCAACAAAATACCGATGAAACGGATCGAGAAGGTGGAACACGAAAAGTAGAAGATCATTCTCGTGATGAGCAACTTGTTATTGTCCGTAATGGTGATAAAGAAGAACCAATCCTTATTCAAAAAAGAAAGCCTGATATTCGTGGAGTCCTTGTTGTTGCAAAGGGAGTAGAAAATGCCCAAATAAAAGGGTGGGTTGTTGAAGCGGTTAGTCGTGTACTAGATGTACCATCTCATAGAGTTTCGGTCATGCCGAAGAAAACAAAGGAGGATTTATAATGGTATTAAAAAAGCAAACAGTATGGTTATTAACGATGCTAAGTCTTATTGTTGTCCTTTCCGTTTATTACGTGACATCGCCTGAGCAAATTCCAGGTGAGGAAGTAGCATTGGTTGGTGAAGAAAATCAAGACATTAGTGCCGAGATCGAACAAGTAACAGATGGAACGAATGAAGTAGTGGTGAATATGGCTGACGAATTAGAGAAAGCTACACTAGAAACTGTTCCTGATGCGAATGAAATGCCAGCACCAAATGCTGATGGAAGTGTGATTTCAAATATCTCTTCCAATGATGCTTTTGCGACGATTCGTATGGATTTACAAGCTTCGCGTGACCGAATGGCTGAAGAGTTAACTCAAATCGTCGCATCTGCAGAAACTTCTGCTGAAATGAAAAGTGAAGCTCACGATAAGAGTATGGAATTACAACGTTTGGCCCAAAATGAAGCAACGCTTGAAACATTAATTAAAGCAAAAGGATATGATGATGCTTTAGTTATGGCAGAAGAGGATCAAGTACGCGTTATTGTACAAACAGAAGAATTGTCAAAAGCTGAAGCAAATGAAATTATGCACATGACATTTAATCAATTAGGTCAAGGGTTAAATGTAGCAGTTAGTCACACAGTGTCAGCGCAATAAGAGTTAAATTGATGTATGCTCTCAGCGGGTGATTTTGACTTATGGCTGAGGGCCATTTCTTTCTTTATCATAGCTGCTTAAAAAGAGAAAGAAAGAAATGAAGATGCAACTCCTCATTTGTCTGTGATATAATACGCAAAGTAACTTACACATGAGGAGCGATTGTAATGGAATGGAATGATTTAACCGAGGGAGCGAAAGCTGTCCTTGAACAAACACGTAATATGAAGAACGATAATATTCAAATTGTAGAATTTGAAATTGGCTTTGAACAAGAATTTGAAACTGGAGACGGTGATACCTACGTAGTCTCTATTCAAGAAGAAGATTATGAAAGTTTAAAACGTTATACAAAGGAAAATGAGTATGGCGATAAATATCACATGGCGCGAAATAAAGACATCGTTAAAATCATCCTACTTGAGAATGGAAAAATTCCTGATAACTTATCTGAATTTCCTGTATTCCGTCAATACAAAAAAGATGCATTAATCAAAACGGAGGTAGAAGGCGAAGAAATCTCAGAATCAACAGAAGAATAAGTGTTACCCTCCAAGTATGGAGGGTTTTTCTTATAATGACGAGAAGGAATGAAAGCATCTTTATCGAAGATAGTTATGGTATAATATGAAAAAATGAAATAGGAGTGTACATATATGTTGAAAGTTCAAGAATTAAAGGAGCTAATTAGAGCTCTTGATCAATCGAGCATAGACGAGCTCAAAATCGAGCAAGATGGTGCGAAGCTTTTGTTAAGAAAGAATCAAACAACGACTGTAGTAGCAGAAAAAAGTGTGAAATCAAGTGAAGTGCTTCCAAGTCCTACCGAACAACCAGAAAGCCCAAAAGCTTCTTTAGAAGTGGTTTCTACGCCGAGCAAAGAAGAGAGTAAGTTAGAAGATAAGCCAGTTGCTGAAAATGTACATACAATTAAATCTCCTATGGTGGGGACATTTTATGCGGCTCCGTCCCCAGATGCTGATCCTTATGTGAATAAAGGTGATCAGGTTAAGGAAGTATCCATTGTTTGTATCGTGGAAGCAATGAAATTAATGAATGAAATTGAAGCGGAAGTAAACGGTAAAATCATCGAAGTTCTTGCTGAGGACGGAGAGCTTGTAGAGTATGGACAGCCATTGTTTGTTGTAGAACTGACTTAATAGGAGAGATACAATGATAAAAAAAGTATTAATTGCAAATCGTGGGGAAATTGCGGTCAGAATCATTCGTGCTTGCCGTGAGTTAGATATTGAAACTGTTGCGATTTATTCAGAAGCTGACAAAGATTCTTTGCATGTTCGTTTAGCTGATGAAGCATATTGTATTGGACCGACTGCGTCGAATAAGAGCTATTTGAATGTGACAAATATTATGAGTGTTGCAACCTTAACAGAAGTGGATGCCATTCACCCTGGGTATGGATTTTTAGCTGAAAATGCTGATTTCGCTGAAATTTGTGCAGCTTGTAATATTACGTTTGTCGGACCGAGTCCATCAGCGATTAATCAAATGGGAACAAAGGATGTTGCAAGAGATACAATGGCAAAAGCTGGTGTTCCAATTGTTCCTGGTTCAAAAGGAATCGTTGAAAATACGGAAGCTGGATTAAAGGTTGCAGAGGAAATAGGCTACCCAGTCATTATTAAAGCAACTGCTGGTGGAGGTGGTAAAGGGATTCGCGTTGCTAGAACACCAGAAGAATTGAAAAAAGGGATGAACATTACGCAGCAAGAAGCAGCAACTGCATTTGGTAATCCAGGTGTCTATATTGAAAAGTTCATCGAAGATTTTCGTCATGTAGAAATTCAAGTGTTAGCTGATAATCATGGCAATGTGATTCATCTCGGTGAGCGTGATTGTAGTATTCAACGTCGTCTGCAAAAGTTATTAGAGGAAACACCGTCTCCTGCTATTACTCCAGAAAAACGTGCAGAAATGGGTCTAGCTGCTGTTAATGCTGCAAAAGCTGTTGCTTATTCAGGTGCTGGAACGGTTGAATTCATTTATGACCATAACAATGGAGATTTTTATTTTATGGAAATGAATACGCGCATTCAAGTTGAGCATCCTGTTACGGAGATGGTGACAGGAATTGACTTAATTAAAGAACAGCTACACGTTGCAAGTGGTGAGGTACTTTCCCTCACACAAGAAGACGTGACGTTTTCTGGTTGGTCGATTGAATGCCGAATTAATGCTGAGAACCCGTCGAAGAAGTTCATGCCTTCTCCTGGAAAGATTACGAATTATCTAGCTCCAGGAGGGCTTGGCGTTCGAATTGACTCTGCAGCCTATCCAGGATATGTGATCTCGCCGTTTTATGACTCGATGATTGCGAAGGTCATTACGCATGGAGCTACTCGCGAGGAAGCGATCGCAAAAATGAAACGCGCCCTTGAAGAGTTTGAAGTTGAAGGCGTTGATACGACTATTCCGTTCCATTTACGACTTCTTAATCATGAAACATTTGTATCAGGCGATTTTAATACGAAATTCCTTGAAGATCATGATGTCATGTCTGTAAAATTAAAGTCAACTATTGATAAATAGGAGGGAAAATAATGAACGAGAATCATATTTTAGAGCTTGAAGAAGAGAAATCAGAACTCGGAAAAGTAGAAATTTCCCCAGAAGTGATTGAAGTGATTGCAGGAATTGCAGCTTCAGAGGTAGATGGAGTTGCAACGATGCGTGGTAATTTTGCGGCTGGTGTAGCAGAGAAGCTTGGTCGAAAAAATCATGGAAAAGGCGTAAAAGTTGAACTTGGTGAAGACGGAATTACTGTCGATGTATCTGTTATAATTACGTACGGTGTAGCTGTACCAGAAGTAGCAAAGCTGATTCAAACGAATATTAAACAAGCTCTTCAAACGATGACGGCTATTGAAATCCAAGCTGTTAATGTTCATGTTGTCGGTGTTCAATTTGAATCAGTGGAGTTAGCTGAAGAAGAGTAATCAAAGGTTTTAGTTTGAAAACAGTTAGAATTGTTCATTTTCATTCTTGCCTATACTTTTGTTTAATCTGACAGTCAAAGCATGATGCTTTGACTGTCTTTTCGTCTTTTCTGGTTATAATACAAGAAAACGAAAGTTCTAATCAATTGAAATCTAAATTGTTCTGTTTTAGGTTAACATGTTATGCTATTATCAACATATTAAACGTGCAGTATTGCATAGTTAAAGGAGTTTGACAAGATGAATCGAAGAGTAGCAAGGTTAAGAGCAGCACAAGCGCTCTATCAAATTGACTTAACGGAAGGTGATATTGAGTCTGCAATTGAGAGCGTGCTAGATGAAGGAGAAAAGCCTAGCTCGTTTATGCTTGATCTTATACATGGCACGATTAATAAAAAAGCTGTCATTGACCCAGTTATTTCTGAAAGTCTGCAAGGGTGGACACTTGATCGAATGGGACTTGTTGACCGTGCGATTGTACGTATGACATTGTATGAAATGAAGTTTATAGAAGATATTCCTGTTAACGTTACATTTAACGAAGGCATTGAATTAGCAAAGGCATTCGGTGGAGAAGAATCTGGCCGCTTTGTAAATGGTGTGTTATCAAAGGCAATGGAGAGATTGCAAGAATTAAACGAATAACAAAATGAGGAGTGAAGATCCATGTCAGCTGTATTATTAAATGGAAAAGAGTTAGCTGCAAAAAAAAGAGAGCAGCTTAAGAAAGATGTAGAAGAACTTTCAACAAAAGGGATTACGCCAGGACTCGCAGTCATTCTTGTTGGTGAAGACCCAGCTTCAAAGACCTATGTTGGGGCGAAGCAAAAGGCTTGTGAGCAAGCAGGTATTCATTCTGTACTAATTAAAAAGCCTGATACGATTAGCGAGGAAGAGTTGTTAGCGGAAATTGATCGTTTGAACAAGGATGAAATGATTGATGGTATTTTAGTGCAGTTACCAATTCCTAAGCATATCTCAGAGCAAGCGGTGATTGAGCGAATTGCTCCGAATAAGGATGTAGATGGTTTCCATCCAATTAATATCGGAAAAATGATGACAGGTGAAGATACATTTCTTCCATGTACGCCTCATGGGGTATTAGTTATGCTCAAAGAAGCAGCGATCGAACTAGAAGGAAAGCATGTTGTTGTTGTTGGGCGAAGCAACATCGTTGGTAAACCAGTGGGACAACTTCTTCTAAATGAAAATGCAACCGTAACATATACTCATTCTCGTACAAAAGACTTACGTGCGATGACAAAGCAGGCAGATATTCTGATTGTTGCGATTGGTAAGGCTAATTTTATTTCAGCAGAGGATGTTAAGCCTGGAGCTGTTGTTGTTGATGTTGGTATTAATCGTGTCGATGGCAAGCTTTGTGGGGATGTTGACTTTGAAAGTGTGAAAGACACAGCATCATATTTAACACCTGTTCCTGGCGGGGTTGGCCCAATGACGATTACAATGCTTCTTGAGAACACGGTTCAATCTGCGCGAAATAGACAATAGGAGTGAGGGGATGGCAGCTGAACATATCCTAACGATTTCTGAAGTGACTCGGTATATTAAATCACTTATGGAAGAAGACGTGGTTCTCCAAGAAGTATGGTTGCGTGGGGAACTCTCAAATGTGAAGCTACATAGTCGAGGACATTTGTATTTCACTGTGAAAGACGATAAATCACGGATGCAGTCTGTTATGTTTGCAGGGCACAATCGCTACTTATCATTTAAGCCTGAAAATGGAATGAAGGTTTTGCTTCGTGGTGAGGTAAATGTATACGAGCCTTATGGTCAGTATCAATTTTACGCAAAGGAAATGCAGCCTGATGGTGTCGGAAGCTTATATTTAGCATATGAAGCGTTAAAAGCAAAGCTTGAAGAGGAAGGTTTGTTTGCAGCTGAGCGAAAAAAAGCTATTCCGATTCACCCAGCGCGAATTGCTGTCGTGACTTCGCCAACAGGTGCGGCGATTCGTGATATTGTTACAACTCTTAAGAGAAGGTATCCAGTAGCTCAAATTACCTTACTCCCAGTACTTGTTCAAGGAGAACAGGCACCGTCCTCGATTATTTATGCTATCAAACAAGCTGTCGCTGCAAATTGCTTTGATGTGATGATTGTTGGACGTGGAGGCGGTTCGATTGAAGAATTATGGGCATTTAATGATGAAGGTGTCGCTAGAGCAATTGCTGCCTCAAACATCCCAGTTATTTCAGCAGTCGGTCACGAAACAGATTATACAATTAGTGACTTCGTTGCTGATCTCCGTGCACCTACCCCAACGGGAGCTGCTGAATTAGCGGTTCCTGACCAAAATGAAATTGTACGTACAATTATGACTTTACGTAAGAGATTAACTCTAGCGATGAAGGAACAAATAACGAGAGAGGGTTCAAAGCTCGAACGATTGAAACGTTCATATGCCTTCAAATATCCAGAACAACTTGTGAGGCAAAAAGAGCAAGAACTTGATGGTTTACTTGACCGCCTCAAACGTGTCGCAAAACGAGCTCTACAAGATCCAGCAAATCAATTGTTGCACTTAGAAAAGAGTCTTAAACGATTGCATCCCGATATTCAAGTGAAGCAAGCGCAAGAAAAAACAAGTCAGCTCCATGTAGCGTTAGTAAAAGCAATGAAGGAACAACTGAACACGAAGCGTCAGCCTTTTCAAAAAGCAGTGAGCGAATTACAACTGCTTAGCCCCTTGAGGTTAATGGAGCGTGGATATAGCTTAGCTTATGACAAGGATCAGCAAATGTTAATAAAGTCAACAAAGCAAGTTGAAGTTGGGTCGGAACTCCAGATTCGCCTAAAAGACGGAAAACTCTACTGTCGTGTTGAGGAAAAACAACCTTTTGAATAAGGAGGGGACGAAAATGACTGAAAAAACTGAGTTAAGCTTTGAAGAAGCAATGGCTGAACTTGAAGAAGTCGTTGAGAAATTAGAACAAGGTGATGTACCGTTAGAAAAAGCTATTTCAATGTTTCAAGAAGGAATGGCTTTATCAAAGCAATGCCACGAAAAACTGGAACAAGTCGAGAAACAAATGGACCAAATTCTTCACGTAGATGGAGAAATAGAGCTGTTGGATTTCCAGGAGGACGAGTAAACGTGAATGCAGAGCTTAAGGACTTCTTGAATGAAAATAAACAGGAAATTGAACAACGGCTTCCAAAGTATTTAGAACAATTGCCTGCACCAAAGACATTAAAAGAAGCGATGATTTATTCCTTAAATGCAGGAGGGAAACGAATTCGACCTGTGCTACTCCTCGCTACCCTTCATAGCTTTGGAAAACCAGTTGAATTAGGGTATGATGTAGCTTGTGCAGTTGAAATGATTCACACGTATTCATTGATTCATGATGATTTACCTGCGATGGATGATGATGATATGAGAAGAGGCAAACCGACCAATCACAAGGTCTATGGTGAAGCGATTGCTATATTAGCGGGTGATGCCCTGTTAACTTATAGCTTTGAGCTTATTACGAAAGCAAATGTGGGTGACTTGTCTGCTGAGCAGAAGCTGTTGCTTATTCAGGAATTAGCTAAAGCTTCAGGTCCTGAAGGAATGGTTGGGGGTCAAGTGGCTGATTTAGAAGGGGAAAATAAAGCATTAACACTAGATGGACTTGTCTACATCCATCATCATAAAACAGGAGATTTGCTAACAGTATCAATTGTGGCGGGGGCCATTATTGCGGGAGCGAACGAGAAGGATATTACTAATCTTCGCTTATTTGCAAAAGAACTAGGATTGCTTTTTCAAATTAAGGATGACATCCTTGATGTTGAAGGTGATGCTATAACAATTGGCAAGCCTGTCGGAAGCGATGATGGGAACAATAAAAGTACATATCCAAGTCTTTTAGGATTGGACGGAGCAAAAAAGAAGCTTGAAGAGCATAAGTTACGAGCAAAAGAATATTTATATGAAGTAGAGATGAATCATCATTTACTAGAGGCCTTAACCGATTACGTCGCTGAACGTGATCACTAAAGCGTAGTAGGGTTTTCCATTGAGCAAGATTCTTACACATGTTATAATTAATGTTAGATAAGAGTGGTGCAGTATTCTAGTCGGTCCTCCTTTCTTGAAGGCGGGGCTAAAAATCCGCCAAAGGGCACATCGATGAAGCTCCTTGTGTTGGCTTGAGGCGCCCAGCCTTGGGTCGATGCTGGGAGAAAAGGTAGTAGGGCGATCCGCAAAGGCATGTGGGCGATGACCCTCCTACTGTGGAGGCCTTTTACTCGGTCTATACACGTGTATAGTTCCAGGGTAAAGGGTATGAACCTGTAAGGGCAAGTTAGGGAGCTTGTCTGCAGCGTAGCCTGCCTTGAGTGGAGGAAGAGGGGATTATAGACAAAGGGTTCAGAAGCTGGAGGCCAACAGATTGTGAATCTTACCTATATGAAATCTACTCTGCAAAAGAGGATAAAAGACTGGCAAGGGACTGTTGAGGAAATCTCCTAGACTGTTCGATAGACATTTAAAGAGGATTACAGTGTAGACTAAGTGGTAATCTAGTCTGACGTTTGGTGACAGCGTCAACTTCAGTATAAAGGGAAACCGCCACTGCGGCGACGCGGTGGAACTGATTTGGGAAATCCTACTGGACCTAAGCTACAGAGTTTACTCTTTAAATGACCACTCCATATTTTTACATACTTGTGGCGAATCTATAGATAAAGGTGATACAGTAACGCTTATGAAACCTCTTCAGAAATCAATACAATGGAGCTTGGGAATAGCCGTTATCACTTTGGTGTTAGCGGCTATTTTTTCGATTATCTCCACGTTTGTACTAAGTGGAGTTACGTGGGCGATCGGAATGTTGATTGTTTTAATCATCGTTTTTATTGGGGTATTCTTTGATACAATAGGAGTAGCCTCAACAGCTGCAAATGAAAAACCTTTTCATGCTATGGCTTCAGAACGTCTGCACGGAGCTAAACACGCTGTCTTGATTACAAGAAACGCGGATAGATTTGCGAATTTTTGTAATGATGTGATTGGCGATATATCTGGTATTATTAGTGGTACTGCCTCTGCCTACGTTGTCCTACAACTGTCTTTACAGCTTGGTTATAGTGAGACTTCAAGCCAACAATTTGCTATTTCAATTCTTTTTACAAGTGTAGTGGCTGCGCTAACAGTCGGTGGAAAGGCGCTTGGTAAAACGTTCGCCATTCATTACGCAACACCAATCATTTATCAAGTTGGTAGATTATTATACATTTTAGAGGTAAAATTGAAAATAAAATTGTTTTCAGCAAATGGAAAGATGAAGAAAAAAGACAAAATGACTCGAAAGTGAGGGTTCTCTCATGAAGCTAGAGGAATATAATGACCCAAGCATACTGAAGAACTATTCAAAAGCACAATTAGAAGAGCTTGGTGAGGATATTCGCCACTTCTTAATAGAAAAACTATCTGTTACAGGTGGTCACCTAGGTCCGAATCTAGGTGTAGTAGAGCTAACATTAGCCTTGCATCACTTGTTTGATAGTCCAAAGGATAAGTTTCTTTGGGATGTTGGTCATCAAGCCTATGTACACAAGATTTTAACTGGACGAGCTGACCAGTTTGATAAGTTACGTCAGTACAAGGGACTATGTGGGTTCCCAAAGAGAAATGAGAGTGAACATGATGTTTGGGAGACAGGTCATAGTTCGACGTCTCTTTCTGCTGCAATGGGTATGGCAACAGCTAGAGATTTAAAAGGAACCGATGATCACATTGTTGCCATTATTGGAGATGGTGCCCTAACAGGTGGTATGGCACTTGAGGCTCTCAATCATATTGGACATGAGCAAACAGATCTAATCGTTATATTAAATGATAATGAAATGTCAATTGCCCCTAATGTTGGTGCTCTGCATAGCGTACTAGGACGTTTGCGTACAGCTGGCAAATACAAAAAGGCAAAGGAAGAACTTGAACAGTTAATCAAGAAAATTCCAACATTTGGTGGGAAGCTTGCTTCAACAGCAGAGCGTGTAAAAGACAGCTTAAAGTATTTACTCGTTTCTGGAATTTTCTTTGAAGAGCTGGGTTTTACTTACTTGGGACCGGTTGATGGACATGACCTTGATGATTTAGCAGAGAATTTAAAATATGCTAAGAAAACTAAGGGACCAGTTCTTGTTCATGTGTTAACGAAAAAAGGGAAAGGCTATGAACCAGCAGAAAACGATGCAAAAGGGACATGGCATGGTCTTGGACCGTACAAAATTGAATCAGGTGAAGTTGTTACAAAACCTGGACCACCGAGCTATAGTGGTGTGTTTGCTGAAACATTAAAGAAAGTCGCTCGTGAAGATAAGCGTATCGTTGCCTTAACAGCAGCAATGCCAGGTGGTACGAAACTCGATGTCTTTGCAAAAGAGTTTCCAGAGCGAATGTTTGATGTTGGTATTGCAGAACAGCATGCAACGACAATGGCAGCTGGCCTAGCAACACAAGGAATGAAGCCTGTTTTTGCTGTTTATTCTACGTTTTTACAACGTGGCTATGATCAAGTTGTTCACGATGTTTGTCGTCAAAATTTAAATGTTGTCTTTGCCATTGATCGAGCTGGTCTTGTTGGAGCCGATGGTGAAACGCATCAAGGTGTCTTTGATATTGCCTTCCTTCGTCACCTTCCGAATATGAAGATTTTGATGCCGAAGGATGAAAATGAATTACAGCATATGATCTATACAGCGACTCAATATGATGATGGTCCAATTGCTGTTCGCTATCCTCGCGGTAATGGCTATGGTGTGAAAATGGATGAAGAGTTGCAACGTCTTCCGATTGGCAAATGGGAACAATTACAGGATGGAACGGATGCCTGTATTTTAACGTTTGGGACAATGTTACCAGTAGCAGAAGAGGCGATTACTCAGCTTAATTCTCAAGGATATTCAATAAAGCTAGTCAATGCGAACTCAGCTAAGCCTTTAGATGAAGAGCTTTTACATGATCTCGCTAAGCAAGGTGTACCGATTTTGACTTTGGAAGAAGCTGCTCTTCAAGGAGGATTTGGAAGTGCTGTCCTTGAGTTCTTTCATGACAACAGCTATCACAATATAGAAGTAAAACGCATGGGTGTTCCTGATGAATTTATTGAGCATGGTGGCGTTTCCCAATTGCTTGAAGAAATTGGACTTACGTCTGCAAATGTTTCTGAGCAGCTGATGATGATGCTTCCTAAAAAAAGACAAAGGGCTTAAACATTATGACGAAGAAAGAACGTGTAGATGTATTACTTGTTGAGCGAGGCCTGCTTGAAACAAGAGAGCAGGCGAAACGCTCAATCATGGCGGGTCTTGTCTTTTCGGGAACGGAGCGTATAGATAAGCCAGGCTTGAAAATAGACAGAGAACTGCCTCTAGCTGTTAAAGGAAATCCATTACCATATGTGAGTCGGGGTGGATTAAAGCTTGAGAAAGCGATTGATGTCTTTGATCTTTCCTTAAAGGATAAAATTGTCTTGGATATTGGAGCCTCAACAGGTGGATTTACAGATTGTTCACTCCAAAATGGTGCTAAGGCTGTTTATGCGCTTGATGTTGGCTATAATCAATTAGCATGGAAATTGCGTCAAGATGAACGTGTTGTCGTCATGGAACGTACCAATTTTCGTTACGTGAAACCAGAAGACCTTACAGAAGGCTTACCGCAATTTGCAACAATTGATGTCTCCTTTATCTCGTTGACGCTTATTCTTCCTGTTTTAAAGACAATCCTTGTTCAAAAAGGAGACGTGCTTGCGCTTGTGAAGCCGCAATTTGAAGCAGGTCGTGAGCAGGTCGGAAAAAAGGGAATTGTTCGTGATAAAAAAATTCATGAAGATGTGCTCAAGCGAATTTGTGAATTTTCTCTTGAACAAGGCTATGATGTCTGTGCTCTAAGCTTTTCGCCAATCAAGGGCGGAGAAGGAAATATTGAATTTTTAATGCACCTCCGTCTCGATCGCGAGAAAGAGCGTGGTCAAATGTTTGAAACGAGTTCGATTGAGGATATCGTTGCGATCGCTCATGAAGAACTTAAAGCAAGAACCGAAGAATAATGAAAAAAAGCGTCTCTTTCTCAACTCGAGAATGAGGCGTCTTTTTGTCTATATACATTCGTTACGTAATGTTTCATTATAGATGTGCTAAAAGGCTGTAGCGGGTTGTGTGAAAGTGGATGTTTGGTATAAGATAAATAAAACGCATAATTATACAGGCTGACTATTTGTTGTATTGTAGAACAAATACGTAGATAATATAGTATGAAAAGGGAAGAAACAGGTGGTTAAAGATGAATAAAGGGCAACGACATATTAAAATCCGAGAAATCATTACAAATAATGAGGTAGAGACTCAAGATGATTTAGTAGAACATTTAAGAAAATCCGGTTACAACATTACACAAGCAACCGTTTCACGAGATATTAAAGAACTACATCTTGTGAAAGTTCCGATGATAGATGGCCGCTATAAGTATAGCTTACCAGCGGATCAGCGCTTTAATCCATTACAAAAATTAAAAAGGGCTTTGATGGATAGTTTCGTTAGTATCGATTGTGCGGATAATTTAGTGGTGATGAAAACATTACCTGGAAATGGGAATTCAATTGCTGTCTTAATTGACAACCTCGATTGGGAAGAGATTATTGGAACGATTTGTGGAGACGATACCATTTTGATTATTTGTAAGGATAAAGAAAAAGGACCAGTTATTACAGAGCGTTTTTTAGAAATGCTATAAGGGTGGGAAATACATGCTAATCGAATTATCGATCAAACATTTTGCGATTATCGAAGAGCTAACAATCCCGTTTGAAAAAGGTTTGACCGTTTTAACGGGAGAGACAGGTGCTGGTAAATCAATCATTATTGATGCAATTGGCTTAATACTCGGTGGACGTGGATCTGCTGAATATGTGAGATATGGGGAGAATAGAGCAGAGATAGAAGGACTCTTTATTATTGAAGACGATCATGTAGTCATTGAAAAAGCTCGTGAACTAGGCATTGACGTTCGAGATTCAATGTTTATTTTAAGGCGTGATATTACGTCGCAAGGGAAGAGTATTTGCCGAGTCAATGGTAAGTTAGTCACATTGGCCATCCTAAGAGAAATCGGACAAGCGCTAGTAGATATTCATGGACAACATGAACACCAAGCATTGATGCAACCAGAGCATCACCTATCGATGTTGGATGGATTTGCACAAAAGGAATTAGTCCAAACACAAGCTGAATATCAAGCCATTTACGGTGAAGCTTTGCAATTGCAAAAGCAAGTGCGTAATTTAAGTGAAAATGAACAAGAAATGGCTCAGAAGCTTGATTTATATCAATATCAGCTCGAAGAAATTGAGAAAGCGCAGTTAGAACCAAATGAAGATGAGCAATTATTAGAAGAACGTCATAAGTTAGCTCATAGTGAGAAATTATTTTCACTTCTTGAAGATAGCTACCAGAGCTTATATGGAGAAGGAAGAGGCTTGGATTATCTTACAACATCAGTCTCTCACCTTGAAGAAGCTGCTACAATCGATAAAGAATTACAAGAATTACATGAATCTGTTAGTAATAGTTATTTTTTACTAGAGGAAGCTGCGTTTGCTTTGAGAGATCGAATCGAGAAAATTGAATTTGATCCGAGTCGTCTTGAATTTATTGAAAGTCGCTTACATGATATCCAACGATTAAAGCGTAAATATGGCTCATCAGTTAATGAGATCCTTGAATATGCTGCAAAAATTGAAGAAGAATTAGATTCCATTATTCATAAAGATGATCGAGTTGAAAAGTTACAAGTACAATTAGAGGCATTATGGCAGGATCTTCTTGTAGAGGCGAAAGCATTAACAGCAATACGAAAAAATGCAGCGGAAGCGCTAACTGAAGCGATTCATGATCAGCTTCGCTCGCTATATATGGAAAAGACGATATTTGAAGTACGTTTGCAGGAACGTTCTTTAGGGAAAATGGCACCAGTTGTTAATGGACAAGCTGTTCCATTTGGACCAGAAGGGCTTGATGCAGTTGAATTTTATTTGTCGACTAATCCTGGTGAGCCAATGAAACCACTTGCTAAAGTTGCTTCAGGCGGTGAAATATCTCGAATTATGCTTGCATTAAAGTCGATTTTCTCTAATCAACAAGGAATTACATCGGTCATTTTTGATGAAGTGGATACTGGCGTAAGTGGTCGTGTAGCACAAGCGATTGCCGAAAAAATTCATGGAATTTCAATTGGTTCCCAAGTTCTTTGTATTACTCATTTGCCTCAAGTTGCAGCAATGGCAGATACGCATTTATTTATTGCAAAGCATGAAATGAATGAGCGTGTGATAACATCTGTGACACCTTTATCGATTAATGAGAAAGTGGATGAAATTGCGCGTATGATTTCAGGAGTTGAGATCACTGATTTAACGAGGGAACATGCTAAAGAATTACTTGAATTAGCAGAAAAACATAAGCAGCCTGTATGAAAAGCTAGCCAATTAAGGGTAGCTTTTTTTCTTTGGCATAAGTTATAAATGTTGTGCTGCAAGGCAACATTAGTAATACAGCCATTACGGAGGTGTGGGCAAGGAGCTAGGAGAGTGAAGTGAGTGAGAGGCGATTTATTACGAAAAACAATCGGTGTCTTTCTTCTTGTGGTTGTCGCAAGTTTGGGATTTTCAGAAGGGGTTCGAGAATGGATCAAAATTCCAACAAGCATGGTCATTTTTGAAGGAAATTATGCACCAATAACAGAAACAACACAGTCACTAAAGGCTATGACCGTTTCCACAGTCCCTACAACAAATTTTCAATCAATGTCGGGATCTAATGAGAAACAAATTACATTAGAAGTTGCTGGTTTTCCTGTTAAAAATATTGATGTAAATGTGCTACCAAAGATAGAAGTAATTCCAGGAGGGCAATCCATTGGTGTGAAATTGAATACAGAAGGGGTTCTTGTGGTCGGTCATCATTTAATTCAGACTGATTTAGGAAACGAGTCACCTGGTGAAGGTGCTGGTATTGAAGTAGGGGATATGATTACGAAAATTGATAAGCATGATATTCAACGAATGAGTGAAGTAGGAGAGTACGTACAAGCAGCGGGCGAAGAAGGACGTAAACTTGTCATTGAAATAAGGCGGAATAAGGAAAAGCTTATTAAAGAATTAACGCCATTAAAAGCAAAAGGGGAACATTCTTATCGTCTTGGACTCTATATACGGGATTCAGCAGCAGGGGTTGGCACTTTAACATTTTATGACCCCATTTCAAAAAAATACGGGGCACTAGGTCATGTAATTTCTGATGTCGACACACAAAAGCCGATCATTGTTCATGACGGACAAATTATACGTTCATCTGTTACATCGATTGAAAAAGGCAGTAATGGTGATCCAGGTGAAAAGCTAGCGAGCTTTTCGGCCGAGCGAGATATTCTAGGATCGATTGAAAAAAACAGTTCCTTTGGCATTTTTGGAACGTTAAACAATGCAAATGTAAAAAATAATATTTATGATAAACCAATGCCTATTTCTGTATCCACTCAAGTAAAGGAAGGCCCTGCTAAAATTCTTACTGTCGTTAATGGTGAGGATGTTGAGGAATTTGATATTGATATCATTAGTTCAGTCCCTCAAAAACAGCCAGCAACAAAAGGCATGGTTATAAAAGTAACTGATCCAAAATTACTTGAAGCAACAGGAGGTATTGTACAAGGAATGAGTGGAAGTCCAATTATTCAAGATGGAAAAATAATTGGTGCTGTAACTCATGTTTTTGTTAATGACCCAACATCAGGCTATGGTTGTCATATAAGCTGGATGCTAGAAGAAGCAGGTGTCATTCATTCCATTGAAAAGCAGATAGGAGCCAAAGCGAGTTAAATCGTTTTGGTTTTTTATGTTATAATAAAGAAAATTCGACAAAACCACCCTGACATTTTTGTCAAATATCGAATTAGGTCGAATAAGGAAGGAAAGAAGAGAAATCACCAGAAAAACTTTAATAATCAAATAAATATTAAAAATTAAAAAGGATATTCTAAATCGCTGTCGAAATGATAAACTATGACAAACTAACAGGAATTTGAGGAGGATTATTTGTGCAAAAAATAAATGTATGTATTGCTGATGATAACCGTGAATTAGTGAATTTATTAAATGAATATATTTCAACTCAGAATGATATGCAGGTGATTGGTACGGCTTATAACGGTCAAGAGTGCCTAGGCTTAATCGAGGAAAAAGAACCCGATGTATTGATTTTGGATATTATTATGCCTCATTTAGATGGGCTGGCAGTCCTTGAGCGAATTAGTCAAATGAAATTGAGTAAAAAGCCTAATATCATCATGTTAACAGCATTTGGACAAGAAGATGTAACAAAAAAGGCTGTTGATTTAGGAGCGTCATACTATGTCTTGAAGCCTTTTGACATGGAAGTATTAATCTCAAATATTCGTGAAGTAAGTGGACAAAAACGGTCGTTTATTCAGCAGTCATCCTCGCATTCGTATACTTCTCAGACACGTTTGGAAAATCGTGGTTTTAATCTGGATGCAAGTATTACGAGTATTATTCATGAGATCGGTGTACCAGCTCACATTAAAGGGTATATGTATTTACGTGAAGCGATTACAATGGTTTATAATGACATTGAACTTCTTGGATCGATTACGAAAGTACTTTATCCAGATATTGCGAAGAAATTCAATACAACGGCAAGTCGTGTTGAAAGGGCTATTCGTCATGCCATCGAAGTTGCTTGGAGCAGAGGGAATATTGACTCGATTTCTAGCTTATTTGGCTATACAGTCAGTCACTCAAAAGCAAAGCCGACTAATTCAGAATTCATCGCAATGGTAGCTGACAAGCTTAGAATTGAGCATAAGGTTTCTTGAAAGGGTAAGGAGTAAGATAAAGACACATGGATAAGACTGACTCATTGATTGATTCATGAGTCAGTCTTATTTCATTTAAAAGAGAGAAGGAAAAGCGATATAGGTGCTAATATCGTTTGAATCTATTCAGTGAAACGAATTTTCTAACATAATTATTAAGAAACTGCTTATATTATGATCAAACGGTGCAAAGAGGGTTGTCAAATGGCTGAAAGAATTAAAGGACCTATTTATGAGCATAAAAAGACAAAAAGACTCCTTCATTACTTACCTAAGGAAAGCATAGTGTTTCTTTGGCATGAAGATTTGGACGGGGTGGCCGTCGAGGGGTTAATTGAAGCGCAAGTGAAGGCTGTCATAAATGGTAAGGCATCGATGAGTGGTCAATATACACATCATCATGTCAATACACTACTACAAGCTGGAATTGCGGTTTTTGATGTAGTTAATCTTTCTTGTAAGAACTCGGAGTATCATGGGGAACAAGCACTTATTCAAACGAATAAGCTCTTTATACTTAGTAAGGATCGTCCTATTTATGCAGCGGAACTACTTGCTTATGACCAACGATTGATTAATGAAAAGCTTTCCTTTGCGAGGCTTTATTATGCTAAGCAGTTTGATCGTTTTGTAGATAACACTCTAACGTATGCAAAACGAGAGTGTGAGTGGTTTCAGAAGTGCCCACAATTTCCTACTGTACTTAAGAGTTTAGAGGGAAAAGATGTATTTATTATTGCAAGAAATACGAATTATGAACAAGATATTTGCGCAATCCAATACATCCTTAAGCAAAAATCCACGATTGTGATTGCTGTTGACGGGGCTGCTGATGGACTGTTGAAACATAAAATTTGTCCAAATTTTATTATTGGTGACATGGATTCGATTAGCGAGAAAGCATTACACTGTGGTGCCATTTTATTATGTCATGAACATCCAAATGGTCATTCACCAGGGAAAGAGACTCTAATGACAATGGGTATTGAGGCGGAAACCATTCGCTTTGTCGGAACAAGTGAAGATGTAGCGGTTGCTGCTTCCTATTGGTCAGGAGCTAAACATCTTTATTTAATTGGTTGTCGAATGGGAATGACAGAATTTCTTGAGAAAAGTCGAGCGGGAATGGGAGCAACCTGGTTATGTCGGATGCAGGCAGGTGAAAGAATTACTGATTTAAAAGGAATTCATAAGCTCATAAACCGAAATCGACTTTTATCAAATAAATGGATTTCTTTGAAGGTGATTAATTCATTCAGACTAAAAACATTCTATCAGGTTTTGAATGATCGGTTTGATCGGTTGTCGTTATCAAAGAAAAAGGAGGTTCTTCGCCATGATTAATGTTTCCTTTGTCATTCCAGCTTATAATGAAGCGGATCGAATTGGCTCTACATTAAAATCGTTAAAACATTTTTCATCAAACGCTGAAATCATCGTTGTGAATGACGGTAGCACGGATCAAACAAAGCGTATTGCAGAAAAATATGCAAATAAAGTGATCACACTGCCCATTAATCATGGAAAAGGCTTTGCTCTGCAAATTGGCTGGCGTGAAGCGAAGGGAACGTATATTGCTTGTTTAGATGCTGATTTAGAAGAAAGTGCTAATGAAGTGACGTCGCTGTTAAGTCCACTGGAAAAACAGCAGGCTGATGTGGCCATTTCAATCGTAAAGGCAGGAAAACATGCTGGGTTGGGTTTTGTGAAAAAACGTGTACAAGCTCTTATCTATCAACAAACAGGAGTAAAGTTGGAAGCACCTTTATCAGGCCAAAGGGCTTTTCATCGTAAATGGCTGTCTGTTTTACTAGCTAGGGCGTATCAAGGGTTCGGTGTCGAAGCACAAATGACAATAGATTTGCTTAAAGCTGGGGCGAAGTGTGTTGAAATTCCAACAACGATGACGCATCGAGAAATGGGGAGAAACATGAAAGGATTTGTTCATCGATTGAAGCAATGGGTGGACATTGAGAGACAGTGTCGAGGAACGCTCTTATGATTCCTCTTCTGATTACATTGCCAGTTATCGCCTACTTCAGTATGATTGCGTTCCATTCAATGAATTTAACGGTCGTTAATTATGAAGGGAAATTGGTACCGTATAGTTTAGGTGTTATCGTTTTGTATAGTTATGCTGTCCTTTACGCGTTTCCACCTTACCCTTTAGAAGCCTTATCACTTTCAGCTTTTTTATATATAATTGGAATTTGGTTGCTTGGTTTTATTGATGATCGTTTTGGAAAACCTTATCCAAAGGGTTTAAGAGGACATATTCGCTATGTAACGGAAACACGTAAGATCACAACAGGGCTCTTAAAAGCCATAGGAACGATTGGTTTTGCCCTGCTTTATCTTTGGACAAAGCAGCCAAACTCTTTTTTGCTAAATTTACTTTCCTTCTTCTTGTTAACAGGTCTTCCACATACCATGAATTTGTTTGATACAAGACCATTACGTGTTTGGAAGGCTTCCTTAGTTATGACAATTGTTATATTTATTGGATCACCCCTTCCATCTTTTTACTTTGTTGTAACAATAATTGCAGTTTATTATATATTGTTTGTGTTAGAAGGACATAGGAAAGCGATGCTTGGAGACAATGGGGCAACGGTTATTGGAGCGATGTTAGCAATTGTTTTCATTCATCATACGGATCTTTTTGTTCAAATCGGGGTATTCTTTAGTATCCTGTTTTTTATCCTACTTGCAGAAAAATGGTCGATATCTACTTTAATTGAGAGCTGGTCGATGCTTCGGGTAATTGATCAAATTGGTATTGTGAAAAAATGAGTAAGGTATGTGTCAATAAGTCATAGTAAAACTTTTTTAGAGCTAAAGAATAGATGTGACATGATTTTAAAGCCCACTACGAGTAATTTTCTCATAGTGGGCTAGTGGCGTGCAAATTAATTCATTATTTAGTAAGATAGTTTTTACTATTAAATTTTTCCTGCTGTGTTCATTAAGGTTTTGTTTTTTTTCTTTGAAAACGTGGAGCGATTTTGCCATTTTTACGGTCGCGATAAAAAATAAAGCCGCCAATAAAACTAAGGCCTGCTAGAAAGAGCAAAAATCCAACTGAAAACTGTAATGACAGGTTAGGATAGGGGCTATTTAATAACTGGAATATTGTATCTCTCATCAATTTTATGCCATAACCAGCGATTATTATAGGAATAATTAAAATCATAAGTGCAATAAAACGTCCCATCTTGATTCCTCTTTCATCTATAGTCTGTTTCTTTCTAGTTTAGCGGAAATTTTCCGTTGTGTACATCTTAGGAGTTGCATCTTTGTGTCATTTGCGTAATAGTGAAGATAAAGAATTGTTAGTAGCAATTAGGACCCAGTCCTAATTTTGAGGGGGAGTATGAATGAAGCGGGCGATTATCATCGGCGCTGGTCAAGGAGGAACAGCGTTGTTTCATATGCTCATGAACATGGAACACATTCATATTGTTGCTATATTCGATCATTTCGAGCATGCTTCTGGCTTAAAGTTGGCACAAAAGCATAAAGTCAAAACAGGTAACGATTGGAAAGCTGTGGATTATGATGATATCGATTTTGTGTTTGAAGCAACAGGTGACCCAGCTTTGTTAATCGAGTTGAAAAGGGAGTGTAGCAATCACACAATCATTGTTCCATCCCAACTTGCTTGGCTTTTCTTTTCATTAATGAAAGAGAAGGATGAACTCATACTGCAATTAAATAAACAAACTTCATTGCAAGAAACCATCTTAAACTCGACACATGACGGTATGATTGCGATCGATAATAAAGGTCGAGTGCTTATATATAACGAAGCTGCTGCACGTATATCAGGCGTTGATGCGACAGAAGCAATAGGTCAACTAATTAATGATGTATTGCCATCAAGTGGCCTTACGCGAGTCGTGCAGACAAAAATGGTAGAGCATAACCGCAGGCAGCAGCTAGAAAACGGTACAAGTATTGTGACAACGAGAGTGCCTATGATGGAAGAAGGACGCTGCATCGGTGCTCTTGCTGTATTTAAAGATGTTACAGAACTCGTTGAAATGACGGATCAAGTCATGAGTTTAAAAAGGATCCAAACAATGCTTGAAGCGATCATTCAATCATCAGATGATGCGATATCAGTGGTTGATGAGCATGGTAATGGATTAATGATTAATCCAGCTTATACACGTCTAACAGGGCTTTCACCAGCTGAAGTGATCGGGCATCCAGCGACAGCGGATATATCCGAGGGAGAAAGCATGCATATGCAAGTACTCAAAACAGGCAAAGCAGTTCGCGGTGTACCTCTAAAAGTCGGAACCCATAAAAAAGATGTCGTCGTCAATGTTGCCCCAGTTATTGTTGATCGGCAAACAAAAGGCAGTGTAGGAGTCATTCATGATGTATCAGAGCTCAACTCCCTACATGCTCAGCTTGAAAGAGCGAAAAAACGAATCCGAACGTTAGAAGCAAAGTATTCGTTTAATGATATTATTGGGTCGTCAGCAGAGATGAAGCTTGCGATTGAACAAGCAAAGCTGGCTGCTTCCACTCCTGTTACAATTCTTCTTCGGGGAGAGTCTGGGACAGGGAAAGAATTATTTGCCCATGCTATACATAATGAGAGTCTTAGGAGAACCCATTCTTTTGTCCGGGTTAATTGTGCTGCACTCTCTGAGCATTTACTTGAAAGTGAGTTATTTGGATATGTTGAAGGTGCTTTTTCAGGTGCGAAACGTGGGGGAAAGAAAGGTTTATTTGAGGAAGCTGATAAGGGAAGTATTTTTTTAGATGAGCTTGGTGAACTTACTAGCGCCATGCAGGCGAAGTTACTTAGGGTTTTACAAGAACAAGAAATTGTTAGAGTTGGTGGAACGAAGCCAGTTTCAATTGATGTTCGGGTCATTGCAGCAACAAATGCTAATTTAGAAAAAGCCATTAAAGAAAACCGTTTTCGTGAAGATTTATATTATCGCTTGAATAAAATGCCGATTTCAATCCCTCCTCTAAGGGAAAGAGAAGGGGATCTTGAACCATTGTCTGTCCATTTGCTTGCAAAGTTAAGTCAAGATTATGGTCGTTACGTGCATTCGATTTCAAATGACGCACTTCATTATTTGAAATCTTATCACTGGCCTGGTAATGTCCGAGAGTTAGAAAATGTCTTAGCGAGAACAATGATTTACATGGAGCCGTCAAAACAAATGGTGGAAAGAACTGATATCCCTTCCCTCTTTGATGTATTAACCCCTGTTGTGAAGAAAGAATTTGAGGATGAATTATTTGAAGGCAGCTTGCAAGAGATGTTAAATAAACAGGAGAAGCAGGTCATTAGCCGTGCACTAAGGATTAACGAAGGAAATCGGACAATGACAGCCAAGGCTTTAGGCATCTCGTTAAGATCGCTTTATTATAAATTGGAGAAATATAACCTTGCATGATATTGCATGCAACTTCTTGCACTATATGATAAATCTTGCATGGTGTTGCGTTGAAATGTACCTAATTTGTTAAGAATAATAACGATTTGTACTATTTCATTAATATGGCACAAAACTTGCAATACTAAATGTAGAAGGGTTCATCTAGAAATTAGATGACACATCAAGGAGGTGCATTATGGAATTGTTTTCTTATATGGAAAAATATGATTATGAACAAGTGGTTATTTGTCAAGATAAATTATCAGGATTAAAGGCGATTATTGCCATACATGATACAACACTCGGTCCTGCACTTGGCGGTACGAGAATGTGGATGTACGAGACAGAAGAAGATGCGTTTGAAGATGCGCTCCGATTAGCTAAAGGGATGACGTATAAAAATGCTGCAGCAGGCTTAAATCTAGGCGGAGGAAAAACGGTTATCATTGGTGATCCGCGTAAGGACAAAAATGAAGAGATGTTCCGTGCTTTCGGTCGCTATATTCAAGGGTTAAATGGTCGCTATATTACGGCTGAGGATGTCGGGACAACGGTTCAAGATATGGATATTATTCACGAAGAAACAGATTATGTGACGGGTATTTCTCCAGCTTTTGGTTCATCTGGTAATCCATCTCCTGTCACTGCTTACGGTGTTTATGTTGGGATGAAGGCGGCTGCTAAGGAAGCATTTGGAACAGATGATTTAGCGGGGAAGACAGTAGCTGTTCAAGGAGTCGGTAATGTTGCCTATCATTTGTGCAAACACCTTCATGAAGAAGGGGCTTCGCTTATTGTCACTGATATTAATAAAGAATCCGTTCAGCGCGCTGTAGTTGATTTTGGTGCTAAGGCAGTTGGTGTAAACGATATTTACGCGGTTGATTGTGATATTTTTGCTCCTTGTGCTCTTGGAGCGGTCATCAATGATCATACGATTCCGCAATTAAAAGCAAAAGTAATAGCAGGAGCTGCAAATAATCAGTTAAAAGAAGAACGTCATGGTAACCTGATTCACGAAATGGGCATTGCATATGCTCCAGATTACGTAATTAATGCAGGTGGTGTCATCAATGTCGCTGATGAATTAAATGGCTATAATCGTGAACGTGCGCTTAAGAAAGTAGAAGGAATTTATCAAAATGTTGCAAAGGTATTCGACATTTCAAAGCGAGACCAGATTCCAACATTTTTAGCTGCTGATCGAATGGCGGAAGAACGGATTGAACGAATGAGCAAGTCTCGTAGTCAGTTTTTACAAAATGGTCATCATATTTTATCTCGACGTAAATAAAAGTTAAATTCGATAAATGGCTAACGACAAAGTGAAGAGTTCTATGTATGGTAACAGGAAACGTTGCTAAGAACGTCTACAACGTGTAGGTAACGTCAAATACTCACGTACGTGGGCAGGGAGGGTTTATTTGAATGGCTGAAGAATATGATCTTGTTATTTTAGGGGCAGGAACGGGTGGTTATGTAGCTGCCATTCGTGCCGCGCAGCATGGTTTGAAGGTAGCTGTTGTTGAAAAAGAAAAGCTTGGTGGAACGTGCTTGCATAAAGGTTGTATCCCGAGCAAAGCATTGCTCAGGAGTGCAGAGGTTTTTGCAACAGCAAAGCGTGCAGATGAATTTGGAGTTGTCACAGGTGATGTAACGCTTAATTTTAAAAAGGTGCAGGAACGTAAAGAAGCGATTGTCGAACAACTGCATCGTGGTGTCATGCATTTAATGAAAAAAGGTAAAATTGATGTATTTAAAGGAAAAGGTCGAATTCTTGGTCCGTCTATTTTCTCACCAACTCCTGGAACGATTTCGGTGGAACGGGCAGATGGTCAAGAAAACACGATGCTAATTCCACAATATGTCTTGATTGCTACAGGATCCACTCCTCGAACGTTACCAGGTCTTGTACCAGATGGCGAGTTTGTGCTGACATCTGATGAAGCACTTTCTCTTGAAACATTACCTTCATCGATGATTATTGTTGGTGGAGGGGTGATTGGAATTGAATGGGCGTCGATGCTGAATGATTTTGGTGTCGAAGTGACTGTCCTAGAGTTTGGTTCGCAAATTCTTCCGACTGAGGATGCAGATATTGCGAAAGAAGCTGCGAAGATCCTTAAGAAAAAGGGAATTCATTTAATTACGAATGCAAAAGTGTTGCCTGAAACATTGGAAAAAGGGCAAGGTGTGACCATTCGTGCTGAATTGAACGGAGAAGAACAAATATTTCAAGCTGATCAATTGCTATTATCTGTTGGTCGCAAGCCGAATGTCGAAGATATTGGCCTTGAAAACACAGATATCGTTGTCGAGAATGGGGCAATCGCGGTTAATGAATTCCATCAGACGAAGGAATCTCATATGTATGCGATAGGCGATGTCATTGGTGGATTGCAGCTTGCCCATGTTGCTTCTCATGAAGGAATTGTTGCTGTTGATCATCTTGCTGGAAAGAAGCCTGAACCAATTAATTATGACACTGTGGCAAAATGTATCTACAGTCATCCAGAAATGGCTAGTGTTGGTTTAACGGAGATAGAAGCAAAGGAGCGCGGTTTCGATGTGAAAATTGGAACTTTCCCTTTTAAAGCCATTGGAAAGGCTCTTGTTTACGGGGAAACGGATGGAATGGCCAAAATCATTGTCGATGCGAATAATGACGATGTCCTCGGTGTTCATATGATTGGTCCTCACGTCACAGATATGATATCGGAGGCGGCACTTGCTAAAGTATTAGATGCGGCACATTTTGAGGTTGCGCGTACCATCCATCCACATCCGACCTTATCAGAAGTGATTGGGGAAGCAGCTCTTGCTGTAGATGGTTTAGCCATTCATTCATAATATGAAGATTAATGAAAGAGGAGGAACGATGATGACAGAGAATAGACACCGTACATTAGGTCTTTCTGATGAAACCGTTCTAGAAATGTATGAAACAATGTTACTTGCACGAAGGCTTGATGAGCGTATGTGGCTCCTTAATCGTGCGGGGAAAATTCCATTTGTGATTTCGTGTCAAGGGCAGGAGGCAGCACAAGTAGGTGCTGCATTCGCCCTTGATCGTCAAAAAGATTATATTCTGCCTTACTACCGTGATATAGGTGTTGTTTTATCATTTGGTATGACAGCTCGTGATTTGATGCTCTCAGGTTTCGCGAAAGCGGAAGATCCGAATTCAGGTGGTCGTCAAATGCCTGGTCACTTTGGACAAAAGAAAAATCGGATTGTGACTGGATCATCGCCTGTTACAACACAAGTTCCCCATGCTGTAGGTATTGCACTGGGAGGGAGAATGGAAGGAAAAGACTTTGTCACCTTTACCACATTTGGTGAAGGATCATCTAACCAAGGTGATTTTCATGAGGGAGCTAACTTCGCTGGCGTTCATAAGCTACCTGTTATTTTTATGTGCGAGAATAATAAATATGCGATCTCTGTCCCAATTGAAAAGCAGCTTGCTTGTGAAAAAGTATCAGACCGAGCAATTGGATATGGAATGCCTGGTGTAACGATAGATGGGAATGATCCCCTTGCAGTCTATGAAGCTGTTAAGACTGCGGCTGACCGAGCTCGTCGTGGCGAAGGACCATCGTTAATTGAAGCTGTTTCCTACCGTTTAACACCACACTCAAGTGATGACGATGATCGTGCGTATCGGCCGCGTGAAGAGGTCGAAGAAGCGAAGAAATTAGATTCGATTTATACATTTGCTGCTTACTTAAAAGAGGTTGGTCTTTTAACTGACGACGTGTTAAAGGAAATGGAAGAGCGCATGGCAATTATTATTGATGAAGCAACAGAATACGCTGAACAAGCTCCGTATGCAGATCCAGAAGATACGATGTTGCATGTGTATGCGAAGTAGAGAGGAGGAGAAACAAAATGGCAGTTATTTCATACATTGATGCCGTTACACAGGCATTACGAGAAGAAATGGAACGAGATGAGAAAGTATTTGTTCTTGGGGAAGATGTCGGTGCCAGAGGAGGAGTGTTTCGTGCAACAAATGGGTTGTATGAGCAATTTGGAGAGCAGCGAGTCATAGATACTCCTCTAGCAGAATCGGCAATTGCTGGTGTTGGCATAGGAGCAGCGATGTACGGTATGCGTCCAGTTGCCGAAATGCAATTCGCTGATTTTATTATGCCTGCAGTTAATCAAATCATTTCTGAAGCTGCAAAAATTCGCTATCGCTCAAATAATGATTGGCATTGTCCAATTACGATCCGTGCCCCGTATGGCGGTGGTGTGCACGGTGCTCTTTATCATTCACAATCAGTAGAAGCGATCTTTGCGAACGTTCCTGGTCTAAAAATTGTTATGCCTTCTACTCCTTATGATGTCAAAGGATTACTAAAAGCAGCGATTCGAGATGAAGACCCTGTCCTATTTTTCGAACACAAACGAGCCTACCGTTTAATTAAAGGTGAAGTGCCTGATGAAGATTATACGTTGCCAATTGGAAAAGCTGATGTAAAGCGAGAAGGGGATGACATTACTGTTATCACATATGGCTTGGCTGTTCACTTTGCTCTTCAGGCAGCTGACCGTTTAGAGAAGGATGGTATATCAGCTCATATTCTTGATTTGCGCACAGTATATCCGTTAGATAAAGAGGCAATTATTGAAGCGGCGAGTAAGACGGGTAAAGTATTGCTTGTCACAGAGGCAAATAAAGAAGGAAGTATTATGAGTGAGGTTGCGGCAATCATTGCTGAGCATTGTTTATTTGATCTGGATGCTCCGATTCAGCGTCTTGCAGGACCAGATGTACCAGCAATGCCATATGCACCAACAATGGAAAAATACTTTATGATTAACCCTGATAAAGTCGAAAAAGCAATGCGCGAGCTTTCGGAATTTTAACAGAGTAGGAGGAATACGATGGCGACAGAAATGACGATGCCCCAGCTCGGGGAGAGTGTAACAGAAGGCACGATTAGCAAATGGCTTGTAAGCCCAGGAGACCATGTCAATAAATATGATCCGATTGCTGAGGTTATGACGGATAAAGTGAACGCTGAAGTTCCATCATCATTTTCAGGAACGATTAAAGAGCTTCTCGTTCAGGAAGATGAAACGGTTGAAGTTGGAGTTGTGATTTGCACCATTGAGGTAGACGGCGAAGCAAGTTCCGATTCTGCTCAACCTCATCAAAGTCATAACGAACAAGAAGCGCAAGAAGAATCATCAGTGCAAACTGGTGGTCAAGACCAGTCGCAAAAGCGTCGCTATTCGCCAGCTGTTCTTCGTATGGCCCAGGAACATGATATCGTTCTTGAACATGTAACAGGATCAGGGAAAGGTGGGCGCATTACTCGTAAAGACCTTCAAAGTCTGATTGATAGTGGAGAAAAACCTACTGCTCCAGCTCCAGCTTCTATAAAGACAGCAGAGAAATCAAAGAAAACAGAAGGGTCTACATCAATCCCAACACATATCCCAGCTCTTGTCTCAAAAGAATCGGAGGCACCAGTGGCGGCGGGAGATACGGAAATTCCTTTATCTGGCGTTCGTAAAGCGATTGCAGCGAATATGGTGAAGAGCAAGCATGAAGCCCCTCATGCTTGGATGATGGTTGAAGTTGATGTCACCAATCTTGTAAATTATCGTAATCAGGTAAAGCAAGATTTTAAGGAAAAAGAAGGCTTCAATTTAACGTTCCTTCCGTTTTTTATTAAAGCAACCGTAGAAGCATTAAAAGAGTTCCCGCAGTTAAATTCGATGTGGGCTGGAGATAAAATTATTCAGAAGAAGGACATTAATATTTCGATTGCTGTTGCAACGGATGATGCGTTATATGTTCCTGTCATTAAGCATGCAGATGAGAAATCGATTAAAGGGATATCACGAGAAGTTCATGAGCTTGCCAAGAAGGTACGTTCAGGAACATTAACTGGTGCTGATATGCAGGGTGGAACGTTTACAGTCAACAATACTGGTTCATTTGGGTCAGTTTTATCGACACCCATTATTAATCATCCGCAAGCAGCTATCTTATCGGTTGAATCCATTGTGAAGCGTCCTGTCGTGATTGAAAGTGGTGCAGGTGATATGATAGCCATTCGTAGCATGGTTAATCTTTGCCTCTCGCTTGATCATCGTGTATTGGATGGTCTCGTTTGCGGACGTTTCCTTGCTCGCGTGAAAGAAAAGCTCGAACATATGACAGCAGAGATAACGTCGATTTATTAACACTTATTTGGAGGATAGCTTAGCTGTCCTCTTTTTTGTTATTTAGGAAACTTTGCTATGATGACCCACGATCTATAGTTGAAATTTCAAATTATTTACATAGAATTAATTGATGTGGTTACCCTAGCAGTATGAGAAAAGAAAGGGTGACGACATAATGAAACGTTTTTATCAGGGGTTTATGTTCCTTCAAATGGCCGCTGTGCTTGCCCTTGCCGTTACTTTTCTGGCACCAGTCCAAGCTGAAGATGTAGAGCAAGAACAAGAAAGAAATTGCCATCAATGTGAAATGAAAGTTCGCAATGAGCTAAAGGTGCACCTTGATTACTATTATGAAATGTTGGTGGAAAAATATGCTCCTACTAAAAGCGAGAAGTGGCAAGACGTTCGCAATGAGCGAGATCTCTTACAGAAGAAATTAAAAGAAGCTAAGCAGCGCGGTGAGCTTTCAAGTGAAAAAATGATTGATAAAGAGTGGATGGAAGAACATCGCAATCTTCAACAATTATTTAATGCGGCTGTGGAAAAACGAGATGAAAACCAACTTCAGCAACTCCTTCCGCAAATGATTGAGCACTATGAAAAGCTAAATGATCTTTATAAGCAACGTTTAAAGATGTCTAATTCTTTGTAAGTACTCTATTTTTAGAGTGCTTTTCTTTTTTAGTCTTTTTTATTTACAAATCAGAAGAATTCCGATATACTTCATTACTGTGATAAAACGTAATGATTACGAAAGGGGATTGCTATGAAATTTAAATCAAGTTTATTTGCTATGTTGCTTGTTCTTTCTATGATTCTTGCGGCGTGTGGTAGTAATGAAGAGGCTGGAGAAGAACAAACTGAGACAGAAGAGCCAGCTGAAACAGGAGAGGTATTAGAATTATACACAACGATTTTTCCACTTGAAGATTTTGCAAATAAAATTGGGGGAGAGTATGTTAACGTAACAAATCTTGTTCCTGTTGGTGCTGATGCACATACATTTGAGCCTACTGCACGTGAAATGATCAATGTCGCAGAAGGGGATGCGTTTATTTATAACGGTGCTGGTCTAGAAGGATTTGTTGATGCTTTAATTGAAACAGTAGAAGGAGAAGGAGTAGCTATCGTTCAAGCTTCGGAAGGTATTGAACTAATTGATTATGATGATGATCACTCTGCTCATAGCGAAGAAGGTCACGATGATCATGGACACGAGGAAGAAGCACATGATGATCATGCGCATGAAGAACAGGGACATGAAGAAGAAGCACATGATGATCATGCGCATGAAGAACAGGGACATGAAGAAGAAGCACATGATGATCATGCACATGAAGAACAGGGACATGAAGAAGGAGCGCATGATGCTCATGCACACGATCAAGATCCTCATGTTTGGTTAGATCCAATCTTATCAATTTCGTTAGCTGAGTCGATTAAGGATACTCTTATTGAATTAATGCCTGAGCAAGAAGAGACGTTTACAGCTAATTTTGAACAATTAAAAGCAGACCTTGAAGACATTGATACTGAATTTCAAGCAATGGTGGATGCTGCAGAGAAAGATACATTCCTCGTTTCTCATGCTGGTTACGGGTATTGGGAAGAACGTTATGGATTGAAGCAAGTTGGTATCACTGGTTTATCGCCAACAAATGAGCCATCTCAGCGCCAATTACAGGACATTATTGAATTTGCAAATGAATATGGTGTGAACTACGTCATGTTTGAACAAAACATTTCAACACAAGTAGCTGAAATGGTAAAGGATGAAGTAGGAGCGGAGCCTCTGTATCTTCATAACCTAGAGGCACTTGTTGAAGAAAATGTTCAAAATGGAGAAGATTATCTCAGCCTAATGAGAAAAAACATTGAAGCACTTGGCACAGCTCTACAATAGGATTTCAAAAATAATTGGGATTAATGGCATTTAATTTATTGAAACGTCTATCTACTTTCTGTAGGTAGGCTTTTTTTTTGCTTCTACATTCATTTCATCATGAATAAAGTTAGGTAGTATGTATTTACATCTTCGGAGGTGTGCAGATGAGTGAGTTTACACAAAGAAAGTATTTTTATCCGTATGTCGGTCCGTTTGATCCATGTCCTCCGATTACAGTGAAGTCTTATGAAACACCACCTAATCTATACATGGGGTTTCAACCTTATGGACTGCCGCAATTTCAGCCACATGAAGCTTTGCGCTGTGGCACGCTCTGGCCAGCTCTTTATTCCCCTTATAGTAACCCTTATCATTCTGAAAGGGAGTGACCACTATGAATCAAAAGAAACTGCCCATGGAATTTTATCCACTAATGGAGCAGCTTCAAGCTGTCGATTTTGTGTTAGTTGAGTTGACTCTTTATCTTGATACCCATCCAAATGATCAGGCAGCAATACAGCAATTTAATGAAATGGCTCAATACCGCCAGCAAGTGAAGCACCAAGTTGAACAATATTATGGACCATTACAACAATTTGGTAATAGCTATAGTGGTTATCCTTGGAATTGGAGCGATTCACCGTGGCCATGGCAACTATGATGGAATAAGGGGAGGATGTTATGTGGATTTATGAAAAAAAGCTTCAATACCCAGTAAAAGTAAGCACATGTAATCCGACACTCGCGAAGTATTTAATCGAACAATACGGGGGTGCTGATGGTGAGTTATCGGCAGCTCTTCGTTACTTAAATCAACGATATACAATCCCTGACAAAGTCATTGGTTTGTTAACAGATATAGGTACGGAAGAATTCGCTCATCTTGAAATGATAGCGACAATGGTTTATAAATTAACGAAAGATGCCACGCCAGATCAATTGAAAGAAGCTGGTCTTGGGGATCATTATGTGAATCATGGTGAAGCTCTCTATTACCAAAATGCAAGTGGAGTGCCCTGGACGGCTTCTTACATTCAAGCAAAGAGTGATCCGATTGCTGACCTTTACGAAGACATTGCAGCAGAAGAAAAAGCGAGAGCGACCTATCAATGGATTATTAATGTATCAGATGATCCAGACTTAAATGATGGATTGAAGTTTTTGAGAGAACGAGAAGTCGTTCACTCGCAACGATTTAGAGAAGCGGTTGAGATGTTGAAAGACGAAAGAGGGAAAAAGAAAGTTTTTTAGTCTAAATAGTTCAAAATGATGTACCCTTCTCTCTACCCTTCAAACTTTTTCTATTGCTTTTTTAAGCAAAAAAATTGGTTTTCTCTTTGAAACGAGTTACAATATAGACAGATGACATGTTTGAGGGGTGAAGAGAAATGGAATTCAATATGTTTATGAATGATGTTGTGAAAGTAGCTCGTCAAGAAATGGTTGAGGCTGGCTACGAACAACTTACTACGCCTGATGAAGTTGATGAGGTAGTAAAGCAAGAAGGTACAACGCTTGTGATGATTAACTCTGTTTGTGGTTGTGCTGGTGGAATCGCTCGTCCTGCTGCAGCTTATATGAAAAATTATGAAACAAAGCCTGATCGTTTTGTAACGGTTTTTGCAGGTCAGGATAAGGAAGCTACAGCAAGAGCTAGAGAATATTTCACTGGGTATGCTCCTTCATCACCATCATTTGCGCTATTAAAAGATGGCCAAATTGTAACGATGGTTGAGCGTTTTGAAATTGAAGGACATGAACCGATTAAAGTTGTTCAAAAGCTAGAAAAAGCCTTTGATGAATACTGCGCTAAATAATAGAAACAAGGTCTGATTCTTTGAGTCAGGCCTTTTCAAATGGTCACAAAATGAATCTAGTTCGCTCTCCTTGCTAAACTGTGCTATAATAACCCAGAAATTGAAAAAGGGGTGTGCACTACATGCAAGCGTTATATGATCAAATTCAAGTGTATTTGAATATGGATGAAGAAATTTCATTTAAAGAATTCAGTGACTTTTACAAAAAATTGTTAGACGAGCTTGGAAGCAATCACGAGTCTTATGATGAAGAAACGGTTTGGAAAAGCCTATTTATCATTGAAAATGTGATGTCTAATGCAGAAGGACGTGCCAAGGAAACAAAAGGTGCTGAATCAAAGAAATATACGAAAATGGCTCAACGTCTTCAGCTTTGGGCGAAGAACTTCGCAGGTCGTCTTGGCGCGGCTGGTTATACAGAAGAAGACATTAACGAACGCTTTAATAAAATGTTTGAAGAAGGCGCTTCTGCCACAAAAGCATAATCAACTGATACAAGGGAGAAAGATGCTTGACATCTGTTCTCTCTTGCTATAAATTAGAAGATGTTGCTTATCTATATGCGTCTATGGTGAAAGGGATATCATTCGAGATTCCGGTTCTCGCGTTGTAGGTTCGAGTCCTACTAGGCGCGTCCATTTTTGACTATTTAACCTCTTTTATTTTTGATTAAAAGAGGTTTTTTCTAGTTCTATTGTGGTAATATATTCTTTACTTGTGTCACTAAGAATTTTTGTTAAGAAATAAATTGGATGATTAGTTTAAGTAGCTAAAGCTAATAATAACGTTTATCTATTACTACAAATAAGGTTGGTGTAACTTAATGACATACATACTTTTAATAATTGGTTTTGGATTATTAATATTTGGAGCTAACTATTTTGTCGATGGTTCATCTAAAATTGCAGCGTTACTCAATGTACCACCCATTTTAATTGGTTTAACGATTGTAGCGTTTGGAACTAGTTCACCTGAAGCAATCGTTAGTATAATGGCTGCGCTTCAAGGAAGTCCAGATGTAGCAATAGGAAATGTCGTAGGGAGTAATATTTTTAATGTCACTTTAGTTATCGGTATTACCGCAATCATTTATTCTTTGAAAGTCGAAGATGAAACGATAAGAAAAGAAATACCATTTACTTTATTAGCTAGTGCTGCTCTTTTAATAATGATCAGTGACACGGCTTTACAGTCAACAAGCAGTAACGTCATTACACGAAGTGAAGGGCTTGTCTTATTACTGTTTTTTGTTGTCTTTATGTATTATATTTTTGAAGTAGCTAGAAAAAGTCGAAATGAAAACCCTGTAGAGCAAGTAGACAGTAGTGGTAATACATGGGGTAAGCAAATATTTATCACAATAATGGGCCTAGCAGCCATTATATTTGGTGGGAATTTAGTAGTTAGTAGTAGCACAGACATAGCTTATTCACTTGGGATGAGCGAAACACTAGTTGGTTTAACAATAGTAGCTGTCGGGACTTCATTACCCGAATTAGTAACGTCTATTTCTGCGGCTTTGAAGAAACAAAGTGAAATAGCACTTGGAAACATTGTTGGGAGTAATATTTTTAATATCTTTTTTATCCTTGGTATTTCTTCAGTGATAACACCGCTTACTGTAGATAATAAGATTTTTATTGATGTCACAGTGATGATATTGTTAACAGTGTTATTATTATTCTTCTCAAGAACTCATTTTAAAGTGGGTAAGTACGAAGGAATGATCCTTGCTGGTGCATATATCCTTTATTTGATTTATATCATTATCAGAAACTAACTTCCTACTGAAAAGCACTTGCTCAAATGCTTGTGATCACTTACAATTGGTTTATAATCTCATACTACCTAAATAAAGGGGAGTAGCTGTACAATGAAGTCGTCATTACGGGATCAAGATCCTTGGCTTTATTGGCAACGCAATGTTGTTAGCCAGACCTTTACCATTAAGTTGAGGTCTTTTTCTATGTATTGATTAGACCGTTACCTTAGTGGTAAAGGTCTTTTTTTGCGAAATGAGCGAGCGTTATTCTGGTTAAAACCACACTTTTACACTTGAGAGTTAATCTCTTTTTTGTATAAAGTGAAATAAGGGAAACATGAGTAGTAATAAGTACATATGAAGAGGGTAAACTATTTAGGAAATGAATGGAGAATGTGGAGTTGGAGTTAAGTCAAGAAATTATTTTATTGTTAAAGTATTTACTGTTAGGTATTTTCCAAGGATTTACTGAGCCTATTCCAGTTTCTTCAAGTGGACACCTAGTGTTTTTGCAACACTTTCTAGGTGTTGAAATTGAAGGTTTGAGCTTTGAGGTGTTTGTGAATTTTGCATCTTTGTTTGCGATTTTAGTCATTTATAGACATGATTTAAAACAGCTCATTTCTGGATTTTTTCGTTATTTGTTAAAGAAAGACGAGGATTCTAAGAGCGATTATCGATTTGGTATATTTATTATTATTGCGACAATTCCAGCAGTCGTCATTGCGTTATTATTTGAAGATTGGATTGCGGGTGAGCTTAAACAGATTCATGTTATTGCGGTTACGCTTTTGATAACAGGTGCTGCACTATTTTTGATTCGTAATTTAAAAGGATGGAAAAATGATCATGAAATCTCGTTAAAAGAAGTCATCATTGTCGGGTTGGCTCAAGCGATTGCGTTAATTCCGGGGATCAGTCGTTCTGGTGCAACGATTGTTGCAGCGATGGGGCTTGGATGGAAGCAAGAAACAGCTCTACGTTTCTCGTTTTTCCTGTTCATTCCAATTAGTGTAGGAGCGGGGATTCTAGCTGTTTCTGATCTGCTTCAAGATCCTAATTTAGCAGATTTAGCTGTTCCGTATTTACTTGCTTTTGTTGGTTCATTTATTGCGTCCTACTTCTCTTTGAAGTGGTTTATGAACATCATGAGAAGCGGTAAACTGATTTACTTTGCATTGTATTGTTTTGTTGTAGGTACTCTTGTTTTGGTGATTCTATAATAGAGGGGGACTAGGGAGTGTTTAACAATAAATTGCTTCAGGTCATTGTCCGCATTCTTATTGTCTCTCTAATTGTTGTGCTTGGATGGTTTGTGTTTTACCATTTTGTTGCATTAACTTATCCGTTTTTAATAGCGGCTGTCTTTGCATTTTTAATTAATCCAATTGTGACGTTTTTCGAACGAAAAGGAAAGCTCCCAAGACCTCTTGCTGTTTTTAGTGGTATTTTGTTTTTATTTGGAATGGTTGGTGGAATCCTTACGTTGATTATTTTTAAAGTCATTGATGGATTTCAATATTTATCCCAGCTCGTTCCTAGACAGATTGAGCGAATTTCGATCAGTATTCAATCTTATGTGAATGAGCAACTATTTCCGCTTTGGAATCAAGGGATTGGATTAATCGATAATTTAGATGAATCTCAACGGAGTGCTATTGAAGATGGTATTCAGCAGGTTGGCGGTCAATTAGCTTCTTTACTTGGCAGAATTGGTCAAGCTGTAGCAAATGGTCTTTCTTCTTTTGTTGGAGCTCTTCCAATAACACTAACGATTTTGGTTTTTATTGTTCTTGGGCTATATTTTATTAGTAAAGATTGGAACAAATTTCGGATGCAGGCTAAGAAAAAGCTCCCGAATCACATTACGTTGCGCATCGTAAATATTTTAATAGACCTAAAATCTAAGGTCATTGGCTTTCTCACTGCTCAACTTATCTTAATAAGTTTGACTGCAGGAATGAACTTCATTGGTCTCTTAATTCTTGGGGTCGAGCAGCCTTTGACGATTGCGCTAATTATCGGCTTAGTTGATTTAATGCCTTATCTAGGTACAGGTATTATTCTCATCCCTTGGGCAATTTACAGTTTGGTGATAGGTGATCTTTTTTTAGGCTTTGGCTTGTTAATTTTATATGGGTTAACGGTCTTACAAAGGCAGTTGGCAGAACCCAAAGTGCTTTCATCAAACTTAGGCCTTAATCCATTAGCAACGCTTATTTCGTTGTTTGCTGGCCTTCAACTCTTCGGTGTGCTCGGTCTTGTCATCGGACCAGTTGTATTAGTCATTTTAATCTCTTTACACCAAGCGAATGTTCTAGAAGGGATATGGCGCTATATTAAAGGGGAAGCCACATCCTAAAACAAAGTCTGGATGAATAGCGTTTGGAACGTGTTCATCTAAAATCTGATATACAATTAGAAAAGTTAACCGTACAATAGTATTTTAAGCTTTAAAATTCAATGGTTTAAAGGAGTTTGAAAATTGTTTCAATGGCGTAATGCATTTAAAGGAATGGTCATAGGGGTTACTGATTTAATTCCTGGTGTAAGTGGAGGAACAATTGCTCTCTTACTTGGTATTTATCAGTCGCTAGTTGCATCTATAAATGGTTTACTGACGAAAGATTGGAAAAAAAGCATTCTCTTTTTATTACCTATTGGACTGGGAATAGGGATTGCTTTAATAACGGTTAGTCGTTTAATTGAATGGTTGTTAGTAGAGCATCCTCAACCTACGTTTTTCTTCTTTCTTGGCTTGATTATCGGAATTATTCCGACATTGTTAAAAGACATTAACTATAAACAATCATTTCGCTCTAGTCATTATGTTTTGCTTGCTCTAGCAGCTGTGCTAGTGGCGGTTACCGTATTTGTGAAAGATAATGAGTTGGCTGCGGTGATGAGCGAATTAACATTAGGTGATTATACCCTATTATTTTTTGCGGGATGGCTTGCTAGCTCTGCGATGATTTTACCGGGGGTTAGTGGCTCGTTTATGCTTCTATTATTAGGTATGTATCCGACCGTTATTAATGCCTTATCTACATTTAATATTCCAGTCATCATCACAGTTGGACTGGGAGTTGCAATCGGACTTATCCTTACGAGTAAACTAATATCATTTTTATTAACAACGTATAAGACAAGTACGTATGCGGTGATGATCGGTTTTGTTATTGGTTCTATGGTCGTTATCTATCCTGGAATTGCTTCGAACGGGCTACTTCTGTTTGTCAGTATCTTGACGTTTTTAGTAGGGATTGTTGTAGCTACTTTATTAAGTCGTGTTGAAAAAGGAAAAACATCAGCAAAATTAATTGCTTAACAAATGACGTTACTTCTATCCAAGGGGAGTAACGTTTTTTTTGTTGTTTTTTTCAAGTTATTACCACTTATATTCGACCGTGTATTCGTATATAATGAGAACAAATGTTCTGAGTGGGTGCTGGACGTGAAACAAAAGGTTATTTTTATGGTTGATATGGAATCATTTTATGCGTCGATCGAAAAGGCGAAAATTATTAATAATTCTGGGAGGCCACTTGTTGTTTCCGGAGATCCAGAACGACGGTCAGGTGTTATTTTAGCTGCATGTCCGATTGCGAAGAAACACGGGGTAAAGAATGGAGAACGAATGTGGGAAGCAAAACAAAAATGTCCAGAATTGATTGTCGTCAAGCCTCATATGCAGGATTATATCGATGTATCGATCCAAATAACAGAGATTTTAGAACAATACACGAACTTAGTCGAGCCCTATTCAATCGACGAGCAATTCATGGATGTGACAGGAAGTCAAAAATTGTTCGGTGAACCATATGAAATAGCCAAAAAAATTCAAGATCATATTAGGTTAGAGACGAGTGTCCACGCAAGAATTGGTATTGGTGAAAACAAAGTTCTGGCGAAAATGGCTTGTGACAATTTTTCTAAGAAAAATAAATCAGGTATCTTTTGGCTTAAGAAAGATACTCTTAGCGAAACTCTATGGTTATTACCCGTTGAGAAAATGTTTGGCATTGGGTCAAAAATGAGTGCTCATCTACGGAATATGGGCATTCGAACGATCGGTCAACTTGCAGATCTACCACTAGAACGATTTAAAAAAAAATGGGGGATAAATGGTCAAGTGCTTTGGATGACGGCTCACGGGGAGGATTATTCACCAGTAAACACTACCTCTCATGAAGGTTCAAAGGCTATTGGACATGGTATGACTCTTCCGAGGGATTATAGTACTCTCGATGACATTCATGTTGTTCTTCTCGAATTGTGCGAAGAAGTTTGTATGAGAGCTAGAAAATCAAATGTAGTGGGAAAAACGATTTCTGTTAGTGTGAATGGAGCCAGTTTTGAAGTGAAAACCGGTTTTCATAGGCAGACTACTTTGTTTGAACCTACTAATTACGTCATGGATGTATTTCATGCTTCACATAAACTTTTTACTCAATTTTGGGATGGGCAGCCTATTAGACGAGTTGGAATTAGTCTTTCTAATTTATCTCCTGATCATGAATTACAGCTTAGTTTATTTGATACCGAAAGAGACAAAAAATTAGACCTTGGTTATGTAATGGATAAAATTAGAGAAAAGTATGGAGTAACATCTCTTGTTAGAGCTTCTTCATTAACCAAAGCCAGTCAAATGGTTGAAAGATCTAAAAAGATTGGAGGGCACTACAAATAATGTATACCTCCTATCAATATTTGATAGGACACTATGTCGTTTTGGCGACAGTTTTTTCAAACTAATAAATAAAAATCCCCCTTATAAAAAATAAGACAAAAGTAGTTAATTTGGATTTTATTGGTTATAAGAAAAGGGTTATTGCTCTTGTTGTCGAATAATAATGGAACGACTATTTTTGACATTGTTTAACAACATGTGATGATCATAGAGAAGAGGGGGTGGAGTATTGTTGAGCGAAACTATGCAAGTAGAGACTTTTAACCATATGATTCACAGCATGAATAAACCAACTTTATTGTATAGGGGTATGAGAGAAAAAGGACAGATTATCACCATTAATGATTGCGCATGTCAGATTTTAAAACAACAAGGGATGGTACTCACTGAGATCGAAGAACAAATGAACATGCCTCACCCTTTTACAGATAAAGAATGGTCAATAAAAATAAACAATCACATTCATGTTCATATTAAGCCACTTGTTTGGAATGAGCAGCATAGTTATTATCTTGCCACCTTTGAAGTTGAAGGTGAAACAGAAATAATTCCTGGACCTAGAACATTATTCCAAAAAAATAGTGATGCAATATTTATATTTAATACAGATGGATGTTTGATCGAATTCAATGAAAGAGCAAAGAGCATCGCTGGTTATGATAGAGATGCAATAAAAGGAAAGCATTTTGAGTTTCTATTATCAATAGAAGAGGAACGCAAACAAATTCGTACATATTTTGATAAATCTCTGCAAGGCCAGGTTCAGGTCTTTAAAGCTACCTTAAGGACACCTAGTTCCCAGAAATGTCTGTACGTCGTTATGATTCCATTCATCGAAAATGACAAGGTAACGTGTGTATACGGCATTGCAAAAGAAGAAACAAGTGAACAAGTATTTAGAAATTTACTAATGGAAACGGAAAACAAGTACAAGACGATTGTAGAGCATTCCTATGACCTTATATGCTTCATTGATCCCTTAGGTCAGTACAAGTTAGCTTCAAAGTCTTATGATGAAATTTTAGGCTATCATCCTCAGGAAATGATTGTAAAGAATGTTCTCGACCTCATTCACCCGCATGACCAACCAAGAATTCAAATGGTCATTAAAAGAATGATTGAAACAAAAGAGTCGTGTGAAGGATTAATGTATCGGAAGCTAAGAGCTGATGGGACTTATCAATTGTTTGAAGGGAGAGGCACCCCTGTCATTGATACATATGGGACAGTACAATCCTTTGTTTTTATTAGCCGAGATCTATCGAAAGTGCAAGAAGGGGAAGAATTAATGAGAAAGACAGAAAAGCTAGCGATTGTCGGTGAGCTAGCTGCTGGAATTGCTCATGAAATTCGTAATCCGTTGACGACTGTTAAAGGTTTCTTAGAGTTGAGCGCAAATAAGCTGGGAAAATACGAAACGATTATTTTGCAAGAGCTTAAACAAATTGACGACACCGTCGAAGAACTATTACTTGTTGCACGTCCGCGTCACTACATTTATGAGAGTGTAAGTGTGAGGAAGCTTGTCGAAGAAAGCGTTCAATCGGTCGGGAAAGAGGCATGGATGAAACATGTTTCGATTCGAATAAATGGCAGTGAGCAGCTTCGTATTCACTGTGTAAAGCATCAGATGGTACAAGTCTTAATTAATTTCTACAAAAATGCAATTGAAGCCATAGAGGAAGAAGGCGTGATTCACACCGACATAATAGCGGATAAAAACGATGTGATCATTAAAATAAAAGATAACGGATGTGGGATGAGCCAAAGCCAGATTAAGAAGCTTGGAGAACCATTCTACTCTACAAAAGGACGCGGGGCAGGCATCGGCTTAATGGTATGCTATAAAGTCATTGAAAACCATCACGGTGAGCTTAACATCTCAAGCGAGTTAAATGTTGGTACATTAGTAACGATTCGATTGCCAATTCATGATGCACTTTAGCAAAGGAAAGTAAACAGAAGAGCTAGTAAATAAAATAAAAGACCTTCCTAGATTGACTTTATGTCCTTAGTACATCAAAATTAAGAGGAGGAATCTTACCATATAAAAGACTGGAGAGGTATAAATTGAACCCGACAGTAACAAGCATTGATCTAAATCAGCTGAAAACCTATCGAACTGAAGCAACTCGATTTATGATGCTCTACAAATTTGCTTTAGATGAAATGAATACGAAAATTAAAATTTTGCAGGAAGAATTTCAATTAATGCATGAGTACAATCCAATAGAGCATGTTAATTCACGCTTAAAGTCACCAGAGAGCATATTAAAGAAACTTCACCGAAAAAATTATAAGATTTCCTTAGATAGTATTAAAGAAAACATAAAAGATGTAGCTGGTATTCGAATCACTTGTTCCTTTATTTCAGATTGTTATCACCTAAGCGAAATGATCCAAAAGCAAAGTGATATCAAAATAATCGAGGTAAAGGACTACTTGAAAAATCCAAAACCAAACGGCTATAAAAGTCTCCATCTTATTCTTGAAGTTCCAGTCTACATGTCAGATCGTCACGACAGCGTCTGTGTAGAAGTACAAATTCGTACAATTGCCATGGATTTTTGGGCAAGCCTTGAACACAAAATTTACTACAAATACAACAAAGAAATACCAGAAAGACTCATTCAAGAACTAAAAGAAGCCGCCGATTCAGCAGCGATATTAGACCAAAAAATGGAGGAGCTTCACAAAGAAGTCGATGAGCTCAAAGGCCAAGAAAAAACACATGAGCTAGAGCAGTTGTTAATGACTAATGAGAGCATTAACCTCCCACCAAATTTCTTAAAGTCCTTGTTTAACGATTAATTTTATGGTTAAGAGAACTAGCGTAAATCCAAACGCTGATTCTCTTAACAAATCCGTTCTTTTGATTAGAATGAAAAGCACCAATAAAAAACAATTGATTTCTCATTTTAAATGGTGTATAGTGATAGATGTCGACATCGACTACATAACTTGATCCGTTAGCTCAGCTGGGAGAGCGCTACCTTGACAGGGTAGAGGTCACTGGTTCGAACCCAGTACGGGTCATTCATAAGAAATTCAGTAATGACGCGCCATCTCAGGTTTTGAGAGGCGTGTTTTTTTTTGGTACCTTGAAGCGGTCAGTTCCTTTCCTTTCAATGATCAAGTGAAAAGATGCGCATCTCACGATTGAGGTGTGCTTGATTGTTTTGAGATACGACGAACAACAGTGATGATTGGTTGAAGTGTTCTTATTCTTTCCATTTTTAAGGGGTGAAATGATGAGTCAGTTAAAAATGATTGGAGCATTATATTGGAAAATTAATCCTATTACAAAATAAGTGCTTAATGCTTTTGAGTGAGGGAGCTTTTCTGTTTAAAGTGTACATGGACTCTCTATTCCTAATTAAGAACCTCCTGCTAGCAACGATTATATTAAATTTCAAGTGGTAAAATTGTAGTCGGTATGCTAATGTTCTAGACAAAGAATTTAAAGTAGGATGACTAAACTTACAAATTGATCTTTGAAGAATGAACAAGACTTACAATGCCGTATAAAATCTTTAGATAAAATGTAAGGGGTTTCTTTTATCTTATCCGGAAAGAAGGCTGAAATGTTTTTTACATTACGCAATCGTTTATTTCTTATTTTTACATGTTTGCTAACGATTCCATTTATTCTATTATCAATTATTATTCCAAGCTGGTTTACAACTATTATTAGAGATCAGGCACAAGATTTAACAATTGAAATGATGGATCAATATTTGTTGTATGTTGATTCGATTACGACACAGGCCGAGGATTTAGGCAAGCAGGTGCTCATTAATGAAACGACTCAAGAGTGGTTAAGGCTGGAAAAAGAGAATGGTGCGGATGATGAGACTTTGCTGGTGAAGAATGAACTAAGAAGATTGTTATCATCCATGATGGTGAACAATTCAAATTTTATGTCCATTTCAGTACTTCTTTATGATGGTACTGGGATTTGGGGGAGTAATCCAGACCTCGATGAGGAAGAGTGGTTCCAAGATTTTATTAAAAATGAACAACAGTTTGCTAAGTCACATATTGACCAATTGCAGCCATATCCAGGTGAAATAAACAGTTATATTTTGCCTCTCTTTGATACAAATACATTAGAGGATGGTTATTTTACAGAAGTAAATGAAAGAGGCACAAGGCTTTCTTCTGGGCAAAGGCAGCTGATCTCCTTTGCAGGAGCATTACTCGCAGATCCGAAAATTTTGATTTTGGATGAAGCAACATCAAGCATCGATACGGAAACGGAGCTCGCCTTACAAAAAGGATTGGAGACGTTGCTTTCGGGAAGAACGTCCTTTATTATTGCACACCGTCTTTCTACTATTAAGAACGCTACCAAAATTTTGTATATTGAAAATGGTAGAATTATTGAAAAGGGGACTCATAATGAATTAATGGAAATGAAGGGTCATTATTGGAAACTGTCTAATTCCCAAGGTCATTCTATAGAAGCTGGGTAAGTGTTCGATTTATGGAAAGAGAGAAGACTTTAACATTTTAAGAAGTTAATTGGCTATGGAAAATCTCTACTTATGTCAAAGGTGATGAATCTAATGGGCATCTGGATAGGAAAAATCAAAGGAAATAATGCAGATGGGAAATTTATTGGAACGTATCGAGCTGTTATTTCAAAAGAGGGTCATTTCCCGTTCAAAATGACCCTTCATTTTGATGGAACTAACAATTCTAGTAATAAACCTTATAAAAAAGTAGAATTTGTTAGTTCGAATGTTAATGTATTGAAGAGAAAGTTTAGAATGTCTTTGCCTACAAAAGAAAAAGAGAAAATACTCTGGGTAAAGAAAGTTTAAAATTAATTTAGTCAGTAGGACGATGGAGAACTACATTAAGGAAGCCAAGAATAGGGTTGGTTTAGATCACATGAAAAGCCATTCTTTCCAAGTAAACGAGGTGAAGATGATGTTGAGTCTCTTAGCTTAAAACCTAACGAATTGACTGCGTACGCTTTATTTTCCGGAATGAGGAAAAACATGCAAATCGAAACCATACGTACACGGATCATTAAGATTGCTAGTAAATTAGTAAAGTCAGGACGATCCCTTTACTTTAAATCATCTTCGAGTTTTGTGTACCAAGATTTCTTTTGTAAAGTACTTCAGCGAATTCAGCAGCTAAAGCTAGAGTGAGCTACCCTGAAAGCTATTTTTAAAATCCAATGTCAGAACAAAAGAAAAGTCTGTCCAAACACCAACTATTTTTAGATATTCATTTTAAAATTACGTCTTATGTAACGAAATCACCTTGATGTTTGCCAATGGGGCAGGAAAATGTTTGATTTTTGCTTCAATCATGATTTAAATAGGAAGTATGAATAATTCAGGCTAATATTTCATTAACGAAAGGATTTTTCTATGTTAGATAAACTGAAACAACATTTTGGTTATAAAATAGTTTTGTGGAACGATGAATTAGACCATGAGGAATATAAATGGTTTAAAACACCAGATAACCTTACTGTAGGTTTTCCTATAGATCAATTGAGTGTAAACGAATTATCTTTAATAAAGATCTTCTTAACTCCTATTACTATAACAAAGAAACGTTATTTTAGATCAAATGAAGAGAGGACTTGGTCAGACATCTTATTTGAACCAGAAAACGTGGTAACACCATTAGAAACAGATAGCACACCCTATCGTTACATTCACATTAATATAAAAGGGGAGTTAACAGACCTTGACGTATTAACCGAAGCAATAGCTAGTTTATTTTCTACGAAAACAGTGATTCTATGGGAATCGGACACTCAGGGTGTCATCATAGACTTACAACCAGACATAACCGATTCGATTGAGAACTTATATGACTCCATTACAAATACAATTACAAGTGATTTTTACATTGATTTATCCTTATACATAGGTTTAAAGAATTCTATGATCAACGAAGCAAAGAGACATTTTGTATGGGAAAAAATATGTTTTTCTATAGTGAGTCAGTCACATAGAATGAACGTTTATAACGGGGAAGCTGTCATTCCTTATCTTCTCTTGCACGAGACAAGTTCTTCAACTCTTCAGCAAATCTCTGAGCAACTTTTATCAAACGTGATCAATGATAAAGATCTGATTAAAAGTATAAAAATGTACTTAGATTGCAATATGAATATTTCTTTAGCTGCAAAGAAACTCTATCTCCACCGCAATACTATGCAATACCGCGTTGAGAAATTCATTGAAAAAACGGGTATAGACATCCGCCATTTCAGTCATGCTGTTTCTATCTATCTTGCCCTACTCATTAACGATTCTAAGAAATAATGCATTGTGCACAAAAACAATGCATTATTTATTATGCACTTTTACAATATGAGAAAAAGCTTACTTGAGTTAAACTTACATCATACTTAGAAACGAAGGGGCGAGTTCATATGGGTGAAATTCGATTAGAAAACGTTTACAAGATTTATGATGGTGATGTTACAGCGGTTACTGATTTCAATTTGAAAATAGAAGATAAAGAGTTTATCGTGTTTGTTGGTCCTTCTGGTTGTGGTAAATCAACTACATTACGTATGATCGCAGGTCTAGAAGAAATTTCCAAAGGCGATCTATACATTGGGGATCGTCGCGTAAACGATGTTGCTCCAAAAGACCGTGATATTGCGATGGTTTTCCAAAACTATGCTCTTTATCCGCATATGAATGTATACGATAACATGGCTTTTGGTCTGAAATTACGTAAATTTAAAAAAGATGAGATTGATAGACGTGTACAAGAAGCTGCTAAGATTCTAGGTCTAACTGAGTATCTCGATCGTAAACCAAAAGCAATGTCTGGTGGACAACGGCAGCGTGTTGCATTAGGAAGAGCAATCGTTCGTGATCCACAAGTTTTCTTAATGGATGAGCCATTATCCAACCTTGATGCTAAACTTCGTGTTCAAATGCGAGCTGAAATCGGGAAATTACATCAACGTCTTCAAACTACGACGATCTATGTAACACATGATCAAACTGAGGCAATGACGATGGCTACTCGTATCGTCATTATGAAAGACGGTTTTATTCAACAAGTGGGAACGCCTAAAGAAGTTTACGATAATCCTGATAACGTTTTTGTTGGTGGTTTCATTGGCTCACCTGCCATGAACTTTTTGAATGGTACATTAGCTGATGGTGTCTTTACTATGGGAGACTTTAAAATTAAAATCCCAGAAGGAAAAATGAAGTTACTAAAAGAAAGAGGCTATGCAGGTAAAGAGGTTATACTTGGTATTCGTCCTGAGGACATCCATGACGAGCTCCTTTTCCTAGAAGCTTCACCAGAAACTCAAATTGATGCAACCATTGAAGTAGCAGAATTACTAGGAGCAGAGTCTTACCTATACTCTAAAATTGCTAATCAAGATTTCATCGCTCGCGTTGATGCTCGTTCTGATGTGAAGAATGGAGAGAAAGTCAAATTAGCATTCGATATGAATAAAGTACATTTCTTTGATACTAAAACAGAATTAAGAATTCACTAAATCAAAACCACCAGTGTGAACTGGTGGAATACTGCTGGTTGAACTTATTGTATTTTATCGATTCGAAAGTTGAGTTAGTTATATACTAAAAAAATGGATTTGAACATTCCAATTTATCCTCAGGAAACCTGCTTTCATCCCCCCATTAGACCCAAGATCAGTTACTTAATTTCCGAGTCTCTACGATGAGAGAATTGTATTAATAAAGATATTCGAGTATGGTTTAAGTTAGGTTAAATCGTTGAAAATAATGAATTTAGGAGGAGCTATGTCAACATTACGAACAATTACAGGGTTATGGAAGAACCATGAAGAAACTAGCGAGCAACCGAAATTACCTGGTCTTAAAACCCGCTATTATAAAAAAAGTAGAGAAACAATGATTGAAAACGTGAAAAAAATAATAAACAATAAGAAGTTTCCAAATTGGGAAATCACTCAAGTAGATGTTGAGCGAGGAGAAATTTCATTAAAAAAACAAGGTGTAGGCTCTTCAATCATGGTTGTAACCGTTTTTAAACTAAATCCTATAAAATCAGCAATTGATGTGTATTGTGCAAAACAAGGATCTTTTGGGGACTTTGGTAGTAGTTACAGATCCATCCTCACTTTTTTACACGCGCTTGATACGGAAGTAACACCTGAAGGTTAGAGAGAGCATGGTTGAAACCGTGCTTTTTTTATGGTCAAAATAGTGCACCTTTTTAGTCAATCTAGTTAGTATTCAATTTGAAACCGCTTACTTTAAAATATAAATATGAAAGCGATTACAAGTGAGAGCGGTGAGTTAATAGTGAAAATAGACATCGATACAAAAAAAGCGAAAGTGGATACAGATCTGAGAAGAGTGGTTAAAAATAAAGCAAAAACGAAAAAGATATTATCTTACGCCGCTTTTGTTGGACCAGCACTTATATTTTTCATTGTTATTCAGATCATTCCATTTTTTATGGGTGTTTATTACTCCTTTACTTCTTGGAATGGAATCAGTTCAGCTACGGAATGGGTAGGTTTTGAAAACTATAAAAGGATTTTCACGAATGATGAGAGGTTTTTTGATTCTTTTCTTTTTACAACGAAATTCATGTTTGCTGCAGTAGCTATAAGTAATATTATAGGTTTTTCTTTCGCGTTACTATTAAACTCAGCATTAAAAACAAGAAATATCTTAAGGACAGCTTTCTTTATTCCCAATGTTATAGGTGGCTTACTATTGGGTTTTATCTGGCAATTTATCTTCGTAAGGGGTTTTGCTGCAATTGGAGAACTAACAAATCTTTCATTCTTTCAACAAGCTTGGTTAGGGGATGCAAAGACAGCATTTTGGGGAATTGTTATTGTTTTTGCATGGCAAATCAGTGGATATATGATGGTTATTTATATCGCTGCCTTACAAGGTGTAGATACATCCTTATTAGAAGCAGCAAAAATTGACGGAGCTAATGCTTTTACTTCGTTAACGAAAATAATTATTCCTTTAATTTTACCAGCCTTTACGATTTGCTTCTTCTTAACGATCTCAATGGCCTTCAAAATTTTCGATTTAAACTTATCATTAACCGGTGGAGGACCATTTAACTCAACTCAATCGGTAGCAATTAACATTTATCAAGAAGCTTTTACAAACAACAACTATGGCCTAGGGTCAGCGAAATCGATTCTGTTCTTCGCTATTGTTGCTGTTTTTACAACGTTACAAGTCATGATTACTAAAAAAAGGGAGGTTGAGGCGTAATGAATAAAAAATACACTAAAGGCACATTTATCTTAGAAATCTTTGCGATAATTATTGCTCTCATCTTCTTAGTACCATTTTATTTTGTCATTGCAAATTCATTAAAAGGATTCTCTGAAATTTTAATAGATGCTGCTGCATTACCGACTGAATGGTTATTTTCTAATTACGTGAAGGTATGGGAGATTCTTGACTTTCCGAGAGCGTTCTTAAACTCACTGATTATTACGGTTGTAAGTAATCTTGGTTTAGTCATCATTAGTTCGATGGCCGCGTGGAAAATGGTTCGTACACCGGGAAAGTTCAGTAAGATTTTGTTTGTGTTCTTCGTAGCTGCAATGGTTATTCCATTTCAGACTGTGATGATTCCTTTAGTGAAATTAGGTGGAATGCTAGGAATTATGAATAGTATTCCAGGAATTATTATTATGTACTTTGGTTTTGGAGTTCCGCTATCATTATTTTTGTATCATGGTTTTGTGAAAACGGTACCAGTTGAAGTGGAAGAATCAGCTCGCATTGATGGTTGTACTCAATTTGGGGTATTTTGGAGAATTGTCTTTCCGCTTTTAAAACCAATTACGGTAACCGTATTGATCTTAAACACGTTGTGGATTTGGAATGATTATTTGCTTCCACTACTAGTTCTACAGGATGCTTCATTACGTACGATTCCATTAGCGACTAGCTCTTTCTTCGCTCAATATACAAAGCAATGGGATATGGGTCTTGCTGCACTTGTATTAGGGATTACTCCAGTTGTTATTTTCTTCTTATTTTTGCAAAAGCATATTATTAAGGGAATTGCTTCAGGATCAATCAAATAACTTAAGTTTATAAATTTTGTAGCTATCGCTACAAAAATTAAAATAGTAAGATAAAAATTAGGGGATTAGAGGAGGGCAATTGCAATGAAACGTTTACTTTTTCTTTGCTTGTCAATGTTGTTAGCGGTCGGAATTATTGTGGGGTGTTCATCTGACAAAACGGATAACTCTTCGGGCGATACTGGTACAGATGGAGATTCTGATGCAAGTGTTAGTGAAGAAGTGGTTACTTTGAATTTCTTCCAGTTTAAAGTAGAAATCGCTGATCAACTACAAGAAATGCTAAAAGAGTTTGAAGCGGAGCATCCGAATATCAAGGTGAAACTTGAAACAGTTGGTGGTGGTGCTGACTATAATGCTGCGTTAAAAGCGAAATTTGCTTCTGGAGAAAAACCTGATATTTTCAATAATGGCGGTTTCAATGAACTAGAACTTTGGAAAGAGCATTTAGCAGATCTTTCAGGTGAACCTTGGGTAGAACATTTACTACCAATTGGTAAAATTCCGATGACCGATGAAGATGGAAAGCTTTACGGGATGCCAGTAAACCTTGAAGGATATGGCTTTGTCTACAACAAGGATTTATTTGAGCAAGCTGGTATTACAGAACCGCCAGCTACAATGGCAGAGTTACAAGTAGCTGTAGAAAAGTTAGAGGAAAATGGCATTACTGCATTTGCTGCTGGTTATGGTGAATGGTGGGTAGTTGGGCAACATTTATTAAATATCCCATTTGCACAGCAAGATGACCCTGTTGCATTTATTGAAGGATTGCATGCAGGAACAGAGACATTTGCTGGTAATAAACACTTTCAAGATTTCAAACAAGTGATTGACACGGAAATTAAATATGGTAATCCAAATCCATTAACAACAGACTATAACACTCAAGTTACACTTTTTGCATCGGGTGAAACAGCTATGATTCAACAAGGTAACTGGACTGAAAATATGATTTATCAAATTAATCCTGATATGAATATGGCATTCTTACCAATTCCATTAAACGATGAGGCGGATGCTAATAGAATCCCTGTTGGGGTTCCAAACAACTGGGCTCTAAATAAAAACTCAGAAAACCTAGAGGAAGCTAAACTTCTTTTAGATTGGATGGTTTCTTCTGAAACTGGCCAACGATATATGACTGAAGAATTTGCGTTCATTCCTGCATTTGATAACATCGAACCAGCCGGCTTAGGTGATTTAGGTGAATCGATTCTTGAATACTCTGTTAATGAGCAGACGATTCCTTGGACATGGTTCAGATGGCCAGATGGTGCAAACCAAGATTTTGCAGCTGCAATCCAAGAATATGTGGCAGGTCAAATTGATTATGAGGAAGTTTTAGAAAAATTCCAAGCTACTTGGGATAATCTTAAGTAATAGCTCGAAACAATAGTAGAAAGCATGTCTATACATAGATATGCTTTCTGCATTATAGTTTAATTGTAATGGAACCAAAATTTTTACGAAGAATGTAGTGGTTTTGAAGGGAGGTACTTCGTTGTTGAAAACTAGCATTAGAAACAAATTAATTGTCCTCCTATTACTTATAACCATTATTCCTTTTGGAAGTTCCATTATTGTGACTTATTTATATACGAAAGAATCATTAAAAGATCAATCCATACAAGAGAATATTAATTTACTTTATCAGGGAAAGGTAAACATTGAAAGTTATCTAAAAGAATTAAACAATTTCACTTTTTCTTTTTATAATAATTCGAATTTTATGAACTATTTAAGGAAGCAAGAGATAGGTGACTATGGGTCAAGAAGTTTTGTTCATAACGTTATACAATCGCTTTTATATAGTGATGAAAGTGTTTATAAGGTTTCTATGGCGATTGTGAAACACCAGGAATTATTAACGGTCTCAAGGCGTTCGGCAATTGCCTATTCTCGTCTAATAGGTCTAGAGGAAATTGATTATTATAAAAAGGCAAAGGAAAACTCCGCTAATTTATATATGGAACCGTTGAATGAATTTAACCGCTTCACGATTCATCGCGCATTTAAAGATATTCCTGCTAATCATATTCTTGCTTATGTGTCTTTAGAGATAAGGCCAGATAAGATTAATGAATTAAGTAAGTATCTTTATCATGAGGAAACTGAGGAATTTTATATCTTAACTCAAGAGGGTCATTTAATTTATAGCTCAGAACCTCTGTCAAGTGAAGATCGTTTATTTAAGTGGAAAGAATCCTTGTTAGACTCAGTAGAAACAAGCGGTACTATGGCTTGGAAGGACGAGGACTTTGATGGAGTTATGATTTATGAAACGATCTCAGATGCAACGGGCAACTGGATCTTAGTGAAGAGGATTCCAAATACAACTCTCTATGAAAGTGCATACGGTGTTGCGTTGATTAATATCTTTTTTGGAGTGATTGGATTGGTTCTTGTAATATTAGCAACATTACTTGTATCTTTTAAAATAACATCACCTATAAGAATATTACTACAAAATATTAAGCAAGTTGAAAAAGGGAATATGCAAGTACAGTTTCAAACTCTTGGGAAAGATGAAATTGGCATTCTTGGGGATCGTTTTAAGACAATGATTGAAAAAATTAATCAGCTAATTAATAGAGAATATAAATTAGAACTAGAAAATAAAACGAATCAACTAAAGGTTCTTCATTCGCAAATTAATCCGCATTTTTTATATAATACGTTACAATCAATTGGGACAATGGCATTAAAAAGCAAGGTGCCTGAAATTTACTCTTCGCTTACGGACCTCTCGCAAATTATGAGATATAGCATGAATATGGAGGAAGATATTGTACCACTAGAAAAAGAAATCAATTACACAAAAGCATATATGTTATTACAAAAACAAAGATTCGGTGAAGATTTAGAATATCAATTAGATATTGATGAAGAGGTGCTGAATATCAAAGTACCTAAGATGATATTGCAACCTATTATTGAAAACTACTTTAAACATGGATTTGATGGGAGAGATCATATCGGGAAGCTTATTGTAAAGTGTAAATTAAAAAATCAAATGTTGTTAATTTCCATTAGTGACAACGGTCATGGTGTATCTGAAGAACGTCTCAAAGAGATAAGACAGCAATTAAATGAAGAAGCGAACCGGAGTTTAAGTGGAGATAGTATAGGGTTAAAAAATATCTATGAACGGTTAAAGCTTTATTATGAAAATGATATTACGTTTAAATTGAAAAACCGAGATTCGGGAGGTTTCCTTATCACAATTAGATTACCGATAGAAATGGGGTTTTTTCATGAAGGCCATAATCGTTGATGATGAAAAACATGTCCGCGAAGGACTTCTATTGTTAGCTGATTGGGAAAAGCTAGGGATTAACACTATTTTAGAAGCGGCAGATGGTAACCAGGCCATGCAACTAATCTCGAAACATCGACCAGAAATTATTTTTACAGATATGAGTATGCCAAGGTGTGATGGAATAGATCTTTTGAGATGGATTTATGAAAACGAATTAACAGCTAAAGTCATTGTTATAAGTGGTTATGATGATTTTAAATATACTAAAAATGCCATTATGTATGGGAGTTTTGATTATATTTTAAAGCCAATAAACCCAGCTGAGCTTAACGAAACGCTAACTAGGGCTGTCGTAGAGTGGAAGCAACAGAATAGTGCTAGATTATCTACTTTAGAAAATAACCGAGCGGTTTTGGACCATCTACTTTCAGATAGTTTGAGTCAACCTCATTTACCTGACCGAGTCTCCTCGCAGCTGAATATTGTTATCTGTAAGCCATATTCGGTGGCTATTATTCAAATGGCAGGGATTATTCAGACGGCATATAAGAAAAATGCAGATATAGCGTTCGAAAAGGTTATAGAGACTTGTAACCAGTTCCTTACAAAAAAAGATAAGGGAGTGGCATTCAAAAACACGAACAAGGATGAGGAATTGGTTTTGATCCTTTGGAAGACTCCGGATATAAAAGAAATCATTAATCAAGTTGTTCTCGAGATTAAACGAGCAAATGAATTAGATTGTTTGATTGTAGCAGGGGAATCATCTGATGAGCTAATGCTTGCTTATAAGTCTGCTAAAAACACTCTAGATAAATTTAATCTACTAACGCTAACGGTTCAAGCTAACGAGGGAGAGCATTATGATTTAGCGTACCTTCTAGATTTTTCAGTAGAAGTTAAATGGGCCATTCAAAGTGGTAGTGTGGAGCAGCTCGATCGTATATTAGATAAAATTTTTAACAAGATTGAGGACTGAGGCCATTTTACTATGGGACAGCTTGAGGTGTGGGAGACACAATTTGATTTATTAAAAGCACATTGGTTAAAAGAGTATGAGATTAATTACTCAGACTCCATCTATGAAGGAATTCATTACTGGGATCAAAACGGTCGTTTTTCTTTTGCTCTTTTTAAGAAAGAAAAAAAGGAAGAGTTTTATGAACTTATGAAGTTGGTGTATGACTGTAAATATTCAACTAAAAAAAATACCGTTCAGCAAATTGAAGAGTATGTTAGAAGAAATTATCAACAAGATATTAAATTGCATGAAATAGCAGATCGTTTTTTTCTAAGTAGGGAGTATATTTCAAGGAAATTCAAACAAGAATACCACGAGACTATTACTGATTATGTAACGAAGATTAAAATTGAAAAAGCAAAAGAATTATTAGGGAATCCTTTCTTAAAAATTTATGAAATTGCTGAAACGGTTGGCTATCAAAATGATAAATATTTCATAAAGGTATTTAAGAAACGTGAAGGGCAAACACCTAAGGAATATAGATTATCTTTACAAAAGAGCTAGAATGTTGTAAGAATGTATCCTTCCTTCAAGAAAAAATTTTAGGTGTTGTCATTCGTATCGTTTTGAATTAGACTGAGAGTGCAGTTGCTTTTTCTTTTTGGAAAGCGTTTTCACTATTGGCGAAGGAGAGACTAATGGCAACGATAGAAGATGTCGCTAAACGGGCTGGATTATCAAGATCGACTGTATCTAGAGTAATCAATCATCACCCTTATGTATCAGAGAAAAAAAAGAAATTGGTTTATGATGCTATGAAGGAATTAGAGTATCATCCTAATTCATCAGCACAAAGGTTAAGAACGCAAAAGACAGATACGATTGCTGTACTTGTTCCACGTCTAACGAACCCATTTTTCCCTTTCTTAATAGAGGGGTTAGAAATGATAGCGGTGGAATACGGTTTCCAACTATTAATCTGTCAAACGCACCAAGACAAGGAGAAAGAACTTAATTTTTTGAATTTGTTACAAACGAAGCAAGTAGATGGTCTCATTTTTACATCAATTGAAAATGATTGGGAAACAATTGCTACCTATAAAGAATGTGGTCCAATTATTCTATGTAATGAATATAGATCGGAGGCTACATTCCCAGTAGTAAGACTCGATCAGGTTAAGGGAAGTTATTTAGGAACTCGTCACCTAATTGAAAAGGGGCATAAAAAAATAGCATATTGTGGCGGTACAGCAAGTGAACTTGGAATAGACCGTGAAAAAGGATTTAGGAAGGCTATTAATGAATTTAGTCTAGAGGTAAGGGAAGAATGGGTTTTCCGTGATCCTTATAGTATTGACTGTGGGAAAAGAGTTCTAAGAGAAATACAAGTAATGGAAGACCGACCTACAGCTATTTTCACAGGTAGTGACGAAATTGCTGCGGGGATAATTAAACAAGCAAAAACTTTAGGTGTAAAGATTCCTGAAGAGATTGCAGTCATCGGATTTGATGATCAACCGATTGCTGAATTAATGGAGCCGACATTGACAACAATTAGGCAACCGATTAAAGAGATGGGACAGAAAACAATGGAAGTTATGCTTTCAATGTTAAATAATCCTAGTGGTAACGAAAAACAAATCATTGAATTACCGATACAAGTGATTAGTCGAGAATCCGTTTAATGTTAGTATTTGTGGGAACGATCCCACACTTCTGAAGCGGTTTCTCATGTATTTTATGGGATCGTTCTCATATGTATGAGAACGATCCCATAAAAGCTGCAATTCAATTAACTTATAGGGGGAACTAATATGTTAAACGTAACAGTATGGAATGAGAACCGTCATGAGCAAAAGAATACGGTCGTACGAGATATTTACCCAGAAGGAATCCACGGGGCTATCGCTAGCTTTCTACAAGAAGCAAAGCTAGATGTGAAAACAGCAACGCTCGATGAACCTGAACACGGACTAACTGAAGAGGTTTTGAACAATACCGATGTTTTAATTTGGTGGGGACATCTTGCGCACGATGAAGTAGAGGATGTTATTGTGGAGAAGGTGAAGAAAAGAGTATTAGAAGGAATGGGATTAATCGTTCTTCATTCAGGACATTTTTCTAAAATTTTCAAAACGTTAATGGGAACGAGTTGTGATTTGAAATGGCGTGAAGCAGATGAAAAGGAGCGCATTTGGATTATTGAACCAAGTCATCCGATTGTAGAAGGAATTGGTGAATATATCGAACTTGATAAAGAAGAAATGTATGGTGAGCACTTTGATATTCCTACACCTGATGAACTAATCATGATGAGTTGGTTTGAGGGCGGAGAAGTGTTCAGAAGTGGTTGTACGTACCAAAGAGGCAATGGAAAGATCTTTTATTTCCGTCCTGGGCATGAGACATACCCTACGTATCATAATAAAGAAATTCAACGAGTAATCAAAAACGCAGTTGAGTGGGCAAAGCCAGTCAATCGCTCTTATCCTGTTTATGGTAACGCTAAGCCGCTTGAGGAAATTAAAGCAAAATAGAAATCGTGATTTAGTATCAGTTAATTAATGTTTGGATAAAAAGCATTTAAATAATAGGGGGAAACATAATGAGTAAATTAAAAGTAGCTGTTATCGGTTGTGGGAGCATTGCTAAGAACCGTCACTTACCGGAGTATGTCAATAATAAAGACGTAGAAATTGTCGCTGTTTGTGACATTGTTGCAGAACGTGCAAAGGAATTCGCAGACTTGTATAAAGCAACTGCTTATACAAGATATGAAGAGCTACTTGCCAATCCTTCGATTGATGCAGTGAGTGTATGTACACCAAACTATTTACATGCGCCGATTTCAATTGCTGCCTTCCAAGCAGGAAAGCATGTACTTTGTGAAAAGCCAATGGCAACATCACGTTCGGATGCAGAGAACATGATTAAGGCTGCACAAGAAAACGACAAAAAATTAATGATCGCACATAATCAACGTTTCGTCCCATCTCACCAAAAAGCGAGACAATTGATTGAAAATGGAGAAGTTGGAAAAATATACAGCTTCCGTACGACGTTTGGCCATGGTGGTCCTGAGGGTTGGAGTGCTGATGGAGCTGAAAGTTGGTTCTTCAAAAAAGAGCAAGCGTTTATAGGTGCAATGGGAGACCTAGGTGTGCATAAAACGGATTTGTTAAGATTCATCTTAGATGAAGAATTTGTTGAAGTTGGTGCCTTTATTGAAACAAGCGCGAAGAGTAACGCTGATGTGGATGATACGGCAGTATGTGTGTTAAAAACAGAAAGTGGTATTATTGGAACTTTAGCTGCTAGTTGGTCCTATGTTTCAAAAGAAGATAATTCAACAATTATCTACGGTGAAAATGCAATTCTTCGATTAGAGGATGATCCAGTCAATTCACTTGTCGTTCAATATAAGAGTGGCGAAGTCGTTAAATATGAGCTTGGTGGTATTCAAACAAATGACTCGGGTGGTCAAACGAACACACAAGTCATTGATCAATTTGTTAACGCTATTATTCAAGATGTTGAACCAGCTGTTTTAGGAGAAGAAGGGATGAAATCTCTACAAATAGTATTATCTGCACTAGAATCTAGCGAAACGAAACAAATAGTTAGTCTTTAAATAAAGGAGAATCACATGAGTAAAATTAAAATGGGAATCATCGGTGCTGGAGGTATTGCTCAAGATCGTCACATTCCGGCATACCTACAATTAACGGACTCTGTCACTCTTGAAGCCGTTTGTGATATGAATATGGAAACGGCACATGCAGTTGCTCTTAAGTTTGGGATCAACAAAGTGTATGCGGAATACAAGGAACTATTAAGTGAAGTTGATGCGGTCACCATTTGTACCCCAAATAAATTTCATGCTGAAATCACCATTGCTGCTTTAAATGCCGGTGTTCATGTTTTTTGTGAGAAACCGATGGCGCTAAATACAAAAGAATGTGAAGAAATGATAGAAGCGGCAGAACAATCAGGTAAAGTTTTGGCAATTGGGTATCATTATCGTTTTATGAAAGATTCACGTGCTGCAAAAAAGGTAATAGTAGCAAATGAAATTGGTAAACCAATTGTAGCTAGAGCACAAGCACTAAGAAGAAGAAAAGTACCAGGTTGGGGCGTTTTCACCAATAAAGACCTTCAAGGCGGGGGAAGTCTTATTGACTGGGGTTGTCATTTTTTAGACTTATCTCTTTGGTTGCTAGGAAATCCGAAACCTGTTGAAGTAATAGGAAGATCATACAATCACTTAAGTAAGATGGCAAATCAAGTGAATCAATGGGGAGAGATTAACCATGAGACATTTGAAGTCGATGATCATGTAACAGCATATATCACTTTTGAAAATGGAGCATCGATGCTGTTTGAAACGTCTTGGGCAGCCAATATTAAAGATGATATTGAAAGCGTTAGTATTTCTGGGCTAACAGGAGGCATTGACTTATTTCCATTTGAACTTAACCAAGCGAGACATGGCATACTCATCAACAGTCAGGCAAATTGGATATCGGGTGAAGAAAATCCTGGGCTTAATCAAGTTAGAAATTTCATTGAGACTTGTTTAGGAAAAGAGGAACTGGTCGTTAAACCCGAAGAGGCTTTACAAGTTTCAAAAATTATTGATGCTATTTACTTAAGTAGTGAGACTGGTAAGAGTATTAAATTAGCATAGAGGAGGATGGCAATGAAGTTAGGTGTGTTCACTGTATTATTTTCAGAGAAAAATGTTGATGACATGCTAGATTACGTTAAACAAGCTGGTGTAAAGGCAGTTGAAATTGGAACAGGTGGCTATCCAGGGAACGCCCATTGTGACATAGATAGTCTGCTTGAAAGTGAAGAGCTTCGTAAGGAATACTTAGAAAAAATAACGTCTAGAGATCTTGAAATAAGCGCCTTTAGCTGTCATGGAAATCCAATTTCACCTGACTCATCATTTGCAAAAGAGTCGCATAAAGCATTAGTTAAAACAATTAAACTAGCAAATCTTATGGATGTACCGGTGGTCAATTGCTTCTCAGGAACAGCAGGTGACCATGAAGACGCAAAATATCCAAATTGGCCTGTAACACCATGGCCTAATGAATACGGTGATGTTTTAAAATGGCAATGGGAGGAGAAGTTAATTCCATATTGGAAGGAATGGGGTCAGTTTGCCAAGGATCATAATGTGAAAATTGGCTTAGAGCTTCATGGGGGATTTTTAGTTCATACACCTTATACCCTTCTTAAATTAAGAGAAGAAACATGTGACGCTATTGGTGCAAATCTTGATCCTAGTCATTTATGGTGGCAAGGCATTGATCCTGTAGCAGCCATTAAAATTTTAGGGAAAGCGAATGCGATTCATCACTTTCATGCTAAAGATACGTACATTGATCAAGACAACGTAAATATGTATGGATTAATTGATATGCAACCATATGGAGAAGTACAAACACGAGCATGGACATTTCGTTCTGTTGGATGTGGTCACAGTGTTAAAGAATGGTCGGATATGATAAGTACACTGCGAACGTTTGGTTATGATTATGTGGTGAGTATTGAACACGAAGATCCAATCATGTCAATTGAAGAAGGGTTTACTAGAGCGGTTAAGAACTTGAATTCGATCTTAATAGAAGAAAAACCTTCTGATATGTGGTGGGTTTAATGAAACTAAATCTTTTGTAGAATGTGAAAGAGCATATATATGTTAAATGTAAATAGACTCTTAGGCCATAAGTAACATAAGTAAGCCCGCATTCAAACAACGCATAATAACACGTAACACCTCCTGGTACGATACATGAATCAACTAAAGGAGGTGCTTTTCTTATGCCGCAACAAAAATTAACGATCGTCCCCGTTATACAACATTCCGAAAATAAAGCTCTCGATACACCAATTTCTCCAACAACTCTTTCAAATAGCGTTTGCACGATCAAAATGGCAACCGCTGAAATATCCTTCTTCAACGGCAAGATGGGAGAACCATCCAAACCGTAATGAGGGAGTTGAAACATCTATGAAACATGATTATACTGGCGTGAAATAGATCTACATCATTTGTGGGAAGACTGATATAAGAAAAGGCATTGACAGATTGGCCACACTGATTCAGGATTCTTTCGAGCTCGATCCGTAAAGCGATTCGCTTTTTTTATTTTCTGAGTGGAGTAAAGATCGCTATAAATGTTTATCTTTCGAAGGTGATGGCTTTGTCATGCTCTATAAACGGTTGGATAACGGAAAACTCCAATGGTCAAAAAATGAAGATGAAGTACGCCAGGTTACTTCGATTTTACCATTTTCGCTAAGATGCATTTTAATTTTTTTGAAAAGTTTACCCCTTTTTAAACACGCACTATATTAATTAACTCAACTTTCGCACACTGAAATAGGCAGGGAGATCTTGATGTAATTAGGTAAGCCCGCAATCCAGTGTTGAAGTTGACTTTAAATTAACTTTTGGATTTTTTTGTTACTTTCTTTTAGGACATCTTGAAGAAGCTCAAGTAGCTGACCAAGTGCAACAGCTCAATCAAGATCGCTGATTTCAACACGCCTGGTTTTTTATACAACTATTGATCGTTGACGTCTAGCAGCGCCTAATTCAACTTTTAGGAAGATCAATCCTGCAATAAACAGTAAAAACGACCCAATGATCGATACTATCCGTCCAAAAATAACTAAATTGATGTTCAATTTTTTCACTCCATTTCAAATACTTTCTTTATAAATATGATTAAGTGAACAAGATTGTTCGTAGTCTATAGCGTAGCGGTAAGTTAGTCCAATTCTTACTTGAAAATCATAGCTTATGCAGACAGGACGTTTGAGTATAAAAAAAGCTTGTCGATTGGCCTCTTAAAAGGTTGTTATCGACAAGCTAATTTTTGTTCTTATTCTTTTTCAGAATCTGCTGGTGCTTCTGTATCTGAAGCTGAACCCGATTGTGTCTTTGTTTCTCCTTTATCGACGATGTTTGAGAAACGAGAATCTTTAATATCAACGTTAGCCCTATCAAATAATTCACTCATCACTTGATCTTGTGATTTTGATTTCTGTTGTATAAGCTGCTCTTCGATATCTGCTTTGAAGTCTTCATATGTTTCTTTACGATCGGTAACTTTAATGATATGGAAACCATGTTGAGATTTTACTGGATCACTAACCTTACCAACTTCTAAGTTAAATGCTGCCTCCTCGAATTCTGGAACCATTTGTCCTTTACTAAAAAAGCCTAAACTTCCGCCCTTTGTAGCTGAACCAGTATCGATTGAATGTTCTTTCGCTAGCTCTGCAAAATCTTCACCAGCTTTGATTTTCTCAAGAATTTCATTTGCTGTTGTTTCATCTTCAACAAGGATATGGCTTGCTTCGACTTGCTCACCAAATTGTTCTTTGTTTTCCTCGTAGTAGGATTTTTTTTCTTCTTCTGTTACTTCGACACCTTCTGCTGCGAGTTTCTTAAGAACGATTTGAGGCACAATGTATTCATCTGTGAATGCATCGATTGAATCAACTTGAATGTTAAATTGAGTGCTGAGCAATTCGATAAGTGCCTCATCATCGTCTACTCCAAATTGCGTTTTAAAATTGTTAAGCTCTTCGTCAATCTCCTCTTGTGCGATATCAACCGAATTAGCTTCCTGCTTAAGAATTGTACGTTGGATTAATTCTTCTAATGTCGCTTCACCGTAGCGATCTTTTAGTGTATCAACAAATTGGGATTCTGTAATTTCTGTTCCATCAATCGTAGCAACAGTTGTGTTTTCACTATTTCCGTTGTTACAAGCAAAAAGCAAAGTCATACATGCTAGTCCAATCGCGGCTATTTTAGTTTTTTTCATATCAATGGCTCCTTTATTTATTACTCAATGATCTAAACTCTATCCAAAGAAAAATACTATATTATGATAACATTTAATCGTGTGATTTCATTATCTTATTAAAGGTATAGATGGAAATTTGAGCTATATATATGTTTAGCAAAAAAAGTGTGGATTATAACGTAATTTCAAAAACTTAACTTATTAAGTGGGTGGCTTAATCAAACCCGTTTTCAATATGATAGAAATGCGGAGGATAACAGATTAATTTCCATGTATAATGTAATAAAACAGAAATTAAAGAAATATGATCTTCAAACATTATAGAAGACAGGATGATTCAGACATGCATTGGAAACCAAATCGAAAGGATAAAAAACCGATCTATAAACAAATTGCAGAATATATGGAAAGTGAGATCACTTCAGGAAATTTTCCTTCCAAAAGTTTGTTGCCTTCTGAACGAACATTAGCAAAGGAGTTTCAAGTTAATCGAAGTACGGTTGTTGCGGCGTATGATGAGTTGCAGTCAATTGGACTTGTTGATCGGATTAAAGGTAGTGGAACGAGAGTTAGTAGTGATATATGGGGACTCATCAATAAACGAATCCCTAATTGGAATCGATATGTAGAAGATGGCTCGTTCTTACCAAGCTTTCCGCTTGTCCAAAGACTTCGTCAGCAAACGCAAGATCATGATCTTATTAATCTAGCAAGTGGGGAATTGTCAGCGGATTTGTTCCCAACGACGCAGTTTGAACATCTTTTATCTAAGCAGCCTTTTCGAGAACACTTGGGTTATGACCATCCACAAGGAAATGAACAACTAAGAAAAACAATTTCCCATCATGTTCAACAATACAAAAATATTAAGACAACACCGTCTTCTATTTTAATTACATCTGGTGCTCAACAAGCCCTTCATCTTATTGTTCAAGGGCTACTGAAGCCAGGGGATGCAGTGGCGATTGAAGATCCATCTTATTGTTTTTCTCTTCCCTTGTTTGAATCTGCAGGGTTGAAAGTTTATTTTCTTCCTGTCGATAAGGATGGTGTTCATCCAGAAGATCTAATTTCACTACATAGAAAACATCGCATTCGGATGGTCTTTTTGAATCCAGATTATCAAAATCCTACTGGAACTGTGCTTAGTATGGAGCGTCGAAAACAGATTCTTGAATTGTCAGCTAAGTTCGGTATTCCGGTTATTGAGGATGATCCTTACAGCTTGACGTCCTATAACGGCAAAGTGAATCCAACGTTGAAATCAATGGATTCGAATGGGAATGTGCTATATGTAAGTTCTTTATCTAAAATTGTCGCCTCTGGTTTGAGAATTGGCTGGATTATTGGTCCTACACCTGTTATTCAAAGGCTTGCGGATATAAAACAGCAGGTTGATTTTGGGCATAGCGTCTTTCCTCAATGGATCGCAAATCAATTTTTACGTTCAAATGATTTTGATCATCATATTCGTCATTTGCGAAATCAATTGGAACAACGTAGAAATGAAATGACTTCAACTTTAAGTAGCTTGTTAGGTAACAAAGTCGAATGTATAATGCCAGATGGTGGCATTCATCTGTGGTGTAAAATCAATGAACCATTTGATGAAGCCAGATTAATGGAGGAAGCAATGGAAAGAGGAGTAGCCTTTGCACCAGGTAGCATTTTAGGAACAGAGAAAGGCTATGTTCGTTTTACATACGGGAGAGGTAAGGTGGACGATATCCAAATTGGGATGGTAAGGTTTAAAGAAGCACTAACAAAAATGACATAAAATAGGCCATGTCATTTGTTACATGGCAGCTTTCATTAATAAGACATGAAGTGGATGACCAAATTCCTACTAAAGTGGATGGCTTCATTTGATCCTATTTTTTCTAAAATAGAAAGAGACCCTATTTAAGTCTAGTTCTTAAGAAATATTAGATGGTGAGAGTTCTAATCCTCAACTAAAGCGAAAAAGGAGAAACAAGATGACTTTTTTAATTATTTTAGCCATGATTGTGTGCGTTATTGCACTTGTGATTACATTGGCTCTTACAAAAGCCCAAGACCCTAATTACGGTAGTCAGAGGACGATTAAAAATCTTTCATATATTTATATTGGATTGATTCCCGTTATCGTTATTGTAATCGGTGTTTTTTGGATGTTCTTATAGGAAAGAATAAGAAAATGAGAAGCTAATTTATTAATAGAACTGATTGCTTTAATTTAACAAAGTTAGAAATGTAAAAACATTTCACCGTAGATACGAGGAGAACTAACGGGACAGGCTATCTGTCCTTTAGTTTGTAGGAGAAGGATATGAACAAGCTTTTATATAGCTTTCTTGTAGTATTAACAACTGCGTTAATGGGCTCAGCATTTGCGATAGGAAAAATTGGTTTGGAATACTCTTCACCCATTTTCTTAGTGGCATTACGATTTACATTTGCAGGCATCATGATGGCTATTATTGTCCTGTTACTTAAACGACGACATCCAGATTCTATTTCCGATTGGATCAAAATTGTTTCGATAGGATTTTTTCAAACTGCAGGTGTGATGGGATGTATTTTTGTAGGGTTGCAAACCGTTCCTTCTGGGGAGTTATCAATCCTTACATTTACAAATCCTTTATTAGTTGTAGTATTTGGTACATTTATTTTGAAAATGAAATATAATCTTCGCCAATGGGTAGGCGTTCTTTTAGGATTTGTTGGAGTTTATATTACGATTGGCGCGAATCTAGAATTGAGAGTTGGAACTATTTTAGGTATATGTTCTGCAATTTCTTGGGCAGTAGGGACGTTGCTTATCAAAACATATGCCAAGCAACTTGATACATGGGTATTGACAGCCTATCAAATGTTATTTGGAGGGCTTATCCTTTTAATGTTAAGCTTCCTAATGGAGAATCCACATTTTACAATCAATGTTGACTCTATTTTTATCCTAGTATGGTTAACGCTCATGGCATCAATTGTCCAATTTGCCGTTTGGTTTTATCTTATTCAAAATGGCGATCCAGGCAAAGTAAGTGCATTTCTGTTTTTAGCACCCTTTTTTGGCGTGATTTCAGGCTGGTTATTACTTGGTGAGAGATTAACATGGAATGTATTAGTTGGTGCTGTGTTCATTTTTGTTGGTATTTTCTTAGTGAATTGGACGAGGAAAGGGAAGCAGGATAGAGCAGTAGGTTTCAAGAAGATACAAAAGGAAAAAGAGGTTATGTAGTTTAATTGTGAATCGATATAGTTTGATGAATAATCTACTTATCTTTATAAATATAAATGTAGACTCGACATTCGCTCTTTTTGAAGCTAATATATATAATTGAAACACAGGCTAATGAGTATTGTGCTCATTAGCCTGTGTTTCATTATGTTAAGTAGTGGTGCATTGATTTTAAATAATGTCGAGCGGTATTAGCGACAATACAATACTATCTTGTTTCTTTATACTGATTGACTGTTTTGATAGTAGGAGGAGATACAATGGAAGGAAAAGAATCGAAAAAGTCTCATGAACAAGGACGTTTTTCGTTAAAGGAATATCTGCTTTTTATTTTGCCTTCATTACTTGGGGTTTTTCTATTTATGGTTCCAATACCAAATGAAGAAGGTATCACAATCCCTGTCGCATTAATGGCAAGTTATGTAGAAGGCTTATTATATGAAGCCTTACCATTTACAATGACAGTGATTTTATTTATTGTTGCCCTTTTAACAAGCTGGGTGACGTTTATGAAGCCAGACGTCATGATGAAAAATCGTTTTTTAAAAGGGTTATTTCTCGTTCATCGAGGCTGGTGGTTTGTTAGAATCTTAGGGTTTGTATTTGCAGTGATGACTCTTTTTGAATTAGGTCCAGAGTGGATTTGGTCTGAAAATACGGGTGGTCTGTTATTGTATGATCTCATTCCATTGCTGTTTACAGTCTTTTTATTTGCTGGATTATTTCTACCGCTTTTATTAAATTTCGGTCTACTTGAATTATTTGGTCGTTTACTAGATAGAGTAATGAGGCCGCTATTTACCCTGCCTGGTCGATCCTCGATTGACTGCTTAGCTTCATGGATGGGGGATGGAACGGTTGGTGTGATGTTAACAAATAATCAATATGAAGAAGGTTTTTATACGAGACGTGAAGCAGCGGTTATTAGTACGACCTTCTCTGTTGTTTCGATTACGTTTAGTATTGTCATCTTGACGTATATGGATCTTGGACATTTGTTTATCCCTTATTATTTCACTATTATTCTTGCTGGATTAGCAGCGGCTTTAATTTGTCCACGAATTCCACCGCTTTCAAGAAAGCCAGATACGTATTTTATTGAAAATCAAGAGAGTGTGGAAGAGAGTCCATTAAACGGACAGAGTGCCTTTCGTTATGGCCTCGTTAAAGCCGTTGAGCGTGCCAAAATGAATAAAGGATTTGGAGAGACGGCAAAAGGTGGAATAAAAAATGTTGTTGATTTATGGTTTGGCGTGACTCCAGTTGTCATGGCATTTGGTACACTTGCTTTAATCATTGCGGAACAAACACCTCTTTTTCAACTGCTCGGAGCGCCTTTTGTACCATTGTTAAATCTGATGCAAGTTCCTGAAGCGGCAGAGGCTGCGCAAACAATGGTGATCGGCTTTGCGGACATGTTTTTGCCAGCCGTTATTGGTAGTGGAATTGAAAGTGAATTTACGCGTTTTGTAATTGCATGTGTGTCTGTCACGCAACTCATTTACATGTCTGAAGTTGGTGGCCTGTTATTAGCATCAAAACTACCAGTTACGTTTACCGATTTAGTGATTATTTTTTTAGAAAGAACATTAATCACGTTACCGATTGTTGTAGCTATCGCACATTTAATCTTTTAAATAAGAGATGCAATAAAATGGCTGTTGAGATCAATCTCAACAGCCTTTATGTCGTTTATGCCTCAACATATTGTGGAAGAGGATCAGGGAATTGCGTCCAATCTTGGGTCATTTCATGATCTGTTAATAAACATTGATCAAGAGAGGCAGCAACTTGTTCGTGATTCATATCAATACCAATTAACACGAGTTCTGTCATTCGATCGCCGTATTCTGGATCCCATTTTGCTTGAAGTTCAGGTTCTTCCAGTAATGTTTGCTGCTTTTCTGCTTCTGAATAGGCAGCCACCCATTCCCCTGCACCTTGAATGGTCACAGCAGAACCAGCTTGTGAAACCATACCTGCCATATTATTACGCGTCGCGATCCAGATGAAGCCTTTTGCTCGTACAACATCAACAGGCCATTCTTCCATCCATGTCATCAGTCTTTCTGGATGAAATGGTTTTCTTCTACGGTAAACGAATGAAGAGATGCCATATTCCTCTGTCTCAGGTGTATGCTCTTCATTTAATTCTTTTATCCAACCAGCTGACTGACTTGCTTTTTCAAAATCAAATTTTCTTGTATGTAAGATACTAGGTAATTCTACTTTCGAATAGGAGGTAGGTATAATATCTGCGTCTGCATTTAACTTTCGCATAAAATCCATTAGTTCTTTTTGATCAATTTCCTCTAACATGTCGACTTTATTAAGGATAATGACATCAGCAAATTCAATCTGGTCAATGAGAAGGTCTGCAACTTCTCGCGTATCAGATTCGTCTGTTCCTTGCTTTCGGTCAAGTAGGGATTCACCTGATCCATAATCTTCCCAAAAGTGATTTGCATCAACAACGGTAACCATCGTATCGAGTGTACATTTTTGTGTTAAATCAATTCCAAGTTCTTCATCAATATACGTAAACGTTTGAGCGACAGGAACAGGTTCACTAATTCCAGACGATTCAATTACGATGTAATCAATATCTCCAGCATCAACGATCCGTTCAACCTCTTGCATTAAATCTTCACGCAGAGTACAGCAAATACAGCCATTTTGTAGCTCTACTAATTTTTCCTCTGTCCTTGAAAAGCCATTGTTTTTGACAAGTGTTGCATCAATGTTTATTTCACTCATGTCATTAACAATCACAGCTACTTTTAATCCTTCGCGGTTTGTTAAAATATGGTTGAGTAATGTTGTTTTTCCTGCTCCTAAATAGCCACTTAGGACAGTGACAGGTATTTTTTTCATGGAAATATCCTCCTTGGAAACATTTAAACATGCCAGTTAAGGGAAACATATTTAAAGTCGTACGATCTAATTTCTTTAAATAGTAATTATTACGATTTATATTGTAGCTTTGTTTTCTTTTCTTGTAAAGAGAAGACGAATGTTTGTAGAAAAACATTTTGACATCAAAAAAGATTAAAATTTTCAGAAAAAAGGTTTTGTGTGAGACAAATAAGGATATAAAAAGGATAAAGATGGAAAAAGGTGAATGGAAGCTTGTACACTGTTATTAAAACTGAAATAAAGATAAGCACAATTGTCTAAAATGATTTGAAAGTCCAATACAAGTATAGACACCGTTCCAAAATAACATTGAATAAATCGTCATATCATAAGGCTACCTACACCAATTTAATTGAGAGGAGTTTTTAATTATGAATATTCATGTAGGAGAGTGGCGAAAAATGAGTGCAAAAGAGCGTTTTGAATTAATTTGTCAGCAAGCAGCTAATAATTACAAGTTATGGATAAGAAGGATAGAAAAGAGTAGATAAGAGAGCTTCTCTAACGGTAAAGTAATAGGAAAAAGATAAATAAAGGTTTTTTAAAACAATTAAGGACAAGCTTTTGCTACTATTTATTTGAATCGGTAGCAGAAAGCTTTTTTTGTTTTAAAGAATGTTTCTTCACATTGTAAGAATGTTAAATCTTTTTTTGATTAATTAACTAGATTTATATAGAATAGTAAGAGAATTACAAATAAAAAGTCATCGGGGGATCAACAGTATGCAAGGTTTAAGATCGTTTAGTCAATTTGTAAGTAGGTATTTTGCTATTATTGTTATTTTCATTAGTATCGTCGCTTATTTATCACCAGCATCATTTACGTGGATTGTTCCACACATCACACTACTCCTTGGAATCGTCATGTTTGGAATGGGGTTAACGCTAAAATTATCTGATTTTGCAGTAGTGGCGAAAAAACCTGTTCCTGTTTTTATAGGTGTTGTTGCACAGTTTGTGATTATGCCACTTACAGCATTCGGTTTAGCTCTGTTATTGAATTTACCGCCTGAGCTGGCAGCAGGACTCATATTAGTTGGAGCTTGCCCAGGAGGAACTGCATCAAATGTGATGGTGTATTTAGCAAAAGGAGATCTTCCATTATCCGTTGCAATGACATCCATTTCGACCTTGCTCGCTCCAATTTTAACACCACTTATTTTGTTAATCCTTGCTGGTCAATGGCTTCCTGTTGATGCTTTTGCCATGTTTACTTCTATTGTAAAGGTCATCATCATTCCAATCACTTTAGGAATTATAGTGAATAAGCTCTTACCGACTGTTGTAGAGAAAGGGACTTCAGCATTGCCAATCATCTCCATCATTGCTATATTAGCCATTGTGTCAGCAGTTGTTGGGGCAAATCAAGAGAATATCGCTACTACTGGATTATTATTGTTCCTTGCGGTCATGTTACATAATATGATTGGGTTATTTTTAGGATATGTCACAGCAAAATTAGTTGGTCTAGATGAAGCAAAGCGTAGAGCGATTTCACTAGAGGTTGGAATGCAAAATTCTGGTCTCGGTGCATCTTTAGCAACTGTCCATTTTTCACCATTAGCAGCTTTACCAAGTGCGCTTTTTTCAGTCTGGCACAATATTTCAGGACCAGCTCTTGTGACGTTATGGGCACGTCATGATTCACATAAAGGAATAAAGGATACAGAAAAAACAACTCGTTCTTTATAAAAAGGTTGTGTAAGTCAAAGGTCTTAGCTAACGCTAAGACCTTTGACCGTTTAGATAATGTGAATAAATGGTTTTTAAATACACTTAAATCATTGTAAATAGATCGGAATTGTATTATATTATGGTGGAGGAGTGAGATGGTTGATTAATATGGTAAAGGCATCATATTTAAAAAATGTTTTTCAAAACAAATTAGGTCGTAAACTAACAAAAAGGGAGCAAGAGTTTATCATATGGATCGCTAATTGTGATAAAAATAAGAAAAAAAACAAAACGTAAGTTCAACTAACGTTTTGTTTTTTTGGGTCTATATGTATATTTCTTTGATCTAGCTCTTGTTTTAAAATAAAAATAAAATCCTCATCTAAATTTAATTCAATCGATCTGTAATAAGCTTCTAGAACCGCTTCATCATCTAAGCAACCAAGCATATTTTTCTTCCTTTCTTCCCTTTTTCCTTTAGCCATTTTACCGCAGTTTGTTAGTCTATAAAAGCGTCACATTCATATAAATTTGACAATTTTCTAACATAATCATTCAAAAAGTGTCAAAAACCTTAAGCAAACTTTCATTAATCCTCATCTTCTTTCATTTTAATTGGATGTTTTTCCAGTTTTGATTATGGAAATAACCATTAAATGAGTGGGGAGAGACATAAGAATTCATTTTGCACCAAAAAGTTTAGCCTTTGATAGTACAGAATAATTTGATCCAATTGTTGTGCAGAGCTCTGTCTTATAGGTGCCTTTTATCAGCGCTACACAAAACTCACACATTTTGCGAGCTACTAGACTTGACTACATACCCTATTAGGTATAATATATGCGTATAAATAAAAAGATTCTTTTTAAGGGGGTGTTTAATATTCTTTATATACTCTTCATTTTGTTGCTACTGTTCATTGTTAGTCTATATAAACGCTATTATCCTCTTAAGAATATTCCTTGTCTAGAAATTGGCTTGAATGATTCTAACACTGTCATCGTTGATATTAGAGATTTTAATATAGGGATGCATGATGAAATTAATGGTACAGTAAGAATTCCTTATGCCTATTTGAAACGCTATTACTCGGGAATTCCCCGTGAAAATTTACACGTCATTGCGACGAATAGATTAGAACTGAATTTAGGAGTGCGTTTTTTATTAAGAAAGGATTTTAATGTGACAAGCTATGAAATAGAGGAATGCCCTTGTGGATATAGATATAAGAAAGAAGCATTAGATTATTAAAAGAAAGTGTTTGAAGAGTGAAAAATTGTCTAGGTCGTGTTGTTAACTAAAAGTAGAGAGGCGTGTATTCCATGATTAATTCAGGAATCGTTATAAATGTACAATGAAACAAATTATGCCGAACGAAGTAGAGGTCTTGTTAAAAGAAAAGAAACCAATTCATATGATCGATGTGCGCGAGGTAGAAGAAGTCCAAACTGGTAAAATTCCAACTGCGATGCATATTCCTTTAGGATTAATTGAATTTAAAATGAATGAACTAGATAAAGCAAAGGAATATATTATGGTATGTCGTTCTGGAGCCAGAAGTTCAAGAGCTTGTACATTTCTTGAAAGTCATGGATTTAAAGTAATTAACATGACTGGTGGTATGATGGAGTGGTCTGGGCCAACTGAATAATGATTTACACCTATTCGAGCTGTTCATACGTTGAACAGCTTTTTCTGAAAAATTTAGGAGCGAGGTGGTTTGGTGGACGGAATATGGACAGTGGGACCATTTATGATTAAACATGCTTGGTTATTAATTATAGCCATCATAATCGGTGGATTGTATCTAAGTAAGCAGCTCTTTCATCATGAGTTAACAGGCCAAGAAGAACTGAAAGAAACGTATTGGAACGGTATTTTTTGCTTTTTCATCACCTTTCAATTTTCTACGTTGCTCGTTTATCCAATGATTACCGTGCAAGATCCAATTGCAGTGCTTGCAATGCCTAGTGGTTCAAAGGAATGGATGATTGCTTGGTTGTTTATCTTTATTTATTTCTTGTGGATGAGCTGGAAGAAGAATCTAAATAGGGATCTTTTGTTTCTTTATTTTTTCAGTAGTTATATGGTCATTGAAACAGTCTATCTATCTTTTCATCCTTTTGTAGACTATAGGAGTGAGATTGACATTCCATTTTACATAGGACATCCTGTTAGTCTCTATCAAATGATTCTAAATGTAACCATTCTTGTGATCTTTTTATGGCTAAAGAGAAAAAAGGTAGTATCTAAGCTTATGCTTTCACGCTTACTTGTCATGTACGGGGGAAGTCACGGCCTACTTTCGATGATGGTGACAACAAGGATGATGGGAGTTGCGGTGCCTTTTTGGTTTTACTTCCTTATTGCTTTTATAGGGCTATTTGCAACGTCATCTATGCTAAAGAATAACCAAAGTCAGGAGTTGATCAAGTGAGGGAATGGGGCGTTATTGTCATTTTGGTTCTATTAGTAGGTTGGTCAACATTTACTATACCTGAAACAGAAAAGGGAGCGGAAGTGGTTCATAATGGAGCAAATTCATTTGGTACAACTGTCGGCGAGCAAGCACCACCCTTTACGTTGAAAACACTAGAAGGGGCTGCCATTTCCCAAGCTGATTTTGAAGGTCAACCTGTTATGATAAATTTTTGGGCAACATGGTGTCCGCCTTGCCGAGCGGAGATGCCAGAAATGGAGAGATTTTACGTGAATCATGATATCGAAATTTTAGCTGTTAATCTCACGTCAACGGAATCTTCACAAAATGATGTACAGGAATTTGTAGAGAATATGGATTTGTCATTTCCAATCTTGCTTGATGAAACAAGAGATATAGCGTCACTCTATAATATTCAGCCATTGCCAACATCTTTATTTATAGATGGAGAAGGTGTCATTAGGCATGTGAACGTGGGGCCAATGAACGAAGAAATGATGATTCGAGTGCTAGAAAATATAGAGAATGAATAAGGAGAAAATAAAATGGTACATACAGTAAGTTGTGTACAGAAGGAATTTGTTCGTTTCATATTGAATTTAATTTAATTACTGATTTCTATATATTTAAGCAAGTTCAATAAAAATTAAGAAGGTGTTCAAGATGGATGATATTGTTAAAGTGAAATGGTTATATAATGAGTTAAAAGAAAAGAAAAATAATCTCGTTATTGTTGATGCAAGGTTTCATTTAGCAGATCCTGAAGCAGGTAAAAAGGATTATTTTGATGGTCATATTCCTGAAGCGGTTCATGTTGATTTAAAAGATGATTTATCCTCTTTGATTAAGGAGCATGGTGGTAGGCACCCATTACCTGACTTAAATGAACTGGCCGAAAAGATGGGGAATATCGGAATTGGTGACGATACAAATGTTGTTGTTTATGATGACCAAGGAGGAATGATGGCCTCTCGTTTTTGGTGGTTAATGAAACGCCTTGGACATAATAAGGTTGGTATTCTAGACGGGGGATATTCAAAATGGCTCGCTGAAGGCTACGAAATCACAAAAGATATACCTAGAACGAAACCTAAAACAATCACACCAGAAATAAATGAGAAGTGGGAATGGGTGGATGCGAGTTATGTAAAAGAAAGATTGCATAATCCAGATACTATTTTAATTGATTCAAGAGAAGCAAATCGATATTTGGGAATTGAAGAACCGATCGACCGAGTTGCTGGGCATATACCAGGTGCAGTCAATCATTTTTGGAAAGACGTTCTAAAGTCAGATGGATCTTGGAAAAACACTGAGGAAATTAGAAAGAATTTTTCTGACGTGCCTTTAGATAAAGAAATCATTGTATACTGCGGATCTGGTATTTCCGCTTGCCCGAACATTCTCGCATTAAAAAAGGCTGGATACGCTAATGTTAAGCTCTACTCGGGTAGTTGGAGTGACTGGATCACTCACGAAAATTATCCAATTGAATCCAACAAAAATTAAATGCCGAACGTTAAAGAACAAACTAGCTTAGATTCATTCCAAGCTAGTTTGTTTTTTAACTATACTAATTGTAATTTTGCGCTTTTGAGGTAAAGTATGTGTAATTGTAATAGCTCGTGATAAGTTGCTAGACATGTATACTTTCATTAATCTTAGTTGATCATATAGCAGATAAAAAAATTCTTCAATTGAGCGATTCTTTAAGAGAAGTAAGTTTTTTGTTAGCAGTATGATAATCCATATTGATATTCGTTAAATAGTGAAGGTAAGCAATATCAGTTGATTGTAGCTTAAGGGTTCTAAAAATTTGCGGCTTGTCATTTTTTAAAACAGCAATGATTTCAGCTGCAGGTAAGTTTATTTGCTTTGGTTTTACTCTTAAGAGTTGTCTTAGAAAAATTTTAAATGTAATCACATGCTCTGGCTTGTCAGGGGTCCTGTTAAGCAATTGTTCAAACTGCTTAATAACTTCTTTTAATTCTGGTTCATGATATTTCAACTAGCAACACTCCTGTATTAAATATAAAGCCTAATGAAAACTCGAGTCTTAGGAGTGTTTCAAATTAGGCAGCTGGCTGACATAAAAATTGAATTCCTTAGTCCCTATAGCTTTGCGTCCTCATTTTTCAATAAGTTTGCCTTTTCTATCAAGTTATTATAGAAATAATCATGCTAAAAGTAAATGGTAATTTACATACTTATTCTAGTTTAATAATACTAGAGGCCTATATGAAATGATTGTTTAGATAATATTTGTATATGCATTTTTCTGTGTAATAGTTGGTTCGTTTCTAGTTAGATAGAAAAAGAATCATGCTTTTTCATTCTAGATTGAGAATAGAAGCTTATGAAAGTTTTATATGATTTTGATGAAGGTACATGCTACATTCAATCTAAAATTTATCTGTCTTATAAATAAATCGGCTTTTCAACTCTCGTCATGGTAGTCACTTTTTAACCTTGAAAACACGATAGCCTAATTTATCTCCATAAGAAAACAATAAATTTTGATGAGTTTGGAGGACTTCATCATAAATTGGATTGGATTGTTCAAAAAGAAGTGGCTCTAGATCTACATCTTCTTCTACGATATATTCATCTAATTCCTGAAAAACGGAATGAGATCTTAGGACTTCGACGGTTTTGAATCCAGCAGTATGAAATGCTTTTACCCAATCTTCTTCAGTTAAGATCTTTTGCATGTCATAAAAATGAATGATTTCTGCTTGTTCCTTTTTACTGAGCTGTTGTTCAGCTGTCATGTCTATAGTAAGTAATGTCCCTCTAGGTTTAAGTACTCGAATATATTCTGCGAGTGATGAAGGGATATGAGTAAAAGCAGTCGAGGATTCTGCCAAAATATAATCAAATGAATCATTTTGGAACGGAAGGTTTTCAATCGTCCCATTAAACACTTTTACATTTGCATTTTCTTTTAAGAATCTTTGAGCTGCTCTTTTCATCATTTCAGGATGATTATCGATGGCATACACTTCACAATCATATGTTTTGGCTAAATAGCTGGACGTTTGACCAGTTCCACAGCCTGCATCAAGAATCTTAGAATGGCCACCTATTAATTCGTTTTGAAGAATTTTTTTAGTCACAGTCATTCCACCAGGGTGCGCTCCCTCAATATTGAAAAATGCTAAGGCATCTTGATATGAAATTCTCACGTTATCGACTCCTTTTTAATCATTATAAGATGGAGTATTTTATGAAAAGCTTGCAAATTATGACACTACACCAAATAGAAATGGCGTATGTTGGAATTATATCGCTTTTTCCACTATCGCCTTGTGCTTCTAACTATTCCAAAACAGGATAATGGACATAACCTGTTAAAGAGCATGACCATTATAACTATATTGGAGGTTTTGCATATATGTCAGCGGAGCATCATTATCGAATGTGTTGTCAAGGTATTGGAAGAGCTGTAGAACTTAGAATGCATGATGGAACTGTTCATCGGGGCATTATTGATCGAGTAGATCGAGAGCATGTATATCTTCGTTCAATGGGAAGAGGACAAAGTTTTGGCGGATACAGTTATGGCTGGGGCTGGGGGTGGAGACCAGGCTTAGGCTTAGCCACAGGCTTTGCATTAGGAGCAATAGCAAGTTTGGCATTCCTTCCTTTCTTCTGGTGGTAGGATAAAAGTAAATGAAATAGATTAAAAGGTTTACGTAGAGATTCGCTATATTTATAAATTGATAAAAGGCTATCCTTGTTTTTTTCAAAAAGAATAGTCTTTTCTTTTTAGAAATATGGTGAAAAGATAGTAAAATCAGTTAGTGCATTACATATTTTATATTTAATAAAAATCATTTAGATCAAACGAATTAATTGACCAAATTACTAACTTGCGCTATGATTAGAGCAAATAAACTTGATATTTTTCCCAAAGGGGAGTAGCTGGACAGCAAAGTCGTCATTACGGGATTTAATCCTCGGCTTTGTTGGCAACTTTATGTTGTTAGCGAGACCTTTGCCATTTTATTCTGGTAAAGGTCTTTTTGTGCGTTGAGGTCTTTACTATTAAATGGTGAGGACCTCTTTTTTGTTGGAGAATATGAATTGAAAAAGGAGATTAGGTTATGTCAAAACTATCAAAACTAACCCAAATTGCTAAAAGTAAGGCATTCAAACAAGGTGTCAAGGTTGCGCAAGAAAAAGTACTACCAGTTGTCATGAAAGAAGTGAAGAAAAGAGTAGGTAAGAAGAAGTAAATGACTGTATGTTCTAATAAAGAAAATCGTTTAAAGGCAACTAGAACTTTGGAGGTGTGTAAATGAAACGTATGATTGCATTACTGTCTTTACTTTCCCTTTTATTTGTAGCTGGATGTTCTGAGCTAACTGGACTTACTGATTCTGTTGAATACGTACAAGAAACAACTGCTTACCTAGCTGAAATAAATCAATTTGCCGAAGAGGTCCCAGCAATGCTTGACCAAGCAATAAATGATCAGGAAATAAGAGAAGAACTTGAACAAGGCCTAATAGAAATGAAACAAGAAATCCAGAATTTTAGTGAACTAACTCCACCAGAGGCGATTTTAGATCTTCATGATCAAATTAGTATGGAAAGTGAAAAATTAGAGCAAGGGATTAATCAGACTCTAGCTATTTTAGAGGATGGAAATGTGGACTTAAGTATCTTAGAAGAGACGGAATTTCTTCAAACAGTCACAGAATTAAATGGTCTAATCAATCAATTGAAGCAATTGGGTCAATAAACGACAAATTGTATCATGTTTAACGTATCAACGCACACTCTTACTTGATAAATTAAGCAGAAAAGAGCGAGTACATTGAATTCACTCGATAAATTAGCAAGCAGTGTAAAGTTTCAAAAGAAAAATGACCGAATGTACGTGAAAAGTAAGGATGAGACTCTATCAATCATAGGTTCAGGTCGAAGTGCGTTTGTATTTAGACTGCAATCAACGAATCAAGTGATCAAAGTCTTTTATCCACCATTTGAGCATCTTGCAACGAAAGAAGCCGAAATTTATAAGGAACTTAAAGGGATTTCTTACTATCCAAATTTGTACGCAAGCGGCCCTAATTATATAGTGATTGATTTTATTGAAGGTCACACTTTATTTGAATGTTTAACAATTGGAATTCCAATAACAAAAAAACATGTAGAGGAAATTGATCATGCCCTTTATTTAGCGAAAGAGAGCGGACTGAATCCTTCTGATATTCATTTACATAATTTACTCATTTCTAATAACGGAGAGGTGAAGATTATCGATGTTGCTCGCTTCAGGCAACAAAAGGATTGTACCCAATGGAAAGACTTGAAAAAGGCATTTTATAAATATTATTTTCTTACGTACTTTCCAAAGAAAATACCTGAATTTATCTTAAATCTCATCTCTGCTATATATAAAAAGAAGCTTTTTCCAAAATTTCTTTTACGATAAGGGGTTCTATAAACTTGAATCGTAGGAAAATAACTTTAAAAAAACACCTGTCTCCTCATGTTTATTCGAATTTTTATTGGACATAAATGGTATATGCCTTTAGAAAATGATATGAAGGAGGATGTACATTGGACAATAAAAACGAAGAAACATTGAACACATCTATTGAAGGGGTAGGTGGTCCAAATGATCACAGAACAGGCACAGGTGAAACAGAAGAGTCATTAACCAATCGTCAAGGGCATCCAGTCACTGATAATCAAAATATAAGAACGGTAGGAAATAGGGGACCTGCTACTTTAGAGAACTATGACTATATTGAGAAAATATCACATTTTGACCGAGAACGTATTCCTGAGCGGGTCGTACATGCTCGTGGGGCAGGTGCGCACGGTTATTTTGAAACATATGGTAAAGTTGGCGATGAACCCGTCTCTAAATATACTCGTGCAAAGGTATTTCATGAGCCTGGAAAACGCACACCTGTATTTGCTCGTTTTTCAACTGTAGCAGGGGCAAAAGAATCTCCAGAAACGGCCCGTGATCCGAGAGGGTTTGCCGTGAAATTTTATACGGAAGATGGCAACTGGGACCTAGTTGGAAACAATTTAAAAATCTTCTTTATTCGTGATCCTTTAAAATTTCCAGATATGATTCATGCGTTTAAGCCTGATCCAGTATCAAATATTCAATATCCTGAGAGAATGTTTGATTTTGTTGCTGGGTCACCAGAATCACTTCATATGATTACTTTTCTTTTTTCTCCTTGGGGGATTCCTGCCAATTACAGACAAATGCAAGGCTCAGGTGTAAATACGTACAAATGGGTCAATCAAGATGGGGAAGCAGTATTAGTTAAATATCATTGGGAACCTCTTAGCCAAGGGATTAGAAATCTTACGCAAAAAGAAGCGGAAGAAATTCAAGCGGAAAACACGAGCCATGCTACTCAAGACCTTTATGAAGCGATCGAAAGAGGAGATTTTCCAGAATGGGAGCTATGTATTCAGATAATGAGTGATGATGAGCATCCTGAGTTGGATTTTGATCCGCTTGATGATACAAAGTTATGGCCAACAGATAAGTTCCCATTCCTTCCAGTAGGGAAAATGGTGCTAAATAAAAATCCTGAAAATTATTTTGCAGAAGTGGAGCAGGCAGCATTCGGTACAGGTGTGCTCGTAGATGGTCTTGACTTCTCCGATGACAAAATGCTACAAGGCAGAACGTTTTCTTATTCGGACACACAACGCTACCGAGTTGGGGCAAACTATTTACAGTTGCCAATTAACGCACCTAAAAAGCGTGTAGCAACAAATCAGCGAGACGGGCAGAGTACTTATTATGTAGATACTCCTTCTGGTCGAAATCCGCATGTGAATTATGAACCTTCTGTCCTTGATGGTTTACAAGAATCAAAACAAGTCGGGAAAGTCCATGAACCTCATTATAACGATAAATTAGTTCGCGAACCTATTGAACGTACGAATCATTACGGACAAGTGGGAGAAACCTATCGACAGTTTGAAGAGTGGGAAAGAGAGGAGCTTATTTCTAACCTAGTTGCTGCACTTGAAGTTAGTCATGAAAAAATTCAAGAAAAGATGATTGAACATTTTACAAAGGCTGATTCAGACTATGGCAGACGTGTATCAGAAGGTTTAGCAAAAGCGAAAGAAGCTAACAAAAATCAAAACAAAAAGCACACAACGACTGTTAAGGCCCAAAAAGCTATGTATAGTGCCCAACGCAAAGGACACAAAGCAGATCCTTATTAATGGAGAAAGCTTGGATTATAACCTCTCTAGTTTCTTCAACTAGAGGGGTTATTTATTTCGGGGTGAAGGCAATAATAAGAACAACTAACATAAAGAACGTTAAATTAATAAAATGATCTGTTGAAACAAGATAAGAGAATATGGTGAATGTCAAATAGATTATTTTCGTTTATTCTTAAAATAACAAAACAGATCTGTTTACAATTTCACCTATAGAAACTTTTTTTACCGCTTATAACTACTATAGAAGAAGGAAAAAAGGTTGCTATAGACCCACACATTATTTGCTTGCTATGATATGTCAAGAAAATAACGCGGAGGATAAAAAACATGGACGAGCAAAAGTATAAAAATTTAAAGCTTGGAGAACGTGGGGCCATCATTAGTATTGTTGCTTATTTGTTTCTTTCGGCATTAAAGTTATTTGTGGGTTATGAGGCAAACTCGGAGGCACTACGAGCAGATGGTTTAAACAATGCAACAGATATTGTTGCCTCGGTTGCCGTTTTGATTGGACTGAAATTATCTCAAAGACCGCCTGATCACGATCATCGTTATGGTCACTTTAAAGCTGAAAGTGTAGCATCGTTAGTAGCTTCTTTTATTATGATGGGAGTTGGGATTCATGTCTTAATTGAAGCCATTACAACGATTTTTAGTAGAGGAAACGAAGCTCCAGATATGATTTCGGCATGGACTGGTGTTTTTAGTGCAGGTGTGATGTATTTCGTTTATAGGTATAACAGAAATTTAGCTAAACAAATTAACAGTCAGGCTGTGATGGCTGCTTCAAAAGATAATATATCAGATGCTTGGGTAAGCATTGGAACGGCAATTGGTATTTTTGGTGCTCAGTTAGGTCTTGCTTGGTTAGATCCATTAGCAGCATTTCTTGTAGGGATTCTTATTTGTAAAACGGCTTGGGAAATCTTTCGAGAAGCGTCTCATCATTTAACAGATGGTTTTGATGAGAAGGAATTAGAATCTTATGAGGAAAGTGTTCTCTCAATTTACGGTGTAGAAGATGTAAAAGTAATTAGAGCAAGAAATTATGGAAATAACTCAGTTGTAGACATCGTTATTGGGGTAAATGCTAAATTGGATATAACAGATGCTCATGATATTTCAACAAAGGTAGAAGAGATCTTATTACATAAGCATGGAGTATATGATGCCCATGTTCATGTTGAACCAAATTAGCATTAATATGTTTAAGAAAAGTACCCTTAGGGAAAATGTGTTGTAGAGGAGGGGTTACTTTGAATAACAAGGAAAGAGAACGAGTATTAGAAGAACGAAACGACAAAGAAAAAGCATTTCAGAAGGATAAACAAGAACAAAAAGAGCGAGATCAAACGATCATGCCAGTTGATGATTTACCATTGGAAGATATTAAACAAGAAGCTGAAGAAGAGAGGAATAAAGATCAAACGAAAAACCGTTCATCTAGTGATAAATAAGGTTAAAGCTGTATGTTCAGCTTTAACCTTATTTATTTTTCAAATGAACTTTTATAAATGGGTAATATTAACAAATTTAATGAGGCTTTTGTCATGAAAATCTTTGTGAGAAAGCATGGTAGATCAAACTAATGTATAATAAAAAATGAAAGATTACATAATTTTATTGAATATTGTAGTGATTTGTATTTTCCTGTAAAATTGATCTGGAAATAGTATAGTGAAAATGGAGTGTAAGAGTTTACAAGACATTTGGAAATAGGGGGATCATTTCGTTAATTAATCAAAAAAGGACTTCTGAAATCAACTAATCTCGTTTAATTGGTTAAAATGAACGGTTGATAATGAAAATGGGGGAAGAGCATGAGCATATTCAACAACTTTAGAATCGCTACGAAAATTAATATTTTAGTTATTTTGATCTTACTGCTTTTTACAATTGGCCTTGGTATTGTCGTTCAAATTCTTGTGTCAGATGGAGTAAAAGATAGTGCTGTTGAAAAAGCACAATCAGATATGCATTTATCCTATCAAGCGGTCAATCAAGAATTTCCTGGTGAATGGACGATTAGAGACGGACAATTATATAAAGGCGATTTTTTGGTGAATGGAAATTTTGAAATAGTGGATTATATTGCAGGAATGACAGGTGGTACTGTAACAATCTTTCAAGGTGATACGCGAGTGAGTACCAATGTTGAGATTGACGGAGAGCGAGTTGTAGGAACGCAAGCCTCTGATGAAGTGATCCAAGCCGTTTTGAATGGAGGTCAGGATTATTTTGGGGAAGCGAATGTCGCAGGTACAATGATGCAGACTGCCTATCAACCGATTCATAATGAGAATGGTGAAACGATCGGGATGTGGTATGTGGGGGTTTCTCAAGCCTTTATTGATGATACAATTGGAGCGATCTTTAAAGGATTTTTAATCGTGTCTGCTATTGGAATCGCTTTAGCAGTTGTGATTGTCTTTTTATTTGCTAATCAAATCAAACGACGTCTAAATGCAGTTGGAGTGGCTCTTGAAAAAGCAGGGAATGGCGATTTTACGATGGATCCAAATGATGATTCAAAAGATGAAATCGGTCAGTTAACACAAAGCTATAATCTGATGAAAAATAACCTTTCTACCCTTATTAAGCAAGTTATTGATACGTCAGAACAAGTTGCTGCATCTTCTGAGGAGCTATCGGCTGGTGCAGAAGAAACAAGCAGGGCGACTGATCAAATTTCTGAATCAATTCAATCCATTGCATCAGGATCAGAAAAACAAGTAAGTACGACAACAAAAGCAAATCAATCAGCAAGTGGAATTTCAAGAAGTATGGAGCAAATTTCAGCAAGTGTTGAAAGTGCTAATCATTCTTCTGAAATCACAAGAGAGAAGTCAAATAGTGGACATGAAGTGATTCAACAAACGGTTGCACAAATGAGCTTAATTGATGATAAAACTGGAGAGATTTCAACAGTCGTTGAACAATTAGGAAATAAATCGAATGAAATTGGTAAAATCATCTCACTTATAACTGAGGTAGCAGAACAAACCAATCTACTGGCTTTAAATGCAGCAATTGAGGCAGCGAGAGCTGGAGAGCATGGAAAAGGTTTTGCTGTTGTTGCAGATGAAGTACGAAAATTAGCTGAACAGTCTAGTGGTTCAGCAAATCAAATTAGAAATTTAATTCAAGATATTCAAAACGATATTAATCGATCTGTCGTATCAATGAATGAAACAAAAATAGCGGTGAAAGATGGCATAACGTCTGTCGGTCAAGCTGGTAATGAGTTTGAGGATATTTCTGTCTCTGTTAATGAAGTGACAACGCAAATTCAAGGAGTTTCTCGAGCCGTTCAGCAAATTACAGGTGATATGGGGGCGATGATTAACTTTATTAACGAAGCATCAAGTATTGCAGGGGAGTCAGCGGGTTACTCCGAGGAGGTAGCTGCTTCAGCCGAAGAGCAAAATGCCACAATGGAAGAAGTAGCTTCAGCAGCGATGACGCTTGCTAAAATGGCTGAAGATCTCCAAGAATCAGTGAAAAAGTTTAAATTATAATAAAAAAGATCAGTTCCTAATGCAAAACCCTTCCAAGAGACATTCTTCTGGAAGGGTTTTAAAATTGGTTTGAAAAGATTTTTAAGAATATAGTTTCCAGCTATTTATCCTGTTTTTTTAGTGAAATGAAAATATTAGTAATGATTTTTGAGATGATTGCTATCGTCACATATGCTAAGAACAAATGAATATAACTCATGTCACCATTTAATGTAAATAAATTGAACGCTGTTAAAATTGGTTTAAAAACAAACGCTAAAAACAGACAAAGACCGAGGGTATAAAGATAATAATTTTTATTGTGATTAATTGTCCATTGGTAAATTAGCATATATACAACAGGAACGAAGGAAGCATCTAATGCGAAACTAACCGGTAAAACAGGAAGAATTTTATAAGGGTAAAACCACCAGTCCATACTTACGCCTAAAGCATCGATATAAGTAAACCAAACATGGACGTTGAAACCAAAAAAGCCTAAAAGAAAAGCCTTTCTTCTATCAATAACTATGTAAAGAGCAATTAAAGGAATAACAAAAAAGCCGAGGTTAACCCAAAATGGCCAAGTGCTTAAATCTGAGAATTGCTGCCAATAATTGTACCATAGGTTTGTAAGTTCGAGCTGTGTTGCTTTTATATGTTCAATTTGGATTTGCTGTGTAACATTCATCTTTTTCTCCTTAACAAAAAGAATATGATGTTATAGTTCCAAACCTTTTTGATTTTATTCATAAATAGTACCATTAATATAAGGCTCATATTTTATTTTAATATGCTCATATTAAAAAAGGAGATGTGAGTTTTATTACACAAGGAGGCAGGATAATGAGCGATAAAAAAGTAAAGCAACAAGGGGAATTTGATGAAGTGAAATTTTCAAGCGAATTGGCTGATACTGACGACAAGGAAGCGATGGCTCGCATGGAAGAGGCCGATAAACGAGCTGAAATAAAACAGAAGAATTAGCAAAAAATAGAGTCAGCAACAATGCTGGCTTTTTTTGTTGAAGGTATAGAAAAGATATTGCAGAAGAAATTTGTTTATCAATTCATTTGCTTGGGTATATGTATCGTGAAGAAAAAACAAGAGGTGTTTCAATATGACAGATGAAATGAAAATAAATAAATTGATTAGTTATTTTGAAAATAAGTTTTCGCGGAGCTTAAAATTTGTTGAAATTGAAATTATAAAACAGATGATAAAAAAAGAGAAAGTCAATTAATACATTCACTATTTAGAACATGATTGATAGTCGACTTATAAAATATTTTTACCTAATTTCATTAAAAGCTATCTTTTTTTCACTTAGACTGTTATACTAAAGTTAATTATTTTTGATCGTTCTTAGGATAAAGATGGATTACTCTTAAAGTAGATTTCCTCTTGAATGTTATTAATGACAAGAATAGTAATAAATTGTGTGATTATCACACTACAGGAGGAAAACAATATGGCTCAAGGTACAGTAAAATGGTTTAATGCAGAAAAAGGTTTCGGTTTCATCGAACGTGAAGATGGTGACGATTTATTCGTTCACTTCTCAGCTATCGCTGGTGAAGGCTTCAAATCACTTGATGAAGGTCAACAAGTTACATTTGATGTAGTTCAAGGCGACCGTGGCGATCAAGCTGCTAACGTTAAAAAAGGCTACTAATTGATAAAAAACCCTCAAAATGAGGGTTTTTTTTGTTTTTGTCTTTGTTATCTTAAACGATACTATTCACAAACACTATCCTATGTTAAAATATTTGTCGAAGTGATAAAGGTGGGATTAGATGGAGAGATGGGATGCATTTGTCCGATCATTAGAAAGGCTAGAATGGACAGACGTTGGTATAGCAATAGCGATTTTTATTGTTTTTCTGTTATTTCGTAAACTATTTACAACGTATATTTTTAAAATTATTGTCGCGACTTCAAGGAAAACACCGACTGAATTATTTACAAATATACTATTGTCGTTTGAGCGACCATTGCGAGCGTTTTGGGTTGTGCTAGGAACCTACTTAGCTCTTGTTTATTTGCCGTTCAATTTTACGACGATTGATTTTGTTGAGCATTTGTATCGCTCGTTTATTATTATGCTGATTGGGTGGGGGATATATAATTATACATCTATACATTCAATGACATTTATTAGACTTGCAAGAAAAGTTGAAATAGATGAAGATAGTATGCTTGTTCCTTTCGTATCAAAGTTGTTACGCTTTGCTGTCATTGCTTTAATCATAGTTATTATCGCAAGTGAGTGGGGATACGATATTAGTGGATTTGTCGCTGGTCTTGGACTTGGAGGATTAGCGTTTGCCCTTGCTGCTCAAGATACGATTGGAAATTTCTTCGGTGGGATTATTATTATTACAGAAAAGCCATTCTCAAAAGGGGATTGGATTGAAACACCATCTGTGGAAGGTGTTGTGGAAGATATTACGTTTCGCAGTACGCAAATTCGAACGTTTTCCGACGCGATCGTGACTGTACCGAACTCAACACTAGCAAACGAACCAATTACCAACTGGTCTCAAATGAAAAAGCGACGTATTTCGTTTTCACTTGGTATTGAGTATGGTACACCTAGTGATAAAATTGAGATATGTGCAAGAAGAATTGAATCGTTACTTCGTTCAAATGAGGAAGTTGATCAAGATTTGATCATGGTTCGCTTTGATCAATTTAGCGAATCTAGTTATGATATATTTATTTACTTCTTCACGAAAACGACAGCGTGGGCTGAATGGTTTAGAGTGAAAGAAGAAATTAACTTTACCATTCTTAACATCCTCGAAGAAGAGGGAGTTTCCGTATCGATCCCTACAAGTAATATCTACCTTGAGAATGAAGAGCAGATGAAACAATTTGAAGGGAAATTAAAAAAGGAGAGCCCAAGCGAAAGCTAACGGGTTTAGTTTTGGGAGAGGAAATGACAAATAATAAGTGTTTTGGAGTGCTAAAATCATTGTGATTTAGCACTCCATTTTTTATTGGTATATCAACATTTATATCAAATAAACACACAAATTAGTATAGCTTTTAGCATATGCTGTTGCAAACAGAACGTACCTTTATGGACTGTTGTGAATGTAGTTGCTAATTCAATTACCAATTCATATGTTAATGTCAAAACAAAAAGCCGATAGAAAAATATCGACTTAAAATGTTAATTATTACTTTTGTATGTCATACTTGAGATCAGAAAATTTAGGGTTGTCAAAATTCTTCCTATTTAGGTTTGTTTTTGTGAATTCTAATACCAAAATAAATCCAACACACTAAATACAAAATTGGTGCAGCAAACTTTATTATTGTGTAGAGTATTTTTTCTAATGATATTACAGAAGAAGTTTCAAATACATCAATAAATAATATTCCTAAACCACTAAGAAATATTATTAAGTAAACAGGAATGCAACCTAAAATAAATAATACATGAAACAAGATTTTTTCCAACATTCAATCACACAACCTATTCGAGAAAATTTGTACATATTGCACCTTTGTCTTTTTTCATTAACTTATTTTACTACAAAGATAATTTTTTGAGGGAAACAACTAATTTTATTGTTAAATCTCGTGTTAAATAAATTACCAAAAGTAGTGTTATTTTGGGAGAGAAATAAACTAGCAAATGTGTTTTTCTCTCCCAAAACTGAATCCCTTAAGCAAAAGCTAAGCTCTCTTTTTTAATGTAAAATATTAAAAGTAGGTATGTTAAAATATAAAAAACGTTGTAAAAATCCCGTTTTGATTTTTGTATAGATGGGTATAGGTTAGTTGGGAGAACTTTGTGCAATAAATGTGCTCGTTTATCTCTATTCACTATCATGAAAACAACGGAAAAGGAAGGGATATGGCACGTGAGAAATTTAACAATTACATATAAGGTTTCAATTTTGATTGCTCTTATTTTTGTTTTGTGGGGAGCGTTTTTTCCAAACCAATTAGGAGAAATAATGCTGCTTGCTCAGGCGTTCTTTCTTAATTCATTCGGTTGGTTTTACAATTTAGCAGCGACATTCTTTTTAATATTTGCGCTTTTTTTGATTTTTAGTAAGTACGGAAAGATTAAGCTTGGTAAAGATTCGGATAAACCAGAGTTCAGTCGACCAACTTGGTTTGCCATGCTGTTTAGTGCAGGGATGGGGATTGGACTGTTATTCTATGGTGTCTCAGAGCCAGTATCTCATTATTCTGTGCCTCCATACGGGGAAGGGAATACTCGTGAGTCTGCATTACTAGGATTGCGTTATACCTATCTACATTGGGGATTTCATGCATGGGCAATTTACGCTGTCATTGCATTATCGCTAGCGTATTTTAAATTTCGAAAAGACGCACCTGGGCTTATGAGTGCTACCCTCCATCCAGTATTAGGGGATCGAGTAAAGGGACCAATCGGACATACAGTTGATATTATCGCTGTTTTCGCTACCCTTTTTGGTGTCTGTGCTTCGTTAGGTTTAGGGGCACAGCAAATCAATGCAGGCTTAAATTATTTATTGGGAATTCCGATTAATTTTACCGTGCAGTTATTGATCATCAGTATTATTACTGTCCTCTTTATCACATCAGCTAGTACTGGTATAAAAAAAGGGATTAAGTATTTAAGTAATACGAATATGATTTTAGCGACTATATTGTTAATTGCTATGATTGTTCTTGGTCCAACTTTATTTTTATTAAACTTATTTACTCACACACTCGGAGAATATATTCAAAACTTGCCACAAATGGGCTTACGTCTATCACCTTTTAATGAAGAACGGGCTGCTTGGACACAAGGCTGGACAATTTTTTATTGGGCTTGGTGGATTTCTTGGTCTCCTTTTGTAGGAATGTTCATTGCTCGTGTATCAAAAGGACGGACAGTTCGAGAATTTGTTATCGCTGTTCTCGTTGTACCTACACTTGTTTGTGTGTTTTGGTTTGCTGTGTTTGGTGGTACAGGTATTTACCTTGACTTAATACAAGGTGTAGATGTAGCTGGACAAAGTCTAGAAACTGGTTTGTTCTTTGTCTTTGAACATTTGCCGTTTGGTGGATTGTTAACGGTAGTGACCGTGTTACTTATTAGTACATTTTTCATAACTTCCGCTGATTCAGCAACGTTTGTTCTAGGAATGCAAACAACAAATGGTGATCTTAACCCTTCCAATTTTGTGAAAATTTCATGGGGGTTAATCCTTACGTCTTCAGCTATCGTTTTAATGGCGTCAGGAGGTTTAAATGCGCTCCAGACGGCAATTATCGTCAGTGCATTCCCTCTGTCATTTATATTGCTTGTGATGAGTTATAGCACATTAAAAGCATTTAAGGAGGAAATCAAATCTAGTCAAAAGTCGAAGAAGATACTATAATCGTCACAAGAGGTGGGTAATAATAGCCGCCTCTTTGACGTGAATCGATAAGTTGATGTTCAAATAGATGTGAATCAATTATAATAAAAGAAATGACCATCAGGGGAGTTTATGATGAGGTATACTTTAATTGATAATGTTCAACAAGGGGAACGTTTAGGAAAACATATTTTTGCAAGTGATGGTCGAATTTTACTACAAAGTGGAGCGCAATTGACGGTTGGAATTTTATCACGTCTTCGTCACATGGGTGTACAAGCTATTTATATAAAAGATGAACGTGTTGAAGATATCGAGGTAGAAGAAGTCGTTTCTGAATCGGTCAAACGCTCGACAATTGCTACGTTAAAAGATTCTTTTCATTTTGTTCAGTCAGGAAAAAATATCGATTTCCAGTCGATTCAGAAATCGATAACAAGTATAATTGATGAAGTGTTAATGAATCACCAAACATTATTAAGCTTAACCGATATCCGTACAGAAGATAATGAATTATTTATTCATTCTGTGAACGTTTGTATTATTTCAACGATATTAGGTGTGAAGGTTGGTCTAGATCGTACGAAGTTACAAGAATTAGCTACAGGTGCTCTTCTTCATGATATTGGGAAAATCCTCCCGTCAGAAAAGGGTAAAGAAGATGATGTTGAGAATGATCATACTTGGAAGGGCTTTAACGCGTTGCGGAAAAACAAAGAAATCAGTACATTATCAGCTCATATTGCACTTACGCATCATGAGCATATAGATGGTAGTGGTTACCCAAGGCAGCTAAAAGATGAGGAAATTCATTACTTATCAAAAGTTGTTGCGATAGCAAATACGTATGATCGTTTGATTTCTAAAGGGGAAGACAACCGAGGTCTTTATCCGCATGAAGCATGTGAACATTTACTTGCGTTAACGAATGTTCAATTTTCTCATCCTATTATGTGGCGTTTCTTAAGGGCTGTTGCTTTTTATCCGACTGGAAGTCAAGTGAAGCTTTCAACGAACGAAACAGGTATCGTTGTTGGCCAGCATACTGGGCTACCTCAGCGCCCGATTATTCGGGTTTTTGAAATGACTGGTTCTGACTCTGGGGATTATGATGTGAAGCACATTGATTTAGCAAAGGAAACAACTGTATTTATTGAAAAAGTTCTCATGTGATATTTAAATTTAACGTCCATTTAACTGGGCGTTTTTTTGTTAGGGAGTCGAGAATACATGATCAAAGAGAGTTAAATGTGATAGATATTAATGAATGTATATGATTTGGATCAGTATATGGAAAAAGGGTCTATACCAGTGAGCCTTGTTGAACATGATAGGCGAGGTTATTTGGTAAGAGACCCTTATTTAAGTGTGTTAAAATGAAGGAATTTCATTGGATATGAATACTAGTTTGTTAGATTGTCCATTGCGATTTATCCCACGCCATATCCCAAAAAAGATATTCAAATCGACTTGTATTGATAAAAATCGTTTCAAGCTGCTTGAGTTCTGTTTCTGATTTTCCTTCAACTAATTGATTAAGCAGATCGATCAACCAATCGGCAAGTTTCGTAAATTCCTCCGACTGATACATTGTAATCCACTCACCATACACTGGATGCTCCATTGCCCCAGGACGTTTAGCTAAACGTTGACCGATTTCACCATAGCTCCACGCGCAAGGAAGAATAGCGGCAATTAATTCAGCTAAAGAACCTCTTTGAGATACATTGAGCATATAGCTACTATAGGCGAGTGTGGTTGGTGCTGGTTCAGTTGATTCAAGTTCTGTCTTTGATATACCTAGTTTTTCGGCATATTGACGATGTAATTCCATTTCCATGTTTAGTGTTGCATCCAACAGCTTAGCAAATGTTGACATCGTTTGAAGATCAGGAGCTTTTAAGCTTCCTAATGCATAAAGGCGTGCATACTCAATTAAATAAACATAGTCTTGACACATAAAGAATTGAAAACGATCAAGTGTTAAAGATCCATCACCAATCCCTTGTACAAATGAATGTTCATATCCTTTTTCCCAAATTGGTTTTGCTGCTTCATAAAGGTGATCTGTGAATTTCATTTATTTCATCTCCTTTTTTTGTGTAAAAGCTGGTTCGTTTCTAGTTGGATAGAAAAAGAATAATGCTATTTCATTCTAGTTGAGAGTAGAAGCTTATTTGATAAAACTAATATTTAGTTAGGTAGGAATTTGGAAAAGAGAGCATACTTAGTCCATTTCAAAGCTCTCTTCTTCCTTGAGATAAACTAGACCAAGTTAAAAGGTTAAGATAAGCCGTATCTTGTTCTTCTAATAGTTGTCTACAATAACAGTATCATAGGCAAAACTGGGTGACAACACGAACGAAAGGAAGAAAATTTAGAAAAATTGAAAAAAGCGGTTGATTTTCCAATGCTTCTGTTATATTATAAATGCATAAGATAAAAACTGTATTAAAACAGTTGAATGGAAAATAAAGGGGGAATAAAGACGATATCTAGTCAACAAACAAAAGGGTAAATATGACTAGAACACTAATAACTTTAGCACCAACTCGAACGCTAGCATTTGGTGAATTGTAGCAAGAATAATGACTCTGTTAATGACAAGTGATTTGAAAGAAGAAATCTAACAAACACATAATGGAATGGGAGAGGATTATTATGACAAAGCAATCAATTCAAGAGCAAGGACAACAGTTAGAACAGCAATGGGAAAATGATGAAAGATGGAATGGTATTGAACGTACATATTCAGGTGAAGATGTTGTTCGCCTTCGTGGGTCTTTGCAAATCGACCATACACTTGCACGAGTAGGATCAGAAAAACTATGGAAAATGTTAAATAACGAAGACTACATTAACGCTTTGGGAGCATTAACTGGAAATCAAGCAGTTCAACAAGTGAAGGCAGGTTTGAAAGCGATTTATTTAAGCGGATGGCAAGTTGCAGCAGATGCGAACCTTGCAGGTCAAATGTACCCTGACCAAAGCTTATATCCGGCAAACAGTGTACCAAGTGTTGTTAAAAGAATAAATCAAGCACTGCAACGCGCTGACCAAATTCAGCATATGGAAGGCGAAGGAGATGTTGATTATTTCGCACCGATTGTTGCAGATGCAGAAGCAGGATTTGGCGGTCAGCTTAATGTATTTGAATTAATGAAAGGTATGATCGAGTCAGGAGCTTCGGGTGTTCACTTTGAAGATCAGCTTGCATCAGAGAAAAAATGTGGCCATCTAGGTGGTAAAGTTCTTATTCCGACTCAAACAGCGGTTCGCAACCTTACTGCTGCAAGACTAGCAGCTGATGTAAGTGGTGTACCAACGATCATCGTTGCTCGAACAGATGCAGATGCTGCGGATTTAATTACAAGTGACATTGATCCAGTTGATCACCCGTTTATTACAGGTGAACGTACTGCTGAAGGTTTTTACCGTACAAATGCTGGAATTGATCAAGCGATTGCTCGCGGACTTGCATATGCACCGTATGCTGACTTAATTTGGTGCGAAACGTCAAAACCATCTCTTGAAGAAGCACGCCAATTTGCTGAAGCGATCCATGCGAAGTTCCCTGGTAAGATGCTTGCTTATAATTGCTCGCCATCATTCAACTGGGAAGCGAACTTGGATAAAGAAACAATTGAGACGTATCAAGTTGAGCTTGGTAAGATGGGATACAAGTTCCAATTTGTTACACTTGCTGGATTCCATGCCCTTAACCATAGCATGTTTGAACTTGCGAAAGGCTACAAAGAGCGAGGAATGGGTGCTTACTCTGAGCTTCAGCAAGCAGAGTTTGCAAGCGAATCAAAAGGATACACAGCGACTCGTCATCAGCGTGAAGTTGGTACTGGATACTTTGATGAAATTTCACAAGTTGTATCTGGCGGAACATCTTCAACTACAGCATTAAAAGGTTCCACTGAGGAAGCGCAATTCCAAAAAAGCTAAATAATTGTTTACTAAACAGACTCTACATGCCATGTAGAGTCTGTTATACTACAAAAACAAATAACGGTATGTTGTTATATGACAATACACCGTTATTTGTTTTTGTTTATTTATATGATTCTCGATAATCTATTTATTTCCTTTATGCAGCTCAATTTTTTTAACGTTTTTTCTGAGGGAAAAATAGAATGAGGTAAGAAGGGAGAAGTGGTTAATTAAATAAAATAATTCTGAATTTGGACGAGCCAAGGTAATGGAAATAAATGATATAATGAATTTCTGTAAGCATTTGTTGAAAAGTTGAAAGAATAGCTCTTATGTACCTAGCCATTTCTTTTATATATAGGAATATAAAAGTTGCAAGGTATTTATCACTAATTTAAAATACTACACGAAAATGATAAATAAAGTTGGAGAGGATGCACAGATGCAGATTTTTATCCAAGTAGTCTTACCAGTATTGCTTGTTTTTTTAATCGGTTTTGTTGTTCAAAAATGGAAAAATATCGATATCAAACCTATTTCGACTGTTGCTATTTTTATTATGACTCCTTGTCTTGTTTTTAGAACTTTTTATAATTCTGAAATAAACATACAATATATGTACATGGTTTTTTTTGCTTTTTTATTATTATTTGGAATCATTTTCATTAATAAGGTTTATGCGAAATTAAAAAACTATGACCGTTCGACAGAAAATGGATTAGTCCTTTCCACTGCTTTCATGAATTCAGGTAATTATGGTGCTCCAATTATTTTATTCGCGTACGGTGAAGCGGGCTTTGCTTATTCAGTATCGTTTCTCGTCTTACAATCGATTATTATGAATTTTTTTGGCGTTTATTATGCTGCAAGTGGTAAGGCGGGGATAAGTGTTGCTTTAAAAGAAGTGATGAAAATGCCTGCAACATATGCAGTGTTGGTTGCAGGCATTTTCAAAGGGTTGAATTTATCCATGCCTAACAATCTCATGTTAACAGTTGATATCATTGCAGAGGCTGCCATTCCGACAGTGATGATCATACTGGGAATGCAGTTAGCAAAAATTAAATGGGGAAATTTCGAGTGGGGGAAAGTGACCTATGGGACCATTTTAAGACTAGTCATTTCACCATTTCTTGCATATGTGATTACGCTGTTCTTACCATTAGACCCTCTTATGGCAAAGGTTTTAATTGTTTCAGCTGCTATGCCTTCTGCGGCAACGATTGTTATGTATGCTGTTCAATTTCAATCGCAGCCAAAACTTGTTTCAAGTATTACGCTAATAACAACAGCAATAAGTATTCTAACCATTACTTTTCTGCTGCTCATTTTAGGATAAAGGTAGAAATGGATTAAAATGGTGAGGTTTGGTTGAATTTAATAGATTGAGGGAATTAAATCGTTGTTTTCATTGCAATTTGTCGCCTGAATCTTTATCATAATGAGGAGATTATTTTAATTGTATGAGGAGGAAAAGAAAAATGAAAATGATGGATGCAAATGAAATTATTCAATTTATTTCACAAAGTGAAAAGAAAACACCAGTAAAAGTACATATTAAAGGTGAACTAGACGGACTTGATTTTGGTGCGAATACAAAATCATTTATTACTGGTAATGTGGGCGTTCTGTTCGGTGAATGGAGCGAGATTGAAGCAGTTCTTAATGCGAATGAAGCAAAAATTGAGGATGTTGTTGTTGAAAACGATCGTCGTAACTCAGCGATTCCTCTTCTTGATATGAAGAATATCAAAGCGCGTATTGAGCCAGGTGCTGTTATCCGTGACCAAGTTGAAATTGGCGACAATGCAGTTATTATGATGGGTGCAAGTATTAACATTGGTGCAGTTATTGGTGAAGGTACGATGATTGATATGAATGCGGTTCTTGGTGGGCGTGCAACAGTAGGTAAAAATTGTCATATCGGTGCTGGATCAGTTCTTGCTGGAGTTATTGAGCCACCATCAGCACAACCTGTGATTGTAGAAGATGATGTTGTTGTAGGTGCAAATTGTGTAATCCTTGAAGGCGTTCGTGTTGGTAAAGGTGCAGTTGTTGCAGCGGGCGCTATTGTAACAGAAGATGTACCACCAAATACAGTAGTTGCAGGTACGCCAGCACGCGTTATTAAAGAAATTGATGAAAAGACTAAAGGTAAGACGGAAATTAAGCAAGAGCTTCGTCGTTTAAACGAAGATAACTAAATAACTGAGTTAATCGGAAGCAGCTTTGTTGTTAGGTTTTAAACCTATCGGCAAGGCTCTTTCCTTACATAGAGTGAAAGGGGAATAAGACGGTGTCAAATTGGATAGAGCGTGACCAACAGTCTATCATGTCAACGTATGGACGACTTCCAATCGTGATTGAGCGTGGAGAAGGAAATTATTTATTTGATGAAAGTGGGAAAAAATATCTTGATCTTTTTACGGGTCTTGCAGTCAATATTCTTGGACATTCTCATCCAGCGATTATCAAGGCATTAACTGAGCAGGGTACAAGCTTCCTTCATATTTCCAATGTCTTTTATAATAAACCTGCAATTACGTTAGCTGAGAGATTAATCAATCATTCGATAAAAGGCAAGGTATTTTTCACAAATTCAGGAGCTGAAGCGACTGAGGCTGCACTGAAACTAGTTCATAAATGGTCAAAGGAGCAGAGGGAAGACCGCAGTGGTGTGGTTGTTTTGAAAAAGAGCTTCCATGGAAGGACACTTGGGGCTCTAAAGCTAACAAGGCAACCTGGTGTATATCAAGATTTTCCTGTAACTGATATTCCTGTATTTGAAGTCGAACCTCATGATACTCAAGCTCTTGAGGATGTTTTCCGAACACATAAACCAGCTGCTATTATTGTTGAGCCTGTACTTGGTTCTGGTGGTATAGTGCCACTTGAGGAGTCTTATCTACAAGAAATTGAAAAACTTTGCCGCAGTTATGGTGTCCTATGTTGCATGGATGAAATTCAAACTGGTGTCGGCCGAACAGGAGAATTTTTCGCTTATCAACACGCGGGTATTGAACCAGATGTGATTTTGTTTGCAAAAGGAGTCGGAGGAGGTCTCCCTTTAGGAGGGATTATTGTGGCTGAGCGTTTCTCTCACTTGTTCAAGCCAGGTGATCACGGTACAACTTTTGCGCCATCTCCACTAAGTGCTGCGCTAGGTAATGCGGTCATTGATGTATTAATAAATGAAGGCCAACTTGTTAAGGGGGCAGAAATGGCTGCTCAATTATTTTCGAAAATAGACTCATTAAAACAGAAATATCCAGAGCGCATCGTTGGTGTTAGAGGTAAAGGGATGATGCTGGGGATCGTTATGAACGCTGAAGCTTCTGTTGTAAAAAGCATTCAACAGCAGTTGCTTGATAAAGGCATTATGGTTGATGTGACGCAACAAACGATTATTCGCTTACTACCGCCATTAACAATGAAATCAAAAGAGGTAGATTTCTTAATTGATACACTTGAAGAACAAATTCATATAATGCAAAAGGTAGGGGAATAATTATGATCTCCCAAGAGCAATTAGTTCAAATAAGACGTGAGTTACATCAGATTCCAGAATTAGGATATGAAGAAGTGAAAACTCAACGTTATTTGCTCGAACAAATAGAACAGATGAACGATGAGTTCTTAACCATTGAAAAGTGGGAAACGGGAATATTTGTCCATGTTCAGGGACGAGAGCCATCAAGAACGATCGCGTATCGAGCTGATATTGACGGTCTACCAATTGAAGAGCAAACAACTTATAATGGGTTTCGTTCTGTTCATCACGGAGCAATGCATGCATGTGGGCATGACGTTCATATGACGATTGCTTTAGGAGTATTAAGTTATTTTGCTGAAAATCAACCAAAGTGGAATCATTTATTTATTTTCCAACCTGCGGAAGAAGGACCGGGTGGGGCGAAACAAATGCTTGAATCAGAACAGCTAAAAAAATGGTGGCCTGATGAAATGCTCGCGCTTCATATTGCACCAGAGTATCCTGTTGGGACAATCGCGACAAAGCCTGGACTCCTTTTTGCGAATACGTCTGAATTATTTATCCGATTAAAAGGCAAAGGTGGGCATGCTGCTTTCCCGCATACAGCAAATGATATGGTTGTTGCGGCAAGTCACCTCGTTACCCAATTGCAAACAATTGTTGCGCGTAATGTGAACCCATTAGATGCTGGAGTTGTCACAATAGGTGTGATTAAAGGTGGTACGAAGCAAAATATTATCGCTGAGACTGCTGTGATCGAAGGAACAATTAGATCACGTTCTATAGAAACAATGCAGACGATAAAAAAGCGGGTTGAAGCACTCGTTAATGGAATCGAAGTCGGATTTGAATGTGAGGCATCGATTGATTATGGATCAAATTATTGCCAAGTATATAATGATGAAGCTCTGACTGGAACATTTATCGAATTTGCAGAGAGAAATGAATCTATTAATCTTGTCATTTGTCCTGAAGCGATGACAGGAGAGGATTTTGGCTATTTTCTCGAACAGATCCCTGGTATGATGTTTTGGTTAGGTGTTGATAGTGAGTATGGTCTTCACGACGCAAGGCTCGAGCCGAATGAAAAGGCAATTCCATTTGCCGTTCAAACGATCATTGATTACTTGATTGAACGAGAAAACAAATGATAAATTAACCCTTAAGCTACCTGAATAGTAAAAGCAGGTAGCTTATTTTGATATTGTTAAGTATATATACTCGTTTTCTGGGTATTGTAATGAGTGCAAATACACTACTTAATGGAGGTGCTGAAAATGCCGAAAATCGGTGTTGAGCAGTCATTGACAGATGTTCAAGAGCAATTACAATCAATGGGATTTGATGTTGTACAATTACAGAAAGAGTCAGATGCCAAAGGTTGTGATTGTTGTGTGATCACAGGGATGGATCAAAACATGATGGGTGTACAAGATGTGGAAACTGAAGGATCAATTATTAATGCACATGGGATGACCTCGGAGGAAATTTGTCAGCTAGTCCAAACCAAAGTAGAGCAACAGCATTAAAAAAGAGGGTGACTGCTTTGGGGTCACCCTTAACTTCAACTATCATATAGATGATTGTTCTTTCTTTTCGATATATACTTGATGGGGAAATGGAATTTGTATATTGTTAGCATCAAGTGCTTCTTTCAATTCTTTACGCAATTTGCGTTCTACCGCCCACTGGGCCATGTTTTCTGTTTTAGCTAAAATACGAATAATAACGTCTGAATCACCAAGTCCTTGAACGCCAATTACATTTGGACCGTCTTTAATTGAACTATCTTCCGCGGCAATTCGGTCACAGGCATTTTGAAGCACAGCAATAGCTTCGTCAATATTATCGTCATAAGAAATACTCATATCAACAAGGGCGCGCATATTTCCTCGTGAATGATTACTTACACTGCTTATTTCTCGATTAGGAATATAGTTAAGAGTCCCATCAAATCCACGAATTTGCGTTGTGCGTAAGCCGACTTCTTCAACGATCCCATCAATACCACCAGCTGTGACATAATCATCAACATCAATTTGCTTTTCAAGCAGTAGGAAAAAACCTGTCACGACATCACTGACAAGTCCTTGTGCTCCAAAACCAATCGCAAGACCTACTATACCAGCACCTGCGATAAGAGCAGTGGCATCAAGCCCAAAAATACTAATAACGATCGTAATAAAGATAAAGACTAAAACATATGAAAAAACATTAATCGATAATTTTTTTAATGTTTTTATTCGACCACGTGAGATGTTTTTTTGTGACTCCATTTTATTGAAGCTACTTTTAATAATCCTTTTTCCGACTAAGCGAGCAATTAAAAAAGTGATAATTGCTAAGATTACTTGTCCAATAATCAGCGCAACTCCGACAATGAACGTTCCTTCTGTCAAGTTATTAAACCATTGTTCCATCAAAATCACTCCTTCATCCTATTGTTTTCCCATTTGCCTAAAGGTAAAACATCCTATTTTCTCAATTGCTTCTTTGGGACAATTTTTGTTTTCGTCAAAAAGCTAATAGCTTTATATAAATGAGAATGAAAAGCAAATAAGTCGCTTTATTGGGTAGACATTGTTATAATGTAAAAATGCATTGCCGTTTTAGAATGAATCAAGAAGGGTATACTACGACTATTGCGTCTGATGGATAAAGAGTCATAAAGTTGTTTATATTAATTATTAGTTAACATTGACTAGCAATTGATCTTCTTTTATAATGACGGCAGTGAGAAAATTTTATTTTTTTTAGGAGGTTTATACATATGACTGATAAGCGTATGGTAGGAAAACAAGCACCAAGATTTGAAATGGATGCGGTAATGCCTAATAAAGAATTTGCAAAGGTAAGCCTTGAAGAAAATATGAAAAACGACAAGTGGACGGTTCTTTTCTTCTATCCAATGGACTTCACATTTGTGTGTCCAACAGAAATTACATCACTTAGCGATCGTTTTGATGAATTTGAAGACCTTGATGCAGAAGTAATCGGAGTTTCAACAGATACAGTTCATACTCATAAAGCTTGGATTAATACGTCACGTGATGATAATGGTCTTGGCGAATTGAATTATCCAATCGCAGCTGATACAAACCATGCTGTATCTCGTGAATATGGTGTACTAATTGAAGAAGAAGGAATTGCTCTTCGTGGTCTTTTTATTATCAGCCCAGAAGGTGAACTAATGTATTCTGTTGTTAACCACAACAATATTGGCCGTGATGTAGATGAAACACTTCGTGTACTTCAAGCTTTACAAACTGGTGGATTATGCCCAGCTAACTGGAAGCCAGGTCAAGAAACACTAAACGTGTAAGAAGATGAATGTTGAGGTCTAGCAGCAATGTTAGGCCTTTTTTTCTCTAATATAAAAGTATAAAATGTAATAATTAATGGTAGTTAAGTATCGAGGAGGAATAACATAAAATGGCTTTAAAATTACGTTCGCAAATGCCTGAACTTGATGGGGCAACAACTTGGTTAAACGGTGAAGTTAAAAAAAGTGATCTTGTAGGTAGTAAGCCAACGCTTATTCATTTCTGGTCAATTAGTTGTGGTTTATGTAAAGAAGCGATGCCAAATGTTAATGAATTTCGTGATCAATACAAGGATCAATTAAATGTAATTGCTGTTCATATGCCGCGATCTGAAAAAGATTTAGATTTAGATGAAATTAAAAAGGTTGCTGATGAACATAGTATTACACAACCTATTTTTGTAGATAGTGCGCATAAGTTAACGGATGCATTTGAAAATGAATATGTACCAGCTTACTATGTTTTTGACGAAGAAGGGCAATTACGCCACTTTCAAGCTGGTGGTGGTGGCATGAAGATGCTAACAAAACGTGTAAACAGAGTACTTGGAATTAAAGAATAGTGATAATTAATAATAGAGGTTGACTCATAGTAGTCAGCCTCTTTCTTGTGTATTTGCAGCTTTAGATCTCACCTTTTATTCGCTCTCTTGATATATATAAAGGAGAGGTGAATAAAATGAATGTTATTGATAAGCGTAATTTTCTTGCTTCAAGCCGATCTAGATCATACCGACGAAGAGCCAAAAGCTCCATTCGAAATATTGCGATTCATCATAGTGCAACAGCAACAGGCAGTGCAGAGGCTTTTGCTCGTTATCACGTTAATGAATTAGGATGGCCGGGTATTGGTTATCACTATGTTGTTGATAAGCAAGGTATGGTAAGTATCTGTCATGATTTAGAGGTAGTTAGTTATCACGTAGGTAATAGTAATGGGTACGCTGTTGGTATCTGTATGGTTGGCGATTTTCGAAATGAGGCTCTAGGATATCAACAAAGAGAATCGACATTAGAGCTAACGAGAAATTTAATGAGAGAATTAAACATACCAGTAGAAAATGTTTGGGGCCACATTGAATTTCCAGGATATTCGTGGAAACCTTGTCCTTCTATTAATATGGAGTTCTTTAGAAATCAACTCCGAGAGGACGGAGCAACTAGTATAGGGTCTGGGTTGACTACTCCTTCTTCTTTATATATTAGTGGTGAGAGGCAGCGTACGATTCTTACAATGGGCGATCAAGGTGATGATGTTAAGGCTTTGCAGGAACGTTTAATGGAGTTAGGTTTTCAACCTGGTCCAATTGACGGTATATATGGACCCTTGACAGTGGATGCTGTTAGTCGCTTTCAACGCGTAGTATCCATATTAGTAGATGGAATTGTTGGACCACAAACAAGAGCAGCTTTAAAAGACTTCTCTCCATTGTCTGAACAACCAGAGCAAGGATCACCGACAGATGAGCCTGATGATCGGGAAGAACTATATAACGGGGAAACACGAAGAATATTGCTTTATATTCGTCCAATGATGCGAGGTACAGATGTGCAAATGGTTCAGGAAAAAGTCGGTGCGATTGTTGATGGTATATATGGACCTGATACAGAAGAAAAAGTTCGGGTGTTTCAACGAAAAGAAGGACTGACCATAGATGGAATTGTTGGACCACAAACATGGCGAGCTCTAGACCGAGTTCAAAAAACGTCGGCAGTAAGTTATCAGCGGCTCCTTTCACTACAAACACCTTATTTACGTGGGGAAGATGTAAGACGTGTTCAACGAGCTTTACGTATACCTGCAGATGGTTTGTATGGTCCAGTTACGGAAAGAGCGGTTAGAAAATTCCAACAAAGAGAAGGGATTGTAGTAGATGGGATAATGGGTCCTAGAACATGGAGCCGTCTATTTAATGAATGACAAAAAAAGGTATACCACATTCGTTTTGTTGTGGTATACCTTAAAAATGTAAATTTAAACTTCCATAATGATTGGAAGAATCATTGGCTTACGTTTTGTTCGCTCATATAAGAAAGGTCCGAGTAGATCTGTAATCTCATTTTTAATTTCAGACCACTGAGAGGTTTTTCTTTCCATTACTTCATTTAGGTGAGTAGCTAGAAGCTTTTGTGCTTCATAAATTAAGTCGCTCGATTCTCTCATATACACAAATCCACGAGAAATGAGGTCTGGTCCTGCTGTCACTTTAAATTCTTTCATGTTTAGGCTGACAACAACGACAACGAGCCCTTCCTCAGAAAGGATTCGACGGTCTCTTAATACAATATTACCGATATCGCCAATTCCGTTACCATCCACATAAACAGAACCGGATGGAATCTTTCCAACGACCGCAGCTTCTTCAGGATGAAGAGCAAGAACATCTCCATTATCCATTATAAAACTGTTCTTTTCATCTACACCGCAATCTTTAGCAAGTTTAATATGCATTTTCAACATCCGATATTCACCGTGGATTGGCATGAAGTATTGAGGCTTCATTAAACGGAGCATAAGCTTCTGTTCTTCTTGTCCACCATGTCCAGATGTGTGAATATCATTTAATGAACCATGAATGACATCGGCTCCAGCACGGTATAATTGGTTAATTGTTTTACTCACACTTAAGGTATTACCTGGGATTGGCGAAGATGAAAAGACAACGGTATCGCCAGGAATTATTTGAATTTGACGATGGGTGCCATTTGCAATACGTGAGAGAGCAGCCATCGGTTCACCTTGGCTACCAGTACAAAGTATAGTTACTTGATTGTCAGGTAGCTTATTTAATTGTGAAGTTTCAATAAACGTACCTTTAGGTGCCTTAATATAGCCTAATTCTTGTCCGATTGTAAGAGCAGATTCCATACTTCGCCCAAAAACAGCAACTTTGCGACCGTGATGCACGGCTGCTTCTACAACTTGCTGCAAGCGATGAATATTCGATGCGAATGTCGCAAATATAATTCGTCCATCGACTTTGCGGAAGATAGTATCAATGCTCTCTCCTACTTTGCGTTCTGACATCGTAAATTCTGGGATTTCACTGTTAGTGCTATCTGATAGGAGGCATAGAACACCTTCCTCACCGATTTTTGCCATCTTCGTTAAGTTGGCAGGTTCACCTACTGGAGTGAAATCAAACTTAAAATCGCCAGTATGAACGATATTACCTGGTGGTGTTTTAACGACAATCCCGTATGAATCGGGAATGCTGTGAGTTGTTCTAAAGAATGTTACTGATGTTTTTGTGAATTTAACGACTTGATCTTCGTGAATTTCATAGAGCTTTGCCTTACGAAGTAGTCCGTGCTCCTCGAGTTTCCCTTTTAATAAGCCTAATGCTAACTTTCCGCCATAGATAGGAACATTCACTGCTCTAAGTAAGTAAGGGATTCCGCCGATATGGTCTTCATGTCCGTGCGTGATAAAAAGACCTTTAATTTTATCTTCATTTTTCACTAAATACGTATAATCTGGGATTACATAATCAATACCGAGAAGTTCGTCCTCTGGAAACTTTATTCCGGCATCAATTAAAATGATTTCATCTTGAAATTGAACGGCATACGTATTCTTTCCGATTTCGCCTAATCCTCCAAGAGCAAATACAGCTGTTTGGTTGTTTTTTACTTGTTTCATTGATTAAATAGACTCCACTTTAAAGAATTCACTTTTTTGCTCGTATTCAAGATACGCCCCAGAGATTGGTGTTACGAATTCAATATTATAGTTTCTTGGGGCTAGTTTCTTTCGCACGTCAGCCTCTGTTTCGCCTTCTACATATACTGTTTTAGTGAATTCACGAACGGGAACTTCATTAAATTTTTGCTGAAAAAAAACTTTAAAAATCATAGTGTTACCTCTCCTTAACATTGGTTATATTTTCATTATAAAGCAATTGACGATGTATTTCATGTTTTTCTTTTCTTTCAGAAACGTTTGTTTATTCTCATACTCTCCATTTCGGCATGACAAACCTTTATTGTTGGCAAAAAGGTGGAATACTATACTTCGATTAGTCTTTTTTTAGGTAAAAGATTTTTACATCCGTTTATAATTTTTCTGCGAAGTTTTTTCAACATATGAATCCTCCTTACTAGATAATGGGATGTTTTCAAATGGATTTATTATCAATGCACGACCAATTAGAGAGGCTTTTGTTATAAATAGTATGTGCTACTTCTTTATTCTCTGTTCGAGGGAATAATTGGGATAGTGTTTATTTAGAAAGTTAGATACTAATAACGAAGGAAGCATTATTTACTTGAGTTAATGAATAAATAAAAAAAGAAGGATCTAAGCGACTGCTTACGATCCTTCTTTTGCTTCATTAGTTAGGAAGTTCTTTTTTTAGTTTATCTTTAAAGCCTTCAATACGGTCATAAAACATGATGCCATTTAAATGATCAAGCTCATGTTGAAATACAATTGCTACTAAGCCACGTAACCGTAATGTTACTTCTTTATCATCTAGGGTTGTTCCCTTCACTGTTATTCTTGCGTACCGGGGGACATCTCCTAGAATATCTCTGTCAACAGATAGGCAGCCTTCTCCGCCATCTAAATGAGTTTCTTCGATGGAATGACTGATAATTTTCGGATTAAACAATCCCATACTATATAATTGATCTTGTTCATCTGTTACATGAACAGCGAACATTCTTTTTGAGACACCAATTTGAGGGGCGGCAAGACCGATACCTGGTCTAAGGTCATATTTCTCCGCAATTTCAGGGTCTTGACTATTTTTTACGAATTCAAGCATTTTTTGAAGAATTTTTTTTTCTTCTTTACTTGCGGGAAGAGTTACTTCCTTAGCGATTTGTCTCAGAACAGGATGACCTTCGCGAACTATATCTTTCATCGTTATCATTTATGTATCACTCCTTTTACACATACGTTTACTTTATGAAGAAATAGGGGAAAGATCAAGTGGTTTTACAAATGGTCACTTTTTTAAGAAGAAAAAAAGCAGATATAAGCTTAAAAAGCCTTATTTCTGCTTTATTATACGTTAGCAATGGCCAAAACGCGAAGCTCCTACAATAATAAGTAGGATAAAAAGAACAACGATTAAAGCAAAGCCTCTTCCGCCGCAGCCGTACCCAGGACCGTAACCAACGCCTGCAACTGGCGCAACGGGAGCGCCATACCCATAACCTGCAACAGGAGCACCGTATCCACATGGATCATAACAACAATGTCCACCATATCCGTACATCATACATTCCTCCTTTTTGTCATCAACCGCATTAGCTGCGATTCACTAATTACAATATGCACTTTCATCAACGGTGGTTGGATGGATGCCCATTTTTAAAAATTTATTTATTTGTTCAGACAAGTTCATATTGAAAGAATTTTACTCATATACTAGCATCGTTTAAGTTTGAAAAAGGTATTGTCAATACGATTTTGTTGATTTAGTGTAAGAGTTAGATAGTAGGTCGATAGATAAAGAAACTTAGGGGGAATAGGATGAGTTTGAACAGATGGTTACCTTTACTTGGTGTAGCTGTAATAGTATTAACTGCCTGTGGTGAGGAACCTACTGAGGTAGTTTACCAACATTTGGAGAATTCCGTTGAACATGAGCAGGTTTTCGAAGAACAGCAAGAACCTCTGCATAGTGCAGAAGAAAGGGAAAATGAACTATTTGAAGAAATTGTTGCTCTAGGGACGGATGAGTTTGAACAGATTTCTACTCTGGCTGACGAGGCACTTGTATCAATTGATTCACGCGTAACGATGATTGAACAAGAAAAAGAGAGCATTGAAGCAAGTTATGAAGAATTTATACAAATAGAAGAACAAGTTAGTAATATTGAAGGAGAAGAGTTGAGATCGCTATTAGAAGATCTTAAGAAAACGATGAATGAGCGGTTTGAGAACTACCAAGCTTTATACGTTGCATACTCTGAGGCTATTAATAGTGATCGAACACTATTTGAAATGTTAAAGCAAGAAGATTTAACATTAGAAGAATTACAATCACACATTGAACTTGTAAATGAATCGTATGGACAAGTGAATGAACAAAAAGAGAAATTTAATCGGTCAACCGATGAATATAATGAAATGAAAAGATCCTTTTATAAAGCAGCTGAGCTAAATGTACGCTATGAATAGGTACTAGAGCAGCTGCTCTTTTTTTTAATGAAAACACCAGTAAAAAAAACAAAACTGTACTATTATTATCTCTTTTTGATATATAACACAGTTTTTGTGGATTACTAAAATTTCTTTTTAATATTTAAATTAAAAACGATGGAACAAAAGAATTGACGAATTTCAATAAAGTGATGTAGACTTATTCTCGTAGGATATATTGTATTACTTTATAGGTGAAATAACTGATACAGTTTTATTTTTGCCTGAAAATAACTATCGGCAGATATATTTCTTACACGGGTAAAGACAAATGTCACTGCTGGATATCTAAATAAACGATCTGAGGTCTGTTTCATTCTTTTGTGAAGCGGTTATGGATTAGTAAGTATTGGGTATCCTATAGGAAGAGTTGTCGAGTGTTCGTAAATAACATAGTTGCCGACTAATGTTATACGTTGAAAGAAGGATTATTTAATCTTTTTGAATTATAAGAAAGAGGTGAAGGTAATGAGCACAAAAACGTTAGAGCAAGTTGAAGATCAATTTGAAACGTTTCAAATTTTAAATGAAGAAGGCGAAGTCGTTAACGAAGCTGCTATGCCTGAATTAAGCGATGAAGAGTTACAAGAATTAATGCGTCGTATGGTTTATACACGTATTTGGGATCAACGTGCTATCTCATTAAACCGTCAAGGACGTCTTGGTTTTTATGCACCAGTTGCAGGGCAAGAGGCATCTATGCTTGGTTCACATTTTGCATTAGATAAGGAAGATTGGATTTTACCTGGATATCGTGATATTCCTCAAATTGTTTTTCATGGTCTACCGTTACACCAAGCATTTTTATGGTCACGTGGACATTTTGCAGGTGGAGTAATTCCAGATGGCTTAAACATTATGGTTCCACAAATTATTATCGGTGCACAAATTATTCAAACTGCTGGTGTAGCTCTTGGACTTAAGCGTAAAGGAAAAGAGAATATTGCAATCACTTATACTGGTGACGGTGGAGCTTCACAAGGTGACTTCTACGAAGGAATGAACTTCGCGGGTGCATATAATGCTCCTGCTGTGTTTGTTGTTCAAAACAACCGTTTTGCCATCTCTGTACCTGTTGAAAAGCAATCAGCTGCTAAAACGATTGCTCAAAAAGCAGTTGCTGCTGGTATTGAAGGGATTCAAGTAGATGGTATGGATGTTCTTGCTGTATATGCGGTAACGAAACAAGCTCGTGAACGTGCATTAGCTGGAGATGGTCCAACACTTATTGAAACAATGACTTACCGTTATGGTCCACATACAATGGCTGGAGATGACCCGACTCGCTATCGTTCTTCAGATCTTGATGATGAGTGGACGAAAAAAGATCCACTTGTTCGCTTCCGTAAATTCTTAGAAAACAAAGGTTTATGGAGTGAAGAAAAAGAAAACGAAATTGTCGATCAAGCAAAAGATGACATCAAAGAAGCAATGAAAAAAGCAGATGGAACTCCTAAACAAAAAGTAACGGATTTAATTGGTTTTATGTTCGAAGATTTACCTGTAAATCTTCGTGAACAGATGGAAGAATATACAGCAAAGGAGTCGAAGTAAGCTATGGCGCAAATGACGATGATTCAAGCGATTACGGATGCAATGCGTAATGAGCTTAAGAATAATGAAGATGTTCTTGTGTTTGGTGAAGACGTCGGTCAAAACGGTGGCGTATTCCGAGCTACTGAAGGCTTACAAAAAGAATTTGGTGAAGAACGTGTATTTGACACACCATTAGCTGAATCTGGTATTGGTGGTTTGGCAATAGGTTTAGGTTTAACTGGATTCCGTCCAGTTATGGAAGTTCAATTTTTCGGTTTTGTATTTGAGGTGTTTGATTCGGTTGCGGGTCAAATGAATCGTCTTCGCTATCGTACAGGTGGAAAGCAGCATGCGCCAATTACAGTTCGTTCACCATTTGGTGGAGGAGTAAAAACACCTGAAATGCATGCTGATAGTTTAGAAGGTTTAATGGCACAAACGCCTGGTTTAAAAGTTGTTATTCCTTCAACACCATATGATGCAAAGGGATTACTAATTTCTGCGATCCGTGATAATGATCCAGTCGTTTACCTTGAGCACATGAAGCTTTACCGTTCATTCCGTGGAGAAGTACCAGAAGAAGAGTACACAATCCCACTTGGGAAAGCTGATATTAAGCGTGAAGGAAAGGACTTAACTATTGTTACATACGGAGCAATGGTACACGCTTCACTAAAAGCTGCAGAAGAACTAGAAAAAGACGGAATTGATGTTGAGGTTATTGACCTAATGACAATTAGTCCACTTGATATCGATACCATTATTACTTCTGTTGAAAAGACTAATCGTGCAATTGTTGTTCAAGAAGCACAAAAGCAAGCTGGTATTGCAGCTAATGTTGTTGCTGAAATTACTGAACGAGCGATCCTTAGTCTTGAAGCTCCAGTACTTCGTGTAACAGCTCCAGATACTATTTATCCGTTTGCAGCTGTCGAAGATGATTGGTTACCTGATCATACAGAAATTGTAGAAAAAGCAAAGACAGTAGTTAATTTTTAAATAATAGACTAGTTATGATGGAGGAAAGATGAGAGTCTTTCCTTTTCCACTAATTGTTACCGAAGAATGTTTATAATAAAGGAGGCACTTCAAGTGGCATATGAATTTAAACTGCCTGATATTGGTGAAGGTATTCATGAAGGTGAAATTGTAAAATGGTTTGTTAAACCAGGTGATGAGATTAAAGAAGACGATATTCTTCTTGAGGTTCAAAACGATAAAGCGGTTGTAGAAATTCCTTCTCCTGTTGACGGGAAAGTTCTAGAAATCAAAGTAGAAGAGGGTACAGTAAGCATTGTAGGTGATGTTCTTGTCACAATTGATGCTGGTGATGCCAATCCAGCTGAAGAAGAAAGTGCTCCTGCAGAAGAACAAGAAGAGCCGAAAAAAGAAGAAGCTTCATCAAAAGAAGCTAATGCTGATTCAACAAACGACGATGAAAATAATGATACTCGTGTCATTGCAATGCCATCTGTTCGTAAATATGCTCGTGAAAAAGGTGTAAGCATTCAAAAAGTAAGTGGCTCAGGAAAAAATGGTCGAATTTTAAAAGATGATATCGATTCATTCTTAAATGGTGGAGCGACAGCTGAAGCAGCTCCAAGCGCTAATGAAGAAAAAGAAACAACAAGCACTGATACAACTAAAAAGTCAGAGCCTACTACAATTCCTGTTGGTGAGCTTGAAGAGCGTGTACCATTTAAAGGAATTCGTAAAGCAATTGCAAAAGCGATGGTTAACTCTAAACACACGGCTCCTCACGTAACACATATGGATGAAGTTGAAGTTTCTGCTTTAGTTGCACATCGTAAGCAATACAAAGAAATTGCTGCAGAGCAAGGTACTAAGCTTACGTACTTACCATATGTCGTAAAAGCTTTAACATCGGCACTTCGTAAGTATCCTGCGCTTAATGCGTCGATCGATGATGCGAATGAAGAAATTGTCTACAAAAAGTACTTCAATATCGGAATTGCAGCTGATACAGAGCATGGTCTTTTTGTTCCTGTTGTCAAAGATGCAGATCGTAAATCAATCTTTGCGCTAGCAGATGAAATTAATGAGTTGGCAGTTAAAGCTCGTGATGGTAAACTTAGTGGTGCAGAAATGAAGGGCGGCTCCGCCACAATTTCTAACGTAGGTTCTGCTCGTGGTCTTTGGTTTACACCAGTTATTAATCATCCAGAAGTTGCTATCTTAGGAATTGGACGTATTGAAGAGAAGCCAGTTGTGAAAAATGGCGAAATTATAGCAGCACCGGTATTAGCTTTATCTATTAGCTATGACCACCGTCTGATTGATGGCGTAACAGCTCAGAATGCACTAAACCACGTGAAGCGTCTATTAAGTGATCCACAATTATTATTAATGGAGGGGTAATGCATGGTTGTTGGAGATTTCGCAAATGAAGTAGACACACTTGTCATCGGTTCAGGTCCTGGAGGTTATGTTGCAGCTATTCGTGCAGCCCAACTAGGACAAAAAGTAACAATTGTCGAAAAAGGAGAAATGGGCGGCGTTTGTCTAAACGTTGGTTGTATTCCTTCAAAAGCTTTAATTTCAGCTGGTCACCGTTATCATCATGCACTTCATTCTGATGAAATGGGAATTATTGCCGAAAAAGTATCTCTTAACTTTGAAAAGGTTCAAGAATGGAAAGCATCTGTTGTTAAGAAATTAACAGGTGGTGTTGAAGGCCTTTTAAAAGGAAACAAAGTCGAAATCGTTCGTGGTGAAGCATATTTTGCTTCTGAAAACTCTGTACGAGTAATGGATGATAAGAGCGCACAAACATACAATTTCAAAAATTGTATCATTGCTACAGGCTCAACTCCAATTGAAATTCCTGGATTCAAATATTCCGACCGTGTCATTAACTCTACTGGAGCACTTGCTCTTAAAGAAGTTCCTAAAAAGTTAGTTGTTATCGGTGGAGGTTACATTGGTATCGAGCTCTCAGGTGCTTATGCTAACATGGGTACTGAAGTTGTTGTGCTTGAAGGTACTAAGCAAATTCTTGGTGGCTTTGAGAAACAAATGGCTAAGCTTGTTGAGCGTCGCCTGAAGAAAAATGGCGTTGAGTTTAAAATGGAAGCTATGGCAAAAGGTGTCGAAGAAACAGAGAACGGCGTAAAAGTAACAGCTGAAGTAAAAGGCAAGGAAGAAGTATTTGAGGCTGATTATGTTCTTGTTACAGTAGGACGTAAACCGAATACGGATGAACTTGGTCTTGAGCAAGTTGGTGTTGAATTAGACGAGCGTGGTCTTATCAAAATAGACAAGCAATGTCGTACAAGCAATAAAAATATCTTCGCTATTGGTGATATTGTTGCTGGACCACCACTTGCACATAAAGCTTCTTATGAAGGTAAAATTGCTGCAGAAGCTATTTCGGGTGAAAAATCAGAAATCGATTATCTTGCGATTCCAGCAGTTGTATTCTCTGAACCTGAACTTGCTACTGTCGGTTATACTGAAGCGGAAGCAAAAGAAGCTGGGTATGATGTAGTTGCATCTAAATTCCCATTTGCTGCAAATGGTCGTGCGTTATCTCTTAACGATTCAGATGGCTTCATGAAGCTTATCACTCGTAAGGAAGATGGACTAGTAATTGGTGCTCAAATTGCTGGTGCTAACGCATCTGATGTTATTGCTGAGCTTGGTCTTGCGATTGAAACAGGCATGACAGCTGAGGATATTGCATTAACAATTCATGCACATCCATCACTCGGTGAAATCACAATGGAAGCAGCTGAAGTTGCTCTTGGAACACCGATTCATATTGTAAAGTAAGTTAAAATGCAAAAGCTGACGTTATAAGTCCCTAAGTTTTTCTTAGGATTTAACGTCAGCTTTTTTTATTCCACTAAAACCTACTTGACAACTAGGTATAATATGAATAATATAAAAGAAAGAGTAAAAGCTGATCGGAAAACCGAAGGCTGTAACTGTTATATCTAGTTACAGCCTTTTTGTCTATAGAATGTGAGAACTTGGCGTTACTCACAAGACCTGAGTAAATTTAACTAACATTAAACTAAGAGAGGTCGTGATTTTGTATGCTAAAATCTTTTAAAAATATATTTAATGCCATTACGAAAGCGCATGCTCACATTCCATATCCACTCTTATTTACAGAACAATTTATGCAAACATATACAGGTTTTAAGGACTGGGGGGCACTAGTAGAGGCAGTGGGTTTACATGCTCCCTGTGAGGAGGCACTAGAACGTGCATTTCATGAACAAATACATGTACGGACAAAAACATGTTTTTCAAGCTGGGTAGAAATGAGGCAAAAAGCAGAGGAAGTATATTATGAACGACATCCTTTTGGTTTACATCCGTTACATTAAAGATAAAATGAAATTTATAAACAACAAGCTGACTCTTTAAATAAGGAGTCAGCTTGTTATTTATAAATAGAAAATTTTTTAAGAAAGAGATTGTATCAATGGATTTAATACTTCCTTATCTAAATGATAGACTTCAATTAGATGTGCTAATATTTCATCTTTTGAAAATGGACCTTCGATCCTCAAATTTTCTTTTTCTCCCGTTAAAACAATAATCGTTGGGAATTGTTCAATATTAAAGTAGCGAACGATGTCATGTTCTGTGGCATCAATAATGATCAATGAGGGAGTATCTGTTTGATAAGTTTGTTGTAACTCTAATAAGGCATTGTAATAGTTAGTTTCCTTATGCATTGTTGATGTATCTGAAAAAAGAACCGTAAAAGTCTCACTAGGTTGTGACTGAAGTGGATTTTCCATTGTTGAGGCGGAGGACACACAAGCGTTTAATAGAAAAAATGAACTAAAAATGATTATTCCAAAGTACTTGTCCATTATATGTCACTTCCTTATTAATGAATATGTGTTTATATATACCTTATTATATACCTTATTTTATCACGTGCTAAACATGTAAAGGCTATCAGTAAGTAATTGTCATCAAATAGAAATATTTAGAAAAGAAAAAAGACTGACCTCTTAATGAGTCAGTCTCGTTACACATGTATTAATCCTTCTTCTTGAATTCATTTTTTTCTTTTTTGAATTCCACTTTTTCCTGTTTGAACTTTTGTCGTTCCTGTTTTAGTTCGTAACGTTCTTGACGGATACGTTCTTTCTCAGAAGCAAGTGTAGGTTTTTCCGCTCGTAATGATTTCATTAATGAGAAAATCATCATAATCATAATGATTGTAAATGGAAATGCAGCAATAATAGAAGCTGTTTGTAAAGCGCCTAATCCTTGCTCAGAAGATAATAATACAGCAGCAGTAGCGGAAATAATAAGTCCCCAAACAAATTTCACAGAGTTTGGTGGATCTAATTCTCCGTTCGTCGTTTGCATGCCTAGTACAACGGTCGCTGAATCGGCGGATGTGACAAAGAAAGATGCAATTAAGAAAACCGCAATGATTGAAAGAATTATGCCGAGTGGAAATTGCTCTAAAACAGCAAAGAGTGCTACTTCCATTCCGAGATCGTTCATCATACTCATAATATCAGCTGTTCCTTCACGCTGCAAATGAATGGCTGTTCCACCAAATACACTAAACCAGAATGCACCAAATACGGCTGGTACAGCAAGGACACCAATTACAAACTCTCGAATCGTACGACCTTTTGATACGCGGGCAATAAATGCTCCTACGAATGGTGCCCACGAAATCCACCAAGCCCAGTAAAAAATTGTCCATCCTTCAACCCAATGGGTTGAAGGGTTATACACATCAAGACTGAAACTCATGCCAGCAAGGTTTTGAAGATAACTACCGACACCTTGTGTAAATACACCCATAATATAGCTTGTTGGTCCAAAGAAAAGCACAAACAACATTAAGATAATGGCAAGATAAACATTAAACTTACTTAAGATACGAATCCCTTTATTAAGACCAGTTTGAGCGGAAATCATAAATAAAACTGTTACGATTAAGATAACAAGTAATTGTAATAAAGTACCGTTCATTGTCTGCAAGCTAGGCATTAAATAAGAAAGTCCAGCAGTAATTTGGGCAGCGCCAAAACCTAGTGAAGTAGCTACCCCAAAGATTGTCGCAAAAACAACTAGAACATTAATTGCTGTGCCAAGTCCACCATTTGTCCGATCACCAAGTAATGGATTCAGGACAGCACTCATCACACCAGGAGAATCTTTACGAAAATTAAAATAAGCTAATGCAAGGGCAACGACTGAGTAAATAGCCCATGGGTGTAAACCCCAGTGAAAGAATGAATAGCGCATTGCTTCCCCAGCAGCTAAGTTTGATTCGGGTTCTGTTGTAGGAGGATCAAAGAAGTGGTAGATTGGTTCTGCGACACCCCAGAATACAAGGCCAATCCCCATTCCCGCTGTGAATAAAAAAGCAAACCAAGTAAGAAAATTGTATTCGGGCTTTTCATCAGGTTTGCCTAATTTAATTTTCCCGTACGGACTAAAAATAAGGTAAATAGAAAAGATTAAAAAGCCAGTTGACGCAAGGAGGTAAAACCATCCTAGTTCATTCGTAATAAAACTTTGAATAGTAGTTGTAACTTCATCTAAATTCGTTGGAGCAACAACGCCCCAAATAATAAAAGCAACTGCTATCGCAACTGAAATCGTAAATACGGATGTAACCTTTTTCATTAAACGACCACCTTTCAACTTTTATGCACAAATTTAACCATAACATAGATCGACCAATAAAGACAAATAATTTGAAAAACTGCTATAGATCGATTTAAATAGTCGAAAATTCCACATAAACATATATACCCCAAATTACTCATACATAAATTGCTTTCTGAAAATATACTCTGGGTATTTTTTATCTTGTAATGAAATACGACGCTCTTCCGCCGTTAGCTGAGATAGTTCTGTTACCACATCATGCAGTGATAATAACTCATGACATAGTTGGAAAATAAATGAGTTTGAGCTCTGATGTGTGATTTTTAATGCTTTCAACTGCTCAATAGAAGTTAGGTGATTTGAAGTGATTTGATGATAATGGTCGTGAAGGATCAAATGTAATGAATGGATTACTACTAAAATTAGCTTTATTTCTCTGTTCGTTAATGGCTGATTGACCTTTAAGTAAGCGATTTTTCCGATATGATATAAACTCAATTGTAAATAATCTAGTTTCTTATGGAGATAATCAAAAGAACGTTGCTCATACTCACTTGAGCTCCTATATTGCGATTCATCATCTTGATATCGTGCTAACTGATATGCTTTTATTAATTCTTCATGAATGGAGAGAAGGGAGAGGTTTTGATTAGGTTCCCTTTGATTAGATAAATGCATTTCTAGCATTGAATAAAAATCTTTTGCAGTTCTCTTAAAAAGTGAATCTACCTTTTCGACAAGGAGGGGCCCGAACTTTGGGGGAAGAATCACAAAATTGACAAGTGTAGAAACAAAAATACCAATAGAAGTTGCTGATACTCGTGATGCAAAATCAAATAAGGCGTGGTTGGTCGTATCAGGGATCATCGCCACAGCCGTTAACGTTGCAACAAGCGTACCTGTATCGAATTGAAGCTTGGAACAGACTATTATAGTAAGCATTGCAACAAGTGCATAGGAAATGGCATGTTGCCCAAGGACTGTTGTAGCTGTTATCGTAAAAATCGCTCCCAGAGCTGCGGCAGGAAGGCGGATGACACCTTTTCGAATGGAATCAGCTACAGTAGGCTCGGTCGTTACGATGGCTGTTATAACGGCGAAAGTAGGAGATAGGTGCAAAAGCTGGCAAATAGATGCTGTTATAAGCACGGCAAGCCCCGTTTTTATGACACGTCTTCCAAACCACTTTTTCATCATCGTTTCTCTCCTTACAATCCACACATAGATGATAGACCGATGCTCATCATCTTCTTTTATCGATTCTTTCGACTTAGTATGGGAAGCTGCACGACTCGTTATACACTCTATCTCTGCTCATTCGGCGATTAACACTTCAAGACTATCGTAGTCACTTATCAAAATTGCCTCAAATAATCCCGTATTCTGGAACTTTGAAAAGTAGTCTCTTCAACCTGTATACTGTCATCATTGGACGTAAACAATGCTTCCGGGTACATAACAACCATATGTTTCCCGAAATTTTAATGTAAAGGGATTAACCTCCTATCTGATCCGATGCAGTAGATGTCAGGAAATTTTTACATATACATTTGCTCACAATAAAAATGTCATTTTTTCAAAAACATTATCAAAATGACGAGTTGAAGCTAGAGCTTGAAGATAAATGGCGATAGCGCGAAAATTTTGATATGATTGGGGACGGATAAGGTCAAGTTGGAGGGGATGAGGGTGAAATATATCAAGGTTGGTCTACTAGCTTTTTTTATGATGGTAGGTTGTGAGCAAACGGAAACGGTTGGTCATGGACAGAAAGGCGCTGGAGATGAAATAGATACACCTGTTAGTATAGGTGAGGAGCACGAAGCAATCGAAGAGCCAAGCCTTATAGTTGATGATGAGGTAGAGCAAGTGGATATTACTGAAAAAGAAAGCGAGGTCAAATACAAGATTAATCGTGATAATTGGAAGGTCGAACCTTTAGAAGGGGGCATAGAGCAAGTAGTTTTGTTAACAATTGACGATGCGCCGAACGACTTCTCAATTGAAATGGCAGAAACCTTGCAAGAAATAGATGCGCCAGCCATTTTCTTTGTGAACGGTCATTTCATTGCCGATGAAGCAGGAGAAGATAAATTGAGAACGCTTCATGAAATGGGATTTGAAATTGGCAATCATACGATGAATCATCCGAATATGGGGGACATTTCAATGGAAGAGCAACGTCGTGAAATTGTTGAATTGAATGATTTAATTGAAGAAATCATCGGAGAGCGTCCGAGATTTTACCGAGCTCCTTTTGGTGTGAATACAGAAACGTCTGAAGCGGTTATGATAGAAGAGGATATGACATCAATGAATTGGACGTATGGCTATGATTGGGAAGCAAACTATCAAAATGCAGAGGCTTTAGCGGATATTATGGTGAATACACCTTATTTAACAGCAGGAGCAAACCTCTTGATGCATGACAGGCAGTGGACATTAGGTGCTTTGACAGACATTGTTACTGGCTTGAGAGAGAAGGGCTATGAAATTGTTGATCCAAAAGAAATTAAGACAAAATAAAGGAAAGAAGACAGCTAAGGAAATATTCATTCTTTAAGCTGTCTTTTTTATTATATTTCCGAATCGTTCGTTGCTTGTCAATCTATAAATAAAAAAGGTAAAATAGTCGACATATGACGAAATGAAGAGAAAGGTTGGCTAGAAAAAATGAAAGTAACAAAAAAGATCATGTTCTTTGTCTTAGTCCTTTTAATGGTTGGCTGTCAAGAACAAGAGCAAGATCAAAATGAGGAATCTACCCCTAGTAGTGAATTTAATGAGCAGTTAGCGATGGTTATAACAGAGTCAGAAGCTCGTTTTGCACTCGATGACTTAATTGAAATTGTGGGAGGTAGTTATCACTTCGATGATATTCATCGCACATTAGAGGTCACGATAAATGAGGATGAGTTCAAGCTCATTGATGGGGTTCCAGTAGTAGAGAGAAACGGGGAGTACCTACCAACTGAAGAAATTTATCTGATTTCAGAAGGAGAAAAAGGTCAAGAAAAACTGTTTTTACCTGTTGAATTTATAGAAATAGCTTTAGGAGTCCCTGTTCAATTTGAGGAGGAACATGTAACATTTGCATGGTACGGGCCAACGGAAAAAGTTGGTGGACCACCAGAGACGTTTGATTTCGAACAATGGGATGTGGATCAAATGGTAGAATATCTATCTTTCTTGCAAAAACCGATAAAAAATGCAGAAGTAAGTAAAGTTTCAAACCACCTTCCAGGTGCACCTAGGGCTTACCGTAATGGTTTCCATGAGGGAATTGACTGGTATGACTTTGCGTCAGGAGGCAATATAAATACAGATACACCAGTTTATGCAATGGCTGAGGGTGTAGTAGTAAGAGCTGATCATAATTTTGTTGAGTATGAGTCACCAGCAGAACGCAATATTGATCTTGCATATACGGAAGAATTAGGAGAGACACCAGAGTATATTTTTGACCGGTTGAGAGGAAGACAGGTGTGGGTACAATATCCAGGTGGCGTAATGAATCGCTTTGCTCATTTAGATGCCATACCAGAGGGCCTTCAAGTCGGCGATCGAGTAAATGCGGAAACGATCATTGGCTATGTTGGTAACTCTGGAACGAGTGGGGCTGTTAATCAAGATTTAACTGAGTTGCACCTTCATCAAGATTTACTTATTTACGGGGAATTATTTTGGAAGCCTTTATCCCAAGAAGAAGTACTTGAAGTGTTAGAGGGAATTTGGGATTAGACAAAAAACATTAGAATTTTCATCTAATATCCGACAATAGATGTCTTAACGTTACAACCTTTTACAATGTGATTTATGGTAAAATTAACACTATAAAGAAAGTTCGTTCATTTAGCACTTATTTGATCGTTGTATGAACGTAACGGATTATTATCAGTCTTGATCTTGGTCTAATGGAGGTTTATCTCAATGGACAATAAATCACATTTACTGGATGAGTTGCGTCTGGAGGTTGGACTTGTACGTGAACAGGTACATACATTATCAAGCTTTTATATTGGAGTTACGAGAAAACTTGCTAGTCGAATGACAAATCGTTGTTCAGTTAGTATCTATGAAGCAACTGAGAAAGCTTTTAAAATGAAAGTATGTGTAGGTCCTTGTTATTTGAAAAACACAATTTCGTTTGGAGAGGAAATTTTAAGTACAGTAGCGATTCGAGGAGAGTTAGTTTTTCTAATCGATGATCAAATGCAGAAAGTATTTTTACCTTTTTATAGGCAACATCATTTATTAGGAATCCTAAGTTTTCATATTCCTAAAGATGCGTATGAGGTAACAGAAGATGACTTGGTTTTTATAAGAGAAATAGGACGTTTCATTGAAGTTCAACATGAGACATTTGATTCTAACCCTTTTTAAGCAACCTAATTATAGGTTGCTTTTGTTATGTCATTATTTTTTTAATGTGTTATACAAATTAAAGGTTGACGTCTTTAATAGTATGTATTATTATACTAATAAGCAAACGCAAACGCTTTCAAATTAGCATAAAGGAGATGGAGAGAATGGGTACAATTATTTGCCAATCATGCAACAAGACGATCGATGTGTTCGAAGGTGAAAAGGTAACTAAACTTTATGCGAAAGGAAATAGCTGCGTACATTGTAAAACTACAGAACAGAAAAAATAAATGAAAAGCTGAAAGACTTATACAGAAGTCTTTCAGCTTTTTTTCATTAAAAGTAAGAATATATTTTCGATGAGGTTTAGAGTAATCAGGCTAGCTGCTCGAGGTTGCTTCAGCCTGTAAATGAATTACTGAAAACTGAAAGCTCATTGGTAGGCTTCAACAAGCATCGCGGATAACCAAGGCGTTTGTGTCTTTCTTACTGAATCGCTTTATGTTCCTTTATTACACGTAACGTTTTAAAGGTTTCATCTTCTGGACCTTGAACAGGTAAACCGGCATTGATATTTTTTTGAATATAAGCAAGGTTGTCATCAGTTATGACCTCTCCTGGAATAAAGATTGGAATACCAGGTGGATAGACCATAATAAACTCCGCAATAATGCGCCCAGATGATTCATTAAAAGGAATGACCTCTGTTTCAGCATAAAATGCATCACGTGGTGAAAGCGCAAGAGTAGGAATATCGGGAACAAAGACAGGAGTATTTTCCTCTTGTCCTGCTTCTTTAGCGTATTTCGACGCTAGCTCGGTTAACGCTTTGATCAGGATATCTATCTTTTCTTGTGTATCTCCAATGGTCACGATACAAAGTATGTTATAGAGATCAGATAACTCTACTTCAATTGAATAACGTTCTCTGAGCCATTTTTCAACTTCATAGCCGTTTATTGTTAACCCAGTAACAGAAATAATTAATTTTGTTGGATCCATACCGTACGTTGCTTTTGTTCCAAGTATTTCGGAACCAGCACAGGATAGGTGATCAATTTCGTTAATTCTGGCACGCGTTGATTCGGCAAGATCAATTATATGAGATAGAAGTTCTTTTCCTTCTGTTGCTAAACGTTTTCTTGCAACGTCAAGTGATGATAATAATAAATACGATGTTGATGTTGTTGTTAACATACTAATGATTGATTGAACGCGTTTTGATGATACTAGTCCATCTCGTACATTAAGAATGGAGCTTTGTGTCATTGACCCACCGAGCTTGTGAACACTTGTTGCCGCCATATCAGCTCCTGCTTGCATAGCGGAAAGCGGTAGCTCATCATGGAAATGAATATGAACACCATGCGCTTCATCTACAAGAACAGGAACTCCAAAAGAATGGGCAATGTCTACAATTTGTTCTAGGTTTCCAACAATTCCAAAGTACGTAGGATTAATCACAAGCAGGCCTTTTGCGTCAGGATGCGCTTCTAGAGCCTTTTGAACAGAATCAGATGTAATGCCGTGAGAAATTCCTAATTTAGGATCAATCTCTGGATGAATGAATATAGGTGTTGCACCAGAGAAAATGATGGCTGACATAATAGATTTATGGACATTTCTAGGAACGATTATTTTATCTCCAGGACCACAAACCGCCATAATCATTGTCATAATCGCGCCGCTTGTTCCTTGAACAGAAAAAAAAGTATGATCTGCTCCGAATGCTTCGGCAGCTAGTTCTTGTGCTTCCTTTATGATGCCATGTGGATGGTGAAGGTCATCAAGTGGTGCAATATTAATTAGGTCAATGGAAAGTGCGTTTTCTCCTATAAAATCACGGAATTCTGGATCCATTCCAGCTCCTTTTTTATGACCAGGAATATGAAATTGAATAGGTTGTTTTTCGGCGTGACGTTTGACACCGGTGAACAACGGAGTAAGTTGTTGTCGTGACAACAGGTTCACCTCATTTATCAGTTATTGCAGCATATTTATCAAAACAAAATTGAGTATATCAAAAATGCAGGTCCCTGCATAGAAAAATCATGTCTAAAGCATGAACAAAGAGCCAATTTAATTGAGTTCTTTTTTAGCTAAATATGGTACGATTGAATTTGTAAGGCTGTTTAACTATATTCTAAGCAGGGGGAAAGATAATATGTGGAATACGAGAGTAACAGAACTATTAGGAATCAAATATCCAATTGTTCAAGGTGGACTTGCTTATCTTGCTTATTCTGAATTAGCAGCAGCTGTTTCTGAAGCCGGTGGTCTCGGTCAAATTACTGCAATGTCATTATCATCTCCAGAAGAACTTAGAGAAGAAATAAAAAAAGTTAGGGCGAAGACTAATAAGCCTTTTGGTGTCAACTATGCCATTGGTCAGCATGGTCGTCCATTTGAGCATATGCTAGACATAGCAATTGAAGAGAATGTGCCCGTTATCTCGATGACAGGTGGGAATCCGACTCCCATTTTTGAAAAGTTGAAGGGAACGTCTATAAAAACGCTCGTTCTTGTTGCGGCACGCAGACAGGCAGAGAAGGCAGAAGAGCTTGGTGCTGATGCTGTAATGGTTGTTGGACAAGAAGGAGGGGGGCATCTAGGAAGATCAGATACAGGGACTATCGTGCTTATTCCACAAGTTGTAGACGCCGTTTCGATTCCAGTGATTGCATCAGGTGGAATTGGTGATGGTAGAGGCTTAATGGCCGCACTTGCTCTTGGTGCTGAAGGAATTGAAATGGGAACGAGGTTTATTGCAACAGAAGAATGTGTTCATGCTCATCCTTCTTACAAGCAAAAAATTGTCTCATCAACTGAAGAAGATACGACTGTAATTAAGCGTTCGATTGGGGCACCTGCAAGGGTTCTTAAAAATGCTTGGACAGATAAAATTCTTGAAATAGAGGCATCAGAGCCTACATATGAAGCGTTAAAGACGTATATAAGTGGAGAAGCGAACCAATCCTATATCTATAAAGGAAAAGAAGAAGAAGGCTTTGGTTGGGCTGGTCAAGTAGTTGGCCGAATTAATGAGGTATTACCAGTTTCAGAGCTTATGACGCGTATCATTGATGAAGCAGAAGAAATTCGTAAACGTTGGTAACATGATAAAGAGATAATAGAAATAGGAGTGGTTCATTATGGATAAGAGTTTGCCAATATCACTTGATTGGTCAACGAGTGAGGTTATTGACGTCATTCAGTTTTTTGAAACAGTCGAAAAAGCTCATCATAATAAAGTCGGTCGTGAGGAATTACTGGCTCACTATCGTCGTTTTAAAGAGATTGTCCCAAGTAAGAGCGAGGAAAAACAGTTATTTAAACAATATGATGAAGAGCTCGGTCTATCTTGCTATCACATTATTAAAAAAGCAAGAGAGCAATCGTAATAGAAACAAGAGACCAGTGTCTATGCCGGTCTCTTGCTGTTACACATAAAAACTATTTGAGTAAATACTCAGTCGTGCGCATCGCTTGCTGATAAAAAGGGAGTAGCTGTTCGTACGTTTCTTTCGTGAATTTGATAAGTGCTTGTCCATTCTTAACAACGGGATCATCAGGCTTAATATGACGACCAATTAATAATTCAGCCTTCTTTACGTCACGGAAACGTTTAAGGTTAGCTTTAAGCTCATCTTCAGCTAAGCTTGATATTGCTACTGCATCTTTTTTCATATGATCTAGTGAAAGGACAAAATCTATTGGAAGATCGTGAAATAACGAATCTGCCTTTTCTAGAAAAGATTCGGCAATTGCTGACTTATTTGGAAGTTCATATATCAAAGCAAGCCAAATGAACAAGTGATCGTCAAATAAACCAAGCTGGAAATGCGGATGCTTTTTATATCCTCTCTTATTGTCGCAAATTGCGAGCCAAGTGTCATTTGGTGGGTTTACTTTTCGGCGTGCATGTTTGGCAATATGAAGATGCATTTCATTACCGATTGCCATCGAAAGGTCACTTGCCAATACTTCTCCAATTTCCTTGAATTTTGGTTGAATCAGTGTTTGAATTCCCTCCATTCGCTCATCCAATCCTTCTATATGGAATACATCAAAGTCATTTTTTGTAAATCCAGTCAAGTTCATCTTTCGTACCTCACTTTTACCTTTTTTTCTATCGTATCATAATTCCATTCTTGACATCGACTGTTATGCAAAAGAACGTCATTTATACTAGAAGTATTTGTTCGCAATAAAGTTTTTTGATTGCATTTTTTCAATTTTTCACATATGCTATATTAAATAACTGAATATTAAATTAATGATGATTGTCAGTTTAAAAGCTCATACGAGATTATGGTAGAGGAGTGTAGCTGTATGGAAAAAGTCATGAAAGCATTTAGACGTAAAGATGGAGAAATGAGAATTCCTGTGTTGCGACTCGAAATAGACTATGAACTTGTAACCTTACATGATGCTATGCTTAAAGAAGATTTACCAATGATGAAAGAAACAAAACAGAGACTAGAACAATTACGCAAAGAACTTATTCTGTTAGAAGTATAAAGGGTGTGAATAGGGAGAAAAGGGGTACAGTATAGATGCTGTACCTTTTTTCGATTATATTTGGATTTTTCTAAATAGGGAATCTATGTCATAATAAAGGTAGCAAGAATAGCTCCATTTTATTTCTAAGGAGGGTAAGAAAATGGCAAATGACTGGCTAGAACTTGAAAGAGTAGCACGAGAATGGACGTACGAAGCAGCAATGATCATTAAACGTTCGCTTGCAAGTCCTATTCATATCGAAGCAAAATCTAATCCGAATGATTTAGTAACTGAAGTGGATCGAGCTGTTGAAGCCTTCTTTTTTGAAAAAATTCAAGAAACATACCCTGAGCATTATTTTCTTGGAGAAGAAGGAGTTGCTGAGGAGATTCAATCGTTAAATGGTACTGTTTGGATCATTGATCCAATCGATGGGACAATGAATTTTGTTCATCAAAAATACAATTTTGCTATCTCTGTCGCTGTTTATCATGACGGAGTTGGAATGATTGGTTTAGTGTATGATGTTATAAGTGATGAGTTATTTCACGCCGTACGCGGTCACGGAGCATACATAAATGAGGTAGAGTTGGTTCCTGTTAAAGAACGGCCACTTCATGAATCGATTATCGGTTTAAATGCAAGGTGGCTAGTAGAAGAGAGAAATCAATATCGAAATCCGTTAAAAGCGCTTGTTCGTGATGTTCGCAGTGTTAGGTCATATGGATCAGCTGCCATTGAAATTGCCTATGTAGCTGCAGATCGACTTGATGGTTATGTAAGTGTCAACTTATCTCCTTGGGATTATGCTGCTGCCATAGTCTTATTAGAAGAGGTGGGGTGTAAGGCTTCTACATTTAGGGGTGAGCCACTAGACTTGCTCAGTCAAAGTCCTGTCATTGTAGGAAAGCCTCACCTTCATAAAGAAATGATTTCATCTTATGTAGGAGAGGAGCTGTAACGTATGAAACGTATAGGGTTTATTGGACTTGGAACAATGGGTCTACCGATGACAAAACATCTCATTGATTCGGGTTATGAAACGTTTGTGGTAAGCCGCAGCAGAGGGCCAGTTGAAGAAGCGATCGCTTATGGAGCTAAGGAGGCAGATTCACCAAAGGAGTTATTAGAACAAGTTGATATTGTTTTGACTTGTCTTCCTTTACCAGAGACGATTATTTCTGTCTATGAAGGGGAAAATGGATTGATTGCTGGCGCAAGTAAAGGTAAAATTGTCATTGATCATTCAACTGTTGATCGAAAGACAAATGAACGTGTTGCCAATCAGTTAGCCGAAAAAGGTACTGCCTTTTTAGATGCTCCAGTTAGTGGTGGTCCAATGGGAGCAAAAGCAGGAACGCTCACAATTATGTGTGGTGGAGACGAACATGTTTTTACGCAAGCGGAGCCTGTCATGAAAGCATTTGGAGATTATATTGTTCGTATAGGCCCAATTGGCAGTGGTACGGTTGTAAAATTACTGAACAATATGCTAGTTGGTGTGCATCAGGCAGCCCTTGCTGAGTGTTATGTTATGTCTGAGAAAGCGGGCGTAGATCCAGCTAAGGCTTATGATATTATTAAGAAGAGTTCGGGTTTTTCAAAAGCGATGGATTGGTCTGTCGATGCCATTCTGGACAGAACATTTGAGCCGCGCTTTTCGCTTAACCTGTTACATAAGGATGTTCGTCTCGCGCTAGAACTTGCAGAAGAAATCGATATGCCACTTGATTTGGTCAAGTTAGGAGAGCAAAAAGTCGCAGAAGCAAAAAAGAAGTACGGGGATCAAGATGTGAGTGCGATTGTGCGACCTTTAGAAGAAAAAGCTGGTGTTACACTTAAAAGATATAATTAGAAAAAAAAGCTCGATGCAGAGGCATCGAGCTTATTATATTTCACTAGATTCTCTCAATTTCTTACGTAGGGTAAAGCCGAGTCCTGTAGCAATAAAAACCCCAGCAATAGCTAATAATGCAATAATAATACTTCTTTCAGCAATAGCCACACCAATGCTCATAATGCAAATAACAGTAATGACCGCAAGTGCTAGGAACAACACATTCTCTTTTTTCATACGTTTACCCTCCATTGAAAAACAATCACTTTCATTAGTTTAACGTGAAAAGCTGGAAAGAAAAACCCCAACTTTGTGACAAATAGGTTAAACATCTAAATGAAACTTGAAAATGCTCCAAATAAAGATTGGTTATTCTAAAAATAGGGTGTTGAAAAGATCAATAATCGACTTTTCGACGAATGTTCTTTCATTAAAATGAATTTATGATATACTTGTACAGTTAATGAACAAATAAGGAGAGAATAACATGAAAACTCGTAACGATATACGAAATATCGCAATCATTGCCCACGTTGACCACGGAAAAACAACCCTTGTTGATCAACTTTTAAAACAATCAGGTACATTCCGTGATAATGAACAAGTTGATGAACGTGCGATGGACTCAAATGCCCTTGAAAAAGAACGTGGTATTACAATCCTCGCTAAAAATACAGCAATAAATTACGGAGATAAACGTATTAATATTATGGATACGCCAGGACATGCAGACTTTGGTGGAGAAGTAGAGCGAATCATGAAAATGGTTGATGGTGTTCTACTTGTCGTAGATGCTTATGAAGGCTGTATGCCACAAACGCGTTTCGTACTAAAGAAAGCTCTTGAACAAAACCTTACACCAATTGTCGTTGTCAATAAAATTGACCGTGATTTCGCGCGACCTGCTGAAGTGGTTGATGAAGTCATCGACCTATTCATCGACTTAGGTGCAAATGAAGATCAATTAGAATTCCCGGTTGTTTATGCTTCTGCTATTAACGGTACATCAAGCATGAATGCTGAACAGCAAGATGAAAACATGTCTTCGTTGTTTGATACAATTATTGATGCGATTCCAGCACCAATTGATAACAGTGACGAACCTCTTCAATTCCAAGTAACGATGCTTGACTATAACGATTATGTTGGAAGAATTGGAATTGGTCGTGTATTTAGAGGAACAATCACAGTTGGTCAACAAGTTGCGTTAATGAAGCTTGATGGCTCTGTAAAGCAGTACCGTGTAACAAAAATGTTCGGTTTCCTAGGATTAAAGCGTCAAGAAATTCAGGAGGCAAAAGCTGGAGACCTTATTGCAATTTCTGGTATGGAAGAGATTAATGTTGGAGAGACTGTATGTCCAGTTGATCATCAAGACGCTCTTCCAATCTTACGTATCGATGAGCCTACCCTTCAAATGACATTCCTAGTGAACAACAGTCCGTTTGCTGGTCGTGAAGGGAAATTTGTTACAAGCAGAAAACTTGAAGAACGGTTAAAATCTGAACTAGAAACAGATGTGAGTCTTCGTGTGGAAAATACAGAATCACCAGATGTGTGGGTTGTTTCAGGACGTGGAGAACTTCATTTATCAATTTTGATTGAAAACATGCGTCGTGAAGGATTTGAGCTTCAAGTATCAAAGCCAGAAGTAATCATTCGTGATATTGACGGTGTGAAATCAGAACCAATGGAACGTGTACAAATCGATGTTCCTGAAGAATATACGGGTTCTATCATGGAATCGATTGGGGAACGTAAAGGTGAAATGATAAATATGACGAATAATGGTAGTGGTCAAGTTCGTCTTGAATTTTTAGTGCCGGCGCGTGGTTTAATTGGTTACACAACTGAGTTCCTTTCACAAACACGCGGTTATGGGATTATCAATCACTCGTTTGATAGTTATGCACCATTGATGCCTGGACAAGTCGGTGGTCGTCGTCAAGGTGTTCTCGTATCGATGGAAACTGGAAAGGCTAGTCAGTACGGGATCATGCAAGTTGAAGACCGTGGAACAATCTTTATTGAACCAGCTACTGAAATTTACGAAGGGCAGATCGTTGGTGAACATACACGAGATAACGATCTTGCTGTTAACATTACGAAGATGAAGCAGCAAACGAATGTGCGATCTGCTAACAAAGATAATACTGTTACGATGAAGAAGCCTCGTATTATGAGCTTAGAAGAAGCGCTTGAGTATTTAAACGAGGATGAGTATTGCGAGCTTACTCCAGAGTCAATCCGACTACGTAAGAAGATTCTAAATAAATCTGAACGTGAGCGTGAGGAAAAACGTAGAAAGATTGCATTGAAACAGTAATAGTTTGATCTCAGATAATGGGTAGTAAAGCTTGACTTCAAGGCATAGGGGAAGCATGGAAGTTTAAGTCGATATCATTGCTTAATAAAAGCCTAATTGGTTTAACTCACACTCAGTGGACAAAAAACCACTGAGTGAAGTTTAACTTTATGTAAGAAAGGTTAGGTGGAGAGAGTGGAGAATCAACAGTTAACCGAACAAGAATTAGAAGAGCTAACATGGCTTATGCGAGCAACGCTAGAGAATCCTTGGTATGGATTGTTAGCTTATATTGCTATTGTCATTTTGGCACTAATTGTGTTTAATTTAGGTTTTGCTAGAGAATTACCTGTTTTGAAAAAAGTAATTGTTTATATTACATTAATAATCGGTTGTTTCGTTCTTTGGATGATGGAATTTGCTTTTGGTGCGCCGATTATCGTTATATTGATTGTTTCTGGAGTTGTTCTAGGTATATACCGTTTTCGATTGCACCTTCATCGCAAACAAAAAGAACAAGCTTAATGGAAAGAGAGCGAGTGTTTTACCACTCGCTCTCTTTATTTTGCACATATGTTGATTGAAAAGAACCTTTAGCTTTTCTGAACTCTGTTCGTTCTGTTATCCGTTGATGACAGGGATCACACATATACGTATGAATCGGACGATTGCGTAATCGCTTTGCTAGCGGTAATTGATCATCAAGATTGTCGATTTTATCACAAAGAACACATTTAACTCGCATCGTACAATCACTCCATTCTATCCCCATTGTAAGCAAAAAACAGAAAAAAATCTATCTGTATTCGTCAATCCCTTTCATCATAACTGGATAAAGGAGTACATTTTGCCTTCCTATGAAAGGAAAAAAGAAACAAGTTTTAAAACTGGGAAAAAGTAGGTATAGTATAGAGAGTAACAAATGTGATTTTTGAAATGGAGGGTATGAAATGGCAAACCAAGTTGAACAAGGCTTAACAGAAGATCTGTTCCCACTTCTCCAGAAGGAACGCTATGTGACAATTGCAACAGTGGATTATGAAAAGAAAACACCAAATGTGAATGCGATTTCATGGGTGTTTGCACTAAATATGAAGACGATTCGCTTTGCTATTGATAATAGATCTCGTATCATTGAAAATATCAAAGCAAATAATGGTGTTGTCCTAACGATGATCGCAAATGGTTCGACCTATTCTATCGCAGGAGATACTAAAATTATTGCAGAGAAAATGGAAGGTGTTCCATTGAAGTTAGCTCTTATTGAAATGGCTGTTAATGAAGTTCGTGATGTGATGTTTTATGGTGCTAAATTAATAAATGAGCCGATTTATGATAAAACATATGATGCAGAAGCAGCTGCAAAATTAGATCGTCAAGTAATGGATGCAATGAAGAAAGTCTAGTCATGTCTTTGACTGGGCTTTTTCTGATTTATTTCAGAGATTTCAGTTGATTCACTCGTCTATCTCTGATTGCTTGAACATACATTCAATATAAGAAGTCGAATGTAATGTAACTACTATGTACCTACTTAATCTGTCTGCATAATGTAATAGTAAGAATTAGAAATGATTCTTTAGTCAGGAGGCGGAATGTTGAAAAAAATTTACGTTTTGGACACGAACGTACTTTTACAGGATCCTTACTCTATTTTCTCATTTCAGGATAATGAAGTGGTCATACCAGCAATCGTATTAGAAGAGGTCGACTCAAAAAAGCGTTATATGGATGAAATCGGTCGAAATGCTCGTCAATTTTCAAAACTTATAGATAATCTAAGAGGAAAGGGGAAGTTGCATGAAGGTGTCCTAACAGAACAAGGAGGGAGGGTGAGGGTCGAACTAAATCATAGATCCTTTCAACGGTTAAAGGACTGTTTTGCTGATATGACCAATGATAATCGAATCATTGCAGTTGCCCTAAATTTGATGCTAGAAGAGCAAGAGCAAAGTGATGCAAGACAAGTTATTCTCGTAAGTAAAGATGCACTTGTACGTGTCAAAGCTGATGCATTAGGCTTACAAGCAGAAGACTTTTTAAATGATCGAGTGGTCGAATTTGACCATGTCTATCCAGGCTATGTAGAGGTGTATATAGATGCTGATGTAATGAAGGCCTTTTATACAAATGAGGAAATAGCGATATCTGAATTAACGAAACATCCATTTTATCCTCATCAATTCATTATTATGAAAGATGCATTAGGCGGGTCGAGCTCGGCACTTGGAAAAGTTGAACCTGATGGAAAGAAGGTGAAACCTTTTGTGTGTGACCCTGATCAAGTATGGGGGATTCGCTCCCGAAATGTTCAGCAACGTATGGCACTTGAATTATTACTTAGAGACGATATCAATCTTGTTACTATGGTTGGAAAAGCAGGTACGGGCAAGACGTTATTATCACTTGCTGCTGGGTTAATGCAAACAGAGGATTTAGGTAAATTTAAAAAACTTGTCGTTGCAAGGCCGGTTGTCCCACTTGGTAAGGATATCGGTTATTTACCTGGAGAGAAAGAAGAAAAGCTTAGACCATGGATGCAACCAATTCATGATAATCTTGAGTTTCTTTTCAATACGAAAAAGCCTGGTGAATTAGATCGAATCTTAGCTGGGATGGGTTCGATTCAAGTAGAAGCATTGACGTATATTCGTGGTCGAAGTATTCCAGATCAATTTATCATTATTGATGAAGCGCAAAATTTAACAAAACACGAGGTTAAAACGATTTTAACCCGTGTCGGTGAACGCAGTAAAATTGTATTGATGGGAGATCCTCAACAAATTGATCATCCGTACTTGGATGAATATAATAATGGATTAACATACGTCGTCGAAAAATTTAAGGATCAGACGGTAAGTGGTCACGTTAAATTAGTAAAAGGAGAGCGATCAGGTCTTGCCCAACTTGCCGCTGATTTGTTATAAGGGCTTTCCGAAAAAAGGTTGATCTTAATTTTTTAAAGCAATAACAATAGCCGCTATGAGTGCTTTGTCATAGCGGCTTAGTCGTGTCTTGAGGTCTTGTTTCACTTTGTGATGCTATTGCTTACTGGATCTATAGAACTTTCTTTGAACACTGTAAATCGAACAACATTTTTAATGGGTGTTTGACGATTTGCCCCATCACCAAAATATAAGTGGACTGGTCCATCTTCTTTAAGTGGTTGACCTTTATGTGAAAAGCCAACGATACATTGAAGTGCGTCTTCAAAGGTAATGGTATGATGAGCTCCGTCTGCCTGCACAACTTCAACTTGAGTGACTCCTTCTTTAGGCTCCGAATTCTGTAAAAAAGGTTTTAATAGCATCCCAAACGAACCATTGATTAATTTTTGTTTATCGTACCTTATTTCATTTCCATTTGAATTTGGACGTGGTGGAGCTGAACCTTCAATAATCTCTTTATCCCATTGAGCAGAAATCGCTTTCGTATAAGCCGTTTCTTCGTCGTCAATTGATTTTATTTCATCAAAATATGTATCGAGATCTACCTTGCGCTCATCAAAAATCCAAACAGTTGGATCAATGGTCAATGGATGGTGTACATCTCCATCAATAAAAAAAACAAATTCTTGCATGTCGACTCCTCCTTCATGATTTTCTTTAAAGTATAAAGTGTTTCAATCTTTTTGTCACTTTTGGTAAAACTATGGCTATTATCTAAAAAAATTAGCGTGGAGTGATCCTAATGGTCTGTCGTTATGGAGAAGATTTAAAAGACATGGTCAAGCAGGTTAAGTTATATACGAAAAATGGAAAGGTCGCTGATTACATCCCAGCACTTGCTAAAGCAAATACGAATGATGTTGCTGTGGCCATTTATGATGGGAATGATATATGTTTTAGTGAGGGTAATTATGACAAGAAGTTTACTTTACAAAGTATTTCAAAAGTATTGACATTAGCATTAGCTTTAATAGACTGTGGAGAAAACATTGTTTTTAATAAAGTTGGGATGGAGCCAACAGGGGATCCGTTTAACTCGATTGCAAAATTAGAATCTCTTAACCCTTCAAAACCTTTAAACCCGATGATTAATGCAGGTGCGCTTGCTGTGAGCTCGCTTATCAAAGGTAAAACAACTGGTGAGAAATTAGATAGACTCGTGAATTTTATCAAAAAGTTAAGCGGAAACGAAGAGATTTCTTATAATCAAGAAGTGGCTCAATCTGAATTTGAAACAGCAGATTTAAATCGTGCGCTCGCTTATTTTATGAAACAGCACGGCGTTATAACAGGTGATATTGAAGAATTATTAGACTTTTATACAAAGCAATGTGCGATAGAAGTTAGTTGTAATGATTTAGCAAGGATAGGCTTTGCTTTAGCGCATGAAGGGTGTCATCCAATGACAAAGGAACAAATCATCCCACGTGAGATTGCACGTTTAGTCAAAACGTTTATGGTTACGTGTGGGATGTATAATGCTTCTGGTGAATTTGCGATCCGAGTTGGTATTCCAGCAAAAAGTGGAGTTTCTGGGGGGATTGTTGGAGCTGTTCCTCATAAAATTGGCATAGGTATTTATAGTCCTGCCTTAGATGAAAAGGGAAATAGTTTAGCTGGTATGAAGTTGTTAGAGCTTCTTTCAGACCGTTATCAATTAAGTATTTTTTAATGTAGTTGAAAAAAGATAGAAAAATTGATCGATGTGAAAATCATTGCAATTTTCTAGGGAAAAAGATACTATAAAAGACAAGGATATTTCACATGAAGGAGGGGTCAACATGTCAGCAGAAATGGTGACTGGACGTAATGATAAAGCATTTGCCCTTCTGAAATCAGATGCGGAAAAAATTCGTCAGTTAATTGAAGTTCAATTAGAGAATTTAACGATGCCTCAGTGTCCTCTTTATGAAGAGGTGCTTGATACACAAATGTTCGGATTGTCAAGAGAAATAGATTTTGCTACTCGTCTTGGCTTAATTGATGAAGATGCAGGAAGACAAATTCTTGGCGAATTAGAACGAAAGCTTGCTGACCTACACGAAGCATCTATGCGTAAATAAAAATCAAGCTATCAACTAGCTTGGTTTTTATTTTGATTTTTTATGAGAGTTTGTATATGTGTAAGCGCTTTATTGGTATTTAATAAGTTCAGATACTCTAAAAATAGTTTGCAAATTTATAGTAGTTTTATCTATACTATACTAAAGCTCAAGTTCAGATGTCTCAATGGACTGAACAGGATTGCTTGAGATCACAAGAAAACAAACGTACAATGGGAAAAGACAAAATGTTTTTAGTAAAAGAGGAGGTCTTTCATGAACGGTTTAACAAACATCAAGAAAGTGCTAGTAGCAAATCGTGGTGAAATTGCTATTCGTATTTTCCGTGCATGTACTGAGTTACATATTCGAACGGTAGCCATTTATTCAAAAGAGGATACAGGTGCTTACCACCGTTATAAGGCCGACGAAGCTTACTTAGTTGGAGAAGGAAAGAAACCAATTGATGCTTACTTAGATATTGAAGGCATTATTGAAATAGCCAAGCTCCATGATATCGATGCCATTCACCCGGGATATGGTTTTTTATCAGAGAACATCCATTTTGCGAGACGCTGTCATGAAGAAGGTATTATTTTCATCGGACCAGAGCTTGAGCACCTTATGATGTTTGGTGATAAGGTTAAAGCACGTGAGCAAGCTATACAAGCAAATCTTCCAGTCATTCCAGGTAGTGACGGGCCTGTAGATAGCTTGGATGACGTACAGGCATTTGCTAACGAGCATGGCTATCCATTTATAATTAAGGCTGCTCTTGGTGGTGGCGGACGTGGGATGAGAATCGTTCGGACTGCTGAAGATTTAAAAGAATCATACGAGCGTGCTAAGTCTGAAGCAAAATCTGCTTTTGGAAATGATGAAGTGTACGTGGAGAAATTCATTGAAAATCCGAAGCATATTGAGGTTCAAATAGTAGCAGATAAGCATGGAAATATTGTTCACCTTTATGAGCGCGACTGCTCTGTTCAACGTCGTCATCAAAAAGTAGTGGAAATAGCGCCTAGTGTTTCGCTAACGGATGAAGTCCGCGAAAAGATTAATAATGCAGCTGTACAGCTCTCGAGAAATGTGAATTATGTGAATGCTGGAACGGTTGAATTTCTGGTGACAGAAAGTGGAGAGTTTTATTTCATTGAAGTCAATCCGCGTGTCCAAGTGGAGCATACGATTACTGAAATGGTGACGGGCATTGACATTGTCCAGTCGCAAATTTTAATTGCGGATGGGGAACCATTACATGGACCAAAACTAGGCATTCCAAAGCAGGATAAAATTGTGTGTAATGGATTTGCGATTCAATCGCGTGTGACAACCGAGGATCCTAGCAACGGATTCTTACCAGATACAGGTCGAATTAATGCGTACCGTTCTGGTGGTGGATTTGGGGTTCGTCTTGATGCGGGGAATGCCTACGCAGGTGCCGTCATCACTCCTTATTATGACTCCTTACTTGTAAAGGTGTCGACGTGGGCTTTAACATTTGAAAGTGCTGCGGCTAAAATGCTTCGTAACTTACGAGAGTTTCGTATCCGTGGCATTAAAACAAACATTGCCTTTTTAGAAAATGTCGTTCAGCACCGTCAATTTTTAAATGGGGAGTACAATACGTCATTTATTGATACGACTCCTGAGTTGTTCGTGTTTCCAAAGAGAAAAGACCGCGGAACGAAGATGCTTTCCTTTATCGGTGAAACGATTGTGAACGGCTATCCTGGTCTTGATCAAGCAAAGAAGCCAATCTTTGATAAAGCACCAATTCCAAAATTAAAATATACAGATCCAATTCCAAACGGAACAAAGCAGATCCTTGATGAAAAAGGCCCAGAAGGATTAGCACAATGGGTAAAGGATCAAAAAGAAGTTTTACTGACGGACACAACCTTCCGTGATGCGCATCAATCTTTGCTTGCGACACGTATTCGTACGCATGATTTAAAGCAAATTGCCGAACCAACAGCACGGATGCTTCCGAATTTATTCTCAATGGAGATGTGGGGCGGGGCGACTTTTGATGTGGCGATGCGTTTTCTTCATGAAGATCCGTGGGAGCGCTTATTAACACTCAGAAAACAAGCACCTAACGTGTTATTCCAGATGTTATTACGTGCATCAAATGCCGTTGGATATACGAATTACCCTGATAATGTCATCGAGGAATTTGTTGAAAAATCAGCTGCTGCTGGGATTGATGTATTCCGTATTTTTGACAGCTTAAACTGGGTCGAAGGGATGACGCTTGCCATTGACTCTGTAAGAAAGAGTGGAAAAATTGCCGAAGCCGCTATCTGTTACACAGGAGATATTTTAGATTCTTCTCGTTCAAAATATGATTTAACGTACTACAAGAACTTAGCGAAAGAATTAGAACAAGCAGGTGCTCATATTCTTGGGATCAAAGACATGGCTGGTTTACTGAAGCCAGAAGCGGCCTACCAACTTGTGACTGAGCTGAAGAGTTCCATTGATATCCCGATTCATTTACACACACATGATACAAGCGGGAATGGTATTTTCACGTATGCACGTGCGATTGAAGCGGGTATTGACATTGTCGATGTAGCAGTTAGTTCGATGGCTGGTACTACGTCACAACCGAGTGCCAACAGCTTGTACTATGCCTTAAGTGGTTCAGGGCGTCAGCCGAATGTTCCTATTGAATCGCTTGAGAAATTAGGCGAATTCTGGGACTTCACTCGTAAATATTACGCTGGGTTTGAAAGTGGCATGAATGCACCGCATACAGAAGTATATGAGCATGAGATGCCAGGTGGACAATATAGTAACCTACAACAACAAGCAAAAGCTGTTGGTTTAGGAGCTCGTTGGAACGAAGTCAAGAAAATGTATCGAACAGTGAATGATATGTTTGGGGATATTGTAAAGGTAACACCATCCTCTAAAGTTGTTGGCGATATGGCTCTTTACATGGTTCAAAATAATTTAACAGAAGAAGATGTGTATGAAAAAGGTGAAACACTAGATTTCCCTGATTCTGTTGTTGAGCTATTCCAAGGCCAGCTAGGAAAACCATATCAAGGATTCCCGCAAAAGCTACAAGACATTATTCTTAAAGGTCGTAAACCGCTTGAAGGAAGACCTGGAGAAACAATGGAACCAGTTAATTTCCAAGAAATCAAGGAAGAGCTGTTTAAGAAATTAGATCGACAAGTGACGAGTCATGATATGCTTTCATATGCTCTTTATCCAAAGGTATATATGGAATTTGAACAATTCCGTCAACAATTTGGAGATGTTTCCGTCCTTGATACACCAACATTCTTCTACGGACTGCGTTTAGGAGAAGAAATCGAAGTTGAAATTGAAAAAGGAAAAACACTTATTGTGAAGCTTATTTCTCTTTCAAAAGCAAAAGAAGACGGGACTCGTATCGTTTACTTTGAATTGAATGGACAGCCACGTGAGGTTGTTATTAAAGATTTAAATGTAAAAACGTCTACAATTGAACGTCCGAAAGTAGATAAAAACAATCCAAATCAAATTGGTGCTTCAATGCCAGGAACCGTTGTAAAATCGCTTGTCACAAAAGGTGATAAAGTGAAAAAAGGTGATCATTTAATGATTACAGAAGCAATGAAGATGGAAACGACCGTTCAAGCTCAGTTTGATGGTGTTGTAAAAGAAGTGTATGTTAGTGACGGAGAACCAATTTTAACTGGAGATTTGTTAATCGAAGTTACACATGACTAAAAATTCTTTTGTCTTGTGAGAAATGGTAGATCCATGCGTTCAGTAGAAAAGGGAAAAGACTGAGGATAATCCTCAGTCTTTTTATTATTTCATTGATTGTAATTTTGGGGGTAATGTGTATATGATATTTATAAGTTTTGTTTAATTAGGAGGAGAATATGAGCCAATATGTGGTTGTTTGGTTTAGAAGGGATTTCAGATTACAGGATCATACAGCACTTTATTATGCAATAAATGAAGTTAAAAAAAGCGGGAAAGAATGGCTTGCTCTCTTTCATTTAGATCCTCCTGAGCACTTAAAAGGATCGCCACATGAAGATTATTTTTTTCAGACCGTTTCACAATTTAAGCAGCGGTTAAAAGAAAAAGGAATTCATTTACACATTTTAACTGGAGAAATGGAAGAGGCATTGAATAAATTGAAGAAGGAACTTCCATCAACGAGTGATCTTTATGTGAATCTTGATCGTGTCGGTGAGGGAGCAAAGCGGGACGAAAGAGCAAAAGATATATGTGAATCGTTAGGAATATCCTTTCATGGGTTCGATGATGCTTATTTGACAGCGCCTGATCAAGTCGTAAAAGGGGATAAATCCTATTACAAAGTGTTTACCCCTTATTTGCGGACATGGTCCAAAATCCAGAAGAAAAAACCTGTCCGTCTTTCTGAAAGTGAAATTGTGGCTGCTGCAGCAAATGTTCCTGTTATTGATGAAAAGAGTGAAAGAGTTTTTCAGAGTGTTCTGAAGAGATGTTCTACTTCATGGCCATTGCTAGGTGAAAAACATGCTTTAGAGAAGCTTGAAGAATTTTTAGTGGGTAAAATAAATGATTATGAGCAGAATCGTGATTATCCTGAATTACTTGGGACAAGTCAATTATCCCCATGTTTAAAAGTGGGCACCATTTCACCTCGTACGATTTTATTTCGTGTTTTTGAGAAAAAAGATACGAAAGGGCGTGAAGCGTTTATAAAAGAACTAGCATGGCGCGATTTCTACCATATGATTCAGTATTATAATCCAGATTGCAAAGAGCTAGAAGTAAGGAATGAATACCAGGGGTTTAACTGGAATCAAGATAAAAATTTATTAAAATCCTGGAGTGAAGGAAAAACAGGCTTTCCTATAGTTGATGCAGGGATGAGGCAGTTGAAAAAAGAAGGCTGGATGCACAATCGGCTTCGTATGATTACGGCTTCTTTTTTAACGAAGGATTATCTGATCGATTGGCGCTTAGGTGAACGATATTTTGAGGAAATGCTTATTGATTATGATTCATCTTCAAATATAGGTGGTTGGCAATGGGCTGCGTCAGTAGGAACAGATGCGGTTCCGTATTTTAGAGTGTTTAACCCTACAACACAATCTAAACGATTTGATAAAAAAGGTGAGTATATTCGAAAATATATTCCTGAGCTTAGACATGTGGAAGATGCATTTATTCATGAGCCGTGGAAAATGGATGAAAAAAAACAAAAAGAAGCAGGTTGTTTAATAGGAAGAGATTATCCAGCGCCGTCTGTTAATCATCACATTCAACGTAAAAAAGCAATTTCTATGTTCGAGGAGTATAAAAACGTTCAAAATGGTCATGAATGAACAAAATGACAGCATAAGAAAATGCTGTCATTTTTATTATGTTATTTATTTGATTTACGCAACAAAATCATAGCCATGTAACAAAGCGCTGAAAAAAGGACTGAGATTATAAGTGCATGTAATAACCCAATACTTAAGATTTGATTTTGTGTGAAAACAAGTGATACACCACTAATAAGTTGTGCTGTAACGAGAATAAATGAAAGGACACTTGTCCAGACAAGGACACGCTGTTGCTTAAAGCGAAGAATTGTCCAAATCATTAAAATAAATAAGAGCAATAAAAGAGTTGTGCCAGCGATACGATGAAAGAAATGAACACCGACTGTCCCTTCAAATCCTGGGAACAATTGACCATTACAAAGAGGGAATCCAGAACAGGCAAGTGTAGCATCTGTGTGTTTAACGTAAGCCCCCGTGTAAATAACAGCATAACAATAGGCTAAAACGAAAAAGAAATAATTCTTGAAAGATTTCGTAACGCTTGCTGTAACTTGTTTCTTTCGCCCGTCTTCAAAGGACAAGATCGTTAACAAGACAACAGCCGCGAGTGACATTGCTGAAATTCCAAAATGTAAGGCTAGTATTGCTTTCGATTGTCCGAATACAACTGCTCCTGCTCCTAATAGTCCTTGAAAAATAATCAAGATCACTGCCATGATCGCCATAAACCTTGCTTCTTTCACGTGCTTTAGTTGTTTCCAAGACCATATAGCAAGTACGATGATCATCGCACCGACTAATCCAGATACGATTCGGTGGCTGTACTCAATAATTGTTTCAAGGGCAGGACTAGTTGGAATCACTTCGCCAAAGCATAATGGCCATGTTGCCCCACAGCCTTCACCAGAGCCAGTCTTAGTAACTAATGCGCCCTGTAAGAGAACAATAAGGACACCGATCGAGGTCAGAATGCCGTAGATTTTTAATCTTTTATGCATTCAATTCACCTTTCCTTCTATAAAATTGTCGAAATATGTGCTAGAGTAAGCAAAGGTAATATTCATTGCTTTCATGTTTGATATTAAAAATAAACGGAATAAAAGTCAATTTTACTAGAGTGAATTTTTTATGGACATATGTAAATGTGAAGATAATGTGAAACTCGCGAATTTAATGAAACAAAGTAGATTTTGAGATATAATGTGTTTGTGTGAAATATTAGGTGATCCAATATTCTCCTAATATATTTTTGTAGAAGTGTGTAATGTTAGTTGACTCTACAAAGGGGGTGAAGAATTGATGAATAAGACCAATACAGTCTTTGAAGCAACAGAAGTAATCAAAACTGGTCCAGATTCATCAGTTGCGAGTGAGCAGCAAAGGTCTTGGAAGGACTATCTTGTGCTTGCGAAGCAAGGGATTGTAACATCTAACTTGATTACAACATTTGCTGGTATTTATTTAGCAGCAGTCTATACAAGTACTGGTATAGGAGCACATCTGGATTCAATGATATTTGCTCTTTTAGGAGCAGCGCTTGTTATGGCAGGCGGTTGTACGTTGAACAATTATATTGATCGTGATATTGACCCTATCATGGAGCGGACGAAAGACCGGCCAACAGTTACAGGTCGTTTTACGGCTAATCATGTTTTAATAGTAGGTCTGTTACAAGCTGCTTTAGGTTTAGGTTTCTTAGCACTGACAACGCCTACAGCCGCAGTTATCGGTCTCATCGGCCTGTTTATTTATGTCGTCCTTTATACGATGTGGACAAAGCGTACAACAACATTGAATACGGTTGTTGGTAGTTTTTCAGGAGCGGTTCCTCCGCTTATTGGGTGGGCTGCTATTGATGGAAGTTTACACTCATACGCGTGGTTATTGTTTTTCATTATGTTCTTTTGGCAACCACCACATTTTCTCGCACTTGCGATGAAGCGTGTTGAAGAATATCGTGCTGCTGGAATACCGATGTTACCAGTTGTTGCTGGCTTTAAAATGACGAAGCGTCAAATGGTTGTATATGTTGCGGCACTTTTGCCAGTTTCTTTAATGCTATACCCATTTGGAGTTGTTTATACAATCGTAGCAGCGATACTCGGTTTAGGATGGTTAGCGCTTGGTATTGCTGGTTTTATGATGAAAGATGATATAAAATGGGCAAGATTAATGTTTGTTTATTCGTTAAACTATTTAACGATTCTATTTGTTCTTATGGTCATTGTTCATATTTAAGTGAATAATGATTGTAGATATATTTATTTGTAGTAAATTACTACGTTACGAAAGTGAGGTTGGATTGTCAGATGAAACTTTGGAAAACTGCATGGCGTTTTCTACCTCTTTCATTACTAGTGCTCGTTTTAACGGGTTGTTTGGGAGAGACGAACTTAACTGCCCTTGATCCAAAGGGACCACAGTCACAATGGATTTTTGACAACATGCTTTTATCAGTGTATGTCATGGCATTCGTGACAATTGTCGTATTTGCAATCTTTTTCATTATTCTTGCAAAGTATCGTCGTAAGCCTGGAGACGACGAAATTCCTGAGCAAGTACACGGGAATACGGCACTCGAAATTACTTGGACAGTTATTCCAATTATTTTGTTAGCGATTTTAACTGTTCCGACTATTACGGGAACATTTATGTTGGCGGATAAGGAACCAGACCCAAATGTTGGGGAGGATACTGTTCGAATTAAAGTGACTGGACACCAGTTCTGGTGGCAATTTGATTATGAAGAAGAAGGCTTCACTGCTGGTCAGGAAGTTTACATTCCAGTCGGTGAAAAGGTTCTTTTTGAATTGCATGCACAAGATGTTATTCACTCTTTCTGGGTACCAGCACTAGGTGGTAAGGTAGATACGATTCCAGGGATTACAAATAATCTTTGGTTGCAAGCTGATGAACCAGGTGTCTTTAAAGGAAAGTGTGCGGAACTTTGTGGACCTGCACATGCTTTAATGGATTTTAAAGTCATTGCACTTGAGCGTGACGAGTATAATGCTTGGGTTGAAGGGATGCAAGCTGAAGTTGCTGAACCTACAGAAACGCTTGCTCAACAAGGACGTGCTGTATTTGAAGCAAATAGCTGTATTGGATGTCACGCAGTTGGTGGCGTCGGAACTGCAGCAGGACCTGCTTTGACAAACTTTGCAGATCGTGAAGTGATTGCAGGCTATCTTGAAAACACAGATGAAAACCTTGCAGCTTGGATTCATAATCCAGAGTCATTAAAACAAGGTAATAACATGCCTGCATTCCCAGATATTAGCGATGAAGATATGGAAGCGCTTATCGCTTACTTACGCTCATTAAGCGTAAAGGAAGATTAATTGAACCAATTTGACGTAAGAAGGAGGTAAATCCATTGGCTGGACATAAACAGGAAAAAAGCGTCATTATGGATTGGTTAACAACGGTTGACCATAAAAAGCTTGGAGTCATGTATTTGATTGCAGGGGCGCTTTTCTTTGTAAAAGCTGGTGTGATGGCATTATTTATGCGTATCCAGCTTATGTATCCACAAATGAATTTCTTAAGTGGTCAAACATTTAATGAATTTATTACGATGCATGGTACGATAATGCTTTTCTTAGCCGCTACACCTTTATTATTTGCATTTATGAACTATGTCATTCCACTACAAATTGGAGCCCGTGATGTTGCGTTTCCATTTGTGAACGCACTAGGTTTTTGGATCTTCTTTTCTGGTGGAGTATTACTTAGTATGAGCTGGTTCTTCGGTGGGGGACCAGATGCTGGATGGACAGCGTATGTACCACTATCAAGCCGTGATTATGCGGGAATTGGACTTGACTTTTATGTATTAGGTTTACAAGTATCAGGTATCGGTACACTTATTTCAGCGATTAACTTTCTTGTAACGATCGTTAATATGCGTGCTCCTGGTATGACAATGATGCGCCTACCATTATTTGTGTGGACATCGTTTATTGCATCAACATTAATTCTTTTTGCATTTACACCACTTGCAGCAGGTCTGGCATTTTTAATGTTAGATCGTGTATTTGATGGACAGTTCTTTATTCCGAATATGGGTGGTAATGCTGTTTTATGGCAACATATTTTCTGGATCTTTGGTCACCCAGAAGTTTACATTCTTGTATTACCTGCTTTCGGGATTATTTCAGAGGTTATTCCAGCCTTTTCAAGAAAGCGTCTATTTGGTTACACAGCAATGGTATTTGCAACAATGATTATTGCTTTCTTAGGTTTCATGGTATGGGCTCACCATATGTTTACTGTAGGAATAGGACCAGTTGCCAACTCCATTTTTGCAATTGCAACCATGACAATTGCGGTTCCAACTGGTATTAAAATCTTTAACTGGCTCTTTACAATGTGGGGCGGAAAGATCACGTTTAATACAGCAATGTTATTTGCATCGTCTTTCGTACCAACATTTGTACTTGGTGGGGTAACAGGTGTTATGCTTGCGATGGCTCCAGTTGATCATCTATATCATGATACTTACTTTGTTGTAGCCCATTTCCACTACATTGTTGTTGGTGGTATTGTCCTTGCTCTTTTCGCGGGTCTCTTCTATTGGTATCCGAAAATGTTCGGACATATGTTAAATGAAACACTTGGGAAGCTGTTTTTCTGGATTTTCTATATTGGCTTCCATTTAACATTCTTTATTCAACATTTATTAGGTCTTATGGGGATGCCTCGTCGTGTGTATACATATCTTGGCGATCAAGGACTTGATACGTTTAACTTCATTAGTACAATCGGAACATTTTTCATGTCTGCCGGTGTCATCTTACTCGTTATTAACATTATTTACTCAGCGTTCAAGGGTGAGCGTGTAACAGTGGCAGATCCTTGGGATGCTCGTACGCTTGAGTGGTCAACACCAACTCCTGTACCTGAGTATAACTTTGCACAAACACCGCAGGTTCGTTCACTTGATCCATGGTTCTATGAAAAGGTTCATGGAGATGGGACAATGAAGCCAGCAGAACCTATTCAAGAAATTCATATGCCGAATGGTTCGATTCTTCCACTAATAATTTCTATCGGTCTTTTCTTTGCTGGATTTGGAATTATTATGATGAATATGGATAACCCTAGAATAAGTCCATGGATTGTGTTTATCGGTGGTATGGTTATTACATTTGGAGCGATGTTTGTCCGTTCTATTAAAGAAGATCATGGCTATCATGTTCCAGTAGAGCAAATTAAAGCTGAGCTTAAGAAAGGAGGTAACTAAGAAATGGCGGGTGCAGTTGATGCTTCAAAAGGACTTCCTTCTCATCCAGAGAGGGCAACATTAGAAGGTAAAAACAAGTTTCTCGGTTTCTGGTTCTTCCTTGGTGGCGAGACGATTTTATTTGCGACATTTTTCGGGACGTATTTAGGGCTACGTAACGGGGTAGCAGATGGACCAACTTCACAAGAACTTTTCCATCTAGATCTTGTGTTTATTATGACAATGCTTCTACTTACAAGTAGTTTGACTAGTGTTCTTGCTATGTTTGCGATGAAGAAAAACAAGTTCAAAACGTTTTTAGCATGGATGTGGATTACTGTTCTTCTTGGTCTAGGTTTCATTGGCTTTGAAATCTATGAGTTCTATGTTTATGTGAATGATTATGGACTTGGATTTTCTACAAGTGCATTTGCTTCATCTTTCTATTCGTTAGTAGGTTTGCACGGTGCTCACGTGGCGTTCGGATTAAGCTGGATTATCGTCTTGCTTATCCGCTATAGCAGAAGTGGTATCACTTTAACGAATGCTCCTAAATTTTACCTTGCTGGTCTTTACTGGCATTTCATCGACGTTGTGTGGGTATTTATCTTCACAGTTGTCTATCTTATGGGAGTAGGAGGTTGATCATATGGCAGATAATATCTTAAGTCAACGATTTGATAAAAGTGCGATGACAGAAGAAGAAAAACGTCAAACGAATAAAGAAATTAAAAAGCAGATTATCGTTTTTGCTTTAATGATTTTCCTTACAATCATGTCGTTTTTAGCTGTCGGTGCAGACTTTATTCCACGCTCTTTTGCGATACCGTTCATTCTTCTTTTAGCGGTCATTCAGTTTGCTCTTCAGCTGATTTTCTTCATGCATTTGAAGGATAAAGATCATGCTTGGGCTACTGCTTTTATGATTACTGGAATTTTTGTTACGATGCCAACAATTGCAGCATTAATGTTATTAATTGGTGTTGTTAAATACTAATTATAAACAAAGAAAGAACGGCTCTCGTCAATAGATGGGAGCCGTTCTGTTTTGTTCATCAGATTGTAAAAAGCTGCTTTAGGTGCTATCGTTATCGATCATGTATAATAGAATTGAATAGCAGAGATTAATTAATAGTAGTTTCAAAAAAGGAGTGACTAGATTGAATCAAGATACAACGCAGCACGCACATACAAAGCGAAATTATAAGCCTGCAATCATTATTATCACGATTATTGTAAACGGGATTGTCATCCTCTTATCTGGATTACCAGGTGTAGAAAATTTTAATGCTTTTGATATAACGATTTTGCCGATGATGAATGCCATTTTTAATAGCTTTACGTTTCTTTTTTTAGTTGGTGCTTTAGCTGCTATTCTTAAGAAAAATGTGACAGTGCATCGCCGATTTATTTATGCTGCATTTACTTCAACAACGTTATTTCTTGTAACATATGTTGCGTACCATTTCCTTTCTGAATCTACGCCATATGGCGGTTCAGGGTTTATGGCTGGCTTATATTATTTTATTCTAATTACCCATATTGTTCTTGCGGCGATTATTGTTCCACTTGCGCTGACGTCAGTTGCTCGCGCTTGGAATATGGAAAATGAGCGCCATCGTAAAATTGCACGCTGGACAATGCCGATATGGTTGTATGTAAGTATTACAGGTGTTATTGTTTACCTTATGATTTCACCTTATTATTAATACAAAAAAGGCTGGTCAAATTTTGACCAGCCTTTTTGAGTACCGCTTTATATTTTAAAATTCATTTTAATTATGCCAGCTTCTTTTGCAGAAGTAAAAGCAATAACAATTAATGGTCCAATAACGAAGCCCATTATACCGAAAAATACTAAACCAAGATACATCGCAATCAACGTTGCTAAAGGAGATAAGCCAATTTGCTGTCCCATCACTTTTGGTTCTACTGTACGACGAATGATAAGTAACACAGCAGCAAGAATCAGTAGCTGTGTCCCAGTTGACACATCACCCACGATTAATTGGAAAATAGCCCAAGGAGCTAATATGACAATTGATCCAATCAATGGAATAAAATCAATAATCCAAATGATAAATGACATTAATAGCGCAACTTCAGGATCAATGAACAATAATCCAATTAAAGACACGATAAAAATAATGATACTTACTAAAAACTGTGCTTTGAAGAAGCCCCATATGACAAACGTTAGTCGTGCAGTCATAAAATTGACTTTCTCCTTTGTTTTCTCTGAAAAGAATGTGTATAATTTTTGTTTTAAAGAAGGTAGTTCTAGCATGAATAAAAATAAAGCAATTAAATAAACAATAAAAGTAACGAAATAACCAGGGATACTTGAGATGATAGAAGCCACATCATTGATTAAATTCCGATCACTTATCGTTGCACGCATTTCGTTTAATGCTTGTGTTACTTGAAAATTAATCTCTTGTACAAGGTCAGGTGGTAGATTTTCAAATTCACTTTCAAGGTTTCGTTGAAAATTGAGCCATGCACGATTTAAATCGTTTATGTATTGTGGTAAATTCTCAATAATCAGTGTTCCCTGTGTTACTGCTTGGGTCGTAAGATAGTAACCTGTAAATCCGATGAAACAGACAAATAAGGTAAAGACAATCAAGACGGCAATATGTCGTTTTATTTTCACTCGTTTATGGAGAGCATGAACAGCGGGTGATAAAAAAAGTGCGGTCACCAAGGCTGTAATAAGCGGAATCGATACTGGTAAAATAAAATAGGCTGCAGCCAAAATTACAATAAGGGAAAGCAAGAGGATAAATGTTCGTTTTTTCAATAGTGCTGCCAATTTGAGACTCCTTTCTCTTACACATAAATACTATCTTTATTATAGTACGTCGACAAACGAATGAACAGATTAAACACTTTTTATTTTGCAAGACGTTCACATTTCTGTCTCCTCTTACTTCAACCTTTTTCTGACATTTTGTGTTATAATCGTTCGGTAATAAAGTTGGGTAAGTAAAACAAACAAGGAGCGTTTCTTAATGAAAAAAATGAATTTAGTTTTTACCTTAACAGTGATTATGTTACTAATGGTAGCCTGCAGTTCAGCAGAACCACAACAGTTAACTGAGATAGAAGGTCCTGAGGCAGAAGAAGTAAAATTATTTGTTAAATCCTATAAGGAACTTATGGTAGAAGCGGTTAATACGGGTGATTTTAATCCACTTGAACCTTATTTAATTACTAATAATAGCTTCTATCATTCATTAAGACGTTATGCTAGTGATTTACATGATGAAAAAGCTACAAAAGAACTCATTTCATTTGAGGTTGAGTCTGTTTATAAAGATGAAATAGATGAGCTTTTCGTCGATGCAAAAGAAAAAGTAATCATTCACGAAAAACGAGGCGACGATACAATTGAGCGAAATGTTCGCTTTGAACTAGTTCGTGGTGAGGATGATTCATTACGAATTGTGACAATTAAACAAAGATAATAAGACAATGAGGATGATCATCCTCATTGTCTTATTTCAAGTCATAGATTAATTTGATTCAAGATTTTTCTTAAGAAGTTCAAGTTTATTGTTGCATTTATCAACGATTGGTTTAGGGAACGTTTCTCCCTCGTATTCAACACCGTGTGGATAATAATGCTTACCAAGAATTGGAGTCATTAGCTTAACGATTGTATCATCTTTAGGGATATCACCTTTTATCGCGTATGCAGGAACACGAAGATAATAAATGTCCCCTTGATTCACGATTTTATAATCAAACATTACACGCTCATAGTCCCATTGACCTGCATGGACCAAACCAATCGATTCTGCTGCATGACGAAGTGTTTCAAACTTCAATTCTTTATCTGCTAGCTCAATATGATCAAACTTCACGACAAAACCGCCTCCAATTTATCTTATATGTACTCTCCTTATGATAGTATGAAAAGGCTTCAGTTGCAACGCTTTAATGATGAATGTTTTATGGAGAATGTGAAAATTCAATTGAATAAATTCAAGCAAATCATGAATCACTATGGAATTTAGTTGTCTATTATTTTTATTTCGTTTTATAGGATACATTTATTGTGATAAAGATTACACTATTAGTGGAAGGAGTTAAGCAACATGAATCCGAATGTATTGAATATGGTAGAAAGATTGAACATTTAAAAACGATGTTTAGATTTAGCTATATAGTGAATATTACCAAAAATTAATAATAAGTAAGGAGGATCAATTTGAAAAAGATGTTTGGGGTGATGATAGCGGTTGTCTTGTTAATATTTCTTGTTACATTTGAAACAACCTTTGAAGATGAAATTAAGGAACGTTTTGATCAGCCACCTATACTTTCTGAGATAATGGATAAAGACATCAATGACACTGAACCATTGTTAGATAATAAAGAAGAGTCGCCAGTTTCAGAAGAAATGACGTTATTACTAGATGAGCATGAATATTTTATTGGCATGACGGTTCAAGAAGTGATTGACGAATTTGGAGAGCCAGATAGAAAGGATCTTTCAGCATACGGATATGAATGGTGGATTTATCCGCTTTCTAAAAAGACCTATATGCAAATTGGAGTCGAAAAAGATCAAGTGGTAACGGTATTTCTAACTGGTGATATTCGTGGACAAGCTTTTTCTCTTGGTGAAACGTACCAAGCTTTAAATGAAAAGCTCTCATTTCAAGAACGAGTAGATGTAAGCACTAGTGAGGGCGTCTTTCAATTTCAGTTATCAAGTGAGGATTTAAGAATGAGGCCGCTCACCGAGCTAGATGGTCAATGGATTCAACTTTATTTTGATACGTTTACAGGTACATTATCTAGCATTCGGATGATGACAAACGACGTACTCTTGATGCAACAGCCTTATTCAGTTACCTATCGTGGTACTTTGCCAGAACGACCAGAACTATCAGCTGAACAATGGGTTGCTATTGAGGCTGGAGATGCTAGACAAATTTTTGATTTTACAAATATTATTAGAGAACGCCATGAACTAGAACCATTTAAATGGGAAGAGGATGTCGCAGGTATCGCTTATTTGCATAGCAGAGATATGAGTATTCATAATTATTTCTCTCATACATCGCCGACATACGGAGAACTAGTCGATCGTTTTGAAAATGGAGAAGTTCGTTTCAGCCTTGCGGGTGAAAATATAGCAGCAAAATATGTGGATGGTGTAGCGGCAGTAGAAGGTTGGCTCAATAGTGAAGGGCATCGTATCAATCTCTTACATGAAGAATTCACACATTTAGGAGTAGGTGTTTATCAAGATTACTATACTCAAAATTTTATGACTCCAAGATTATTTTAGAACAGGAAGGTAACAAAAGTGTCTGAGCTATGTGATTGATTTAAATAATAGACCAGACACTTTTGAGTTACCTTTTTTAGTATGTCGATCATTTCTTTGGACGCTTCATAATAAAAAATGTACCTGTCCCCATTGCGATAAGTTTTTCTTTCTCATCATAAACTTTTGCCTCAGTGACACAAAGTTGTCGCCCTTTGTTTAAAATGCTGGCGACACATCTCAAATGGCTTCCTACGCCTGGTTTAATATAATGCACATTCATTTCTGTTGTGACAGCGGCCAAGTCTGAGGATATGGACTGATTAACTAAGGAACCCATCGCTGTATCTAATAATGTTGCAGTCATTCCACCATGAACGATTTTAAGAGGATTTTCAATAAGAGGTTGAATGGGTAAAATCACTTCATAATCTCCATTTTCAAGAAAGCGAGTTTTAATCTGTGTTAATGCTGCTAAATACGTTGTGTATGTACCATTTTGCTTTTCGGAAAATCCGTTGATGATTGTTGATAACAGGTGACGCTCTTCATCAGAGGAGTTAGTAAGGAAATTCTCTACTCTTTGAAGCAATTGCTCATTCGCTACATCATTCATAGGGTGCCCTTCCTTCGTTTTTTAATAGGTTTATCTTCATCTATAATTTTAGCATAAAGGTTGAAAAATGGGCGAACTAAGGACTAGGCTTTTTTGTAAGCTATAGAGAGAAAAAGGTAGGGGGTGATGAGATGGAATCGAATGAGGAATTACATCCTTCGGTACAACAATTTAAAGAATTTATGAGGCAGCATCCATTGCTTATCAATGAAGTGAGGGAAGAGCGAAAGTCTTTACAGAATCTTTTTGAGGAATGGTCGATCCTTGGGGCAGAACATGAACAATGGCAAGCGTATAAGCAAGTAGAAACGAATCAATCAACGGATTCTTCTCAAGATACAGAGCAAGATGAACAACCTTCACAAAGTGCCACTGCTACTCTAGGGCAAATAATGTCTTTGTTAAGACGAGTAAATGTACAGGATTTACAAAATCATCTTTCTCAGTTTAGCTCAGTTTTGACAAATGTTCAAGGCGTGATTCAATCATTTCAACGCCCTAATGATCCACCGAGTCAAGGACCACAGGATCACCCATTTTCATTTTGGCGTGATTAATTGATGAAGGGTATGATCAATTTGCGTGCAGATATACAACATGTTTTATCTCAACATCCTGAGATACGTCAATATGTTCGACAGCATCCTAACTGGTATCGAAAATTGGGCCGAGACCCTAGTCAACTTTCCTTGGTAGAGAAAGAAGCAAACTATTTTTACGGCAGAACGTTTCCACAACGTGTAGAGAAGGTCCAAAATCATTTAGGTCTAGCGATGATGATGATTGAAATGTTAAAAGCAGGCCAAGCAACCGTGGCCCAAGCGTCACAAAGGAGATAACTCTTGAAAAGTCTAATCTAAGCTTGTTTGCTATCTTGAAATTAAAAAAGAGATAGCAAATGGAAGAGCTTGGCTTAGGCTTTTTACATAGAGAAGGATCTTTTGAGGAAGCCTAAATTAAATTCTTTATTAAGGGGACAAAAAGAGATGAAACGAATCACTTTCTTATTCATGATTGTCTGTTTTATACCTTTAAACACTACGTTTGCTGAAGAATCTATCATTAATCATTCGAGCCTAACGATTGCTCCCCTTCAAAGCATTGGGATTGTAAAAGTAGTAGCTAGTGATGAACAAAAACTGATTGTAAATCACAATATATTCAATCAAGAGCTCTTAATCGAATGCTTTATAAATGGTTTTCGTTTTTCAAAAGAAAAAGCCGGTACCAAGCACCAAGAAGGCGAAGGGCATCTACGGCTTTATATAGACGGAGAACATATCGGCACTCTTTATGAAGCTGCATTTGTCATTAATGGGTTGCCTAGAGGGGAACATGACATTCAAATTGCTGTTGTAAAAAATGATCGAACACCTTATGAAATGGAAGAAACCATTCACATACGTATTTAAGTTAGCCTGTTTTGAAGATATTTGTAAATACTTTTCTCTACTGAAACTCCTAATTGTTGAAAGCCTTGATTGCCAAAAAGAGTATTAAATTCTAGAAAATAAAACTTACCTCCGACTGAGACAACATCAAAGCCAGCATGATTGACACCTAGACTTCTAGCGGTTTTACGAACAAGTTCGATCGCTTCTTCAGGGATATCGTCAAATGAGATGCGAGCACCTTGAGCGACATTATTTCGAAACGTATTACGTTCATTGATTCTCCAATAGGAAGCGATGACGTCATCACCGACAAAGCAAATACGAAGATCTCGATCAATCGGTAAGTACTCTTGTACATAAAAATAAGGATTATTCTCAGCATATTCATTAAATTGCTTGTGATTTTCGATGAGAAAAACACCCTTGCCCATGGAATTACGAATTTCTTTTACGACAAAAGGAAATGGGAATTCAGCAAATACGCGATCTATATTATCATGATTGCGACCTAAAATGAGCGTTCTAGGTACATGTTCAGGACAAACACTCCATAATGCTCGTGTCACTTCAATTTTGTTAAAGCCGAGCTGAATCGATTGAATACTTGGGAATATTTCTTTTTTCATGCCATACACTAAAGCATTCACTTGCCAATTTTCAGGGAATAAACAAACATCTGCTTCATCAATTTTTTCACGCTCTTCAAACATATGCTCAGGTTTGACATATTTAATACCTGGGATACCAATTGTTCGAAATGGATTAAACGTCACAATTTTCAACTTTCATGCACCTACTTTATACAATTTCTATGCCCATTTGAGGATGGTACATAGCTGTTTTCACAATAATAGACGAATGAATTATAGTCGTACGAAGGAGGATTGTCAATGTCTGGCATGATTAAGCCATTAACCATTCGACTAGGATATGTTGCCATGAGCTTAATGCTCGAAAATGCTTCACCTTCACAGACAATTAAGGTAAAAAATCTCCAAAAAATGTTGAATAAACAAGCAGCAATAGAATCTTCCTTAAGCTTGTACAGTACCTTCAACTCATGCCAAAAATACAGATGCAGACAAAAGCTACTTTTACCTATTTAATGAAAGAAGTGTGATTCATTTCGTATCCGATATGTACATGTTATAATACATGTGAGGAGGTGTGGCTAATGCTTGCAACTATGTCAACCTATGAGTTAATAGATGAAGCGAGTGATCTCGGCCAAGCTGTTCTTCAATCCCAGCCTTTTTTAACGTATGTAATGATGAAACGAGAGCTTGAGTCTGATGGGGAAGCACAAGAGCGTATTCGTCGTTTTAATGCGATGAAAGAACACTATGAAGAAGTACAGCGTTTTGGTAAATATCACCCTGATTACGATAAAGTTTCAGCCGATATACGTAAGATTAAACGTGAGGTTGATTTATCACCGAGTGTCATTGCATTCAAAAAAGCCGAAAATGAGCTTGAATCCCTTTTGAATGAGATAAGTGGAATAATCGCAAAAGCCGTTTCTGATACAATAAAGGTACCAACAGGTAATCCTTTCTTTGATAGCATGTCTTGCAGTGGAGGCTGTGGATCTGGCGGAGGCTGTGGATGTAAATAAAGCAGGGGTGGAGCGTAACGCTTCACCCCTTTTACAATGATCCATACGAAACAAATTCATAATCAGCTTTAAACCAATGATTGCTGTTGGTAACTGAACATGCTAGACTAAAATTGAAGATGACGATAAAAGGAGTACAAACTTATGTTAGGTGCAAAGCGTCAAAGTATTTCTGTTTGGTTGACATCGTTAAAGTTTGCTAGACAACTTCGTCGATTTGGTAATGTTCATTATGTGTCGAAAAAGATGAAGTATGTGGTCTTTTACTGTGATCAGGAAAAAGTCGATGACACCATTCAGAAGTTAAGGTCATTCCATTTCGTTCGTGATGTTAAGCCATCAATGCGTCCGTTTATTGAAACAGAATTTCAAAACGCTAAACCAGATAAAGCTAAAGAATATGATTACAAGATGGGAATTTGACCAGGTGAATAGCCTGGTTTTTTAAATTGGTTAAAAGAAGAGAATAGAGGACAAAATAGTCGGGAAAGTAACGTGAGGTCCCTAAAGTACCCTATATCGCGGTTGATTATTTCGTAAAGCGAAATATACAATAGGAGGATAGGAAGTGATCAAATGGACGAATGGAAACGTAATTTACGTATATTAGTTGTCGGTCAATTTATCGTAATGGGTGCCATGACGATGATTATTCCTTTTCTTCCACTGTATTTGCAAGAACTAGGGGTTAATGACCCTAAAACGTTAAGTGTTTGGGCTGGGATTATTTTTGGAGCTAACTTTTTAACAGCCTTTTTATTCTCGCCTTTTTGGGGAAGAATGGCAGATAAATATGGCCGGAAAATGATGATTTTACGATCGGGATTTGGAATGGCCATAATTGTGAGTCTAACAGGGCTTGCAGCAGGTCCTATTTCTCTTCTTTTGCTTCGTTTGTTAAACGGAGTTGTTTCGGGTTTTATCCCAGCATCCATTGGTCTAGTATCAACTAATACCCCTAAGGAGAAAGTTGGTTATGCTCTTGGCGTTTTGCAATCCGGCGCGGTAGCAGGAGCGATTTGTGGACCTTTAATGGGTGGGGTTTTGGCACAAGCATTTGGATATAGAATGATTTTTTTCTTAACAGGAATCTGCATATTGACTGCTGCGCTTGTCGTTCTTTTCTTTGTGAAAGAACAATTTACTCCATCTCCTCAAGCAGAGAAAAAAAGTACAAAACAAGATCTCAAAACCATTACATCACACAAGCCAATCTTATCATTGTACGTTGTTATTTTCTTCATTCAACTTGCTGTGATCGGTGTAAATCCTCTTATCTCGTTATTTGTTGAAGAATTAACTCACGGGCAACATGTTGCTTTTTATGCTGGGTTAGTTATTTCAGTGATGGGATTTGCCAATATGCTTACATCACCACAGCTTGGTAAGCTTAGTGATAAACTAGGCGCTCATCACATCTTAATTTATTCGATGCTTGGTGTTGCCCTGTTTTCAATTCCACAAGCGTTTGTAACAGATATATGGCATTTAATTGTTTTGCGCTTTCTAGTTGGATTATGTCTTGGTGGATTGCTTCCAGCTGCTAATACACTGATTAGAATGCATGCCCCGCCAGGAATGGAAAGTCGTACGTATGGATTTTCAAACAGTGCGATGTATTTTGGTATGATGATTGGACCGATTATTGGGGGCTGGATAGTTGCAAATATTGGTATGAGGGGCTTATTTCTAGTTAGTGCAATCGTCTTATTAATAAATGTGGTGATTGTCAAATTAAAAGTTCTTTCTCCAGCTAGTCGAACTTTTCAAGCTGAGAAACGTCGTCGCACCCAACGAAAAAAAGTCGTCACGCATACGTAAATGTGTGGCGACTTTTTCTATCCTTCTTATTGGAGAGGTGGTAAGTACTTGTTTAAACGAAGAACACCAATTAAATATTGATAGTACAATTCTAATTCTTTAAATTGAGTTGAGTTTTTCACCTCAAGTTGATGAATCGGTAGGTTAAGCTCAGTAGCAAGCTCATTAAATAATTGGTATCGCACAGTATCTTTCACATCTGGATGGTAAATTCCTTCTAATGATAGATATAATGGCATCAATTTTCCAGGATCAGCTGGCTTTAAGATAACGATAAGGGAGCATTTCTGCTGTGAATTGATCGTTGTATCAAGTCGCAGGAGCATATGTATACGGGATTGGTTTGACCGAGCAATTTCCAGTAACTCATATAGATCAGAGTATCCCTCGCCTAACAAAATAAAGCGTTGCATCATCGCGCATCTCCTTTCTTTAAAAGAGTTCTACGTGAAAATGTAGCATGATTTATGCTTCTTGTCGAGAAAAAAACCTCACAAGGATTTCCTTGTGAGGCGCCTACACACATACGAATTTGTATGCTATTAGGCTATGGGAGAGGAGAAACCGGAGGAAGAACTTATGGGGAAACGTAAGCCTTCTCCGCGGTTGTCGTAACACTACAAGAGTGTCACTAATTGAAGTATGGTCGAATGAGGATTGATTCATACGTCAAAATAAGGAAACAATTTTTTAACGATTATTTTAGATGAATTTATAACCATGAGAAGGGCACGAACAAGGTGAATGTTTTTGTTTTTAATTTTATGATAGGATAAAGAAGAATATGGATGAAAGTAAGAAGGTGATTAAAAATGAGAGTCATATCAGGAGAAAAGCGTGGTTTACCTTTAAAAGCTGTACCTGGGGCATCAACGCGGCCAACAACAGATAAAGTAAAAGAATCAATATTTAATATGATTGGTCCTTATTTTAATGGGGGGAATGCCCTCGATTTATATGCGGGAAGTGGTGGACTTGGAATTGAAGCGTTAAGCCGTGGAATTGATCATGTCATCTTTGTCGATCAAAATCGTAAAGCAATTGAGATTGTGAAACAAAATATTGCTTTTTGTGGCTTTGAAAAGCGCGCAGAAGTGTACCGCAATGATGCGGACCGAGCTTTAAAGGCCCTTATAAAACGAGAGATTGCATTCTCGTATGTTTTTCTTGATCCACCGTATGCGAAGCAAAATCTCGTCAATGAAATTCGTATTCTTATTGATTTTGAGTTACTTACTCGTGATGGAATGATTGTGTGTGAACATGGGCGAGAGACAGCCCTTCCTGATACAATTGGTGAGGTATATAAGCAACGCGAAGAGAGTTATGGTGATACCACGATTACGATTTATACATATGAAGAACAACAATAAGAATAAGGGGGGAAGTCATTCATGGCTAGTATTGCAGTTTGTCCTGGTAGCTTCGATCCAGTAACCTATGGTCATTTAGATATTATCTCAAGGGGAGCAGCTGTTTTTGATAAAGTCATTGTAGCTGTTCTACATAATCGAAATAAGCAACCGATGTTTTCAGTTGAAGAACGTGTTGCGTTACTTCAAGAAGTAACGCAACATTTAGATAATGTTGAAATTGATTCGTTTAATGGTTTATTAATTGATTATATGAAAGAAAGAAAAGCAAATACCATTATTCGTGGATTAAGAGCGGTTTCGGACTTTGAATATGAGATGCAAGCCGCATCCATTAATAAAAAGCTCGGTCCAGAAATTGAAACTTTTTTTATGATGACAAACAATCATTACTCATATTTAAGTTCAAGCATTGTAAAAGAAGTGGCTAAATATGATGCAGATGTATCTGATATTGTGCCAGATGTTGTGGCACAAGCTCTTCGGAAAAAATTCAATAATTAACAGTACAAATAAGGCTGACTTGGCATGATAGGCAGCCTTATTTTCCTTTAGCGAGCGCTCTTGCACTTGAAATTATGATGAAGAGAATAAGCATAATCAAAGTAAAGAATGATCCATATTGAATCATGATACTCCACGTTGATTGAAACCAAGTACTTGATTGTTCTCTCAAAAATACTGGTATGACATTCCAATTATCAACTGATGCTTGCTGGTTTACATAGAGAGGCTTCCATAATAGAAATGCAAAAAAAGCTGCAAAAAAACCATGTAAAATACGAGCGATAAAAAAGGGTTTAAATCGAATGTCTGTTTCGGCTAAAATACTTGCTACTTGTGCTTGTACAGAAAAGCCACTAAAGGCCAAGAAGAAGCTTGTGACAATGACTTGTTCAAGAAGATGAACGGAAGTTGTTTGGCTAACCAATTGGGCACCTAGTGTGATCTCAAATATGCCTGAAATGAGAGGTGCACTTAATTCATTTGGTAAACGAAAAAAAGTTAGTATAATAGAAAAGAAAGAGGCGAGAATGGTCGTTATACCAACCAAGCTTAAAATCTTGTTAAATACAGAAAATAAAATAATGAATCCACCAATCATGAGTAATGTTTTCACTGAAGAGTTTACAGCATCTCCTAAAAGTTTTCCGATAGGGCGGCCATCCCGAATTCGTTCATCATGTAATAGCTTTAGAGCGTATGCAAGCCCACTATATTTTACTTTATCATGAGAACCAATAGCTTCCTCATCACGACCGTGATAGCGCATAATAAGGCCAACGACAATATTTCCTGAGTAATGGGCAAGAGCAAGTACTATTCCTAAAGCAGCATTATGAAAAAAACCAACTGCAATGGCTCCAAAAATAAACAATGGATTAGATGAATTTGTGAAGCAAACAAGACGTTCTGCTTCAATTCTTGATACTTTTTTTTCTTGGCGTAGTCGAGCTGTTATTTTAGCTCCAGCTGGATTACCAGAAGCAAGACCCATTGCCCACACAAAGCCACCTGCTCCTGGTACACGGAAAAGCGGTCGCATAAGTGGTTCGAGCAGCGCACCGATAAATGACACAACACCAAATCCGATTAAAAGTTCTGATACAATGAAAAAGGGCAATAGAGATGGAAAGACGACATCCCACCACATTTGCATACCTCTAATCGATGCATCAAGTGATTCTTTTGGAAACAACATTAATGAGGCTGCAAGCAATATGCTTGATAGGGCAAGAATTATTGTTTTTGTGATCGATAAGGGCATTGAGGGGCAACCTCCTTTATGTATCCTTGTCTACCTTATTAAAAGAAGCGTTTAGTGTAAAGATTAGGTATCAGACAAATACTAGTCCATTCATTTAACTTTATGTATACAAGCTCGGAATAGACCATATCATTTACAATGCGTGAGAAAAAAGGAGGAGAGGTGGAAATGACAAAGGAGCGTCCTACTATCGGTCTTGCTTTAGGTTCTGGAGGAGCTCGTGGCTTTGCACATGTTGGTGTATTAAAAGCACTTGAAAAAGAAGGAATACCTATTGACTTCATTGCCGGAAGTAGTATGGGTGCTCTTGTCGGTAGTTTATATGGGGCTGGACAAACAATTGAAAATCTTGAACGATTTGCCGCATTATTTCGCAGGAAATATTATGTTGATTTTATTGTGCCAAAGCTTGGCTTTGTTGCTGGACATAAGGTAAAGGAATTAATACGCTTACTTGCAAAAGGAAAGAAAGTAGAAGAATTAAGTCCACCTGTTGCTATTGTTGCTACTGATATAAAAAAAGGAGAGCGGGTCGTAATCAAAGAAGGTGATGTCGCGACAGCTATAAGGGCAAGTATTGCAATACCTGGTATTTTTGTACCTGAAAAATGGAATGATCGCTTACTTGTTGATGGAGGGGTCATTGACCGTGTTCCTGTTTCTGTTGTGAAGCAAATGGGAGCTGATATTACGATTGCTGTTGATGTCTCTTATTTTCGAACCGAGCCAGAATTACACACGATATATGATGTAATTATGCAAAGTATGGATATTATGGGTCGTGAGATGGTACGTTATCAAGAAATTGATAGTTCTGTCATGATTCGTCCGATCTTGAAACATTCTAGTTCGCTTGCTTTTTCCGAGGTTGACAGCCTTATTAAATGTGGTGAAGAAGCAACTCTTGAACAAATTAGTATGATCAGACGTTGTATAGCAGCCTGGGAGGAGAACAATCATGCCAACAAGAGTAAAAACAAAGGTTAAAAAGAGATGGATTATTCTTGTGATCATCTTACTTTTTTTACAATTTTATCAATTGCCATATTATTATTCTCAACCAGGAGGAGCTCTCGTATTAGAAGATGTGATAGAGGTTGAGAATGGCTATAAAGAAAAAGGTTCATTTATGTTAACGACCGTACAAATGGGAAAAGCGAACCTCTTCTTTTACGCTTGGGCACAATTAAGTCCGTATCGCATGCTCTTTCCAGAGGAGCAACTTCGTTTTGAAGGAGAGACTGATGAAGAATACCATCATCGTCAGATTATGGCGATGACAAGCTCCCAAGAGACGGCTAAAATTGTGGCTTATGAAAAAGCAGGAAAACCTGTTGAATTCGAATATAAAGGAGTACTTGTGACCACTCTTATTGAAGGAATGCCTGCGGCCGATGTATTAGAACCTGGTGACCATATCGTTGAAATTGAGGGAGAGCCAGTGCAAACAGCAGAGGAATTAATTGAACGTTTGCAAAGTGAAACAGAATCAGATACGGTTCAATTAACAGTTAACCGAGACGGTCAATTAAAAACCTTTGAGCTAGGTTTTTCTAAATTTCCAGAGTCTATTAATGCCCCAACGGGTCGGGTGGGCGTAGGTATTTCAGCTCCTGTAACAGACCGGGACATTACATTTAACCCATCTGTGGAGATAGATACAAGTCAAATTGGAGGGCCATCAGCGGGATTGATGTTTTCATTGGAAATTTATAATCAGTTGATCGAAGATGATTTAACAAAAGGATATGAAATCGCTGGTACGGGTACGATCAGCGAGGATGGAACGGTAGGACCGATTGGCGGAGCAGGTCAAAAAGTCGTTGCCGCGGACCAAGCAGGGGCTGATTATTTCTTCGCCCCAAATCAAGAAGGAGCTCAAGACTCGAACTATCAAGAAGCACTAGCAGCTGCAGAAGATATTGGGACAGAAATGGAAATCATACCTATTGATTCATTTGATGAAGCATTAGCATTTTTAGAGTCATTACCGCTAAAGCCATAAAAAAGATGACAAAAAGGATCTTGTCAGATTATGACAGATCCTTTTCATTATGACTTTTTAAGTGATTGCATGCGAAAAGGTGGTTGATTAAATTCTTGCTTCATTTGTAACCCACGTATAGCAGGAGAAAGTGGGGTAAAATAAACATTTGTTGCTCGCTCTTCTATCACCGCCATTATCCCCTCTGCTTTTGCAACTCTTGTAATAAGAGAGGTTTGACGGTGCTTTTTTGTCTGATTTAAGAAAGCTTGTCCTTTATCGCTCATTCCAAGTAAACGAATGTAAGGAAGTGATTCGGTAGAAAGCCCTTCTTCGATCTCTTCCTTTGTTGTATTCGTTAAAATGTGAGTAGCAAGGCGTTGTAAGCGAGTCCATGTATAACGCTTTGTTTTCATTTTTTCCATCCATTCTTGGAAGGATGTGGCGGTTTGCATCATCTCTTTCGCACGAAACTCTAGCCCTTCCTCACATTCATAGATTGACTGAAGTTGTTTAGCGGAACTAGACATGACTTTATAATGAAGGAATGGATAATAATGCTCCCAATCATGTAGCATTAAATTTGATTTTATATACTCTTCTAGAAGGAGGGAGCTCGATGTTGGCATAACGTGTGTAGTTTTGCTTAGCCCGTTCTCCTTTTTTAACATTTGTCGTATACTCGTTGCACTAGCTATTGAAGAAGCTGGGACATCTTGATCATGGTAATGAGCTTGACGACGATGTGTTGTGGATACGTTGATTTTTCGTTTGCCTTCATGTACTGCTTTCACATAATGATAGCCAAGAATGTTATTAGGCTCATTGAGTGCTAGCATATTTGGTTGGAGATGCAACTGCTTAAATGCTTCTGCTGTAGCTCGTGGGTAACTAAAGCCTTTTTTTAAAAAGTTTTTCACATGCTCATCAAAGGCAAGGTTTTTTTCTTTCATCGCCTTAAAGAGTTCTACAAAATCATTAATTCGACCAGATTCACTGCCAAAATTAATAGAGTCTACTCCCATTTCGGTTAAAATCAACACAGCACCTTTAGCAAATAGTTCTGCTTTTTGGGTAGAATAGAGATAGGGGAGTTCAACAACGACATCAACTCCACCAGCTAAGGCCATTTTTGTTCTTTGCCATTTTGAAACAATCGCTGGCTCGCCTCGCTGCAAAAAGGATGCACTCATAACAGCAATGACAATATCGGAATTTGTTTCCTTACGCGCTTGCTGAACATGATAGAGATGACCATTATGGAATGGGTTATATTCTACGACAATACCAACAGCTTTCATGTACACGTTCCTTTCTGACCTCTTAAGGAGGATACGTAGCGTTGCCCACAGGAAGTGGTCGAAGTAAGCGGAGTTTCCTTACCCACATCAGGAGGATAATCGACGTTACTTACAAAACGTGAGCGAAGAGAGCTAGTTTTCTTGCTCAAAGGAAGTGGGTACTCGGCGATGCTTACAGGACGTAAGTGAAAAAAGCCTGAGTTTCCTTTACTCTTCAAATAGGACATGCTACAATAAACGACATGCTCCAAACAAGTATTAGCTCTTTTTACTCATTATAGACAATCTACTGTAAAGAAAAAAGGTTGACAAACAATTTTCATAGAGCTATACTTAATTTTGTTGTCTTAGAGGTGATTTCCAATGAGATGGTCATTACAGCAATTGAAAGCTGCTAAGCATAAACCATTTACATTTGATGAAACAATTGAATTACAAGACTTAAAAGAATTGAATACTGAAATTCGTGATGTGTCTCCTATCCGTGTGAAAGGAGAAGTCGGTTATTCTGGCTCTCTTCTCATATTTACGCTCGATATTTCAGGAGAGCTCATTCTTCCATGTGCAAGAACATTAGCTGATGTCGCTTTTAAAATTGATTTACATGTTAGAGAGCTGTTTCATCCAGCGAATGAGTACATGAAAGAAGAATCTGAAGAGGATGAAGTTCACTTTTTTGAAGGAGAAATGGTTGATTTACTCCCGGCAATTAAGGAACGTATTTTACTTGAGATTCCGTTACAAGTATATGCAGAGGAAGGTGCTAAACGACAAGCACCGCCGTCTGGGGAAGATTGGGAACTTGTGACCGAAGAACAGCGAAAGAATCGAATTGATCCTCGATTAGCTGATTTAGCCAAGTTTTTCGATAAAGATTAGAAAATCGAAGCACCGGCAATGATCGGGCCTTCATTTCATACAAGCCAGTTTTATGTAAAATAAATTGGTATGAGTAGAATTCTGTAAGGAGGTGGGAATGATGGCAGTACCTTTTAGAAGAACATCTAAAACTCGCAAGAATAAGCGTCGTACTCACTACAAGTTAGCAGTACCTGGTATGACTAAATGCCCTGAGTGTGGAGAATTAAAGCTTGCTCACCGTATTTGTAAAGAGTGTGGCTCTTACAAAGGCCAAGATGTGATTAGCAAGTAATGAATATGATTGATAAGACGAAGAGTACTTACTCTTTGTCTTTTTTTATACCTAATTTCGCATATGCAGGAAAATAGACCGATTTTGTCGAATGTAACTTGGTGAAAACAGGAAGAATTGAAATCATCAGGAGGAGAAATCGAATGAAAACTGTTTTGCTCGAACAATCAAATGATGGAATAACATGGATTCGACTAAATCGTGAAGAAAGACGCAATGCAATTAATATTGAGATGATGGAAGAGCTAGATGCGGCTTTATCAGCAGCTGAAGAAGATGAGAGCCGTATCGTTGTGATAACTGGAGTTGGTCAAAAGGCGTTTTGTGGTGGTGGCGATTTATCTGTTTTTCATAAATTAAAAACAGAAGCTGAGGCAAAAGAAATGTTACTAAAAATGGGTACAATACTTGAAAGATTGTTCTTCTTTCCAAAAGTAACAGTCGCTGCTTTAAACGGTACAGCTGTTGGCGGGGGATGTGAAATCGCTTCTGCCTGTGATTTGAGAATTGCTGCACCACATGCTAAAATCGGATTTGTCCAAGGGGCACAAGGGATAACGACTGGCTGGGGTGGTGGAACCCTTTTAACTGAACGACTGACACAACTTGCTGCAATGGAAATGCTAATGACAGCTCGAGTGTATCATTCAGAAGAAGCGAGGGAATTAGGTTTTTTGCAAGACGTCATTGTGGAAGATTCTTTTCAAGAAGGTGTAAAAAACTGGATGGCGCCTTACCTTAAGCAAAATAAAGGTGTGTTAAGTGCTTATAAGGCAAGACTGATAGATCGTTTTGATCGTCAAATGATACATAATCGCATGAATAATGAAATAAATGAATGTGCAAGGCTTTGGGAAACAGATGATCACCATGAGGCTGTGCAACGTTTTTTAGAAAAAAGGTAACTAGTATCTCAAACACAATTCTTGATTTAATATATTTTCGAGGGTGAAAATATATTAGTATAGATAAAATATGAATACTTCTTGAAAAAAAGGTAATAATTCCTTAATGAAACAAAGTCTAAATGAATCAAATTTTTTGCTTATATTGCGTCTTTCTACTCTAGCAGATGCATACCTATAAGCAAACGAGACTTTGAGGAGGGATTCTATTGGCTACGATTCGTCAAGATGCATGGAGTACGGATGAGGATTTGATTCTTGCTGAGGTTGTTCTCCGCCATATTAGAGAAGGAAGCACTCAGCTGTCTGCATTTGAAGAAGTAGGGGAACGTTTGTCAAGGACGAGTGCTGCATGTGGCTTTAGGTGGAATTCTACGATACGGAAAAAGTATGAATCTGCAATTGCCTTGGCAAAAAAACAACGAACAAAAGGCAAGAAAGAGAGACATTTGATGGAGTCAGAGTGGAACGATGAAAGTAGTGATGAATTAATGGGAGAAATGACTATAGCTGCTTTGGCAGATGAGCAAGATGATAATCTTATTAATGAGGTAATCACAAATGAAGCAGAAAAGTCTTCATTAACAATGGAGCAAGTCATAGCATTTTTAACAGAATACCATCAAAATAGACAAAGTCAGCTGTCTTCAAGGGAAGTTGAAGAGTTAAGAAATGAGAATGAGCAGTTAAAACGAGAACTTGAAAAAGAAATAAATGAAAAAAGAGTAATGGCGGAAGACTATAGGGCATTATTATCCATTATGGAGCGAGCTCGAAAGATGTCTTTAAATAGTCAAGCTCATGAATCGTAAAAACACACATGATCGCCCTAATAGGCGCCCATGTGTGTTTTTTTTTATTCAAGAGTATTTCAGTACTTTCTAAACAAAAATAAATGTAGCGAAATATTAAAAATTTGTAGATTCTATATTTACAGGCTCTGTGTCTGCGTGCTGTTCATGTACACCATCTGGATACCAAACATAGGGACTTTCGCCACGATCACGAGTTGGTTGATATGTGACTGGCTCAAAGCCAAGGTGATTCCAAAATTCACTAGAACCTTGTCGCGCATTTGTTTTGACAGGAAGATTAAAAGATTTAGCAAAGTTCACTAGAGCTTTGCCATAACCTTTATAACGGTAAGGTTCAAGAACTTCTAGTTTCCAAAGCTCAAGATAATCTTGAGCTGGTTCGAAATATCGGTCAAACTTCCCGTCAATTCGATACAAACTCATACGTGCTACGAGCTTCTTTCCGTAATAAATACCATAAAAAGGAGATTCGCTGTCATTTTCAATGATGTTTGCTTCTAAATCCCCTTTCATCGACAGTTCAGCAGCACCGAACTCACGAAAGTTCTTAAACTCCTCAAGTGTTTTATAATTAACTAGCAAGCGTGTAACTTCATAATTCTCCATCATGAATTCCTCCTATTGCAAGTCTTTTATCTCTTCTATTTTTATTTTACTACAACTTTTTATGAAAGCGTTTAAAATAGCGAATATTTTTTAGTGAAAAATAAAAGTTGTAATAGTCAGAAAATAATTTAACAATCGTTTTTAAAAAGAATATGGTACAATTTCTTAAAAAAAGGAGCGGTAAAGGTGCGAATTGTGATAGTTGGCTCAGGTTCAATAGGAATGCTAATGGCCTTTTATTTATCTAAAAAGGGTCATAACATTACGTTATTAACGAATCGAGATGAACAAGCGTTTCGTTTGAAAGATAAAGGCTTACATATTATCCATCATGATCAACAGATTGAGGTCGTAACAGTTCATGCTCAGACACTTTTAACATATACCAACGAAGAATCGATTGATGTTGCCATTGTGGCTGTTAAATCGTATCAAGTAGAGCAGGTATTAACAACGCTACAAGAGCTTAATGTGAAATCGATTTTATTCACACAAAATGGAATGGGGCATACAGATCTTTTTCCAAAAGTTGAAAAAGAGGAATTAAGTGTTGCGGTGATAGAGCACGGAGCATTGAGAATAAATGATTATACTGTTCATCATACGGGAGTTGGTCAATTAAGGTGGAGCTATGTACGTAAAAAAGATAATGATGTACAAGTGATGTTTGGAAACAGGGAAGATTCACTTTTTCCCATTCAATATGAACAAAACTGGCTCAAAATGTTAGAACGTAAGCTAATCGTAAATGCTTGTATCAACCCTCTCACAGCTTTACTTAGGGTGAAAAATGGTGAGCTCGTTGAAAATCAACATCACAAACGCATGTTACGAGCTGTTTTTAATGATGTGATGGAAGTTTTAAAGTTTGAGCATCATGAGGAGTTATGGGTACATCTTTGTGAAATATGTCAGCGAACAGCTTTAAATCGTTCTTCGATGTTATCGGACATTGAACATAATCGTCAAACTGAAATTGATAGCATTTTAGGTTATTTAATGAAAAAAGCTGATCAAGAGCAGTATCAATCAAACCTTTTAACTTTTCTTTATCATAGTGTTAAATCGCAAGAAGAATTTTAAAGTGGGAGGTGGGGAAAATGACAAATATCATTGCATGGCTGGTGGCGACGATTGTGACATTACCGCTACTAGGGTGGTATGTAATCTACATTACGACAGTGAAAATGACTAAAAATAAACGAATGTCCATTCGATTTGCTTCTGATTGGTCGACCATTCTGTTTATGGCAGCAGTCTATTTTATCATTTTTGAATTATGGGGCTGGTCATTTCATTGGATTATACTTGCGGTATTTTTTCTCATTGCACTATTATTTACTTTGATGCATTGGCGTGTTTCTGGCGACATACATATTAGAAAGCTCTTTAAAGGGATATGGCGTTTCAACTTTATTTTATTTTTAGTGACGTATCTTATTTTAAGTAGTTATGGCCTAGTCACAAGAATAATGGGATAGTTTGAAAAATAATCACAGTTCGTTTTACTTGGTTGAAGGGACAGTCTTTGCTATGATAAAGGTGAATTTAGTACACGAAGGGACGTCTATACATATGGAAGTAAGAGAACTAGATCTTTCATCTAAGTCTGGTTTTATGAAAGATTATATAGCTGGAAGTGAAGGAAGCGAACGCTTTCTTGATTATTCATTAATGGATGATGGCAGATTTAGAAGACGGAGTGACGAACTTCTTTCGCGTGCATTTCAAAGGGAGCAACTTGCTGATTATTTTACGAGCGTTCACACCTGTCTTTCATATAATAAACAGGCTATGGTACAAATAGAGAAGCTTCGTAACTCAAAGTCTGTGGTTGTTGTCGGTGGACAGCAAGCAGGATTACTTACTGGTCCCCTTTATACTGTGTACAAAGCGATGTCAATTATTGTTTTAGCTAAGCAACAGGAAGAGCAACTTGGTATTCCAGTGGTACCAATCTTTTGGATTGCTGGAGAAGATCATGATCTTGATGAAATTCGCTATGTATATAGAGAACAAAAGGGGCAATGGAAAAAGCATATGTATGATGAGCTCTCTAATGCAAAGTCGGCCTCAAGTGTTAAACTGGACCGTCAAACATTACAGAGCTGGTTAAATGATGTATTTGCTTCGTTACCTGAAACAGCTTATACAAACGCATTGATTAAAACGTTAGAAGAATTTGCCGAAAATTCAATGACGTATGTTCATTTTTTTACAAGAATGATGAACTGGTTTTTTGGAAAAGAAGGTCTCTTATTACTTGATGCTCATGATCCTACTATTCGGATGCTTGAAATACCTTATTTCGAAAAACTCATTGATGATGTTGAAGAACTACAGGCTGCGCAAAACAGGGGAGCGCAAGCATTTAAAAAAGCTGGATACGGAGAGCCGATCGTAACGGAAGTTGAAAATGCTCACTTGTTCTTAGATATAAATGATGAACGGAAGAGATTAGATTATCAAAATGAGCTGTTTAAAGTAAGAGGCAGTGATGTAACGTTTTCAAAAAAAGAATTATTGGCGTTGCTTCATGCTCAGCCAGAACGGTTTAGTAATAATGTTATCTCCCGACCATTGATGCAAGAATGGTTGTTACCTGTCTTAGCATTTGTATCAGGACCAGGAGAACTATTATATTGGGCTACGCTTAAAGATGTTTTCAATCATTTTGACATGAAGATACCACCTATTATTCCGAGGCTTCAAGCAACATTTGTTCCAAAAGCAATTGAAAGGTGGTTATCTAATTCTAGCTATAAACTTGAGCCAATTCTGCAAGGGGAAATGGAAGAAATTAGAGAAGCTTGGTTAACAGAAGTGAATCCATTCCCAGTTCATGAAGTGGCTAGTAAAGTGAGGCAGAATATAAGGAATGAGCATACTCCACTAAGAAAACTTGCAAATGAAATGGATCCAACTTTAGCGGCTTTAAGTGAGAAAAATCTAACCATTATTGAGAGTCAACTGGTTTTTCTTGAGCAGAAAATGGAGAGATTTGTTAGAGAAACTCATCATCATACTTTGTCAAAATTCAATGAAGCTGGTCATTGGCTCTCTCCGCTAAATCGACCACAAGAACGAATTTTTCATCCATTGTTGTTGATAAACATCATAGGCATAGATGAATTTCAGCGATTTATATCAAATGATGTTTCTTTAGAACCGAGTCATAAGATACTCTATTTGTAAATACTTGTTTTTTTACTCTGTCGAAAGACCGACTACGAAAAACCTTGCGTTTTGGCAGGGTTTTTTTGTTGTTTAAAAAACATTTTTTGGTGGTGTAAAGTGGAGCAATGTGGTAACTTAAGGGTAGTAAGTGGGGGGAGATGGGCTGGCGATGTTTATGGGGGAATTTCACCATAACGTAGATGAGAAAGGACGTATGATTGTTCCAATTAAATTTAGGGATGATTTAGGATCGTCTTTTGTTGTGACTCGTGGATTGGATCGCTGCTTATTTGTTTACCCACAAGCGGAATGGAAAAAGCTCGAAGACCAGTTGAAAAATCTACCCTTTACCAAAAAAGATGCGAGAGCCTTTACCCGTTTTTTCTTTTCAGGAGCAACGGAATGTGAATTAGATAAACAGGGGAGAGTAAATATAGCTTCTCCACTTAGGGAGTACGCTCAACTTGAAAAAGAATGTGTCATCATTGGTGTTTCCAATCGAGTTGAGGTGTGGAGTAAGAACATCTGGGAGGAATATTTTGCTGAATCTGAAGAATCCTTTAGTGAAATAGCTGAAAATCTTGTTGATTTTGATCTGTAAAAATAAAAATAGTAGGAGGTGAAAACGTGTTTCATCATGTAACGGTTTTGAAAAACGAGTCAGTAGATGGTTTAAATATTAAACCAGACGGACTTTACGTTGATTGTACACTAGGAGGGGCAGGGCACTCCTCGTTGATTGCAGCTAAACTTGGTGCGAAGGGACACTTATATGCGTTCGACCAAGATGATAAGGCGCTGGCCGCTGCCAAAGAACGATTACAAAACTACGAAGGAAAAGTTACCTTTATCCGCAGTAATTTTCGTTTTTTGAAAAGAGAACTTGCCAAATACGGTATTTCGAAAGTTGATGGTATTTTGTTTGATCTAGGTGTGTCAAGTCCTCAGCTCGATGAGGCAGAGAGAGGTTTTAGTTACCATCAAGATGCACCACTTGATATGAGAATGGATCAAACAGCTGCTTTAACAGCATTCGATGTCGTAAATGAATGGCCTTTTGAGCGACTTGTTTCAATTATTTCAAGATACGGTGAAGAGCGTTTTGCAAAACAAATTGCTAGAAAGATTGAAGCTCATCGTGAGCAAAAGCCAATCCAAACAACGGGTGAGCTGGTGGAGATTATTAAAGAGGCGATTCCTGCTCCTGCTAGGCGTAAGGGAGGACACCCAGCAAAGCGAACGTTTCAAGCGATAAGGATAGCGGTTAATGATGAGCTTGGGGCATTTGAAGAAGCTTTAGAAGATGCGATTACACTTTTAAATAAAGGTGGACGTTTATCCGTCATTACGTTTCATTCTTTAGAAGATAGGTTGTGTAAAGAGGTATTTAGAGAAAAAAGCAAGGCTCCAGATCTACCACCGGGCTTGCCTGTAATTCCACAAGGGTTTGAGCCTATCTTATCATTAGTGTCAAGAAAACCAATTGTTCCATCAGATGAAGAGCTTACTGAAAACAATCGCGCACGTTCAGCGAAGCTTCGTGTAGCAGAAAAACGTTAAGGGGGTTTACGAATGAGTATGGTTGCACGTAAAATGCAAGAGCAGGAGCAAAGACAAGTTCAAACAAAGAAGCGTATTCATAGAGTGCGGATGCAAATGACCTTAGGTGAAAAAGCGATTATTGCTATGATGGCAGTGATGTCATTTATTATCTTAAGTATTGTTGTACATAATTACGTATCTATCTATAGTACAAATCAAGAGGTTTATCAACTTGAGGCTGCTATAGGAGAACAAGTCCAGCAAAATGCAGGCTTATCTCTACAGGTGCTTGAGCTTAGTGCACCAGACCGTATTCTTGACTTAGCGACTGAGGAGCTTGGAATGGTACTTGATGATAATAAGGTAAAAATCGTTCAAAACTAGTTCAATTATGAGCTAGTTTTTTCCACCTAAATAGGTAGACTCATCTCTATTTAGATGACGCAATTGTGGGGTGTAAGAATGGAAATTAAGAGATCTGTTACGAATAAACGAGCAGTTATTTTGTTATTACTTTTTTTAACTATTTTCATCATTTTACTAGGTCGAATTGTTTATATTCAAACGATCAAGGAAATTAAAGGAGAAGACTTACAAGCGTTGGGAGAAGACCGTTGGACACGTACGCAAACGTTAGAAGGTATTCGTGGTACGATTTTTGATCGTGTAGGTAGCCCAATAGCTCAAGAACTAAACTCATATACAGTTTATGCTATTTTAAATAAAGAGCAAAATTCTTATGTGAAGAACGCAGAGGAGACGGCAAGAAAACTATCCCCTTATATTGATATGTCTGAGGAAACTTTAACAGAGTTACTGTCCTCAGATAGATTTCAGGTTGAATTAGGTTCAGGTGCAAAAAATATGACACATGAACGTATGGAAGAGATACGCGCTTTAAATCTTGAAGGTATTTATTTTAGAGAAGAACCTAGACGTTATTATCCGAAGCAAACGTATGCTTCTCATGTTATCGGTTATACGGAACGTGATATGGTGACGGCAAGGATGGGAATAGAGAGAAGTCTTGATGACCTGCTGCGTGCAGAAGATGGTATGATTCAATATCAAAGTGATCGAAAAGGGATCCCATTACCAGATCCAAATCGTCACATTACTCCAGCAAAAAATGGCTATGATGTTTATTTGACGCTAGATTCAAACATTCAAACAGCACTTGAACAAGTGATGACGAAAGTGGAAGAGGATTATCAACCTGAGAAAATGATTGCGATCGTAGCTGATCCTAAAACGGGTGAAATTTTAGCCATGAGCAATCGCCCAAGTTTTAATCCAAATCACTATGAGCAGATTACAAATTATATGAATTTTGCTGTATCTGATCGTTTTGAACCAGGTTCAACAATGAAAATGTTTACGTTAGCTGCTGCGATTGAAGAAGGCGTATATAACGGACAAGAAACGTATCAATCTGGGCGTTATCAAATTGCTGATCGAACGATTTCTGATCATAACCAAGGCAGAGGATGGGGCCAGATAACATATGATGAGGGGATGCTTCGTTCATCAAATGTTGCTTTTTCTAAGATCGCCTTAGAAAAACTGGGTCCACCAAAAATTTACGAATATTGGGAGCGTTTTGGTCTTACACAGCCAACAGGGATTGACCTTCCAAATGAAGCTGATAGTTTAATTGCAAACCAATATTCAATTGATGCTGCTACGACTGCTTTTGGACAAGCGACAGCTGTCACACCGATTCAACAAATTCAGGCGGCGACGGCAATTGCAAATAACGGTAAAATGATGAAACCTTATATTATCGATCGAATTGTTAATCCAGAAACGAAAACAATTGTAAGGCAAACTGAACCTGTGCTTGTTAGTGAACCAATTTCTGAGGAAACAGCTGATCAAGTTCTTGATTTACTAGAGCAAGTCGTGATTTCACCAGAAGGAACAGGCAAACCGTATTATTTAGAAGGGTTTAATGTTGCTGGAAAAACAGGAACAGCACAAATTAGGAATCCTGATGGACCTGGTTATATTCGTGGTCATGGTCAAAATATCTTTTCTTTTCTTGGTATGGCACCTAAAGAGGATCCGCAAGTTATCGTTTATGTTGCCGTAGATAGACCGAAACTAGAATTTCATGAGGTGGGAGCAGATCCCACTGCGATGATTTTTAATACGATTATGAAGCATAGTCTTCAATATCTAAATATTACTCCTACAATTGAAGAAATTGAGGAGAATGTCGCAGAAGGGTTTGAAACAGCAAACTACGTTGGTCTTTCTGTTGAAGATGTCACAGAACAAGTTCAAAGTAGCGAGATCGAAATTGTCGTTCTTGGAAATGGTTCAAAGATTGTTGCCCAGCAACCTGTCGTAGGCAAGGGAATGTTACCAGGAGAACGGTTATTATTGCGTACAGATAGTGATCAAGCCCAGATGCCTGATATGAATGGTTGGTCTAGTCGGGATGTTCGAAAATTTGCTCAAGTGATGGAAATGAATCCAAATATATTTGGTCATGGCTATGTAACGAGCCAAAGCATTGAGCCAGGGAGCACAATTCAAAAAGGTGAGTATGTTGTAATTGAATTAAGTACTCCACAAAGTATCGAGCAAGAAGAAGTGACGGAAGAGGCTGAAGAAGCTGAAGAAGAACAAAATGAAGACCAACCACAAGTAATGGAATAGTAGAAATTGACTAAGACTAAAACTCGCACACAGTTCTAACCGCATCCGTACAAGCATACGTTAGAAAAAACGTTCATGAATTGAATGCGGGAGGTATAAGTAGTGCGAGTTTCTAATGTAACTGTCCGAAAAAGGCTCATTCTTGTTCTATTTGTTGGACTAGCTATTTTTTTTGTCATTGCATTACGACTTGGCTACGTTCAATTTGCACTTGGAGATTGGTTAACAGATCGAGCGGAGGATTCATGGAGTCGTGATGTACCATTTGAAGCAAAAAGAGGAGAAATTCGTGATCGAAATGATGTCGTTCTCGCGACAAATATAAGTGCTCCTTCGGTTCTCGTCGTTCCACGACAGGTGCAAGATCCAGTTGATGCAGCTGAGAAACTAGCTGCTGTATTAAATATGGACCATCAGAAAGCGTATGAATTAGTAACAAAAAAAGAATCAATTGTCAGGCTTAACCCTGAAGGTCGAAAAGTGACTAAAGAAAAGGCGAGTGAAGTAAGAGCACTGCGTTTAGCGGGTGTCTACATTGCCGAGGATAGTAAAAGACATTATCCTTTTGGCAAATACCTCTCACATGTCTTAGGGTTTGCTGGAATTGATAATCAAGGTTTAACAGGACTTGAATCGTTTTATGATGAGCAATTGAAAGGTGAAAAAGGTCATGTTTCTTTTTTTTCTACTGCTAAAGGAAATCGAATGCCTAACTTAGCAGATGAGTACACTGCACCCCTTAATGGATTAGATTTACGCCTGACAATTGATAGCAGAGTTCAAACGATTATTGAAAGAGAGCTAGATATTGCTGAAGCGACGTATAATCCAGATGGGGCGATGGCCATTGCGATGAATCCCAATACAGGTGAAGTCCTTGGTATGAGTAGTAGACCGCATTATAACCCTGAAGAATTTCGCAAGGTTCCACCAGAAATTTATAATCAGAATAAACCTGTGTGGATGCAATATGAGCCAGGCTCCACGTTCAAAATTATTACTCTTGCAGCTGCTCTTGAAGAGGGAAAAGTCGATCTTGAAAAGGATACATTTTACGACCCTGGTTATATTGAGGTGGCTGGCAGGAATTTGCGTTGTTGGAAAAAAGGGGGACATGGCCATCAAACATTTCTTGAAGTCGTCCAAAATTCTTGTAACCCAGGCTTTGTTGTACTAGGAGAACGCTTAGGGAAGGAACGATTATTTGATTATATTGAGGATTTTGGATTTGGTCAAAAGACAGGAATTGACTTACAAGGAGAGGGAAGAGGGATTATATTTAATCGCGATCGAGTTGGTCCTCTAGAACAAGCAACGACAGCATTTGGTCAAGGGGTTGCTGTAACTCCTCTTCAACAAGTAACAGCCGTCTCAGCGGCGATTAATGGAGGATATTTATACCAACCTTACCTTGCAAAAGAATGGATTGATCCTTTGACGGGCGAGGTTGTTGATCATCAGGCACCAATCAAAAAACGACAGGTTATATCTGAGGAAACCTCAAAAAAAGTTCGGCATGCGCTTGAGAGTGTAGTTGCACTTGGGACAGGTAAAGGGGCATTTGTTGATGGATATAGAGTAGGTGGGAAGACTGGAACGGCTCAAAAGGCAAAAGATGGTCGCTATTTAGAAAATAACCATATTGTCTCTTTTATCGGTTTTGCTCCTGCAGATGATCCACAAATTGTCGTTTATGTAGCTGTCGATAACCCGAAAGATACGTTGCAATTCGGAGGGATTGTTGCGGCTCCAATTGTAGGAGAAATCATCGGTGATAGTCTCCGCGCAATGGGGGTTGAAAAACGTGAACATCAGATTGAAAAAGAACTTACTTGGAACGATCAACCGTTAGTTGAGGTGCCAGATTTAGTTGGAAGAACAAAAAGAGAGCTTCATGAATCTTATTATGAATTAAAAATAGAGGTAGATGGTGATGGGCAGCATGTGCTCGCACAATCACCAGAACCAGGGGTAAAAGTAGCGGTCGGTTCAACAATTCGTCTTTATATGGGTGACAAATAAGGAGAGACCGTCTAAAATAAACTCTATGTGTCTTTTAAAGCAGGCTTGCTTGGGAATAAGACAGTGAAATGGATGGATTGAGAGGTTTTATACATGATGAAATTAAGAGAACTATTGCAACCATTACGTTTTGAAAAGATCATTACAAATGATAATCCAGAAGTGACCTCACTAGAGATGGATTCAAGGCAAGTGAAAGAAGGGACGGTCTTCTTTTGCGTAAAAGGTTATACAGTAGATGGACATGATTATGCAAAACAGGCAGAAGAGCGAGGTGCTGTTGCGATAATCGCTGAACGACCACTTCCTGTTTCGATACCTGTTATCGTTGTATCAGATACGAAGCGAGCAATGGCAAAGCTTGCATGCCACTTTTATCAAAATCCTACAGAAAAAATGCATGTAATTGGTGTTACTGGTACGAATGGCAAAACGACAGTTACTCATCTGCTTGAGAAGATCATGCAAGGTGCTTCCAAGAAAACAGGATTAATTGGAACGATGTACACAAAGATTGGTGAGGAAAAATATGAAACAAGAAATACGACGCCTGAGTCTCTGACGTTACAACATCTTTTTAAGCTTATGGTTGATGCTGGTGTTGAGTGTTCCATGATGGAAGTGTCTTCCCATGCCCTTCATCAAGGAAGAGTACGCGGCTGTGATTTTGATGTGGCTGTCTTTACAAATTTAACTCCTGACCATCTGGATTATCATGATTCAATTGAGGCCTATTTATATGCAAAAGGATTACTGTTTGCACAGATGGGAAATACATTTCGAGATAAAGTGGCTGTATTAAATGTGGATGATCCTGCTTCGCTAGAACTCTCGCGGATGACAACTGCAGATGTCGTTACGTACGGCATAACAGGGCAAGCGGATGTTATGGCAACAAATATCGAAATGAATGCTGCAGGGACGACTTTTACTTTATCTGCTTTTGGTGAGGAAGTTACGATCTCAATGCATTTAATTGGAATGTTTAGTGTTTATAATGCTTTGGCAGCTGCCACGGCAGCTCTTGTTTCAGGTGTGTCATTAGAGGGTATTAAGAATAGTCTGGAACTTGTTAAAGGAGTAGCTGGTCGTTTTGAGACGGTAGACTCAGGCCAAAATTTTACTGTTATTGTTGATTATGCCCATACATCGGATAGCTTAGAAAATGTGTTGAAAACCATTACTGGCTTTGCCAAAAAGAGAATTTTCGCAGTTGTAGGATGCGGAGGAGATCGTGACCGAACGAAGCGCCCTGTGATGGCACGCATTGCAACTAAATATGCAGATCTCGCTATCTTCACATCTGATAATCCACGTTCAGAAGATCCTCAACAAATTATCAAAGAGATGGTAGCCGGTGTAGAAGATGGAAAGTATGAAGTGATAGTCGATCGAGAAATGGCCATTAAAAAGGCTGTAAATAACGCGGAATCAGGTGATATCATTATTATTGCTGGAAAAGGGCATGAAACATACCAAATCCTTAATGATAAGACGATTCATTTTGATGACCGAAAAGTTGCAAGTCAAGCGATAAAGGAGCGATTGACATCATGTTAAATTCTTTATTATTAGCTGAATTAACAGAATCAATTAGGCTACCAGAGAATGCTCCTAAGCCTTTTACTGCTGTGTCAACAGATACTAGAAAAATAACAAAAGATGCCTTGTTCGTTCCTTTAATCGGGGATCGCTTCAATGGTCATGATTTTCTTAATGCTGCAGTGAGTTCAGGAGCATCTGCTGCAATATGGCAAGTTGGTCAGCCGTTGCCTAAAGAATTGCCTAACGATTTTCAGCTCTATTTTGTAAAGGATACGCTTGCTGCCTTGCAGCAAATGGCAAAAACTTATCGACAACTAGTTAATCCGATTGTGATCGCTGTAACTGGTAGTAATGGAAAAACAACGACAAAAGATTTATTGTCGGCTGTTCTTTCCTTACATGGAGAAACATATAAAACACAGGGGAACTATAACAATCATATTGGATTACCATTAACAATCCTTTCTATGCCGTCATCAACTGAATATCTCATTCTTGAAATGGGGATGAGTGGCTACCGGGAAATTGCTTTATTAAGTCGATTAGCGACACCAGATGAGGCCATTGTAACAAATATTGGTGAGTCGCATATGGAGCAACTTGGCAGTCGCGAGGGTATTGCTAAAGCGAAGATGGAAATACGGGAAGGACTTAAGGACGGAGGCTCGGTCATTCTTGATGGAGATGAACAGCTTCTCATTTCTTATCGTAATGAAGAGACCTTCACTGTCGGTTTTTCAAATGATTGTAATGCTGTCGTTTCATTTATTCAGCCTAGTGAAACAGGCTATTCTTTTACATATGAGTCTGCCGGCCGATTTGAGATTCCGTTACTTGGATTGCATAACGTAAAAAACGCAGCCTATTGTATCGCTGTTGCTAAAAAATTAGGATTATCAGATGAATTAATTCGTCAAGGACTAGACACAGTTTCGCTTACGGGCATGCGGTTAGAACGTCAACTTGGTAAAAGAGGCGAAACGATTATTAATGATGCCTATAATGCAAGTCCGACTTCGATGATTGCTGCGATTGAAACATTAAAAGCTCTTCCTCATTTTAAAAAGCGTATTGCTGTCCTTGGTGATATGTTTGAATTAGGTCAAAATGAAGAAGCAATGCACAGAAATGTTGTTCAAGCGATTTCTGCGCCATTAACTCACCTTGTTTGCGTTGGTGAAAAAGCACAATGGATTGCGGATGAATGGAATAAAAGCGCGAATCAAACGATTGCGATGTATGCAACTACTTCTAAAAGTGATGCAGCAGCATATTTGCAGGCGATTGTTGACGAGCGATCTGCTGTGTTATTTAAAGCATCTCGTGGAATGAAGCTTGAAGAAATTATTCAAAACTATCAGTTCAATGAAAGGAGGAATGATTAGTGGTGCTAGAGCGTACGTTACTTCTTACACTCATTTTATCATTTATCATTGCTGTCATTCTTTCACCACTCTTTATTCCATTTTTAAGAAGGCTTAAATTCGGACAGAGTATACGTGAAGAAGGACCCAAATCTCATCAAAAGAAAAGTGGCACCCCGACAATGGGTGGTATTGTCATTGTCTTATCGATTTTAATCACATCTTTATTTATTTCATTACAGCTTCTTTCCTTTAGCCCAGAAATCCTGTTACTTCTTTTAGTGACTGTTGGATTTGGGTTAGTTGGCTTCCTTGATGATTATATTAAAGTTGTAAAGAAACGGAATCTTGGTCTGACCTCTAAACAAAAATTAGTGGGTCAGCTTGTTATTTCAATTTTATTTTATATTGGCCTTATTCAGATGGATTTTTCGACAGAGGTTTCCATTCCAGCAACATCTTTTTCGATTGATTTCGGTTGGTTTTACCTCCCTCTAATCATTATTATGCTTGTTGGCGCATCAAATGCTGTAAATCTTACCGATGGATTAGATGGCCTATTAGCTGGAACAGGGGCTATTGCCTTCGGAGCATTTGCTGTACTTGCTTGGCATGCTGAATTTATCGATGTGTCGATTTTCAGTGCGGCAGTAGTTGGAGCAGTTCTTGGTTTTCTCGTCTTCAATGCTCATCCTGCTAAAGTGTTTATGGGAGATACAGGATCACTTGCTTTAGGTGGAGCCATTGCAGCCATTGCAATTATGACGAAAATGGAAATATTACTAATCATAATTGGCGGAGTCTTTGTTATCGAAACATTATCAGTAATTATTCAAGTTATTTCTTTTAAAACAAGAGGAAAGCGCGTATTCAAGATGAGTCCTCTTCATCATCATTATGAATTATCAGGATGGTCAGAATGGCGCGTAGTTGTAACATTTTGGTTTATAGGAATGATTTTAGCTATCATTGGAATCTATATAGAGGTGTGGATGTAAATGAAGTCAGGCGAACAGTTTAACGGAAAGAAAGTTCTAGTATTAGGAATGGCTAAAAGTGGTGAAGCGGCTGCGAGACTACTGCATAGGCTTGGAGCTACTGTCATAGTAAATGATGCGTTGCCGTACGAGGGGAACCGCCAAGCACAAGAGCTTGAAAAACTAGGTATTCAAGTGATCTGCGGTCATCATCCCATTGAATTATTAGATGAATCCTTTGATTATGTCGTGAAGAATCCTGGGATTCCGTATTCGAATCCAATTGTCGAGGGAGCGCTTAAACAAGGATTAGTTGTCGTGACTGAAATTGAGCTTGCTTCAATGTTAAGTGAGGCCGAGATTATCGCCATTACCGGTTCAAACGGTAAAACGACGACAACAACTCTCATTTATGAGATGTTAAAAGACGGTATCCTTCAGCCCTTAATTGCTGGTAATATTGGAACGGTTGCTTGCGAAGTTGCTGAGAATGCAACTGAAAATCATGTAATGGTCTTAGAAGTTTCTAGCTTCCAATTACTAGGTACAGAGCAATTTAGACCTAAAGTAAGTGTCCTTTTAAATATCTTTGATGCTCATCTCGACTATCATGGTACGAAAGATGAGTATGTCGAAGCAAAAGCAAAAATAACAGCGAATCAGCAAAAAGATGATATCTTGATTTTTAATACTGATGATAAGTTCGTTTCACAAATAGCTTCAAAAAGTAAGGCGACAACGATTCCTTTCTCTGCTAACCAGCGCTTAACGGAAGGACTTTTTATCGAAAATGAGACCATTTATTTTAATAAACAGCCGATCATTCAAACAAGTGAGATTGTATTACCAGGAGCTCATAATCTTGAAAACATATTAGCAGCTATTGGAGCTGCAATCACTATGGGGGCGAAACAAGAGAGAATTAAAGATGTCCTGATGACGTTTAGTGGGGTTGAGCATCGATTACAGTTCATTTTAGACTTTAATGGCAGACGTTTTTATAACGATTCAAAAGCTACAAATATTCTTGCCTCTAAAAAAGCTTTAGAAGCATTTGATCAGCCAATCGTACTACTTGCTGGAGGATTAGACAGAGGTAACAATTTTGATGATTTACGTGCGTCTTTAAAAAATGTTCATACACTTGTTACTTTCGGCCAAACAAAAGATAAATTGACAAAAGTAGCAAAAGAAGCTGGAGTAAAGTCAATTATTGTTGCAGATTTGATGGAGGATGCCGTTCAAAAAGCATTCGATCAATCTAATGAAGGTGATGTTATTTTGTTATCTCCTGCATGTGCGAGCTGGGATCAGTATAAAACATTTGAAGAGCGCGGTGAACGATTTATAAATGCGGTTCAAAAATTAAGCACTATTTAATGAAATATTTAAGGTCTGTCCAATTAAAGGACAGGCCTTTTCTTTGTAGAAGCTGGTTAGCTCCTAGTTGGGGAGGGAAAATATGAACTGCTCATTTTAGGTTGAAAGCGTAGTTTCTTGACAGTTTTAGATAGGTTAAAAGATAGAGTGGTGGACATGTTTTCAACTTGTTGAGCATACGTTTAAGGTGAGGGATTATAAAAATTGTGCTCATTACTTAAATCGTGTTAGATTGAGGTGTTTGAAATGCCGAAGACAAAAGCAGCACCGGATTATGTGTTAATGTTTGCGACCCTTACGTTGTTAGTAGTCGGACTTATTATGGTTTATAGTGCGAGTGCGGCATGGGCAAGCTATCGTTTTGATGACTCTTTTTTCTTTGCGAAGCGCCAATTATTTTTTGCGGGTGTTGGTGTGGTCGCGATGCTATTTATTATGAGAGTTGATTACTGGACATGGAGAACATGGGCTAAGCTTATTTTGATTATTTGTTTTCTCTTGTTAGTGATTGTACTCATTCCAGGTGTGGGGCTGGTTCGAGGTGGGGCAAGGAGTTGGTTAGGAATTGGTGCATTCTCGATTCAGCCTTCTGAATTTATGAAAATGGCGATGATTGCGTTTTTGGCAAAGTACTTATCTGAAAATCAAAAAAAGATTGTTTCATTTAAAAAAGGTCTCCTCCCTTCTTTATCACTTGTGATGTTCGCTTTTGGTATGATTATGATGCAGCCAGATTTAGGGACGGGTGCGGTAATGGTTGGTACTTGTGTTGTAATGATTTTTGTCTCAGGAGCTCGCTTAAGTCATTTTGTTTGGTTAGGGATGGTTGGTTTAATCGGTTTGATTGGACTAATTGCCTCAGCTCCTTATCGTATTAAACGCATTTCCTCTTTTCTGGACCCATGGTCTGATCCGCTAGGAAGTGGTTTCCAAATTATTCAATCTCTTTATGCGATAGGGCCAGGTGGATTAATGGGGATGGGACTTGGGGAAAGCAGACAAAAATATTTCTATCTACCTGAGCCTCAAACAGATTTTATTTTTGCGATATTGTCTGAAGAACTAGGGTTTATTGGTGGATTTATGGTATTGATCTTATTTGGAATTTTGTTGTGGAGAGGCATTCGCATTGCTTTAGGAGCACCAGATTTATTTGGAAGTTTCTTGGCGGTAGGTATTATTTCGATGGTCGCTATTCAAGTCATGATTAACATTGGGGTTGTTACAGGGCTTATGCCTGTTACGGGAATTACCCTTCCACTTCTCAGTTATGGTGGTTCTTCTTTAACGTTAATGCTCGTCTCGCTTGGTGTATTGCTAAATATTAGTCGATATACACGGTTTTAACCCTCAATTTTTTCTGAGGGTTTTTCTGATAAATTAGCTTTTATCACTTCTTGTAAGAAGGTGTCAAAAAATCTTTGACAAGTAAATGCTTGAAACACAAAAAATAACACATGTTTCGTGTATAATACGAGTTCTGTTCATGATAAAATGGTGGTAATCAACTTTTTTGGAGGATATCAATGAGAGTAGTTGTTAGTGGTGGTGGAACAGGCGGCCATATTTATCCCGCCTTATCGTTAATTAAAGAGATTAAACAGCAAGATCCAAGTGCGGAGATTTTGTATATAGGGACAAAACGCGGTCTTGAAAGTGATATTATTCCAAGGGAAGGTATTCCATTTGAAACCATTGATATTTCAGGTTTTAAACGTAAGCTATCAGTCGAGAATGTGAAAACAATCATTCGCTTCTTCAAAGGAACGGCTCGTGCAAAAAAACTGCTTAATTCTTTTAAGCCTGATGTTGTAATAGGTACAGGTGGATATGTTTGTGGACCAGTTGTATATGCGGCTGCTAAGTTAAAGATTCCGACAGTCGTACATGAACAAAATAGTGTTCCTGGACTAACGAATAAATTTCTAAGTCAGTATGTGGATCGAGTCGCTATTTGCTTTGAGGAGGCGAAGCGTTATTTTCCTGAACAGAAGGTTGTCTTTACAGGAAATCCACGTGCATCAGAAGTGTTACACGTAAACTCTAAAGCAGGTAAGCAGTCACTTAATCTTGATCCGATGAAGAAGACGGTTCTTATTGTCGGGGGCAGTAGAGGAGCACGTCCGATAAACGAGGCATTTCATTCAGTCATAAGTGAATTTGGAAAAAAACATTATCAAGTTGTGTATGTGACTGGAGCTGTTCATTATGATGCTGTTATGGAGGCTGTAAAGGACCAGAAGCCAAATAATGTCATTATTAAGCCGTTCATACACAATATGCCTGACGTTTTGGCAGCAGTTGATTTGATTGTCGCTCGAGCAGGAGCAACAACTCTTGCAGAGATAACAGCACTTGGTCTACCGAGTATTTTGATACCGAGTCCTTACGTGACAAATAATCATCAAGAAAAAAATGCTGAAGCTCTGCGTGTAAACGGGGCAGCACTCGTTCTGCGAGAACAAGAAATGTCAGGTCAAACATTGCTTGAAGAAATTGATCGAATTTTTTCTGTTGAGGAGAAATGGGAAGAAATGAAAAAATCTGCTAAGGAATTGGGTGTTCCTAAAGCAGCTTTGAATCTTTATCAAGTGCTTAAAGATGTTTCACGCTAAATGGGCATAAGTATAAAATAGAAAAAGAATATAGAGTAGTTTGAAGGATGAAATGAGGGAAGATAGTATGAAACAATTTATTGAAGCAATGAAGAAAGAAAAAGTAGGGATCATAAAAGAAAACGAACCTCTTTCTAATCATACAACGTGGAAAATTGGGGGCCCAGCAGATGTTCTGCTCGAACCAAGTAGTGTTGAAGATTTAAAACGTGTGATGGAATTGATTGATCTATATCAAGTGCCTTGGAGAGTAATCGGTAGAGGTTCAAATTTATTAGTGGCAGATGGTGGAATTGAAGGAGCTGTCATTAAATTAGGAAAAGGAATCGACGACCTTGAGATAAAAGATGAGATCGTTCGGGTAGGCGGAGGGTATCCACTGATCAAGCTAGCAACAGTCATAAGCCGTGAAGGACTATCAGGATTAGAGTTTGCTGGAGGTATACCTGGGTCTGTAGGAGGCGCTGTTTTTATGAATGCAGGAGCCCATGGTTCAGATATATCCAACATTTTAAAAGAAGCACTTGTCCTTTATCCTAATGGACGATTAGAATGGATTTCAGCAAAAGATATGGAATTCTCTTATCGTACTTCACGATTACAGAAAGAAGAAGGGATTTGTGTAGAGGCGATATTTCAATTAAAGCGAGGGCAAAAAGAAGAGATTGTCTCTCATATGCAAGCAAACAAGGATTATCGTCGTGAATCGCAGCCTTGGAAGTATCCAACTTGTGGGAGTGTATTTCGTAATCCTTTACCTAACCATGCTGGAAAGTTGATTGAAACAGCTGGTCTAAAAGGCTATCAAATCGGTGGGGCGCAAATTTCGCTGATGCATGCAAACTTTATTGTAAATATTGATCATGCAAAAGCTCAAGATGTCATTGATTTAATTTCTCACGTGAAAGAGACGATAAAAGAGAAATACAATGTAGATATGGAAGCAGAAGTTGAAATGATAGGTAGGACGAACGAAAACATTTAATACACCTCTATTCTTTTATGGAATATGCTACAATCATATCAAATTAATTGCTCGCAACATGAGGTTGTGGCGAACCTACATGAACGTGGGCAATCTTATTTTTAAGTTGTCTTATCTAGAATATTTGCCGGGGGAGTAACTATGAGCAAGGACAAGGTTGTTACAATACATGAGAGAATACCGTCGCTAAAAGATCAGCGTAAACAGCGTGCTAATCGGCGTTTGCTGTTTTTTTTATCTTTCTTTTTCTTGTTACTCTTACTTATGGTTTATTTTCAATCCCCATTAAGTCACGTAAGAAATATTACTGTTAGCGGAACTCACTTTTTGTCAGAAGAAGAAGTGATTAAATATAGTCAAATGAATGACGGTATGAGTATATGGAATATTAACCGAGAAGAAATTAAAAGTCGATTATTAAACCATAGTGAAATTGCAGAAGTAACGATTGAACGACGGTTGCCAAGTACCATTCATTTAATCATTGAAGAACACGCAAGAATTGGCTATTTGTATCGTGATGATAAGTATTATCCCATACTTGAAACGGGTCAATATTTAAATGAATTACCACGTCATCAGTTTCCTTCTGATGCTCCGTTATTAATCGATTTTAATGAGGGTGATGCGTTAGCTGAATTATCAGCAGAATTACAAAAAGTACCCAATCATTTAATCGAGAGAATCTCAGAAATTTTTTATGAACCGACCGAGAGTGATCCTTTATCGATCATTTTGTTCATGACTGATGGAGTGGAAGTTCACACGTCAATAAAAGGATTTTCTGAAAATATGGCTCCTTATCCATCAATTGCGAGAGAGCTGGAAGACCGTAAAGAAGGGATTCTTCATATGAGAATGAGTCCTTATTTTGAGGAGTTTAATGGTGAGGAGGAGGAAGATAACAGTGAAGGTGAAGGGTAAACATATCATTCTATCCTTCGTCTTGCTTGTAACGGGGTTTATCTTAGCGCTTAGTTACGAATTGACGAATGAAAGTCGCGCAACGCTTATGCCTGGTTTTGAGCGTCAGTGGGAGTATGAAGATGAATTAAGAAATCAAATGATTTTGGAACAATCAGCTAATCGAGAGTTACAAGATGATTTGCGACTTTATCAGGCTCAGCTAAGGGAGCTTGAGAATAGCTTAGCTTCAATTGATGCAGAACAAGAGGTGAAGACACAGAATTTGCTCGAGGATCTGGAGCGGCTAAGAAAAATTGTTGGACAAGTCCAAGTGAAGGGACCTGGAATAGAAGTGTCATTGGAAGATGCCTCTTATCTACCAGACGGAGCTAATCCAAATAATTATATTGTTCATGAGTTTCATATTCAAAGTGTCGTACACGAATTATTCGTTGCTGGAGCTGAAGCCATTGCGATTAATGGCTATCGCCTTACTTATCAATCGTACATTCAGTGTGTAGGTCCTGTCATTAGTGTTGATGGAAATACATCTTCTGCACCGTTTGTTATAACGGCTATTGGTGATTCTGATCACTTAGAAGCTGCATTATCTTTATATGGCGGTGTTAAAGATCAGCTTTTGAATGATGAAATCAGTGTACGTATACAGAAAAAAGAATCGATTTTACTAGACCCTCATTTGGCAGAGACAGGGTGATTGTATGGATAAGAAGTGGATTTTTACATTTATTACATTTGTGATTGGTTTTATGTTAGCGATTCAATTTCACACAACTCAAGAACCTGTCATTAGTGATACGCGAGATATTCGAGAGTTACGAAGAGAGTTAGTAGCAGAGCAAGAACGAAGACAGCAATTAAATGCTGAAATTGAAAAAGTACAGACCGTACTTGCGCAATATGAACAGACAATTGACAGTCGCGAAGACGACATATCTGTTGTGCTAACAAAGCAAATAGAAGAGCTGAGAATGGAGGCTGGTCTGGAAGAAAAAGCTGGTGAAGGATTAGTCATTACGATTGATTCGATTTATAATGATCAATTCTTTGGGCAAGTGAGAAGAACGCCTCCTGCTGATGTATTTCGCTATTTAGTAAATGAATTAAACATTTATGGTGCTGACGACATTGCTGTGGGAGATGAGCGGATTATTTCAACTTCAGCTTTTCGTGATGTAAATCAAATTACCCATTTAAATAGCCGTCGACTGCCTCCGCTTCCAATCCAAGTGAAAGTTCTTTCTGAAAAGGCTGAGACTCTCCAAAATCAAATGGTTGTATCAGAGTCGGTTGAGTTCTTTGAATTAGATGGATTTTCAATTTCGTTCGAGCTGGTCGATGAATTGGAATTGCCAGCTTACGACCAAACACCACGTGTACGCTATATGGAAGAAGTGAAGGAGGGGTAATCAAAATATGTGGTTACCAATAATAGGACTGTTAATAGGGATTTTATTAGGACTTATGACCGAATTTCGAGTCCCTGCCGAATATACAAGTTATTTGTCGATTGCTGTACTTGCGGCTTTAGACACATTGTTTGGAGGGATACGGGCTTATTTACAAGAGACGTTTGACTCAAATGTCTTTGTTACAGGGTTTTTCTTTAATATTCTATTAGCTGCAGGTTTGGCTTTTCTAGGTGTGCATCTTGGTGTAGACTTATATTTAGCAGCAATCTTTGCTTTTGGAGTTCGTTTGTTTAACAATATTGCAGTGATTCGTCGAATGTTGCTAACGAAATGGCAAACGAAACATCATAATAACAGTTAAGAAATGAAGTGGATCGAAATTAGCTAACAATGAAAACAAAAAAATAAGAAAATCAGTGATTTTAAAAGGAAAACAGAGTTCCGTGTTGAATTAGTCTAGTATCTATGAAATTGAGTAAAGTTTAGATGATTTTAGGAAATGAAATTTGTGGTGAATAAAATCGACGAAACATGATTGATTACATGAGGAGGTGCCATAGATTGAACAGCAATGAGATTTACGTAAGTTTAGACATCGGTACATCCAATGTCAGAGTGATAATTGGAGAAATGTCAAATGGAACGATGAATATTATCGGAGTTGGGAATGCCAAGTCTGATGGAATAAAGAAAGGCTCTATTGTAGATATAGACGAGACCGTTCAGTCGATTCGAAGAGCGGTGGATCAAGCTGAACGGATGGTAGGTCTTTCCATTAAGCAAGTGATTGTTGGGATTAATGGGAATCACGTTCAGCTTCAGCCTTGTCATGGTGTGGTTGCAGTTTCAAGCTCTGATAGAGAAATAGGCGATGAGGATATTAAAAGAGTCATTGATGCGGCACAAGTGGTTTCGATTCCACCTGAACGGGAAATTATTGATGTGATACCGAAACAATTCATCGTCGATGGTCTTGATGAAATTAATGACCCTCGTGGTATGATTGGTGTAAGACTTGAGATGGAAGGTATGATAATCACTGGGTCAAAAACCATTCTACATAATCTCCTTCGATGTGTTGAGAGAGCGGGTTTACAAATTGCAGATATTTGTTTACAACCCTTAGCAACTGGATCTGTAGCCATCTCAAAAGATGAGAAAAGTTTGGGTGTTTGTTTGGTTGATATTGGAGGAGGATCGGTGACGATTTCCGTATTTGAGCAAGGGACATTACAAGCGACTTCAGTCTTACCTGTTGGTGGAGAGCATATTACAAATGATATTGCAATTGGCTTGCGTATATCTTCAGAAGAAGCAGAACGAATCAAGCTCAAGCATGGTCATTCATATATTGATGATGCTTCAGAGGAAGAGCGTTTTAACATTGCAACAATTGGTCGAGCAGAGGCCGATGAATGCTCTCAATATGAGCTTGCTCATATCATTGAGCCTAGGGTGGAGGAAATGTTTGAGTTGATTTACAGAGAGGTCAATCGTTTAGGTTATCGCGATTTTCCAAGTGGGTATGTATTAACTGGTGGAACAGTAATGATCCCAGGTGTGTTAGAATTAGCAAGTGAGCTCTTACAAGGAAATGTTCGAGTGGCTATTCCAGATTATTTAGGAGTGAGAGAGCCACAGTACACAACAGGTGTAGGACTTATCCAATTTGCTTATAAAAATGTTAAAGTGCAAGGGAAAGAAGTGGCTGCTTCTGTTAGTTCAGCTGATGCCTCTTCTGAACCAAAGCGGGAACGAAATGACAATTCTGCAAATCGTTCTGATGAAAAGCCGAAAACAAAAGGAAAAGTGAAAAACTGGTTTAAAGTCTTTTTTGAATAGTTATGAGATGGGTATACAGTCTGATTAGGGGGACCTTACATGTTAGAGTTCGAAATGGATATGGATCAATTAGCGCAAATTAAAGTAATAGGTGTTGGCGGCGGCGGTAGTAATGCTGTGAATCGAATGATCGAAAATGGTTTACAAGGTGTGGAGTTTATTGCTGTTAATACGGATGCACAAGCTCTCCATCTTTCGAAAGCTGAAGCAAAGCTTCAACTTGGAGGGAAACTAACTCGAGGACTCGGAGCAGGTGCGAATCCTGATATAGGAAAAAAAGCAGCTGAGGAAAGCAGAGAGCAGCTTGAAGAAGTTTTACAAGGTGCAGATATGGTTTTCATCACTGCAGGAATGGGCGGAGGTACAGGGACAGGTGCCGCGCCAGTTATCGCTGAGGTCGCAAAGGAACTCGGTGCACTAACAGTAGGCGTTGTTACGCGTCCATTTACATTTGAAGGTCGTAAACGTGCGACTCAAGCAGCTTCAGGTATTGCTGCATTAAAAGAAAAAGTTGATACACTAATCGTCATTCCAAATGATCGTTTATTAGAAATTGTAGATAAGAACACACCAATGCTTGAAGCGTTTAGAGAAGCAGATAATGTATTACGTCAAGGTGTACAAGGTATTTCAGATTTAATTGCTGTTCCTGGATTGATTAACTTAGACTTCGCTGATGTAAAGACGATTATGAGTGAAAAAGGTTCAGCATTAATGGGTATCGGAATTGCTACAGGAGAAAATCGTGCGGCAGAGGCAGCGAAAAAAGCGATTTCCAGTCCATTACTTGAAACATCTGTTGATGGTGCCCAAGGCGTGCTTATGAATATTACAGGTGGTTCTAACTTATCTTTATACGAAGTTCATGAAGCAGCAGAAATTGTTTCAGCTGCATCTGATGCGGAAGTGAATATGATTTTCGGTTCAGTCATTAATGAGAACCTTAAAGACGAGATTGTTGTCACAGTCATTGCAACTGGCTTTGATGATACAGAAACAAAAACACAACGTTCAACTCAAAAATCAATAAAAAATCAAGCTCCTGTTCAAGAAGAACAACCAAAAGAAAATCGGTTTGCTCAACCAGCTCAACCAGTTCAGCAAACTTCAGAACCAACAGATACGCTTGATATTCCAACATTTTTAAGAAATAGACGAAACCGTAATCGTTAAGGTTATTACATTTGGAACATGTCTTTTACTCATTAAGTAAAAGGCATGTTTTTTTTGTGCAATTATTTCCGGCAATTATTTCCTAGATTAAAAGAGTGACAATATTTCTAATAATCTCTTAAAATAACCAGTTTACCTTTGTCATGAAGCGACAGACTTCTTAATAGAATCTGATATATACTTGTTTCAAATCAATGGATGGTGTGAGACCAAATATGACCTTATATATCGATGTAATTTGGTTTTTGAACCTTTGTATTGACTATTTGCTTCTTGCTTTAACAGCAATTGTGTTAAAAAGGCGTTTTCAACATGTTCGTATGATCTTAGGCGCTTTATTTGCATCTTTAATTGTTTTTTTTCTTTTTAGCTCCTATGCATCACTTTTTTATCAACCTTGGGTGAAATTGTTATACTCTGCCATTATTGTATGGATTGCGTTTGGTTTTAGACGGATGAGTTACTATTTACAAGGTTTACTTATGTTCTACTTTGTTACTTTTATGACAGGAGGCGGATTATTTGCTCTCCATTATTTCTGGCAGACAGATGTAGGCATTCTGAATGGAATGACTGTGTCGAATAAAGGTTATTTTGGCAGTGGCATAAGTTGGGTGTTTGTTATAATCGGTTTTCCTCTTATTTGGTGGTTTTCGAAGAAGCGTTTTGAAACAATGGAGTGGAAACAAGTCCAATATGACCAGCTTGTTGACGTTGATATTACTGTTGCTGGATACACGTTTAAAACAAGAGGGTTAGTCGATAGTGGGAATCAATTAACTGACCCAATTTCAAAAAAGCCAGTTATGATTATTGAGGCGAAGCTTTTATATCCTTATTTTAATCAACAAGCTGTCGAACATATTATGACATTTCATGAAGGAGCTTCAGAAGAACATGCGGATGAACGTTTAGTTGAGCGAGCATGTATTATCCCTTATCGTGTCATAGGCCAGTCTACTCCGTTTTTAAGTGGTATTAGGCCTGATAGCATTGTGATCTATCAACAAGAGAATCGTTATGAGACAACGAACGTCATTTTAGGTTTACAGGATAGAGAATTGTCGGCTGATGGAGTGTTTAGAAGTATTGTACATCCGAAGCTAGTGCTTGGTGGAACAACTCAAAAAGCTAGTATAATTCTATGACTAGGAGGCACAACATGTTCAAGCTAAAAGCGACATTATTATGGTATAAAATGATGTATCGACTCGGAATGAAAGCGGATGAAATTTATTACATAGGAGGAAGTGAAGCATTGCCTCCTCCTCTTTCAAAAGAAGAAGAAGCGGTTCTTTTAAAAAAACTGCCTTCTGGTGATAAAGCAGTAAGATCCATGTTAATTGAGCGCAACTTAAGGTTAGTTGTCTATATTGCTCGGAAGTTTGAGAACACGGGTATTAATATTGAAGATTTAATCAGCATTGGTACCATCGGACTTATAAAGGCAGTGAACACGTTTAATCCTGAGAAAAAAATTAAATTAGCTACTTATGCTTCAAGATGTATTGAAAATGAAATTTTAATGTATCTTAGACGAAATAATAAAACACGTTCAGAAGTATCCTTTGATGAACCGCTAAATATTGATTGGGATGGCAACGAATTGCTTCTATCAGATGTCTTAGGTACAGAGGAAGACATAATAACAAAGGGAATTGAAGAAAAAGTTGATCGTAAGCTGTTAGTGAAAGCTCTTTATACACTAAATGATCGTGAAAAACAAATTATGGAGCTTCGTTTTGGACTAGCTGGTGGAGAAGAAAAAACGCAAAAAGATGTAGCGGATTTGCTTGGAATTTCGCAGTCCTATATCTCTCGGTTAGAGAAAAGAATTATTAAACGATTGCAAAAAGAATTCAATAAAATGGTTTAAAAAAAGTTCATATAAATTTTCGTTGTCATGACGTGCACGAGCCTTGTTGATCGATTTTTTGCGACAAGGCTCGTGCATATTTCCCCCTGCAAAGGAGATACTTTACAAGACATCATCTCCCGCGATAGGAGGGAAAGAATTGACACGAAACAAAGTAGAAATCTGCGGTGTGGATACATCAAAATTACCTGTCTTGAAGAACACAGAAATGCGTCAGTTATTCGAGAGATTACAAAGTGGTGAAACAAGTGCAAGGGAGACGCTTGTCAATGGTAATTTGCGTCTCGTTCTTAGCGTCATTCAACGATTTAATAATCGTGGAGAATTTGTTGATGACCTGTTTCAAGTAGGTTGTATTGGTTTAATGAAATCGATTGATAATTTTGATTTGGGGCAAAATGTAAAGTTCTCTACATATGCCGTACCGATGATTATTGGTGAGATCCGACGCTATTTGCGAGATAATAATCCAATTCGGGTTTCTCGCTCCTTACGAGATATTGCATATAAAGCTTTGCAAGTTCGTGATCAACTTATGGCGGAAAAGAAACGAGAAAAAGAACCAACTGTTCAAGAAATCGCAAAAGTATTGGATATTCCGAAAGAGGATGTTGTTTTCGCGCTTGATGCTATTCAAGACCCTGTATCTTTATTTGAACCGATTTATAACGACGGTGGGGATCCAATCTTTGTTATGGATCAAATTAGTGATGAGCGAAATAAAGATGTCAATTGGGTTGAAGAAATTGCCTTAAAGGAAGCAATGATTCGATTAAATGACCGTGAAAAGATGATTCTTAATATGAGATTCTTTCAAGGGAAAACGCAAATGGAGGTTGCTGATGAAATTGGCATTTCACAAGCACAAGTCTCACGTCTAGAAAAAGCAGCAATCCAACAAATGAATAAGCACGCTCAAATTTAATTTTACTTGCATTTTAAAGGCAACGAAGCGATATTAGCTTCGTTGCCTTTTTCTGCTGTATCGCTCATAAATACGATAGTCCTTCGCATATAGTAGACAAATGGATCCTATCACAAGAGGTGAAAACACATGATGAAAATATCGGAACTACAAGTAAAAGATATCGTGAATATGGATAATGGGAAGCGCCTAGGACACTTAACAGATTTAGAGATTAACTTATCAACAGGTCAAATTGAGGCGTTAATCATTAATAGTTCAGGAAAGATGATGGGTCTGTTTGGGAAAGAATCAGAAGAAGTATTTATTCCATGGAAAAATATTATTCGAATCGGATCTGATGTCATATTAGTTGAAGTACCTAGTGCATATCAAAGGAAAACTTTGCAATTTGAACAAACTAAGGCAATAAGAAAGCGATGAATGGGAAGAAAGTCGTTTCTTGTAATGATCATCCTATGATAAAATATAGCGAGTAGAATATTATCTTTTTTTGTATGAATAACGAAATGAGGTAGAGGAGGGATTATCTTGGAACCATTCGTTCAAAAGCATAATAGATATTTAGACATTGAGCAGTGGCAGCAAGCTGTCCCTCAGCTTATTGCTGGATTTTCAACAAGACAGGATGGTTATAGTGATGCACCATTTTATAGCTTAAACGTCGGCTTCCATGTAGGAGACGACAAAGAGCAGGTAAAAGCTAATAGAGCTTTACTAGCTCATGATATCGGGTTTCCACTTACAAGCTGGGTTGGTTCAGAGCAAGTTCATGAAGCGACAATTCGTAAGGTATTTACAGATGATGCTGGAAAAGGAGCGGACTGTCTGGAAACAGCACTATCTAGCATAGATGGTATATATACAAATGAGCGGAATCTGTTGCTGACAAGTTTATATGCCGATTGTGTGCCGCTCTATTTCATGGCTCCGACTTATGGATTTATTGGACTTGCCCATGCTGGGTGGCGTGGCACAGTTAAGAGAATTGGCCCTGCGATGCTGCAGCATTGGATTAAAGAAGAAAGCATATCCCTTTCTGATATTAGGGTTGCTATTGGACCATGTATTAGTCAAACTGCATATGAAGTGGACGAAATGGTTATTACTGCTGTTAATCAGTGTTTAACCGATGAAATGAAGAGACCTTACATAAATCAAGGAAATGGTTCATTTTTACTTGATTTACGTGAATTAAATAAGCAATTCCTATTATCAGAAGGCTTGTTAGAAGAACAGATTCTTGTGTCTTCAATTTGTACAGCCACTGATAAAAGAATGTTTTCACATCGTGCTGAAGGTGGGAAAACAGGAAGAATGATGAGTTTTATTGGATTACGTGAATAGGAAGTGGTGAAGACATCGTGTCAGTAAAGGAAAATCTTGCTAAGATTCAAGCTGATATTAATGAAATTTGCGGGAGAGTCGGGCGCAATCCAAAAGAGATCAATATCGTAGCTGTTACAAAATATGTTAGCTTAGAAACGACTGAAGCGGCCCTTAATGCTGGCCTCTCCCACATTGGTGAAAACCGAGCAGAAGCTGCTGTTCAAAAATGGCACGCACTTCAGAATAGAGGAATTTGGCATTTTATCGGATCCCTGCAAACAAGAAAAGTGAAAGAAATAACTGGGAAATTTGACTATCTTCACTCACTTGATCGCTTGTCACTTGCAAAAGAGGTGGACAAGCGCTTAGGAGATGGACAAGTAATGAAATGTTTTGTACAAGTGAATGTTTCTAAAGAAGAGTCGAAGTCTGGTCTATCTCCTGCGGAAGTCATTCCATTTATAAAAGAGCTTGTGGAGTATAAGGGTATTCAAGTTGTTGGGTTGATGACAATGGCTCCTTTTTATAAAGATCCTGAGCAGACAAGACCAGTTTTTCAAAAACTTCGTGAATTAAGAGACGATGTACACTCATTAAAGTTAGAACATGCACCGTGTACAGAATTGTCAATGGGAATGTCTAATGATTACGGCATTGCTGTTGAAGAGGGAGCAACATTTATTAGAATCGGTTCTGCGCTAGTTGGAAGAGAATAACGAATTTTTGAGAGGGGAATGAGAATGGGAATGAAATCAAAATTTAAACGTTTCTTTGAGCTAGAAGACGAAGTTCAAGAAGTTGAAGAAGTAGTAGAAGATCAGTTTGAGGATCAAGATGCAGAGCCGAAAAGTCGTTCTCGTAGTAAACAGAAAAAAGAACATTCATCTCAAAATGTCGTAAGTTTACAAAGTGTACAAAAAAGCTCTAAAGTGATTTTGCTTGAACCACGTACGTATGATGAAGCTCAAGATATTGCTGATCACCTAAAGGCTAGAAAAGCAGTGATTATTAATTTGCAGCGTATTTCTCATGATCAGGCAAAGCGTGTTGTCGATTTTTTAAGTGGAACCGTGTATGCTATTGGAGGAGATATTCAAAAGCTAGGTTCTAATATCTTTCTTTGTACTCCTGATAATGTGGATGTGTCAGGAACAATAACGGAAATGATGCAAGAGCATTTTCAATCATAGTTCGTCGTAAAAGGTGGTGAGTATTAATGCAAACAATTGGATTGCTTCTTTATAATGTTTTGTATATTTATTCTTTTTTCATCATTGGTTATATTCTGCTCTCATGGTTTCCAAATGCGCGTGAATCGTCACTTGGTCAGTTTTTAGGTAGAATTGTTGAGCCGTATTTGGAGCCATTTCGTAAATTTATTCCACCGCTAGGCATGATCGATTTATCCCCGATTGTCGCGATTATTGTCTTGCGTTTAGCAAGTGGTGGCGTAGCTGCTCTATTTGGTCTTTAAGTTAGAATGGAGTGAAAGATCATTAGTATTTATCAACATTTCCGAGAAGAAGAACGGCCATTCGTAGATCAAGTTATTGAATGGCAAGAAGATGTTAAACTTCGTCATCGCGATCGCTTGTCTGATTTTCTTGACCCTAGGCAACAGGAAATAGTTAAAATTATTATCGGACATGATGATGAGGTGAACCTCTCTTTTTCGGGAGGTTCAAACTATGCAGAGCGTCGTCGTGTGCGACTAACGCCTCCGTATTTAGAAACAACGGAAGAGGATTTTCAGCTTACGCTTTTTTCTATTGATTATCCAGCGAAGTTTGTTTCGTTAGAGCATCGTGATGTGTTAGGTGCTTTAATGAATCTTGGTTTAAAACGAGAAAAATTCGGTGATATTTTTATTCGTGATGGAATCGCTCAAATGGTAACGGCAACAGAAATAGCCGATTATGTGGAATTTAACGTTCAAACAATCGGTAAGGCAACAGTTCGATTGCATAAAATTCCATTATCTGAGCATGTTAAGCCTGTGGAAGAGTGGGAAGAGTTTGCCGCAACAGTTTCTTCTTTGAGACTTGATGTGGTCCTCGCACAAATTTATAAGCTTTCCCGATCGAAGGTTGTGCCATATATTGAAAAAGGGTTAGTCAAAGTAAACTGGAAAATAGCAGATCAGCCAGCTTTTATGTTAGCAGAAGGCGATTACATATCGGTTCGCAAATTTGGACGAGCACATATTATAGCTATTGAAGGTAGGACGAAGAAAGAAAAACTTCGTTTGCGCTATCGACGAATGATCTAAGAAAAAGTCGAATAAAAAACAGGTTTCCAAAACTTAATGTCGAATTAATCATAATTGTGAAATCTAAAATAAGAAATGTTCAAAATCAATTTAATGATAACTCGGAGGTGGCTATTGTGCCTTTAACCCCTTTAGACATTCATAACAAGGAATTCACTCGTGGATTTCGAGGTTATGACGAAGATGAGGTCAATGAGTTTTTAGACCAGATTATAAAGGATTATGAAGCTGTTCTTCGTGAAAAGAAAGACTTATTTGATCGAGTAACTGATCTTGATGAAAAGCTTGAGCACTTTAAGAATATTGAAGAGACATTAAATAAATCGATTTTAATTGCTCAAGAGTCAGCGGAGGAAGTTCGTAGAAATGCGCAAAAAGAAGCTCAGCTAATTGTGAAAGAAGCTGAGAAAAATGCTGATCGCATTATTAACGATGCTCTTTCAAAGTCACGTAAGGTGATGATGGAGATGGAAGAGTTAAAAAAACAAGCATCTGTTTATAAGATGCGTTTTAAAATGCTAATTGAAGCACAGTTAGAAATGCTAAAAACAGAAGATTGGGACGTTGTCGCTTCGGATCATGAAGAGGATGTTTATGAGGAGCGTTAAGTAGCATTTTACTAAATTTGGTAACACTTTGGTAACACTTTTATAACATCTATTTTCTTGTCAAGATTCGTTTCGCTAAATTTTCTTGCACTTATGAATTAGCTGTCATATAATAAAATTCATTAATTGAATGTTGATACAGACGATGAGAGGGACTAGTACAATGTTTTAAACGTGCAAAGCGATTCAGGGGCGGTGTGAGCCTGAACACGTTAACATTGGAATATCACCCTTAAGTTTTGCACTGAAACAGTTAGTAGGCTGCAACGAATCATTCACGTTACGAATGCTTGAGTGGAGAGTACGAATGTCTCTTCATGAGGGTGGTACCACGGGTTAACTTCTCGTCCCTTTTTTGGGGATGGGGAGTTTTTTTGTTTAAGAAAACTTGGCTAAGGTCACTCAATACGTAAATTAAAGGACACTCGGCTAAGAACACTCACGTCGTGTTCGTAACGCCGAGTACCTACATCCTGTAGGCAACGCCAAGGTAGGTAAGAAATATTCGAGGAGGAAGAAAGCAAATGGATTACAAAGAAACGTTATTAATGCCGAAAACAGAATTTCCGATGCGTGGAAATTTACCAGGTCGAGAGCCTGAAAGACAAGAAAAATGGAAGGAACTTGATATCTATCAACAAGTTCAAAAACGTACAGAAGGACGTCCTTTGTTCATCCTACATGATGGACCACCGTATGCGAATGGTGACATTCATATGGGGCACGCTTTAAATAAAATTTTAAAGGATTTTATTGTTCGTTATAAATCAATGAGTGGGTTTCATGCTCCGTATGTACCTGGTTGGGATACGCACGGCTTACCGATTGAAACAGCTTTAACAAAGAGTGGTAAAGTAAACCGCAAATCAATGAGTGTTGCCGAGTTTCGTAAGCTTTGTGAGGAATACGCTCTTAAACAAATTGATCGTCAACGTGAGCAATTTATGCGTCTAGGTGTCCGTGGAGATTGGTGGAATCCATATGTGACATTAGATAAAGCATATGAAGCACAACAAATTAAAGTATTTGGTGATATGGCGAAAAAAGGCTATATCTATAAAGGAAAGAAACCTGTCTATTGGTCTCCTTCTTCAGAATCTGCTCTAGCTGAAGCTGAAATTGAATACCATGATAAGCGCTCACCTTCGATTTATGTTGCCTTTAAAGTGAAAAAGGGAAATAGTGTCCTTACTGGTGATGAGCAAATCATCATTTGGACAACAACACCGTGGACAATTCCAGCTAACTTAGGGATTGCTGTTCATCCAGAGCTTGATTATAACGTTGTTCTTGTAAATGATAAAAAATATGTTGTTGCTGCTGGCTTGCTTGAAACGCTTGAAAAAGAGTTTGAATGGGAACAGACAGAAGTATTAAAGACCTTTAAAGGGAAAGAAATTGAGCATGTGATTGCAGAGCATCCGATTTATGGCCGTGATTCGCTTGTGATGTGCGGTGAGCATGTCACGTTAGATGCAGGTACTGGTTGTGTTCACACGGCACCAGGTCACGGGGAAGAGGATTACATCGTTGGTCAAGCGTACGGTCTAGATGTTCTATGTCCCGTTGATGATAAAGGAAATATGACAGAAGAAGCGCCTGGTTTTGAAGGGTTATTCTATGATGAAGCAAACAAGCCAATCACAGAAAAGCTTGATGAAGTTGGCGCACTAATGAAGTTAACGTTTATTACACACTCATATGCTCATGATTGGCGGACAAAGAAGCCAGTTATTTATAGAGCAACGGCACAGTGGTTTGCATCCATTGAACAGTTCCGTCAAGAATTGTTAACGGCGATAGAAGAAGTTGAATGGGTACCTAAATGGGGCGAAACGCGTCTATTTAACATGGTTCGTGACCGTGGTGACTGGTGTATCTCAAGACAACGTGCATGGGGGGTGCCAATTCCAGTCTTTTACGGTGAAAATAATGAACCAATCATCACAGATGAAACGATTGATCATGTATCGGCTTTATTCCGTGAGCATGGTTCAAATATTTGGTTCGAGTGGGAGACAGAACAATTACTACCAGAAGGTTTCACTTCTGAACATAGTCCAAATGGCAAGTTCACACGTGAAATGGATATTATGGATGTTTGGTTCGATTCTGGTTCGTCTCACCAAGCGGTTCTTGAAGAGCGTGAAGGACTGCAACGCCCTGCTGACCTTTATCTTGAAGGATCTGACCAATATCGTGGGTGGTTTAACTCTTCGCTTTCAACAAGTGTAGCTGTAACAGGGAAAGCGCCGTATAAAGGTGTCCTTAGCCACGGGTTTGCCCTTGACGGAGAAGGCCGTAAGATGAGTAAATCAGTTGGAAACGTTGTGGTACCAAATGATATCATGAAGCAATTAGGTGCTGACATTTTACGTTTATGGGTTGCATCTGTCGATTATCAAGCGGATGTTCGTGTTTCTGATAAAATTTTAAAGCAAGTGTCTGAATCATACCGTAAGATTCGTAATACATTCCGTTTCTTACTTGGGAACCTTCATGACTTTGATCCTGCAGTGAATCGTGTAGAAACAAGCGAGCTTAAAGGTGCTGATCTCTTTATGCTTGTGAAGCTTAATGAAGTTATTGAAAAAGTGAAGCAAGGATATGATCAATATCAATTTTCAACGGTTTATCATACCATTCATAATTTCTTTACCATCGAATTAAGTGCATTTTACATGGACTTAGCGAAGGATACGCTCTATATTGAACATGCTGATCATCCAGCACGTAGAGCGATTCAAACAGTGATGTATGAAGTACTTGTGGCACTGACAAAATTAGTTTCGCCAATTTTAAGTCATACAGCAGATGAAGTATGGGAGCATATTCCTGGTGTTAGTGAAGTGAGTGTACAGCTTACAGATATGCCAGATGCCGAGTCATTTGGTGATGTTGAAGAGCTGAAGACGACTTGGAACCATTTTATGGCAGTTAGAGATGACGTGTTAAAAGCGTTAGAACAGGCAAGAAATGAGAAGAAAATCGGTAAATCATTAACAGCTGCGATCACGCTTTATACGAGTGGATCTGTTCGTGAATTGCTATTAGCGATTCCTTCACTTGAAAAGCTCTTTATTGTTTCACATGTTGAATTAGCTGGTGAAGTAAATGAAGCACCTGCTGAGGCAGTAACGTTTGATGAACTTGCCATTGTGGTTGAATCTGCTGATGGCGAGACGTGTGAACGTTGCTGGGTTGTGTCAAAAACAGTCGGTGAAAATAGCGAGCATCCTACGTTATGTACATCTTGTGCCGAGACGGTTGCAAAGCATTACGCTTAATTTAACAAATAAGTACAGTATAACGAAAAAGGTTGTTGAGGTTATAATCTCAACAGCCTTTTCATTATTTTGTTTGACAAAAGTTGTGTCGGCTATTCCTCCTATACTTGGCTAAACTACTCATGAGCGTTCATTTGTGAACGTGATTGTTTCTATTTTGGGGGAGACTAAATGACAGACTATTCAAAAATCAAACAACAATTAATGCAACAAAAAAAACATATTGAAGAACGAATCAAGCAGGATTTTCGTGATGAAGAAGCACGGACATTATCGTTTTCGACAGGGGAGCTTTCTCAATATGATAATCATCCAGCAGATGCCGCAACTGAATTATATGAACGAGAGAAGGATTTTGCTTTGCTTGAGCAATTGGAACGTCAACATGAAGAAGTAGAACATGCGCTGCAAAAATTTGAGAATGGGACATATGGGATTTGTGAAGCGACAGGTAAAGAAATTCCATATGAACGCCTTGAAGCAAGACCTACTGCTAGGACTGTTGTAGAGATGGCTGAAAAAAGATATGGTGGTCGGCCATCTGAAGAAGATGTTCTTGACGGTTTTAGAAAATATAATTTTGATGACAGAGATGATGAAACAGAATTTGATGCAGAAGATGCCTACCAAGCTGTTGCCCGCTTTAACGATAATTCAATGGTATTTGAAGATGCTTCCTTAGACGAGGAGGATGAATTAATCGGTTACGTCGAGGAGATAGAAGGCTTTCTCTCAACTGGAATTGAAGGCTACACTGGTGATGAAAATGTTCAATTTCAACGCAATGCGCATTATGATCATTATTTAGACGGAAAGTAGGGGGAACTCCCCCTCTTTTTGTGCTATAATGCTATGGTGTTATAAGAACTGGACAGGGAGGACTGACTTTGAAGTATTATCTCTTAGCAATTGTCATTATTATTATTGATCAAATTACAAAATGGATTGTAGCGACACAAATGACTCTTGGAGAAAGCATTCCAGTGATTCAGGATATTATTTATATTACCTCTCATCGTAATAAAGGAGCAGCATTTGGCATTTTGCAAGGTCAAATGTGGTTTTTCTATATTATTACGATCATTGTTATAATCGGTATTGTTTATTACATGCAAAAAGAAGCGAAAAATAGCCGTTTATTTGGGGTATCACTAGGACTGATTCTAGGTGGAGCAATCGGTAATTTTATTGATCGCCTGTTTCGTGGAGAAGTTGTAGATTTTGTTAATACATACCCATTTGGATATAACTTTCCGATTTTTAATGTGGCAGATTCAGCACTTTGCATAGGGGTAGGCCTTTTATTCATAAAGATGATCGGTGATGAGCGTCGCCAAAAGAAGGAGAAAAAGTAATGGAACGATATGAATGGACGGTAACAAATGAACAGCAGTCAGAACGAATTGACAAGCTGTTGACTAACTTCGATGAAAGTTGGTCTAGAACGCAAACGCAAGCATGGATTAAAGATAATCATGTTTTGGTTAATAATGAGAAAGTAAAAAGCAACTATAAGGTTAATGAGGGAGATGTTATTCGTTTAGAGATTCCTGAGCTTGAACAACTTGAGGTTGAAGCAGAGAACATCCCTCTTGATATTGTGTATGAGGACTCAGACGTCATTGTAGTCAATAAGCCAAGAGGAATGGTTGTTCATCCAGCACCTGGTCATTATTCAGGTACACTGGTAAACGCATTAATGTATCATTGCAAGGATTTATCTGGGATTAATGGTGTTATCCGTCCAGGTATTGTTCATCGAATTGATAAGGATACATCAGGCTTAATAATGGTAGCGAAGAATGATCAAGCACATGAATCATTAGTCGAGCAATTAAAAGCAAAAACAACGAAACGTTTGTATAAAGCCGTTGTTCACGGTGTGATTCCTCATCAACATGGAACCATTGAAGCACCGATCGGACGAGACAAAAAAGATCGTCAAAGTATGACCGTTACAGAAGAAAATAGCCGCGATGCAGTCACACATTTTACAGTACTTGAAGTGTTTGATACCTTTACGTATGTTCAATGTGAACTTGAAACGGGTCGCACGCATCAAATCCGGGTGCACATGAAATATATTGGCTATCCTTTAGCAGGAGATCCAAAATATGGACCAAAGAAAAAAACACTTGATATAGACGGACAGGCGCTTCACGCAGCTGTTCTTGGATTTATTCATCCTCGTACAGGAGAAGAAATGGTTTTCGAAGCTCCACTGCCTGCTGATATGGAAGAATTGCTGCACTATTTACGAACACGTTAGTCGAAAAGTATTGACAGCAGCATGGAAATCCTTCATACTGTGTAAGAACTTAATAGTCCTTTAACGATAGTCCCGTGAGGCTGAGAAGGAAATGAACGTAAAGCAGGCTAAATCTGTCTGTATTTGTATACGTCTATCCACCTCTCATGTCCAAGGACTTGAGAGGTTTTTTTGTTTCCGATGTAAGACGGACATGGAGGTGATCAAATGTCGCGAATTATTTTAGATGAACAAGCGATCCGACGTGCAACAACAAGAATTGCCCACGAAATCATTGAACGCAATAAAGGTGTGGAAGATTGTGTGTTAGTTGGAATAAAAACTCGTGGGATTTACTTAGCGAAACGATTAGCTGAAAGAATTGAGCAAATTGAAGGAGCTAGTATTACTGTAGGGGAAATCGATATTACGTTATACCGTGATGATTTAACAGTAAAATCAAAAACGGATGAACCGATTTTGCAAGGTACAGATATTCCAGTTAATATAAGTAATAAAAAAGTTATTCTAGTAGATGATGTCCTTTATACGGGACGCACAGTTCGAGCGGGGTTAGATGCACTGATTGATTTAGGAAGACCTGAGCAAATTCAATTAGCTGTATTAATTGATCGGGGACACAGGGAATTGCCTATACGACCTGACTATGTTGGGAAGAACGTTCCAACGTCTAAAGATGAAAAGATTGTCGCAAAGCTCAGTGAAGTGGATGCGATTGATGAAGTTACGATTGAACAAAAATAAAATTGTATAGATACCTCTTTAAAATAGTCCTGTGAGGCTGACAAGAGGGTTACACCTATTCTGCACTTGTATTTCTTGCAGATAGGGACGTCAACCTCTTTGTCATACACAAAGAGGTTTTTAATTTGACATTACAGCTTAAGGAGAAATCATCATGAAAACAACAGAATTGAATGAAGTAGGTATTCGAGAAGTACCGAGATTTGATAAATGGCTTATGCTGAGCTTGCAACACGTATTTGCCATGTTTGGAGCAACCATTCTTGTTCCGTTCTTAGTTGATCTTAGTCCGTCTGTCGCCCTTTTATCAAGCGGTCTTGGGACTCTAGCTTACCTCATCATCACAAAAGGACAAATACCAGCTTACTTAGGCTCATCCTTCGCTTTTATTGCTCCTATTATTGCAGCGATGTCCCTCGAAGGTCCAGGAGGAGCAATGGTGGGAAGTTTCCTAACGGGTCTTGTATATGGAATTGTCGCACTGACCATTAAGAAAAGCGGTGTGAAGTGGATCATGAAGATCTTACCACCGATTGTCGTTGGTCCAGTCATTATGGTTATCGGTCTTGCTCTTGCAGGGACAGCAATTGATATGGCGATGTATGTTCCTGGTATGGAAGAAAAAATATATAGCAGTACACATTTTACAGTAGCTCTTATTACACTAGCACTCACCATTATCGCATCCATGTATTTTAAAGGATTATTCGGTCTTGTTCCCATCTTGTTTGGAATTGTCGGTGGATATACAGTTGCTTATCTTTTCGGGCTTATTGACTTAACTCCGATTCGTGAAGCAGGTTGGATCGTTAGTCCAGATGTAATCATTCCATTTGTTAGTTATACGCCAACTTTTTCTTGGGCGATTGCCTTTATCATGGTTCCGATTGCTGTCGTTACACTAGCTGAGCATATTGGACAGCAAATGGTCCTAAGCAAAGTAGTTGGAACAAATTTCATTGAAAAACCAGGCCTGCATCGTTCGATTTTGGGTGACGGGGTTGCGACGATGATTGCTTCTTTTGTGGGTGGACCACCGAATACAACGTATGGAGAAAATATTGGGGTTATTGCTATAACCCGTGTCTTTAGTGTATTCGTTATTGCAGGGGCAGCCGTACTCGCTATCAGCTTCTCTTTTATTGGTAAAATATCAGCTCTTATTTCTACGATTCCAACAGCGGTGATGGGTGGTGTGTCGATACTCTTATTTGGGATTATTGCATCATCAGGGCTACGAATGTTAATAGATAATGGCGTGAATATTGGCGAGAAACGTAACTTGATTATTTCTTCTGTCATTTTAGTGATCGGTATTGGCGGTGCCTTTATTCAAGTATCAGATTCTGTTCAAATTGCAGGAATGGGTCTAGCAACTCTAGTTGGTATTTTTCTTCATCTGATTCTACCTAATAAGGGAGTCAGCTATGGAACGAAGCCGATGTTTGATGACTTTGAAGCACCTGTTAATAAAGCAAGTTAAATGATGCTCCCTTTTAAATGAAGTACAGAGAGACTTCAAAGGGGTTTGGAGATTAGAGAGATAAAATTTTTTTATTACTCTACTTCCTTACACCCTGAGAGTCACTCTCAGGGTTTTTTTATATAGTGTTTGAAAATCGATAGAAGCAAGTGTGAATAGGGTAAAAACGTATTAAGATGATGCACATTCCATACAAGGAGGCTGAATTGAAAATGATAACAATGACAAAGCAAAGAGAGCTAAGTGGTGAACTTCTTACATTAGAGTCAATGTCGACACGAGAAATTTCAGCAGTGTTGCAGGAAGCAGAGAGATTTGCTAGTGGGAAATCATGGCGAGCTGAAAAAGAAATCTTTGTAGCTAATCTTTTCTTTGAACCAAGCACGAGAACGCGTTTTAGCTTTGAAGTAGCTGAAAAACAGCTTGGATTACAAGTACTCTCGTTTACTGGTGAAAATTCAAGTGTTCAAAAAGGAGAATCTCTCCTCGATACAGTGAAAACGTTCGAAGCAATTGGAGCCAATGTCCTTGTTATCCGCCATCCGAAAAATGAATATTATGAGGAAATTGGCAAGAACCTCTCGATCCCGATTATCAATGCAGGGGATGGAAGTGGTCATCATCCGACACAATCCTTACTTGATCTACTAACTATTCAACAGGAGTTCTCTTCGTTTAGAGGGTTAAATGTGATTATCGCAGGAGATTTACGCCATAGTCGTGTCGCTCGTTCTAATGCGGATGTCCTTACTCGTCTAGGAGCTAAGGTGAAAGTTGCGGGGCCGAAAGAGTGGATGACAGGTTATGCTGACACGTATGAGCATGTGTCGCTTGATGAAGCTCTGTCATATGCTGATGTCGTCATGCTTCTACGTATTCAGCACGAAAGACATGACGGGGAGATGACTTGGACCAAAAATGATTATCATCAACAATATGGTTTAACAATTGAACGAGAGTCACAGATGAAGCGCAATGCGATCATTCTTCATCCAGCACCAGTTAATCGTGGAGTAGAGCTTGCTAGTGAGCTTGTTGAATGCAGTCGTTCACGAATTTTTAAGCAGATGAAAAATGGTGTTGCTGTAAGAAAAGCTGTTCTCAAACGAGCATTAGAAATCGAAAAATTTTTATTTTAATAAAGGGGGAAACGAAAATGACAATTAAACTTCAAGGTGGTTCCATCATTTTAGAAGACGGTTCAATGGCGCAAAAAGATCTCTATATCGAAGGCGAAAAAATGTATTTTGAAAAGCCAGAAAATAGCACAGATGAAAAAGTAATCAATATAGAAGGAAAGCTTGTTACTCCAGGATTTATTGATGTGCATGTTCATTTACGTGAACCAGGTGGTGAACATAAGGAGACCATTGAAACAGGAACTCAGGCCGCAGCAGCTGGTGGTTTTACAACTATTTGTGCGATGCCAAATACTAGACCAGTACCTGATAAGGTTGAGCAAATGGAATGGCTGCAAGACCGAATTGAGGAAACGGGGCATGTTCGTGTGCTTCCTTATGCTGCGATTACAACAAGACAGCTCGGTAAAGAGTTAACGGATTTTGCAGCGTTAAAAGAAGCTGGTGCCTTTGCTTTTACCGATGATGGAGTAGGTGTTCAATCTGCTGACAAAATGCTTCAAGCGATGACTGAAGCAGCTAAAGTTGGCATGGCGATAGTCGCTCACTGTGAAGAAGATACGCTCATTCACGATGGTTGTGTTCATGAAGGCACGTTTTCCGCTAAGCATAATCTAAAAGGGATTCCTTCTGTTTGTGAATCTGTACATATTGCCAGAGATGTTCTGCTTGCAGAAGCAACTGGTGCTCATTATCATGTTTGCCACATTAGTACAAAAGAATCTGTTCGTGTTGTACGTGATGCAAAGCGAGCAGGGATTAATGTGACAGCAGAAGTCTCACCTCATCATCTTCTACTTTGTGATGATGATATTCCAGGACTTGATACAAATTTCAAAATGAATCCCCCTCTTCGTTCGAAGGAAGATCAACATGCTCTTTGGGAAGGGTTACTTGATGGAACAATTGATTTCATTGCAACTGACCATGCACCACATACGGAAGAAGAGAAAGCAGTTGGAATGGAGCGGGCACCGTTTGGGATTGTCGGTTTAGAAACAGCCTTTCCGTTACTGTATACGCACATGGTTAAAACAGAAAGAGCAACACTGAAACAATTAATTGATTGGTTAACAGTGAAGCCAGCCGAAACATTTGGTCTTCAATCAGGTGTTTTAAAAGACGGTGAACTAGCTGATATAACAATCGTTGATCTAGAAGAAAATCGCAAAATTGATAAGGATCAGTTCTTGTCTAAAGGGAAAAACACACCATTTAATGGCTGGGATTGCCAAGGATGGCCAGCATATACGTTTGTCGGTGGAAAACTTGTATGGGAGAAAGGAAAGGTGACAAAATGAAACGTCAACTCATTTTAGAAGATGGTCACGTTTTTATTGGTGAAGGATTTGGTGCAGATAAGGTTATGAGTGGTGAGGTCGTTTTCAATACGGGGATGACGGGCTATCAAGAAATTTTGTCAGATTTATCTTATTGTGGTCAAATTGTCACAATGACGTATCCTTTAATCGGAAATTACGGAATTAATCGCGATGATTTTGAATCAATTACACCAGCCATTAATGGGCTAATTGTAAAGGAATATGAGCATGAACCGAGTCATTGGCGTGAGGAAGAATCACTTGGAACGTTACTCGAGGCAAAAGGAATTCCAGGACTTGCTGGGATTGATACACGAAAATTAACTCGTCTTATTCGTGAGCATGGAACATTGCGTGGAAGAATTTGCTCACTGGATGTGAATGTGGAAGAAGTTGTCCAACAATTGAAAGATACAGCTCTTCTAACGAATCAAGTAGCACAAGTTTCAACAAAAGATGCGTATCATGCCCCAGGTAGAGGAAATCGAGTTGTTCTTGTTGACTTCGGTATGAAGCACGGAATTTTACAAGAGCTTATAGCCAGACAATGCGATGTTGTTGTCGTACCTTACAACACAACTGCTGAAGAGATTCTTCGCCTTGGAGCAGATGGAGTCATGTTAAGTAACGGACCAGGTAATCCAACTGATGTTCCTGAAGCGATTACGATGATTCAAGAGCTTCTCGGACGTGTACCGATATTCGGTATTTGTCTCGGTCATCAGCTTATCGCGCTTGCATGCGGGGCAACAACAAGTAAATTACGTTTTGGTCACCGCGGTTCAAATCATCCTGTTCGTGAAATTTCAACTGGTAAAATTGCGATTACAGCACAGAACCATGGGTATACAGTGGATCATGAGTCTTTAAAAGAAACGCGTCTTGAATTAACACATGTGGCTGTTAATGATGGAACAGTTGAAGGTGTAAAGCATCTTGATGCACCAGCTTTTAGTGTTCAATATCATCCAGAGGCATCGCCAGGACCGCATGACGCGAATGATTTGTTTGATGCATTTGTAACAATGATGGAGACAGAAAAGAAACAGAGTGTACTTGCCTAAACGAGAGGAGACAAAGAACAATGGGGAAACGTGAGGATATACAAAAAATTCTAGTGATCGGATCTGGTCCAATTATTATTGGGCAGGCAGCGGAATTTGATTATGCGGGAACACAAGCATGTCAAGCATTAAAAGAAGAAGGGTATGAGGTTATTTTAATTAACTCCAACCCAGCGACAATTATGACAGATACAACGATGGCTGATCGTGTCTATATTGAACCAATTACACTTGATTTCGTGAGTCGTATTATCCGTAAAGAGCGCCCTGATGGGATTGTTGCGACTCTAGGTGGACAAACTGGATTAAATATGGCGATGGAGCTTGAAGAATCTGGTATTCTTGAACGATATCAAATTGAATTACTAGGAACGGATCTTGAAGCAATCAAGAAAGCCGAAGACCGTGACTTGTTCCGTACATTAATGAATGAGTTAAACCAACCAGTACCTGAAAGTGAAATTGTTCATACATTTGCAGAAGCAGAAGAGTTTGTAAAAACGATCGGCTACCCTGTCATCATCCGTCCTGCGTACACACTTGGTGGAACAGGTGGAGGTATTGCATATAATGACGAAGACTTACAAGAAATTGTTACTAGTGGTTTGAAATATAGCCCTGTCACACAATGCTTAATTGAAAAAAGTATCGCTGGCTTTAAGGAAGTTGAATATGAAGTCATGCGTGATGCTAAAGATCAAGCAATCGTCGTGTGTAACATGGAAAACTTTGATCCAGTCGGTGTTCATACAGGTGATTCCATCGTAATGGCACCAAGTCAAACGTTGACAGATCGTGACTATCAACGTCTACGTAATGCATCTTTAACCATTATTCGTGCACTCGGAATTGAAGGTGGATGTAACGTCCAGTTTGCGCATGATGCAGATAGTGATCAGTATTACATTATTGAAGTAAACCCACGTGTTAGCCGTTCATCAGCGCTTGCATCTAAAGCTACTGGTTATCCAATTGCTAAGATGGCAGCGAAAATTGCCGTCGGTTATAGCTTAGATGAACTCATGAACCCAATTACAGGAAAAACATATGCGAGCTTTGAACCAGCACTTGATTACATCGTCACAAAAATTCCTCGCTGGCCATTTGATAAATTTGAAGCTGCGAATCGTTCCCTTGGTACGCAAATGAAAGCAACTGGGGAAGTGATGGCAATAGGTAGAAACCTTGAAGAATCACTACTAAAAGCTGTTCGTTCACTAGAAGCTGGCTATGACCATCTTTATGATAAGAAAATCGCAGAAGTAGACACAAAAGAACTGTTAGATCGCATTCCAAAGGCTGATGACGAACGTCTCTTTGTATTAGCTGAATTGCTACGTCGCGGGGAATCCGTGCAAACTCTTTGTGAGTTAACAAAGATAGATCGTTTCTTTATGCAAAAGATTGCAAGAATTATCAAGATTGAAAAAGAGCTCGAAACATCTGTTGATGATCTTGAAGTGTTACAAAAAGCCAAAGAGCGTGGATTCTCTGATATAGCGATTGCACGTATCTGGAACAAGGATGAAAAGGCGATTTATGACATACGTCAAGCAAATAATATCCGACCTGTTTACAAAATGGTTGATACTTGTGCGGCTGAATTTGAATCAGAAACACCTTATTTTTACGGAACATATGAAGACGAAAATGAATCAATTCAAACAGAGAAGAAGAGCATTCTTGTATTAGGATCAGGCCCGATTCGAATTGGACAAGGGATCGAATTTGATTATGCAACAGTGCATACAGTCTGGGCCATTAAAGAATCAGGTTATGAAGCAATCATTATGAACAATAACCCAGAGACAGTATCAACTGACTTTAGTACGTCTGATAAGCTCTACTTTGAACCACTTACTGTGGAAGATGTGATGCACGTATACGAACAAGAGCGTCCTGAGGGAGTTATCGTTCAATTTGGTGGTCAAACAGCGATTAACCTTGCTGCGGATCTTGAAGAGAGAGGGGTGCCAATTATTGGTACTTCACTTGAGAGCATGGATCTTGCTGAAGATCGTGATAAGTTCGAACAAACATTGCTTTCCCTTGGCATTCCGCAACCGTTAGGTAGAACAGCGACTTCTGTTGAAGGAGCCGTTGAGATTGCAAGCGAAATTGGTTATCCAGTACTTGTTCGTCCTTCATATGTCCTTGGTGGTCGTGCGATGGAAATTGTTTATAAAGAAGAAGAGTTACTAAATTACATGAAGAACGCCGTAAGTGTTAATCCGAAACATCCAGTACTTGTCGATCGTTATTTAATCGGGAAAGAACTTGAAGTCGATGCTATTTCTGACGGAGAGAATGTCTTTATCCCTGGTATCATGGAACATATTGAAAGAGCTGGTGTTCACTCAGGAGATTCAATTGCTGTGTATCCACCGCAAACAGTGCCAGAAGATCTAAAGCAAAAACTTATTGATCGTACGATTGCCATTGCAAGAGGATTAAATATTGTCGGATTGTTAAACATTCAGTTCGTGTGGCACAAAGATGAAGTTTATGTATTAGAAGTGAATCCACGGTCAAGCCGTACGGTTCCGTTTTTGAGCAAGATTACGGGTGTACCGATGGCGAACCTTGCAACAAAGGTTATGCTCGGTAAAACATTGCCTGAATTAGGATTTGAAACAGGTTATCAAGAAGAAGCAAAAGAAGTATCTGTTAAAGTACCTGTATTCTCTTTTGCGAAGCTTCGTCGAGTCGACATCACTCTTGGTCCAGAAATGAAATCAACTGGTGAAGTAATGGGTCGTGATCAGACATTAGAAAAAGCATTATATAAAGGTTTAATTGCATCAGGTATGAGCATTCCAAAACACGGCTCTGTCTTGTTTACAATTGCTGATAAAGACAAGGAAGAAGCGCTAAGTCTAGTTGAACGCTTCCACCGTATCGGTTTTGAGATTTTAGCAACAGCAGGAACTGCAGGTGCTATTAAAGAGAAAAATATTCCAGTAACGGTTGTCAATAAAATTGGTGAAGCGAAGCCTCATTTACTTGATGTGATTCAACAAGGGCAAGCACAATTTGTAATCAATACATTAACACGAGGAAAGCAGCCAGCTCGAGATGGATTTAGAATTCGTCGTGAAGCAGTTGAAAATGGTGTTGTATGTCTGACATCCATTGATACGGCAGAAGCATTACTACGAGTTCTTGAATCGATTACATTTTCTTCTGAGAGTATGCCACAAATGCAAATGTAGAGAGGTGGAGGGACAATAATGAACAAAGGCTTGCTAACTATAACGAAGCAGCGTGCCCTTACTTCACACGTTATGGAAATAACGTGTGAAGGGCCGCTTACGAAAAAGATGACAGAACCAGGTCAATTTCTTCATCTACGGATTGATGCAACGGATGATCTTTTGCTAAGAAGGCCGATCAGTATTTGTGATGTGGATCAAAAGCAAGGTCAAGTGAAGATGCTTTACCGAGTTGAAGGGAAGGGAACCGCACGTTTAGCTGAGAAGCTTGAAGGAATGGATATCGACGTGTTAGGCCCGCTTGGGAATGGTTTTCCACTTGAGGTAACAAAAGAAGGTGAAACAGCGCTTCTAATTGGCGGAGGGGTCGGTGTCCCTCCTCTCTACTACTTATCTAAGCAATTAAAAGCCAAAGGTGTAAAAGTCATTCATATTCTTGGGTTTCAAAGTGAAAAAGACGTCTTTTACAAAGAGGAATTTACTGAACTTGGTCCGACTTATGTTTCAACAGTAGATGGATCACACGGAACGAAGGGGTTTGTTACAGATGTGATTCATCATGAAGGACTAACCTTTGATACGCTGTATTCGTGTGGACCAACGCCGATGCTTCAGGCTCTTTCAACTCTTTATCCTGACAGACGTGTCTTTCTCTCACTTGAAGAAAGAATGGGCTGTGGGATCGGTGCTTGCTTTGCTTGTGTTTGTCATGTTGTCGGGGATGAAACAGGGACAAGCTATCGTAAGGTTTGTACAGATGGTCCTGTATTTCCTGTCGGGGAGGTCGTACTATGAATCGTTTAGCAGTTCATTTACCAGGATTATCAATGAGAAATCCAATTATGCCTGCATCAGGCTGTTTTGGTTTCGGTAAAGAGTATGCGAACTACTTTGATCTCGAACAATTAGGGGCAATTGCAATAAAAGCAACGACGGCTGAAGCGCGTTTTGGTAACCCTACACCTCGCGTAGCGGAAACAACGGCAGGAATGTTAAATGCGATTGGTCTCCAAAATCCAGGGCTAGAGTCCGTAATGACAAATGAATTACCGTGGCTGGAGCGCTATGATGTCCCGATTGTGGCTAATGTCGCTGGAACAGAAATAGATGACTATGTTGCTACAACTGCGAAACTATCGACTGCGAAAAATGTACACGCAATTGAACTGAATATTTCTTGTCCAAATGTCAAACAAGGGGGAATTGCTTTTGGGACGATTCCACATATTGCTGCTGAATTAACACGTGAAGTAAAAAATGTCTCAAAAGTCCCCGTGTATGTGAAGTTATCACCGAACGTTTCTGATATTGTAGAAATTGCTCGTGCGGTCGAAGAAGCGGGTGCTGATGGTCTATCAATGATTAATACATTGCTTGGCATGCGCATTGATTTACGCAAAAAAGCACCCATTTTATCAAACGGCTCAGGTGGCTTATCAGGTCCTGCGATTAAACCAGTTGCCATACGAATGATTCATCAAGTTAGCCAAGTCGTTGATATTCCGATCATTGGTATGGGTGGAATTCAAACAGCTGAGGATGTAGTCGAATTCATGCTTGCAGGAGCTAGTGCAGTAGCAATTGGTACAGCGAATTTCACTGATCCACTTGTTTGCCCGACGGTCATTGAACAATTGCCAGCTCTTTTAGATGAGCTAGGCATTGAGAAGATTGAGGATCTCATTGGAGGGAGCTGGAGGGAAACATGCAACGTCCGTTAATTATTGCCCTAGATCTTGATAGCAAAGAACAGCGTCAGTCATTATTAGCTGCCTTTCAAAAAGAATCTCTCTATTTAAAAGTGGGCATGGAATTATTTTATCGAGAAGGCAGACCTGTTATTGAAGAGTTAAAGCAAGCTGGTCATCATATTTTTCTAGATTTAAAACTACATGATATTCCAAATACCGTTCAACGCTCTATGAAAGTATTAGCGGAACTAGATGTCGATATCATTAATGTTCATGCTGCGGGTGGTGAGAAAATGATGAGTGCTGCACGTGAAGGCTTAGAGCAAGGAACGAAAGCTGGTAAGTCTCGTCCTACTCTCATTGCAGTCACCCAGTTAACAAGTACGGATCAACACATGATGGAATCGCAATTACTTATTGAACGCCCTCTTGAAGATGTTGTTCGTTCCTATGCGGCATCGGCAAAAAGAAGTGGTGTAGACGGAGTTGTTTGCTCAGCAAAGGAAGTACCTCTTATTCAGAAAGAATGTGGTGAGGCTTTTTATACGGTCTGTCCAGGCATTCGTCGTAAAGAAGATCAAGCAGGTGATCAAAAACGGATCGTCACGCCTGCTGAGGCAAGAGAACTCGGAAGTTGGGGCATTGTCGTTGGAAGAAGTATTACGAGTGCTGACAAGCCGTTTGAAGTGTATCAAGCTATGAAGAAAGAGTGGGAGGGAAAATAATGAAAGAACGTATTGCCCAACATTTATTAGACATTGGAGCTGTTCATTTACGTCCAAACGATCCATTTACATGGACATCAGGCATCAAATCACCGATTTATTGTGATAATCGCTTAACGTTGTCGTATCCTCATGTCCGCCGCGATATTATAAAAGGATTTGCTGAGCAAATTCGTGAAAATATTAAAGATGTTGATATTATTGCTGGTACAGCGACAGCGGGGATTCCTCATGCTGCACTTTTAAGTGAAGCATTAGATTTACCGATGATTTATGTTCGAGGTAGTGCAAAAGGTCACGGTAAACAAAATCAAATTGAAGGAAAGGTTGAGAAAGGACAGAAGGTTGTCCTTGTCGAAGACTTGATTTCAACTGGGGGTAGCGTCATTCAAGCTGCAGAAGCCCTGCGTGCAAGTGGAGCTGAAGTTGTCGCTGTATTAGCGATTTTTACATATGAATTTAAAAAATCAGAAGATGCGTTTACAGCGGCAAACTTGCCAACTTATATTTTAACAACGTACTCAACATTGCTCAAAGTTGCCCAGGAAAATGGTACACTATCTATAAACGAAGTTGAACGGTTAGCTGAGTGGCGTAAGGATCCAAAGCAAACAGCATGGATGGCCGAATAGTAAATAGAGGGTGACATGTATGAGGAAAATGAATGGAGACGAGTTTGATCCTTTAGTCGAATTTTTTGATGGTATGGCTAAAACGACATGGCTTTCAAAGATTCATAACCAGTTGAAAGAACTAACAGGTAGTTGGCAAGGATTGTCGGTTCTAGATGTAGGTTGTGGGACAGGACGCTTACTTGCGCGCGGTGTTTTTGAAGCTCGAGAGTTAATCGGAATTGATCTTTCAAAAGAAATGATTGAAGCAAGTAAGTCATTATTAGAATCGAAAGGTGCAAGCAATAGCAAGCTTATTATTGGCGATGCTTACGCTCTTCCATTAGAGGATGAAAAAGTCGAGATTGCTCTATCAACATGTGTGATGTTTCTTTTACCTGAACCAGAAAAGGGACTCGCTGAAATGATTCGAGTCGTAAAACCGCGTGGCGTGATTGCGATGCTGAATCCGTCTCCAGACATGAGCCCGCAAAAGGCTACGCATTATGCAGATGTACACAACATGACTGGATTTGAACGAGAAACGTTGATCAAATGGTCAAACGTTTCAACGAGTAGACATCGTTATCGTAATGATCAATTAGATGAGATGTTAAACAAGAAGGGGCTAACGCAAGTGGAACACGTCTCCGTTCTGGATGGTTTAGCTACGATTACGGTTGGTGTAAAATAAAAAGTTCAGACTGTCGTGTTCATGTGATATGCTCCCCTAAAGGTAGACAGATTAAAAAATAAAAATCTGTTTACCTTGGGGGAGCTTTTTCTATGCCTAATAGTAAGTTTTCGAAAGAATTTAAAAATGAAGTTTTGTTAGCTTATGAAAAAAGAGAATGCACCATAAAAGAGTTCTGTTCCAACTTTCAAATTACTGAGTATTCATTAAAAGAATGGATTAAGCAGTTTGAGAAATATGGATCAGAAGGTTTACAACAATCAACCACATGGAAAACATATTCTAAAGAGTTAAAAGAAGCAGCTGTAAAGGACTTTCTTTCAGGGAAATACTCCCCCTATGAAATCGTTAGTAAGTATGAAATTTCAAGTCGAACTGTCCTCCAAGGATGGGTTAACAAGTATAATCGTTATAGAGAATGAAAGGATACGTCAAAAGAAAGGACGAGCTCTATGACTAAAGGGAGAAAAACGACTTGGGATGAACGAATTCAAATTG
>NZ_VLKZ01000005.1:78604-322715 GCF_007830185.1 Halalkalibacter nanhaiisediminis | reverse complement strand
ATTAGCTCAAAATGTATCGCTAACGATACTTCTTAATAATTGACGAGATATCATGTATCTCTATTTCGCTTGGCTTTTGTTCAGTTTTCAAAGAACTCAGCGTCGCTCACCAGCGACTAAAACTATCTTAACATAAAGATCTTATCAATGCAACACTTTTAGAAAGAATAAAATTAGTATTTAAATATAATTATAACTGTTTTAAAAGTATATTGCATGGAGTTCTGATTCTTCGCTACATATCAAAAGCGAAGAATAATAGAATACCATAACCAAAGTAAAATAACAATAGTATATACATAATCAAATATAAAATTTATCACGCGTTTTACTTCTCTATATCTCTGCAAACCTCAAGTCTCATATGACTAAAACTGCACCAAATCGTCAGTCTCATACTCTCAAACATTATTTTAGTGACTGACAACAGGACCATCCCACTCAAGCAAGCCCCCACTAACATTTGTGACATTTGTATAACCATTATCAGTAAGTACGGCTACCACTTTCGGCAAATCACTACAATTTCATGCTCACGAGGAAGATCAATGTAAATTGTTGCTAATTTGCTTAGTGGCATGTTGACCATTCCAGCAATGGATGAATCTGCAAATTCACCGACTTCACGAACATCGATGTAAACAGCATCTGTGTCAGCTGTCATCTTCTCCGCCAATTCGACCGTTGTTATTTCGCTACTGTCACCTACCGAACGCAAAAACAAAAATACTACTCTTCATCTAATGATAGTTACAAAAATTTAAAATCTTTTCGGTTCATTTGATGCGCTTCATCTCATCGTAAACAAAATATTAATCTCCATTCTCAGCAACTTTAAATCTACCAACTAATACTAATATGGGTATAAAAAAAATAAAAAAGAAAGGTAACTCACACAAGTCACCCTTCTCTATCTATTCATTACCTACTTTTAACGAGTAGCTGAATCGCTTGTTCCACAATATCCTCTGTGCCTTCCCCTTTTTCCATTTGCTCAATCAGACATTGTTGCATATTCTTTGCAATAATAAATGCCATAGCACGGTCCATTGCTGACTTCGCTGCTGACATTTGGGTAATAACAGATTTACAGTCTTGTTCTTCTTCCATTAGACGAAGTACGCCTCTCACTTGTCCTTCAATTCTTTTCAAGCGATTTTTCATATCTTGTGTATATTCCAACGTTGTTTCCTCCTCCAAATTATTGATTTATTTTACTATCCACTCATCGGTGAATCACTAATGTCTAGTAAAGTAGCCGAATTAGTTCGTTTTAATCATTTTACTTGATAGTTGTTTGAAAACACAACCCATAATAGAGAAGATATTAGTGAACCAGTATTGCTTACACATAAAACTCATTATACCCAACACCCTATTATATAGTTTAATACCTTATCCCACTTTTATCAAATATAGTGCATGTTATCCTCAATCCATAAGAAAAGAGAGTGTTATCCACTCCCTCACGTATTAATAATCTGTATTTGCTTGTTCACCATTCACAATAGAAACACCTGCACTTGCACCAATTCGAGTTGCACCAGCCTCAACCATCGCACGTGCACCTTCAAGATCTCGAACACCACCTGATGCTTTCACTCCGATGTCCGGTCCTACTGTTTTGCGCATTAATCTAATATCTTCAACAGTTGCTCCACCAGTTGAGAAGCCAGTAGATGTTTTTACATAATCCGCTCCTGCCTTAACTGCTAATTCACAAGCGCGAACTTTTTCTTCTTCTGTTAAAAGACATGCTTCAATAATGACCTTTGTTAGCGCCTTTCCTTTTGCTGCTTCAACAACAGCACGAATATCTCGTTCTACTAGCTCGTCATCCTTGTCCTTAAGAGCAGCAATATTTAGCACCATATCGACTTCAGTTGCACCATTTTCAATCGCATTTGTTGCTTCAAATCGTTTTACTTCTGGAGTATTGGCACCAAGTGGGAAACCGATAACCGTACAAACCTTCACTCCCTCTGCATCTTTTAATTGCTCTGCAGCAAGCTTAACCCATGTTGGATTGACACACACTGATGCGAATTTATATTCTTTTGCTTCTGCACAAAGCTTAAGGATTTGTTCTTTTGTTGTTTCGGGCTTAAGTGCAGTATGATCAATAAGGTTAGCAATTGATTGACTCATCGTCAACATCCTCTCTCTAAAACAAAATAAGTTGTCCGTACCTCTAACTATCCTAGCATAAAACGTCAAAAGAAACGAGCGTAATCTCTTTTCATTGTTAGTATGAGATGACTACAATAAATTATTACTTTATTTCAACATAAATCGAGCACTTATCATCAGATAAGTGCTCGAGCTTTGCCTTTATTTATTTCAACACATTTAACGACTCACGGTTAAATGCTGGAATGTCCTTAGGTTCACGGCTCGTAACAAGATTGCCACCGCAGACAACCACTTCTTTATCATGTAAATTCGCTCCAGCATTTTTAATATCTACATGAATTGATTTATAACCAGTTACATCTCTGCCTTTTAGAACCTCTGCCGTAATTAGTAACTGCGGCCCATGGCATATTGCCATGATCGGCTTTTTACTTTCTGCAAATTCTTTTGCAAACGCGACAAATCGATCGTCCCCACGTAAAATATCTGGCGAGAATCCTCCTGGAATAAATAGTGCATCAAAGTCGTTAACGGATACCTCATCAATTCCTTTATCAATCGTAATTTTCTCTTCGTTGGTTTTCCCTGTTACTGTATTTCCACTTTCTTTTTCGATCGTTACGATTTCATGTCCAGCTTCTTTAAAAGCTTTGACAGGATCAGTATACTCTACATCCTCAAATAGATCCGTTACGACAACAGCAATTTTTTTACTCACACATATCACACTCCTGTTTAAGTATACGAATAGAATACCCTTTGCTGTTTTTCCTAAACATGAATGTGTTCGTAAAAATAAGAAAAGCCATGAGCACACGGCCCATAGCTTCTTTAAAACTATCCATTCACAACTTGCTTCACTTCAACATCTTCAACGACACGTACAAATTCACCTTCATTGTACGGGTAGCCAGCTTTTGTGATTTTCACCTTCACAATCTTTCCAATCATGTCTTCCGTTGCCGGAACTTTAACTTTTAAATAATTGTCTGTATAACCAATGAATAATCCGCTGTTTGGATTTTCCTTATCTTGTTCTTCTGGAATCATCTCAAGCACATCACCTTCAAAGCGAGCTGCGTATTCCTTTGCAAGCTGATTAGAAAGTTCAATTAAACGATGAACACGCTCATTTTTCACTTCTTCATCTACTTGATTTTCCATACGAGCTGCCGGTGTCCCAGTACGCTTAGAGTAAGGGAATACATGTAATTCGCTAAATTGATGCTTTGCAATAAAATCATATGTTTCTTTGAATTCATCTTCTGTTTCACCAGGAAAACCAACAATAACATCTGATGTCACAGCTAGACCAGGAAGAGCCATTTTCAATTTATCAAGACGCTCGCCGAAAAATTCCATTGTATATTTACGACGCATACGTTTTAACACTGAATTTGATCCTGATTGCAGTGGAATGTGCAAATGACGAACAACCTTCTCAGAACGATCAATCACATCAATTACATCATCTGTTAATTGGCTTGCTTCAATAGAAGAAATACGAATTCGTTTTAGTCCTTCAACATGCTCTAAATCTTCAAGAAGACGCGCTAGGCTGTAATCCTTCAAATCTTCGCCATAGCCACCTGTGTGAATGCCTGTGAGGACAATTTCCTTATAGCCCGCTTCCACGAGTTGATGAGCTTGCTTAATGACTTCTTGTGGATCACGAGAACGCATTAAACCTCTTGCCCACGGAATAATACAGAAAGTACAGAAATTGTTACAGCCCTCTTGAATTTTTAAAGAAGCGCGTGTGCGATCTGTGAAGGCAGGAACATCAAGCTCTTCGTAAACACGAGATTTCATAATGTTTCCCACACCATTAATCGGCTCACGATCATGCTTGAACTGCTCGATATATTCAAGCATTTTCACACGGTCCTGTGTTCCAACAACAATATCCACACCAGGAATCGCCATCACTTCAGCAGGTGACGTTTGTGCGTAACACCCAGTGACACAAATCACGGCATCTGGATTTTTACGAATCGCACGACGGATGACTTGGCGACTTTTTTTATCGCCTGTGTTCGTAACCGTGCACGTATTAATGACATAGACATCTGAAGTTGATTCATAATCAACTTTCTCATAGCCCTCTTTTTGAAACAGCTGCCAAATCGCTTCTGTTTCATAATGATTTACTTTACAACCTAATGTATGAAAGGCAACAGTAGGCATTTTTCTTCACCTCATTAATTCGAAATGGTACGAAATAGCTGCAAGCGCATATAAGGGCGCTGTCTCCGTACGTAAAATTCTTGGCCCAAATCCACAAAGGATCGCTCCTTCTTCTGTAAGCTGCTCGACTTCAGTAGTAGTCAAACCACCTTCTGGACCAATAATCACGAGCACTGATTGACTAACAGATAAAGATTGTAAGATTTCTGCTAATTTCATTTTCTCGCCACTCTTTGCTGATTCCTCGTAAGCAATTATAACAGCATCAAATGATGATATCTGATTTCTTAATTCAGCTAATGAATGGATATCATAAATGTTAGGAATGCGCTCCCGATACGATTGTTCCGCAGCTTCCTTTGCTATTTTTGTTAGGCGTTCAATTTTCTTGCCTGCTTTTTTATGATCCCATTTGACAATTGAACGAGCTGCAGAAAAAGGAAGAAAGGCAAAAGCTCCGAGCTCTGTCCCTTTTTGAACAATCAGCTCTAGCTTATCACCTTTAGGTAAGCCTTGGGCAATCGTGACATAAACAGGAAGCTCTGTATTTGGCACAAGCTCTTCTACAATTCGTGCTTCTATAAGTGATTCTTCCACTAACGAAATTTCACATCGCACCGTTCGCAAATGCCCATCACTACAAACGATCTCATCGCCTGGCTCCATTCTCATGACACGTCCGATATGCTTCACGTCTTCTCCCGTGATGGTCACTTTATGATCTGACATTTGCTCTTGCGCAACAAAATAACGTTGCATCGTCATCTTCCTCACTATCAATCATCAGTTAATGATTTTTATTTAATCTTTTTTCGCAATAAAGGCTACCCAGTCATCCATCTCAACAACTTCTTCAATCATAAATCCACCAGCTGTAAGAGCATCTCTCACTTCTTGTTTCTTACGCTTAATAATACCTGATGTAATATACGTTCCATTTGGTTTAAGGACCGCTGCCGCATCTTGTACAAATTGAATAATGACTTCAGCTAAAATATTGGCCACAACGACATCGTAAGAGCCTTCTATTCCTTTAAGCAAATCATTTTGTTGAACAGTTACAATATCGTCGACTTTATTTAGCCTTACATTTTGAGAGGCACTCTCTACCGCAACATAATCAAGGTCAAGCGCAAGAACACTCTTCGCACCTAGCTTTGCCGCAGCGATACTTAAAACCCCAGAGCCTGTACCAACATCCATTACCTCTTCTCCCCCTTCAAGTACTTTATCAAGCGCTTGAATACAGAGAACGGTCGTTGGGTGTGTGCCTGTCCCAAATGCCATCCCAGGATCTAGTTCAATAATGGTTTCTTCTTCCGTTGGCGTATATTCTTCCCAAGTCGGCGTAATCGTAATAGAATTTGATACTTTAACAGGCTTATAATACTTCTTCCAAGCTGTTGCCCAATCTTCTTCATCAACTTCTGTAAGTTGAATTTTTTGATGCCCGAGATCAAAATCGTACATCAATAAGCCGTTGATCGCTTCTTTTATTTCATCAATTGTCTCCGCTAAGAAGCTATTGACTGGAAAATAAGCTTTAATCATTACACCATCTTCGGGATAATCGTCAGGGGAGAGTTGGTAGATTTCTCCGTAATGAACCCCCCATACCTTCACAAGGTCCTTGGGATCTTCAATCACGACACCACTCGCACCAGCCTCATGTAAGATGTTACAAACTGGCTCGACCGCTTCTTCTGTCGTATGAATACTAAACTCCGACCATTTCATCATTTTCTCCAACTCCACCCTTTCGATTTATAGCAATTTATTATCCCTTGAAAGCTCGTTTTACTTTTGCAAAAAAGCTGTCATTTTGTTCATCAGGCTGTCCACCTGTCATTTGTGCAAATTCACGGATAATATCTTTTTCCTTCTCCGTTAAATTCTTCGGTGTGACAACACGAATTCTTACATGCTGATCACCTTGACCTCGTCCGTGAACATTCGGAACACCTTTGCCGCGCAGGCGGAAATCAGTACCCGTTTGTGTACCCGCAGGAATTTTCAGCTTTACCTTCCCACTCAACGTTGGTACTTCAATTTCATCTCCAAGCGCTACTTGAGCAAATGTGAGTGGCATTTCACAGTAAATGTCATCCCCTTCACGCTCGAAAAATTCATGAGGTTTTACATTGAATACAACATATAAGTCTCCAGGAGGACCACCGTTAGTGCCTGCTTCCCCTTGACCAGATACACGTAATTGTTGACCGTGATCAATACCAGCTGGTACTTTCACGCTGATCTTCTTACGTTTACGCACCTTACCTTTTCCAGCACATGTCGTACATTTTTCTTTAATAAATTTCCCTGTGCCTTCACAGTGATGACAAACACGACGATTAACAACACGACCAAACGGCGTATTTTGCTCTACATTTAGCTGGCCAGAACCACCACAGTGCGAACATGTCTCTGGCTTCGTTCCTGGCTTCGCTCCAGATCCTGTACATGTTTGACATGTTTCTTCTCTAGGGATTTCAATTTCTTTATCTTTTCCGAACACAGCTTCTTTAAATTCAAGAGTCATTGTGTATTGAAGATCAGCCCCTTGACGAGGAGCATTCGGATTACGACGTCCACCGCCTCCAAAGAACATATCAAAAATATCGCCAAAGCCTCCACCAAAGTCTCCGCCACCGCCAAAGCCTTGGTTTGGATCAGTGTGACCAAACTGATCATAATGTGCTTTCTTTTGAGGGTCACTTAATGTGTCATAGGCATCTTTTACTTCTTTAAATTTATCCGTAGCATCCGCTTCTTTGTTGACGTCTGGGTGATATTTACGCGCAAGTTTACGATACGCTTTTTTCACTTCATCAACTGAAGCATTTTTATCGACACCAAGGACTTCATAGTAATCTCTTTTACTCATGTCATCCACTCCCGACTCTATTCCATAACGTTCATCTTATCATTACCACATGATGATTCGCAAGCTGTAACAGCCAACATGTATAACCTATTTTTATTAGATTACTCGTAGAAAAAGCCAAAGTCATCCACGCTGACTTTGACTTTTTCTGTGCAATCCGAATTCACTATAGAAATGCGGTCTTATTTCTTTTCTTCTTCTTTTACTTCTTCGTATTCAGCATCAACGACATTATCATCAGCCTTCTCTGAAGCACCTTCAGCTCCTTGGTTTGCTTGAGCCGCTTGAGCTGCTTGCTCATACATCTTTGTCGTAAGAGCCATCACGATTTCTTGAAGCTCATCTTTTGCTGAACGAATGTCATCGATGTTATCAGACTCAATCGCCGCTTTTAGCTTATCTTTTGCAGCTTCAGCTTTGTCTTTTTCTTCCTGATCCACGTTTTCACCGAGATCTTTAAGAGTCTTTTCTGTTTGGAATACAAGTTGGTCTGCTTCGTTGCGAAGCTCTACTTCTTCACGACGCTTTTTATCTTCTTCTGCGTTTGCTTCAGCATCCTTAACCATTTTTTCGATCTCTTCATCAGAAAGACCAGAAGAAGACGTAATTGTGATTGATTGTTCTTTGTTCGTTCCCAGATCCTTCGCCTTAACATTCACGATACCGTTCGCATCAAGATCGAATGTTACTTCGATTTGTGGAACGCCGCGTGGTGCTGGTGGAAGATCCGTTAATTGAAAACGACCCAGTGTTTTGTTGTAAGCTGCCATTTCTCGCTCACCTTGAAGAACATGAATATCAACTGATGGTTGGTTATCTGCAGCTGTTGAGAACACTTGAGATTTAGACGTTGGGATTGTTGTATTACGCTCAATTAACTTTGTGAATACTCCACCCATTGTTTCAATACCAAGTGAAAGTGGTGTTACGTCTAGAAGAACGACATCCTTAACATCCCCTGTTAAGACACCAGCTTGAACTGCCGCACCAAGCGCAACAACTTCATCAGGGTTTACACCTTTATGAGGTTCTTTACCAGTAAGCTTTTTAATCGCTTCTTGTACAGCTGGAATACGAGTCGATCCACCAACAAGAACGATTTTGTCAATCTCACTTGCAGAAAGACCTGAATCAGCAAGCGCACGACGCGTTGGCTCAAGTGTACGTTCTACTAAATCAGAAGAAAGCTCTTCAAATTTCGCACGGCTTAAGCTAAGCTCTAAATGCTTAGGACCAGTTGCATCCGCTGTAATAAACGGAAGAGAGATTTGTGTTTGAGTAACGCCAGAAAGATCTTTCTTTGCCTTCTCAGCAGCATCTTTTAAACGTTGCATCGCCATTTTATCTTGCGCGAGGTCAATTCCATTATCCTTTTTAAATTGCTCAACAAGGTAATCAATAATAACTTGGTCAAAATCATCCCCACCAAGCTTGTTATCACCTGATGTTGCTTTTACTTCAAAGAAGCCATCGCCAAGTTCAAGAATGGAAACGTCAAATGTACCACCACCAAGGTCATACACTAAAATCGTTTGGTCTTCTTCTTTTTCAAATCCGTAAGCAAGCGCAGCTGCAGTAGGCTCGTTCACAATACGTTCTACTTCAAGACCAGCAATCTTACCAGCATCCTTTGTTGCTTGGCGTTGTGAATCATTAAAGTAAGCTGGAACTGTAATAACAGCCTTCGTTACTTTTTCTCCAAGGTAAGCTTCTGCATCAGACTTCAATTTTTGAAGGATAATGGCAGAAATCTCTTGAGGTGTGTACTCCTTACCTTCAACAGTTTCTTTATAAGCTGTTCCCATATGACGCTTGATTGAAATAATTGTGTTTGGGTTCGTGATTGCTTGACGCTTTGCTACTTCCCCTACTAAACGCTCACCATCTTTAAATGCAACAACAGAAGGTGTTGTACGGTTACCTTCTGGATTTGGGATAACAACCGCTTCTCCGCCTTCCATAACAGCGACACAAGAGTTTGTTGTTCCTAAATCAATACCAATAATTTTACTCATGATTTATTCCTCCACTTCACTATTTATCATTCAAGTATGTAAAGGATTATGCGTTAACCTTGACCATTGCAGGTCTAAGAACACGATCCTTTAACTTATATCCTTTTTGTAATTCTTCCACAATCTGATTCGATTCAAACCCTTCCTCTTCCACTTGCATGACTGCTTGATGCAAGTGAGGATCAAACGTTTGACCTACAGTCTCAATGACTTCAATACCTTCATTTTTCAGTGATTCTTGGAATTGGCGATACACCATTTCCATCCCTTGAAGTAATGATTTTGCTTCCTCAGCCTCAGGCTTTACAAGCAAAGCGCGTTCGAAGTTATCAATGACAGGAAGCAATGCTTCAATTACAGTTTGTGATCTATATTTCGCAGCCGCTTCTTTTTCCTCACGAGAACGGCGACGGAAGTTATCGTAATCAGCTTGAACACGTAGAAGACGATTATTTAGTTCAGCAACTTCCTGTTTGAGTACTTCCTCAGGGCTTGCTTCAACTTGGATCTCTTCAACCTCAGCCTCGACACTTGTATTTACATCTTCCTCTTTGGCTTCAATTGTTTCTTCCTCAAGCGTATGCGTTTCTTTTTCTGTCAACTCAATCACCTCCTAATAAAATTAACATGGCTATTATATGTATTTATGACAAAAAGCTGTGGAAGGACAAACCTTCACAACTAATTGTCAATATTACCATTTCTAGCTTTGATGATACAAGTTTGTCAATAGTTTTGTTAAGTCTTTTGACAATGTATCAACGACTCCAATCACTCTGCGGTATTCCATGCGAGTAGGACCTAAAATACCAATTGTCCCCATATGCTTCCCACCAATTGAATAAGACGCCGTAATTAAACTACAGTTATCAAAGGCTTCAAGATTATTCTCTTGCCCAATTTTCACCTGAATTCCATCATGAGGTGAACGTAAAATGTGTTGCATCTTGTCGTCCTCTTCTAGCATATTAAGAAGGACACGCACCTTATCGATATCGCGAAATTCTGGCTGCATCAATAAATTAGTCTTTCCACTATAAAAGACTTTCTCGGACTTTTCGATGTCAAAAGAAGAACCAAGCATTTGCATAATATGCTCATAATTTTGTACATGTGCACGGAGAACATTCGCGACCTCCGTCTTTAATTTGTGACGGAGCTTATACAAAGGAACACCCATTAAGCGTTCATTCAAAATATTAACTGTTCGCTCTAATGCAGAAGCATCAATTGATTCTGGAATGGCAATCGTTTGGTTCTCAACATGCCCAGTATCGGTAACGAGTATGAGAATGGCTGAACTTTTGCCTAACGGAATAATTTGAATGTTTCTAAGCGATGCTTCAAACATTTCAGGTCCAAGTACAAGTGAAATATAACTTGTCATGTTAGAGAGAACCCGGGCTGAATGCTGAATAACCTCTTCTACTTCCTGAATTCGATCACTAAAAATCGAACGGATATCAAGCTCTTCATCAGCCGTTAAATGATGAGGCATTAATAGGTTATCGACATAATAGCGATAGCCTTTTTGAGACGGAATACGCCCTGCAGAGCTATGAGGCTTTTCTAGAAAGCCAAGTTCCTCTAAGTCGGCCATATCATTACGGATCGTTGCAGGACTAAACGTAATATCTTCTCTCTTTGAAATACTACGAGAACCAACCGGCTCTGCGGAACGGATATAATCATCAACAATAGCATGTAAAATGAGCAATTGTCTCTCTGTTAACATCCCTTATCACCTCTGTTAGCACTCAACACCTACGAGTGCTAAATCTAATGATAAAGTATCAAATAGGGCGCGTTTTGTCAATAATGAAAGCCTCAACTTACTGACCACCTTCATCACTTAAAACAGCAATAAACTGCTCAAATACTTCATTCCCGAGAAGAAGCCCTTTTTCTGTTAATTTTACCCTATCTTCATCTACCTGCAAAAGTCCTCGATCAACAAGCAACGTAATTTGCTCGGAAAAACATTCATCTAGCGAGCGCCCGTATCGTTCTTGAAATAAGGAGCGACTCACACCTTCTCTTTTTCTGAGTCCCATGAACATCGCTTCCTCAATTCGTTCAACTTTTGTGACAAGATGTTCAGTTAGAATCGGAGCGTTTCCGTCCTCAACAGCTTTTAAATATTTCGGCAACGGACCATGGTTTTGATGACGTACTCCATTTACATACCCGTGTGCACCTGCACCAAAGCCATAATATTCTTCGTTGTTCCAGTAAACTAAATTATGCTTACTTTCAAAACCCGCCTTGGCGAAATTACTTATTTCATACTGCTGAAAGCCATTCTTCTTCGTTTCTTTCAAAAGAAGTTCATACATAGTGACTTCATCATCTTCTGGAGGCAACGTCAACTTCCCTTTACGCTGTCGATTATAAAAAACTGTTTTTTCTTCTATTTTCAGTGAATAAGCTGATAAATGAGTCACATCAAGCTTCATTGCTTCTTGTAACGTCTCATAAAAATGAGCTGGAGTCTGTTTTGGTAAACCAAACATTAAATCAAGGGATAAATTGTCAAAACCAGCTTGCTTGCTTCGTCTAACAGCATCCCACACACTGTTACGTGAATGTGTCCGACCTATTTCTTTTAGTAATAATTCATCAAACGTTTGGACACCAATACTTAAGCGATTAATCCCATGTTCCTTTAATACAGCTAGTTTTTCTTCTTGGATGCTATCAGGATTCACTTCAATCGTATATTCTTCAATGTTCTCTATTGGCAGGACTTGCTTCATTCCTTTTAGCAATACATCTAATTGATCGGCCGAGAGCGCAGTTGGTGTCCCTCCTCCAATATAAACTGTTTTTAGTGAAGGTGTCGGGTGAGTAGCAAGCGTTCGCTTCATTTCAAGAAGTAATGCATCAATATATTGATCCACTGGTTGGTTTTTTAAGAACACTTTATTAAAATCGCAATAATGACAAATATGCTCACAAAAGGGAATATGAACGTATGCTGCTGTTGCCATGTCACATCCCTCCTTTCTTTCTCTAAAATTTAAAAGAGGGTGACTAAAAGCAAGTGTCTACTCCCTAGTTCTAAGTACCCTACGTATATCGTACGTTACGATATACGTTGTGGATTTAGCCTGGATCAGACCTTGATTAGTCTCCCTCTTCATCTACATTCCTTAATCATCCATTCGAAGAACAGCCATGAATGCCTCTTGCGGAACTTCAACATTCCCCACTGACTTCATTCGTTTCTTCCCTTCCTTTTGCTTTTCAAGTAGCTTTCGCTTACGAGAAATATCGCCACCATAACATTTTGCTAACACGTTTTTTCGCATCGCTTTAATGGTCGAGCGGGCAATGATCTTTTGACCGATACTCGCTTGAACTGGCACTTCAAATTGTTGTCTCGGAATTAATTCTTTTAATTTTTCAACAATGATTTTCCCACGATCATAAGCAAAATCACGATGCACGATAACAGAAAGCGCATCAACCGTCTCTCCGTTAAGAAGGATATCCATTTTTACAAGCTTAGAAGGCTTGTAACCAATTAATTCATAATCAAACGAAGCGTATCCCTTCGTATTTGACTTTAGTTGGTCAAAAAAGTCATAAACGATTTCAGATAAAGGAATCTCGTATACAATTTGCACACGATTTTCATCAAGATATTGCATATCAATGAAAATACCACGTTTCCCTTGGCAAAGCTCCATGACAGAACCAACATAATCGTTTGGTACCATCACTTTTGATTTTACATAAGGTTCTTCAACTTGATCAATCTTCTGTACATCTGGCATGTTTGAAGGATTATCAATTTGAACTTCTTCACCGCCTGTTGTCAAAACTTTATACACAACGCTTGGTGCTGTCGTAATCAACACGATGCCGAATTCACGCTCGATCCGTTCTTGGATAATCTCCATATGAAGAAGCCCTAAGAAACCACAACGGAAACCAAAGCCAAGTGCCTGTGATGTTTCAGGTTCATATTGCAACGATGCGTCATTTAATTCAAGACGCTCAAGTGCCTCACGCAAATCGTTATATTCATTTGTATCAACAGGATAGAGACCACAATACACCATCGGATTCATACGACGATAACCAGGAAGTGGCTCATCAGCAGGATTTACAGCATTGGTAATCGTATCCCCAACACGTGTATCACCAACATTTTTAATTGCCGCCGTTAAAAAGCCAACATCCCCAACCGTTAACTCGTCACGCTTTTCAACTTTAGGTGTAAATACGCCGAGCTCAAGTACTTCAAACTCTTTTCCCGTTGCCATCATTTTAATTTTCTGACCTGGCTTAACGGTTCCTTCAACAATTCGGACATACGCCACAACTCCGCGATATGAATCATATAATGAATCGAATATCAGTGCTTTCAGTGGAGCTTCTGGATCACCAGTTGGAGCAGGAACTTTTTCAACTACTTGCTCAAGAATGTCTTCAATTCCAATCCCGTTTTTAGCAGATGCCAACACAGCATCAGATGTATCAAGTCCGATTACATCCTCTACTTCTTGCTTCACACGATCAGGCTCTGCACTTGGCAAATCAATTTTATTAATAACAGGTAAAATTTCTAAATCATTATCAAGCGCCAAATAAACATTTGCAAGTGTTTGAGCTTCAATTCCTTGCGCTGCATCAACAATTAATAATGCACCTTCACATGCTGCTAAGCTTCGCGAGACTTCATACGTGAAATCGACATGCCCTGGCGTATCGATTAAATGCATGATATATTCTTCTCCGTCTTTTGCTTTATATGTTAGCTGAACAGCATTTAACTTAATCGTAATTCCACGTTCACGCTCTAAATCCATCGCATCAAGCGTTTGATCTTTCATCTCACGAGCGGTTAGTGCCCCAGTCTTCTCTAAAATACGGTCAGCAAGTGTAGACTTCCCGTGGTCAATATGGGCGATAATCGAAAAGTTACGAATCCTCGACTGTCGCTCTAGTCTTTTTACTTTATCCATGACATGATCACTCCTACATTCTCGTACAATGTACACTATTTCTGATTATACCAATCGTTGTGCTGTCAAGCAACAATCTCCTTTCATCGATCTTTCTACTATTCAATGTATTCACCATTCATCGCATTGAAAAAGACTAACGCATAGTTATGAGTTAGTCTTTTAACCATTTAAGACATTGTGAACAAATGACATAACCTGCGATAAAAAGGCGCGACTTGCTCTATTTGCCCCTTCAGCTAACGAACTCCCCATTTCTGAAAAAAAATTAAATCTGCCTACATCTTCTACACGCTGTTTTTTTTCTACCAGCTCATCTTTCTTAACGGCTCCTTGATTTTGGTTTTCTGTTTGATTTTGTTGCACAGGCTCTTCTTGTTTTTGTTCTATAGGAAGAGGTTCTGGTTGTGAGATTCCGAGCTCTTCATTCATATGCTGTACCCCCAATAAAGCACCTAGTAAGAATAAAACACCCATAAAAGAAGTCATCACAACCAGCTTTTTCATCTTACTCCTCCTCTCCTTCCTGACCACTAACAGCATCTGCCTGCCAGTAGTAATCTGCAAATACATCCGCTAACGCTTCTGCAGAGCGATATGTTTCTTCTAACGAATTCTCGATACCACCAACCTCAATTAAGATGGATTGCTTTGATAAATCTTGATTAAACCTGCCATTTGTCAGTGCACCTTCTTTTACAATGACCCCACGACTTAAACCAGGATAGTTCTCTTCTAATAATCGGTGAAGCTCTTCAGCTAAGTGAAGATTATGCTTATGATCATTGTGGTTACCACCTATAACAAAAAACGTACGTGCAAATTCTTCGCCATTAATTGTGACCGTTGTTCTGTCCCTAGGTAGTGAATCACGATGCAAATCAAAAAAGAATTCTAAGTCGTTCTCCTGTGCCATTGCTTCTTTGATAAATTCTCTTGAGGCATCATAGGATCTCGGATAACTCCAACCTCTTTCGCTTAAATTGGCTTGAATATCACGTCTTTCTACTTCAACGCCAATTCCTCTTTTTTCAAGCTCCTGCGATAATTTTTCTCCTACAAGCGTAATATTAATTTTGCTATGGTGTGCTTCATTTGGAACATCGGTTTCTAGTTCTGGTAAAAAAGATTCATAGTTATGGGAATGAATAATATGAACTACCTTTCTTCCATCCGTGGTTCCAGCAAGCTTTTCACCCTCTCTTTCAAGTTGTTCAAGCATCGCTAAACTTTCCTGAGTCGCTTCTCTCTCAGCCATTAACACTTCCATAGGAGGAGCTGATTCTACGGGTAGATTCGTATAGTCAGTCCCTTCTCCAGCTACAACAATCCGTCCATCAAATAAAGCAAAGCCAGGTAGTTCCCTCCCCAGTAAACTTCGTGGATCATCAGGATTAATACTTGTTGCCACACGAAATGCAAGGTTTGACACACTGAGCGGTTCACTATCTTTAGGCAATACTTGTGCAAAATAAGCATTTTCCATTCCTAACAGGTGAACAAAATGCTCCCCTTTAATATCGCTCGCCCATTCATGTACTTGATTTGATGCTAGACCATAACCTGGTTCAAATGAGGTTAACATTCCAGTAAAAACGAAGAGGGCAATAATTCCAACAATCGTTAGAGCAACAATTTTTTTAAGACTCGTCCGATTTATCTTAACCGTGAAACTATGGAACTGGTTTCTTTTCATAAATAGTTCTCTCCCTTATGCGTAGCGTGAGTAAAATGATAACGATAACTTGTCCATTGACTAATGCGTAGGAAGCTACTAATCCACTACTATGAATAATCAAAAAAGAGTAGAACAACAAAATAAAAAAGAGTCTGATCTCTTATACACATCATTACTGTGTATTGAAGAAAATCAGACCCTTTTTATCGCTTAATGTGTATAAGCTCCAACATTTTCTTGGTCAACTTGGCGATGAAGAGCTGCATTCATTCCTGCCGCTAAGACATTAGCCATATCGTCAATAAAGACATCGACTTCTTTTGGCGTTACCATCAGATTATGTCCTAATGGAGCCAGTACTTCTTGAATAAGTTGCCTTTTTTCATGTTCAGGCAAATTCCCAACCATCCCCATAATCGTCGTACGTTTCTCTTCTTCTGGCAAATCCTCATCCGTTAACTTTCTCTTCTCACCAAATGTCATCCCCGCTGGTGTAAGGGAACGAGAAGGTGCATTTCCTTCCTTCATCTCACGCCCAAAATGCTTTAAAACATAATCAATCGTATCACTCGTAATCGAAACCGCATCAACAACAGTAGGGATACCAACGGCAATCACTGGAATACCAAGCGAATCCTTACTCAATTCCTTCCGCTTATTTCCGACACCGCTGCCTGGATGAATACCTGTATCAGAAATCTGGATTGTCGTATTGACACGCTCAATCGAACGAGAAGCCAACGCATCAATCGCAATCACAAAATCAGGCTTCGTTTTCTCGATGATTCCGTAAATTACATCACTCGTTTCAATACCCGTAAGACCCATAACGCCAGGAATAATCGCACTTACTGGGCGAAACCCCTTTTGTACCTGTTCCGGCGCTAATTCAAACAAGTGACGAGTGATTAATAAGTTTTCAATTGTTAGTGGGCCTAGAGCATCAGGTGTCACATTCCAATTACCTAGTCCGACTACTAGGCATGTATCTGTTTCTTTAATCCCTAAATCAACCAAAAATGAATGAAAGGCATCCGCAAAAACACGCTCCATTTTCTCTTGTAAATCAGTATCTTTTTTGCGAATTCCTTGGGCTTCGAACGTTAAATAATTTCCAGGCTTTTTACCAAGACGCTTTGCTCCCACTTCATCAATCATGACATGTGTAATCGTGACTCCATCTATCGTTTCTTCCTTTATAGTTACACCATTTACCTCTTGATCATTTTCATTGGTTTTTCGTTGTTCTTCAAGCGCCATTTGTCTAGCCTCGACAGCTAAATCCGTCCGAACTTGATATGGATCAAGATTTAATTCCTCAGACATTTACACCATTCCTCCTCATAGATCACTAGTGAGAATAGTGTTTCCTGAACTGGATGTTTTCATTCTGCTATTGCATTTTTGTGTAGTTTTTGATAGAATGCAATTTGTTGTATGAATGATGTTACGTGCATCTTCAAGGCCTTGAATAAAGGAATCGAAACCGTTCATAATAGATGGACTGGTGACAAACGAGAACAACATTTTTTCAGGAGGTGAAAGATATGCCAAATATTAAATCAGCAATTAAGCGTGTGAAAACAAACGACAAGCGTCGTGCGCAAAACATTTCTGTAAAATCTGCTCTTCGTACTGCTGTTAAGAACTTCGAAGCAAAAGTTGAAACTGGTGACGTTGCATTAGCAACAGCAGCATACACTGAAGCTAGCAAGAAGCTTGATAAAGCAGCAAACAAAGGACTTATCCATAAGAATGCAGCATCTCGTCAAAAGTCTCGTCTAGCTAAGAAGCTTAACGGTCTTTCTGCATAATAACTGGGTATACGTAAACACACGATGATCATCGTGTGTTTTTTCTTTTACCCATTTCTTAGATTCGCTAATTTCATTAAAAGGAGTTCAACCGCAAGTACCTTATCCATCTTTCCCGTTTTAATCGCATAATCCGTATCCGCAGCTGATTCAAGTAATCCTAATAGCTGCTGATCATCGAAACGATTAACCTGCTGGCTTGCAAGCTTTACGACGTATGGATGGATTTTTAGTTGCGTGGCCATTTGCTTTTGCGAATACGAGCGCCGACTTAATTCCTTCACCTGATAATAGATCCTTAGTTGTCTCGCAATTAAAGCAAGTAATTTAAGCGGCTCTTCTTTTTGCTTTAATAAATCATGATAAATAACCAAAGCTTCATCAATTCGTTGTTTGATGGCAAAATCAATTAAAGCAAACACATCCTGCTCAAGCGATCTTGCAACGAGAAGATCAATGACTGCCGCATCCACCTCTCCATTTTCACCAACATACAAAGCTAACTTATCCATTTCAGATGCGAGCAACAATAATTGTGGACCTACCCGCTCTAATAACCGTTCTTTTCCATCCTTTGAAAAACTAAATCCCTTTGATGTTGCCTGCTCGTCTAACCATTGCCCTGTCATTTGTTCATCAAATGGCGCGCATTCAACAGCAGTCGCTTTCTGTTTTAATGCTTTCGTTATTTTTTTCCGTTCATCCAGTTTTTCATAAGGACTTAATAGTATAAGAACAGCGTCAGGAGAGGGCCGTTCAATATATTGCTCTAATCTACTTACATCATGCTCTACTTTCCCTTCCTGCTTTTGACTTGTCACAAGAGAAAAGTCTTTGATGATGACAATTTTTTCACCACCAAAAAAAGGGATCGTTTCTACTTCCTCAACTGCTATTTCAAGGGGTGTATCTTGCAAGCTATATGTAATGATATTGGCATCATCCTGAGATCCGACTGTATGTTTAATAATACTTTGAACTAAATCCTCCATTAAAAATGATTGCGTTCCATACATAAAATAAAGACGTCTGACATCGCCACGTTCAATTTCTTTTTTTACTTGTAAATATGACATTGGTTATTCATTCCTCATTTTCCTCGCATACTTATTTTCTAATCGGGAAATCTATGCGTTAGGTTTACCCTTCTAGCTTAGACAAAGACGTCGCATATGACAAGGAAAAATGAAAAGGGGATCTAGCCCGAAGATACCAGACCCCCATTTATGATAAACGCTAAGGAACGAGGTCCCGGGAATTCTCGTCCTAAGCGATAACCATGACCGCCTTGCAGTAATTATGATATCCTATGCGACGTCAAACTATAGGTGACAACTCTTAACAAACGAGCCAATGTAAAAAGAACTTCCTTACAATTTCTTGAACAAAGTATGTTTCATTTTCTAATGGGGCAGAATCGTTCTAGCTTTTTCCTAGCTCATCCCGTATACTAAAAGTTGAATAAGGAGGGGTGCCAGATGAATCATTTTGAAAAAGACGTTCAAAGTAAACGTAATGATGCCATCGATTCTGGTGTTGCCTTTGTCGTTTCTTTCGGTTTCTTTGCGACGCTTTTCATCATCGCTTCACTTGTTGATGTATTTAGCCAATTTTAAACCATATTTTAAAACGACAGGCTTGAACCAAAGCGTCCTTTGACGCCTCAAAGAAGTTGATTCACATGTCTTGTGTCGTACGGCTTTCCTGCTTTAGGACTTGCTGTCATGACTTTTCGTGAATCAACTTCTTTTTTGTGGCCTCCGTTAATTATCCACCGTCTCTACTTCAACCTGTCCATCTTTTAACAATAATCTTACTGCACCCTCATCACTTCTCCAGATTATGATGCCCCGTTCATGTAAACGCTCTACCACTTCAAGATGTGGATGACTAAAGCGATTATTTCGACCAACCGAGATAAAAGCTGCTTTTGGATCGAGCTGCTGTAAGAAGTCTTCACTTGTAGACGTATGACTCCCATGATGACCAACCTTAAGCACATCCACTTGTAAATTCGGATAAGTCGATATGATTCTCCTCTCTCCTTCTTCCTCTAAATCCCCCGTAAATAAAAACGATATGCCTCCTAATTCAGCGTACAATACAATCGACCTTGCATTTAAGTCCACCTCAGATCCTAACGGCGAAAGAACAACAAAGTGCGATGATCCTAAACTCCATTGAACACCTTCTTCTATAAATGTTAGCTGTGCACCTTGGTTGATAAGCTCCTCTAATATTTCACGCTCTCTTTCCCCTTCCACTGGACCCTTCCCATACAAAACCTCTTCAATCTGAATCGCTTTACTAAGCTTATACGCACCTCCAATATGGTCGATGTGCCCATGGGATAAAATAAGGCGATCAATTCGACTAATCCCACGTGACTTCAGCTCTGGGACAACGATACTTGCTCCAACGTCAAAGGGACGTCTTCTCTTGCGCCACTCTTCATCAAAAAAAGAAATCGTTCCACCAGTATCAATGAGATACACTCCTTTACGATACGGGAGTTCAAGGAGATAACTATCACCCTGTCCCACATCGATCATCGTTACTTTCGCACGCGAATCAAGATACGGGGCACCCATTTGACCGAGGATGAGAACGGAAAAAATAAGTATTGGCTTGATCCACCAATTTTTACGTCCATTTTCCCAGCATAGACAGCCGTAAGTAATTGCAACGTACATACATAAGACAAGAAAAGCAGGCGGTTTTCCTACAATAAACGATGACCACTTAAATTGAGCAAGATCAGTAAGCCATTTGTGAGCGTATGGCACAACGATTTCAAGAAAAAGTAACGGAATATTTAAAGAGGATGGAACAAATGAAGAAAGCAGAAAAGAAATGGCTGACAGAGGTAGAACACATAGAGTCACAAAAGGGATATAAATAAGATTTAGTGGGATGCTTATCCACGAAAATTCATACACATGCATGAGTAATAAGGGTGTGGATAACATTTGAGATAACATCGTGACAGCAAGGAGCTGTGCAGCAGGATGATGATAACGCTGCCCAATAAGCGAAGCCGATAATATAAGAGCGAATGAAATAAGGAACGAAAGCTGAAAACCAAGCTGAAAAAGGACAAAAGGGTTTATCAACAAATAAAACATATACACAAAAATCACACCAGCAAGTGGCGGTACTCGCATTCGAATTCGTAAACAGATAAGTACAACCATCGCCATAATGGAGGCCCTAATAACAGGTGGTGCTGCTCCAGCTATAATAATGTAAATCGGCAAAAACAAGATTAATACTTCCATCGTTCTTTCTCTAGTGATCCCTATCCGAATGAGTAAGTAAAAAATAGCAGCGACAATCATCCCAACATGCAAGCCAGAAACAGCTAGTAAATGGATTACACCAAGTCGTTGATAAGCTTCTAATACATCCCCTTCCATCATCATTCTTTCACCAAATAATAATGCAATCATGATTCCTGCAAGTTCGGGATCAATCGTTTTTTCTAAGTGAGCAATCTGCGTTTGTCTAAAGCGTTGCAACTGATAATAAACACCTGTTTCTGATTGTACACAGGCAATCCCAGTTGACTCCGTGCGAAGAATCCAATAAATCTGTTGCTCCTGTAAATAACGCTTGTAATCAAATTGAGCAAAGTTTGTTCGTAAAGAAGGCTCTTGGAGTGTTCCTATTATTTGACATCGATCACCAGGGGAGAGTTGTTTTAACATTTTTTGTTCGTCTTCGAAAGTAAGAAAGGCTTGTACATGGAGAATTTCAGAGGTTTGACCTTTTAAGCGCATAGACATCGAATCGCCATCAATCACTGGGATCGTTTGAATGGTCCCTATAATGGTTTGTTCACCTGCTTCATATACTGTTACTTGCTGATGAAGTGCATGAGTGCCGACAAAATAATACAAAAGAAAGATTATGCTAATCACAAGGAAGATTTTCCGAAAAAAAGTACGATGAAAGAAGCAAAAGAGGATAAACAATAGGAAGGCTACAGCGTAGGAGAAACTTGGTCCACGAATAGCTAAAATGAGGCCGAGGCTTGCAGCTGCAGGGATAAGGGGAAGAAAACGCTGCATCCCCTTAACCTTTAAAAAGACTTTGCTTAAATAATGTATTTGCTTGATCTCGCAGTGGACGAAGCTCTTCTTCATCAACCCCTGCTCGTTCTAGCTTATCAAGAAGCTCAGTCGTAAATGTCACTTTTTCAAGGTGCTGTCGATCTAAACTCATGTCATCAAGTTCGACTTGAACAGCTTGAACACCAGCCTCCTTAAACAATTCGATTGCATAAGGATGATTTTTATAGTCGCTTCCATAATAGACTTTCTTAATCCCCGCTTGGATAAGCGCCTTTGAGCAATGGACACAAGGAAAATGCGTCACATACACTTCTGCTCCTTCTGTTGGCACACCAAATTTTGCACATTGAAGCAACGCATTGACTTCAGCATGAATGGTTCGTATACAATGATTATCGACCACATAGCAACCATCGTCGATACAATGTGCACCTCCCGAGACTGAGCCATTATAGCCGCCAGCAATGATACGCTTGTCCCTTACAATCGTTGCCCCGACCATTAGTCGCGTACACGTGCTTCGCAGTGCCAGTAAATGACTTTGAGCCATAAAATACTGATCCCAAGAAATCCTTTCCATCCTTATTCTCCTTTCTCGTCATATCATTCCTCTAGTGTAGTGAAGAAAGCTAGTCAACGTCAAGAAAACTTTTTGCCAGAATGTTAGCTCTTTTCTTTAAAAAAGAAGAAAGTGCCTATCCTCAACCAAAAGGACAGACACTGATCATTATGATTTAGTCCTGACTCTTTTGCAAAGCATGCTCAAGATCAGCTAGTATATCTTGGATTCCTTCAATTCCGATTGAAAGGCGAATGAGTTCAGGTGTAACACCCGCTGCTCTTTGATCTTCTTCACTTAGCTGTTGATGTGTTGTACTTGCTGGGTGAATAACAAGTGACTTTGCATCTCCTACATTTGCTACATGCGAGAACATCTCGAGTACATCTATGAATTTCTTTGTGTTAGGTTCATAATTCTTGTATAGATGTTGCCAATTCCTTTAAACCAAAAAGATTGGCAGCATGTTCAGTATTTTCAAATCCATAAGATGTCGTCTGGTAAATCGGAACAGCACGAGATTGTGTTGCTGGATCTACCTCTTGACCACCGTGTACAGCAATTGTGTCAATTGACCATTTCTTCTCCGTCATTTCTCCTTCGCCTCCCACTTACTTTTGCCCTCAATTATACGCTTACATTCTATCAGAAAATTCTTTCTATTCCTATCAAATGTTTTATTGGATTATTACCATTTCGCGGAACTGCTCAAGCGATTTGGGTCCAATACCCGAAACGTTAAGGAGATCATCAACCTCTTTAAAGGGACCGTGTTCGTCACGATAAGCAATAATCGCTTGTGCTTTAGCTGGGCCAATACCTGGCAATTGTTCAAGTGCTTGTGCATCTGCAGAATTAATAGCAATCCTGCCATCACTATTCCCACCATCAGCAGTATTTATATTTGTTGTATGAACCTCCTCTCCTTCAATAGGAACATAGATCATCATCTCATCATGTAATAATTCTGCTAAATTTAATTGTTTCTGATCAGCTTCTTCGAGGAAACCTCCAGCCCTTTTAATCACTTCATGAACCCTGCTTCCTTGTGCCAATTCATACACACCTGGATGTTGTACAGCTCCTTTTATATCAACGACATAAAAAGCTGGCTCAACTATTTCTTCAACTTCTTCTGTTTCATTATCTTCAAGAAATGAATTTGACCAATCCACTTGTACTTCCTCCATTTCGGCGTTGCGAAAATGAAGAAACAAGACTAAACTGACTAATAGGACTATCCCAATTAGAAATACGACATGCTTACGTTCAGGGGTTTTTATATTCATTTTAATCACGTCCTCATTTTAAAATGACTTTGCTTTTGTTACCTTATAAACGAAGCAAATAGCCTACAAAATAGTGAGCGAAGGAAAAAGGAGAGAAATACATATGTCAGTACACCTACAAATAGCGGAGCAAGTGAAGAAACACCGTCACGCTCAAAAAGAATTTCTTGCATTAGATGCTGCGAGAGAGCGCGCAATCGAGGAGACGTTAAGTCAAGCAAAAGCAGGAAAACCAATACAAACAACAGAGATTAACCGTATTACTAATGAAATGAATCAAATCGCAATGACCTTTCAATTTCCACCAAGAAAAAATGTAACGGTTGAAATGATCAAAGAGTATCTAAAGAAGTAATTTTTACATTTAGATACATGTCCTTGCATCTAGGAGGTATATCCTCACTCCTTCCTTCATACGTTTAGTCATAACGGTGTTCGTCTGCATATAAAAGAGGAAAAGGAGGGAGCTAAGATGCAAATAGGGGTAATCGGTACAGGAAGTATGGGAACAGTTTTGCTTGAGGCTTTTATTGAATCGAAAGCAATTGATCAACATCAAGTTCTCGTTACCAACCGAACAATGACTAAAGCTGAAGCGTTAAAGGATCGTTTTCCAGCTATTGAAATAGCGAGTGATTCCGTCACTGTTGCTAAAAAGGCCGATATTATATTTCTAGGTGTTAAACCACTTCAAATGCCAACCATCCTAAGACAGCTTGCACCTGTCTGTCACCCTGATAAATTACTCATTTCGATCACAAGTCCCATTTCCGTTGAACAATTGGAAACGATGGTTGATTGTAAAGTAGCTCGAGCCATTCCAAGTATTTTAAATCGTGCCTTGACAGGTTCTTCGCTTATAAGTTTCGGAGAAAGATGTTCACAAAATGATCGTCAAAGAGTTACTGAATTAATGGCTACCATTTCTGAGCCGTTACTTATTGAGGAAAATATCACTCGCGTTTCTTCCGACATTGTCAGTTGTGGCCCAGCATTTTTTAGTTATTTAATGCAACAATTTATTGATGGAGCAGTCAGACAGACGAATATTTCTAAAGAAGATGCAACAACTTTAGCAACGGATATGATGATTGGGATGGGTAAATTGCTTGAACAAGGACATTATACTTTGCCTACATTACAGCAACGCGTTTGTGTACCTGGGGGTATTACAGGAGAAGGTATTAAAGTGCTAGAAGAAGAGGTTGGTCAGATGTTTGACCACTTATTCCAGCAAACACATGCAAAGTACGAAGAAGAAAAAGCTAAAATTGCCGATGCTTTTTCTAAAAGTCAATAGAAAAAGAAGGAGCAACTACTCCTTCTTTTTTAATTCTATTCATTTCATCAAAATCCTCTATTTTTTTTACGAGCGTAGAAAAAGATTCGTTCGCTCTCTTCTGTTGGAAGTGATGTAGTAAAATCAGCTGTTATCGTGACAATTTCAAAACCTGCCGCTATTAGCCATTCTTTGTATTGTTCAATAGGGAAAGTCCGCTGTTTATGTAACTCCTCAACTTTCACATAACGACCATCATCTTCATCGCGAACAAAAAAGGAAAGCTCATGCTCCACACTAGAAGGATAAACTCCCGCAAACGATGTCCATATGTAAGCAATCTCATCAGCATCTTCAGCAAACGTTTGTCCAATGAAACCTTCTTCTATTTTCTGTATTGAATGAACATCAAATAACAGCAGACCGCCGTCTTTAAGCCGTTGATAAATGCTGCTAAACGTGTCTTGCACTTCTTTTTCCGTCTCAAGATAATTCAGCGAATCACAGAATACAGTCACAATGTCAAATGAGTCGAGCCCTTCTAGCTGAGTCATTGATTGCTCAATTAATATAGGATGAAAACCTGCCTGTTCACATTTCTTACTAGCAACAGCTAACATCTCTGCCGATAAATCAACTCCTGTGACGTTAGCTCCCTCCTGATGCAAGCGCACCAAAAGTTCACCTGTTCCACAACCAATATCAAGGATCGATACACCTGTAAAATCAGCTTTCTCTGAACATGCTTTTACAAATTGAATCCACTGATCATAAGGTGCCTCTTCCATCAGCGAATCATACAGTTTAGCAAAAGCTTGATAATTCATTGTTTCTCCTTCAAATGCGTCCAGCCATCACGTTGTTCTATTTTCTTCTCTTTCATTAGCTTGCCTAATGCACGTTTAAAAGCTGCCTTACTCATTTGAAAGCGAGCAAAAATATCTTCTGGAGGCGTCTTATCCCAGTATGGCATTGACCCACCACGTTCTAATAGAAAGGCATAGATCCGCTCTGAATCCTCCTCCTGTTGTTCAGAACGCAGCGGCCTTGTCGTTACATTCATACGCCCGTCCTCTCTCACAAAAAGGACCCTAGCGCGGATATACTCCCCATAACGCGGCTCTTGTGTCATCTCATCATTGTGTAAGAAGGCAATATACCCCTCATCAGTTAAGATAAGGACACCTTCATCAAGAAAATGATACGCATAGCCTGCCACTTCTTTGTGCACCATGATAGAATCAGCTTTTTTAGCATCTTTTTCGATCGGCTCGCCTTTAACCAATTTTCCCATTAGACGACCTTTTTTATCCCATGTAAGCGAAAGTGGTAATCTATCACCTGGTTTTGGCCAAAGCTCCCGGTCATAAGGGAGCTCATCCATTGATAAAAATAAATCTCGAGAAATCCCGTTATGAAAGAAAACCCCGTGACCTGTTTTTACACTAACCGCTTCTAACCACGCGACTTCACCAACTTGCAATAGCGGCTTTTCCATTGTCGCTGCTAGTCGCCCTTGGTGATCATGGTAAAGGAACACCTCAACCTTATCACCAACTTCAAGTTTCCCACTAGTTTCGCGTTCATGGAGCAGAATATCCACCTTACCATCACTAATAAAATATCCAAAGTCCGCTTTCCTTACGACCTCGAGTGTGACGACATATCCAGGCTTTAATTCCATTAACCTAATACTCCTTCTAATTCAACAGTTGGAGCATCTCCCCATAGCTTCTCTAAGTTGTAATAAATTCGTTCGTCCTTATGGAAGACATGGACAACAACATCACCTAAGTCAATTAATACCCAACGAGCTTGATCAAAGCCCTCTAGACGTTTAATATCATAACCTTCTTCTTGTGCCACTTTTTTAATTTCATGAGCGATTGCTTGTACTTGCTTATCTGAATTCCCGTGACAAATCACGAAATAATCGGCAATAAGCGAAACCCCTTTCATATTTAGTGCGACAATATTCTCTGCTTTTTTATCATCCATTGCTTTTACTGCTAGCGATAAAATTGGTGTTTCAGTCATTTAATCACTTCTCCTTCTTTTGTTTAACTACTAATTCATTATATGTTGCGATTGTTTCTGGATAAACTAACTGTCTGCGTTTCATCAGAAAAGATACCGTATTGTCCAATGCTTGAATGACGGCTTCATCAAGGTTTGTTTCAGATAGTTTCCTTACCTCATCAACACCTTTAAACTGACGCCCTGGCTCAATATAATCAGCAAGAAAAATCACTTTTTCAAGCAATGTCATATTTGGTCTACCTGTCGTATGATAACGAATCGCATTAAGAACTTCTTCGTCTTTAATACCAACCTCATGCTCCACATAATATGCCCCACAAGGCGCATGTAATAGTTCATCACCATACCCTAAAATCGTTTTATCCTCTATTGAGCTTTCAACAAGGGCACACATCTCCTGCTTATCACGAAATTTCGCATAATCATGAAAAATTGCTGCAAGCTCAGCTTTTTTCTTATCTGCCTGAAAGCGTTCTGCTAATTCAATCGCTGTATTCATTACACCAACCGTATGCGTATACCTGTGCTCAGTAAGATGTGGTTTAACGATTTGTAATGCTTTTTTTTGATCCATACAACCCTCTCTCCTTCACCAATGCTTCCACTTCATCTGGCACCATATAGGTGATCGGCAAACCTTCCTTTACACGGTTACGGATCACAGTTGATGAATAGTCAACCTGCACCATTTCTAGTAAATATACTCGGTCCGAATAAGCGGATGATGCGTGAGAACCTGGCCGTTTTACCCCTACGAAAGTGACCAGCTCCATTAATTCATCTATTCTTTCCCATTTTGGCAAATAATCAATCATATCTCCACCGATTAAAAAGAAGAATTCATTTTCAGGATGCTCATCTTTCAGTCGTTTAACCGTATCGATCGTATAGGATGGTCCTTCTCGTTCTAATTCAACCGTTGAAACAAAAAACTGAGGATGACGCTTTGCACATACTCTCAGCATATCAACACGATGACGATTCGACACAAGCTCGTTACTTTCTTTATGAGGAGGGATATTGACGGGAATAAACCAAATTTCATCTAGATGAAGTGCTACTTGCACTTCTTGAGCAAAGAGCATATGTCCTAAATGCGGCGGGTTGAAGGTCCCGCCAAACAGACCGATTCTTTTCATATCCGCACCCCTCCAACTTTTCAATTATGACGGGAGAACAATTTCCTTGTTTTCTTTTGATTCCTTATAAAGGACAATAGTGTGCCCAATCACTTGAACAAGCTCTGCTTTCGTAGCGCGCACAAGTGCAGCTGCTACTTCATCCTTATCCTCATCACAATTTTGTAAAATACTCACTTTGATCAACTCTCGTGCTTCAAGAGCTTCAGCAATTTGTTTACTCATATTATCATTTACTCCACCTTTTCCCACTTGGAAAATAGGGTTTAAGTGATGTGCTTTTGAACGTAAAAATCTTTTTTGTTTTCCTGTTAACATGATGTTCCTCCTAATGTTTCAACAACTAATTCTTTCATTCTTTGACGGTTCGGCTTCATTCCAGTCCAGTGCTCAAAGGAAAGAGCTGCTTGATTGACAAACATGCCGACTCCGTTTAGCGTTCTTCCTCCACGTTGAGCCGCTTCTTTTAACAACTTTGTCTCGATCGGGTTATAAATGAGATCACTGACAATCGTACCAGGTGCAAGTTTTTTAAGAGACAGTGGCGACTCATCTGTATTTGGACTCATCCCAATTGAAGTCGTATTAATAATTACATCATATTCACCGAGTTTGCTTTCAGCATCATCACGACTTATCGCTTCTGCCTCTGTATTCAACGATTTCGCAATATCCAAAAGCGCGTTTGCTTTCTCTAATGTACGGTTTGTAATCGTAAGGCGGGCAACTCCGTGGCGAGCGAGAGCTGTCACAACACCTCGCGCCGCGCCCCCCGCACCAATCACGAGTATGTTTTTATCTGCTAATGGTTCCCCTAACTCTTCTAGCAATGATTCCACATAACCACGACCATCCGTATTATACCCAATCAATCGTCCACCTTGATTCACAATCGTATTGACCGCACCTATTTGCTTCGCTTCATCATCAATCTCATCTAAAAAATCCATTACAGCTATTTTATGTGGAACTGTTACATTACAACCAGCCAATTGTAATGCTCTAATTCCTTCTACAGCTGCCTTTACCTGTTCTGGCTTCACATCAAACGCATGATATCTAGCATCCATACCAGCTGATGAGAATGCATCATTGTGAATAAGTGGTGATTTTGAATGCCCGACTGGATGACCAAGCAAACCGAAAACCTTTGTCATCATGATCTCTCCTCTCTTCACTCCAAAAATGACTACTCTCTTTTATATAATTGATTCACGAATTGTTACATTAACCCCTTTAGGAGCATAACCTTCAATTTGAATATTCGTTCCGTTTACAGTCACCCATCCAAGACCCGAAAAAACAATATCCACCTTTCTATCTTTCACTTGAAATGTATGCTTTTCAAGTGGAGGTAGCTTGTCTTTCGTTTCAGGACCAGGTGGTGCTAGTAATTCTCCTAAATGGTCTTCATACAAGGCATCGGCTTTTTCAAGCTTCGTACGGTGTATATGAAGTTCATTCGAAAAATAACACGTGAATGAAGTACTGTCGCCTCGAGTAAAGTCAAAGCGAGCCAACCCACCAAAAAATAACGTTTGTCCTTCATTCAATTGAAAAACCTTTGCCTTAATTTCTTTCTTCGGTGTAATCACCTTTAACTCTTGCTTATCAACAAAGTGAGCCATTTGATGGTGATTAATAATCCCTGGGGTATCATATAACGCCTTTCCGTCATCCAGTGGAATATCAATCATATCAAGTGTTGTTCCTGGGAAATGAGAAGTTGTAATAAGCTGTTCCGTATCACCACCAAATGCTTTGATGATTTGATTAATAAATGTCGACTTCCCAACATTTGTACAGCCAACGATATAAACGTCCTTCCCGTGCCTAATTCGATCAATCTCTGCTGCGATCTCAACGACACCTTGTCCTTTTTCTGCACTCATTAACATCACATCAACAGGCTTCAAACCAAGCTCTTTAGCAGATTTTTTCATCCAATTAATAAGTCGATTCTTCTTCAAAGATTTCGGCAGCAAATCAACCTTATTACCAACTAATAGCACATCATTCTTCCCCACAAAACGATGCAGCCCAGGTAACCAGCTTCCAGTAAAATCGAAAATATCGACAACTTTTACGATGAGGGCATCCGTTTTCCCTAATCCATTTAAAATTTTCAAGAAATCATCATCCGTTAACGAGACATCTTGTACTTCATTATAATGCTTCAAACGAAAACATCTTTGACATATGACAACGTCACGTTCTAAGGAAGATGGCGGCGCATACCCTAATGCTTTTTTATCCTCTGTTTGAATGCTTACACCACAACCAGCACAAATCACTTGTCTTTCTTCCACGTTTAATCCTCCCAACCAATCATTCCGCGCTTTTTCATCCAACCAAGTACAATTCGTTCCATTCGTCGATTCAACTGCGTAGCTAATCCGTCCGAACTAGACACTGGCACAACTAAAATTGTATGAAGGCCCGCACGATTTCCACCAAGTACATCTGTAAAAATTTGATCTCCGATAACAACAACTTCATCCTTACGCAATCCCATTTCCATACAAGCTTGACGAAATGCTCTACGCTGAGGCTTTCTCGCCCCGTGAATGAAGACGACTTCTACAGGGTCAGCAAACGCCTTTACACGTTTACTCGTATTATTTGATACAATTGTCACCTTCATCCCGTAATCCTTTAGCTGCTTTAACCATTCACGCACTTCAGGAGTCGCCTCAGGACGATCCCACTCCACTAAAGTATTATCTAGGTCAGTAATAACACCTTTAATTCCTTTGTCTCTTAATTCACTGAGGTTAATATTGTAAATACTCTTCTCATATTGATTAGGAAGTAGATTATTAAACAACCCTCACACCTCTTTTTCTATCATTGTTTACACGTACATCTAACCAAACTTTAACTATACCCTTAGTTGAAAATTTTTTCAATTAATATTAAGAACAATCCAAATAAAAACCTTAAATCCGACAACATAAAAAAAGAATATTTCCCACAATAAAAAATCTTTCGACAAATTATTATGACAATCAACAGGTGTGGATAACATTATGCACCTGATTTTCACTTATACAATATATGTTTCAAGATTTAATTAACAGGGAATTAACAGTTTATCCACTGTCAATTGTGGATAAAACGAACAGTTGTTCTATTTTCCAAGTCATGGTAGGATTAATACAACAAAGATTATACCAATTCACTTTTCTATTTACATAAATCCAATACTATTACTTTTAAATGAAAAATGGACAAACTTACACGAAGGAGGTGAACCTGTCAAAATCATTTGACAGGATCTTATGCAAAATCTTTCAAATGAACTTCTTATTGAGACTTATTACAAAGCTATTGAGCTAAAGCTTAATCAAGATTTCATTGAGTTGATCCGCTTAGAAATCATCAATCGTTCACTTGCCGACAACATTAAATTATCTTCCTAGTTCAAAAAGCAGCTACCTGCAAAATTGCGGTAGCTGCTTTTTGTTGTTCTATACTTACTCAGAAAAATGCGAAAACCGATCAGAAATTCGAATATATTCTCTCGGTTGAAATGGTTCAGTATGTCGCAAGTTTCGATCCTCTAGACTTTGAATTTCATATAAGTCCGATTGATTCATTCCTTTTTCGTGAATCATACGCTTATTCCATTCATTTGCATACCATCCACCTGAAAATAAAAAGAGAAAAATACCAACTGTGACTATACCTTTCTGTTTATTATTCATCATATCACTCCTATTTATGATGAAGTTTCGCTTCAAATGTTTTTATTTAGCTTGTCGCATGATGTAACAAAATATACATGTATCTCTGCATTTTTTTATTTAGATTGAGTAAAAATTGCTCTTCACCAAAAAAAATATTCTTTATTTCGTCTTCTTTCTACTTATTTAATAAGAAGTAGAAATATAGGTGATCCTTAGAGTACGAAGGATGCATGTCTATTAAAATTAGGTTATAATTTGTATTAGTCTGAGAATTATTAGCTTTTCAAGTCCACATTCGAGGGAGAATTTGACAAGATAAGTTTTGTACATCACTCAGCGATAAGATTAGAGAAGGAGGTATGTCATTTGACGGTCCTACATTGGGCTACAATTTCACCATTTTTGTTAGCCATTTTGATTCCGTTTTTGTATAAGTACGCAAGAGCTATACATACAGGATGGTTTGTTTTAGTATTACCGCTTGTGTTGTTCATTTATTTCATTCAACAATTGCCAGTGACATCTAATGGTGATGTTATTTCTCATAGCGTCCCATGGGTACCATCACTTGGAATTCATTTTAATGTGTATTTAGATGGACTTAGTGTGTTATTTGCTCTTCTTATAACTGGTATTGGAACACTTGTTGTTCTTTATTCCATTTACTATTTATCTAAAACGAAAGAGAAGTTAAATAATTTCTACGTCTATTTGTTAATGTTCATGGGGGCAATGCTTGGTGTTGTCTTATCAGATAACCTCATTGTGCTTTATGTTTTTTGGGAATTAACAAGTCTTGCATCTTCTTTGTTAATTAGTTATTGGTACTATCGCAAACAATCTATTTACGGTGCACAAAAATCAATGTTGATTACTGTATTTGGTGGTTTTGCCATGCTTGGTGGTTTCTCATTGCTGTATGTCGTGACTGGTACATTTAGCATTCGTGAAATTATTGCTAATGTGGATTTGGTTACAGCAAGTAGTTTATTTTTACCAGCAATGCTTCTTATATTACTAGGAGCATTTACAAAATCAGCTCAATTTCCTTTCCATATTTGGTTACCAGATGCTATGGAAGCTCCAACTCCTGTTAGCGCTTACCTTCACTCAGCAACAATGGTTAAAGCAGGTATTTACCTTGTTGCTCGGTTGACTCCAGTCTTTGGTGGGGCAGCAGAGTGGTTCTGGCTTCTTTCTGGATTTGGTATCTTGACTCTCTGTTGGGGTTCAATTTCCGCCATTCGACAAAAGGACTTAAAAGCCATTCTGGCTTATTCTACGATTAGTCAGCTTGGGTTAATTATGTGTTTACTTGGCCTTGGTTCAGCTTCCCTTTATTACGGATCAGGAACAGATACAACTATGTATTCAATTGCCGTCCTTGCAGCTATCTTCCATCTGATTAATCATGCGACTTTTAAAGGAAGCCTATTTATGACTGCTGGGATTATTGATCATGAAACAGGTACTCGTGATATTCGTAAGCTTGGTGGCTTGATGACAATCATGCCAATTACTTTTACGATTTCCTTAATTGGACTAGCTTCGATGGCAGGATTACCTCCATTTAATGGCTTCTTGAGTAAAGAAATGTTTTTTACTGGTGTGTTAAATGCATCCACACTTGGGATTTTTAATATGCCAACATGGGGTATTCTTTTCCCAATCTTAGCTTGGGTCGCAAGTATTTTCACTTTTGCTTATTGTGCAATTATGTTTTTCAAAACATTTACCGGGAAATTCAAACCCGAGAATTATGATGTAAAAGTGCATGAAGCACCAATCGGGATGCTTATTAGTCCGATTATCCTTGGCTCACTTGTCATCATTTTCGGTTTATTCCCGAATCTACTTGCCTATTCGCTGATTAATCCAGCAATGACTGCCATTCTTCCAAGCCTATTGGAAGAGGGACAAACATTTGATGTTTATATATCTCACTGGCATGGTTTCAACTTAGAACTGTTAATGACAATCGGAGTCGTTCTTTTCGGAACACTAATCTATTTAATGATGAATAAATGGTCAAAGACAGCCTTCTATTTAAAAGAACGCGATCCATTAAACTGGTTTTATGATAACGGGCTTGATGGTGTCATCAAAGGATCACAAGTCGTTACACGTATGCAAATGACAGGGTTACTGCGTGACTACTTTGTCTACATGTGTGTCTTTATGATTCTTTTGCTTGGCTATACAATGTTCCGATATGATGCATTTGCTATTGATACGTCTAATGTCACACCTATTCCCATTTACATATGGATTTTGGCTATTTTACTTATAGCATCGACAATCACCATTCCATTTTTAAATAACCGAATTACGACAATCATTGTCGTTGGGGTCGTAGGTTTCCTACTAGCGCTATTCTTTGTTGTCTTCCGTGCACCAGACTTAGCGTTGACGCAGTTACTGGTGGAAACAGTATCAGTTGTTCTCTTCATGCTTGCGTTTTATCATTTACCTGAGTTACGCAAGGAATCTTTTAAACCACGTTTTAACATTGTTAATCTACTCATTTCGATTGGCGTCGGTGGTTTTGTCATTGCAATGGGCTTAAGTTCTCTTGCATTAGGGAACGATGCAAAGTTTGCATCCATTTCAGAGTACTACATTGAGAATTCTAAAGAGCTTGCTGGTGGATATAACATGGTTAACGTTATACTTGTAGATTTTCGAGGTCTTGATACTTTACTTGAAATTCTTGTTCTCGGAATCGCAGCACTTGGTGTCGTTGCACTGATCAAGCTCCGTTTCACAGGGAGGGAAGATGTGTGAAAAAAATCAAATCGAATGATGTGATGCTTCAAACTATGACACGCCTTCTCGCTTTCGTCATTCTCGCTTTCTCCGTCTATATATTCTTCGCCGGTCATAATAACCCAGGCGGAGGATTTATCGGAGGGTTAATGACAGCTAGTGCTTTTCTACTCATGTATTTAGTGTTTGATATGAAAAGTATGAAGAAAGTTATACCATTTAACTTCACTTCTATCATTGCAGTTGGCCTTTTGATCGCAATTGGAACAGGCGTTTCTACTATGCTACTCGGTTATCCTTTTCTTACTCATTTCTTTGAGTATATTCCAACTCCTTTTTTAGGAGAAGTTGGACTGACAACAACTTTACCATTTGACCTTGGTGTATACCTTGTTGTTGCTGGTATTGCGTTAACAATTATTCTAACGATTGCGGAGGATGATAAGTAATGGAAATATTAATGACCATCACTATTGGGGTCCTCTTCATGGTTGGGACTTACTTGCTTTTGTCTAAAAGCTTATTGCGAGTCATCCTGAGCCTTGTCATATTGTCACATGCCGTTCACTTGCTTCTTTTGACAATGGGAGGCCTTCAAAGAGGGACTGCACCACTGCTAAGCATAGGAGCTGAGGCCTATACAGATCCGCTGCCACAAGCTCTTATTCTAACAGCCATTGTTATTAGTTTCGGGGTCACATCTTTCTTACTCGTACTTGGATACCGCACATATAAAGTACATAAGACCGATGATTTAGACAAATTAAGGGGATCTGCTGATGAATAATTTAGTCATACTACCGGTCCTTATCCCACTTATTGTTGGATCGCTACTTATTCTGTTTGCCAAGAATCATACTCTCCAGCGTGTAATTAGCGGATTTACTGCTGTTGGGATGCTCTTAATCGCTTTCTATTTAGCAGGATATGTTTACCAAGAAGGAATTATTGTTCTTGAAATGGGGAACTGGACAGCTCCTTTCGGCATTGTTTTCGTTGCTGATATGTTTGCAACAATGATGGTGATATTAGCAAGTATCGTCGGAGTCGTTTGCTTATTCTTTGCTTTTCAAACGATTTCTCCTGAACGTGAGAAATTCTTTTTCTATCCGTTCTACTTCTTCTTACTAGCAGGAGTTAACGGGGCTTTTCTTACAGGCGATTTATTCAACTTGTTTGTATTCTTTGAAGTTATGCTGATTGCTTCTTATATTCTGATCGTTCATGGAGGTACGAAATATCAACTTCGTGAATCGTTTAAGTATGTTGTTATTAACGTCTTCGCTTCGATTCTCTTCTTGGCGGCAGTCGCTTATATTTACTCAGTAACTGGTACTTTAAATATGGCCCATCTTGCTGAGCGAGTAGGAGAGCTTGAACAGACAGGCGTGTTAAATGCTATTGCTATTCTCTTTTTGATCGTATTTGCGATGAAAGGCGGATTGTTCCCACTTTATTTCTGGCTTCCTCGTTCTTATTACGGTCCACCTGCTGCGGTTGCAGCCTTGTTCGGTGGCTTATTAACAAAAGTTGGAATTTATGCGATTATACGTACGTTTACGTTAATCTTTACACACGATCCTGACTTTACTCATACGATCATTCTCGTTTTAGCAGGTTTTACAATGTTATTTGGTGTTCTTGGAGCCGTTTCTCAGTTTGATTTCAAACGTATCCTTTCATACCATATTATTAGTCAGGTTGGATACATGGTTATGGGGCTCGGGATTTATACACAGCTTGCTATTGCAGGTGCAATCTATTACATTGCCCATCATATTATTGTTAAATCAGCCTTATTCCTTTTTGCTGGTGCAACCCAGCGAATAACAGGAACAACGGATTTAAAGCAAATGGGTGGTTTGCTTAAGACTCATCCATATTTAGCATGGCTGTTCTTTATTACAGCAATTTCTCTTGCGGGTATTCCACCTTTAAGTGGTTTCTTTAGTAAATTTCCAATTATTTTAGCTGGTTTTGAAGAAGGAAACTATATTATTGCAGCTGTTGCCCTCGCTGTAGGTCTCTTAACCCTATTCTCTATGTTGAAGATATTCATTTATGCATTCTGGGGTGAGCAAAAACATACAGCAGAACAGGCCAAAATTCCTGTTGGTAAATTGTTATTACCTATCGTGCCACTAGTGGCCTTAACGATTGTACTTGGCTTTGCTGCAGAACCTGTTTTCGTCTATTCATTACAAGTTGCAGAACAAATCCTAGATCCATCGATTTATATCGAATCTGTTCTTAAGGAGTAGTTGCTATGGCCTTTCAAATATTAATAAACATTGTCATTGCACTTATCTGGGTTTTCCTGCTAAACAGCTTTACTGGAGCTGACTTTGTCGTTGGCTATGTCATTGGTATATTAATTCTGTTTGTTCTACGTCGTTTCTTACAATTTGATTTCTATATGCGTCGTGTGTGGGCAATCATTAAGCTAATAGTGCTCTTTTTCAAAGAATTGATATTAGCAAACATTGATGTAATGAAAATTGTTCTTAGCCCTAAGCTGGATATTGAGCCTGGCATTATTGCCCTGCCAACAAATCTTAAATCTGATTGGGAATTAACATTGCTTGCATCTCTTATTACCTTGACTCCTGGTACACTGTCGATGGATTTCTCAGATGATAGTAAATACATTTATATTCACGCCATTAATGTACCTGATAAAGAAGAAATGATTCGCCAAATCCATAATACTTTTGAGCGTGCGATTATGGAGGTGACGAAATAATGTTCCAAACCATTTTAATTGTTGTTCTTGTCGTTATGGCTCTTTCATTATTCGTCTGCTTTATTCGTACAGTCATTGGACCAACTATGTCTGATCGAATTGTTGCACTTGATGCGTTTGGCATTAACTTAATTGGCTTTATCGGGCTCGTCATGATCTTGCAAGAAACACTTGCTTATTCAGAGGTATTGCTTGTCATAGCGATTCTCGGATTTATTGGAACGGTTGCCTTATCTAAATTTATTGAAAGGGGTGTTGTCTTTGACCGCGACTGAAATAGTCATTAGTTTCTTCGTTGTCGCTGGTGGCTTTTTAAGCTTACTTGCATCAATTGGGCTTATACGGTTACCTGATGTTTACGGGCGAACTCATGCTGCGAGTAAAAGTACGACACTCGGTGTCATGTTCATTATGATAGCAACGTTCCTCTTCTTCTTACTCGTTCAAGGAGAATTTGTTGGGAAAATCTTATTAACCATTGTTTTCGTTTTTATAACTGCGCCAGTAGCAGGATTAATGATCGGTCGTTCTGCTTACCGGACAGGTGTGCCCCTTTGGGAGAAAAGTAAGCAAGATGATCTAAAGAAAATGTATGCAAAGAAAACAAAACAAACGTAATCATCATCAGAGGGTGTCTCAAAAGGTTAAAGAACCAACCTTTAAGGCACCCTCTTCCATTCTTAACTAACAATAGGAGATGATAAAATGTCTACTTTATGGGAGTATATTCTCATCTTTTTAGCAGCTGCAACTCCGTGGCTAGAAGCAATCGTTGTCGTTCCTATTGGCATTATCCGTGGCTTAAATCCCTTTCTCGTCTCCTTAGTAGCCTTCGTTGGAAATCTATTAACGATTCTTCTCGTCGTCATATATTACGAGAAATTTGAAGCGTGGCGGGCGAAACGAAGAGCGAAAAAAGGAATTGAGACACAAGAACAAACTAAACGTCAACAACGGGCGAAACGCGTCTGGAATAAATACGGATTACCTGGGCTGTCAATTGGTGGGCCACTTATTCTTGGGACGCACTTAACTATCCTAATGGCACTTGCTCTTGGTGCAAGTAAAAAAGCTGCTACTTGGTGGGCGACAGTCAGTCTTGCTGCATGGATCATTCTTTTTGCTGTTGGTACGTTCTATGGATTTAATTGGTTTACAAATTAATCACGAGACTAAAAAGGGGAAGTGGCATGGTCTGCCTCTTCCCCTTTTATCCTTAATTATTTACAGCAACATCCTTTTCTCCTTCACGGACTGCCTCTGCTAATAAATCAACAATATGGACTGCTTGAACCGTATCTGATAATCCTTCACGCTCTACACCGACTTTCATCTGTAAAAGACAACCAGGATTAGCTGTGACAATCGTCGTCGCTTTCGTAGCCTGTGCATGCACCATTTTATGATCAAGAATTTGTGTCGACATTTCAGGCTGGAGAATATTATAGATACCAGCTGAACCACAGCACCTATCTGATTCCTTCATTTCCACATACGTGACTCCCTCAATCATTTGTAACAACACCCGAGGCGGCATTCCTGCATTCATCACGTTTCGTAAGTGACATGAATCTTGATAAGTTACAATTTGTTCAGGTAGTTTCATAGCTGGCAAACCAACTTCAAGTAAAATTTCAGAAATGTCCTTCACTTTGCGCGCGAAGTTTTTCGCACGCTCATGCCACTCAGGCTCATCCTTTAATAAATGATCATATTCAACAAGTAACGCTCCGCAACCGCCCGCATTTGAAATAATATAATCAACATTCTCTTCTTCAAATGCCACAATATTTTTCTTAGCAAGCTCGCGTGCCTTATTTTTCTCACCTGAATGAGCATGCAGTGCTCCGCAACAGTTTTGCGTTTGCGGAATCACAATCTCACATCCTGCTTTCTCAAGTAAAAACAAGGTTGAATCATTCGTCTTCATAAACATTGTATCCATTAAACAACCTGAGAAAAAGGCTACTCTCGCTTTTACTTCACCCTTTGGTTTAATATGATGTGGACGATTTTTCAGTTCTTTTGGCGAGGATATTTCTGGTAACACTTTCTCCATTGTCGCCATTTGACCAGGCATGACTTTCAAAATATTTGTTCCTCGAACGATTTTTTGCAGACCTGACTTTTGATAAAGCCACAGCATCTGATTCAATGAACGCATTCGTTTTTGATGAGGGAATAATCCGTCAAAGACTGCTCGGCGAATCACTTTTACTGGTAAACTATGCTTTTTATGCTCATTTAAAATATCTCGTGCTTCCTCTAATAAATGTCCATATTTGACGCCTGAAGGACAAGCAGGTTCACAAGCACGACAGCCTAGGCAAAGATTCAATTGTCTCTCAAAGTCCTCATCAGGGGTTTTCTTGCCATCCACAACAGCCTTCATAAGCGCGATACGGCCCCGTGGTGAGGCTGCTTCATTTTGATCTGTTTCACCGTATGTTGGACAAGACGGCAAGCAGAAGCCGCAACGCATACAGTTCATAAGCTCATCGTAGTCCATACGGTCTTTAAAATCTTGAATGGTTTTTTCCTGTTGCTTTGTCGCTGTCATTTCTGAACCACCACCCGTTTTTTCGTTTCTTTTGCAAAGATTTTACCTGGATTCATAATGTTGTTAGGATCAAAGGCAAATTTGAGTGTTTTCATCGCGTTGACGCCTTCTTCTCCAAGCTTCCAGGCTAAATATGGTGACTTCATTACTCCCACACCATGTTCTCCCGTAATCGTTCCGCCAAGTTCAATGGCTTTCGCAAATATATCGGCAAATGCTTGTTCAACTCGGTGCATTTCCTCTTCGTTTCGTGCATCCGTCATACAGGTTGGATGAAGGTTTCCATCGCCTGCGTGACCAAATGTACAGATTTCAACATTATGCTCCTTGGCAATCTTATTAATCTCTCGAACCATCTCAGCGACCTTTGAACGTGGAACAGTCGCATCCTCAAGGATTGTTGTAGGCTTCTTTCTAGCAAGAGCAGATAATGCTGAACGCCGAGCTGTTGTCAACGCAAGGCCTTCTTCAGGCGATTGGGCAACTTGAACAGATATCGCTTCTGATTCCTCACAAATTTTTACGATTTTTTCAATATCTCGATCTACTACCTCCATTGGCCCATCCTGCTCAATTAACAGCACGGCTCCTACATTGGTCGGCAATCCAATTTTGGCAAAATCCTCTACAACTTCAAGTGTGCCTTGATCTAAAAATTCCAAAGTTGCTGGGATAATTTTATTCGCAATGATCGCAGAAACGGCTTGTCCTGCTCCCTCTAAGCTATCAAATAAAGCAAGCATCGTTTTTTTTGTTTCAGGAATTGGAATAAGCTTCAGCATTGCTTCAGTAATAATGCCAAGCGTCCCTTCTGAACCAACCATTAAACGTGTAAAGTCGTAACCTGCAACGTCTTTGGCCAATTTGCCACCAGTGCGAATGACTTCACCATTTGGCAAAACAACCTCAAGTGCCATCACGTAATCACGGGTAACTCCATATTTGAGTCCCCTTAACCCACCTGAGTTCTCATTGATGTTTCCACCAATTGTTGATATTTTCATAGAGCTTGGATCTGGTGGATAAAATAGACCCTTTGCTTCTACAGCTTGAATGAGCTCTAGAGTAATAATACCTGGTTGAACAGTAACCGTTAAATTATCCTCATCAATTTCTAGAATTTGATTCATATAGGTAAATAAGAGCACAATTCCACCCTCAAGCGGACACGTCCCTGCACATAAATTCGTTCCAGACCCACGTGGCACGATTGGCACTTTGTATTCGTTGCAAATTTTCACAATTTCTTGTATCTCTTTTGTATTTCTTGGTTTGATCACTGCATCGGGCATTGCTTGGTAATTTGGCGTAGCGTCGTATGAATAGACAACTAAGTTTTCTTCAGAATCAAGAAGATTTTTTTCCCCAACAATGCTAATCAGCTTCTGTCGTACTTCCTCTGCTAACATAGTCTCACCCCTTGTGCGAAAGCCTTAATTTTCACACTTATTATTATATTTAAGTATAAATAAAAAAAACCACTTATACTATGTATAAAGATACAAAAGTTAAGCGGTTACAAAAATATTGATTGTATAATCATCTAATTGGAGTATTCCTTATAATACCATAATGCAACATATAGCGTTACCAACTCTTTTGTTTCTTTTAATTGATAACCTGAGAGCTCTTGAATCTTTTTTAAACGGTAATGAAGAGTATTGATATGGATATGAAGTGAGGCAGCTGTCTCTTTAATGGAGAGCTGGTTACTGAAATAGGCTTGCAAGGTCTCAATTAATTCTCGTTCACTACTAATAGCTCCAAGCACCTTTTCCACAATTTTCACACGTGTCTCGGGACTAACCTCCGCTAAAGCAATTTCAAGTGTCAGCTCATCATAAAAAACTAGCTTCTTTTCTGTGCCTCTTTCCGCTAAGGCCTGCTTTGCTTCTTTATAGGCAGCATATAGAAAAGACGCTTCCTCATGCATTCGACTACTACCAGCTCCAAAGGCAATACCATGCTTCTCCTCTACCTTTTTTGACAAACGATGTAGGTCTTGATATAACTTCTGCTCGCTATGCTGTTTAGCTGATAAAAGCAAGGCAAACCTTCCTGGCCCCCATCGTACGATAACATCTTTTCGTTCATTAGGAAAAACAGCTCGAATTGTATCTAGTACATCTAACTCTACCCCAGGCTCAATTAATTCATTTTCAGCTTGATCAAGTTGAGCCAAGACACAATAACGAGGTTCATTCATATCAATACCAAGAATTTCTCCACGCTCTTGAAAATCAAGCGTCACCGATTCACTATGCAACCATTCATAAACAAATGTCTCAATTCCACGCAGCTTTGAATCTAGTCTCTCAGCTGCATATGCTTCCTCAATAATAAGCTCTGTCATCCGTTGAATCAGTTCTCCATGACGGATCGTAGCGGGTTTGGAACCCGTAATTCCGATTACCCCAATCACCCGTTGTTGAAAACGAATCGGTAAATTCAAACCAATCTTAACTCCTTGAAGGCGTTTCACTTCCTCTGCAGTAATAAATAGCTTTCGTTCTGTCGTAATCACTTCCTTACCACCTTCATGAAAGTTACCAATACGACTTGAATCACTGCCAGCAATTATATAGCCATCACGATTAATAACGATTACTTCCTCATCGATCACCTTGGTCACTTCATTAACAATCCTTTGCGCCATTTGAGCCAGTATTCTCACTAGAGTCGACCTCTTTTCACAAAAATTACTACTCGTTACACACCCCAATTTTTTGACCCATTTTAATCTCCCCACTTTTAACCAAAGTGTCAATGGAGATAAGCCCGTCCTCAGCCACTAAGACTACCGTTGATCCAAATGAGAAATAACCAATTTCCTCACCTTTTTTCAAAGTATTAAAAGGATGAGTTAATTCAATCGTGTTAATATTCATCGCTCCAACCTTTACAATAACCATGTGCTCTCCCTTCACATTTAATTCCGTTACAACGCGATAATTACGAGATAACGGACGTTTTCCAAAACGAAGACCCCAATCATTTACAGGATATGACTGGCTGCCAAGTGTCCATTGCCTCTCTATCTCTCCATCAATTGGACTATGAATGCGATGATAATGACTAGGACTTAAGTATAAAATAATGTAAACTCCATTACGATATCGCTCAGCCGCTTCAGTAGATCCGAGCATTTCAGAAATGCTATACGTTTGTCCCTTAACTTTAAATAACGTATCACTCTCGAGCTTCCCTGCTTGGGCGATCACACCATCCACTGGACTAATTATACTATTTGGACTTTGGTCAATTGGTCTTGAGCCAGGCTTTAGGTGCCGAACAAATAAGTCATGTAAATGCTCATATTCTTTGATCGATCGTCCCATTTCCTTTTCGTTTAATCCAAATGTATTTGAAAACGAGCGCACAAATCGCTTGCTTAGCTTTGACCGTGAAAAAGCTTTTAATAACCTTGATGAAAATCGGTGATTCGTTAATTCAATACATGCTCTATAAAAAACAGTTCTCAATATTCATTCCCCACCTTACTTGAAACTATGATGTGATTCGACAGGTTTACCCTATAGTAAAATTTACTATTATATGGTATGATTATTCTTTATAAGATCTAAAAAATCCCTCGTCGTGTGTCTATGCACTAAACGAATAAGGAGTCGATGTCATGTTCCTATTACATCAATTGGATCATACCGTCAAAAAGCTAAAAGGGCAAATCGCTAATGCCCTAACGATCATCAACCTTGGTTTTGGTGCTTTTGCTATTTTATTTATTTTACAAAATGAATTGCGTCTTGGTCTTCTTTTCATTATGATTGCTGCATTATGTGATCGTTTAGACGGAGCAGCAGCTAGACGTTTCAATAGTACATCGGATTTCGGAAAACAGCTAGACTCTTTAAGTGATATTATCTCATTTGGCGTTGCGCCAGCATTACTAATCTATCAAGCTGTTCTCTTTTCATTCGGCTTACCAGGAATGTTTTCGGCCATATTCTTTATCGCTTGCGGAGCCATTCGTCTCGCACGCTTTAATATTACAGAAAGTAATGGTTATTTTGTTGGACTGCCAATTACCGCTGCTGGATGTATCCTTACATTGCAATTATTTCTTGTACCTCACGTACCTAATTTCGTCTTTTTACTAACGACGCTTTTTCTTTCCGTGCTAATGATCTCAACATTTACAGTTCGAAAAATGTAAATAGAGTGTCGCCTACTTCATTTTCTTCCTTTTGATTATTGACAAAACTCGTGAAAAACGACGAAAAGTAACGAGCAATTGTCAAAAACAGTGAAAAATATGGGTGCAAATGCTTTATTTTCCGTTGAAAGTCTTGACACCATTAGGGTTTCATGAGTAAATTTAGTTGCGGCTTTTTTTAGCTTATCTAATTTAACATGATTAAGCTATAAAAATGAAGAATGAACGCTTCTCCTCAAAACGAAGGAAGTGTTTTTCAAAACAAGGTATGAAAGGGAGTTTTTTTCATGAACAAAACAGATTTAATTAACGCAGTCTCTGAGCAAGCAGACCTTTCTAAAAAGGATGCGTCAAAAGCAGTAGACGCAGTATTCGACAGCATCACAAATGCACTTGTAGAAGGTGGCAAAGTGCAACTTGTTGGCTTCGGTAGCTTCGAAGTACGTGAGCGTTCAGCTCGTAAAGGTCGCAACCCACAAACTGGACAAGAAATTGAAATTCCAGCTACAAAAAATCCAGCATTCAAGCCTGGTAAGCAATTAAAAGACGCTGTCAACGAATAAGACAGACAAAAGCGAGGAGATCCAGTCTCTTCGCTTTTTTTATTTTCCACTATATTTTCTTTCCTATTCTCTCCTCTTTATTTCCTCTCCCTTTCAGACAAATCTTGTAAAGCTAAAAGATCAGTATAATGATCATCTTTCACACCCAATATCAACTTTCCTTTGCTTGTTAATTATGTGAAAAAAGCATATTTCAATAAATGAAAACGTTTTATTCGACAGATTTATTATTTTTTTCTGAAAACATATTGATTAGATTGTTAGATATCGTTACAATACTTATCATGCTTTAGATTTTTCAGAAAAATTGGAGGATTATTTGGAATGATAACTTTTCTTTTATCAATAGTTTTACTGATTGTTGGTTACTTCACCTATTCCAAAGTTGTTGAAAGGATTTTTGGAATTAATGATGAAAACAAAACACCAGCATACACACACCAGGACGGACTTGATTATATGCCTATGCCTTGGTGGAAAGGAACATTAATCCAGCTATTAAATATCGCTGGTCTTGGTCCTATCTATGGTGCGATTGCAGGGGCATTATATGGTCCAGTTGCATTTATCTGGATTGTGGTTGGTTGTATTTTTGCCGGCGCTGTCCATGATTATTTCTCAGGAATGCTCTCCCTTCGTCACAAAGGAGCTCAATTTCCAACTCTAGTTGGTCGGTATTTAGGGAACGGTATAAAAGTAGTTGTAAATATTGTATCTATTATTTTAATGGTGCTTGTCGCAGCAGCATTCACAGCTGGACCAGCACATTTAATTTCATCGCTTGCACCGATTTCATTTTCAATGGCATTAGTACTTATATTCGCTTATTTCTTTATCGCTGCTGTGTTACCAATTAATCGTATCATCGGACGTATTTATCCGATATTTGGTGCAATTTTGATCTTTATGGCTGTCTCAATTGGTGGCGCTTTGTTGTTTATGGACAACCCTATTCCAAACCTTACACTTGAAAATTTACATCCTGGTGATTTACCTATTTGGCCATTATTAATGGTTACGATCTCTTGTGGTGCCATTTCTGGCTTCCATAGTACTCAGAGTCCTATCATCGCACGTACGCTCAAGAAAGAGTCTGAAGGACGTAAAGTATTCTACGGAGCAATGATTGGAGAAGGAATCATTGCACTAATCTGGGCTGCTGCAGGTATGACATTTTTCAATGGTACGGTTGGTCTTCAAGAAGCACTTGCAGCTGGTGGACCAGGAGAAGTTGTCAATACGATTTCTATTTCATTACTTGGAACAGTAGGTGGATTATTAGCAATCATCGGGGTTATCATCTTACCAATTACAACTGGTGATACAGCTCTACGTTCTTCTCGTATGATGTTAACTGAACTGCTTGAAAATCGCTTTAAAGTAAGTGGATCTAAAGGAATTATACTAGCAACACTTCCTGTAACACTCGCGACAATTTATCTTACAACCATTGACTATTCTTTCTTATGGCGCTATGTTGGAGCATCCAATCAAATTGTTGCAGCAATCATGCTTTGGACAGCTACAATGTATCTACTTGAGAAAGGAAAGTTCCACTGGATTTGTGGTATTCCAGCCATCTTTATGACTGGCGTTGTTACAACTTATATTTTTTATGCACCAGAAGGTTTTGCTTTAGCATATGGTACATCGTTAGCAATCGGTGCTACTCTAACACTTTTAGTAACGTTATGGTATGCATATAAGATTCGTACAGTTAAACCACAGATTGACTCAGATGCACATAAAGTAGCATAAAATAAAAAGAGGGGGCCTACTACTAAATAAAGTAGGGCTCCTCTTTAATTTCTAAAAAGAACACAAACGTCATTCTACGAGACATAAGGTTTAGTCACTATTTAAATTGGTTATTTATTCTTCTATAAGACATCCTAAGATTAAATATGGAAGAGGAGTGATGAAACCATGAAGTATCAGGTTGTTAATGCTATTCAAAAAAATGGCCAACCTGCTCAAGCACAAGATCGTCAACCTGGCTATGAAAGTGAAATGAACCCTGCACCTATCTATGATGATACGAATTACAAGGGAAGTGGAAAGCTTAAAAATAAAGTCGCTCTCATTACGGGAGGAGATAGTGGAATTGGAAGAGCCGTTGCGATTGCATTTGCAAAAGAAGGAGCTAAGCTTTCAATCGTTTATTTCAATGAGCATGAAGATGCTAAACTTACGAAGTCATTGGTTGAAAAATACGGTAGTTCATGTCTACTTATTGCTGGAGATGTAGGCGATGAGACGTTCTGCAAGCAGGCAGTTGAGCAAACCATTAATCACTACGGACAAATCGATTGCTTAATGAATAACGCCGCTGAACAACACTATCAAGAAACGATTGAAGATATCTCAACCGAACAAATGGAGCGGACATTTCAAACAAATATCTTTTCCTGCTTTCATTTCATAAAAGCCGTGATGCCTCATTTGCAACCAGGTAGCACCATTATTAACACCACTTCTATTACCGCTTATAAGGGCATGCCCGTTCTCATGGACTATGCTGCCACAAAAGGTGCGATAGTCGCGCTCACACGCTCACTCTCGCAAAACTTGATATCAAAAGGAATCAGGGTAAATGCCGTGGCCCCTGGCCCGATATGGACTCCATTAATCCCTGCCTCCTTCCCTGCTGATCAAGTTGCAAGCTTTGGAACAGATAATCCTAGCGGTCGTCCTGGACAGCCTGCTGAGCTTGCCCCAAGCTATGTCTATTTAGCTTCAGATGATTCCTCTTACGTATCTGGACAGGTGCTTCACGTTAATGGTGGAGAGATTATAAATGGTTAAACTATAAAAAGTCATATTTTCAAAAAATATGGATTTTTTTCAATCATAAAAGTAGATTTTTGTCGTAAAAAAGACTATGATAGACCCAAGAATAAAAATAGACGATATTCGACATTTTCTATCTTAATTTTAATAAATAAAGAAAAACGGCAAACTTATTGAAAAATAAGGACGCAAAGCTATAGGGACTAATGGAATCATCCGATGTCAGCCAGCTGCCTTTAAAAAAACTCCTTTACTCTTTTTACTCAGGCGAGAATTTTTTATGAGGCAGTAATAAGAGGTAAGGAGCTTTTTTTATGAATGATTATGAACTCAATGCTCTTCTTAAGAAATTCGATTCACTCCTTCATGAATACCCTGATGATCCTAGCTCATATTTTGTCTTTAAGAACTTCTTGAAAATCTTTTTAAAGATCAAAAAGACCAATGTTCTCCTACCAACATCTGAGCTCATCACAATTATTCAATATCAAAAACCAACTCTTTTTGATTTGCTAAAAAAACAAGCAACTGATAGTACCTATCTCTATTTTCTTTCTACAAAAGAAATGAGCTATGACCATGCGAAAAGAAATTTATCAAATTTACAAAGCCAACTAATATCATAAGTATTCATCAATAGTAAAAAGAAGGATTATGTCAATAGACACGATCCTTCTTTCTTTTATTTAAGGATATCATGGTCAACATAGCGCTCACCATTTAATTCACTAATCACATTAATCGCCACTTTCGCACCATCACCAGCTGTAATAATAGTATGCACACTTACTCCCGCACATGTTCCAGCAGCCCAAATTCCGTTTATATTAGTTTTTCCTTGGTGATCAACTTGGACAATTTTTTTAATTCTTGGCTCTGTTCCATCAGTCGTCTCAACACCGCTTTTTTCAGCTAATTCAACTAAAGCACCAGTTGCTATAATAACATGCTTACTTTCAAAGACCCCATCGTCCGTTTCGACTTTAAAGCCATCACCGTCTTGTTGAATTGATTCCACTTTACACTTTTTGATTTCCGCACCAAACTTCTCCGCTTGCTTCTTGCCAATATCGACAAGATCTGGACCCGTTATTTCTGATACACCATAGTGATTTTCAACCCATGCACGTTTTGTCATACTCTGATCACTATCTAGCACTACTGTTTTCTTTCCTGCCTTTGCTGAAAATAAAGCAGCACTAGCCCCAGCTGGTCCAGCTCCTATAATGGTAACATCATACATCTCATATACCTCCTTTAATATGTAAATCATTCTAATCATACCAATAAAATTAGAATTTTAAAAATAATCACACTCAGAACTGCGCATTCATCTATCTAAATTAGAATAAGCAAAAAATGAATGAATCATTTATGTAAGACGAGCGAATATCTATATTTTTTTCACAAATACTTAGCATATAGACGATTTTGGGAGGAATCAACGTAATGGACGTACTATTAGTTATTTTCTTTTTAGTGCTCTTAGCATTAGGTGTTGGCATATACAAGCCCAGCCTATTCAAAATGGATAACCGTCTGACCGTTGCAAAAGTGTTAGGATCCATTAGCTTTGTCTTATTTATCATTGTGATGTTCGCCCTTTAATACTTGATATATTTGAAAAAGCAACGACTGTGGTCGTTGCTTTTAATATGGGAATCGAATTGACTAAGATGCTCTTTCTCTATGCGTTTTTTCGAGCTTTTCCTGTCGTCGCACGCTTACGTGGTGCTGCCTTTTTCTTTTTCGTCTTATCAAGTGAAGCTTGGAGCGCTGACATGCAAAAAACGTAAGTCCTACACTGTGAAATATTAAAAGAAGAGCATCGCCGAATATGGATGCTCTCCTACATGTTTTAATATTAACCTCCAAAAATATAAGAAAATACTACCTTTTCAACATCACTAGAAGCGTTTTTACAGGTATACGCTGGTTTGTTTTAAACCAACCAGCACCAAACTAATTTGCATAAATTTCAATAAACATACACATTAATAAACACAAAACTAATTGCGAGGTGGTTCATATATGTTTTCTTCAATGTCTACTTTACTCATTATTTCAATCGGCCTTTTACTTATAACATGTCTCGCTTTAATTTTATGGGCACGGAAGAATTATAAATCAAAATGAAATATTGAACTCCTTCATTCTTGTGCATTCATTTACAAACTTTTTTTAATATCTTCAAGACTATTTTATTTTCCATAGCCATCTCTTCCGGATGCCATTGCACACCTCATATCATTAGTTGCTGCCTGTCTATACCCTCTACCGCTTCTACTACTCCATCTGGTGCATGAGCCACGCTTTTAAGGGAAGGAGCGATTTTCCCAAGAGCTTGATGATGCATACTATTGACTTGAGTTTTAGCGCTCCCCACGATCTCACACAACAGGCTATCTTCGGATATTGAAATATCATGAGTGGCATTTGATCTTGCTGCTGTTTGATAATGTTTTATCGGTTCCTTTCATTCTGTTTCTATATCTTGAATGACTGTTCCACCTAAAGCCGCATTTAACATGGCTATTCCCCTACAAATTGCTAATATAGGCTTTTTTTCTCTACTAGCATTTTCTATGAGGCTTAATTCAGTTGTGTCCCGTTGTCTAATTGTTTTTCTCAAACCTGGTTCCGGGTCAACAGTTAAGAAAGTCCACGGGAAAAACTCATGGACTTTCTTTTTCAAGTGCCTGTTAAATACAATGTTCATTTTTTAATAACTATGAGCAACGAGCAATTTCATTAATTCTGCACTTTCACCCCGCTCCCTTCCCCTGACTCTGCTTGTAAAACTCATGGAACAACTTCATTAAAGCACGCTTTTCAATACGCGAGACATAACTTCGTGAAATGCCAAGCTCTTTAGCAATTTCACGTTGCGTTCGCTCTTCTTCTAAATTCAAGCCAAACCGACCAACGATTACTTCTTTTTCGCGTTCATCTAAAACATGAATATACTCATAAATTTGCTTTTTCTCCATTTTCGTTTGAATAACATCCACAATATCTTCCGCTTCTTCCTGAAGGACATCTATTAGTGTAATTTCATTGCCTTCCTTATCCGTTCCAATCGGGTCATGAAGCGAGACGTCTTTCTTTACTTTTTTCAGCGCTCTTAAATGCATGAGGATTTCATTTTCGATACATCTGGCAGCATACGTTGCTAGCTTCGTTCCTTTTCCCTCAGAATAACTTTCAATCGCTTTAATGAGTCCAATCGTTCCAATTGAAATTAAATCTTCGGTGTCCTCTCTTGTGTTTTCAAATTTCTTGAGGTTGTGTACTCAACTCGATGTCAACTTCATCAAAAATATCGAGCGTGTTCAATACGCCTATAATCTTTACTTCTAACTCTTTTTCCTCATTATAATGGATGACAATCTCGTCAATCAGCTTATGAAGGATGAACTGTTTCTCCTCGAAGCTGAGTCCATCTTTTTGAAGTAAGCCTTGTGTCGCTTTGATAATCTCCTGTTTGGTCTCCAAGGTCAATTGATTCTTCTCATGAACCGATATGATGTTCTCATATTTCTGCAACTCGTTGTTTAGGATCGTGAGTTCACTCTTAATTTTTTCCATATCTTTTTTTAACTCTTCTTGCGTAATCAAATCATCTAAATATAAATTTTTTAATTTTTCCTTCTGCTTTTCTTTTTGCGAAATCTGTTTATTCTTATTTTTTATCTCGTTTAGAACATCATCCAATGCCTCATTGGATTCTCCCTCTAATACCTTTTGATAATCTCGTGGGTTTGAGAAGCTTTGCACCACTAAGTTCCAAATGTACTCTTCAAATACACTTGCCCTTATGGAAGGGACTTCACACTTTTGAATTTCAGGTCCATACTTTTTCGGTGCGAGATTCGGACAGCGGTACACGTTGTATTTTTTCTTTTCTCCTGTTTCCTTATCAGCTCTCCCGTTATAGGTGGTGCTTTGCCAGATGCGTCCGCAAGTGTCACATCGGATAAGTCCCTTTAACAGGTATTCATTTTTCACATTCCCTGACTTTTTCGTATTCTTGACTTTCTGCGTCTGTGCTAGTTCAAACAACACTTCATCAACAATGGCATCCACTTCAACGAGTATCCAATCTTCCTCGTCTCTCATTTCAAGTTTTTTCTTCGGATTTCCCCCAGCGGTGACAGAACCTTTTACTTTCTGTGATTTACGGCGGTTGTAATAATACTTCCCGATATAAATTTCACTCGATAAAATTCGGCGGATCGAAGAGGCACTCCAATTACGGCTTTCTTTACGTTTCGGTATCGCTCCAAGTTCATAGAGTTTTTCACCAATCTCACGAAGGGTGAGGTGATCATGGACATACCAGTGATAAATCTTTCGGACAAACTCGGCTTCTTCTGTATTAATGCTTAATTTCCCGTCTACGAGGTCATACCCGTATGGAGCTGTTCTCATCGGCATGATCTTTTTGTCCTTTTCAACCGCTCGTAAACGCCCTCTCACGGTACGTTTCTTGATAAGCGCCAACTCATAGGCGGCAATCGCACTGATAATATTAAAGAAAAGAATGCCCTCAGGAGTTTTGGTAAACTCCGTGTCCGTGAAAATGAGCTCTGAGCCGTTTTTCTCAAGCTCTCGGCATATGATCAGTTTATCTGTCATATCACGGGAAAGACGGTCAGGATGTTGGACAATGACGTGTTTAATGATCCCTGATGCGACATCTTCCCTTAGTTTGGTCATCGCAGGACGAATGTCAATGTCTTCTCCTGAATAGCCTTCTTCACGGTAAATCTTGATTTGGCTGTCGGTGTAGCCTAAACTTTTCGCTTTTTCCAGACAAAGCTTCGTTTGTCCATCTAAGCTCGTTCCGTCGGTGACTTGCAGTCCTGTGGACACCCTGGGATAGATGGCACAATAATACATGTTTGGTTTCACAACCTTTCGTGTTTCGTCTTAATATACTTTATTGTAAACACAAAGCTTACAGACTATCAACGCACAGTTTATTCCAAGTTTATCCTATTGACTTTCTTTTTGTAATTGTTATAAAGAGAAAAAGGATGTAGCAATTTTCCGATAAAAAATCTTTACATGCTATACTATTAGATAAGGAAGGTGATGTAGAATGGAACCAGTTAAAAAAGGCAAGATTCATGATTTTGTAAAAGAAATGCTAAAAGAGAACTCATTGGATGCCGTTGAGGAGTTTGTTACTGTCATCAACAAGGAACTGGAACACACTAATTATTCCGTCATCAATTTAAGCAGCGGTGAGAAAGATGATTTTTCAGTTGCTCAAAAAGCTAGGATGACAAAAGCTGTTTTTGAAAACGAGGAGGTATTAAGACAACTCCGCCAAGCAAGAGCTAATCGAGATTCTGACTTATCATCATATAGTGATGATGAAGAAGATTTTGACCGATTGGTGGACGAGGTTAACTTAGATGCCAAATGATAAAATACCATTTAACGTAAAGTGGGATCGTGAAGCAAGATTATCTTTAGCGGATATGGTGAAATACAAAGTAGATTCCAAACGTGTTTTTAGACAATCCAAATTATTATTATCTGAAAATCCTCGTAAAAATTCTTGGGGTACTGCCGATTATCCAGGATTTGAATTCAACGGGTACGATTGGATTAAAATAGGGAATGCCATTTGTGTGTATGAGATATTAGAAGAGCAGAACCTCGTGTTAGTGGATGCTTGTTTCTACGCTAGTACAGGATGGGCGTTAAAAGTCTTTTTCGGCGAGAATGATCCATACGATGAATATGATTCTAATTAAGAAAAGCCTAATCATGTGACTGATTAGGCTTTTCGTTATCCATCACTTTTCGGAGGAGAAAGGTGAGTATTTCTTGTTTCACCTGTTCTGCCCGCTCTTTCTCCTCGTCACTTGCGATGTGAGGTACTAGCCGAAACACAGGTGGCTTTTTATGATTCACCATGACTCACCTCTGTACATCCTATGCGAGTCGTGCTTGTCTCATGGGTGAATTTCGTCCAGTAATTCTGACATTTCACTGTAATTTTAATTGGAAAAATTTTTAATTTGAACTAAATTATGAACAACCTACATGATATAATGAAAAAAAAATAAGGGGAACTCTTTATGAACTCGTTTTGGACAGGCTTTCTCATAGGAGGAGCTATAATTGGGACGCTTTTTTTTGTTGGAAACCAAGCCATCAATAAATACATAAAAAAGAAGAACAGCAAGTACTTTAAATATGTCGTTCCCTCCATACTTTTGTGTATCGCATTAATCATTCTTTTTGTGAATCTAGAGGCAATTGCGAAACCTAATCCTATTGGTGATCAAACGGTACTTCAATATGTACTAACTAATAAAGCCATACTCCATTTATTAATTTATGTGGGTACTTTATCAATGGTTGGAGTCATTTGGATACTAGCAACTTTTCCATTTTCGTTTGATGGTATTAAGAAGTTTTCTGTATTCGGAGTAAGTGCAGAGTTTAATGAAAAAGTACAGGAAGCAGTGGATAACATGATACTTCTTAACGAAGTATCATCTATACGTGAAAACATCATGAAAGTGATTATATCTGAGAAATATTATGAAGAAACATTGACTTCTGTAATCGTATTAAATGATGGAAAATATTCCATTGACACTAGCGCTCTGTTAATTGCCACGTTAGACACAATCAAATCAGCCTATGCCTCAAGCGAATCAAAAATTGCTTTGAAATTTCACTTAGAAGATGTTAAAAGCAATGACGTTAATGAAGCTAAACAAAATGTAAGTGAGTTACAAAATGAAATGAAAGAAGCCTGTTTGAATGTCATTCGAGATGGAAAAAGTTATGTTTGGAAAGGCACAATAGCGTTTGCTACTGCTCCTTTTGATATTGATAGCCAACGAAATGCCTTTTATATCCTTTGTATTCATTCAGATGACATTGAGTTCACAGAGAAAGACATTGATTTTATGCAAACAGTAATTAATCTAATGGAAAAACTAGTAGATTTACAATGGTATGAAAACATTGTGTTATCAGATGATGAAGAAACTGAGGATTCAGTTGTTTCGTAAAGGCAGTACGTGGTAAAATAAAGTAAGGAGGTCGAATGCTATGTCTGATACTATATTAATTAGTCGTCCAATGCCAAAAAAGAAACGCAAATATGCTAGGGCAGTCACAGTGGGAATCGACCAAAAGACAAATATCTCCAACGCTAATCGAGCTGATGGCATAAAAAAAATGGTAGAAGAACAAATGAAAATTAGCGGATACAAAAGGGATGAAGATCCACTCTTAAAAGAAATTAAAAAAATTGCACACAAATATCACGCTAAAATGTCATAAAGCAAAAAAGGAATTCATAAAAATGGACAAGATATACTCTAAAGGAGTGATTATCTTGTCCATTATTTATTTTCCGAGAAGAATGATGAAAAAAGTTAAGGTCAATACGAAAGATAAGATTATTATGCAATCGAACGCTAAGCCTTTTGTTAATCACCAATATATTCAAGAAGTAATGAACGAACATGGTTATAAAAGAGAAAACGATGTGCTATTACAAACATTAAAGAAGTTTGGAATTAAAGTGTAACCAAGAGAACCTTCGATCTCTCTTGGTTACACTTTTTGATAGATAGAAAAAATAAGTTATATTTTTTTCATTTTTCCTTTTACAGCATTAATGGTTTTTCCGAAATCGTAAGGTTGTGAATAAACTATTTTGCCGCATTTCAAACATTCGACATCACAGACGCGGTCGTAAATTAACTTTTGCTCTTTCGTTAAATGGTCAGGCGGTTCTTCCACTGCAATAACGTTCAGCATTCCTCCGCATTCACAGTTCATGGAATTCACCTCTATTTCGAAGACTCTTTCAGTTCTTTATCTAATTCCAATTGCTTTCCTGCTGCTTTTTCCTTGCGCTTTTTAATGTTCTTTTCCAATACTTCTTGAATAGCACCCTTCCATTTTGGCTCTATATAGTCGTATGGAACCTTTTCAAAAGATTTTAATACGGCTTCCACGATTACTTGTTATCAGAGCCTTGAGATAACCTCTCATCCAACAGCAGTCGAATCAAAAATCGAAATGGTCGTATTTTAAAACGCTCATTGATCTGAACTCGGCTTCGAAGGGAGCAGGGCGACGGATATTGAAACTGCATAAGCTGTTTGGTCATAAGAGGAACAGGAGGTTCTCCGTTTACCAATGCCTCGCCAACCATGGTTAAACGGGTCTTTTTGCTGTCTGTTTCCTCAAATATCAGCCCTAAAGAGTGCACCCATGCTTCGTATGTTTTGGCTCCTCCGCCCCGCTGATCACGCCTTGTTCCTTTTCGTTTTAATCCCTTTTCCTCCAGCATTTCTTCAAAGTCCAACTGCCGATTTAAGTCTTTTACCCAAATGTCGCCCAAGTTCTGCTAGGAAAAAGCCGATAGGGAAGGAACAATCGGATATAATTTTCGTTTATTTCTCGGTACGTGCCAATTATTAATCAATAAAAACACCTACTAAACTAACAAATTTTATAAATTAATCATATCATTTCTCATTTTAAAATATATTTTTAAAACTAATATCAAAAAACTACGTTTAATTACTAACATTTAGGTTAATTAATATAGAAGGAGGATTTTTAATGATTAAAACTATTAGCTCAAAATGTCCAAATTGCAAAAAGATGAACGCTTTTAATGTTCCGATTGGTATAGGAAATGTAGAGGAAATTAATGTTCCTTGGTTCCAATGTTCATTTTGCTTTATAAAGAACAAAAAGAATTATTGGTTATAGCTAAGAACCTTCACTTTCATATCTTCAAGATTATTTCTGTGCTTTCTAATATTTTTTCTCATTAAATTACAAGAATGATCATCAAAGTTAATCTCGGCACCACTAAAAGTACTAACTACTTTTTTTATGCCACCTTCATTTATCTCTCTAGCATGAGCAAGTGTGTTTCTAACTTTAATTATATCCTCATTATAATCATTTAATATGTGCTTATTTTCATTAAATATATTATTTTCAAAACTCTGATGCACAAATTTTATTAATCTATTAATAGAAGAAATTCTATCTGAAGACTCTAGTCGTTCTATCAACGGAGCAATGTCCTCCTCAATATTTGTTGCTTCAATTTGTTTCAATCTACTATTCCTGTTTTGAACCACTTTTGTTATTAACTCCTGTTTTTTAACCATCCTATCCTCTTGGGCAAAACTTTCAAAAAAAGATACAATGATTTCTGTCATTTTCAAATCTAATTCACTAGTTTCTGCCATAAACAAGCCTCTAACTGAATTTACTTCTTGTAACTTCTTTAAAGTTAAAGACATGACTTGAGTCACCTTATCAAGAAGATTTTCAATACCTACACAAAAAGATACTCTTTCAAAAGATTCTTCTCTCATAACTTCATTAATACCAGTTTCATTACCTGAATAAAACAATACTTCAGTATATATTTGCCTTTTCCTAATTTCTCTAATTATTTGATTACCTGTTTCGTCTTCAGCAAGGTTAATATCAGATAAAATCAAATCAAAATCCTGATTTAACACACTTTCGATATTACTACTATCTTCGAGATGTGTTTCAATTAACGAGAAACCTTTTTCTTCCAGAAAATTTCTGATTTCAGGTAAGTTGTCTTCTAAAACGTCAATGTTGTCCTCAAACCATAAAACCTTATAATCAAGCCCCATTCTTAACCCCCACAATAAATTCAACACCATTTTCGACTTTATTATTTATATCTAAATAACCATTCATTTTTTGCAATATCTGATCTATATGATAAAGACCAAGTCCTGTTCCATTAGTAGTTGTAAATCCAAAATCTAGAACTTTATCTAATAAGTCATCACTTATTCCTATTCCATCATCTTTATATACCATTTCAATATAATTTCCCTTAGCTAGCCTCCAGTCAATATTTACATTTGAAGCTCTAGCTTTTAAGGAATTATTCAGCAGGTTATCGATAATTATTATTATTTCTAAAGGTCTAAATTTTAGCAAATTTTTAAGTTTACTTGAGTTCATTACATTAACATACAGATTTTGATTATTAATCTTAAGGTGTTTGTACTCTTTATATACATTTTCTATATATTCAGAAACAAATTCGACCAAATCAGTTGAAATCGCACTTGCCGTTAAACTAAAATTAGCTTTTGTAACGAATTTTGCAATAGTAGATATTTTATTGTTTTCCAAGCTGATCACTTCTATATATCGATTTAACTCCTCTTTTGTGGCATTCCTTTCAATTGCATTTTTAAGACGATCAATATTTCTATTAATTCTAACTGTTCCATGATTAATGTGATGTTGTAAACTAATTAATTCCTTAGTATCAGTAGTTGAAACAGACTTTAAGAATAAATTTTGACTTGTAGTTAACTCTAATTCTTTTTCTTTTATCTTTAACTCTTCATTGGTTTTTTCTCTTTCTAATTCAATCTCTTTTCGCTCGGTTAAGAGTTCATTAAACTTCTTTCCAACCTTCTCAATTTCCTTATGAATTTCAGGGTTATCAACGGTTTCAAATGCCTTCTTAGCTAAATTTGAAATGACATTTGTTGCACTCTTTTCTTTACTTTGTTCTATTAAATTTAAAAAATCATTATTATATTCAATACTTATTACTTTGTTTTTTGCATTTGATAATCTCTTTATATATTCGATTATTTCTTTTCTAACATCCTCAGGATTGAGAGCTGGACGCTTCTCGTCTTCACCATTAACGTCAAATGGCTCTCCCCACTTAATAATTGTAACAACATATTTTTCTAAAATTTTTAATGCCTTTTCATAAAAAAACTCTACAAGCTGATGATAACTGTTGTTCTTTATAAATCCTCCATCCCGACTTGTAGTTTCAATTAAATTATTCTCTTCACCTTGTATTTCAATTCTTCCTATTAATTCACGGGTACCCAAATGGCGACTGTGACCTTGAGCTTTTCTTCTATCTAAATTTAGAGGATCTTCTCCTTCTTCCCCATAAGGATATATCCGAAATCCATTTTTATACATAAATACTGACCCATAAGAAACCGATCTTATTCCCATTAAATTACTAAAATTTAATTTGGCTATCCTATTTAAATAAAACAGGTTTATATCAATATTAGAAAGGTTATATGGATTTTTCTCAGTTATTTTATAAATATATTTACCTCTATCATAGAGTGTCGTTACTATCTGTGACCCATCTTTAGTTATTTGTGTCACAACATGTGTGGTTTTTAAATCTAATTTTTCAAATAATGTATTCCTAATGGATCCATTTACAACGTTCCACTCATTCTTTTCTTTTTTATCCTTCTCAAACTCGTCTTTCGCTATCAATTCAATCGAAAAACCATTAGAATCCTGATTTGGGTTTATTAACTTTTCCAAAGATTTTTTTAATTTTAAAAGTTTACCACGATTCCACTCATCCCTTAATCCTTTGATTTCAAGAATCGTACCATGATCAATATTATATTTGTTTTCTTTTAACTTATTATGATTTATTCCTATTTCAATAAATTCATTTAAAGTGTCTTTCTCAAAGTCCATCCAATTAACGTTTATTGATTCTATTTCTGCATTTTTTTCCTTTTTTAGTGTAACTAAATTTAATTCTTTACCTAGACGGTCGCAAGAAAATCGACCTACACCTTTTGCACCTGCAAAAACTCTTTTTGGTTGAATTTTATCACGATAATCTAACAAATCGTTATCTTCAGTACCATCTTTCTTAGCAGAATATGCTACAAATAACCACTTATTTTCAATATCATCTAGGTTCATACCTTTACCGTTATCAATGATAGTTATTTGGGAGTCTTCACTATATATATTTTCAAAAACAACTTTTACTTTAGTAGCATGTGCATCAAAAGAGTTTTTTACTAATTCGAATATAGCAATATACTCATCTGTGATAAGTTCTTTTCCAATCAGATTTTTCAAACCAGAGCTAATTTTAAATTTCAACTGATCCACTAATTTTCACCACCAATTAGTTGATTTTTATACATTTTCTCTGTCTCAATTAACGCCTTCATAACCTCCATCGCAATTGCTTTAGCAAACAAAGGTGGTACCGCATTACCTACTTGAGTATACTGAGGAGTTTCATATTTCCGTCTCTCCCCCCCAGTTGTTCTTTTGCCATAAAATATGAAACTATCATCAAAAGATTGTAATCTTGCTAACTCCCTTACTGAAAGTATTCTAGAATTTTTCGGATCATAATGAACAATATCATCAGGTAAGGTCAACACGGTCGGAGAAACTTCTTTTCGATGTAATTTTGTACAACGATATTTTTTTGTCGAGTATACTACTTTCAAATCATCTGATAGTCTAAAGAGAAGCTCACCAATCGTTTCCCCTGGTTTTAGTATCTTAAATCTGTTAGTTGTTTTTTCATTATGAAGCGATGCTTGATGATTGTGGATTATATTATACGAAAGTGTATTACCATTTGATGATGGGGTTAATCCATCTCTTAGTGACCTTTGATATCGTGATTTATTTCCAAATCTATTATCATACTTACGTTTCAACTCTCCATTTTTGAGAAAACTCAAGTCAGAAATGGCATCTTCAACTGTTACTATTTCTTTATTTCTTATTGGAAATTTAGGTGGAGTAACGACATTTTCAAATTCTCCATTCCCTCGTTTTAGAATTTTATGCCCCAAAAATATTACCCTAGGACGATTTTGAGGAACACCATAATCTTTTGCATTAAGGCATTTATACTTCACCATATAACCCATTTTATATGCTTCTTTAATAATTACTTCACTTGCATCAGTATTTTCATATTCTTCCCCATCTAAACCCTGAATTGATTTAAATCGATAAGATAATAATCCTTCGACATTCTCCATGACAAAATATTTTGGTTTAACTATGTTTATGGCTTTTAGGTATTCTAAAAACAATAAATTCCTTTCATCATCATCAGCTCTTTTACCTGATAAACTAAAACCTTGACATGGAGGTCCGCCCACTACAACATCAAATTCAGTGTCACCTAAAAGTTCATTTAGATCTTGCTTATTTCTTAATAATTCACGTATATCTCCTGTGAAAAATCTAATGTCATAGCCTAATTGTGTATGCCTGTTTATGTATGTTTCTGAAGCTTCCTTACTATAATCTGTTGCAGCAGGAACCATAAATCCTGCCTGAATAAACCCTTCCGACATCCCGCCAGCTCCAGAAAATAAATCTAGTACATAATAATTTTCTTTCATTTTCATCACCTATATTTTCCTTATACTAACAGAGTATCATATCATTATAGAAAACTAAATTCTAATATTACAAAAGACCTTTTTGAAAATATTTATTGTTCAATCATTTCCTCTGATGATTTCTATTCTTATAACTAAATGAATAGTTTTTATAGAAAATCAAATGCCACAAGAGCTTTGACTCCTTTCGGCATTTGATTGAAATTCTTTTAAGTAACATCTAATTTTTATTTTTTACTGCTAATACACATATCACACACTACAAACTTTTTTATGTTTGAGACTTAAGTAACCTTATTCCTTTACCAGCCCTCCTAAATCAATAATTATATATTTATTTTCTTCTTTAATAAAAATCGCTTCTAATCTGTCTCCTATATCAAAACCCTTTTCTTTAAACTTACAGAATACTCCATCGAGTTTATCAATAACTGGTTGGGTACAATCAGAAAGGACCATTTTTTCAAGATAATCACCGTCTATATAATCCATAATAATAAAGTCGTGCTCTGTATTATCTTCGTAGTAATAAAAGGTAGGGATGAATCCTATTAAATCAGTATGTTTTATTATCTCTTTATAATTTAAAATATCAGCCTCAACCGAATAGGTTAGTACACCTTTATTAGAGAAAACCTCATTAAAGATCTCCTGCTCTTCTTTGTTCAAGCATACTTCTTGTTGTACAGGCTTAATTGATTTTAATATTCCTATCATTGGTGATTTTACACATAACATCCTTAATTCAATATCTTTAGGTCTTAATATCACCCCATTATTCCCAAATTTTAAGTCAAATTCTTTATCAATCTCTTCTTTTATCAAAGACTCTTTAAACAATTCCTTTAATTTTTGTACTTTATTTCTAAGTAACATGATTCTCCTCCACAATATTTATTTAATCTAAAGTAACACAAATTCGCTATAAAAAAGAAAGGAAGTAACAAATAAAATAAGCAATATCCATAAAGAAGGGAGGCTTGACATGTATCAAGTTTTATTTTGCGATGACAATGAAACTTTTCGAAATCAACTTTATAATATATTGAAAAAGTCAGGCAAATTTAAAGTACTTGGATTTGAGAGCGGTGGGGAATTAATTAGATTTTATAAAACAGAACCAAAGACAATTCAAAATGAACATCTAATATTTATTGATTGTGTGATGATTGATATGAGCGGATTTGATACACTGCAAAGAATTTTAGAATTTAATCCAGAGGCAATAGTTATTATGATGACAGGCAAACATCAAAAAAATATAATTGACGGAATTAAACTAGGTGCAAAATGGTTTATATGGAAGCCGTTCGAAGAAAAGAATATTAAAGAGGCATTGGGAAAGTTTAATTTTATCCGAGAAAACTTATAAATCTGCAAATGCTTCCATTATTATTTACTAACACTTTTTATGTAGTGATAAAAAAAGCCTCTGAATTTCATTCTGGGGCTTACAATTTATTATTATTACAAATAATAATATCATATTGAAAAAAGGGTTGCCGCAATCGTTATTTTGTGACAATCATTGAATCGAATTGAGACAGACATGTTGGAAGAAAAAATATTGCCAAACAATGTTTGAATGAAGAAAAATGACTGTGCCTCACATGTTGAATCGAATTCTATATATAACAATGGATGGTGTCTTCATTTGTGTGCGAGGTGTATGCAAAATATGCTTAAGGGCAATATTCAAAAAGTTTAGCAAGGTTTTTTGCCAAACTTTTTGAAACAACTTCAAATAATTAATGGATTAATATTCCATCGAGATTTTTAATTTTATTATAAATTTTAACCTTATTATCTACTTGCCACATTTGTAAAACACGATGTTAATATAGCAATGTATCTGACCTTTACTTTTGCCAAATCAAATGACGTTTTGCCAAGGGGTATGACGGTATTGCCAAACTATGTGACGTTTTACAGGAGTCATTCAGTGTTTTGATTAAATGTCGGTTAATCAGAGCGATGTTCAACGTGTTTAGCAGATTGAAATACTGAAATTTAATCGTTGCTTGAAAATCAATCGACACATTGACCATCTCAAGCGAGTTTTCACCCGTCTTAAACCGTATTAGGAAGCGAACGGACTTGATTAAGTCGCCAAGCCTGACACGGTCTCCCACTTCATAGCTGTCCAATAAATTGTTTCCGCTGAGTCGGACAGAACGCACCTTTTTTTCTTGATTTTTATTCGCAAGCGCAACACTTAAATAGTCGTTAATTTCGTGTCCGTCCTGGTTAATGCTGCTTTCGATATAATCAAGCAGAATGATCGTTTGTTTATCGAGCTGGAATTCATTTTCAACAACCGTGCTGTTTTTCTTTCTGCTGAACGAGAAGGGAAGGGAAGGAAAGACTTAAAAATTCTCGTCACGTGTTTTTTGAAGACTCTGTGTGTCGCATTGGATTGATTACGCTCCCCACATTGTACGTAGCAAAGGTTCGTAACAGAATCGAAAACCACATCAAAGGTTATTTTGCTTTCTTGGTCTCCACGTTTTTTCGTACCGCCGAATTCCATTTCCTCTTTATATTTTTCATACATAACAGGCACTTTCAACACGTTTTGATCAACAATGGTGACATCTCCTGCCCGTTTAATATACACATAAGAATCATTGAAGGACTTTTCCTGCTCAAAAGGCAGACAGGTTTCAATCTTATCTTTTAGGTTCACCAGCGCCATGCCGTCATTCAATTCATATTCAAAGACGAAGTTAGGGTATCCTCTTGAAATTGTTTGATCCAACACGTCAAAAATTCCGATAAGCAGATCCGTATCGATATCATTTGTCCGAAGGTAATTGGCTAAATCCTCCACACTGCCAATGGACGTTGAAACCTCATGATGCATCAGGAGGTACAATCGAACCACTTCCAGCTTTTTATCGGTTTCCTTATCCAACAAACTCTTGATTCGTTCAATTTCTGTCTCTATATTTAAAATTTACGTGGATGTTTCCACTGTTTCTTCTGCTGTTAATGTATCCATTTTTTTGCCCCCTGTCCGATAGGTGATGTCCTATAATTTTACCATATTATTATTTTAATAATATCAAATTTTGTAAAAATTATGGATATCACGGTACTTTATGACTATACATAGAAAAATTTGGACATAATAATACTAGACTACCAGAATAGAGGGATAAACGTGGAACTATTCAGCAAGCATAAAATCACACCATTTGAGAGCTTTTCGGAGTTAATGCTGCTTTGTGGATACATTAGAAATTCACTTGATGAAATGGCGGAAATCACAAGAATGGGAATGATGGTTTTCAGCAGGGAGGAGAAAATCTATATATTGAAAGCCAATTATGCAGATAATGAATTTTACATTTACAAAGAGGAAGATATGATGAATATCAAGCGTTTTCTTAGCTTAGATGAAGCAAAGGAATTTATTACTGATGGTTGTATTTATACGGATTAGAGGTCGCAAAAAGCAACTTCTAGCTCCCAAACATCAATATATTATGTAACATTAACTTCGCTTTTCCATCGTTTTAGCCCAAAAGGAATATTAAGAGTATTTTGCAATACACTAATATATCCAATATTATTTTTAGAAACGGTGGGCTAATTATGAGGTTTAAGAACTTCTATAAATTCAAACCCTATCTGTCTTTAAATGAAATGAATGAACTTTATCAATTGTATGAAACCATTCAATCATCAAACACCCCAATTTCCATCAAAACAAGATGTTATAACCATTACTCTCAGATAATTGAAACTTTAAAGATCAGAATTAAACATAATGAAAAAAATTTTGTACAGAATCCCTCAAATAACATTGTACCTATATGGTATAATAAAGGTAAATAATAACCATATTGAGGTAATGTAACGTGAACGCTTTAGATTATCTAGCATTATTTTTTAACAACAGCCTCGTCCTTTTATTTCTAACTATCCTGTTAACAGGCGTTCTAGCTGCTGAAGCCAGGGTAGCATTGGAAGTATTACATGTCCATCAAAAATTCAATTTGAACATTCTTGACGATGAATCAAAAAAATGGGTTCTAGGCAACAACCTTCGATTTAAAAGATATATCATTGGAATCACAACCGCTTTTATTGCTATCATCACATTAGCTAGAGAAATGGATCCCTTAAATCAAGCTGTTATAGGTTTGATAGCTGCGCTAAGCGGGAATACATTTATATTAAAGCAAATTGATGGAAACTTAGAATCAGCACTTGACTCACACTTAAAAGATAAGGCGAGCAGTGCTCTATTCGAACTAGAAAAAGTACTCGATGAACTTGCTAACCTTCCACCAGAAGATGAAATTCCTGAAACAGAAGAAGTACATGAAGAACCTAAACCAAAAACTGGTTGATGAGGGGTGCTAGAATATGAACAATAATTTAAACTTATTACAAAAAAATGCAAAGGTATATTTAACTGAAGCTGAATACCAACAGTTTGTAAAATTACTTCAGGATAGGCATAGTGATAACATTTCCATTCGCATGTATGCAAATGCTGAATTGTCTAAAATGGCAAGAATCCTGATGAAACAAGTCCGTTCTCAACGCAATAAAAGACCAAGAGAAATGTCACATGCATAAAAAAGCTAACCACCATGGGTTAGCTTTTTTTGATGTAACATTAGTATTTTTTTCCACCATTAAATCTCGTCATAATTTCCTTTTTAAACTCATTGTATAAGGCTTCTTTCACATCAATACCTTGAGATATCCAAGGATTTTTGCTCTTTGCCTTTATGTAACCATTAGAAAACCATCTTCTAATGGTTCGATCACTTTTGGATACATAATAGGCAATATCTTCTGTGGTGTATTCCGCTTGATCATCAATTTCTTCGAAAGCTAACTGTGGCATTAAATAATCAAGCGGTTCTCTCCCTTGCAACAAACATGTTACTAAAAACTCTTTATAAGTCATTCCTTATCATTCCCCAGCTATAATTTCTTTTTTTCTTCTTTCTAAATCTGTGATTTTACGATTTGTCTCCTCAATTTGTTCCCTTCTCTGTCCACCGCTAATGCCTTGTTTTTTAGCTTTTGATGGGATACGTAACACAGAGAGGTAACTTTCTAGTTTTGTTAGATTTTCCTCTATTTCTCCAAGAATTTCTCGTTCTTCGGCAGTTAGCTCTTTCTCCACTTTCTTTTCTTCTTGAATTATTGTTTTTTCTACTAAAACAGTTTCAATCGGATCATCTTCGAAAGCATCCAAATCACTCGCAACAGGATTAAATTGTTTTTCGTATTCTTTTAGTGCATTTTTCTCAAACGGAAAATTAAGTGCTGAATCAATCACATTGTAATACATCCATAAAGGAACAACATCTTGATAATGTTCTTCGTTTACCTTTCCTCTTGCTTGAATAAACGAATCATCAGCTTCTTGAATGGAATGTCTTGAATGAGTTTCAGCGACACGAAGTTTCCACTCATTCATCTTAGGGTTATCAATCCAAGTACGATTGACAATTAAATTGTTGACTGTATGTCTTGTTTCGTAAAAGGTGAAGTTATTCATCTGCTCTTCTGTTAGAAAGTCAAATGTATCACGGACTCTGAAGATCCATCGAAATAGCCCTTTTGGTGAGGCATAAGGTACGTCTGGATTGTATGAACTCCCCCTAAATAAATATCCTGTACCAATTCGATCACTTGCAGTTTTTTTGTAGAGCATCTTCAAATAGTTGTTGACCACTTCTACTAAAATAGGAACTGCCAATGTTCCGTAATGGGGAGAAGGAGAGTAATTACCTTTACTAATTTCTTCAGAAATGAGAATACGTCCCCATCCTTCTAAATCATTGACACTTGTTCGTTCAAAGTATGCTTCTCCATCTTTATTCAGTTTTATCTTGTATTTTTTCATCAACCCGAATTCTGAATGAGTTGGTTCTTTTTCAATATCCAAATGTTCGTCGATTTTCATTTGCCACATTTCGACTGGTCGAATACCAGCCATAAAGCCAATCAGAAGTTGAGCAGCGTATTTTGCTTGATCCTGTAATGTCCCAGGACGATTTTTAATTACACCTTGAAACATTTTTACAACTTGATCTCTTCTTGCGAAGACTTTCAATTTTTTATTTTCCTTTTTCACCTTAGGTGGTTTCTTCGGCAACTCTTTTAATGCACTTTCAAAACGAATTTTCATCAATTTTAATTTTGTCCACTCATCTTGGGCATTAAATGTAATTGAAGGATCAGATAAACTCCGTTCAAGCAGTTCATTATATTTTTCTTCTTCTTTCATTAGAATAAAATATAAGAAGGGAAGCAGAGCTCTCCGATAATTAAAACTTCCATTTCCCATGCCTGATATGACAGCCTTCATGTCTTCTTTCGTAAAACTTCGAACGTCAAGTTTTAGTTTCATAACCTTTTCACGTTCTTCTGGAGTTAACTGCCTGAGCATCAAAGTGCTTTTATTATACTCGTCAAAACCAACAATTCCAGCCCGATGACATTTCACTCGATAAAGTGCTCTTTGAATTATCTTTTTTTGTTCTTTAGCTGAATTGTCTTTTGTAAACTTGGCTTTCACGTAATCGACACCATCAAATGAAATGAAGTCATAACTTAAACGGTGTTGAATATAAGCATCTAATGAAATGACAACCTCATCATCCAGATACTCTACATAATCAGCTTTGGTTTCTTTTTGGACTTTTTTTCGTTCCAAAAGTTCATAGTAATTGTCTAACACCCATTTTTTATTCCAGCGATATCGAGTTAGCTTTACTTCTAACCATTCTTCTTCTGTAAGTTTATTAGTTAGTTGCTTATGAAGAGTGTTTACCGTTAATCCCTCTATGTTCAAAGCATCCTTAACTTCTGGTAGGGTCGAGTCATATTTCTGTAATAGATTTTCTATTTCCGATTCAATGAAAAGATATTTAACGCTTATTTTACTGGGCTCAAAATCTTTGCCCGCAACTATATAAGCAAACTTGGGAATCAAACCGCTTTGGATTGAACCCTCTATATCTTTAAAAGGTATTCCAGTTATCAAAGAAACTTCCTGTTGGCTAAGGAGTTTATACCCCTGCTTCTTTTCCAAATCGTTTTTTGTTGGTAAGAAGAATTCTTCCATCTTTCTTTTTATTGGATCTAAGGTGGCTCTTGGAATGTCTGTGTATCTCGCAAGACCAGACGTACCTTTTGTCCTGTAAGCTTCAACTAATTGTTGTACAGTATTGATTTTTTTTGACTGTAATCTAAGAATAGTCTTTTCGGAAAGATAGGATAATTCTTCTATTTTCATTTCTCCCATACAATCACCTCAGTACTAGTATGCTCAGACACTACGGACACTATACCAAGTTCTACGGTTCAAGTTCTCACAAACTTGTACCTTCTGACTTGTCATTATGTCCGCAGTGTCCGAGGCTTATAAAATAATATCCCCGCAATATTTTACTTACAGGGATTGAAGTTTTTCGATTATTCGGCTTCCTAATGATACGGCGCTTTATCAAAAAATTCCAATGGTAATTTCATGCAACGCTAAAAAGACACACCTCTTGGATGTGTCTTTTATTTCTCACTTTTAGATTTATGTCCTTCAAATAATGAACCCATTATGACGTTTGCTTTCTTAGTAGATAATCTATCAATATGTCAATTTCACTTCGAAGCTTTGTTAATTCCTTTAGTTGTTGCTCGTTTGACAATTTCATAAGACGCTCAAACGATTGATTTATTTCTCTTCTTGCTATTGAGGGCTTGTACACCTTTTTGGTTAATTCAAAAGTCTTTTTGTTTTTTTCTAACATGCTGATTAGTGTGGTGAGTTTTCCATAAGTAGAACAATAATTGCATTCCCAATTAGTTGTTGTTACATCCATTGCAATCTCAGTATCACAACTAAAGCAAGAGAAGATAATGGACCTTTGATCAAAGTAGTAATCGATTTTTTCACTTTTAAAAAATGAAAGAGCTAGAAGCCCCAACCCTTTTTTATGTTTCATTGCAACATATCTCTCACATTTGTCGGTCGAACAAAAGACTGCAACATAAAGTCTTTAAAATCACTTCCGTACACAACGTACTTACGATTATAGTTAAACGCTCTTATTTTTCCACTTTCGCAATATCTTCTCACCGACCGAACCGATACCCCCATTAATTCAGCCAAATCTTCAGGCATTAACGGCTCATCATCAGCAATGTTAGCAAGGTGCTTGGGCAATGATGGGTAGATACCTAGCATTTGTTCTTTATCCGTATTTAATTCCATGCAAACCTTCCTTTCTTTCCGTTTATGCTTATATGGCTATTATGTCCTTAAAAATTTTTATTTATACATCACTGAAATTATAAAGCTTTATATAGTAGAAACTCGTACAAAAATTATATTTTTATATTTTTAAATTAATAGAGTAGGAGTAAAAATATATTTTTACTTATTTTTTGATAAAAAATAGGTCACTAAAAGATGACTTGCTCAAACATTTATTTTCTATATGTATCATAATAAATGTAAAGTATGATTGCCTCGATGTTCAATGGCTTTCTCATAATGTAATCTCCTTCGTATGATGATAAAACTCGCTAATATTAGGAATCCAACCTCTGCTTTTTGACATCGCGTTGTGTTTATAATGTGTTAACAATGTGTGCTACAAGCCTCAAGTTATGTTCAATAAGCAGGTTACGGGCTTCCTCATCTCCCTCCTGCATGAGCATTAAGTATTTACGTTCATCTTCTCTTTTGAGTGGCTGCGGAAACGCATTGTTTTTGACATAAGAGACAAAGACAATGACTTCCTTCACGAAATACGAAATCGCCGCAAGGAATCCTGACACGAAATCACCCCCAATATTCATTACTTCATACTTATGTCGAATTGGGCTTGGTCGTGTCTGTACATGTGGAAAAGATTTAAATGGTTCTGTTATAGAGGGCACAAAAAAACCTGCACATTACTATGCAAGTTTCTTCTCTTTATCCTTCACAAGCTTTTCAATTACTTTTGCAAGTAAGAGCGTTCGCTCGGTTAATGAAGGGATGTCTAAATATTCTTTTTCGCTATGTGCGTTTCCGCCAATAGGTCCTAGTCCGTCAATAGTTGGAATACCCATTGCTGAGGTAAAAGAAGCGTCAGAGCCGCCGCCTGTTTTTGTATCTTTGATTTCCATGCCAAGCTCGGCGCCGACTTTTTTGACGACATTAAAGAGCTTTTCTATTTTTTCATTTTTCACCATTGGTGGTCTGCTCATATCACCTGTTAACTCAATTTCAGTTCCGCTTACATCGGACTTTGCACACATTTCTTCTATTTTATGTTCCATCTCTTCTGCCTGCTCCATTGTTGCCACACGTACATCAAGATGACCAATCGCAATGGCAGATACTGTATTGACCGCATTTCCACCTTCAATGATCCCGACATTGACTGATATGCCGTGTTCATGATCATTCAATTCGTGGAGCTTTACAATCTTATGAGCAAGCTCCTCTATTGCACTACGTCCTTTTTCAGGCTCTATTCCAGAATGAGCAGCCTTTCCATGTACTTCAATTGTAAAACGTCCACTGCCTCGTCTTTCTGTCACAAGAGAACCGTCACGACGCGCTGGCTCCATCACGAGGGCATATGATTTCCCTTTTGCTTCTCTCTCAATAATTCGTCTCGAAGTTAGGGAACCAATCTCTTCATCGCTATTAAAAATGACTTGTACATGTTGGTAAGCTGTTGATCCACACTCCTTTAAATAACGAAGAGCATAAATAACAGAGACAAGACTTGCTTTCATATCAATCACACCAGGACCATATGCACGACGATCTTTTATTGTGAAGGGCCGCTTTGTAACCGTACCTTCTTCAAAAACGGTATCCATATGACCGACAATTAAAATTGATGCATGACGTTGCTTAGGATGTCTAATAATAAGATGATTTCCAACTTCCTCCTGTGGTATGACCTCAATGACATAACCGAGGTCTTGAAAATAGGGAATAAGCTCTTGACCTACTTTATTTACTCCTGCTTTGTTCTTTGAGCCACTATCGATGTTGACAAGTTTCTCAAGTAACAGAAGCATGTCTGATTCTTTTGACAAAACGTCCATCTTCCCCTTACCCTTTCTTTCTAATGGATCTCCATCTTTATTCTTTTTTTTATTATATGCGTATACTAAGCTATATTTTCTTGTATTTTTGCCTAATTTGCAAGGGGAGAAATTAGCATATCACTAAGAAAAAATAGATTTTTTAAAAAATAATGAAAACCAAAATAGACAAGCCATCGTCATGCTTGTCTATTAATAGGGTCATAAGAATGAGACTCGCCAACTCGTCTTGCTCGGACAACTAAACGATGAGAATGCGTTTGTTCCCTACGACTATAGTAGCCATCACATGTCACAAGCTGTAGATAAGATCCACTATTCATCTTAAACACTTGCTCAACCTTTGCCGCGTTTTTATTGAATGATTTCACCTCTTCTACTTCAAACATGAGAATGTTGTTATGCTTATCCACTATATAAACCATTTCACCTACTTTTAATTCCTTTAGCGAATAAAAAATAGCAGGTCCTTCATAATCATCGAAATGCCCAGAAAGAACAGCACTACCACGTCCTCCTGGATTTGTACCTTCCTTATACCAAAAGATTGTATCACCATCACTCGGCAGTTGTGCTAACTCATCACCACTCACCCCTACAATAGGAGCTTCAATTGACAAAGAAGGTATTTTTAATAATCGAGGCTCTGTTCCTGTGATACTTATTTCCGATTGAACAACAAAAGGAGTATATAATATCTGTAGATAAAGGAGACATGAGACTACTATTAAACCATGCTTCATGTTAACGAATTTCAGATGCACCACCCAGACCTGTCTTTGGTAGATTCTCTGGTGTAGGCATTTGATCAGTCAAAAGTAGAATGTCAAATTCAGGAGAACCATTTAACAAACCGACAGCAAGAGCAGTATAAACAGTCCCTTCTTTTAATGCTAACCCTGAAAGCTCCGTCACAATCTCATCTGACTGGGCCTCTGTGATCACTAAATCATACGTACTTGGATTAATCTCGACATAATCTGATGTATTCGCATAAGTTACATTTTGGAATAACAAATCTCCAGCTAGAGTAGAGATATAGACATCAGGTGTATCTGGGGAAAAATGCGCTACACGAATTTTTGTTTTCCCTTCCGCTAACGTTTGATCATCAACCATTGCAGCTAATGTAATCGATTCAACTTCTCCAATAGCCGCCACTGTGTATTTTTCCCCAGCCTCCACCGTTATTTCTTCTTCAGCCAGAGATGTATCCCGATCACCTCTTGGAAAGATTTCAATGTCGTGCTTACCACTAGGAAGTTCTATATATTCACTAACATCTGTATATTCAAGCGCTTCAAGCAAAAGCACTTGATCAACATAAATATCAACTGCTGGTGCATCTGGTGTAGCATGGACAATTCTGACCATTGCATCCATCGACTCTTGTGCGGATGTCAATCCAGCAAATGAAATCATCAATAGAAAAAAAAGACTTAAGCTTATGATTTTTTTCATTTTCCCATCTCCTTATTGTTTCTTACACCATTTAGATTCCCCTTTCAAAAGATCGAACTATGCAAAAACCGATACAAAAAAGAGATGGGATTTTATGTATTTCACAAAATGCTAATAACAGCTATCATTTCCTCGGAAATAGCAGAGTTTTGTCAGCTTAACTGCACAAAAAAAATGAGCGATTCGATATTCGAACCGCCCGCAATGGGGGAGAGTAGAGAGAACATTTTGGGAAGCAAGGTCAATGACCTTTCCTATATTTAATGTACCTTACTCCACTTTAAAATTCAGTGTTTTTGTTACATCATCTAACAGGAAAATAATGATAATTGTTCATGATAAGTTGTTTTTTCAAGAGGAAGGCATGAAATATGATATACTTTTTTAAAACCAATTACTTATTTCGTGATTCTAAAGAATAAGATCTTTTACTTGTTTATCCATTCATTCGAACATCTTTCTACTGGGGGGTTCTGCGTAATGATTGATCTTTCGCATATTCAAAATCAGCTTGCTGGAAGAACAGCTGGTATTATTGGACAGGACCAAGGCAAGCATGCAGCTGTTATTCTTCCTCTTGTGTACGACGATAATGAACTATCGATTTTATTTGAAGTACGTGCTCATCACCTAAATAGTCAACCAGGTGAAATTTGTTTTCCTGGTGGAAGAATTGACTCAACTGATCCAACACCTAAATTAGCTGCTATACGTGAATTAACGGAAGAATTGGGTGTAACAAACGATGACATTAACTTGATTGCTCCACTAGATATTCTTGTTACACCATTTCGCGGTATTATTTACCCATTTGTTGGTCAATTAAAAAGTATTGAAGCGATTCAACCGAATCACCAAGAGGTGGATCATATCTTCACGGTACCTCTTTCCTTTTTATATAATTATGAACCAGAACGTTTTGATATGGGTCTTCGTTTTGAGCCTGAAAGCAATTTCCCCCTTCAGAAAATCTCTAATAGTCGAGCCTATTCAAGCAGCCGAAAAAGTCTCATTCCAGAGATCTTCTATTACTATCAGGACTATGTCATTTGGGGTCTAACAGCTAGAATTTTAACGCATTTTATTGAATTAACAAAACCAAGATAAGCCTGCCTAGCTATCTTGGTTTTCTTTTTGAACGTGATCTTTAGGCAAAAGGGAAATAAACAAGAAGCTGATTATCGCTAATATAAAGAGAGCAATAAAGACAGTCGATAAACTCCCTGCTAGTCCAGCTTGAAGAAGTTGTTGTTCATTTACTGTTAACGCCGTCCTGCCTTCTGCTTCCAATAGCACATTTACGGCATCAATAGATGGCTCAATTCCTAAACTAGCTCCTTCCTGTTCAAGAAAGGCACGTAATCGACTATTTAAAATACCACCTAACAAGGCAACACCTACAGCACCTCCTAATAAGCGCATAAACATATTCATTGCCGTCGCCTCTCCTCTAACATTCCAGGACACACTTGATTGAATTGACACGATAAATGTTGTTGTTGAAAAACCCATTCCTACCCCTAGCATGAATGAGCCAAATCCCGCCCAAAGAGGATGGTTTATGTATGGAAGAGTAAAAAAGCAAATGGACCCAATGACAAGAGCAAATCCTCCAATTAATGCTGTGACGCGAAAGCCTGTTTTCAGCATCATCTTTCCTGCTATCGTTGAAGAAATTGGCCATCCAATCGAAATCACTGTAAGGGTTAGTCCTGCAACTAATGGAGTTTGACCAAGAACCCCTTGAACATAGGTAGGAAGAAAACTTGAAACGGCAAGTAACATTGCTCCTGCAGAAAAGGAAGCTAAATTGGCATATCTGATTTCTTTCTTCCTCCATAAAGATAATGTCATCATTGGTTCTTTAACCTTTTTTTCATGAAGGATAAACCAAACAAAACTCCCAATCGAAAGACAGACTAACAGCAATAGTTGAGGTATTGACAATCGGGCCGTGCCATCAAATTGCACTAATACGAACATGATGGAAGCGATTGATACAAATAAAAGAAAGGATCCACCAAAATCAATAGACCTTTTCTTCTTTTCCACCTTTTCATGCAGGAAAAAAATAACGATAGCTGCCGATATAATGCCAAATGGAATATTTATCCAAAAAATCCACGACCAATGAGCATATTCAATAAAAAATGCTCCGAGAAGTGGGCCTAAAATCGCCGAAATACCCCATATGCTTGCTAAATAGCCTTGAATGTTAGCCCGCTCTTCCTTTGTATACATATCCCCCACAATCGTCGTCGCGATAGGCTGGACGGCACCTGCCCCCATTCCTTGGAGAAAGCGACTGATGATTAATACTTCCATTGACCAAGCAAAACCACATAATAAAGAGCCTAGAAGAAAAAGACCAATTCCAATCGAGAAAATTAATTTACGGCCATATAAATCTGCTAACTTTCCGTAAAGTGGAATCATCACCACTTGCATTAATAAATAAGAAGAAAAGACCCAACTAAAAAGAGAAAACCCTCCTAAGTCAGCGACAATTCCCGGCATCGCAGTTGCGACAATGGTCGCTTCAACAGCTGCCATAAACATTGCAAGCATAACAGCTGCTAGTACAAGAGGTCTTTTCGTTCCCTTTGATTTCGACATTTATGTATTCTCCTTTCTCTAAAATCTTATAATTTTCTCAATATTTGATCTTTACATTCATTTATGCATGATGTAATTTTAATATAGATTATAGAAGGCTGTAACCAAAATATAAGAGAAAAGGAGGCTTGTTGCTTTTATTAAACCTAGGTCAGAACGCAAATCATTATGAGCGACTGTTCAGTTTCTTTTAACGTTCAATTATGAAAGCGTTATCAACTATGAAGGGATGATTCAAGTGGGCGCATACAAAAAAGAAGTATGGTTTACGATTATCATGTCATTGCTATTTCTCGTATCAGGACATATGGGTGTTATTTTTTCAATATTCCCCGTAGAAGGAACGTTATTTGGTTTTCCGATTATATACATAGTTCCGATCCTTTTCGGGTGGTTCGGTGTGCTTTTCCTTACAGTGATTGCTGGGAAAATTGGTAATCACATTGACGATGCTATTGAAAAAGAAAATCAACTCGAACAAGCTTCGGATAACAAATCAGAAAAAGGAGTGAGCTAAGGTGGAAGAACAAGTATGGCAGTTATCTAATCCAATTATCGGTATTATTTTTGTTGTTTTGACCTTTGCCCTCTTCTATGTGGTTGGTTGGATGTCCAATCGTTCTAGTAAATCAGTAGAAGACCTTTACGCTGCTGGTGGTGGTGTTGGCCCCATCACAAATGGTCTTGCCATGGCATCAACATACATGAGTCTAGCTACATTCCTAGGTATAACTGGACTAATTTTAAACCTACAAGCACCGTTTGTTTTACTCTGGATTCAAATGATACTTGCCATTCCTTTGATTACCATTATTTACGGAACAAGCCTTAGACGAATGGGCGCCTTTTCTCCGACTCACTTCATCCGTGAGCGTTACGGTGTAAAGGCTTCAATTATTGCCGCATTATTTATGATTCTCGTTTCGATTATGTATGCACTTGGTCAAATGATTGGGATTGCTGTTACATTTGAAACATTACTCGGTATCCCTTATTTAACAGGGCTGATTGTAGGTGGAATACTCATTATTGGGTACGTTACAATTGGTGGTATGTCTGGTGCAACAAATAACGCAGCGATTCAAATGGTCATCATTGCGCTTATGTTTATTGTTCCACTTGGTGCCATCATGAAAGCAATGGGTAGTAGCGGTTGGTATTTCCCACCACTATTATATGCTGATATGGTTCCAGCCATGCTTGAAGCAATGCCAACTTTCTTTGACTATGAATATTCAACAAAATGGTATTTTTCTATTATTCCTGCGTTAACACTTGGCTCCCTTGGCTTACCTCACTTGGCAATGAGAATTTACACAGCTTCTAGCTTAAAAAGCGCACGCCAAGCAATGGTTTGGTTCGCTCTTGTACTTGGTTTAGTATTTTCTGCTACGTATGCAATGGGATTTGCAGGTGTGTATTTCACACAAACTCAAGGTGTTGCAATTTCTCAGGCAGATGCAGATAAATTAACAATCATCCTAAATTTAGTCTACAATCCTGAATGGGTAACAGCTCTTGTTATCGCTGGGGCCATTTCAGCTGGTTTATCAACATTAAGCGGTAACTTACTTGCAATCGGTGCTCTTATTTCACAAGACATCGTCACAACATTACGTCCAACCCTGACAAATAAAATGAAAGTTCGTCTCGGTTATTTTTCAATTGCTTTTGGAGGCATCGTCAGTGTGTTACTTGGTATTAATCCACCTGACTTTCTTGTCGTCAGTATCCTCTGGGCATTTGGTCTAGCTGCTGTCACAAACGCACCACTCATTTTAATGGGTGTCTGGTGGAAAGAAGCAAATAAGTACGGTGCCATCGCTGCATCAATCGTTGGTGGAGGTCTTTATATTGTCGTATCTCCATTTGTCTTTCCATCCATTGTTGTAAGCGGAGACGCTTTAACGGATGGTATGGGGCTCTCTGGATCCATGCTCGCTGTCCCTGTCAGCTTCATTCTTTTAATAGTTGTTTCATATATTACAAATCGAATGCCTTCTCTTCAGAAGCATTTAACAACGTCTGCTGACCATCAGCTCATTGAACGAATTCACGGTTGGAATAATGTCAATCCAACTCGTTATAATAGTACATTTGGCGCTGTCGTCATTACCGTTCTTTCTGCATTCGTTGTTGTTTGGGCAATACTGCCATGGAATCTCTAGTATAGGTGTTGATAATCATGATGAAGCAATTGTCGCGTGCCTTGTTTTTTGATAAAGAGGCGATGAAGCTTCTAGCAAATGACGCAAAAACGAATCGATTAGGCCTCTTGCTCATTCTTTTTCTTGGAATAGCATACGGACTCTTTTCTGTTCAAGTAAATGCTGATTACGTCGGAAGCTTTGAATCAGATTTATTACGGAACCTTGTTGTACCTTTTATTTTCATTTTTTTTGGCTTCTTGACGATGATTTTGACACGCCTCGCTCTCACATTATTATTATGGGCTGGGGCACGAGGCTTTGGTGGACCAGGTTTCATGAAATCATTTTATCGCCTTTCGAGTATTATTCTTGTCCCTAGTGTACTTGCGATGCCTGTGTTAATTGGCTTACAAGCTGGTTTGGAAATAAGCCTCCTTACATGGCTTTTGCTTATTCTAGGATTCATTTGGATTTACATACTTGGTGTAAAAGCTATGGAAGCAACCCAATCGTTTATCGGAATACGTGCATATGGATCTGTCCTTGTGATGCTTCTATTCTTTACCTGCATTTTTTACTTAACGATCCCACCAAGCGAATAAGACAAGCGCAGGCGCCTTGGCAGCGAGCTAAAAGTGCTGGAAGACTGTCAAGGTGTTGCCGCAGCCATTTACAAACGGAAGCACCCTCGAGCGGCTAGGCTGCTTGTGCTAGGCATCATAAAAAGAGCAACGCCATGTCAGAAGCTGACATGGCGTTGTTTATCATTAATGACTTTCTTCATACAGTTGCTTTTCTGCTTTTATCGCAATTCGGTGAGAGATCGTAGCTAATATTAATGTAACAAATACCCCACCGATAAACATTCCTGGTATCTCCTTAACTAGCCCTTCAGACGGAACGAAAAGCCCGATAAATAGAAACATACTTAACGATAATAAAATAAAACCAAAACGTTTATAATCATCGACTTTGTCTTTAAGTTGTTTAAACTTTTTATCTTCCATTTATCTTCCTCCTACTCTCCTTTTCATTCTAGCATCTTTTTCTTTAAGTAGAAGCTGTAATGTCAGTTAATAGAGGAAGAGTATGCCAGTTTAAGCTGATAATGCTTCAATCATTAATAGTACTTGCTTTGCTGAGTTAACAGACGCTGTTTCAAGAAACTGGTCATAGGATACCTTTGCGTCACTACCTGCAATATCTGATAACGAGCGAATAATGACAAAAGGAATGTCAAACTGATGACAAACTTGAGCAATTGCTCCAGCTTCCATCTCAGCACAATACGGGTTGTTAAAGCGTGTTTTTAATTCCTCTACACGACTATGATCACTCATAAAAGAATCACCTGAGAGGATTAAACCAGTGACAGCGTGAATGCCAACTTTCTCTGCTGCTTTTTTGGCTACTTCCATTAATTCTGCATTTGGTTCGTAGTATGCTGGCATTTGCGGAACCTGTCCGAATTCATAGCCAAATACAGTTGCATCTACGTCGTTATAACGTACTTCTGTTGAAATCACGATATCTCCGACTTTTAAAGATTCGTTAAAACCACCCGCAGAACCTGTATTAATAATGTGATCTGGTTGAAAAAGCTGAATAAGAAGCGTCGTTCCAATAGCAGCATTCACTTTCCCAATCCCTGATTTTAATAAAATAATATCCGTTCCATTGATTGTCCCTTGATGAAACTCACAACCAGCTATAGCTGTATCTTCGCGTTTCTCTAATTTTCCTTTAATTAATTCTACTTCCTCATCCATTGCGCCAATAATTCCAATTTTCACAGCTAACATCCTTTCATATATCTGTCTCAGCTTATTATACATGTTCGATAACACTGTTTCACATATTTCTTTTTAACCTTTTCTTTGCTATGATGAGCTTTGAAAAGGAGGGGGTACACATGTCTATTCAACTTGAACGCATTGAAGATAAAGTCGAATTTTTTGAGGCTTCCGATATGAGGACTCTTGAGCAAAAAATTAGTGAGCAAATTGAAAATAATAAGGTCTTACTCTTACACGTCTATTCTGTACAACACAGCATCTACATTCATCCAAAAACAGAACAGCCTGTCTACACAGCAAATGTTCATTTCAAAGCAAAATAAAGAGGCTGATGTTCTTCAGCCTCTTTTAAGATTGCATTATAATTCGCGCTTTTCTACTGGCATCCAGCCTTGGCCATCAACCCATTCAATGTACACTTCAAATCGTTGATCCTGGGTATTCCGTTCACTGACGACGCCTCGGGCCCTCGTTGGACTACCACCATTTTCCAAGCGCCAGATAACCATATCTTCAATCCCTGTCGCATAACGAATCGCTTGCGTCATTTCAGCCCAGTTCGTACTTGAGCTATCAAAATTTGGAGTGAATTCACCTGATTGAGATGTTCCAATTGGTTCCCACTCCCCGTCTGGCACAGGCTCTAATTCCTCATCCGCTTCTTCTTCATTAAGTTCATCATTAGCTAGCTCATCTTCATCTATACGGTCCTCAGAAACTTCTTCTTCTGAACTATTTGGTTGAATTGGATCTGGTACAGCCTGTTGCTCTGTATCTTCAATTACCTCTGATTCAGCCTCTGGATCAACCGCTGCATCCTCTGATGATGATCCAAAAAAGATTTGGGCTCCAAATACAAGGATTAGAATGACAACGACGCCAATCGCCACATTTAGAATCCGGTTCATACGTTGTTTCTTACGTTGTTCAAAACGATGCCCTTGCATATATTCACACTCCTTTGATCCTCACTCTTTCTATCGTATTATACAAGAATATCAGAAAGATGGCGAGTTCGCCTTTGAGACTATGTCTATATGACTAAGATCAATAACATGAATTGACATATCTTGAGATTCATGATAAATAAGTAAATCGTAATATGAAAGTGGTTTAATCCCTTCTCCTTCTAGCTCCATTTCATTAAATATGCGAATATATTGTGATCAAACAAAGATTGAAAAAAGGCAACGATAAATGGATATCGTTACCGAAGTCAATAATTGTTTCCTTCTTTAAACACAAAAAACTGCTCTAAATCATAGAGCAGTTTTTCCACAAATTCACTTAACGAATATCAATAATTTTAATTTCCATTTCGCCACCTGGTGTATTCACAATAACTTGATCGTTAACCCCTTTTCCAAGTAAGCTTTGTGCCATAGGTGAATCGTTTGAAATCTTTCCTTCAGCTGGATCTGATTCCGCACTACCAACTATCGTATATTCTTCTTCATCTCCATTTGGTAACTCGATAAATTTAACGGTTTTACCAAGTGAGACAACGTTTGCACTAGTTGCCTCGTCTTCGATCATGACCGCATTACGGATCATTTTCTCAAGTTGAATAATACGACCTTCAACGAATGCTTGCTCTTCCTTTGCTGAATCATATTCAGAGTTCTCAGAAAGATCACCAAAGCTACGAGCAATTTTTATCCGCTCAACGACTTCTTTACGTCGTTCTGTCTTCAAGAATTCAAGTTCTTCTTCAAGTTTACGTTTTCCGTCCATTGTCATATAATGCTTTTTCTCTTCTGCCATGTCTTTCACTCCTCATATCCTACTGTTTAAATAAATAATAGTGTTTAGAATTATTTCAATACATATGTAGATTAAGAACTCGGTTAGACCGAGTTCTTAGAAATCCCTTACACGTATAAAGAGAAGCAAGGTTTACAAACATTTAATTTGTAACAATCTCTTTTTGTTCTTATACATATTTAAAACTGATTGTAAAACCTTACTTTTCTTATGCTATTACAAAATGGCTTTTTCTTCAATAATTGCACGAATTTTTGTCACCATAAGATCAATAGCGACACGATTCTGGCCACCTTCAGGTACGACAATATCAGCATAACGCTTTGTCGGCTCGATAAATTGCAAGTGCATTGGTCTAACAACTGACGTGTACTGCTCGATTACAGATTCAATGGAACGTCCTCTGTCCTGAATGTCACGTACAAGACGTCGGATAATCCGAATATCCGCATCTGTATCAACAAACAGCTTAATGTCCATCATATCACGAAGACGCTCATCTTCTAAAATGAGAATGCCTTCCACAATGATGACATCTTTTGGATCAATCACAACGACAGCATTTGATCGTGTATGCTCCTTATAATCATAGATAGGCTTCTCAATGCCTTTTCCCTCTGAAAGCATTTGAAGATGCTGAAGAAGTAAGTCATTATCAAATGCTAATGGATGATCATAATTCGTTTTCAATCGTTCTTCAAACGCAAGATGACTTTGGTTCTTATAATATGCATCTTGTTCAATTAATACGATTGATTGTTCATTAAATTGGTAAAAAATTTCTTTTGCCACGGTCGTCTTACCAGAGCCAGTTCCTCCAGCGACACCGATAATAACTGGTTTTGTTGCCATTACCTTACCTCTTTACGCATCATGTTTTGTGGGTAGACAGGCTTGTCTACCTTAAAACGAACAATTTGAAGTGGATGACGGGCAGCATCAATCTCATTCCCATCTTCATCCCAAATGACATCAACCTTTTGAACGAAATTATTGATCTCTGGTCCAAAAAACTCAACCTCATCACCTGACTTGAAATGATTACGTTGTTGTAGCGTAACGATCGATGTTTCTTCGTCATATGAAAGCACTTGTCCAGCAAAATCAAACTTTGTCCGTTTCGGATGATTGCCATACATTTGTTCTTCAAAAGTCGGCTTTCCTTCAAAGAATTGTGGTGCAAAGTCACGGTTTGCACATTTTTCAAGCTCATCTAACCATGCTTTATCGATTTGGAAGTTATCAGGATCAGCACAGTATGCGTCAATGACCTTACGATATACACTCGTAACAGTTGCAACATAGTGAATTGATTTCATTCTTCCTTCCACTTTCAAGCTATCAATTCCTGCTTCAATAAGCTTTGGAATAGCCTGAACAAGATTTAAATCCTTCGGGCTCATTGTATATTTCGCATCATTGTCATTGAAAAGAGCTTTTTCACCATTTTCATTTGTTTCGTATAGATCATATTCCCAGCGACACGATTGACAACAGCCACCACGATTGGAATCACGTGCTGTCATGTGATTACTTAGTACACAACGCCCAGAATACGAAATACACATCGCTCCATGAACAAATGTTTCAATTTCAATATCAACATTTTTCTTCATTTCAAGCATTTCTTCAAGCCCTACTTCACGAGCAAGCACGACACGATGAAGGCCTTCTTCTTTCCAATACTTAACTGATAGCCAGTTACTTAAAGATTGCTGTGTACTTAAGTGCACCTCTACTTTAGGAGCTACTCGTTTACACGTCTCTATAATTAATGGATCAGCGACAATAATCCCTGTTACACCAACCTCTTGTAGACCTTGTAAATACTCTTCTAATCCGTCCATATTTTCGTTATGTGCATAAATATTCGTTGTCACATAGATTTTTGCCCCGTACTTCTTAGCAAATTGAACCCCTTCACGCATATCTTCTAATGAGAAGTTATCAGCGTTCGAGCGCAGACCAAATTCTCGTCCACCAATATAGACAGCATCAGCACCGTAGTGAACCGCGACTTTCAACTTTTCAAGATTTCCTGCTGGAGCTAACAATTCTGGTTTTTTTGTAATAATCCGTTTACCTTCTTTTGTTCGTTCTGCAATTGCCGACATGAATATCCTCCTTTCTTAATAGACCGTTTCTTTGAAAAAGAAACCTGTATCAAGCTTTCTATATTGTGGTTGAATCTCTTCGATTGTTTCTACATACTGTTCTTTACGCTCTTCATACTTCTCACGATTATCCACACATAGATCAATCGCTTCGCGGTAAAGTGCTGTTACTTTTTCCATGTATTCTGTTGATTTTAAGATGCCATCAATCTTGAAGCTGTCTACTTCAGCATCAATTATTTCCTCTAACTCATCAATAATACAAATATCATTTGGGCTCATAATATGTGTGCCATTGGCGTCTTCATAAATTGGGTAACGCGCATCACGTTCCTCATCAAATAAAAGCATATTACGATCCTTATCGCGACGCTCTACCTCTAATTTCTTACCTTGAAATTGCATGTAATTTCCGATCAATGTCCGCTTTGACTGGAACATACAAGTCATTCCATGTACCTGTACTTCCACTTCTACTTCGGCATTTTCCTTAATCTCTACAATCTCATCCATGCTTAATTCACGAGCAAGGACAGCACGCTTTGCCCCTTTACGTCCCCAATAATTAGCTGTAAACCAGTTTGTAGCTGTCGTCTCTGTGTTCCAATATAGCTTCATGTCAGGAGCTACTTCACGTACAGTCATAAGTACAGCTGGATCACCAAAAACAATTGCGTCTACAGCTACTTCTTTTAAAAATGAAACATAATCAGCAAGTTCCCTAACAGTTTCATTATGAAAAAGTGCGTTCATTGCTACATACACTTTCTTTCCTCTTTCATGAGCAATCGCTGTTGCCTGCTTGATCTCTTCGCGTAAAAAATCTCCAGGCAAACGAAGTCCATAACGTTCCTCACCGATAATAATCGCATCAGCACCTGCATCAAATAAGCGAGTAACCGCATCAAGATCCTTTGGCGTTACGAGTAACTCTGGCTTCTTCCCCATATCGTCACCTTCTTTAATAAATTGTAATTTAACAACCTCAAACTACTTTTTAATACTCACAGCTAGGCCATCCCCAACAGGCAAAATTCTCGTTTCATAGTCTGGGTGCTCCATGAGCCATTTATTGTATCGTTGGATCTTGCTAGCTAGATTCCGCAAGCGTTTGTTGTCAATATCCTCTTCTGCAACAAGACCTCGAAATAAAACATTATCTGAAAAGATCACTCCGCCTTTTTTGACGAATTGACCATACATTTCAAAAAAACGTTGATACTGCCCTTTTGCGGCATCAATAAATAATACATCAAAAAGGGGCTCTGATTCAAGTATTTGAACCAAATCAAGCGCATCACCAAATTTAACCTCTATCTGATTTGACAAGTTAACAGTTGAAATATTGATCAGCGCCTGGTCATAACGTTCCTGATCACGTTCAATTGTGATAATCGATGCTTCTGGCAGAGCTTGTGCCATCCGAATGGATGAGTATCCAATCGCTGCACCAATTTCTAGGATACGCTTAGAATTGATTAATTTAAGCTGGTGAAGGAGGCTTTCCATTCCGACTAAATCCATAATGGGAACTTCGTGCTCTTTTGCATATGCTTCGATTTGCTCCACTTCTTTACTACGTGCTGGGATTAGTGATTTCAAATAATCCTCCACTTGTTTCGTAATCATTCTTTCACTCCGTTCAGTTAGATCTTGCACGGAAAAGAGGGTGTGCCACTGGCACATCCTCTTCTTAACGTTCAACTTTCTTCTTACTCTTCTTCTCCTGCTTGACCTTCCACCCATTCATTCCGATACATCTGATGGGTTTCATTATGCTTCTCATATGTTTCATTGTAAATGACTTCACCATTAAAGCGTGCATAGAAGTAGAGATAGTTCGTCTTCTCAGGTCTTAAAGCAGCCTGAATGGAATCTTCCCCAGGACTCGCAATTGGTCCAATTGGAATTCCTTCATAACGATACGTATTATAAGGAGAATCGATATCTAAATCAGCATACGTTGTCATATAACGATGCTCATTAAGTGCATAAGAAACGGTCGGATCTACTTGTAGCATCATTCCACGATCTAAGCGATTATAAAGCACGCCAGATATTAAATAACGATCTTCTGATGTTTGCGCTTCACGCTCAATAATGGAAGCGAGTGTCATAATTTCGTGAATCGTGTATTCACTGTCCTCTAAATCAGTAGCTAATGTATCGACAACTACTTGTGTTCGATCTAGCATGGCCTCGACAACTTCTTCAATCGACGGTTTCTCGACCATAAAATCATAGCGCGCAGGGAATAAATACCCTTCTAAAGGATAGCGAATTTGCTCATTTAAAATGTCGTCTGTTAGCATCGAGTATTGGTCAATTAAGCCTTCAATATACTCACGGTCTGTTAAAACATCCATTACTTCTTCATGTGAGTGACCCGTCTCACTCGCAATGATCTCTGCAACATCCACAAGCCAGCGACCTTCTGGTACAGTAAACACCAACTCAGGATCTTGAACAACTCTTCCATCTTTAAGTTCAGCAATCAGTTGATCCATTGTCATGCCTGTTGATAATGAATAATCACCGGCTTGGAATCCAGACTCATTTTGATAACGGACATAATAACGAAAGAGAGTTCCACTTCGAATAAGCCCCTCATCCTCTAATATTGTTCCAATTTGATTAGCTGTTGATCCAATTGGAATCGTTACTTCTATCTCTTGTGGGTTTTCCTCATTAACGGGTCCTAACGCATTTGATATATAAAAATAGCTAGAAATCAGTACAATCGTCCCGATAATGAAAAGTCCAATTACACAAAAAAAGACGATCTTTCTCACAATTTTCGCCTGAGAAACTCGTTCTTCATATAAAGCATTTCGTGGTTTTTCGTTGGAATTAGACATCAATACCCTCCTTCCATCATTTTATTATACTACATTTTTACAAAATGTCAGTAAACAATTAGCTTGAAACTAGATAAATATAAAAAAACCAGCTACCTCTTAATTGGTAACTGGTTCTTCATATCTTATTCTTCTTCCTCTTCAGCTGAGAACGTATTTAGCATCTCCTCAACCATTTCCCATTCTTCATCTGTCTCAACTGGGAACAAAGCAATATCACTATCTTCTTCTTCGCGATCTTCATAACGGAAAGCGAATACTTCTACTTCCTCGTCTTCATCATCGTCGCTTTCATCTCCAGCAGGAGTGACTAAAATATATGACTTTCCTGTCTCATCAACAGTAAATTTGAATAACTCATCAAATAAATGCTCATCCCCGTTTTCATCAGGAATGACAATACGTTCTTTTTCTTCTTCTGCCATCGTAATTCTACCTCTTTTCAATTAGTTTCCTTTGTGATCAAGATACCCTTGCAAAATCATCACTGCTGCCATCTTATCAATGACTTTTTTTCTTTTTTTCCGACTGACATCCGCTGAAATAAGCATGCGCTCTGCTGCAACGGTCGTTAAACGTTCATCCCACATCTTAATCGTGCACGTGACATGCTTACTTAATTCATCAGCAAATGCCTGGCTTCGTTCACCACTTGATCCAATCGTTCCGTTCATATTTTTCGGCATTCCGATCACAATCGTATCGACTCCGTACTCCTTCACAATCTCTGATATAGCTTCGAAGTCTTTGCCTGGTTGTTCTTCATCTCGTCTTATTGTATCAAGACCTTGTGCTGTCCAACCAAGCTCATCACTCAGAGCCATTCCGATTGTTTTCGTCCCTACATCTAACCCAAGTGCTCTCATTCATTCTCCTTACGGTGCTGTGATAAATAAGACTTTACTAACTCTTCAATCAGTTCATCGCGTTCAAGCTTTCGAATGAGTGTACGCGCATCCTTATGACGTGGAATGTACGCAGGATCTCCTGAAAGTAAATAGCCCACAATTTGATTAATCGGATTGTAGCCTTTTTCCTCAAGTGACTCATATACAGAAAGGAGTACCTCTTGGACATCAACATCAACGGAATCATCTGGAAAATTAAATTGCATTGTTTTGTCCATAGAGCTCATCACAAACACCTCTTTCATTCTTTGCTATAAACAATCTTTTTCGAGACATTGAGTATAGCTCGTCTTACTTCCATTGTACACCAAAATGCTCGTCTTAGGAAATTGTATTTACGTATTCTTGCACGTAAGCAAGCGCCTGCTCAAGTTCAGCTGGATTCTTTCCTCCTGCTTGAGCCATATCAGGACGGCCACCACCGCCGCCACCACAACGACTCGCGACTTCTTTAACAATTTTCCCAGCATGATATCCCTCAGAGAGTAAATCTTTCGTAACCCCTGCAACAATGTTCACTTTCTCACCTGAAACAGCACCAAGGACAATAATACCAGATTCGATATCTTGCTTCAGCTTATCCACAATCGCACGTAAGCTATCCATATCAGCAGCATCTACTTTTTTCGCTAATACCTTTACACCGTTAATCTTCGTAATCGCGTCTACAAGGTTTCCAGCTTCCATGTTACCCAATTTTGCTGATAAAGATTCATTTTCACGTTGAAGCTCACGAATTTGTTGTTGCATTGCTTCTATTCGAGCAGGTACATCAACGACACGTTTTGCCTTTAAGCTTGCAGCAGCTGTTGTGAGAAGCTGAAGCTGGCTGTTCATATGTTGATAAGCAGCTTGTCCTGTCACAGCTTCAATTCTTCTGACACCAGCACCAATCCCTGACTCGCTGACAATTTTAAATAAGCCAATTTCAGCAGTGTTACGAACATGACATCCTCCGCATAGCTCCAGGCTATAATCGCCCACTTTTACGACTCTAACAGTATCGCCATATTTTTCACCGAATAATGCCATTGCGCCCATTTCTTTTGCTTCACTAAGCTTTTTGATTGAAATCTCAACTTGAAGGGCATCCCAAATTTGTTGATTAACGATTTCTTCAACCTTTGTCATTTCAGCTTCTGTCACTTGTCCAAAGTGAGAGAAATCAAAACGTAGGCGTTCTTCAGATACAAGGGAACCAGCTTGATTAACATGTGTACCAAGGACATCTTTCAAAGCTTGGTGTAAAAGGTGAGTCGCTGTATGATTTTTGACGATCGCGATACGGTCTGTCTCTTCCACAACGCACGTTACAATCGCTCCTTCGCGAAGAATTCCTTCTTTCACGGTTACACTATGAAGATGTTGTCCATTCGGTGCTTTACTAACATCTGTCACCTCAGCAAGCACTTCTTCGCCGCAAATAATCCCTTTATCTGCTACTTGTCCACCGCTTTCTGCATAGAAAGGTGTCTCATTTAAAATTAGTTGAACCGTTTCGCCTGCTTGTACTTCTGTTGCACGTTCTTTATTATGAATGATTACTTCAACCTTCGCTTCAGTTGCTAACTTATCGTAACCTACAAATGAACTTTCTACTGTAATTTGTCCAAATAATTCATCCTGAACTTGCATCGAACCAGATTCCTGTCTCGCAGAGCGTGCTCTAGTTCTTTGCCCTTCCATCGCTTCTTCAAAACCTTCACGATCAATTTCTAACCCTTTTTCTTGTGCATATTCTTCTGTTAAATCAACAGGGAACCCGTACGTATCATATAAACGGAATACATCCGCTCCATCAATTGTAGTTTTTCCTGAAGCTACTGCCTCATCAAGAATTTTTTCTAAAATAGAAAGTCCCTCATGCAATGTTTCGTGGAAGCGTTCTTCTTCGTTTTTGATCACTTTTTGAACAAATTCTGTCTTATCTTTCACTTCTGGGTAGAAATCAACCATAATTTCACCGACAACAGGTACTAATTCATACATAAATGGACGATTAATATCAATTAGCTTTGCATAACGAACTGCACGACGCAAGAGGCGACGTAACACGTAACCACGGCCTTCGTTTGACGGCAAAGCCCCATCCGCTACAGCAAATGTCACGGTTCTGACATGGTCAGCAATGACTTTAAATGAAATATCCTTATCTGCATCTTTTCCATATGCTACAGAAGAAAGCTGCTCTGTCGCTTGAATAATTGGCATAAATAAATCTGTTTCAAAGTTTGTTGGAACGTCTTGAATGACAGAAACCATACGCTCAAGCCCCATTCCAGTATCAATGTTCTTCTTCGGAAGTGGTGTGTAAGTGCCATCAGGATTATGATTAAATTGTGAGAAGACAAGGTTCCACACTTCTAGATAACGGTCATTTTCTCCACCTGGGTATAGCTCTGGATCATTTTCATCATTTCCGTACGCAGGTCCACGATCATAGAAAATTTCCGTATTCGGTCCACTTGGGCCTTCACCAATATCCCAAAAGTTCCCTTCTAAACGAATAATTCTTTCTTCAGGAATGCCAATCTTATTTTGCCAATAAGAATACGCTTCATCATCCTCTGGGTGAACCGTTACAGATAGCTTCTCAGGATCGAAACCAATCCATTTCTCACTTGTTAAGAATTCCCAAGCCCATTCAATCGCTTCTTCTTTAAAATAATCCCCAATTGAAAAGTTACCAAGCATTTCAAAGAACGTATGGTGACGTGCTGTTTTACCAACATTTTCGATATCATTCGTACGGATCGATTTTTGAGCATTCGTAATTCGTGGATTTTCTGGAATCACGCGACCATCAAAGTACTTCTTTAGTGTCGCAACACCACTGTTAATCCATAGTAATGTTGGATCCTCATGAGGAACGAGCGAAGCACTTGGTTCAATATCATGTCCTTTTTCCTTAAAAAAATCCAAATACATTTGTCTCACTTGAGCAGATGTAAGTTTTTTCATATTACGTCATCTCCTTTTTCATTATGGTTCATGTGTTGTTCAAACATGAGCGTTCTCTATGTATGAGAAATAAAAAAACTCCCTGCTCCCAGCAAAGGGACGAGAGTTATCATCACGCGGTACCACCCTAATTATAGACAAGATTTGTCTATCACTTTACACCTTAACGCGGCCAAACGACAGGGATTACCTGCACTCAGGAGTAGCGTTCCAAAACCCTTCGCTTCGGGCACCTTTCAGCCATGGGTGCCCTTCTCTTTAAGCGGTCTGTTTCGTACTGATTCCTTCTACGATTTAACACTTGTCTATTTGCCCTTTAATTATAGAAATCCATCAGACAATTGTCAATCATTCATCAAATGAAGACGTAGATGCAAAAGCGTTACTTTTCCTATCGCAAGTGTCGGAACGGCAACAAGCAGCCCAATCACTCCTCCTACCTCCACTCCAATCAACAAAGCTAAAATAATAAGCATTGGATGAAGATGCAGTGTTTTGCCCACGATTAGAGGTGATAACAGATTTCCCTCAATTTGCTGGATCACAACGATCAGAATAACGGTATATAATGCTAGTTGCGACGACTCAAGCATGGCAACCATGACAGCAGGTGCGGCTCCTATAAATGCACCAAAATAAGGAATTAAATCAGCCGCCCCAATGAACAAACCAAGCAAAATAGGATACGGAACGCCAAGCAACCACAAGCCAATTATTGTAAGGATAGCTACAGAGAGAGAGACAAGCAACTGTCCACGAATGAAGCTGCCAAACGTATGATCAACGTCTTTTATATAACGTTGTAATGGTTTCCGCCATTGCCTTGGAGTCAAATACCAAGCAGCACGCACAATAAGACCGTAATCTTTTAAAAAATAGAAAACAAGAAATGGAATAACCATAAATGAAAAAGCAGAGCGAAGGAAAAAGAGAGCCACTTTTGCTACTTGATCCAATGCTCGCTCGCTCACTTCTCCAAGCTGTGCGCTCCATTCTTTCGTATGCGACTGAATCGGAGTTGGCAACGAATCTACCTGTTCCTGTACTTGAATGGAAAGTGATTTTAACTGTTTTAATTGCGCTGGAATTTGTTCAAATGCATGCTGGATTTGTTTAATTAAAGTAGGTAAACCAATCGTTAAAAGGAAAACGATTGAAAAAACAATCGCTAAGAAGATCAACAAAATTGTGAGTGTTCGTGGAAGACCCGTAGCATGAAATTTTTCAACGAGCGGATGAAGAAAATAAGTTAACAGAGCTGCCAAGCCAATAGGTAAAATGAGCGCTCTTATTACTGTAAAAACTGGAGTGAGTAATGGAGAAAGCTTAACGAGCATGTAAACAATAATTAAAGAGAGTAAAATCATAATGAGTCGATTCATCCAAATCCGTTGACGTGTATTCTCCATAGGCTGCACCTCCTTCTTTTAGTGTGCGCAGCCTGCTTTTTTCCATACAAAAAGCCAATCAAGATATACTTGATCGGCTCTAGACATTGATTTACGAAATAACTTTGGTTATAAGCTTTCTCATCCGTCTCCATGACTTCCTATTTATAAAGCGGTTAACGTTAAGCTGGGTAATTGGTTCAATAAATGAATCAAATCTCTTTTTTGTTCTACGGTCGCTTAAGGAATAAGCGGCTGCACCAATTCCCATTGCAACTAACGACGTCACAGCTCTTCTCATTCGATGTCACCACCTACATAGTTTGGCTAGCTTACATCCCAACTTGAAGGTCTTCGTCTTCAAACAAATCATCCAATGAGCTAAGTGAGCCATCTTCCTCAACTTGATGAAGAGAAAGCTTTCCTTGTGACAGGCTCATCTCAACAAAGCAATTCCAGCAATAATATTGATTTGTTCCGATTTTACCAATATCTTTGCTTTGACAATTTGGACAACGCATATAAGGGCTCCCTTCTATTCCGTTAGGATGGCGCGTCCCCCTCCGATTGTCAGCTTTGCTCTGCTTTTGACAACCTTTCTTCCTTCTAAGAGATCTGCTATTAACCCATCCGTCACTTCATACCCTATAATCGTCCCCATTTCTTCCAGGAAATATACATCCTCTACAAGCCCTAACTTTTCTCCTTCTTTTGTGAGAAGTGGTGTTCCGTGCAGGCGTCTTTTCCCGACCTTTAGCGGAAATGCTTTTTTTACCGCTTTTGAAAAAGGTCTAAGAACATGGGAGCCTTCAATCATGATGCCATCCTGTCCAAAGCTTGATACTGATGAAACTGGTAAAAAGAGATGCCTTGCAAACCAACCTTTCTGGTCAACTAAGAAGCCCGTCACACAGCCATTTTCATAAAGCAAATCTAAGACATGACCATACTCAACTCCATTAGATAATGCAATGACTGGCAAACCTTCAACTGTCGAAAACGTTCGCAAAGTAATCGCCACCTCTCCGAACAGTATTAGGGTGCGATCATTTTGAATTTGTTATGTTGGTTGACTATTTCCATTGCTCTCACTCAATTGTTTTAGCTTTACTGTTAACATTGAATTTCGAACTAACTCTTCATTTTTTGTGATCGCTGTATGAATGGAGCGTAACTCACCGCATAATAATAAAAACTGCTTAGCCCGCGTAATGCCTGTATATAATAAATTTCGTCTAAGCATTCTTGCATAGTTTCTGACAACAGGCATGACGACAATCGGAAATTCACTTCCTTGCGATTTATGAATCGAGCAACAATAAGCATGTGTTATTTGATTGAGATCCTTTTTCGGATAAACCACTTCTGTCCCGTCAAAGGAAATCACGACTTGATCCTGACGCTCAGCATTTTCTTTCGCATAGAAAATCGCTACAATTTCACCGCGGTCACCATTATACACATGCTCATCTGGATTATTCACAAGCTGCAGGACAATATCACCTGTTCGGTACACGACATCACCAAAGCTTAATTCACGTCTATGTTCCTTTTTTGGATTAAATAAATCTTGTAGCATCACATTCAGTTCTGTAATACCAGCACTACCTTTATACATAGGCGCAAGCACTTGGATATCCTTCGCTGTGTACCCCTTCTTCATAGCGTTTTCGCATATTTGGGCGACGACGTGCTGCACTTGATCAATACCACATGGAAAAAACCGTCTGTCAGCTTGCGGCTCTGGAAGGTTAGCTGGCATTTCCCCTTTTTTCATAGCATGAGCAAGCTCAATAATCGATGATCCTTCAGCTTGTCGGTAAATATCTGTGAGCGGCACCGTCGGAATAATCGTTGAATCAAGAAAGTCACGAAGAACTTGACCTGGACCAACAGAAGGCAATTGATCTTGATCTCCAACAAGAACAACCTGCATCCCTCTTGGGACAGCTTTCAGCAGCTGATTCATGAGCCAAATATCGACCATCGAGCTTTCATCAACGATGAGTAGCTCCCCCTCAAGCTTTTCATGTTCCCCTTTTTCGAATCCACCATTACCGCCCTTCCAGCCAAGCAGTCGGTGAATCGTCGTTGCAGGAAGCTCGGTTGCTTCACTCATCCGTTTAGCAGCTCTACCAGTTGGTGCAACGAGCAAGACTGGAAATGGATTGCTTTTCGTATACGCTTTTGGTTCAAGTGATAGCCCATGCAAACGTGCATATAGTTCGACAATGCCTTTAATAACTGTTGTTTTTCCAGTTCCTGGACCACCCGTTAAGATCATCATTCGTGATGACAATGCTGTTTGAATCGCTTCTTTTTGAGAAGGGGCATATTCGATTTTCAATTCTTCTTCAAGCTTTCCAAGTGCCTTTAAGAACTCTGCTTCAGGAAACTCATCCTCTACTTCTTCGCTTAATAGCTTACGAATACTGGTTACAATACCTTTTTCAGCAAAGTAGAGTGATTTTATATACAAACGTTCTTCTTCCTCGACAATCGTTTCTTCTTCATGCATAAAAAGGAGCTGCTCGTCTACCTCTTGCACCTCAATCTTTACCTCGTACGTTGAAAGGAGACTAATGACATGATTGGTTAATGTCTTTTTCTCCATAAAAACGTGCCCTTCTTGCAGGCAAAGCTCTTGCAGCAAAAACAAACAACCCGCGCGGATTCTCTCAGGGTGATTACCAGTTAGCCCAATAGCCGCCCCAAGCTGATCCGCTCTTCTAAAGCCGATTCCCTCAACATCGGCAATAAGCTGATATGGATTCGTTTGAATAATATCAAGGGCCTGCAAGCCATAAGCTTGATACACCTTCATTGAAAGCTCCACGCCAAATCCGTGCTTAGACAGTGTCATAAGCACCTGCTCCACACCTTGCTGATCAACGAGCTGCATATATAAGGCATCTGCTTTTTCTTTGGATAGCTTTGGAATCTCATTCAAAACAGAGCGATCTTCCACAATTCTTGTAATCGCTCGTTCACCGAGAGTCGTGACAATTAACTCAGCTGTCTTTTCCCCAATACCTGGGAAACGATCACTTGATAAGTATTGAATAATTCCGCTTTTTGTTTGGGGTAAATCTCTTCTAAATTGGTCGACTTGATACTGCATGCCAAACTTTGGATGGTTAATAAGCTCCCCAAAGAAAAGAAACGTTTCATCTGTGTCTAGTTGAGGAAGAACTCCAACTACCGTTAGCTTCTTTTCTTTTAGCTCTTCATTGGTCGCCTGTACACGAATGAGCGCTACTGTATAGTAATTTTCTTCATTGCGAAAAACGACATGGACAACCGTCCCTTTTATATAGCCTCTTTCAATTTGTTGCTCGTTATCAGGCAAATTTTGTTGTTCATTCACATGTCATCACCCTTAATTGATGGCTTGTTCGATTGTTTTCTTTCCATTCGCTGCAAGTGCATGATCTGGTTGAATGACAAGAGCCTGATTAAATGCTTCAAGCGCATCTTCTGCTCGGTCATTGAACGCATATGCCACTCCTAGATTAAAGTAAGCATCTGCGTGCTCATCATCTAATTCAATCACTTGTTCTAACTCCTTAATCGCCTCATCGACCTGTTCTAATTGAGCAAGGCAAAGACCATATTGAAAACGTGCATCAATATCGTTTGGCTCAAGTTCAACTGCTCGCTTAAAGGAAGCGAGTGCATGCGGAAGAGCTCCAAGCTGATAATAGCTCATCCCAAGCATAAAATGAACGTCTGCTCCGTCAAGCTTCTCAATCAACGCCTGCTTAAACATTTTCGTCGCTTCTTCAAACTGATCCTGCTTATAATAGATCGTTCCAGCTCCGTAATAAGCTGTTGCTGCATGTTCATCAAGTCCTATTGCTTTATCAAAAAACGTTAGGGCACGCTCAAAATCACCGACGATCCCAAGCAGATTACCAAAATTAATAAAGCCTGTTGGGTCCTTTGGATTCTCCTCAATCGCATCATTAAACATTTGTGCTGCTTCTTCATACTTTTGCTCATTCATATAAGCAATTCCTTTTTCATTTAACGTCGTCATGTTTCTGCCTCCCTTTTATCCTCTCATACAGGAAAAAGGAAAATGCCACTTAGGCATTTTCCCACTTCTTAATGACGTGATCAATTGTTCCGCCACCAAGACATACATCCCCGTCATAAAAAACGACTGCTTGTCCAGGTGTGATCGCACGCTGACGCTCATGAAAATACACTTTCACTGTGCCATTTTCTCCTGGATATACCGTCACCTTTTGATCATCTTGACGATAACGAAACTTCGCTGTGCACGTAAATTCTTTTTCAACTGGTTCATTTATAATCCAGTTCATTCCAATTGCATCTAAACCTTCTGAGTAAAGCCCTTCATGATGAAAACCCTGTCCAACAATTAACACATTTTGCTCAAGGTCTTTATCAATCACAAACCAAGGTTCTCCTGCACCACCAATTCCTAGCCCTTGTCTTTGACCGAGTGTATAGTACATGAGACCATCATGAGTACCTTTGACCTCACCATTAACTGTTTGCATTTCTCCAGGACTTGCTGGGAGGAATGAGCTTAAGAACTCTTTAAAATTGCGTTCTCCAATAAAGCAAATACCTGTACTGTCTTTTTTCGTTGCTGTCGCTAATTCAGCCTCAAGCGCTTTCTTGCGTACTTCCTTCTTAGGAAGGTCACCAATTGGAAACAGCGTCTTAGACAATTGCTTTTGAGATAATGCATTTAAGAAATACGTTTGATCCTTATTGTCATCTACTCCACGAAGCAATTGGAATTTGCCGTCTTTTTCTTGAACACGAGCATAGTGACCTGTGGCAACATAGTCAGCACCAAGAGTCATCGCATGATTCAAAAACGCCTTAAACTTAATTTCCTTGTTACACATCACATCAGGATTTGGCGTGCGCCCAGCTTTATATTCATCTAAAAAGTACGTGAATACCTTATCCCAGTACTGCTTCTCAAAGTTCACCGCATAATAAGGGATCCCAATTTGGTTACAGACACGAATAACATCCTCGTAATCTTCTGTCGCTGTACAAAATCCACTTTCATCTGTATCATCCCAGTTTTTCATAAAGATCCCGATTACATCATAACCTTGCTCTTTAAGTAGCAAAGCTGTGACAGATGAATCAACTCCACCTGACATTCCAACGACAACTCGGGTATCCTCTGGTCGTTTCTTCATATGACTCACTCCATCTATATACACTTCATTAGCTGATAAATTCTATTTGCTCCTGAAGTCGTTTGACAATTTTTGCTGTTTCAAGCGCTAAATACTTGATTTGTTCCTCTGTATTTCCGAGTCCAAAACTAAACCGAACCGCAGAAAAAATTCGTTCATTCGTTTCACCAAACATCGCTACTAGTACATGTGAAGGCTCAATCGAACCTGCTGTACATGCAGAACCACTTGATGCACAAATACCAGCCATATCAAGGTTCATTAGTAAAGATTCCACATTCACACCTGGGAAACTAACATTCACAATATGAGGCAGCCTTTCGTGCTGATGTCCATTTACATGAAATGTAACCTCATTCTCTGTCCATGTATCAATTAGAATCTGAGCAAATTGTTGATAACGCTCAGTTCGCTCTTTCATTGATGCAACCGTAAGCTGCATCGCTTTGGCAAATCCGACAATCGCCGCGACATTTTCCGTCCCTGCCCGACGTTTTCGCTCTTGCTCTCCTCCGTATAAGACAGGACGTAACGTAATACCTTTTTTGAGATAAAGCAGTCCTGTTCCTTTTGGGCCATTTATTTTATGAGCTGAAATCGACAACATGTCTACAGGTAGCTCAGATAAATTTAATTCAATGGCCCCACATGCTTGTACCGCATCTGTGTGGAAAGCAGCTTGATGCTCACGAAGGATTTCACCAATTTCAGCAATCGGCTGCAATGTACCGACTTCATTATTTCCATACATAATCGTTACGAGAATCGTATCATCTCGTAAGGCTGTTTGCACATCTTCAAGCGCCACTCTCCCGTGTTCATTCACATCAAGATATGTGACTTCAAAGCCGCGTCTCTCTAGTTCCTTACAAGCATTTAATACAGCATGATGCTCAATCTTTGACGTAATCACATGCTTGCCTTTCTCTTCATGCTCAAGAGCATAACCTAAAATCGCCATGTTGTCAGCTTCTGTACCTCCACTCGTAAAAATGAGCGTTTGCTCATGAACGGATAGAGCTTGAGCAATATTAGCACGTGCCTTATCTAATGCTTGTCTCGCTTGTCTTCCCGTTTGATGGATACTCGACGGATTTCCAAAATGCATTTGAAAATAAGGAAGCATCGCCTCTACCACATCTGGGTGAAGAGGTGATGTCGCAGCGTGATCAACATAAATCAATTCCACCATCATTCACCTTCTTTTATCTATAAGTTATCCTTAAATATAAAACATATAAGGCTCTTGATCACCATCAGCTTCATAATTCGCTAATTCCTCGAGAGTTGTATTATCTAATACATCTTTCACGGCGTCACGTATTTTGATCCAAAGATTTCGTTTAGCTGGTTCTTCATCATCAAGAACTTCTACTGGACTAATTGGTCCTTCAAGCACACGAATAATATCACCTGCTGTAATTTCATTCGCTTCCTTGGCGAGCATGTATCCCCCATATGCCCCGCGAACACTTTTGACAAGCATCGCATTTCGAAGTGGTGCAATGAGTTGCTCTAAATAATGCTCTGATAGATCATATTCTTTTGCGATAGATTTTAACGAGATCGGTCCTTCACCTGATTTCTTCGCTAACGCCATCATGATGGTGAGACCGTAGCGTCCCTTCGTTGAGATTTTCATATTTTGTCCCTCTTTCCATTATAAAATCAGTAAAACGTTGGCACTGTGGCAATGTCATTCCTACAACTGAACCGATACCGAAACAAAAGAGCAATGTTCCAATAAATACTGGTCCCCCTAGAAGCCAGCCCACACTCAAAACAATGATTTCCATAACTCCTCGTACTCTTTGTACCTTCCAGCCCGTTTTCATTGTTAAGGCTAGCATTAGACTATCACGAGGTCCAGCCCCGCAGCCTGGTGCGATATATAATCCAATTCCATATCCAATAATCAATATACCTAAAATCAGCATTAAGAACTTTAACAGGATACCATCTGGGGTGGGGAGAATCCACATAAACAAATCAATAAAAACGCCAACAAGAAGCATATTGATAAAGGCACCTATTTGTGGCCAAGCTTTCATGATCCACCCAGAAATAGCTAATATAATCAAGCCCATTAAGATCGACCATGTTCCGACTGTAAAACCGATTTGATTTGTTAAACCAATATGGAGAACGTCCCACGGCGCGACCCCTAAATCAGCCCGAATCATTAATGCGATTCCAAAAGACATCACAATTAGCCCAATCATAAACAACGTCCAGCGAAGCCAACTTCGCCCTCTACCCTGAGTACTTTCTTTCTTCAAAGGAAGCCCTTCTCTCTTTATAATTCTTTGCCATTATATCACGAAACACTTTTAGATTGGTGGAAGAAGACTAATTGAATCCGAATAGTTGGCATTTCGACACTCTTCGATTACACTAAAGACCAGCATTCATAGAAGATGGAGGTATGAACGATGAAAAGACAACCACTCGCATACCGAATGCGACCAAAGAAAATGGAAGAGATCATTGGACAAAAGCATTTGATTGGTGAAGGGAAATTATTAAAACGAATGGTCGATGTTAAGCAGTTGTCATCAATGATTTTATACGGACCACCAGGTATTGGTAAAACATCGATTGCCCATGCCATTTCTGGATCAACAGGAACACCCGCTAAATTGCTGAATGCAGTTGTTAACAATAAGAAGGATATGGAAATAGCAGTTGAAGAAGCTAAAATGTATGGTCAGCTTATTTTAATACTTGATGAAGTTCATCGTTTAGATAAAGCAAAGCAAGACTTTCTTCTTCCTCACCTTGAAAAAGGACTCATTATTTTAATTGGGGCTACAACAGCTAACCCATTTCACTCTATTAATCCAGCTATTCGTAGTCGTTGTCAAATATTTGAACTTGAACCTCTAAGTATTAATGATATAAAAGAAGCACTCAATCGAGCTCTTAACGATGAGCAAAATGGACTCGGGAAAGAAAAAGTCTACATAAGTGACGAGGCATTAACTCATTTAGCCACCGCATGCGGAGGAGACGTTCGTTCTGCCTTGAATGCTCTAGAGCTAGCAGTAATGTCCACATATCCAAATGACGAAGGAATAAAAAACATCTCTCTTTCTACAGCTGAATCCTGTATTCAGAAAAAAAGCTTTCAACATGATAAAGACGGAGATGCTCATTATGATGTCCTGTCAGCTTTTCAAAAATCAATTAGAGGTAGTGATGTAAATGCTGCCTTGCACTATTTAGCAAGGTTAATTGAAGCTGGTGACCTGATTAGTATTGGACGAAGATTACTTGTCATTGCCTATGAAGATATTGGTCTAGCAAGCCCGCAAGCTGGCGCAAGAACACTGGCAGCCATTGAATCAGCTGAGCAACTCGGACTTCCTGAAGCAAGAATACCACTAGCAAATGCCGTTGTTGAACTTTGTTTATCACCTAAATCAAACTCAGCATATATGGCATTGGATGCAGCCTTAGCTGATATTCGCAAAGGCAAGATTGGTGATGTTCCAAAGCATTTAAAAGACGCTCATTATCAAGGAGCTAAGCAGCTTGGTCGAGGTCAGGATTATCTCTATCCTCATAATTATGAACATGGTTGGGTTCGCCAACAATATCTTCCAAACGTACTAAAAGATACGATTTATTATGAACCAAAACAAACAAGTAAATTCGAACAAACATTGGCAGACGTATACCGTAAGCTCCAATCAAAAAATAAGTAATCAAAAGGGTCTACCTCATCCATGCGAGGTTAGACCCTTATTAGCTTATGAAACATCGACCCTCTCAAGAGGAAGGGTAATCGTAAATGTCGTTCCCTTTCCTAATTCACTCTTTACAGAAAGACTTCCGCCCATTTCTTCGATGATTCGGAAGGTCGTCATCATCCCAAGACCCGTTCCCATTTCTTTTGTCGTATAAAATGGAGTGCCTAACTTATCTAACGTCTCCTCGCTCATGCCGCAACCAGTATCAGCAATGTCAATTTTAATAACGTCAGAAGCAGCAAACTCTCGTGCACGAATTGTTAAAACTCCTCCATCTGGCATCGCTTCAAAACTATTTTTTATTAAGTTTATTATGGCTTGATCTAATTTTTGACCATCTGAAAAAATAAGGGGAAGTGGCTCTACTATTGTTTTAAATGTGATCTTGTTTGCCTCTGCTTCTCCTGTATACAGCATCTCTTTTTCCTTAATGAGCTCCGCTACATCAACAACTGACTTCACCATAGCAGCTTTAGGATTTGCCATATTTAATAGCTCACTAATAATCCCGTTTACACGATCTATTTCTTTTAACATAATATCAAAATGTTTTTTTCTCTTATGAGAGATCTCTTCTGATTGATGAACCAATTGTAAAAAACCACGAATAGTCGTTAGTGGATTGCGTATTTCATGGGCAAAGCCTGCCGCTAGCTGCCCAACAACCTTGAGTTTTTCTGTCCGAATTAATTCTTGCTCCATCTGACGTTTATCAGTCACATCATTAAAAATAAGTAAGATATCCTCAAGCTCCTGCTCATTATCTAGCTTAGGAAGAGTAGAAATACTCATAAAATAGATCCGCTCAATTCCATTTATATTGCACGGAAACTCAAATTGTTTTGTACGATCATTTAAGCTCAAAAGCTCTTCTAATCGCGTAGACTTGATAAACGAATGAAAAATAGAGCTTTTTTCCCGAAATTGAGTGATCGTCATGCCTAAAACTTCACTCTTGTTCTTTTGAAATAATTGTTCGCACGTCCGATTAAACGTTGTGATCTGGAGACTATCACGATTGAAGGCAATAATCCCATTATCTGTTGTTTCGAGAATGAGCGTCGATTTCTGATGGCTTTTTTCTCGTTCAACTAATTTTCTTGTCATCATATTAAATGTCTTTGTTAAAGTATCAACTTCATGATAAGCGTCGGGCGCTAATGGATACACTCTTTTACCAAATGCAAAATCAGAAGTTGCATTCACAAGTCTTTGCAACGGTTGGACAATGTAAGCAGACAATTTAAACACAGCATACAGCGTCACCAGAAAAATTAACCCGAACATGAAAAGATATTTAAATGCTAGATCTCGCAGTGGTGTTGTCAGATTCTCTCTCGGTATTGAAATACCAACATACCAATCCTGCTCAAATCCAGGCATGTTGGCGACCTTAACAAATGTCTGCAGCATGTCATTACTTTCACTATGTATTAATTCCCGTTTAAGCATTGACTGTTCAAATTGCTCGGCAGTTAGATTATTACGCTCAAGATAATTATAATTTAGGATAAGCTCTTGATTCGGATGAGCAATAATATCACCTTGTCCATTAACTAAAAAAGCATAGCCATCTAATCCAAGTAATTGCTGTTGTTTTGTAAAGTTATCAAGACGTAACCAGAGATAGCCGAGATCAAATGATGGTGATACGACACCAATAATTTCACCATTCTCATCTCTCACAGCACTAGATAAGACAAGCATTGGCCTATGAACGACAGGAGATAAGTAAATATCCGAGAAAAAAATGCCTCCGTCAATTGTTTCTTGAAACCATTCTCGCGTGCTTAAATCTGTTCCAACAACTGTATGATCTACATCTGCTACCACAATCCCACTCTCGTTCACAAAAACGGCACCGAGATAAAGATTATAGTTTTGTACAAAATGATCGATTTCCTGCTCGATCACAGAGTAAGGCTGCTCACTGTTTCTAAGAATTGGATTTTGAGCCAACATCGCAACATCAGTAAGCCTTTCTTGAATAAGATCTTCAAGAATAACTGCCAAACTATTAGCAAATGAAATCATTGTTTGTGACATTTGTACTTCAATATCTTCTTTTTGAGAATCATAGGTTATGTAGCTAATTATCATCATTGGGATAAATGTAGCAAAAAGAAAAAAGGCCAGTAGCTTGGCTCGTAAAGTTTTAAACATGTGCTGATGCCCCTTGAATACTATCGAAATCTTAAATATGTATGACTTTTTTATCATTCTACACTGTTCTCTTTGAGAAAAAAAGCAATCTACAGCTTTCTCCTTTTTCTATCATCCTTGTATAAATAGCCTGCATTATGGAAATAATTTATGACAACTAGCTTTTATGTTAAAAATAAGGAGATGAAAAGAATGAAAGTTAGACAAGATGCTTGGTCACATGAAGATGACGTATTACTTGCCGAAACTGTGTTAAAACACATTCGTGATGGCAGCACACAATTACGTGCATTTGATGAAGTAGGTGATGAATTAAATCGGACGTCCGCCGCTTGTGGTTTCCGCTGGAACGCTGTCGTTCGTAATCGTTATATGAATCAAATTGCTGAAGCGAAGAAAGAACGGAAAGACCGAAAACGTGCCACATCCTTTTCTTATTATCCACAAATGAGAACAATATGGTCACCTCAAACAATGGTTGAGCATAGCTCAAGATCAATAGATCACGAGATGTCCTTGGAGACAGTCATCACCTACCTCCAATCACTTACTCAGTCAAATCTTCAATCGACTTCCTTGCAACGAGAAAATGAGTTGTTAGCAAAAGAGAACCAGAAACTACAATCACGTACTCTTGAATTAGAACGTGAATTAAAGAAAATCAAACAAGATAATAGTATCATTGAAGAGGATTATCAATCTCTTATCCAAATTATGAATCGAGCTAGACGAATGGCTATTTTAGAGGACGAAGAATCACTCTCTAATGCTGCTTTTAAAATGGACAAGAATGGCAACCTTGAAAAATTAGCGAAATAAAAAGGAAAGACTTTCAAAGACATTACTAAATAAACAATGATTACGCACGCTACTAGTCCGCTATGAGATTGCTACTTATAGCGGACTTTTTAATGTAACAGCTACGCTCATTACTTTAACGGTCATCGACAACAATATAGCAAGCTCTTATCGGTCCATGAACTCCTACAACAAGATTCATTTCAATATCAGCACTGTTACTCGGCCCAGAGATGAAGTTCACACAAGATGGAAAACGCTTCTCCTCTTTTGCAACTTGATGCAAATATGCTGTTGCTTGGGTCATTCTGGGGACAAGTGTACTTTTCGGAATAATAGCAATGTAGCTAGTTGGCAGTAAGCTAACCGAACGCCCCTTATTTGCATCACTCATTAAGACAACCGTACCAGATTCAGCAAGAGTGATATCTGAAAATGTAATGCCAATATCTGCCTGTTCAGCAATTGCAATATTTTCTTCTCCCTTTTCTACATCCCAAGTATCAATTTGTTTACCCTCATTAGTCATTGTGCCAAAGAGTGCATCAAGGCCGAATTCAACAAAACGATCATCCTTCCATGTCACAATGCGTTCGCCAGCAAATTGTTCAACCACTTCAGACAATTTTTGTGACAACCCTTCTGCCGTCGTTCTTTCAAATTGAGTATGAATACGTTGACATTGCTCACGTAGACGATCGACAAGTTGGTCCTGTGTCTCATCTTTAAAAATGCTATGCTGAGGTTGTTTCTTCCATACTGGCTTTTCAACTGGAGATTTAATGCGCTCACGTCCTAAGCTTTTGGCAATCGAATTTAAAAAGGCCTCTTGATTGTGCACAGTACCTTGTTGCATCGTTACTCCTCCTTTTTATCTCGTTTATCAAACCATTTCCGAAATGATTCTTTGCTTGGCTCAGGGAAATCACGGATATCCGTCCACGGTTTAACAGGACCTGGCCCTTTTGAAATCTTCCCGTCCTTTGAAAATGGTCCCATCATCGTTGGCGCCATTTTCGAGCCTACATTGTAGAGCTTTGATGAGCTCGCAGCAAGCGCAAATCCTTTCATTGCTAGCTTCTCACCAAAGGCAGCCTTCCCTTGATCCTCAACGATATTACGTCTATGCTTGACGAGCAGTTCATGCAAAGGAATTTTAACAGGGCACGCATCGGTACAAGCTGCGCATAAGCTCGAAGCAAATGGAAGCTCTTTGTAATCATCATAGCCACCAAGTAACGGCGACAAAACCGCGCCAATTGGGCCAGGATAAATCGAACCATATGAATGACCACCGATATGGCGATAAATTGGACAGACATTAATACAAGCAGCACAGCGAATACATTGGAGGGCTGATTGAAACTCAGTTCCGAGAATGTTTGAACGTCCGTTATCAACAATCACTAAATGAAATTCCTCAGGACCATCGACATCGGCTTCTTCCTTTGGGCCTGTCAATCCTGTTATATAGCTCGTTAATTTTTGACCAACCGCACTCCGACATAACATGCTCACTAATACATCAAGCTCTTCCCATGTTGGAACGATCCGCTCCATACCCATTACTGAAATTTGCGTTTTAGGCAAGCTTGTTGCAAGACGTGCATTTCCTTCATTTGTGACAAGTGATATACTACCAGATTCCGCAACAGCAAAATTACAGCCAGTAATGCCAAGGTCTGCAGTTAAGAACTCTTGGCGGAGCTGTTCGCGAGCAAATAAGGCTAATTCCTCTGGCTTAGAAGACTTTTGATAGCCTTTTTTTTCACGGAATGTATCACGTATTTGATCTTTGTTTTTATGAAGAGCAGGTGCAACAATATGTGAAGGTGGATCATGATCATCGATTTGGAGAATATATTCACCTAAGTCCGTTTCAATGACTTCACAGCCCATTGCTTCAAGCGCATCGTTCATACTGATTTCTTCTGTCACCATCGATTTGGACTTAATAATCTTTTTTACTTCTTTTTTGGCGACAACATCCTTGATATATTGATTTGCTTCATCAGCTGTCTGCGCAAAGAAAACGTGTCCCCCGTTTTTCGTGACATTTGTCGCAAGCTGCTCTAAGTAATAATCAAGGTTTTCTAAAGTGTGCTGACGGATTTCCTCAGCTAAGTCACGCCAATCCTCCCAATCACCAAGTTCCTCCGCAGCAAAATCCTTCGCATTCTTCAATCGTTCTTGAGCTGATACGACTGCATTTCTCATAAAATCGTTTTTCAACCCTTTATCAACACGTCCAAAAAACTCAATATCTCCAATTTTCATCGCCATTTCTTACTCACCCCTTTGTCTTCGCTGTTTGATTTAACACCTGGGCAATATGCATGACTTGAATCGGCTTACCTTGACGATCAATCCGCCCACCAATGTTCATCAAGCACCCACAATCAGCCCCGACAAGCACTTCTGCATTTGTTTCTTCGATATGGCTAATTTTCTCATTGACCATTTGCTCTGAAATCGGCACCATTTTCACCGAAAATGTTCCTCCAAACCCACAGCATATCTCTTTATTCGGTAATGTCGTAAACTCTAAATCGTTCACATTGTTTAATAGTTTCATTGGTGCATCTTTGACACCAAGCAAACGCGTCATATGACAAGATGTATGATAAGTTGCTTTAACGGGAAACGTAGCTCCTACATCTTCAACTTTAAGCATATCAACTAGGAATTGTGTGAATTCATATGTTTTTTCTACTAAACGTTTTGCACGTTCTTTCCACTCTGGTTCATTTTTAAATAACTCTGGATATTCATGAATCATCGCTGCACATGAACCAGAAGGTGTTACCACATATTCAGATGATTCAAAAGCACGAATCATATTTTTAGCAACGTCCTTAGCCTCACGATGATAACCACTGTTAAAGGCAGGCTGCCCACAGCATGTTTGGGCTCCTGGAAAATCAACATTACACCCTAGGCGCTCTAACACCTCAACTGTATCTTTTCCTACCCCAGGATAGAAAACATCTGCCAAACAGGTAATAAACAACGAAACATTATAGCTCATATTTATTCTCCCCCTTCACTCATATGGTCATCTGATGACTAAAATGTAACTGCTTTCATTATAAGGAATATTGATAGAGTATTCAACAGGCTCGAGTGACTTTTAAAAAATATATGAACTTATTTCTCGTATAACACTAAATTTCGTATATAAAAAGGTCGTTTTTATCATTTACAACGATGGTAAGGCTACTGAACCTATCGCTAATGACTATAGTATGGAATAATAAAAAGCCGCTGAAAACACTTTTCAACAGCTTTCTACTTTTCTTCCCTTACTATCCGCGATTAATTTCAATTCCATCTAACAGCTTCGTAATGACACGTCCTGCCATAATTAAACCACAAACAGATGGGACAAATGCATTTGAAGATGGTGGAATTTTCGCTTTACGAATACTCCCTTGCTCCGCTGTTTCTGGAACGATCTCTTTTCGGATATCTTCACGAATCTTGATCGGTTGCTCATCAGAGAAAACGACTTCAATGCCTTTATGAATACCTTCTTTACGCAAGCGAGTTCGGATCACCTTCGCCAAAGGATCGTAATTTGTTTTGGATATATCGGTTACCCGTAAGCGAGTAGGATCCATTTTATTGGCGACACCCATACTAGAGATGATTGGAATCTTTCTCTCTAAGCATTGCTTCATTAAATGGATTTTATAAGAAATCGTGTCGCTCGCATCGATGACATAGTCAAGATCATAACTGAAAAATTGCTCATACGTCTCTTCTGTATAAAACATTTTTAACGCAATCACTTCACAATCAGGGTTTATATCTTGAATCCGTTCCTTCATTAACTCTACTTTTTGTCTTCCAACTGTAGATAATAACGCATGAATTTGTCTATTTACATTCGTAATATCAACATCGTCTTTATCAACAAGGACAAGTCTACCAACGCCAGAACGTGCAAGAGCCTCTGCCGAGAACGAACCTACTCCTCCTATGCCAAGAACGGCAACTGTACTATTTTTCAATCGATCTAGACCATCATGCCCAATCGCTAATTCATTACGTGAAAATTGATGCAACATCCTTTTTTACCCCTTCCAACCCATAAATATAAACAGGTATTATCGGAATTGACTATACCATAGCAAATTAACTATGTGCAAGCTCACTTTCCCACTACTTTCCACAGGAAAATCAAGATCTTTTCCACTCATCTTTTGACGAATTAATCGTTCTCTACAGCCAATGGAAATGAAAGAATAAAACAAGTTCCTTTACCTACTTCGCTCTCGACTTTAATGTCACCACGCATTGCTTTAATAATACTGTAGACAACCATCGTTCCGAGTCCCGTCCCTTTATCTTTCGTTGTATAAAATGGTGTACCTAATCGTTCAATTTGTTCTTCATTCATTCCTACGCCTGTATCTCGAATGCTAATGGCAGCTTTACCATTCTTCTCTTTTAAATGAATGGACATCTTGCCGCCTTCTGGCATCGATTCAATTCCATTTTTGATAATATTGATGAGACATTGATGAAGCTTTTCTCCTTCTCCCACAATAGAAAGGTCATCATCTTTTTGTACATCGATGTGAACATTATTCAATAATGCAAAAGGGTTTACCACTTTAATAATATAGTCAATTTCTTTATTGACATCTAATATTTCAATATTATGTAATGAAGGTTTTGCAAATGTGAGATAGTCGGTAATCGTCCGTTCAGCTCGATCTAATTCTTCTAGAGAAAAATTAATATATAATTCTTTTTGTTTTTCTGTTAAATCGGGATCTCTCATTAATTGAATAAATCCCTTCGTAACCGTTAGTGGATTTCTTACTTCATGAGATATACTTGCCGCAATTTCGCTGACTGTCTTCAATTTTTCCAGTCTTCTTAATTCTTTAGCTAAAGCTGTATTACTTCTTTCTTTCTCAATAAAATGAACAATTAACACAGTTCCGATTGATTGAACGATTAAAAAAATACTAAAAAATAAAAAATACTGTAGATTCACTAATTTCGGAAAAAATAAAATAATAACTAATACCATTATTAGTACCCCTAGAGACGAGGTGATAATAGCAAGGACGACTCTTTTTTTAAGGATTGATGTCCGATTAAAGGATGGAATAATGAACCATAAAGAAACAAGTAATAAAGAATGAACGGCTAATGATCCATAAAACCCAGCACCATCTAAATAAAATCGATAGACAGTCAAAATAATGAATAAAATAACTGCAACTCTACGTCCTCCATATAATGCTCCAACAATAAAAGGAACTTGACGTAAATCAAACATATGACCATTTTGGAGATTAATTGTAAATGACAAACAAAGAATAATTGAAATTCCTGCAATTAGCGTAATTAAAAATTCATTTGCTAAACGATGAACTTTTCTTTCTACATACCTAAGATAAATAAAGAAAAAACTAAAAACTAATAGGATATTTAATAGAAATGTCTGCAAATCATTAAAGAGGATATCCATTTTCATAACTCCGATCTCAAATTCACTACTTATCACATACCATTTTTTTAACTCACTTCCCAAAAAACGAGTAACATCTTTCTTTATTACTCTTATCATACATGATTCCAATTTATTTTTTCATATTTTTGACTATTTCGACAATAAAAATAAGCAACCTCCATAAAGGAAATTGCTTATAAACACTTATTATGTAGAGCAAGAATCCCAATAATGCCGTTGTCCCTTTTGCTTTGAACCTGCATGGCAGGTGGGTGCCATGTGTTTATCTTCTCACTTCCTTACCATGAAGGCATGCAATCCAATAATCAACGGTAGCTCCCAATCAAAAAGTGTTGGCTCAAAACGTATAGTGCTCACGTACATCTCAGGACTCTCACTGTCTTGATTACATATTATCAAACTATTTTTCTGTAGTCAACATTAAATTCAGAATTTTTCGTTAAGTTATTTTTTGTGGTAGACATCCTCATATGTTACAGTTGATGTATTAAAATCCCGCGAAAAGGAATGAGCCAATTTATGAACCTGCTAGCTACACAACGCTGTGTTGAAATTCGTCAAGAAATCGGCTGGACCGAAAAACGTACGGTTGAAACTTCATTTGAGATGAAGCTTTTTGAAGATCAACTAACGATCAAAAATGATACATTCCCACTGACATCCATTTTCGATATTTCGTACCGTAAAAAGCCTGAGAAAGATGCAATGGGATTTCTATACTTACACACAAGTCAAGGCGTTAGAACATTTTATATTAAAGAAGAGCCCATTTCACTTCTGAATGCATATCAAAAATTAAAATTAGAGCGACCCGAACTGCGCTGAATGAACAGCTTCAACTTGCTTGCGGTTAGACACATTACCGTAAATAGGATATGTCGGATAAGGAGAATCTTCTCCTCGGCTAGAAGTAATAATCCACCCCTCGCCTTCATGATGACTATATGTATCAATAACAGATACATGATGTTCTTTCACCCATGCAATGGCCTGCTCACGTTCTAAATGTGTAATAAAAAGAAGAGCGTGAGAGAATGGTTCTTCCCCTTTCTCTTTTCTGAGCGCTATCGAGCTAAGAATGGTTGTCCGTTGATGGAAAAGATAATCTTCTACCATACTGTTTGCCGTTGCTTCTTTACCAGCACCTGGTCCAATAAAAAGGAGTTGGTTAATCGTAGATCCTTCAAGTGAAATGCCATTTGTGACCCCTCTTACATTTGCTAACGGTTCATTTTGTGAGAGGAAGGCTGGTCTAACCGCACCAACTACTTTCTCTCCATCATACCAAGCTTCACCAATCAATTTTAGTTTAAATCCTATTTTTTCCCCTACTTCCACATGCCAATCTTCTATTTCTGAAATGCCTTGTCGTAAGTAAGCTTCAACTGTTGGCCACTCACCAAAACAGAGACGACTTAAAATCCGAATTTTATACCATGCATCAAAGCCTTCAAGATCATCGGTCGGGTCAGCCTCTGCATAACCAAGCTCCTTTGCCTCAAACAGCACGTCGGCAAAGCTACGGTGGTTTTCGATCATTTCTGTTAGCATATAGTTCGTTGTCCCATTTAAAATCCCTGAAACGCGCGAGATCGGTGTTGTTGCTAGGTTCCCTTTCAATGCATTAATAATTGGAACCCCACCAGCAACAGCAGCTTCATACCCATAATAGGTGCCGTTAACTTCAGCCGCCTTCTCTAATTCCGCCCCTTTCTCTGCTACTAGCTTCTTATTAGCCGTTATGACTGGAATCCCTTTTTCTAACCAATGCGTTGTATAGGAAAAGGCTGGTTCTATCCCTCCAATTGCTTCAAAAATCACATCATATTGAGCAAGCTCGCAGAATTCTTGCCACTCTGTCGTTACCACTGTTTCTACATTTTCCGTACGCTTTTTTTGACGATCCTTAACGAGAATTGCCTTTATCTCAAACTCTTGACCTAGCAGTTGTTGCACTGCTTCCTTTGTTGTCGTTAAACGTTCATATACTCCACTTCCAACCGTACCATAGCCAATCAATCCAATTTGCAACATGTTCGCTACCCCTCTCTTTTTTACAAAAAGCGAAAACACCTCATTTACGAGCAAGTTGGTATTTACGCTGGACATCCACCCATTTTCTAAACTTTCAACTTTTGAAAAAACAAAAAAACCTCTCCGATAAGGAAAGGTTTCTCTGCCTTTACTTATCTCTCAGAATGCAATGCATTCTGCTGGAATTAGCACCTTTTTTTGCATGGCATGCAAAACGGTTGCCGGGCTTCACAGGGTCAGTCCCTCCACCACTCTTGATAAGTTTGAAATTTTTAACTGTTCATTTACTTTAACGCTGATTATAAGGTAGTAAGTCACTGACTGTCAATGTTTAATTTCATTTATTAAACGTTAACCTTATCTGCTTTCTTACCAATAATAGATAGATTTAAATCAATTAATTGCTCAACACTTACTCCGCCTGGAGCATTCGTTAGCAAGCAGCTCGCACTTGCTGTTTTCGGGAATGCAATTGTATCACGTAAGTTCGTACGTCCAGCAAGTAGCATGATCATACGATCAAGACCAAGAGCAATACCACCATGTGGAGGCGTTCCAAATTCAAATGCATCCAATAAGAAACCAAATTGCTCACGAGCCTCTTCTTCTGAGAATCCAAGCGCTTTGAACATTTGCTCTTGAATGTTACGTTGGTAAATACGTTGCGATCCGCCACCTAGCTCATAGCCATTTAAGACAAGGTCATATGCATCAGCACGAACGCTTCCAGGGTCTGTAGCAAGAAGCTCGATATCTTCTTTTTTCGGACTTGTGAATGGATGGTGAAGAGCTACATAACGTTTCGCATCCTCATCATATTCAACAAGCGGGAAATCTACAACCCAAAGGAAGTTAAATTGGCTAGTATCAATTAAGTCAAATTGCTTACCGAATTTCAAACGAAGAGCACCAAGGCTATCGAAAACAACTTGACTCTTGTCAGCACCAAAGAATAGTAAGTCACCAGCTTCTGCTCCTAATGCTTCAAGTAATGCAGCTTCTTGATCACCTTCAAAGAATTTGGCAATTGGTCCCTTCAATCCGTCTTCCTCAACTTTTAACCAAGCAAGACCTTTAGCACCGTATTGCTTAACGAAATCTGTTAGAGCATCGATTTCTTTACGAGAAAGCTTGTCAGCTCCTCCTTTTAAGTTAAGGCCTTTCACAATACCTCCACTTGCTAGTGCACTTTGGAATACTTTGAACTCTGTATCCTTAACAACTTCAGATAGTTCAATAAGCTCCATACCAAAACGAAGATCTGGTTTATCAGAACCAAAACGATTCATTGCCTCGTCATACGTTAAACGTGGAAGTGGAAGAGACAACTCAACTCCCTTTGTTTCTTTTAAGATTTTAGCCATCATGTTCTCTGTCATGGCAAGCAAATCTTCTTTGTCCATGAAAGAAGTCTCAATATCGACTTGCGTAAATTCTGGCTGACGATCTGCACGTAAATCTTCATCACGGAAACAACGAACAATTTGATAATAACGCTCGAAACCAGAAACCATTAGCAATTGCTTAAATAACTGTGGTGATTGTGGTAACGCATAAAATTCACCGTGATGGACACGACTTGGAACAAGATAGTCACGAGCTCCTTCTGGCGTACTCTTTGTCAGCATTGGTGTCTCAATTTCCATAAATGTTTGCTCATCAAGAAAATCACGAATGATCTTTGTCGTACGGTGACGAAGCTTAAATGTTTCTTGCATATCTGGACGGCGAAGGTCAAGATAACGGTATTTTAGACGAACATCCTCTGATGCATCTGTATCTGCTTCAATCTGGAAAGGAACAGGCTTTGATACATTTAAAATTGTGATATTGCTTGCATGAATTTCAATTTCTCCAGTTGCGAGTTTATCATTCACGGTCTTCGGATCACGTAAGACAACTTCTCCTTCGACTTCAATAACATACTCATTACGTACGCGGTCTGCTGCTTCTAATGCGCTCTTGTTAACCTCTGGACTGAAAACAACTTGGACAATTCCAGAGCGATCACGAACATCAAGAAAAATAACCTGTCCTAAATCACGACGTTTTTGTACCCAACCTTTCAATTGAACGCGGTCCCCAACATGTTCGTTACGAATCTCTCCACAATGATGTGTTCTTCCTATCATCTTCATTACCTCCCAAGATTTTGTTGTTTCATATAATCAATAAATAAATCTAGTGCAACCTCTTTTTGTTCGCCGGTCTCCATATTTTTCACATTAATCAGTCCTTGCACCAGCTCATCATCTCCAAGTATCGCTGTGAAACGTGCTTCTAATCGATCTGCAGCCTTAAATTGTGCTTTCATTTTCTTATCTAAATAATCTTTGTCCGCACATAAACCAGCAGCACGTAGTTGATACAATAATTCAACACTTTTCTCTTTTGCCGCATCACCGAGAGAAACGAGATAGCAATCGAGTGCTGTTTCAACTGGAATTTCCTTACTCTGTGCTTTTAGTGCCATAATGACACGTTCGATACTAAATGCAAAGCCAATCCCTGGTGTCGGTGGTCCACCAAGCTGTTCAACAAGACCTGTATAGCGTCCTCCACCACATAATGTCGTGATTGCACCGAATCCATCTCCATCAGCCATAATTTCAAAAGCTGTATGATAGTAGTAGTCAAGACCACGGACAAGTGTTGGATCAACGACATAAGGAATGTTTAATTGATCAAGATAAGCTCTTACCTGTTCAAAGTAAGCTTTTGATTCCTCGTTTAAGTACTCAAGAATCGAAGGAGCCGTCTTCATCAATGGATGCTCTCGGTCTTTTTTACAGTCAAGAATACGAAGTGGATTCTTCTCTAGTCGACTTTGACAATCTTGACAAAATTCCGAGATACTCGGTTTAAAATGATCGATCAATGCTTGACGATGCGCATCACGGCTTTCTTTGTCACCAAGGCTATTTAAGACAAGCTTAATATCTTTTAGACCAAGCTCTGCGTATATACTCATGACAAGTGCTAGTACTTCTGCATCAATCGCTGGATCAGCGCTTCCTAACGCTTCTACACCAAATTGAACAAACTGACGCATCCGTCCAGATTGTGGACGCTCATAACGAAACATCGGCCCAGTGTAGTAAAGCTTTGTTGGCTGGTTTGCTTGACCAAATAGCTTCTTTTCAACGTATGAACGAACAACAGCAGCAGTTCCCTCTGGACGCAATGTTAAGCTGCGATTCCCTCGATCTTCAAATGTATACATTTCCTTTTGCACAATATCAGTCGTGTCACCAACACCGCGCTGGAATAGATCAGTGTGCTCAAAAATTGGTGTTCGAATTTCCTGATAGTTATAGCGACGACAAACATCTTTCGCCACGCCTTCAATATACTGCCAAATTTCCACTTCTCCCGGTAAAATATCTTGGGTTCCGCGTGGAATTTGAATACTCATGTCACTTTCCTCCTCAACATTAGATCACTTCATTTAGAAAAACTTGGCTTATTGCTAAACCTTTATGGCGAAAGCCTTAGTTGACTACAGGATGTAGGTACTTGGCGTTGCACGCACGACGCGAGCGTAATTAGACTTGCTTAAAGTAAATAAAAAAACTCCCATCCCTGATGATTCATCATCAGGGACGAGAGTTATACCCGTGGTGCCACCCTAAATTGAAGCAATATTGCTTCCACTTTACACAGTTAACGCCTGTTACACGTTTTTTCCTACTAGTATATACGTTCAGAAAAACTCCTCTGAGCTGTTCGTTCATTAAGGCAGATATGGAGGGCTCTCAGCCACGACCTCTCCTCTCTAAAACATCCTTCCCCTTAATTACTCTGTCTCATCTTCGGAATGGTTAGTTTTGTTGTTTAATTAGTGAAAAATTCTGTCGAAGTTATGCGAACTTCGTTAGCTCGTTTCTATCATACGAATGAAAAGGTAACCTGTCAATAGGCTAATTACGATTAAGTTTATTCTTAAGCGTCTTCACATCTCGTAACGAGAGCCCAAATTCTGAAGCAAGTTCAAGATTGGTCTGCTGTCCTTCTCGTTCCATAAAGTTATGATAATCCATGTTAAACAAGGGCTGTAAGCTATGGTGATGCATTTGTTGTCTCGAACTTGAGCGCATCGTGATCCATTCCTTCCGTTTTTAGTCTTTCTACTATCATGACCAAAAACAGAAGAAAACTTACATGACAGAAAGTTCCGAGTTTCAACGGTTGATTCCTTCACATTAAAACGGTAGGAAAGAGATCCTGTTTGTTCAAATAAGAAAGTAAGCTTAACATCAAAGCTCGCTCTCCTAAAACACTATATTATTTACTTTCAACGATTAATGTAACAGGTCCATTGTTGACTAGTGCAACATCCATCATTGCACCAAATTTTCCCGTCTGCACATCAATCCCTTTTTGTCTAAACGTTTCATTCAATTGATTGTATAGCTCTTCAGCCATAGGGGGCTTGGCAGCAGCCATAAAATTAGGTCGTCTCCCTTTACGAGTATCTCCGTAAAGAGTAAATTGAGAAACCGATAAGATTTGACCATTGACGTCTTTTAACGAATGATTCATTTTACCTTCTTCGTCTTCAAAAATCCGTAAGTTCACGATTTTATCCGCGATATATTCAACATCTTGAATCGTATCTTCGTGTGTAACACCAACAAGAAGAGTTAATCCAAAATCAATTTTACCAATTACCGCGCCATCTACCGCCACTTTTGCTTCTTTCGTTCGTTGCAGTACAACTCGCATTTATCTATCATCCCTACTCAATACTTTGCTTAATGCATCACTCTGCGTACAGAATAAATATCTCGTAATTGTTTAATTTTTTCTACGACTTTGTGCAGGTGATCAATATTTTGAATCGAAATCGTCATATGAATGGTCGCTACCTTCTGACGATGATCTGAACGTCCTGATACAGCATTAATGACCGTGCGAGATTCTGTCACAGCATGAAGCACCTCATTTAATAATCCGTTTCGATCATAGCCTGAGATTTCGATATCAACATTATATGACTTGCTTTGCTGAACGTCGCCTTCCCACTCTACAGGTAATAGCCTACCTTGCGCTTCTTCATTTTGTACATTGGCACAGTCAGAACGATGAATCGAGACCCCTCTTCCTTTCGTGATGTAACCGATAATATCGTCACCAGGAACTGGTGTACAGCAACGTGATAAACGAATTAGCAGGTTATCTACACCCTTCACTTTCACACCTGAATGAGTCTTTTTCTTCGGTCTATGCGTTTGGACATCCGATAAAGCAGCCGCAAGTGATTGATCCTCTTGATCTTGATCCATTTGTTTTCTTAGTTTCTCAGTCAACTTGTTAACAATTTGTTTAACGCTAATACCACCGTAGCCAGTAGCAGCAAACATATCTTCTTCACCAGCAAAGCTAAACTTATTGGCCACTTCAGCAATATTTTCAGGCGTTAGTACTTCCTTTGGCTCAAAATCTAATGCTCGAATTTCTTTTTCAATTAAGTCGCGGCCTTTTTCAACATTTTCTTCTCTTCGTTCCTTCTTAAACCATTGTCTGATTTTATTTTTCGCATGAGAAGACTTTGTGATTTTCAGCCAATCCTGACTTGGCCCGTAAGAATGCTTCGACGTTAAGACTTCAACGATATCACCCGTTTTTAATTGGTGATCAAGTGGTACCATCTTCCCGTTTACCTTTGCGCCAATACATCGATTTCCAATTTCACTATGGATTCGATAAGCAAAATCAAGTGGAACAGAACCAGCTGGCAATTCAATAACATCACCTTTTGGAGAAAACACGAAGACCATGTCTGAAAATAAGTCCATTTTTAAAGATTCCATAAATTCTTGCGCGTCGTTTGTTTCAGTTTGAGACTCGATCACGTCTCTAAACCAGCTTAGCTTGTCCTCAAACGAATTCTCGTTGATTGAGACTGTTTTACCTTCTTTATATGCCCAGTGAGCAGCAACCCCAAATTCAGCGATACGATGCATTTCTTCTGTTCTAATTTGGACTTCGAGTGGATCTCCGTATGGTCCAACCACAGTCGTATGCAATGATTGATACATATTCGCTTTTGGCATTGCAATGTAGTCCTTAAAACGCCCTGGCATCGGCTTCCAACAGGTATGAATCACACCAAGAACGGCATAGCAATCTTTTATGCTTTTTACAACAATACGAACAGCCAACAAGTCATAAATCTCATTAAATTGCTTGTTTTGCAGAACCATCTTTCGATAAATACTATAAATGTGCTTCGGACGTCCTGAAAGCTCAGCTTCTACATGAACATCAGTTAGTTGAGTATTTATCGTATCCATAACTTCAGATAAATATTGCTCACGCTCTGCACGTTTGCGTTTCATTAAATTAACAATACGGTAATACTGTTGTGGATCTAAATAACGTAGAGCCGTATCTTCAAGCTCCCATTTAATTTTTGAGATACCGAGTCTATGTGCAAGTGGAGCAAAGATTTCAAGCGTTTCATTTGAAGTCACTCGTTGCTTCTCTGGTGGCATAAATTTTAACGTTCGCATATTATGAAGACGGTCAGCGAGCTTAATTAAAATGACACGAATATCTTTTGCCATAGCAATGAGCATTTTACGATGATTTTCCGCTTGTTGCTCTTCTTTTGACTTATATTTAAACTTCTTCAGCTTCGTTACACCATCAACAAGCATCGCGACTTGGTCATTAAATGCTTCTTCAATGTCCACTTCCGTCACATCTGTATCTTCAACCACATCATGAAGAAAAGCTGCTGCAACAGTATTCGGATCGAGTTCAAGCTCCACAATAATTCCAGCAACCTGAATCGGATGTAGAATATAAGGTTCGCCCGATTTACGATACTGTCCTTCATGAGCTTTCTCCGCATATTCATAAGCCTTTCGCAAAAAAGCGACGTCTTCCTCATTTAAGTAAAGACTCGCTTTCTCTAACACTTGATCTATCGTCATGGAATCACCTATTTACGATTCAATATTTCCTTATATTATGGTTAAGTTTTCTCTGTATGTAAAGGGGAAAGAACGAAAATTGTCGAGGTAGACTCGTTAAAATCAACCACTAAGGGAAAAAACAGTTATTAAAAAGAAAAGGACCGATCCCAAAACCACAACATACAGTGCGTATATAAGAAATAATACGCTGTATATTGTAGTCCTGTTATAGAGATCAGACCCTGAAAAATGTTCAATTATATGTCATTAATGAAAATACATCATATCCATCTAAACGATCGCGACCGTCAAGGTAACCTAGCTCGATCATAAAGGCAATACCAACTACATCGCCACCAAGCTCTTCGACCATTTTAATTGTCGCTTCAATTGTTCCACCTGTCGCAAGTAGATCATCTGCAATTAACACACGCTGTCCTTTTTTAATCGAGTCGCGGTGAATCGTTAAGCTATCCTTGCCATATTCTAGTCCATAGTCAACTTTTAGCACTTCACGTGGAAGCTTGCCTGGCTTTCTAACAGGTACAAAGCCTGCATCTAGGGCATAAGCAATTGGACAGCCTACAACAAATCCTCGCGCTTCTGGACCAACGACAACGTCTGCTTGTTTTGCACGTGCATATTCCGCCATCTCATTAATCGCTGCTTTATATGCTTGTCCATCTTGCATTAAGGTCGTAATATCTTTGAAACGAATCCCTTCCTTTGGATAATCTTCCACAATCGTAATATACTTTTTAAAATCCATTTCTATACCGTCTCCTTGATTAACTTGTTATCTACTTCTTTTTTAGAAATCACTTGAGTGAACCATTGCTTTAACTCATCATACGAAGTATAGACAAAGTCATTTTCAATATGAGCTTGCTCTTGCTTCTGGCGATAAGTCTTCGATTCATCTAAGCCCTTTTTTTCTGGCTTTTCTGCGACTGTTACAATGCCGTTCTCTATTGTAACAAATCCGAGCTCACAAAACACCTGTGACATAAAATCAACTGTGTGACGAGACCAGCCTTTATAACTAGCTAACTCTTGACTATGTTTCGTCATATCAAATGACTTGCGTTTTAATAAAAAGGCATAAAACCATTTAAACTGTTCACGATTCGGATTTGTCGTGAAAAAAGAATCGTTCTCTTGATGAAAAATGGTGTAAATTCTGCTCGGCTCTCCTTGATTTTCAAACAATTGCTTTAACTGTTCACGCTCATATGGAACATCTAGCAAAACAAGGTAGCGCTTAGCAATTTGAAGTGGTTCACCAGCTTGTTCATCTTGAACATGAATTTGTAATCCTTCTAATCCCAACGTTGCCTGTGTTTCTTTTCGAAATGCAACAAGGAGTCGTTCTTCCATTGGAATACTCTCTAATCGTTCAAGTAAACGAGTCTTTTGAATACTTCTCCAATCAAACAATTGCCATTCTGAAACAGCTACATCTTCAATCATCATCTGTGGCTTCACATGACCATTCCACTCATTGATAGAGAGCGTTCCAACGGCAGATACTTGCGCTTGTGATGTCATTTCATCATGCAAGTAGCCAAGATGAAAACCAATACCGTCTAGAGTTGCACTATTTTGGGCAAAAGCAACTTTTAAATGATTTGCGTCGCTTCCAATTTTCCGCATTTGCTCCAAATGTACGTCTTGCAGCAATACCTTAGGTGTAGGATTTCGGACGCCAAACGGAGCAAGCTGCTCTAGTTGGCGAATGACCGCAACAGAAATTTCACCGATACTTGCCACTAAGTCAATTGATGTCACTGGCTTAAAATCTTCAGGAGACAACACATCTTTTGCTTGCTCACAAAGTCTCGTCCGTAATGTTGCAACATCATCAGCATTCATTGTTAGTCCTGCCGCCATTGGATGCCCGCCAAAATGTGGTAAGATGTCTCGACTTTTTGATAGCTCAGCAAACATGTCAAAGCCTTCAATGCTTCGTGCCGATCCTTTTGCAAGCCCTTTTTCACTGTCAATACTTAACACAATCGTCGGACGATAGAAACGCTCGACAAGACGGGACGCAACAATTCCAATAACCCCTGCATTCCAACTTTCTCCAGCGATCACAAGGACGTCATTTTCACTAGGAGGAAAATGCGTTTCAACAACAGCTACGGCTGCTTCCGTAATCTCATTTACAATCGCTTGTCTTTCTTTATTGAGCGCATCGATTTCCTCGGCTAACTGTTCTGCTTGCTCTCTATTAGTAGATAAGATCAGTTCAACAGCTGGATCTGCAGAATCAAGTCGACCTGCAGCATTGATTCTTGGACCGATTCCAAAGCCAACATGATCGGCTTGAATGACTTGTGACTGCAGTCCGCATTTATTCTTCAGAGCCACTAAACCTGGTTTATCTGTTGATTGAAGAGCATGTAGGCCGTCCATGACAAGTAAACGATTTTCATCAATCAACGGAACTAAATCAGCAACCGTTCCAATAACCGCAATATCAAGCCATTCATAAGGTACTCTTCCTAGCAATGCATGAGCAACCTTCAGCGCAACACCAACACCTGCTAATCCCTTAAAAGGATAAGGACAGCCTGGCTTTTTCGGATTAATGATCGCATAGGCATCTGGCAAAACTGGCGGAGCTTCATGATGGTCGGTAATGATAAAATCAAGACCAATCTCTTTAGCGACCTCTGCGACATGAACAGCGGCAATACCTGTATCTACAGTGACAATTAATTGATACCCTTCTTCTTTTGCGTGCCTAATTGCTGGCTCATTAGGACCATATCCTTCTGTGAATCGATTTGGAATGTAATAATCAACCTTAGCTCCTAACGATTGCAAAGCATGGAACATGAGAGCCGTGCTACTCACTCCATCTGCATCATAATCTCCAAAAATGAGAATCTTCTCTTCTTGTTCAATTGCCGCACGTATTCTCGTAACAGCACGCTCCATATCATCAAGCAAGAAAGGATCATGATAGACCATTTCTTCTTTATATAAAAAACGTTTCGCCGTCTCTACTGTATCAAAGCCTCTATTTAATAGAAGCTTAGCAACGAGCGGTGCTATCTTTAGTTCACTTACAAGCTCATCGATCTGACTTGATGCTTGTTCTTTTATCTTCCATCTAGCCTTAGGTTTTAACATAAAAAAACACCCCTTGACCTTCCTATTATACAGGAGCATTCAAGGGGTGACAATGTTCAATCGTTTGGTCAATTTTCCTTATGAGTCTTCTCAATAGAAGAAACAGAACTAGGCACTTCTTTCGTAATTGAAGAGCTATTTGCTGCTTTGTTTAAATCATTTTCACTTTGATCTTGTTTCTGATTTTCTGCTAAACCATTAGTTGACTTTAAACGCTTCAATTCACTTCTCAACTGATAAATTCGGACCGTTCCTAATGCCCCTGCAATCACAGCTCCCATTAAAACAGAGCCAAGTATAACAAGAATTAAAGGCCACTCAGCAGTCCCAAATAAATAATTCACTCTCACTCCATCTACATTAATAACAGCAAAAATAGCAATGATGATCGCTGCGAGCAAACCGAGTATAAGACCCCATTGTCCCTTCATCGATCTCCCTCCCCTTCATTCTTTTTCTTCTTATAAGGATTTATATGAACGAGCACATCTTGCACATGCTCTTCCATCAGAAGATGTTCTTTCACCATCTTACCAATAGCATGACCTTCTTCCACAGTGATTTGTGGATCAACAGCTACTTTAATATCGATGATGACATAATGCCCATGTTCACGAGCAAAGAACTCATCAATATGGAGGACGCCATCAACACGAGCTGCCGTCTTTTTCATCTTAACCGTATCTTCTTCATGCATGACATGATCAAGCGCATTATGAATTGACTGTTTCCCAAGGCTCCAAGCCATCTTTACAATGAGCAATGCCACAAAAAAACTAGCAAGTGAATCAGCATAAACAAGCCAACTAATATTTAGGTGACCTCCTATTATAGCTGTACCAATTCCGATCAAAACGGCAACAGAGGAGAAGACATCTGAACGATGATGCCATGCATCTGTCATAATAGCATCACTCTTATATTTTTTACCCAAATGATACTTATAACGAAACATTAATTCCTTTACAACAATAGAAAAAACAACAGCATAAATGGCAATAATCTTCGGAACCACGACTGGTTCAAAGAAAGACCTTCCTGCATTGAGCGCAATTTCAAAGCCAACAAATAAAAGTAATACAGCGACAATAATGGCAGCGACCGATTCTGCTTTTCCGTGCCCATAAGGATGATCACGGTCAGGAGGCAATTTCGCTGCACGTACTCCAATCAACACCACTACAGAGCCAACAACATCTGAAGCAGAGTGAAGTGCATCTGCAATTAATGCACGACTATTTGCCATCACACCAACAATCGCTTTTATAATCGCTAAAATGATATTACCGATGATCCCAACCCATGCTGCAAAGCGCACTTTACGATAGCGTATATCTACTTCAGACACAACATCACCCACTTTATGTACAATTCATGAACGCTAACTTTATGTTATCATTTTTAAAATCACCATTCATGTTTTTAAATAGGACTTGCAATACGTACGTCAAGCAATAATTGAAACAACCAAAAACAGGTTCGACATTTAAAAGACCATAGGCTCTTCCCTATGGTCTTCATCCATTATGCAGTTGGTTCCCCTTCAGGTTGCTGAGGCTGAAATTTTTTTTTCTTTAACTGCTTAGCTTTCCAAACTAACCATAACTGAGCAGCAAGAAACATCGATGAATATGTTCCAGCAACTAGACCAATTAGGAGAGCGAAGGCAAACGAACGAATTGCATCCCCACCAAATACGAAAATAGCGGCCGCTGCAAAAACAACCGTTAAAACGGTGTTAATTGAACGAGATAACGTTTGAACAAGGCTTTTATTTACAATTTCCGCTAAATCATCAAAGCTCTTTACTCGTTTTGACAGCTTCAAGTTCTCTCGAATACGGTCAAAGGTAACAATCGTATCATTAATTGAATAACCAACAATCGTTAACACTGCAGCAATAAACGGAACATTCACTTCCATTTGTAGCAAACTAAACACGACAATGATGAAAAAAGCATCGTGCAGTAAAGCGACAATTGCAGCTACTCCGTACGTAAGCTCAAACCGAACGGCTACATAAATGACAATTCCAAGTGACGCAAACAAGATAGCAAATAACGCATTTCGAGCTAGTTCTTGTCCAACTGTTGGTGAAACAGTACTTACATTTGGTTCAGAACCATACTTCTCATTATAGTAAGCCTGAATTTCTGCAATCTCTTCAGGACCTAATACACCAATAAACCCAACACTAGCTCTTTCATTGTTATCGCCACCGAGCGTGATGTCATCTGGTACATACCCTTCACCGATTTGTGCAAACTCTTCTCTTATTTCGTCAGCTGTAACTGTATCAGGTGCTACCACTTCTACACGTGAACCGCTTTCGAAATCAATACCAAGATTCAATCCTAAAGTCAGCAATAAAATGACACCAATCAATGTAAAAGCTGATGAAAGTACAAAAAATTTATTTCGATGTTTGACGAAATCAATATCTCGGTCATGGAAATCAAAGTTCATTAATTTCACCTTCCTTTACACCAAACAAACGAGGCTTCTTATTAAGGGCACGACTGTTCACCCATAAGCCAAGTAATACCCTTGTACCATATACAGCTGTTATAAAGCTCATTAAGATACTGACGATTAACATAACGGCAAACCCTTGGACAGAGCTTGTACCAAATGAGAATAAAACAACAGCCGCAATGATCGTCGTAATATTTGCATCGAATATTGTTGCGAGCGAACGACGGTTCCCCGCTTTAAACGCAGACATAATCGATTTGCCCGAACGAATTTCCTCTTTGATCCGTTCGTACGTAAGAATATTTGCATCGACTGCCATTCCGACACCAAGTATTAATGCCGCAATACCAGGTAAAGTCAACACAGCATTCATCCAATTAAACACAAGTAAAACAAGATAGATATACGTCGTTAAAGTAATAACTGCAATCATGCCCATGAAACGGTAATAGAATAGCATATAGGCAAAAATTAATGCGATCCCAATAAATCCTGCGAAAATTGTTTGTTCCATTGCTTGCTCACCAAGTGAAGCACCAACTGAATTAGAAGAAACTTGTTTAAGATCAACAGGAAGAGATCCAGCGTTTAAGACTTCAGCAAGAAATTGAGTTTCTTCAAGCGTAAAGCTCCCGCTAATCGTTGCTGTGTTAGAAGGAATCACTTGACGCACAACTGCAGCCGATAAGAACTTAGGGTCTTCTTTTGCAGCTTCATTTGCATAAGAATCTACACCTTCTTCAAAATCAAGCCAGATAACAAGCAAGTTTTCAGCTGGAGGTCTTGCAAGCATATCCCTTGAAATTTGCTCCATTTGAGTTGCATCATTTAAAGTCAGTGTCACAATAGGCTCATTGTTATCAGGATTTATTGATGAACTTGCCCCATTTTGACGTAAATCGCTTCCTTCAACGAGCACTTGATCATGAACATCTCGAATCGTTAAATTTGCCTCAGTGGAGAGAAGCTCAATAGCCGTTTGCTGATCCGTGACACCTGCTAATTGAACACGAATTCGGTTCTCACCTTCGATTCTAATATTTGGTTCAGAAACCCCTAAAACGTTGACACGCTGGTTAAGCGCAGCAACCGTTGCACTTAGTGTTTCATCATTAATAACGTCTCCCTCATTAGATGGTTCTACTTCATACAATATTTCAAATCCACCTTGGAGATCGAGTCCTAGACTAATTCCTTTTGTAATCCCCATTACAGTTTGGCTGATCAACACTGCAAGAACTGCTACAATAAGAAAAAAAGCGACTATCCGCCCTTTTTTAACCATATTCCTTTCCTGCCTCCTTCTTCATACAAACACTGTGCTTACCTATCTGCTTTTAGGACGATACACAATAGTCCCATTATAGCTTTCTAGGAAAAACCAGTCAATTTTCTATCAAACATTTCAATATTTCGCTATACTTATGACTCATATTCTCCAAACCAATCTTCAGGATTTTTATAGGAGTTGATTGTTAGCCATGTCATGTATGTTTGCGGCTTTAACGTTAATATGCGATTCACAAAAGCGTGCAAATGTATAAATCCTTTTTCCTTACGTAATTGATACACGACACATTCCCACACCTCTTCAGCTGTTGCACGGTCATAACCGAGAAAGTGAAATTCATCAACTTTGCTAAGGATTGCTGGCTCAAGATCTTGTCTCCAAACTTCAAATTGTTGCTTTTCTTTCATATGAAAACACTCCTTTATGTTAAAAAATATGTCATAAGCGTAAGTGCTCCCCCTGCTATCACAACCCCAACCGAAATAGAGAAAAAAGCAAACTTAATAGGGATAAAAAATAAAATAGCTGCTAAACAAGCAGAATAGGCTCCAGTAGTTGGTAAGGGGACAGCCGTAAACAAAACCAATCCTAGCGCGCCAAATTTTTCAATCTGTCCACTTTTTTTCATTGTGCGATCATACAGCCAATCATAAAACTGCCTATAAAAGCTGAACTGTAACATCCATTTACTAATTGGTCTGAAAAATAACATAATCGGTAAATTCGGTAGTATGTTACCGATCAAAGCGTACATCATTGCAACGATTGGTTCCATTCCAAATGTCAGAATCCCGACAGGAATCCCACCGCGAAGTTCGAGTATTGGCATAGCAGAAAGTAAGATCACAATTAATTCTGGCGGTAAGAATTGAAATGATTCTACAAGAAAATCGCTAAGATTATCAGTCAAATCGAAGCTCCCTCTCAATATGCGTCTCTTTAACTACTTGTCATGCTTGACCCATTACTAAGCATATAAATAATAGCAGAAAATATCCATCATTTTTTGTGAAAGTAGGGTTGTCCATGACGAAGCAAACGTTTCTAAGAGGAACGCTTATTTTAATAATCGCTGGTCTCATCACAAAACTTCTCGGTTTCGTAAATCGAATTGTCGTTGCGAAAATTATGGGAGCAGAAGGTGTTGGGCTTTACATGATGGCTGTGCCGACCCTTCTTCTTGTTATCACTCTCACACAACTTGGTCTACCTGTGGCCATCTCCAAATTAGTAGCAGAAGCTGAGGCTACAAATGACCGTACAAAAATAAAACGAATTCTTGTTGTCTCGCTTGCTGTTACTGGCTCATTGAGTATCATTTTTACGATAGCAATGGTTGTATTCGCCCCATTTATTGCCCAAACTCTATTAACGGATGCAAGAGCTTACTTCCCGTTGATTGCGATTGCACCAATTGTACCGATTGTTGCTCTCTCATCTGTGATGCGTGGATATTTTCAAGGAAAACAAAATATGAAACCTACCGCTTATTCTCAAGTCATTGAACAGGTGGTACGTATTACGCTCGTTGCCGTTATGACTAGCGCTTTTTTACCAATGGGTGTCGAGTATGCAGCTGCTGGAGCGATGATCTCTGTTGTCATTGGTGAATTGGCTTCGCTTGTCTATATGATTTTCATGTTTAAAATGAATAAACGTTTTCAGGTTCGTCGTGGTTTTTTTTCTTATGTCAAACAGGGCAAGCACACATTTAAAGATTTAATGGCAATCGCCCTACCGACAACAGGAAGCAGGCTAATTGGCTCCCTTTCTCTTTTCTTTGAACCGATTGTCGTTGCCCAAAGTTTAGCTCTTGCAGGGGTGGCAACCGTAATGGCTACAAGACAATACGGAGAGCTCGCAGGCTTTGTCATCCCTCTTTTATTGCTTCCGACATTTATTACGTACTCTCTTTCCGTCTCACTCGTCCCAGCCATTAGTGAAGCAGCAGCCAGAAAGCATTTCAAAACGGTTCATTTTCGCTTAAACCAAGCATTAAGACTCGCCTTATTATCTGGCGGCATAGCTGTTGTCGTTCTCTATATTTTCGCTGAACCGATTATGGAATTAATGTATGACGCTCCGACCGTTGCAACGTATGTTAAATTAATGGCCCCTTTTAGCATTTTCTTGTATTTTCAAGGACCGCTTCAAGCAACCTTGCAAGCCTTAAACTTAGCAAAAGCTGCGATGATGAATAGCCTTTTTGGTGCGGTTATTAAGATAGCAGCGATTTTCGTTCTTGCAACAAGGCCTGAACTCGGCATTATGGGAGCTGCCCTCGCTGTTGTCATTGGCTTTGTTCTAGTGACTTTGCTCCACTTTGCATCTGTTGCTAAAACAATTAGCTTTACAATTGACGCAAAAATGCTGATGAAAGCAATCATTTTAATAATGACATCTACTGGAATTGGCTATATACTGACAGGAATTTCTTTTGGTTCTCTATCCTTACTTGTAAAGACCTTACTAGCTATTAGCATCACGACGATATTCTATTCTATATTTATGCTCCTGCTTGGACTTGTGAAACGAGAGGAATTAATCCGTGTACCTGTTATCGGAAAAAGGCTTCAATTCCTCCTCCCACGTGCATAAACCAAACTTAGCTTATTGATAAGTCTTTATAGCAAAATCCAAATTTACCCTTTTTCAACACAGAACAAAAGCCACGAGCAATATGCCGTGGCTTTTGTTCTATTACAATCGTGCAAATGTAAAGGTCTTTTTGCTCTTATTCCTCATCTTTCAAATCAACAAAAAAGGTATCCTGATCCCTTAAAGCACAGTAGGATATTTTTTTAATATCACGATAGCCAAGTTTTCGCATCTGCTGTCTAAGCCATAAGGGCGTTTGACTAAGCTGGCGAAGATGCTCTTCTTGTACCTTTCCATCTAAAATTAAGGGAAGTGGCATGATTGGTCCGCTTTGCTTTTCCTTATTCTTTTCTTTTTCAATAACAGAAAGTTTTCCTGATGGCTCAAGTATCGCAAATTCAACATCTGATACTTTATTAATTTTATTTTGTCTTAATTGGATAAGTAAATCATCAAAATTATATCGTTGCTTTCTCATTTCTTCCTCATCGATTTTTCCTTGATTAATTAGTACAGACGGTTCGCCATCAATGAGATCGCGCAGCTTCTCACTTTTAAGTGAAATAATCGCAAATACAATTTGGATAACAGACAAGACCACAATCGGAACAATTGAATACAGCATCGGAGCTTGGAAGTTTTCAATAGAAATAACGGCTAGTTCTGCAATCATAATTGAGACAACAAAATCAAGAATCGAAAGTTGACCAATTTCACGTTTCCCCATAAACCGCAGCACAAAGAGGATGATGAAATAGATCAAGAGCGTTCTAAGCATAATGGTCATGTAATCCATCGTAACCCTCCTTGTCGCACTAACCATTGTCTTATTAGTTAGTATGACCGAAGCAGCACAACACATGATTTGTAGCTTTTGGAAGTCGCTTAATTAACCGTTATTTTTTGCTTCTTCAGTAATAACCAACAGATAAACATGTCCGATTTTATAAGACAGGCAAAATACGCGTCTATTCTAAACAAGCCTGAATAAGCTGTAATAGGATGTTTTACAATATACGAATTGGAAGGGGAGTTTGTCTTGACCTATCGAGGGTTCTTTCCTGCTGTATTAGTTGGACTAACAACAGTGTTAGTAATCGTCTTATCGTTTAGTTTTGTCATTTCGCTTGTCTTATCATTTACTTCCTTTACCGAGCAATCGGTTAGTTGGCTAATTCTAACGGCTGCTTTCATCGCGATGTTTTTAGGGGGAGTGATGTCAGGGGCAAAGGCTAAGGAAAGAGGTTTAATGGCAGGAGCTTCTACCGCCTTACTATTTTCTTTAATCACATTTTTGATTCAATTTCTAGGCTATGATAGTAGCTTTACATCAGAGCAGTATATGTACCATGGTGGATATTTGCTCGTAGCTGCACTTGGGGGGATCATTGGTGTGAATCTCTCAAGTAATAAATAGTACAGAAAAGCGAAAGCGCCTTGACCAGTCGCGACCAGAGCTGTAAGAATGTGTTTCCAGGTTTCAGGTGACTATTTCCAGACTGAAGCAACCTCGAGCGACTAGGGGCTGTAGCCAGACATCATCGAATATTAACTTTATATTAAAAAAGAAAAGCACAGCGATGACTCGTTGCGCTTTTCTTATGTATTTCATCAGTCTGGGTTAACAACTTCACGTACAGCACCACGATCAAACGTCAGCTTACGATTATCGTTAACAAGGATTACCATCACATCTTCATCAATCGAATCAATTGTTCCATGAAGCCCACCAATTGTTACGATTTTATCTCCGCGTTGTAGTGAATTATGCATGTCACGAATCGCTTTTTGCTTCTTTTGTTGTGGTCGGATGAGTAAGAAGTAAAAAATCGCAAACATTAAAATAAGCGGAAGTAGTGTTCCAAATAGTTCCATTTGTTTTCCCCCCTTTCATTAATAAAAAATGCATAGTCATCTTTTTACATTAGAAATTTTTCGCATTTGGTTTATTAAAACCGTATTGCTCGAAAAATTCTTCTCTAAAGTCAAGTAATCGATCTTCTCGAATTGCTTGTCTTACTTGCTCCATTAAGTTTAACAGGAAATATAGATTATGATAAGATGTCAATCTAAATCCGAACGTTTCTTCACATTTCACAAGATGGCGAATATACGCTCTGGAATAATTTTGACAAACATGACAGTCACAATTTTCGTCAAGTGGTCTAAAATCACGCGCATACTTTGCATTTCGAACAACAAGTCTACCTGTACTTGTCATGAGTGTACCATTACGTGCAATACGTGTTGGTAACACGCAATCAAACATGTCTATACCACGAATCGCCCCGTCAATCAACGAGTCAGCTGAACCAACACCCATTAAATAACGAGGTTTGTCTGTCGGAAGATGAGGAGTTGTAAATTCAAGAACTCGATTCATCACATCTTTTGGCTCCCCAACAGAAAGACCACCAATCGCATAACCAGGGAAATCAAGTGATACTAAATCCTCAGCACTTTGTCTTCTTAAATCCTCATATTCTCCACCTTGAACAATTCCAAATAAGCCTTGATCATTTGGTCTTGCGTGTGCAGTTAAGCAACGCTCAGCCCAGCGACTTGTTCGCTCAACAGACTTCTTCATATAATCATATTCAGCAGGGTATGGTGGACATTCATCGAAAGCCATCATAATGTCAGAGCCAAGCGCATTTTGGATTTCCATTGCGCCTTCAGGACTAAGGAACAGCTTATCTCCATTTAAATGGTTACGGAAATGGACACCCTCCTCTTCAATCTTACGCAGGTCACTTAAACTAAATACTTGAAATCCACCCGAATCGGTTAAAATGGGCCGTTTCCAGTTCATAAATTTATGCAATCCGCCTGCTTCACGGATAATTTCATGTCCAGGTCTTAACCATAGATGATACGTGTTACTTAAAATAATTTGAGCATTCATATCATATAAATCCTCTGGGCTCATTGTCTTTACCGTTGCAAGCGTCCCTACAGGCATAAAAATTGGCGTTTCAAACGTTCCATGTGGAGTATGAACACGCCCAAGACGAGCGCCAGACTGCTTACATGTTTTGATATGTTCGTACGTTATTGCTGCCACTCTATTTCCTCCTTAAGATCATTCGCATATTAACGAATCAACATCGCATCTCCAAAACTGAAAAAACGATATCTTTCCTTTACCGCATGTTCATAAGCATTCATCACGTACTCTTTTCCAGCAAATGCACTGACAAGCATGACAAGCGTCGATTTGGGTAAATGGAAATTTGTTAATAGTCCATCAAAGCCTAATACTTCATAACCAGGATAAATAAAAATCGATGTCCAACCTGAGCAATCACGAAATTCGCCGTATTCCTTCATAATTGTTTCTAATGTTCTAGCAGACGTAGTCCCAACGGCAAAAATTCGTCCACCCTGCTTTCGAACCTGCGTTAAAAGCGCTGCAGTACTTTCACTCATCTGATAAAATTCTGCATGCATCTCATGATCTTCAACATTGTCAACACTGACTGGACGAAACGTTCCTAGCCCAACATGAAGCGTTATAAACGTAACATGAACACCCTTTTCTTGAATGCGTTCAAGCAGTTCATTTGTAAAATGAAGACCAGCTGTTGGTGCCGCAGCAGAGCCTCGATGCTTCGCATAAACCGTTTGATAACGTTCTTGATCTGGCAAAGTCTCCTTAATATAAGGTGGAAGAGGCATTTCACCAAGCTCATCAAGCACTTCATGGAAAATGCCTTTATAGCTCATTTTTAAAACGCGTCCGCCATGATCAGCTTCTCCAGTACAAATCGCTGTTAATCTTCCGTCTCCAAATTGAATCACAGTTCCTTTTTTGACTCGTTTAGCTGGCTTAACAAGTGTTTCCCATTCGTCATTTTCCAGCTGCTTTAAAAGTAGCACTTCAACTTTTGCACCCGTTTCTTCTTTCGTCCCATATAATCTTGCTGGCAGGACTCGTGTATCATTTAAAACAAGACAATCACCTTGTTGAAGCTCATCAATAATCGTTTCAAATGTACGATCTGTTGTTTGACCCGTTTTACGATCAAGGACAAGCAAACGAGACGCCGTCCTGTCTAGAAGCGGCGTCTGAGCAATTAATTCTTCTGGTAATTGAAAATCAAATTCTTCTACATTCATCTTTTTCTTCACCTTTTTTCAAAAAATCCGTCCATTTTTACATCTTTACTATCATACCGAAAGTCTAACTACCATGCAAGACATTAGAAAAATCAAGTCTTCATTCTTTTACTTAAAACGACCGAATAAGAAAAAGATCAGCGATAATACGATGCTTACAATAATACTTGTCATTAATGGGAAATAAAACGTCATATTCTCTCGCTTAATTAAGATGTCCCCAGGAAGCTTCCCAAGTGGTATGAAACGTCCAATAAAGAACCAAAGCACGCCAACAATAATACAGACGATTCCAATTATTATCATGATCTTCGGAAATGAGTTCATGATTTAGGCACCTCCAACCCAAAATGTTCATAACATGCTGCAGTGACGACGCGCCCTCTTGGTGTTCTTTGAATAAAGCCAATTTGCAATAGATATGGTTCATACACATCTTCAATCGTTTCTGCCTCTTCACCAATTGTTGCTGATATCGTCTCAAGTCCAACAGGTCCACCGCGGTACTTTTCGATCATGCCATATAATAATTTATGGTCAATATGATCAAGTCCTAAACGATCGACCTGCAATTCTTGAAGCGAGTGCTTAGCAAGGTCCAAAGTAATGATCCCATCCCCTTGTACTTGAGCAAAATCACGCACTCTTCGTAATAAACGATTCGCAATACGTGGTGTTCCTCTTGCGCGACGAGCAATTTCACTCGCTGCTTCATCATTAATTTCTGTCTCAAATATATCGGCTGTCCGTTTAACAATAAGCGCTAGCTCTTCTTCCTTATAATACTCGAGACGAGCCATGACACCAAAACGATCTCGCAGTGGCGCTGACAGCATTCCCGCTCTTGTCGTCGCCCCTACTAGCGTAAATGGTGGCAAATCAAGGCGAACAGAGCGTGCTGTTGGACCTTTTCCAATCACAATATCTAGACAAAAATCCTCCATTGCTGGGTACAATACTTCTTCTACCATTCGATTCAAACGATGAATCTCATCAATAAATAACACATCTCCTGGTTCAAGAGCTGTTAAGATCGCCGCTAAATCGCCTGGACGTTCAATCGCTGGACCAGAAGTTGTTCTCATTTGAACACCCATTTCCGCAGCGATAATGGCTGATAACGTTGTTTTCCCAAGACCTGGGGGACCATATAAAAGGACATGATCTAAGCACTCTTCACGCATTTTTGCCGCTTCCATAAACACTTCAAGATTCTTTTTTACTTTTTCCTGTCCAATATAATGTTTAAGGTCATGAGGTCGAACACTTTGCTCTAAAGAATCCTCTAATCCTTGCGCCTCCGCAGAAACCATCCGTTCTTCCATCTCGATGCACCTCCGTTCCTTACCCTTTTAACATCAATTGAAGAGCTTTTTTAATATATCCATCCGTCATCAATTCTTCTTTCTCTAAATGAGGTCGAACCTTCTTCAATTCTTTCTCGACATACCCCAGTGCTCGTAAAGCTTCTAGGGCTTCTTCTAGGGCTTCATTCTTACTACTCGGCTTTAGAACAGTTAAATCTTTATCAGCACCACTATTTAATAAGTTCGGTGTAAATTCATCAAGCTTGCCTTTTAAATCAAGAATAATTTGACGCGCTGTCTTTTTCCCAACCCCAGGGAATTTCACTAAAAACGCTTCATTTTCTTCTTCAATCGCATAGACAACATCCTCTGGCTGACCTGATGCGAGTATGGCTAGAGCACCCTTTGGTCCGATTCCTGACACGTTAAGTAGCTTTTCAAACAGCGCTCGTTCTTGTTTTGTTTGAAATCCAAAAAGTCGAATTACATCTTCACGAACATACTGGTATGTATAAATTCGCACAGATTGATCTAGCTTTTTTTGAAAAATATACGGGTTCGGACAATAAACTTGATAACCTAATCCATGATGGTCAATCACAATATATTGTGTGTCAATATCAACAAGTGTTCCTTGAACAAATTCAATCACAAACGTACTTCCTCTCTCTACATACGAACATTTATTTCTATTTTAGCACATGGAGTGTGGATATCGAATAAAAAAACTGCTTCTACAATAAAGTAGAAACAGTATGTTTATATTTCCTTGGCTTTATATTGCCCAAATGCTTGAAGCACCTCTTGATAATGATCTAGATCTTTTACAGGAATGCCTTTTATCAGATCTGAATGCTGTTGGCTCTTTAACTTGCTTGTATCTAGCTGAAAGAAGGAATGAATAACCTGCTCTTTATTTGGTACTCCTTCATAAATGCTTAACACACCATCTTGCGTTAAGCCAAAATAACCATTCATCTTTAGCAAAGGCGAAATATCGTTTACCTCTTTCCTGAAAATCATTCTCTGTTCATTCTGATCAACCAAATCCCATTCTTCATACATTGCCCAAAAATCTTCCATAGACCAAATGGTTTCTTTCACTCGTTCCTCGCTTTTTTCTCCATCTAAGTAAATACGCTCTAATATGACATCTATTGTTTTCGGTCCCATAACCTCAAATGCCGCTGGCTTTTGAGTCTCGGCTTGGCTTTCTTCTAGTAAGGGTATATTTAGGCCAATTAAACCCACACTGATAAACATAACCAAAAAGAGAAAAAGGCCATTATTTCTTTGCTGAATTCGTCTTAATCGCTTCATCAGCTCTCCACCACCATTGTTAGTAAAATAGATAAAGCAATACAAAGAACTTCCATTCATAGGATTATCTTATCCAAAAATGGAAGTTGTCATTCACTAAACGAATAAAAGACAGCAGGATAATCCCCACTGTCTTCGTTACATTCTATATTAACGCTGCATTCTTTCAAAAGGGCGTTGTATAGCATTACCTAAATCACCAAGCATGTCTGTAAATGTGTCTGTTACTTCATCAAAAGCTGTTCCTGTTCGAAGCTGATCGTCCATTGTACGAATTCGCCCAACAATATCAGTATCTGTGACTACATGTACATTTTTGCCATTAGCTAATTTTTGGACTGTGCGTTCAACCTTTTGTTGAACCTGATCAGCGTTTTTGTTTGCTTCAACACCAACGACGACATCATCATTATGAACAATGACACGACAATCATCAACGCCATTAATTGTTACAACACGATTAGCAATATTTTGCGCTGTTTGACTATCGTAATCTTTATGATAATTCATCGCATGCTGACCATTTTGTGCACGCTGCTGACTTTGATGATAGCTCTTGTGACCCGTTGCGCTATTGGCACGTGTACCATTAGCATCACGGTGTTGATTATACATTTGAACACGTTGGTTACCATTACGAGCTCTTCCACGTAATAGTCCATCTTCATCAACCATGCCTGGACGGTTACCACCTGTTAAGCCTGTTCGTCCCATACCTGGAGCATTCTGATTGATACGGTATCCATCACGGTCCATATCCAAAGCACGTTGGTTTCTTATGCTTTTTTCATTTAATCCACGAGTACTGTAATTATTTAAGTGTGTACGCGCACCTTGACGATCTAAGGTTCCGTATCTCGGACCGCGATCATCTGGTGTCATCATATCCGTTACAGGGCCTTGTCCGCGGTATCGTGAATTTGTATAAGCGCCATTCGAATCTTGTGCTTCAAAACCTGTTGATCGATAATTCGCGTTCATACCTGTTGCTGCGTCATCTCCACCACATGCAGTGAGACCACCTAAAAGCATTGTTGCAACTGCAACTGACATTGCGATTTTTTTCATATTTGAAATCCCCCTTTCACCAATTATCTTGGCTAATCGGGACATACTTTAGTCTGTAAGTTAATGGGCAAAGTTCCATAGCAAGAGGGCTGTCTGAAAAGGTCAAAAAAGACCTTTAGACAACCCTTTCCATTATTTGCTCTTAATCCTCATAATCATCCTCTTCACGATAAGGCATCGGCTGATTATTCTCAAATCCATGCGCTTGCATCATTTGAATGTTAGGATCATACATCTGTGGCTGCATTGCACTATAATTCATCCAGTCATTTTCAAAAGCTTGTTGAGCTTGTGGCATCTGTGATGGTTGTGGATAAAAAGGCATATTGGGTTGCCCCATCTGCTCATATGTTGGTTGCATCATCTGTTGTGGATATTGTTGCATCGGCATCAGTTGTTGTGGATACATTGGCCCACACGGCGCACAACCTGGCATCACTGGACTAATTGGTTGCCAGCAAGATGGATCATATGGATAATAAGATGGTTGCTGTACAGGTTGCTGATAGATTGGCTGCTGCTGTGTCTGCAGCACTGGTTGTGACATTTGCGGCTGATTCGGAAACATTTGTGGTGGTATAGACGGCTGCATCTGTTGTGGTTGCTGTTGCCCCATCAATTGCTGATTTGCAAACATTGGTGATTGCATTGAAGGTTGCATCTTCATCTGTGGCTGATAAGTTGGCTGCTGCATTTGTGGTTGTTTAGGTGGCTGTGATGGTGTTGGCATCGGTTGTTCTTTTTGGGCTGGCTTCACTACTTCTTTCGGCTTTACCATTTCTTTTTTTGGTTCAACCTTTTTAGGGATTGGTGGCTTTTGAACAGCGGGAGCTGGCATTGGTTGCGGCATTGGCTTAGCTTGTGGCTGGTATAAAAAAACATTCATATTTGCCTCATACATGTTTGGTTGTGGCATTTTCGGCTGTGGCATTGGCTGTGGCATCTTCATTTGCGGCATTGGCATTGGTTGTGGTACTGGCTGTGGAGCTTGAGGCAAAGGCGCAACTGTCGTCGGCGGAGGCTTTAAGCCTTCTTTTTGATATGGTTGCTCTTTCATATGTGGTGCTCCAGCGACTGGTGCCTCTTTTTTTACTGGAATACTTCCAGTTGGAATTTTGATTTTCATGCCAGGCATAATCATGTCTGGATTAGAAAGTTGAGTATTAGCTGCTTTTAACTTTTCAAAATCAACACCATACTTTTTCGCTAACTTCCAAAGCGTATCTCCCTTTTGGACAATATGAATTTTCACGATTTTATTCCCTCCTCTTACCGTTCTTTACATCGTATGTTGCTGTAGGCGAAATGACACGAGCATTCTACCTATAATGGACCATTTCATGTAGAAAAAGCCTTAATATCAAAGGTTCTCAGCACAGCTTATGTGAAAAAAAAGAGGTTTATGCCTATCCAATTTCGTATCAAAAAAGAAAAACACCCATCATCAGGATGGGTGCACAAGCATTCTTTCAAGAGCAACCTTCGCTTCTTTTGTTGTTTCTTCGTCAACGGTTATAGGAAAATGAAGATTCCCTTTAAGCAACTCATCTAATGACCACAATAAATGATTAAGATCGATTCGATTCATCGTTAAACATGGACACATTGTTGGACTCAATGATTGAATGTTCTTATCTGGATACTCTTGACTAAGTCGATACACTAGGTTCATTTCTGTTCCAATAGCCCAAGAAGAGCCTGCTGGAGCATTTTTAATCGTTTCAATGATATAATGCGTTGAACCATTTAAATCTGCCGCTTGAACGACTTCAAATGTACACTCAGGATGAACAATGATTGTCGTTTCAGGAGAGTTACTTCTGAAGTTTTCAATCTGCTTCACGGTAAATTTTTCATGAACAGAGCAATGTCCTTTCCACAAAATCACTTTAACATTTTCAATTGCTCCGTCGTACTCAAGTTCACGCTTGATCGGATCCCAAACAGCCATATGCTCAAGCTCAATACCAAGATCATACGCTGTATTTCTCCCTAAATGTTGATCTGGTAAGAACAACAACCGTTCTTTTTGCGTAAATGCCCATTTCACCATCGCTTTTGCATTTGATGACGTAACTGTTGCTCCACCATTCCTACCACAAAAAGCCTTAATCGCTGCCGTACTATTGACATACGTTAGCGGTAAGATCGTATCACCAAATTGTTCCAACAGCTCAATCCACGCATACTCCGTTTGTGCAATATCTGCCATATCAGCCATTGAACAGCCTGCTTTAAGGTCTGGCAATATCACATGTTGCTGCTTGGACGTTAACATATCAGCTGTTTCTGCCATAAAGTGTACTCCACAAAAAACAATAAACTCTGCTTCTTGATTCGCTTGAGCTAGTTGTGCAAGTTGAAGAGAATCTCCTGTTACATCGGCAAATTCAATCACTTCATCCCGCTGGTAATGATGACCCGGGATAAATAAGCGCGAACCAAGCTCCTGTTTGATTTGCAAGATTCTTTCTCTTTTTTCATCTACTGTCATTTGCATATAGCGCTCAGGCATCCGTTCTACCGTAGCTATTTTTTCTAGAAAATTCATGCTTACTTATCCCCCTTTTCAAGTAAAAAGCTTAAATCTGTCGCTTTAACGGAGTGCGTTAAACAGCCTAACGAAATATAATCTATCCCGCATCCTTTGAAGGTTGCCAAATTATCGAGAGTGATGCCACCTGACGCTTCCGTTTTCATACTATCTGGTACATGCTTCATATACTGCTTGATTTCATCTGGAGTGGCGTTATCAAACATGATGACATCAACATCGGCGCGAACGGCTTCTAGAACCTCGGTTTCATTTGTCGTCTCGACTTCGACTTTCACCATATGACCAATTTGCTCACGTACTGCCCTAACAGCTGCTTCAATGCCACCACCAGCCAATAGATGATTTTCTTTTAGAAGAATAGCATCATTTAGTCCTAAACGATGATTATAACCACCACCACAACGAACGGCGTATTTTTCAAATTGGCGTAATCCAGGCGTTGTTTTCCGCGTATCACAAATACGGATTGAATGATCGTTTAGCAGTTCTATCGCTCGTTTTGTCATCGTCGCAATACCACTCATTCGTTGCAATAGGTTAAGTAACACTCGCTCTCCAGATAACAAACCAACAATTGGTCCTTCCATTTTAGCAATGGTCTCACCCTGCCAGAATCGTGCTCCGTCCTCCACAATGTCCTTGACAACAATACGCGTATCAAGGAGTTCATATCCAATCGAAAGAATTTCACCACCTGCCATCACACCATCTGCTTTCGCGACAATTCTCCCTCTCCCTATATCATGCGTTGAAATGACAGCTCTGCTTGTGATGTCGCCCTCTCCTATATCCTCAATTAAAAAATGTTGTAGCTGTTCTTTTATTGATAACCTGTTCATCCTGCCTCTCCCCCAACCATTTATTTACTCAAAACATTACACTTGCACTGGCCGTAAATCAGATCGAATGAATCCTTGATTTCTTGCATGATTGATGTAGACCCGTAACCAATTCTGATCATCCTTATGTGGATAATCGCTGCGAAAATGCCCTCCCCTGCTTTCTGTTCGCTCTAAAGCAGCCTCTGTCATGAGCCATGCAACGAGTAACATGTTTTTCTGCTCTAACTGCCATCGATCATCTAATTGATCAACATGAAGTGCTTGCATCATAGAAGGTTCAAGCCATTGTTTCATTTTTTGTAAATGATGTCCGTCACGTTTGATACTCACATTTGCAGTCATTTGCTTTTGAATTTCATCCTTTGTTGGTAGTGGTAACAAAGGGATACTCATTTCTTCAAATGGTAGCTCTCCAACATCCGTCTGTAATGGGTTAGGATTTGTACGAATATGAGTAGCGACCTGTTCAGCAAAAACCAATCCCTCTAATAAGGAATTACTCGCTAGACGATTTGCCCCGTGAACGCCTGTACATGCAACTTCACCGACTGCATACAGCCCGCTTAAAGACGTACGTCCATAGCAATCCGTCTCAATTCCTCCACTAATAAAATGAGCCCCAGGTGCAACAGGTAAAAGCTTTGCTTCCAAATCAACCTTTGCCTGTTTACACCTTTGATACAAACCTGGAAATCTCTCAGGAAAATCTTTAATCGGCTGGTAATTTAAATAAATATGCTCCCCTTGCTTTATCGCCGACTCAATTGCTCTGCTTACGACATCTCTTGGTGCAAGGTCGCCTAACGGATGCCAATCCATCAGCTTATTACCTTTTTCATCGATTAAGTAAGCTCCTTCTCCTCGAACTGCCTCACTAATAAGACCATGTGTCTGACTCTCCTGCACAAGTAATGTAGGATGAAATTGGACGAACTCCATATCCATTAAGTTGGCCCCTGCCCTATAAGCAAGTGCAAAGCCATCACCTGTAGCCTCAGGCACATTGGATGTATATGTATAAAGCTGACCAGCTCCACCAGTCGCAAGCACGATCGCTTTAGCATATATACATTCAGATTTCGTTTGAACACCAATGACTCGACGAGCATCCATCAAAAGCTTTACTACCATCGTCTGTTCGACGATGGTGACTCGACCTTTTAATGCGTTTATAAGCGCATTCGTAAAGACTTTACCCGTTTGATCACCTTTCGCATGGACAATACGACGGTGCTGGTGAGCTCCTTCAAGTCCAAGCATCAAGGACCCATCTTTCTGTTTATCAAATAAAACGCCCATACTTTCTAACATCTTAATGATGTGCGGTGCACGCTTGACCAGCATTTCAACATGGTCGATTTTATGATGGCTTCCACCAGCTTCAATTGTATCGGCAAAATGCTTCTTCCAATTATCAAGTGGTCCGATCGCTGCAGCCATTCCACCCTGTGCCCAGCTTGAATTACTCGTTTCCACATTTGACTTTGTGATAATCATCACATTCATATGATCAGCTAATAAATGGGCTGTCATCAAACCAGCAATCCCGCTTCCAATGACAATCACATCAACCGTTTTTTTGGACATCTCTATTCCTCCAAATGATTTTACAGTTGTCTTGTCACCTATCTTTACATAAAATAAGAGTTGTGACAAGTATTTTTAATTAAGAGATGATTCCGTTTTTTCAAAGGGGGAAAGGAATAAGTATGATTTATTTTGACTATAGCGCAACGACACCAATGTCTGATATTGCTTTACAAACATATCACCGTGTTGCGACCGACTTTTTTGCCAATAGTCGAAGCCTTCACACTCAAGGAATAGAAAGCGAGGAAGTTCTATCTCTTAGCAGACAAACAATTGCTCATGCACTTGATGCAATGGATCGCGAAGTTTATTTCACTGGTTCTGGTTCTGAGGCAACCTTTCTTGCATTAACAGGATTAGCTTTAGCCAATCAAAAAAGAGGACGAACGATCATTACAACAGAAGGCGAGCACCACTCTGTTCATCAAGCGCTAACTTTTTTACAACAACGAGGTTTTACGATTATCTATGTTCCTCTTAATCAATACGGGCAAGTAACAGTCAATACGCTTCAAGCTGTATTGACAAAGGATACGGTGTTAGTTACGATTGCCCATGCTAATAGTGAAATTGGAACAGTTCAAGATCTTTATTCACTTGGGAAAACCTTAGCAGAGCATGATATACTATTTCATAGTGATTGTGTTCAAACGTTCGGTAAACTCCCAATTCCAACAGAGATTCTATCGAGTGTTAGCCTCTCCGCTCATAAATGTTATGGTCCAAAAGGGGTAGGCGCTGCATATATCGATAAAGATGTCTCTTGGGCTCCATTTCTTAATGGAACGACACATGAAAGTGGATTTCGAGCAGGAACAGTCGATGTACCTGCTATCGCTGCATTCGCAGCAGCCATTGATGAGTTTCTCCCTGTTGCCAAGCAGGAGATGAAAAGGCTTAAAGACCTTCGTCAATTGTTCCTTACGTCATTTGAGAATGACTCCCGCATTAGCTTTGAAGGTCATCCAATCAAAAGACTGCCTTTTCATATCGGGCTTCGCGTAAAAGGGGTAGAAGGGCAACTCGTCATGCTTGAATGTAACCGAAATGGCATCGCAATTTCTACAGGCTCTGCATGTCGTGTTGGAGAAAGCCAACCATCTCGTACGTTAATTAGCATTGGTCGAACACCAGCAGAAGCTCATGAACTCATTCGAATCACATTTGGGCGCCAAACAACGCATGAAGAGGTAATGTTGCTTATTAATACATTTAAACAGTTATTGTCGAGATACAAAGGGGATTGATGCACTGTGAGTGATGGAAAGAAAATTTTTGGAGAAACAAGAAGAGAATTAATTATTAATTGGCTTCAAACAAGTGATAGTCCGATAACTGGCGGTGAATTAGCAAAACGAACAAATGTCAGTAGACAAGTAATCGTACAAGATATCTCCATTTTGAAAGCGAAAAAGCATCCTATACTAGCAACTGCCCAAGGCTATATCTACATTCAAACAGAACCATCTCAAAAGGTTAGTCGAATGATCGCCTGTAAGCATACACCCGATGAAACAAAAGAAGAATTATTCACCTTAGTTGACCACGGTGTTACGGTTCGTCAAGTTGTTGTCGAGCATGCTGTGTACGGAGAAATTACCGCTTCATTGATGCTCTCAACTCGCCATGATGTTGAACAATTTTACACACGACTTCAAAAGACTCAGTCCGCTCTTTTATCAGAACTGACAAATGGTGTTCATCTCCATTTAATTGAAGCAAACACAAGTGAGCAACTAGACCAGGCTATTGAAGCACTTGATGAAAAAGGATTTATTTTAAAAGATTAAACGAAAAAGGTCTGACTTCACGTACGAGAGTCAGACCTTTTTTACTATTACCTTACACATTTGCCTTATTAACAGAAAGAGCAAAGCACGGGTAACTGCCAAGAACGTCTACACCACAACCAAGTGCCTCGAGCTCAGAGACCACTCCTGGAATTAATACGTCATCCATTAACCCTTCCACATCGATAATAAAGAAATAATTCCCAAGACCTGTTTTCGTTGGTCTTGATTCAATTTTTGTTAAGTTAAGCTTTCGCCAAGCAAAAGCCGATAAAACTTGGTGCAAGGCCCCTGAGAAATCAGAAGGTAGTGTAATCATAAGCGTCGTTTTATCTTCAACATGATCAGGTCCACTAATCTGTATTTCCTCACTTTGACGACTGAGGACAATAAAACTCGTTCGATTATGGCTATAATCGTGCACATTTGAATGTAATGTATATAAACCGTATTCATCAGCTGCAAGCTCATTTGCAATTGCTGCAATGTTTAAGTCGGGATGTTTTGAGACATAATCTGCTGCAGTACCAGTTGAATTCATATATTCCCACTCAGCATCAGGATACTTCTCCTGTAGGAAATCATGACATTGCGCAATTGCGTGTGGATGTGAAACAATTTTCTCCACTTTTTTTGTTGAATTACTAGGATGAACGAGAAATTGTTGAGCAATCGGCAAAGTCACTCCACCAATAATCGGCACTCGTTGCTTATGAATCAAATAGTCTAATGTCAAATTAACAGAGCCTTCAATTGCATTTTCGATCGGAACAATCGCAACGTCTACTTCTGATTCTGCAACGGCATCCATACAAGAAGGAATCGTACGATATGGAATTAATTCATACTCTTTGAATAAGCCTCTTGCTGCCATTTCTGTAAACGTTCCTTTTGGTCCTAAATAACCAACTTTCATAAAAACCTTACCCCTTCCTATGAGCCTGACCCTACAAGCTCGACCTTTTCCACTGCTTCTAATCCTTCTAACAATTCCATTAGCTCATCTAAGTCAAGTGCCATCGGTGCAGTATCAATTGATAATGTCATGTGAGCCCGACCTTGCAATGGAATCGTTTGATTAATCGTCAAAACATTTGCCCCTGTTTCAGCTACTTTCCCCAAAAGCTGTGACAAAGAACCTGAGCGATCAACTAAAATGATCGACAATGTGATGATTTTCTCTTTTACCATTGTATGAAAAGGAAAGATTCCATCCTTATATTTATAAAAAGCGCTTCGACTAAGACCCACCTTATGTACCGCTTCGTTAATTTTTTTCACTTTCCCTGAATGAAGAAGCTCTTTTGCCTCTAACGTCTTCTCCATAGCATCTGTAAGCATATCTTCTCGTACGAGATAAAACGATTTTCGTGACGCCATATCGTTGTTCACCTTCTTTCAAAGAAACACTATCTTTTCATTATAAAATTGACAAAACTTTTTGACAACAAAACTTTTCAATAAATGTCTTTATCCAATGAAAAACTGTCCCTTCTAAAGAGACAGTTTCCTCATCAAGCTGTAAAATTATTAATCGATGAACTCAAATTCAAATTTTAAAATACGGACAAGATCGCCGTCTTTTGCTCCACGCTCACGAAGTGCATCGTCAATCCCCATCTGACGCATTTGTCTAGCAAAACGACGAACAGATTCATCATGAGAAAAATCGGTCATCTTAAATAATCGTTCAATCGGTGCCCCAGAGATGACAAATACACCGTCATCATCTCTCGTAAGAGCAAACTGAGCTTCTTCTTTTTCATGTCGATAGACAACTCGAGTTGATTTTTCTGTTTCTTCATAAAGAGGAAATTCTGGAGTCTCCTCAATTTTATCTACCACCGTTAAAAGAAGTTCACGAAGACCTTGTCTAGTTACCGCTGAAATCGGGAAAATAGGATAATCATCCTCAAGTTTTTCTTTAAATCGTTCCAAGTTTTCTTGGGACTCTGGCATATCCATTTTATTTGCGACAATGATTTGTGGTCGTTCAAGTAAGCGCAGATTATACTGCTTCAATTCTTCATTAATTAGTAAATAATCTTCGTATGGATCTCGTCCTTCAAGAGCGGACATATCAATGACATGAACGATGACACGTGTCCGTTCGATATGGCGAAGAAATTGATGACCTAACCCTACTCCTTCATGTGCACCTTCAATTAACCCAGGTAAATCAGCCATAACAAAACTTCTGCCATCTTCTGCTTCAACAACACCTAAATTTGGTGTAATCGTTGTAAAGTGATAATCAGCAATTTTAGGCTTTGCAGCTGATACAACAGATAGAAGCGTTGATTTCCCAACGCTTGGGAAACCGACTAGTCCAACATCAGCAAGAACCTTCAATTCAAGAATGACATCACGTTCCTGGCCAGGCTCACCGTTCTCGGCAATTTCAGGAGCAGGATTTGCAGGTGTAGCAAACCGGATATTTCCACGTCCACCACGTCCACCTTTTGCGATAACCGCACGTTGACCATGCTCTGTTAAATCAGCGACTACTTGACCTGTCTCAGCATCAACTACCGTAGTACCTGGAGGAACTTTCACAACCATATCTTCAGCATTTTTCCCATGCATCCCTTTTGGACGCCCGTGATCACCACGAGATGCTTTAAAATGACGCTGATAACGGAAATCCATTAACGTACGTAATCCTTCTTCTACTTCAAATACAACACTCGCTCCACGACCACCATCTCCACCAGCTGGCCCACCATCTGGAACATATTTCTCACGACGGAAAGCAACCATTCCATTTCCGCCATCTCCACCTTTAACATAAACCTTTACCTTATCGACAAACATCCTATCTCTTCACCTCAACTTCTTGTAAAGCGTGTAAGCAGAACACACTCATGTTCATTAGCTTCCAGTAGCTCCACATCTGGCTCCCTTAATAAAAGGTCATTAAGCCAGTCTTCTCGATTCTGTAATGTTCCCTGATAATCAAACGTCAACTCACAATGCCCATCTGTAAATAAAAAAGTAAGGAGGAGATGATTCTCTGTATCAATTGCACTCTCATCCGTTAGTTTTTCCATTATTTTCTTGCATAAACGGAATAAATGCTCATCTTTATCTGCAAGAGAAAAGACATCACCCACTACATCTATTTCTAATTTCATCTGTCTGCAGTACCAATTATACGTCAAAAGATAATGAACAACACTTGGGGCTTGTATATTAGAAATTTTACTTTCACAGCTCGCCTGTCGAGCCACTTCGTTAATAATTTCTTCGATTCGGTCATAACGTTCAAGTGCTAAATTACCCTTAATTAGCTGCATAACGTTTAACCAATCATGACGCGTATGACGAAGCGCCTCTATTATATCTATATGATCAGCCATTTCGACTCGCCTCGTCTTTCCCCGAATAGTATGATTCCATCAAGTCGATTACTCCGCTTATCTTACCACAAAGTAGTATCATTAAGGAAGGCGACAATAATCGATCTTTTCATTGACATATAATTATCCTTTAAAAACACATGAAACCATGCGATCTTACCTTATGTATTCACACTTACCAATTAGTCGATTCGAAACCGATTGGCGACACGTTGTAAAGATTTTGCTTCTTGCGAAAGTCTTTGTGAATCATTTGCTAATTCATGGACACCTTCGATTTGTTTGTCCATCGTATCAACTGTCGCAATCACTTGATCTGTAAATTGTTGAGCAATTTGATTCACATCACTGATAATCACTTCAAGCTGTTCACCCTCAGCCAACGCTTTTTGAGAAAAAGAACGATTGTGTTCAACAGCTTGTTTCGTTACGCCTGCTGTCTTTGCAAGCTGACGGATGGCTTCTCCAGCTTGTTGGATTACCTTTACCCCTTCATCTATTCCTTCATGGTTGCTTTTTACTTGAATAGCTATTTCATGAATATCACTTCTTGTTTTCTCTAATTCAGTTAGTATACCTGTGGCAAACGTATTTGTTTTTTCTGCTAGCTTACGTACCTCCGATGCCACAACGGCAAAACCACGACCTGCCTCACCTGCTCTAGCAGCCTCAATCGATGCATTTAAAGCAAGTAAATTGGTTTGTTCTGCGATCATGGTAATGGAGGATACTTTGTTCATGACTGAGTCTGTTTCTTTCGTCAATCGAAACATGCTGTCTGAAGAAGATTCAATCACCGTTTGTAAATCTATGATTTTTTTCTCAGATGATTCAATGGCAAGCGTCCCCTGCTCTGCAGAAGCTGCTGCTTTATCTGCCATTTCAAGTGTTTCATTCAGCCCCATCTCCATCTGACGAACATTTTCCATCATACTCTCAACCATTGCATTAGCAGATTGCAATGATGAAAGCTGGGATTCAGATCCTCCTTGAAAGTCTTGCATCATCGCCATTAATCTTTCAAAGGAAGATGATAGTCTTGCAGCTTCATCTGCTTGCGTCTCTGATACTTGATGAACAGAGTTAGCCGAAGTTCGTAATTCCGTCAATAATGTTTGCATGCCAAGAATCACTTTATTTAACTCAAACCCTATTTGATGAAATTCTGTTCTCTGTTTATTTGTTACCTCACTCGTTAAATCCCCTGATGATACTTTTCTTGTTAATTGATACCAAGCTCTAATTTCATTTATTAACGAACGATACACGATGATCGTTAGTCCACTAGCAAATATAAGACTAATTACTATTCCTATCGAAAAGGTCGATATGGTATTCGTTGAAAAGGAAAGAAAAATGAACATAACGATGATAGGTAGGAAAGCTAAGATTGCTAGTCTAGGTCCTAAGAAGGGACGATGCTCAATTTTCCCAAGACGTAAATTAAAACGCTTACCATTTTTAAGTTGGATAATAGGAATAGAAGCATCAAGAACTACTTCACCTGTATTACGTGGATAAACCTGTAATAAGACATCATCTGTCTTCGCAGAATTCAATCCAACTTGATCATCAAATAGTAATCCTTCTCGTAAACGGTTTGTATGTATATGACTAAATCCCGTTTCATCGACGATTAAAAAATACTCATCTTCTTGCAATTGCTCATCTAACAAGTTGCGCAGCTTTTCTTGATTTAATTGAATCGAATCCTCCGATTGCAAATAAGGCTTTAAAAGCTCGGCCGTTTTTTCTACCTTACGTTTTGCTCTTTGTCCTGCCCTTGACTGTTTTCCACTCATCACTATACCCCCGTTTCTATTTCATTATACCGACTATTCAAACTTTTATAAATGTTATATCGACTATTCTTTCACATATGTTGAGTTCATTTCACGATATAAAAAAAGCACCCATCGATGCAAAATTCTTTTTGCCCGATAGAGTGCTTATAAAAATTGATCTTACTGATTGGCATTTAGTACCTTCTCAAGATGGCTCAAATCAATAAATCCTTCTAAATCATCTGAGCTCGTATAGTCTGCTTCCATACCAATTGTCGCCATTTCTTGAATCACGTCTTCGTTTACTTCATAAGTGACTGTCAAACGTTCCATTGCGGCTGCAAGCTCGTCTAAATCTAGCTCTTGACCTGTTAATTCTTTCAAGTGATCAACGACAAGTTGTTGACTTTCCGCTGGATTTTCTTGAATAAACTCAATCGCCTTAACATGTGCCTCTAAATATTTCTCAACAAGTTCAGGATGTGATTCAATAAGGTTTTTATGAGCTACAACAACCGTATTTGTTGATTCTTCTCCCCACGCAAACTCATCCCAATCAAGCAATACACGACCATCTGCTTTTGTTTCTAATACTTGACCCCACGGCTCTTGAGTAGCTGCACCATCAACATCTTCTTGGATAAACAATGTTGATGTATCAGCTGGAGCAGCTGCAAGCATTTCAACAGTACCACCATTAGCAGTCGGTGCCAAATCTGCTTCTTGAAGTGCCTTTCTCAACATAATGTCTTGCGTACTACCAATTACCGGAATCGCAATACGCTTTCCATCTAAATCAGCAATTGTTTCAATATCACTATCCCCGCGAACGACTAGGACTGCCCCACCATTTACAGCACCAGATACTATTTGATAAGAAGGATCTTTAAAGAAAAAGTTCATCGCTGGACCAGGTCCAACTGTTCCAATTTCAATTGCATTGGTAGACATACCTTCCATAAATAAACCACCGTTATTGAACGTTTGTGTCTGAATCTCAATATCTTCACCAAATGCTTCAGCGAAGAAACCTTTCTCAAGACCAACAATCGTTGCAACATGAGTTAAATTTGGAAAATAACCAATCTTTACTGCTGTTTTTTCTTCAGTTGAAGACTGTTCTCCTCCTTCGTTCCCACTTGAGCCACATCCTGCTAGAATAACCCCTAATAAGGTAAGCAAGCTTATAAAAGTTAAGATTGTACGTTTTTTCATCATTCATTTCTCCTTTGCTTGTTTTACTCTATACTCGTTTAATGCCCCACTTTTCTTGGACGCGACGCTCTAATCGTAAAAAGACGGCGTTATCCATAATGGTTCCTACAACAGCAATAACAATCATGACCGAAATAACAAGATCCATTCGACCAAGCGCTCGTCCCATTTCAAGTAGTTGACCAAGCCCTTGCCCTGCACCAAGTAACTCCCCAGCCATTAACGCACGCCACGCAAATGCCCAGGCAATACGAAGTCCAGTGATAATATGTGGAATAGACGCTGGAAAAATGACAGTCCGCACAAAGTGGAAGCCACTTGAACCAAGGGTCTTTCCGACTCGTTGGTACAAATTCGGTACATTTTTAAAGCCCGTACTTGCACTAACGGTCATTGTCCATGTTGCCCCAATTGTTACAATAAATAGAATAGCTGTATTGTTAAGCCCAAACCAAACAATTGCAAGTGGAAACCAAACAATACTTGGAATTGATTGAAGGGCCGTAATTAAAAAGCCTAATGTATCATCGACAAATTTAAAGCGCCAGATAAGGTAACCGAAAAAAATACCAAGCGTTATTGCGATAAGAAATCCAACCGCTAGCCTTCCCAAACTGTTAAAGATTGCCTCTAATATTTGACCGTCTATAAGGCCTCTGAACAATGTTTCAAACACCTGTGTCAGAGGAGGAAACATAAACGTTGGGTATATCCCAGACCTAGATGTGACTTCCCATATCGCCGCTAGAATCGCGATGAACAGGATTCTCCTCGTCCAAACTGTAATCATCGCCCATCTCCTCCTTTAACACCTTTTCTATCTCTTCTTGAAGTACAGCCAATATTCGTTGCTCAAGATCAAACATGACGTTATCTGTCATAATTCCGCTTTGCATTGTATTAACGGTAAATTCTTTTTTTATATAGCCAGGCCTTGTTCCCATTACCACAATTCGTTGCGATAACTTAACGGCCTCACGAATATTATGCGTGATAAAAATAACGGTAAGCTTTGTTTTACGCCAAATATCAATAAGCTCTTTATGAAGCGTCATTCTTGTTTGTTCATCTAATGCAGCAAAAGGTTCATCCATTAATAAAATATCAGGCTCCATAACAAGTGCACGAGCAATTGCCACTCGTTGTTTCATCCCCCCTGATAATTCATGAGGATAAGCATCCTTATAACGACTTAAATGAACCATTTTTAAAATGTTTAATGCTTTTTCCTCAGCTTCTTTTTTCGGCATTTTTTTGATCTTTAAGCCGTACATCACATTATCAATAACGGATAACCAAGGAAATAATCCTGATTCTTGAAAAACAACGATTCGGTCTGTTCCTGGTCCATTTATTTTCTTCCCATTTACCAATACTTCTCCGTCATCTTCTTTCTCGAGTCCTGCTATTAAATTCAACATCGTTGTCTTTCCACATCCTGATGGACCGAGAATCGAGACAAATTGCCCTTGTTCGATGTCTACATTTATTTGATCGAGTACTTTCAATGTTCCTTTTTGTTTATGAAAGAACGACTTATTCACATTTTTAATCTCTATATGCATTCTTACCACCACCAATTCATACTAAAAAGGTATGTTTTATGGATTTAATACTATGTAAATCTACATACTTTGTCAATATAAAAATATATTCTCACATCATTTCTCCATCTAAATTCAGCCAAACACCCTTATCTGCAACAGGTATAGCCATTTCGTAAACCACTTAAAATCACACAAAATTTGATGATTAAATTTCCGACTCCTTGGCAATAGGTAGAACAGCTCGTAAATATTAAGGAGGATGATGAATGTTTACCCTAGCTGATATACCAATTTTTCTTATGTCTTTGTTTATCATATTGCCGTTAATTACCATCATTCATCAAGCAGGTCATGTCTTTTTTGTTTGGCTTTTTGGTGGAAAATTACGCTTTTCAATAGGAGCAGGTAAGCGTTTATTTGGATGTGGTTCTTTTGAGGTAAGACGTATCTATTTCTGGCATTCTTTTTTTCAATATGAGGAATTAAAGAAAGACACAACCTTTTCACATATTGTGATTTTTCTAGGCGGCTCCCTTTTTAATTTAATTTCGATTTTTATCGTAAATGGCTTAATTACCGCAGGCGTGCTCCCCACTCATATTTTCTTTTATAATTTTGTCTATTTCTCCATTTATTTTATCTTTTTTGCCCTTTTCCCTGCTCGCTATTCAGAGGACCACCCTAGCGATACGATGGCGATTTATGACTTATTAAAATACGGAAAGAAAGTAGATCCCCTAGACTAACGAAACCGAGACTGATCATACTCAGCCTCGGTTTATTAGTGCTTTTTATGACCAACGTGACGTCATCATTTTTCGTCTTGTATAAAAATTCACGCCATCTTTTCCGTTTGCATGTAAGTCTCCATAAAAGGAATTTTTCCAACCTGAGAATGGGAAAAAGGCCATTGGGGCTGGAACATTGACATTGACACCAAGCATACCGACTTCAATGTCTTCACGATACTGGCGAACAGCCGCTCCACTAGAGGTATATAACACCGAACCATTGCCAAAATCAGATTCATTTGTCACTTCAATCGCTTCTGTTAAGTCTTTTACGCGAATAATCGAGAGAACAGGAGCAAAGATCTCATTTTTCCAAATGGTCATGTCCGTTGTTACCTGGTCGAAGATCGTTGCCCCTAAGAAATAGCCCACAAGACCAAGTTCCTTAACATCCTGTCGACCGTCTCGTACTAGATTAGCCCCTTCAGAAAGTCCCTCTTCAATTGCTTGATGAACCTTATCTAAATGAGACATACGAATAACAGGACCGAGATTAACTGATTTATCACAACCGTCTCCTAATACTAATTGATCGGCTGCTTCTATTAATTTCGCAATTAATTCATCTGCAATGTCTTCTGTTACGACGACAACAGATGTTGCCATACAACGTTGCCCCGCACTACCAAATGCTCCGCTAATGATCCCTTCAATTGTCTTCTCCATGTCGCAATCTCCAAGGACAATCGAATGATTTTTTGCACCAGCTAATGCTTGGACTCGCTTCCCGTACTGAGCACCTGTCTTGTACACATATTCCGCTACTGGCTGCGAGCCAACGAACGAGATCGCATTCACGTCCTTGTGCTCAAGAAGGCCATTTACGACATCATGTGCACCGTGTACTAAGTTCAATACTCCTTTAGGCAAACCAGCCTCCATAAACAACTCGACAAGGCGTTGGGCGAGCATTGGCGTTCGTTCTGATGGCTTTAAAATAAACGTATTACCACACGCAATTGCAAGCGGGAACATCCAGCATGGTACCATCATTGGGAAGTTAAATGGTGTAATGCCACCAACAACTCCAACTGGATAGCGGTACATAGCCGACTCCATATCTGTTGCTATATCAGGTAACACGTCACCCATCATTAAACTAGGAGCACCTGCCGCAAATTCCACACACTCAATACCTCGTAGCACTTCACCGTACGCATCATCGTAGCACTTTCCATTTTCCTTAGTAATCAATTCAGCTAATTCTTCATAATGATCCATTAAAAGCTGATGATATTTAAAAAGAATTCGAGCCCTTTTCGGAACAGGTGTTTTCTTCCACGTCTTGTAAGCCTCTTTCGCTGCTTTCACAGCTAAATCGACATCCTCTTTGGAGGAAAGCGGTACTTTAGCAATCTCTTCTCCTGTCGCTGGATTCGGAACACTTTCATATTCCGTTGAAGTTGAATTGACCCAGTCTCCGTTTACAAAATTCTTTAACGTTGTTTCTGTTTTGATCATGATTTTCCAAACCCCTTTTCGCATTATTAATTAAGACATAATGGTTTTCATACAAATGAACTCACTAGCACATTAAATCATCGTTTTTGAATGACTTTCTAATGAATATTCAAACGCAAAAGCTTCACGATATAACGAAATGATTTCACTTTCTGTTGGCACTTTCGGATTATTTCCTGGACTTCCACTCTCAAGTGCATCTCGAGCCATCTTTTCTAACACACGGTTAAATTGGTCTTCTTTTACTCCCCATGTTTTCAAATTAGGGATATCTAAATCACGACAAAGTGTTAGAATATTTGAGACCAAAATATCCGCAACCTCCCTATCTGAAATCCCTTTCAAATCTTGGTATACATACCTTCCAATTTGCGCTAAGCGATCGATACATGACTCTTTACTGTAGTGTAGGACAACCGGTAACAGCATCGCATTTGAAATCCCATGAGGAACGTGGAAAAGTGCCCCTAAAGGTCGCGACATGCCGTGCACTAAGCAGACAGAGGAGTTCGAAAAGGCGATACCAGCTTGCATGGATGCATAGATCATTTTCTCACGCGCTTCTACATTCGCTCCATTATGGTAGGATTCTAGAATGTTTTCAGTTATTAACTTAATAGCAGATAACGCCAACTGATCTGTAAATGGATGTGCTTTTTTAGAGATATAAGCTTCTATTGCGTGAGTGAGTGCATCTACACCCGTTGCTGCTGTCGTTTTCTGTGGAGAAGAGAGCGCAAGTACTGGATCAACAATCGCGATCTCAGGCATAAAGGCTGGCTGCTTGATCATCATTTTCACGTCGTTACTCGTATTTGTGATGACGGTGACATCTGTCGCTTCTGAGCCAGTTCCAGCTGTCGTCGGAATTGCAATTAATGGTAGTGGTTTGTTTTTAACGAGTGTTTTAAAATTCATATAATCACTAATATCACCACTGTTTGTCGCTAACACCGCAACAGCTTTTGCCGTATCAATACAGCTCCCCCCACCTAGAGCGATAACAATATCGCAATTTTCAATCTTTTTTAACTGTAACGCTTCATTTACATATTGGTCGGTGGGCTCACTGACGATATCTGAGTAATCGACATAGTCTACTTTTGCCTGCTCAAGATACCTATGACACCTTTCTACATTACCTAAATCCCTCATCACATTGTCACTAATAATCAGTGCTTTTTGTCCCAGCTTAGCTGCTTCTTCTCCTACTCTTTCAAAACTCCCTTGCCCGTAATAAATACTTCTAGGCAAGTGTACGGCAGAACCATTCATAGACGAATCCCTCCTTAGAGTTATCACATACTTAGAATGCAAGACTCATGCCAACATGTAATTGATTAAAGATGTGTATTCATAAACAAAAAGTGTATACAAAATAATACGTATAATTGTAGTAAATGTAGTTTTTTTGCTACACTTTCACTCAATTTTAAATTGTCTTAGCTTTTTATAAAGTGTTGTTCGATGGATACCAAGTCTCCTTGCTGCCGCTGTTTTATTACCACGCACTTCTTCTAGCGCTTTTTGTATCGTGAGGATCTCCGTTTCGATTCTCTCAGATTTCAGTGGTTGATGGACTTCACGTGTTTTCGTCTGCTGATTTTTTCTAATGACACTTGGTAAATGATGATAGTTAATCGAATCTCCATCGACAAAGTTAATGAATTGTTCGACTACGTTCATTAATTGGCGAATGTTTCCTGGCCAATCATATTCACGTAATGCCTCCATTACTGATTGGTCGACGTTCTTTTGACTAACACCGTATTCCTTTGAAAACCGATTTAAGTAATGAGCAATTAAAGCAGGGATATCTTCTTTTCTTTTTCTTAATGGAGGAATCTCTAGATGAATCACGTTCAATCTGTAGTATAAATCTTCTCTAAAGTCCCCTTCTCTCACACATTCCTCTAATCGTTGGTTTGTCGCTGCAATAATTCGCACATCTAATGAAATGCTCCTACTGCCACCTAGCCTCACTACTTCATTTTCTTCTAACACTCGCAGAATTTTTGTTTGCATGTGAAGTGGCATATCCCCAATTTCATCTAAAAAGATCGTCCCTTTATTCGCTAACTCAAACTTACCTGGGCTTCCTCCTTTTTTCGCTCCAGTAAAAGCCCCTTCCACATACCCAAATAATTCAGCCTCAAGAAGATGCTCGGGGATCGCTGCACAGTTAATTGCAATAAATGGTTCTGTACTTCGTGAACTCAGATTATGTATCGCTTGGGCAAATCCTTCTTTTCCAGTACCGCTTTCTCCAGTAATTAGGACGGTTGATTTCGTTTTTGCAGCTTTTCGTGCCATACTTTTCGTTACATGTAGAGCTTGACTGACTCCTACCATATGTTCAAACGTCTTTCTTTTATTGTGATCATTCTTATATTCAGCATCGATTTTTGAGTTGTTAGCCGTCGAAACTTGGGTCGCATTTTCTAAAATTTGATAGAGCTCCGTTACTCCTTCAAAAATCAACATCCCTATCGCACCAATGATTTGGTCGTTTTGCCAAATCGGGATGCGGTGAACAATCATTTTCTGACCTTGAATCATTTGTATTCCGCCTCTTTCAGGAATACCTGATTTAACGGTTTTATGTAATTGTGTATTCTCAATGACATCTGCAACGTATTTCCCGATAGCCTCTTCAGGTTTTATTCCTAAAAAGTTGCAATACGCTTTGTTCATTTTCACAATGTAGCCATGTTGGTCAACAACAGCAACACCTTCGTAAGCGATTTCTAAAATGATGTCAATTAATTCGACATTATGCTTAATTGATTGAATAAAGTAATCTTTATAGTTCAGTATCTCTTTTTGACTTAAGGAACCAACAAGCTTTTCTTCATGATTAACGACTGGAATGATGTTTCCTTCAAAATTAACATGGATGATCGATTCATCGGCACGCACGATAAAAGGATCTTGTAACCATGATTCTTCTATTTCTTGATGTAGGGGTAACCCTTTTAATAGCGCACGGTAAATCACCTCGCTCGTTAAAATTCCTAAAACACAGTGATCTTTGTTAATCATAATGATATCTTCATTTTTAGCCGTCAACAATTCAAGAATTTGTTGAATAGATTGCTTTTCAAAAATGAGGAAATAAGGAGGCTTCATCCAATAATGCACGTTGTGTTCTAATTGTACATCTACCTCATTCGGTAGATTTCGTTGTTCAAAATGATTAAGCATGATTTCATCTCCCCTGCCCTCGTGATGAGGATACTTGGCGTTACTCACAGGACGTAAGTGGTTTTAGCGAAGTTTTATTATTGCTTGAACGTGAGTGACGTTGAGTTTCTTTTATACCGTGAGCACACTCTTTTCATCCCTACAAATGAATTCGACAACTTTCATTTTCATCCTCTCTTATATCGATAAAAAAGAGTCGATCCCTTATCTTAAGAGAATCGACTCTGTATGAAATAGTAAATAAATATTAAAGTGAAGACATTTAGAGAACATTTCACTTTTGAATTTTAACCTTTTAAAATTCTGCTCACAGCTGCTTCGCCTTGATCAATACAATCAGGTAAGCCAACGCCTTCAAACCCCGCACCACAAAGATGCAAACCAGGTAAATTGCGCATAACATCTTCTTTGATTTTCGCCATTTTATACGTATGACCAACATTATACTGTGGCATTGCCTTTTTCCAGCGTGTTACTCGGTAAAACTCAGGGTCTCCATTAATATCCATAATCTGTTTTAAATCATGAAGAACAGCTTCGACAATCTCTTCATCAGAACGCTCAACGATCGCCGAATCACCAGCCCGTCCTACATAGGAACGTAACAAAGCATGACCTTCTGGAGTAGAATGACGCCATTTCTTATGTGTCCACGTACAAGCCGTAATCGTATGTTTACTTTTTCGCGATACGACAAATCCTGTTCCCTCATAAGGATTATGAACAGCTTCTTTTTTAAACCCTAGCGCAACTGTTGCTACCGTTGTTACTTCCATTTCTTTCAGATAATGAAAATATGAGTAGCTACTTAAAAGTCTTGCCGTCACATGTGGTGGAGTTGTGATAATGACTTCATCAAACAGAAGACTCTCACCATTTGCAAATTGAAGTCGATATTGATCGTCTTCCTTTTGAATCGACGTAATATCCGCCTCTTTATGAATTGAATCCGCATCTAAATGGTTTTCGATAGCTTGAACAAATGATTGGAGACCATTACGAAATGTTAAAAACATTCCTTTCGGTTTTTCTGCAATAGGCTTAGGCTGCTGAGCTCGTGATGCTTTCATTCCTTTGATCAAACTGCCATGCTTCGCTTCCATTTGCTGAAATTGCGGGAACGTCGCTTTTAAGCTGAGCTTATTTAAATCGCCAGCATAAATACCTGATAACAATGGCTCAATTAAGTGATCCACAACTTCATCACCAAGACGATGGCGAAAGAAGTGACCAAGAGAAATATCCTCATCCCTTGATGACGTACGTGATATGAAGAAATCTCCTGCTGCTCTTAGCTTGCCAATTGGTGAAAATAATTTTGTTGTAAGGAATGGTTGGATTTCAGTAGGAACGCCCATCACAGCCCCAGCTGGAATCGGATGAAGTCGATCATCCTTTAGGATATATGCTTGTCCTGTATCATTAGCAAGTAGTTCCTCTTCCATTCCGACTGCTTTCGCTAAGCGCGACATGCTCTGCTTACGAGCTAAGTAAGAATCAGGACCACGTTCAATGACAAATCCATTTACATACTCTGTTTGAATCTTCCCCCCAAGTCGGTCGCTTTTTTCAAAGAGATCATACTCAATGCTGATGCCTTCTGCTTTTGCCAGCTCAAGCTTATGAGCAGCGGCTAATCCAGTAATTCCTCCACCAATAATAGCTACGCGCTTGTTTTGATTCGTCATGAAGACTCACTCTTTCTCTGCAAGCTTTTTCTCAACAACTGTTGCAAGGCATTTGATAAATTCAGGCTTTGCATTAGGCATTTCAGGTCGGTAGTAGTTTATCCCAAGTTCATCAGTGACAACTTTGCATTCATAATCATTGTCATATAGAACTTCTAAATGGTCCGCAACAAAGCCAACAGGACAGTATACGAGTGAAGTATAGCCGTGCTTTTCATAAAGATCACGAGTTAGATCCTGTACATCAGGTCCAATCCATGGGTCAGGTGTGTTCCCTTCACTTTGCCAGCCAATCGTATAATTCGTAATACCTGCAACACTTGCGATAAGATCAGCTGTTTCTTGAAGCTGCTCTGGATATGGATCGCCCATTGCAATGATTTTCTCAGGTAAGCTATGTGCTGAGAAAATCACACAGGATTTTTCCTTATCTTCAATCTTAGCCATCGTTTGCTTTACTTGGTCAGCCCAGTAGTTAATAAAAAGCGGCTCTTGATACCAGCTTTCAATACTATGAATTACTGGACCGCCAATTTTTTCTGACTCTTCCTGTGCACGTCCATTATAAGACTTAACACTAAATGTTGAGAAATGAGGGGCAAGGACGATACTGACTGCTTCTTCAATCCCGTCCTCTTTCATCTTGGCAACAGCATCTTCTACAAATGGATCAATATGTTTAAGACCAAGATAAGCCTTGAATTCGATGTCATCATAAGTCTCATTTAAATATTTTTCTAAACCAAATGCTTGATCTTCTGTAATTTTTGCAAGTGGACTAATTCCGCCAATTGCTTCGTAGCGCTCTGTCAAATCTTCCAATGCTTCTTCAGAAGGCTTGCGACCATGACGAATATGTGTATAATAAGGTTCGATTTCTTCCTTACTTCTCGGTGTCCCGTAAGCCATCACAAGCAAGCCTATTTTTTTCTTCGTCATTTTTATTCACCTCGAATTATTTTTTGTTCATTGAATAATCATGTACAAAAGCCGTTAATCGTTTTAACGTATCTGGGTTCACCTCAGGGAATACACCATGTCCTAGGTTGAAAATAAAGTTTGGACTTTGCATCCCTTGATCTAGAATCGCTTTCGTACGCTCTTCAATCACGTTCCATGGTGAAAGGAGAATAGCAGGATCAAGATTACCTTGTACCGTTTTCTTTACACCAAGATTTCTCGCTTCATTAATGGATAAACGCCAGTCAAGTCCAACGACATCTAACGGTAGATCGTTCCATTCTTGTACTAAATGACTTGCGCCAACTCCGAACATAATAAGTGGAACATTTTCTTGCTTCAATGCAGTGAAAATTTTATTCATGACTGGCTTTACATATGTACGATAATCCGCCACATTTAATGTACCAACCCAAGAATCGAAAATTTGGATAGCTTGAGCACCTGCTGCAATTTGCGACTTTACATACGTAATCGTCATTTCACCAAGCTTGTCCATTAACAAATGCCATGCTTCAGGTTCAGCGTACATAAATGCTTTTGTTTTATTGTAATTTTTCGAAGGACCACCTTCAATCATATAGCTCGCAAGTGTGAACGGCGCACCACCGAAACTAATAAGCGGAACCGTTAATTGCTCACGAAGTAACTTAATCGTATCAAGAACATAAGGTACATCCTCTTTTGGCGTAATGGTGCCTAATCTTTCAACATCTGCTTTTGAGCGGATCGGATTTTCAATAACAGGTCCAATTCCAGCTTTAATCTCAACATCGACACCGATTGCAGGTAATGGAGTCATAATATCCTTATATAAAATCGCTGCATCATTATTATATTGGTCAACTGGAAGCTTTGTTACATATGCACACAATTCTGGTTGGTGAGTGATTTCAAATAATGAATACTTTTCTTTAATCTTTCTATATTCTGGCTGTGAACGTCCCGCCTGACGCATATACCAAACAGGTACATGATCATGTGCTTCTCCTCTACATGCTTTCAAAAATTGATCATTAAAAGTCGTACTCTGACTCATCGTGACACCCTCTCTTCATATCAGCTTACGTAAATGAACGCAACTAGTGGCGTACCCTTACGTAAAGTAATCCTATTTTAACAAAATTCTCAATATCTCTATTTTACTTGAAGCCATGCAAAAATGCATTTTATAATTCATTATTACTATAATGACCGAATAAATGCCTGTATAGACAAACAGGTAAAGTGTCATAAAATTGATGAATGTTAAAGCTTGAGTATACAAATAAAACCCTGTTAGATTATCAGACGTTCTCGACATCATCTGGCAAATAATCTGTTAGAATATATCACAATAGTAGAGAGACTGCCGCAGAAAGATGGCGAACTAGGAGGAGAGAGATGAGTAGCCCCTTTCCATTAACAGTCGGTGAACGCAACATTTTTCCATACTTCCAACCGATTGTTGGAGCTGATCAACGCTCCATTATAGGCTATGAAATTTTAGGACGTTATCTATATCATGATGCTATTTATAGCTTAGGACCTTATTTTCATGAAGACAGCATCGATTTTACACAAAAGCAACGAACGGACCGAATCATTCGAACAAAAGCCCTTAATACGATTCAGCAATTTTCATTTATACAAAAATCTTATTTCTTTAATCTCGATCCTGAAATTTTCACTGTTGAAGAAGATTCATTATTTTTTCAGCAGCTAACAAGTCTCTTCGATACACATGCAGACATTCATCCAACTCAAATTGTATTAGAGATTACAGAAACGGATTTTTTAGAGGATGCCTCATCTTTCTTAGAACGACTCTCAAAATACCGTGATCTTGGTTGTCGTATTGCAGTCGATGATCTCGGTAAAGGATTTAGTAATTTAGAAAGAGTTGCCTTGCTTCAACCCCACATTTTGAAAGTCGACTTACATCTTGTCAAAAATAGTGTAGATAGCCAATCTCATCGGGATGTCCTCTATGCTTTATCCATTCTATCAGAGCGAATTGGCGCCCAGCTTTTATTTGAAGGGATTGAAACAACGGACCAGCTCGAAAATGCCTGGAAAAATGGCGCCCAATATTATCAAGGCTATCTTTTTTCAAAACCAAAGCCGAAGCCTATCGAAACAGTAGATAGTGTTGACATGTTTCACGATCAACTTGAGCAAATGATTCAAGAAGAAACAGAACGTCTTGAAAAACAATACGCTTATGAAGAAGAGCTTAATCATTTACTGAAACGTATGCTTTTAATCATTCCATTTACAAAAGATTATAATCAATATGTCCAACGAATTTGCGCACGATTACCCCAACATTGCTTTCGAGTTTATGTCTGTAATCGGCTCGGTTACCAGTTGTCTGGAAATCACTTAAAGCAAACACATGGTCGTTGGCACATCCTTGCGCATTATCGTAATAAAAACTGGAGCTGGCGACCTTATTTTCTAAAAAATATTGTCAAAATGGAGATCCATCAAAGTGGTTTTTTATCTGACCCTTACACGGATATAGAGACAAATGAGCTTATTCAGACATTCTCCTTTCCCGTCCGAGAAGATACATATCTTTTCATTGACTTAAAACGACCTGCTAAGCATAAATCGAAAAAGAATCGCGTTAGTAGTTAATATAACGTGATTCTTTTTGATCGTTTTTAGTGTTACATGTTGAACCTTTATGCCGACGTGTGTTCTTTTAATGAAACCCTAAATGTACCTCCACATCGGCTATGTTTGAACGTTTTCCTTCTCGTTTTGTTGTTGAGTCATAGGGAACGACTTCGTACTGTTTTTCGGAAAACGGGTTGAATCTGCCAACGAAATAATGCTGCTCACCAACGACAGTGGCAATTAATTCACGTTCGTTATGATGGCGTTCATAAATACGGTAATACACTCGTTTATCAGACGGAGCTGACCAATTTAATTCGACGCTCATCAGACCTCTTCCACCCATTGCAAGAGTCGCAGTTACATTATTAATGATTGGTAAATCAACTGGGGGTTCAAGCTCACTTACACCATCAGGCTTAGCAAAAGCCACCTCTCGCTTTTCTTTAGGTAATGCATTTATGATCTCTTTAAACAATGCTGTCGGATAACCACTCCCACCTCGCAAATAACGGTCTGTTGATGTCACATCATACCCCATCCAAACAGCTCCAACAACGGTTGGAGTATAGCCTGCAAACCAAGCGTCCATCGTTGCTCCCTCTACATCTGGATAAGAGGTCGTTCCTGTTTTTCCAGCAAGAGCCGTATCAACTGTGCCTCTTTGCCCTGTCCCTTCCTTAACAACCGACTCAAGCATTCTTGTCATATACCAAGCCGTTTGTGTAGAGACAACCTCTTCTTCTACCGTCGCCGCTTCACCAATTTTATCACCATCTTGATTATAAATTCTTTTAATGAAATAAGGTTCGACTCGCTTGCCACCTTCAGCAAACACACGATAGGCCGCTGCCATCTCTAACGGAGTCACACCCTCTTCTAGCCCTCCTAGTGCCAAAGCGAGACCACGATCTGGAATCGTGAGACCGAATTTCTCTAACGTTTCAATGGAAGAATCGATCCCAATTTCATTTAGCAGCCAAACAGCTGGAGCATTAACAGAGTCCGTCATTGTTTCATACATCGTCATTTCACCTGTGTATTCATTATCATAATTTCTAGGGGTATAACCTTCACCGTATTCAAGCAGTTTATCAGTTAACAATGAATAAGGATGATAGTCGCCGTTTTCGAGTGCAGGAGCAAAAACAGCTAGTGGTTTAAACGCAGAACCTGGCTGACGCTTGACATCTACTCGATTTAATCCTTTTCTCACATATTCACGGCCACCATGAACAGCAAGCACTCCACCTGTCTTGGCATCTAGCAGTACAAACGCAGTCTCAGCATCTTCATTTCCATCTGGAAAGAAGCGATCTTCCTTTATTTTTGCAAACGATACTTCCTGTATGCGACGATCCATTGGAACAACAATTTTATATCCACCAGTCAAAACCTCTTCATTTGTAAGCATATAGCGTTCTGCCGCTTCATCAAGCACCATATCAATATAGGTAAAATACGCTTCATTCTCCATGATTCGATGATGATCAACTGTAACGGTTCTTCCTTTTAACCGAACAGCTTCATTTGCATCAAGATACCCTTGTCTTTGCATCACATCAAGAACGAGATCACGTCGCTGCTTACTACGCTCTAGGTCTACAAGTGGCGAATAAGAATTTGGTGCTTTCGGTAATCCCGCCAGCAATGCTCCTTCTTCGATCGACAGTTCACTGACATCCTTGTTAAAATACATCTTAGAAGCAGCTTGAATACCGTACGCACCATGTCCAAAATAAATTCGATTCAAATACATTTCAAGAATTTCATTTTTACTATATTGACGTTCAATATTTATCGCGATAAGAACTTCCTTCGTTTTCCGTAAGATCGTCTTGTCGTTCGTCAAAAATGCATTTTTAGCAAGTTGCTGAGTGATCGTACTTCCACCCTCTACAGCTGCACCTGCTAATATATCACGGTAAAATGCACGGCCAATCGCCCAAAAATCAATCCCTAAGTGTTCATGAAAACGCGCATCCTCTATCGCAATAAAAGCATCTTGTACATGTTCGGGAATCTCATGAATCGAGACAAGCTCTCTATTTTCAATAAAAAGCTGCGAAAAAACAACTCCCTCTTCATCAACAAGAGACGTCGTTGTTTTCATCACTAAACTTTGATCATTTACAACATATTCACCGACTAAAATAATCACAAAATAAATAATAAGAGCTAAAAGAATCGTTCCTAGAATACTTGAAATACCAATAACTATTTTCTTTTGCACATTATCACCACCTTTTGTTTTTATTTATACAACGAATTCAGACTTTAGTTGAAATAAAGAAAAAATGCTATCTGTTGCCAGTCTTTATTATTGTAGGCTACACTTTATTTACGAGTTATAATCAGATTCGTTTCACATCATAACAAGAATCGGGAGGAAATGACATTGAAAAAAGCATTAACGATTGAAATTTCAGAGGATTCAACACTACCAAATCATGGTCTAACAATGGAAGGAGATTCTGGATCACTTTTCTTTTTTGAAGGTGAATCATATGAAGATCTATCAGCAAAACGCTACGAGATTTTCAGCGAAACTGGCGAGCTTCCAAGCAATGGGTATGTCGTGATGAATAACATTCCTGTCAGTGCTGAAGGTCGCGAAACGTTTGAAGAGCGCTTTAAAAACCGCGCAGGTCTAGTGGAAACAGAGCCTGGATTCAAAGCGATCCGTATTCTCCGTCCACTTGATGATGATACATACGTTGTCATGACGATTTGGGAGAATGAAGAATCATTTACAAATTGGCAAACATCACAATCCTATCAAAATGCACACAAAAAACGTGGTACTGCAGAGGGTCTTGCTACAACGATTTTTCCGCGTCCTTCCTTTGTCACAACTTACCACCTAAAAGGATAAAGGAATAAGTAAAAACATGCGATAGGCTCTCCCTTTCGCATGTTTTTTATTTGGCTAGACCATATCGATGAGCATAAACAGCCATTTGTGTTCGGTCGTCTAATTCAAGTTTTTGGAGAATATGACTAACATGAGTCTTCACCGTTTTAATACCAATAAAAAGAGTGTCAGCGATCTCTTGATTGCTTTTTCCTTCCCCTACTAATTGAAGAACCTCTCGTTCACGAGGTGTAAGCGAATCGTGCAAGTATTTTTCCTTTGCTCCTCTCATACGCTGCATTATTTTATTGGTCACTTTTGCTTCGACAACAGACTCCCCTTTTGCTGCACTCCGAATCGAATCAGCAATCTCTGTTGCCGATGATGTTTTAAGCAAGTAACTAAATGCACCAGCTTCAATCACAGGATACACCTTCTCATCATCAATAAAGCTTGTAAGGACAATGATCCTTGTTTCAGGTAAAATCTTCATAATAGCTGCAGTTGCACAAATCCCATCCATCTTCTCCATCACTAAATCCATTAAGATCACATCAGGCTTCTCTACTAAGGCAAGATCGATCCCTTCTTGACCATTACTCGCCTGACCAACGACAGACATATCCATTTGTGTTGAAAGGTATGCCGACAAACCCATTCGTACCATCTCATGATCATCAACTAGAAGTATTCGAATCATCTTGTTCCTCCTTCCATGCTATTGGAATGTTTGCTTCAATTTGCGTTCCTTTTTCTGGAACAGAGACAATATGTAACGTACCACCAATTTCATTGATCCTCTCACGCATTGTATGTAAGCCGTAGGAACCTTGGTGAACTATTTTCGTATCGAAACCAACTCCATTATCAATGAGCTTCACCTTCAACTCTTGGCTCGTTTGCCTCATTTGAAACTCAAGTTGTGTCGCCTTCGCATGCCTGAGTACATTGGAAATCGCTTCTTGAATCATTCGAAACAGCTGATCTTCAATCCCTCTTGGTATACTTAATTGTTGATCAATAATTGTATGAACCTTCACCTGGTATTTTTGTTCTAGCTCATTTAGTAATGTATGCATACCTTCTTCTAAACTTTTCCCTTCTAAATGAGCTGGACGAAGATGAAGCAACAATGCGCGCATTTCCGCTTGTGCTGTATTAGCCATGTTCTCAACCATCGCCACCTGAACAGCCGTTGAGTCTGAGGTATTTTGGAGATTTTGTTTAATAGCCGCTGTCATCATTGAAATCGCAAATAATTGTTGGCTAACAGCATCATGTAGATCTCTTGCTAAACGCTGGCGCTCTTCTGTTACCGCAGCTTTTTTCACCGTTTCTTGCATCTTGACTCGCTCTTTTGATAAACGTTGTAGCGAAGCGACCTGCTCTTCAATATGCTGTGCCATCCCATTCATTCTCTCTGCTAATTCCGCAACCTCATCTTCTCCTTCCACCTCAACTCGATGGGAAAATGTCCCGCGCTCATAACGAGTCGCACCATGGACAAGCTGATCAATTCGTCTCCTTATCGGGGCAGCCTGTATATATCCACTCATTAGACCAGTAACTACAATGACGAGGATCATCCAAATGGCAATGGGAATACCAACAAAGTCTCTGTCAAAGACAAGAAGCAAGCCACGGTCATCTTCATATGTAACGAGAAAGATTAAAAAGAAAGATGTTAGCAACGAGACAATGAAACTATGCCGAATAAATTGCCACTGTAATCGAGCCAAACGCTTCCTCATACCGCTCTCACCTTCACTTCTCCAATGACCGAAGAAAGAACAAGCTTTACCCGTCTTGGAGCTTGCTTATAGCCTTTTGTCGCGACACTAAGCTGCTGGTTCAGTCCATCTTGTTTTTCGTGAAATAAAGAAACTTCCCCAATGAATGAAGATGCCACAATAGTGACGGCCAAATCATCAGGTACAAAGAAATTAATTTGACAAATCATCCCTTGAACGATAATGACGGTCTCTCCTTCTGGAATCATTGCCTTTGTTAAATCTAACCTCACGTCGCCAATCCCATTCCAGATCATTAAATCATTTAACTCAAATGCTTCTCCTGTATAGTGAATATCACCTATCCAATTACGACGGATCGGTGGTTTTAAAAATTCGCGTTCCACATTGTTATATTCAAAAGGTTCTTTAAGTGAAAGTGGTAGCTTTATCTCACCTTCTATCTCCTGATCCTTTATTTCAACGGGTTGAATGTCTTCTTTCGCTTTCTCCTTTTTTCTTCGTTTTTTATGTTTTACTTTTTGCTCTCTCTTCTTATTTGGCGAACGAACTAAACGAATTCCATAATAAAGAGCGACAAAGGCAATGAGCAAACCAATCAAATTCATTCCAAGAATTTGATCAAAGAAAATGCTAGCACTGACAATAAAGAAAAACATACTTAAAAAGGTATGCTTTCTTTGATAAAAAAACATTCCTATTGCAAAAAAGATGAGCGGTGCCACAAAGGATCCTGTTGAGATATTCATCGCATCAAATAAAATGTTTAGACCGATAATGACAATAATGAATCCAATTATCGTCTGCTTCCTCATGCTTCCCGCTCCTTTCTCTCCATTACTTCTGAATATCCACGTCCCCCGAAATCGTTGAAACAAAAAACGGGAATTCTCCTTCGCCTATTTTACCAGAAATAGACCGTGATTGAATCGATTGTTCTCGCAAATTCTCTTCTATTTCTATCTCACCTGATGTTGTTTTAATTGAAAACGCTGCATTCGCAAAAGGAAGACCCACTTCTATATCTCCAGATACAGTCGCCAGTGATGTCGCCTCATTCTCACTCGCAAATCCAATTTCAATATCACCTGAAGTCGTTTTTCCATTTATAGCACCTGTCATTGCATCAACAAGAATATCTCCAGATGTACTCTTCATAACTGATTCCTTTGATTTTAACTGCCCAATCTCGATATCTCCAGACGTCGTTGACATCAAAGCATCTGTTGCCCCCACTTCCGTTATTTTTATATCACCTGAAATGGTTTTCAGACCGAGCTCCGTTAAATTGAGCCCCCTTGAAACTTTAATCGCACCTGAAACCGTCCTGACATCAAGCTCATCCTCATACTTCTCAGGTATCTGCACAACTGCACGCTCTGGTTCCCTAGAAAAATCAAAAGAAAAGAAGCTGAAACCTGGCTCTTTGATCTCAATTGATAACCCAGCATCCTGTTCTGTTGTCTGAATCTTCACACGTCCGTCAGTGCCTTCTAACTGGACAATTACCTCCGTTCCTTGATAGGTTTCAATATCAAAATCGATCGATGTACTCGACAAACGAATTTGCTCAAATGAATCAACTTCCTTTGACCACTCCTTCTCAGCTGTTACATTATTAAAAGACGAAAATAAAGAAGGAAGTGAGGTCAGCAAAACAAACAAGCCAAAAATAATCAGCGCGACTCCAGCAACTCTTTTCATTTCTCTTCCCTCCCTCATTCATTTATTTTTAAAAGATATAGAAACCTCTTTCTTACACCTAGTAAGAAAGAGGTTTCCCACACGACGTGGGTGTTTTTAGCGAAGGTTCTTTATCTTTTTCTTAGAGTGAGTGGACTTAAGTTCCTCCCTCATCCCCTCAATTCCATTTTTGTCTTCATTTGCGTAAGCTGTGCTTCAATTTCCTCAGAGTGAGCCTTGTCTTTACTCATTACTTCCACAGCTGTTTTACTGCCACTTTTCCATTCTAAGTCAATAACACGTTCTTCCATACGCTCAAATTCACTTTCAATCTTGCTTCCTTTTTGATCATATTTTTGTTTTGTCTGTTTCATTTGTTGATTTGCTTTGACAGCTTGCACGCGAAGGATTAACTCAAGCTTACGATCACGGAGTTGCCCGTATTTTAATTGTAACTGTTCTAATTCTTGTTTTCTTTCTTTTATTTGTGCTCTGTTTTTTTCTAGCATTTCTTCATAGCGATTCACTTGCTCAAAAGCATCCTTTTTACTAAATAACGCCCTACGTGCAAGATCATCATTTTCAGCCTCTAGAGCGATTCTCGCTTGCTGTTCACGACGTTCGACTAACTCTTTAGCTGCTTGTAAATTCTGTGTTAACGAATGTTCAAGAGCAACATGCTTCTCAATTTGTGCTTCTAACGTTTGTATATCTTCCTTCATATCACGCATATACTGTTTCACCATAATAACGGGATCTTCCATACGATCTAACCCTTCATGAATATAAGCTTTAAAAAATCGATTGATTCTTGTCATCACCATAATAATGGCCTCCTTTAGTTATTTGTTTGTTTTACTTTCATTAATTTCGCAAACTCTTCATCAATCGTGTCATACGTCGATTTGGTTGGTCTGCGCTCTACTACTATTTCATCGTCTTTAAACACTTGCTTAGACTTTAACAATTTGTATCCCCCGTAGATCAGAGCGATACCGAAAAGTAAACTGATCACTCCACCTAAACTACCGATCATAAACAGTAAACCAATCGTTAGCAGGAAAATACTTGAAAATGACCACCCACCTTTTTGCTGCCATTTAGAATAACCCCAGTACAGTAACCAAGCACCGATTGCAAGCCCGATTAAACCACCTAGGTGAATACCGATCATGCTAAGAAGCAGGCTTGCTCCAACTACAATAAGCAATACGCCTCCAAACATTTTTGCAGAATGCCTCATAGTCACCCTCCTTTATTTGAATTACCTTTATTGTAGAGGTGATCTTACTTTCTTCCGCCACTCCGAAGCATGGTTTTCTCTCAGTCTCAAGGCTGATATTTCTCATTAGCCTTATGACCTTTCCGTGAACGTTCCTATTATTTGCTATCGTTATCATGAGAATCAGCTATAATAAAGATTGTTCTAAAACGTTGGTGGGGTCATCTTTTCAATCTAAAAAGATGTTAAAATTGATTCATACTTTTAGATTAGGCTAGAATAGACTATACTGTCCTACTTTGTATTTTATTGATTAAAGAGGTGTTAAACATGGCTGAAGTTACGATTTGGCTTGCTTTTTTGGCAGGCGTTGTCTCTTTTTTATCACCATGTATTTTTCCATTAGTTCCTGCTTACTTAGCTCAACTAACTGGTACAAATATTGCTGATAATCAAGTCGGAGCTGATCGGAAATTAATTTTATCGAGAAGCATTGGTTTTGTAATTGGATTTACTACGATTTTCCTTTTACTCGGGGCTTCATCAACATTTATCGGGCAAGCTTTTTGGAGTAACAGACAGTTATTCGAGCAAATTGGCGGCATCATTATTTTTGTATTCGGTTTACAAATGATGGGTATCATTTCAATCCGAATGCTTATTAGCGAAAAAAGAATTTCTGCGAAACCACGAAAGTCAGCGAGCTTTGCTAACTCTGTACTGCTAGGATTTTTATTTGGTACTGGCTGGTCGCCATGTATTGGACTTGTGTTATCATCGATTCTCATACTTGCTAGTCAATCAGACACGATGTGGACAGGAATGTATATGCTGTTTATTTATTCGATTGGCTTAGGGATTCCTTTCGTTGGTGTGGCGCTCCTCTGGTCGCGCTCACTTGATAAAATGCGTAAATTAAACAAATGGCTACCTAAGATTCAAAAAGCAAGCGGCGGAATCATGATCGCGCTCGGTATCCTGCTTTTCACTGGACAATTCAGCGTCATTTCTGCTTATTTTGCACGCTTTGTTCCATTCTTTCTCTAAGTTCACTATGATACTAAAAAAGGTTGATCAAGCTTTAATACCTGCTTGATCAACCTTTTTATTTATGTCATTCATGCTCATCTGCAAGCCAACGAATGCGATAGCCATTCATCGCCGTTTCACTAAGCACATCTAGAAAACGATAATTCGCAACTGCTCCCACAATCGCTCCGAAACCTGGTATCAATTGAAACATCTTGGCTAAATCAATGTAGTCACGATAATCGAGCTGGAATTCCTTCCAATCAACATGATTTAAATACTCTTCTTTCTCAGGAAGTCTTAGTCTTTCTTCTTCCCAATTCTCAATTCGGTAAATGAGTCCTTCTCGTTTATCTTCTCTAGCGAATGCTAGTTGGAACAACAATAAAACAAATAATCGCTCACGATAATCACGAACATCATAGCCGTACGCAGAAGCCGTATCAAATAAATACTTCATTTTAATACTCAGCAAAAGTGGAAAATCTACCATGCCTAGCAAAATCCCACCCGCTCCTGTACCAGCACCTTCAAGCGCAGCTGTTCGTTTATAGGTACTTGTTAATGATCGCACTTTTTCTTCACGTTCTTTTAAACTTAATGCTTGTTCTGGCTGCTTTTGTAAGGTGTATTCTGATCCGACTAATGTGGCATGAACCATGTTTTTGATACTAGCAGTTACAACAGTATGAATTTTTTCAGGGACCATTTTATTCATTTTTGCTTGAATCCCTTTTGTATAGCGACCTGTCATTGATGGTCGTTTCATTAATCTCCTCTTCCATCTAACGAGTTCTTCTGCTACTTGATCTTCATACATATTTAGTTGCACCTCTCATCATGTCTTAGTACAATTCATGCAAACATCTTTAAAAACATGACTACTTTTTACGTTTGTGGATGAATGTGCGACTTCCTATAAAGCTATAGACCACCCCAACAACGAGTGCGACTCCTGCAATCATGGTTGAAGATGTCGCAAACAGCACACAAATCTGAACAGCTGTCATCATTAATAGGAGACGGAAGCTAACCTGTGTTAACGCCTCTTGTTTTATTCCCTCGCCTACAGGATACAGGTCAACCCACATCATTGCATCATAATGATACCAAAGTGTTGCTAATTGATTTGTGACCATATGCATAAATAGTAGCATTACAACAAGCTGAAGCCAGCCATCAGGTATAACAAACAGGACAAGTGCCGAGATGACGACGAGACGAATATAAATACCTGCATAATCGTTTGCACGTAAGAACGAACGCGCAAATAAAAAATGATAAATGGACGTCTGTGAATTCGTCAATCCTTTAAGCAGCCAGCTAAGATAGCTTCTTGGTCGAACTTTATTTTTCAATTGCGGGACATCTGTGAAAGCATTGGCGATTCGGTAAAACGAAAGAAGCATCCCTTGTTCTACTTGAATCAAATGATCCCACTTTAATGACAACACCCTTGATAACTTACGATAATAGAAAACATATAGTCCTACCATAATCGCAAATACCGCGACAAGAAACAGCCAATTCGCTCCCGAAAAAAGGAGAAAAGCAAACGCAATATTAAGTACACCACGTAACAGAAAATGAGTACGCCTGTCCGTTTCACTCTGAAAACGCTGCTCCTCCCAGCTCGTAAGTATATTCCAGCCCTTAACAATCAGAAGCATACTCAGTACAAACAACACGCTTCCAGCATGCTCTCTAAGATACTGTGAATATAATGGTGAAAGGACTATCAACACTAAAAATATAACTGCACTTTGTAAAACAAAGGAATACCGTTGTGAAGCATGAAAATAAGAGTCTAACTTCGATTCATACGGTAAGAGAAAAACGACATCAGCTGGTTTGACAAACGTTCTCACTCCACTTCTCGTTAATAAATGAGCGAATACAGCGACAAATATCCACACAGCTGGGAATGATTCTGGTAGCCAATCAAGCAACACGCTATAGTAATAACTACCAATAATAATTAACACATACACTGTAAAAAGAAAGCCACTATTCCCGATTAATCGTAAATAGCGAATCGCCTCATTCCAATAATCACGAACTCGTTCGTTCCATAATGTCATTCCATCTCTCATACGAGTTCTTCCTTTGTCATCTCAATATAAATATCATCAAGCGTCGCATTAGGCATCTTCAACTCGTCTCTCATTTCATTAAGTGTTCCTTCAAGGACAACTCGACCTTCATGCAAAATTACAAATCGATCACAATGCCGTTCAGCTGTTGCTAAAATATGAGTAGACATCAACACAGCCGCACCACGTTTTTTCATATCCTCTAAAAAGGTTAGAAATGATTGAATTCCAATCGGATCAAGTCCAACAATTGGCTCATCGACAATATAAGCTGGTGGCTCAATCAAAAAGGCACTCATAATCATAACTTTTTGACGCATCCCTTTTGAAAAATGGCTCGGGTACCATTTTTTCATTTTCTGCATTCGAAATTCCTTAAGCAGTCTATCAGCTCGTTCTTGAAAAAGCTGCTCATCAAGACCATAAGCAAGAGCTGTTAGTTCAAGATGCTCCCATAATGTTAGTTCATCATATAAAATCGGCATTTCTGGGATATAAGCATATGACCTGCGATACTCATTCAAATCATCTTGAAACGATTTTCCTGCAACCGTTACCTTTCCTTTATGTGGTTGGAGTAACCCGAGGATATGTTTAATCGTCGTACTTTTCCCTGCACCATTTAAACCAATTAAACCAACTATTTCAGCTTTATTCACAGTGAAATTCACATCATGTAAAACTGGCTTCTTTGGATGATATCCACCTGTTAATCCAGATATCTTTATGACCTCTGACACGTTCACCACACTCCTTCATCATCTTATCTTATCAAATTGACAGTAGGTTTCTCTAGTCAGAAGAAGACAAAACAAAAAGAAGCTCTGTACCCATATGGCACGAAGCTTCAATCTTGATTTGTTTTCACCTTACACATCAGATGGCATCGGTGTATTGGTTGGCTCTGCAAAGCCCTCTTGATAACGGTCATCAACAAATTCACGGATTTCTTCAAGCGATGCTCCTCGGTCATGAAGCTCCATTGAATAATAAGCAATCTCTAAACAAACAGGACACTTTGCACCATGATCGTCCCAAACAAGCGAACCATCATCATTGTGGATATTTATAAAACAATCATAGCTGCTACGGTGACCTGCGGTTTCTCCGCATCCACAATAACAAGGCATATGTTCAATTACGTCTTGATAATGTGGAACACGAGCATAAATATCTGCGATCGTATCAGGATGATTACTTAAAAATGAAGGCAGTGTCTCAATGGAAGCTGTCAGCTCGTGTACATCTTCCAAACTATTCACATGTTCTGTATGCTCACTTGTAGTCGATTCCTCTTCTGGTCCCGACTGACAACCAACTGCTATAAGCATAACAGACATAATTAGTATGCCTAGCTTTTTCACATCGTTTCACCTCTATAATGATCATTTGTTCTCATTATAGCATGGTAAAACTTTAATCAGATTGGACAAAATTGTGAAAAACACTGATACTCTACTCTCAATCATTAGTTAACCATCTTTGCCCCGTCTCCCCAGAACTGCTTCCGTAATTGAACCTTTTGGATTTTTCCAGACGCTGTTTTCGGTAGTTCATCGGCAAATGTAATGCCTTTTGGCGATTTAAAATGAGCCATTTTACTTTTAGCAAAAGTGATTAGCTCATCTTCTGTTAAAGAGTGACCTTCTCTAACAACAACAATTGCATGTGGAACCTCTCCCCATTTTTCATGAGGGACTGCCACAACTGCAGCTTCTAGGACTGCAGGATGATCATATAAGACTCCTTCAACCTCAATCGAAGAAATGTTCTCACCGCCACTTATTATAACGTCTTTCTTACGGTCAACAATTTCAATGTACCCGTTTTCATCAATGGTTGCCATATCCCCTGTGTGAAGCCAACCATTCACAATTGTCTCAGCAGTCGCTTCAGGATTTTTCCAATATCCTTCCATGACACCATTGGTTCTCGTTACAATTTCTCCTATTGCCTTGCCGTCCATCGCCACTGGTTCACCATTTTCATCAACGACACGGACTTTCGTTCCGATCAACGGGTAGCCTGTTTTTGCCTTAAGACGATATTTCTCCTCTTTAGACTTAGACAGATGGTGAGAGCGAATTTGTGATGTTGTAACAAGAGGTGATATCTCCGTCATACCGTACACTTGGATAAACTCCCACTTCAAGTCCTCTTCTACTCTCGTTACAAAAGCAGGAGGTGGAGCTGATCCAGCAATGACCACTCTCATATTATGGTTTGTTTTTAATTGATTTTGTTGTTGATAGCTTAGTAGCATATTTAATACAGTAGGTGCCATATGAGCAACTGTTACACCGTGATCCTCAATCTTTTTAAAAATAGTGCCAGCATCCACTTTACGAAGCATAACTTGAGTCGCACCATTTGCTGTGTAATAGAAAGGGGAACCCCAGCCATTTACATGAAACATCGGTAATACATGTAGTAGGGTATCTTGATCTGAAACACGGAGATGGTGCTGAACACTCATAGCGTGTAAGTAATTACTGCGATGTGTCAGCATAACCCCCTTCGGATTTCCCGTCGTTCCACTTGTATATAAAAGACTTGCAATATCTGTTTCTTCAAGTTGAACACGGTCGAACTCAGTAGATGGTTGAGCATCAAGCCATTTTTCATAGCTCTTATAATGCTCTGTATCCTCTTTTGCACCGTGTACAATGATCTCTCTTACTGTTTCCAATTGATCTAAAATTGGTTCTACTAAAGGAAACAATTCATGATCAACAAAAAGAACTTGACTCTCACTGTGGTTTAAAATAAAAACATAGTCTGCTGCTTTTAGTCGTGTATTTAATGGTGTCATGACTCCACCAACATGAAAAACGCCATAGAAACCTTCAAGCATCTCGTATGTATTAGGAGCAAGATAAGCTACTTTATCACCTTTTTCAATATTAAGCGCTTTCAAACCATGTGCTAATTTTTGCACACGAATATGTAATTCGTTATAGGTGAATGTCTGATTGTCTCCAATAATTGCTGACTTCTTGCCATAAAGCTCAACTGCTCTGTCTAGGAAATCTGTTAACACTAATGGTACATGCATATCATTTCCACCCCAATTTTTTATTTTTTTAAATTATTCAAACACATTGTACCATTTTCCATATAACTGTGTACATCATTCTTAGCAAATTTCGAACTGTTATATGACAATAAGACACTTGCCACCGTCACTTGAGCTCGGTTATAGTGAATGTACAAATTAAATTAGGAAGAAGAGGGATTCGATGACATTTGATCCAAACTGCATTTTCTGTAAAATTGTCAAAGGGGATATTCCAGCAGCTAAAGTATATGAAGACGAGCATGTTCTGGCATTCCTAGATATTAGCCAAGTGACAAAAGGCCACACTCTCGTCATTCCAAAAGTTCACCAAAAAGATATCTTTGAACTATCTTCTGAAGTAGCAAGCCATCTGTTTTCGGTTGTTCCAAAAATCGCTCATGGTATTAACAAAGCTTATCAGCCAGCTGGCCTAAATATCGTTAATAATAACGGCGAAGCAGCTGGACAAACTGTTTTCCATTATCACATCCACCTTATCCCTAGATACGGGAAAGGCGATGGTTTTGGTGCTGTTTGGAAAGACCATAGCTCAAATTATAGCGGGGATGACCTTCAAAAAATGGCGCATGAAATTTCTGCCTTTATCAAAAGCTAACTCTAATCAAGAGTTGGCTTTTTCTTTATCTGTTAAGATTAATTGAGGCACTTTCGCTTTTCTTTGTCTAGCTACAGTGCCTAGCTGCTCGAGGTTCCTTCAACCTGTACAACGTTGCCTAAACCATGGCAACTCCTGTCCAGGCTTCCAGTACTTGTCGCAGCTATTCGAGGCACTTTCGCTTTTCTGTCATAAAACATTCTGAAAATACGTAAAAAACTAATCAAAATTCGTGAAAACTATGGTACGATAATCATAATCCAATAACCCGTTAATGTGGTGAAGAGATAAAGGAGTGGAGAAACATGCAAAAGGTATACAATTTTAATGCTGGTCCTTCTGCTTTGCCGAAAGAAGTATTAGAGAAGGCGCAAGCAGAGTTAACCAACTTCAATGAAACAGGAATGTCAGTAATGGAACTTAGTCACCGTAGTAAAGAGTATGAAGCGGTGCACAATGAAGCGATCTCTCTTTTTAAAGAATTGCTTAATATTCCAGATTCCTATAAAGTTTTATTTCTGCAAGGAGGAGCAAGTCTACAATTTTCAATGGTTCCTCTTCAATTTTTAAAGCCAGGAACAATTGGTAACTATATCCTAAGTGGTGCTTGGTCTGAAAAAGCACTTAAGGAAGCTAAACTGATTGGAGAAACAACTATTGCTGGATCAACAAAAAATTCAGAATATCGTTCTATCCCAGCTATTGATTCTTTAACATTTAACGATAATGATGCATATGTACACCTTACATCAAACAACACAATTTATGGTACACAATGGGCGGATTTCCCAGCTGTTACTCATGCTCCATTAATTGCCGATATGTCTAGTGACATTCTCTCGCGTCCAATTGATGTTGAAAAATTTGGTCTTATTTATGCAGGAGCGCAAAAAAATCTTGGTCCATCAGGAATAACGGTTGCCATTATTCGTGAAGATCTACTGGAAGCAGAAGTTGAAAGTGTTCCATCAATGCTTCGTTATAAAACGCATTCAGATACTAATTCTCTTTACCACACACCACCAACATTTGCGATTTACATGCTACGCAATGTCCTACAATGGGCTAAGGAACAAGGTGGTGTAGAAGCAATCGAGCGTAAAAACCAAGAAAAAGCAAAACTCATTTATGATGCAATTGACGAAAGTAATGGCTTTTACACTGGACATGCAGATAAAGATGCTCGTTCATTAATGAATATTACATTCAACCTTCCTTCAGAGGAACACAATAAGACATTCCTTGCAAAGGCAAAAGAGCTTGGATTTGTTGGATTAAATGGTCACCGCTCAGTTGGGGGTTGTCGCGCTTCCACATACAATGCTGTACCACTCGAAGCATGTATGGCTTTACGCGATTTCATGAATGATTATCGTTTAAATAATCAGTAGTCTAAATATTTTTCTAAAATAATAAAGTAGTTAGGAATGAAACACTCCTAACTACTTTATGTTAAAACAAGCATCGCTGCACTTGATCCACTTATTAACAAAATGAAGAGTAAGACGATAAAAGTTGTTTTAAATTGCCTACGCTCGTCTTTTCTTACTTTACGCGCTAGACGAAGTGAGACATAAATAAATCCGTAAGCTGACAATAAGCAAGCTGAAATGAGTAATAAAATAATCGCTTCCATCTTATCCCTCCTTAATCTTATATTTATATGATGATGTGAATGGGAATATGACGATAACACCATGAAAGGTGGTTTCTAGCTATGAAAGCAAAATCATTTCTATCTGGAGTCATGATCGGAACAGCACTCGCAGCTGTTGCTACTCTTTTAACAACGCCATCTTCTGGTAGAGAGTTAAAAATGAGATGTAAAAATAACGCATCTAAAGTTCGCGCTAGTGTTCAACAATTCTCACAGGATAGCAACGCGCTAGCACGCCAACTAAAAACAACAACACAAGTTAGCAAAGAAGCCATTAAAATTGTCGGAACCGAAGTAAAAGAATCAGTTGATCATTGGAAACGCGACGTGGAACCCACTCTTGCACAACTGAAGGAAGATATTGATTCTTTACAAAAAAATGTAGAAAAAGCGAAGCAGCTTTCATCCTAAGAGGCTGCTTTCTCTTAAACCTTTATACTTGTAAAACAGTCCTGATTTTCTAAATTTTATAATTAACTAATTTTTCACTTTATTTTTTATTAAAACCTTGTCATAATAGAAAGAATAAAAATATTTAAAGATAACATTCGGGATACATTTGTTTAAATTTGAATAGTACTTCTGGATGGGAGGAGAAAAATGGACCAACAATTATCTGGCTCCTTAAAACAATCAGTCATGTTTAGCCATAAGGTAGCACAGTTAAGTAAGGCACTTTGGAAATCGGTTGAGAAAGATTGGCAAACTTGGATTAAGCCATTTGATCTTAATATTAATGAGCATCACATTCTATGGATTGCTTATCATTTAGACGGGGCTTCAATATCAGATATTGCAAAGTTTGGTGTTATGCACGTCTCAACTGCTTTCAATTTTTCAAAGAAACTCGAGGATCGAGGGTTACTTGTTTTCTCGAAAAAAGAAAATGACAAAAGAAACACTTATGTTTGTTTAACAAATGAGGGAAAAGAGTTATTTTTACAAACAATGGAGGCCTATCAACCAAGCACATACGGTGTGTATGAAGGTGCTCTACCCATTAAAGATCTTTACGGAAAATTCCCTGAATTCTCAGAAATAATGAGTATTGTTCGTCATATTTATGGTCCTGATTTTGTTGAAATGTTTGAAGATTCATTAACAAAGTTTGACGAAGGATTTACCGAAGATGATGGACGACTTATCAAACACGTACCAGATAGAAAAAAGGATTATGCCAATGAAGGAGCCTAGCTATATGCTAGGCTTTTTTTTTTGTGCTATTTTACTTGGAAAGTTTACAAGATCGCTAGTTACGCCTACGTCCTGGAAACTCGGTGTCACCTCAGCACTTGGAATGTTGCCATTTGTCAAAATCTATTTATTTTTGTCATAGGTATTGATTTCTTTAAAAAATAGGCGTAAATTATTCAATTAGATTGAGGAGGTGCAGCAGACGATGAACTGCTGGAAAACTATACGTATTACGCATGATTACGGTTCGTTGCGCCTAATGATGTATTCTGGATGCACGATGCTATTTTCTTTTTTATTTTATTACTTAGTTGTAAGTACTCTTGTAAAAACACCAGAACTAACGAATATTGGTTTCTTTTTCTTTATTGGAAGCATCATATTTTTAGTAATCATTCATCAGGCTCTTCATATTATTCCGATTTGGTTATGTGGTAACAAGGCTAAAGTGAAATTGAAATGGAACTCATTTATCCCAACATTAACTGTCAAGATTACAAAACCGTTATCTCGTAATCTCTATTTGACAGCTCTATTAATGCCATTTCTTGTTATTACTGTTGTAGGCGCAATAGCCTCTGTTCTGTTTCCTATGTATATTGCCTACATTTCGATTATGAGTTCCATTCATTTTGGCCTCGTTTTCTACGATTTGGTCTATGTATCTTATTTATTAAAAGCACCAAAGAAATGCTTTGTCGAGACCCATGCAGAGGGTTTTCATATTCTCATTAAACAGGCCATGTAATTTTATGATTTTTTCTTTAGATGAAATAAGAAGATGACTCTCTTTAGTCAGCTTCTTATTCATTCACTATCATATCAAGTTCAATGTGATCTTCCTTTAAGTCAAACGTTTTAAAACGAAAACGCATTGATTTATTACCCTCTACAGTAAGCTCTGTCACTTTCACTTCAACTAAGTGGTCACTTGGATACATTTCAACCCACTCTGGAAGCTCAATCCACTCATAGATGAGCTGCAATACCCTGTCAACTGGCAAATATAGAATTCCAACTGAAAATGTTTCTACTTCTAATAATAAATCACCATTCTCAGCAACGATTGGTTGAAAATTAACCGTAACAGGTACATTTCTTCCTAAAATGGAAAAAGAGGAGCGAAATTGTACATGCTCGTCAGTGAGTTCGACCATATAAGGAATCTCCGTCGGATTAGCAGCAATTTGCGAAGCTATGAATGAATTTAACCTCATCTTATCCGATTGAATGGAAAACGTCGCTTCTTTTGCAGAAGGCTGCTGCTGAAGGTAATGGTCTTGACTCACTTCGGGAAAGTAACGTAAAAAAAAGCTCATAAAGATAATGAAAGCGATGAGGATAAGTGTTACTAAAGAAAAGAATGCTATTTTCCAACCGTTCATTGCTCTATTCATCTCTTCACACCTCTCTATCTCTTCTTCCATCATTTTAATTCGACAATAGACCGTTTACAATCCTTAACATATTAATAATAATAAGAAAGGAAGATTTTAATGAAATAAGGTATTTTCCTATCTTTTTTACTCAATCTTTGATAAAGTTTAATTATAATTGCTTGTCAGGAGGAAGATGCATGGTCTTCTTTATTATTTTGTTCGCGCTTTTCATTTTATTTGTGATTAACTCAATGACAGATGCATTATGCATAAAGCGTGAGATTCCATTAGAAAAACAGCCTAAATTGTTTAGAACAATCAATATTCTTATGACCATCTTACTAACATCTACATATGTTAAAATTTTATTCACATAAGAAACACTCCAGCGCCTTGATCAGCCGCTGGAGCTAGACATCATCGAATTTTCTACTTTCTTGCCTTTTAAGAAAAGGGAGAGCTTCATTAAGCCCTCCCTTTTCTCAATTGTCACACTTTAACAGAACCAAGAAGCCCCGATAATCACGAGCAAAATAAACAAGACTACGATTAACGCAAATCCACCGTGATGAGTATGGCTCATTTTAACCCCTCCTTCTTAAATGATTACAACCAAGCTGCACCTACAATAACTAATAAGATAAACAAGACTACAATTAACGCAAATCCACCGTGGTATGCGTGAGACATATACACACCTCCTCTGTGTTTTACTAGAATATACTATGCTTTCACTCAACTTTTGTACCCGTCTGCTACCTTATTGGGCTATTACCTGTCTTTGCTTATGAAACTGTTTCTCTCTCTTTAGAATGTATGGTATAGTTATGTTTGGAATCGATATAGGCGCTTTAAAGAGCGAGAATTTGGGGAGTGAACAATAATGAAAAAAAGATTGATAGCTATTATCAGCCTTGCTTGTATGACAACATTAGCTGCTTGTAATAATGATGCAGCAAGTGATAACTCAACGGTAGCAACCGTTAATGGAACAGAAATCACAGAATCAGAATTTATCGATACGTTAAAGCAACGATACGGAAAAGACACTCTTGAGGAGATGATTCAACGTACTGTTTTAAATGAAGCTGGGGAAGATGTTGAGGTCACCGATGAGGAAATTGAAGAAGAGCTAGATAATTTCCGTAGCAATTTCGGGACGGAAAATGATGAAGAACTTTTAGAATTGCTTCGTACACAATTTAATATTCAAGCTGATTCTATGGATACATTTGTTCAAGAATTTATTGTACCTCCTCTTGTTCTACAAAAATTAACTGCATCAGATGTAGAAGTAACAGAGGAACAAATGCAAGCGTATTATGAAGAGAATTCAGAGCAATTTGAGGAACAAGTGGAAGCAAGTCACATTCTTGTTGAAGATGAAACAGCGGCACAAGAAGTTTTAGAGAGACTTGAAGCTGGTGAGGATTTTGCTGAATTAGCACAGGAATATTCAATTGATGGATCAGCAGCTAACGGAGGAGAACTAGGATTCTTTGGTAAAGGCCGAATGGTTCCACCATTTGAAGAGGCTGCTTTTGAACTAGCAATCGATGAAATTAGTGATCCTGTTGAATCTGATTTTGGGTTTCATATTATTAAAGTAACTGACAAAAAAGAGACATTTGATGATTATAAATCTGATATTGAACAACTTCTCACTCAACAACAGTCTAAAACGACAGATGAAGTGATGGAAGAATTAATCGACAATGCGAATATTGAGATTCAAGATCCTCAGTATTCTGATTTATTTTCAAAGGAAGATAGTACAGAAGAAGCTGCTCCTGCCCCTGCTCCAGCTGAATAATGTAAAAAACAATCCTAAGAGTGTTGGCTCTTAGGATTGTTTTATATTTCTACGTTCTTTTTCCTCTTCCATTCTTCTAATATAAACATTTCCTTCGCTCTCGATCCACTCGTTTTCATAGCGCCTGTCTTCAAGAAAGTATTTAACAGTCATATAGCCACTTAAACCAATACCGACAAGAACAAAATAGATCCACCAAGGGCTTGAAAGGAGAAAGGCACCAATAGCTGTTTGAGTTACAATAAAGCTAACGGCTAGAATAACTAATAAAAAGAGCGCTACTTGCTTATTTTTCTGTGTACGTTTCATTATTTCCCCTCCATGCTTGTCATCGTTAGTATACGATATGTACAAGCATTAGAAGTTAGAACTACAAATCAAGTGGTGGTTCATGAAAACTTGGCTTATAAAAGCTACGATTATCCATAGGCATGATGCGCTCAGAGAATTCTCCAGGCTGAACGCGTTCAAGAGCACGATCCATCATGTTCATTTTCGCATCAATGTTATCTACCATATGTAGGACTTCTGCTTCGCGAATGACAGGCGCTTTTGGACTCCCCCATTCTCCCTTACCATGGTGGCTTAGAATAAGATGTTGCAACATTAGAACTTCTTCCCCTTCGATGTTCAGTTCCTTAGCTGCTTCAGCAATTTCAGTAACCATAATCGATATATGACCAAGCAATTTTCCTTCTAGTGTATATGTGGTATCAATTGGACCTGATAACTCACGCACTTTGCCAAGATCATGAAGGATGACTCCCGCATACAATAAATCAGGATCGAGTGTAGGATATAATTGGAACAAACTTTTCGCTACCTTTAACATACAAACGACATGATATGCGAGCCCTGACACAAATTCATGATGGTTCTTTGTTGCAGCAGGAGACTCAAGAAATGCTTGCTGATGCTTTTTCACTAAATGACGTGTGATACGCTGAATGTTTGCATTTTTCATTTCAAAGATATACTGTGTAACTTCCTCAAGCATATCTTCAGGTGATAATGGAGCTGATCTGATAAAGTCCGCTACTTTCACTTGATCCATCGCAGTTGTTGGTCGAATGCTACTAATCTTCAATTGTAGTCGTCCACGGTATTCTGTTACTTCTCCTTGAATATGAACAATCACTCTACTCTTGAAAGTCGCTTCATCTTCAGGTGAACATCCCCACAGCTTTGATTCAATATCACCAGTATGGTCGCTAAGAATTAATGTAAGAAACGGTTTTCCATTACTAGCCGTTCCCTTTGTCGCGGTTTTAATTAAGTAATAGGTCTCTACTCGATCGCCTACTTGTTGAAAACGAATCCCTTTACTCATGAGTAACATCACCCCATCTTTAATCTTCTTTTCCTACCGATAAGTATAGCATAGATGGTAGATAAGAGTCTTGGAGTCACACGTAACCTTAGACAGTAGAACGGATTGTTTGCTTTGCTTGTCGCTTAGATAACCAATAAATCGTAGCACCCATTAAAACAAACATTGTTAAAGCTCCCACGCTGTATGGAAGGTACATATTTAACTCGAATACTAATCCTGCGACTAAGGCACCTGCAACATTTCCTAAGCTTAAGAAGGAGTTATTTAAGCCCATGATCATTCCCTGTCTTTCACCCGCAAGCTTAGAAATCATCGTATTAACAGCTGGACGTAAGATCGAATTACCGAGAAAGAAAATACAGGTCGTTACAATGACTGTAATAAAATCAAAGGCCAGCATCATGACAATATAGCCAATACCACTTAACAGCAGAGCAGCGAGAACAACCCGTTCATCCCCGAATCTTTCCGTTAGTCTACCAACTAACCCTCCTTGTGCAATCGCTCCAATTACCCCTACAAGAACCATAATAAAACCAACTTGAGAAGGTGAATACCCGAATTGATGAAGAGCATACATACCAAAGATTGTCTGGAAATTTGCTAAACCAAAACTCAATCCAAAAACGAGGAGTAAGAGAAAACCAACTGGACTTTTCAGCGCATGCCACATTTGTATGAATTGATTAGAATTATCAACAGTTTGTGCAAGCTCTTGGCGTTTATCTGCTGTTAATGATTCTGGTAAAATCAATAATGAAATAATACCAGCAACAGTCGCTGCAATTCCTGCAAATAAAAACGGTGTAGCCAAACTAATTTCAGCTAACCAGCCTCCAACTCCAGGACCAACGACAATCCCAAGTGACATCGCAGCTCCAAGCATCCCCATTCCATGTCCTCTACGTTCAAGAGTTGTTCGATCTGATACATATGCCATCGCTGCAGGCATAATGGCTGAGCCAAATGAACCCGCTAATATTCGTGATAAAAACAGCATCCATAAGTCTGTTGCAAAAGCAAATATAAATTCCGCACCAGCAAAGCCAAACATCCCAATCGCAATCAGTGGCTTGCGACCATATTTATCTGACAATTTTCCCCACACAGGTGCTAACAAAAATTGCATAAACGAAAATACTGCAATCAAAAGTCCAAGTTCCATACTCGTTGCTCCAAATGCTTCAACATAGTAAGGCAAAATCGGAATAACTAACCCAATCCCCATCATAATGACAAACATATTAATCATGAGCATGAACAACGGCTTAAATTCTTTACTTTTCATATGCTAACCTTCTTTTTATTTTCTTTAGGATTACGAAATAATTATAGTAGACATTAGATTTTTGCGCCACTTATTAATAATGGTAGTAAAATCAATTGACAAAATTGTTATTACTTTATTATCCACGAAAAAAGAAGATGCATTCCTACATCTTCTTTTCTCGCTTACGTATTTTTACATTTGGTTCTTCCGCCTTTGGAAAACTAATGGTGAACTTAACTCCTACATCACTATTTTCAACCTTTGGAAAACCACCATGCAGTTCTGAAATTCGCTTCACAATAGCAAGACCAAGACCAAACTTACCTTTACTCCCTTTATAGAACGGGTTAAAAAGCTGTGGCAGGTCATGAGATGGGATATGGTCCCCATTATTTTCAACAGTAATTTTCACATGCTCATCTGTTAATGTTGCCCTTATCCAGATCGTATCAATTGCATAACGAAGCGCATTCTCAACTAAATTTTCAAGCAATACCTCAAGCTGCTCTCGATCACCTTTCAGCTTTATTTCGGCTCCTTCAACTAAAATTCTCACATCCTCACGCTGTACACGGAAGCGTTCTTCAATTTGAAAAGCTACTTCTCCAAAAACAATCTCCTCATGCTTTGGCGTTTCTTCTTTAAGAGAATCGAGCTTTGTATAATACAACATGTCAATAACACGTCGTTCCATACGATTCGCTTCTTCGATGATGACATCCATCGTCTTCTCCATATTATGCTTAGGTAGGATGCCATCCTTAACGGAATGAGCATAGCTTTTTATGACCATGATTGGTGTTTTTAATTCATGTGACGCATGCTGAATAAATGTTTTTTGGGCCCGATCATATAAATTTAAGTTCTGCCGCATCTTTTCAAATTGATCGGATAGTCGTTGAAAATCCTCATCACCCTTCCACTTCAATGGCTCTTGCCAGTCGCGATTGGCGATCTGCTCAAGATGATTTCCAAGTACAATAAGTGGTTGGCGTAAATAATGCTTAAGCCAAATGGCTGGTAGTAAACTAAGAGCACTTGTTATCAAAAGAATATAAATGAGACGTTCCCATAAACGATTGACCATTTGATCGCGATACGTATCCCACATATAGGAAATATGGTAAGCTGGGCTTCCAGAAATTTGAGCCTTTGCAATGACATAAAAAACGGTTGCCCCGCCGTATTGGATCTCATAGCGACCACGATTAAGTTCTTGATGATAAGCATTTTGTGCCATTTCTTGTAGCACCTCTGTCGGGGGCAGTGCTACCCCAGCAGGAGTTCGTCCAAGCGTATCATATATGAAAAAGTGCCCCACCGATCCAGCTTCACGCCTTTCAACGAAATCAAGCTCATTTCTTTGCGGATTAATTAAGTCTAGAAGCGGATAGGCATAGCGGTATTGTTCTTGTTCAATGATTCGATATGTTTCATCTGTTAACGCGCCTTCAATGGAAATGGGATAAATAATAATAATAGAAAGACAAACTAACACAATTAATGAAATAAACGCAAGCCAAATCCGTTGCGTTAAATTAACCTTGATCATGAAGACAGAACCCGGTACCCATATCCATAAAGTGTTTCTAAGTGGATACGTGGCATTTTCTTACGCACACGTCGCACAACATCGTCAACAGCACGTTCTGAACCAAAATAATTTTCGCCCCAGACATGTTCAATAATAATCTCTCTTGAGAACGCTTTTCCAATTTCACCCGTTAAGAGTAAAATAAGATCCATTTCTTTTGTTGTTAAATCAACAAGCTGATCGTCCTCTGCTTCTTCATCAATGACCGTTCGACCGATTGGATCAATTGTATATTGATTTAATTCAATTTTCTTTTGATCTTGTGTCGAAGAGCCATACACACGATTTAACAATTTTTTTGCTCGAATAACTAGCTCTTGTGGCAAGAATGGTTTGGCTAAATAATCATCACTACCCATTTCAAGACCTAACACCCGGTCTAAATCTTGATCACGAGCTGAAATAAAGATAACAGGTGTATCTGTTTCTTCTTTGATTCCTTTTAATAATTGATATCCGTCTGTACCAGGTAACATAATGTCAAGAATCCATAAATGAGGCTTGTCCCCTATCGCTTCATGGGCAGCATCACCATCATTAAACACCCGTACATCCCAACCCTCTTTTTCTAAATAAGCTTTTAAAATTTCAGATAAGTTTTCTTCATCTTCAACAAGATAAACGTGATATTGGTTCATTGATTTATTCCTCCTTCTATATATACAAAGATCATTTTATTTTTAAATGTTTCTTTAAGTATTGTAACGTATTTTCCTTGCTGAAACGAGTTTCCTGCTATTTACGATAGAAGTTATGAATCTTTACACTATTTTTCATAAAATCACTGCTTTCTCTCTCGTTTTCTTTTCTTTTTTCTCATTTTAAAGCTATTTCCCGGGTAAGTTCTAGATAATACTCACTTATGCATCTCAAAAAATTTAAAAAGGAGGGACAAGACTATCACAGCCAAAGTCCCTTTCTTTCATTTTATTATATAAGCACAGCAAGAGCAGTAAGAGCAGCAAGTGGCAAGATTAATCTCCCCCATCCCCTTGGACGTGGATAAGGATAATAAGGATACGGTGGATAAGGAGGATAAAATGGGTAACGTTCATTTCGAACATTTATCTCTTGCCCCATCAATGGCAAAGTAGACTGCTCGCCCGCTTGTTTATTTATGGGATGATAGCCATTCATCAGTTCAACTAGATCAATATATTGACCACTTTCATCAACTGGAACCATTAAATAGACATTTTCATCATCAACATGCTCAATGATTCCACTATATCCTGACTGTCCATGTACCTGCAGCTGTACAGGTTGATTCACATAGTTCTGACATTGCATTTTCATTTGTTGTGCTTGGTTCATCATTCAATACCTCCTTTACAACACTACCTTATTCAAGAAGGATAAAATGGGTGAACGCGGATTAAACTTGCTTAAGAAAAGCGAAAACGCCTCGTCAGCGAGCTAAAAGTACTGGAAGTCTCTCAATGTGTTGCCAGGTTTCGGGTAACCATTTACTGGCTGAAGCAACCTTGGACGGCTAGACTGCTTACGCTAGACTTTATCGAATTTTATGCTTTCTTATCTTCAAAAAAGCATTGTAGAATACAGTCCTACAATGCTTAATCTATATTATTTTATCTTTCTTAGCTTCTAGAAATTAATGAAGTCTTCTTCTCAGCTCTCGTTACAGTGAAGTATGTTTGGATAATCATAAACACGTTTCCTACTACCCAATATAATGAAAGGGCGGAAGGTAAAGATAAACCTGCGACGATAATCATCACTGGCATAATATACATAATTATTTTCATTTGATCATTCAACTGGGCAGAAGTTAATTTCATTTGTAAAAACGTCGTCGCTCCCGCTATAAAAGGAAGCAAATAAAGAGGATCTGGTTGTCCTAAATCAAACCACAAAAACGTATGCCTTGCAATTTCTTCCGTGCGCATAATCGCAAAGTAAAAAGCCATGAGTACAGGAAGTTGAACAAATAATGGTAAACACCCTGCCATCGGATTCACACCCTGCGATTTGTATAAAGTCATCAATTCCTTTTGCATTTCTTGTTGCTTCTTAGGATCTTTGCTGCTTGCATCTTTATATTTTTGTTGCAAGGCTTCCATTTCAGGTCGTAGCTCCTGCATTGCTCGGCTACTTTTTTGCTGCTTTAACATAAGTGGAAGTAACAAAAGTCGAAGTGCAATTGTCACGACGATAATAGATAAGCCATAACTACCATAAAAGAACTCAGCTACCTGAATAATAAGCCAAGAGAGTGGATAAACAAAGAAATGATTCCATATCCCCTCTGTTTCTGCTGTTATTGGTACGCTATTACCACTACTACCACAAGCACTTAAAATCATGATTATACTTAAGAGCATTATCAACAAACTAATTTTTTTCACAAAATATCCTCCTTGTTGTTATCATTTATCGATAAACAACAAGAGATGGACCTTCCTCATCTTGATCCAAATGATCGATACGAGAAGGAATTTTTGGACGATAGAGCTTGGTCAGTAAGGGAATGAGGAATGAATTTATTTGTTTTTGTTCAACAAGATCTACTATCTGTCTTTTTGAACTCGTGCGAAGCTCCCATTCCATTCTGAGAATATTCGCTTTCGTAAAAGCAGTTACAAGTAAAACTGTCATAACAACACTAACCCAGAGCATCGTCATATCCGAAATAATTTCAAGCATCCCCATTCACCTCCCTTACTCACTTCATTGTGTTTATTTTATCACAAAAACATTTCCCTACCAAATCGCTATCTAATTATTTTTCATTCCGTGATAGTTGCAACGCTTTTTTAATATCTTTTAAGATTGAGCTTTTACCATACATTAAAACACCACCCTTAAAAATTCGTGCACCAATCATTGCTAATAGAATAATTGTTGCGACTAATATCCCTATAGATAGTGCGACTTCCCAAATTGGAATATTTAAAATACCAACCCTTAAAAACATCAGCATTGGAGCAAAAAACGGAATATACGAGCTAATAGTTACGATCGTAGACTCTGGAGCATTTAGTCCAAACATAGCAATAAAGAAAGCACCAATAACAAGAAAGTTAACTGGACCAAGCATTTGATTGACATCCTCAATACGACTGACTAAAGATCCGAGAGTAGCTGCGAGTGTAGCATATAGAAAATAGCCAAGGATGAAGAATACGATCGCATACCCAATCAAGTTCAAAGGGATATTCTGATTAATCAAATCGCTTAGCAGCTCTCCCTCTTCACTAGATCCACTTGACCTTAACAGGATATTCCCGAGTCCAACTAAAAATAGGATCCCATACTGGGTCAGAGCCAGTAAACCAATCCCAACGATCTTCCCAAACATTTGGGTGATAGGAGAAACACTAGAAACAAGTATCTCCATTACTCTTGAGGATTTTTCAGTTGCAATTTCAGTCGCAATCATGTTTCCAAATATTAACACAGAAATATAAATAATGAACAATAAAATATAGACAATGGATTGCGCTTGCATGATTTCATCTTCAGATTTTGCCCCTTCACTGACCGTTGATAAATCGAAAGCAATTGGGGTGTAAATTTGCTCAAGTTCTGCCTCACTTAACCCAAGTTCCACTGTCTTCTGTGTTTCTTTAATATGTTGAAGTGCTTGTTCTAATTGTCTAGGAGCAAACGTTTGTGTTAAGGAATCTGAGAAATACATGCCTCTGATGTTTTGATCCTCATCATTTGAAATCACTAAAGCGGCATCATAAATACCATCAGTAATATCTTGCTTAGCTTGCTCAGAGGATTCTTGTGAATTTATAAGCTGAAGCCGTTCAGAAAAAGGCGCCATTTGCTCTTCAAGTAGAGCATACATTTTATTCGTTTCATCAACAACAACAATTTGAGTCATTTCACTTTCTGCATCACTTTCAAACATCATGAAAAGACGATCCATGTTCATAAAAAAGAGAACAAATAATAGCGTGATGATGGTTGTGAAGAGAAAGGTTTTCGTTAACAGTCGATTTAAATACGTATGGAAAGCAATAATCCAAAAATTACGCATAAGTTGTCCCAACCTTTTCTATGAAAATATCATGAAGACTCGGTTCTTCCACTTCAAACTTACGCGCATAGCCCTTGGCTGCAATATGAGTAAAAAGCTCTTTAGCCACACCTTCATCCTGAACCTGTAAACGAACGCCCTCTGCTGTTGCATGGTATTTTAAAACTCCTACCTGATTGGCAAGCGAGGACAAATCATAATCTGCTTGAATGACAACATTTTTCTTCCCAAACGATCTCTTAATCTCTCGTAAGTTCCCATTAACAACTAGTTTCCCATGATGAAGAATACACAGATGCTGACACAGCTCTTCCACATGCTCCATGCGATGACTGGAGAAAACAATCGTCGTCCCTTTTTGTTTCAATTCAATCACAGCTTCTTTCAACAACTCGACGTTAACTGGATCTAATCCACTAAATGGTTCATCGAGGATGAGCAATTCAGGCCGATGAATGACCGATGCAATAAATTGGATTTTTTGTTGGTTTCCTTTTGATAGCTCTTCAATTCTTTTATTTGCATAATCAGGAACCTTAAATTTCTCAAGCCACTTCTCCATTTCAATAAGAATAGATTTTTTCTCCATCCCTTTTAATCGTCCAAGATAAATTAATTGGTCTTTCACTTTCAATTTTGGATATAAACCTCTTTCCTCGGGTAAATAACCGACTACGTTTGTCCTCTGATACGTAATTTCTTCACCAGCCCAAGTAATCGTTCCCTCTGATGGCTGTAATAACCCTAGTAGCATTCGAAATGTCGTCGTTTTTCCTGCACCATTTGCACCTAACATGCCAAACATTTCTCCTGGTGGAATCTGTAGTGTTAAATGATCCACAGCATGAAAAGAACCAAAGCGTTTAGTCACATTATTGATTTCAAGAGTCATTAGCTTCCCCTCACTTTCTTTTCTCACCTATTACTACTACGGATACAACTTGTTTTCGTTTCAATTTTTTAGTAAATACGTTAAGATTTCACTAAGCTGCATTCGTTGGTCCGAATCAATTTCAATGCCTGCTCGTGAAAAACTTACCTCCGTTTTGAAAATGTCTTCTGTTTAGACAGTTAATTTGAAATTTTTTTCACTTGATCCTGTAAACGCTTCAATTTACACTAGAGATAAAGTCATAATTGAGGTGAGGTTGATGTGCGAATACACACTTACTGTTTTTGAATCGACAGGAGAAATGGTATTTGAAGAACGTTTTGAAGCCGAAAATGATACAGTTGCTAAACAAATTGGCATGCAGAAGCTAGCTGAAAACAATTACAGTGAACATACCCACCGCATGACACGATCAGGAAAGCTTCTATTATTTCATCGTTAATACAAAGAGAGGACAGCTCCATATGGGAACTGTCCTCTTTCTTTTATACTCGCACACGATGCTGCTTACGAAACACCTCACGAATCATATAGGAGACCCCGTCTTGCTCATTTGAACGAGTTAACCAGTCCGCAACATTTTTAACTGCTTGAGTCGCATTCCCCATCGCCACACCTAGACCTACTTGTGAAATCATGTCGACATCATTATCATTAGCTCCTATCGCAACCATCTCATTTGCTTGAATACCTAAGTGCTGTCCTAGTGCTTGTAATCCTCTTGCCTTTGACACTCCTTCATGTACAAAGTCAAATCGACCAGGTGCAGATGAAATGATGTTAATCCCTCTCACTCTTTTCTCAAGCTGGTTCATTGCTTTTATTTGCTCTTTTGGATCGAAAAATTGTACTTGTATTTTTGGTGGGGCTATTGGCTCTTTGATCAATTGCTCTCCAACCGAATCAACAAATGTAATCGGGTAAAAGAGCGGGTCACCTATACCAATTGTCATTTTTGCGATTAGGTTATTAACCTGGCTCACTTTATTTCCAATAGAATAAGACTCGTGTAAGACACGAACATGACAATGATACTGCTCAAGAATATCCACGATCTGAAGGGCCTTTTCTTCCTTTATCCTCCTCACAAACACTGGTTCTTCAAGCGACGATGAGACATATGCTCCGTCACTCGTAATCAGACAACCATCAATTTTTAAAGTTTTTGCCAATTTTTTTGCTGAAGGAAAAGGTCTTGCTGTTGCAAGTGTCACATATACACCTTTATCTTTGACGTATTCAATTGCATCCTTTGTTTGTCTACTTATTTTTGAATTAGCTCTTAGAATAGTGCCGTCAACATTTAAGGCTAGTAATCTGTATCGCATCGTCACATGTCCCCCTTGTTCTCGTTGTCCTTTACCTGGCAGCCTGATATAGGCATGCTACTCTCCACTAGCTTATGACGTTTTTTCTTCTATTAGAACAATTGCTTTTATATCAGAACTAGACGAGAAAAGGAATGTTTCATATACTTATACGACAGTGCAATCCTATTATGAGGAGCAAAAAAAATGAAAAAAGTATTATCCTATTATTACATTCCAACAGGGATCTTTTTACTACTTGCGTTACTTGATTACACTAATACGGAATCTCAAAATCTTTTGATGACGATTGCTGGTGCACTTGCTATCGGTCTTTTTGCAGGGGTTGTCTTTCATCTTGTTACGAAGGTCATGAAAAAGATTTCCAATTAAAACTATTATGAGCTTCTACTCTCAACCTAGAATGAAACAGCATGATTCTTTTTCTATCCAACTAGAAACGAACCAATTTTCATACAAAAAAAGGCTATCTCATAAGGTCACACTTTGACCTTCTAAGAAAAGCTCCAGCGCCTTGGTCAGTCGCTGGAGCTAGACATCATCGAATTTTATGCTTTCTTATCTTCAAAAAAAGTTCAGCACAGAAGATGTGCTGAACTTTTTTATCTACTTATTGTTGGTCAGGATTACCGTAAATTTCTTCAAGAGGCTCTGTGATAATTTTATTAATATCACCAATGATTACACTTAGACGTTGCTCAGCTTCCATTAGCTTTGAAATAAGCTCGTGCTGTTGAACAAGCTCAAATTGCTGTTGTGCTTGTTGTGCTTCCTCTTCAGTAATTTGAATTCCTTGCATTTGCTTCTGTTGAAGTTCAAGTTGAAGATTGCGGAAATTAGTAAGCATCTTTTTTGCAATGTCATCTGCTTCAATTTGCTCATGTAAAGATTTTAACCCCTTAAATTCTTCACTTTCTGCTAATGTACGCTTTAATTCGTGTGCCGTGTCATAAATATTAGACATTCTGTACGTCCCCCTAAAAAAATAGTCTTAACGACTATAACATGTTCACTTCGACTTTTCATCAATATCGAATGAAATGAGACAATTTTTACAGCCTTTTTACCCTCTACCCGATAAAAAGAACAATCAAACTTTGAATGAAACCAATCGCTCCACCAAGCAAAGCTCCTAAATAAGTAATCATTTTTAGCTCACGCCTCGAAATCGATAAAACAAGCTCCTCTATTTTCTCGATCGAAAAGGCTTCTACTTGTTCACGAACGATTTCATCAAGATGAATGCGCTCAAGTAGTGCCTCTAGATGTGTAGCGAGAACTTCTAGTATAAGATCGACACCTTTTGGAATAGCACTCTCCACAATCATTTCTTCATAAGCACTCGTCCACTCATTTAACGGTTGATCAATCCATTGATAAAGAGGAATATGCTTGTCCACTGTTTTGACAATAAATGAAACGACCTCATCCTCTTTAATATAGGCTTCAATGTCAGCTAGCTTTTTACCTTTGATTTTTTCCCACTCTTGTACAAGCAAGTTTTCGACAAGCTGCCTTGTTCCGTCATCACGTAGAAATTTCATTAATTCTGGATGAATCTTATCGACCAAACGCTCGTTACCGAGAAACATTGATACCATATTGCCAATTGTCCCTTTTTGAGCAAGAAAGCGATCAATCATCATACTTAATCTTTCTTTCCCTTCAGGACTTTGTAAATAGTCTTGACCACGCTCAAGAATATAGCTCGTTACATTTGGAATATGTCTTTCTATATTATTTTGGACAGTTACTGGTACTAGTTGAGCTAATGCCTCATTACGATGAGAATCTAAAAATGTTCGATAGCCTTTTGTGACGAATGTTTCTGTACGATCAAGTAAGACCTGCTTTGGCTCATTTATTCCGATGTGCTTCTCTATTAAGTCAGCTGCACTATTATCGCTTCGGAGAACTTTTTTCACCTCTGTACGTAACCAATTCGTCATACCTTCTGTAAACGCAGCAGTTTTAAGCTTTTTTCCTAACCCTTCAGCTGTTAAAAGGTACTCAACCACTACTTTTCCTAGTTGGCTCGCAAGCTCATCACGACGCTTTGGAATTAAACCAGGTGTAAATGGAAGATGCCATGAACCAATCATAATGGCTCTATATGGTCGAAAAAGCATCTTTATTGCGATCGAGTTCGTCATGCCGCCAATTACGGCACCGATAACGACCATAAATATGATTAATGTCAGTGTTTGCAACCGTGTGTCACTCCTTCAACTTATTCAAAAACGGATGTTTAACACATAGTATACGATACGATGATCATCCTCGCTAGTTTTGTCTAATCATAGCGAAAGGTTTACTGCTTTCACACGTATGAGAAGGTATCACTGAAAAAGAAATTAAACAGCTCTGCACTTATGATATAATTTTAGAACAAGCTGTAATTTAGTTAAGAGGTGACGGCATGATTTCTCATTTTCAATGGAAAGAGCTTCGCAATAACTTAGTACGAAGAGAGTGGACTATTTCCTTCTTTCATAAAGGGCAATATATCACAGGCATTTACCATCAAAATGGTACGATTGCTTGGAATGAGTCATTACTAACAAATGATAGTAAGAAAGAGCTTGAACCACAGATTCATGAATTAATGCTGTATCATGTTTACGAAGAACATTAATGAATAAAATATCATCATCGAGCCATTCTATAAAGAGGGGTGGTAAGCATGTCAGATAAAGACAAAGAGTCGAAATTTGAAGGTCGGGATGAATATTTTATGGATGTTGATCGGATGATTAACGAAGGTCTTGGTGGCGGAACCGTCAATGACACTCACGCTGGTATCATTGAGGAATCACGTGACCTTGAGAAAGAAAATCCTCCTGCTCAATCATAACCAACGAGGTGATCTCAAAAAATATGCTGAGATCACCTCTTTATCTTCGAGACGAAAAACAGCCTAGTGACGTTTCAAGTTCAAAGAAAAAGATCTCCCTGCTATAATATAGCTAATCGTACTTATAGGTATATATGAAAAGGAGGTACATAGAGATGGCTGAAATTCAATTAAAGAATATCTATAAAATGTATGATAGAGATGTAACAGCTGTTACAGACTTCAGCCTTGATATTCAAGATAAAGAGTTTATTGTCTTCGTCGGTCCATCTGGTTGCGGAAAGTCCACAACACTTCGGATGATAGCAGGACTTGAAGATATTTCTAAAGGTGATCTTATTATTGATGGTAAACGTATGAACGATGTCGCAGCTCGAGACCGCGATATCGCAATGGTTTTTCAAAATTATGCGCTTTATCCCCATATGACTGTCTATAAAAATATGGCATTTGGACTAAAGCTTCGTAAATGTAAAAAAGACGAAATTGATCGTCGTGTACGAGAAGCAGCAAAAATTCTCAGGCTTGAAGAAATGCTTGACCGTAAGCCAAAAACAATGTCTGGTGGACAACGTCAGCGTGTTGCCCTTGGACGAGCCATTGTTCGTGATCCACAAGTATTTTTGATGGATGAACCCCTTTCGAACCTTGATGCAAAGTTACGTGTGCAAATGCGTGCTGAAATCACAAAGCTACATAAACGTCTTCAAACAACAACCATTTACGTCACACATGACCAAACCGAAGCGATGACAATGGCCACACGAATCGTTATTATGAAGGATGGATTTATCCAGCAAGTTGGTTCACCAAAAGAAGTATACGACAATCCAAGAAACATTTTTGTTGGTGGTTTTATTGGTTCACCAGCTATGAACTTTATTAGTGGCCGATTAGAAGGAGATTCTTTTAAAGTCGGAGAGCTAGCTGTTAAAATTCCAGTAGAAAAGCTCGCAATCCTTAAAGAGCAAGGTTATGTAGATAAAGAACTTATTCTTGGTATTCGTCCAGAAGCTGTACATGATGAGCTATTATTTATCAAATCATCACCAGATATAGTGATTAAAGTTAATATTGAAGTCGTCGAGCTAATGGGGGCCGAAACTGTGCTTTATTCCTCCATTAACGGCCAACAATTAACGGCACGTATTGATTCACGGATAGGTATTTCAAGTGGACAATCAATCGACCTTGCCCTTGATATGAATCAAGCTCACTTCTTCGACAAAGATACAGAGCTTGTTATTAAATGATAAATAAATCTGTTCTCCGTTAACTATCATATATAAGTTGTTCTTCGACAAGATAAATCGAATACTGACTACAACTTGGGCACGTCATGTAATGAGGGCAAAGACTATTTTGTAAATCATTTTCAATGCCATTAGCTACTTTTAACAAGTCAATCTCTTCATATGCCTCATATTTCTCACCATAATCCATAATACGTCCAAAATCGATAAGCTCTATTTCACATTGTGGACAATCAATTTTTATGTTGTTCATCCCATTGCACATAAGACACATACTCATCCCTTTTTACACCTCCACACAGTTCGAAGAAGGGATGAGCTTTCCCATCCCTTAAGCCATATTATTGTTGTTGATATCCATTCATTTGTTGTTCAGACATTTGTACAAGACGTTTTGTAATTTCTCCACCTACAGATCCGTTAGAACGAGATGTTGAATCTGGACCAAGCTGAACGCCAAATTCTTGCGCGATTTCATACTTCATTTGATCGAGCGCTTGTTGTACACCAGGTACAACAAGCTGGTTTGAACTGTTGTTTCTCGCCATGTTTCTCACCTCCTTCTGTACTCATAGTTTGGATGTTTTCACATTAGTTATGTGCATTTCAGATTAATAATTACTGGGATTTTAGAGAAAGATAGGCTATAACATTTACTAATCCTGATTTTTCAAATTCGACTATGGCCGATTTTTATTCTCAAAATAAAAAAAGAAGCTTAACCACTTCAAGGTTTGAGCCTCTCTCACGTTCCATCTATTCAAATGTTCCTTTAACCAAAACCTCACCTTTTTCGACCATAACTTGACCACGTGCAATGACTGTATCAATGTCCAACCTATCATCAAGCAGCACGATATCAGCATCTTTTCCGACCTCGATTTCCCCTTTTTGTATGAGCTTTAAAGCTTTTGCTGGGTTCTTCGTAATGACCTGAATAGCAGTCTCTAGTGCAAGTCCTTCATCCATAATGGCATCACGTACCTCTTTAAACAGTGAACGAATATCTCCAAGCTTCAACCCAATTAAGTTCCCATTTTCATCAAAGTCTGGTAAACTCGCCTGCGCATCAGATGTGAACGTAATCTGACTTAGCTCTATCCCTTCAGCAAGCATCCTACTTAGAGCTTGACTACATTTTATTTCTCCTTCAGCAAGAAATTTTGGAATCGTACTCGTCGTAAAGTCAACTCTCCCTCCCTTTTTAGCATAAGCAATCCCAGCCTCAAATAGATATGGATTACGGTTGATGTGCGTCGGCATAAATTGCGCTAACGGAATATCACTTTTTTCAGCAATTTTTTCTAACAAATCAAGCTTCTGCCTACTATCACCGACATGAATGTTGACAATTCCACCTTTTCCAGATAACATTCCACCGACTCTTGCTTCGGAAGTAAGTCTAATTAATTCTTGGACTGTAGGCTGTGACGAGCGGTGATCAGAAATCGCGATTTCACCTACACCGATTATTTTATCAATTAAGATAAGGTCGCTTTGAATGGAGCCTGTTAACGACTTTACTGGCACTTGATAAGAGCCCGTATGAACAAAACACGTGATTCCTTCTTCTTCTAACCCCTTTGCTTTTGCAATCAAATCAGGCATCGTCCTTGTTGTTCCATCTGTTCCGATTACACCAACAATCGTTGTGACTCCAGCTGTCGTCGCTTGACTTAGCATTAATTCAGGGGTCCTTGTTCTGTAGCTTCCCTCACCTCCACCACCAATAATGTGAACGTGGTTATCAATGAAGCCTGGGACAACATTATGTCTTTCTGCGTTAACCACACGTACCTCACCAGGTAAACAACTTTGATCAATTTTATCTTCCAACGCCACAATACGATCGCCTGCTATTAAAATATCCTTTTTCCCGAGGTGCTTCGGTGCAAATACGTCGCCATTTATAATCAATGTGAACATCTTTTTTCCTCCATTTATATATTGCCCCAATTATAGTACTCATCTTGACAAATATTATATTAGAACAACTTAACAGATATATTAATATAAAAAAACGAACTCAGATCTGCATCTAAGTCCGCTTCTTTTATTTCTTTTAGTAAGTACCTATTGGAACTGTTTTTTTAGCACTTTCTGATGAAAGCAATTCAACGAGTAAGCTCATACCTTGTTCAATTTTCTCTGGTGTAGAATGAGTAAAGTTTAATCTCATCGTATTCTTTTGCGCAACCCCAGCATAAAACGGTTCACCAGGCACATATGCTACTCCTTTTTCAACAGCTTGTGTGAGTAATGCCGTTGTGTTGATCGACTTCTCGAGTTCAACCCAAAGGAACATACCACCTTTTGGTTTGACGAAACGTACATCACTTAGATTGGCTTGTTCAAGACATCTAACCATGACCTCCATGCGGCTGTTATACACTGAAATCAAATGCTGAATATGAGCATCAAGGTCAAAATGGCAACAAAGCTGATACAAGGCTTGTTGTGATAATGAGTTCGAATGAAGATCATTCGCCTGCTTCGCTTGAGACATCATCCGAATCACTTGGAAAGGTCCAACAATCCAACCAGTTCGAAGCGCTGGAACAGCTGTTTTTGAGAACGTGCTTGTATACATAACATGCTGGCCATTATCAAGTGCAGCAAGAGGTACATACGTTTCATCTTGTTGGAACTGAATTTCACCATAAGGATCATCTTCAAAGACAACAATATTATATTTTTGAACAAGCTCAATAAGTTGTTTCCTTCTTTCAAGTGACCATACACGTCCTGCAGGATTAGAGAAAGTAGGTACGACATAAATACATTTTGGTTTATGTTGTTTTAACTTTTTCTCTAAATCATCTGGTAACATACCAGAATTATCTGATTGTACCGCAATGACCTTCGCTTCATATGACTTAAACACTTGCAACGCAGCTAAATACGTTGGGTCTTCTGTTAAAATAACATCTCCTGGGCTTAACATCACGCGTGAAAAGAGATCAATCGCTTGCTGGGAACCTGTCGTCAGTAGAACTTCGTCTGCTGAAAATCCAGTAATTCCTTTTTTATTTCGCATTCTCTCAAGAATCACTTCTCTAAGCGGACGATATCCTTCTGTTTCCATATATTGCAAAGACTTTTTCCCTGTTGCAAAAACTCGAGAAAAAGCATCCTCTATTCCTTCAATTGGAAATAAATCATCATCTGGAAGACCACCTGCAAATGAGATCACGTTGCCTTGTCCGACTACTTTTAAAATGTCACGAACGGCAGAAGACTGCAAATGACGAACACGATTAGCAAAGGCATATTTCATAACTGGCACCTCTATCGAACTAAAAATTTTGAATATTACATATATACTACCCGATTTAGCCTAAATGTCAATGGACAAAAAAAGAATACAGACACAAAAATACATCAGATATTTAACTCTGATGTATTCCCTTGTTCGCCTGCATCATGTCATCATCCTGACAGACACGATTACGTCCCTGACTTTTTGCCAAATAAAGAATACGATCGGTTTCTTTGATGAGATCATTAAGATAGTTGGATTCATGCGGTTGCATTGTGAACACACCAGCACTAATTGTCACCCACCTACTAACCTCAGAGCGAGCATGCTCAAATTGTCTCACTTCTATCGCTTTTCGGATTGATTCTGCAACAAAAAATGCCTCTTCCTTACCTGTATTTGGCATTATTACTGCAAACTCTTCTCCACCATAGCGAGCATACTTATAGGTAGAATTAATTTGTTGAACGGTCTTCTCAAGCTGCTTTGCAACCATATTAAGACATGCATCACCAGCTTGATGTCCATAAAAATCATTGTAACCCTTAAAATAATCGATGTCAAAAAGCATTAAAGATAAAGGTGTACCTTCTTTCACTGCCGTTTCCCATTTCATTATTAATTGGTCATCGAAAAAGCGACGGTTTGCTATTTCCGTTAATCCATCCATATGCGATAACCTTTGCAAAATAAGATTGGCTTCCTTTAAACGTTCTTCTGCCTCCACTCTTTTCGTTATATCACTTAAGAAAACCGACACACCATCTTCTCGCGGATAGATACGTATATTAAACCAAGTCGCTGTTCGTGCATCCTGCCCAACATACTGAAAAAGGGTCTTATTTTGTTTAGCTTCCTTAATGGCTTTAAAAAGCATTAATTTCTTGAGGTGAGGAAATGCTTCCCAAATGGATTGCCCTATCAATTCCTCTCCTTTTTTTTGAGAAAGTTTCACGGCTTCTCGATTCATATAAATAAATCGATCAAATTTATCAAGAGCAATAAAGGCATCACGGATACTTTCGAGAATATCAGTCGTTTCTTTTTTCGTTTTTTTAAGCATCTGATTACTCTCTGTAATACCTAAATATAGACGATTAAGTTCTATAAAAAACATAGCAAGAACAACTGTTGCTGAAAAAAGGGAAAGCAGTCGAGCGACATACCAGCCCACGCTAAACCGAGCTCCTGAAAAAAGGGTAACAAAAACATCAAGAGTGAAGGCCAAAACAGATAATACTAGCCATAAATGAAGAGTAGACTTCATTTTCGTTTGTCTCATGAGGCAAACGAGGGCCACAATATTCAAAAGAAGTACAACAGGTCCAATACCAGAGTCTAACAGCAATCTGAAATTCCCCTGCTCAATAATGACGGGTAAGTAGTCACTTCCTTTTGTCAGTACAATTGTACTCATGACAATTATACAGATAATTGTCATCACCATTATAAACGTAAGCTTTCCTTGCCTGTGCACATAGTCGAGCTTATTTTTTCTTAATGTATATACATAAAACAATATCCCAATCGGAAAACCAGAATGCCATAGCACCCAAAACCAGACAGCCGTTTGACTTCCTGCACTTAGCAAACCAGCTTCTGTAAAAACGTTCGGGAACGTTAAAATATGAGGAACCGTTATTAGTCCAGTAAATAAATAAGTCCCTGCTAAAATTAAAATGGCTCGATTACACGTTACTCGATACTGGATAAACATTAAAAAAGAAATAAGAATATCAGCAATCAACAACCAAGATATGAAAATAGGTAGAAACGGGTTAATTTCTACTATTAAGGTCTTAATGTTGGGTAAGGTCAAGAAAACAATTAAAAAAAGAAAAAGTACAAGCCCAATAACGGTCGTACGTTGTTTTTTACTAGGTTCAATCGATTCGATCGATAAGACTTGTTCAACGTTTTTGTTCATATATCGCTCCTTCTGTTCAATCTTCCCTTCATTATAATGACTGACCAAAAGAATAACAATGACATTTCAACCACATCTTTAGAACCGATTATCATTAAAAGAAGGGGCTGCCCATAAGTTCATTTTATGACCTTATGGGACAGCCCCTTTAAAGTTATAGGTTTCTACCTTATTTGTACGTTTTGTATGGTCGAGACGGTGAGCGATCTGATCAACCGGAATCACTCTTATTACCCTTTGAGCCATACGAATTTCACCGATTGGACCACTCCCTAAAACCATAATATCACCTTTTTTAACACTACTCATATGTTTCGAAAAGTCATTCCGTGGTATTTCGGAAACATGACAAATGTGATTGATGAGAGAAGTGGAATGATGCGAAATAAACCTGGTATTAGAATTACTAGTTCGGTTGAGAAATTGCTTCCACGCTTAAAAGTGCACCAGATGGAGTTGCAGAAGCATCAGAGGGAAAAGTCAAGAAACCGATGATCTTAGGAGTTCAAAGGCATCCTGAAGAGATGGCTTTAGAAAATAAAATTATGTTACGGATTTTTGAAAAAATTAAAAAAGAATTCATCGAGGAATGAGCGAAGAATCGGTAAGTATACTAAAAAAATAAATCTAACTGTCATAGTATGATCTTTATGTTAAAGCTCCATTTAAAATACGTTTCATCATTCGTGTTTGCAGTGCAATTTCCAAGGTTTTCCCTTTATGTGTAGTGGGGTATAGATATGAAATATGATGAGGGGGAAATAAAAATGGATTTACATAGAGGAAATTTATATTGGCCTAAGACGCTAAATAATGTACCGCGGTATCATAAGCTTAATGAAGTAATAAGTTGTGATGTTTTGATAATAGGGGGAGGAATGTCTGGAGCATTATGTGCCCATACCCTTTCAAAATATCCGCTAAAAACAGTATTAGTCGAAAAAAGAACCATCGGTAGTGGGAGTTCTTCAGCTAACACCGGGCTTTTACAATATTCGAGTGATATGATGCTCCATGAATTCATTCAAAAGCTCGGGGAAGAAAAAGCAGTAAGGTTTTATAAACTTTGTTTAGAAGCAGTAAATGACTTACAACTAATAGCAAGTGAACTACCTGAACCGGTCGACTTTATTCGAAGAGATAGCTTGTACTATGCTAGTTCCAAAGAGGATATCCCAAAACTTCAAAAAGAATATGAAGCTTTAACGAAACATCAATTTGAGGTAGAATACTTAGACGAAGAGAAAATAAAGAAAAATTTTTCTTTTGAAAAGCCGGCAGCTCTATTAACGAAAGGGGATGCCGAAATAAACCCTTTTAAATTTATTAATAACCTTATTCAGAATGCATCTCAAAAAGGTGTGGAAATTTATGAACAGACTGAATTACACGAAGATAGTGCCGATGAAGAATATGTATATTTTCACTCCGAGCAAGGAAAAATTGCTGCCAGAAAAGTCATTTATACTACTGGATATGAGGAAATTACTTTCGCCAAAAAATTTGGAGCAACAGTAAATCGAACATATGCAGTGGTCACTTCGCGTTTGCCTTCTTTCCCAAATTGGAAAAAGAACTGTTTAATATGGGAAACACAGCGACCTTATTTTTATATGCGAACAACAAATGATGGAAGGATTATAGCAGGGGGACTTGACGAAAATAAAATGGAACTATCACCTGATAAATCGACAATAAAGAAATATGAGAATCGATTACTTCAAAAGATAAAAGAACATTTTCCTAAATACGATCTAGATATTGCTTATTCATGGGTTGCGAGCTTTGGTGAATCTAATGATGGCTTACCGTTTATCGGACTCCATCCTAAAAGAGATAATATTTATTACTGTCTTGGTTTTGGCGGGAATGGTACGGTTTACAGTATGCTTGGGGCAAAGATTTTAAAAGACTTGATTTTCCATCAATCAAACCCAGATGCAGATATTGTCCGTCTTGATAGATGATTATTAAGTCACTATTTTTAAATATACAATAAAAGAAAAATGAGAAGAAAAAAGAAGTACGTTCTCTACAGAAGACTCACAGAACTCTATTTAATGATTACCTTCCCCGTCTTCAAAAATATGAACATCAAGTGGGATTTTTGGTGAGCGCAACAGTTTCTCGAAAACAGATACAGATGCGACTTTTATACGGATGAAAGACGACATATGAATAATGGACAATTAAAAGCAGGCTACAGGGAATCCCCATAATATGAGGAAGCGAGTGGCGGCTGACCGCCACTCGCAAGAGAATGAAAAAATAAATAACAAAAATCACGGAGACCAACGTAAACAGGTCTCCGTGATTTTTAGTTTTTATGGGCTTTTGGGACAGCCCTTCTTTTTCCTTTAATTCATCCACTACTTAGACAGAATTTCACCTGTATGAGCATCAATTACCACATCAACATCTTTATTATTTTCTTGCTCTATTTCAATTTCATAAATGAAACGACCATTTTCCTTTTCAAGATCGATATCATCTACGGTACCGCCACCTACATGATTAAGAGCAATCTCGATCGCTTGTTGAGTCGTTATTTGTTCTTTCACTTGCTCTTTTGGTTGCTTTTCTCCATTACCTTTTTCAGCGACCTTCGCCAACACTTCACGTAAATCATCTTCTACATAAAGGATTTCACCATTCGTTGCATCGACGGATACATCACCATCTTCACCTGCAATTTTCACCTCAAGCTCATAAATATAACGACCATTATTTTTCTCAAGCTCAATTCCCTTAATCTTTCCAGTAGCAAGGTGATCTAAAGCCATTTGCTGAGCTTGTTGAATCGTTATATCCACTTCCTCAGCAATAGGTGTTTTTAACAAGTTACCATCGATATTAATAATCTCACCCGTATGAGCATCGATATCAAAATCATAGTGCTCACCTGTAAATTTTAACTCAACTTCATAGACAAGACGACCATCTTCCCACTCAAGCTTAATGTCATCTACTGTCCCATCCAATACCTCTTTGGCAATCGTGGCGACTTCTTCTTCTGATAATCTGCTTTGTTTTTCACCAGTGGTATTTGCAGCTTGAACTTGAGTATTAACTTCTTGTACTGTGGCCTCTGCAGCTATCGCTTTTTCATAAACAACATTTCGATCCTGATCAGATGCAGCAACACCGATTGCAGTACCACTTGCAATTAGTAAACTTGTTGCGATTGTTGTCATTTTTTTCATATCCATTTCCTCCTTTGATTTCCTTATGTCATCATCATATCTAAGCTTTATGACAACAACGTTAGAGAAAAATGAGAATTTGATGAGAATTGATTAAAAACTATTCTACATCTATATGTTTGATGATTCTAGCAGGGTTCCCCCCAACAACGACATCATCAGGTATATTTTTTGTAATAACTGCCCCAGAAGCGACGACAACATTATTTCCAATTGTCACACCTGGATTAATAACAGCTCTTCCTCCAATCCATACATTATCCCCTATGGTGACTGGTATTCCGTATTCTTCACCCGAAATACGTCTTGAAGGATCCAATGGATGTGTCGCGGTATAAATGTGTACACCTGGAGCCATGAAACAGTTATCCCCAATTCGAACCTCACATACATCTAAAATGACACAATCAAAATTAGCATAAAAGTTTTCTCCAACATGAATATTGTAGCCATAATCACATCGGAAATTTGGTTCAATGAATACATTTCTCCCTACTGTACCTAGAAGCTCTTTTAAAAGTTCAGTGCGTTTGATATCCTCCGTCTCGCATGTTTGATTGTATGATCTAGTAAGTCTTCGTGCGTTTACACGTTCTTTTGTTAATTCTGGATCTCCTGCATGATACAATTCACCATTTAACATCTTTTCCTTTTCTGTCTTCATTATGATATCTCCTTCTAAACTTCATTTCATTTTAAAATTTACAATCTTAACCTTAATTTTCTATTAATATTATGAATATCCAATAATTTCTTCTTCGCACCAATTTTGTTCAATATTTGTTTAAGTTTTTTAGCGTTTGTATTAGGACGTTTGAACTAAAAAATGGTACAATTCAAGAAAATACACTAATGTAAAGGACTGAGCCGTTTATGTCTTATTCAATATCAAAAAAAATAGTTACAGAAACTAACCCTACAAATAAGTTAGAAGCTTTCCTTCAAATCATACCAGTTATACACTCCATGCTACCAGATCTAGGTATTGGTATGACAAATACAGAAGAATGGCTTGTCTATTATCCTGGAAGAAAGATTGATATTGGAGCAAGAATTGGACTTAAAATTGATCCAAAAGAGCCACTAGCTGACTGTATTCGTTTTAATAAGATAATTGAAGAAGAAGTACCTTCTGAGTTCTTCGGCTTTCCATTTAAAGGTCTAGCAGCACCCATTATTGAAGAAGATAAAGTTGTGGGAGCTCTTGCTATTCAAATTCAAGAACAAAATGAAAAAGAGTTACGTAGAATAGCTGATCAAATTGTCGAATCAATTGGACAAGCAAACCAAGAAATTACAAATGTTGCACAAGGTGCGGACGGGCTAGCTACAATTAGTCAAACACTGCTTGAACAGTCAAACACTGCTTCAGAGGAAATGAAAAATACTGATGAAGTACTCACCTTTATAAAAAAAATTGCTGACCAAACGAATCTGCTCGGATTAAATGCTTCCATTGAAGCAGCAAGAGCAGGTGAGCATGGACGTGGATTTGATATCGTCGCAAAAGAAATACGAAAATTATCCAATGAAACGGTCTCCTCAACAGAGAAAATTCGCAGTACCTTAATGAATATGCAGCAATCCATCAATGAAATATCAGTCTCAATCGAAAATGTTGTCTCGGTTGGACGCGATCAAGCTGCATCTACAGAGGAAATTGCATCCTTTATTGATGAGATTGAAAAAATGAGTAAGGATTTAAATAAGTATGCATCAGAGTTGTAAAATAGTGTACACAATCAAAATCCTGACTGAAATTAATCAGTCAGGATTTTTCAATTAATCTTCCCAAATTATTGTCATCACTTCACCCGTTATCGCATCAATTAACACTTCTGCATCTATATCTTCAGACTCAGCTTTAATCTCTATTTCATATATTAATCGTCCATTATCTTCGTCAAGCTCGATATCTTCTACTTTACCAGCAACTTTAGAGAGTGCAATTCGCTTCGCTTCTTTTTCTCCAATAGGCTTTTTGTACTGTTGCTGCTCTTTTTTAGGAGAAGATTTATCTTCTTCCTTCTTATCCTTCTTGTCTTTCTTGTCTTCTTTTTTCTGCTCCTTAGCTTGCTCAGGAGGCTGCGTTTGTGCAGGTGGTGGTTCAACTTCCTTTACTGAGGAAGGTTCGACTTCTTCTTCTGTTAACGAATACACAAGCACTTCACCCGTTCTAGCGTTAATCTCCATCTCGCCCGTCCCTTGTGACTGGCGAACCTTCACGTCATAGATGAGTTGTCCATCCTCTTCCTCAAGCTCCATTTTAAGAATGGTCACGTCTTCACCAACTGATCGCTGCACGAGCTCTCTTATTTCTTCATGACTAAGTGTTGTTGAAGACGTGACCTCCTCATCTTCCCATTTACTAGGATCCACTTCTTCCCGCTTAAGAACATGCGTTAGCGAAAGAATCTCTCCCGAATACTGATCAACAATGATTTCATATATTCCAGCTTCAGCTAGTAGCTCAATTTCATAGACATCCTGCCCGTCCTTCACATTCTCATGTAACGAATAAATTCTCCCATCAAATTGTTCTTGAATAAAGGTTCTTACCTCGTCTTCCTCAATCGCTGCTTGAGCTGGACGAATAAAAGAAATTGCGATAATCGCCGCAATGACGACAGCAAGGCCGATAAAAATTCGATTGCGCCATACGCTATTCATCAAGTTCTCCTCCTTTCCTTATTGCCATGGGCAACAATACCGTAAATGTTGTTCCAACTTGCTCCTTACTTATCACGGAAATTTGTCCCCCGTGTACGTCAACTATTGTTTTAGCAATCGCCAAGCCTAAGCCACTGCCTCCTGTTTGTCGACTACGTGCTTTATCGACACGGAAAAATCGTTCAAACACATGCGGAAGGTCTTTTTCAGAGATTCCAATTCCTTGATCACTTACTTCCATTTGTACGAACTCATTATAATGAGAAAAGGTTACCGTTAATGAATCATTACTATATTTTAAACCGTTTTCTAATAAGATAAAAAGCAGCTGCTTAATCCGTGCTTCATCTCCTAAAATGGTATACGTTTCATCTGTCCCAATATGAATATCACGCTCATAAGCCTGTTGCAGCTTTCGTGCCGTTTCTTGGGCTAAAAGGCTAAGTTCAAGCTTTCGTAATTCCACCGTTCGATCTTGCTCACCAGTTGCCAGTGATAACATTTGTTGGGTTAAACCTTTCATTCGCTTAGACTCTTCAAGTATAGCCTCAACTGCTTCTTTTAACCTTTCTGGATTAGTCATTCCCCAACGCTTTAATAAATTCGCATAACTTTCAATAACCGTAAGAGGCGTCCGCAATTCATGAGAAGCATCTGAAACAAACTGCTGCTGCTTCTCGTAATTGCACTCAAGCAGTTCAATCATTCGATTAAATGTTTGGCCCATTTGATCAAGTTCATCTTTAGACTCCTCTGATACCTCAATGCGATTAAACGTACCACTTTTTCGAATACCTTCCATCGTCTGCATCAATGCTTGAATCGGTTGAAGAAGAAGCCGACTTAACGCCCTCCCTGCAAAAAAGGCAGGAATTAAGACAAGTAACGAAGCCACCACAAGGACCAATCTCAGTGTTGCTAAAGTCGACTCAAAGGTGTCCATCTTCTCACTATATTCTAACGTCACGACTGTTCCATCGTTCCAAATCACAGGAAAACGGGCCATAGCAATGCGATCACCTTGATACCGAATTTGCTCTGTTCCCTGTGCGACTGAATACATACGTGAAATTCCGCGCATGGCTGGATTTTTTGTAATCGTAACAGCCTCACTACCATCTTCTCGAATAACACGAATCATTCCTTCACCTGCGACATAAGCAGCAAAAAGGTCTGCAGGCTGAAGTGTTTCTCCACCCGCTGCTTCAGCAATAGCTTGAGCTTGCGACGAAACACGTTCTAACTCAGCACGAGCCGTCAATTGCTCAAATAGAAAATAGATACCACTATTGACGATTAATAAAATCACGAGAAGCCATACCGTTGAAAACCAAGTGATTCTGCGTGAAATACTCATTATTTCGGATCCTTAATAACATAGCCAACCCCGCGAACAGTGTGGATCAAAGGCTTATCAAATGGTTTATCAACCTTTTGTCGCAAATACCGAATGTACACATCAACAACATTAGTGTCACCATAGTAATCAAATCCCCAGACATGCTCAAGGATCTGCTCACGGTTTAACACTTGATGGGGGTGTCTCATTAAGTAAACAAGTAAATCAAACTCTCTTGGCGTACACTCAATTAAGACATCTCCACGCTGTACTTCACGCATCTGTTCATTAATTGAAAGATCAGCAACTTTTAGACTTTCATCTACGGTATCGGTTACGGTAACAATCTTAATACGCAAACAAGCTCTAATTCGGGCAAGAAGTTCTTCTATTTCAAATGGCTTCGTCACATAATCATTCGCCCCTTGATCTAATCCCATAACTTTATCTACAATCGTATCTCTAGCTGTCAGCAAAATGACAGGAGTCTGATTCCCTGCTGTTCTCATCCTACGTAATACTTCCATCCCACTTAAAACGGGAAGCATAACATCTAACAACACTAATGACCAATGTTCGGATTCAAGTTGCTTAAGTGCCGTACCACCATCAGCAGCAATCACCGTTGCATATCCTTCATGCTCTAGCTCCAACTGAACAACTCGGGCAATATTTGCCGCGTCCTCTACGATTAAAATTTTGGCTTGTTCCATTATTTTTCCTCTCATCGTCCTTTATCTCTTATTACCACCCAATAAGCCTCACCACTGAGCGAACTTTCCATTTATTTAAGTGTACATGAAATCATAGGAAAGAGAAAACAGAAAAAAGCCAGACATTTTGTCTAGCCCATTGAACCTATAAATACTTTCGATGCACCTTTTTTCCATCATAAATAAACGCAATTGCCTTATCACTAATGACTGTTTCGATATTGACTGCTCGCCCCCACAGCTGATATAAATAAGGAAGTACTTTCTCTAAATAACCAATATCGAGCTCTGTTCCTTCGTACTTATGAGTAATGTAAAGCTCTCCATTTTTTAAATAATCGCCATCCGTGACAACAAGATAAGGAAAACCACCATTTACTCTTGACAAAGCTAGCTGATCACGGACATGCTCCCACTCTTTATCGACGATTTTGTAATCGCCACCTTGTTTTTGAAACAAGTACATATCCTCACGCATAACGAGATCCTTCGTTAAGTAATTGCGAATAAAGGAAATATCAGACTCAATCTCACGGACTTCAAACATCTTCTCTCGTCCACTGTCTGGCTTAACACCTTGTCGTTCTTGCATCTCCTTCGTCGGATTATTATAACGCTCTTCAATATCCTCAAATATTTTCAACCCTAAATAATATGGGTTAATCGACGTCTTCGATGGTTGGACAACTCCTGCATTCAATGTCGCAAACTCAATCGTTTCTTCACTCGTTAAATCCATTTCACGAAGGATCCGCGAATGCCAGTACGAAGCCCAGCCTTCGTTCATGATCTTCGTTTCAAGCTGTGGCCAAAAATATTGCATTTCTTCACGCATCATCGTTAACACATCACGTTGCCAAGGCTCGAGTTCACGGCTGTATTCTTCGATAAATAGCAAAATGTCTTTCTCGGGACTTGGAGGGAAGCTTTTTTTCTTTGCTTTTGGCTCTTCTTTTACTTGCTTTTCATCGAGCCTCCATAAATCATCATATTCTGATTTCTTTTTTTGCGCGGGTTCTTCTTCATCTGTTATGCTCCAATCTAATTTCGGTCGGATGATACTTGGGTCGATATGCTCTTGTATGGCAAGAACTGCATCGAGAAAATTCTCGACTTCTTCCTTTCCATAAACATGCTCATAATAGGCAATTCGCTCTGCCGTTGCACTCATACTCTCAACCATGTCACGCCTCGTATTGGAAAACCGGACATTATTTTTAAAGAAATCACAATGACCAAGCACGTGTGCAACAATCAATTTGTTTTGAATGAGCGAGTTACTATCAAGTAAAAAGGCATAGCATGGATCAGAATTGATGACCAATTCATAGATTTTACTCAAACCAAGATCATATTGTAATTTCATTTTATGAAACTGCTTCCCGAAGCTCCAATGTGTGTAACGTGTTGGCATTCCGTACGCACCAAATGTATAAATGATTTCCGCAGGACATATTTCATAACGCATTTCATAGAAGTCCAGGCCAAATCCTTCTGCTATTTCAGTGATTTCACTTATTGCTCGTTCAAGCTCCTTCCATTCTTCTGACGACATTAATATCCCTCCTTGAACTTGCTTTTTACATCTTATGTAAGAAGCAATAAAAAAAGACTGTTGAACAACGTTTTCAACAGTCTAAAGAGAGCTTGGATCATTCTCCAAGCTCTCTTTTCGTATAAGATGAACAAGTAAACCAGTTCTCCACTTTGTACCTTAAGCCAACTGATTTACTTTTCGCATCACATCTTGGCTTATTTTCCCTAACTTATCTTTACACTGTTCGAGTGACTCACTTTGAACACCAAAGTAGAATTTCACTTTTGGCTCTGTTCCAGATGGACGAATGCAGAACCACGATCCGTCCTCTAGCTTGTACTTAAGAACATTTGATGTAGGATAATCCATCACTTTCTTTTCGTTATTCTCCGTAGTCAGCGACTCGCTTGATTGATAATCTTCAACCACAACAACTTTCAAACCATTAATCATACTAGGAGGTGTTTCACGGAATGACGTTAGAATTGCTTGAATCTTTTCCACACCTGCTTTTCCTTTTAACGTTAATGATTCTAAGCCTTCTTGAAAATAACCGTACTTCTCAAATACTTCGATTAAGCCATCATATAAGTTCATGCCACGAGACTTATAATAGGCAGCCATTTCAGCAGCCAGTAAGCACGCTTGCACGGCATCTTTATCACGGACAAAATCTCCAATTAAATATCCATAGCTCTCTTCATAGCCAAAAAGGTAAGTATGTTCGCTTGTTTGTTCGAATTCTGCGATTTTTTCTCCAATAAACTTAAAACCAGTGAGTGTGTCAATCGTTTTCAATTCGAATGCATCAGCAATCACACGACCAAGTTCTGAGGTAACAATGGTTTTCAATACTACACCGTTAGCTTGGAGTTTTCCTTGTTCCTTTTTATGCGTAAGCAAGTAATCAAGCATTAATGCTCCAGTTTGATTCCCTGTTAGTACAACATATTCATCATTTTTATCCTTAACGGCAACACCAACGCGATCACCATCTGGATCAGTCGCTAATAAAACATCCGCTCCCTCTTTTTCGCCATACTTAATCGCAAGCGAAAAAGCTTCATGCTCTTCAGGATTAGGTGATTTGACTGTTGTAAAGTCTGGATCAGGTAATTCTTGTTCAGCTACGACCGTCACTTGTGTAAAGCCACTATCCTCAAGCACACGGCGTACGGGAATATTAGAAGCACCATGAAGAGGAGTGAAAATAATTTTCACATCTTTTCCTGCTTCTTTTACAAGCTCTGGTTGAACAAGGATTGTCTGCAACTCATTATTATAAGCATCATCAATCTCATCTGAAATAATTTGAAGAAGACGTTCACCTTTTAGCACCAGTTCATCCGTTACTTCAATTTTCAATTCATCTTCAACTTGATTAACGTATCCAATTAGCTCTTCAGCTGGTGCTGGGGGAAGTTGTCCACCATCTGGTCCATATACTTTAAAACCATTATATTCTGGCGGATTATGGCTCGCTGTTATAACAATTCCTGCATAAGCATTCAAATAGCGCACAGCAAAAGAAAGCTCTGGAGTCGGACGAAGCTCGTGGAACAAGTAAGACTTAATTCCATGTTTTCCAAGCGTCAACGCCGCCTCTAACGCAAATTCTCTCGATTTATAGCGAGAGTCAAATGCAATCGCCACACCGCGCTCTTTTGCCTTGGCTCCTCGTGCTTCGATATAACGAGCTAATCCCTCTGACGCTTTTCTAATCGTGTAAATGTTCATACGGTTAGGGCCTGGACCAATTTCTCCCCTCATTCCACCCGTTCCAAATTCCAAATGCTTATAAAAACAATCCTCTAATTCAACATCATTACCTTCGAGCTTATCTAAAGCTTCCTTCCACTCCTTTTCCAATGCCGAATACTCTTTCCACTTTATGTATTGATCCTTCCAGTTCACTCGCTCTCCCCCTAGCAATGATTCTTTTTTAGATCTATAATATATCATTCCACACGAATACGATGACTTCCTTTTACAAATAGGATAAAAATATATTTTTTACAAAAATATGTATGATATGATCCTATTCGACATGATGCGTAAGCACCTATTCTGTAGATTTCAATTTTTTATTCCTATCATTCGGTTGGTACTTACGCTTCTATCATTTTTCTTATAGTGGCGTTTTTGCAAAATATAATTCGGCGGCTAATTCTCTCTCATGCTTTTCTGTCTCTTCTTGTGTCCACTCAAATGTATCACGCATACAACGAATGACAGGCTCCTTCCACTTTTCAACCCAATTAATATTAAAGAAAAGGGCACTCGTTCTTCTAATAAAGAAATCGAGAGGTGTTTCAACCATTTCCTCCTCAATTCCGTAACGTAATTGGGCGTAGAGTGATGCACTCAGATGAAACGCTTCTGCCTCTTTACGCAGCTTACTCATTCGCGCAAACACATTAGATACATTAGAACCATATCGTTTTGCCAGTTCTTTTGCTTCTTGCTTGCTAAGACCTAACATCATTCCCTCTTCGATCTTTCGTTGAATAAACCCTTCAAACCCTTTTGAACCTCCAACATGTCCACCTGACAGGGCAATATCTTCTGTCTCGCATTCTTTTTTCACACCAAGTTCTTTCCCAACAATATTAACAATTCGTTCAGCCATTTTTCGGTAACCCGTTAATTTACCTCCAGCAATCGATATCAAACCAGATTCCGACACAAATATTTCGTCCTTCCGGGAAATTTCTGATGCTGTTTTCCCTTCTTCATAAATAAGTGGCCGTAATCCAGTCCAACTTGACTCAACATCCTCCCGCTTAAGCTGCACCGAAGGAAACATATAATTACAGGCATCAAGTATATAATCACGGTCAGCTGCTGTCATTCTTGGACTTGCAATCTCGCCTTCATAAAACGTATCCGTTGTTCCAACATACGTTTTTCCATCACGTGGAATCGCAAACATCATCCGTCCATCTTTCTCCGTATCGAAATATACAGCTTGCTTTAAGGGGAATCTTGAGCCATCAATGACAAGATGGACTCCTTTTGAGAGCTTTACTACCTTTCCTTCTTTTGAACGGTCTTGCTCTCTAATAGTATCAACCCAAGGCCCCGTTGCATTAACAATTTTTTTCGCAAAAATTTTATGCGCTTCACCACTAAGCTGATCTACGACTAAAGCTCCAATCGCTTTCCCATTTTCATAAAGTAATGACTCTACTTTCACATAATTCAAAGCTATAGCTCCACGCCTCACAGCTTCCTTCAACACTTCAATGGTTAGTCTCGCATCATCCGTACGATACTCGACATATATACCTCCACCTTTTAGCTTTTCCTTTCTAAGCAATGGTTCTTCTTGCAATGTCTGACGTTTTGAGAGCATATGGCGTCGTTCAGACTTTTTCACATCAGCAAGCCTGTCATACACACTTAATCCAACCGAGGTAGAGAGCTTACCAAATGTGCCATCTTTATAAATCGGCAGAAGCATCTTTTTAGGTGAGGTCACATGTGGCGCATTTTCATACACAACCGACCTTTCTTTACCAACCTCTGCCACTAACTTCATCTCAAGCTGCTTTAAATAACGTAAGCCTCCGTGTACAAGTTTCGTCGAACGACTTGAAGTACCTGCGGCAAAATCTTGCATTTCTACAAGCCCTGTTTTCAAGCCTCTTACTTGTGCATCTAAGGCAACTCCAGCCCCTGTTATCCCTCCACCAATCACAAGTAAGTCTAACTCCTCACGTTTAAGCTTCATTACATAATCTTGTCGCTTCTCACTCGAAAATGTATGCCCCATCTCACTCTCCGCTCCTTATCTAGAAAGATGAACAATTCAAAAAACTTCCAACTCCTTGACTCCATTTTAAACGATTTTAGTCAAAAATGCTTATTTTTACAAATTTTTCGACATAATTAATTAAACATGATAACAATAAGGTCTAAGAGGAACGAAAACGTTCTCCTTAGACCTCATTGCTTAAAACAAGGAAATGCTTAAGCTGACGTTGTATATCAAATCAGTAACGGTTGTTCAAGATTAAAGTGATCATCTGGATCACGGTTCCCCCCTGCAATAATAGGTCCCTTCATATGAAATACGTATCCGCAGAAGGAGGTACACGCACAAATCAAAATGCGACTTATTAAAATGAGATATGAACACTATTTCAAAACATTATCTTTACAATGATCGCTTTCTTCTAGTAAAGGTCATTACTTTTATAATCAGACCTTGCTAAGATCAATCTTGTTTATAATTAATTTCATAGATATCATGTCTACGGTCTCGCAATTGATTGACACTTCCTGCTCTACGATGACGTCTTAATATTTCAAGATCAACATCACCAACAACAACCGTTTCAATATTCGGATTACATTCTCCGACAATTCCATCACGTGCAAAAGTAAAATCAGAAGGACTAAAAATACCAGATTGAGCGTATTGAATATCCATATTTTCAACATCTGTTAAATTACCAACAGTTCCAGATAGGACCGTATAAACTTGATTTTCAATTGCTCTTGCCTGTGAACAATAACGAACACGTAAATATCCTTGACGGTCATCTGTACAAAATGGTGTAAAGATAATATTTGCCCCTTTATTTACTGCAATACGAGCTAACTCAGGGAACTCAATGTCATAACAGATTTGGATTGCAATCTTTCCGCAATCAGTATCAAATACATTGACATTATCTCCGCCACTAATACCCCAGAATTTCCGTTCATTTGGCGTAATGTGTAGCTTGTACTGCTTTTCAATTGTTCCATCACGACGGAATAAGAAAGCAATATTATATATCTTGCCTTCTTCTTCAACAAAATGTGAACCACCAATAATATTTACATTGTACTTCAACGCTAAATTGGTAAACAACTCAATATAGTCTTCTGTAAATTCAGTCAGCCTTCTAATGGCTAGACTAGGACTTTTTTCTGGTAAGAAAGATAATAATTGTAGCGTGAAAATTTCTGGGAAAACGGCAAAATCTGAATTATAGCTTGCCGCTACGTCTGTATAATGTTCACATTGAACAGCAAAATCCTCAAACGAAGAGATCTTTTTCATTGCATATTGAATTGTCGTAATTCGGACTGGAAATGACGTCTTAAATTGACGCTTCGGCATCGTAGGACGATAATCAATATTATTCCACTCCATTAATGTTGCATAGCGAAGGGAAGCCTTATCATCTTCTAAGTAGTTCTGATTGATTCGCTTTAACGTAAAACCATTCATCACTTGAAATGTTAAAACAGGATCATAAATATTATGCATCGTCACTTCTTCAACATACTGACGCGGTGTCATTTCTTTGGCATGTTTAAAATAATTCGGAATTCGTCCACCGATAATAATACTTTTCAAATTCAGTTCACGAGCAAGGTCCTTCCTCGCTTCGTATAGTCGACGTCCAATCTTCATTCTGCGATATTCAGGATGAACCATGACCTCAATACCATAAAGATTATAGCCTTCATAATCATGGTTTGTTATATATCCATTGTCTGTAATTTCATCCCACGTATGTTGATCATCATATTCATCAAAGTTAATAATCAAACTTGAACATGAACCAATAATCTCACCATCATATTCAACACAAAATTGACCTTCTGGAAAAATGTCTAAATGACTTTCTAAATGTTCTCTTTCCCAAGGCTCCATGTCTGGAAAACAAAGTTTTTGCATATTTATAATCGCATCGAAGTCCTTCTCCTCGATATGACGAATAATCATTTTTTTCTCGAATTTAGACATATCAATCATCGACATCGTTATCATCTCCTTCCCCATCGAAACCATTCCATTATAAAGTTTACCCGTTTTTATAGCTTATGAACACTCTTTTGTCTTGCTTGTATTTATAATGAGAAAACCACCTTAATTTAAGGTGGTTTAAGAAGATCAATCTATTCTTCCTTTACTGCGATGTGCACATCAATTTGTCCGATTTTACTATTAAGAGGAACTGTTACAAAAGGATTACTTGAATGTAATTTAGACTCCCCCTCATTTACAATAGGTGTCGTCACATCGATAATACACGATTCTTTTGAAAGTTCAGTAGCTGTGGTACCCGCTACCCAATTTCCAAATTCTTGCACAGCACTCAAACCCATCTCATCAAGTTGATCAATTTGCATACCACCCATCATCACACCGACAATTTGTTTGGCCGTATTATTAGAAAATGCGCAAACAATTTGACCTGTTAGCTCACCCTTCACTCCTAAAATAACAGCAATTTCCTTAGAAAAAACGGTCCCTGTTCCAGTTGTTGGCTCAAGGGGTGTAACGTCTAATCCGAAATGGTTTGTTAATATTTCATTAGTAGCTCGACTTATCGCGTTTACATGTTTAACATTCAAATCCATTCCCCCATTGCTTATCACGCAGAAAAATACTAATCCTGTCGAAATGCGGTAAATTATTTACATTTTACCATAGCACTTTAGAGAAATGTGATTTTTTTTAATTTACTGCAGCTACCTTCTCTTTATCACGAATAAGGTGCCACTGTTCTCTTGCCATTTCAACTAATTTCCGTTCAACAGACTTATTTTCATGCTGTATGACGCGAGAGAAATAACGGATGGCATTGTCCTCATCTTCAAGGCGCCTTGATAGTTCCCCAATTAAATAGAGAACTCTCATATCAGTCATTTGTGTTTTTAAATAATCAGATTGTTGATAGGAAGCTTCATACTGTAGAAGGGCTTTTTCCAAAAAACGTCTTTCTTGTTCCGTATCCTTAAGCAAACGAAACATCCAAGCAAGGCGAAGACATAGACCTGCTATGACAATATTCTTTTCTTTTTTCAGCATTGCGGACAGGACTCCTAATTTCATCGTGCGAATCGCATCCTCAACCGAACGCTCTCGTCCAAAATCTTGCGTTTTCCATTTCTGAAATTGTTCTAAAATGATCGCCTTCGTGCCTGGCGGAAAGTATTTGTTAAACATTTCTGTTGAAGCGAAGCCACAATGTGGACAAACATCGACTTCATAAAATACTGGATTCAATGATGCGTCTTTGTACTCAGTGTAGAAATCACTGTGTATTTTGTTCACACGAACAAATCTTGAACGCATTCTTTTTGTTTGAAATGGCATTTCGCAGAATAAACAACAGACTTCTTTATCATAAAGTGGCTGCAATTCATAAATCATGCGCATCACCCTAGTCTTTTAGTTTTATTTATATTTTAGTCTATAAGTACCCATTAAGACTAGATATTTTTCTATTTATTTCTTTTTTTTGATTTGTATTTTACATTTCTATTTCAATAGATTAAAACTGGTCCTTTAGTATCAATCAATAAAAATTTTCCTTTTTATAAAATCTTTCGGAATAGTAAGCGTTTTCATATACATAGAAATAATTGACTACAGTGGTCAATCTCTACAGGGGGGAATCTCCTTTTCCTATGACAACACACGCACAAGGAACGATATGGATGTCCCTTCACGCATCAAAAAACGAAGAAGATAGGGGCGGGTATAATTGAACAGAAAAAAAGAATGCGTTGCCATGTTACTTGCAGGAGGGGAAGGAAAGCGATTAGGTAACTTAACAAAAAAGGTAGCCAAGCCTGCTGTATATTTTGGTGGCAAATATCGAATCATCGATTTTCCATTAAGTAATTGTACGAATTCAGGGATTGATACCGTCGGTGTGTTAACTCAATATGAACCACTTGCTCTTAATAGCCACTTAGGCATAGGAACTCCTTGGGATTTAGACCGTTGGAATGGCGGATTAACGTGCTTACCTCCATTCGTTGAGAAACAAGGTGGTTCTTGGTATTTAGGTACTGCTGATGCGATCTATCAAAATTCCTCTTTCATCGAGCAATATGATCCTGAATACGTACTCATCTTATCTGGTGATCATATTTACAAGATGGATTATAGCCTCATGCTTGACTATCATATAGAACGCAAAGCTGAGGCTACGATTTCAGTTATTGAAGTTCCTTGGGATGAAGCAAGTCGTTTTGGCATTATGAATGCAGCAGATAACGGAGTCATTTCAGAATTTGAAGAAAAGCCAGTTCATCCAAAAAGCAATCTAGCTTCAATGGGGATTTATATTTTTAATTGGTCTGTCTTGAAGTCTTATTTAAAAAACGATGCTAGATCTGATTTATCGAGTCATGATTTCGGTAAAGATATTATTCCAGCCATGCTTCAAGATCATCGCAAACTATTTGCTTATCCTTTCTCTGGATATTGGAAAGATGTTGGAACGATTCAAAGCTACTGGGATGCAAATATGGATTTACTTTCCAAAAATCCTTCACTCAAATTGCACGATCACCATTGGCGCATCTATTCTGTTAATCCTAATCAACCTCCTCATTTTATTGCTGCAAAAGCAAACGTATCGGATTCTCTAATCAATGAAGGTTGTGTCGTATACGGAGATATCGATCACTCGATTCTCTTTCATCAAGTAAAAGTTGGTTATAACAGCTCCATTTCGAAATCGGTGCTGATGCCAAATGCAAACATCGGCAACCACGTCAGCCTAAATAAAGTAATTGTTGCCGAAGGGGTTACAATTCCAGATTATACAACAATTGAATCACCCCATGATGAGATTATCGTAATAGACAGAGATATTCCCATTCAAAAGAAAGCAGTCTCTAGATAACCAACTAGTAATCTAGCCAACTATCAACTACTTTTGGAGGTTTTATATGAGTAAATTAATGGGTGTTATCCACTTAGACGGAGAACAGGACTTGTTTGGAGAACTCACTTATTTCCGGTGTGGTGCGGCCGTTCCTTTTGGAGGTCGATATCGAATAATAGATTTCGTCCTATCAAACATGGTTAATGCTCGCATTCGTGATGTAGCTGTCTTTACACGTCGAAAATATCGCTCTTTAATGGATCATCTTGAAACAGGAAAGTCTTGGGATTTAGATAGAAAACGTGGAGGCTTGTTTATTTTACCTCCTGATTGGAACGATCCCACTGATTTTTCATTAGGTGAGTTACAGCATTTTCACAATAACCGTGATTTTCTTGACCGTGGCTCAGCTGACTATGTACTTATTACAGGTGCCCATCATATTTGCAATATCGATTATGGCAAGGTCTTCGCCGAACATTTACGATCAGGAGTCGATGTAACCCTTATCTATCAAAATGTGCAGCAACTTGAACATGAACATCGCTTTGAAAAGAAGCTCGATCTCGATCAAAATCGATTCGTCAAAAACATAACAACCGATGCAACTAATCATAATCTATACATGGGCATGTTTATTATTCGAAAAGCATTATTACTAGAAATTGTTGACTATTGTATCGCTAGGCGGAAAGAAAATTTATTACAAGATGGCATCATCGCCAACCTCGACCGTCTGAAAGTACGTGCCTATGCTTATAAAGGATATCTCTCTGTCGTCAATTCGATCGAAAGCTATTTCAAACATAGCATGGCTTTGCTTGATGTCGATGCCTATACCCAGCTCTTTTTAAACCGAAAACCGATCTACACAAAGGTAAAAGATGAGCCCCCAACACGTTATACGAAAGACGCAAAAGTCAAGGGTTCCTTATTTGCAAATGGATGTGTCATAGAAGGAACCGTCGAAAATAGTATTCTATTTAGAGGCGTTCATGTTCATAAAAATGCGGTTGTTCGTAATTCGATCATCATGCAGCGTTGCAACATTCAAGAAGGAACCGTTTTAGAAAACGTCATCTTAGACAAAGATATTATCATCTCTCCAGATCGAACCATCATAGGACCACCAGAACATCCACATGTCATTGCCAAAAGAAAAGTGATCTAGAAAAAAGTCGACACGATGGTTTGTCTAATAGCACAACTCCATACCTTCATCTCCCCTCTCACAAAAGTACCAGAAGTGACCGCGGCAGATGTTTTAGCTAAATCCATCTAACTTCCAAACAAAGGAGACTATTGACTATGAATATTGTTATGGTTGCCTCAGAATGCACACCTTTTTTTAAGACAGGGGGGTTAGCCGATGTTATCGGCTCTCTCCCTCGCTTTCTTACAAATCGCGGACATAAGCTATCTGTTTTCTTACCAAAGCACTCTTCCCTCTCACCAGAAATAACCGATCAATTACAATTTATCGGCTCCTTTGATGTGTGGGTGAGATGGCGCAAGCAGTATTGTGGTCTATTTGTTTATCAACTAGAGGATGTTCGCTATTATTTTATTGATAACGAGTATTATTTCAAACGTGCTTCTCTATACGGCGAATTTGACGATGCAGAACGCTATACCTTCTTCTCACATGCTATCTTCTCTGCTCTTGATTATATAAACCTTAAGCCAGATATTCTTCATTGTCATGATTGGCAAACTGGCTTGATTCCAGCTTACATTCGAACAAATCCTGATTTAAACGATATTAAAACCGTCTTTACCATTCACAATTTAAAGTATCAAGGAATTTTCCCTTTATCGATCTTTGATGAGCTACTTCATTTTGATTCCATTCATCACGCTGGCTTGGAGATGAATGGAGCGATTAATTTTATGAAAACAGCACTTGTCCATTCTGACTGGGTAACAACAGTCAGTCCAACTTACGCTAGTGAAATGATGAGCTCGCACTACGGAGAAGGCTTAGAACAACTTCTTTTGCAACGTGAAACAAGCATAACAGGTATCGTAAACGGCATTGATGAAGATATCTATCATCCATCTACAGATTTACACATTCCCATCACATATTATCAACAACCTGAGCGTAAGAGCGAGAACAAATATTATATGCAAAAAGAGCTTGACCTCCCAGTTGATCGTCACATTCCAATGTTTATTCTCATAAGTCGATTGGTTGAAGAAAAAGGGCTCTCACTGCTCCTATCCATTCTCGATCACCTTCTCACAACAGAGTCCATTCAAGTTGTGATCATGGGTACAGGAGAGCAATATTTTGAGGAGGCATTCCAATCCGTCTCTAACCGTCATCCATCAGCTTTTCGATTTATTGGAGAATTCAATGAAGGGTTAGCTAGAAGATTATATGCAGCTTCTGACTTTTTTCTCATGCCTTCACGATTCGAACCATGCGGCTTAAGCCAATTGATTGCCCTACGCTATGAAAGTGTGCCAATTGTTCGCGAAACAGGTGGTTTAAAAGATACGATTCAGTCATTTAATGAATATACAAAAGAAGGAAATGGGTTTACTTTCACGAATTATAATGTCAATGACTTATGGCATACAATTCACTATGCCATTTCGCAGTACCATCACCCAGACAATTGGCAGAAGATTTTAGAAAATGTCTATGAAAGTAAACTTAGCTGGCATGATTCAGCAATTGAGTACGAACACGTTTACTCTCATCTCAGTTCAGCTAATAACGAGGAGGATGAATATGACACTGACCGTCGAGAGTCTGGGACAATTACTGAAAGAGAAGCTGACCTTATCATTCGGTAAAAGCCTTGAAGAAGCAACTACGAAGGATATGTTTCAATCTATTTGCTTAATGATGAGAGAATCTATTCATACAAATTGGCACAAAACGCAGGAAGTCTACCGTGATAGCGAAAGCAAGCAAGTCTATTATTTTTCAATGGAATTTTTGCTAGGACGTATGGTCGAAACCAATCTATTAAATATGGGGTTGTTGTCCCTTTACAGTGAAACGCTCGAAAGTCTTGGTTTTGATCCTGAGGAAGTCTTTCATGAGGAGCATGATGCAGGGCTTGGTAATGGCGGTCTAGGAAGACTAGCCGCCTGCTTTCTTGATTCTCTTGCATCTCTTCAACTGCCTGGTCACGGCATGGGAATTCGTTATAAATACGGGTTATTCCAACAAAAGGTCGTAAATGGATATCAAGTTGAGTTACCCGACTATTGGTTAAAGGATGAATACATGTGGGAAACGAAACGCAGTGATAAAACGATTGAAGTTCGCTTTGGTGGAACCGTTGAAACGTCTAACGAAAATGGGAGCCTTAAATTTCACCATCACGACTATGAACGTGTTCTGGCGATTCCATATGATGTTCCAATCGTTGGCTATCAAAATGAAACAGTGAATACCCTACGACTTTGGAGTGCTGAGTCAACTTCTAATCATTTCCACTTTCACTCAAGTCGCGGTCACGATTATTATCATTACCTTGATTACAAACGCTCTGTTGAAAAAATTTCTGAATTTCTTTATCCAGATGACTCTTATTATGAAGGAAAAATATTACGCTTAAAGCAACAGTATTTTCTCGTTTCAGCAGGGCTTCAAAGTATCCTTCAACGGTTTAAAAAACAATTTAAAGAGCTCAAATGTTTACCTAATCATATTGTCGTTCAAATCAACGACACTCATCCAAGTCTGATCGTTCCAGAATTGATGCGTTTACTCATTGATGAAGAAGGTCTTGATTGGGACGAAGCGTGGGATATTACTCAACGCACAGTTGCCTACACGAATCATACAACATTAAGTGAAGCACTTGAAAAATGGCCTGAAGATATGATTCAATCCCTTTTCCCTCGTCTTTATCTGATTATCAAAGAAATCAACGAACGCTTTTGCCAAATGCTCTGGTTTGACTATCCCGAATTACGTGACAAAATTCCTGAGATGGCGATTCTTTCATACAATCAAATTCATATGGCTCATCTTGCCATGGTCGGTAGCTTCAGCATTAACGGGGTAGCGAAGTTACATACTGATATTCTCAAAAATCGCGTCATGAAGCCATTTTATACCGTCTTTCCAAAGCGATTTAATAACAAAACAAATGGCATTACCCACAGGCGTTGGCTCTTAAATTGTAACCCCGAACTAGCAACGGTCCTCTCAGATACAATTGGACCAAATTGGATCAAGGAACCACACCGACTAGCTAGTTTACTCCCTTTTGCCGATGATGCCGGGCTTCAGGAATCGATTGCAAAAGTGAAGCATGAAAACAAAAAGAGGCTCGCTCACTACATTAAAAAGCATTATGATATTACCATTGATGATAAGTCCATTGTTGATGTCCATATTAAGCGACTGCATGGTTATAAACGTCAGCTTCTGAACTTATTCCATATCATTCACCTTTATCAACTTTGCCTCGAACAGCCTACTATTGAAATGACACCACGAACGTTTATCTTTGGAGCAAAAGCAGCCCCAGGCTATTTATTTGCTAAGCATGTCATTAAGTTAATCAATACTGTTGCAGAAAAAGTCAATCATCATCCGCATGTACGTGATAAAGTAAAAGTGATTTTCCTAGAGAATTATCAAGTTAGCCTTGCTGAACGAATTATCCCTGCGGCTGATGTTAGTGAACAAATTTCCACAGCTAGTAAAGAAGCTTCTGGCACAGGTAATATGAAACTAATGATGAACGGAGCACTGACGATTGGCACACTTGACGGAGCTAATGTTGAAATTAGTGAACTAGTTGGTCCAAATAACATCTTCACATTTGGTCTCACCTCTGAGGAAGTATTTGCTTATCAACAACGAGGGGATTACCGGGCGCGTGATTACTACAACAACGACCGCCGCTTAAAATCAGTCATGGACCTACTAGTTAATCAACATTTTACAAATGATGATGTAGAGTTCAAAGATATTTTCTACTCCCTCCTCTCTAATAACGATGAATACTTTGTCTTAAAAGACTTTGACAGCTATGTTCATGCACATAAGCTAATTGAACAATCCTATCATAATCAACATGAATGGTTACAAAAGAGCATCATTAATATTGCTCACTCAGGAACGTTTTCTAGCGACAGAACCATTCAAGAATATGCAAAAGATATATGGGAGATTGAACCAAAAAAACAATCATAGTTCGACATAAAAGAGTCTCCTTCTATGAACATCATGTTCAATAAAGGAGACTCTTTTATTTTTAAATTTTAAGCACGCTCCCTTTCTTCCCTTATGATCAGTGCTTCTTTTGGATAATCTGTAAAAATCCCATCACAGCCCCAGTCCATATACTCTCGCATCCACTCACGATCATTCACAGTATATGGTCGCAACCGAATCCCTTTTCTCATTAAATCTTGGGCCTCTGTCTTTAATAAAAGAGGTGAACAGAAATGATATCCAGGTGCCCCTATTCTTTTTAAATAAAACGCTGGTTCATGTAAAGCAGCCATCACAATGACCGCAGTCTCTACCTGCGGCATTTTTTGCTGAATCAAATGGATAATAGTATGATCAAATGAAGAAAGAATCACCCTGTCAACTAATCCAAATTGCACAATTAGAGAAAGGACCGTCGATGAAATAAGCTCTCGTTCACGAACATCACCCTTTAATTCAATATTCAAAAGCAACGAATGATGTTTAGCCCAAATGAATACTTCTGTAAGCGTTGGAATTTGCTCATTTTTAAAATCAGGATGAAACCACTCTCCTGCACTTAGCTCTTTTAATTCTTTAACCGTATGTGATCGAACAAGTCCAGACCCCGTTGTCGTTCGATCAAGTGTATGATCATGAATAACCACAGGTACATCATCTTTGCTTAATTGAACATCAAACTCAATACCATCTGCTCCAACATTCACTGCAGCCCCAAAAGCGGCCATCGTATTTTCAGGAAATTGGCTCGATACACCGCGATGAGCAAAAACGTTCGTTTGAGTCATCATGAATCCCCTCCTTATCTTGATTTCATACGCACATCCCTTTACGTAACAAGTTTATGTAAATGTAAGGTTGTATAATCTTTAAGATTACGTAAAGACTTTCACAAACAATGTACTCTTTTTTGCTCAATTCCATGTTCCCTTATTATATAATTGAGCAAAAAAGCTGTCAGAAAACCTATCAATCATAGCATTTCTCGCTATATTTACTAAAAAATCAATTGTCATCTTTTTTGATAGTTGGTAATATTTATTGATAGACTACAGAAAGGGGTTGATTGAATGGAAGAAGAAAGCAGAGTTTTAGCCATTATTAATGAAATTAGCAGTTTTATTTGGGGACCACCACTACTTATTTTAATAGTAGGGACTGGGATTTTTTTAACATTTCGTCTTTCTTTTTTACAATTTTCCACGCTGCCTTATGCATTGAAGCTCGCATTCAGTCGCAATCAAGACAAAAATTCTGAAGGAGATATTTCGCATTTCCAATCATTAATGACCGCCTTAGCCGCAACAGTTGGAACAGGTAATATTGCGGGTGTAGCAACAGCCGTTGTGATCGGGGGACCAGGGGCTGTTTTTTGGATGTGGCTCTCTGCCCTTTTCGGGATGGCAACGAAATACGCAGAAGCGATTCTTGCTGTTAAATATCGTGAAAAAGGCCCTAATGGTGAAATGGCTGGTGGACCGATGTACTATCTTGAAAAAGGACTAGGTCAAAAATGGCTAGGGGTAGTATTTGCTGTTTTTGCTGCTATTGCTGCCTTTGGAATCGGAAATACCGTACAGTCAAATTCAGTTGCTCATGTTGTTGAAAGTAACTGGGGAATAAACCCGTGGTTGACGGGAATCATTATGGCTATTTTTACTGGTCTCGTTATTTTAGGTGGTATTCGTAGTATTGGGCGTGTCGTAGCATTTATCGTGCCTTTAATGGCTTTATTCTATGTCATTGCTGGACTTGTTCTTATCTTCTCGAATTTATCTCTCGTACCAGGCGCTATTGGCCTTATTTTCTCAGATGCCTTTACTGGTCAAGCCGTTGCTGGGGGCGCAATTGGGATTGTCATTCAGTACGGGGTTGCACGTGGAGTATTCTCCAATGAAGCTGGTTTAGGCTCGGCTCCAATTGCAGCCGCTGCCGCAAGAACTGATTATCCAGGACGTCAAGCACTTGTCTCCATGACCCAAGTATTTATTGATACCATCGTTATTTGTTCGATTACGGGTATTACTCTTGTGATGGGTAATTTATACACAAATGGTGAAACAGGAGCTGCTCTTACTTCAGCAACATTTGAATTCTTCCTTGGACCTATTGGTTCTGTTATTGTTGCAATAGGCTTAATTTTCTTTGCCTACTCTACAATTCTAGGATGGTCCTATTACGGGGAAAAAAGTTTCGTTTATTTATTCAAATCTCAGACATCAATCGTTATATATCGTATTTTATTCGTCATTGCTGTCGTACTCGGAGCAGGAGCTAGCCTTGACCTCGTTTGGGGTATAGCAGATATTATGAACGGATTAATGGCGATTCCAAACTTAATAGGTCTCCTCGGCTTATCTGGTGTCGTCGTAGCTGAAACTCATCGTTTCCTGAAACAAATGAAAGAAGAGAAGAAACAGAATAGCGCTTATCATGTAGAGCAATAGGATTAGAAAGAAGGAGTTAGCCTTTTGCCAACTCCTTCTTTCTTTTATTCGACGATAAAACGTCCTTTTTCCTCTGCTCCCCAGTAAAGAATACATTCATCACCACTATGTAATGGACCGACTCCCTCAGGCGTTCCTGTATAAATCAAATCTCCCTTTCCTAGGCCAAAACATTCGGCACACTCATCAATGATTGCTTGAAAGTCAAACATCATGTTTTGAATATTGCCTTTTTGAATGACATCACCATTTTTTACAAATGAAAAATCAACCTGCTTCAAGCTTTCCACTCCTTCAAATTTCCAGAACGGAGTCACGATTGCTGAATTTTTAAACCCTTTTGCACGTAACCATGGATGTCCTTTTTCCTTTAAGACTGATTGTACATCGCGGAGCGTTAAATCAAGACCTAATGCAATCTCGCTCACGACATCTTCAACCCTATCCCCTTTTTGAACGTCACGATCAATGCGAAGCACGATCTCAATCTCATGATGAACCTCACCTTTATCCTTAGGTAAAGAAATTACTTGTCCATCTGTATAAACAAGCGCATGAGTTGGTTTCGAGAAAAGAATCGGCTGCTTCGGAATCGCATTTCCAAGTTCCTCCGCATGCTTAGCATAATTACGTCCAATACAGTAAATGTTTTGTGTCTCCATCAATTCTTCTCTCCTTTTTCATATAGCTTCTTCTTTAGTTTAATCGTTTTCATTAAGATAAAAAAGAAAAAAGATGAAGAATTCGGTTCAACTTCTTACAACATAAAATTGATCATGCAGGATAATTAAACCAAAGTGTTGTATGTATATACATAGTACTTTTTTAAATAAATGAGGGATAGATTATGACATTAAAAGTTGGAGATATCATTAAATTTGAACGTATATTTACCGTTGAGGATGTAGAGTTATTTACTAAAGTTTCAGGCGATGAAGGAACTCACCACATTACTCCTGATCAACAAGGCAGAGTCGTCATTCAAGGGTTATTAACGGCGACTTTGCCAACAAAAGTAGGCGGCGACCATAATGTCCTCGCCCGTAAAATGTCTTATGAATTCTTACGACCAGTCTTTACAGGAGATACCATCCTTTGCGAAGTTAAAATTGAACGATTTGAAAAACAGGGTGATAGAACACATATTACAGCTACATTTGTTTGCCAAAATCAGCATGAGAAGGACGTGTTAAGTGGGTATTTTTCGGGGGTTATACTGTAAGTTTACTGCCTCAGTAAACTTACATCGTTATGTTAATTTCATTATGCTAAAACAATGAGACCATATCTGTTGTACCTATTTTCAACCAGTTAAAAAATGGACAATAAACGGTCCATATATCATTTTGTCCGATCGTTTCTTCTCCCCATTCTAAGCCATTCCCGCCAATTTACTAAACCTTTTAATTCAACCAAAAATAGATAGTAATCACTGTAAATTCCGCAAAAAAATAGGAAAGCCTATTGATGACACTTATGATATAATTTCCTTGAAAGAAAAATTTGTCATTTTTGATATCTTTTTTCTCTACAGGGAGGCTCTTATGAACATTTTAGATGCACTAGTAATCTCAGCACCTGTTATTCAACAACTGTTAAAAGGCGAAGCTACATTAGGAGTCATCAACAAAAAGGAGTTTTTATGTTATTTGCCTTCAGAAAAGATTGATTTTGGAATAAAGACAGGGGATCCCGTTTCTCCAAAGGATGAGAATTTACAAAATGCGTTAAACGGAAAAATTGCACAAATTATGATTCCAACAGAAGTTTATGGCTTTCCCGTTAACGCTACTTCTTTACCGATCAAGGATGAAAACGGCAAAGTAATCGGCGCTCTTGCCTATGCAGTTCCTTTTGAACGTCAGCAAAAGCTCGATAACTACATGGAGCAAATTTATACAATTGTCGATGATTTACAAGAAAAAGTTCAGGTGTTATCTGCGCATTCTCAAGAGCTCGCTGCATCTGGGGAAGACGTAAAGGAACAATCAGCAAGCGCTTTACGAGATTCTAAAAAATCACACGAGGTCGTTAATTTTATTAAACAGGTCTCCAGACAAACAAATTTGTTAGGTATTAATGCATCAATCGAAGCTTCAAGAGCTGGAAGTGCAGGAGCTGGCTTTAAAATCGTAGCAACTGAAGTTCGAAAACTATCAACAGAGACATCTGACGCATCAGAAAAAATAAATCATTCCTTAAATGAAATTACATCTAGTATTCATTTGCTTTTAGAAAACGTGGAGCAAATTACAGACTCATCAAATAACCAAGCAGTCTTAGTAACCGATTTTAGTGAAATCATTGAAAGGTTAAGCACCATTAGCGATGAATTAAAAGCGTTTACAAATGATTTGTTGGTCTAATTCATATTAATTACATCTTTCGTTGTAGGATAGTAGAACAAAAAGGATAGATTTAGCGGAGATGATTCCGCTAATCTATCCTTTTTGTTTACAAACCTATCTATTCTGAAATAGTAGCAGAGCGCTGCAACCTTTTGGCAATCTCCATAAATTCTTCTTGTGAAATGCCTGGTGCAAATGTTTCTGGAAGGTCTTCAAAGTCAGGTATAGGTCCCCCTTCAGGTATACCTTGAATCACTTCAAGCTGCCCTCCTTCTGTCGGGTGCGTTCCTTTCCAAATTTTATCGATGTCTTTGTAATCATGATCGCTAAATGTGTACAGTCTTCGGTGAACTCCTTCTGCCTCAAATTTTCGTGTGGCATCGAATTTTGAGTTATCTAGATTCGGAATAGGCAGTAATTTCGTTACATCTACACCTGTGGCGATTTCAAGTGCTTTTGCATAGGCAACAACATGCACCCCACCACGAACGAGGAGGTAACCAATCATTTCACGGGCAACTGGATTATCCGTCATTTCATACACACGCATCTTATGTGTTCTCGCACCGCACTCCAAAAAGAAATTATGCAAAAGGTTTAAGACAAGATTGCCACTATTAAACACATAATCACCGCGCCAGGAAGTCCCCATTGAATCCATTGGATGAGACGTCTGCGCTGTTTGAATAAAATGGTACGTATTACGCTTATCCTTCGCATCCCTCATCGGTGCAAGGTCTGGATCAGCTGGGAAAGTCGTGCCTTCAATCAATATGTGAAACGAGCTCCACATGACCAAATTCCTCTGTTGTAATACTTACGACTAGATCATAAAAGGGCTTCAGCTTCTTTTTATTTCGAAAATTAAACGATTGATACATATAATTATTTAAGGTCGACATCTCTCCAAATTTTCCACCAAGTAACTCTTGAACGGCTGCAGCTGCATTCGCATCTGGATTTTTTTGGCGTCGGCAATTCAATCGCCAATTTATTAAACCGTTTAATCAATTGCCTTCCCTCCATATGAACAATTTAAGATTCTTTATGTCATATGAAGAAAAAGGAATGTCTTATGCTGTTTGTTACCCTTGAGAAAAGAGATTAAGAGCGCCAATTCGTAGCATCGCTTCTCGAAGCAACTCTTCCTCACACAATAACCCAATACGAACATATCCTTCGCCGTACTCACCAAATCCATTTCCAGGTGCAACGACAACTCTAGACTCTTCTAGGACTTTATCTGCAAAGCTTTCTGACGTATAACCTTCTGGTACAGGGAACCAAGCAAAGAATGAACCTTGAGGAGCTTTAACATTCCAGCCAATTTCTAAAGCGGACTCAACCAATACTTTGCGACGCTTCTCATACATATCGACTAGCTCAACAACGCTTGATTGATCAGAATTAAGAGCATAAGCAGCTGCATCTTGAATGCCTCCAAAAATACTGCAAAAATAATGATCTTGAAGCAGTTCAATGGCCTGAATCACACTCGGATTTCCGACAGCAAATCCAACACGCCACCCTGCCATATTATACGTTTTAGAAAGGGTGATCATCTCGACTCCAACTTCTTTTGAGCCAGGGATTTGTAAAAAACTCAGCGGCTTTTTACCATCAAATCCAATAGCCCCATAAGCGAAATCATGAATTAAACAAAAGTCATGTTCATGCGCAAGCCGAATCGCCTCTTCAAACAAGCTATGAGTTGCCACGGCACCTGTTGGATTGTTTGGATAATTTAAAAACATAAGCGATGCTTTTTGCAAAACATCTTGATCGATTTCTGAGAAATCAGGATGAAAATCAAGCTCTGGACGAAGTGGCATTGTATGCATCTTCCCCCCTGCGATTGCGATCCCTGACCAGTAGTCAGGATACCCTGGATCTGGAACAAGGGCGAGATCCCCTGGATTTAAAAGACACTGGCTTACTTCAACAAGTCCTGCCTTTGCCCCAGCAAGAACGGCTACTTCTGTCTTCGGATCAATTTTCACCCCATATTCGCGTAAATAATAATTAGCGACAGCCTCTTTCAAAAAAAAGTGTCCATCAAATGGTGAATATTTATGATAGGCAGGGTTACTAGCAGCTTCCTTAAGCCTTTCCACAATTGGTTCTGGTGTAGGTTGGTCGGGGTTTCCTTGACCTAAATTAATGACATCATCATGTGTTTCTTTTACTTTTGCGACCTTTTTCACAAGCTTTGCAAAAAATTGTTCAGGCAAATTTTTTAGCGTTTCTGACTGTTTAAACGTTTTCATATAACCACACCTCGATTTTTTCAATTAAAAAGAGCCACCTTCTCGTTCTGAAAAAGTGGCTCGTGTCTTCGCACTGGACGCTTATCTTTCAGAATACATCGATTCTGCAGGAAGTAGCACCTTTCCTAATAAATGGCGGTTGCTGGACGTCATCGGGCCTGATCCCTCGGTCACTCTTGATAAGATTGTATGTAGTTCGTTGTTATGTCACAGCTTAGTAGAATTCAAGAATTTTGTCAATAGTTGTTATGACTTGAGAAATCCTTGCTTTTTCAAGAAGTCTCCTATATGCGGACGCTTCGTCGTAGCGAAAAACCTCGACATTTGCTCTGACCATGTATCAACTCTTTTAGCTTCAGAACGCTCCTGATAATAGCGCGCTGTAATCTCATCATATTGTGCTAATGTTTCTTCGTAGTTTGAGGCATCATACGTTTCATAATGAACGACCGCTTGTTTTGGCAAACGAGGTTTTTGCTCAGGCTCCTGCGCAGGATAACCAATACATAATCCCATCACAGGAAACGTAAACTCAGGCAAACCTAACAGCTTTGAAACAGCCTCTGGGTCGTTACGAATTCCCCCAATCATAACACCTCCCATTCCATATGAACGAGCAGCAAGTAACATATTTTCAGCAACAAGCGCCGTATCGACGGCACCAACAAGGACTTGTTCCTGCGCGCCTACCTCAAATGGCTGTTCATGCTTTGCTGTTGCTCTTTGTAAACGGTAAAAATCAGCACAGATGACAAAGAAAACAGGACACTCTTCTACATAAGACTGATTACCAGCTAGCTTGGCGAGCTCTTTCTTTCTTTCCTCGCTTTGAATCACGATAATGCTATAAGCTTGTACATGATTAGAGGATGGTGCCCACCGTCCTGATTCAACAATCGACTCAATTTGAGCATCCGTTACCTTTTGCTCTGTAAAAGCGCGAATCGACCGATGACTTTGAATGAGTTTAATCATTTCTGTCTGTTGCATACCCTTTGCCTCCTAGTAACATTTTCCTTCTTACTAGTCTACACGAGAATGGTCTTTTTCAAAAGTAAGTTGTTACAAGAGAGAAAGTTGATTTACATATTGATCTGTGGTAATTTATATTTGTGCAAAATGACTAAATTATTCATTTAGTCATTAGTGGAGGTGATAAAATGACCGTTGATCGCAGAAATTTGATTCTAGAAGCAGCAACCAAATCATTTTCGATGTTTGGTTACAAAGCAACAACAATGGATCAGGTAGCAAAGCTAGCCAATGTTGGTAAAGGCACAATTTATACATTTTTCACTAATAAAGAAGAGCTCTTTCATGAGATTGTGATTACACTGATTCAAGATATGAAGCATGCAGCCGAAGACGTGATCAAAGAAGATGCTTCTTTTCACGAAAATGCTCATCACGCCATTTTAAGAATGTTAGAGTACCGAAAACAGCATCAGTTGACCATTAAGCTTTTTCAAGAAGAAAAGGAACTTGGTACTCACGCCGTGCAAGAAGTTATGCAACAAATAGAACGAGCAATTTTAAACTTCATCAAGGAAAAAGTTGAACAAGCAATTGAAAATGATGAAATTAAGCCATGCAATACAGAACTCACTGCATTTTTAATGTTAAAGCTCTACATTGCGCTTATTTTTGATTGGGAGCAGCACCATGAACCACTAGACGAAAAACAAATTTTACATTTATTCGAGTTATATGTCATGAATGGATTATCGATCTCTTAAAGGTAATCCTTTTATTCCGAACAAAAATGACCAAATGAATAAAATGGTCAATTAATCACAGGAGGAGAAAAAATGAAACTATCGTATATAAAAACCGAATGGCTAAACGTATTACAGAACAAAAAGGTACTCATTTCGGTTATCGCGATCTTGTTTGTTCCTATCTTATATGCAGGAATGTTTTTATGGGCATTTTGGGATCCATATGAACAGCTATCAGATTTACCAGTAGCCATTGTAAATGAGGATAACGGTGCTGAATTCGAAGGTGAAAAGCTTCATTTAGGAAATGATTTAGTAGAGAAACTGAAAGAAAGTAATGATTTTCAGTTCACATTTATAAATAAGGAACAAGCAATGAACGATTTACAAACTCAAAAATATTATCTAGTTGTCGAGATTCCATCAACATTTTCAGAGCATGCGACAACACTTTTAGAGGATAATCCAAAAAAAATGGAATTAACATACATTCCAAATGAAAGCTATAACTTTCTCTCAGCACAAATCGGAGCAACAGCCGTTAACCAAATCAAGTCGGCTTTAGCAGAAAAAGTAACAGAAACATATGCAGAGACGCTGTTTAAGAAACTTCAAGAAGTGGGAGATGGCTTTAACCAAGCTGGAGACGGAGCATCTCAAATAAATGCTGGAGCAGCAGAACTTTCTAATGGAGCAAACCAATTAAAAAATAACTTAGCCTTACTTGCAGAAAAATCGATCATATTTGATCAAGGAATGGCTCAAGCCTCTGAGGGATCGACAAAATTAAATGCTGGCATTGGCGAACTTTCCGTTGGATTATCTCAACTAGTGAATGCAGAGCAAGAGCTTCAAGCAGGAGCTGGAAAAATGAACGCTGGAACGACAACGCTTGTCCAGGGTTTCGAACAGACAGAAAGTGGCACACATACACTTACCGCTTCTTTAGAAAAAGTCGTGCAAGGTACAGCAGCCCTTCAAGGTGGAGCAAATACACTAGCCACCTCTCTTGTAGACCTAGAAACAAAGTCAGATCAATTAGCAGATGGTGCCAAGCAAATCCAACAAGGAATGAATTTGTTGACAGAAAGAATTACGCCCATGCTAGAGCAAATGTCTCCTGAACAAAAACAGCAACTAACTGTCATCCTAACTCAATTGAATGAAGGCTCTACACAGGTGGCAAACGGAACAGCAGCCCTTTCTCAAGCATCAGGTCAGCTTAGTGGCGGCGCCAAGCAATTAGAAGGATCTCTTTCCGAAGTAAATAAAGGCCAGAAAGAAATAGTAAACGGAAGTCAACAATTAGCTAACGCCTTAAATCAATTATCTACTGGTGGAAAGGAATTGCTTACTGGCACAACAACTTTACATGAAGGCCTTACTTTATTTGGTGACAAGCTCCAACAAGCAGAAGCAGGTTCTAAACATCTACTTGGAGGAAGTAACGACCTTTCAAATGGATTACACCAACTTGAAGAAGGATCTGGACAATTTAAGTCTGGTTCACAACAGTTGGCAGACGGAGCCAATACTTTATCTAATGGAACAAACGAGTTTGAGGAAGGTACGTCTAAACTAAAAGATAAATTGCTTGATGCAGGCTCCAAAGTTAATGAAGTACAGGCTGATAAAGATACGTACAATATGATGGCAGCTCCTGTTGAAGTCCAGAGCGAATCTTTCCATCATGTACCGAACTACGGAACAGGTTTTGCACCCTATTTCTTATCACTCGGATTATTCGTTGGGGCTCTCCTTCTTTCCATCGTCTATCCAATGCGCGAAGTTGCAACAGAAGGTAAAAATGGCTTGGTTGTATTCTTCGGTAAATTTTCATTCCTAGCTGCTGTCGGAATGCTTCAAGCATTGCTAGCAGCTGGAATTCTATTAGTTGGTCTTGGAATTGAAGTTCAAAGCGTGCCACTATTTATATTGACTTCAATCATCACAAGTCTAACCTTTATCGCTCTTGTTCAATGTCTTGTTACGCTTTTAGCTGATCCAGGACGCTTTGTCGCGATCATCATTTTGATACTTCAATTAACAACAAGTGCAGGAACATTCCCATTAGAATTGATTCCACAAGCACTTCAACCATTTAACGCAATATTACCGATGACGTATTCAGTTCAAGCTTTTAAAGCCGTCATTTCAAGTGGTGATTTCTCCTTTATGTGGAGCAATCTCGGAATCCTTTTCCTATATATGATAGGTTTTATGACTATTACATTATCTTATTTTATTGTGAAGCAATCTCGAAAAACAAAGCTTTCAACCGCTGAATAAGCATACGAACCAGGTGCAGTTAATTGCCCTGGTTTTTTGGTGTTTCTAAAGCAAAAGGACATGATCCCTTCATTGTCCTCATAATGTGTGATGAGCAGTTATTTTTTGCTAAAATTTAATAAAGAGATGAGGAGGTTTTAGGATGAGATCAATTTGGTCGAGTATTCTTGTCTTCGTTATTACGTATTCCCTATTTTCATTAGCCGGAGTGCTATTTCCCATTGATCCCGATTGGTATAACTCATTACACAAACCTAAATGGACACCAAGTGGATCTATGATTGGGTTGATTTGGGCACTATTGTTTTTCCTCATTGCAACAGCTGTGGCAAAGATCTACAGACAATATGGCTTTACATTTGCCGCGCGATTATTTTGGTTTGTCTTACTTGCCAATTGGCTATTGAACCAAGCATTCAGTTATTTTCTATTCACTGAGAAAAATCTATTTTTCGCATTTGTTGACTCTGCCTTTGTTACTCTCACAACATTCCTTCTCATCATAACGACGAAACCACTTTCAAAAAAAGCATCCAATTTACTCATCCCTTACCTACTATGGAGTTCATTTGCGACCTATCTCGCTTTTATCATTTATATCATGAATAAATAGATTGAAAAGATGATTTAGATCAACCTTGAGTCTGCTTACTTGCATTGAAACTTTTTACTCATTGCTACGTATGTTAAAAAGAGTTAAAATCCATCTTGTGAGAATGATAACAAGTTCTTACAGTAAGAAACAGATTTTAAGTAAAGGGGACAACATATGACAACACGTTCAAACCCAATTGATGAAAAAGACCGAATTGTTTCTCTTGATCTGATGAGAGGCCTTGCCTTACTCGGCATCTTGCTAGCAAATAGCATGCATTTTCAATTTGGGTTATTTCTTGTACCTGATATTCATGATTATTATCCACTCGGCGCACTAGACCGTGCAGCCGAAATTTTTATTCAACTTTTTGCCCAAGCAAGCTTTTATACGCTCTTTTCCTTTCTTTTCGGGTATGGAATGGCGTTTCTAAAAGAAAGACTTGAACAAAGAGAGTTACGCTTTGGTGTTGTTTATTGGCGTCGAATTCTTATCCTCCTTGTTGTCGGTTACTTGCATGGACTATTTATTTGGGATGGCGATATTCTTTTCGTCTACGCATTGACATCATTCATCTTGTTTTTCTTTTTGAAATTAAAAGAAAGAGGATTACTCATCTGGTCACTCCTTCTTCTTTTACTAATGGCCAGCTCCATTGCTACACCAGAAGATGAATCAACTACTCTTATTGGCGAACAATTGTATCAGTATTCAATAGAGGAAAAAGAAGCACTCTCATCAGGTAGTTATGCTGACGTTGTTTCATTTCGTATGGATGCTGATCCTCTTGGGATGGGAATGATCGGAGACATTATTATTACTTCCACTGCCATGGTTAGTGTCTTAGGAATGTTTTTGCTAGGTGCATTTGTTGCACGTAAAAAGTGGCTTGAGGATATTCCACGTCATAGAGCACTTATCAAAAGAATTTGGTGGGTCACTCTACTTGTTGGCTTTCCAAGTAAACTTGCCTTTGTCATTCAAGGAACATATCAAAGTGAAATGCTACATACGACGGTTGGTGGCCCTTTTGTTGCCATGTTCTACGCATCAAGCATCGCTTTAATCGCTTCAAGTGACAAAGGGAAAAAGCTGTTGCAGCCACTTGCATACGTTGGGCGCTTGTCATTAACGAATTATTTAATGCAATCGATTGTCTTTACAACCCTATTCTATGGCTACGGTATCGGACTTTTTGATCGCATTGGCTACTTTGCTGGTATTTTGCTCGTGTTTGCCTTCTTCTTCATTCAAGTGATTGCAAGCAAATGGTGGCTCAAGCACTATCGTATGGGCCCATTTGAATGGGTATGGAGAGCGGGAACCTATTTAAATGTTCCGAAATTAAGACGTTAAGAAAAAAGCCAGTAGCAAAATCATATCTGCTACTGGCTTATATTTTTTTTATTCAATTGCAACGTCAACCTCTTTAATCATTTCAGAAACAGACGTTAACCCGCCACCTGAAATATACCAGTTCACAGGATCTAGATAAACAATATTTCCTTCTTGATACGCTTGTGTCCCCTGGACTAATTCATTTTCAATCGTTTGTTTTCCAGGTGATTCCCCGCCAACAACTGCGCCTCTATCGACAACAAAGAGGTATTTAGGATCTTTCTCAACAATGTATTCAAATGAAACATTTTGACCATGAGTAGACACTTCAATATTTTTGTCAACAGGTGTTACTCCAAATACATCATGTAGAAGGCCAAATCGTGAACCAGGACCATATGCACTAATTGCTCCGTCATTCGCTAACACAATTAAACCTTGAGCTTCGCTAGCAGTTGCCTTTTCATTTAATTGACTCGCAGACTCTTGAATCGCCGCAAGCTGCTCTTCTGCTACGTCTTCCTTACCAAAAATTTCTGCTAATGTTTTTACGTTAGCTGTGAATGATTCCATATAATTAGCTGTATCTAAGCCCATGAAAATCGTTGGTGCAATTCCACTTAACTCCTCATATGCATCAGAAGTTCGACCAGAAATAATAATTAAGTCTGGCTGTATATCATAAATTGTCTCAAAATCAGGCTCTTTTAATGAGCCCACATTTGTATATTCAACACCATCATACTTTGCTAAGTACTCTGGAATGTTCCCCTTTGGCACAGCAACAACTTCTTCTACACCTAAAGCATCTAAAGTATCTAGTACACCCATATCAAAAACAACAACTTTACTTGGATTTTTTGAAACAACCGTTTCACCTAGATCGTGTTGAATCGTGATTTCCGTCTCTTCTTCTGCAGCTGGCTCTTCCTCTGCCGCTACATCTGTCTCCTCTTCCTCTGCTGGTGTTTCTTCTGCTGGTGTATCAGTCGCACTATTAGAACCACACGCTGCTACAAAAACAGCTAATAACATAAGCATAAACATGAATATTAAAGACTTCTTCATTCTACTCACTCCAATTTTTAATTTTATAATGATGATGCTAATGAATCCTAAATGTTAACATCACGAACTACCAAACAATGCTTACGTAAAATACACACAAATTTTGCAATTATTAATGTTATTAATCGGAATATCCATATCGTATATTTCTTTCAAGACAGCATTGTTGATAATCTCAGGCGTTGGCCCTTCTTTTACGATCCTCCCATCCTTTAACGCAACGATGTGGTCCGAATAACAGGATGCGAAATTAATATCATGGAGAACAATGACAATCGTTTTACCAAGCTCATCTACCATTCGTCTAAGTACTTTCATGATTTGTACCGAATGCTTCATATCTAAATTATTAAGTGGCTCATCAAGGAGAATGTATTCTGTATCTTGAGCAATAACCATCGCAATGTACGCTCTTTGCCGCTGGCCCCCACTTAGTTGATCTAAAAATTTATCTTGGATATCTTCTAACTCCATATATTTAATCGCTTCATCGACATGACGGATATCTTCTTCCGTTAAGTTTCCTTGGGAATAGGGAAACCGACCAAATGATACAAGCTCTCTAATTGATAATCGTACCGAAATGTTATTGGATTGCTTTAAAATAGACACCTTTTTCGCTAAATCCTTGCTTTTCGTTTGAGAGATATCAACATCATCAATTCGAATATCACCTGAATCCTTTGAAATCAGTCGACTGACAATCGACAATAATGTACTTTTCCCCGCTCCATTCGGACCGATAAACGAAGTAATTTTTCCTTTTTTAATATTGACTGACACATGATCAACGACATTCTTTGTCGCATATTGCTTTGTTACATTCATAATTTCTACCATTTTTTACTCTCCTTTAATAAAAGGTATAGGAAATAGACACCACCGATGAAATTAATAATGACACTTAACGTCGTCGAAAACGTAAACACTCTCTCGATAATTAGCTGTCCACCAACAAGGGCAATAACACTAATCAACATCGAACTTGATAGTAAATATTTGTGCTGGTACGTTCGCATGAATTCATGAGCGACATTGGCAACAAGCAGTCCTAAAAACGTAATCGGTCCAACTAAAGCTGTAGCAATCGAAACAAGAATGGCAATCATGATTAACATTCTTTTTACAACATGATCATAATGCACACCCAAATTAATCGCTTGTTCTCTTCCAAGAGATAAAACATCTAAATATTTCGTAAATTGATAAAAGTACAATCCCAAAACCAAAATAAGTAGAATCGAGATACCTAATAGCTCGGTATGAATGTTATTAAAACTAGCAAACATTCTATCTTGAACGGACAAAAATTCATTTGGATCAATTAACACTTGCATAAACGTCGACAAACTTGAAAATAGCGTACCAAAGACCAGACCTATTAAAAGCAGTAAATAGATATTTTGACCTTCTCTTCTAAAGAGCAACTTATATAAAAAAGCCGCAAACAAAACCATTAAACCAACCGAGATAGTGAAGTTTAAATACTGATTCAATACGAAGAAGCTAGTCGAACCAAAAACATAAATAATGAACGTTTGAATAAGTAGATAAAGAGAATCAAGGCCAATGATACTAGGTGTTAAAATACGATTGTTTGTGATGGTTTGAAACACCATTGTTGAAAACGCAATGGCAGCTCCTGTTATGACAATGGCAACGATGCTTAACCCTCTTCGCGGAAGCACATATTCCCAGTTACCTTTTGAATCAATTGTCATGTACACAACAATCAACCCAATTGCAAGAATCATAAGCAAGGTAATTTTTGTTTTATAACCCATAAGACTTTCTCCTTAACAATAGATACAGGAAAATACCGCTTCCAATCACACCAACCGTAAGACCAATCGGAATTTCGTATGGGTAGATGATCAATCTACCTAAAATATCACAGAACAGAACAAAGATTGCCCCGAGTAAGGCCGTATAAGGGAGATTTTCCCGTAAATTATCACCACGATAAATCGTAACGAGATTTGGAATAATGAGCCCCAAAAATGGAATCATCCCAACCGTTAAGATGACTACTGAAGTAATTAATGCCACAATGATCAACCCAATATTAACCACCTTTTTATAATTCAATCCTAAGTTAACAGAAAACTCTTCGCCCATACCTGCAACCGTGAACCTGTTCGCAAACAAGTAAGCAATGATCAAAATAGGAATACTTATGTATAAAAGTTCATATCTTCCTTTTATAATGATAGCGAAGTTCCCTTGCAACCATGCTGACATGTTTTGAATTAAGTCATAACGGTAAGCAAAGAAGGTCGTAATGGAGCTAATAATATTTCCAAACATTAACCCAACAAGCGGAATGAAAATCGTATCTTTAAATTTAATTCTCTCTAGGATTTTCATGAAAATAAATGTTCCAGCTAAGGCGAAGGCAAACGCGACAAGCATTTTTACGATCGGACTAGCAGACGTAAATAATAATAAGGATACTAGAATCCCTAACCTAGCCGAATCCATTGTCCCCGCTGTAGTTGGTGAGACAAATCGATTTCTTGTGAGTTGCTGCATGATTAACCCGCAAATACTCATGCTCACTCCTGCAATAATGATACTAATAAGCCTCGGAAACCTGACTAACCACAATGTCTCAGCTTGCTCTTCATTCAAAGCGAACATATCCATTGGCTTTATATCTCGAACTCCTATAATAAGTGAGATGAGCGAAAGAAAAACGAGTAACAAAACTAAATATCTTTTTTTCATAACCTATCCTACTATTCTCTTTAAGAGATTCCTCAAAAAAAATCTACCTGATTCAGATGAGCAACTAGGAACCCTAACCCCCTTTCATAACTATTTGGATATGATAATGATTATCACTAAATGATAAAAAAAATAAATAAAATTATCAGTATTTCATTAATTCAAATGATAATGATTATCGTTATAAGTGCTATTTTATTCCTATCGAGAACCATTGTCAATACACTTCCGAAAATTAGTTGTTTTAACAACTAATTTTAATTTGAATAGTATCATTCATAACGCTGTTTTTTCAAAAATATTATAATAATAGCTGTTCATACAACTATATTATCTAGAAAGAAAAGCAATAACACATAATAAAAGCACTACTCTCTAATTGAGAATAGTGCTACTTTTATTCTTGAAAATCGCTTAAATTTCGGTCGATTTTTTCTAACACTTTTAGAAATATCTCTAATTCTGCTGGATCAATTCCCTCTGATATTTGTTCGACCGTTTTCTGGGCTTGCGTTATGAGTCCCATTTGCATTTTCTTCCCTTTTGTCGTTAAAAAAATCAAATTCGTTCGTTTATCAACTGGGTGCGGAACTCGCTTCACTAATTCACGCTTTTCCATATTATTCACTAGTCTCGAAACACTTGGCGAGTCCTTTTTCGTTAAAGCCGCAAGCTTATTCTGTGTTAAACCATCTTCTTCCCATAAGCGGATCATGATTGACCATTGTTCATTTGTTACAGGAAAATTATTTTGTTTAAAATTATCATTTAGTCTCTTTGTGACAAGACGGGCTGTATTCGTTATTTTATATCCAATTGAATCAGCCAAAACATACTTACGGTAGTCCATATTAGTCCCCTATCATCCATAGTTATATGAAAAGCGTACATGATCTTAGACGATTCGGCAATACGATATCGTAAGCGTTTGCTATTTTAATTAAATTAGCAGAATAACCCTAATCTATTCTATAGTAATAAAGCTAACTCCTAAAAGTTAGCTTTGAGAAAAACACAAATTTCATCTTTTCATTACATTAGCAAACTACTCTGTTTTTATACTCTTTTCTTCATCCTAAATCACCCAAATGATAAATAGATATTAAATTCGTTAAATCACGTTCAATATGCTCCTGCATAAAAGCCCCAGCCTTTTTATCATCTTTTTCTTTGAGAAATTCTAAAATCGTACGATGATCATTAAACACTTCTTCTCGGCGTGAAATTCCTTTTACATTATAATGTCTATATAGGTAAGTTAAACTTTTTAATTGCTTAATTTGCTGTTGTAACCTTGGATTCCCACAAGAATGATTAATAACTTCATGAAATTCTGAACATAAGTCAGCAAAGTCCTTTGCTACTGCTTCACTGTCTGTTTCAATATAAATGAATGTTTCTTTTTTCTTCATTATACTCGCTAGTCTATCTATTTTATCATCATTCATTCTGCGAGCAGCTAATGTAGCTGCTAATGATTCTAGAACCTGTCTACATTGATAAATATTTTCAATATCTTCAATCGTAGCTCTATACGTACGTAACTGATTTTTATTATCCCGTGTAATAAGCCCTTCTTGCTCAAGAATTCTGATCGCTTCTCTCACAGGCCCACGACTAACTTCTAAATCTCTAGCTAAATGTACTTCATTTATAATCGAATCGCTTTCTAAATTCCCTGAAATAATTTCTTTTCTTAGTTGATTATAAACTTGTTGGTATAAAGGAATTGAACGAATAACTTCCAACTAAGTTTACCTCCTCTATTAGCGTAAGTCATTCTAGAACATACAGCCTGCTGAGTGTCGTTTCTCAACAGGCTAAAAATGATTAATTAGATTCTACCTTAATTTTTACAAGATTATTAATGATTTCATCTCCAACATCTGCTGTTGTGGATGATCCTTCTAAATCAGGCGTCAAAACCTTTTTATCAACTAACGTTTTCTCAATTGCTTGGATCACTTGATTGCCCCATTGCTCATATCCAAAGAAATCAAGAATCTGACTTGCTGACCAAACAGTTGCCATCGGATTCGCAATTCCTTGTCCTGCAATATCAGGAGCCGATCCATGAATTGGTTCAAACATAGAAGGAAATGTTTTTTCTGGATTTACGTTTGCACCTGCTGCCAAGCCCAGTCCCCCCGCAAGTGCAGCTCCAAGATCAGTTAATATATCTCCAAATAGATTCGTTGTAACAACGATTTCAAAGCGTTTTGGATCTTTAATTAGTAGCATACTTGCAGCATCTACTAAATATGAATCGATCTTTACATCAGGATACTCATTAGCTACTTCTTCAAATATCTGATCCCAAAATACCATTGAATATTGCATGGCATTTCCTTTTGAAATACTCGTTAAACTCTTCCCTTGTTTCCGGGCCTCTTCGAACGCATATCTAATAATTCTCTCGACACCTTTTCTTGTAAAAACACCAGTTTGTAGAGCGATTTCATCTTCTCTGCCTTTATTAAGCCAGTCACCAGCTCCTGCATATTCCCCTTCTGTATTTTCACGTATAAAAAGCATATCAATATTTTCACGCGGCACATTGCTTAATGCATTTGGTATTCCATTTAAAAGTTTTATAGGGCGTAAGTTTACATATTGATCAAATCCTTTTCTAATTTTTAGAAGAAGATCCCAAAGAGAAATATGATCTGGTACACCAGGGAAACCTACTGCTCCTAAATAGATAGCATCATAATTTTTTAGTATGTCTAAACCATTATCGTCCATCATCTTGCCATTCTTTGCGTAATATTCACAACCCCATGGAAAATAATCAAATTCAAAGGTAAACGATCCATCAAGTTCTGCTATTCTTTGTAGGACCTTTACGCCTTCATCGATAACCTCTGGTCCAATTCCGTCTCCAGGTATTACTGCAATTTTATGTACCTTCATCTACTCACCACTCCTATTTGATATCTTATTGAATGTGACCTTCTACCACTATTTAGATAAAGCTACCAAAAATGATCTCATTTTCTTTACATTGTCTACTGTTAACAGTAGACAATAAAAAAAGATACTATGTATTTACCAAAGTTTACTGTTAACACTATTCATTTGGATATTTCTTACTTTAAACGACAAAAAGAAAATTGACAATGAAAATTCTGAAAAATATTAAAAATTTAATTAAAAGCTAAATTACACAAGAAATAGGGAGTTACGAAAAATTTAAGCCGCACCAATATTACTGTGATACGTCTTCAAGTTACTAACATTGTATGAAGGTTATAATATGACTCATTGCTTACAACTTGAGGATAACGCATGTTCAACGTGAACACTTCCCTTTCATTCATAGTCATTCTAAATGGATTTTCTTTCCTTTAGTTCTTTTCCATTCATAGAATCCGTCTGCATTAAAAACAGTTAAATATATAGACATTGAACCTTTGAAAAATATTAATTTTTGAAAAAAATCGATCAATGTGCTATCTATACCAGTCTGCTTTCAATACTGAACACCCTTTTGTCCAACTGTTATCGCTGTGCCTACATCAATTATAATAGCACTATTGTTGGGTATGATGATTAGGGTTGAAACCTTGACCGACATCTAAATGTTTTTTAAATTTTGATTATATTTCAATTTATTACATAAAAAAAAGAGTTTTAAATGTGTTAAAACAGGTAATTTAAAAATAACTTACAAAGGAGGGTTTAAAATGGCACAAAAAAACAATAACAACAATAATGCAAACAACAACAATGAAAAGATGAGTCGTGAAGAAGCGGGAAGAAAAGGTGGAGAACAAACAAGTAAAAATCATGACAAAGAGTTTTACCAAGAGATTGGTCAAAAAGGTGGAGAACAAACAAGCCAAAATCATGATAAAGAATTTTATCAAGAAATAGGTCAAAAAGGTGGAAATAATTCATCAGGAAATCAAACCACTAGAAACAACAGCGGTAATGGTAATAACAACGGAAACGGCAATAGCAATAGCAACAACAATGGCAATAACAATAACAACAGCAATAACAATAACAACAGCAATAGCAATAGCAATAGCAATAGCAATAGCAATAACAACAGCAATGGCAATAACAACAGCAATGGCAATAGCAATAACAACAGCAATGGCAATGGCAATGGCAACAGCAACAACAACGGCAATGGCAACAGCAACAGCAACAGCAACAACAACGGCAATAACAACAGCAATGGGAACAACAACAGCAATGGGAACAACAAC
>NZ_VLKZ01000005.1:0-78449 GCF_007830185.1 Halalkalibacter nanhaiisediminis | reverse complement strand
GGAACAACAACAGCAATGGGAACAACAACAGCAATGGGAACAACAACGGCAATGGGAATGGCAACAATAACTAACAATACTTAGAAAATATTGAAGAAATAACCGCCGGTAGAACTGGCGGTTTTAATTTTGTTCTAAAAGACCATTTTACCGACACCCCTTTAAAGAAGACTAGAAATTGACTGTCAACCGTATTACTTATCTTTAAATGATCGACGTACTCTCTCTTCGTCATTTGGTCGCGTAATCGATCCTCTGCTTCCTGATTACGTATATAATTCTCTATCGTTTTTTAATTCAATCCTACAGTACTCACATAATATTCTTTTGCCCAAAACATACGATTCTCATGGTTATACTTTAAATTGGCATGCCCGTCGTGGTTCATTAATGAACTTTTCCTTTTATAAATAGCCCATAAAATGAGACAAACCATTCAGGTGGAATTTTCACTAACATCTATCTCATGTGCTTTAATGATTTCGACATCTTTCATTTCATGTACTTTTTGAGAATAGCACCTATATCTTTTCTCAGTACAAAAAAAAGCGCCACGGTGGTGCTTTAAATAATCTTCAATCATTTAGAGAGTATTATTTTTTAAAAATTTAAATCGGGTATGTTTCACAGCCATAACAGTTGCTAAATTTATTGCGCGTTCCTCGTCGATACACTTCTCTTCAAATACTTTTTCATTTACTTCACCGTTCTCTTTTTCAACTACAGCATACCAACCATCAGGGCGTTCAGAACTTTTTGCTAAAAATTTAACACGGCTCATTAATATCGCCTCCTATATCGGTACATTCGACACAAGAAGCATCCACCCTGCTAATATTATTTATTTTCCAGAAAACGGTACATTGGTTACATCTGTTTTTTCTTCATCTATCCAATTATTAAATCTAACGACTCGGATCTTTCTTCATATACTTGCTAAATATAAGCAGTACTTTCTTGTCGTTCATCTTCGTTCCCCCTATGCACTTTTCGCATCTATCCTTCATTTCTAACACTTAAGACATTATAAAAGGCTTCCTTACAAACTGTGTATTAAAGCTCCCTTTTATAATTAAAAGAAATTTTTATAATCTCAACTAATTATGGATATATTAACAAATGACTTCATTAAGAAAAGGATGATTCATTTGCAAAATACTGGTATAGATACTTTTGATACCTTAGTTAGGCAGAAAAAAGAATTAACGAATTCTTTAATTGATTACTGGAAAGATTATTCTGATTTTTCCACTTGGCAATTCTGGTTAATAGTTGCAATGTTTCTAGTTCCCTTAATCATTCTTTATTTCAAAATAGATAAAAACAAAATTTTTCTGATTGGTTTTTACGGTTATAGCATACATATGGCATTCGCCTATATCGATATATCTGGTATTAATTTAGGTTTCTGGAACTATCCTTATAAGCTAATCCCTGCTTTACCTAGTTTTTCTTTAGACTCCTCATTAGTTCCTGTTACTTTTATGCTTGTCTATCAATGGACCCTAAACCATAAGAAAAATTTCTATATTTATTCAACCATCGCTGCTATAATATTTGCTTTTATCTTCAAACCTATTTTAGCTAGTGCAAACTTATTTAGGATGTACGATGGTACAAACTTTTTTCATTTGTTTTTGATATATGTTTTTGTTTTTTTAATAGCTAAATTTTTAACTAATTTATTTCTTAAATTGCATAAAAGTTAAACTTACAAAATAATGCTAGCCTCCTGGTTAGCATTATTTTGTAACATCACAAAGATCTGATCATTCAAAATTTAATTATGTTAAATTACCTTTTTCTCCTCAACCTCATCTTCTACATCATTGTTAGATTTAGCTTTAAATAACGTTGTCTTTTCAATTAAGAAATATAAAACAACCCCTGCTATAAGCCCATATGTTGCGCCATGAATAGCTAATACTACAGCCATGATTCCTGCTACTCCACGTTCTGTTGTTGTATGAACCTGTTCAATCCCAACACTAATACAAACGTAAGCTGTAATAATCAACGTTAACGACAATGCAATCGGTAGAACTGGCTGAAACAAGCTAACAAGCGGTAAAATAAATAAAGCAATAAAACCAGCGATCCAAAACGTACCCATCCCACTATGAATCGAATCCATTGCTTTACGTCCATATTTATAGCGTTCAACCATCGTCGCATGAACAGGTGTCCAAAGTGGCCCTGCCAATCCAGGGTATGGAGCAAAAAATGAGTGAATAAGATTTCGAAGTGCTGTAACAAGATGTACTCTATCTACGTTTGTATCGATTTTTTCATCTTTTCGAACATTATCAGCTCTTTGTAAGAGCGTTTTTCCGACAATAATGTCACCGAATGCGATAATATAAGCAATAATTGCTGTTGGTACTGCCAATAAAAAGATATCTAATGAAGGAAAACCAACAGCAAACGGCAGATAACTCCACATTTCTATGAATGCAGGCTGCGTAATACCCCACTCCACATTTGCCATTGGATACTCACTAACCATCCAACCAATTATCATTGCGATCACCATTGCTGGAACAAGACCATAGTTAGCCATCACTTTAGCAATTTTATTATTCTCTACTAATTGCTTAAATGATAAAGAAAATAAAATATAAAAGGCCACCAAACTACCAATAATCAGGGAAATAGGCGTATTCATTAAACGACCACCATTTTGAATTTCCCCCATTAGCGCAGCAAGGCCTGCACCAATCAATATTCCTGCCTTCAATGAATTAGGAACAAGATCAACTAGCTTTCCTCCGAGTTTCGTAATTCCTAAAATAAAGAAAATAAGAAAAACGATAAACTGTAGCGCAAACAATGCTTGAATAGCTTCTGGTCCTGGCTGAAAGTTTCCTAAAAATAATAAAACCACAGGAATTGCTGGTGTAATCCACCCTGGTACCATTGCTACTCCCAACAAAGCAGGAAGCATAAAGCCGATCCCACCAATAAATACATACGCCAAGGCTACTTGATAAGGTAACCCTAAATATTCTGTTAATAACGGAATCATCCCAAGACTAACAACAAACATAATCAAAGCTTGAACAAACTCTGGTGCCTCAAAGCGGTAATGAACAAAAGGTAATCTCACTTTAAAAGGACCTGCTGGCCAATATGGTTGTTCTTGCCCCTCTTTACGTTTGTAAATTGACATATTAATCCCCCATTTTTTTCTTTTAATAGATTATTATTCAGACTTAGTAAAGCGCTTTCAAAAATATGATTCGTTTAGTCCCTCCCTTTAAAAGTGATGATCTGTTACAACTTTATCTTTTATTAGTTATAATTATAAGAAAATTCAGATAAGTTTTGTTTTAGTTTTTTTTGAATATGACTTTTATTTTTTTGCTCGATCTTCTTTATGATTTAATTTTGATAATAAATTACGATATTCACTAGGTGTGACTCCCTCTAACCTTTTAAAAATGGTTGAAAAATAAGCAGCGCTTGAAAAACCATTGTTACTAGATATCACTTCAACTGGTAACATCGACATTTTTAATAAATTTTTCGATTTTTCTACTCGATATTTCATCAAGTATTCAACAAAATTAGAGCCTGTTTCTTCTTTAAACATTCGACTAAAATGAGACGGACTTAAATAAACAAGGTTTGCAACTTCTTTTAATGAGATCGGCTTAGAATAGTTTAATTGGATATACTTAATAGCTGTCTCGATCGGGTTTGCAACGTCAGTTTCAAAAGAACGATTTATCGATTCTTTTCTGTCGATCATTTGTTCCTCATTACGAACAGAATATTTTGTCATTAAACGAGCTAAAATCGTTAATAACTCACTTTTTGAAATTGGTTTTAAAAGATAACTTGAAAATCCTGCGTTCATACAATCTTGAATAATATGAAACATTTTTAAGTGTGTTAGAACAACGATTGGTAAATGAGGGTGCTTTTCAAGAACCTTCTTTCCAAAAGCCAACCCATCTCCGTCTGGAAGCGAGAGATCCATAAACACTATTAACGGTCGTTTTTGTTTTAAAAGAAGCATCCCTTTATCTACCGTTCCGACTTCAGTTATTGATAAATAGTTATATTGACTTTCTCCAATAACGAACCTCACTGTTTGTCTACTTTCTATATCATCATCTACTACTAAAATCTCCGCCATTCTTCTCCCACCTATCCATTTCATAAATGATTTTATAAATATAACTCAATGAATTGACCGTTTCGCAGCTTGCTCCTTAAAATTTTACCAGTTGGACTTTTAGGAATACTTTCGACAAACACATACTTTCTCGGACGTTTATAAGTAGGCAATTGCTGATGATACTTACAAAATCGATCTAATTCTTGAAAAGTGAGCGAATCGTCATTTGGAACGATAAAAGCTACAACGATCTGACCCAAGCGCTCATCTTCTTCACCGATAATAACTGCTTCCTTTACTTTGTCGTGTTCCAAAAGAATCTTTTCAATAAGCTCTGGATAAATATTTTCTCCACCTGATAAGATCATATCATCTGCTCGTCCAATCACTTTTAAATCACCATCCTGATCAATAAACCCTAAATCTCCTGTATAATACCAACCATCATAGATTACTTTTTTTGTTAAATTAGGACGATTCCAATATCCTTTAAATGCCTCAGGTGATTTCATATTCACGATAATTTCACCAATTTCACCTGTAGAAACAACGTTTGTAGAGGAAGATCTTTTTTCAGGATCAGGCGTTATTAATTTTATATGTTGGTGAATACCAGGTTGCCCTGAACTTCCTGGTTTCTTTCTTACATCAGAGCAATATGTGAATGTATAGATTTCCGTACTACCATAATGATTTACAATACGATCAGGTTGCATAATTTCATCACATTTAGTTATTAATTCTTCCGACATTGGTGCACCAGAATAGGCAAGCGTATGTACAGCAGAAAAATCAATTTCATTTGAATAAGGATGAGAAACCAAATCGTGATACATTGTTGGGTTAAGAAAAAGACAACTAATCTTTTCTTGATCAATCATTTGTAATGATTCATAACTATCAAAATCAGGTAGGGCGACATATAATCCATTCAACGCAGTCATTGCCTGTAATGAACGTAAACCAATGACATGGTAAAGGGGATAATTTCCAAGCGTTCTATCAAAGGATTGGTAACGACATTGAACAATATGGGCCATCGTTGCAGCATACTCATTTAGATGAATACGCGGTACACCTTTTGGAACACCAGTTGTTCCAGATGTATAGTAAATACTCGAAATATCATGTGCACCAACATTAACATGTTCATAAAAAGATACGCCTCCTTCCTCTAGCTCACGATAACTAATATCAGAGAGCTGACTTCCATCAGAAAGCCCGATAAAAATGGGGCGTTCTTTAAATGTTTCTTTCATAATGAGATGCTCACTTAAGTCTTCAAACACAACAAACTTTGGTTCAACATCATGAATGCAATACCTAATGTCATCTTTAGAAAGCTGGAAATTAATTGGTGTGAAAATAGCCCCAAGCTTTTGCACAGCCCAATATATGACAACGGTTTCTACTCTATTTTTAAGTAGGATCATAACACAATCTTGCTTCCTCAAGCCTAATTTTTGAAGCGAAAAAGCTACTTGATTCACTTGCTCACCTAGTTCAGCATACGTTAACCTCTTATTCTTCTCGACAACCGCAACTTTATCTGAATGACGCTCAACAGCAAATTCAAAAAAAGTACATAATTCCAAGAACTCCCCCTCCTCATCACTTTTATTTCAGATTATTCCAACTTTTATTTTAACAGTAAGTGCTCTGCCGTTGTAGTCATTTAATGCTAAATCTTTCCACCTGTAAAAGTAAAATACATAATGATCATCTTTTTACGTATGACCTGAACTTCTTTACTTAGATAAAGAAAAACCCCCACTACAGTTTAAGCTGCAGATGGAGGCGCTCACGTTATTTATTTACAATTTAAACCGTCATTCCCTCTTCTTCCTTCTTAAAAAACGTCTTCATCGCATGATAGACATCGCCTTTTTCCTTTAAAATATAATGACGGAAGCGTCGATCGTCGATATTTTTATAAGCGCTCATAAGGGTGGAGTGGCGGCTGTATTGATTCACTTCCCCATACCCAAACATACTCGAGACACCCATCAGCTCTTCAACTAGCTTCAAGCAACGCGTATTATCTGAGGTGAGGTTATCGCCGTCTGAGAAGTGGAATGGGTAAATGTTGTAACGCTTTGGATCGTATTTACCGTCGATTACTTCGAGAGCTTTTCGATAAGCGGAAGAACAAATGGTTCCGCCGCTTTCTCCTTTTGAAAAAAAGTCTTCCTCAGAGACGACTTTTGCTTCCGTGTGATGGGCAATAAATTCAATGTCGACTGTTTCATATTTTGTACGGAGAAAGCGGTTCATCCAGAAAAAGAAGCTTCTGGCCATGTATTTTTCCCATCGTCCCATTGATCCACTTGTATCCATCATCGCAATAACGACGGCTTTGGACTCTGGTCTTACGACTTCGTTCCATGTTTTAAAGCGGAGATCGTCGTTATGAATTGGAATCAGACCTGGACGTCCTTCAAGTGCATTCCGTTTAATTGCAGATAAAATGGTACGGCGTTTATCGATATTACCCATAAGTCCTTTTTTACGGATATCATTAAATGCGATGTCTTCAATGACAAATTCAGCTTCTTCTTTCTTTTGTAAATTCGGTAGCTCTAATTCACGGAAAAGCATCTCCTCAAGCTCCATAATCGAAACTTCTGCTTCAAAATAATCTTCCCCTGCTTGATCTCCAGCACCTTGCCCTTTTCCTGGACCTTGCTGCTGCTGTGCGTTTGGATCACGAGCAACGACATCTCCGACCTTGCTATCACCCTTCCCTTGGCCGACGTGTTTGTTTTTATCATAGTTATAACGGATTTTGTATTCATCGAGGGAACGAATTGGAATGCGAATCACATCTCGACCATTTGACATCACAATATTCTCTTCACTAACAAGGTCAGGTAAATTCTTCTTAATCGCTTCTTGGACTTTCTCTTGATGGCGTCTTTGGTCTTGGTAGCCTTTTCGATGGAGCGACCAGTTTTCTTGTGACACGATAAATTGACGTTGGTTACTGTTTTTCATATGATCTCCCTCCTTTTTGTCCTTTTCACCCTATCCGATGACACTCTTGATGAGTGTTCGCCGATTTAAAAGATGTTTGCACATTTTCTCACCAGTTGAATATACTGTTTTCGAGCCATGTTAAATATTCTCAGCTTGAAAAATGGCTTACTTTATCCTATGCAGACAGGGGAGAGAGTTGCTAATAAATTCTGACAAATATATCGATTAAAAAAGAGGACAAGCAAAAAACCTTTCCCCAGGATAAGAGGAAAGGTCTTCTACTATTTCACTACACCAGCTTCTGCAATCGGCCAAAAACGCAAGTCCACTTTACCAACAATTTTATCGTTTGGAATAAAACCGATCCTGCGACTATCAAGACTATTCGGTCTATTATCTCCTAACACAAAGACGTGACCTTCTGGCACCACTTCTGGAATAGCAAAATCATTTGTATATGGTTGACTTCCTAACCCTTCTTTTCGTTGTTCTAAAAACGGCTCATCAACTGGTTCATTATTAATGTAGAGAACATCATTCTTCACCTCTACTTTATCTCCTGGTAGTCCAATAACACGTTTAATGTAATCGTCCTCTTCATTTGCATGGAAAACAATTAAATCAAAACGATTCGGTTCTGAAAAACCATAACCAATTTTATTGATAATAAAGCGTTCACCGTCATAGACGCTCGGAACCATTGATTCACCTTGAACTTCGTAGCTTGTAAATAAAAATGCACGAACTATTGCAGCTAGAACGATAGCAACAAGGATTGCCTTCCCCCACTCCAACCACTCATTTTTCTTTGTATCCACGATAGCGCCTCCGAGTCTTTTTTCTATAACTTAACACTGTTTTACATTCATCACAAGTCCATATACCACCCTAAATATTGTAATTTATACTTAAATGGAATAATGATGCATTACATTAGTTATTATATGAAGAAAAAAACAGTCCCCTACGGAAAAAGGAGACTGTCACTTTAAATTATCTGTTTAGAAGACTTCCTACATAACGAAGAAGCTCATTTGCAGATACTGAGTTATAACCATGTTCATCAATTAATCTTGCAATCACTTCATTTACTTTCTTAAGCTGAGATTCGTCTGGAGTCTTGGACGATGTTGTAATTTTGACAATGTCTTTCAAATCAGCAAAGAGCTTCTTCTGAATCGCTTCTCTTAAGCGTTCATGTGAATTGTAATCAAATTTCTTTCCTTTTCTTGCATAAGCCGAGATGCGGATTAAAATTTCTTCACGGAAGGCTTTTTTTGCATTTTCTGAAATGCCGATTTGTTCTTCAATTGAACGCATAAGCTTCTCATCTGGAGTCATTTCTTCTCCAGTAAGAGGATCACGTAGTTTATTTTTATTACAATACGCCTCAACATTATCAAGATAATTATCCATCAGTGTTTTCGCTGATTCATCATAAGAGTAAACAAAAGCCTTCTGTACTTCTTTTTTGGCAATTGTATCGTATTCCTTACGAGCAATCGAAATAAAGTCCATATAACGCTCACGATCTTCTTTTGTAATTGATGCATGTTGATTTAAACCTTCCTTAATTGAACGAAGAACATCGAGTGCATTAATGGATGTTAATTGCTTGCGCACGATAGCTGAAGAGATGCGGTTAATGACATAACGTGGATCAATTCCACTCATGCCTTCATCTGGATACTCTTGTTTCAATTCTTCTAAGTCTTGGGAGTTAAATCCTTCGACACTTTCGCCATCATAAAGACGCATTTTTTTAAGTAAATCGATTCCTTGTTTTTTCGGCTCTTGTAACCTCGTTAAAATCGTAAAAATCGCTGCTACTTTTAATGCATGGGGTGCAATATGAACATCTGCTAAATCACTATCCTGAATCATTTTCTTATAGATTCTCTCTTCCTCACTCACCCTTAAATTATAAGGAATTTTCATCACAATAATTCGCGAGTGCAGAGCTTCATTCTTTTTATTAGAGATAAATGACCGGTACTCGGATTCGTTCGTGTGCGCGACTATTAGCTCATCAGCACTAATCAATGCAAATCGTCCAGCTTTAAAGTTTCCTTCCTGAGTCAGAGAAAGCAAATGCCATAAGAATTTTTCATCACATTTTAGCATCTCTTGAAATTCCATCATCCCACGATTAGCTTTGTTCAATTCACCGTCAAACCGATACGCACGTGGATCCGATTCAGAGCCATATTCAGCAATAGTCGAGAAATCGATACTTCCTGTTAAATCAGCGATATCCTGTGACTTCGGATCAGACGGACTAAACGTACCAATCCCTGTCCGCTTATCTTCTGAGAAAAAAATACGTTCAACTAAAACATCTTCTATTCTCCCACCATATTCTTGTTCTAACCTCATCATATTTAGCGGAGACAGGTTCCCTTCAATCTTAATTCCGTACTCATTAAAGAAATCTTTTCGTAAATGTGCTGGGATCAAATGCAGTGGATCCTCATGCATCGGACAGCCTTTAATCGCATAAACAGCACCTTTATCAGTCTTTGAGTATTGCTCAAGTCCTCGTTTCAGCATCGTCACAAGTGTTGATTTCCCTCCACTAACAGGTCCCATCAATAGTAAAATTCGCTTTCTGACATCGAGACGTTTAGCTGCTGAGTGGAAATATTCCTCGACAAGCTTCTCGATCGACTCTTCCACACCATAAAGCTGTTCACTAAAAAAGGCGTATTCCTTTTTTCCACTTTCTTCTTTAACACCAGCATCTTTGATCATATGGTAAACACGGGAGTGAGCTGTCTGTGCAATCCATGGCTTCTCTTTCACTAGATCTAAATAATTGGCGAAAGTCCCTTCCCACTTCAAACGTTCCTCTTCTTCTCTGAAGCTCTCAATTTTTTTTAATATACTCATTTCGCGTACCTCCATCCTCGTGTTCAAGAGCGAGATTAGTACACTTTATGCTCAGGCACATATGAACATGCATCACAATTCTAATTCTCAAAAAGCGGACAACCTAGTTTATTTTTTCTCATCTACAAAAAGAATTTGGTGGTACAATGGAATCGAATGAACAGGAAGTGAGTGTATCCTATGCTTAAATTAAGTACTGGCTGGTTATTAACGTTATGTTTTCTTATTCTTTTTTCGTTTCTGTTAGTGGAAGTCACCGCAGAAGTTCAAGACGTAAAATCTCTTTCCGACGTCCTCAGCAACAAAGTTGAATTAACGGACATTTCCTTACCGTCAAATAGTACGATGTATGACCGTAACGGATCCTTAATTGCCGATCTCTATCAAGCTGAAAACCGTATTTATCTCGAGTATGAAGAGATTCCACAAGTGATTATAGAAGCCTTTATTGCAACAGAAGATCAACGTTTTTATGAACATAAGGGCTATGACTCTATTGCTATTGCTCGTGCTATTTTAGCTAACGCCAGACAAGGTGGAATTGAAGAGGGGGCAAGTACTATGACCCAGCAGCTTGCCAGGAATTTATTTCTTTCTCATGAACAGTCCTATAACCGCAAGATGAGTGAAATCCTCTATGCGCATGAGCTTGAGAAAAAGTATTCAAAACAAAAAATTATTGAACTCTATATCAATACAATCTATTTTCATAATGGTGTCTATGGAATGGAAGCTGCCGCAAGTTATTATTTCAATAAAACAAGTTCAGCGTTAACACTCGCAGAAGTTGCTTTTCTAAGTGCCATTCCAAACAATCCGAGCCATTATAACCCAATCAATCATAGTGATCGTACAAAGTTACGACAAGAATGGATCCTCCAAAAAATGCTTGAGGCATCCTTTATTACAAAGGAACAGTGTGAACAAGCTCTTGCTGAGGATATTGTATTAAACGTTCGTCAGCGCACTGATAAATATCCAGATTATGTAACATATATTTATCAAGAATTAACTGAGTTAGTTGCCGTATCAGATGGATACAATGCGAAGCTTAATCAAGCATCTACCGAAGAGAGGAAAAACGAAATCCAACAAAATTTACAAGCGCGCGTTCAAGAACTACTTGCACAAGGAATTCGAATTGAAACAGCCCTAGACCCTAACCTACAAAATCGAGCAATTAAAACAATTGCACAACAGCTGCCACAAGCTGATGTCCAAAGTTCTGTCGTCATGATCGACCACGAAAAATCAGAGATTGTTGCTATTACGGGAGGGAAAAATTACAATAAATTCGATTTCCATCGCGGTTATCAAACATTTAGACAACCTGGCTCATCCATTAAGCCATTACTTGTTTACGCCCCTTATTTTGAGGAGTATGGAGTACCGATTCAAAGTACAATAAATGCAAATAATGTATGTAAAGGAGATTATTGTCCAAAAAACTACGGGGGTGGTCAGTATGGAACAGTCAATTTAGAAACAGCCTTTAAGCATTCGTATAATACACCTGCTGTGCGGATTCTAGATCGTGTCGGTGTGGAAACTGCTTTTTCATATTTAGAAAAATTCTCTTTTTCAAAGGTAGGATCAGAGGATTATCACCTTCCTGCTGCCTTAGGTGGATTTGCATACGGGATGTCTCCACTAGAGTTAACAAGAGCTTATACAACGTTTGCGCATAATGGCTCCTACACGCCTTCTTATGGTATTCGACAAGTGACGGACCAAGAAGGAAACCTATTATATAGTTGGGAAAAAGTTGAGGTAAATGTATGGAGTCCAGCAACAAATGATAAGATGAGACAGCTTTTATCAGAAGTGTTGCGAAGTGGAACAGGACAAAGAGCTCAAGTAAACACCGCTTATTCTGGTGGAAAAACAGGAACCACCAATAATGAGCACGACTTGTGGTTTGTTGGTTTAACCGATAAGTATACAACTGGAGTATGGGTTGGAAAAGATACACCTGCACCTCTTTCTAGTATCTCTTCTCAAACACCACATCTTCTTATTTGGAGAAATTTGCAATAAAATAAGAAAAGCGAAAGCGCCTTGTTCAGCCTCGACAAGTGCTGGAGGCCTGTCCATGAGTTGCCGGGTTTTAGGCAACCCTTGACAGGCAGAAGCAACCTCGAGCGGCTAGGCGCTGTAGCTAGACATAAAGAAAAGCTGAATCATCCAAAAACGAGGTGATTCAGCTTTTCATTTGCTTGTTATTTAAAACCCTACTAGGTCCTACATATTTCGATTTATAAGATCCTGTATTAGTGGATAAAAGAATGACACTACTATTTTCACTAATCAATATGTATATGATTTACTATGGTGGGTATGGGAGTAGCTTTTTATAAAGGTAAGCTCGCCATAAAGCTGTTGTATAACTTTACTAACGCATAAATAACAGCAAGCACAAGTGCACTCCAAAAGATCATGTGAAAAAAAATCAGTCCTATTAAACCACCGGCACTTAAGACATTACTAATTTTATAAACGAGAAAAATAAAATAAACGAGACTGGCTAAAAGAAAAATGGCAACAATGAACAAAACATACTGTGACAGCAACAAAGCAACAATACTTGCAATCAGATAAATCCATGAACCTGCATGGACCTTATTTAGTTCATTTCCCTCTTCATCCTTTGAAAAAAATAACATAGATAGCTCAATCGTCGTATCAGCAATCAGCTTCAGAGCAGAAAAAATCATAAAAAAGAAAAACATGAGCAAAAATAACATCGTCAATTTAATACCATTTTCTGAAAAGAACTCGCGCATTCCATTGTAAAGTCCTAATTCAACTAGCTGCTCAAGAATATAAATCTGGGTAAAAATGGCAAAAGACAAACTGAACAATACGATTGAGATGAGTGGAAAATGACTTGTAATGTAGCGATTTGACATTGGTAAATGGCTCCTATCTTGTTCAAACACTAAAACAAAATTTAACACTGACTGTAATAGCTTTCATTACTTTTTGGAAGATTTGTTAACTTAGTCAGTAAATTCACGTTCTTTTCATTTATTTCTCATTCAACTTGATTTATAATAAGGACATATTGTGTCATAAGGAGGAATAGCAATGGGTCTTGCACTCATCCTTGGAATCTGTGTTGTTTTTCTCGTATCGATCTTTACAGCTGGTTACGAAGACAATCCACACAAGAACTAATATGATGCGAAAATCGACCAACCTCTTCAAAGGCTGGTCGATTTTTTTGTCGTTTTCTTTCATAAAACCAATTGTTTAAGTTAAGCCTTGGAAACCTTGTTGACGAATGGCTTCATAGATCACAATCGCCGCTGTGTTAGATAGATTCAATGAACGAATCTTATCTGTTTGCGGAATTCTAAAACAGCGTTCCGTGTGCTCTGCAATGACTTCCTCAGGTAATCCTGTCGTTTCACGGCCAAACACAAAGAAATGATCAAGCTGGTCATTTGAATAATCAAATTCGCTATAATTCTTCGTTCCGACCGTCTCGATGAAATAAAACTGTCCTTTATCATATTTAGCAAATAGCTCATCTAAAGAATCATAATAACGGATATCAACACTTGGCCAATAGTCACATCCAGCTCGCTTCAACATTTTATCATCAGTTGAAAACCCTAGTGGTCTAATTAAATGAAGAGTCGTATTTGTTCCAGCACATGTTCTTGCGATATTTCCTGTATTAGCTGGGATTTCTGGTTGATAAAGCACGATATGTAAACCCACGTGCATGCACCTCTATTTCTACTTAAGTTACGCTTATGTTGCATCTACAGCATCACTCATTATACCATCATCACGTGCGTTAAGAAATGCTAAAAACCTGTTTTATAATCAATCGATCTTCATTAATCGACTATATGAAAGAATTTATATTGAATATCGGGTGTCCAAGCAGTTGAATCCTCATATGTCCAGTAGCGCATTCGACTATTTGTGCTTTGAGCATTTACAAGCGGTTCGCCGTTTGGATCTTTTGCGACGATGAGGGTTGTATGCTGCCAGCGTCCATCACCGTTAAAATCATAGCAAATCACATCTCCCACTTCCAGCTCTTTTGCACTTTGCACCTCTTGTCCTCTAAGCCCGGTTTTCGCTCCGCTTAAATGCCAACGAAATGCGTGCGCGACTGACCAGCTGAAGCTCCAGTTGTTTGATTGGTACCACCATCCCTTTGTCCTGTTAGGATGCCCAATCATCGGCGCATCTCCCGCCCGCAAACACTGCGAGATAAAATTTGTACAGTTATCATTGAATTTGTTATATGAAGGGTTATAATCATTCCACCACCTCTCCGCATAGCGAACTGCATTTCGGCGATTATAAACAAAACGTTCATCATTAGATACATCATTTTCCTGATTTTTCAATCGATGATCGATGTTTCTCTTTTTTTCCCAAAAAGGAGTGACAGTTTTGTCGTTCACCAATTCCCCATTTTCAAAAACAGCTCTACGATAGTCAAATTGCTCTTCCATATAGACCGAATCTTTCATACGAATTAACTGTTCAACGTGCTGTACATAATCAACAAGTAAGAGAGTTCCTATTTGTAAACTACGAATAATATCTCCTTCTACAAATGAACGGACAATCTCCGCTCCTCTTTTGCTATGCATATTCACTTTACGCTCTTCAATTGTCTCGATATGATCAGTTCTCATCTCAGCTAATTGAACAAGTCGGTTGTTCCTTTCTTCGATGAGATCATGAAGTTGTCTTATAATCTTTTCTTTCATATCTCATGCCCCTTTCTTACAACAACCTATGCCAACACACTGTCCAAAATGTAAGAAGAACATACTCATGAGCCCTATGCTCTTAACTTAAGGTGAAATTCTTCCAACTAGAAACGAACCAACTTCACACAGAAAAAGCCCCCACACAATGCGAGGACTTTTTGAGTTATGAAATTTTTTGAATGACTCCTTCTAAGCTAAGCAGGATTTCTTTCTTGTCTAATCCTCCACCATATCCAACCATATTGCCATTACTACCAATGACACGATGACATGGGATGATAATCGGTATTGGATTCTTATTGTTTGCCCCACCAACAGCTCGAACCGCTTTTGGGGCACCTATTTCTTGAGCAATTTCTTTATACGATTTTGTTTTACCATATCCAATGTTCTTTAATGCATTCCAGACTTTCTTTTGAAAAATGGTTCCACATAAGTCTAACGGAAGATCAAATGTTGCTCTCTTTCCTGAAAAATAGTCCTCAAGTTGTTCACGAATCGGACGTATGGTTTCCATACAGTGTGTAAGTTCACCTTTTCGCCCATGCTTTTTCAACCATGCATTCAAAGTAGCTATACTTGTTTTAAGTTCTCCAAAATGAATGTGACACACACCATGGTCTGTTGCAACGATCGTAAGTCTACCAAGGGGACTATCCATTTCATCGACATAATGTATCAGTTGCTCTGTCATGTCTTCCCTTCCTTCCGATTGTCCAAACTTTTTCTTATTTTACCTTAATTTTGTGTGGATTGCTTGGATCTTAACTCTTGTTTTCAAGGATACTAATTCCTTTTTCTATCTCAAGAAGCACTTCCTCATCAATTTCTTTGTTTTTCGCTTGTTCTAATCGATTTTTCTCTTCTATGCTTCCTATTTGCGCAATTGCCCAAGCTGCTGTTCCTCTGATTACTGGTCTTGGATCCTTTTGCATTAGCTCATGCAAAACGGGTAACGCTTGATGGTCTTTAAAATGCGCAAGAGCAATAATGGCGTTTCGTTGAATCGGCTTTTTGCCACGCCACGAGCCAGATACATGACCAAACTTTTCTTTAAACTCACGATTGCCCATTGTCAGCAAAGGTAACAACTTCGGCTTTGCAATTTCAGGATCAGGCTCCATTTCATCATGCAAATGAAAATCCTTCCCCTTATTCTCTGGACAAACTTGCTGACACGTATCACAGCCATAGAGACGATTACCGAGCTTTTTACGGTATTGCTCAGGAAGAAAGTTTTTTGTTTGTGTTAAGTAAGCAATACATTTCTGTGAGTCTAGCTGACCTCCTTGAACTAAAGCCCCCGTTGGACAGGCATCTATACAGCGCGTACATGTTCCACATTGCTCTGTTAACGGAATATCTGGCTCTAGTGAAACAGTTGTAACAAGTTCACCTAAGTACACATAACTACCAAACTCTGGCGTAATGATTGCGCAGTTTTTCCCACTCCACCCAATTCCAGCACGCTCCGCTACTGCTCGGTCTGATAATTCACCAGTATCAACCATAGAAATTGTTCGTGCTTCAGGTACTCGATTTTGTAAAAAAGTTTCAATTTTTTGTAAACGTCCCCTTAAAACATCGTGATAATCTTTACCCCAAGAAGCACGACAGAAAACCCCTCTTCGCTCTTCTTTCGTGCTTTTTGGAGGGTTGTTCATCTTAGAAGGATAGCCAAGAGCAATCGAAATGATCGTCCGTGCTCCTTCTAAAAGACGCTTTGGTTGTGTTCTTTTTTCTATATCCGACTCTTCAAATCCAGATTGATAGCCAAGCTTCTGCTGGGTTTGGAGCCGATCTTTAAGCTGTAAGAATGGATCAGCAGATGTAAAACCAATCTTATCAACTCCTATTGACTTACTATATGCAATGAGTTCTTCTTTTAATTGGGCATTTGTCATAGGCCCATCACCTTTCTTCTTCCTTTTCCACAAATTGTGCTAAAATGAGGTCACAATAATGATAGGGGGTTATAACTTTGATCCACGTACATCTAAACAGCAGGATTACTGAGCTTATTCCTACGTTTAAAATCGGTGTGATCCAATACCATGATATCGTGATTGGCGACTCACCTCAAATGTTAAAAGGTCGATTACAATTTTTTCAAGAAACATTAAAGGTAGAGCTAGAATCAAAAGCTTTAACAGACTATGCAGGTATCGCTGAATGGAGGAAAACATTTAAGACACTACAAATCGATCCAGGAAGATATCGTCCCTCTCATGAAGCTCTTTATCGCAGAGTGAAAAAAGGCGATTCCTTACCCCTAGTACATTCTGCCGTCGACTTAAATACCTTCTTTTCGCTTGAATATGTGATTCCTTTAGGAATTTATGATCTCGCCAATATTAAAGGCGATGTCACCCTTCGTCTCGGTGAAGAAAACGAATCATACGAAGGCGTCAATGGCCGTTTGAATGATATGAGTGGCAAACTCATTAGCTCAGATAGCGAGGGTGCTTTCGGAAGCCCGATTGTTGATTCCATTCGAACGAAAGTGACATTAGATACAACTTCAGCTCTTCATATCCTCTATCTCAGGCCTTCTATCGATTATACAGAGGCAGAGCAACTTGTCAAAGCAGTAGGCAAGATGTTTACACAAGTTCACGGTGGGGATTTCAATAGCAATATATTCCCTTCTTCATAATTTAGGTTTATAATTGATCAAGATTGGGAATTAGTAATATGAAGATCATTATAGGAGGGCGATGGAACGATATGACTCAAGAAAAAGTATCAACTATTTTAAATAAGCAAATTGCTAACTGGAGTATTCTATTTGTTAAGCTACATAACTACCATTGGTATGTAAAAGGACCTCAATTTTTCACATTACACGCTAAATTTGAGGAATTATATAATGAGGCTTCCCTTCACATCGATGAGTTAGCTGAACGTCTACTTGCGTTAAAAGGATCTCCTGTAGCAACAATGAAGGAATTCCTTGAAACATCTTCTGTAAAAGAAGCACAAGGCAGTCAAGATGCAGAAGCAATGGTTTCTGAACTCGTCGAAGATTTTGATATATTAATTGATGAATTAAAAGAAGGAATGGAAGCAGCTGATTCTTTAGGAGATGAAACAACGGCTGATATGCTTTTAGCTATTCATCAATCCCTTGAGAAGCATAACTGGATGTTACGTTCTTTCTTGAAATAAGTACTTGTAGAAGATGGATTCCGACCTTATATCGGAGCCATCTTTTTTCTTCTTTTAATCCAAGTATATTCGCAATCGTCAATACGGTCACTAATAGGCTTGAAAACAACATGACTCAGGCGAATGATGCACCCTTGCACTCGGAGTCATTTTCACGTCCGTTTGAAAAGCCTTGTGAATGAAGAAGGAGCGATTATTGAATCCTTTCTTCACCCCTTCATATAAGTTAAGTAAGTAAATTCCAATCGAAATTTTAATCATTTTCTCAAAGAAAAATCCGAACATAGGACATGTTAGTCATCCTATATTCGGATTCAAAAATTCTCTATTAAAAAGCAACAGAAATATATTTCACTTCAACATACTCATCCATTCCATAATGGCCGCCTTCTCGACCAATACCACTTTCTTTCCATCCTCCAAATGGTGCTTGTGCAACGGATGGTACACCATCGTTAATACCAACAATTCCAAATTCAAGCTTCTCACTTAGTCGAATTGCCTTGCCAATATCTCTTGTAAAGACATATGCAGCAAGACCGTATGGACTGTTATTTGCTCTCTTAATCGCTTCTTCTTCTGTCTTAAATGTTGCAATAGGAGCAAGTGGTCCAAATGTTTCCTCCTGCATACATAACATGTCATCTGTTACACCACTGATCACTGTTGGCTCAAAGAACAACCCACCTCTACGCTGCCCACCTGCTGCAATCGACCCGCCTTTGCTCGTCGCATCTTTAATATGCTCATTCACTTTCTCAGCTGCATCTTCATCAATTAATGGACCAATGTCAATATTATCTTCTAACCCATTTCCGATCTTAAGCTCTCTAACAGCTTTTGCAAATCGTTCAGTGAACTCTTCACTAATGGATTCAGCAACATATAGACGGTTTGCGCAGACGCATGTTTGTCCTGCATTGCGATATTTTGAAGCAACTGCTTGTGTAACAGCAACGTCTAAATCAGCATCTTCCATGACAATAAGCGGTGCGTGTCCGCCTAGTTCTAATGAAATCTTTTTCATCGTTTGAGCGGCACCCTTCATTAAATGCTTCCCAACCTCTGTAGATCCAGTAAACGTTAGCTTTCTTACGCGCTCATCCTCTTGCCAAGCATCAACAATTTCACTCGAATTACCCGTTACGACATTGATAACACCATCAGGTACCCCTGCTTCTACCGCAAGCTCAGCTAAACGTAATGCCGTTAACGGTGTTTGATTCGCCGGCTTAATAACAGCTGTACAACCAACAGCAAGGGCTGGAGCGACTTTACGTGTAATCATCGCAGCTGGGAAATTCCACGGGGTAACAGCGGCAATGACTCCAACAGGCTGACGCTGAACGAAAAGTCTCTTATTTGGTGCTGACGCAGGAATCGTCTCCCCATATAAACGTTTTCCTTCTTCTGCATACCATTGAATAAAGGAATTCGCATATCCTACTTCTCCCTTTGCTTCTTTCAACGGCTTCCCTTGCTCTGTCGTCATTAATTCAGCAATTTCATCCTGATGCTCTTTAATTAACTCATACCAACGCATCAAAATTTCACTGCGTTCAATCGCTGTACGTGCTGACCACTCTTCAAATGCAGCATAAGCAGCATCCACAGCTTCCTTCGCTTCTTTCTTACCACCAACAGGAATCACATCTACAGTCTCACCAGTCGCAGGGTTTACAACGTCTCTTTGATCAAGATCCTCGCCAACCCATTTACCATTGATCAACATCTCCATTATGTAGCCTCCTTATTTTTTGATACTTCTTATTATTTACCACTTTGTGCGAATTGCCAAACATTAAGCCTCAAGGATTTAATAACTCATCCTGCCAAAAGCTTCATCATCAACGACCATATCCTGCACCTCAAACACAGAAATCACAAAGTACGGGAACCCCCAAGCATAGGGTACTAATTCATACAGTTGAAAGTAGATACCAAATGCTTTATCAGCAATATAGAAATACTGATTTGGGTGGAACAAGATGACGAGAGACAATATCAGCTGGTAATTGTGTCCTATTCATATAACTCCTCCTATTTCTATACTTGTATATATGAGGGATGTCACTTCGCATGATCTGTCTATCTCTTTCATTTCATTCAAAAATAAATGAAAGTAGTAACATACAACAAAAGCCTCCTAATTGTAGGAAGCTTTCTTTCATTCATTTAATTTTCTTCTGGGGTAAAGCTTCTTTTTGAAAATTCATCATCCATCATAAAGAAGGCATTACTGTCATCATCAATTCGCTTAAGCTTTTGAATGATGCTATCAAACATATCCTCTTCTTCCACTTGTTCCTCAATAAACCACTTCAAGAAGTTAATTGTCGCATGCTCACGACCGTCCCAAGCTAAGTCTGATAAATCATAAATTTGCTTCGTTACAACTTTTTCTTGCGCTAATGCCTTTTCGAATGTATCAAGGACAGAAGTGAACTCATTGTTTGGAGCAGGTAATGCTTGAATTGTTGCTCTTTCTCCAAGCGCATTAATAAAGTTGTAAAATTTCATCGCGTGAAAACGTTCTTCCTCTGCTTGCACAAGAAAAAAGTTTGCAAACCCATCTAGGCTCTCATCTGAACAATAAGCTGCCATTGCTAAATAGGAATGTGCCGCATAAAATTCAAAATTCATTTGATCATTTAATGCTTTTAAAAGCTTTTCATTTAACATTAGATTACCTCCTAATTTTCCCTTTCATATATCCATATTATAATATCATTTCCCTTTTTAAAAAGCATGAAACATTTCTCGTTTATATGTTTAAGCATTCTTGACTTTTGGTAATAAAAAACTCATTAAAGATGCAATGACACACAAAATTATGGCCATATAGAAGGTACCCTCATACCCACCAGTTGCATCAAAAATGAGACCAGGTACATAGGAACCGAGCGCTGCTCCAATTTGGTGACTAAAGAAAAATAAACCAATAATAAAACCTAAAGCCGATGGATCAAAATACTGTGAAGCGAGTTTCATTGTTGGGGCAACTGTTGAAAAATCAACAATGCCAAACGAAACAGAAAAAAGCATAAGCAGAAATGAATTACTAATCACAAACCCAAATAGCGTCGGTTCATAAATAATAACAATGAGTAACACAATCGTTAATGCACGAATCCCGTACAATCCCCCGAGCATCCATCGACAATCCCACTTATCTGAAAGAAAACCAGAGACAATCGTTCCTGAAAAATTAAATAAAGCGAGAACACTAATAGCTGTTCCTGCAAAAGCAGCTGACAGGCCGCAATACTGAGCAAACGGAACAAGATGTGTATCGATAAGACCACTTGTTGTAAAGCCACACACAAAAAAAGGAAGTAGTAAAAATAAAAACGATCTGCTTCGTAATAATTGGCTTATTACAGCAAATGGAGATACTTTCTTTTTTTCTTCCTGCTTAAGATTTACTTGCGTGTGCTGTCCACCATATGGATCAATCCCACGCTCTTGTGGAAGCGAGACATAGAAGAAATAAATAACTGGAGCAATGACAACAAGAAGTAAAAGTCCAAGCAGCATAATGGCCATATTCCATCCGAATGCATAAATCGTGAAAATTGAGAGAGGCACAACAAAAAATTGTCCTGAAGCCGTACCCGCGGTCATAATCCCAATTGCTAATCCTCGTCTTGCCGTAAACCACTTTGTCACAACAACTGTACCTAACACATTGGAGGCTCCTCCAAATCCTACTGATGCAATGACTCCATAAATAACCATCAACTGCCATGGTGTAGTTGCAACTGATGTAAGCATCATCGAAACAGAAACAACGAGAACACTGATCATCAGAACCTTTTTGGCCCCTATCCGATCAATGAGTCGTCCGACAAAAGGCTGAATAATACCAAACACTAAGTAACTAACAAAAGCAACGGCTGAAATTTCAGCACGGCTTGATTGAAATGAATCTTCCCAAGGTGTTAAAAAAGCGCCAAAAGAAAGACGAATTCCTTGAACAAGCATTAAAGCTGCAAAAGTGATAATTAAGATCACCCACGCATTTTGCTTTTTTCTACTCATCTATTCACCCCATTACTTTTTAAACTCTGTTAACCTCAACCAATTTCATTATACGTTTCTCTTATCAATATTTGGAGAAAACATTCCAAATAGAAAGAAAAAATCAATCCTACTTCCGAATATCAATTGAAAAAGGCTGACTATTTTTGACTAGTCAACCTTTTTTTCATATTGCTATTTTAGATGATTTGTTTATTTTCTTCTTGATGCTCATCAACTGGATGCTTTGCATAATGCATCTCTGACTCTAAGTAATCCTTATGTTGATTTGCCTCTTCATTCGTCCACTGAAATTCTTTTTTCATATAAGAGATAACACTCTCTTTCCATTCTAATACCCAATCAATATTGAAAAACAGTGCCCCTGTACGACGATTAAAGAAATCAATCGGTGTTGTCACCATCTCTTCCTCGATTCCATAATGAAGCTGGGCATAGACAAGTGGTGAAAGATTGTTTTCCTTAGCTTTTTCTTGTCCGTTCGTGTAGTTGGCGAAAACCTTATCTACGTTTGTTCCATACAATTTCACCATTTTCCAAGCATCGTTCTCTGACATACCAAGAGCCTTACCCTCTGAAACTTTTTTCATTATGAACTGTTCAAACATAGTAGAGCCACCAACATCTCCCCCAGAAAGAGTGATGCGATCTGTTGTACATGACTGATCGTTTCCTAAATCTTTCGCTACGAGATCGATAATTCTTTCAGCCATTTTACGGTAGCCAGTCAGTTTTCCACCAGCAATTGATATCAACCCAGACTCTGAGACGAAAATTTCATCTTTACGGGAAATTTCTGATGCACTTTTTCCTTCCTCATGAATAAGTGGTCTTAAACCCGTCCAACTAGATTCAATATCATTTTTTGTCATTTGAACGCTCGGGAACATATAATTAATGGCATCAATAATGTAATCACGATCTTCTGTTGTCATTCTTGGATGAGCAATCTCATCTTTATAAAATGTATCAGTTGTTCCCACATACGTCTTCCCATCACGTGGTATCGCAAATACCATGCGACCATCCTTCTTAGCAGTATCAAAATAAACAGCTTGCTTCAGTGGGAAACGGTTCCCGTCAATCACTAAGTGAACACCCTTTGTTAGGTGAAGGTATTTTCCTTTTTTCGAACCATCCTTCTCACGGAGCGTATCAACCCAAGGGCCAGCTGCATTGACGATTTTCTTTGCATAAATATCATACGTTTTACCAGAGAGGATGTCTTTCACTTTAACAGCAACAGCCTTTCCATCTTGATAAATAAAGCCCTCAGCCTTCGCATAATTGACGGCTTTTACCCCACGATCAACGGCTTCTTTTATGACTTCTAATGTTAAACGAGCATCATCCGTGCGATATTCAACATAAACCCCTCCACCTTTAAGACCGTTTTTCATAATGAGTGGCTCTTTTTGCAGAGTTTCCTGCTTACTCAGCATTTTGCGACGTTCTGTTCTTTTCACACCTGCTAAATAGTCATACACTTTTAAACCAATTGAAGTAGCCATTTTTCCAAATGTACCTCCCTCGATCATTGGGAGTAACATCCATTCAGGTGTTGTCACATGGGGTGCATTTTCATACACGATTGCTCGCTCTTTTCCAACTTCAGCGACAAGCTTTACCTCAAACTGTTTTAAATAACGCAAACCACCATGGACGAGCTTTGTTGATCTGCTCGACGTTCCCGCTGCAAAATCTTGCATCTCAATTAAACCTGTGTGAATCCCTCTTACTCCAGCATCAAGAGCAATTCCTGCACCCGTAATTCCTCCACCTATGACTAATAGATCTAGTTCCTGCTTACTCATTTCCTCTAAATAATCTAATCGTTTTAGACTAGAGAAAGTTCCCATTACAATCACTCCTCGTATTAGATAAGGTTTATCACCCATTTATTAACGGCAAAGCCTTAGTTGTTAGACATCCTTGAAACTTCAATTTTTCACTACTCTATAAACTCCTGTGAAAAAAAAGAGAAGACCACAACCGCTCTATCTCAGTTTTCACTAAAAATAGAGAGTTGTGGTCTTCTCCTAATCTCCGACCGCAATAATTAACTTACTAAGAGTATATATCACATTCTATGAACATTGCAAGATTTATTACTTAAATGCCATCGTAGCATTCACTGCCTTCTTCCAGCCATTATAAAGTTTTTCTTGCTCCTGCTTATCCATTTTCACATCAAATGTATGATCCACAACCCACTGTTTTGCGATCTCTTCCTTACTATCCCAGAAACCAACTGCTAACCCCGCTAAGTAAGCTGCACCAAGAGCCGTTGTCTCTAGAATAGTAGGGCGTTCAACTGGCACACCTAGCATATCGCTTTGGAATTGCATTAAAAAATTATTCGCTACGACCCCACCGTCAACACGTAACGTTTTTAAAGAGATTCCTGAATCGGCTTCCATTGCTGTCAAAACATCCTTTGTTTGGTAAGCAAGTGACTCAAGTGTTGCTCGAATAAAGTGCTCTTTCTCTGTCCCACGTGTGATACCAAATACCGCTCCTCGCACCTCACTATCCCAATACGGTGTTCCAAGCCCAACAAAGGCTGGTACAACATAGACACCATCAGTAGACTCAACCCGTGTTGCATATTCCTCTGAATCCTTTGCTGATTTTAACATTCTCAGTCCATCTCGCAGCCACTGAATCGCTGAACCAGCAACGAAAATACTTCCTTCAAGTGCATATTCAACACGCCCGTCAACACCCCAAGCTAATGTTGTTAATAAACCGTGCTCTGATTTAACCGCTTTCTCTCCAGTATTCATGAGCATAAAGCAACCTGTACCGTACGTGTTTTTCGCCATTCCTTCTTCAAAACAAGCCTGACCAAAAAGGGCTGCCTGCTGATCACCAGCTGCCCCTGCAATTGGAACACGTGACCCAAAGAAATGATAATCAATCGTCTCACCGTAAATTTCCGAAGAAGGTCTGACCTCAGGTAACATCGATTTAGGAACTGTCAGCATATCAAGTAATTCATCATCCCATTTTAATTCATGGATGTTGTACATTAATGTTCGTGATGCATTCGAATAATCCGTTACATGCGCCTTCCCACCAGAGAGCTTCCAAATGAGCCACGTATCAATCGTTCCAAATAACAAATCTCCACGTTCCGCTTTTTCTCTTGCTCCCTCCACATTATCAAGTATCCACTTCACCTTTGTTCCTGAAAAATAAGCATCAATCAATAAGCCTGTTTTCTCTCGTACAACTTCCTCATAACCATCTTTTTTCAACTGCTCACAAATTTCTGCTGTTTGACGAGATTGCCACACAATCGCATTGTAAATCGGCGTTCCCGTTTTTTTATCCCATACAACTGTAGTTTCACGTTGATTTGTAATGCCAATCCCTGCAATTTCTTTCTCACTAACATTTGCCTTCAGCATCACTCCAGACATAACAGCAAGAATCGAAGCCCATATTTCATTTGCATTGTGCTCAACCCAGCCTGGATGAGGAAAAATTTGTTTAAATTCCTTTTGTTCTACATCGACAATCTTTCCATCTTTATCAAATAAAATCGCTCTTGAACTAGTTGTTCCTTGATCCAAGGCTAGAATATATTTTTTCTCCATGTCTATTCCTCCGCTATTCGAAATTTTTAGTTATCAATTAAGCTACTACTGTTTTCTTTTTTTCAATAAGGCTTGCTTTCTTCTCTAGTCTGATGCTTATGATTAACACAACAAAAAATGCTGCAATAAACACCCATAATGCTGAATAAACGATTCCTTCAAACAATGCTGCATGTGTTAAAGCTCCTAAGCCACCACCGATGATCGGACCTACAATCGGAACCCACGCATATCCCCATTCGGAATCCCCCTTTTTCGCTATTGGCCATAGAAAATGAGCAATACGTGGGCCTAAATCACGAGCAGGATTAATTGCATAGCCAGTTGTTCCTCCTAAAGATAAGCCAATTACCACAATGAGTAAGCCGACAATTAGTGGATTTAATCCTTCTGTAAATTGATTTGCCCCAATTGCCAGAATTCCAAGTACAAGTATAAATGTTCCAAATACTTCACTAAAGTAATTTGATGGAGTATGACGAATAGCTGGCGATGTGGAAAAGACAGCTAATTTCGCACCTTGATCATCTGTTTCCTTCCAATGAGGGTAATAATGCAACCATACGAGAGTTGCGCCAATGAAAGCACCAAGTACTTGAGCTACAATATAACCAGGTACGTCACTCCAAGGAAACTCCCCCACAAGCGCAAGCCCGACAGTAACGGCTGGATTAAGATGAGCACCACTAAATTGTCCTACAGCATAAATGGCTGTTGCAACCCCTAATCCCCATGCAGCTGTAATCACCATCCATCCACCATTTTCTGATTTTGTTTTTTTCAAGACTGCACCAGCGACAACCCCACCACCAAACACAATCAAAATCATTGTACCGATTAACTCCCCCATAAATGGCAACATGCAATTTCCTCCTTCATTGTTATTAATAAAAATTAAAGAGAGAAAAAAAGAGACCAGCAAAAACCTTCCCTATCTCAAGTATTACGATAGGTAAGCTGCTAGTCTCCGAATCTCCGTCACAAATTATTAACTTACTAGTAGTAAAACATATCATGTAAACGCTGTCAACGTTTTAATTTTTAGAAAATTAAGTTTATTTTACCTTTCGAATAAACTATTACACATCCCATAAATCTTGCCTAGATGTCGTGACTCCTACCGCACCAGCTTCTAAGGCTCTTTTTACTTCCTCTTTTTCACGAATTAATCCACCAGCGATAATTGGAATTCCTGTTTTTTCGAAAACTTCTTGAATAATGTGTGGCATGACTCCAGGAAGCACCTCAATATAATCAGGCTGTGTCGTCTCAAGTAACTTATAACTTGATTCGAGGGCAATAGAATCAAGCAAAAATAGACGTTGAATCGCAATAATTTTGTTTTTCTTTGCTGTTAAGACAACATTTTTTCTTGTTGAAATAATCCCTGCAGGCCGAATGTCCTGACAAAGAAATTGCGCCGCATATTCATCATTCTTTAATCCTTGGATGAGATCCGCATGCACAAATACTTTTTTATTCGCGCTTTTTGCCAGTTGAATCAAGCTCTTCAATTGTCCAATATGACTATTTAACAAAATAATCACTTCAAAATCACTTTTGACTAATTTCTCAAATTCCTTTACCGACCTCGCTGCTGGAAAAATGCGTTGCCCGTCAAAATCATGCGTGACCATTATGATCAACTCCTTCGCACTTACTCCGTTTAATTAAAACAAGTCACAAAAGTAATGTCAAAACATAAAAAACTGTACTACCTCTTCACCTTGCTCTTAGGAAACAAAAAAGTATCCTTAAATGACTTAAGTAAGGATACCTTAATGAATTTATTATTCTCTTAAAATGATCTTCGTTTTCTCAGTCCTATTAATAAACCTATTGCGACAATCATTAAAATGGACATAAACATCCATGCTAACGTAAAGCTTCCGCTCATATCGACGATAAGCCCAAACAGCGGTGGTAGGGTGATAACTCCCATTGAACCAATCGTGAGACTCACACCGCTTGCTAGCCCAGCTTTATCTGGTGGAGTCAACTCTGTTGCGATATTCATCCATAAACCATTGAACCCTGAAACGGCGAACCCCAATATAAAAATAATCATTGTTAGCAGCCATAAAGGAATTGTCGTTTGTAAAAAGGACATTGTGAACATACCCGAAAATGCAATTATTGTAAGCAAGAGCATGACAGCAAAACGACTACCTTTAAACAATGTGTCACTCATCGTTCCCCAAACAATCCTTCCAACAGATCCCCCGACCTCTGATAATACAAGCATCATTCCTGCAATCGCTAAACTATAAAGAAGCTCATTACTAACAAAAAATATTAAATACACATTTAACGTCATTTGTGCTCCATTTAATAAAAAAGCAACAAGACTGATTAGCAATAAAGGACGGTGTTTGATCACACTTAGTACTTGAGATACTAATGGACCCTTGTCTACACTCTTTACTTTTTCTTCGATCGGACGTTCTTTATAGCTCCAATAAGAAAGAATACCAGCAAAAATTAATAATAGGCAGGCAACAGCCATTGCTATTCTCCATCCGATGGTAAGGGCGAGTGGTAGAAGTAAAATAGCTGCTAATGCAGACCCAAATGTAACCCCCATCTGCTTAATGCCCATTGCTGTGCCTCGACGTCTTTCAGGAAACCAGTAAAGAATGCCTCGATTCGTAACAGGATGCATTGTCCCATACGCCATTCCACCTAGCATAATAAAGACTAGTATCCACACAAAAGAAGTAAGGAATGATGCCACTAAATAAGAAGCACCAAGTAAAAAACAGACAACCAACAAGAGCCTACGCGTTCCAATTCGATCGACAAGTAACCCTGATGGAATACTAACAAGCATTTGTCCTAAGAAGAGAAAGGAAGGAAAAAGCCCCACTTGTGCATTAGTTAGCTGTAAATCCTCGGCCATAAGAGGCGCAAGTGGTGCTAAACTTCTCCCAACTAAAGCAACCATAATTTGGGCAAGGAGTAACCACCCAAGCATTTTCCAAGCAAGATAGGCATCTACCTGCACACGATTTAGCTGTAACGACTCTCCCCTCATGACATCCTGACTCTATTCTCTTGTCTAGATACTTGATAATCAGTATTGCAGCTTATCTTTTCCACTTGTTTAAATTGAGTTTCCATTATCATTTATCGGTCTTACTTTTATCCACTGGTGTCGTCAAGACTTGTTCTAGGTTGTCATGAGGAAGCGTGAAAATCGTTTCCACAGGCGTATAAGTTCCTGCTAATCTGCCTAATGGAGCAAGCTTCTCAAGATTAATTCTGCCATTGTCATAAAGCTCATCCTTTACATGAAATTGTACCACCTGACCAATAATAAGATGATCACTTCCAAGCTGGATAATGTCGTGAAGCTTACACTCCATATTAACTGGTGATTCTTTCACCCGTGGTACTTTCACAACGACACTTTCCGCTGCAGTAAGCCCTGTGTACTCAAACTCATCCACATCACTTGCAAGATTCTCACCACTACGATGCATTTCATTGCCAAGAGGAGCAGACACAATATTTACAACAAACTCTTTTTGATCACGGATATTTGTTAACGTATCTTTAATCGTTCCTTCTCGTTCTCCCACGCCTGGACCAATTGAAATCACAAGCATCGGCGGTTGTCTCGATCCAACCGTAAAAAAGCTAAATGGTGCTAAATTATTCTTCCCATCTCCCGAAATTGTTGATACCCAAGCAATAGGGCGTGGCACAACACTTCCCTGCAATAGCTTATAGCTTTCTTTTACTGTTAAGTCATCTGGATTAATCTTCATATCAACCACCCTTTCTTCTATACTACATTTTACTACTTTTTTCTCCTCTTATACTCGTCTCATCTCTTGCCAGGTATCCATAAAGCTTTACCCGTGCTTTGTCTACTTTCCACATATTCATGAGCTTCCGACACAGCTTCTAATGGAAAGCGTTCTCCTACTTCATATCATACGATTGCCTTCATATTTCTTCACTCTTTTCCTTATATATCTGTTAACCGTTACTGTAAATATTCTACAATAAGTATATCGATTGATTTTCTGAAAATAAAGTATTTAATAAAAAAACAAAATTAATGATCTAAAAAGACGCTTCCTTATTCAAGAAACGTCTTTTTTCGTGGAAGGTTCTTGTCTTAGACCTCAACACTTCTATGCGTTAATTTCTCCTTAATGGAAACACCATTTGGTTTGTAATGGATTTTAATATTTGTTAGCACTTCTGATGCACCCTCATCAATTCCTACTTGTTGTGCTTGTTTGATCAAGCTAAAGACCTCATCCATTGTCCCTTCAATAACTGTCTCCATTGGACCAACATCGTACTTTAACCCTGAATCTTTCACGACTTCAATAATTTTCGGAATCACACCGTCTGTATTTACATCTTTCCCATTCGGCAATACTTGAAAGCCTGCTGTTACAGTAGCCATTGTACGCATCCACCCTTTCTTATTTTATAGTTACGATATCCTTTATAGAGAATTTTAAACATTGAGAAAACAGAACCTCATTTTGACAAGGTTCTGTTAAAATATTTTCATTTATATTCATAAAATCCCCTTCCTGTTTTCCTTCCTAAATGACCTGCTCTCACTAATTTTTTAAGTAAGGGACATGGTCGGTATTTCGAATCTGATGTTTCTTCATATAATGTTTCTTGGACAAAGAGTAGCGTATCTAAACCGACAAGATCAGCTAGCGCAAGGGGACCGATTGGATGATTAGCACCTAGTACCATTCCTTTATCGATATCCTCTGCACTCGCCGTCCCTTCTGCTAAAACAAAAACCGCTTCATTGATCATTGGAACGAGAATACGATTGACGACAAATAATGGTGCATCATTAATCGAAATGCCATCCTTGCCTAACAATGCCGTTAGCTGTTGTACTCTTTCGTACGTTTCCTCAGATGTATCCGCTCCTTTAATCACTTCGACTAACTTCATGACTGGTACAGGGTTGAAAAAGTGCATCCCAATCACTTTCGTAGGTCGTTCTGTAGCTGAAGCCAGTTCTGTAATACTCAAACCAGATGTATTCGTAGCAAAAATCGTTTCAGGTGGACAAATCGTATCAAGCTCTTTAAACAAGCTCTTTTTAATATTCATTTTTTCCACAATCGCTTCAATAATGATTTCTGCATCTATCAATTCATTTAAACCTACAATAGGCTTTATTCGATTCAATATCTCTTCCTTTTCAGCCGCTTCGATCTTCCCTTTTTTGACGATTCTATCTACATTTTTTTCAATCATTCGCAATCCTTTTTGTACTAATTCCTCATTCACATCACTTAATATCACGTTACACCCAGCCTGGGCAGCCACTTGTGCAATACCATTTCCCATCGTTCCTGCACCAATGACCCCAATTGTATTAACAGTCATGACTCTACTCCTTTTTCTTTAAATCGAATTTTCTTATCTGTTCCTGTTACTTAGAACAGATATTGGATAGTGCATCCTCATATTCTTGTTTTAAATCAGCAATCACATCAGCAATTGGAGTTATTTCTTCAATTGTTGTTACTCCTTGGCCTGCAGACCACAGGTGCTTCCAAGCTTTTGCATCAGACATATGAGATAAATCAACCTCTGCTTTTTTCTCTAATTTTGTTGGGTCAATTCCTCTGTTCTCTAAACTAGGAATTAAATAATTAGCATTTACCCCACTTATAGCATCGGTATAAATGAGGTCATCGAGCGTTGAATCAATTAACATTTTCTTATATTCATCTGCTGCTAAGCTTTCTGAAGTTGCGATAAACCTTGTTCCCATATAGGCAAAATCTGCCCCTAGTGCTTTCGCCGCCAAAATATCCTTACCGTTAGAAATGCATCCAGATAGAATCGTAATCCCGTCCCAAAATTGCTTAACCGCTCCCATAAATGCAAGAGGATTAATCGTCCCTGCGTGTCCTCCTGCCCCACCACAAACAAGGATCAATCCATCAACACCTGTTTGTGCTGCTTTTTTAGCATGCTTAAGATTACTCACATCAGAAAACACCAAGCCTCCGTATTTATGTACAATATCAACAACGTTCCCTGGATGACCTAAAGAAGTAATCACAATCGGAGGCTGATATTGTTTAATTAATTCCAAATCCACATCATATCGTTTATTCGTGCGGTGAGAGATGAAATTCACAGCCCATGGCGCAATTTTTCTTTCTGGATCTTTCTCTTTGGCAACAGCAAGCTCTTGTTTGATTTGTTCGATCCACTCTATTAAAACCTCGTTCGTTCGTGCATTTAATAGTGGAAATGAACCAATAATTCCTCCTTTACAAGCTTCGATAACAAGTTGCGGGCTTGAAACAAGGAACATAGGTGCTGCAATAACAGGTAAAGTCATTTCTGCTAATACTGGTTCAGCTAAATGTTGTTTCATTTCTTTCATCCTCTCTATCTAGATCTTTTAGTCTACATTATCCATTCCCATTCTCAATAACTAAGGCGATCCCTTGTCCTCCGCCAATACACAAACTAGCAACACCATAGCGAAGTCCCATTCTTTTCAGCTCATATGCTAGTGTTAACACAATGCGAGCACCACTTGCTCCTACTGGGTGCCCTAGGGCAATGGCTCCTCCATGTACATTTGTTTTTTCTCGGTTTAAGCCCAGCTCTTTTTCAACAGCTAAATATTGTGCCGCAAACGCTTCATTAATTTCAATTCGATCGATTTGATCTAACGTTAACGCAGCACGTTGTAGTGCCTGCCGAATCGCTGGTACTGGTCCAATACCCATGATATTCGGATCGACACCTGCAATACCCCAAGAAACAACTTTCGCTAACGGTTTCTGACCACGTTTTTGCATCTCTTTTTCACTTGCAATGACAAGTGATGCAGCCCCGTCGTTAATGCCACTCGCATTTCCTGCTGTCACCGTTCCCTCTTTTTTAAAGGAAGGCTTTAAAGAAGAAAGCTGCTCCAATGTAATATCCTTTTTGACATGCTCATCTTCTGAAACGATGATTTTTCCTTTCCTTGTCGCAATCTCTACTGGCGTAATTTCTTCAGAAAAAATGCCTGTTTCAATGGCCTCTTGTGCGCGCTGCTGACTAAGCAGAGCAAATTCATCCTGCTCTTTTCTTGTAATCTCATACTTGTCTGCTAGATTTTCTGCCGTAATACCCATACCAATGCCAACATGTTCATCCGTAAGCGTGCATGAGAGCATATCCTTGAATTCGAAATCACCATACTTTACTCCGCTAAATCTACTAGAAAAATTCGAATGAGGAGTCATCGTCATATTTTCAGCTCCCCCTACAAGGGCGAGGTTCGTCTGTTCTAATTGAATACTTTGGGCAGCTGACACAATCGCTTGCATCCCTGAACCACAAAGACGATTTACCGTTAGAGCAGGTGTTTCTATTGGAATTCCAGTATTTAATGCAATATGCCTAGCAAGATAAGCAGCATTCGTTTGTGAGTGAATGACATTTCCATAGACAACATCATCAATATCTTTCACTTCTACACCTGAACGTTTTAATGCTTCAATAGCTGTTGCAGTTCCTAATTCTGTAGCCTTCACCGTTTGAAAAGAACCTCCAAAAGCCGTAAATGCTGTTCTTGCTCCATCTAAAATATATGAATGACTCATAGCATTTCTCCCCTTTTATCTATTTTTATAAATCAATTTTTTCTTTTACATTTCTCAACACCGTTTTCAGCACTTTACCACTTGCATTTCGAGGTAATGCTTCGATAAATTCCACTTCATGAGGCATTTTGTACTTTGCTAATCGTTTTTGACAGTATTCAAAAACATCATTTTCATTTATTTGCATACCTTCTTTTCTGACCACGATTGCTTTTGGAACCTCTCCTAGTACTTCATCTGGAATACCAATAATTGCAGCTTCTAAAACCTCTGGAATTTCGTAAAGAATTTCTTCGATCTCGACTGGATAGATATTTTCGCCACCACGAATAATCATGTCTTTTTTACGATCAACAATATAAAGGAGTCCATCTTCATCAAAACGTCCGAGATCACCACTATAAAGCCAACCATCTTTTACGGTTGTTCGTGTCGCTTCCTCATTTTTTAGATATCCTTTCATTACTTGAGGTCCTTTGACAATAATTTCACCGACCTCACCAATTGGTAACTGCTCTCCATTTTCATCAACTACACGAACTTGCGTCTGAGGTAAGGGCTCTCCTACTGACCCAATTTTTGATAGGGCATAATGGTCTTTTAATGTCGTAGCTGCAGGGGAGTTTTCTGTTTGTCCATAGAGATTTTGTACTTTGACCTCTGGGAAGATTTCTTTTACCCGTTTCACAAGTTCGTAAGGCATCGGCGCAGCTCCGTACGTAAGAAGTCGTAAATGCGGTAGAGAAGCTTCTTTTAAAGCTGGAACCGTAAGAAGAATGCTGTACATAGCTGGAACACCAAAGAAGATCGTTACCTTTTCTTTTTCCATCGTTTTGATCGCTTGTGCAGGTGAGAAGCCTTCTTCAATAACGAGCGTCCCCCCCGAATAAATCATTGGAATGCTAAATACATGACATGCTGCACAATGAAATAACGGAGCAACAACCTGCATGCGGTCTTTATTTGTAATATCCATTGCTTCAGACCAAATTTGAGCAGTCGCAATTAAATTTTTATTGGTTAGCATAACTCCCTTAGGTCTTCCTGTTGTTCCTGACGTATAAAAAATGACAGCCGTATCATCATCTTCCCTAGACGTAGGCATCACTTTGCACTCTTCTCCTAAAAAAATATCCTCTATTCGATTCTCATTCATTTTGCTATAACCAGTCGTTAGTGTCTCTTTAATCGTTGGAAGCTTTGGTACAACAGCATCAATCGTTTCTTCAAATCTCTTATCATAAATAAGTCCTCTGGCCTCTGAATGACTTAATATATATTCTATTTCCCGCGTTGTTAACTTTGTATTGATTGGCAATACAGTAAAACCACCGATTTGACAAGCATAATAGCATAGTAAAAAATAGTCAGAATTATGAAGAGCTAAGGCAAGAATATCGTCTTTTTGATAGCCTTTTGCTTGAAAATAAGCCGCTATTTTTTCAGCCAGCTTATAAAATTCCAAGTAGGTTAATTCCCTACCTTTATAAGAGGTAATAATATGGTTTGGTTGACTATCAACCTTCTTTTTTAATTCATCAGCAATGTACATAAGCTCTGCCCCTTTCAACCTTTTATAATTTTATAGCCACATCTTTTCAGGACACCAACAAATTGAACACGCTTACAATTTTATGTTTTCATGTAACAATCTTGGACAAATACTCAGAATAAATGGCTGAAATCTCTTCTTTCGTTCGCTCCCCTTCAAGGTTATACCATTGTTGAATCCAGTTCATCGCCCCTAGCAACATCATCCTGGCTATTTTCGTTTCTGTAATGTTAAATTCACCATTATCAATTCCTTGCTGAATAATCGCATCAAAAATACTTGCATATTTGTGACGTTTTTTTAGCATGGGATGTAGTTGATCAGCTGAAAAGGTTTGTTCTGGCTTAATAATTAAATTAAAGGTTTCTTTCTCAGAGATAGCGAAATTAACATGCGTTTCAATCGCCTTCTTTAATTTATCGAGAGAAGAAAGATCTTCATGTAAACATTGTTCTACTGCCACAATTGCTTGCGTGAGGACGAGCTCATGACAATGATAAATTAAATCTTCTTTGTTTTTAAAGTAATAATATAAAGCTCCTTTTGTCATCAGCAATTCTGCTGCAATATCCTCCATTGTAGCTCCGTGATACCCTTTCTTCGCTACTATTTTTGCTGCAGAGCGTAAAATAGTCTCTTTTTTTTTAACGTCTTTTTCTCTTTTAAGTCCATAAAGTTCACCTCATGACTCATCAGTGTGTCTCCATTATAAATCTAGCTTCTTAGCAATAATTGTCTTCATAATCTCAGTTGATCCTGCATAACCGCTGTCGTTCGAACACCTGCAAGATCAGATCCAGCACCAGGTTCAGTCATCACAATCGCAGAAATATATTCACCACTTATGCATTTAGGCAACCATCTTTGTTTTTGTTCTTCATTTCCATAGTCAAAAAAGTACGGCAGCACAATATCGTTATGCAAGCAAATTCCTGAGGCTAGGCCTGACCAACACGCTCAAGTTTTTCATTCAATATGACCGAATAAGCAAAATCAGCTCCGTATCCCCCGTACTTCTCTTCTATCCATGGACAAAGAAAACCGTTCTGACCCATTTTCGTCCAAAATTTACGAGGAACTTGCCTTTCCTTTTCCCACTGGCCAAAATAGGAGTAAGCCTCTTTTTCTAAAAACTTTCTAAGGGTTTTACGAAAGATAACATGTTCTTCGTGGATATAACCATTTGCCATGAACTTCCCTCCCTTTTCAAATCTTTCTCTCTTCCATTTCTATTATATGGATTATTTTAACAAAGAACTTTCTTTGATGTCTATCATTTATTTGAATTTTGTTTAAATTTTAAATATTGTTTAATTTTAGAATACTATAAGCTATATTGAATTATGTTATAACTGACATTCCGTATGTCAAAAATTAATATCAAGATATTTTATTTATTGTCCAAAAATTTGGGAATATATTGATTTATATTACTAATTCTGATTTTATTTTAATCTGTATATTTGAATTAAAGGAATAAAATGAACTAGCCAAATCGTTCGAATAAGGATTAATGTTCTTTAATTGGTGTTAATTCCCAAAAAATATTATTGGATAAATCTAACATGCGAGATGTCAGTAGTATAGTGAAAATTTACTTTTTTTACTTTCTTCCGTTTATGCTCAGTTATTCACATTTATAAAAATACTTTTCTTGATTGTACATGCAAAATTGGACGATTTATAAATATGGTAACTTATAATGCTTCGTGATATAAAAAGATTAGGTTTTAGTTTTATAAATTCGGATGTTTTTGTGGAAGCTGGTCTTGGAAGAAGAGATAAGAACATTTTGGAGGGGTTAGGTTGAGAAAGGGAATAAGCTTAAAATATCAATTAATGCTGTTTATTTTTGTGATCTTAGCGACTGTTTTAACCGTTATGTTTTTCATTGCCTATGACAGCGCGAAAGACGAAATTATCGATCTTGGTGAAGAAATGTTCACCAATGTGAATAAAGATGTCATCGGTATTGCGGATTTGTTAAATGAAAGAGTAGAAGCAGGCGACATGACGTTAGAAGAGGCACAGGAAACTTTCAGGACATATGTCAATGGCCCGAAAATGCCTGACGGGTCCAGGGACATCACCCAGACCAAAATGTCGCAGAATGACTATATGTTTTTCTGGGCTTTTCAGGAAGACGGCGTCATGACTATGCATCCCGCTCCTACGGAAGGCCAAAACCTTTGGGATTATCAAGTAGATGGGAAATATACGGTCCGGGATACCTGGGCAAACCGGGAAGTGACGGGCGGCATCACAAGAGAAATATGGCAGAATGAAGGAGAGCCTATTTACACGTACATCAGCCATTTGGAGTACTATGAGCCGTGGGGCTGGATCATCGGTGCCGGCGGGCGGGAAGAGGTTTTATATGAAAGAAGAATGGAAGGCCTGCAGAGGGAATTTTTGATTACGGCCATTCTGTCATTAATTGGTGCGCTGGCTGCCTCTTACTTCTTTGCACAGCTTATCTCTAAAAAGATAAACAAGCTTCGTTTTGCGATTGGAAAAGCAAGCGAAGGGGATTTAACACAGTCTGTCGATATTCATTTTAAAGACGAATTTGGCCATTTAGCTGATAATTACAACATCATGACAGGTAATTTGCGGCACATTGTCCAGCAGGTGTCGGATGCTTCGCAGCAGGTAGCGGCCACATCCGAACAGCTAACGGCTAATGCAGAAATGACAAGCAAATCGAGCGAACAAATTGCGGAAACGCTTGACAGCGTGGCAGCAGGCACAGTCAAGCAGCTGCAAAGCATAGAAGACACGGTTCAGGCAGCGGAGGGCGTCGCCCGCGGTGGAGGACAGATTGAAGAAAATATGGAGAAAGCATCAATTCTGGCTGTTGAAGCTTCCCAAAAAGCGGCGGAAGGGGTTGAATCCCTGAAAAAGGCGGTTCAGCAGATGAATTCGATCAATAAAACCGTTGGAGGGCTAGCAGATGCCGTAAAGGGGCTGGGTGAAAACTCAAAAGAAATTGGGCAGATTGTCCAGGTTATCACCGGCATTTCCGAGCAGACAAACTTATTGGCCTTAAATGCGGCTATTGAAGCGGCAAGGGCAGGTGAATCTGGAAGGGGATTTGCGGTTGTCGCAGATGAAGTCCGCAAGCTTGCGGAACAGTCTACAAAATCCGCTGAACAAATCACACAGCTGATCAATGTCATTCAGGCGGAAACAAACAAAACCATCGATTCAACGCAGCATGCCACAGCCGAAGTATCAGAAGGCATTCAGGTTGTCGGCCAGGCTGGTGAATCATTCCAGCACATTCAAGAAAGCATCGGGGAAGTATCGGTCCAGTTTGAACAGGTCCTCGAGGCGGTGAAGAATGTTGCTCCTGACACGGAAAAAATGGTGCACTCTATTGGCCTTGTGTCTGAAGTAGCCGAAGGAACAACGGCAAGCACTCAGACCGTTTTAGCGTCTACGGAAGACCAGGTCGCTTCCATGCAGGAAATTACAGCTTCAGCCGCGGCTCTTTCCAAAATGTCTGAAGAGCTTCATAACCTGGTAGGAAAGTTTAAAATTTAAAGCTCAATCCACCAGCCATCCAGGCACTGCTTCTTGTAGCAGGGAAGGAAAAATCAGACAAGAGCATGCATTCCTCAAGAACAAGAACCCTCAGTGCGCGGACACTGAGGGTTCTTTTAATAAACACGACACAGAGGGAGTGTTTGTATGTTTTAAAACAAAAGCGGCATTTTTATCCAGTCATACTTTTGTGAAAAGTACATGTCAGACGATACTCTTTATTTTGCAAAAGAAAAAGAATAAGAAAAGGGTTGCACACTGGATCATCCCGAAGCCCATTACGCTGCTTTTTTAAAAAGAATTCTTACACGACAACCACTTTTCCGGGCGTTTCATACAGCCGGTACGTTTTGTCGGCTGCCGTTTTTGCTTCTCTCCATTTGTTCTTTTCAAATGCTTCGCTTTTGGCTGATTCATTCAGGTCGAAGGTATCTGACAGGCGCGACAGCCTTGTCAGGGCGAAGCCCAGCGCACAGCACCGACATGAATGGCTTGATCATTTGGTGATTCATGGTGAAAACATCCTTTCTCGAACGGTTTGTTACAAAATAATTCGAGAAAAGACGTCCTTCATCCTGCTTTAATTCGAAAATGTTAGATTATGACATGCGGAATGTTAGTTATAAAGAAAGAAAAGAACCTCTACTAATTTGTAGAAGTCCTTACTTGTACATCCTTTATTAATCCGTTACCGCCCCTTTAGATGCAGACGAAACTAATCTTGCATATTTGTTTAAGATTCCTCTTTGATATTTAAGAGGAGGAGCTGTCCATTCTTTTAAACGCTGCTCCATCTCACTTTCCGATACATCGACCGTCAATTCCTGTGTTTCACTATCAATCGTCACCATATCTCCTGTTTTGAGAAGAGCAATTGGTCCACCAACTTGCGCTTCTGGTGCGACATGTCCAACGACTAGTCCGTGTGTTCCGCCAGAGAATCGTCCGTCCGTAATCAAACCAACCTTCTCTCCTAAGCCTTTCCCAACGATAATTGCTGTGATGGAAAGCATCTCAGACATTCCAGGTCCACCTTTTGGTCCTGCATAACGAATCACGACCACATCTCCTGCTTGAATCTCATTACTTAAGACAGCTTCTGTTGCTTCTGTTTCTGTATCAAATACTTTCGCAGGCCCAGTCAATTTTTTCACTTTCAAACCAGACATCTTCGCCACTGCTCCCTCAGGCGCTAGATTTCCTCTTAATACGTAAAGCGAACCTGATTCACGTAACGGGTTATCTAATGAACGAATAATCACTTGCCCCTCTTTTAATGAAGGCACTTCTGCCAAATTCTCTGCAAGCGTCTTCCCTGTAACAGTCAGGCAATCTCCATGTAAAAGACCAGCTTCAAGCAATAGCTTCATAACCGCTGAAACACCGCCAACCTCATGAAGATGTTCCATCACATACTTACCACTAGGCTTTAAGTCTGCTAAATGAGGAACCTTTTTACGAATGCGATCAAAATCATCTAAAGATAAATCAACATCAACCGAATGAGCAATTGCTAACAAATGCAAAAATGCATTCGTCGATCCACCAAGGGCCATCACAACAGTAATCGCATTTTCAAACGCTTTTTTCGTCATAATATCTTTCGGGTAAATCCCTTTACGAAGGAGCTCGACAACCGCTTGACCTGCTTTATCACAATCCTCTAGCTTTTTAGGTGATGTAGCTGGATTGGAGGCACTACCAGGCAAGCTCATCCCCATCGCTTCAATAGCAGAGGCCATCGTATTTGCCGTGTACATACCGCCACACGAACCAGCCCCTGGACAAGCATGACATTCAATATCTTTTAAAGTTTCTTCATCCATATTTCCTGCATTTCTTTGTCCTACCGCTTCAAAAACAGAGACGATGTCGAGATCTTTGCCATCCTTAGATTTCCCTGGTGAAATTGTGCCTCCATATGTAAAAACAGCTGGTACATTTAAACGACCAATTGCGATCATACAGCCAGGCATATTTTTATCACAGCCACCAATCGCCACAAGCCCGTCTAAACGTTCCGCTCCCATTACCGTTTCAATCGAATCGGCAATGACTTCACGACTAGGCAAGGAATAGCGCATTCCTTCATGCCCCATCGAAATTCCATCTGAAACCGTAATGGTATTAAAAATAAGCGGAGCGCCACCACCCTCTCTTGCTCCTTTCTTCGCTTTTAGTGCAAGCTGATCAATATGCATATTACACGGAGTGACCTCACTCCACGTACTAGCAATTCCAATCATCGGCTTCTTAAAATCCTCATCCGTAAAGCCAGTCGCACGCAGCATTGCTCGATTCGGCGCGCGGTTTTCTCCCTCACTAATGTCAATACTCCGAATTCTCAAATCCTTATTTGGCTTTACCATTTCTTCTTCACCTTCCCTTAGAGACTAATTTTATTTTTGACAAATAAAGCTTTCTTAATCTTTCTCTATATCATCGTAACGTATTTTAGGATTATAATCTAATTATTCACATTATTAATAGGTACGGAAGATAATTTTTAAAATTATTAGAAATGGTGGTAGATAAAAACAAAAGCCAAATCACCAAAAAAATTTGGAAATTCAGCTTTATCATTTTAACCTACAAATTCAGTTATAGAAGGTTCTGTGTTAATTGAAAATACTTTAACACTAAATTATTGCCCCATTTTAGAATTTACTTCTAATAATCTTAAAGGGATTTCATTATTGCATAAATCGGATAAATCATTATTGGTTTTCTCTTACCTCTCTAAATGTAATAGCTCTCTCGTCAGTTGAGATATCTCCATAAAAAACGAGTGAGTCTACTGAGTCACTTTTCCGGAGGAGCATATCTGCAACGGGAATTTCCACAAATTTTCTAAACGCTCTTTTAAGTGATCTAGCTCCATACTTTATGTCATAACCTTTTTCGATTATAAGATTTTTGGCTGCATCACTTAATTGAACACTTCGATTATGAATTTGAAGCTTTTTTCTTAAATGATCAAGCCTTTGATCAATAATTAGTTTTACTGAATGTTCGCCTAACCAATTGAACGTAATGACGTCATCGATACGGTTTATAAATTCTGGTGCAAATTGTTCTTCTAATTTTTCTTGAATGATCTTCTTTGTTTGATCCTCATTAAATGACTTTCCCTCTTGGTCTGACTGGTTGAGGATTTCCTTTGCTCCAATATTACTCGTCATGATAACGATGGAATTTCTAAAATTAAGTTCTGTATTACCTGATGTAATCTTAAGACGACCATTATCAAAAATATTTAATAATGTAAGTATAACGGCTTCATTTGCTTTTTCCACTTCATCAAAAAGAACAATTCCTGGCTTACTAAATGTCCCTTCAATTAAGGATTTATCAAATAGCGTTGTTTCTTCTTTACTACCAACATATCCTGGTGGGGCCCCCGTTAAAGCCGCAGAGTAGTGCTCACTAGCTAATGTGTTCATGTCTATGCGACAAAATTTATCTCGATCTCCATAAATGGCTTCCGCTAAAAGCCTAACAATCTCTGTTTTCCCCACTCCAGTTGGCCCTAAAAATAAACCAATATATAATGGTCTTTCATGATCTGCGATATCTGCTTTAATGAGCTTTAACATGTTTTCTATCGCATTCATCGCCTTATCTTGACCAAAAATACGCTTGTTCATTGTCATCATAATCGTCTCAATATCAAAGGTAAACCGAGAAATCATTTTGTTCTTTACAGCTGCACCTTCTTTATTTTCTTTTTCATAATAGTTGAGTTTATCACTGATAAAAGACAATGATTTTACCCTCCCTACATAAAAGTTTTTCTAAACTAAACTTGGTTTTTCATCAAATCCTTAATCACAAAAATCTTCATTCCCAACACCTTGTGCCTTCAAATTTTTAACTACGTCGATCATTTGTCATCTTAAAAATGTATACTAACATGTAAAAAAGAAAGGGTTAGTATTATCATCGTCATTACTAACCCCCTCTCATCATTTAGTTTTAAACTCTAGATCCTGCTTCTTTTTCCTTCTCTTCATAAGGTATACCTTCAATTGGACACTCAGCTGTTCCGACAGTTGAACGGGTAATTTTTTCAGCATTTTCTTGCGCTTGTTTTGCATCCATAACCCAAGTTCGATAAAAATCAAACGGGCAATCAGCAACTCCCTTTTCACCATCACCTGATTTAATCATGCCAGTATAGCCTCTATGAAGGAGCTTGAACAAATGGTTTTGTGACTGCCAATTTGCACGCGCATCTCTAATTTGTGAAATGGAGAGTTCAGCATATTGAATACCATTTTCTTCAGTACCGCAAGCACCTAAAACCGAACCATCGAAACCAACAATACTTGAATGACCAAAATAAGAATAGACACCGTCAAAACCTGACGCATTTGCAACCGCTACGTAAGAATTATTCATCCATGCCATTGTTTGAGCAACATTAATTTGTTGTTCTTTTGCAGGATACATATAGCCTTGACAACGAACGATTAGTTCTGCCCCTTTCATTGCACAATCACGCCAGATTTCAGGATAGTTTCCATCTTCACAAATAATTAAGCTAATCTTCATTCCTTTAGGGCCTTCTGCTACATGTGTTGTCCCACCTGGATACCAAGGTTCAATCGGATTCCACGGGAAGATTTTACGATATTTTTGAACAATTTCACCTTTATTGTTCATTAAAATTAGTGTGTTATAAGGTGTTTTATTGGGATGATCTTCGTGACGTTCTCCTGTTAGTGAAAAGACTCCCCACACATTTGCTTTACGGCAAGCCTGAGCGAAAATTTCCGTCTCTGGTCCAGGAATCGTTGTTGCCGTATCATACATTTCTTGTTCATCATACATAATACCGTGTGAGCTGTACTCAGGGAAAACAACTAAATCCATCCCTGGTAGACCTTTCTTCATCCCCACCACCATATCGGCAATATTATGGCAGTTCTCAAGAACCTCTTCCTTTGTGTGTAATCTTGGCATCTTATAGTTTACAACCGCTACCCCAACCGTATCATGACTACTAGAAATATCTCCGTGTCTCATAAAAATAACCTCCGTTATCATTGTTTTTTTGATTTCACTTTATATAAATGCAAATTTCGTGCCAAATTTTTTAAAAAGCAAAAACTTTTTTCACTTCCTATTAATGACAACAAAAAAAGCAAATTATCAGTACATCCTTTCGTATTTGACTGACATGCAAATCATCGTTTTATGTTCATAATTGTTCAAATGTGTAATCAAAACCGCTTTTTCAAAAAAGTATGTCAGATTTTATGACACCCTATAAAGTTAGCTTTAATGGATTTAGTTATGATTAAAGAGACAGATCTAAATAGGAGATGGTTAGATTGGATATTAAAATAGGATTGCTATTTTCAACCACTGGAACAATGTCTGTCACTGAGGAAGGGCAATACAAAGCTGCTTTACTAGCTATCAATGAAATTAATGATAGCGGGGGTATTATGGGGAGAAAACTCACACCCGTACATAGAAATATATGTTCAGACCCTCTAATAGCCGCTAAGGAAACCGAATCCTTACTTAATGAAGGCATTAATCTACTTGTTGGTTTATATACATCAGCTAGCAGAAAAAGTGTTTTACCTGTCATTGATAAATATGATTGTCTTTTATTTTATCCAACCCAATACGAGGGAGAAGAACAACATCCTAATATTTTTTATTGCGGTCCTTTACCAAATCAGCTTTTATTGGATTACATACCATGGATTACTCAAAATTTAGGTAAAACCTTTCATTTAATAGGGTCTGATTACATTTATCCACGCGAAATGAATAAACTCATTTATCAATTAACTGAGTCAAATGGAGGTTCCGTTGTTAATGAATCTTACATTCCTCTTGGAGAAACGATGTTTTCAAACGAAATAAAAAAAATTCAACAGAAGAGACCAGATGTCATATTTTCTACCTTAGTTGGTGGGAGTGCTGTTGCATTTTATAAAGAGTACTATAAATCGAATCTACAAGTTCCGATTGCTAGCACTATAACCGCCGAAACAGAAGTTTGCGCTCTTCCAACGAAATATATGGTTGGGCACTATTCTTGTTTTCCGTATTTCAATTCAATAGAAAGCAAAGAAAATAAGGAACTAAAACAAAAATTCAAAGCCAACTATGGAACAGAAATGATTAGTTCCGCAATGGAAAATGCATATAATAGTGTGCATCTAATGGCCAAAGCTTTAAAGATAGCGAACTGTTTAGATGTTCATTTAATTAAGAAAAATATAGCTGGTTTAACGTTTCAAGCTCCTCAAGGAGAAATTATTTTTGATCAATATAATCAACATTTATGGCTACATTCAAGAATTGGTCAGGTTAAGGATAATGGCACATTTCAAATCATCTGGGAATCGAATAAACCACTTAAACCACTACCATTCTCAGTCCAATCAGAAAATCTTGGGTATCTCGATAAGAATTTTGAAGAATCTCTTGCGGAAAATACACAGCTCATCCATGAGTTAAAAAAAGCAACGTCTTTCTTTCCGCATCCGATAATCTTTTTTGATTCATCTGGGATGATGCTTGATATCTTTGATTCTAATTTGAAAGACTTTTTCAAAACAGAACAATTTGAATTTGGACTATTAGTGTGGACAAACAAATTTCTAAAGAACTCCGGTATTACAAAGGCTTTTCTTGAAAAAGAGATTTCTTTTTCAGTTGGTTCTGAACATGAAAATCAATTCCTAAAAGATTGGATTACATTTGGCATACCTATAAAAAATAAAAATAAGTTTTATGGAGTTTTAGGTGTTTTTATCAATAATATGTCTGATTTTAATCTTGAATTTTACTCAACACTTATTCATGCACTCCAGATCGTTACACAAAATTGTATTGATATCATCGACAAAACGAAGGATTCTATATTCTTATATGAATTATTAAATGATATTTCTAATCATTTTGAACAAGCACTCCTCGTAAAAAAAGGAGGAAATCTACTATTTAAAAATAATAAGGCTGAGCAATTAATTAATGCTAAGAATGAATTAATCTTAAACTTGTACCGTGAAAATTTTGATGATATTACCCATTTCAAAAGACAAAGTTATATGAGCGAATCACGAAAAAATTTCAATGTGGAAATTATTCCTGCCCATGATTATCGCTATGTATACATTAAAGAGCTCGAGCAAAATAAACGAAATCTCAAAAAAAACCAACAAAAAAGGTCATTACTTCTCGAAGATATTATTGGAACAAACCCACGGTTTTTAGATGCTGTTTCTCATGCACAAACTGCTTCTAAAAATTCTGCCAATGTTCTTATCTTAGGAGAAAGTGGAACAGGGAAAGAAGTTTTCGCACGAGCTATCCACAATGAAAGTTCTCGGAAAGATAAACCTTTTATTGCAATAAACTGTGCTGCCATTAATGAGAATTTACTTACTTCAGAGCTTTTTGGTTATGTAGAGGGTGCTTTTACTGGTGCAAAAAAAGGGGGAAGTCCAGGAAAATTCGAGCAAGCCAATGAAGGAACTTTATTTTTAGACGAGATCGGGGATACGCACCCAGACCTACAAGCAACACTTTTGCGTGTTCTGCAAGAAAAAGAAATTACAAGGGTAGGAGGACATAAGACAATCCCAATTGATGTCCGTATCATTGCAGCTACGAATAAAAATCTTTCACAAGAAATTGCTTATAAAGGCTCATTTCGCAGTGATTTGTACTATCGCCTTAATGTATTCACGATTGAATTAATCCCTTTGAAAGATAGAAAGGATGACATTCACGAATTAGCTAATCACTTTTTACTAGAATTCGCTACCAAAGAAAGTGGAACCATTAAAATAATATCTAATGAAGCTCTAAATTGCCTTAAAAAACACGATTGGCCCGGTAACATTCGAGAATTACGAAATGTGATAGAAAGAGCTTACTATTTATCAGAATTAGAGGAAGAGATACTCATTGACCACTTGCCACGTTCTATTTATTCTTCCTCAATTCAAGAACATACTACCCTTGTCCAACAGGATAGTATTAAAAGTGTGGAAGATATAAAAAGACTAAATCAAATCGAAGAACGAGAAAAGATCTTAAATACGTTAATAGAGTTTAAAGGTAATATATCGAAGTCCTCTCAACATTTAGGAGTCTCAAGAAATACATTGTATAAAAAGATAAAAGAATACAATTTAAATATCTAGTAAACGCTTTTGAAGGAGTTAAGCGATTTGTATTGCTTAACTCCTTTTGACATATTGGTATTCCTCCAAGGTTTGAAATTTTTAATGGTAAAAGTGCAAGGTTCCATTATTTTTCTGGTCGAATAATGCTCGGTAAATACAAAAAACGTTCCCTTACCTTAAAGGAAACATCGATATTATGAAAAACGGTTACTAATTATCGATGATTACAGCTATTAAAATGTACCACCTTTGATATAGCATTTACCACTGCAATTCATCTGGTAATAAAACATATAAAACCATCATTTTGAGAATTAAAAATGTAATAAAAGATGGATTGACTTTCAATAAGATCAGTCTTCTGCAAATGATGCAGGTTAACTCTTATATTACACAGTAGACTGAAACTACCCAACAAATGTCTTCACTTTTTAAGTGTACTTTACTAACGAAGTAGGTCTTGGACAAAATAACAAAAACCATTCAATATAGGATGGTTTTTATTTTCATCATTATTTTTATTGTAAATGCAACAAAAATAAGTTAAGTTTAACACATATTATTTTTATTGCGTTTGCAATAAAAAATATGTACTAAGGAGCTTCTTATGAAGGAAATTCTTCGTGAAATTGGAATGATAGCAAGAGCATTAGACTCTATAAGTAATATAGAGTTTAAAGAATATGATCTTACAAAAGGGCAGTATTTGTACCTTGTGCGAATATTTGAAAACCCAGGAATTATTCAAGAAAAGCTTGCTGAGATGATAAAAGTAGACCGAACAACAGCAGCTCGAGCTATAAAAAAACTTGAAATTAATGGCTTTATTGAAAAGATAGAAGATCAAGATAACAAAAAAATTAAAAAACTCTTCCCAACAGAGAAAGGGAAAAATGTTTATCCTTTTATAATAAGAGAAAATGATTATTCAAATATGGTCGCATTAGCTGGACTTTCTGAAGAGGAAATAGAAGCCATTTTTAATTCCCTTCAAAAAGTTAGAAAAAATATAGAAATAGACTGGGAATTTGTCAAAAAGGGAAACAAGAGAAAGTATTGATGATTTAAAGGAGTTAGATATTAACATGACTGTAAAAATTAAAAAGTGCAGCCTTGAAGATTTACAAATACTCCAAGAAATAAGTATTGAAACTTTCAACGATACATTTAAAGATCAGAATTCACCTAAAAATATGAAAGCCTATCTGGAAAACGCATTTAACGTAAACCAATTGGAAAAGGAATTGTCAAATTTCTTTTCGGAATTCTTTTTTGCTTATGTTAATAATGAACTCGCTGGATATTTAAAGGTCAGCTCAGTCTGAAGATATGGGTAATGAATCACTTGAAATAGAGAGAATTTATATAAAGAACAAATTTCAAAAACATGGGCTTGGTAAATATCTGCTAAATAAGGCTATTGAAATTGCGATGGAACGTAATAAAATGAAAATCTGGTTAGGCGTATAGGATAAAAATGAAAGTGCAATTGCTTTTTATAAGAAAATGGGGTTTATTCAAACCGGAGCTCACTCTTTTTACATGGGTGAGGAAGAACAGATGGACTTTATTATGACCAAAACACTAATTTAACTTTTTTGAAAGGTGGATTTATATGTATATTCCTTCACATTTTAAAGTCACAGATGAAACAACGGCATACGATATTATCAAAGAACATAGTTTTGCGACGCTTTTTTCTCAACACAATGGAACGCCATTTGCAACTCATTTACCGTTAATTTTGAACAAGGAGAATACATACTTATATGGCCACTTTGCTCGTCCAAATCCTCAGTGGAAGGATATAAAAAATCAAACCGTTCTAGCTATTTTCCATGGTCCTCATTGTTATATCTCCCCATCTTGGTATGAAACGAATAAAGCAGTACCAACATGGAATTACGTGACAGTCCATGTTTATGGAGAAGTCGAACTTTTAGAGGGGGAAAATGAGTTAATGGATTCCTTACACCAAATGGTATTAAAATATGAAGCTCCTGATAGTTCATATAGATTACAAGATGTAGATGCTGAGTTTCTTTCTAGTTTGAACAAAGGAGTACAAGGTTTTAAAATAAAAATCAACAAGGTAGAAGGGACAGCTAAGTTGAGTCAAAATCATTCATTGCAGCGACAAGAGCTAGTTATTAAACAACTAGAACAAATTTCAAATACAGATGAGCAACAGATCTCTTCATTAATGAAGACAAATCTAAAAAAGTAATTGTTTAATGTTATTGCAATCACAAGTGGCTATTTTGGCATGTTGAACGACATCTGAAACTGTATTCCTTGAATGACCAGTGCTAGAACTAATGGTTCTTTGACTGATTCCTTCAGAATACAGTTCCAGAATCTTTCGGCAATTAACCATAAAAAAGTCTCCTGTATAATAGTGTCATGCTTGCTCGCATGCAACATAATTATACAAGAGGCTTTTCTTGATCTATTAATAGTGGCTCTCCACTCTCACTCTGCAAAGGGGTGGCTCTTTACTCCGCATTGACTGGCTCAAAACTCCGCATAAGTGGCTCAATTCAACCGCAATAATCAATTCATAACACTTTCTATTTGAGGTCATAGAAGTTTTTCTACTTTCTGCTAAAAAATTGCATAGACAGACCAACACTGGGTATAAGTAGAGAAAGCATAGAAACAGTTGTAACCGTCAAGTAGTTTTGAACACATTTTGCTCATTAATTTTGAACACTTTTCGCTTGAAATAAAGACTCTCGATACTTAATTCTATGACTGGCTCCATCAAAGTGAACAACTTCAGAGCGATGGAGAAGGCGATCTAAAATCGCCGTTGTTATTCCTTTGTCTCCTATTAATTCGCCCCATTCCTCTGGTCCTTTATTTGATGTAAGAATAATAGAACTTCGTTCATAAAGATGATTAATTAGATGGAAAAAGAGATTAGCTTCATTTTGATCCATGGCCATATACATAAGATCATCAATTATTATCAGATCAGCTTCTCTAATTCTCTTCATTTTTAGTTGGGATTTACGGAGGTACTCCTCACTTTTTAATAGAGGGATTAATTCTCCCATGGACACAAATGACACACGGTGTCCTTTATGAATAGCTTCTAACCCAATCCCAATAGCTATATGGGTTTTGCCAACACCTGGTGGCCCTAAAAATATTAGATTAAAAGATTCATCAAGCCAAGAGAGCTCTTGGAGCTGCCTTAATTGTCTCTTACTAAGTGATGGCAATTCCTTAAGATCAAACTCATCAAGACTTTTTTGATAAGGGAACTTTGCCCACTTCAAGTGTTTTTCGATCATCTTTTCTTCTCGACGATTTTCCTCATAAGAAAGTAATTCCCGAAGAAACTCTTGATAGGTCCATGAGTGTGACTCTGCTTTCCGCAAAAAAGAAGGCAGCTCCTTAGATGTTTCGGACATTCTTAAATGATGCAGTTGTCTTTGTAAACTCTCTACTGAGTATTCCAACTTACACACCTCCTAAAATCTTAAGATAACCATCTAGTTCTCTAACCAATGCTTTTTCTTTGTAGTAAGTGGAGGACATTTCTACAATTGGAATATCAGTTGAGGGTATAATACTCTCTTGATCTTGAATCCTCGCTAAATGTCTAACGACATCATGAAAATCATTGGTACTCCATAAGGTCTGTTTAATACAAATTTCTAAGGCAGATTCAGTAAATGGTTCAAAGTTCTTTACTGCTCTGCTTAAAATCTGTAACTGATCTCGCATGTATCTCGGATATCGCTTTTCAACTTCTTCAAGAAATATTTGAATCTTTTTCTGATCATCAAAAGAAGCTTTTATAGTTTCCATATATGCTTGTATACCTTTTGACTTATCTCTTGAATGATCCGAGTTCTTTATCAGCTGCCCTTTTCTTCTTGAAAGAGGATGGGTAGCTAATAGTTTACCTCCAGGATTCTTTTCGATAATCAGTTCTTCCTTATCAATTCGAATATAAACGGTATTATCTCCCTGTGGTTTATAAGTTCCAAGTGGTAGCGAGTAACGATTCGATTGAAATTTGATAATATTGTCCTTATGGACAGTTCTTGTTATACTTGTTCCATGGTTACTCTCGAAAGAGAGTAGGGAGGAGACTTCTCGTAAGTGTGGCTTTTCCAGGGCAAACACTTCGATAGGTCTCTTTTTTATTGTGTTATGTACTTGATAGTTTCCTTTTCTATCAAGCCAAGCTAAACATTGCTCATTCCAAGTCTCTAGCTGATGATACACTCGATTTTTCGCAAAGTTTCTTTTAATGAATTTCACCACATTTTCAATCTTACCTTTAGTTTCTGGATCTGCTGCTTTACACAAATAAACCGAAAACCCTCTTTGCTGTTTATAAGCTTGAAACTCTTCTGTATATATAATGTCGCCTCCATTTTCACTTACTGTCATAAGCTTATCTTGGTCATATACAATCTCGTCTGTTCTGCCTCCGTAATACTCAAATGCATTCTCATGAGAACGTAACACATCACGAGTAGTAAAAGGCCGATCTTGCCACTCCGCATATTTATAACGTGAGTGAGAAAGTACAAAGGCAATTACATATATTTTTATCCATTTCCCTTCAAATGTCCTAATCTTTAATTCTCCAAAATCTACTTGCATTTGTTTTCCTTTTGGTAATTCTTCTATTGCTTCATAACTTCTAAATGTGACGGTTTTAGGTATATGATACTTCTCCCGCAGTTCCCTAACATATGTACGAACCGTACTATCTCCTATGTCAGTGAACGAACAACGTTCCTCTAACCAATCAGAGATTTGTGAGGCAGATAAATCTGGATGCTCTTTTAGCCAGCCTAAAATTTGATCCTCGAAAGGATCAAGTTTTCTTTTTCTTGTCTTTAAGTCATCCACCCACCTATAAGCTTCCTCAAAATCTTTTTCTAGATATTCATAAACAGTTGTTCTGGATAATTTGCATTTTCTTGCAATAGCTGCAACTTTAAATCCCTGTCGTTTCAATTGATGAACTTCTACAATCACTTCTAATTTCAACACCTTCCCGATCCTCCAGTACATCAGTCATATTCATACTTCTTGATTTTAACTGATTGGAGGTTAATTAGCAGAAAGTGTTCATTTTTATCAAGCAAAAACTGTTCAATTTAGTCTAGCAGTTACAACAGTATTCTGTTTTTCATTTGTAACAACCATGCGTTATTGTTACGTACCGTCAACTTATATCAATGCAGAGGAGGAACAGAACATGCAAAAACGATTCTCGCAAATGTTAATGGCCTTACTTATAGTTGTTTTCGCGGCATGTAGTGTCCCTGAGAATGAGGATGAAATCGTCGAACCAGGTGAATTGATTGAAGAAGGAGAAACAGAACCAATGCGTGATGAGCCAATTGAAGAACCGCATGTCGAGGAAGAATAATAAATCTTTTACAAAAAACATCTATTAGCACACTTATCAAGGTTCGCTCTCTTATTAGGAAAACAAATAAATTGCAAACAAGAGACCTCATTTTAACGGTCTCTTGTTGACCTATAACTAGTAAAACGATTAAACACTCGGTAAAAACATAAACATCAAAAAACGTCCACTCACATTGAGTAAACGTTGATAGATCAATATTCTAACGATCTTAAAATATACCGGTGGTCGGGGTCGATATAGGTCTTAAAGTATTGATATTATAAAGTTTTGAGTGAGTGTTGTGTAATTTTTTCTAATGTGCAATCTAGAAGATATATCTTTCCTGCTGCCTTTGTTCCATACTCCACATGTGCGGAGTGTATGTGGAAAGGCAACACCAGTAATATTTTTGGATCTATTAAAGATTGAATCCCTAATATAGTGGGAACTAAACTGTTTTACTGTTTTGAATTTTTCAACTATACATCTAGTGTTAAAACACTTTAATTATATTATGGGACTCGGTGTATGCGAGTAGTTATAAAAAACTTGGCTAGTAATTGTTTCTTAATGCATTTTAAATTATTTAATAAATTTGGACATAAATAATTAAGCAAATGCTACTTTCTAATACATTGGAAAGTAGCATTTACTCATTACACTCAAATTTACATATCAATAATTTTGTCGAATGCAAAACCCTGTAAAAACCTTGATAGATTTTTGGGATAACCATTAATTCTTTTAGACATTAATAAATAACATGTATTTTTAGCTCTAGTTAAACAAACAAATAGAACCCTTTTTTCTTCCTCAATTCTTTGGGGGTTGTTAAAATTTTTATAAAAAGGTAGGCTACCGTCTTCTACCAATGGAACAATAACAACCTCAAATTCCAATCCTTTCGAACTATGTCTAGTAAGTAGGGCTACTTTATCTCCTTGAATACCAGAAGAGGAAAACTCTTCCTTACTCAAATTAATATTCCTACCTCTTTTTACTGAAACTACAAGTGCTTTAAAACTTTCTATACTTTCTGTATAGCGTACTGATTCTTTTAAGGATTGTTTGAAATTGAAATTTTCGTGCAGATACTTTAACCATTCAAACATGGTTTTAGAATTACTAATTGAATTAGTCAGAACCCTATATAAGATGGTTTTTTCTCTAACAATCTCTTTAGCATTAGATGTACGGACACCTTTAATAGATAGCCATTGCTCAAAAAGATCTTTAAAAAGGACGTCACGTGATTTTAACAACCAACCCATACAATTTTCTAACCAAATGATAAATTCTGTTCTTGCATATTCCTTATTAGATATATAATAAGGAATATTATTTGTATCTAAGTAGTTTATCATTTCATATATCTTATTTTTACTAGGTAATAAGATTGCAATTTCACCGTATGAAACACCGTTCTTTTGAGAGTTAGGAATCAAATTGTTTACTATATGTTTCAATTGATCGTCATGGTTTTGCTCACACCTAATTAAGTTTATTTCAGCGTTCTTCTTACTATTAACTTTAGATATATATTTTTTTGGTGAATTCAACATTTTTGAAGAGGCATCTACAATTTTTTTTTCACTTCGATAGTTGTTTACTAATTCTATTACATCAAATGAGTTTATACTTTTTAGCTCTTCAAAAAAATCTGGCATGGCTCCATTGAAGCCGTAAATAGATTGGTCCGAATCCCCAACTGCAATTATCTTTATTTTTGTATTTTTTGCAAGGCATAATACCATTTCATGTAGTGGTCGACCTAAGTCTTGATATTCGTCGATTAATATATAAGGATAGCGCGCTTCTAAACATTGACGAATATATTTTTGATTTTGAATCATATGAGTAGAAAGTTTCACTATAGAAATAAAGTCTACAAGGTTATTTTTAATTAAGTACTCTTCATATGCCATTGCAACCTTCTTAGCTAAATCATAATTCTCTATTTTAATTTGACTTAGTCCGTCTATTAATAAAGTACGTTCTTTGTCCATTTCCATTAAAGTAACTTGATCAGGAGGAATATCTAATTCCTCTTTAATATCACTTAATATTTTTTCTTTTTTCTCATCTGTTACTATTAAGAATTCTTCACTAATACCGTAATTAAATAATTTCAAGAAAGGTTTTATAATTTGCGATAGACAAAAAGAATGTATGGTACTTATATAAAAGTTATTTTCTGTTGGCTCTAAAATGGTCTGTATTTTTCTTTCTAGATTCCTAGTAGCCTCATTACTAAAAGTAATACATGCAACTTTTCTTGGTGATTTAACTTGCTCTTTTATTAGTTTTGCAAGTTTCATTGAAAGTATAGTTGTTTTACCACTACCCGGACCAGCCTTAATTACTAATGAATTATTATTTTCATAAGCCTCTAATTGTTGTTGATCTTTTGATATTGTTTGAAGAACTTCTTCGAACTTTTTCAATTTTCATCACTCGCAGTACGCTCTACTAAGTCTACTAAACCATCTTTTATATATTTTGGAACTCTTAAACCTTCGTAAGTAGATATTCTCTGTGCAAATCTACCTTTTCCAATTTTATTAGAGCTATCTTCAATTCTTTTTAGGCAATAATAGTAATCACCACTTTTTAGTTTTGCGAGGAAATTTGCCTTTTGAGTATCCCCACCAGTTGTAAGTTCTGAAAAGCTCTCATTAATAATTCTCTCCATCTGAGTATTATTTTCACTTAATATCATTAGATCTACTTCTAATGTATAATCACTAAAGTAATAACCAGCTCTGTTCAACTCTTCTTCCTCAAAATCTTCTGAATCAATTGTAATACCAAGTTCCTTTAATGTATCAATAGCTAATTCTAAACCCAAATACCCGAAATTATCATGTTCCTCTTGTGCCATGACCTGGTATTTTCTATTACCATCCTCATCAACGAAATAATAATCACCGTCAGTAAAAATGACATAAGGAATTTTTAATTCTTTTAATAAAGTTATATAAGGCTTGAAATTAGTAGAATTAATATTACAGCAGACTATCCCATGAAAGTCCAAATTAATTCCACATTCCTTTGCCAGCACAGGAATTAAATATTCTTCTGCTATTCCTTCAACTAAAATGACACCTTTACCAAAGAAAAGTTCACTTCTTTTAACATCTAAATATCTTTGTATATCAGCCAACTCTTTCCCAGAAACAGCTAATTTTGCACTTGATGATACTTCAGTCGAAGATACATTGGAACGCAAATGCACTATAGAATCAACTGGAGATACAGAGACTATGTCTGAAGAATGAGTAGTTAGAACTATTGAATGCTCTTTAGACATTACTTCACGATAAATTGAACGTTGTAGTATAGGATGTAAATGTGCTTCTGGTTCTTCGATTACTAAAATAGTGTGACTCTGATTCATATTATACTCGCTGAAAAATTCATAAAGTTCCTCTGTCACCTCAGTTTCTTCCTTAATTTTATAATATCTTTCTGAAATTTTCTCATAAAAAGCATCAAGCAAATTTAGAGTATCAGCAGTTTTTAATTCATCAAAGTCTGTTACTTTGATTAGAGAAGGTATTGTGCGATCTTCAATTGATAAGAGTACTAATGCGATATATAAAATATTAGTTACACCTAGACTTGTATCAGGAACTGATCGTTGTTTGTTAAGTCCAACCATGAGTTTTAAGGTATTTAATATGCGATTTGGATTTATATCTAAAGTTTCTAAATTTATTTTAGAATATGGTACATGTTCGCCCACAATCTTTATTAAGTTACTATTTAACTTGTCACTTAAATCTTCAATCTCCTCTAGTTCTAAAATAACATTTCCTTTTTCTTTCATTTCTAAAGCAATCTCATTTAATAAGTCCTTGTCGACTTCATATGTTTTTAATAATTTATTGAAGGGGGATTTTTTGGAGTTTTTCAAATCATTATTAGCATCTCTTAAACCATTAATAACTTTAATATTTAAAAGTTTTCGATGGATATGTGTAAAAGGGAGATCACGATTGTCACCTAAAAATATGCTATATCCATATTCTTTATCATTAATTGGCGCAAATTCATAAGTGATTTTTATTGTAGGTGGTTCTTCACACACGCTTCCATCACAAAAAGCTGCTAGTAGAGCAGTGTGTTTCTCGAATCCTTGTATTTCTATTGAAATTTCTATCTTTTGTTTGCTTTCAAAAGGACTGTCAATAGAGTCATTGAAGTCGGATTCTTCCAATTCTCTATCTGAATCCGAAAAATTAGGATCCAATATTAACTGTAGGGCTTTAATAAAGTTAGTTTTCCCTACATTATTTTCACCTATAATAACTTGCTTTGAATTTAATATAACTTCTGTATCTAAAAAATTTCTAAAATTCTTAATTGTTACTTTTGATATATACGGAGCTTGAACTTTTTTCCTCATTTTCATATCACCTCTAACAACAATTTTAACTCTAAAATAGAAAATATTGTATATAAAAGTCTTAAGGTGGCAGATTAAATTTTTACTTATGCTACCTATTTCAGATAAGATATGTATTATACTAATTTCAGAGACAAAAGAATAAAGACCATCCGTATATAACTTTATAGAAGTATCGGATGGTTTATTTATACATCTCTACATAAAGACTTTTAATGGAAGCTATTAACCTTTTTTCAAATTTAAAAGTATTTTCTTTGTAATGACATGAATTAGTAATGGTTAATTTTTGTAGTTTCTTTGCGATGGTTTTAGTAAAGTATTCTACTCTTCAATTGTTCTCACCTTAATACCTAACTGACCCAGCCGATTTAAAGCTTCATTACACACAACTTATCCCTACTTATTCGATCTAAAGACTGTACTACTACAGTATTAATACCCCCTCTTCCACATCATCTATTAACCTTAGAAATTCAGGTCTTTCCAATGGATATTCTAATCCATTGCATTGAATCTCATAAATACCATATATCGAAATTTGACCTTGGCCAAATTCATTATCATTATTTCGGTTATAAAACACTCTACCTTTGTCCAACGATTGAATAATCATCATTAATTTTTCAGTTGGATTTAGGCTTGATAAAATTTTATCGTTTATATTTTTCATTTTCCATTCACTCCTAGTTATTTTTTAATACAAAAACCCCCCAACTTATAAACTAGTAGATTAAGCAATCCACTTAGCTTTAAGTTGGGGGTCTCCCTTGTCGTTTTATTGAGTTATTATTAATATATAACATTATTGACTCCTTTTTAAAGTGTCTCCAACGAAGTCCAAGCATTAACATAAAGGTAAATTAATTTAAATTGGTTCTAATTAACTTTCAAAGAATAAAAGGCAATGTCTACAGTTAATTAATTCTTTAATAAGATTAATAGTTTTTAAACCATCTTACATAATTATTCGCCTTTTCAAAAGCAACTGCAAAACTTACACCTTGAATAATCGTTTTATCTTTGATTGGATAAGCTTTATGTCTCCATGTACCACGCCATACGATATAAGTTCCATTAGCTTCAGCAAAAATATAAACAATATTATTTTTTCCTACCCTCATCTCATAAGCTTCTCTATATGGATATACCAGCCAACCTTTTCTCCTTGCTTCTACTTCTTGCTCCAACAGCTCTAAAATATCTACTTTTGATTCTTTTAACCTATTTCTATGCATGTTTGTAAGCAACCTTGGATCATGGAGCTTGAGCATATCTCCTTCTCTTGTAACTGCACATCCTAACCCTTCAATTTCTTTTAATAATGCTCGAATCATATTAATTCAGAAATCACCTTCTCAGAATCTAGTGAAGAAGTGAACTTAGGTGATGTATTTGCACCATACTCTTTTAAACTCGTCTTACTTTTATTAAAATCACTTTTTTCTACTTCACTAAACTTTTATTATTTTAGGAAGTAAGTATGCGGAGTTCGTCTTGCTCAAATTGTACATTTTTAAATAATATCCTTCTTCTTCCCTATTCCCTTCTACTAAAAGATCTTCAATAGTCTTCTTGGTATCCATTACATTGTATGATTGCTTAATCATCTTCCAAGTTTCTAATAATTGACCATCATTAGCTGCTACTAAGAAAACAGTATTATTGTTAGTTCCCATTATTGAATCTGCCATTACAGATAGGATTTCCCTTTCACTTTCTAGAAGCTCACTTAGATCTTTTATAAAGACTATTTTATATCTATTAACCACTAATTCTTCTATTTTTCTATTCTCTTCCCACTCAGCCTCTTAACCTCCTATCTTTTTCCATATTTCTCTACAGTAGTATGTCTTCCCGTCGCCAGCAGTACCAGTCAAAATTACGGAATATGGATTATCCGATAAAAAGTTATCTACTAACTCATCTAAATATTCGAGATCGATTTAATCGGCGTGACCTTTTTCTTTTTCAATATAGATTGTATTGTTTCGTCGTACATATTATCATTTTGAGGAATAGGGCCGTACTGTCTTAAAAAGTTAATCCAGTTAGATCTAATTGTATTCATCTCTTCAATCCTTTCCCTGTTTTCACGTTACAAATTTTACCTAATTCTATTATACTTGAATATTCTGGTCTATTAAACTACCAGTTATATGGTTCTATAAAAAATGCTTCTATACATTGTTTTTTCATAGGTGAAAAGACTCAATCGTAAAATAAAAGAACTAATGTATTTCACTAGTGTTGAACTAATTTAAAATAACTATTAAAAATACTCTAAATGTTTCAATTTCTTATTTTGTATAAAGAAAAAGTCCTTTATAATGGATAAGTCAGGTGATAATCCGTCTAAATCCACTAATAAAGGACCAAACTCATGGACAAGATTACACGAAAAACTTCATTAGGACAATGGTTTCCACCAATAAATCTTCGATTATTTGAAGAAAGGTGAAAACGTTGAAATTAGATTATTATACAAAGAAACTTACGACAGAGTCATTTCTAAAATTACTGCTTTATGCGCAACTAGAAGAAGTTGAAAGTCTTCATACACTGAGTGATTGTCTTTTCGATAATCAGCTACAAAAAGGGATTGATCTTGATTCAATCAGTATTTTTCAGCTTTCACGCCGATTGAATGGGTTGAATCTGGATATCTTTCAAAGTCTTTTCCATGATTTAGTTGCACAAATTCAGGCAAAGACACATCATAAAACCCATGTGATGCCGCTGAAAATCATTGATCAAGCACCTTGCCACTTAATTTGACGAATCATAAGTGGGCACAATTCCGCAAAACAAAAGCAGGTGTAAAACTACATTTGCGGCTTGTGTTTATGGAAAAATGTATCTCCTATCCTGAAAAGGCAGTTATTATCACAGCCAAAGAACATGATCGTGGTCAACTGGAAGTCATGATTGACGACAAAGAATGCATGTATGTTTTTGATCGTGTCTATTTAGATTATGAGCGCTTTGATCGCATGACAGATGATAGGTTCTTTTTTCTGTCAAGGTTGCGTAAAAACGCAGTCATCCGGAAAATGGAAGATTTTAAACTTCCCGAAGGGTCGAATGTTTTGTCTGATCAAATGGTGTTGATTGGTACGACTCAAAACCGCGCTGAAAATACCTTTCGCCTATTGAGAGTGCTTGATTCAAAAGGGAACGAGCTAGAATTAATCACAAATCGTTTTGATTTAAGCATCGAAGACATTTCAGAGATGTACAAATCACGCTGGGCGATTGAGTTATTTTTCAAGTGGATCAAACAGCCTCTGGGCATCAAAAAATTCTATGTTCAAAGCGAATGGGCGATCCAAAATCAGATGTTTATTGCGCTTATTGTTTTTTGCCTTCATGTTCTCGTTCAAATTGAGACGAGTAGCAAGCGAAAAACCTTATAAATTAGTCGCTATTTACGGGTATCTTTATGGAAATCAGCACACATTTGGCTTCGGAAAATTGAAGGAAAAGCCATTCCCTAAAAGGAAATTGTCGTCGTTGCACTTGTCTAATTGTAAATAAATCACCAAATGGATGAAGCCACCTTTATTTGGGTATTTACTTTTTGGCTCTCGCAAGCGAACATTTATTATCTAAATATTAAAACATTATTTTTGCAACACTAGTGAATGTATTTATATATCTTATACTGAATATAAATTGACTTTAGAAGCTCTACTAGTAGATACTGCTTTTATTTTTTCATTTGTCAAAAAAATAATTGCCAAAATCTCCATAATTAATATAATAGGATTAAATAGATATTTTTTACTAGAACCCAACTAAAAAAAGGCAAACTTACCGAAAGATAAGGACGCAAAATCATAGGCCTTCAGCATAACATTTGCTATGGTTGCCAGATCACCAGTATGTTACAAGCTACCCTACTGTGTGGGTAGCTTTTTTACTGTTGGACAAGCTTACAAAGCGGAAAAATATACTTGAAAGTAGGAGTACGATGGATAAATCCCTAGTCATCTCACAAGTAAAAAGTAAATTATATCAAAGATTAATTAATAACCTCCAGATTGCATCTATACAAAAACAGAAAGTGGAAAATTTACAATTAAGCACAGGACTTGAGGAGCATTTGTGCCAAAACCTATTACAAGAAACGGGCTGGGAGATTGACAAAGCGGAAAGTTATCTTGTCAATTATATTGGAGGTATGACGGGTACAATTTTATCAAAAGAAGCAATTGCAACCAGTATAAAAAATTCTGGATTGTATGAACAACTCGCTACTAATTTAAGTAATTTGAATACAATGCGAGGCGGTACAAAAGGCTTTAGAGGATTTGTGTTTGAGGAACTGCATGCAACAAATGCAACTATTCATGGTCAGGCAACATCTGTTCTCAATAATAATGGTATTGCTGATTTTGCAATACTAAATCCAGATGGTACTTTAACCCTTGCCCAAGCTAAAATGGGGTATGGCACGGGGCAGGTAGATTTTACTTTGTATAAGAACCAGACTTTAGTCGTAGACAAAGGCAATACCTACCTCATACAAAAAGCTAGAGAAGCAGGGGTTCAAGTGATAGAATCCAAAGTCAGCGCTAAGGATGCTACTAAACTTGCAAAGCAAATGCAATTAGAGACAAAATTCACCGGACGGCCAAAATCTGTTATTGTGCCAAAAGCTCACGCGGCAGTGAATGTTGCAAAGGAAGCACATCTTGCTGGGATACAATCAGCGGGATCTGCAGCCAAATTGGGCGGAGGTTTCAGCTTAGGTTCAAATGTAGTAGATATTATTAGCGGTGACAAATCCATCAAGGAAGGTGCAAAAGCTGTTGCAAAAGATACGGCGGTGTCAACCGGTGTTGGGTATGGTACAGGAATACTAGCAACAACTGCCGGGAAAACAGCGGTAGTTGCAAAAGTGGCTGGTGTAGTAGGTACCAAAGTGGCTGGTGCTTCTTCTGCTGTAGCAGGAACATCTGTCGGTGGTGCAGCAATTGCGGCGGGCAGCGGTGTCATTGGAGCGATAGGTGGAGTAGGAACGTCTGTTGCAACATCAACGGTAGCTGCAACGACAGCTGTTGGCGGGACCGTAGCAACGGTAGGAACGGCAGTGACTTCCGCCGTAGCTGGTACTGCTGTCGGAAGTGCGATTGCTGCAACAGGTACTGCTGTAGCGGGAACCGCAGTCGGCGGTGCCGCAATTGCCGCTGGTACAGCAGCAACCGGCGCGGCAGCAGCAACCGGCGCGGCAGCAGCAGCAGGTACTGCTGTAGCCGCTGCTGCTGTAGCCGCTGCACCAGTTGTAGCTGTAGGTGTAGCCGCTGGCGCTATTTTTAAAGTAGGCAAGAAATTATTCGGAAGATAGGTAATTCATAACTTATCAATTCAGCTAAGAGTTTTCTAAGATGATTATAAGTTTTCTATATATTTACTAAATCAATTTACAAATCAGAAAAGAGCATTGTGGGATAAACCTCAATGCTCTTTTTGAACTTGATATAAAGGAGAATCTTGCCTTAACCTTCCCCGGTTTATTAGGCATAATGACATACGCAAGGTACATCATTTTCTTCGACAAGTTTTTTAGCTATTTCTGAATCTCTATCTAGTTCTTTTCTATAATTCTCCAACGTAAATGGCTTTCCATTTTTTTTAAGGATAGTAACCTCACCCAATTGTTCTCTTAATCTATTTTCCATTTCTTCTTGTTCAATATACTGTGACCGTCAAGTAGAATGACACAATTTTTGCTGATTAATTTGAAACACTTTGTTCCCCAAATATGGTTTTTCGATTTTTCATTCTCCAACTATCTTCATTTAAGTGAATAATCTCTACTCGATGTAAGATCCTGTCTAATATGGCTGTAGTGATGGCTTGGTCGCCCAATAGCTCACCCCATTCTTTAGGTCCTTTATTTGACGTAAGTATTATTGAGGTTTGATTATAAAGATTATTGATGAGATGGAAGAACATATTAGCTTCCTGCTTATCCATTGCCATAAACATCAAATCATCAATGATGACTAAATCAGCTTCCCTGATTTTCTTCATTCTTACTTTGGATTTTCTCGTTATTTCTTCTGTTTTTAATGCCTGAATCAAATCCCCCATTGTCGTAAATATCACTTTATATCCCTGATTCAGAGCCTCAATGCCCAGACCTATTGAAAGATGCGTCTTACCGACACCTGGCGGTCCAAGAAAAATGATGTTATATAGCTGCTCAATCCAAGTTAAATCTTTTAACTGATTTAACTTCTTGCTGCTTAAGGACTTTTGCTCATTCACGTCATACTCATCAACAGTACTATGAAAGGGGAACGTAGCCCACTTGAATCGCCTTTCCAATTGCTTTTCATCTCTTCGCTTTTGTTCATAGACTGCTACATCTAGTAGAAACTGAGTAAAGGACAGGTCCTTTTTCTCAGCTTCTCTAATTAACTCTGGCAATCGATCAGCTGTTTCGGCTAATCGAAGGGACCTCAATATACTTTGGATCTCCTGAAGCTGGCTCAACTTTGATCGCCTTCTTCCAATAAGACAGTATAGGAATTTATACTTCTTTTTTGCGCTTCTGTTTCCATAACCCAACCGGATATATTGTTTAATGGTGAGCTAGTCTCAGCACTGTCGTTCCTCGTATCATCAACCTGGCGTTGTCGCTTGAGGTATAGAATGATATCGCTGAAATCTGTTGCACTGTATAAATTTCTCTTCTTACATTCCAAAAGCGCCGCTGTTAGAAGTTGCTCGTCGCTTTGTTTTGTTTCCCTAAGTATTATTTGTAATTGATCACGAATATAGCGTGGATACTTCTCTCGAAGTTTATCCAGGAAATCATAAGCAGCTTCTGTTTCTTCGAATCGAGTTGCTACAGTATCAATGAATGCATCGATTCCTTTTGACCGATCTCTTGTATGTTTTCTATCTTTAATTAATTGGCCTTTCCCATCTGGAATCTGATGATTAGCCAGATATTCTCCTGTCTCGGACACATAGATCAAGAGGTGTCGATCCTCTGTTTCTTTTACTGAAACAGTTTCATACTTATGGAATGTTCCAAGTGGAAGAGAGTACCTATTTGATAAATACCGTATGGTATTGTCCTTATGGACACTTCTTGTTATACTATTTTCATGTTTGTTTAGGAAATTGATATTTCCCATGACTGGTTTTAAGTGTTGCTTTTCCAAGGAGAACACTTCGACCGGTCTTTTTTTTGTTGTGTTGTGAATCTTGTGATTGCCAGTTCGATTTAACCATTCCAACCTTGTTCATTCCATGACTCAATAGTATGAAACACTCTGTGCTTCGCGAAATTGTACTTAATAAATCCTACTACATTCTCGATTTTCCCTTTGCTTTCTGGATCAGCTTTCCGACAAACCCGAAGGTTTAACTTTCTAGTCTGTTTATATTGCTGAAACTCTTTCGTTAGGATGAGATCTCCACCGTTCTCGTTCACTACAATTAAGCTATCCTGGTCATAAACGAGTTCCCTAGGAATTCCAGAGAGATTACAGGTGTTGAGTTCATGGAACTACTAAATCTCAAAAAAAATTCCTTTTATAAAATCATTAAAGAATACAAAGAAAAGCACTTACAAAAAATATAGTAAGTGCTCTTCTCTTCATTTAATTACTCATATGACTCTAGCAGCTCTTCAAGCTCTATTACTGCTCTCTGTGCTTCTATGTAATAATCATTACTCTTAGCTACCAATTCTTGAACTTTCCTTCTAAACCTATCTATTTCGCTTGGTTTAATACTTTCTTTATCAAATATTTTTTTTGCGTATTTCGCTAAGTCCTCTCTTTGGTGATAAGCATGTGACAAGTTATTAATATATCCTATAACTAATTCTCTTTCTTCTTCTATGAAAACATCATTAGGAAATTTTAATGTTTCTGAACGATGATACCTAGATACTGCTTCCAAGTCTTTCATATTCTCATATGCTTCGTAATTAGATAAGTTTCCATTTGCAGTTGGTACCCAAAAATCATCCCAAATACGTTCATACTGATAATTAGATGCTTCTACAAAACCTTTAAATTCTTCATCGAAAAGTACCTTAGCTTCTTTTCTACGTTCCATCTCTATTAATTTATCTTCTTCTGCCTTTTTTTGTGCTTCTTCCTCTTTGGCTTTATTTCTAGCTTCCTCTTCTTTCTTTTTAGCTGCCTCTTCTTCTTCTTTCTTTTTAGCTTCTTCTTTCTCTGTATCTACAATTTGATTAGAAGCTACTACAGCATCTACTTTTTCTTCATTTACTTCTTCTCCAGCAGATGTTAAATAAGAGTGTAGTTTAGGTTGTGAATAATCTGACACCCCAAAAATAACTATAGATGCAATTAATAAATATAGGTAATGTGAAACGCCACTTTCTTTTCCAGCTTTTCTATTTTTAACAAAACTTACAATAGCCATAACAATGAAAACAAAAATCCCTATTAGAGAAATCCATTTCAAAAGCACTAATAATAGATTTAATAACCATAACGCTGCCGCAATTACTAGCAAGACTATTATCACTAGCAAAAATATTCCAATAATATAATGCACTTTATCCCCCCTAGTAAAATATATACATAAAAATATTACCATATTATTGAGATTTTTTGTAAAAAATCTACATAATTCTATCTTTTAATTATTGATTCGACTGGAGAGTATTTGCGGTGCATATTTTGTAAGTCAGTACCTCATAAAGAAACATAGTGACGACACATTTCTAAAGAAGAATGACCTAAGAGTTGTTGTAAGGAAAATATATCCCCGCCCTGCAAAATGTACATTTTCGCACAAGTATGACGGAATGTATGAGGACTAACTCTCTTATTAACTCTTGCCATTTCACCATACTTTTTCAACCTATCTTGAATAGTTTTATGGGTAAGGGGTTTATCATCGTGAGCAATCCATAAATAGTCATGATGAACACTTCCTCTAACTTTTAGGTACCTTTTTAACTGCTCTTTAGTGGTAGCTTGAAACATTACGTCCCTTTCCTTACTCCCTTTACCTAACACAGTAACTTTTCCACTATCCAAGAATAGATCAGTTGTTTTCATATTCACTAACTCAGAGAGTCGAACTCCAGTATCTAAAAAACTAGCATAATAGTATAATCCCTAAAGCCTACAAATTCTTTTTTATTAGGTTGCGCTAAAAGCTCCTTTACTTCATCATCTGTAAAAGGTTTTATTTGCTCTTTCTTTCCTTTCTGTTTTTGGAGGGAACGAGCGGGGTCAATAGATATGACTGATTCATTATGTAAAAACGCATAGAACTGCTTCATGCTCCTAATACGGTGGTTTATCGTAGTGGGGTTATTACCTAACTGTTCCATGCAGTAAACAATAACATCTTTAAGCATTTTTTCAGTGGTATGTAATGGGGCTGTAGAATATTCTAGACTCTTTAATGACCGTTCTATAATAACTAAATTCTCCTTGTACTGAATCGGCTACACTGAACTAGACAGAAAAATTAAGGTCAATTAGACTACAGATAATATAAATCGAGGAGAATCTACATGACTAAAAGAGAACGTCGATCATTTACTGATGAGTTTAAAGAACAGATTGTGCAGCTATATCAAAACGGTAAACCAAGAAAAGAGATTATTCGTGAGTATGACCTTACTCCTTCGTCTTTAGATAAATGGGTGAGTCAGAGTCAGACCTCTGGTTCTTTTAAAGAAAAGGACAATTTAACACCTGATCAAAAGGAGTTAGCAGAACTAAGAAAACGCAATAAGCAACTAGAAATGGAGAATGACATTTTAAAGCAAGCCGCGCTGATACTAGGACGAAAGTAAATGTGATTAAGAATAATCAACACAAATACTCGATATCAGCAATGTGCAAAGTCCTACAGCTTTCGAGAAGTACCTATTATTATGAAGCAAAAGAACGTCAGGCCGAAGACGATATCACTTCTGACATTATCGAAATTTTTCATGAAAGTTTTCAAAACTATGGGACTCGTAAAATTAAAAAAGAATTACTCAAGCATGGAAAGGTCGTCTCTAGACGTCGAATTGGACGAATAATGAAAGAGCAGGGTCTAGTGTCTACTTATACGCTTGCACAATTCAAGCCACATTCCAGCGGAACAAACGAATCAGAACAGAAAAATGAACTTGATCGTCAGTTCACACAAGATGAAGCTCTATCAGTCGTTGTGAGTGATTTGACATATGTGAGAGTCGATAAAAAATGGCAGTACATATGTGTATTTGTTGATCTCTTTAACCGTGAAATTATTGGCTACAGTGTCGGGCGTCGTAAGAATGCTTTATTAGTTTACCGCGCCTTAGCGTCGATCAAAACGGATCTGCGAAAAATGAAGCTTTTTCATACAGATCGTGGAAGTGAGTTTAAGAACAAGCTTATTGACGATGCATTAGCAATATTTAACATTCAGCGATCGTTAAGTATGAAAGGCTGCCCTTATGATAATGCAGTGGCCGAAGCTACGTTTAAAATCATTAAAACTGAGTTCATCAAAGGACGTCATTTTAATAGCCTTGAAGATCTGGAAAATGAATTACACCGTTATATCCGCTGGTTTAATTACAAACGAATCCATGGAACACTAGGCTACTTGAGCCCAATTGAATACAAACTTGGACACCTTAAGAAAGTTGTCTAGTTTAGTGTTGACTATCCATACCAACGTTTAGTATGATAAGCTAGGTTTCTCATTGTCATGTCTTTTAAAAACAAATCTAGACAAGTCTAAAAGTCCTCACCTCCACTTACAAAGGTTTGTTCCTCCACGTGTAATTCCTCAATAATCGTTCTTCTTTTCCTTACCATTTTCTACACTCCTTTAAGTTTTCAAATAAGAGGTAGCACAATATTTTTACGCACACGATTATAAGACACGACTAAAACAAAAAAGGATTGCGTGTCCAGTCATAAGACTAAACTCACAATCCTTGTTATATCGGCTGAAAAAAGCGGTTTTAGTTAAAATAAATACCGGTGGTCGGGGTCGAACCGACACTCCAGAAGGAACACGATTTTGAGTCAGATAGTTCCTCTTCATTTACTTATAATAATAGTTAATTACTGTGATATTAAGTAATTCTACAGTAATTGCTAGTTGTTGCTATTCAATCTGTTCACACGATATTTATAACTATGTACTATTATACTTTTAGTATAATCAAATTTCAAACATTATTCTGTTCTGAATACCATTATTTAAATTGATGGTACAATTCAAAATATATAGTTAGGAGGAATGTTTATGAAATTAAGACAACCTGTATCAATTAACGATAGAGACAAACCTGTTATCATCTACAAAAATAATGTTTTTTTGAAAGAATTTCCATCAATTCAAAAAGCATCTCTTTGGTTAAAAGAATATACTAATTATGAATACATTCCATATAAACAAGTGGAAAGTGGAATATTTTTTGATGAAACATGGTCATTTAATGGGGCTACATATGCTTTCACTACAGATGAAAATGTCCGCTTAAATAAATTAAGAGAATTGGGTATTGAAACGGAAAACAGTAACAAAGTTGACCCTACTGGATTTTGGACTTTTTTCTGTAATCCGAAGAAATGGGCTATAGATGACTTTTTAGCCTCTAATAAAGTTGAAGATACATTTTCAATAACTAGTTGGCAAAAAGATTGGTTTAAACAAGGACAATTAGGTGTTATTAGAGTTGGTCACGACTATAGAAATAAGGAACAGCTAAACGATAAACCCAAGCTAAAACGTGGAATTTATGCAGTAATTGAAATTACTGGGGAACCAATTTATTCATCACAAAGAGACGAACATTATTACGAAGAAAGCGATAAAGAAAATTTCCGTGTACCTGTTAGATACATAAGAAACTTATTAACTAAACCTGTACTACTTGATGATTTAATTTTAGAAGAACATGAATATGATAAATACTTAGTTGAAGGCTTTCAAGCGTCCTCAATGCCCTTAAACCCACAAACGTTAAGAAAAATCTCCATAATTGTAGATAGTCCAATATACATCAACACTAGCCCTCTTAAAGTAGGAAATGAATATGCAAGAAAAGACGTTTATAGAGTTTTCAATGTACCAGAAGAAAAACAAGGTGGTAATTGGAACACTGGTTATACTACCTTCGATAATGACATTTTTATATTCGCCAACATTAACTCTGCTGGTCGTACTGGACATGATTATGACAATAAGTTTATCGGTGATGACTTTCAGTGGTTTGGCAAAAACCATCACTCTCTATCTACACCAACTATTCAAGCCATGTTAAATGCGAGAGGAAATATTTATATATTCACACGTGAGAACAGTAGTAATCCTAACTTTGTATATCAAGGTAATGGTAGAGTTAAAGAATATGAGGATACAAAGCCAGTAAAAATCATATGGGAATTTAGCGATGAAAATGAGGAATATCCTAATAAAACTACTGAGGAAGTAGATAACTCAGAAAAATATACAGAAGGGGCTACTAAACAAGTGTCGGTTAACGTTTATGAACGTAATCCGGTAGCTAGAAGGAAATGTATAGAACACTATGGGTGTAGTTGTGTAGTTTGTAATTTTAACTTTGAAGAAACTTATGGTGAGATAGGTAAAGATTTTATACATGTTCACCACCTTAAAGAACTACATACTATTGGTGAAGAATATGAAGTTGATCCAATTGCTGATTTAAGACCTGTATGTCCTAATTGCCATGCTATGCTTCACAAAAGAAAATCGGCTTATTCAATTGAAGAGTTAAAGAAAATTCTAAAGTAACTTTACTAGAGGAGAGTTTTTATGAAAGCATTTATTTTTACAGTTATAAGCGGGATAATCATAACAATCTTCACTTTTTATATAAACTCTGATAAACCGAGTATTGTTTATACAACCTCGGAAAACATAGCACCTTTTAACGAAACTAATTCAGATACAAATAGCAATATACAACAAATTACTGTTAAAAACATAGGAAAATCAGCAGCAAAAAATATACAAGTCATAATAAATGGTGAGATTATAGATAGTGCTGTTATCAAAGATTCAGCCGCAGACAATATAGAAATTCATAAAGAAGGTTTTGAGTTAATTTATGAAGAACTTCCTCCGGATGGAAGCTTTAAACTGGTTATTAAATCCATGCTAAATACTTTAAACGATAATGTACTTACAGTGAAAAGTTCAAACGGACTAGCTAAAAATGGTCTCGAAGATAGTAAATCAGCATTGGATGTTCTTTTCTATTTACTCATATTGTTTTATACCTTACTATCTGGTTATTCATTAAGAGAAATTTTTGTGAATAATAAGGTAAGAAGATATGCACTAGACCCCTATGAACCAATAAGCTTTCTAAATAATAAAAAACCATTTTATTTTGGGGAGAGTGACTGAAGGGAACTTTTAAAGAGTTTTATTCAAGAGAAAATTCGTAGTGACCTTAGCTTAACAACTAAACAATTAAAAGACTTAAATTCATACTTTATTCTAGTAAATAAAAAGCCTAAATATTTTACTGATGAAGAATGGGAGAGAACAAATAAAAAAGCAAAGGAAATTATCATTCTAAATATCGAGAATGCTTTTACTAGGATAACTTATCATGACGATAGCCTAAATAAAGTTCTAAATAGTTATTGTGATTCTACAATCCAATTACCTGAAAACTATAGCGATGAGTTATCTCATACAATAAGTCAAAGTTATATCCGTTACAAAAAGAATAAGTATTACTATAGTACTGACGTAGTAAATAATGCACTAGCAGAAACAAGGCCTAACTTTGTAAGGATTACCGACTGGGAAGAATATATTACTTATCTAAGAAATCTTCAGTTTGTCTTTATCCTAAATGATATATACAAATCATTTAATCAGCCTATTACAAAACTTGAACAATATAAAGGAAATTTAACAGAAAACAAAGATACATTAGAAAAAATTGCTTATGATATTGAACTTTACAGGTTTATCTCAGATACTTTCAAATATTTCGGCAGTGATAACCAGTTAGAACTTCCGATCAAGCCAGATTGGATGACTGATATTCATTATAATGAACTTAAGAAAGTAATAACTACTTTTCAGTCAATGAAGAAGAAGCAAGAAGAAATTAAAAAGCAATTTGAAATAATTTCAAAGGCATTATCGAATTTACAATTACCTGAATCAAAGCCTACTTTTATTTCTGATTATAATTGGGGGAATTTAAAAGAATATATTCAAAGGTCAGAAAAAGTTAAATCAATTCAGGAAGAGTTAACCGAAAAAGAAAGGCTGTTAATTGACAGAGAATCTTTATTAACCAACGAAAAGGAAGAGGTAGATAGACTAAAAGTAAAAATAGAAACTCAACTTAACATTATTAACAACCTTATAAATGAACCATCCTCAATATATAGGATAGAAGAATATAGTAATCCTTTTGCTGTTGGTAACATGGAAAATTTAAAAAGATTAGCTGATCTATTTATGAAACATAAATCTGAATAAATCGAAAAAAGTGTAATAAAAACGAACTTACCTTCTTTCTTATACATTGTATTTAGCAAGATAACTAGCTTTACTAAGCCTAAGTAAATTCGCTGTAGACCTCCTTAGTAACAAAAGTTAAGGTAAGTTAGGTCTGATTAGTGCTAGTCACTCGAAAAATATGGTAATCAAATTTCTAAGACATGGTGTATGTAGAGTAACCATCAGTCAAGGCATGGAGGCATGGCGTACCCCACCCATGTACCCCTTCCCAGCGTTATAGCATTACAGTATTATTATGATTGGGTTACTAGCTGTTACTGTGCTATTATCATTTCTTTCAATGTTGTTCTTTCTTAGTTGTTCTATTGTCTTGTCCTTGCCTTGTGTGCTGTGCTGTGTCTTGCCCTTACTTTTGTGTTGCCTTACCTTGTCTCTATCGTTGCTGTATGGGCGTGTGGTGAGGGCGTGGGTTATAGGGTGTTTATACCTTGTCTACTATTCTATTACAGCGTGGGCTTATTTGATGGGCGTGAGGGTGGTATTATTAGCTATAATTATTGGGTGACACTTTTTTGATTGATACCTACCCTTTATTCCTGTTGGGCTGGTTAGTGACGATCATTACTGTGGAGTTGTGATCGTTTTCCCATAAAAAACCTCTATAAAGAAATTTCCTTAAAAATAACCTGTAACGAAAGGTATACTTACAGATCACTTTTTTCTGACAATTGTAAACCCAGCATTTTCAATGTGTCTCGATAAATAGATTTGTAACGAAAGGTTGTAACGAAAATGAAAAGGTGATATAGTACGTGTAACGAAACAAATACATAACATTCCGTTACAAAAATAGGAGATAAAAAAAATGAGTACAGTTTATGGGTATTGCCGAGTTAGCACGTCAGGACAGAAACTTGATACACAACGCCAAGTATTAAGACAGTATGATGAAAACATTAAATTGATTGAGGATAAGTCAACTGGTAGAAATAAAGATCGTGAAGGACTAACAAAGCTAATGAATACGTTACAAGCTGGTGACACTATTGTAATCACTCGTATTGACCGTATAGCACGTAACGTTAAGGATTTACTAGTAATAGCTGAGGAATTAGAAACTAAGGGCGTTACATTCGTCATATTGGATTTAAAAGGCGACAGAGTTAACACTTCTACATCAATGGGTAAATTTATGATCACAGTTCTAGGTGCTGTTGCTGAACTAGAAATAAACACGTTAGATGAAAAACGTAAGGCGGGTATGCAACTAGCTAAAGAAAATGGTAAACATATTGGTAGAAAAGCAGATTTAACACTAGACAATCCCTCTGTACAAGAGGCTATTAGAAAGTATCAGGAAGGAAAAAAACCAGTGACAATGATCTGTGAAGAACATAATATCAACCGTATGAAGTTCTACAGATTACTGAAAAGGCATGGCATTACTAAAGAGGCGACACTATAACAGGTGTGGTCTTTTTGTGCATACCCCAAAATGGAACACCTGTCCATTACTTGTCCTGACTAGCGTTGTGCAAAAAAAATATTTTCAGGCTGCACAAGTATGCACAGCAAGGAAGCGATATTTTATCAAAAAAAGCACCCTAAATAGTATTATTCATCTCCTTTCACCTTGCTTATATATTTGTCGGTTTGAGTTCGTTCACCTTTGAAAGTAAGTCTTTATTATCCATTAGCCGTCCCTTTCTTTTGCCCTGCCTTAAAGACTTTTAAAAAGCACTCCTGAGAGTGCCTATGTTTATTTTAGAAGTATATCTCCAATAAGTTGAGTGAGTTTCTCTATTTCTTTTTCGCTATCTTCTTGCAGTACCAAACCTCTAATATATTCACTTTCGCTAAATTCAATTTCATTTGATGGGTTCAAGCAGAAACTGTTATTTAAAACTCTTATACTTTCAATATACTGTCCAAACCGTTCAACTAATTTTCTATGCTGATTTTGTACGATAAAAGGTACTTTAACCTCTGCTAGTGATTCCTCAGCATAATCATTTCGTTCTACAGCTTGTTTTAACTCATTTTTATATGATGTAATACCTTCTACTGATAATATTGTAGCTTTTTCAGTTGTTTTGATTAAATTGCTACTACTAACAATTACGTCACCAATGGTATTTAATCTATTAGCGTAGTTAATGTATTCTTGTTTCATTGTTATATTCTCCTTTGATGTCATATCAGTCACATTATAAGTACTATTCGATAAAAGGAATTATTTCCCTGCTAGATTTATAATAATTCATACCCTACTGTAAGCAGCATTTTATCGCTGTGTAAGTAGCTGAGAAGCCTATTGTGTATCGAAACTATAAACTCTGTCTAGATTTACTTAACAAGTCTATACAATTCATTAACCCTACTATCCCAGTTTGGATTACTTTAGTATTTTCTTTTTCTTTCAACTCTAACTCTCTCACTCTCTTCTTCAATTCACTATTTTCATTCTTCAACTCATCATTTTCATTTTTTAAATGAACAATATCTATCTTTCCAAAAACATGAAAAGTTTCATATGTGTGATTTACACATACTTTTAATGCATCATTTATACTCACATTTTCAATCGATTCCTCTTTAAAATATTCATGTAAATCAGATAGCCTATTCCGATCCTCTTGTGGAAAATATCCACTTAGTTTATGTGTTTCCATTATAAATCACTCCACTTGTTCTATGATACTTATACTTTAGCACACAAAATCAAAAAAGCAAAAAAATTATTGACTTTTTAACCGAAGTATGTTATTTAATGTACTTCATGGTAAGTTACGTTAACTTAGTTGCTTTGTTATTAAACTCGGCTAAAGCCTCGTGTTCGGGTATGCACCCTCACCACTATAGATTCTGTTCTTAGTACTATTACAATCCTTCTATTACAGCCAAATTAACATGGAGAGGGGTAGCCGTTTTTTGGCTATCCCTTGGAGTGTTATTTGGTAAGGTTTTTAACCAAGTTTATTATAATTATCTTTCTTATAAGGAAACACTCAAAAAAACCAGTGATACCAAGGCTTTTGGCGTTTGTTTGCTAAGTTATAGTTAGCAAGAATAATATACTAATTTTCACATTTTATTCTCTAAATAACTTTCAAGCAAATTTCTCATTCTTTCGGAAGGGATGTAAATGTCAATAACTTGTCCTTTCCTCACTCTACTTCTAAAAACCCACTGTAATAACTCAGATAAAGCAAACAAATCTTCATTCACAGTAACACCTTTAGATAAGAAGAATTGCTCTGTAATAGGATTCATATAACGATTGGCTAGATATATACAGACACATTTTTCAGCATAATCATTGGTAGCCCTAGATGTTACTTCTACAAAACTTTTCTTTAGTCCTATCGGTTGTATTTTCTGCTTAAAATCTTTGAATGTCGTCCACATGACTAAATCAGTGTTTACCTTCATTTTATGACGATAAAAATTATAAGCATTATCCTTAATAATCTTTCTATGCTGTTTACTCCCAAGCAGTTTATTCAAGTGAGATTTACTAAATGAATGTCGTCCACTGCCAATTTTATTAAGGTCAACTCTGTCTGTTTGCTTAGAATAATAGATATGAATAAGATCCTTTAAATGATTTCTATTTTCTTCCCCTAATGAAATATAATCTATTAACTCATATCTACCATTAGTAAAAATCACCGAAAAAAACTCATATTCTAAATTAAATAGATCATAGTAATAACGTTGTAACTGTCCATTGAACATATAAGTCATAACATATACTTCCTCAAAACCTTTAAATGCTGCTACCGGGAACAACCAATACATTGCAGTACTCTTATAGATCATTAAGTTTCCTGCTTTAGCTAGATTGCGGATATTCTTAAAATTCCCTTCTGCATAATCTTCATCATTCCATTGAACAAATCCCTTAGAGTCAATAGTTATAATAGATTTCCCATCTCCATCTCTTGCAGATAATAGTACTTTCAAATCATCCTGAGATATTTTTACATCTTGTAAAACATTCATAACCTCATCAAGTATTAGGGTATATCCCTGCATTTCAATTAACTCAATTAACTCTTTTTCCATCCTTTGAAATAAAGCATGCGTAGAAACAATGTCCCGACCTTCTACAATAAGTTTTTTTAATGATTCTAATTTAGTACCACCTTTTGTAGTTTCAGGCTGAACAAATTCACGCTGCATAGAGTTAAGAACACGTTCAATCTCTGTTTTAAATGGAGTAATGTAGATATATCGTTTAAATAATGGTGCTTCGTTCATAAACTGAATAGCCCAGCTAGTCTTTCCACTTCCCATAATCGAATCAATAATGTTAATTTTCGTTGATGTTGGATTTTTGCATAGCATTTATAATTTTTCCCTTCTTCATGTGTTTTTGTAAGAGTTCCCTTACACTTGACTACTTGCAATTAGCACGTGAATTAGGACAAATAATAAAATAATTTATTGGTACTTCTTGATTAGTCCTCTATGAATAATACCAATCATCCCCCGTTCTTCTGCTTCGTCTCCTGTTTTAATTTTATATTGACTGTACATGGAGTTCCTTAACTTTCTAACTGTTTCTTTATCAATCCCTCAAGCTATTAGCATCTATCCGAATGCTTCTCTGTTTGTCATTTACTTATTTTCTCTCTAGGCATTTTTATTTTATATTTATTATTTTTTATCTTTTGTTTTTCTTGATTTTTGGTTTTGATATCCATTGAATAAACAAGATTTGTCTAGGAAACATTGGACAAAAGAATAACTACCTTTACAGTATTCAAAAAAAATAGAGTACTGTAAAAGTAGACATTCTCGAATACTTTGAATGAAACTGAGTTTGCTGAGGTTTCCATGTATCACCTTGTTTGAACGCTTAGATTTCTCCAACAACGAACTTTCTACATATTTAGCTAGTCCTATATGCTTTAAGTCTGTTCGCTGCTACCTGCACCGTAATGCACCTAGCTACCAAACCGAACCGTTAATGGTCGTTCACACCTAGTAACCACCAGCAAACAAGGAAAACTGTCATTGTGGTTACGGTTGTACTTTCTACATTGGCTACAACCAGCACCTATCAAGTTTATTTTCACAACGTGTTATTAGGTTTCCACGTTGGAAATACCGTAAAAAAAGATATACTAAAGACACCTTGCATTATTCCAATTTTTTGATAAAATTAAGGCAAGTAATACGGCATTTCGTATTCAATTTTATAGTTTTTATTTAGGTCACCTACTGCGAATAGGTGGCTTTTTATTTTACCTAAATGGCTTTATAGTCGTCTTTCTAATACCTTCAATGGTGAAAATCTTTTATGGCTTTCTCTAACATCACTCCCAAACAGATTTACATATGTTTTCACAATCTCCATACTGGAGTGTCCTAATATTGTTTGTAACTCAAATATGTTTGCCCCTTGTTGAACACTCAATTTGGCAAAAGTATGCCTAAATGTATGACAGCTACAACGTACCCCTTTGATTTTTGCCATGTCACCATACTTAATAATTCGCTGTTGTATCCCCCTTTTAGTAAGCCTTGCCCCATCAATAGTGACAAATAACGCTTCACTTTCAACATAACCCCGAATAGCGATATACTTCTTAAGTTGTTCCTTCATTTCTTTCTGAATAGGCACTAAAGTTCTCTATAACTTTTTGCATTTCGAATACAGACTAGATTATCTTCCCACCGTATATCGTCTAGTGATAGTCCAGCAAGTTCATTTACCCTTATACCTGTTTCAAGCATAAGTAGCATGATTGTATAGTCTCTTACACCAGTAAAGGTTGTTAAATCAGGTTGACGAAATAATTTGTTTAACTGTTCTTTTGAAAATGTAGGTATGACACGCTTTCTATCCTTTAGTAGTTTTATATTTTCCATAGGATTTTGTGGAATGTGCTTGTGCTTATGTAAGAAATTATAAATTGACCGTAAAGCACGTAAACGAGTATTTATTGAAACAACTCTGTTACCCTTATAATTCTTCATATACAGAATGACGTTTTCTTTTATATGTTCATCTGTCACGTTGTAAGGTTTTAAAACAGCAATATCAATACCTTGTTGAGAAAGCTGGTTAAGACATGCCTTAAATTCATTTAAATAGTACTGGATGGTATATGGTCTTAAGTTTCGTAACTCACAGTCTTTTACAAAAAGATTGATTGCATCCTGAAAACTATCTACATACGATGTAGCTTCCTTTTTCATAATGGCTATTTCACCTTTATCCAAAGCGTTCTTACGTCTAGCCAAATAAACCACCTCCATTAAGAGTGAACACGATTGATGAACACGATTTTAATCATTTTTGTCGTGCCCTAAATTAACTAAAAATGAATACAAAAAAACGTCTCTACATTACTGTAGAGACGTCTTTAAACGTTGATATTACTTAATTCTATTGTAATTGACTATTATTAAAATCAAGTAAATAAAGTACCGGTGGTCGGGGTCGAACCGACACTCCAGAAGGAACACGATTTTGAGTCGTGCGCGTCTGCCAATTCCGCCACACCGGCAAATACAAAAATGGTGCGCCCTGAGAGATTCGAACTCCCGACCTTTTGATTCGTAGTCAAACACTCTATCCAGCTGAGCTAAGGGCGCAATTATAATGCCGAGGGCCGGACTTGAACCGGCACGGTAGTCACCTACCGCAGGATTTTAAGTCCTGTGTGTCTGCCAATTCCACCACCCCGGCACGGCAGAAAACAAAAAAAATATGGAGGCGGTACCCGGATTCGAACCGGGGGATAAGGGTTTTGCAGACCCGTGCCTTACCACTTGGCTATACCGCCTAACAAAGACAAAAGCGGAAGACGAGATTCGAACTCGCGACCCCCACCTTGGCAAGGTGGTGTTCTACCACTGAACTACTTCCGCAATATTGGCTGGGCTAGCTGGATTCGAACCAACGCATGACGGAATCAAAATCCGTTGCCTTACCGCTTGGCGATAGCCCAATAAGTTTAAAAATGGGGCGACTGATGGGAATTGAACCCACGAATGCCGGAATCACAATCCGGTGCGTTAACCACTTCGCCACAATCGCCATAATAAATTTAATTAAATTGGCAGGGGCAGTAGGAATCGAACCCACACCGGAGGTTTTGGAGACCTCTGTTCTACCGTTAAACTATGCCCCTAAATAAAATGGTGGAGGGGGACGGATTCGAACCGCCGAACCCTGAGGGAGCGGATTTACAGTCCGCCGCGTTTAGCCTCTTCGCTACCCCTCCAAAATCACAATACTTATAATACACAATGTAGACGTTATAGTCAATATGTGATTATATCTTATAAGTATTTGAGAGTGCCGGCCAGAGGACTTGAACCCCCAACCTACTGATTACAAGTCAGTTGCTCTACCAATTGAGCTAGGCCGGCATATAAATGGTGGCTTGGGACGGAATCGAACCGCCGACACATGGATTTTCAGTCCATTGCTCTACCGACTGAGCTACCAAGCCAAACTAATAAAAATGGCGGTCCGGACGGGACTCGAACCCGCGACCTCCTGCGTGACAGGCAGGCATTCTAACCAACTGAACTACCGGACCATTTTGGTTGCGGGGGACGGATTTGAACCGCCGACCTTCGGGTTATGAGCCCGACGAGCTGCCAGACTGCTCCACCCCGCGTCGTTTTAATTTAATAATGGTGGAGGATGACGGGATCGAACCGCCGACCCCCTGCTTGTAAGGCAGGTGCTCTCCCAGCTGAGCTAATCCTCCATTAATAAGTGTTATTAATATGTATAAAGTGGTGACCCGTACGGG
>NZ_VLKZ01000004.1:96382-423168 GCF_007830185.1 Halalkalibacter nanhaiisediminis | reverse complement strand
GAGATACACTTAACTTTGGTGGAATACTGACTAACATATGAATGTGATCCGGACAAGCATTGGCTTCATGGATAACGACACCTTTCCGTTCACATAAATCTCTTATAATTTCTCCAATGCTTTTTTTGTATTTTCCATAAATGATTTGTCTTCTGTACTTTGGCGCAAATACTATGTGATACTTACAATTCCATGTTGTGTGTGCTAAACTATTCATGTCCTTCACAGGGCATACCTCCTTCGATGATGAGATGAAGTGGTCGGGAAACCAACTTTATCCTATCATGAAGTGAGGTTTTTTTAATACCACGCTAGAAGCTCTTTTGAACCCCCGGCATAGCCAGGGGTTTTCTAAACCACTAAAAAGAGGATGACTACAACGAGTCATCCCCAAAAATTTAATATTAACCTTTAAAAAGTTGAACGAACATTTTACCATAAGGTCCGCCATCAATAACGCCTATACCAATTTCTGTATAGTCCCCTTTAAGGATATTAGCACGGTGACCTTCTGAATTCATTAAAGCTTGATGAGCAGCTTCAACTGTTTGATTTCCTGCTAAGTTCTCACCTGCAGTACGGTATTGAATGCCAAACTTATTTAACATCTCAAACGGAGAACCATACGTTGGAGATTGATGAGAGAAATAGTTCTTATCAATCATATCTTGCGCTTTCACTCTCGCTACTTTTGTTAACTCAAGATTAGCCTTTAACGGTTGTAACCCTCTTTGAGTACGCTCTTTATTAACAAGATCAATCATTTGTTGCTCTTGTTGTGACACTCCAGCCGTTTGTTGTTTCTTTTCTGTAGTTGGTTCCTGTGCTTGTGCTGGTTGTTTTGCAGGAGCTGGTTGCTTAACAGCTGGTTGTTTTGGTGTCGCAACTGGCGCTTTAACCGGTTGCTGGTTTACTGGTTGGTATTGCTTATAATTTTGAGAGAATTTCTCTATCAATTTATTTATTTGATCTTGATTAACATTCCCTACTTGAATTGTGTGGACTTGCGTATATACCTGCGGTTGATTACTTGCTGCGTCCACCTGTCCACCAAATCCTGCTGCGATTGCTGCAGCGGCAACTGTTGTTACGAGTAACTTTTTCATGTTGTATCCTCCTAAGTTGTTTTGTTGTTCGGTGCTACAAGGAAAATGTAACATGGATTGAATCAATAAATCTATGGAAATTACTAGTTTAATAGCCAACTCCCCAACCATAACCTTCGCTTTTACACTTGCGAATGAAAGTATGATAAATCCTTTATTCATCAGCGTCTCCCCCTTTTTTCACAAGCTATATTTGCTCTTTTTCATACCTTTTTCATCGTTAAATCTCACAGATGATCTTGAATATTATAGATTGTTTCATATTTCGTTACTAAAACGTAAAAAAGTTCGTTTATGTCAACTGGCCCATAGGCTCAACCATCTAAGTTATGAATTTGGGAGATATTTCATTGTCCGTTATTGATCATTCTTTGTTATGTTTGGAGAGACTCTATCATCAAGATAACGTAAACATTCAAGTACTTCTTTCTTTTTTATAAAAGGCGAGGCTAATCTACTAGACTAGGTTAGCCTCGCCTTTTATGTCATCCAATTAACTTCTCCTCTTTTTCAATAAAAGCGACTAACTTGCATACTATTTCTCTAAAAAAAGGTTGTTTCTTCTGATAAAGGGAATATAAAAGATACTAAGTATTTTCAAAGCTAAAAAAAGGAAGGTGATAGCTATGACAAGAATTTCTCGTGTTTCACCTTTAAAAACTGCACGAATTCACGAAATTTATGTCAATCGAATGACCAATGTCGCCTATGTTGACTATATCGAATCAATTGAACGGCTTGAAAAATCAAATAAGCCAATGAATCATTCATCAGAAAATTACCTACTATCCTACGAACACTATTACAAATCCATTCAGGAACTAAAGAAAGAGTTTAAACGTTTCTATCATCATGAGAAAGAGTTACATGAAGCGATATCTCAATTAGATAAGAACAATAAACAAGTTATTATACAAACAGATAATCTTATTCATAAATACAATCAAGCTTTGACTGCACTTCGTGATTTCGATTCTCTTGCTGGATCTAACCATGTAGAATCGATTCATCATGTCTTCACTACTTTTGCAAAAGACTTTGCTGAGATCGGTATAACTGAAAACAGCGATTATACGTTATCTCTAGACACAAAGCGTTTCCTAGACTTTCTCTTACATTCAGATCAATCAGATGCTGAATTAATTAGTCGTTTTAAGTCAATGATCTTAAAAGAATATCAATCCTTCATGCGAATTAAAGGGCCGAAAAAGCAAATCGATGCTTATGAAACACAGCCTCTTACCGTAAAAGGATTAATGATTGAGGAAAAGCTTTAGTTCTCCTTCATTGTTCCTGTAGAAATTTGATAAACTAGAGAAAAGACTTACTAGCGGGTGTTTAATCTATGATTTTTCTCGATTGAACATCCTTTATAAGAAAGAGGACTGTAATGGAAGTAATCGTTTCACATATGAATCTTGATTTTGACGGATTAGCGTGTTTGCTTGCCGCTAAAAAGCTTCATCCAAATGCGACTGTCGCGTTAACAGATACACAGCATAAAACAGTACAATCTTTTCTTGCGATCTATCGTGATCAACTTAATTTTTCGTCTTATGAACAAGTTAAGTGGAGTGACTTGCAAACGCTCATACTTGTTGACGTTGCATCTTTGAAACGAACAGGGATTGCAGATAGGTCATTGCCAAAGACGTTTCATACAATTATCTATGATCACCATCCTCAAAAAGCTGGTGATCTAACAGAAGGTGAACGTTACATTGAAGATGTTGGTGCAGCTATTACATTAATGACTGAACTTTTGCTTGATCGTTCGATAATGATTTCACCGTTCGAAGCGACATTATTTGGTTTAGGGTTATATACGGATACGGGGAATTTTACTTATCCACAAGTAACAGCAAGAGACTTACACGTAGCAGCTATATTGAAAGAACGTGGAATGGATGTAACATTAATTGAGCACTTTGCTTATGAAATACTTTCCACTGAAGATAAAAAGCTTTTTCAAGTTCTATTAACAAATGGCGAAGAACATTCTTATAGTGGTGTTCATATCTTTATTACGTCTTATGAACAATCTGCTTATCAAGCAGGACTTGCAACATTAACACGTCGATTGCTAGAAGCTACCGATAGTGATGCCGTTTTATCCATTGTCAAAATGAAAGAGCATGTTTATGTCGTAGGGCGTGCTTCTTCAAACCGAATTAACTTTCGTTCAATGATGGAATCTTTGGGCGGTGGCGGGCATGATCAAGCGGCTTCTGCAACTATGAAAAAAAGCGACCTAAAATCGGTTGTCAATCAGGTAAACGAAAAAATTCATACAATCATTAAACCTGCTATTACAGCTGCTGAGATAATGGCTAGCCCTGTGAAATTCGTTTCTCCTGATGATAAAATTGAAGACGTACTTGAGCAAATGTTCCAATTTGGTCATACAGGCTTCCCTGTGTTGGATGAAAACGAACAGCTTGTTGGCGTGATTTCACGGCGAGATGTTGATAAAGCAACTCATCATGGACTTGGACATGCACCTGTGAAAGGATATATGTCCACACAGCCGGTTACTTTACCACCCGAAGCATCGCTGGAAGAAATTCAAGCAACAATGATGAAACACAACGTCGGGCGAATTCCTATTATCGACAATGAAAAAATGGTCGGGATTTTATCTCGGACGGATGTAATCGAACAGCTTCATAAACAAACCGTTCGAGATAATGATCAGCCTTCTTCAAACTCAGAAATGGTTTCGAGGATGAAAGCTCTGCTCCCTCCATCCACTTTTGAACTCCTTGAAAAAACGGGTCTAATTGCTGACAAATATAAGCTAAATGTGTATTTAATAGGCGGGATTGTTCGTGATTTATTATTAAACCGTCAAAATGAAGACATTGATTTAGTCGTTGAAGGAGATGGAGTCGAATTTGCAAAAAAATTAGCAAGTGAGCTTGGAGGAGAGATTAAGGCTCACGATGCATTCGGAACTGCCACATGGACAACATCTACTTCGATAAAGGTCGATGTCGTAACATGCCGCACTGAATACTATGAAGCCCCAGGACTTCTTCCTATCGTTCGCGCTTCTAATATTAGAGAAGACTTGCGAAGACGGGATTTCACCATTAATACGATGGCTCTTCGAATTAATAAGCAATATTTCGGAGACATTCTTGACTACTTTCAAGGGCAAGTAGATATTAAAAAGAAAAAAATACGTATTCTGCATAACCTTAGCTTTATCGAAGATCCTACTCGTATTTTTCGAGGGGTACGCTTTGCTCTTCGCTTCAGCTATCAGTTTGCCGATCAAACGAATAGACTAGCAAAGGATGCTGCACCAATGTTAAAGCATATTAGCGCGCTTCGTTTGCATCGTGAGCTTGAATTGCTAATGGCAGAGGGGCAACTGGTTGAGGGAATGAAGATGCTTGATCAGCTCCATGTCTGGGTCTCTCTTTTTGAGGTGAAACCTACTTTAAAAACATGGAAACATCTTAACCAAATGATCAACGCCAAGCTTACAGACTCATTTTATTTTCTGACGATACTCCTTTACGGTTCAAAAAAGTGGAAAGACAAGCTCACTCCCTACGCTCTAACTGCTAAACAGAGTAAATTAGTACAGCAACTTGTCCAAATAACCACGATAGACTTAAAGGACAACGATATGCTGAGTAAGCTTCATACGTCACTCTTTTCTTTTTTAGATGAAACGATTTTCTTGTACGCTTTATTAGATGAAAAGGAATATCTTTTGAAATATCTTCAGAAAAGAAAAGAAATCACTTTATTTCTTACAGGAAATGATCTTATTAAGATTGGAATGAAACCAGGTCCTGTTTTTTCAACTATTCTTCATCAGCTTATGTGTTTACAGCTTGATGAACATATTCGTACAAAAGAAGAAGCCATTAATTGGCTTAAAAATCAAAGAGGATGACAGGAGTCATCCTCTTTTCTTATAAATACTTCATCTCTATCGCTTGTTGACGGAGCTCATTTCGAAACTTGGGATGAGCGATTTCAATCAGAGCCTCGACTCGTTCATGAACGGTTTTTCCTCGTAATTTAGCAATACCATATTCCGTTACAATATAATCAACATCATTTTTCGATGTCGAGATAACCGAACCATGCGCTAGTCTTGGGACGATTTTTGAAATCGTTCCATTCTTAACAGTGGAATGAAGACAAATAATTCCTTTACTATCTGGTGCCATTCTTGCACCTATCCCAAAGTCACTCTGTCCTCCTGTCGAAGAATAATATTTTCCACCAATTGATTCTGAGTTACATTGTCCAAGCAAATCGACTTCTATCGTCGCATTAATTGTAACAAGTTGCCTAATACTGGCAATCACTCGACTATCATTTGTTTGATCAACTGGGAGCATTTGCACTAGTTCATTATTGTTTATAAAGTCATATAGTCTCTTCGTTCCAAATGCAAAAGTCGCTGTCATGCATCCTGGTTTAAGAGGATTATTAGCGTTCGTTATTGCACCGCTTTCAAATAAATCAACGACTTTATCTGGAATCATCTCTGTATAAATCGTTAAATTACGATGGTTTGTTAAGAAGTTCATGATTGCATTTGGTATTGCTCCAAATCCTATTTGCAGTGTATCCCCATCTTGAATAAGATCCGCGACTGTCTTTCCAATAATTTTATCAGCTTCGCGAAGCGGAATTTCTGGTGTTTCAGGAAGTGGTTGATGATTTTCAAAAAATCGCTCCACATTTGAAATATGAATACGATTTTCACCATATGTACGTGGCATGTGATCATTAACTTCCAAAATAACTCTTTTCGCTAGTGGAAGAAGAGGTGCGATATAATCACAGTTTGTCCCTAGTGAAAAATAGCCATCCTCATCCATTGGAGAAACCGTCGCCATAATGACAACATCTCTTGTTATCTCCATTAGTAGAGCTGTCAAATCAGAAAAATGATTAGGCAGTAAGTCAATTTCCTTTTCATTAAAGGCTCTTCGTTCATCATTATTTAGAAACATCGAGATAATTTTCACTTTTTTAGGGTCTATTTTTAAAACTGGATGCAAGGATAACATTTGATATAATCGGTTTCCTTCTAAACCTTCGTGCTCTGCTAACGCCCTCACCAAAGCTTGTGGTTCTCCTACCGCAATTGGAACAATAATATCCTCATTAGGCCTTATAACCGAAACTGCCTCTAATGCATTTAATACCTTTTTTTCTCGGTATCCTTCTTCTCCATTCATTTTCATTCCTCCTAACCATTCGTTTTCTACTGCTTTCAGTTCATGAAAACGCTCTCTCTATGACATAATAATACTATGATTTCCTTAAGGAACCAAGAAGTTCATGATTGGTTAAGAAAAAAGTGACGATCGCTCTCCTAATGGAGGGCGATCGTCACTTCTATGTTTATTTGTCTTATAGCTTATTTTAGACTCGCTACTGGCTTAATCTGAATTCCTTCTTTCATTAATAAATCTCTTAGCTGCTCAACAAAGAGCAAAGCATTCGGACTATCTCCGTGTACACAAATCGTATCCGCTTTAAGAGGAACAATCGAACCATCAACTGCCTGAACTTTCCCTGTTTTCACGATGCTAATAACCTGTTCCACAGCTAAAAGTGGATCATGGATCATCGCATTGCTTTTTGTTCTAGGAGTTAAAGTCCCATCTGGTTGATATGTTCGGTCTGCAAACACTTCATTGGCTACTGTCAAACCAGCCTTTAATCCAGCTTTGATTAGCTCACTTCCTGATAGACCGAATAAGACAAGTGAAGGATCAGTATCATATACAGCAGTTGCAATCGCTTCTGCCATAACAGGGTCTTTAGCTGCCATATTAAAGAGTGCCCCGTGTGGTTTCACATGAATTAAAGGAACGTGATTGATCTGACAAAAGCCCTTTAGCGCACTTATTTGATATACAACAAAATGATAGATATCCTCAGGACTGGTTTGAATTTCACGTCGTCCAAAGCCTAGTAAATCTGGAAAACCAGGATGAGCCCCAATGCTTACATCTTTTTCTGCTGCAAGTTTCACTGTTTTTGCCATCACATTATGATCACCTGCATGATAACCACAAGCAATATTAGCAGAAGAAATGAGTTCCAGAATCTTCTCATCTTGTCCAATTTGATATGCGCCAAAGCTCTCGCCTAAATCACTGTTTAAATCAACAATTTTCATCCCAATCCCCTCCATTCAATCTAAACTTTTTTCATACTCCACTAAAAAAGCTGAGGAATCATTTGAATAAGCGTACGTACCCCTAAAAACGCCGTTAGGACAACAACTAGTGCTCCAAAAATCGTCATCCAAACTGGGTGCTTATAATCACCAACAATTTTCGCACGGTATGCTGCAAGTAATATACAACCTAATGTTAATGGAAGAATTAATCCGTTAAAAGCCCCTGCTAGTACGAGTAATGTTACAGGCCTTCCGATGAAAGCAAACACTGCTGTTGAAAAAATGATAAAACCAATTGTCCAATAGTTTTTATACTGTTCGATCTTCGGATGGAAAGTTGTTAAGAATGAAACAGATGTATAAGCTGCTCCAATAACTGATGTAATCGCTGCAAACCATAGCACTAATCCAAAAATACGAAGTCCAATCTCTCCTGCAGCAATTTCAAATACAGATGCTGTCGGATTATCAGGGTTTAGAGCAAAGCCAGCTGATACAACTCCTAGAACAGCTAAAAATAAAACAACCCGCATAATGGAAGCAACAACAATCCCCATTACAGCCGTATTTGTGACATAGCGTAAATTCTCACGTCCAGAAACTCCTGCATCTAACAGGCGATGTCCCCCAGCAAACGTGATATAACCACCCACTGTCCCTCCAACAATCGTAACAATTGCCAAAAAGTCAATTTGTAATGGAGCGACTGTTCTAATCGCTGCTTCTGCATAAGGAGGACTACTAACAAACATGACATAAGCCGTTAATAAAATCATTAACGCTCCTAAATAACGAACAAGCTTATCCATTGCTGCATTCGCTTCTTTTAGTAAAAAGATGACAACCCCTATAATACCCGTAATGATTGCACCTACTATTGGATCTAGTCCGAGCATTGCATTCATACCAAGACCGGCACCACCGACATTACCGATGTTAAAAGCTAGTCCACCAAGTACAATAAAAAAGGCAACCACATAGCCAAGTCCTGGGAATACAGCATTGGCAATTTCTTGTCCGCGCATTTTTGAAACAGCAATAATTCTCCAAATATTAACTTGTGCACCAATATCTAATAGAACAGATGCAAGAATGACAAAGGCAAAGCTAGCTAATAGCTGTTCTGTAAAAACGGCTGTTTGCGTTAAAAAACCTGGACCGATCGCAGAAGTAGCCATTAAAAAGGCTGCACCTGTCATCGCACTTAAACGCTCTTTTGGCGTCATTTGCTTATTTTCAAGTGGATTTTGATTCATAGTGTTTCATCCTTTCTTTCACACAATTCTTATTTGCTTAAACATCTATTTTTAAACCTACTATTTAACATGACCGTTAATAGACACAAACATTTATTTTTAGTAAAATGATATCAGCCTTCTCCTTTTTCTTCCTTCAAAGTTAAGATTGCCCTAAATGGTTTTTACATACGAATAACATAAAATGAGTTGCGTTATACATATCAATTTAGTATTTGCTACATGAAAGGAACCGTTCCACATGCAAAACAAGAACAAAACCGTGATGAAATCGATGAATATTCTTAATCTCTTTCGATTACATCATAAGTTAACCTTAAATGAAATCGTTCAACTTTCTGGCATACCTAAAACATCCGTCCATCGTATGGTAGGATCTCTTGAGGATATGGGCTTTATTACGAAAGATCGTGAAGGCTATTATTCTCTTGGGCTGCTTTTATTAGAATTCGGACAACTCGTTGCCGAACGTTTAGATTTACGAAAAATTGCCTTACCTATTATGGAGTCTCTTCGCGATAATGTCGATGAAGCTGTAAATTTAATTATAAAGGACAATAAAGAAGCATTATATGTTGAAAAATTAGATACACGGCATCCTGTCAGGCTGTTCACAAAAGTAGGACGACGATCTCCATTGTATGCTGGAGCATGTTCGCGTGCTATTCTTGCTTTCTTACCCGACGAAGAACGAGATGAGTATCTTAATGAAATTGAATTAAAACCTTATGGACAAGGGACAATTATTGATAAACAAAAGCTAAAAATAATTTTGGAACAGTCTCGTCAAAATGGATATGCTATTAGCTATTCCGAGCTAGAAAATAATACTTGTTCAGTAGCCGCACCGATTTTTGATTTTACAGGTCATGTAGTAGGGGGACTTAGTGTTGCTGGACCAGATGTTCGTTTTAACAAGGAACGCTTGCCAGAATTAATCAAAAAAGTGAAACAAGCTACCGCTGAGATTTCAAAGAAGCTTGGTTGGTCAGGTTAAGATAACGACAAAATAGTGAAATCTCTTTTTCATACATACTACAGCAAGCTCATTATCACTTTTGGAATTTACAAAACACTATAGGTTTCATTACGAACATCTGTAATGAACATATGTCCTGGGGCATGCGTGATCATTAACTCTGGTTTAGCTTCCATTGCAACGGCCTGAGGAGTGACCCCACATGCCCAAAAAATAGGAACTTCTCCTTCTTTTATTGTTACACTGTCCCCAAAATCAGGACGATTTATATCTTCTATCCCGATAGTAGCTGGATTTCCAATATGAACAGGTGCTCCGTGAACAGAAGGGAAGCGAGAAGTGACTTGCGCTGCACGGACAGCCAATTTTTCACTAACAGGGCGCATACTTGTCACCATTTGTCCGTGGAATATTCCCGCTTTTTCGCATTGAATATTCGTTTTATACATTGGCACGTTGCAGCCTTCCTCTATATGGCGAATCTTGATACCATTATTAATCAGCGCTTGTTCAAATGTGAAACTACACCCTATTAAGAAGCCGACCATATCATCTTCCCAATAACTCGTAATATCTGTTACTTCTTCAACTAATTCACCATGTCGATAAATGCGATACTTTGGTAATTCTGTGCGAATATCTCCACTCGGAGCAACGAGTGCAGGAATTGGTGATCCTGGTTCTGTCACATCAATCAGTGGACATGATTTTGGATTACGCTGGCAAAACAAGAGAAAGTCAAATGCTAGTTCTTTTTTTAAAACCACCAGATTCGCTTGAACATAGTCCACGGCCATACCAGAAGTTGGTCTAGTCAATTTATTTTGTTTGACTAACTCTCTAATTTCCTTCGGCTCCATTGTCGATAAGTCATTGATCGATTTCATTTTCTTCAACTCCTTCTCTTTTTAAAACATATTACTCGTTTGATATTCATTAATTTAGGAAATAACCCGTTCTTTTCTAACGTCATTTTCTTTTAACTCCGTTAGTTCATAAGCAGGAAATGATGGATAGCCAAACTCAATTACATCAAAATAATCTGCGCTATTTGTTTGATCATCCATCAAAATCATCTGTACCTTTTCTGTATTCATTTAACTTCTAGCTCCAATTTTTCAATTTTTCATTAACATTGTCATTTATTCTTTGTCGTCTTCAATACGTAAATCATAGCGCTCTAAAAATGTTGTATTAAAATCTCCTTTAATGAAGGCTTCATGCTTTAACAACTGTTGGTGAAAAGGAATCGTTGTTTTTATTCCTTTAATGACCATCTCATCAAGTGCTCTTTTCATTCGCTCGATTGCCTCTTGACGATCTTTTCCCCAAACAATGACTTTCGCAACCATAGAATCATAGAATGGTGAAATCTCATAATCTGGATAAATGGCACTATCTACTCTTACACCAAACCCTCCTGGTGGAAGATACGTCTTAATTTTTCCTGGAGAAGGCATGAAATTCTTGGCTGGATTTTCCGCATTGATTCGACATTCAATCGCCCATCCATTAATCACGATATCTTCTTGTTTGACAGAAAGCTCGTTACCAGATGCCACAGATAATTGTTCTTTTATAAGATCAATGCTTGTGATCATTTCAGTAACTGGATGTTCAACTTGGATTCTCGTGTTCATCTCCATAAAATAGTAGTCACTATTTTTATCAAGTAAAAACTCGACAGTACCAGCACCACAGTAATTGACCGCTTTTGCTGCTTTTACGGCTGACTCACCCATTTGCTGCCTAAGCTCTGGTGAAAGTGCTGGTGAGGGAGCTTCTTCAACAAGTTTCTGGTGACGTCGTTGGATCGAACAGTCCCGTTCCCCGAGATGGACAACATTACCATATTTATCCGCCATAATTTGAATTTCAACATGGCGCGGTTCTTCTAAATATTTCTCTAAATAAACACCAGAGTTTCCAAAAGCAGTCTCGGCTTCGTTTTGAGCTTGTCGAATGGCTTTAATTAATTCTTCCTCATCATAAGCCTGTCTCATTCCTTTTCCACCACCGCCAGCGGTTGCTTTTACAATAACCGGATATCCAATCTCTTTAGCCACTCTTAGGGCATCTTCGGGCCGATTGATTAACCCTTCTGTTCCTGGAACCGTTGGGACACCTGCCTTCTTCATTGTCTCTCTCGCTACTGCTTTAGCTCCCATTTTATGAATCGCTTCAGGTGACGGTCCAATAAATGTAATATTACATTCCTCACAAATCTCAGCAAAATCAGGGTTTTCCGAGAGAAATCCATAGCCTGGATGAATGGCATCAGATTGAGTAAGTGTTGCTACACTGATCAAATTTGCCATGTTCAAGTAACTATCCTTCGAAGCAGTTGGACCAATACAGTAAGATTCATCAGCTAATTCAACATGGAGCGCTTCCCGATCAGCTTCTGAATAAACAGATACCGTTTTGATACTCATCTCTTTACATGCTCTGATAATTCGAACCGCAATTTCCCCTCGATTCGCAATTAATACTTTTTTAATCATTTTCTTCCTCTCCTTACTACAGTCACGTTGAACCAGAATGTGATTATCTTTTTCTCACTTTTAAGAGGGGTTGACCATACTCCACTAACTGACCATTTTCAGCTAATATTTCTACAACTTCCCCTGATGCTTCAGCTTCAATTTCATTAAAGAGCTTCATCGCTTCAATAATACATACAACTGTATCTTCACTGATTTGATCGCCAACTTTTACAAAATTATCTGCTCCTGGATCTGGTGACGTATAGAAGGTTCCAACCATTGGGGAATGTACAAAATGAATATCAACTTCATTTTCTGAAGGTACCGAAGTATTGTTTTCTTTTGGTTGATCGTTCGATACTTGAACTTTTTCTTCTACAGAAATGGAAGGTTTCGTTTCAGCTACCTTAAAGGAGTGTTCTTCAATCCCTTTATTTAAATCTGTATGTGTCGCTGCTTTTTCGAGTGTGATTTTGAATGAGCCTTGTTTTAATTGAAACGTTTGAATGGATGATTGATCTAAAGCTCTAATAATTTCTTTTAATTCTTGTACATTTAACATCATAAAACTCCCTACTCATTTTCTTATGATTATTTCTATAAACTGAATTGACTAAATTTCAATAAAATTCCAGCTTTTAACTCTTGAAGCTCATTCTCTCTTTTGATAAAAAACTCTTCTGCTTCTTTTAAAGAAACCTCTTTAAATTCGATCATATCTCCAGGCTTTGCTTGAGCAATAAGCGTTAAGTCAACTGAGATCATTTGACCGATTTTCGGATACCCTCCGATTGTTTGTCTGTCTGCTAACAAGATAATAGGATTTCCATCAGGAGGTACTTGAATCGTCCCAATTGAAATAGCTTCAGAAATCATTTCAAGCGGACTATTCAATACTAACGTTTCACCAGCTAAGCGATATCCCATACGGTCAGATTGAGGCGTAACTTGGAATTTAGTTTGAAATAACATCTCCTGACTTTCCTCTGTAAAGTCATTAAATTGCGAGCCACGAATTAACCTAACGACGTATTCCTTCTCATAAGTTGGAATTAACTTTTCGTTTAACTTCCATGGTGTTGTCGCAAAAGAATGTGTCATTCGCCCTGATAGTTGTTCCATCATGTTGATTGCTTGTTCCGATGGTCCTCTAAATGTAATGACGTCATCTACTTTTAAGGCGCGTCCTTTTAATCCACCAATTTTTGCTCTTAAGTACGTACTTCTACTTTCCATCACTTCTGGAATATTAAAGCCACCAGCAAATGCAACATACGTACGGCATCCTGATTTGCAGGCGCCAAATTGGAGGGTGCTTCCTTTTTTCACATAGACAGGTTGCCAAAGTGGAATCGGTTCATTATTTATTGATGGAGATAGATCTCCACCAGTAATAGCAATAAGCGAATCAGCTTCTATCTCTAAAGTTGGTCCTGTTAAAGTGATTTCAATGGAAGCTTCTCCTTCTTCATTTCCAACTAATAGATTGGCTAATCGAAGTGCATAGGAGTCCATCGCACCACTCACAATGACCCCATATTTTTGGTATCCTATCCTTCCTAAATCTTGAATCGTTGTCAGTAGACCAGGTCGGATCACTTTTACACTCATGATGTTTCCTCCTTATACTCATTAAATTCCTTTAGAGAAATTGATTTAAATTTAATGATATCACCTGCTTGAAGAAAACTAGGAGGATTTTGTTCTGAAAGAAAGAGCCTTACAGGAGTTCTGCCAATTAGCTGCCATCCACCTGGTGTTGAAATCGGGTATATTCCGGTTTGATTCCCTGCAATACCTACTGAACCAGCAAGTATTGCAGACCGTGGCTCTTTACGTCTTGGAGTGGCGATCTGTGTAGACATACCACCTACAAAAGGAAATCCAGGTGCAAACCCTAACATATAAACAAGGTATTCCTTTGAAGAGTGGATTGAAATCACTTCATCAGTCGTTAAGTTATTGTGTTTAGCAACATATTCTAAATCTGGGCCGAAACCACCACCATAACAAACGGGAATTTCTATTTTTCTGGCTACTTGCTCGTTTGAACTTTTGAGTTTTTTTACAATTTCTTCTAATTGGAAAGAAATGATTTCAGAAGGTGAACCTTTTTTATTTTTTTGAAGAACTTGAAGAGGATTATAATAAATCGTCACACTTGTATAAGAAGGAACATATTCAATCATTCCTTCTATTGGCTCCTTATCAAGATAATCCAAAAGAGCTTTCACCCTTTTATGGATACTTATTTCTATCTCATTACCGAAATAGATAATAATAGCAGAATCTCCTAATGACTTAATTTGTATGTCCGTATTTGCATGACATGTTGTTTGTACCAACTGTCACACCTCCTAAATTCCGCATTTCGGAATATTAATTCCGAAATTCAGTTATCTCGAAATTATTATAATTGTAAGAATAAAAAAAAACAATCCTTTTATCAAAACAACAAGTCAGATTACCTAACATCGCTCACTCGCCCAAATAAATCCTAAAATATATATTTCAAAAAATATCCAATTAATTGAGTATATGTTTAATCCATTTATTGCACACGTTAATATACATAAAAGCTTTTTACCATTACATTTTCAAAAGGGTAACCAGCCGATTGAGGGTTTTCATGACTTTCTACACTTTTAGTATGTAGATATATAAGTATTTCTTGCTTGATTTCTTTCAATTGTTACTCATTTGTTGTCGATGTTTCTGTTATAATGGAAAATGTTAAGTGCAAGGAGGTCTGGTAAGTGGATACACGAAGGAACCGAAGAGAGGTTTCGAAGAAGAAACCCAAACGCAAACGAAAATTAATGGTTATATTTGTCATGATGTTCTCTATTCTTTTTATTGCAACAGCTGCTTATGCAGTTATCCAATATGAAACAGGACGAAATGAATCTCAAGCCAACATAACTCCTACTCATAAAATAGAAATGACGGAAGAGCAAGATGTAGTAGAAGTAAAAGAACCTGAAAATAATGAGCCTATAAATGTTCTATTAATTGGCGTTGATACATCCGATCACCAACCTGCCAGAACAGATACAATTATGATTACCCAGTACGATCCGAAAACTGGGGATGCCAAACTTGCTTCGATTATGCGTGACACATACGTTGAAATTCCAGGTCGTTCGAATAACAAGATTAATGCTGCATTTGCTTTTGGTGGTCCTGACTTACTCCGCGAGACGATTGAACAAAATTTCAATCTTGATATCCATTATTTTGCAATGGTGAACTTCGACGGTTTTGTCGAAGTTGTTGACACTGTTGCTCCAAATGGACTTGAGGTCAATATCAAAAATAGAATGTATTACCGAGATGGTTCAGGTTCAACAGTAATCGATTTTCAACCGGGCCTTCAAACCCTTAATGGTCATGAAGCGTTAAATTACGCCCGTTTTCGAAATGATGCACAAAATGACTTTGGTCGTGTCCAACGTCAACAAGAAATTTTGACACTTTTAAAAGACGAACTTCTATCGTTTTCAGGTTTAACCCGCGTTCCCCGATTAATCGGAGCAATTAAACCACATCTTGAAACAAATATTCAAACGTCTCGAATGCTTAGTCTAGGAAGAGACTTCGTTTTAAACCCTGTTAGTCAAATAGAGACTTTACGAATTCCTATTGATGAAGGGTATCATAACGAATATTACTCTCATGCTGGATCTGTCTTAGAAATGGATAAATCCAAAAACGTCCAAGCTCTTCAAGAGTTCTTTTCAAGACAATCATCTCTTGCTGCTGAAACAAGCACAGATGAAGCTGACGAGCAAGAATCATAAAATGTCTAACTAAATAGTAAAAACCCAGCGTTCGTAGACGCTGGGTTTTTACCTTGATGAAAATAAACTATTAATTAAATCATTCTGCAAATTGTTTAAAGACAAGCGTTGCATTATGTCCACCAAATCCGAGTGAATTACTTAGTACCGCACGTACAGTTTGTTTACGTGCTTCGTTTGGAACATAATCCAGATCACAATCAGGATCAGCTGTTTCATAGTTGATTGTTGGTGGAATGATCCCTTCTTCGATTGCTTTAATCGAGAAAATAGCTTCAACAGCACCTGCTGCTCCAAGTAAATGACCAGTCATTGACTTCGTTGAGCTAATAGCCATCTTATAAGCATGGTCTCCAAATACCGTTTTCGCTGCCATTGTTTCAAATTTATCATTATAAGGTGTACTTGTACCATGTGCGTTTAAGTAGTCAATATCAGATGGCTTAAGACCTGCATCATCAATCGCTTGCTTCATCGCTCTTGCACCACCTTCTCCTTCTGGTGCAGGTGCGGTTACATGGTGGGCATCACCAGTTGCTCCGTAGCCGACTATTTCTGCATAAATCTTTGCTCCACGCTTCTTAGCTGACTCGAGCTCCTCAAGGATGAGGATACCTGCACCCTCTCCCATTACAAATCCATCACGGCTTGCATCAAATGGACGTGAAGCAGTAGTTGGATCTTCACTTGTTGAGACTGCTTTTGCCGAACAGAAGCCAGCAACAGCCATATTTGTAATTGGCGCTTCAGCTCCTCCTGTAATCATGGCATCAGCGTCTCCACGCTGAATAACTTTAAAAGCATCACCGATCGAATTTGTTCCTGATGCACAAGCCGTCACCGAACATGAATTAATTCCTTTTGCACCAGTTGTAATGGATACTTGACCTGAAGCCATATCAGGAATCATCATTGGAACAAAAAACGGACTTACACGACGATGTCCTTTTTCAAGAAATTGACGGAAGTTTTGTTCATACGTTTCCATTCCACCAATACCTGAACCAATCCATACTCCCACACGAGGAGCATTCTCTTCTGTAATTTCAAGGTTTGCATCCTTTAATGCCATTAAAGATGATGCAACAGCAAATTGCGTGAATCGATCCATTTTGCGCGCTTCTTTTTTATCAATAAAAACCTCTGGATCAAAATCACGAATTTCTGCTGCGACCTTCATCGGAAACTCATCTGCGTTAACACGTGTAAGCGGTCCAACACCAGACTTTCCTTCAATTGCATGCTTCCAAGATGTGGCTACATCTAAACCTAAAGGCGTTACCGCTCCCATTCCGGTTATTACAACACGTCTTTTTTCCACAAAATCCCTCTCCTTTACTTCAGTTAATCCTGTTTTTGGTTACTTTCCCCATCTAAGGGCAACTGATCCCCAAACGAGGCCAGCTCCAAATCCGACTAGTACAAGAACATCTCCATCTTTTATTTTACCATTTTTCAATTCGTCGACCATAGCCATTGGAATAGAAGCGGATGAAGTATTGCCATATTTATGGACTGTCTGTGCCATCTTCTCCTTCGGAAGCTCTAATCGTTCACGAGATGCTTCCATAATACGAATATTCGCCTGATGAGGAACGAGGAAATCACAGTCTTCCTTCGTCAAGCCCGCTTTTTCCAACACACGTAAAGACGATTCACCCATTTGACGGACAGCAAACTTAAATACTTCACGACCATTCATCTCTAAGTATTTATCTTTTTGATTAATATGCATGGCACCAGCGCCATCCGCCCCTAGCTCAAATGCCAAAATACCCTTTCCTTCAGAGACAGGTCCAAGCACAGCCGCACCAGCACCATCGCCAAATAAAACAGCCGTATTACGATCATTAAAATCTGTGATTTTAGACAGTTTCTCAACACCAACGACAAGAATATGCTTATATGCCCCTGTTTCAATAAATTGCTGACCAGTTGCAAGACCATAAATAAATCCTGCACAAGCAGCACTTATATCCATCGCAGCAGCCTTCTTAGCCCCAAGTCGTTCCTGAATTAAGGTTGAAACAGTAGGGAACGGCATATCTGGTGTAACAGTTGCCACTAATATCAAATCAATTTCATCTGCACTGATTTCTGCCTGGTCTAATGCTTCTTTTGCAGCGAAATATGCCATGTCTGATGTATTAACGTGGTCAGGTGCAAAGCGACGTTCTTCGATACCTGTTCGCGTTCGAATCCATTCATCTGATGTATCTAGTTTCTTCTCGAAATCAGCATTCGTGACAACTTGCTCTCCCGCATAGCTGCCGATGCCTAATATTCCTGCATTTGTCATTTTATATTCCCCTTTCGCGATCGATAACACGAGTCTTTGGGTTATTATTAGTACCTGCTACTAATTCTATCTTATGTTGTTCCTTCTGTCTATATGTTCAATAGAAAAGCAAAACGCTTTAAAATGTATTCATCAGTCTAAAAAATACTCAAACTACTCGACATCGAATAATTTGAGGTGTCGTTACAACTTTTAAATTAGGCATTTTCCCTATAACCGTGTAGCACCAAAACCCATACATTAATAAAGAGCACATTTAGGAGGGAATCGATCATGGCAGAACCAGAAAAACCTCAGAATGATTTTTTTAATGATTTTATGTTCGGAACTCGTCCCAAAAGAGAGACACCCGAAGAGACTACTAATCAGCAGCAAGAAGTGAATCAAAATAACGAAAATGATCCTACACCCGAGCTTCCACCAAGCCAACTCGAACAACTACTACTGATCATTCAATTCATGGCTCCAATGTTAGATAATCTAGCTCCTACATTCGAACGATTTCAGAAATTCATTGCTAAACAAAAACAAGAAGCGACTGTTTCAAAAGAGAAGCCAAGAAAAAAGAACACCGACAAGTAAACAATTATCGACGTTCTCTGTTATTTGGTTAATGATTTTCTTCCTTTTGTAATTCTTCCATTATATTTTTGAAAAAACCATCTAACTGTTCCTTTAATTTTTCTTCTTCGATATTTTTAGGGGCCATTTCCTGAACTTCTTGATACGTTTGTAGAAATCCTTCAAATTCACCCGTTCGTATTTGTGAAATGCTATACGAAACAAACAAACGAATATGCGGAGCACCACTTTGTCTCATAAGTTCAATAAAAGGTCTTAATTTCACCTTAGCTTCTTCATAACGTTTTTCCTGCACAAGCTGATATCCTTCTTTCATTTCTAGTGCAAATGCTTTTAACTTAGCTGACTTGTCCACGGGCTTCTCCTCCTCTACTGAAAATAAGAAAAGCTCGGTTCAGGTCACCCCCCTCTCGAGCTTTCTACTTGTTATTCTGCTTTATTCGTTGCATCATCTTTGCCAAGTTCATATGCTTCAGACATGACATTGAGCAATAGTTCTAGCATCGGTTGCAAATCTTCCATGTTTAGTTCGATTCCCTTATTGTCGAGAAATTTCTTACCTTCTGGAAGATGTTTCATTGCAATTTGCATGAATTTCATGTTCATCTCAGGATTATTCACTTTCATCCACCTCTTGTCCTCAATCTTTCTCTACTACGATACTATAGACATGCTAATCGACGCAAGTACAGTCTATTATAAGAAAAGCGCGATTACCTTGACCAGCCGCGACAAGTGCTGGTAGCCTGTCAATATGTTGCCAGCTTTTTGGTTGCTTGCGCTAGACATCATCGAATTTTATGCTTTCTTTTCTTTCGAAAAAGGCTTAGTCGGTAATTCTCCTGTTTCAATATAAGTATTGACTGCATCTTCAATTTGCACTTGTATCTCTTCAGGTATTTTAGGACTGAATTGCCCCAATGATATTACGCCATCCTGGAAATCATAGCTGACATTTCCTGCTTCAAGTTCATTATTATAATATTGCTTGGCAACGATCTCATATAAATGGTCAACATGCTGAACTGTACTCGTTAAAACGGTCGACTCACCTAAATCAGATTGATCTCCAACAAACCCAATCGCAAAAATACCTTCCCTCTTAGCTTCCTCAATTACTTTAACATGGAAACCATCACCTGTCGGATAGACGACATCGACATTCTCCTTCTTTAACTCATCAAAGTAACCTAGTGCACGCTCACCATCAGTCCAATCATCAACAAATTTAACATGAACACTCGTTTTAGAATTACCTATTTTCGCCCCGTCTTTAAATCCTTCCACTTCTGGCTGCCATGGAAAAGCAGCAATCACTCCAACATCGCCAGTTTTACTCATTGTTGAAGCAATCATTCCCGCAAAGAATCCCATGGAATAACTATCGAAATGCAAACTAGTCACATTTTCTCCTTCTACATCCCCGTTAAAGCTAACAAAGTGAATATCAGGATATGTCTTACCTAAGTCAGTAAAAAAGTCCGCAAAAATACGTCCATGGCCAAAAATAAGTCTTACGTCATCTTCAACAAATTCAGCAACTGCATGATGCACTTTTTCTTCTGAATCCATCTCTTCCTTAAACACAACCTCCGTGTTCATATTTGTATGAATGTTTAATAGTCCTTGATATCCTTTACTATTCCACCCTTGATCATCAATTGTGTCCTCAAGTAGCAAACCTACTTTCTGATTGGTAGATGAATTAGTTGGATCGGTGCAACCGATTAGTAGAATCGGCAACAATAACAACAAAAAATGTTGAATTTTCATGTTGACACACTCCCTATTTTTTTGCCCTGTTCTATTATAAAGGATTGTTCGACTGTTTTTTAGTACCATTTTCTAATTTTGTCTCAAGTGCTTCATATACCGCTATTTACTTGGGAACAAAAACCTTTATACATCACTAGAGCTAAGGACTTTTTAATTGTCCTATTATTCGTTAACTGTATGAACAAATCCTTTTTAAATTGTCTAGTAGCATCAACTTGTAACCGTATTGTAATCTTTTTTGAATGGAAGGTGAAACATCCGAAGAAGATTGTTATAATGAACAAAGACTATTTGAAATTAGAAGTGAGGAACCTTTTATGACCTATGCAGAAGCGGTCCGATCGCGCCGAACATTTGCGATCATCTCTCATCCAGATGCGGGGAAAACAACTTTGACAGAGAAATTACTTCTTTTTGGTGGTGCAATTCGAGAAGCAGGATCAGTTAAAGGAAAGAAAACAGCCAAGCACGCGATGAGTGATTGGATGGAAATTGAAAAGCAGCGCGGAATCTCTGTAACAAGCTCCGTTCTTGAGTTTCAATATGATGGGTATCATGTCAATATCCTTGATACACCTGGACATGAAGATTTCAGTGAGGATACGTACCGAACACTAACAGCTGCCGATTCTGCAACAATGCTAATTGATGCTGCCAAAGGTGTCGAAGCACAAACGAAGAAATTATTTAAAGTGTGTAAAATGCGTGAGATTCCTATTTTTACATTTATGAATAAATTAGATCGTCAAGGTAGAGACCCTTTTGAACTAATGGAAGAGCTTGAGAACCTACTTGGCATTCGCTCTTATCCGATGGGATGGCCTATTGGGATGGGACAGTCTTTTACCGGTGTATATGACCGCCATAATAAAAAACTTGAGTTATATAACCCAGATAATCCAAAAGAAATCGACGTCATTCAACTTGATGGGCCTGATGATCCAAGACTAGATGAAGCGATTGGTGATGAAGGACTTGTTGCTCAGTTCCGTGAAGAATTAGAATTACTTGATGTTGCTGGTGATGAATTTGATCCTGAATTAATTGCAAAAGGCGAATTAACGCCTATCTTTTTCGGCAGTGCCATTTCAAGCTTTGGTGTACAAACGTTCTTGGAACATTTCCTTAAGCTTTCACCGTCACCAACACCGCGTGCAAGCTCAAACGGTCTTATTGAACCACTTAAGCGCCAAGCATTCTCTGGATTTATTTTTAAAATTCAGGCGAATATGAATCCAGCACACCGTGATCGCATTGCATTCTTGCGTATTACATCTGGTAAGTTTGAACGCGGAATGACTGTAAAACATGTCCGAATTGGTAAAAATTTGAAGCTATCTCAACCGACACAGTTTTTAGCACAAAGTCGTAGTATCATTGATGAAGCGTACGCTGGAGATATTATCGGCTTATTTGACCCAGGTAACTTACGAATTGGTGATACACTCGTTGAAGGAGACAGTTTTGAATTTGATGAAATGCCTCACTTCTCTCCAGAATTTTTTAGTGCGATTACTGTAAAAGAAGCTCTGAAGCATAAGTCTTTTGAAAAAGGCTTACATCAGCTTACTGAAGAAGGTGCTATTCAGCTTTTTAAAACGTATAATCGTTTTGTCGAGCAACAAATTGTCGGCGTAGTCGGCGTCTTACAATTTGAAGTTCTTGAATATCGTCTGAAACATGAATATCATGTCGATATTCAGCTTGAGCGCCTACCGTTTTCTTTTGCTCGCTGGGCAGACGGACCACAAGATGCACTGGAAGCATTCAAAAAAGCGCAACGTAATTTAGTCACAGATCGCGATGGACGCATTGTCGTTTTATTTGAAAATGAATTCCAAATGCGTACTGCAACTGACAAATATCCAGAAATTAAGTTTTATGAAAACTCGTTTTTTCGTGAAACTTAATAGTAGAGAAATTGTTTTTTAAAAGATAACACATTAATCATTATCAAATTGAACATACGTATACACACGTCAAAAAAGCTAGGGAAGCAGCCCTAGCTTTTTTTATGTGTAAAAAAATTACTTTGTCTTTACTCTAACAATAGATATATCATCAGGAAACTCTGTGCTTTTCTCTATTATTTGAGTCTCTATCCAATCGAAAATTGATATATTCTGATTGATAAACAAAGACGAAAGCTTCGTAACATTTTTTTGCAAAGACTTCTCTCCATCTAATTCCAATAGACCATCAGTGTATAAAAGAATATCAATATCTTTTTGATAAGAGAATGTCTTTTTGCTGATCTCTGGTGCTTCTATTAGACCAATTGCAGTAGATGTTGGTTCGATATCTACTAAATCTCCATCTAACTTAAGTAAGCCTGGTGGATGTCCAGTATTCACATATTCAATTGTTTTCAATTTTGTATCTATTACTAAATAAATACCTGTAGCGTAGGAAATAATTTTACTTGGGAGTAATTTATAAAGTTGCTTATTTAATTCCTTACAAACGTCTACAGGGTCAATGACCTTTAAAATGAGGTTCGTCATTAAAGACCTCAAGGCCATTGAAATGAGTGAGGCCGATACTCCATGTCCCATTACATCTATAAGCATAATCCCATAGCGGCTTGAATCAATCTTATACCAACTGTACATATCACCAGATAAATAGTGTGTTGGATAATAGACACCTTCAATCTGAATATGTTCATCATCCATTTTCGGTGATAATACGCTTTTCTGAATCGCTTTTGCCTTTGCTAGTTCTGTAGACATTTTCTTCTCTGCATTTTCTAATTCAACTACATATGAAAGAATACTCGTTAACGATTTTAGTATCCGAATATGCTCATCTGTAAACTGATACGGATCAGAATCCATTGCACAAAGAGTACCGTAAACATTTTCATTCTTGTCCATAATCGGGATGCCAATAAAACAACCACTTCCACTTATTTGTGTGATAGCCATTTCTCGTGTTGCTGCATCCTTTGTAATATCCTCAATAATTAGTGGTTCCCGACCACCTTTAACAACATGACTTCAATAAGCGTCCTCGAATGGAATGCGAGTACCTTCAAGAATAAGAGCTGATTGACGGTTTAACACTTTCAATATGTAATTAGTCGATCGGTCATTTACAGCGACGAAAAATGTATTAATGGGGATAAAATCACTTAAGATTTGAAGAATTTCTTTTGAAGCTTCTTCAATATTTAATAATTCTTTTGGATTAAACAGACGATTTTGATTACTTCCTCTCTTTTCCATTATGATCTCCTATATAAAAGTAATGTTAACAATTATTCAATGATCTATCTAAGTTTTCAAAAACAATTCAACGTTCTCTCGTTCAACTTCAAGCTTTATCTGATCAAAATTCTGAATAAACGCCGTCGTAAGCCTTGGGTCCCACTGAGTACCTCGTCCTTCCTCCAAAATATGCAGAGCTTTTTCTACAGCCATGCCCTTCCTATAAGGGCGGTCAGATGTCATCGCATCAAAAGCGTCTGCTATAGCGATAATTCTTCCTGTTAATGGAATATGCTTACCTACCAGCCCATCAGGATAACCACCACCGTCAAAACGCTCATGGTGAGAACGAACGCCTGGCAAGAGATGAGCCATGGACTCAGGAGGCTGAATTTCTTTTAAAATATTTTCACCAAGTACAGGATGCTGTTTAATTTGTTCAAATTCTTCATCTGTTAACCTACCATCCTTCAATAGTACGGTATCTCTAACACCAATTTTCCCAATATCATGTAGCAACGCTGTCTTTTTCAAACGATCAAGTTCTTCCAAAGAGAGACCTGCTAATTTACCGATTTCAAACGAATAGTGGGCCACACGCTCTGAATGTCCAGCTGTGTATGGATCACGGGCATCAAGTGCAGCTGCAAGAGTCGCGAAGTAGCTCTGAATGAGTTGATTATTCATCGTTTCCCGTGCTTTTAATCCGCTCACCATATGATTAAATCCTGCCACAAGCTTAGAAAATTCATCCGAATAAATATCTGCCGTGCGAACATCTAAATCACCATTTTGTACTGAAGCCATAGCTTTGTTGATGCTACGAATTGGATGTTGTATTTCTCTTGACAATACCCACGCCCCTAGTGTAGAAAACGCCATTCCAACCAACAAAATAACCGTCACCCAACTCCAATAATCAACCGTGGCCGCAAGAACATCTTGTCGAATATATCCACCTAAACTAAACAAAATTAACGGAAACGTACCAATTAAAAAAGCACTCAACTGAAACTTACGTTGAACAGATACAAGGACTCGGCCATCAAGTGAGAGATCTACTCCATATAAATTAATGGACTGCTGCCTAATATGAATAGCAAGTGGTCGTATAGATTCAGACGTTAGAAAGAATTCGATAAATGCATGCATACATGCAACAAGTGGCGCTCCAATAGCAGCGAGTAATAAGTAGGAAATAGGAAGAGAAAGAAACTCTTGTTGAATTCCTATTATTAACATAGAAGTAGCGGGTACAGAAAGGCCAAAAAAATGAGGGCCGAAAATACGTTTAATTGCTAATATAGGAAGACGATGTGTTTGAAAATAAACAGATCGAAGTGTGTCTTGGGACGGTCGACTTTGTTGAAACAAGTCACGGATCGGTCTAATATGTCGATACATTGCAAATAATTCAGCAGCAACCATGATGACTATTGAGATTAACAATATACCAAATAAGATCATCGCTTCATCACTCGGCACTTGTAAAGCTGCAAAAATGAAAACACTTCCCACACCTAAAACTGCGACCGCTGAACCAATTACATAATCTCTAATAATACTCTTAATAAAACTTTTGTAGATTGTTTGCAAAGTATCACCTACATCATTATTATTTACCATCCCTAGAAAGGTTTTCGTAAAACGAATATACTGTTCATCTGTATTAGATATATAGAAATTCAATGTACTCATTCTCTAAACTCATCATATAAGAGTCTTTTTTCACGGTGAAAAATAACTATTATATGAACTATTATACAAGATTGTCAGATAAAATAACGTATTTGTCTCCTAGATTTTTCTCTTTAAAAGCAAATCTTAAATAAAAAAACTGACCAAAAAGATTACGGTAACCTTTTAAGTCAGTTTAATAGTCCTTATATTAAAATTCTAGTGTCACATCAACATGCTCATGCACCTGTTTATCTTGAATATGAACAATAGCAGAGTAGACTCCAGACAGCTCTTCGACATTACGGATCTCATATTCTCCGTCGCCCACTTCATTTGCATCCAGCCACTTTCGCTCTTCTTCATTCCCTTGCCACATCTCAAGTGTCACATTCCCACCAGTGTAGGCTGAATTTTCAAGAGCAATTTGAATAACAAGCCGATCGTCCTGAACCTCCGTCGTCACTTCTACATCAGCTTGGTGCTCATGCGCGTGTTCCTGTTCCTTTTCATGTGTAGGTTCATCTTCATTCTTATGAGCTCCTTCTTCATGCGGTTCCTCTTTTTGCACAACTTCACCAACTTGAATTTGTGCTGTTGGCATACGGTGCAATCCTCGTGCCGTCACATGAGTTTGTACATGATATAGTCCCTCTTCTTCAAATGTATGATTAAGAAGATAAATATTTCCTTCCTGATCTTTGGCCTCGATCATTTCACTTTCTTCTTTTTGACCTTCTAGCCAAACTTCATATACAACCTCATTTGCGTCATCAACCAAATCATCTCCTTGAGTCACAGTACTCGAAAATGTAACTACTTCGCCGATTTCAGCTTTTTCTGGTACATCTAGCTCAACCTCTATAGGCGTTAGCTCATCAACCATTGCTGTGCCTTGTTCTTCCTCATTTTGTCCGCAGGCTGCAAGCACCATGCAAGTCGCAACCGTAGAAATCAACCATTTTTTTTTCATCCATCTTCACCTCAATTAATTCATTCTTATTCATCATTCTTATTTAGTCTATATAAAAGTTGTGAAACGCCAGTGAAGTTTCGAGCTTGTTAAAAAAATGTTCACACGTTCATATTCAATGAAAGAATTAGCCTAGATATTCTTTAGCGTAATTCGGGCACTCGTTCCTTGACCAACCTTTGAGGAAAGCTCAAACGTTCCTCCGTGCTTCTTCATAATTTGGGACACAATTGCAAGACCTAATCCCGTACCACCCTTTTCCCTTGTTCTTGCTTTATGGACACGGTAAAAACGCTCCGTTACCGCAGAGATGTCTTCTTCTGGTATGCCTATTCCCTCATCACTTATGACTAGTTCAGAAAATTCATCTTTAGAAGTTAAAGTAAGACTGATTGCTTTGTGCTCAGGCGTATATCGGATCGCATTATCAAGTAAGTTACGAATCACTTGCTCAAGCCGATCGCCATCCCCATATATAATACTATCCTCATCTAATTGACTATTTATCTGGATATTTTTTTGTCTAGCAATTAATTCAAAGGTCTCCACAACATCTGTAACTAACTGTGCAAACGCAATTGGCTCACACTGTAGTGGATAAGAATCACCTTCAAGTTGTGCTAAATCAAGTAAATCATTAACAAGTCGTTCGAGTCGATTCGCTTCCTTTTGAATGATCTCTAGCCCCTTTTTCTGCTCAATCACTCCTTCTTCCATTGCTTCTGCATACCCCTTCATATAACTAAGAGGCGTACGAAGCTCATGAGATACATTAGCAAGAAATTCACGCCTGTTTTCTTCTACTTTTTCAAGCGACGAAGAAAGGATATTAAAGGATTTTGCTAGTTGTCCTAATTCATCTCCATGATCATCGTCTTTTATTCTTTTCGAAAAATCACCAGCTGCCATTGTTTTTGCAACTTCCTTCATATCGTTTAACGGCCTAACAACATGATTTATTACCTTATTTCCAGTAACAATAATAATTAACACGACAAGAAAAAGAGAAACAATTAACACGGTCCTTACTTGTAGAAAGGGCTCATGTACCTCAGATAGAGGCATTGATAAAAAAATCGATCCAGTCAAATGGCCATTTTGAAACAATGGAATGGCAACACCCAAAATATCTTGTTGAAAGTGTGGATGAGATCTTACCATTACAACCGTTTCCCCTTCCAATAACTGTTGCCTTTCTTCAAAGGTAATCAAGTTTTCATTGGAAGATGGTTCAAAGGGTGCTCCACTACCTAATTGCATTGGATCATCGGTAAAGAGTACATTTGCAGCTAAACTTTGCTTTGACCAGTTCAATCGCTCATTGAAAAAGCTATCTGTACCATGTTCAGAGTAAACTTCCGCAAGCTCTTCACCTTGCATTAACAGTAGGTCAATTTGTTTATCTAAATAAAGCTTATCATATAAAAAATAAGTGATTACAACTGCTCCGATGATGACCGTCAGTAAAATCACCATGATCGCAAACCAAACTTTCTTTTGGATCGACCATTTTTTCATTGTGCATCCTCAAATTTATAGCCGACTCCCCAAACAGTCTTTATGTGTCTTTCAGCTGACTTCAATTTTAAACGTAAGGTTTTAATATGAGTATCTACTGTTCGAAGTGTTCCCATTTGTGAATCCATCCCCCAAAGACGTTCGTGCAATTGCTCTCTTGTAAAAACTTGACCACGATGCTCAAGTAAATAAAGCAATAAATCAAATTCTTTTCTTGTCGCATTAATTGGTTTCCCCTGCAAATAAATGATTCGTCCATTTTTGTCGACTTCAAGTTCTTGAACCTTAATCATTTGTTTATTTGTTTGCAATCCATCTACTCTTCTCAGTGCAGCTTCAATACGTGCTACCAACTCTCTTGGACTAAATGGTTTCACAATATAATCATCTGCGCCGACCTTCAATCCCTTAATCTTATCTTCCTCACTACTTCTAGCTGTTAGCATAAGGATAGGGACCATTGAAAATTCCCTTATCTTCTCACAAGCAGTAAAGCCATCCATGTCATCCATCATCACATCAAGTACCACAAGATCGATGGAATGATATTGCTGAAGGATATGAATGGCCTCTTCTCCACTTTTTGCAGTTTGCACAAAGTAGGATTCTTTTTCAAGATACGAGCCGACAAGTTTACGTAAATCTGCCTCATCATCCACTATTAAAATCTGCCTTGTATCTTTCATCATCTTCTTATTCCTCCAAAACGATTGCATATGGACCAGCGGGAACCCTTAATTCCTCTACCAATTCAAACGAGTCTCGATCGATAAATGAAACGGTATCGCTATCAAGATTTGTAACAAACAATCCTTCTTCATTACCACTAATATAATTAGGGTTCTGTCCAACTTCAACAGAATCAATAATCTCTTTGGTTTCTTTATGAACCTTGTATACAGCATGATCACCATGACATACAACATATAGAAAAGGAGAATAATCATCCCCAAAAAAAGCAACTGGCATAAGTCCTACATCAATCTCTTCAACAAACTTACCCGTTTTAAGACTATAAACAAAGACACTTTTATTTAAATTTCCGAATGATCCATGTCCACCAATCCACAAATAGTCACCATCTACATACATCCCTGCTGGGCGTTCTAAGACAGGAAACGCAGCGACAACCTTTTGTTGTTTAATATCAATTACTGTGACGTCATTGCTATCTCCATTTAGAACGAATAATGTGCCATTTGCAACTTGCAAATCTGTTGGAAATGAACCAACCTTCATACTTTTTATCACTTCTTCTTTATCAACATCAATAATATGGATTTTATCTTTCATGATATCTGCGACAAAAAGGAGATGCAGAGTTGGTTCATAATGAATGGCCGTTAAACCTTGATTTAATTTAAGTAAAGGTCTGCTTATCCGCTCATTCATATCAAAAAGCATGAGAAAATCTTCACTTTGACTGGTTGCAATAACCTTCCCACCGCCGATATTAACCATATCTGAAAGAGGAGAACGACTCTCCTCTGAAAAGATAACTTTCTTCTTATTAATGTCAACAAAAGTCAATGTCGACTCTTTTACATGGGAAATGATCAAAAATGGATCATCTGTCTTGGGAGTGTTGAAATGTTGTTCATCACAACCACTTAGGCTCATAATAAGTCCAATTAAAACAATAAAGATAGAACGCTTCATATCATTCTCCTTCTTACGTTACTCGTCTCATTTCAGTGTCCAAAATCATCTTAGCATAAGAATGTGAAATAAAATTGAAGTCTCCTTAAGCACAAATAAAAAAAACAGACCTTATTAATGAATCGGGTCTGCTACAAAGATATGGTCTATTTATTTCTCTCTTTGTTTTCGTTGATAAAGAAATTCAACGATTCCTCCTACAACAATAGCGCCAATTACACTCATTCCTTCTCCTAGCTTAAGTCCTTCTCGAAATAAGAGAAAGGAGAATAGAGCGACGAACGCGAAGATTGTAATGCCAATCATTCCTTGCTTCGTTTGCACGTATTCACTTCCTTATTGAAACCGCTGTTGTTTCTGCCATTGTGTCACATGTTCACGTTGCTTGGCAAGACCTTCTTTCAGAGTCGTTTTCGCCTGAAACCCTAACAAATTTTCTGATTTTTCAGCCAATAGAGTTGTTTTAAGACACCTTTTCTTATATAATTCTGGATCAACTCCTAACAATTGAAGCCCTTCAAACCATGCTCCATCCAAGCATGAAGTAAGATGAAAGACTTCATTTGTTTTCATTGTTGATGCAGCAAGTAAAAAAGCTTCTACAACATCGTCAACATAAAGAATATCAAGAGTAGAACGGTCAAGTTCAGGGGGGATTTTACCTAACAATAGTTGTTGATAAGTCATATCGTCTCTTTGCCATGGACCATACACAGTAGGTAACCTCAAAATCACATAAGACATATTCCGTTTTGGACAAAGCTTTTGAATCAAGCTTTCACTCGCTAATTTCGTAATACCGTATGGGGTTGTTGGATTTGTCGGCGTTCGCTCTGTAATGATCCCAGTTCGTTCCCCGTATACCTCTATGGTTGAAGGATAGACAATACGAGCTGTTTTCGGACTTGCTTCAATAAGCTTTTTTGTCAGATTTACATTATTATCAATTACTCTTGCTAACGTAGACCACTTGCTATCTATTGAAGTAGATGCAGCAAGATGAAAGATGACATCAATATCTTTTAATAAAGTACCCATTTCCATCTTTTCAAGCTTGCCACGAATGATCGTAAAGAGGGCATTTCTTCCTAATCTCAACTCCATTTCTTCCTGCTCTGCTTTTTTTCGATCAGGATATTCATCTACAGCAATGACTTCAATCCCTTCCAAAATAAGCCGTTCACAAAGATGATAACCAATGAACCCTAATCCACCCGTTACAAGTACTTTTTTCATATTTTTCTCCTTCCTTCATACAAATATGTAAGCTCCCCCTTTTTTAATTATGGAAATAAAATGTTATAGGACGCTTTCATATTTTTTGAAAAATGGATATGCTGATTGAGCTGCTTTATAAAACGATCGCTCTTTTCCGTGAATTCGTAAATGAGCAAGGACTCTTTTATCGGTTATTTGCTGAAGAAAAGGTCGACTATGCTGTTGAAGAGGAAAATGTTTCTCAAGCATATGGCAATGAATCGATAAAGGAGGAATCTCTGAACCCTTTAAAACAGGTGATACTGATTTCATCCATTCCCCGTTGATTCGATGTTCTGGCACTCCATAAGCTTGCTCCACTTCCTTCAAGAAACGTTGATAGTAGAATTTATTCTCTTTTTCTTGCTCATAATAAGCATGTAGCGAAAGACATGGGTTAACCAAATAACACGAACGCAGCTGCAAAGGGTAGGTGTTTATCCATTGCATCGCTACTAAAGCTCCTGTCCTTTCTCCAAAAAGATGGATTTTCTTATTAAGAATTTCTTGCTTCAACACCATATGATAAAGATGCTCCATTAATCTAAATGCTCTCGGACTTCCCCAATGCTGATTAAACAGTGAAGACGTAAACAATGTATAGCCACGACTTAACAACCCTTCTATAAATCGATGCTTTTCAGGATGATGTTCCCAGTCACTTGTACCATTTTCAACCAGCATTCCGTTATCGCCTAACAAGCAAACAGCAAATCCGTTTGGACGTTCTGGAAGATAGATGACGTTCCACTGGTCTTCTATGCGAATAAAGCGTGCATGTCTCATTTGCTTAACGTCTCTCCCATCCTGTTTTTTCTCACAATTAAGCGACATGTTTTGCGTTATTGCTAATCTCTTATACGTTATGCAGAAAAATTCAAATTGGAAGCAAAATTAATACTCTTCTTGTTGAATTAAGAAAGCTGGCTATTTCGTTATAAGCATAGACCTCTTAAATGACAAAAAACCTCTTTCCTAATCTTATGAAAGAAACATAAGAAAAAGAAAGAGGCATTCACATATTGATAGTTCATTTACGTTTTCGGCAATGGTGTCCATTTCCGATTATGGTTTGTTGTTTCAGGAAATCTGTCTCCCGCACGCATCTTTAATGATTTAGGGTTTTTGACCATACTTCCCGTTTCACCAATTTCGATATACACCCCATTGTTCGGTGCTTTCTGCCCTGGTTCAAATTGTCTATTTTGACCCATTTTACTCCCTCCTTCCATGATTAGCTTACCCGAAAAGCAAGCGAATCATGAATAAGGGCTAAGGCTTACTTTTCTGAAAGCAACGATAATAAAATAGCCTTTTGCGCATGAAGACGATTTTCTGCTTGATCATATACTGCAGAATGAACGCTATCAATCACTTCTCCAGATACCTCTTCGCCGCGATGGGCAGGTAGGCAGTGTAAGAAAAGATAATCTTCTTTTGCTGATGCAACAAGTGTTTCATTCACTTGATAGTCAGCAAATAACTGTAAGCGCTCATTTTGTTCTTGCTCATATCCCATACTAGCCCAAACATCTGTATAAATCACATCGGCTTCACTTACAGCTACCGCTGGATCTTGAGTTAATTCAAGCTTAGCACCTGTTTCTTTTGCTGCTTCGACTGCTCTATTAAAAATCGTTTGGTCGACTTCATAGCCAGCTGGTGATGCAATTGTTACATCCATACCAACCTTAGCTCCTGCTGCTAGTAAAGAATGCGCCACATTATTTCCGTCGCCTATATAAGCAAGTTTGAGTCCTTTTAATGTATTCTTATGCTCATAAATCGTTAATAAATCAGCCATCGCCTGGCACGGGTGGTAAGCATCTGTTAATGCATTAATCACTGGAACAGATGCATATTTCGCCAATTCTTCAACGGTTTCATGTGAATTCGTTCTGATCATTATCGCATCAACATAGCGAGATAACACATTGGCCGTATCCTTAATCGGTTCCCCACGTCCAATCTGCATATCACGAGGACTCAAAAAGAGTGCGTGTCCTCCCAACTGTGTCATTCCTACCTCAAACGAAACACGTGTACGAGTTGAAGCATTTTCAAAAATCATACCCAAAGATTTTCCTTTAAGAGCTTCAGAAAATGTCCCGTTCTTTTGCTGCTGTTTTAGAACAAGGGCACTCTCAAGTAATGACTGTATTTCTTTAGGTGAGAAGTCAAGCAGGGTGAGAAAGTCTTCCCCACCTAGCGTTGCTTTTGCTTCTTCAATCGTCCCTTTCATCTTCTCCACGTCCAATCCCTTTAGTTAATAAGCGCTTTTTCTTTATTCCACCAATCTTGAATCGCATGATACTCTATTTTATCAGCTTTCAAACCTCTAAGCATAGCATCTAATGTGGCAATCTCTGAAATAACCGTACAACGTTGCTTCAGTGCTTCTTGACGTTTTTCCTTACCATCTTGTGTGCCAAGTTTCGGTAAACTAATAAGTGCAACGGCTTCATCTGATTGGATCCAGTCATCAAATGAATCATTGATCAAGTTAAATCCAAGACTTTGTAATGTCTCTTGATATGAACTAAATGCCTCTTTATACTCACTAGCAACGTCAATAAATATTGAACCTGTTTCTGTATACAATTTTGGTTTTGCTGCATGTGACCAAGCAAATGCTTTATAGAAAGCTTCATCTAGATTATCACTTATGCTCATTAATTCACCCGTCGACTTCATTTCTGCTTCAAGAAGCGGATCAAGTCCAGATAGCTTTTGATAAGAGAAGACTGGTGCTTTGACCGTATAGAAATTAGGCTCATCAATGATATCTTTTTCTAGTCCAAGTGATGATAACGACGCACCAAGTAACAGTTGCACTGTATAATCAATAAGTGGCTGATTAGAGATTTTACTCAAAATAGGAGCTGTTCTTGATGCACGTGGGTTAATTTCAATCACGTATAACTCATTATCATGTAAAACAAACTGGATATTAAAAATTCCACGGAAGTCCATTCCTTTAGCAATTTGCTTCGTATACGAAATAATTAACTCTTTTACTTCATTTGAAATTGAGTATGGAGGCGTTACAGCTACACTATCTCCTGAATGGACGCCCGCGCGCTCAACATGCTCAAACATGCCCGCAAGACAAACATTGTCACCATCTGTTAGAGCATCTACTTCTAACTCAATTCCTTGATAATAAGCATCGATTAAAATCGGGAACGAAATCGTCTGCTCTTTGTCTTCTAAATAAGTAATAAATTCACCCTTAGATTGGAACAGCATCATCCCTTGCCCGCCAATAACATAAGACGGACGAATTAAAACAGGATAGCCAATTTCATTTGCCTTTTGGAGCGCGTCGTTTTGACTATTTGCCGTTACACCTGGAATATGTGGAACTTTTACTTCATTCATAAATTCATAAAAACGTCCACGATCTTCTAATTGATCGATCGTATCAAGATTCGTGCCATACAGCTTGACTCCTGCCTTCTCAAGTCCTTCTACTAATGAAATCGCTGTTTGACCACCAAGCTGAACAATGATTCCTTCAACTTGCTCTTGCTCCACAACATGAAGAACATCTTCTACCGTCAATGGCTCAAAATATAAGCGATCTGCTGTAGCATAATCCGTACTAACAGTTTCAGGGTTATTGTTCATCATAATCGCTTCATATCCAAGCTGATGGAGACTATGTATCCCTTGTACAGAGCAATAGTCAAATTCAATTCCTTGACCAATTCTAATCGGACCAGAACCTAATAATAAAATTTTCTTTTTACCTGATTGAGGAGTTGTATCATGCTCACCAGACCAGCTTGAATAGAAATAAGCAGTAGATGCTTCAAACTCACCCGCACATGTATCAACCATTTTGTATGATGGCATGAGGTTTAATTGCTTTCGTTTTTCTCTTACCGCAACTTCATCAACATTCCACACATTTGCCAACCATACATCAGCAAATCCAGCTTTTTTAACCGTTTTTAAGAAGTCTACATCCACTTTTTCAAAAGAAGTAGCCTTGATCTCTCCTTCAAGTTGAATCAAACGTTCAAACCCTTGCAGGAAGTATTCAGTAATACCCGTTACTTCATGAATCTTTTTACGCGAGTGTCCACGTCTCATCAGCTCTAAGAGAACAAAGAATCGGCGATCATCAGCATTTACAAGAAGCTGCCATAGTTCGTCTTCTGTCTTTTGTTGAATCTGTGGCAATGTTAGACCTTCTGTTTTTAACTCTAGTGAACGAACTGCTTTTTGAATCGCAGCTTCAAAGTTACGTTCAATCGCCATTACTTCACCAGTTGCCTTCATTTGTGTGCCGAGTTTTCTTTCAGCATGGACAAATTTATCAAATGGCCAACGTGGAAATTTAACAACAATATAATCAAGAGCTGGCTCAAAGCTAGCATATGTATGCCCCGTTACTGGATTAATCAATTCATGCAAATGATAACCGAGGCTAACTTTTGCAGCCATTCTTGCAATTGGATAGCCCGTTGCTTTTGAAGCAAGGGCTGATGAACGACTTACACGAGGATTTACTTCAATTAAATAATATTGTTTGCTGTACGGATCTAAGGCAAACTGGATATTACACCCGCCAACAATACCTAAGGCACGAATAATTTTAACGGAAACGGTACGAAGCATTTGATATTCAACATCTGTCATCGTTTGCGATGGTGCAACAACGATTGAATCACCAGTATGAATACCAACTGGATCGATATTTTCCATGTTACAAATAGTGATACATGTATCATTACTATCACGCATTACTTCATATTCAATTTCTTTGAAACCAGCAATGCTTTTCTCAATCAAGCATTGGCTAATAGGACTTAATGAAAGGCCACCCTTTACAATACGCTTGAGTTCTTCTTCATTATCAGCAATTCCGCCACCAGCACCACCTAATGTATATGCTGGTCTAACGATGATTGGATAACCCACTTGCTTAGCAAATTGAATCGCTTCTTCTCTTGTCGTCACAATTTCGCTCTCTGGAACTGGTTCATTCAGCTCTTGCATCAGTGCACGAAACGCTTCACGATCTTCCCCTTTTTTAATCGATTCAATTGGCGTTCCAAGCAAGTCTACTTGATAGCGATCAAGAATCCCTTGATCATGAAGATCCATCGCTAAGTTTAAACCTGTTTGACCACCAAGTGTTGCAAGGATACCATCTGGTTGTTCTTTTTTAATAATTGCTTCTACGCTTTCAACTGTTAATGGTTCAAAATATACACGATCAGCACAAGATTCATCTGTCATGACCGTTGCTGGATTGTTATTAATCAGAATAACTTCTATACCTTCTTCACGTAATGCTAGACAAGCTTGAGTTCCAGCATAATCAAACTCAGCTGCTTGCCCGATCACAATTGGGCCAGAACCAATCACAAGTACTTTATTTAAATTAGACTGTTTAGGCATATGCTTTCTCTCTCCCTTTGTTGCGAATCATCTCGATGAATGTTAAGAAGAGCTGTTCACTATCTGAAGGTCCAGGATGTGCTTCTGGGTGAAATTGAATCGTAAGCACTGGATGTAATGTGTGCGCTAGTCCTTCAATCGATTGATCATTAATATTTACGTACCTTGCCTCAAATCCAGTCCCTTCTAAAGACTGTTCATTTACAACATAACTATGGTTTTGAGACGTCATATAAACTTGATTTGTTTCTTTATCGATAACAGGTTGATTTGCTCCGCGATGACCAAATGTCAGCTTCTCTGTATTAGCACCAAACGCAAGCGCAAGAAGCTGATGACCAAGACAGATACCCATCGTTGGATATGTCTCTGCCAAGTTTTTAATGGTTGGAAGCTGCTCTTGTAATTGTTTTGGATTCCCTGGTCCATTTGATAATAAGACACCGTCTGGTTGTAGCTCCTCGATCACTTCAAAGGTTGTGTCGTATGGAACAACCGTTACTTTACACCCATAATGAAGCAACGACTCTAAAATGGACTTTTTATAACCGAAATCGACCATTACGATATGTTGCTCACCACTTCCAAACGTTTGAACAGTTGATCTTGATACTTTTGGAACAACATCTTGTTCATCTAACGGAATATAGTGATCAAACGTCGCATTAGTTGGGTCAGTTGTTAACACCGCACGCATATCTCCATGCTCACGAATCCGTTTCACAATTGCACGTGTATCAATTCCTGATAGTACAGGAATCGAATGATTATCACAGTATGTTAACAACGATGAACCTGATTCATAATGAAAACCTTCATTCGATACTTCACTAACAATCAATGCATCAACTTGAGGTTTTGTACTTTCAAAATCCACTTCATTAACCCCATAATTTCCGATTAACGGATACGTGAACACGACCATTTGCCCTTTAAATGATGGATCACTTAATACTTCTTGATATCCTGTCATGCCCGTAAAGAAGACAATTTCTCCGTAAACATCTTCACCACTGCCGTGAAGAGTTCCTTCAAAAACCTCTCCATTTTCTAATACAACATAACCTTTCATCCGTTTTCCCTCCACTCCAACGACGAATACTTATACTCATTTATCAATTTTTATACATTGTTATTTTTTAAAAATCACTACTTGCTTGCGTAGTGAACTTTTGTGTTATATATGAGTCGCTTGCTTTTCACTCAAATTTGTTACGACTTCTGTTAAAATCGAAACAGCTTTTTCTAATTCTTGTTGTGTGACAATTAACGGTGGCAAAATCCGTAATACATTCGGACCTGCAGGTAAAACGAGCAATCCTTTTTCACGACAAGCTGTAATAATCGGTGCTACTTCAATTTGACAAGCAATTCCTAGCATTAACCCTTTACCACGAATCTCGTCAACTATCGCAAGTGATTTTAAGTTTTCTTCTAATTGGTTTTTAAACCAATCTCCCTTTTTCTGAACAGACTCTAAAAAAGTAGGGTTTAAAATTTCTGTTAATACCGCTTCTGCCGCAGCCATTGCAAGGGGATTTCCTCCGAATGTCGAGCCGTGACTTCCAGCTGAAAAAGCTTCTTTTAATGCTTCCTTACCAATCATCGCACCAACAGGAAAACCATTTCCAAGTCCTTTGGCCAATGTGATAATATCTGGCGATAAGCTAAGATGTTCATAGGCAAAAGCTGTACCCGTTCGACCAATTCCCGTTTGAACTTCATCAATAATGAGCAAACAATTAAACTTCTTACAAATGTGTGCTAATTGTTTTGCATACTCCTTGCTCATTAAGCGGATGCCGCCTTCTCCTTGAATCACTTCAACCATTATTGCAGCTGTTTGATCAGTCACAACTTGCTCAAGCGCATCAATGTCATTAAGTTCAACGTACGTAAATTCTGATAAAAGCGGTCCAAATCCGGCATGAATTTTCTCTTGCCCTGTAGCAGCCATACTTCCAAGTGTTCGACCGTGGAAGGAATTCTTTAAGCTAACAATATGGTGCTTACCTGTTGCTTTACGCGCAAGCTTAATCGCTGCTTCATTTGCTTCTGCTCCACTATTACAGAAAAAGACATAATCTCCTACGCTATGACTTGCAAGAATTTCTGCTACTTTCTCTTGTCCTTCAAATTGAAATAGGTTTGATGCATGCCACAATGTTCCTAATTGTTTTTCCACAGCGGCTTGAACTTTCGGATGACAGTGACCTAGATTACAAACAGCAATTCCCGCAATAAAATCAAGGTACTCCTTACCATTTTCATCTACTAATGTCGATCCATTACCTTGCTGCGCCTTTATCTCCCATCTAGCATAGTTCGGAAATAATGCACTCATATTTTTCATCTCCTTTACGATACCGATTGACCAACCGCTGATTTAACAATTGTTGTTCCACTTACATATCCATATTGTCCTACAGTTGTTGATTTACCGTTCATAATCATGACTGACTGAAGAGTCTCTGTCAATGCATTAAGTGCTGCTCTGACCTTTGGCAGCATACCACCATATATCGTTCCGTCTTCAATAAAAGCTTCGATTTCATCTGCCGTTACTTTTTCTAAGCATTGACCGTCTTTTAAAATACCATCAACATCGGTCACAAACACAAGCTGCTCTGCACCAAGCTCTTTTGCGATCGCCCCTGCCGCACTATCTGCGTTAACATTATAATGAGTCCCATGCTCGTTCATTCCGATCGGTGCAATGACAGGGATCATTTGCTTTTCCATTAAAGAAATAAGCAATTCCGTGTTCACATTTGTAGGCTCCCCAACATATCCTAGCTTTTCCTCATTTATAGCCTGAACTTGCAAGAGATTGCCATCACAGCCAGATAACCCGACAGCCTGACCATTTGCTTGTTGAAGGCTCGTTACAATTTGCTTATTCACCTTTCCACATAAAACCATTTCTGCTGTCTCAAGCACATCAGCCGTTGTTTTACGCAGTCCATCAACAAATTCTGACTGAATATCGAGTTTCTCTAAAAGCTGATTGATCGCAGGCCCACCACCGTGGACAATAATCGGATGCTTACCTGACTTTTGCATCGCAACCACGCTTTGAAAAAAGGCCTCTGACAGCTCTGATATCGTACTCCCACCACATTTAATGACGATAATGTCCTTCAACTGTTTCTCCTCCTAATTTTCTACTCGTTGTTATGTGCGATAGCCAGCGTTAATCCGTACATAATCATACGTCAAATCACAGCCCCATGCTTTCCCAGTTCCATTGCCAATTTTCAGATCAACATTTATCTTAATCGTCTCTTCATCCTTTAAATAAGCAGTTGCTTCTTCTTCTGAAAAGACAACAGGTTGACTATTAACAAGTGTTTGTATTGGACCAATAGCAATATCAATCGTATCTGGATCTATTTCACAACCGCTATACCCAACTGCGCAAATGATACGTCCCCAGTTTGCATCCGCTCCGTAAACCGCTGATTTCACCAAGTCAGAACCGACGATTTTCTTTGCTACTTTTCCAGCTTCTTCATCATTTACTGCCCCTTGGACTTGTACTTCAATTAACTTAGTTGCCCCTTCACCATCACGAGCAATTTTCTTCGCGAGTGACTCACAAGTCAGTTTCAAAGCTTGATAGAATCCATTCCATTCTGGGTGAGCAGGAGTAAGTGTTTCGTGTTCCGCTAGTCCTGACGCCATCACCACAACCATATCGTTCGTTGACGTATCTCCATCAACCGTAATGCTATTAAATGTTTGGTTTGTGATTTCTGATAAAGCTTGTTGAAGTACGCTAGGCTCAATCACAGCATCCGTTGTTACAAATGAAAGCATCGTTGCCATATTCGGGTTGATCATACCAGATCCTTTTGCAACCCCACCAACCGAGATCGCTTTGCCATCAATCGTTGTTTGATAACAAACCATTTTTTTAATCGTGTCTGTTGTTAGAATTGCTTCATTAAACGCTTCTGCAGCTTCTATAGTAGCTTCTGGTTGAAGTTGTTGAATACCAGGTACGATTTTATCCATCGGTAAATACTGGCCAATAACTCCAGTAGAAGTAACCGCAACGTAATGATTGGGAACATTAAAATGCTCAGCACTTACACTGCGCATTTCATAAGCATCTTCTAGCCCTTTTTCTCCAGTACATGCATTCGCATTGCCACTGTTTACGACAAGAGCTTGTAATTTGCCTTCTTTCATAATACTTTCTTTCGTTACCTTAAGAGGTGCAGCTTGGATACGATTAGTCGTATACACAGCTGCAGAACTCGCTGGCACTTCACAAAAAATGGCGCCTAGATCAAGTCTCTTTCTTTTCACACCTGTATATATACCAATTGCTTTGAACCCTTTTGGTGTAACAATACTTCCGTTCTCAACTTCTATTACTTCTGGCGCATTAGCTGTGCCTTTCATTTCATGTCCACCTCTCATTATGGATACATCGGAACTAAGGTTAATCCTGCCTCTTCTGTAAATCCATTCATTACATTAAAGTTTTGTATCGCTTGACCAGATGCACCTTTGACAACATTATCAATTACAGATACAACGGTAATTCTTCCTGTTCGTTCATCATATGTTAAGCCAATATCACAGTAATTGCTTCCGTACACTTCTTTTGTTGCTGGGAATTCACCTTGTCGTCGGACTCTCACAAACCGTTCATTGCCGTATACCGTTTGATAAAGCTCTCGAAGCTCCTGCTCGCTCGTTTCTTTCTTTGCCTTCATATACATCGTCGACATAATCCCACGTACCATTGGCACAAGATGCGGCTGGAAAGTAACAAATGACAGATCATTGTCCCACTTATGAAGTTGCTGCTCAATCTCTGGTATATGCTTATGCTTATTGATTTGATAGGCTTTGAAATTTTCATTCATTTCACTATAATGAGTTATTGCCGATGGTGATCTTCCTGCTCCAGATGTTCCTGACTTTGCATCAATAATAATCGAATCAACATCGACTAATTTATTTGTTAACAATGGAGCAAGCCCAAGTAATGTGGCCGTCGGATAGCAACCAGGGTTAGCGACAATATTTGCCGAACGAATTGCTTCACGATTCCATTCTGTTAAACCATATACAGCTTTATTAATAAGGGCGGAAGATGCCGCCTCGCGTTGATACCATAACTCGTACGTTTTAGGGTCTTTTATTCGCAAATCACCTGATAAGTCAATCACTTGGCAACCAGTCCCAGCAATCGCTTCTGACCATTCAGCCGAAAAACCTGGAGGTGTCGCAAAAAAGACCGCATCCACTTCGTCATTTATAGAGTCAAGATTAATAGCTTTTAACTCTTGCTCATAAATAGACATAAGATGTGGATAAGATTCATTAATATTCATTCCCTCTTTCGATGACGTATACAACACAACCTCTGAAATATGAGGATGATGTTTCAATAGCCTTAATAGCTCTGCTCCACCATAACCTGTTGCACCAATAATACCAACTCGCATTTTTCTCTCTCCCAACTACTTAGCACTCTCGTTTTTGATCTTGGTACTCATTATAGCTATGTATAAAAATTAATTCAACTGTATTTTTATTTTATTTCTAAAAATTCAAAGCCTCATTCATAATATAGGTAATGGACCTCTAGATAAATAGCATACTTTGGTTGCTTTTATACCTATTCTTACCTATATAATGTCTTCTTTAGCTGAAAAAGAAAAAGATCAATGCTCAGTGCGCATTGATCTATTGATTCATTTCTTTAAATTGTTCATGAACAATATTGGAAGTAGCCTCAATTTGATCACCCCAATAATCGTTCACTTGATGGTAGACATAGTTTCCATCTGCATCAAGGATGCTTACCCCTCGGTAAGACATATTATGTTGATCATCTTTCATCTGGACATACTCTAGTACTTCAAATTCTTCGTCAGATAAAAACGAAAAAGTGAAAGCACCTGCTTCTTTTAATGCTTTGGAATTACTTGGTGAATCAACACTAATCGCATAGATATCGGCATCTAAATCTGCAAATAAATCAAGATTCTCTTGCAACTGAACCAGTTGCTGTTGGCAAAGTCCTCAGCCAACCTCTGTGAAATGGAACAAAATCGTTGCTCGTTCTTTATTCGTTAATGTGACCTCTTCACCTTGTTCATTGACTAGTGTAATTTCTCCCGCAGATTCTTCTTCAGAAGAACCACATCCCACCAAAACGAAGAGTAGAGCGATCACTGATAAGAACATCACCACGTGTTTATTTCTCATAAAACGCATCTTGTCACCTCTTTTCTATTAAAAAGTGTAAATTCATTTAACACCATCGTCAATCAATACACATTCTTTAAACCTATTGAACAGTCTCTATTAAATCAGCAATCATTAACTCTTGATCCGCTTGGAGTCCGTCGTATTTTCGGATCACATTCCCTTCAGGATCAACGAGAAAAAAACTTGTACTATGCATAATGTCATCACTATCTTCAATGTCTTGGACAAGTGCTGAGAAAGCATCCTTAGAAAAATCCGCAATCTCCTCCTGTGTATAGCCACTTAGAAATTGCCATGAATCCAAATCTGCTCCTACGTTTGTTCCATACGATTTTAAGTGTTCAGGTGTATCTCGCTCGGGATCAACCGTAAATGAAATAAATGACATCTTAACTCCTTCTTCTTGCATAGCAGCTTGAAGTCTTTGCACGTTCGGAGTCATTGTCGGACAAACCGTGGGACAGTTAGTGAAAATCATATTAGCAAGCCAGTATTGACCAGAAAGTTGTTCTGTGCCGTATGGTTCGCCTTCTTGATTTGTAAACTCAAACGCTGGAACCTCCATTCCTGCTTGTGAAACATCAAATTCGGAAGAACTGCCTCCTCCAACTTGATATAACCATCCACATCCACCTAAAAGTAAAATTAAAACGACTACACCAAAGTGTTTCATGAATTTTAATCCTTTCTGCTTACGATTTTGCTGTCGGAATATCACTGATTGTTAGCTCACCGTCTTGAAGCTTTTCCTTCAACAGCCACTGTTTAAAAACATAACCAATCGTAATGCCGTATGCGATTTCTTGCATGATTTTCATTAAAGCACCTGCTAACTGCTGATCCATTCTCGTTTCTAAAAAGGCAAAAGAATTCGGTCCTGCAAACAAGCTCATTGGAACCTCTGCACCCGCTGGTAAACAATACGCCATGACAGATGACCAAATCGTTGGGTCTGTATACGTTTGATAAAGCGGTTCAGGTGCAAAAATAATAAGAGCACAAGCTGGTGTAATCAAAATGCCATTTGCAAAAATATAGCCTATTCGTCGTAAATCGGACAGGCGCGACGTACTTGGGACTGGAGCAATCATATGCCACCACATCAATACAGCAGCAATAAAAAGGAGATATTGATACAAACTATGAAGAATCACCGATTGCATCAATGTGTCAAACATAAATGGTACGTGATAGAATGAAAAAAGACCGTTAAAAAAGAATAGAGCAAAAATCGGACTCCATATGACACGGAATATCTTCACTGTTAATGGTGTGCGAAAACGGTCAATCAAAGCTTGAAACATCCAAGACGGTATACCGAGTAAAAGGAGAGGTGCTGCTATAAAGTAAGCAAAAACCATTTGTATCATATGAAAGCTGATCATAATATGTCCAGCAAGATAAAACGGACTTCCCCAACCTACATACAGTGCAACCAATGCTAAAATAAAATAAAAGCGTTGTTTAAATGGGACAGGTGCTCCGTCTTTAAATCGGCTCCATTTTTTGATAAGCCAAAAATAAATTAATCCAAGGAACACAAGCGGGATTAGTAACTCAGGTGTCCACAATGCTCGAAAACCAAAATTTTGAAATAACACACCCACAATATAACCTCCTTTATGGAGAAAATAACATCTACTAGCATGTCTACAGCTGTTATCATAACACACTTACATAAAAAAAGTTTTGAACGAATAAGAACATTTTCAAGGAAAACAAAGCCAACCCTAGAAAGGATGGTATGATGTCGAACCAACACTTAATTGCCCTTGACCTAGATGGAACATTATTAACAGATGAAAAGACAATCTCATCTCGGACAAAGAAAACAATTGCAAAAGCACGAGAAGAAGGCCATATTGTCGTTATTTCTACAGGACGACCTTATCGTGCTAGCATGCAGTATTACCAGGAACTAGCACTTAATACTGCAATCGTTAATTTTAATGGTGCTTTTATTCATCACCCTTTTGATAAAAGCTTTGGAACCTATCACTCACCACTTGATTTAAAGACAGCTAAAACCGTTATTGAGACATGCGAAGCGTTTAATGTCAGTAATATTATGGTAGAAGTCATTGATGATTTTTATCTCCGCCATTTTGACCAAGTGTTTGTTGAAACCTTTACAGCTGGTCAAGACCCTAAGGAACATGGAGATTTATTAAACATTTTAAAGGATGATCCTACCTGCGTCTTGGTTCATCCTCAAGATCATCATGTGAAAGAACTTCGCGAACTTTTAGTCGATTCTCACGCCGAAGTCATTGACCAAAGAGTATGGGGAGCACCTTGGAATGTCATTGAAATTGTTAAAGCAGGTATGAATAAAGCAATCGGTTTAAAGAAAATCTCTGAATTTTATCAGATTCCACAAGAGAGAATTATCGCCTTTGGTGACGAAGATAATGACCTTGAAATGATTGAGTATGCAGGACAAGGTATTGCAATGGGCAACGGGATTGACGAGCTAAAAGGTATCGCAGATCATATTACACTTACTAATGAAGAAGATGGAATTGCCGTTTATCTTGAAGAGGTATTAAACTTACGCTAATAAGTGAATGAGTTTCGCTTAATTCGGTTACGTTATGAGGGTAGTTAACTGAAATAAAGGAGCGTGACCATATGAGTAAGCACTCTCGTTCAAAGAGAGCGATTCAACAAGGTAAAGATGCTGTTCAACCAGCTAACGAAACTGAAGGTCTTAACATATCTGACATGAAAGATCTTTCTCTTGAACAAACCGAAAGACTGAAGCACCCTCATTCAAGAAGAGGTGGAAACTAATGGGTAATCAACTTTATCAAGAAGCTCGTGAAGCGGTTGCTCGTGCAGAACTCCTTTCTCTTGCCGCTGAAACCGATATCCAGCGTGAAGCCGTTCAAAAAGAAATACAAAGAGCAAAAAATGCCTTGTCCTCTGCATTCGCTAACTCCTCACCTGCTGAGCAGGAACAACTAGCTGAAATGCAAGATCACTTGCAAAATATCACCAGCATGTAGCATAAAAAAGGAAGCGAACGAGAGTACTCATCTGGTACTCTCGTTCGCTTTTCACATTTTAAAAATAGATTACTTTCTTTCGGATTTGAAGTTTGATCAACGATAATGATGATCACCTAAGCACCGTAACGACATCAATGTAGAAAGTTCAACCTTTATAATCATGAAATACGGTTCAATATTGACTTTAGCTACTAACCTATCTCTTTTTATGTTAACCTTACACTAAGGATTATTTAATGGATGCTCTTATCAATAGGAGGAAATGGCAAAATGGTAAAGGTGTACGAGGTTACTAAAGGGATAGATAGCGAATTTCAAAGGCGCATTACAGATTTACTGATGGGGCAAATGGAATCACTTGGTACGAAAGATGCGTATGAACAAGTTAGCACAACAGTAGAACTTGCTTTAAAAGAAGATTCACAGGCTCATATTTTTGTGGCTGAAAAAGATGATACATTAGTTGGCGCAGCTTTTTTTAACGTTGCATTAAGCATCGATAAAGGCGGACATTACATATGGTTAAATGACTTGTATGTTCATCAAGAGCATCGTAATCGAGGCATTGCAAAAAAGCTTCTACTACATGTGATTCACTGGGCGGAGCAACAAAATATTAAAGGGATGGAGCTTGAAACAGGTATAAACAATGGGGCAACAAAAGCTCTTTATAATTCATTAGGATTTTATGATATTATTTCAAAACGATACGGATTTCGATTTTAAAACCGCTGAATTTTTTTAGCGGTTTTTATCATGTGATCAAAAAGATTTTACGAGTGAGGTCTAGTGTCATTCCTTGAATAGATGCTGATATTTCTGCTTATTTTCTCCGCCTATTTCGGTTGCAACTAGGCATTTCGCTTCTTTTTTTTGACTTTTCAACATATGATGTAGCAACCTTAATCATTAAGATGCGATGCCGTCAAAGGAGTGTATACTCATGAAAGATTCATTTGTTGATGTGGAGTTTTCAGAAATGTATATCGAACTTTCTAAACCTGCACTACACCAATTCATCAAAAGAATGATGAGTCAGCATTATTCTCTCTTCTGGCGCTATGATACAAAAACGATCTACCTCATGATTGAGCTAGAAGATTATATTCATGAGCTTCCTTTCATACGTAATACAGAATTTCTTACTCTCTCTGCTAAGTGTCTTCATGTCTATGATGATGTACTAGCAAGTGCACTCGAAAAACTGCTACAAAAGGAAAAAGGCAATGGCATTGTCAAGCGTGCAACCGAAGGTCCTCTCTATATTACTTCTTACCAAGCTGGCGATATCGAGTCTATGATCGAAATTGATGGGAGTGAAAAAGTCATGATGAATCGAAATGGGTCACTAATTCAGTACAAAGATGATGGCAAGTCACTCGAACCACGTACAATTTATAATATGATGAACCTTGAAATTGACTATGTATTAATGGAGTTACATGAGGCATTGCTTGATTCAGATGAATGGTTAGTAGAATCACATAAGAAGAAACTGACGAAGTTATTAACTCGTCGAAAACAAGTAGAACAACTTCTTTAATCCTACAAATAATATGTTCAACTCATTAGTCATTTCTCTCTTCTTTTAAGCCAGTAACAAAAAGCAAGCACACATCTTTCGGTGCTTGCATTTTTGCGGGAATTTATTTTCAGCTACTGAATTCTTTTTCATGGAACAAGTTAGGAATATAGACGCCTTCGTTTGCTAACCCACTATATCGACTTACCTTCTTACTTGGATGATTTATAGTCATTCATACTGATAATGCTTAGTTGGATAAAAAATAAGGATTGTCAATATACAGTCTTCAGTCTTATTGTGATTAACGTAAGCATGCTGTTGATCTGCTAAAAAATGAATCCCGTCTCCTTTTTCAAGTTTGTATACTTCCTCTGACAACTCAATTGTAACCTCACCTTTTTGGACAAGTAAATACTCCTCAACACCACTAGGATGAGCTTCAGCTAAGTGCTTGCACGCCTTCGATAATTGAACTGTATAGAGCTCAAAGGGCTTATTTATCTCCTTTGAAAAAAGTGGGAATACTTGGAATGATCCGTTATGATCTGTAATGGATTCAATCTCCGTATAACGTATAACTTTCACACTTGGCTGTTGTTCTTCAAGAAAAGCCGAAAATGAAACATTTAAACTTTTAGCTACTTTCCATAACGTGCTAACAGTTGGATTTGATTCTCCCCTCTCAATTTGACCAAGCATCGGCTTACTAACACCAGAATGGCTCGCTAATGTATCTAAGCTCCACCCTCGATTATGGCGAAGTTTCTTTAATCTATACCCAATTAAACGTGATAGCTGGTCTTTTTCCATAGCATTTCTCCTTGTTCATTAGTGTTAGATAACGTACAATTGTATTGTATTACATACATAATTATTTTACTATTCACTAAAATTGTACCATGATTAATTGAAAGAAAGGAGAATAGAAATGTCAACAACGGTAATACCTAATCAAAAATCTTCCATTATCCAAGGTATGATAGCTGGTTCAAGTATAGCAATTGGCTATTTACCCGCTGCCTTGACATTCGGTCTACTTGCAAAAAGTACAGGTCTTACACTTCTAGAAACCGTAGCTATGAGCGTTTTTGTCTTTGCTGGCGCTGCCCAATACATGGCTTTGAACTTAATCGCACTTGGTACAGGTGCATTTGAAATTATTTTCACGACCTTTATCGTTAATATTCGTCACTTACTGATGAGCGCATCTGTAGGTGAACGTGTCGAGGATGACCATCTCTTTATTAAAGCCCTCTATTCATTTGGGATAACAGACGAAGTATTTGCTGTTACAACAACTAGAGAAGGAACTGTTAAAACAGGCTTCGTTGTAGGAGTTGCTGTAATGGCTTACGTAAGTTGGGTTGTTAATTCAGGGCTTGGATACGTTGTCGGAGCTATCTTACCTGTCACGCTTCAAGAAAGCATGGGTATTGCTCTGTATGCAATGTTTATCGCCTTATTAATCCCTTCCTTAAAAAAACAACGGAAAATTGTCTTTTTGGCAGTAAGCGCTGCCATTTTTAATAGTCTTTTCTCACTTATGTTACCAAGTGGATGGTCGATTATTGCGGCTACACTGCTTGCTTCTGCAGGAATCGAATGGATTACTCGAATAGGAGATCGTAAATCATGAATATGACAATGATCATTATCATTGCTGGAATGGCTCTTGTCACGTACATACCAAGGATGCTTCCTCTTGTCTTTATGGATGCTGATCGAATTCCTTCTTGGCTACAAGCTATGTTACGTAATGTTCCTTACGCTGCTTTAGGAGCGTTAATATTTCCAGGGATTTTAACAGTTCATGAAAATATTTGGTACGGAATAATAGGAGGTATCACAGCCATTTTCGTAGCTTATCTTGGTGCTAATTTAATTATTGTTGTCATGAGTAGTATTGCCGTACTTATGCTCATTTCAATGTTTTTATCCTTTTAATTTCTTTTATAACCTTTGTTACCTATAAGTCCCACACCCCCCTTTCCTTTCGCCGTCGAAAAAGATACAATGAAAGAATGGAATTTTTTCATTGAAGGTGGTGAAAACGAAGATGGTCAATGCGTTATTTCAAGGAGAGTCAGAACGATATCAAGAAGTTGAACAAGATGTCATCCATACATATAAATTCATTACATCATCACGCTACGTGACAAATCGACATCTTGAACAAATTTCAATAGATGCGAAAAATAGAATTTCGAGAATAAAAACTGATCAGTCATGGCAATATGTACTTACTTATATGCGTGGCGTTTTTTCTCTTTCTACACGTGCGAATACATATGATGAGTATGAACGGCGTTTTTCTTATTTCTTTCAAGCAATGATCGAAGACCTGCTGACTCTTCATGATTCTCTTCAAGAAGATGTTTCCAATTATCGCCTTTTTCTCGAACATGTATTATTTCTCGTGGCCTATGATGCAGATAATGTAAAAGCCCCGTGGTCACAGTTGCTTTTTCGTATAGTGGTAGATATGAAAACAGAGCATGTTGAATCAGTATATACATTTCTTTCAAAGTCAATCGATACAGCGTCTTGCTCACGTGCACTCGCACTGACATATAGTTATGTTTCCTTATTAGCTGGAAAAGAAGTCACTGCTTTATCAATCCTGACTAAAAAAGGAGCACGTTATCAAGAACAAGAAGTGAATCAGCATTTTCAATTATTAAAAGAACGTTCGCGCTGGCGTACGATAAAACAATGGCTTACTGTCTTATTCTCTCATAAAACGAAGGGTCACTATGGTTCTCTACAACCCATTATTGATGAAATGAATACAGCCTTGCCATCTCCAAAAAATGAGCAAGAATCAATTTGGAATAGATGGATGTTATCACCTAATTATCAGCGTTTCTTAAACTATACTCAACATTTAACAACGGAGGAGCAGTATGAGTTAGTTGAAAGATTGCTACCTTTGCTTGAACAAAGGCTCGATCACTTAGAAACAGCCAAAACGTATGAAAAATTATTACTTACTTATAAAAAATATGAACATGCTATGCGCTATTTTCTTAAATATGAACGTGAGCCACTGCGTCAACGACCAGAAAAAGAAGAATTATTACACGCTTTATGTAAGCATGCTCCTGTACTTGCAAGACCCGTCTACCATCAATTTATCGTAAGACTCGTTGAGAAAAAATCCCGTGTTCATTACGAGCAAGCTGCACGTTTTTTAAGAACTCTCCAAACATTGTACAGTAGCCCAGAAGAACAAGTTCTCTTTCGTGAGTATGTAACAAGGTTAAAGAAAAAGTATCGAACGTATCGCGCGTTCGTTGAGGAGTTGAAGCAGATTGACCTCTAATATTATTGTTCATGGCGGTTGGCTAAACGATGCATTTTTCATATGGGGTGAGCAATCTCCTCGCTCGCGCTTTGATCACATTGTCAATTTTCAGTATCCTTTTTTATACTCACCATTTGAACTTAAGCTTGCCTTATTTCGATACGATCAAACATCATTTTATGGAACATTCATCGAGACGGATAAAGCTGTTATTGACGTTCCTCTAAGTTCAAGACGTTATTGTTCATTAGCAGGAGAAGTGACCGTTTATCAAGCACAGGAAAATATGAAAGACTATTCCTTTCCATTAGAAGGACTCATTTTTTCAATGGATTCCTTTTTGACCTACTTACCTATTTTTAGGACATGGAAACAAGAAAGTGATATTGAAATGGCACCTGATTTAGAAATGTGGCTACATTTATTTGATCACATTCAGGAAGCAATCATTGATGGTTCATTTGCCCCAACATCCTCTGGACAGTGGGAATTGATATCATTTTCGTATCAAGACTGGCTCGATGCGATGCCCCTTTCTGCCATTTCAATTCGTCCTAATACAACCTATATTCAAAATCAAGCAAATACAATAATGACAGCTACACAATTACAAACAATTGTGACTCAAATTGCCGATGAAATGATTCGATCAATCATTGATGAGCCGATTGTTTTAGCAGAATATACAGCATGGCAACAATCCATTAATCCCAAATGGCTCGCGCATGTTAAACAGCTAAAAGAAAAAGGCCAAATTCAATCAACATTATTAAATACAGCTTTTCAGCAAGAAATTGGTGTGTTACAAACGAAACCATTTTTATCTGGACTCGCATTGAAAGAGCCTAATGCTAAAGAAGGAACGTGGGAGATTTCACTTTGCATGGTTGATCGAAAAAGACCTTCTTATATGGTTGAAATGGAACAACTAGAACGCGGGGAACATCCTTGGCGTGAAAATCCAATTGCTCAATTAAAAAAAGACTTACAAAAAGCAAAGGAATCGCTACCTGTACTTGAGCCACTACGATTATCTTCTCCTGTTCTCCATTTAAGCTCAGAGGAAGCCTATGACTTGTTCACAACAAATGATGACGTGTTAAAGCAAATTGGCTTTCATTTGATCGTTCCAAAATGGATGAATGAGAAAAAGAAGCCGCGTATTACTCTGAACATTGATCAACAAGACCACCAAGAAGCTAGGAGTGAACCACTGCTCGATTGGCAAAGTGTTGCTTCTTTTACATATGATATTGCAATTGGTGAGAACACAATTAGTCCAAAAGAGTTTACTGAATTTGTAGAGGGACAGCGGCCATTTCTTTATGCAAATGGGCAATGGATGACATGGGACCGAACACTTGCCGAACAGCTTCGAAATTATTTAAATGGAATGAAAGACGATACCTCTTTTCTAGAGGCATGGAGGCTGGACCAGCTTGATGATGACGCTGGTTTAAAAGATGGGATTGAGTGGGATGTGTCTTGGGGTAGTCAACTGACAAATTCTTTAAAGGAGCTTTATTCTACCACTCCATCATTAATACCTCTTCCCTCCGATTTTGTCGGAGAGCTTAGGCGATATCAACACGAGGGCGTCTCATGGTTAGCCCATTTAAGAAGAACTGGATTTGGAGGCTGCTTGGCCGATGATATGGGGTTAGGGAAGTCTATTCAAACAATTGTCTACATGCTCTATGTCATCGAGCAGCAAAAGGCAGCAAAGATGGAGCACTCACCTTTTCTTCTCATATGTCCGACATCGCTGCTGTACAACTGGGTTCATGAATGTGAGCAATTCGCCCCGTCATTACGTGTCTTCGTTCATCACGGTCAAACCCGTCTTCATGAAGACGATCTTAACTCCTTAAACGAGTGGGATGTCGTGATTACCTCTTATCAATTAGCAGTTCGTGATGATGAATTATTTCATCAGGTAAAATGGAACGGTCTTATTCTTGATGAAGCACAGCATATTAAAAATGTCGAGACGAAGCAAAGACGAGTAATAAAAGGAATTAAAGCAACACATCGCATTGCCTTAACAGGAACACCTATTGAGAATCGCTTACGAGAGCTTTGGTCTTTACTTGATGTACTAAATCCAGGCTATCTTGGCACGTATCAAGATTTTCAAGTCAAATTTATGAAGCCAATTGAACGTGATCACGATGATCAACAATTAATGAAGCTTCAAAAGCTCATTCATCCATTGATTTTAAGACGTAAGAAGTCTGATCAATCTCTACAACTTGGTTTACCAGAGAAAAAAGAAATTGTTCATAAAATCTATCTTTCAGTAGAGCAAGCCGCTCTTTATCAGGCTGTTGTTGATGATATTGTATCAAGGCTAAATGAAGTAACAGCTTTCGAACGACGTGCATTAATCCTAAGAAGCTTGACCAGATTGAAGCAAATTTGCAATCATCCCGCCCATTTTTTAAAGGAACAAACATTGGCAGAACACAATTCTGGCAAATGGGACTCTCTTTTAGCCTTAACAGATGAGATGGTTAAGAGAAAAGAAAAGGTTTTAATCTTCTCTCAATATAAAGAGATGGGCTCACTTATGACTAGCTCACTCGAAGAACGCTATGGACAAATTGTCCCGTTTCTACACGGTAGTTTAACACGTGCAAAACGGCAGGAAGCGATTCAGGCTTTCCAAGAAGATAATCAGATCAATATATTTGTTCTTTCATTGAAAGCTGGTGGTGTAGGTCTGAATCTAACAGCTGCTACACATGTTATTCATTATGATCGTTGGTGGAATCCAGCTGTTGAAAACCAAGCGACAGATCGAGCTTATCGAATCGGACAAACAAAAGACGTTACAGTCCACAAATTGATGACTGTTGGCACACTTGAGGAACGAATTGATCGAATGCTCGTCCAAAAACAAGCTTTGGCAGAGCATATACTTGCCGCAGGAGAACAGCCCGTTACAGAGCTTTCAAACGAGGAAATTATTGAACTTATTCAATTAACACACTCATAAAGGAGTCACTACCCATGAAGAAACAGCTTGATGAACCGTTTTTTTCTTATTGGAATGGCAAGTCACAGTTCAGTTTGAAAAAAGATAATAAATCAGAAACTGAAATTCATGCAGACGAACATTATCTTTCCTTGAAAAAAGCAATCCAACAAGAAGCTTTAAATAGATGGTCACTGACATCTAGCGAAAAGCCCTTAATAAAACAAGACTGACTTTTAGAGTCAGTCTTGTTTTATTAATCAATTATAATGTCTAGACGATTTTGAAACGTCTCTTCATCCATCCATTCTTCATTATCTACAGCCATCACCACTAGTTGAACATCTAATGTATACGTCCCTTTATCTAACTTATCTAGCGCAATCACTTCTTCAAACGTCTTTGATTCTCCTGCTTCAAATGCTTCTTGCATGATCGCCATCGAAAACATTCTACCTTCAGAAAAGCGATATACTTCTTCTCCATTTGGATCAGTTAAGACCATTTCATACAATTGACCCGAGGCAAAATCTAGGGTACTTTGACTTTCTTGCTGATTCGTAACAGTCATCTGTACCAAAAGTTCTTTCTCATCTTGAGTAGTTTTTGTCTCAAACGACCAAGCTGAATTAGTCACGCTATCACTCCCCCCTTCTCCCTGCGTTGGTGAATCTCCCCCTTGACCACATGCAAAAAGGAATACTACAAATAAAGTCAGTAAAAATAATCCCATTTTCTTCATGTGTGGCTCCCCCTTTATTCTTTTCGAAATAAACCAAAAATCCCTGCTGTCTCCACTATATTTGTAAAGGCTTGAGGGTCGACCTCTTGAATCACTTCTTTAAGATCATACAATTCATACCTTGTCAGAACGATCATTAATACTTCTTTATCGTCAGCCGTATACCCACCTTTAGCAGGTATTCTTGTGATCCCTCTCGTTACTCGCTCGTGAATGGCTTTTCTAAGGTCTTCAGCTCGTTTTGTGACAACCATAGCTGTCAATTTCACATGACGAGTATGAATGGCGTCAATCACACGAGAAGTAGCATATAACGCGACAAGCGTATACAGGGCTTTTTCGGGATCAAATAAAAGACCAGACGTAATCACAATCAAACTATTCAACATAAAAAAGTAAATACCGACTGGTCGATCACTGACTCTCGATAATACAAGGGCAATAATATCGACTCCACCAGAGGATGCCCCCCACTTTAATGTAAGACCAGCACCAATTGCCGCTATGACTCCCCCAAATACAGCATTTAGTAAAATGTCTGGAGAGAACTGTTTAATCGGAAGCAGTTCTAGAAAAAAAGTCGTAAGTGCCACACTCATAAAGCTATACAACGTAAAGCTTTTTCCAATTTTCATCCACCCTAAAATCGCCACTGGTATATTTAATAGAAATAGCAAAACCCCAGTTGATAGAGGAAGGACAGTCGCAAGAATCTGAGCTATCCCCGTAAAACCACTTGCAAATACATTTGCTGGAATCAAAAAGAAGTTTAAAGAAGCCGCTAAAAACAGTGCCCCAATCGTAATAACAACGACCTTTTGCATTTCTTTCAAAAATTTAATAGTTGCCTTTTTCCCATCTCCATTCATTAGGAAGAGACCTTACTTGTAAGAAGGTGACCTTCAAACCATTCAACCGAACGAAGAACAGCTTGGCGTGTCACTTTATGAGCTGTTTTATCTTCTGCCAAAAACTGCAAATGTTCAGGCTCATGTTCATAGCTCGCTACTAATTCATGATAAAGCTTTTCTGAAAATGGATACGGTACGACCTGATCTTCTTTCCCATGCCAGATTAAAAGCGGACGACCAGCAAGCTTGTCTAACTGTGCAGACAAGTCATATGGTCTGATTTGATTAAGAACTTTTTCCTTTGCGTTTGGTTCGAGCTGAATCCCCTTTTCTTCAATCATCAAGAGCTGTGCCTTTGCAAACGTCTCATAATAAGCTGTTCCCATAAACGAAACAGCTGTCTTAATCCAATCATAAGCAGTTAAAGCCCCGTACATTGTAATGGCTCCCATTGATGTCCCAATGACCCCAATTCGATTTTCGTCAACGATCTCTCGTTGCGTGAGTATTGTCTTCATCTCATCTAATTCTTTAATAGATGTTAAGACGATTTCCCAAAATGAAAAATCACGCTTATTTCCTTTTAATGTTGTTTCACGCTCTCCGTGATGAAGAGCATCAGGCAGGAAAACGCGAAATCCTTTCTCTGCAAGTAAATAGGCAACATGAAGATTATGCTCTTTTGCACTCGTATAACCATGTAAAAAGAAAATAGTAGGTATTTTATTATCTTGTAAATCAACTTTCACTACATGTAACGTAGGGATCGTTGCAATTGTTTCATTATTTATTGTAATCATTGCTGTCACCTCATTGATCATTATTTTCCTAATTATAGCATTCCTATTTATGGAATTCATCTTGAGACGATTTTTGGATTCGTTTGCAATGAAAAAAGTCACCATAAATGGCGACTTTTTGTTATTGCTGCTGCTTTTCATTATAATACTTAACACTTGTTAGTGCACCTTCATTCACCATTTTGTTATCTTCATAATCATGAGGATGAGAATGCCCAACTTTCGTTTGATTATCTTTTTTATGATTGTCAGCTGTTCCTCCTTTCATTTTCGCATAGGTTTCACGAACTGCTTTGCAAGCTCTCTCCCTCGATTCACCATTTCTTAAAAGAACTGTCGCTGCTCCAGCTGCACTTGCCACCACTGTTGCAAGTATTGTTTTCTTAACCGCCATTATCATCTCCACCTTTCGATCGTATTTACAATATACGTTCCCACTTAGCGTTTTTGTTAAACATTTCTTTCATAGTGTAAAGGTGATTCGTACATGCTAAGAACTAAATGAAAGAAAGTAGGTGACAGAATGGCTCAAACAGGTGATGATAACAAAAAGAAAAAAGATACAAATGCGATCAATCAGCAAAAAAACCAACAAGAACGAGAGAATGCACAACATGGAAAGCATACTTATTCAAAAGAACCTGACCATTTATAAAAAAAGCGAAAGCGCCTTGAACAGCCGTGACAAGCATTAGAAAACTGCGATTGTGTTGTCCCTAATCGCAGTCTGAAATGACCTCGAGCGGCTAGGCACTCGAGCTAGACATCATTGAATTCTCCTACCTTTTTAAAAAAACACATTTCGCCTAATCATGACTGACTTAAGAATATTTACCTTACTTCTAGGTCAGTCTCTTCTAATTCTTCAACTTGATTCTCTCCAAATCCTCGTAATTGATGATCCCAATAAGCTATTCTCTCAATCTCCTGATCACGATTAGCTATGAACCAGATTGAACCCAATTCAACATCATAAACGACAATTTGCTTATCATCTAAGCGTTCTCTTACATATTGATTACCATAAGCACGATATACATCATTTAATCGATCTCCAACTTTTATTCCTTTCGATGTTGGAAAACGTTCTGATGATGCTATTAAATATGTAACTTGATTATTTTTGATTTCAACTTGCAGCTCAGGCACTTCCTCGACTCTTTCGTAGCCGTAACGATCTATGAATGAATACTCCTCCATATCGCCAATGAATCCAATAAAATCTGCTTCTTGCCCAAAAGCTGTATTCCAATGAACATCAGGGAAGAGACGATTCACACCACTTATGTTATCTCCAATCCTCAATCCTGCTATCTCCATAAGCGCTGGAGTATTAATATGTAAAATTTGCTCTGATTCAAAATAAAAAGCATCAAATCCTAGTTGATATACATTGTCTAAATGAATCATGGCTCGGTTATTAATCTGCTTCACTTTAATATCCATTAAAAAAGGATAATCGGTAACTATTTCATGTAGTTCTTCTTTGTTATGCTCATTGCGCTGAGCTCGTATGAACTGATTAATCGTTCTGGAATCTAATCCCCAATCATTATGAATGTAAGACAAATTCTCAAATACTGGGCGAAGCGGCACCCACATACCATCCTGATTTATTACAATATCGCCCTGATAACGCTGTTCTTGTCCATCAATATAAAAATAAACATGATTGTTTGCTTCCACAGAATGCCATGACGTGAACAATAGTATTGCTACTATAACAAAAAAAGAAAATCCATATCTTTTTTTCATGATCAAAAAATGCCTCCTGTTCATACGTTAGTGAGTAATTTATAGCTATATTACTAGTTTACTAGAAAACCGTCATCATCACATCTTGTTTTTCTCCAATTATTTCAAACGTTTTGGAGTTCTCCTTTTGTTTATAAAAAAATGAGACTATCTCACCATCACAGTTGAGAGTAGCCTCATGCTTTCTTATTTCAGAAACTTCGTAAGTTCTTTACCATCTCTTACAACCCATTCAAGACCTGTCGTTGTTTCACCTGACCAACCGAGCATTCCACCAGCATAGTTACGTACGTTTTTAAACCCTTGATGTTGCATATACATAGCTACATTTTGACTACGACTCCCGCTTCTACACACAAAAAGATAAGAAGCATCCTTGTCAAGTTGATCAATCATATTCGGAATGGTTTGCATTGGAATAAGTGGTAACCCAGGAATATGCGCTTCTTCATATTCAAAAGGTTCGCGAACATCAATAATTATTGGATCGCTGTTTTTACTTTTTAATAATTCTTTTAATTCGTCTTCCTCTACTTGAATAATACCATCTTGTTCAAAAGCCATCATCTTCACTCCTAGCTATTTACCCTATAGATGCAGGATTATGAATTATATCATTCTTCAACCATACAAAGTGATTTCCCAAAAGTCAATCTGTTGTTCTGCTTCTTAACCTCCACAGACGATACGAATGGGAAACGATTACTTTGCCAACAGCATATGTTGGAACAGCAAGTAATAGACCAAGTAAACCCGCAAAGCGACTAGCAACAAGTAACAAGAGAATAATCGTTAATGGGTGTATATCTAATTTTCTCCCCATTATTTGTGGAGAAATAAGATTACTTTCGATTTGTTGAACAACAACGACCACAATAATCACCCATAATGCCATTAACGGGGAATCAAGAAATCCCACAATCACTCCAGGGAATGTTCCAATCCAAGGACCGATAAACGGAATGACATTTGTAAACATCGCAATCAAAGCAAGAACGAGCGGATAATCGATTCCAATAATAAGGTACCCAATATAGACAAGAACCCCTACACAAAAGCTAACAATAATTTGTCCCTGGATATAGGAACTTAGTGCTACGTCCATGTCAGATAAGATACGTTGCCCCTCATACTGTTGTTTTTTAGGAAGGTATTTAAGGACTTGCCTCGGGGCCTTTTCACCTTCTTTTAACATATAAAATAGAACAAATGGAATAATAACGAGAATAATCAACACATTCGCAATAAAACCAATAAAGCTAGCAATATTTGAACCAATCGCTGAAACGATTTCATTTAAATAGTCAGTAAACCTTGAGGTGATTTCATCAAATGAAAAGTTATCTCCTTGCTGGAAACGTGAAATATATTCATTTTGTTGTAGGTTGATAAACATTTCGCGAATCTCATTGATAAAAGATGGCATATTACGAGCAAGGCTGTTAAACTGCTTTTGCAATTCTGGACCAATGAGGAATACAAGAGCAGTAATCAAAGCAATTCCCGACAAATATAAGAGCAGTATCGAGAATCCTCGAGGGATCCATTTTGATAATAAGTTGACAAGAGGACGAAGTAAATAAAATAAAACACCTGCTAAAACAATTGGAGCGAATAATGTTTGAACAAGAATAGCAATAGGCTTGAAAACCCAATCAATGAGCGACCCTAAATAAATAATGATAAAGATGAGCATAATGCCGTAGCCAATACGGAATGCTTTATTTTCAAACATCGACAAAATCCTTCCTACACGTTATCGTTTCTTCATTATACCATCCTCATAGCAACACAACTCATAAAAAAAGAAAGGCATAAAAGATTTATAATTGTCTAAAGACTTTTAGCTAGCTGCAACTCTCTCTTTATACCTCTGTTCCCCTCAATATGACCATTTTAAACCTTATCGACACTTCCTGCTACTTGATTTATTCAATGTTCTCTTAATTCTTATTCATCCTGATTATGTTTAGAAGAAATAATAGAAGGGTATCTCAATACTAACAACTTATAAAATAAATGGAGGGATTAACATGAGTGAACGCCGTAATGTTGAGGTAGAAGAGCGCCATGTTGAGAAAAAAGAAAACGGTAGTATGGTCATGGCTACTTTCATTAAATATGCAGCTTATTTAATTATTTTCTTTGGAATCTTATGGTTTTTAATTGAATATGTATTTCCAATGTTTTAATCAAGCAAGACGTTTATTTAGAGTTTCCTTAATCGGATAGAACTTCGAGGGTACTTTCAAAGGTCAAATAAAGATCTTTGAAGGTATCCTCTTATTCATTTCTTCCTCATTAAGGTTAACACTTAACTAGGTCAAAAGATTGAGTCTAAATTCACGATTGAAATTCGACATGAATGTTGTACACTTTAATGGATAGGGCTGTCCTAATTTTAGGAAGCAGCAATCTAAAAAAACCTATCCTCTGTGAGAGCAAATGGTGATCACACATAACTACATAAGGAGGAAATAATATGAAAAAGCATTTGGTGTTTTTCTTACTTAGCCTGTTCATCCTTGTTCTAGCAGCATGTGGACAAGGAACAGATTCTACAGAACCTGAGCAAGCGACGGATGGAATTGAAATCGAAGAAAATAGTGATTTGGTTGAATCTGATGGCCTTGAGGAGTCTACTGCTGCAGACGAAGAGGCAGATCAATCAGTTGATTCTGCAGATCAATCAGTTGATTCTACAGGTGAATCAGTAGAGTCTAATGAAGAAGAAATAATTGCAGTTGACGAGGAAGTTGTCGACGATGCGACTGTCACACCTGTAGAGCTCGTTTTTTCTGACGATCAAGTAATGGATTTGTTCCGTGTTGAGCGTCAAATTGAAGCAACAGATGAAGAGTTGTTTGTTGCAACACTCGAGGCTTGGGTTGCTGGTCCTACAGAAGATGGACTTGTTTCACTTGTTCCAGCTAATGTTGAAGTTCAATCAGTTGAAGAGATCGACGGAGTTGCTCATGTTTCATTCTCGTCTGAATTATTAGATGCACAAGTTGGATCAGGAGTAGAGGAAATGCTTCTTCAACAAGTTGCGATGATCATGAAACAATTTGGATTTAATGAAACACAAATTCTTATTGATGGTGAGGTCCAACCTGAACTCTTTGGTCACATTGATACAAGCGAGCCAACTGTCGCAAACAATCCTGAAGACTATGAAAAAGTAGAATAAATCACCTAAAAGACTCGGGTATTCCGAGTCTTTTTTACTGTTTATATCCTAATTTGTAAAGTTATCTAACATTTGAATAATTATGAACCCTTTGACATTATTACAATACTTTGTATAAAATAATAACTGAGTATGAACATTCAGAAAATTCGTTCATGCGTAAACATTATAAAAAAGGGGGATTTTATGATGAAAAAGAAGTATTCATTTTTAACAGCAACTCTTCTTTCAGTCGGGTTACTACTCGGTGCCTGTGGTAGCGATGATAGTACAGGTGGTGAAGTAGCTGATCCTGATGAACCAGGTACTGAGGCTGAGGCTCCTGAAGATTTCCGTACTGATTTACAAATGGGTACTGGCAGCACAGGTGGTACTTATTTCCCATTAGGTCAAGAAATGGCTACTGTTATGCAAAACAATGTTGAAGTAGAAGGTTTTAATGTAAGTGCAGTTGCATCTGGAGCATCACTTGAAAACCTTGGCAACATAGCTAGTGGAGAATTCCAATTAGGGATGACTGTACATATCCCCGCTCTTGATGCTTATAATGGAGCAAATGAATTTGAAGAAGGTGGCGCAATTACAAACTTTGGTTTCATGGGACATATTTATCCAGAAGTGATGCAAGTTGTCACAACAGCTAACACTGGTATTACATCCATTGCTGAATTAGAAGGGAAACGTGTAGCAATCGGACCACCTGGTAGTGGAACACAAGCAGCTGCGAAACTTATTTTAGCAGCATATGGTCTAGAAGATGGTGATTATGAAGCATTTGAAGAAGGCTTCGGCGATGCTGCAGGTCGCTTACAGGATGGACAATTAGATGCATCATTTGGCTTACTTGGTTTACCAGCAGGTAATATAACAGAGCTTGCGTTACAACGTGAAGTCGTCATCCTTCCAGTTGAAGGTGAAGCACTTGCTTACGTCGAAGAAAATAGTGATTATGCTCACCTTGAAATACCAGCAGATTCTTATGATTTCTTGGATGCACCTGTTGATACTGTTACAGCATACGCTATCTTGGTAGGTTCTACAAACCAAATTAGTGAAGAATTAGGCTACGAGATCGTTAAAGGCTTGTATGAGAATGCTGATCAAGTTACCCATGCTCAAGGTATCCATTTAACAAAGGAAAATATTTTAAATGGTTCTGAAGGTCTTCCACTCCACCCAGGAGCAGAGAGGTATTTTGAAGAAGCAGGATTACTTGAATAGTTAAGACTTTTTAAAAAAAACAGGACTGGGCATTCACTGTCCAGTCCTGTTTTCTTACTATCTTTTTCTTAAGCAAAAGTAAAAATAAAGAAAATCACCACAAGTAAGCAAAGCTGAATTTTTCTTTGTTTTGAAAATCTCACTAAGGTGGTGGATATCTATTGCAAAAGGAACAAACAACAAATCATGATGAATTACTTGCAAAATATGATAAGGAATCTGCCTATCGTGTTAACTTACAGAAATGGGCATGGATTGTCTCCATTCTTGCCATTTCCTTAACCGTTTTTCAGCTTTACACAGCATTTAAAGGACCTTATGTATCTCTTATACAAGGTGCAATTCATTTAGGTAGCGCGCTTGCTCTTATTTTTATTTTGTACCCAGCAAAACAAAGCATGCTCAATAAACCAGGTGTAGCTTGGTATGATGCGATACTTGCTTTGCTTGCATTAGGTGCTAACTTGTATATCGTCATCAACTATACCCGACTAACAACCCAAGCGGTTATCCGTGGCTATAACGATGTGGATGTGATCATTGCAACACTCGGTGTTCTGTTATTACTTGAAGCTACACGACGTGCGGTCGGTCTACCAATTGTTATTATTGCATCCTTAGCAATATTGTACGGCTTATTCGGACAATATTTCCCTATAGCTAGTTACAGGCATCCAGGATTTGATTGGGAACGTCTCGTGACACGATTATTTTTTAGAACAGAAGCTATTTTCGGGATACCGATTCAAATTTCTTCAACATACATCTATTTATTCCTATTCTTTGGGGTCATGCTAACAAAAACGCACATTGGAAAGTTCTTTAATGATTTAGCATTTGGCGCAACTGGTAGAATGACTGGAGGAACGGCAAAAGCAGCTGTCGCTGCCAGCGCGCTTCAAGGAATGGTTACTGGTAGTTCAGTAGCCAATACAGTCGGATCAGGTTCCTTTACGATTCCGATGATGAAGCGAGCAGGATTCAAACCTGAGTTTGCCGGTGCAACTGAAGCCTCTGCTTCAACAGGTGGGCAGATCATGCCACCTATTATGGGGGCAGCTGCCTTTATCATGGCGGAATATACGAATACTGCCTATAGTGAAATTATCATCATTGCGATTATACCAGCGATTCTCTATTTCTCTGGTGTGTTCATGGGAACTCATTTCCAAGCGAAAAAACAAGGAATTCTCGGTTTACCCAAAAGCCAACTTCCTACATTCAAAGGTCTAGCAAAACGAATGGATTTACTTCTACCTCTGGTTACGATTGTCGGCATGCTTCTGCAAGGCTATACGGCTACAACAGCTGCCTTATGGGGTATCGGTGCAGCTTTCTTTGTTAGTTTATTCCGTAAAGACACTCGTCTTAGTTTTCGAGATATTATTGATGCTTTTGAGCAAGGGGCAAGAGTTGCTTTACCTGTTATCGTAGCTTGTGCATCAGCAGGGATTATCGTTGGGATCGTTGTTACAACAGGACTTGGTGGCAAATTAGCAGGGGGCATTATTGATTTAGCTGGCGGAAGCCTCTTCTTCCTATTAGTCTATACAATGCTCGCTTGTATCGTGTTAGGTATGGGCTTACCTACAACAGCAAACTACGTTGTAACAGCTTCAATGGCAGCTCCTGCTTTAGTAGCATTCGATATTCCAGTAATGGCGGCTCATTTCTTTGTCTTTTATTTTGGGATTGTCGCTGATATTACACCACCTGTATGTCTTGCTGCGTACGCTGGTGCTGGTATAGCAAGAGCAAATCCAATGAAGACTGGTGTTGTTGCAGTGAAGCTTGCTATTGCAGCATTTATTATTCCTTATGCCTTCGTGTATAATCCAGTATTACTCTTACAAGACTGGACTTGGCTAACATTACTTCCTGCTGTTCTGACCGCTTTAATTGGGATGGCGGCAGTAAGTGCCTCGATCATGAATTATTTCATTATTAAGCCAAACGTCATTGAACGTTTATTATTATTTACGGCGGGCCTTGCGCTTATTTATCCAAACAATCTCTACATCTCAATGTCAGGTCTTGGTGTCTTTATTCTAATTGGTGTATTCCAATACTTACGAGAAAAAAAGAATAGCCATGATAAAGGACTTGCCACATAAGAAAAGCAAAAGCGCCTTGGTCAGTGAGCTGAAAGACCGTCAATATATTTCCAGATTTTTGGAAACTATTTACAAGATGAAGCAATCTCGAGCGGCTAGGCTGCTTGCGCTAGACATCATCGAATTTTATCTTTCCTTAAAGAAAAAAAGACGGTTCAACGCATGACTGCGAGACCGTCCTTTTTCATATGTATTCTCTAATCGTAGAATACATCAAAGGTTTCCCAAAGCTCTTCTAATCCTTTTAATCTCTTTTCTACTTTTGTCTGCTCACTTCGAGTAACGGCTGTAATAAGCGCGTTGACAATACTAAGAGGCGCTGTAAAAGAATCAATAAATGAATTGATTTCTGTGGCGGCATGAAGAGTCCGATCTGCGTAAGGAACGAGTGGCGACATCACATGGTCCGTTATCACTAACGTTTTAGCTCCACGCTGTTTCACAAACTTCAATACCTCCACTGTTCGCTTTGTGTATCTAGAAAATCCAAAACCAATAACAAGATCTTTATTTCCAATATCAAGAATATGTTCTGACACGCCGTCCGCATGTTCAATCAGTTCTGTATTCTGCAAAACCAAATCTAAGTAAAAATGAAGAAACATTCCAATACTCGCTGCACTTCTATAAGCGATAATATAAATACGTTTAGCAGAAATAATCGTTTCAACTGCTCTTTCAAACTCTTGTGGATCAATTTGTGTTAATGTTGCTTTTAAATTATGAATATCATCCGATAAAATTTCTGACAGAGCATGAACAGGCTTATCTGTTTCATCAGTTGTATGAGCAAATACTTCTGCAGCGGTCATTTTTCGTTGCAGAGCTTCTTGCAAATGCCCCTGCAAATCTGGATAGCCTTTGTATCCAAGAAAAACAGCAAATCGAACAACTGTCGCTTCACCTACACCGACATGCTTTGCCAATTTAGATGCTGTTAAAAAAGGCGCCGTTTCTGCATGATCGATTAAATAAGCAGCAATTTTTTTTTGTAATTTGCTCATTTTGCTTTGTTCTTCAATGATTCGTTGATACACGTCACTTTGCAGCATTCATTTAGCCCCTCCTTGAATTACCGCAACCCTTTCGCTAAAATGTGTTCATACGCTTGAACAGTGCTCTTCACCTCTAATTCTGTATGAGCTGTTGACAAACTATAACGATTAAGAGGTTTCATGTAAATTCCCTCCCCTAGTAGATGGAGATCTATTTCTTTACGTAAGCGAAGGTTTGTTAATTGTAGATCACGATAATTCTGAATCTTTTCTATCTCAGTTAATACTACACTAAAAATTGAGCCTACACCAATCGCCTTCATTGGAATATGATGCTTTTGGAAGAGCCATTCTAGTCGAGATTTTAACTCTTCAGTCGTATTTAATACATGATTCATCTCATTTTTCAGAACAGAAATGGTTGCTAAACCAGCGGCCAATATTGTCGGATGCCCATTGTAGGTGCCACTATGGAAAAGGACTTCACTAGCAGACGATCCTTTACTTTGACTATGATCAAAAACATCAGCACTCCCTTTTGGTGCACTAACCATCATAATATCTTTCCTTCCTCCAACTATGCCAACTGGAAAACCTCCTCCGATTACTTTCCCTAACGTCGTTATATCAGGTTCGACGTGATACAATTCTTGCGCACCGCCAAGGCTAACACGAAATCCTGTCTTCACTTCATCGAAAATAAGTAAAATATCCAGTTCTTCTGTTAGCTTTCTTAATCCTTCTATAAAAATAGGTTTGGCTGGAATGAACCCTGCTTGCAATGGTTCAATGATAACAGCACTTATATCCTTATGATTGTCTCGTAAGATCTGTTCACAACTTTCCAAATCGTTAAACGGAAGAACAATCGTCGTTTCAAGGTGTGACTGCGACATTCCTTTTGATTCAAGCACAGCATGTGGTCTCTCTTCTGGTCCTGCTTTTGCAAGAGACGGATTAACACTAACAAGCACTTCATCATATCCTCCATGATAATGACCTTCAAATTTAGCAATCTTTCTTTTCCCCGTGTATGCAGCTGCTATTCGCAATGCTAGCAGTGTCGCTTCTGTTCCCGAATTGGTATAGCGCAGGCGCTCCATGCTCGGATAAAGCGTTTGAATCGTCTCTCCCATCTCCACTTCAAGTTGATGTGGTGTACCAAATAAATTAGTTCCATCTTCTTCAAGCTGACGAACGACTGCTTCCTTTATCTGAGAATGGCCATGTCCAAGCATTAGTGCACCATACGATAGTAGATAATCAATATACTGATTTCCATCAACGTCTGTTACATAAGCACCCTGGGCTTTTGATAATACAATCGGATAAGGTGCAAAATACTTGATATTCGCTGTTACCCCACCTGGCATAATCATTTCTGCTTTCTCCAGAAATCTCTTTGATTGATTCGTTTTTTCAAGAAACGTTACTAAAGATTCCTTATCTCGCTCAATTGCCATTTAAAACCCCTCCATGAAATATTTATTTCTCATTATCATAATATGAAATATTTATTTCATTATATAGTCTATTTACCTATTTATAAATTGTTTTTTCAATTATTTTAAAATATTTTTAATTTGATTTTTTATCTGTTAGTCAAATTCCATATGCTTTGATTTAAAAGCAATTTATGAAGTAATCCTTTCATTTCAATTAAATTATCGAATTTTTCTTTCTTTTTTGACTATTTTATCATTTCGTTGTTATAATCAATCCTGCTTATGCGTTTACCAAATAACAAAAGGACGGTGATGATCATGGCTCAACCTAAATATGTCATGAACCTCGACAAAATCGAACAAATTCCAGAACATGAAAGAGAAAAGCTAAAGAAAATCACAGAAAAATTTGTTTTTCGTGTAAATGAGTATTATTTAAGTCTAATTGATTGGAATAATCCGAACGATCCCATACGAAAGCTAGTCATTCCAAATGAAGGTGAACTTGATGAATATGGGCGTTGGGATGCTTCTGATGAAGATACGAACTATGTCGTTCCAGGCTGTCAACACAAGTACGAAACAACGGCTTTGTTAATATGTTCAGAGGTATGTGGTGCGTATTGTCGTTATTGCTTCCGTAAACGCCTGTTTCGTAACGACGTGAAAGAAGCCATGTCTGATGTAGAGCCAGGTATTGAATATATTGCCAACACGCCTGAAATCAATAATGTACTCTTAACAGGTGGAGACCCTCTTATCCTTGCCACAAAAAAACTGCGAATGATTATTGAGCGTTTACGTGAAATTGATCATGTTAAAATTATCCGAATCGGCTCAAAAATGCCTGTTTTTAATCCAATGAGAATTTATGAGGATGAGGCTCTACTTGAACTCATTCGAGAATATTCAACTCCAGATAACAGAATCTATATTATGGCTCATATTAACCACCCTGTTGAAATCACAGAAGAAGCAAAAAAAGCCTTTAAAGCCTTACATGATGCAGGAGCCATTGTCGTCAATCAAACACCTGTTTTAAAAGGAATAAATGATGATCCAGATGTCTTAGCAGAGCTTCTTGATCGATTATCATGGGCTGGTGTAACTCCTTATTATTTCTTTATTAATCGACCAGTAGCTGGGAACAATGACTTTGTTCTCACCCTTGAAAAAGCCTATAACATTGTCGAAAAGGCAAAAGCGAAAACATCTGGTCTTGGTAAGAGGGTACGTCTATCAATGAGCCATACCTCTGGCAAAATTGAAATCCTTGCCATTGAAGATGGGAAAGCATATTTAAAGTACCATCAATCACGAGATAATCATTACGGTAAATTCATGGTCTTAGACTGTCCAAAGGAAGCTACTTGGTTTGATGACTTGCCAGGAAATGAAAAATTTTGGACCCCTCCAACCAAGAAAACGGAGGAAGTTGTCTCAGTCAACTCGATGCCTGATATGCCTGAAAAGAAAAAGAACAAAGTCGTGACCTCTTAATAGACATAATACTTTAACAATGAGTTCATATTTTAGTAGGTGAAGGGTTGCTTGACATGGTAAACTAGAGAAAATTTGATGCAGTTGAGGTGAATTTGGTTGAAAGCCTTTTTTTTGCTCCTTCTCTTATCTTTCCTGCTTAGCGCCTGCAAAAGCACTGACTCTTCTCAAAGTGAACTACATCTTGAATCAGAAAATAGCCATCTTCGTATTCAATTTGAGAATATTGAAATAGGTGAGTGGGAAAACCAACCTGGTTTTTTCCTTTCCGTATCAGCAACCTCATTATTGAGGGAATACGATGCTAGCTATGATTACCTATATACCATGGATTCAATCCTTACAGATGAAAATGGACAAACATACGAGGCTACCTATAAGGAAACGGCCCCATCAGACAATGATTCTGCGGAAAAAGAACAAGTCATCATTCGACAGTTCTTTACTCCGCCTATCAGTACTGAAATTGAGCAATTAAATGTAAAAGTCTATACAAAACCATTGTATTATCAACGAGAAGTGGTTTTTTCAAACGTACAGGATGGAATGATTAACCTCATTAACAACGACCTAATACTGGAAAAAGTCATAATCGATGATCGAAAGTTAGAGATTCAAGTTGCCGACATCCATGAGATTAAGGGACTTGAACTTTCGCTGATTGAAAAAAATGAAGAAATTTATCCTGTTTTTACAACAACTGATTATAATAACGAAACTCATCGTTTACTTGCGATATATGAATTTGCAAAACCACTTTCTGACTCACTTACACTCAAATTAACCCGGTTGAGATTACAAGAACAAATTTGGGAATATCCATTAACAATTCCTATTAACGAAACGGCTGACTCAAACTAAGAGTCAGCCGTTTCGTTCGAAGTTAAACAAGTTAAAGAAACTATGGTATCATACTAGACGTAACAAAAGAAAAGAATTGAGGGATGATCGAATGAAAACCGTCGTCACGACGTTAAATGCAAAATACATCCACACCTGTTTAGCTCTTCGCTGTTTAAAAGCTTATGCAGAGCCTGACTTTCCAATTGAAATGGTTGAATATACGATTAAAGATCCAGTTATGAATATTGTCTCTGATTTATACGATCGAAAGCCCGATGTCATCGGATTCAGTTGTTATATTTGGAATATCGAAGAAACAATTAAAGTCATTAACATGCTAAAAAAAGTCATGCCTGAAACAAAGATTGTTCTTGGTGGTCCTGAAGTTTCCTATGATACAAAAGAATGGCTTGAAACACTTTCGGCAGCTGATTTTATTGTCGTTGGTGAAGGAGAAGAAACGTTTAAGCATTTCCTTGAAGAATTTAGTACTACACAAAAATATCACATGGTGTTCGGACTTGCTTACAGAAAAGGTGATGAAGTGATCATGACTGCTCCTCGTCCGAAGCTGAAGCTTGATGAGATCCCGACTCCTTACCGCTTTCCAGAGGATTTAGATGGGCTTTCAAAACGTGTCACTTATTTTGAAACGAGTCGGGGCTGTCCTTATAGCTGTCAATTCTGTCTCTCTTCTATTGAAGTTGGTGTTCGCTATATTGATATCGAACGTGTGAAAGCAGACCTACTTTTTTTAATTGAGAGTGGGGCAAAATTGATCAAATTCGTTGACCGTACATTTAATATTAAACGCGATTATGCACTAGAAATTTTTCGCTTTTTAATTGAAAATCACCAAGGCTGTGTCTTTCAATTTGAAATCACAGCAGACATTATGCGTCCAGAGGTACTTCAATACTTAAATGAGAATGCACCACATGGTATTTTCCGTTTCGAAATCGGGGTGCAATCAACGAATGATGCAACGAATGAACTCGTCATGCGTCGCCAAAACTTTGAAAAACTCACTCGTACTGTAACGATGGTCAAAGAAGGCGGAAAAATTGATCAGCATCTTGATCTAATTGCTGGTCTTCCTGAAGAAGACTATAACTCTTTTCGGAACACATTTAACGATGTCTATGCCTTGCGTCCAGAAGAAATGCAACTAGGATTCTTAAAGATGCTGCGTGGGACAGGCCTGAGACTACGCGCTGCCGACCATGATTATGTCTATATGGACCATGCACCTTATGAAATTCTCAGTAATAATGTTTTAACCTTTGATGAAATTATTCGCATTAAACGAGTAGAAGATGTTCTCGAAAAATACTGGAATGATCATCGTATGGATCGTACAGTTGAATACTTAGTTGCAAAAGAATTTGATTCTGCCTTTGACTTTTTCCAAGCATTCGGTGATTATTGGGATGCACAAGGCTGGTCTCGAATTGGTCATCAACTAGAGGATTTATTTAAACGACTTGATCAATTTCTAACGAATCACGGAATAAAAACGTCCCTTTCATTTATTAGAGGACTGATGATGCTCGATTTCTTTGAGAACCAGAAACACAAGCCACGTAAAACATGGTGGACCTTCTCATTATCAAAAGAAGAGCAATCGAGATATTTGAATATCCTAGCTGAAAAGCCAGAAATCGTTTCGTCTGATTTTTCATCCTTGCAACTAAGTGAAAAGGAGCTTCATAAACATACGATGATAGAGACGATTCCATTTGCTTTATCGAATCAAGATGACGGTACTGACTATATCGAAAAAGAGAGTTTGCTGCTTTCTTATTTTAGTCCGAAAACAAACCGCACTTCTGTTTATACCATCCCTTTAGACCATATTTCATTACTTGCGTAATAGAAAAGAAGCTCCGCATCCAGCAGTGCGCAGCTTCTTTTTATTGTTATTCATTTTCAATAGGAGCAATATAATAGCCTTTTCTTTTTAACAAATAGGTGCTAGCCTCTTTAAACGTTCTAAATGTTTTGGCATCAGCTTTGATTCCATGTTGAACAAACTGTTTTACCATGCTAATCGGGAAGCCAATATGAATGGGTTCAGCTCCAATTAACGAAACAGTATCTGTTAACGTACGGATTTGAGTGACTAATTTCTGATTATCCGCAAGTGACATTCCACTAAAATCAAAGACAACGAATTCAGTGTCTGCCTTTGAGCATTCGTGTAATAATTTACGTTGAAGCATATCAAAACGATGTTCATCGTATGTGCCAATAAGTGGAACAAGGAGAGAATCATCAACCATCATCGGAAGAATCGGCGTCATTAATTCCTCGATTAATTTTTGAGTCTCTTGATTTGCTTGTTCTTCTTCTGTTACATCATTCCAAATAAGAATATAGCCAATGTGATCTTTATGTTCATTTTTTAATTCTGTAACAGTTAGGTCTGCAGAGTACTTACCAAATAATTGTATCCTTGAAGTGTACGGAAGACTCTCTTTAAGAATCTTCTCTTGATAAGTAAAATTCCGATGAAAAACAGACAGATTCTTTCCAATAACCTCATTAGAACTTGAAACATGAACATCTTCCTTAATTTGATTAATGAGCTCATGTGCCATTTTATTCATCCATACTAGGTTAAATTCCGTATCCGCAACAAATATATTCTCTCCGATACAATCCAAAACGGCTATTGTTTCCTGTTGCGTAAAGATATTTGACGCTACCATTTTGCTCCTCCTTTTGAAGCCAAAAAACTATTTTACTATTCTTGCATTATAGCAAAAGGAAACAATTATTTATATCTGTCAGTCTACTTTTCTATACGATTATTGCATTCAGTTCTAGTGGTTTTGGCTGTGGTTTACCAAAAAAGTAGCCTTGGCCAAGGGAAATACCAAGAGATTGACAAAAATCAGCCTCTTCTTTTCGTTCAATTCCCTCAGCTAGAAGCGTCATTCCGTATTCATTAGCTATTTTAACAGTAGCATGAATTTGCGCTTGCTTCTCTTTATTTTCGTCACAATGGTCAATTAAATGACGATCAATCTTTGCAAAATCAGGCTTCAGTTCTTGTAAAACTTCAAGAGTAGAGAAACCTGCACCTAAGTCATCAAGCGCCATTTTCATACCATGTTCTTGGTATGTACGAAAAATTTTTTTCAAATGATCAATATCGGCAATTTTCTCTGTTTCAACGACCTCAAACACTAAATCATTTGGGTCTACCCCGAAATGTTCAACTGCTTGAAAGGTACTTTTTAAACAATGATTTGGATCATATACAGAAGATGGTACAAAATTAATAAATCGTTTTACACCATTTTTCAATTCCTTAGAACTCATTTGAATCGATGATATTCGCGCTTGACTATCTAAGCTTGAATGTAAGCCCGCTCTTTGTGAAAAAGAGAAAAGCTCTCCTGGGAAAAAAGGATAGTCTTTTGAAACTTGTCTAAGTAAAAATTCATAACCAAATATTTGTTTATTATCTAATATAATAATTGGTTGCATATATTGCGTGAACATACCTTGATTAATGATCGTTAAAAATTCTCGATGTGTAAGCCGTTCATAGAGTTTATCAAAAGAAACCATATTAGGAAATCGTTCTGTATGACTTCCTACACTCATATAGCTACCAAGTATTTGCTCCTTCTCTCCTTTTGATAGACATTTAGCAAGTAAGTCTAATAAGTAGTCTAGCTGTTCAAAAGAAGTATAATCGAGACTTATCACTTGTCCTTCCTCTGATACTTGCTGCTCTACAATCGACTTTAACTTTTCTTGCAGGGAACCATTTTTCGTGTATAATAGAAGGCTACCTTTTGACTCCAGTAGCGGAAATTGACTACAACGATCACAAGAACTCATTTACTCACTCCATCTCATTTAGAATTCGTAGACAAAATATTAGTCAACGTTTTTCATTATTCAATCTTATTTTATACTAATTAAAACAAAGCGAGAAAAATACTAGAGTTTATTAGTAAATAATTATCATTTTTCTGATTGAAGCTTCATATTTCGATTTTCAAAATCTTTAATTAATGTGAGTGCTGCTTTTGTCGCACTTATTTGTCCACTTAGCACATTTTCTCTCATGAGTGGAAGCTGCTTTTTAACCGTATTATTTTCATAGAAACGAGATAGTAATTGTTCTTCAATTAATGAATAGAGCCAGTTTGTTGCTTGTTGCATTCTTCTCTTTTCAAATTGATGTGTTTCTTTCATATGATCTCGAAATGCACAAATTGTTTTCCAACATTCATCAATACCCGTTTCATGTAGAGCTGAAACCGTTTGAACCATTGTTTCCCATCCTTCAGTAACAGGTGGTATCATATGCAGAATGCGACTTAGTTCCACTTTTGCTTGGTCAGCTGCCTGCTTATTTTTTCCATCAGCTTTATTAATGAGCATGATATCAACCATTTCCATGATTCCTTTTTTCATCCCTTGCAACTCATCCCCAGCACCTGTCAACATAAGAAGAAGGAAGCAATCGACCATTGACCGAACAGCAATTTCACTTTGTCCAACACCAACTGTTTCAACAATGATGACATCATAACCAGCTGCCTCGCATAAAAGTAGAGTCTCACGCGTTTTTCTTGCTACACCACCAAGCGTTCCGCCAGCAGGTGATGGACGAACATACGCACTTGGATGCCTCGACAAACGCTCCATTCTCGTCTTATCTCCCAGAATACTTCCATGAGAAAGCGAACTTGACGGGTCAACTGCAAGAACAGCTACTTTATGGCCTTGTTCACAAAGCATTGTTCCTAAAGCTTCTATAAACGTACTCTTTCCTGCTCCTGGAACACCTGTAATCCCAATTCGGATCGACTTTCCTGTTAGCGGCATAATTTGAGTGACAACATCTTGTGCAAGAGAGAAATGTTTTGTAGCATTGCTTTCAACAAGGGTAATTGCTCTAGCCAGCATCGCGCGATTATTTTGTTTAATTCCATCAACATAATCATCTAAATTAAGCTCTTTACGCTTATAATCTGGTTGTGAATCCATATAAATCTCCTTCCTTTCTGACAATGGAGAAAAGAGGAAGTGGTTTTCACTTCCTCTCTCATTCTCTATACAACCGTTCCCTCTTCATCATAACCAAGGCGACGATTTAACTCACTCATTATTTTTTGTGCTGCGACAGGAATGACTGTTCCTGGACCAAAAATTTCAGCAGCTCCCTTTTCTTTCAAAAATTCATAGTCTTGTGCTGGAATAACGCCACCAATAATGACAAGAATATCTTCTCGACCAAGCTTTTTGAGTTCCTCTATCACTTGAGGTAAGAGCGTTTTATGTCCTGCTGCTAGTGAACTCATCCCGAGAATATGAACATCATTTTCTACTGCTTGCAAAGCAGCTTCTTCTGGTGTTTGAAAAAGTGGCCCAATATCAACATCAAAGCCCATATCAGCAAATGCGGTTGAAATGACTTTTGCTCCACGATCATGGCCATCTTGACCCATTTTTGCAATCATAATACGTGGACGTCTTCCTTCATTTTCTGCAAATTGATCCGTCATTTCACGAATTTCCTTCATTTCTTCTTTCTCCCCAAACTCACTACGGTAAACACCACTAATGGAGCGGATAACCGCTTTATGGCGCCCGACAACTTTTTCATAAGCTATTGATATTTCACCAAGACTCGCTCGTACTCGCGCTGCATTCACAGCGAGCTCAAGTAAGTTTCCTTCACCTGTTTCAGCTGCGTGTGTAATCGCATCAAGAGCACGTTGTACATCTTCTTCATTTCTTTCATTACGAAGCTTCTTTAGACGTCGAAGTTGGGCCTCACGAACTGCCGTATTATCAATATCTAAAATATCAAGCGAATCTTCTTGATCAAGACGATATTTATTCACACCGATAATTGTTTCTTTCTTTGAATCAATATGCGCTTGACGTCTTGCGGCAGCCTCTTCAATTCTCATCTTTGGAAGTCCTGTCTCTATCGCCTTAGCCATTCCACCTAGCTCTTCAATTTCCTCGATATGAGCCCAGGCTTTTCGCATTAATTCAGCGGTGAGTGATTCGACGTAATAAGATCCTCCCCAAGGATCGAGCACATTCGTAATTCCTGTTTCTTCCTGTAAATAAAGTTGTGTATTTCGAGCGATCCTTGCTGAAAAATCTGTAGGTAATGCAATTGCTTCATCCAATGCATTCGTGTGTAATGACTGAGTATGCCCAAGTGCTGCAGCCATCGCTTCAATACAAGTTCGTACAACATTATTATAAGGATCTTGCTCTGTCAAACTCCAGCCTGATGTTTGAGAATGCGTACGAAGCGCAAGAGACTTCTCATTTTTCGGCGCGAATGGCTTCATTAGCTTAGCCCAAATCAGTCGAGCAGCTCTCATTTTTGCAACTTCCATATAATAATTCATTCCAATCGCCCAGAAGAAAGACAACCGAGGAGCAAAGGAATCAATATCCATCCCTGCTTTTATCCCTGTACGAACATATTCAAGCCCGTCAGCTAGCGTGTAAGCTAACTCAATATCAGCCGTCGCACCAGCCTCTTGCATATGGTAGCCTGAAATACTAATACTATTGAATTTTGGCATGTATTTTGATGTATATTCAAATATATCAGCAATCGCTTTCATAGATGCCTCTGGAGGATAAATATACGTATTCCGAACCATATATTCTTTTAAGATATCATTTTGAATCGTTCCTGTTAGCTTTTCAGGCGGAACTCCTTGCTCTTCTGCGGCAACAATATAAAAAGCCATAATCGGTAGTACTGCACCATTCATCGTCATTGATACAGACATTTGATCAAGTGGAATCCCGTCAAAAAGAATATTCATGTCAAGAATCGAGTCAACAGCTACCCCAGCTTTTCCGACGTCCCCAACAACACGAGGGTGATCAGAGTCATAACCGCGATGTGTCGCTAAATCAAATGCGATTGATAAACCCTTTTGACCTGCTGCTAGATTTCTGCGATAGAAAGCATTACTTTCTTCCGCTGTTGAAAAACCTGCATATTGCCGAACAGTCCATGGTCTTGCTTTGTACATTGCTGGGTAAGGTCCACGAAAGAACGGAGCGATACCTGCTACATAATTCAAATGCGGCATGCCCTCTGTATCTTCTTTTGTATAGACAGAGCTAATATCAATTTGCTCCATTGTTTTAAAAGGTGTTCCTTCTTTGGAAACGGCCTTTTTTCCTTGCTTTAGAGATGGAAACGGCATTGATTGAAAGTCTGGCTTTTTACTCATTTGCCTCCTCCTTTCAGCCACTCTTGTAGATCATATAAAAACTGATATACGTTTGTTTTGATATGAATGAAGTCATCTACCCCTGCTTGCTGTAGCTTCGTTTCTTGTTCTTTTTGCGGGCGTCCTGCGATAAACACTTTTCTTTTCTCATTTTTTTGCTTTAATTGTTCCACAATCGTGGCTGCCTGCTCTTGATAATCTTCATCTTTACCACAGAGTACAATGAGGTTAAATTCATTTGCAGCTTGAACAGCTTGATTAGCCATTTCAATCGGATTTGAGACTTGTACATCAAAACCACCGCTTTGAAAGAAGCCAGTGATAAAATCAGTTCGTGCCTTATGACTTGCTAATGAGCCTAGACCAAGGAGATAAGCAGTAGGTCGCTTTTCATTAGTCTCACTAAGATCTTCACTTCGTTTACGAAGCTGCTCAAATGGCTCTGAAAGGCGGCGACTCGGAATAGAGGTAATCGTTACTCCGTTCTTATCATGAGCACCGATCAATTCGTGAATAACAGAGAACGGAACACCTTCTTGCAGCAATTGACTGACCTCAGCAAATGACTCAGGTTTATTCAGTCCTGTGAATGTCTTTGTCTGCTTTTTCTCAAGTTCTTTTTGATAACGCTTGCGTTCTTGCTCCAATTGGTCAGATGGTTTTGGAGCTGCTTTTTCATCTAGATTCACAAATTGATTCACTCCAACTATCGTTTGTTTTCGGTTTTCGACCTTCACTAAGCGTTCTTCCCAAGCCTGATTAATCCACTTTTGGATCACTTCTTCTTGAAGTGCAGCAATGATTCCCCCCGCACGTTCTATTTCTTGAAAGAATCCCCACGCTTTTTTCGCAAGCTGGTCCGTCATATATTCGACATACCATGAGCCCCCTGCAGGATCAAGTGTCTTATCAATATGAGCCTCTTCTTGTAAAATGAGCGATGTGTTTCGAGCAATTCGGCGTGAAAAAGAACTCGGTGTTTGAATAGCCTCGTCAAGCGCACTTACATGCAGACTATCCACACCTGCAACAGCAGCAGCAAATGCCTCACTCGTTCCTCTTAAAATATTAACGTACGTATCCTGGGCTGTCTTTGTAAAAGCAGACGTTCTCGCATGAACGCTCATCTTCTGAGCCTCTTTTGATGCACCGAATTCCGCCATAATCGCAGCCCAAAGTGTACGTGCTGCTCTTATTTTTGCTATTTCACTGAAATAATCACTTCCAATCGAAAAGGCAAATGCAATGGCTTTACTAGCATCATCTACTTGTACTCCTCGTTCTAATAGAGCTTGAACATAGGCAACACCTGTTGATAGAGCTGATGCAAGTTCAACAGCTGGACTTGCCCCACCGTTATGATAGGCATATGTTTGGACAAGAACCGTTCTTAATGATGGCCCCTGCTCTTTAGCCCATGTTACAGCTGTAGTGAGATGATTATACGTTTGATCAAGTGAATACGTTAATCTTCCTGTTTTAGCAAGCTGATGAATCGGATCAGCAGCAATAATACCTGTTAGTGATTCTATCTCTACTTTTCTTTCTAACAAAGTACTGATTGCAGCTAAAAGGGGTATATTCACTTCACCTGTATCAAGATGAATGGGCTGTGCAGTGACATCAATTCCATCAAATAATGCCTTCACATCGTCTAGATCATATAAAGGAACGCCTCTTTGTGCGTTTGATTCAAGCGATGCTTCTTTTGCCTGCTTTAAGTCATCATCAAGGATGATATGATAAACATTTTGTCCACGAGCCATATCATGCTTCGCTATTTCATTTAATAGCTGCGGAGTAGAGGCAGCGAGCTCTTGACTCACTTTCCATGTGAACCTTTCATTTCTCGTTCCTCTTGTATATGGAAACTGTCCAGGCTGATCCGCTTTAATTGATAGATTATCTATATCTCTCTCTTGATACATCGGTTCGATGAGAATATCATCCATTAGCTTTGTCACTAATGTATCAAATGATTTCCCCTTCAAAGACTTCTCTGTTGCACTGCGCCACTGCTCATATGTCGGAACGGTAAATTCACAAAATTTCTCTAGATCGCGATTTTTCTCCATTTTGCGTCGGTCACCTGCTAAGGCTAACCACTCACTCCCTTCTATTACTTATTTCATCCGTGCAAAGGTTCTCTCCACACCATCTTACAACGGAATGTTACCATGCTTCTTATTAGGAAGTTTTTTCTTTTTATTTCGTAGCATTTCTAGCCCTTGTGCCAGACTTTTTCTCGTATCGCGTGGATCAATGACATCATCAACCATTCCATTTGAAGCAGCTACATAAGGATTGGCAAAACGTTCACGATATTCAGCTATTTTGGCAGCTCTCGTTTTGTCTGGGTTGTTGCTCTCACGAATTTCTTTTGCAAAAATAATCGTCGCAGCACCCTCAGGTCCCATTACGGCAATCTCAGCATTCGGCCATGCAAAAACTAAATCTGCACCAATCGCTTTACTGTTTAGTGCAACGTATGCTCCGCCGAATGCTTTCCTGAGAATAACTGTGATTTTTGGTACCGTCGCTTCTGAATACGCATAGAGAATCTTGGCACCATGTCTAATAATTCCCCCATGCTCTTGTTGAACACCTGGAATGAATCCACTTACATCTTCAAATGTAATGAGCGGGATATTAAAGCAATCGCAGAAACGGATAAATCTAGCGCATTTATCAGAAGAATCAATATCAAGGCCACCAGCCATCATCTTCGGGTTATTGGCAATCATTCCAACTGTTTCTCCCTCAATTCGTCCAAATCCAACAACAATATTCTTTGCAAACATTGGCTGTACTTCCATGAAATTCTCATCATCAACAATACTTTTAATGACTTTGCGCACATCATAAACCTTTGTGCCATCAACTGGAACAATATCAATGAGTTCATCGATTCGTTCATCCAATGGTCGCTTTGTTTTTGGTTCTACTCGTTTCGCCTTTTCTTCGTGATTAGAAGGAAGGAATTGAATGAGACGTCTAACTTCAACAAGCACTTCTTCTTCTGTTTTCCCTGTAAAGTGAGCTGCGCCACTAACACTTGAATGAACACGGGCACCGCCTAAGTCCTCACTGTTAATTTTTGCTCCTGTCACACTTTCAATGACTTTAGGACCTGTAATAAACATTTGACTCGTCTTCTCAACCATAAATACAAAATCTGTGATCGCTGGTGAATAAACAGCTCCACCGGCACAAGGTCCTAAAATAACCGAAATTTGTGGTATAACACCTGAATATATCGAGTTTCGATAAAAAATGTGGCCATAGCCATCTAAGGAAAGCACACCCTCTTGAATACGTGCGCCGCCCGAATCATTTAAACCGACAATTGGTGCACCATTCTCTGCCGCTAAGTCCATGACTTTTACAATTTTCTGGGCATGCATTTCTCCAAGTGCACCACCAAATACAGTAAAGTCTTGAGCAAAGACGAAAATCAGTCTCCCATCCACTTTTCCATACCCAGTGACGACTCCTTCACCTGGAGCTTCAGCTGACCCAATATCTAGACCACGATGCTCAATAAACGGATTAAGTTCAACGAAGGTTCCTTCATCTAGTAATAAATCAATCCGCTCTCTTGCCGTTAGCTTACCACGATCATGCTGTGCATCAATCCGACCATGACCACCGCCAAGCTTGACCTTCTCTCTTCGTTCTTCCATCTCATTAATACGATCTATCATGTCCATTTGTTCTCTTCCCTCCAATCAACACTTATGCTTTTGCTCTTACTTTAAAAAGAGGTTGGCCGTATTCGACTAATTGACCATTCTCTACTAGAATTTCGACAATTTCTCCCTCGACCTCAGCTTCAATCTCGTTCATAAGCTTCATTGCTTCCACAATACAGACGACCTTCTCAGTAGTCACCTGATCGCCAACCTTCACATATGGGTCATCATCTGGTGATGGTGCCGAATAAAACGTTCCAACCATTGGAGATTTAATTTCATGAAGGGTTGCATCTTCATTTGCCTCATTATCTAATGGCGCTTGCTCTTTCGCTACAGCTGGTTTTTCTTCACTAACTTGCTCAGGTGCAGCTGTTGTAACGGGATTATTTGAAGCTACTAGCGGTTGTACAGGATTAACCTCCTTGGCAACCACAGCCTGTTGCAGGCGATTACGACGTAAGGTAAGGACTTGTTTCCCTTCTCCTTTGATTGTTAATTCATCAATACTCGATTTATCTAACGTGCGGATTAACTCTTTAATTTCATTAATTTTATACATATCACATATTCCTCCTTAATTTTCGAATGTTTCATTTTCATTTTTTGTTAGAAAAAACCTTGCATTTTCAGGCTTCGAGAGCGCTTCCGTCGTCATAACAGCATGCATGACTAAATCAGCATAAATATTAGCAATCTCACTTATCGAATATCTGCCAGTTTCCTTATACCATTTATATGTCCAGTTAGTCATACCAAAAATCGCCATTGATGTAATCGGAATCGGGATTTCTTTTCTAAATTCTCCGCAAGCTATTCCTTCTTCAACTACCCGAAACATCATTCCTTTATATTGGTCCCGCTTACGTTTTATTGCATCAAAGTAATCTTTACTTAAATAAAGTGACTCTTGATAAAAAACGGTGACATGAGGTCGATATAATTCAAACATCATGACAAACGATCTAACAGTCTCGTACAAGCGTTCAGCAGGTGTCGAATAACGTTTATATGCATCTTCTGCTTTATCCAGAATGTATGTAATAAAAGAGTCATGAACGGTATAGAGAAGTTCGTCCTTCGACTTGAAGTTATGATAGAATCCACCTTTTGATGTCCCACTTTCTTGAACAATGCGATCTACAGTCACAGCATGAAATCCATTTTCCTCGAAAAGAAGCAAGGCCGTTTCAATAATTCTTTCCTTTGTTGGCTTCTTTTTCATTATTTTTACTTCCCCCCTCTTTCAGATGATGTTACACCTCATACTTTTCTAAAAACTTTGTATCGAACTCTCCACTAGTGAATATTTCATGATCAAGGAGTCGCAAATGAAAAGGAATGGTTGTGTCTACTCCTTCAACAACAAATTCACTTAATGCACGTTTCATTCGCGCAATGGCTTCCTCTCTTGTATTTCCATGAACAATTAATTTAGCTACCATTGAGTCATAGAAAGGTGAGATCGAATAGCCTTGGTATGCTGCACTATCCACTCTGACACCAAATCCACCAGGTACTAAATAGGTTTCAATTTTCCCAGGCGAGGGCATAAAGTTTTTATCAGGATTTTCTGCATTGATTCGACATTCAATTGCCCAGCCGTTCAATGTTACAGCGTCTTGAGAAAAAGAAAGGGGTTCATCTGCTGCGACAAGTATTTGTTCTTTAATTAAATCAATACCTGTAACAAGCTCTGTCACTGGATGTTCAACTTGAATACGTGTATTCATTTCCATAAAATAGAATTCCTTGTGTTTATCTAATAAAAATTCAACTGTCCCAGCCCCACAATAATCAACTGCTTGAGCAGCTTTCATTGCAGCCTCACCCATTTTTTTACGGAGATCCTCATCTAATGCGGGTGATGGTGCTTCTTCGATTAGCTTCTGATGTCTGCGCTGAATTGAACAATCTCTCTCACCCAGATGGACGACATGTCCAAATGAATCAGCAATAATTTGAATTTCGACGTGACGAGGGTCCTCAATGTATTTTTCTAGATAAACTCCCCCATCTCCAAAGGCAGTCTCTGCCTCATTTTTCGCCATTGAAATCGCTTTCTCAAGTTCATCTTTATTATTAGCAACTCGCATTCCTTTTCCACCGCCGCCAGCACTCGCTTTGACGATAACTGGATATCCGATTTGTTCAGCGATCTTAAGTGCTTCCTGATTATCTTCAATTAATCCATCCGTACCAGGAACGATCGGTACTCCAGCTGCTTCCATCGTTTCACGAGCGACAGATTTAGCACCCATTCTACGTATTGCATCTGCAGATGGTCCAATAAAAGTGATTTCATGTTCCTTACATCGATCTGCAAACACCGCATTTTCCGCCAGAAACCCATATCCAGGGTGAATCGCATCTGCACCAGCAGCAAGCGCAGTCGCTAAAATACTCGTCATGTTTAAATAACTTTCCGATGATTGCCTTGGTCCAATACAATACGCTTCGTCAGCAAGTAAAACATGGAGAGCTTCTTTATCAGCTTCAGAATAGACAGCAATTGTCTCGATACCTAACTCGCGACAGGCACGAATAATCCGAACAGCAATTTCTCCTCGGTTTGCAATCAATACTCGTTTCATAAAATCCTCCTCTACATTCTTCACCTTAGACCGACTAGTCAGTCTGATGTAAAAATTGTACGAAATCTTCAGATTATTGTCAACAACTTTTTTGCAATCGCTTTCAAATCAAAATCTTCTAATTTTAATAAAGAAGAGTGCTAAGAGTTATCTCTTAAGTAAACACTCTTCTTCATATCCTTCTACTTTTCCTGCTTACCCGGCAAAATATTTCAGATTTTCTAATGCTTTTCTTTTTAATCTTGATACTTGCATTTGTGATAAACCCAGCTTTTCAGCTGCTTGCTTTTGTGAGAAACCATCCATAACAGTTAGAAAAATAATCTTTTTTTCGTTTTCGGTTAGATGTTTCATCATTTCTTTTATATATTGAGAGTGAATCATATTGTCAAGCTCACTTTCGTAAACAGGAATAATATCTAAAAGAGTGAGCTCCTCATCCTCTCTATTAAACTGTTTGTATAGTGAAATAGCCTGATATGATTGCCACGTTTGCTGACAATCCTCTACTTCTTTTACAGAAATTTCTAGTGCACCTGCAACCTCTTTAACCGTTGGTGTCCGTTGCAATTTAATTGTCAGTTCCTCAACTTTTTTATGAATTCTAGGACCCATTTCTTTAACTCTACGTGGAACATGAACACTCCACGTTTGGTCTCTTAGATATCGTTTTATCTCTCCAATAATTGTTGGAATAGCAAATGCTTCAAACGACGAACCTCGATCTTCGCTATATCGATTAATCGCAAGTAATAGTCCAATCATGCCAACTTGAGTTAAATCTTCGTTCATTTGTGAGTGAAGACTGTAGCGGCGAGCATACTTCCATACAAGGTGTTGATATTTTTCAAGAAATTTTTCCACTCTCTCTTCATTGATTTGATTTGTTGATAAGACAATTGGCTCTTTTTTTGCTACAGTTATCAATGAAAACACCTTCTTTCTCTATCTTTATCTTCATACTAAGAGAGAGAAGAAGCATTGTCTATCTCATGAATACCCACTCAACACCCTTTTCTCGATATTTCACGACATATATAGCTCTATTTAGACAATATTTTTAACCATTCGGATACAAATACAAAAAATTCAGATAATAAAAATAATTTGTTTTTCAAGATTTTAATTAGCTATTTCAACAACCATTCCGACCTATTTAATTGTTAAGAAATTATGATGAAAAAGGAGAATGACTTAAAATCTCATTCTCCTCCCAATCATTCAAAGCTTCACTCAAATTTATTTGCTGTGTTTATATTTAATTCTAAAATCGAAAACACTTCCTTCTAATAAAGCAATAGTTCATGTTTGTCATTTAGACGAGCATATACGTTTTCTGTTTCCTTAGTGAATTTATGACTTCGGTTACCGACTTGAACAATGGTATCCTCCATCGCTGTCTGAATTCGAATTGACGCATGAGCAGGCACTTTAATCTTTGTCATGACACCAGTCTTAGAACCAGTACTTGTCACAACGGCACCTAAGCCTGCGTAGCCAGACCCTCCAACAAATACACCATTGACCTTTAATACTCCTCCTGCATGTAACGTAGAATTATATACCCCTTTTCCTTCAATATTAATCGCCCCACTACAAAAAAGATCACTATTTAATGCGTACGAACAAGTAAGACTTGCATTAGGTTCAGGAGGAAGGATACTAATTTGATACACATGATTAACGAAGCGATTCATTTTTTCAAGGTCTGCGATGCTCTGTAATCCTTCTGGGTGTAATAAAAGAAAACTTGATTTGAACCGATTCGCAAGACCAGCCCATTCTTCATCAAGCATATCATTGTTTTCTTGAACCCCATTTATAAACTCTTTAATCACTGGTTTAAAATGTTTAAATTTTTGATCCAATAATATTTTTAGAAGTGGACTCAAGCCAACCGAATCGGTATCTGCCTGTTTAAAAGCATTAACTTGGTACAATTGCGTAATGGCTCTTGTTATTTTCGCTAATTCAGCTTGAATGACACCTAGTTTTTGGCCAAGGTTCGCAACGACAAAGTTGCTTTTTCCTGCCTCAACCTTACTATTAATCACATTTTGTTTAATACGAACAGTATTTCCAGCATGCACGAAAGAATTGCTAACATTTCCTTTAATAAATATATCTCCGTCTGCATCAACAATCATATTCTCATCAACTTGTCCATGAATGTCGACATCCCCTGTAAACCGAATATTTCCAGTAGAAACATCAACATCCCCAGCGTGGATGAATTTTGGTAGTACAGAAGCTCGTATCATATGGCCTTGCCGTTTTACTTCTGGTCTTCCAGATAACGTTGCAACAAGTTGACGATCTTCTTCTAAATAGGTAGCTCCTTTTCCTGTTCGAACAAGGATAGGATATACTTTTGGAGCTGGAATTGGTTCGCCTAAAATATTTTTTCCTTCTTGTCCTTCTTCAGGTGGATCGATCTTCGCAAATACTGTTCCTTCCTCAATCGTAGGGATATAAGTCGTTTCACGAAAATCAACTGTGCCATTTCCTAATTCTTTGGGACCCATCATTTTTTCATCTACTTCAACAAGGAATGATACTTCACCATTCTTCCCTTCTATTGGCTCTGTCGCAGTGACAATCTTATACGTGCCTTCTTCTGTTGCTTGACAGGCTCGTTCAATGAGAGACGCATCAACTCCATGCTTAATTTTAAGCTCCGCTAACTTACTAATAACATCCTCCTTCTTCAATTGTAAAAGGGGGATTTTTAGTTGTTCCGTTTCGAGTTTAATTCGAGTCGATGGAGGTTGGTCCTTTAAGACATACATTTTATGCACACCTGGTTTTATATGTAATCTCACAGTTTTATAGCTCTGATCTACTTCAATCGACCAAACTGTCTCAATACGCTCTTCTTTCAATTCAAGAATGAGCTCATCTTCCTCTTTAATAATAGTTGTGCCTTTAACAATAGCTTGATTACGATATAATGTCACATTTGGTCCGACTTCCACAACTGGATATTGATTTTGCTTATTTTTGCAAAAGATCTCTCCATCTTTTACCCAAACTTTTCCTTCTAACTGTTCTTCAGGTTCTCGCTTCACCTGTTCAATTTCTGAAAGGTTTTCTTCGACTTGATTTATTAGATCGATTTCCTCTTCATAAGAGTCTATTATCTCATTTATCGAATCATCGGTAGACTTTATCTTCGTTACACGAACGAGTGCTGGACGATAACTTAATCCAAACATTCGCTTTCCACCTTCTTCAATGATCTCGATCTCTACTTGTTCCTTTGAAGCTTTTAATTGTTCTAGTGCCAGTTCAATCGCCTCTTGTATTGTTTTACCTTTTGAATAAACGCTTGATCCCATTCCTTTCACCTCTCTTCTTTCTCTACGACAACTTTCAAGTTATTTTAATTACGAAATTATACACTTATTTTTTACATATATACCCTATACTAACGAACATCTCACAAGATCAAATAAAGACCATTTATTTGATTGATTCGTAAAAGGTGCATTCGAAATTCAAAATCATCATAAATGGTCAATCATCATATATTGTTAGAGTACAAATCAGGTTCCTTCGTCATTTTATTACTATCTTGACATATTAACATTCACCTTTATTATCAATTAATATCTTGTATTCCTTTAGCATTTCTATTATATTTATATAACAACACAACTAATTTAATAAGTGTTTTTTTCAATTAGGTGATGTTTGATCCTATATTATCAATAATTAAAATACAAATATTTTCTTTCTCTTTCCTACTAGTCCATTCGAACTAATTAATTCTTGTTAGTGTATCCTTCTCACCTTAACAATGTCTATTGTATTTAATCTGATTCAAGCAAGATTTCCGACAATTAACGACAACAATTAGTTTATTTAAACAATAAAAGCCACAAATAAGAGACAAGCAAAAAACGAGAAGGATAACCTCTCGTTTTTACTTTAAAGCAATATATTTTTGAACAGTACTCATTTTATTTCTTGATATGTATGCAGGTTTGTCATAGCCGTAAAAATAGATAAGATAAGTCTCACCTGAATGTCTTATATGAGAGACATGTTGAAAATTAACAAGATAAGAACGATGTGTCTGAATAAATATAGACGGGAGACGTTCTTCTAATACATTGAGATTTTCATACGTTTCATATACTTTCTCTTTCGTATGAATGACTGACTTTCTTTCGACCTTTTCAATAAAGAAAATATCTTTATATGGGATAAAATAAATCGAACGATCAAACCTCACAATTAATTTATCAACACATCCTAATTTAAGCTGTCTTTCACCACTTTGTTGAATAGACAGAACATTATCTATTTCGATTAAGCGTCTCACCTTTTCAATAGCTACCTGCAACCTTCTTTGTTCTACAGGCTTAACTAAGTTTAATAAATGATGCCCAGCTTTCAAAATCTCTTGTAAATTTTCTTGCTGGTTTTCCGTTAAAGGGTCCATTTGATCAATTTCTAAAAGCTGAGAAAACCCTAATATCGCATTTAACGGTGTTCGCAGCTCGTGACTCATAGAAGAGAGAAAATCTGACTTTGCTTGATTAACCTGTTCTGCTTCTCTTTTGGCATCAAGGAGTAAAGCTTCGTTTTGCTTTCTTTCCGTCACATTTCGTAAGGTGATTAATACATCCCGAACATTCTCTTCTTCGCCATAAATGGGGCTAAAACTACACTCATACCATTCAACTCCATTGCTTTCAAACATTAGATCAACCACATGGCTTTCCCCATTAAATGAGGATGCTATATGGTCTTTCATTTCGTTGAGTCCTAGATCCGAAAAAATATGCTTAACTGTATGATTTTTTCTTATAATAAGATTGGTAAAATTCGAAATGATATCAGACATTTTACGATTATACATTACTACTTCAAATGAACGATTAACTGAGAAAATTCCTGTTTCGCCACTGTTAAGAATGGCTTCTAAATAAGTACGTGATTCAATCAATTCCTCGAGCATTTCGTTTCTAAGAATGGAATGACCAATGCTGCTTGCAAAGGCTGCTAAAACCTGGCGTTCCATATCCGACCACTCGTACCCCTTCTTTTGACAATAAACACCAAGACATCCCCAAAAATCTTCATTAATAATAATAGGAATTAAAAAAATCGAATCAATGTTGACTTCTTCTATAATTGCAAACAAATGTTGAGGGAAGTCTCCTTTTGTCAATAAAATCGATTCTCCGTATTTTAACCTTTCATAATACATGTTATTAGAAACGATATGAGTGATGATATACTCTTGATCAAGAGCACAAATATTGTTTCCTTGATCAAGAGGGAACCAGTCATTCTCCAAATAAGCTCGAATACGCCGAGCTTGGTTCGAAACAGAGAAAACGGCAAGCGAATGACATTTTGTATTAGTCACGACTGATTTCAATGCTCTCTCAATTGCTTCCGCCATATTTGTTGTAACCAACAACTCTTGATTTGCGTCGGATACAGCTGTTAATAACGTTTCATAATTTAATAAATTTATAGCTGCTACTTTTTCTTTTGTGATATCAGTCAATACCCCATCAATTGAAATGAGTTGCTGATTCTCATCAAAAACTGGCATCATCCTTGAACGTATCCATTTTTCTTTTCCACTCTTTGTACGAACTCGGTAGTCAATTGAAAATGGCTTTTCTTGAAGTTCTGTCACTGAATCTAAACAGAATTGATGAACCTCTTCATCAATCACGATCCTTTGCCATAGAGTAGCATCTTTAATTAACTCTTCAGCTGTATATTCAAATATAAGTTGACATGCTTTAGACACATCACGCACTCTTTTAGTTGTTATATCGAATGACCAATACACTTCCTGAAGCTGCTCAATTAATTTATACACTTCTTTATTATCATTTAATTGAGTCATAATACACCGCACCTTTTTCTAACTTTTTCAATATAAACATACCATTACATTTTATTATGTTCTCTCTTACGTCGAATTGGTAACGTTATACATCTAAAAGAACCACCAGATTTTATGATTTCAGATAAATCGGTTTCAATAACAGTAAAACCAGCTTTCCACAATTTTTGGTTAGCTTGAACATTTTGCGGCAAGCTAATAATATTGTTATTACCAATTGATAAGACATTGGTGGCTAAATGGAATTGTTCTTCTTTAGTGACTTCAATTAAATCATAGCATTGTTCTAGTATCTTTAATGATTCGTTTGCAATCGCTTCTGGATAGATAAGTGCAACACTAGCAGAAACTGGATTAAATACACAATCAAGATGTAAATATGTTTCATCAAACTTAATGATATGGAATGTGCGATCAGGATGAGCAATCTGTAATTGCTCAACACTATCACGTGACGTCCGACTACTTTCACCGACATACACAGTATCATTATCAATGATCACATCCCCACCTTCAATCGTTCCTAAATCAACTGTCTTATAAGGGATTTGTTTTTGTGAAAGCTGTTGTTTTAGAACTTGTTGCTCCCCCTGTCTAATTGTTCTTTTTAATGATGCAACATAAAGAGTCTCATCAATCGTAAAACCAATATCTCTTGTAAACACTTGTTCTGGAAATCCATGGTGTGCTGGCAGCAAATGGACTATGATGTTATGGTCCCTTAATATCTTCACTAATGCTCGGTGCTGCTTAGTCGCTAGATCTTGGTTAATATTCTCCTCAGCAAAGTGCTTCTGGATATCATTGATCGCTTCATCAATTCTCATATGGACTGGCTCACAGAGAACAACCTCTTCTAAAGGTGCATATTCTGTTAGACACATAATTCTACTCATAGTCTCATCACCTTTCTTTATGAAGTTCATTCAAGCATGTCTTCTTACTATACCAACACTATCTAACTTTCATTATACAATATGTCCGAACCATTTCCCCATCTTCTCATACACTATTAAGGAGATTGAATGAGAAGGAGGCTTACCTCAAATGAGCTTTCAGCCAGATCGAATGAAAAAATTGCTTGAACAAGATCGCTTTTTATCTTCAGCATATGATGATGTGCGTGAACATTTTCCAAACGACGAAGAAGCTCTCCATTATTTATTTCAACAATATGTTAAAAGCGAACCGATATTCCAAAACGCCTATAACCATTTAATTGATTAAGAAAGAGGCTGCTATGATCAACAGCCTCTTAAAACTAAATGTATCTATACCCTTCTGCCTGTAAAAAGTCTAATAATTAAAACGATAAGTGCTATCACTAATAATAAATGAATAAGATTACCAGCAATTTCAAAACTGAATCCTAACAGCCATAGTACTAAAAGTACGATTAATATTGTCCACATAAACTGTCACCTCATTATCTAATAAATTTTTTTATTACTAGAAACCCTTTTCCACCAAAAGTTCTATTAAAAACATTAAATGTGACAATTTCCTCAAAAATAGTTCATTAGTCATCATTCAAAACTGATAAAATCAACAAAAAAAACGAGCCAATTAAAACGCTCGTTTTTTGATTTCATTTTTTATTAAAAGCATTTTTTTATTCAAATGTTAAATGGAGCTCAAAGCCATTTTCTACAACTGTTTTTCCATCACGATGATCTTCCATCAACTGTTTGTATTCCTGTGAATATTGATAAAATTCCTCTTCCTTACCATCAATCAATGCTTGATCAATGAAGTTTAGCAATCTGTTCTTATTGTAGTGATAGAGAGAGTATTCAAGAATAGCCTGAGCATATAAGGACTGAACAGTTGCTTCTGAACGTTTCTGTAGGCTCTTTATAATTTGAAGCTGCTTCATGACATTGTGGTCCATCGCAAATTGGTTACTCATCTTAACATCCCTCCTACTTTGTCTTTACTCTGTAGATACCCCGATTCTGGATGTTTTAAACATTGTCATATTTAGACTTAAACAGCTTCCATACATAATTCAGCATGTTTATTATTCATTTTTTAGATACATATATAAATCTTTAGTCTTAATTTATACACTTTAATGTTTTTAAAGTTTATTTTAAGGGTATTGTAGGTATTATTAACTAAAATTAATTACCTATTTCAATGCACTTTTTAGGTAGATAAGGACCCTAAATAATTGGAACAAAAAGAAAGTATACTAAGTATATCTGAAGTTCTAGGCCAGGAGAAAGATACAAAGATCAATTAAATTAAACAAGCAATACCTTATCATTAAAAAGAATTTCTTTTCTCTCTAAACTAAAGAAGCATGTTAAAACGTTAGAAGAAACTAATGTCCCACTTTCTTTATTTAATCTTAAAATTACTGAAAATACCTTAATGGCCAATATCCAAACTACTCGCCAAACGATTAATCGATTAAGAGAGCTTGGTATTCAAATTTCAATAGATGATTTTGGATCAGGTTAGTCATCTTTAAGTTATTTAAGACAGTTCCAGATTGATCACCTAAAAATCGATAAAGTGATTGTAAAATTAGTCATTGATCTAGGTTACAACTTAAACCTTAAAGTTGTTGCGGAAGGAGTCGAGGATGAAAACAACTCACTTATCTCCAATCGATTGGATGGGATGACATGCAAGGCTACTATTTTAGCCGCCACTATCAGAAAAGGAGTTTACTACTTTAATCGTATAACAATGATTATTTTTCGGAGGATGATTATTTATGGATACACCTACCATTTGGTCAGGTATACGCATCCGTTTTATCGGTGCTTTAATTTTAGTGTTACTTCTTAACACCACGATTTCAAATATGATCTTATCGGCAATTAATGCAACAAATATTGATCTGGGCATCGTTGGTGTATGGCTTAGCAATTTCATGAATGTCATTGTAGCAACCATTATCATTTCATTATTGCTAAACATTCTTGTCATAAAACCATTACAGAAAATGGCTAAAACGATTGCTCAATTTGAAGAAGGAAACCTCGATGTGCGCTTGAATATGAAAGGTAATGATGAGATCGCTATCCTTGGAGATCAAATGAATTCACTTTTTACTAGCATTCAGGATTTTCAATCAAATCAACAACGTCAAATTGATGTTGTTGAACAGCAAGCCATCACATTATCAAACAAAGTTCATTCATTACGTCAGCATATTGAAGAGACGAATATCGCTTCTGAACAAGTTGCTTCTCAATCTGAAATTCAACTAGGTACATATGAGGAAACGACTAGTATTACAGAATCAATGAGTTCTGGAATGGATACTTTGTCCAATAAATTAATAGCAGTTAACACGTCATTTAATGACATGAGTCAGGAAGCCACCGAAGGAAAAGAAGATATTATAGAAGTCACAAAAACGATCGAGGAGCTTTCTAATCGAGCAGAAGAAAATAAACAGTCGATGCTTCAGCTAGCCAATCAGATTGGAAAAATCAAAGATATTGTTGCTCTTATCAATGATATTTCTAGGCAGACGAACCTACTTGCCCTAAATGCTTCTATTGAAGCAGCACGTGCAGGAGAACATGGGAGAGGCTTTGAAATTGTTGCAAATGAAGTTCGAAAACTGGCCGAGCGCTCCGTAGAAGCAACAAAACAAATCACTGAAAATGTTGACAATATCTTGCAAGATGTTGATAATTCTGTGATGCAATCAGAAGAACGAGTTGAAGACGTACAAGAAAGTTCACAACAAATCCTTAAAATGAACGAACGTTTTGAAGCAATGATCCAATCGGTTTTCAAAAATTCAGCAGCAATCACTACTATGACAGGTGACCTCACCCAGCTTACGAGTGCAGGCCAAGAAATTGCGAGTGCCATGGAGGCAGAATCCCGAAATACAGAACAAAATACTGCTCACCTTCTTAATGTAAGCCGCTCGATTGAACAACAACTGAAAGATATCGAAACAATTCACGAAAATATTGAAGAACTTAAGCGCTCCTTTACAGAAGATTTAGTGAGAGCTTAATGAACTTTTGTCATTAAATAGCAACGATCTGTCCTCTTCTCTTAAACCGTGTATTGATAAGGGCAGATCTATTTAATTCACTTTAAATAGTTTGCGTGTAGGAACATTTTCATTTAAATGACATCAAGAAAGTGTTTTAGAGCAACTGGATACGGATGATTCATTTGGTTTTCAAGCCATGTAGTGATTTTATCGACAACTTTCCCTTCATTTTCATTAACTCGCATCAGCACTGATTATCGATTCGACCTTTTGTGCCGCAATAAAAAAAGGGGCTATGCTAGTCACTTATAGCCCCATTTATTTTCAAATAAAAGATGATCTAAGTTCTTTCTCTCTTCCCACTTAGATGTTTCAAGAATCGGTTTATCTGGGTAATGATCTGTGTAGCCAACTGTCATTAAAGCAACTGGATCAATATGCGGAGGAATCTCTAGGATATCTCGTACATCTTGCTTTTTATAAAAGCTAACCCAGCCCATTGCCAGTCCCTCCACACACGCAGCCAACCACATGTTTTGAATTGCACATGCAGTTGATAATTGGTCCGTTTCAGGAATCGAATTACGCCCTAGGACATGCGATCCTCCTCGAGTCGGATCACAAGTGACACATATCGTTAGCGGAGATTCTTTTATTCCTTGAATCTTTAATTTTAAAAAGTGCTCTTCTTTTCCTTGGGCATCTTCATAATGAATCGCAAGCGCTCTTCTTTCTTTATCAGCTGCCCAAGCAAGTCGTTCCTTTAGTTCGTCTGATGTCACCATAATAAAGTTCCACGGCTGCATAAAGCCGACAGACGGTGCATGATGAGCTGCTTTAAGAATATTGTGTAATGATTCTTCAGGAATTAGATCAGGTAAAAAGGTACGAATATCTCTTCTTTTATAAATAACCTTGTAAAGGGCATCTTTTTCTTCTTGAGTAAACATTTGCTGCCTCCAGATCTTCTTTTCTTAAAGCCAGACTGTCTTTTCTACAAAAGGAGTACGTTTTTTTGGCTTTGCTTCTTCTATTTCTTTGGCATCAGGATAACCTAAAAAGATCATCCCAACCGTTTTCTTTTCTTCAGGTGCGCCGATAAAATCGTGTAGGCGCTGATCATGAACAAGACCGACTCCTCTTGTTCTCCAAACAAATCCTAAATCTAATTCTTGTGCAGCTAACCACATTGAATGAATCGCGCAACAAACTGCATATTCATTATCTTTTGAATCAGCTTCATTTTTGGCAATATCAGACGTCACCGCGATCATCACAGGTGTATTCGTCACAACTTTAATTGAACTTTCAATTAAATGAGGCTTCGTTGGAAAACGCTCTTGTAAATATGCTAAGGCTAACTCTTTATATCTTTCCTTCGCTTCCCCTTGGATCACAAAAAAGCCCCAAGGTTCTCTCATACGATCATTTGGAGCTAACGTAGCCGCCTCAAGTAATCTCTCAATTTTCTCTCGCTCTACTTCACGATTTTCATAGTTGCGAATCGCTCTTCTCGACTCCAATAGTTCAAATACACTCACTGCAAGCTCTCTCCCTTTTTGACGATTTATACGCTTACTTTATACTCCGAACATTTTTGAATCCAATTTTCAACCATATCTATACAAGAGGCAAAATGAAAATGTGTGTACCCTGCCACTAAATTGAATTTCAAATAACCCTCCTGCTTCGTACCACGCATCCCCTTCGTCTCATACGCATAAGGAATCTCTTCATTTGAATGAAAAGTCGAATAATGAAATTCATGTCCTCTTGCTGTTTGATTTTCAGTAAGTAAAAAATTATCATTTTGGCCGCTGATTTCACGGTAGCCTAATGCCGCTAATTTAGATTGCATTTTCACTTCACCTGGGATAATGCCAACCATTTCGTGCTTTTCTTGCCCCGTGGTCTCAATAGATTGTGTCAAATACATATACCCACCACATTCAGCCAGAGTCGGCAAACCATTCTCAATCGCCAATTTAATCGACTCTTTTGCACGAACGTTCTGACTAAGTTCAGAGGTAAACTCCTCCGGGAAACCACCACCAATATAAAGCCCGTCTATATTTTCTGGTAATGCATCGTTGGCTAACGGTGAAAAATAAACAATTTCTGCCCCGTGCGACTCTAACAGTTCGAGATTCTCAGGATAGTAGAAGTTAAAGGCTGCATCTTTTGCTACCGCAATTCTTACTGAGCTCTCTTTCTTTTTTGTAAAAAGAGACGATGTTTGATTGACATCGAGTGACTCTGCTAGCGATAGTTCAAGGAGCTTATCTAGGTCAACCGTTTCAGAAATGAGATTTCCTAGCTTTTCAAAAAACGGATCAAGGTCTCCTCTTTCGATTGAAGGAATGAGTCCTAAGTGTCTTTCAGGTATTTCAATATCAAGCTCTCGTTTTAAATAGCCAATAACAGGGATATCGCATTCCTGTTCAATCGCCGTTTTCACGATTTTAAAATGACCTTCACTACCAACTCTATTGGCAATCACACCTACAATATTAGGACCTTCCGCAAATGCTTGAAACCCTTTCACAATCGCGGCTGCACTTCGAGCCATGCTAGCGCAATTGACAACGAGTAAAACTGGGCTTTTTGTGATCATACTAATGTCTGCTGTACTACCTTCATTCGTTTTTGGATTTTTCCCATCAAAAAATCCCATGACACCTTCCATGATTGACATGTCTGCTGCTTTGCTCCCATAAGTAAAAATATCTAAAACGGTTTCTTTTGGAAGCATCCAACTATCAAGATTACGCGAAACTCGATTTGTCACAGCGGTATGGTAGGTTGGGTCAATATAATCGGGTCCGCATTTAAAGCCTTGTACAGTTAATCCTCTTTTTTTCAGCGCTGCCATTAATCCGATTGTCAATGTCGTTTTACCGACACCGCTCCCTGTACCAGCGATTACAATTCTACGTCCACTCAAGCAGCAACCCCACCTTTCTAATTAGGAATAATGGCAACAGATATTGTTACGTTACCAGACTTCTTCTTAATAAGTGACAACTTCTCGGCCCCACTGTACAAAAGAGCAGCAGGCTCACTGACCCCATAGGCACCCGTGTACTTAAATACGGTATCTGATGGAGCACTCATTTCAATTTGATTTAGTTCGTCAGCAGGGTAACATGTAAATTCCCAATTATATTTTTGCGCCACAGCAAGTAAACCTTCCTCATCCTTTTTCAGATCAATCGAGCAAATGGCTTTCACACTTTTAATCGAATAACCGAGCTCATTTAACGTATCAAAAATGACTTGTTCGATTTCTTCTGCTGATGTCCCACGATTACAGCCCATGCCAATAACGATCACTTTCGGACGATAGAGAACACCATTGTTTAAAATTTGTTTTTCATTTTCTTTTAAGTTACGGTGAGTGACAACGAGAGCAGCATTAGGCTTTGCTTGTAAGGCTTCCTCAATCGTTTGATACACTTTAATCGTTTCAGGAAGTGGTCGGTCGTAATTCCACCATTTTTTTTCGCCAGATTCCTGAACGACAGCTACGTGCTCTTCATTAACAACAGAAGCACTAACAGGTGTTAATTTCTCAGCAGATTCCCACACCCATCCAAACTTACTGCCAAATAAATCAACAGGGATTGTTTTTTGGACATCGGAAGCTGTTGTAATCACAGGTGTTGCCTGGAGTAACTCAGCAATTTCATTTGTCAGTTCATTTGCTCCACCTAAATGACCTGATAAAACACTAATAACATGTTGGCCTTTATCGTCAATAACGACAACAGCTGGATCTGTTTTTTTGTCCTTTAAAAGTGGGGCAATCATTCGTACAACAGCACCTAACGAGACAATCATAATGATTCCCTTGTATGTTTTGAAAAGCGAGGGAAGAAGCATACGAACATTTCCTTCAAATAAAGAAATGTTGCGTAAATCTTCATCTCCTCTTTCAAATTTACTCATATAATACAAATCTGTTTGCTGAAACTTCGTATGTAAATTACGGGCAAGTTCTACTCCATGCTTCGTAATGGCAATAAGCGCATAAGGACCATGTTGGTTAATGGCTACCTCTTTTCCTTCCTCTAAGATTAATGTCATTCCTTGACCCCTTTCCGGTAACCGTGCGTGAATGCTTTGTCATAGAGCTTTGACTTAAAGTCTTTCTCATGAATATCTTTATCTAAAGCCCAGCCTGCCAAAATCATTGCTTGCTTACGGATCCCATTTACTCGCATATCTTCATCAAGGTTTTCAAGTGTAGAACGAACAACTTTTTGATCAGGCCACGTTGCTTTGTATACCACGCCAACAGGTGTATCTTTGCTCCAACCAGCATCTAAAAATTCTTTCACAATTTTCTTCGTTAATGTTGCGCTTAAAAATAAAGCAACCGTACAATGGTGTTTTGCTAAATCGCGAAGTTTTTCTGCATCTGGTACAGGTGTACGCCCTTCCGCTCTTGTTAAAATTACTGTTTGCGTTAATTCTGGAATTGTCAACTCCGCCCCAAGTGCTGCAGCAGAAGCAAATACTGAACTAACACCTGGAATAATATCCACTGTCACATCTCGCTTATTTAAAATCGCAATTTGCTCCATAATCGCTCCGTAAACGGCTGGATCACCAGTATGAACACGGACGACCTTTTTCCCTTCTTGGACACGGTCAACCATAACTTGAACCATTTCCTCAAGGTGCATTCCTGCTGTTTTAATAATTTCTGCCTCTGGCTTAGCTCGTTCGATTAATTCTGAGCTCACTAATGAATCAGCATATAACACAACATCCGCTTCTTGAAGTAGTTTTAGACCTTTAACCGTGATTAAATCTGGATCTCCTGGCCCTGCTCCGATAATTGTTATCTTCATTATTTTCTCACCACCATTAATGTTAAATATTCTAATTCTGCTCTCTCTAACTCTTTCATGTCCCACACAATTTCCTCATCTGACGTTACTTTTGTCACGACAGAAGCACGATCTGTTAAATCTAATTCACGCAAGATCTCAAGCATCAAATCAATGACTTTTGCTACTTTGATGAAAATGACACAATCATTTTCGACAATGACTTTTTTCATAGCTTCATAGTCATCTCGCGCTGGAACGATCGCCACATGATCATCACCTTCTGCAAGAGCAATCCCAAGTCTTGAAGCAGCACCATTAATGGATGATATTCCAGGAACTGTTTGGATTTTAACCTCTGGATGACGCTCCTTTACAAGATTCATCATATGGATGAACGTACTATACAAAAGAGGGTCCCCTTCTGTCACAAACGCTACATCTTTTCCTGTTTTTAGCTTCTCCCACACGATATCAACGGTATTAGACCACTCACGTTCTAAAATAGTCGGATCCTTTGTCATAGGAAACACAAGACCTAGCATCTCTTTTTCAGTTGGATCTACATACACATCAATAATTTTCTGAGCATAACTTTTACTACCTTTTCTTTTTTTAGGGTACGCGATTACGGGAGATTCTTTTAGCTTGCGAAATGCTTTTACTGTCAGTAATTCAGGATCTCCTGGGCCTACACCTAATCCGTATAATGTTCCAATCATGCTTCTTCTTCCTCCTTATGCTTTGCCGTGATAATGTAAATCGGATTTAAGGCATCAAACCTAGTTAAATTTAAAATTGGTTTACTTCTCGATATTTGTGCAAGTGTAATGGTTGTATCAAAGCCATTTTTCTTAAATTCATCGACAGCCTGTACTAAATTTTCAATCGTGACCGCATTTAAGACAATTCTTCCACCTTTTTCCAAGCGAGTGCAACAAACTTCTAAAATATCTTCCATACTCCCTGCTGTACCACCAATAAAAATCGCATTTGGGTCTGGAAATTGATCGAGATGTTCAGGTGCCTTTCCTTGAACAGTTGTAAAATCGGTACGGAATTTCACCATATTCAAGCGACAATTTTCCAGGTCATGTTCATTTTTTTCGATGGCAAACACCTGACCTTCTGTCGCAGTTAGGCAAGCCTCAATTGCAACAGAGCCTGTACATGTGCCGATATCCCAAATTGTACTGTCTTTTCGAAGATTTAATTGGGCGATACTTAACGTACGGATTTCCTTTTTGGTTATTAATCCTTTTTCAGGCTTCCTTTGATGAAATTCCTCATCATCAATATTTGGACTCCACGTTTTCCCCTCAGAACCCTTTTGTAAAATGACGACGTTCAATGGGGAAAATTCCTTGTTCGCCATTTCTTCAAGCTCATAAAATCCTGTGCGTTCATTTTCGCCACCAAGATTTTCAGCAACAAATGCTCGGTACTCATTCATCTCAAAAGAACGAAGATAACGAGCAATTGCAGAAGGATTATTTTCAGCATCTGTCAGCAAGGCAATTTTCTCACGTCCGTTGATGCGTTGAGCTAGTCCTTTCATGCTTCTACCATGAACACTTGTTATATAGGCGTCTTGCCAACGTTCATTCATTCTTGCAAATGCAAGTTGAATTGAGCTTAAATATGGATATATCTCAATGTCTAGTTTTTTTGACAAGTAGCTGCCAATCCCATAAAACAAAGGATCGCCTGATGCCAAAACGACAATCCTTCTTGTTTCCTGACTTAAATATGTAACGAGCTTTGGCAGTTCTCCTTTAATGACAACCTTCTCACCTTTATACTCTGGGAAAAAAGCTAATTGTCTTTCTCCCCCTACCAAAACATCACTTTCATTAATCCATTTTTCATAGATCGGCAAAATACTCTGTTTTCCATCATCACCGATTCCAATTAACTTAATTTTCTCTGTCATTTTGACCTGCCTTTCCAAGAAACGCGCCCTTCATTGAATACAAGCTTGTTTCAATAGCAATTCCGCCGTCAATTTCATTTAAACCCGAAGCACAGCAATACTTACAAAGAATCGTAAAAAAGTCGCTATATCCATGTTCATGCATAAGATCTCCTACTTGTGAGGCTGTATTGGCATTTCGGACTGATTCAAGTAATTCTTCATCCTCTACACCTGCTTCACGTGCTACATTCTCTAAGAAATTAAAATCTACTGGTGCACTTTTGGAGTGAACCATCATCACACCTTGTGCAACCTTTGAGAATTTCCCCATCATTCCAACTAAGGATACCTTTTTGATTCCTTGTTTCTTACATTGCTTTAAAGTAAATCCAACAAAATCGCCCATTTCAATAAAGGCTTCTTCAGGAAGCTCAGGATACTGCTGGATACCATATTTTTCACTTCGTCCTCCTGTTGAAATCACAACATGTTCACAGTTACTTGCTCGTGCGACACTAATTGCCTGAACAATACTCGCCATATAGGCAGAACTGGAAAATGGAATAACGGTTCCTCTTGTTCCGAGTATCGATATTCCACCAATGATGCCTAGACGCTTATTCAGTGTTTTTTCTGCCATTTTTTCGCCTTCAGGTACAGAAATGACGACTTTAATGCCTCGGTCTATTCCGTATGACTTAAGCACTTCTTCCGCAGTTTCAAGAATCATTTTACGTGGAACGGGATTGATAGCTGCTTCTCCTACAGCTACAGGGAGACCTTCCTTCGTTACACGACCAACCCCAACACCACCATCAAGCGTAATCCCAGGTGTATCGCACCAACTGACAGTTGCAATAATTAATGCACCGTGAGTTGCATCTGGATCATCACCAGCATCTTTAATCGTTCCTGCTTCAGCAAAATCAGTTTCGACTTTGCAACTGTCCATTTCAAACGTGGCAAATTTCCCGACTGGCAAGTAAATCGTCGCTTCTGTTTGGGTTTCCCCAGTAATAAGCGCGACCAAGGCAGCCTTTGTCGTTGCTGTGGCACATGCGCCCGTTGTAAAACCCGAGCGCATCTCCTTTTTGTCTTTCTTTTTTGTTGTACCGTTCATTTTTCTATGCCTTTTCTGCTAAAAGTGAAATTGCATTTAATGCTGCAACCGTGATTGTACTACCGCCTTTTCTACCTATATTCGTAATAAATGGAACATCTAATTTTGCTAACTCTTCCTTTGATTCTGGAGCAGAAACGAATCCAACAGGAAGACCAATGACTAAGCTCGGCTTTGCTTCTCCTGCTTTAATTAATCTAATTAACTCAAGTAAAGCTGTTGGTGCATTTCCGATTGCATAAATACCGCCATCAAACTGCTTTAATGCTTTACGAACGGAAATAATCGCACGCGTCGTATTTAAACGCTTAGCCTCTTCCATGACATCCTTGTCAGAAATAAAGACATTGACGCTTCCACCATGCTTTTCAATTCTTCCTTTACTAACACCGCTTTCGATCATTTGCACATCCGCATATACTTGTTCACCGTTTCTAATTGCACGAATACCAGCCTCAACTGCTCCAGGGTAAAATTGCATGCTACGTCCTAAATCAAAATCCGCCGACGCATGAATGACACGCTGAACAACTTTATATTCATCCTGAGAGAATGGATGCTCACCGAATTCCTCATCGATCATTTTAAAGCTCAATCCCTCAATTTCCTGTGGTTGTACCGTTAATGGCTTAAATTCTGTTCCAAAATCCATTATGCTCTCCTCCAATTCATCATTTGTTTGCTGTTTTGAATAGGTCATTTATATGATTAATAACACCTAAAAAACTAGAATAGGCATTTTCGTACTTTATTTTTGGCCGCTTGATCATAATTGTTTCAATGCCAAGCTCCCTTGCTGCCTCTACTTTTTCATCAACCGATCCCACTTTTCCGCTTTCCTTCGTAATCATGACTGTAACTCCGTATTGCTTATACAGTGCTTGATCAAACTCTCTTGTAAAAGGTCCTTGTATGGCAACGATGTCTTTTTGCGGAAAGCCGAGTTGTTCGCATTTTTCCATATTATCTTTTCGAGGAAGCATACGCGCGATCACACGAATGTCAGGCTGGTTAAGTAATTTACTCGTAAATGTTTGCAACGTTTTACTTCCTGTCGTCAGCATCACAACACCTTTTTTCTCAAATGCTAATTCTGCTGCTTCTCCGTACGTATCAACCAATGTGATTCCTTCTTGTTCAAAAGATTGCGACTCGCGTTCATAGCGGATATAGGGAATATTTGCTTCCTTTGCGCTAGATTGAGCATTTTTACTCGCTTCTTCTGCAAAAGGATGACTCGCATCGACAATGGCCTCAAAGCCACGTTCGTTAATAAACTGTAAAAAATCTTCACTCGTTAAACGACCAACATAAACATCTAATCCCGCTTTTTTCAGTTCAATCGCTGCATTGTCCGTGACAACAGTCGTAAGCAATTGATAGCCTTCTTCTTTTAGCTTAATGGCTAACTCTCTTGCATCACTGGTTCCAGCTAAAAAGAGAATCATAGTTTTTGAGCCTCATGCTCGTGATCATGATGGTGGTGATGATGATCGTGGTCGTGGTCGTGATGGTGGTGATGATCAATATGCTCCATTGCCTCGATGCGGTATTGGCACGTATCACAATTCATTTTCACATCGCCTTGTAATGCTTCCTCAATACGGTCCTTGATAATTGTTTGTAATCTTGAATGAAACCCGAAATATCCAGCTAATTTGAACTCAATTTCTGGAAACTCTTCTTCAAATTCTATAATCAGTTTCTCAAGACGTTTAATTAAAATTCCAGTGAATAAGAAATAAGGTAAAATAACAATTTTTTTAGCGCCTAATTTAATACAGCGTTCAACCCCTTCTTTTATAAGAGGATCTGTCACACCCATAAAGGCTGGTTCAACAAATTTATAATTTAATTTTTCCCATAATAAACGAGTGATTTTATATAGATCACTGTTCGCATCAGGGTCACTACCACCGCGGCCTAATAAGATCACAGCAGTATCAGGATCTTTTTCGTTTATACTTTCGCCGACTTCTTCTAAGCGACTTTTACAAATCTCCATTGTCTCCTCATGAATCCCAAATGGTCTCCCGTACGTAAACTGAACATAGGGATAGCGTTCTTTTGCTTCATCGATCGCAGCAGGAATATGAATCTTAGAATGACCAGCAGCAAGTAACATAATCGGAATAACATACACACTTGTAGCACCTTTTTCAACACAGGTTGCAATCCCTTGCTGAATGGTTGGTGTTTCAAACTCTAGGAAACAAGTTTCAACTAACAAAGAAGCATCTAACTTCGGCTTTAATTCCTCGATACTTTGTCTAACCTGCTCATTTCCTTCAGGATCTCTACTTCCGTGTCCAACTAGTAAAACAGCTTTCATTTAATTCTCCCCTTTGCTTTCATTAGTCTCCACACGGCGCAGGCTCAATTTCAATCTTCGGTGCAATATCCTTATATGTATAGCCTTGAACACTGCCAACGCGTTTAAAGAATTTATAAAATCTTTCATTCGGATGCCCTTTTTCTTTATACTCGTAGATAATATTTTCAATCACTTGGACGATGTTATCTGGTTCAATACCTTCTGCTACAGGCTGTCCAGCATGAGCTGTCCGTCCAACCGTTTTTGCACCTAAAAACAGATCAAACTTGCCTTTTCTAAATACAATTCCAATGTCTTCGTTAACAGCACCAAAACAAGCCATCCCACAACCATTGAAGCCAACTTTCAACTCTTTAGGTAACTCAAGGCCACTTAGCTTTTCGTGTAACTCTTCTGCATGGGGAATGGAATCCTTTTTCTCACCCTCACAAAAATCACAAGCCTTTAGTTGAAACACATCGCCAATTGGCTCTAGTAAAAATCCAACCGCTTGCAATTTTTCAGTAATTGTCTCAGGATCTGCAGTCGGAATTTTTAAATAAATTTGGTGATGAGGAGTGTATTCCATCGTTCCTTCGTCTCCTACGACTTCAGTAAGAGTGATCATTTGAGCTGGTGTAAAATGCTTATTGGCAACACCAGGACTAACAGCTAATTCAAAAATAGAAACAATTGGATTGTTTACCGTCTTGTTCGTCTCAGAAACACGATTTGGCACGTCCTTAACTTCTTCTTGAAACCCTACTTTATCAAGAGCCTCTAGAGCTAATTCCAATGTCGTATCAACCTTTACCTCAGGCTTCACTAACGTTGCAACAGCTGCTGTTTTCTCTGCCTTCGGTTCAACCTGAACTTCCTCCTCACTCTTTCCTTTGTGAAGAGCCCATGGTTCATTCTCATGTCTTAGGCGTTCGTGTGGTCTTAATCTTTGAGTAGTGGAATTGAGCGTATATTTACGTTGATATCCTCGTGGTGTAATGATTTTATTATCATAAAGAAACGTAGATGAGTTCCCAATGATTACCGTTGTCAACATTCCAATATCATGATCTAGCATATGTTCAAGGTCGGTAATTACAATGTGCTCACGGTCACGATAAGCACTTTTCACAAGTCCTACTGGTGTACTTGGCGAACGATGTTCTAATAAGATTCGTTGTGCTTCTTGAATCTGTCTCGTTCTACGCCCACTTTTCGGGTTATACAAAGCAATGACAAAATCTGCTTGAGCTGCTGCATCAATTCTCTTTTCAATTAATTCCCACGGAGTTAAATGATCACTTAAACTAATTGTACAAGAATCATGCATGATCGGGGCGCCAAGTAACGATCCGCAAGAGTTAATCGCAGATACACCTGGAATAACCTCAACACCTACACCCGTTTCTTCTGTCCATCCTTGTTCAATCAATACTTCATACACAAGACCAGCCATACCATACACTCCAGCATCTCCACTGGAAATTACAGCGACTTTTTTTCCTTCTTCTGCAAGACGAACAGCCGCTTGAGCACGACTTACTTCTTCTGACATGCCTGTACTAATAATTTCTTGATCGGTTAATAAATCAGAAATAAGTTCAACATATGTCTTATAGCCAATAATGCAATCACTTTCTTGAATTGCTTCTTGCGCCCTCTTCGTTATATGTTCAAAACTTCCAGGTCCAAAACCGATAACTAGTAATGTCCCTTTCATCCGACATTCCTCCTTTTGTAAACTCTATTTATTTAAATATATAAAAAGTAAGCGGTAACAGGAACACCACCTACTACGGTTTAGGGGAAAATGACTTTCTATGCTTTCGCCTTTTCCTTTTCACCTTTTTCGATGCCCTTTACTCTAGCATCTGTATTAACAGCCATCATTTCTTCACTATTAAAATCATAAATAAGAGCATCTTCTAGATTAATGGATGGATCAACGTGACTTTTAATAATGGAACGACCTATATCAGTTGAGGTTGCCGAATACCATTTTCCTTCAGGGTATACGACAACAACACAAGCATCCTTACATCTCCCATTACATCTAGTGCGGGTCGTATGGATTTGATGATCTAGCTCAAGCTGTGCAATCTCTTCGCGAATAGCTAAAGTGATTTCTTCCCCTTCTTTTCTCATACAGCTAGATCCATTACAAATGAAGACATGTTTCTTTGTACCATTTAAATTCCAAGTAGTCATCCGTCGTTCCTCCTCATTTCTCTTTCCATTACGATTATTAGAGAAAATAAAATGCACCTCTAACAAGTAGAGGTGCAAATAAAATGGCTTACATACGAAATACGTAAGTTGCATCTTAATTCTACACTTCTACCTATGACCCGTAGGCATTGAAGGCAAAACAAAGGCAGGTCTCTGACTTAGAATCATTATGCCGCCCTAGACAATAAAATGATTCATTACAGTGGCGGGACCGTAACGGATTTACACCGTGCTTCCCTTTTAAGCATAACCGAAATATTATGCACCTTTGTTTTATCTATTCAAAAAAACCTTACCCATTTCTCAAAAGGTAAGGTTTAAAGGTATGTCCAAACTACAGAACTATTAAATAAAATAGATTCTATAGATATGTTCACCCAAAACTTTCCCTCCGAAAATTGGACTAATACATTAAAAGCAGGTTTCCTGGCTTGTGTTTCGAGCTTACTTTTGTCCCTTCCCAGATCATCTCTAGTGGTTTTGACAATTTCATCAACACTTACAGTAGCGGGGGCTGCATCAGACTTTAACTGATTTCCCTATTATCCCAAGTTTAAGACCTTGAGCACTTTTAATGATTAAATGTATATTGTTTTAATGTGTATAGGTATCATTAAACTATTAATTATTCTTTTTAGCAAGTATAAATTTCCTCCATTGTCTTTTCTAAAGAAGGAATTATACCGTATCACGATTGTTGTTGCTCTCGACGTAATTGCTCTGCTCTTTTTACTCGCTCTTTTTTATTCATTTTGGGACAAGCAAAGCAATAATTTCCTTCACCTTTTAAATAGCTCATGCAGCACGCTGCTTTAATGCGCACAGGTTCCACTGGCTCCCACCAGCTATCAACATAGCGAAACGTTACATCAAACGGATTACGATTTAAACCAAATACCGTAGGATCTAATTTTCTCATTAGTTGAAGGTCATCATTTAACTTTAATTGTTCATCAGCTTCTGATATGTTCATCCATGCTTGATATTGATTATAAAAAGGGTTAGATAAGAGCCCACACACTTGTTGAATCGGCAATCCTGATGTGCTTGCAACTCTTTCAAATATCGGTTGAAGCATTTTAAATAACGCTTCTAGTCTTTCTATCAACATGTTTTCACGATTTGTTTCATCAAGGGCTACTAAGTGTGGTTCTATTAGTTGAATTTCTGCTTTTTTTCCTTTTTCAACAAAGCTAAAGTCATCATAGCTAAGCCAACTGTCATGAATCGAATACAAATACGCATGCGCGGTAATAAAGTTACCAAACCACTTCATTATGTTTGCTCCGCCAACCCGATGATCCGTGCCACTAAATTGAGTCGTTCTACTTGTAATGAGTTGTTGCATCACCTTTTCATCTAACAGTTGTCTGTAAGGTACACCACTTTGATCGACTTTTTGTCCATTAACAAAAAACTGTTCTTGAAGGATATCAATTATTGTATGATCCAACATGTATTTCCACCTCTTTTATGATAGTGATTCTCATTCTTATCATTAGTATAACAAACAAATCAAACCTTACCGATAATTTTGTTTTTTTGGCACTTTTCCCTCAAATAATATTAACGAGATTGTATTATTTTCTTATTTGTTCAAAATATATTTAACAGCAATAAGAAGTTTTTATTTATAATTAAAGAATAAACTTCTAGGAGTGTGATAGTCTTTGGACGATATACCATTAAGTATGATTAGCTTATTCATTTTGTTACTACTCTTATCTGCATTTTTCTCTTCTGCTGAGACTGCGTATTCAAGTGCAAACAAGATTCGCTTAAAAAGCTATGCCGATGAAGGTCGTCGGGGTGCAAAAAAAGCGCTCCATATAGTCGAACATTTTGATAAGACATTGTCGACTATTCTTGTCGGTAATAATCTTGTTAACATTGCTGCGGCAACGATTTCTGCACAGCTTGCAACAGATATCTTCGGCCCTAGTACGGGTGTGTTTATTAGTACATTTGTTGTGACAATCCTCGTTCTTATCTTTGGAGAAATTCTGCCGAAATCTTTCGCTAAAGAGTATGCAGAACCATTTGCTCTGCGAATCTCTACAGTCTTGCTTTTCTTGATTATGATTGCAACACCAGTAACTTGGGTCTTTCTTCAGATTAAAAAAGGAATGTTGTTACTCGTTCGAAACAAGGAACAGTCTCCTTCCTTTACAGAGGAAGAATTAAAAGTCATGGTTGAGCTTAGCGAAGAGGAAGGAGTATTAAATAAAAATGAAAAAGAACTTGTCCATCGTTCTCTAGACTTTGACGATATTCTTGTTGGTGAAATTTTAAAACCACGTATTGATATTATCGCTGTTGATATTAATCAATCAATTGAAGAGATCAAAAATATCTTTTTCCAAGAACGGTATTCTCGTGTTCCAATCTATGATGGAAGCATTGACAATATTATTGGTATCTTATCAGAGCGTGATTTTTTAACTTCTTTGATTAAAGATGAAGAAGTTGATCTTCAAAAGCTAATCCGTGATCCACTTCTCGTTGTTGAATCAATGAAAGTCTCTGCGTTATTACCTGAACTTCAAAAACATAAAATGCATATGGCGATCGTCATTGATGAATTTGGTGGAACATCTGGTTTGATTACGATGGAGGACATTCTTGAGGAAATTGTCGGTGAAATTTGGGATGAGCATGATGAGAAAGTAAAACTTGTCAAACAAATTGATACAGAGACATATCTCTTTTATGCTGAATACTCTCTCGATGATTTTGTTCGATTTACAAACGTTGAGCTTCCTGACACCTCTTACCACACGCTTGGTGGGTGGCTCGTTGAAGAGTTTCAACGTATCCCTGCAAAGGGCGATGAATTTACGTATGAACATATTACTTTGAAAGTCGAAGAAACAGAAAATCGTCGTATTCGTAAAGTAAAGGTTATGTTACAGCCAAATTAATACACTTTATAAAGGCGACTGTTCTTTTAAACAGTCGCCTTTATATATACGTTTTTTCAATACTATCAATTTCATTTTGAAGCAAATGGACAACTTCTTTCTGATCATCATCATAAAGTAAGATCGCACCCATCTCTTTATCATAGGAAAGTATTCTCCCCATGATTACTCTTCGACCAACTTTTTGTTTCACCGCTACGATTTTAACTAATTGCTTTCGTTCAATCCATTCTTGTAACGGGAACTTACTCTCCATTTTTTTACTCTCCCTTACATAGATGCTACCTTTATTATACCCAGTTCCAATAACAAATTATCTGATTTTTCATCATTTAAACAAAGCTTTTAACTTCTAATGATCTCTTATGATGAAGCTAATTCTTTCCTAATATTTTGTTGTTGTATTTCTAAGGATCTCTCCATATAATAAGAACATAAGTTCCCTTTATGGATAGGTGGTACAAATGGTGAATCTAACGAATGATGAGCAACAAATAATGAGACACTATATTCTCCTTATCATTGCTAGAAAAGCATTAGAAAGCGATTTACTTCAATTAGAGAAAACGAAACTTCGCTTACAAACTACTTTTACTGAGATGACCATCTCGCTACTAAATCAAATTAGTAAAGAGCTAGCTCCTGTAAAAAAAGAGATGACTAAATTGAACATGATAGTAGAAAAGAAGCAAAATGATGGCTTATTTACCGAATTCACCTACATGTGTCGTGGCTATCATGGGAGTATGCGAATATTGAATGCTCATTTAAAAAAACAGGTATTTGATTATATTACATCGTGCTTTACAACAGTTAATCTAATGAAAAATAAAAGTGTCTGACCTCTAAGTAGCCAGACACTTTCACCTTATTCTTACATTCCCTCATCTTCAAACCGTTTTAAATCATTTTTGTGACCAATGACAATCAAAATATCGTCCTGAAATATATGATCCGTCGGCATCGGAGCAATGTTAATATCTTCACCTCGTTTGATTCCAAGAATCGTACATCCATACTTCGCTCGTACATCAAGCTCAACGAGGGACTTATTTGCTACCTTATCCGTTGCAATGAGCTCAACGATACTATAATCAGCTGACAATTCAATGTAATCAACTATTTTTTCTGATGTTAAATGTTGCGCAATACGTATTCCCATGTCTTGCTCAGGATGGACGATTCGATCTGCTCCAATTTTCTCAAGTACTCGTTGATGATAATAGCTTTGTGCTTTCACCCAAACGTTTTTCACACCCAGCTCTTTGAGTAAAAGGGTCGAGAGAATACTTGATTGGATATCATCACCAATCGCCACAATCACATAATCAAAGTTTCGAATGCCTAGTGACTGAAGCGCATTCTCATCTGTCGTATCTGCAATGACACTATGAGTGGAATGACGAGTAATGTCATTCACTCTCTCTTCTTTTAAATCGATTGCTAACACTTCATGTCCTAGCTTATAGAGTTCTCTACATACACTACTTCCGAAACGGCCTAGCCCAATAACGGCAAATTGCTTCTTCATCTTTTTAACTCCTTTTGTTATTAGTAAAAATAAATCATTATTACGTTTACGCTTCATACCGCTTAACCATTACGGTTATATTTACTTCGTTGGCGTTTACGAAGCTGCTTCAACTGCTCGTCTATACGATTATGCGTGGAATCTTCCATTAGTTTTACTCCTTGCAGTTGACCATTAACAAAATTGACATCCAGGATAGTACCTTCCTTCACATCGATAGATAACTGTTCTTTTAAAAGAATCATTTCTACCTCTTCTTCCCCTACTAAGAGGACAATATGAATGCCATCAACAATCCGATCAACAATTGCTCTCATCGTAACACCACCCCATCTAGACAGGCTTTTCCTTCTGCTATAATGTCAGCTAAACGACCATCACCTATACCATTTATATCGGTTAATTGATTCGCTGCTGTAATCGGACGTAGCTTCATAACCTCCTCGGCTCGTTCTTCACCGAGATGGACAATTTGCTCTAACTCATCTACTGACGCCTTGTTCAAATCAACGCATGAAGAAGTCGCTACTTCATTATCATATTCTGTTACTACTTCGTAAGTCTCTCCATTTGTCGTTACTACAATATGACCATTCTTATCGGTTCCATAAAAATCAATATTTCTACTCTCAATCAAACTAACAACTTCCCTATGTGGATGTCCGTATTCATTATCCTCCCCAGCAGAATAAATCGCAACTTCTGGGTTAACCGCATCTAATAATTCCTTTGAAGTCGATGTGGATGAACCGTGATGACCTAAACGAAGAATGTTTGCTTTGAGCTGATGTCCACGTTTGAGTATCTCGATTTCGTTTTCAACTTCAACATCGCCCATCATAATAAATGAAATATGATCATATTGTAGACGTATGGCAATTGAACCGTTGTTAAAGTCCCCTGTCAATTCCTCTGGATTCAGAACTTCAACCTCCATCGAACCAATATTAAATTCTTCACCTGCTCGTGGTTCATAATAATCAATATCCGCAGCACTAATGGCCGCAATTGTGCGTTCAAACGTTCTTGTGTCATGGACGTCCCCAGACATCCAGACTTCCTCTACATTAAATGTCTGTAGAACCTTATCTGCTTGTCCAATATGATCAGCATGAGGATGCGTTGCAACAAAAAGGTCAATCGTATCCACGTTCGCTGACTCAAGTAATGAAACGACGTCATCACGATCATGACGACCTGCATCAATTAAAATCGTCGCATCTTCTGTTTGAAAAAGGGTTGCATCCCCTTGTCCAACATCAAAAAATGTTACCTTTAATTCATCACTAATCTCTACATTTCCCGTAGAAGGTAACACCGTTTCCTCAATCATACATCCACTAATAACCAACGCAAAAAACACCATTATAATACTAAGTTTTTTCATATTCGTTTCTACCACCTATCATAGCAAAACCCCCAACTACCTATCTAACGGCAACTGGGGGCATCATATTATTTATCCTAATACTTTCTTAATTGCCTCAAGCACTCGATCTGCTTGAAACGGTTTAACAATAAAGTCTTTTGCGCCAGATTGAATAGCATCAATAACCATTGATTGCTGTCCCATTGCTGAACACATAATAACCTTTGCTCCACCATCAACTTGTTTAATCTCTTTAAGAGCTTGTATACCATCCATTTCTGGCATAGTGATATCCATTGTAACAAGATCCGGACTTAACTCTTTGAATTTTTCAACTGCTTCTGCACCGTTAGCTGCTTCACCTGCAATCTCAAATCCATTTTTTGAAAGAATATCTTTAATCATCATGCGCATAAATGCCGCATCATCAACAATAAGTACTGATGCCATTCGATCACCTCATTAATAGTTTCTAATTCGTTTAATTTTTTTATGATTCTTGGATTACTTTTTCTAGGTTTAAGAGAGTGAATAGACGTTTATCTAACTTCACGACTCCTCTTAAATACTCAGCCTCTACTCCCCCTACTACTTCAGGAGTTGGTTCTATTTTTTCAACAGGAATATCAATAACGTCATTTGCGCCATCAACGATAAAACCAATCTCAAGGCCTTCTTTAGAAATGACAAGAATTCTAGTTGCATCATCGAAAGGTTTTTCTTCTATCCCAAAACGCTTTCGTAAGTTAATGATTGGCGTAATCACTCCACGTAAATTCATTACTCCTGTTATAAAAGGAAATGTACGCGGGATTCTTGTTACAGGCTGCATTCGCTCAATCGACTGAATATAATCTACTTCAATGGCATACTCTTCGTCCTTCAATTGAAACACAATGACTTTTAACTCTTTTTTTGTAGCTAATTCATTGGACAACGTGAGAGGCCTCCCTCTGATAAAGTTACTTGATTAATGCATTGGAATCGACGATAAGTGCAACCTGACCATTGCCTAAAATAGTTGCTCCAGAAATCGCAAAAACGTCTTTTAAATAATTACCGAGCGATTTTAGCACTATATCATGCTGGCCGATTAAAGAATCGACTACAAGTCCTGCTACTTTATCACCTTTATGAACAATAACAAGTGAGTAGAATTCGTCTTCTGGTTGATCACCTGGTATTTGGAATATTTCCTTTAAGAAAACAAGCGGAACGACCTTCCCACGGAAATCAATGACCTTTTGATTATGCGCACTATACACATCCTGTTTATTGACAATAGCTGTTTCCACGATGGAGGATAACGGAATTGCGTATTTTTCCTCCTTCACTTCAACAAGCATGACATCGATAATGGAAAGCGTAAGCGGCAATTGTATGGAGAAAATAGATCCTTTTCCAAGAACCGAATTTACAGTAACAATTCCACCTAATGACTCAAAAGTATTCCGAACGACATCAAGACCAACCCCACGCCCAGAAACATCAGTAATTTTCTCTGCTGTACTAAATCCAGAGGCAAATAGCAAACCAAAAACTTGTTGATCTGTTAATTTCTCTGCCTCTTCTTCTGTTACAATCCCATTTGTAAGAGCTTTTCTAAGTACTTTTTCACGGTCAATCCCAGCACCATCATCCTCAATTTCAATGAAGACGTTGTTGCCGCTATGATATGCTTTTAATCGAACGGTACCTTCTTCTGGTTTACCAAGCTCACGGCGCTTATCTGGCGTTTCAATACCATGATCAATTGAATTTCGTAGCAGATGAACAAGTGGATCTCCAATTTCATCGATAATGGTTCGATCAAGTTCTGTTTCTGCACCACTAATTTCAAGATTAACCTTTTTATTCAAGTCTTTTGATAAGCTTCTGACCATACGTGGGAAGCGATTAAACACTTGTTCAACAGGCATCATCCGCATATTCAGAATAATCTCTTGTAAATCTCCTGAAATTCGTGACATTCTTTCAACGGTTTCATTCAATTCACTATTACGAAGCTCACTCGCAATTTGCTCTAGGCGTCCACGATCAATGACAAGCTCTTCAAATAAATTCATTAAAACATCCAAACGCTCAATGTTTACACGAATCGTCTTATTAGAATCCCCTTGAGATTTCTTTGGCTGAACAGAGGTAGATTCCTTCTGATTAACAGGTGCTTTAGTACTGCTCACTTGTTTTTCATCGTTCATTTCAGAAGTCGCTTCTTTTTTTTCTGCTTCTATCCTTAAAGAAAGCTTCTCAATGTCCACTTGATGAACAGCTACATTTGTAATCTCTGATACTTTTAAAATACGTTGCTTGATTTCCTCACCCTCAACTTTTGAAACAAGCGTAACGAGAAAATCTTGATCAAATTTTTCCTCTTCCAAATATTCAGTAGATGGGGTTGATTTAATCACTTCACCAATTTGTTCAAGTATCTCAAACACCATAAAGACACGAGCTGCTTTTAACATCGCTCGTTCGTCTAATGTTACTCTAATTTGATAAGTAACATAACCTTGCTCAGCGGATTGCTGGATAACCGTACGTTCGAACTCATCATACGTTTCTTCTAAAATGTCTACAGCTTCGACCTCTACTCCTGTTGCCTCTACTGTAGCAGCAGCTGGCGATTCTCCCTTTTCAATAATTTCAAGCAGAGCTACTACTTCAGATACATCACGCTTTCCATCGCCACCACCTGCAATATCAGTCACCATTGCTTCAAGATCATCAACTGCTGCAAAAACAACATCAAGTACTTCTGAAGTCGCATGTAACTTTTGATTACGTATTAGATCCAAGACGTTTTCCATGTTATGAGTTAAATGAGCAAGGTCCTCAAATCCCATTGTAGCCGCCATCCCTTTAAGAGTGTGGGCAGAACGAAATACTTCCCCTACAATCGATAAATCATCAGGCGCTTGCTCCAATTTTAATAGATTGTCGTTAATCGCTTGAAGATGTTCCTGACTCTCGTCAAGAAAGACATCTAGATACTCTGAGTTAACCAAGATTCTATTCACCTCGATGTTCACTTTTTTGCCGATGAGGTTCACTTCGTAATTTGCAAACGACATGCGGAGCTTTTTTATAATGATAGCATATTTTAAATAGAAATAAGCTGATTCTGTGTAGGAAATAGGAAATAGTTTTAAAGAATTATCATTTTTTGTACTATTTACTGACTATATAGTTTAAAGCAGAAACAAAAACATTCTCTACGTTGTTTAAGGGGTTGAGTTCGCCTTGCATCAAATTTGCTGCAAAAATAACTCATACTCCTCAACAGATAAAGGTCTTGAATGGAAATAGCCTTGAACCTTATCACATCGTTGCTTCACTAAGTATGAAAGCTGAGCTTCGGTTTCCACACCCTCTGCAATGACTTTTAAATTTAAAAAATGGGCCAAATTAATAATCATTGCAATAATGCCTTCACTATTTTGTCCTTTACCAATGTTTCGAACAAAGGACTGATCAATTTTCAACTCTTGGATAGGCAATTGACTCACATACTGCAATGAACTATATCCTGTACCGAAGTCATCAAGGCTGATCTTAATACCGAGAGCTGTTAATCGCTTCAATATATCAATCGTCCGCTCGATATCAATCGTCACACTTTCCGTCACTTCGATTTCAAGTAAATGAGGAGGAAGTTGTGATTCCTCTAAAATATCTTTTACTGTTTCTACAATATTTTGCTGGAGAAATTGTCTTAACGATAAGTTCACTGACATCGACACATGAGGATAACCTAAATCAATCCACTTTTTTTTCTGCAAACACGCTTGTCGTAAAATCCATTTACCAATAGGAATGATTAAACCCGTTTCCTCTGCTATTGCAATAAATTTATTAGGGCTTGTTACCCCCTCCTCGGGATGAAACCATCTTACTAAAACTTCTTCCCCACACAACTCGTTTGTCACTGCATCAAATTGCGGTTGAAAATAGAGAAAGAACTCTCCTTTTTCAAGTGCTCGACGTAGGTCATTTTCGACATGAAATCGTTCAAAGAATTTGTAACGCATATTCTCCTCATACTTTTCGAATACATCGCCTCCCTTTGTCTTTGCAGAGTACATGGCAGCATCAGCACATTTTATAAGTAATTCAACATTGTCCCCACTATCAGGATACATCGCAATCCCTATACTTCCTGTCAATGTAAACTCATATCCATCAATAAGTAGTGGTTGTTTTATCCATTCTAATAGTTGAGAAGCTACCTCCGTCGCTTGTTCCAGTGAGGATAAACGAGGTATGAGAGCAATAAATTCATCCCCATCCATTCTTGCCAAGATTGCCTCTTCTTGTAACCCTTCATTAATTCGTTTACCCATTTCCTTTAACGCTTTGTCACCCAAAATATGACCCAGTGTATCATTGACTAACTTAAAACGATCCAAATCAATAAACAAGACAGCAAGTTGCTCATTATTGCGATCTGCTAAGGTGATAGCAGTAGCAAGATGCTCAGTTAAAGAGCGACGATTTGGCAATCCTGTTAACTCATCTTCATTTGCCATCCTTTTTATTTTTTGCTCATCTTGTTTACGTTTTGTTATGTCTTCAGCAACCCCAATAACACCTTTAATCTCTCCATTTATCTCGTTAGGCACTAGTGTTAGATGAACGAATAATTTTTGTTTCAAGCGGTGTCTTAGTTCAATATCGAACGTCTCAGAAGATCCTTTCAAAGCACGTTGCACAAAATCCTGAGCTAATTTGTGACCCTGCTCAAAGACGAGCTCGTTAAAATGCATCATCACCAACTCATCTTCTACATATCCTGTCATTCTTGAAGTGGCTGGATTCACTTGTTCAAACTGACCTAATCGATTTAACACAAACATTGCATTTGTACTGTAACGGAAAAGAGAACGATATTGCTCTTCACTTTCTCTCAGTCTTTTCTCGATCTCAGATTGATTCATTATACTCCATCACTTTCTTACGATAAATTTTCAACAGATCAGACACAAAAGACCATCTTTTTTTAGTTAATTATACTATATCTTCTACCTTCATCCATGCTGTTTCTTAAGTGCTTGATATGCTTCTTTCCTAGCTCGACTAATTCGTAATGATTTGATCGTTTGAATCGCTACCCTAACAGCATCCTCTTCTCCTTGTTTTACAACGACTGTATGAAGCGGCTGTATTGCATCTCTAAGGACATATAAAGATGTCGAATCAATTTTTTCACCTGTCTGTTCTTCGTACGCCATTTTGTATAAATAAAGCTGAGGGCGGTAAAATTCAAGCAGCTCCTCACCAGAAGATTTGATCTTATTTGTTTTAAAATCAATAATGGCTAGCTTCCCATTTTTCACAACAACTTTATCGATTTCACCGATTAATTCTACTCCTTCAATATTCACAATAAAGGACCACTCATTAGCAATGACATTTCCGAGCTGTTCGCGTTGTTCGTCTGTGTAATTTCCCATCAATCTGCTCATCTCTATCTCATATGTAGCACTATCAATGATCTCTTCCTCTTCACTCAATGCCGCTGTGATTGCTCCTTCTATGGATAAACCATAATCTCGTAGTTCACATGCACGATGGACAAGTGTTCCAAGACGCGAAGGATCAACAATAGATTTTTCTTTAAGCGTATGATCTAAATCTTCTTTTGATTCGGCAAAAGGCAAACCAACAACAAAACGGTTGAAATACTCAAGTGGATCCTTGATAAAGGTCAAAACCTCTGAAACAGATAGTGATAATGGCATTTCTTGCTTTTGAACTCGTTTCGGTAAAGAGTAACTCTCAGATACCTTCTCAAAGCGAGATTGCGCTTGGCTCTCTTCAGACTTTATCACCTTCGATTCTAGCTCTGTTTCCTCCATTGCTGTTTCGACAAGTTTAAGCCATGTATCATAAGCATTTGATTCCTCACCAATCATATACAAATAATCACGCGCTCGCGTCATCGCCACATAAAATAAACGTTTTGATTCTTCTCTCGCTTCAGCATCAGCCAAATCCTTTACAATTGAATAACCTGGAGTTTGATAGGGGATTAACTTGTCATCTAACTCTTCTCCCTCTTTCTCAAGATTGAATACGATTCCAAGTTCAGGATGGAAGCGAATCCTCCCTTTATCTCCGCGAATGTTACGATCTAAATGAGGAAGACAGACAATCGGAAATTCAAGACCTTTTGAAGCATGGACAGTCATAATTTGGACAACATCCCCATCTATTCGTTCAACCTCTGATTCTCCTTCCTTTTCACTCAAAAGCATTCTTTCATCTAATTCAGCTAATATTGTTTCAAGCTCCATGTGATTACTACTTACTATGACCTCAATCAGCTTCTCCACGTTTCTCACTTTTTGTAAACCATTTGTTTGAAGCAATAGCGACGATCTAAGACCAGTATCTGAAAACAACTCCATTAAGATATCCTTAAGCGATTGGTGAAAGCGAAATGGTGTCCATCTCTCAAGCCAGCCCTTCACCAACTGGCTCGCTTCTTTAATCGCACTTGGAAGACGATCAAATGACGAGTGTTCTTCTTCATACATTAACTGATAAAAAGCTTCCGTTTCATCTAAGCCCTCTTTCATCGCTAAAAAGTCAGCGACAGTTAACCCGCACAGTGGGCTTCGTAAAATCGCAAGTAGATGAACATCTTCAAACGGACGATTCAACCAACGCAGAAGCGTGACAAAATCGATAATTTCTTGTCGTTGGTAAAATCCGATCCCACCGCTTACGACATAAGGAATGCCTAGATTATTTAGAGCCTTTTCAAGGGTAAGAAGATGAGAACGAGCTGGTATGAGAATCGCGATATCTCCCCAAGTCGGTCGAACCCACACATCTCCTTTTTGAACATGAGGAAGCCCTAATTGAATCATTTCACTCATTCTATTAGCCAGTGCTTGGTAGGTGTTTGTCTCTCTTTCCTCATCTTTTGGAAGAACAGTCAATTCAACACGTTTTTCATTTTCTCTTTCTCCATTTCGACCAGCTGTTAGAGGCGTATAAACAGTCTCATATGCCTTCGTTCGCACAGATGTCATCGCATGGGCAAACAGTTTATTGACAGCCTCAATAATTGGAGCGGACGTTCTGTAATTCGTATTCATTAAGATGGCTTCAGCCCACTCTTCTTTTACTGCAATATCTTCCCTCTCGTTCATTAAGGCAACGTTTGCACCACGGAACCGATAAATCGATTGTTTTTGATCGCCTACAATAAATTGAAACATTGGCTCAATTCTCTCTAACATCGCCAGCTGAAGGCGATTTGTATCTTGAAATTCATCAACCATCATATGGCGAAATTGGCGCTGACATGCTTCTTTAATCATTGGATTAGTAAGCAACGCCACCGCTTTTTGCTGAAGGTCAGTAAAATCAAGTGCTCCTACTTGTTCTTTTTCACGCGCATATCTGACCGCAAATTCTTGCAGAAGATCTACGATAGACTGAACGTAAACGGTTATTTGCTCATCAATTGATATATCTCCACCAATATCCTTCCAGCTATCCTTTAAAGGCTTCCAATAATCAACATACAGCTCATATAAAGCTGGAGCTTTCTCATTCCATTTTTTATCAGACCTACTCGGCATAATCTCATTTAGAAATGTGATGTAAGACTCAGGTTCACTTGGTTCAGATAATGTTGAAAATGCATCTTTAATTCGATCGACATGATTTTGTTGAGCTTTCGTTAATTCATCTGAAGGAGGAAAAGCAGCCACACAGCGAAGTGCTTGTTGATGAAACACCTGCACCGATTCAAGCTGTTTTTGCTTTTTAGCAGCGGACTGAGTTTTTAGCATGTCCGTAACATGTAAATAGGAAATCGCTTCCTCACCAATGACAAATTCACGAATATCATCATGAATCTGCTCAATAGATTCCATTAACTGCTGCTTACTCATCACTTCTAATAGAGGAGTCGCTCGCTCAAGAAAGTGGCGTTCCTCAAGCAACGATTTCATGATCGTTCTTTTTGCCCTTCTTGCTTCCATATCATCAAGGACACGTGTTTTAGGAGGAAGGTTAGCTGCCATCGCATGCTGACTTAATAGGCGCTGACAAAAGCTGTGAAACGTCGAAATATGAGCACGCTCGACCGCTTCCTTTTGCTCCTGCCAAAATGCGCGTGCTCTTTCCTCACTAGCCTCCGCTTCCTTTTCAGCCAATCGCTTACGTATCCGATCCTTCATTTCCCGAGCAGCTTTCTCCGTAAAAGTGATGGCGACCATCTCATCCACGGTTGCTCCTGCCGCATTATCTTTATCCTCTAATCTTAGCTCACATAAATGAACAAAACGTTCTGTTAAAATTCTCGTCTTTCCAGATCCAGCACCAGCAGAGACAAGAACGAGTGGCTGCACACTCGTAATCGCTTGTCGTTGGGCATCATTGAATTGCATGAGACTCACCTGCTTTCTATCTCGGTTATTTTAATAAACTATATTTATAGTGCATGTTCTTCTTTTTTCTCGTCCGTTACACGACAGACTGAACGAAATGGACAGTGACTTGCACAATCTAGGGGTTGGACAGGAAAATTAGTCTGCATGCCGTTCCAGATTTGCTCAATACGTTCCTTTAACTCATACTGTTCTAAAAAAGCCTCTGTTCCAAGTGTCTCCTCACGATTTTTACAAAAAGAAGAAACGAAATACTTCGAGCCTTTCTCAACTTGCTCTGGACGCCACATGCCATTTCCCGCACGCTTGCTTGGTTCTTTCAACGAAATATACGTAGCGCCATCTGCTGTGATCGTCCTCCCCTGTTGTTGTTCTAATTCTGCCCGAATCGCGAACGCATATAAAGGTAGCTGCAGCTTCAAGCCAGCCCGAACCTCTTCGCTATTCACACTCGCCTTCCCCGTTTTGTAGTCATAAACGACAAAGGCATCATTCGCTAGATCAACTCGATCGGCTTTTCCAACTAAAATAAGCATTTGTCCATTTTTAAGTAAAAATTCAAAGCGAATGGCTTTTTCAAGAGCCATAATTGACATGTGTGATAACGCTGGATTATCCCAGAAATGCTTTCTCTCCGCCTGCCACCATCTTTGCAGGCGTTTTTGCCAATCCTGCTTTGTTAGTAATAAATCAAGACGTGATAATTCGTGGCTTTGCTCTTCTACAAGCTCCCACTTCTCCTCAAACAATTCATTTAACAAATTAGGAACACTGGCTAACTTGTCTGATCCTTCCCCAAAAGGGACTCCGATCAAATCAAGCTTTTTATACATTTCTTCGATAATTGCATGGACCATTTGACCAATATCAAGCGGAGACACTTGCTCCTTGGCAGCTCCTGCTTCACTAACTTCAAGGACTCTCTCCATTGCATAACGAAACGGACATCGCACATAACTCTCTAGTGCAGTCACTGAAACGACTGGTTTAACTTGATCTATCGGCAAGGAAACTGGCTCCTGTCCTTCTTCTAACCGTCTAAGTCTCGCAACCACATTTTCAACATCACTAGGAACCTCTTCGACTTCAAACCCTCTTCCAATATGAAACGTAATCTTCTCTTTTTCATCCCTATCTGTTAACACGTATTCCTGCTGCATACGCGTATCCCATGACCACTGACGTTTTGCTTGTTCCAAGCTCTCAAGCAAAGGGGAAGCAAGCAACGGATGACTAGGATCAATCCCTTTTACATATGAGAATGTAATTGAATCACTTAAATAAGGAAGCTGCTCAAAATACGCCTGCTGCTTTTCACGAAAATGAGCTTGTGTCGGTGGGCTGAAAAGCACCTTGCTATCGATCAGATCTCTCTCATGAAGATAACCACTTAAATGATGCAATGCAGGAAATACACCTTCATTCATTCCAACAACATACAGCTTCTTTCCCTTAAATAGACCGACATCACGCCATGTATGAACAGCCAAACCACTCTTCGTTGCACGCTGCTCAAACAAATGTGTTCGTTCACCAAGTTCTTTAAACCAATCAGCAAATAAATCAAGCGTTAGCTCAAGGTCTTCTAACCCTTTTTCCGTTAACAGCTTTTCATATTCCTTCAGTTGGTTAACAAGCTGTGTCCACGCTTTGTACTCATCAGCAAGCTCTTTTAATTTATGTACGTCTGTTTCTACTTCAAATCGGCCTTGCCAATAAGAACCAACTGATAACTGCTCAGCCCAGCTTGCGAGCTTTCGTAAGTATGCAACAAAGCGATCGCTTTTCTTCCAGGATAATTGAAAAACGGCTTCAAATAGTTGCTCATGATCTGGATCATTCCACTGCCCTGTCTGTAAAAAGGTTTGCTTCTGTTTTGCGTAAACAAGCCCTCCAACTTGATAGAGCCTAAGAATATGCTCAACAAGCGGAAGCTGTTCCCATTTTGTTTTTATTGCACCTGTTTGTTGGATAATTGTTAAAAGAAACGCATGGATCGAAGTAGCTGAAAGCGGTCGTTTTTTCGATTTATTAACAGGAACATCATACATGGAAGCATAGCGTTCAAGCTCTTTCATTCCGTTTTTTTCATCAACAACAACCACTCCAACGTCATTCAATGGAAGCGTACCAAGAGTGATTTCTTCCATCACACCTCTCCACTGTTCCTCATTTGTTGTCGCTGCTACCAACTCCATTTCAATCGAGGCAGTAACGTCACTTACCTCTTGTCGCTGGTCTGAAAAACCCATGGACACCAGCTCTGCCACAGTCCTATCGATAATATTTAATTGTGTATGAGTCGGAACATAAACCTCTACAGAAATATTAGCTTTTTTCAAAGCTTCAATAAGCAGTGCTTGAAGTGGACTGAAATCATAGTAGCCATCAATGGTGATGATCGATACATTGATTGGGTCAGTCGTTTCTTGTAAATAACTTATCGCACGTAAAATAATATTTTCAGGATCTAATAAATTTCGCTCCTGAACGACTTTTTTCTCGTAGTTTGCAAATAGAGAATATAATGACTGAAGAGAGGCGGGGAGGTCATTAAGCGCTAATCCAAGACGCTTCACCTGTCCATATGTATCCGCATAGCCTTGTGCTTTCCCTATATGAATATCGTCGCCAAAAATGACTCCTTCTTCCCTCATAAATTGTTGAAAAAATAACGACCTCTCCTGCTCTGATAAGGATATATACGTATACCCCGCTTGCTTTAAGAGATACTGTGCAATATCATCAAACGTTGTAACAAGCAAACCAGGCTGCTTTTGTCGTGCGGCTTGTAGCCACATATGTGAGGGCAATACATAGAAAGCTGGCTTCTTCATTTCTTTTTGTACAGAGAACACATTAGCCAAACGTTCCTTGTTTGCAATGTCTTTTAGATGAGTGCCATAAACGATCTGCTGACTCATGTTTCATCCCCTCCTACTGTCTTCGTATCATATCAATGTGAGGAATACCATCTAAATCATAGCTCTCAGATATCTTTTCAAACCGAAAAGACTCGTAAAACTGTTGTAAATGAAGTTGCGCATGTATGACAATCTCGCTTTCCTTTAACGTCTCTTCCATTTGCCGAATTGATTCACTCAGTAATCTCTGACCATATCCTTGGCCACGAAAGCTCTCTTTTACAATCACTCGTCCAATTGAAGCCTCATCAGCCACTATTCCACGCGAAAATAGTCGACTATACGCAGCTAATTCTCCCTCTTCATAGCCAAGTAGATGAAATGCGTTCTGATCAAGACCATCTAACTCATGATATGGACAGCTCTGCTCCACAACAAATACATCAATTCGAAAACGAATAACCTCATAAAGCTCATCGATCGTAAAATCCTCAAACTTCATCAACGACCATTCCATCCATACTCACTCCCGCTCATATCTAATGGTTCAAGTTTACCATTTTTCCTTCCTTTAAGGCGATTTCTTCTTTTACAAAACACAAACAAAAACACAGCCAACTTTAGCTGTGTTTTTGACTTCATATTAAGTTGATTAGAACGACAATACTCCAAATCCCATTAGGACCACGAGAACAAGTGTAACAACAAAAATTCCCCAGTACATTGGAGCCTTTGAACCAATTGTCCCTTTCTGTGTACGAACAAGCAACATTTCCATCGCATAAATTAAGACAATGGCTAAAATCCCTTTAATGATATAGACAGCTGGAAAACCGTAACCAATTAATAACCCGATTCCTGAAACAATTTGAATCACATAGAACAAACGCAAAATCATATGTACAATTTTTGCCCCTTTGTTAATACCGCCCTTCAGCAAGAAATAGCTGACTAAGAACAACAGAACTAAGATCGCCCAAGACCCAATATGCGATTGATAAAAAATATTTAATAGCTGCTGTGACACGAACAAAATCCTCCTCTTATTAAAACATCATGATGTCTATATTTTATATGACTTCGATGTAATTGTAAAAGAATATAACAATCCTAAAAGCTTAAGTATGACAAAAGAGTGAAAGAAGGTTTTAACTCATTACATGACAAAAAATAGACAAAACAAGCCGTTATTTTTGATAAATATGCCGAAATAACGGCTCGTTTCTTTTCATGTGCCTGTAAACTGCCTGTTACAGAAGCTCTTAAATTTTGGCACAATATTTGCATTTAAAAACATTGAAAGATATTTTAGGGGGGTTGGTATGATGAGAGCAGCTGTTATTGACGAATTTAGTAAAAGAATTGAAGTTAAAGAATTGGATAAGCCAACAATTAATTATGATGAAATCTTAGTAAAAATTGAAGCTTGTGGTGTATGTCATACTGATCTTCATGCTTTTCATGGAGATTGGCCTGTAAAACCAAAGCTACCTCTAATTCCTGGTCATGAGGGGGTTGGCATTGTTGAGAAAATTGGTGATGGTGTGACAAATCTAAAAGTAGGCGATCGAGTTGGCATTCCATGGCTATATTCCGCTTGTGGAGAATGTGAATACTGTCTATCTGGACGAGAAACGCTTTGTCACGAGCAATTGAATGGTGGGTATTCTGCAGATGGCGGATACGCAGAATATTGTAAGGCTCCTGCTAAGTATGTGGCGAAAATTCCTGATAATGTTGACCCAGTCGAGATTGCACCCATTTTATGCGCTGGTGTTACGACGTATAAAGCATTGAAGGTTTCAGAAGCAAAGCCAGGTGATTGGGTCGCCATCTATGGTATTGGAGGATTGGGACATGTTGCTCTCCAGTATGCAAAGGCAATGGGATTTAATGTCGTAGCTGTTGATATTCAAGATGAAAAATTAGATTTAGCGAAAAAATTAGGAGCTGATCTAACTGTTAATGGAATGAACGTCGATCCTGCCCAAGCGATTCAAGAAGAAGTTGGTGGGGTACAGGCTGCGGTTAGTGTAGCTGTTACAAAAAAAGCCTTTGAGCAAGCTTATCAGTCCGTTAAACGTGGAGGTACATTGGTTGTTGTCGGCCTTCCAAATGCAGATCTTCCAATTCCTATTTTTAACACTGTTTTAAATGGTGTAACGGTCAGAGGCTCAATCGTAGGAACAAGAAAGGATATGCAGGAAGCTCTTGACTTTGCGGCACAAGGGAAAGTAAAATGTATGATCGAAACAGCTTCTTTGGAAGATGTGAATGAAGTATTTGAAAGAATGGAAAACGGTCAAATAAATGGACGCATCGTTTTAACAATGAATTAAAACGTTCATTTCATTCACTTAATTATGTAAACGCCTTCTGGACAGCAGTCTCCTACTTGATCTTGATAGGAGACTGCTGCTTTTTTTCATTTAATAAGTAACGAAGCTTTCGCATACTAATATTTAATCGTTTTGCTGCCTCTCGTCTATCTCCAATCGTTTCTCTAAGCATCTTTGTAACAAAGGCTTTGCCAATTTGAGCCTCTAGTTCCTTAACATCATTAAGCACAATCTCAAGATCAACTTCTTTTTCTTCTTGCCATAACGATAAGAGACGCTTGTTCCACTCTCTTAAATACGTTTCAAAGTCATTAACACTACTAGCTTGCAAATCTTTACTAGTTTCGGAAATGGATATTGTTTCATTACTTAGTAATTTCTCTGGTAAAAATGCTGGTGTAATCAAAGACCCTTCATCTTCAGCAAGAGTAATCGCTCGCTTCACCATATTACTAAGCTCACGTATGTTCCCAAACCATTTATAGCGTTGAATGAGTCTCAGTGCTTCTGTTGAAAAGGTGAGATCTGATTGATACTTCTTTAATAGAAACGAAATAAGCAAAGGAATGTCCTCCATTCGCTCACGTAAAGGAGGAATGGTCAGTTTCACCACGTCCAAACGATATAATAAATCTTCTCTAAACTTCTTTTCCTGCACCGCTTCGGCAAGATTAACGTGAGATGCAGCTAAAATTCTTGTATGAGTTCTCTTAACTGATTCACCACCTACCCTAAAAAATTCACCTGTCTCCAAAACTCGGAGCAATTTTACTTGAATAGAAAGTGAAGCTTCTCCAATTTCATCAAGGAATAACGTCCCCTTACTTGCTAGTTCAAAGATTCCCTTCTTTTCTTTCACTGCCCCTGTAAATGCTCCTTTCTCATGTCCGAAAAGTTCGCTCTCAAGTAACGTTTCCGATAGAGCTCCACAATTGACAGCAATGAAAGGTTGATCTTTTCGTTGGCTTGCATGATGAATATAAGTTGCTAACACTTCCTTTCCTGTACCTGTCTCACCCTCAATCAATACATTAATATTTTTAGATGCCATTTTATGAGCCATCGTAACGAGTTGTTTCATTGATTGATTTTCACCTACGATAAATCCCGTTCTTTCCGCAAGCTCAAACATCGTGCTTTGATTTGAAGGCGTTGTATTTTCAAACAATTGCTTAATTAACTTCTCCAGTTGATCAATGTCATCAAAAGGCTTTTCAATATAATCATTTGCGCCAAGTTTAATTGCTTCAACCGCTGTTTTAACTGTGCTATACCCCGTCATAATAATCGTTTTACATTGCGGCATTTGTTCTTTGATCTTCCTCAATATTTTCAAACCACTTGTATCAGGAAGCATCACATCAATCATAGCAAGCTGATATTGTCTTTGTATGATAAGACGTTTTGCATCTTCTCCACTATAGCCGACAAAAACATGACAATCGCTCCCTGATAATAAATGAGTTAAAAAATTTCCCACTTCTCTTTCATCATCTATAATTAGAATGTTTGTCATTTCTTCCTCCTTTTTTAATCGTTTTTATATTGATTGCGGGGTAAATACAAGGTAAATGTACTTCCTATCTCAACTTGACTTATGACTTCAATTGTTCCGCCATGGACCTTTGCAATACCTAAACTAACGGAAAGCCCTAACCCAGATCCTTTTATTGCTTTTTTTGTCGTAAAAAATGGATTAAAGATCTCTTGCAAATTCTCCTCTGCAATTCCAGTACCATTATCCGTTACAGAAAGAGAAATCATTTCTTCTCCGTCTTTTATGTTTAGGGATGTTTCGATTACTATTTTTCTATGTACATCTTCCCTCTCTTCTAGTGCATGCTTTGCATTTAATAATAGATTAATGACGATTTGTTCAATTTGCTGTAGACTTCCATCAATATAAGGTAATTCGTCCATTAACTTTAGCTCAATCGAAATATGTTGATGTTCAATTTGATAACGGATTAAATTTAAAACTTGTTCTACCGCCTTATTAACTGAACACTTTTCAAACACGTATTCATCCTGTCTTGAAAATGTTAATAAGCTTCTAATAATATGCTTGCAGCGCTCGCCACAATTTTTAATGTCTGATAACATTTCATACGTACTTGTCTCTTTATTAGCTGATCTTAACAATAATTGCGAGTGTCCAAGAATAGCCGTAAGAGGATTGTTAAGCTCATGCGCGACACCAGCTGCCATTTCACCAATCGCTGCTAGCTTCCCAGAATGAATGAGTTGTGCTTCAATTTGTAGTTTGTCAGTCACATCATTCATATAGATAATCACCCCTGTTAACTCTTCATTTTCATTCAAGGAAGGATAGGAGTGTAATTCACATATTCGATCTTGTATCGTCAATTGTCGATATGCTAATTTTTTTGTTCGTATTGTTTCTGTTAATAGATTTTCACTTTCATCTACCAAATGTTGAGATAACAATTCATTCCATGTCTTTTCATAAATCACTTTCTCTTCATATGGAAAAAAATCTTTCACAGCATCATTAAAGAGAAGGATGTTCCCTTTTAAATCAATGAGAAAGATCATATTCGGAACAGCTCGAAAGGTTTCCTCCCATTCTTTCTTACTCGCTAACACTCTATTATAAAGTCGTGCATTCTCTGTACATACAGCTAATTGATCTGAAAGTTGTTGAAAAAAAGAGTAATCCTCTTCTTCATATTCGATTAATTGTTTACTTTCTACACTTAAAATACCAATTACCTTATCTTTGCTAATAAGAGGGAATAATAAGATTTGTCTGATCCCTAATTCATAAAAGAACTTACTCTCAGCCATATTCATCCTATTTTGCTTGGAAAACGTATGCGTGCAAGCACTCCTTGTTGTCATAACTGTCCAAAAAAGAGAATGTTCTTTAGGAATCGAGTTCCCTTTTTGCAAACTCTTTGGATAGCTAGGATAAACATTTGAGACGATAAGTTGCTCGTTTTCAACGATAGACAAGCATAGTCTTTCTAATCTAAATATTTGTTTTAATTTTTCTAACGTGTTTCCAAGCATATCATCCATTGACATATCAACATTAAAGCTTTTCATCACATCATTAATAATTTCTAGTTGCATGTTTTTCTTTTGTAATTCACTAATCGTTTTCTTTAATTCCATATAATAATTTCGCTTTGAAGATTTTACTCCTGTTAATAGATCAATCATTTCTAACTTATTATTCATTTCATCACCTACAGTGCTTGTCTAAATAGAGAATCTACATCCTTTAAGAAAATATCACGAGGATTTGTGATCATACATGCATCGTTTAGAGCAACTTGACTTAATTCTGGAATATATGCTTCTAAGTCTTCCTTTAACCCCATATCCGATAATCTTTGAGGAGCACCAATATCGATAGAAAGGTCTCTAACAAAAGCAACTGCTGTTCTACCAGCTTCAATAGAAGTCAACCCTTGAATGTCCTCCCCAAGCAATTGAGCAATGTGAGCAAATTTATCAGGGCATGCAAGTAAATTATATTCCATTACATAAGGTAATAAGACTGCATTCACTTCGCCATGAAGCATATCAAATCGACCACCAACAGCATGTGACATGGCATGAACTGCCCCTAGTATTGCGTTAGAAAAGGCTAATCCAGCTTGGAGGCTAGCCATTGCCATTTTCGTTTTGGCTTCAATATTTAATTTTGAGGCTACAGATGGGCGCAGATAGTCGGCTACTAACGAGATGGCATTTTGAGCATGCACATCTGTTAATGGCGTAGAGGCAACGCTTACAAAAGCTTCTATCGCATGTGTCAACACATCTAATCCTGTTGATGCCGTCAATTGTGCATCCTTCGTTGAAAGGACCGACGGATCAATAATGGCGATGTCAGGAACAAGAGACTTAGAGACAATTGTCATCTTTATTTTTCTTGTTGAGTCAACGAGAATGGTGAATTGTGATACTTCAGAACCAGACCCAGCCGTAGTTGGGATCATGATTTGCGGGGGAAGTGGTGTCGTAATTTTATCAATTCCTTCAAACGATTGAATCGTGCCTTCGTTTGTCGATAAAATAGCAATTCCTTTCGCAACGTCAATGGTACTTCCACCACCTACCCCTATCACAGCATCACATTCGTTTTCAAGGTAGCTTTGAGTACCTTTTTCAACTTCAAAATCTTTTGGGTTAATTGTCAGTTCATTGTAGTTTACATAGTGAAGACCTGCTTGTTCGATGCTTTTCGTGATCTCGTTATACCAATTCGTTTGAATGACATTTGGATCACTAACGATAAACACCTTTTTCGCACCTAACCTTAAGCAACTTTCTCCAATTTGGCTAATGGAGCCATTGCCAAATATAACTTCAGGCATAACAAACTTATTAATTCCCATTTGATCACCTGCCCTTCATATATTTAAAATTACAGAATAATCTAATTATTAAAGTCTTACTTCGACACAATTTCACAAATCCCTCTACTTGAAAAAGGAAAATGTTGACCACTATGACAAATTCATTGTGGTCAACGTTTTCCATTGTCTTTATCATGCATCTTATTTTTTTATCTATCAATCTACAAACACCTGCCTAATTTTCTCTAATGCAAAATTAAGATTCTCCTTTGAAATGATGAGTGGTGGTGCAAGACGAATCACATTCTCATGCGTTTCCTTGCATAGCAATCCAAGCTTCATTAAACGCTCACAGTAAGGTCTGGCTGCAACATGTAATTCAATTCCAATGAAAAGACCTCTTCCACGAATTTCTTTAACAGCAGGATGAACAATTTTTTTGAGCTCTCCCATTGCATATTGACCGAGCTGATTAGAGCGCTCAACTAATCCTTCTTCCTCAATGACTTCAAGGGCCGCAATGGACGTTGCACAAGCAAGCGGATTTCCACCAAAGGTCGACCCATGAGAACCTGGATCAAATACACTTAGGATATTTTTATTTGCAGCAACACATGAAATCGGCATAACTCCTCCCCCAAGTGCTTTACCAAGTATATACATATCAGGCTCTACACCTTCCCAATCACAAGCAAACATCCTACCCGTTCGAGCAAGACCTGTTTGAATTTCATCAGAAATGAATAATATATTTTCTTGCGTGCAAAGAGCACGCACATCACGTAAATAACCATCAGGCGGAATGATGATACCTGCTTCTCCTTGAATTGGTTCAACGAGAAAAGCGGCCGTATTTTCAGTTATCCCTTCATGTAGTGCGTTGATGTCTCCATACGGAATAACCTTTATTCCTGGAAGCATAGGACCAAATCCACGTTTATAGGCTTCGTTCGAAGATAATGACACGGCTGACATTGTGCGCCCATGGAAGTTATTCTCGCATACAATGATCTCTGCTTTGTTTTTCTCTATTTTTTTCACATCGTATGCCCATCGTCGTGCCGCTTTAATAGCCGTTTCAACGGCTTCAGCACCAGTATTCATTGGCAAAACCATTTCTTTACGTGTAATCGCAGCAACTTTTTCGTAAAAAGGCGCCAGCTGATCGTTGTGAAAAGCCCGTGACGTTAGCGTAATGCGATCTGCTTGAGTTTTTAATGCTTGAATGATTTTCGGATGACGATGCCCTTGATTCAAAGCAGAGTACGCACTTAGCATATCAATATAGCGATTGCCCTCGGGATCTTCTACCCAGACTCCTTCTGCCTTTACAATTACTACTGTTAGAGGATGATAGTTCTTTGCTCCTAATTGCTCTGTTTTTTGAATAATATCACGAGATTTCATCAACATAACTCTCCTTCCCTCTCAAGTTACTTTAAGTTAACCAGGACACCTACAAACATGCTGCTATTTTCATAATGAAAGGAATGAAAAAGGATAGGGGATAAGAAGACAACTATGACAAAAAAATGCTGGAGAGGATAATTTAAATGATGAAATGATCTCGTTATTTAGAAAGCAACCCTCTAAGGGCAAAGCTAACATTTTGTGGACGCTCTGCTAATCGACGCATGAAATAGCCGTACCAATCTGTGCCATATGGAACATAGATACGCATTGTATACCCTTCAGCTGCGATTTTTTCTTGCAATTCTTTCCGAAAACCATATAACATTTGAAACTCAAATTGTGATCTTGGGATCTTTTCAACTCGACAAAATGCTTTTACTTTCTGGATAATGACATGATCATGAGTGGCGATGGCGGTGTAACTTCCACTTTTTAAATGCTGCTTAATAATGGAGAGGTAATTCTCATCAATTTGCTTTTTTGATTGTATTGCTACTTGAGGAGATTCCTTATAAGCTCCTTTCACCAGTCTTAGATTCACTCCCTTAAGATCATAAATATCCTGTTTTGCACGATACAAATAGGCTTGAATAACTGTCCCTACCGATCTAGGGAACTCCCGACGCAACGTAGAAAGAATGTCTAAAGTTTGCTGACAGTGCGCAAAATCCTCCATGTCGATCCGCACAAAATTTCCAAGCTCCGCTGCTCTGCCAACAATTTTTCTCATATTTTCATAACAGAGCTCACGTTCAACATCGAGACCTAATTGAGTGAGTTTTAAAGAAAGATTACATGTCACTCCTGTATCAGCAATCGCTTCTAATGTCTTAATACAATATGTTGTCGATTCTATTGCTTCTTCTTTTGATGTAATAAACTCTCCCAAGTGATCAACCGTTGCAACGAGTCCAAACTCATTTAACTTCTTGACAGCGGTCATTGCATCATCAATCGTCACACCAGCAACAATCTGCTTTGCACCCATTCTAAGACCCCAGCGTTTGGCACTTCGATTAAGTACTTTATTTTTAGATAAATAGAGGAACATTGGCCTTAAAACCATCTTCATCACATCCTTCCTAGTCTCGGTTCGATATGATGAGTGAGAGTGACTTATGACTTGAGCCACCTTCATCTCTTCTATAATTGCTCAGATATTGTTTTTGCTTGTAGGAAGAGTTGTAAATAATCTGGCCCTCCAGCTTTTGAATCGGTTCCTGACATATTAAATCCTCCAAACGGATGATAGCCAACAATCGCTCCAGTGCAGCCACGATTAATATATAGGTTGCCAACATGAAATTCTGCCTTTGCCTGCTCAATATGCCTACGATTACGTGAGATCACTGCCCCTGTTAAGCCATATTCTGTGTTATTAGCAATTTCAAGTGCTTCCGAAAAGTCTTTGGCCCTCGAGAATGCAACAACTGGACCGAAAATTTCTTCCTGCATTAATCTTGCATTCGGTGCAACATCTGCTACTATCGTTGGCTGTATAAAGTATCCGTCGCTATCATCTCCTGTTCCACCAGTCACAATTCTACCTTCCTCCTTGGCGACCTCAATATAGCTCATGACCTTATCAAACGCAGCTTGATCATTAACAGGTCCCATATCCATATCGTTGACTGTTTCTCCAACTGATACTCCCTTCGTCAACGCTACAGCCTTCTTAAGCACTTCATCATAGACATCTTCAAGAATGACTACCCTAGAGCAAGCTGAACACTTTTGACCAGAGAAACCAAATGCTGATTGCACAATCGATTTAGCCGCAAGCTCGATATCCGCATCTTTATCGACAACAATCGTGTCTTTCCCTCCCATTTCAGCTACCACTCTCTTTAACCAATACTGGCCTTTATTCACCTTTGCAGCTCTTTCATAAATTCGCTCCCCTACTTCACGAGATCCTGTGAAACTAATAAATCGTGTCTTTGGATGATCGACTAAGTAATCTCCTATCTCCGAACCACTTCCAGGAATAAAATTAATCACTCCGTCTGGCATACCTGCTTCCTCAAGTACTTCCATAAATTTTGCTGCTACAACAGGGGTCGTACTCGCAGGCTTTAATAGTACAGTGTTCCCCGTAACCACTGAAGCGACTGTCGTTCCTGCCATAATCGCAAATGCGAAATTCCATGGAGAGATCACAACCCCTACACCAAGCGGAATATAATGATATCGATTTTTCTCCATTTCACGACTTAAAACAGGGACCCCATTTTTTAGTTCAACCATCTGCCTGCCGTAGTATTCAAGGAAATCAATTGCTTCCGCTGTATCAGCATCGGCTTCTTTCCACGGCTTTCCAGCTTCATATACAAGATATGCAGCAAATTCATGTTTACGCCGACGGACAATCGCTGCTGCCTTGAAAAGGATATCGGCCCTTGCTTCAGGGTCCCACTGTTTCCAATCTTCAAATGCATGTAATGCGACTTGCATTGCTTTTTTTACATGTTCCCTCGTTGCTTTTCCTACTGTTCCAACAATCTGCTCTTTTTTTGCTGGGTTAATCGAAATGATTTTATCATCGGTGAAAATTCGTTCTTCACCAATGCGAAGCGGAAAATCCTGTCCTAACTCTTTTGCAACCTTATCCAAAGCCATCTCAAATGCTTCTCTATTTGCTTCGACCGTGAAATCTGTAAACGGTTCATGCTTATACGGAACTGACATATAAATCCCCCCTTATGATCTCGTTATCTATACATAATGCAAAATCAAGGGCAATTATGAACTGATTCTCGCTTTGTACCACTTTTAATCATGTATTCATGTTCAAACCTTAAACCATTTCATAATCTAAAAAAGAGTACATCCTATTAATTAGGATATACCCTTTCTTTCATTTCTTATAGCAGCTTAGGAACATATTAGAAATAGATTGTGTCATTTTTTCAGTAGCTTTAGATGATTGTTCTGCAAGCTTACGTACTTCATTCACAACTGATAATTATTTAAGGGAAAATAAAATCACCCTTTCAGTATCAAATTACCTCAACTATGGGTAACTTGAACCTTATCAAAGGGTAACTTAAAATACTTTATTTAATTTAAATCAAAATGCTTTCCATTCACTTCATAAACAACCCACTCTGCAATGTTTGTTGCATAGTCTGCAATTCTCTCAATATATCGGCCTATAAAGGCAAGTTGTGTAACTTGATCAACTTCAATTTGATCTGGATTACTTTTAAAAAGATCTCGAATTAAATCGCCATACATAGTATCCACTTTATCATCCATTGATGCGATTTTTTGGGCCAACATGATATCTGACTGTTCAAATGACTCTAATGATTTTCGAATCATCTCTTGAGCCAAAGTAAACATCGTTACGAGTCGATCTTTAAACGGAATAAGAGAATGATTTTTAAGTCGGCTCGATTGCTTTGCCATATCAACTGCTAAATCAGCAACTCTTTCCAGATCACTCGATATTTTTAATACAACGATTAGTTTACGTAAATCAGTTGCAACAGGTTGCTGCTTCGAGATTAGAAGTGTGACTTTATCATGCAGCGTAAGCTCTGCTTGATTAATTTTATAATCATTTTTTATAATGTTCTCCATCAGGGCTGTATTGGATGAAGTAAATCCACTCATCATTTCATTTAGCACTGCTTCAACTTGCCCGCCCATTTCTAAAAGTTCTTGTTTGACATTCTCAAGCTGGAAGTGAAAACTTCTTACTACCATATCAACACAATTCCTTTCTTATCCAAATCGTCCTGTAATATAATCTTCCGTACGCTTATCGGACGGATTAGAGAAAATAGTATCTGTATGATCAAACTCGACTACTTCACCATTTAAAAAGAATGCAGTCTTATCTGAAATACGTGCTGCTTGTTGCATATTATGAGTGACAATAATAATTGAGTAATCTTTTTTTAATTCTTGAATTAATTCTTCTACCTTAAGCGTTGACTTTGGATCAAGTGCGGATGTCGGCTCATCCATTAAGATCACATCTGGTTCAATAGCTAAACAACGAGCAATACAAAGACGTTGTTGCTGTCCACCAGATAATCCATAAGCATTTTCAGTTAGGCGATCTTTTACTTCATCCCAAATAGCTGCACCACGCAGACTACGTTCAACAATTTCATCTAATATTTTTTTATTACGTATCCCATGAATTCTTGGCCCGTACGCAACATTATCATAGATAGACTTTGGAAATGGATTAGGCTTCTGAAATACCATTCCAACACGAGTTCTTAAATCCTCTACTTGAAATGACTTATCAAGAATATTTCTGCCACGATAACGAATATCCCCTGAAATTCGTACAATAGGAACCAATTGAACCATTCGATTTAACGTCTTTATATAAGTCGATTTTCCACAACCTGAAGGTCCAATGATTGCTGTAACTTCTTTTTCATAAATGGAAAGGTTGATGTTTTTTAAGGCGTGATCTTTACCGTACCAAAGATTTAAATCTTTCGTATCATAGACAATATTTTCTTCTGTCTGAGAATTAGTTGAAGTTACCTCATCTGATTTAAATTCCAAACCCTTTTTTTCACTAACTGTTAAAAGCCCCATCAATTTTACCCCCTATAAAATTAATATCTTTTTTGAAATTTATTTCTAATGATCACAGCAATTGAATTTAGCATAAATAGAACAAAAAGCAAAACGATAATCGTTGCCGCAGCTAAGTTAGCATATTCTGCTACTAGTGCTGAATCAATTGTCCAATAGTAGATTTGCATAGGTAACACCGTAAATCGATCCATAAGTCCACCAGGAAACGGTATTAACAAAGCAGGAATCCCTATAACAACAAGGGGTGCTGTTTCTCCAATCGCACGAGATAAAGACAAGATAGCACCCGTTAAAATACCTGGTAAGGCTGCAGGTAATATGACATTTTTAATGGTTTGCCACTTTGTTGCTCCCATCCCATATGAAGCTTCACTTAAATGCGCTGGCACTGCACGAATCGCTTCTTGGCTTGCAACAACAACGATTGGCAAAACTAATAGTGACATCGTTAAACCACCAGCTAAGACGACACTTCCAAGATCTAACGCTCTCACAAAAATCGTAAGACCTAAAATCCCAAATACAATTGAAGGTACTCCAGCTAGGTTGGAAATATTAGCTTGGATAAATGATTGTAGGCGTCCTTTTTTTGCATAGGCTTCCAAATAAATCGCCGTACCTACTCCTATAATCATCGTTACTGGAGCTACAACTAGCATTAACCATAATGTCCCCAGTACCGCACCAAAAATCCCAGCTCTATCAGCACTAGTCGATAACCTTCCTGTTAAAAAGTCTACGTTAATCCATCCAGCTCCTTGTGACAATACACGAAAGACAAGTACGGCTAAAACGACAAGGCCAAAGATGGTTGATAGTAAAAATATAGTTTTCGCAAAGTTATTTATAAATAACCGCGTATTCATTTTCTTTTGAACAGTTTCTGCATCAACATATTTCATTATTAATATTCCTCCCTAAAGCGACGAGAGATATACCTTGCAAGTAAATTCATTAAAAAAGTAAACACAAATAGTGTCATGGCAACAGCATATAAGCTGTAATATATAGTAGAACCAGCAGCAGCATCGCCACCAGTTACTTCAACAATATATGCAGTCATTGTTTGCATAGATTGTGTAATGTCGAAAGTGAAATTCTTGGAGCTACCACTTGCAATTGTTACGATCATTGTCTCACCGATCGCACGCGAAATGCCTAAAACAAATGAAGCGATAATTCCAGAAATAGCTGCAGGAATAATAACTTTCCTAGTAACTTCCAATCTTGTTGATCCTAATGCTAAAGCTCCTTCTCTCATCGAATTGGGAACAGAACTCATTGCATCTTCTGACAAGGATGCTACCATTGGTATAATCATAATTCCCATCACAATTCCCGGACTAAGAATATTTGTTGCTTGAAGTCCTGGAATAATTTCTCTTAAAATCGGAGTAACAAAGGTAAAAGCAAAAAATCCATAAACAATAGTAGGAATACCAGCAAGTATTTCCAATAGTGGTTTTAATGTTCTTCTAACTTTATCTGATGCATATTCACTTAAATAAATTGCGGTCATAAGACCAATTGGAATTGCGACAAACATAGCAATAACGGATGAAATAATCGTACCCGTCAATAGTGGCAAAACTCCAAATTCTGGATTTTGACTTAATGGTCTAAGTACTGTTCCAGTAAAGAAATCAATAATAGGTACTCTTTTAAAAAACTCGAACGTTTCACTCAATAGCGTATATAAGATACCAATTGTCGTAAGGATCGAAATCGTAGCAACAGCCAAAAGAACTTTAGGCATGATCTTCTCTAAAACATTTATCATGTTTCGAGAGTTCTTTTTTTGATTAATCATCTCTCTTACGTTAATCTCGTTCCCCTTATTACTAGCGCTGGTTGGTTCCGTTACATTGCGCATCCCTTTCAACCCCTTATAACTTATAGAAGCAATAAGATGAGAACTAACAAGAAGCTCTCATCTTATCGCATTCAATCATTCACTTATTATAGTCCTTCTAGAAAATCAACATATGATTGAAGTTCTTCTTCTGGTAATGGAGCGAAGCCTGTCTCACCAGCAAATTCGTTCACATTATTTGCAATATACAGAGCAAAATCTTTTACCTGAGGCTTTTCTTTCGCCATATTAACATTTAAATATGTGAATACTGGACGAGTGAACGGAGCATAGTCACCATCCTCAGCAATTGTATCAAGAGAAGGTGCAACTGGCCCGTTACCAAAATCAACATTTACAGCTTGCATAGTATCTTGATTGTTTACATAGTAACCAAATCCAAAGAATGCAATAGCGTTGACATCTTCTGATACCAAATTAACAAGTGTAGAGTATTCTTGTTGAAGGTTAACACCTTCAACTAAATCTGCTTCATTAAGAATGTTTTCATAAAAGAACTCATACGTACCATGGTTTTCGTTTGGACCCATTGGATGAATTTCTTCATCTGGGAATTCAGGACGAATATCTGACCATTTCGTCACACCACCATCAGCACTAAAGATTTTAACTAATTCTTCTTGAGTTAGATCTGTAGCCCAATCGTTTTCTTTGTTAATAACAAATGTTAGTCCATCTAATGCAACTTTCATTTCTTTTACTTCAATACCAAGTTCTTCTGCAGTTGCTAGTTCTTCTTCTTTAATTTCACGTGAAGCATTGTTAAAGTCCGTTCCATTTTCTACAAGGAATTTCCCAAAACCAGCACTAGTTCCAGAACGACTTACTTCAACAGATACATTTGGTTGTTCATTAATCATATATTCTTCAGCTACCACTGACATTAATGGATAAACAGTACCTGAACCATCTACAACAACACTACCTTCTAGTTCAGCTGCTTCTTCTCCATTTCCATCTGTGTTTTCTACAGGTTCTTCTCCAGTACCGCTTCCACATGCTGCGACAAATACCATCAATGCCGCCATGACTAAAAACAATAAAAGCTTTTTCGAGTTCAATGAATTGTCCTCCCTTTTCTGTAGGAAAATAGTTAGTGTAAAAGTACTCTCCCTCTCACAATTTCTACTATAGTATGCTAATATTAAGGACGTTTAATCCTCATGTAAAGGTTTTGTAAATACAAAGGGTGATGTTTACGATCATGTGGTCAAAGTAAAACATAGACTTTACACTTATGAACATACTTAGGTTCTAAAGTCCTTTTACAAACAAAAAAACGCATGAGGTTCTACGTAAAGAAATCACATGCGTTTTTACAGTATATCTTTTACTTTTTAAGAGAGCTTTGTTTATTTTACAATTAATACAGGAACTTCTACGCGCTTAGCAATCTTATGACTTACACTCCCAAGAACCATCGTTTGCAAATTATTTAACCCACGGCTGCCAACAATCACACAATCATAATGCCCCTTATTAGCAAATTGAACAATCGTAGGCCCTGGTTCACCATGGCGAAAAAAAATCTCATACTCAATGTGTTCCTTTTCCAATAACGCTACAATATCAGCCAGCTTTTCTTTTCGTTTCTTCACAACTTCATATTTACTATTGTTTATAAGAACATCTGATTTCGATGTTGTTTCATCGATCACATAAATGACATCGATCTTCCCTTTATAGAGCTTGGCTAGTTCAACTGCTTTTAATGCAGAACGATAGGAATGATCCGATCCATCTGACGCAAGCAAAAGATTTTTAAACATCATACCCCTCCTTTGTTCTTTTTACTGATTAATTCTCATCGTAGTTAAGCAGTCTCAACTTGTAAAGCGTTTATTTCATTAAACTTAAATGACACGATACGAATGATCTTTCTTAAAACATAAAAGAACGGTCCACTAAAAAATTTAGTGGACCGTCCTCTAATAAAATTAATTAATGTCCTGACGCCTTTGAAAGTCTGCCCATTTGTTGTTTTAATTTTTCGCTTTCAGCATTTAATCCAACAAACTCAACCGTAATGCCTGCCTGCTCATATTTATGCTCAATTTTATCAATTGCACCTATGGCAGAATCATCCCAAAGATGAGCATTAGTCAAATCGATTTCAACGTATTTCACATCAAGCTTATAGTCAAATTGATGTACAAAATCTGTAACAGATGCAAAGAAAATTTGACCAGTGACTTTATAAACTTGTTTATCTAAGTGGTTAATATATGTTTTGTCAACATGGACCTTGGAAATCTTCGCTGCAAAGAAAACCATACTTAGTAGCACTCCAGCAAATACACCAATTGCCAAGTTGTGCGTAATTACGACGCTTGCAACTGTTACAATCATAACAAGTGCATCTGTGCGAGGTAGCTTATGAATATTACGAACTGAACCCCAATCAAATGTACTAATTGATACCATAATCATGACACCTACGAGTGCTGCCATCGGAATTTGAACAACTATATTTCCTAAAACAAGGATCAGGAACATGAGAAATACACCAGCTACTAAAGCAGAAAGTCTTCCTCTTCCTCCCGATTTCACATTAATAACAGATTGACCAATCATCGCACAACCTGCCATTCCTCCAAAGAAACCAGAAACAATATTTGCAATACCTTGTCCGCGACTTTCTTTGTTCTTATCACTTTCAGTATTTGTCATATCATCGACGATATTCGCTGTTAAGAGCGATTCGAGAAGGCCGACAATCGCTAGTGCAAGTGAGTAAGGGAAAATAATCATTAATGTTTCTAGATTCAAAGGAATTTCAGGGATTAAAAACATAGGTAGTGCCTGAGTTAAGTTACCCATATCACCTACTGTGCGGATATCAATACCCATAAAAATAACAATAGCCGTAATAGCAACAATTGCAGCTAATGCTGATGGAACTGCTTTTGTGATTCTTGGAAGTCCGTAAATAATAAATAGGGTCGCAGCTACTAGTGCATACATCACCCATGTAGCTCCTTCAAACTGTTCAAGCTGGGTCATAAAAATTAAAATCGCTAATGCATTGACAAAGCCTACCATAACTGAGCGCGGAACGAACTTCATCATACGAGCAAGCTTAAATACACCAAACAAAATTTGCAGTATCCCTGTTAAAATGGTTGCAGCGAACAAATACTGTAACCCGTGATCTGCAACGAGTGTTACCATGAGAAGTGCCATCGCTCCCGTTGCTGCTGAAATCATCCCTGGACGTCCTCCCACAAATGCGATGACAACAGCAATACAGAAGGATGCATATAGCCCGACCATCGGATCGACACCTGCAATAATAGAGAACGCAATCGCCTCTGGAATCAAAGCAAGAGCAACAACAATGCCAGCCAATACGTCGGCTCTCACATTTCCAAACCATTCTCCTTTGATAGATTGAATGTTCAACCTAACACCTCTTTCCTATTAAATTAGTATAAATCGACTTTTGACTCTCACAAAAGTCGGGGTCCGTTATTAACAAACGTATCTTAACACCATCTATAATAATTATAAACTCTCATGTAAGCGTCAATCATTGTGATTTATCTATCTTTTTCTTTTGTTTTCTAAACGATTCTTATACTTTTAATAAAATAATCATATTTCTCTTTACTAATGTTAATTGTGGAAATATGAATACAAATGATAAAAAGTTAGCAGAAATCCAAAGCTTTCAGTAAAAAAGCTCTACACAAAAAATGTAGAGCTTTAAACTTTATCATAAAAGTCGTATTCCTAATCCTGATTTAGCGAGTGAAATCGTTCCATTAAAAGATTCAGCTACCTCTTGACGTAGTTGTTCGTGATCACCGTGATGAGGAAGGTGACTTAAGAGAAGATGCGTGGGCTTCGCTTTTGCAGCAAGCTTTCCCACACATGTACTTGTCATATGACCAAATTGTGTAATCGGGTCGCTCGCATAGCCACTACATTCAGTTATTAAAAGATCTGCGTCTTTTGCAAAATCAGCAAGTTCATCAAAATAACTAGAATCAGCCGTGTAAACGACTGTTTGGTTTTGACATTCAATGCGCATTGCATAGCAAGGAACAGGATGTTGTGTTTTAAAAAAATGGAACGTAAAAGGTCCAATCGTTATTGGTGCTTGATCGTCATACGACATTGCTTTCACAACGTCGTGATATGCAAGTTTTACAAATGCCTCTTCGTCACGATGTCCATATATGGTCAGATCATTCATTTCTTTTCCCATTCCTTTATTCATAATACGCGCATATTGAAATGGGCCAATGTCTGCTTGATGATCATGATGATAATGAGATAACACAATCGCATTAAGCTCATTTACAGAACAATATTTCTGCAATTGTGAAAGGACCCCACTTCCACAATCGAGTAGAAGGTTGTAATGATCATGTTGAAGTAAATAACCAGATGTCGCTTCTCCTTTTTCTGGATATCCGTGCCAATAACCAACAACGGTTACTTTCATCATCCTCACCCTTTGTATGTATTTTGCCCACACGACGTGGGCGTTTTTAGCCAAGTTTCCTCTTCCTTACGAAGTGATCAGTTATAACTAAATCATTGATTCTCATAGTAAAAAAAACTTCTAAATTGCCTGAGCAACTTAGAAGTTTTTTAAACATTATGCAGGGTATACGCTCACTTGTTTACGATCACGACCAACACGCTCGTATTTCACAACGCCGTCTACTTTCGCAAATAGTGTATCGTCTCCACCTTTACCTACATTCGTACCAGGATATACGCGTGTTCCGCGTTGGCGTACAAGGATAGAACCGCCTGTTACTGTTTGACCGTCAGCACGCTTAGCACCAAGTCGCTTAGACTGAGAGTCACGACCGTTCTTTGTACTACCTACTCCTTTTTTCGATGCGAAAAATTGAAGATTCATTTTTAACATGGAATTCACCTCCCATATTTATCTTTGATTTCAATATGACTGCTGTATTCTTCAGCGATCGACTCGAGAGATACAAGCATCCCTTCAAGAAGAAGCTGTACTTTCTCAAATGTTATGGAATCCAAACCAGTTGGCACATCACAGCGGAGAAAGCCGCCATCTTCCTTCATCTCAATGTCAAGCTCGACTTGACAGAGTGAAGCGATAGCGTTGACAGCACCAATTGATACTGCTGAAGCACCAGCACACACGAGATCATAGCCATACGGACCAGAGTCTGCATGTCCACTCATCGTAAATGAGACAAGCTCATTTTTACTATTTCGTTTAACGTCGACCGTAATCATCAGACAGCTTAAGCGTTAATCTTTTCGATTACCACTTTTGTGTATGGTTGACGGTGACCTTGCTTACGACGGTAGTTCTTCTTAGCCTTCATCTTCCAAACGATGATTTTCTTTTGACGACCATGCTTTTCAACCTTAGCCGTTACAGTTGCGCCCTCAACAAATGGAGCACCAACCTTCACCTCATCGCCACCTACGAATAAAACGTTAGCGAAGCTAACTGTTTCACCAGCTTCAACATCTAATTTTTCGATGTAGATTTCTTGGCCTTCTTCAACCTTGATTTGTTTACCACCAGTTTCAATAATTGCGTACATACTTGCACCTCCTCATATACTCAGACTCGCCATCCTAGGTAAGGCATTGCCTTTTAAAACCTGCTCTGTGCGGTTGTAGTCGTTTGGGTGCGACCAAATAACTAACAAGCGATATTGTAGCATGTTTTTATCATTAATGTCAATGATGATCGAACGCTTAATTGGCCTTCAATCGTTCAAGCTGAGCAGTCGCTTCGCTCAATTCACCAACATAACGAATAGCATAGCTTTCTTCTGTTAATTTTTTATTTGGATAAACAAGAATTCGAAAACCAAGTACTTCTTCTAATCTCTTTAGATGCTCGCCCTTTACTCCAAAAAGAACGGTCGAAACTGACGATGGTAGCTCAAGTACTAGTGCATCCTCATCCATCCCACGATGCTCCCATAGCTGCCTTTCGATTTTAAAGGCTTGTGCTTCATCTGAGAGGACAACACCTTTGCCTGCACATGTTGGGCAGCTTTTAGAAAGGCTCGCTTGTAAATTTTGACGGACTTTCTTTCTCGTCATTTCTACAAGGCCAAGACCAGTGATACCCAGAACATTCGTCTTCGTTCGATCATTTTTTAACGCCTTTTCAAATACCGTAAGAACATGTTCTCGGTCCCCTTCCCGTTTCATATCGATAAAATCGATCACAATAATACCTGAAATATCGCGTAACCTCAGTTGTCTAGCGATTTCCTTTGCCGCTTCACTATTTGTCTTACGAACGGTGTCATGTAAATCAGTCTTTCCTGTAAATTTACCTGTATTCACATCGATGACTGTAAGAGCTTCAGTTTGATCAATCATTAAATAGGCACCGTTTTTTAACCAAACTTGTCTGCGAAGCGCACGTTCGAGCTCTTTTTCAATCCCGTACGCACTAAAAATATTTTCCTTTTCTCTGTATAAACGTAGAGTCTCTTGTAACGCTGGATAGGGTTCTAATAATTCTTTTAATAATTGGTATTCATCAATGTTATCCACGACAATTTCCGCAATATCATCATAAGAAAAATCTCGAATCATCCGCTCAATTAGCCCAGAATCTTGGTGAATAAGGGCTGGTGCCTTGCTGCTTTTTTCTTTTTTCCAGAGCTCTTGCCAGCATTTCCGCAAAAATTTCAGCTCTCGTTCAATCTCCTCTTTTGCTTGTCCCTCGCAAGAAGTTCGGATAATGAGTCCCTCTTTCCCCTCGATTAACTCATCTCCAATTTTCCGCCAGCGCTCCCGTTCCCTTTCTGATGAGAAACGGCGTGAAACTCCAACGTATCCTCCTTCAGGCATGTACACAATAAATTGACCTGGGAAAGAGACTACCCCAGAAAGACGCGGACCTTTTGTTCCAAATCCTTCTTTCGTCACTTGAACGATGACTTCCTCACCTTGCTTCACAAATTCCGAGATACTCCGTTGCTTCTTTTTATTCTCATCTTCATCTAATAAATGAAACGAAAGCAAATCATCTCGATAAAGAAACCCATTCTTTTCTCTCCCAATATCTACAAATGCGGCTTGCATTCCTGGTAGGACATTTACAACCCGTCCCCGGTAGACGTTACTAACGATCCGATTTTGTAGCGCACGCTCGACCATTAGCTCAACCACTCGCTCATGTTCCACAACAGCAGCACGTCGCTCCCTTGTTGCCATATTAAAATAAATCTTTTTCACTGAGACTAGCCCCTTTTTCAACCGATCTTTTCTTTATTGTACATGATTCTCTTCTTCAATGCTCTCTAATTACTTCCTGATTCCTGCAAGATTTAAAAGAGAAAGGGGAGTTTGTGGATGCTTTTCAGTAAAAAAGACATCTAATAATTCTTCTTCCTTTACAGTCAGAGAGGTTCCTTCTTCTAACTGAAAAATGGTAAATAAATGCTGATGTCCTCTACGACATTTCTTCATGACCTCACGCAACGGCATTGAATCTCTTACTACTATAATAGAGTGTTCGAGTTGATGAGACTGTGCATGACGACGAGTCATTAGAAAACGAATAAAGCGGTAATGGCGCTGCTTCCATTCCAAATAGTTTGCAATAATGAGAAATGAGAGGACAACCCATAGATTCAGATGAAAGGGAAAGAATTTTACACTTAGTAATAGAAGAACACCGAGAATAACTGATGATATCCAGCGAGAATACGTTAATGCTAGTACATAGGAGAATCGATACGTGAACCATAATTGAATGAGACGTCCACCATCAAGAGGCAGAACTGGTATCATATTAAATCCTAAAATCATGAGATTGTGCCAAACAAATAACTGATGATCACTTAACGACCAAAAAGGGAGTTGCATACACAAATAGGAAAGTAGAATTAACCAGATATGTTGAAGTGGTCCTGAAATAATGACAATTAACTCTTCATGAAAAGGACGGCACCCTCCATCTTCAACTTCAGCTACACCACCAAAAGGTAGAAGCTCGATTTTATGGATTCTCCATTTGAAAAAATGAGCAGCAAACGCATGCCCCATTTCGTGAATAAAAACAATGGTAAAAACCATCAAGACCTCTCGAAAATAACCAGTCACAACCCCAATTCCCATAACGAACCAGAACAACGGATTGATTTTGATTTTAGAAAGGAGTGCTTGCATATCAATCAAATGGTAGAACTTCGCTTGGGTTAATATAATCGTCGTCTTTTTTCAAAGCGAAGTAAAAGATACCTTTCCCAGCTTCTTGATTCGTTGAAACCGTGCCAATTTTATTGCCAGCTTGAATATGATCATAGATATTAACCGTTATCTCATCTAGCATGCCATAGAGGGATTCTGTCCCATCATAATGTTGCACAGTCACTGTTTTACCTAGGCTTTCTTCATCTCCTCCCCCAACCGCTATGACATAACCTCCTTTTACAGCTTCCACTTCCACCTCCATCCCTGTCTCAACCAAGATACCTCGTCCCGTTTTTTCAAACCCTTCACGAATCACTCCAGCTGCCGGCATAGCATAGGCCATTTCAACTTGTTCGTTTGGATCACCTTGTGCTACATCTTGTTGAATTGGAACCAAAGCTAACGGACGACCGAATTGTTCTTCATACCAATTAGCAATTTCAGCAAATTGAAACTCTTGCTCATATGATTGCACAACAAACTGTTTGACCCCGTCTAGCTGAGGTACGTTCGATCTAAATAAAATGGCGATTATTAGAAACAGGCAAACGGATGCCAACATACGGAACAAAAAGAAATCATGTGATTTAACATTTGGTGCATCAAAACGATGGTCTTCTTTCTGATCAAGAAAATCAAATTCTCCTCTATCCTCTTCGTGACGATTCATAAGCAGCGGAGCCGGTCTCTCACGCTTTTTTACGTTATAATCAATTTGTCTTCTTCTCATTTCTAATTCTTTACGCACCTTATTTAATCGCTTGGACATTAGATCCCCACCCTTTTTACGAGCTCATTTGTTTCACTATATGACTTGTCCGTTTTCTATATGACATAATAGGGATTGAGGAAGAGATAATACTTGAGAGGAGATAATGAGATGAAAAAACGCCAATTAGGCCAGTCTGATTTATATGTTAGTGAAATTGGTTTAGGTTGCATGAGTATTGGGACAAATAAAAATGAAGCGGCCAAAATCATTGATACTGCACTTGACGGAGGAATCAACTATCTCGATACGGCTGATTTATATGATCAAGGTATGAACGAGGAAATGATCGGGGACATCATTAAATCCAAGAGAAAAGAATTAATTATTGCGACTAAAGCTGGGAATCGTTTTGAAAAAGGAAATGAAGGTTGGACATGGGATCCTTCAAAAAAACATATTCAAGCAGCTGTTAAAGATAGCCTACAACGCTTGAAAACCGATTACATTGATTTGTATCAGCTTCACGGCGGAACCATTGAAGATAATATCGACGAAACAATTGAAGCGTTTGAAGAATTGAAGCAAGAAGGCATTATTCGCTACTACGGTATTTCTTCCATTCGTCCAAATGTGATCAAAGAATACGTAAAACGTTCATCCATTATTAGTATTATGATGCAATATAGCCTTCTTGATCGCAGACCAGAAGAGCTGTTTCCATTGCTAGAGCAGCATAAGGTAAGTGTCGTCGCACGTGGTCCACTTGCTAAAGGAATACTAACCGAACGTCCACTTACTCAACTATCTAAAGCGATTGCTGCAAATGGCTATCTTGATTATTCGTTTGATGAGCTAATCACCCTCCGCAACCAATTAGAAGAAGGACTAGAGGGCAAACGTACCCTCCAATCAGCCGCTCTAAAGTACTGTCTATCCTCTTCCGTTATTGCATCGGTTGTAGCTGGGGCAAGTAATCCGCAGCAAATTGAAGAAAGCATAGAAGCTGTTAACGACGAACCGTTAACAGAAAACGAGCAAGAATGGTTAGCACGCGTGTCCAAGCCAAATAAATACGAACAACATCGAAGCTAATGAAAATGAGAGGGAAACCTACATCAGGTAAACCTCTCTTCTTTCTCATACTCTATTTATCTTTAACGATTTCTCTCATCAAAAGGCCTTGCTGTTATCCAGACGATTACTATCATTCAAACAATCAACACAAATAGATAGTAAATCCCTTGCAATGATTCAAATAAAAATTTACTATAAAAAATAGAATTTACACTTAGTTTACAAGAACGGGGGACATCATGAACTCATTAACGGTTGCATTAATTGAAGATGAACCAAGTCATGCGACATTAATGGACTATCACTTGAAGCAAATCGGTGTCACTGTCCACTTATATACAAGTGGACAGGCTTACCTCCAAGAAATGGATACTTTTTCAAATCAGCTAGTTATCATTAGTGATCAAATTTATGCTGAGCAGATTACAGACTTTGTCAGTGAACTCGAAAAACGAAGCTCAGTGCCTATGCTAATTATGACGACTGGCCGTCAAGAACGAGTTCAAACAACAACTATAACCATCGAGTACTTGCATAAGCCTTTTTCTATACATAAATTTCGTCAGTCCGTCTCAGCATTTTTAGATGATACATTGATCACTATATAATTTATCAGTTTAAAATAATAAAACTTTCATGTGCTTCACTCTAAACCTAGAATGAAAAAGCATGATTCTTTTTCTATCTAACTAGAAACGAACCAACTTTCACACAGAAAAAAAGCTCCTAATTCTCTGATAGAGTCAGAGATTAGGAGCTTTTTCACTGCTAAATAGTATCCTTATCTTACACTGAAAAATTGCTTGATCTTTGCAAACATTCCTTTTTGTTCTTCAAAAGACATCAGCGGAACTGTTTCACCAAGAATCCGACGAGCAATATTACGATATGCAATCGAAGCTTTACTCGTTGTATGAAGGGCAATTGGTTCGCCTTTATTAGAATGCTTAATGACTTCTTCATCGTCAACGACAATTCCAAGTAGATCAATTGCTAAAATAGATGCAATTTCATCCACATCAAGCATTTCACCATTTTTCATCATATGGCCTCGTATGCGGTTTACAATCAATTTTGGCGACTCAATATCTTTCTGTTCTAATAAACCGATAATACGGTCAGCATCGCGCACAGCAGGAACTTCAGGTGTGGTGACAACGATGGCTTTATCTGCACCTGCTATTGCATTTTTGAAACCTTGTTCAATACCAGCAGGACAATCAATAAGCACGTAGTCATAATCTTGCTTCAATTCATCTATGACTTCCTTCATCTGATCTGGTTCGACTGCTGACTTATCTTTTGTTTGTGCAGCTGGAAGTAAATACAAACAGTCAAATCGCTTATCTTTAATAAGAGCTTGTTTTAGCTTACAGCGTCCTTCTACTACATCAACGAGGTCATATATGATTCTATTTTCCAAACCCATGACAACATCAAGATTACGGAGTCCGATGTCTGTGTCCACTAAGCATACTTTCTTCCCCGACAGCGCAAGGGCAGTGCCAATATTAGCTGACGTTGTTGTTTTCCCAACGCCACCCTTTCCACTTGTAATGACGATTGCCTCTCCCACATTGATGACCCCTTTCTATCACTTTCTTAGTCTAGCAATTGTTCCTCAAACTTCGCCAGCTCTGGATGTGTTTGCACAAGCTGTTGAACTCGTCCTATCTGCAAGGAAACCCGTTCATCTAAATAAGCACTTGCCATCAACTGCTCACTATCTTGATCTGCATCAAATTGCTTTATAATCTCAGCAATTCTTAGCTGGGCTGGCGCCATAAGAGAAGCAGTAATAACCGCACGTTCATTGCCTTGAAACCCTGCATGAGCAATGCCCCGCAGAGCCCCTAATACACAGATGTTTCCTGTTGCCATTATGGCCCCACCAGGGTTAACATCACCAATGAGTAAGACGTCCCCATTCACTTTAATAATTTGTCCAGACCGAATAATACGTGTTAAGGTCACTGTTTGTGATTCCTGACGCATTTGCTCTGCTTCTTTTTTGGAAAGAACATGAGACTCAAACTGATCCACAGCGAGGTTACGACCATCTGTTATAATGTGCTCAAGCTCTTCTCTCTGATTCTTTTGAAGATAACGATATCCCACATCTACCTTAACTAGAATATCCCGTCCTTCTGAATCTTGATAGTGTTTAGAAGAGAGCTTCTCCATCAGCTCTTCAACTAAACTTTCGTAAGAGCAGCGATCATCTAATAGAAAGATAAGCCCTTCCTTCGTGCCTTTTATTGTGACATATTGCTTTTTCTGCGCCATAAGTGTGTTCACCTCAGCCTCACTCACTCTGTTGCTCGTTGCTTGTCCATTTTCTAATGAGACCTGAGTCATACGAGAAAACAGTCATAATACGTTTATTCAACAAAATGTTGTACAAACCCTTTTTTAACGACAAGAACAAAGATAAAAAAATTCAATTGCTTCTCAATATTGATCAACGGTCTAGTTCCATACCTTTAACGTTCACGAAGGTTTTCTTGCCTTTTCACATAATCGAACAGTTTTTTCGTTGGGTAATAAATCAAGATCGCAAATACACTATTTAAGACAATGCTAGGTACTAAACGCTCTAGCACAAATAACGGTGCAGCCATTTCCGTTATACCAATTAATCGGTATAAACCAAATTGATAATATTCAAAGAACGTAATAGCGCCGACGATGATCAGCAGTTGAATCAAAAGCGAGTCTTGAATACGCTTGTGATAATAAACAAACACATAGCCAATGAATGCTATACCAAATGTATATACCCCAAGCAATTGCGTATAGACAACATCATAGAAGAAACCAAATATCATGCCATACACGATACTACTCTGACGACCAAAGTGAATTCCGATCAAAATAATCATTACGACAAGAAAACGCGGTACAAGGGTCATCTCAATTGTATGATTAAACGAGATTAAAATTTGAAAAAGGGTTCCTTCAAGAACAAGCAAGATGAATACGGCTGCTGGAATATAGATCCGGCTCACGACGCATCCTCCTCAAGCAATGCTGGATCGAGTGATGTACTCGTTCGTTCAATAATGTATACATAATCCAACGCCTGAAAGTCAGCAGTCGGCTCAATGTAAGCATTTAATGTTAAACCATATTCGTCTGGTTCAATTTGAACAATTTCCCCGATAAGCAAACCACTTGGGTATACGCCACCCTTCCCAGATGTTGTAACCATTTGCCCTTCTTCAATCTCTGCTTCAATATTAAGCTTTCTCATAATCAGTAAGCCTCTATCCTCATCATACCCTTCAATAAAACCGTACTCTGGCTGGTCCATTGAGACCATCGCCGAAACTCTATTTGTACGATCATTATCGGATAGAAGCTGAACAACAGAGGAAAACTCACTCACTTGCTTTACTTTTCCAACGAGGCCACCTTGTGAATCAACAATTCCCATATTCGGCTCTACACCATGCTCCGACCCTTTATTTAAGCCAATATACTCTGTCCAACGGTCTGGACTTCGGTGAATAACAACAGCCGTTCGAATCAGATAATCATTTAAACTTTCTTCAAGTTCAAGCATATCTTTTAAAGTTTCATTTTCGTTTCGTAGCGTAGTACGTTCTACCGAAATTTGTGCATATTCTTCAAGTCGAGATTTTAGTAGCTTATTCTCCTCGTACACATGTTGAATATCTTGGACATTTTCAAAGAAACCCGCAACGACGTATGCGGGTTTCATGAAAATAGTTTGCACCCATCCAACAGCATCTCTGACGACTTGTTCTGGCCCAGTTACTCGCTCACGATCATTAAGTGAGTAGCCAATTAGTGCCATCAAAATAATAATGCTGACGAGAAGTATAATTAATTTTTTGTTTGAAAAGAAGGATGGCATGCTTACACCTACTTACATTTTTCTATCCGAGCGCGAAGTAATCCCAGCCTTCGAACGGAAGAGATGAAGATTTTCAAGCGCTCTTCCTGTTCCAATTGCTACACAATCAAGTGGATTTTCAGCTACAAGCACGGGCATATTTGTTTCATCACTTAAAACACGATCTAAGTTGCGTAGAAGAGCTCCTCCACCTGTTAAGACAATTCCACGATCCATAATGTCTGCTGCAAGCTCAGGAGGTGATTGTTCAAGTGTATTCTTCACCGCTTCAACAATCGTTGTAACCGTATCAGCTAGAGCACCAGCAATCTCCTCAGCAGTCACTGTAAGAGTCTTTGGTAAGCCAGTTACCAGGTCACGACCACGGATGTCCATATCATCAACGCCATCTGGTGCACCAGCAGAACCAATTTCCAGCTTTAGTGCCTCTGCTGTCCTTTCACCAATCATTAAATTATAGTTCTTTTTCACATATGAAATGATCGCTTCATCCATCTCATCACCAGCAACACGAATCGATTGGCTTGTAACGATCCCACCAAGTGAAATAATCGCTACTTCTGTTGTTCCACCACCAATATCAACGACCATGCTCCCCGTTGGTTCCCATACAGGTAGTTCAGCCCCAATTGCTGCTGCAAATGGCTCCTCCAATGTGTAAGCCTCTTTTGCGCCTGCTTGCTTAGTTGCATCTTCAACCGCTCTTTTCTCAACAGCTGTAATTCCTGTTGGTACGCATACCATAACAGAAGGCTTGCGAGTAAAAATAGAACGATTTTTTTGAGCTTGACGAATAAAATATTTTAACATCGTTGCTGTCGTATCAAAGTCAGCAATCACACCGTCTTTCATTGGGCGAACCGCAACAATATTTCCTGGCGTACGCCCAATCATATTCTTCGCATCGTTTCCAACTGCTTCGATTGATCCTGTATCTGTTCTAAGTGCCACAACCGATGGTTCACGAACAACGATACCCTTACCTTTTACATAAACAAGCGTATTCGCTGTTCCTAAATCAATTCCTATATCTTTTGAGAACCCACCAAACATCTATGTATCTCCCTTCATCCTGAACCGAAATCATAACCTTTATTATATCGAATAATTGATCAAAAACATAGCCTTAAGTTCCCCAAAGTTATCCCTAAAACAATAAATTTTTCAGGTGAGCACCTTAATTTTTAAAAAACAAGCCTATAATCTTGAAAATCGTCTAAATGAAGACAACTAATACTTTGATCGAATCATCCATTAAATTTAACCTATACTTTCTCATACTACCCTTATGTTACATGTTACCATTCTAATCATTATGCGGCTATCCTCAAATTGCTAGGGGTCAAAGGAATGATAAAATCACACAATATAACCCTGTTCCTTTAAACTAACAAATTTCCTGTCACCAATAATAACATGGTCAAGTAGATCAATACCCAAAACCTTTCCAGATTCATTTAATCTCTTTGTCACTTCAATATCTTCATGGCTCGGAGTTGGATCACCTGATGGGTGATTGTGTAAGCAAATAATAGACGCAGCCGAACGACGAAACGCCTCCTTGAAGACTTCACGAGGATGCACAATACTTGCATTTAAGCTTCCAATAAAGACTGTTTTGCGATGCATCACTTGGTTCTTTGTGTTTAGGTATAAACAGTCAAAATGTTCTTGTTGCAAAAATCGCATATCTTCCATTACATACTTTGAAACATCTTCAGGAGAACGAATCACATATCTTTCATCTGTTTGCATGCAATGAATACGTCTTCCTAGCTCAATGGCAGCTGATATTTCAACGGCTTTTGCTTCACCAATCCCTTTAATATTACATAGTTCTTCAATTGCTGCATCCTTTAATAGAGCCAGCCCTTCAAAGGTTGCTAGCACACGTTGAGAAAGTTGTAACACTGATTCTTCCTTTGTACCTGTTCGAAGTAAAATAGCTAAAATTTCCTGATTGGTTAGAGCCTGAGAACCTTCTTTAAGCATACGCTCACGCGGTCTCTCACGCATGGGAACATCACGAATGAGGAGTGAATGTTGAGGCAAAGGAAACTCTCCTTTCTAATCTGTGCGAATATGAGGAATTTCATGTGTTGCATTTAAAACACACGTCAATAATTAAATCGTACATTTAAACCTTTGGACTAATCCCGACGTCTTTTAATGCTCTCATTGTTTTGGCTAACGGCAAACCAACTACAGTAAAGTAATCACCAATCATTTGTTTGATTAAATATGCGCCAAATCCTTGGATGCCATAAGCTCCTGCTTTATCAAATGATTCACCACTACGAATGTACATTTCTATGTCTTCTTCTGATAATGGATAAAATTCTACCTCCGTTTTTTCAGAAAAGGTCGTTATGCCCTTTTTTGAGCAAATAGCGACACCTGTATAAACATGATGAACGTTACCTGATAATTTGCGAAGCATTGATCTTGCTTCTGTAGCATCCGACGGTTTACCAAGAATGGCATTTCCAAATACAACCACTGTATCCGCACCGAGGACGACTGCTTGTTGGTTACCAGCCCATACGTCTTCTGCTTTTTGCTGCGCCAACTGCTCGACAACATTTGCTGGGGACAGTCCCACTTCTATCTTCTCTTCAATTGTGCTGGTTTGAATCTCAAATGAATAACGTGCTTGTTTTAGGAGTTCTTTGCGCCTCGGGGAACCTGAGGCCAAAATGAAAGGGTTCATGAAGGGTCACCTCTACAATAAATTTACTTTCATTGTACAGGCTCACCTTAAGAATACCAAATTCTTTTCATACCTACAATTAAATTCAAGAAAATGACAAAAATAAATACCTGGATTTTCACCAGGTATTTTCAAGATAATGATTGAATGACCTGTTCATAATGAACGAGGGCATCAAGTATTGCTTGCTGTGTCTGCCATAATTCTTCTTCCGTAGGGGATTCAACATAAAGTCTAAGTTTCTCAGTCGCATTCAAAAGCGAATCTCCCATTGCAAGAGCATGAGGCTGAGCCTCTGTAGGTAACCTCATAAATGCCTGTTCTCTTTCTACTTGGAGCGCCTGTAATGACTGATCTAACTGCTTCACTCTTTCAGCTGTAATCATTGTCCCTCCATCTAAACCATCAACTGATAATTGTAGGATTTCTTTATAAAGAGCAACTGCATTCGCAAACCAATTTGATACTTTCTCATCTTGTTCCGTTAGAAATTGCCCATCAATTCGATATGATTTAAGATATGTCTCTTGCCGATACCCTTCATAGAGATCTGCAATCTTATTAGCCTGAGCACGATCTCCACCAACACCAATAAACATATAGATCGGTTCTGTTGTCTTTGTTAATGTCGCCGCCAGTCCCTGCTCCTGTAGATTCCTAGCTACTTCTGCTCCTTTCCCCTCATCAGAAAACGCTCCTCCCTGTACAACCTCTACTGAAAGAATAGGTAGACCTGTCTCTACAGCCGAAAAGGTTGGAACCGTTCCATTCACAGGCTCACCACTATCTGCAATCCCTCTAGAATCCCCAGTGAATATCGTTAATACGGTGAATCCAAAGAGTAATCCAATACCTATTGCCGAAAGCAGTGCGGCCACTAGCATCATCGGGATACGAGGTTTTTTCACTCCACTAAACGATTTTTTCTTTCTTTTGAAAGGAAGCTTTGGACTTTTTTCACGGTTTCCGTCATCCCAAAAAGGTTGTCCATTTCGTTTCCGTTCTTCTTGTAACTTGCCAAAATCAATGACATTACTTGGTTGCGGAACAACAATCTCCTCTTGTAACTTCTCATCCCGTGTCGAAGCAATCTCATTTTTCACTTCTCTTACACGCTGTTCTTTTCCATTTAAAAAAACTGAAATGGAATGCTCCTCTCTCTCCATATAAAGCCCCCCTCTCATCTCTCATTCTTTACTTTTATTCTATTAATCGAAATCAAATAATAGAACGAGAAAATGACAAAAAGAAGAATCTTAAAAATGATCCTTCTTTTAGACTAACCCTTATTCCTGATATAATGGCGTGCGTTTACCAGCCGAGTTTGGATAGTCAACCATTGGAGATTCAGACTTTAACTCATTTGCCTCTGGATAATAGAAGGAAGATATAACAATAAAAAATTCTAATGGATCAAGCTCTTGATCGACTTGAACTTGCTCTTCTGGACTAACATAGGAGATAGAATCAACATTCATGATGCGTTCAAGTGTATCAATCTCTTCTGCAAAACGAGCTACTCCTTCGTAATCCTTTGCACGAACCGTAACAAGAAAACGAATGGTCCTCAAACCTTCTATATTTGTCGGTAATGATTCAACCTCTACCACTGTCTGTGATGGCTCTTCTTCTGTCACTTCTAGAGAAAAACTTTCCTCTTCTTCTACTTCTATCTCTACTTCTACCTCTTCCTCCATTTCACTATCATTAGTCAGAAAACCAACATCATCGCTCTCTTCTATATTAATCGATCTAATATATGTATCTGAGATTCCTTCAGCTCTCGCCAAAGCAAGCAGAAGTTGATCGATAAGTGGCTTCACAGGAAGCTGTTGTTGCAGACTAACACTTGATTCAATTCGAATTGATGGTTCTTCACCTTCAACTTGCTGCTGTAGTGTACTAAGAATCTGGCGTTCATTCGCAAGTTGTTGTTCCGTTTGATCAAGTTCAGACTGAATAGGTTCCACAATCCGAATAAACAAAAACGTCAAAAAACCAATCACAATAAATAATCCAGCGATTGCAACAAGAATGTGTTGCCTTGTCCACACTAGTTTCATGAGGAGTCACCTAATTTCTTAACGTTCTCCGTGTGAATTTCAAGTGTAAAACTAGCGATATAGCGAGGAAGAACGTTGTCATTATTAACATCAAATTCTTGATCATCAAGCATTTCATTTGCCTCAACAACTGATAGGGAGATCGATGAAACCACATCTGACTGCTCAAGTGCTTGATGATAGGCTGCGATTTCTTCCATTCGATCGAAGCTAGCATCAAACATCACCGTTCCTGGAAGTTCATAATTAAAGGTCAAATAATATCCACGTTCAGGAAGGAGCCTTACTAAATGATCAAGTAAAAGAGAGGTAGGAACTACTCGGCTTTGTAGCTCGCCAACAGCCTGCTGAAGTCGTTCAAGCTCAGTCCCTGCTTCTTCAACCATTTGTTGGTTTAATTCAGTAGACTGCATTTGAACAGAATATACCTCTTGGTTTAAGCCATTCACTTCTTTCGCAACATATGAATGATAAAAATACAAAACCGTTGTCCCAAGCGCAATCAACAATAATGTAGTCAAAAGAATAAAGACATAAGTGACATCTTGCTTATTCTTTTCAGGTAGAAGATTAACTTCAACAAGCATCAGCGCACCTCTTTTTTCAACGATAGACCGATCACGTCATAATAACGTGCTGGTAATCGTAATTCATTATTCTGATCTAAGCTGATAAGAGTAATCGAGAATGCTTGCTGTAATCGTTCTATAACTCTTTTCATATATGGGTGATCACCGCAAACGAGCAACTTTCCAATATCTCTTTTTCCTTGCAGTACATTAAAACGATAAAAATTCATAACCTTCTCAATCTCACTTACCTGCTCTTCAAGTTGACTCTTTAATGCATCTTCATCATCTTTCCAAATAAGTGATGATTGATCAGCTTGGTAATCAATCTCCCAACTTTCCTGTTCAACTTCAAAAGAGACTGAACGTGAAAAAACTGGGTGATGCTCATGAAAAAAAGTCATATTTGTTGACGTCACATCAATCTGAATCAACATCGTATAGCCAAAAGGAGACGTATGCTCTAACTCATGAAATAAACGATAGGCACTAAGTGCGGTTAAATCAGCTGTATTGGGTTTTAAACGCAACTCTTCTAACATCACTACATATTCTTGAATCATTTTCTCTTTTGAAGCAAATAACAGGATATCTTTTTCACCTTCATTCAGGCCAAGAACAACATAATCAAAAATAGGATCATCAAATGGTAAAAGTAATGTCTCTCCCAGTTCAAGATAAAGCTGACCTTTTATTTCATCATCAGGTATCGCCCCGTCAACTTTATGGGTGCGAATAATCACTTGACCATCTGGAACGCAAAATTGAACCTCTTTCCTCTGCAAACCCCATTCATTTATACATTCAGCTAAAATCGGCAAAAGTGTATCAGCATGTACAATTTGTCCATCACGAACGACACCAATAGGTAAATACCTCTCCTCATGTGCAAAAATTGTTGATAAATCAGGACTCTTACTTCCGACATAACGAATTACATGGTCTTTTATCACAAGCGCATGACGCGCCTCTTTCCTTTTTATCCACCATTTCATCAGCATTCACCAAAATTCCCTAAAAGATAAATCTACTTAGATACCATTCTACTAAAATCGAACCAAAAAAATAAGCAGTAATTGTCCCTAGTACAATAAATGGTCCAAAAGGAATTGGCTTACGTCTTTCAACCTTACCTACTAAGAGACCCACCCCACCTATTAAAGCTCCAAATAAACACGAAAAGAAAAAAGCGAGCAGTGTCCCTTGCCACCCTAACACGAGCCCTAGGACTGCAAAGAGTTTAATATCACCGCCACCCATTCCACCGCGACTAACGACGGCAATCATAAGCAGTAAACCAAAACCAATTCCCGCTCCAACAAGTGCATCCCACCACGGATCTAGTGGTATCCACACTAAACGTAATGCAAGAAAAAGAGGAGCAAAAAAGAGCAACACTTTATTTGGAATAATCATATAGCGGATATCACTAACAAAAATAATCGCAAGCATCGACATCAATACAAGAGAAACAATCATCTCGCCTGTCCAACCAAACACAAGAAAAGAAGCGACAAATAATAGCCCAGTTCCCGCTTCTACAAGTGGATACAACGGCGAAATACGCGTTCCACATTTGCGACATTTTCCTTTTAAAAAAAGGTACGAAAAAATCGGCACCAAATCAGCTGCCGTTAAATTTCTTTTACATATTGAACAATGCGAGCGAGGACGAATAATCGACTCCCGACGTGGCACGCGTATCCCAACCACATTAAAAAAAGAGCCTAACACACTACCGATTAGAAAGAGATATAGAATCATCACTATTATCATCGCTTCATACCTTCTTTTCATTTATCTTTTAATCAAAGAAATCGTATAGCCATTCTCTCCATCTTCATTTACTACCATACCACAGGAATTAAGATAGAGGCGAGCGTGAGTTATATTTGTTTGACTAGTTAAAAAGCCTATCATAAGCGATAGGCTTTTAGGAATTCTATTTGAAAGATCTTAATTTTCCAGAACTGAATCCCTACTTAGGTCCTCTTGGTTCACAGGCCCTTTACTAGAAGTCTGAACCCCTCTTATACCGTTTAGTAATTTAACAGAGAACGAAAAATTAGCCGTGTTATCTCTTGTAACCAAAACATAAGACTGACTATTATCACCTATTCGGGCACCACCTGCTGCAGTACCTGTTAAATATCCTCCACTGTCAGGATCAGCAATAGTTTCAATATATCCTTCTTCTTCTAAATATTTCAAAGAAATTACTTTAGTATTTGCATTATTTTGTGGCTGCAGGCTTGGATTCCCTGTTACGGCAAGTCTAGCTGAATTAATCATTTGCTGGGCATTGGCCACATGCGCATCCTTCTTACTATTATCAATAATTCCACCAATACTCGGTACAGCGATTGCTGCAATAATGCCTAAAATTACGACAACGGCTAATAATTCAATCAGCGTTAAACCTTTTTCATTTTTCGCTCTTTGAAACCATTTTTTCATCATATTCTCCTCCTACATTTTATCAATATAATATATCAGGATAATAAATCCTTTAAAAAATGACTAATTTCGCAAAAACACATACAAAATTAGCCGGTTGCACTACTCGCTCCATGTTACCTAAGTGCCCAAATACAGGTAACATTTCTTTGCTTTCCATTTTTAAGTTATCTATTATACTATCTTTCTCTTTATAAACTAAGTAGATTTTACTGCTCATTTTTACGTTTGTCTAGTCATTAGTCATATTATCCAACAGAATCAAAGATCTCAAACATTGGAATCGCGATTGATGCGACTATAATGCCAACAACTCCAGCTAACACAACAATCATGATCGGTTCAATTAAGGACTTGATTTGATCTGTCGTAGCATCAACTTCTGATTCATAGAAATCAGCGACTTTATCTAACATCAAATCAAGAGAGCCTGTTTTTTCCCCAACAATAATCATTTGTGTTACAAGTGGTGGAAAGACCCAATGCTTTTCCATCGGTGTAGCAATAGATTCTCCCTTTTCCAGAGAATTTCTGGCTTCTCTTAGAACTCGGGCAACAACTTCATTACCCGCAACGCGCTCGACGATAGAGACAGCCTGTAAAATCGGGACCGAGCTAGAAAAGAGCGAACTCAAGGTTCTCGTCATTCGAGCAAGAGTAGCTTTTTGAAGAAGCTTCCCAAAAATCGGGATTCGCAACATAAAATAATCAATATAATAACTAGTTTGAGGACGTTGTCGAAGGACAACCCATCCAATATATACCCCAAGCCCGAGCAAGATAAACATCCACCAAAATCTCCCGAAGAATCCACCAGCATGTAAAACCATAATCGTTAAAATAGGCAGCTCTGAATCAAAGCTTGCAAACATATCCGCAAATGTTGGTACAACAAAGGAAAGCAAGAATATAACAACGACGAGGGCTATAAATCCAACAACAAGTGGATAAGACATCGCTGAAAAGACCTTTTGCCTTGTCTTATGCTGCTTTTCATAATAGACAGCAAGCCTTTCAAGGATTTCATCAAGATTTCCACCTAGCTCACCAGCACGCATCATGTTAATAAATAGCGGCGGAAACATCTTACGCTGCTTTTGTGCAGCATCTGAAAATGGGTTCCCAGCACGTAGTTCCTCTTCGATGTCACGTAAAGATGATTTTAACAGTTTACTCGATGTTTGCTCAGCTAAAATATTTGTTGCATCGACAACCGATATCCCAGCTTGAAGAAGTGTGGCGAACTGACGTAAATAAATAACAAAATCCTGAGATTTCACTTTCATTTTCCCTATCGTTATATCCTGATAAAGAATGCTTTTTAATTCATGAACGGTTGTAACAGCAATACCATTTTCTCGAAGCTTAAGTCTCGCTTCTCTTTCAGAAGCAGCCTTCACTTTACCCTTCGTAATCTGCCCTTTTCGATTTCGCCCTTGATACTGATATACAGCCATTTAACTACCACTCTCACTTAAATAAGGAGCAGCTATTTCATTACTAAGAATTTGTCTTTCAACAAGATCCTTAATCGACATGGCTAACGTGTGCATCCCACTCGCTTTACTCGTCTGCATCACACTAGGAATTTGATGAATTTTCTCATTCCGTATCAGGTTTTTGACTGCTGAGTTGTTAATCAGTATTTCAGTTGCGGCATGACGTCCTTTGCCGTCACTCCTCTTAAACAACCGTTGTGAAATCACTGCACCAAGAACAGATGCTAATTGGATCCGTACTTGTGGTTGCTGCGAAGGCGGAAAGACATCAATAATCCGATCGATTGTTGCTGGTGCATCCGTCGTATGTAAAGTACCAAGGACTAGGTGACCTGTTTCCGCAGCCGTAATCGCAGTTGAAATTGTCTCCAAATCACGCATTTCCCCTACTAGAATGATATCTGGATCTTGCCTTAGACAGCCTTTTAAGCCATTTGCAAAATTTTGTGTATCAAAACCTACTTCACGCTGATTGACAATCGATTTTTTATGACGATGTAAATATTCAATTGGGTCTTCTAACGTAATAATATGCTTGTTGTAGCGCTCATTGATATAGTCAATCATCGCTGCTAACGTAGTCGACTTCCCGCTCCCTGTTGGCCCAGTAACAAGCACGAGTCCTTGAGGTTTTTGTACAATATCCCGTAAAACCTCAGGCATATTTAGATCCTCTAGACTAGGAATGACAGTTGGAACGACACGAATTGCAAGACAAACGCATGAACGTTGAAAATATCCATTCACGCGAAAGCGCGACACTTTTGGAATCCCGTACGAAAAATCAAGTTCTCCTCGCTTTTGAAACGCGTTCCACAGTGCTTCGGGGATAATAGCCTTTGCCATTGCTTCAGTATCCTTTGGCTTTAATATTTCATCCCCATAAGGCTGGAGCTCGCCGTTGATACGTAAGGTAGGGGGGACACCTACGGTCAAATGAATATCAGACGCACCTTGATGAAAAGCATCTGTTAAGAGTGCCTCTAGACGTTCTTTCATACTCGTTTCCTCCTTATTCATCCATTGCGACACGTAACACTTCTTCAACTGTCGTTAGTCCTTGTTTGACTTTCAACAATCCATCATCAATTAAGAAGATCATACCATTTTCCATCGCATAATCCCGAATTGAACCCATCGATTTGTTGTTCATCATCATTTGTCTAAGTCGATCATCAAAGACGAGCACTTCCTGAATCGCTACTCTACCTTTGTAGCCAGTGTCATTACAAACTTTACAACCAGCACCTCGAAACACATTTCCTGGCTTTATTCCTCGCTTCTTGAATAAATCCTCTTCCATATTCGTCGGGTCATATTCTAATAGACAGTGAGGACAGTTCTTTCTGACAAGCCTTTGTGCGACAATGCCTGTTAAGGATGAAACGACAAGATAAGGCTCGATACCCATATCAATGAGACGGGGAATCGTTGCAATCGCACTATTGGTATGAAGAGTACTTAATACTAAATGACCTGTTAAAGATGCTCGAATGGCAATTTCTGCGGTTTCCGTATCACGAATTTCCCCAACCATCACAATGTTGGGATCTTGCCGTAAAATTGAGCGCAAGCCAGTCGCAAATGTTAAGCCTACTTGATTATTTACCTGTACTTGATTGATACCTTCAATTTGATATTCAACAGGATCTTCAATCGTAATAATATTAACTTCATCAGTATTTAAATGATTCAAGCCAGCGTAGAGAGTAGAGGATTTCCCACTGCCTGTTGGACCTGTGATTAAGATTAACCCTGATGGTTGTTCGATCATCCTGATAAATGTTTGATGATTTAATTTGTTAAAACCTAGTTGCGAGATATTATTCATTGTACTTCCTAAGTCAAGAATACGAATGACAATTTTCTCTCCATACACAGTCGGTAAAGTTGAAATTCGCAAGTCAATCGGCGTCAAATTCAGATACGTTTTGATGCGCCCATCCTGCGGGAGACGTGTTTCCGTAATATTTAAATTAGCCATAATCTTTACACGAGCAACCAGTGCATTTTGAACTTGCTTTGGGAAAGACCGCTCCGTCTTTAACACCCCATCGACTCGGTACCTAATCGCCATTTTCTTTTCTAGAGGATCAATATGGATGTCACTTGCCTTTTGAATAAGCCCTGTTTGTAGAATTTGATTGACGAGCTTAATGACAGGGGCTTCATTTTCCATCCCTTGACCACCATCACTACTAGCAACCACTTCTATGTCCTGCTCACTCAGTTCACCAACAAAGACATCGTCAATATTGTAATATCGTTCAATCGCTTGAAGAATTTCATCTTTTGTAGCAATTGCCGTTTCAATTTGAAGACCAGTTACCATTCTCAAATCATCAATGGCAAAGTAATCCATCGGATCCATCATCGCAACAAGGAGTTGATTTCCGTCTTTTTTTATTGGAATCAACATATTACGCTTCGCAAAATCCTTTTGAACAAGCTTTATGGCATTAAGGTCAATCGGAAATCGATATAAGCTTATTTGTTCAATCCCTAACTGAATTTCAAGAGCTTTGATTAATTGTTGTTCAGAAATTAAATGACGTTCAAGCAGGGCATCTCCAAGCTTTTGACCATCCTTTTTTGTATTTAGAACCTCTGTTAGCTGTTGATTGGAAATCAAACCCTCTTCCACTAAAAGATCACCTAGACGTTTTCGCTGCGTCGCCATTGTCTCACCCCTATGCTATTCTTCACCTTTGACGATTACATGCTCTTGTTTCACTTGATTATTGTCGTGACTACTGTAGTCTCCATCTTCATCCTGAACAGGTGTATTTGCAGATCCTTGGTTCTCTCCTTCAGTTGAGTTCGTTGAATCTGAACTCGTATTTGAATTAGTACCTGATTCTGAACCTGAATTTACATGACGATCATTTGAGTTATCTGCATTATTTTCAGAAGGTGGAACAGGCACAGGAAGTATTCCTTCAAATGGGTTATCCTCTTGCTCCTCTTCTTGCGCTTCTTGTAAACTCAATTCCTCAATACGGTGCATAGCAGGATAGTAATCGCTCGCAATTCTGTTTCTCTCAATCATCGTACCCTCACTTGAGGACACCACCTGATACACATCTGCAGAAAAACCAAGTGCTCCTTCACTCATCACTTGCTTATCACCGATTGTTCTTCTAGGTGAAATGTGTACAATTGTTCGAGGTTCAATCTCTTCAATGTTTTCAACTACAAGTGAATAATCATGAATAAAGGATAAACCCATTAACGATATTCGTAGTTGATTATTTACGTATGACAAAGAAAGCTCATATGAGTGATGATTTGGATTAAGTACCTTTAAATCCATTGAATTTGGTGAAGCAGCTGCAGCATAGCCTACCGTCGCATAGGCAGGTAATGTTAAATTCACATGGCGCTCTAGTAGGTTAAAGTTCGTTTTTGTAAAGAGCTGAAATAGTCCCGTCGCAAAGACATCAAGTGCCTCACTGTCAAGCACTGTCACTCCACTTTGATCAAGTGCCTCTTGCATCGAAAAAAGCGCTTGCGGCTCAATGATATATCCATTAAGCGACTGTGCCCACTCTGCCAAATAAGCGCCAGATACATCTAATGTTACTTCAGACACTACTTCTTCTCTTAATTGAAAATCTGGTAGAAAAAACTCTTGCAATTGATAGGTCTTATTGGATCGTTTCATTGAACGAACGTCCTCAGTTAATTGCCTTGTAAGCAAACTAAAATCGATACGATCGCCCGTTTCATAATGCCCTATCGTCATAAGCTCATCTCTCATGATTTGCTCATCTACCGTTGCCAAAAGATCAACAGAGCGCTGTGTCCATGCTTCTTCTAACGCTGCACGCACATCAAAAAGAATAGCTTCATTTGGCATTGCTTTTCGTTGTTCTAGTAAGACATAGTTTACATTTGCTTCTGTACGCCATTGATTTATTTTCGAATGTAATAATTCAGCCGCTTCATCTTCAGTCATTCCTCCAACTTCCTCATTGGCAATCAGCGTACCATCATCATAGGTTTGTTCAAATGGCAAAAATTGACCAACAGCCATTTGTCCTCCTACTGTAAAAAGTATTAGTACAGCTGAGCATATGAACAGACATAGAAAGGCTATTAAATAGGGTTGTCTACTCATGTGGCTTCACCCTTAATCTTTCATTTTCTTCTAGGCTATCAAACAGTCTTTGCCGATTAGTCATTACCTCTTTGGTAACCTTTTCATCTATACGATGAGCTTCTTGTATCAATTCATGCTCATCACTTTCATCATCTTCTTGATACGGAATTCGAATCGGCAGATCTTCCTCAAGCTCTTGTTCGTTGCTTGCTCCTCGTCCTAACAAAGGAGACTCAAGTATTTGTTCGTCATCTTGAACAAGCAGTGTTCTCCTAAGAGGCGCTTCGAAATAATCAAAGTTATCCTCGCTGTTTTCTTTTTCAGACATTTTACGTTTTTCAAATTGTTCATCTTCCTGGTGCCACAGACTTTCCTCATCTTCCTTATTACGTAGCCCTTCTATTACCTCTTCTTTTTCTGCTTCAAATAGGAGCTCATCCTTCTCATATGCTGCAGCTTCAGTAATGTTATTCGGTGTTCCTCCCTCTCCATTTAGTGCCATCTCCATTTCATATTGCTTTCCGATCATCAAACCGAATAACAGAAAAAAACCAATAAAAGCTAAAGTCGCAATGAACAGATTATATAGAAAGAAAAGCACAGTAGCTAAACAAACAAGAAGGGCGGAAATAAACACTACCTGAAGCCTTAATTTCAATGAAAAAAAACGAGGTTTTTTCAGAAAAACAAAAATGAGAAAAATCGTCCCAATGATTAGATATAAGAAAAGGTCCATACTAGTCGTTCACCCACTTTTTTAAAATGTAACAAGATCAAACTATGAAAATAGCCACCTTCCAATTGTATCAGCGATATTGAGATTATTGTATAATAAAGATAAGGTAAATGAAAAAAACGAGTAAATTGCCCCCTGTCTATTCAAAAAAGGTAACGATAAAAGGGACAACAAGGTGATATTACTATATTTCGGTAGATTGTCTCATTTAAATAGTCACTCTTTTCAATTCTTTTATTATAAGGAGGATTCATGAAACAATATCTTTCAAAAGAGAATGGTTTAACCCTTCTCGAACTCCTTGTGTCACTTGTGATTATATCGATTGTACTCACGTCTTTTTTTACGTTTTTTTCACAAGGAATGATATTCTCAGTAAAAAATGAGGAAAATCTTCTCGCAGCAGATACTGCTAGAGAAATACTTGTTTTACTAGAAACAGAGTATCAGCCAATTGAACAGTCGAACCAGTACACTCTTTCCTGTCATGATTCCATTTTGACCAGCCTCAATAACTTTGACTCGTCTACTTGCACAGTTGAAAGAGGGAATCACTCTTTTTTTCTAGAAACAACTGTACATAAGGAAAAAGAATTTGAGCTTTATCAGCTTCATGTTAAGCTATTTGACAACAACAATAAAGCAACACTTCTAACAGAAACTCACGGGTATGTTCTTGCCCCCTAACGTTGAAAGATAAGAAAGATGTTACAAATAAATAGTGAGAAAACAAAGGAGTCACAACTATGAGAAGAGCAAAATCAATTAGACATGATCAAAACGGCCTAACATTAATTGAGCTTTTGCTTGCAATTAGTATTTCAGCGATTATTACTGTCGTTGCTTCTCAAGTGTTGGTTCAAGCGTTTACCTCACAAGCGACTGTCAAACTTCATAACGATTTAAGACAAGAAGCAAATATTATTACTAGAACCCTATCCTCTACGCATGAGCAAAACCCAACTAAGCCCTATACGATTTCAATTGATAACCATAAAGGCGAACAGGTCCTATCAATTAATGGACACTTAACCAATTCAGCATATGACATTGAGCTGATCATCAAGCAGGAATCAGGGCAATTTGTTACCTTAGATACTAGTGATTCAGTTCCAAGTCACTTAACCATCCGACCTGAAGATCGTATTTTGTACGTGGAACAATTACGCCTGGTGAGTAAAATCAATTCTGATATGGGCTTTGAGACAAGTACGATTATAAAAAGAGTGAATAGAAGGGATTTTAGAGATGACAATTAGGCAGAACTATGAAAAAGGTTCATCTTTACTGGTTGTATTAATTACAATTGCTGTTATTAGTGTTTTCTCTTTAGTCATTGTTTCCTTTACTCTTTCAACGGCAAAGCAAGTTAATCAAACAGAGGAACAAATGAAAACGTATGATTTAGCTGAAATGGGCATTACCTTTTTTGAAGCGATCATGAGAGAACAACAGACGAAAGCCTATCAAAAAGCAGATCGTTCTTCTGAAGAGACCTTCTATAATAGTTATTTTGAGGAAATAAAAGCCGTTATTGCTGAGAGGTCAAGTTTATCTAGTAGAATGATTGAAAGCCTAAATGGTGATAAGTCTAGCTTTCAAGTTCGAGATATTACTTTTTCAAAGCAACAAGAATTAGAGAATGGAGATATTCGAGCAGTTGATCATACTTCTTATGAATATGATTTGATTCGAGTTGATTTTACGAGCTATGGATTTTATAACATCGAAGAGTCGTCCATCCCTTTTATCCAAAATATATCTACGTCTCCCTCATACAGATGTCAAAGAACCGAAGAGACGAAGGCTTATTTTCTTATTCCGATTGGTGACCTACCTCATACTGAAGGTCCAAAGAGTGATTGTCTCATCCATTCTGAACCTTATATTGATGTCCCTCGTTCAGGTGGAAAAATTATTTTAAAGGAAGGACGCGAGGGATCTAGCATCGCGAATAATCCAGTCGTTATTGAACCAAAGGTTCAACAAGCAATTTCTGGTCTAAAAAGAGCCGAAAGAGAAAGAGTACTGGATGATATCACATTACTTGAATCTCTAACATCTAATCTACCAGAGTTAAAGGTCATCGATTGTCAACGATGCTCCATTCAACGTATACAAAATGAAATTAATCAATCAAATGCTCATAACATCATTCTCAAAACAGATTCATTGAACATCAATCGCGATTTTACTTTTGGTAGTAAAAATAAAAAAGTCATCCTTATTACCGACCGATTTAAGGGGGATAATTCGGAGATTACGATGAATGGAGACTTAATCATTAAGCAAGATCTAGAGGCTCAAAATCATTTCACCTTTAATGGGACGGGTAATTTATTTGCAATAGGTGATATTGAAATTGGTACTGGGTCGACCATTTCCATTAGTGAAACCCTTTATGCTAATAAGTTAGTAGCGAAAAATCATATTGATTTGATTGCTAATACTGTTATTATCAATGGTGTTCTTGACCTTCACACTCAAGCAAATATTGTGGCTACGACTAAATTTTTAACTGGCTCTTTTGAAGTAGGGAATGTCGCCGAGATTTTCGTAAAAACAGGTGATTTATTAGTAGAACAAAACTATACCTCTAGAGCGAATGCAAATATAAAAGTTGGGGGACATATTGCAGTTGGAGGTTCTTTTTCGCCTCATCAAAATACAATCATTCAAACAGGTGGAGGGAAAACAGCTATTAATATTGAAGGATCTGTTGATGAGTCATGTTTTTATTACTCAGATCCAGATTCAGGTACATCTCCTCGCCCTGATCGCAATTCTTCTCATTACCGCTGGTGGTACGATTGGGTTGATTGGTCTAATTGGTACAATCATCATAGAAGACACTGATAAAATAATGCCCGCCAGTTTAATGATAAACTGGGGGCATTATTTGCTTCATTTTTCCGATCACATCGCCTCTCCATGCTTAAACCACTTTTCTCTCACTGCTGATATAAAATAAAGCGATCCGCAAATAATCAACATTTCATCATGTTCCATGACTTTTCGTTCATCCTTAATTGCCTGCTCCCAATTGCTATCAAATCGTTTTTTAGAAACTGGCGCCTGATTGTATAGTTCACTTGCATCAGCAGCACGGAAAAAATCAAAGCTCGTAAATGTAAATGTCGCTTCCATTTGTTGAAAAGGTTTAAGCAGCAGTGCCATGTCTTTTTCTTTCGTAGCAGCAATGACAAAGCGGTATTTCTTATTCGGATAATGCTCAATTAACGTCTGAGCTAAAGACTCCATTCCTTCTTTATTATGAGCACCGTCAACAATCATTAATGGTTTATTACTCAATTGCTCAAATCGTCCGATCCATTTAGTCGCTGCCATTCCTTGAAGAAGAGCTTCATTACCAATCTTAAAATGAAAATCGTCTTCTAAACGTTTTAATGCCGTAATTGCAACTGCTGCATTTTCACGTTGATGAGGACCTTGCATACGAATGACGACTTCCATCAATTCCTTATCTTCTACAGAATAAGAAAATGCTTGCTCTTGCTCACTAACTGATTTTACCTGTTCATCAAAATCAATACGTAACTGCATATATTCTGCATTCTTTTCTTGTGCCACGTTCTTAATAATCATTCGTGCTTCATCCTGAGAAACACCTGAAATAATTGTTGTGTTCTGCTTGATAATGCCTGCCTTTTCGAACGCAATCTCTGATATTGTCTCTCCAAGTATGTGCATATGATCATATCCTATTGACGTTATAATCGACAGAAGAGGAGAAATAACATTTGTTGAATCAAGACGTCCCCCTAAGCCGACTTCAATAAGAACGATATCTGGCTTCGCAATGTTAGCAAAATAATCAAAGGCAATTGTTGTAATCACTTCAAATTCCGTTGGGCTCCCTAAATCAGTCTGAGCAAGCTCTTCAACTAAGGGACGTATTCGATTGCTACATTCAACAAGTACGTCTGCCTCGATTGGGTTCCCGTTCAGTGAAATCCGCTCTTCAAAGCATTCGATGTATGGAGAAGTAAACGTACCTACTTGATATCCAGCATGTTCTAATACATGACGCATAAAACTGACCGTTGATCCTTTGCCATTTGTTCCACCTATATGTATCGTTTGAATCTTTCTTTCTGGGTGATCGAGCCGTTCAAGCATCCATTCCATTCGTTTTAGTCCAGGTTTTATCCCAAATGGTAGTAAGCTGTGAATCCACTCAATGACCTCTTCTGCTCTATTCATAAACATAAACTGCACTCCTTATTACGTTACACGTACATCTCTTCGTCCATTATAACGACTTACACTTTTGCATTTCAATCATGAGAAAAACGAAATCGGCTCGGTCAGCATTTTAAGCCTGTCAATATGTTGCTGGTTTTAGGCAACCATTTACAGGCTTCCAGTACTTGTCGCGGCTAGGCTGCTTGCGCGAAACAACATCGAATTTTCTTATCTTTCAAGGAAAAAATGCCTATGTCTAAAGGTGACATAGGCATGTAAAGCGTCATTATCCTTTTAATTCGGCAATTCTTGCTTGAACGGTTTCACGTTTTTGCATGTAATCAGCTTGCTTTGCTTTTTCCTCTTCAATCACGTTTGCTGGTGCTTTTGCAATAAAACCTTGGTTACCAAGCTTTTTATCGACTCTTTCCACCTCTTTGTTAAGCTTCTCTAGCTCTTTTTCAAGACGTGCGATTTCTGCATCAAGGTCAAGAAGGCCCGCTAATGGTAAAAATAATTCCACTCCTGATAACACTTGAGCCATCGACTTTTCTGGTGCTGTTACGTCTGTTCCAATAACCAATTCGCTTGGATTACAGAATTTCTCAATATAGCTCTGTCCACGCTGTAATTGATTAAGAATGATCTCACCTTTCGCATGAATGAGAAGTTCGATTTGCTTACTCATTGGTACATTCAGCTCAGCTCTAGTGTTACGTACGGAACGAATGATTTCTTTCAGCAATTCCATATCTTCAACCGCATCGTCGAAAATAAGCTCTTGTTGCTTTGTTGGCCACTCAGCAACGGTAACCGATTCTCCTTTATGAGGCAAATGCTGCCATATTTCCTCGGTAATAAACGGCATCATTGGGTGTAGAAGTCTCATTGTTTGATCTAATACATACGCTAAAACAGAACGAGTTGTTTGTTTAGCTGCTTCGTCTTCTCCGTATAATGGTAATTTCGCCATCTCGATATACCAGTCACACAGATCGTCCCAAATGAAATTATAAAGTAGACGTCCTACTTCACCGAATTCATATGCATCGATTAAACGTGTGACATCTTCAATGGTTTGCTGAAGACGCGTTAAAATCCACTTATCCGCAATTGACTTCTCACCTGTTAAATCAATTTCCTCATATTTCAGACCATCCATGTTCATAAGAGCAAATCTTGATGCATTCCAAATTTTGTTACCGAAATTCCATGTTGATTCGACTTTTTCCCAATAAAAACGCAAGTCATTTCCTGGGGAACTACCCGTAGATAAGAAGAAACGTAGCGAATCGGCGCCGTATTTCTCAATGACATCCATCGGATCGACACCATTGCCAAGTGACTTACTCATCTTTCGTCCTTCTGAGTCACGAACAAGACCGTGAATAAGCACATCATCAAACGGGCGTTTTCCAGTAAACTCAAGTCCTTGGAAAATCATTCGTGATACCCAGAAGAAAATGATGTCATAACCTGTAACAAGTACATTAGTCGAATAGAAGCGTTCAAAATCAGGTGACTCTTCATCAGGCCACCCCATCGTTGAAAACGGCCAAAGAGCAGAGCTGAACCATGTATCAAGAACATCTTCATCTTGCTTCCAATTTTCTTCATCTGCTGGCGCCTCGTGACCAACATAAATTTCCCCTGTTTCTTTATGATACCAAGCAGGAATACGGTGTCCCCACCAAAGCTGACGAGAAATACACCAATCACGAATGTTTTCCATCCAACGAAGATATGTTTTTTCAAAACGTTCAGGGACAAAGTTAACCTTCTCCTCTGATTTTTGCAAATTAATCGCTGCATCTGCAAGTGGCTGCATGTTGACAAACCACTGTGTCGAAAGATATGGCTCAACGACTGCTCCACTTCTCTCTGAATGGCCAACCGAGTGCATATGCTCTTCGATTTTGAACAAAATGCCCTCTTCTTGTAAGTCTTTCACCAGTTGTTTACGACATTCAAAACGATCTAAACCTTGATATTTTCCAGCTTTAGCGTTCATTGTGCCATCCTCATTCATCACAAGGATTCGTTCAAGATTATGACGATTTCCAATTTCAAAGTCATTTGGATCATGAGCTGGCGTAATTTTCACTGCCCCTGAACCAAATTCCATATCAACATAATCATCTCCTACAATCGGGATTTCACGTCCTGTGATTGGAAGAGTAACTGTCTTACCAATTAGATGCTTATAACGCTCATCTTCTGGATGAACAGCCACAGCCGTATCGCCTAGCATCGTTTCTGGACGAGTTGTCGCTACTTCAATAGTTCCACTTCCATCTGTTAATGGATAGTTCATATGGTAGAATGCACCTTGGACATCTTGATAAATCACTTCAATATCAGAAAGAGCTGTTTTTGTTTGCGGATCCCAGTTAATAATATACTCACCGCGATAGATAAGGCCTTTTTCATAAAGCTTTACGAAAACTTCACGAACCGCTTTTGACAAGCCTTCATCTAATGTGAAACGCTCACGTGAATAATCAAGAGATAGTCCCATTTTTGACCATTGATTACGAATGAAAGACGCATATTCTTCCTTCCACTCCCACGACTTTTCAAGGAACTTTTCACGACCAAGATCATAGCGGCTTAGCCCTTCTTCCTTTAATTTCCCTTCTACTTTCGCTTGGGTAGCAATCCCTGCATGGTCCATACCAGGAAGCCATAGAGTATCATAACCTTGCATTCGCTTTACGCGAGCAAGAATATCTTGTAAAGTTGTATCCCAGGCATGTCCAAGATGTAATTTACCTGTTACGTTTGGTGGAGGAATCACGATTGAATAAGGCTCTTTCGATTCATCTCCTGTTGCTTCAAAAAATTTTCCTTCTAGCCAGTAAGAATACCATTTTGCTTCGGTTTCTTGTGGATTGTACTTTGTTGGCATCGTTGTTTCTTTATTGCTCATACCAATATCCTCCTTTAGCTTTCCATCAAAAACAAATAAAAAAAACCCTCCATCCAAAGGACGAAGAGAGTTTACTCGCGGGACCACCTTTGTTTGTAGCACAAAACAAGCTATGCTACACACCTCAAAACTGATAACGGTCAGTGACCGGCTATGCCTACTGATATCAAAGGACATGTGTTCAGCAAAGCAGCTCCTAGGTGACATTCGATTCATACATCTTAAGAAATCTCACAGCAAATGATCTCTCTCTCTGAAAGGTTCTGAACCTACTCTTCCTATTCAATGCATTCATTTATTGTGCTTTTATTTTAGCTTGAATCGTGTTCATCCGTCAATATCAGCATCACCCATTTTTTTCATGAATATACATAGAAAAGTGGAAGCACCTTGGGCAGCTGGGACATGCACTGGAAGACTGACAATTCGTTTCTCCGACCTTGGGCAAGCATTTTAGGCAAAAGTGTCTCGAGCAGCTAGTGCGAGCTAGACATCTCAGTAAAGCAGAAGGCGCCACTTATCAACCATTTCGCTGGAAGGCGGACAATTATTTGCCATGCTCTTGGTCAACTATCTAGATGAGTGAAACATTGAATCATTTGTGCATAAAGTATAGAGATAAAGTTATCTAAAAAGAGAGGTGCCTAGTTATGATTCGTCGTCATTTCCATAAATTTCATCATCACCCTCGCCCAAGCTTTTGGTGGAAAGTTCGAGGGATATTAGTACAAATTTTATTGCCACTTATTTTTTTTCAATTAATTCGCACCCTTCTTCTCCCTACTACTTTTGATGTGATTTTACTAACTTTAATGATTGTACTATATTGTGCCCTGCTTCTTCGTTTACTCTAGAAAAAGAAAAAACGTTCCCTTATTAATAAGGAGAACGTTAAGATTGTTTTTGCTCAGAGGTAACAATAAGCTTTTGCGTCAGTCGTTGAACTTTACGCATTGACGTCAAGCGCTTTTCTAACCGTTGGACATGCTCTAGTTCACTCATTTGACTTTGGTTATTGACGTAGGCTTCCATTGCATAAGCAATCGGTTCAGGGAAGTTTAAATATGCAAATGTTAAATATTTTTCTTCTTCAAGTAACGGTAAATGTCTTTCATAGCGCATGAACCAGCGAAGCACCTCTTCCTCAGACCAATACGCGTTTGGAAAACTATAACGACAAAAACTTGCAATATCACGTGCTGGTGTATCAATACTTGCTCGCTCAAAGTTTAAAAGAAGGGGTTCATTCGCGGGTGAAAAGAGAGCATGAGACCGTTGAATGCGACCATGACAAAGAACAGTTCGATATTTTCCCCTTTCAAGACAAAGGTCATACCATTTCTGTAAATGGTCTTTAGCTGTTAGTGCCATTTGATCAAGCATAAAAGCATGTGTCAAAAAGGTTAGCTCAAACGGAGACATGTACGTTTTTCTTTCAGCTTGATCGGCAAAACGGGTTAATTCGAGACGCCTCCGTTCCCAGCGTATTAATAATTGTTGAAATGATTCATCGATCTGTTCCTTTAAAAATGGTTCGGTTTTCACAGTCAGTCTGTGAATAACTCCTAATTGTGAGGCAAGCTTCTCTTCTTGCGATTCTCTTGCTGTATATTCAATAGGCTCCATCCAAGGCATTAAATAATACGTGTGTGTTCCTGTCGCAATTGTGTATTCTCCGTATTTTGTAGGCAGTATCGGAACCGCTTGCTTATATCCAAGTCTCGTCAATTTTCTAAGAGCATGGATAAACTCGTCAGCTTGATGGGCAGTCATTGTTGTTTCTTTCAAAGCATATACACCTTGATGGGTTGTTATCTTTTTTACTTTTCCAAGGTCTTCAATTTCTTGGGGATATAAATCATAATAAAAAAGGACAGAGGCATAAGGCGATTGCCCACCATTCATTGAGTCAACACCTTCTTTCTCTGATCAATTGAGGCACTTATCATTTGCACAAGGTGTTTGGATTGTTCCCATTCTTTTGTTGCTTGCTCAAGTGTTTGATTGATTTTTTGTTCGCTTGGATTTTGTTTGATTAAAATGACAAGTTGATTTAGCTCGTAAGGTTTCAAGCATTCGCTAAGTAATAAAATAGCCTGTTCTCTTGTTAACCGCTCATCCAAATACATCCCACCAAGCAGCTCACAAAATGCTTCTTTTCCAAATACATCAAGCCAATCACCTAAAAATGTACGTAAGGATCGATATCCTCTTTCAGGGTACCCCATCGTTCCATTCCAAATTAACACCTGGTATACTTGCTTTGCTTGTTTTACTGATTTGATTGGATCAAGTAACGGTAATGGTTCATCCTTCAGTTGTTTTCTTAATGCAGTTGCTTTTCTCATTCTTATTTCAGCTTCATTTAATAATGAGGTTACTAGTAATTGCTGTTCTTTAGATAAGTGCGATACATACATATACAATTGCCTAAATATAGGTTCATCTTGGAGAAGTGTTTTCACAGGTGATGCTGTCGCTATACCATGTTGAATCATTGCTCCAATCATTGTGCCGATCTCTCGTGCTCTAGCCTTAACAAAATGAGAGTCTGCTACTTCATCATGGACCGTTAGCCACCCTTCTTTCCAAGACAGTGCGGCTTCTTGTTCCTTGCTTCTAATCATGCGGTCTGCTAGCACATAGGGCGTGACACTACAACCGTCACGCCATTCGATATGCCAATCAAGGAGCGCTTTATCTGACCAATAGCACAACCTTTTTTTACCTTGCTCAGTCTCAATTAATTCCTCATTTATAAATTTCACATCCTGCCATTGATATTGCTGCTTGAGCCAATCCAACAATTCCATTGGTTTACTCCTTTTTTAGGAATCTGAAACAGGGATATAGAGAATTTGTCCTTCTTCTACCTGTTCCTTTTGAAGACGATTTATCCGAACAAGCTGATTTGTTGTCACATCATATCTGCTCGCGATTGTCTCTAATGACTCATGTTGCTGAATAATGCACATTTTCCACTTTGTAAAACGCTCTTCTCCTTTCGACAGCATTTTCGTTAAATAAAGTGCATTTTCCTCGCGATATGTTGGTCGCTTTTTCTCTTCTGGTTCCTCTTCTTGTTTTTGTTGCTCTTCTGATAGAGAAATAGCTGTATTTTCTTTTAAAGGTACAAGCGTTACTTTCGTTTCTTCTGTCCGTTGAGGTACGTCTACTTCTTCTCTCTCTTCCATTTGCTCCTCTTGACGAGCTTCTTCTAATACAGGACTCTCTTTTACTTTTATTACAGGAGCTGTATGTTCTGTCGTTTGCCTCACTGCTGTTACCTCTTCTACTTGAGCTTCTTTTGTCAAAGCAGATTCATTTGTCTGTGCTTTTAACGGAGTAAGATTGTTATTTATATCTTCTTTTACGAATTGATCAGCATTGACTTCATCTACTGTAACTTCCTTTTTTAACAGAGATTCATTTGCTATTTCTTTCTGAAAAGCCAGACTACGATTTATTTCTTTTTTCAATTGGCGCTCTTTTTCAAAATCTTTCACTTGTTGGTCTAATTCATTATTTGTGTCATATGTGTCTTGTTCTTTTATTATTTCTCTATGACTTTGAGAAAAATTGGGTTCTTTTTTTGGATCGTATGCTAACAGTGAATCTGGTTTTTTCACTCTTGCATACTCGTTTACGTAAGGAGGATCTTCCAGAACGGGCTGCTTTTTTGCTTCAAAAGCGAATGCTGTTGGAACTGGTTCTAGTGTTGGCACATCGTCCTCTTTACTTGAACGTTTAACAGTTGTGTCTTCTTGTTGGCTAGTCATCCCACTAATACTTATATCAGCTGTTAGTTGAATGCAGCTTTTTTCAGGTAGATCATAATCAAAGGAATCAACTTGAACATACACATCATCAAGATTTTGAATTCGACTAATCGGTATCGTCACATCAATTGGAAAAAAATGCTTGATTTTCCCTATTCCATTCTCCGATATTTCGATTTCACCAGGAGATCGAAATGATACTAGCTCCTCGAGTGAATGACTATCTGTATTTATCACTTCAGCCTGATCTACTGGTTGATAGTCACCAATCAGGTTTAATCCTCCTTTAATGTAGACATGTTGATCCCGTTCCTCAATCACAATTTCTGGCTCAAGAGACATTCCTAATACTTCTTCTACTTCTTGACCTTTATTTAACCAAACCGATTCTTCAATTGAAAATGATAGCTTAGATGGGTGTTCTTGTGTCACACTGCATTCCTCCTCATCATAATCACATTGCATCTGCGACGATCCTAGTCAGTACAATATCACTCTATGACAAGTCAGTCCTCAATATGCTAGAAACGAATGAAAAGTGAACGTCGATACAGAGGTTCAAACAAACATTTGCTTCTCACATGGTTATATCTGCAAAACTTCCCCCCTTTCCTAACATACAAAAAAGAAGCTGACTCAATGTAGAGTCAGCTTCTTCTATCTTTTATTTCAATAATGAAAATGCAACATCAGCAGCTGCTATTGTTTTATCAATATCTTCTTCTGTATGCTTTGTGGAAAGGAACATTCCTTCAAATTGAGAAGGCGGAAGAGAGATTCCTTGTTTAAGCATTTCTTGGAAATAACGTGTAAAGTAATCAAGATTAGACGTTGAAGCTTTTTCGAAGTTGGTTACTTTCTCATCTGTGAAAAAGAAGCCAACCATCGATCCTGCACGGTTGATATGGTGAGGAATTCCGTGCTTATTTGCCGCGTCAGCTAATCCGTTCGCTAAACGCTCTGCAAGTTGTTCAAAACGCTCATAATTTGCCTCATTTAACTGCGATAATGTCTCATAACCTGCAGTCATCGCAAGAGGATTCCCTGATAAGGTACCTGCTTGATAAATCGGTCCAGCTGGGGCGATTTGCTCCATGATTTCACGCTTACCACCGTAAGCACCAACTGGTAGTCCTCCGCCGATTACTTTTCCTAAACAAGTAAGATCTGGTGTAACACCAAACTTTCCTTGCGCACAATTATAGCCAACACGGAATCCAGTCATAACCTCATCAAAGATAAGAAGAGTACCATTATCCTCTGTCATTTTACGTAGCTCTTCAAGGAAACCTGTTTCAGGAGGAACAACTCCCATATTGCCCGCTACCGGCTCGACAATCACACCAGCAATGTCTTCTCCAAATTTCTCAAACGCATAACGTACGCTCTCAAGATCATTATAAGGAACAGTTAATGTGTTTTGAGCAATCGATTCTGGAACCCCAGGACTATCTGGTAATCCAAGCGTCGCTACACCTGAGCCCGCTTTAATAAGCAATGAATCTCCATGGCCGTGATAGCAACCAACAAATTTCAAGATCTTATTACGTCCAGTATACCCTCTAGCTAATCGAAGGGCACTCATCGTTGCCTCTGTTCCAGAGTTAACCATTCTGACAACTTCAATCGAAGGAACACGTTCAATGACTAGCTCTGCAAGCTTTGTTTCAAGCTCACTTGGTGCGCCAAAGCTTGTCCCTTTTTCAGCTGTTTCCTTTAAAGCTGAAATGACTTGCTCATCTGCATGACCTAAAATAAGCGGTCCCCAAGATAATACATAGTCAATGTATTCATTTCCATCGATATCATAAATTTTTGATCCTTCCCCGCGCTCCATATATACAGGGTCCATTTTCACTGACTTAAATGCACGAACTGGGCTGTTTACGCCACCTGGCATAAGGGGTTTCGCTTTTGCAAATGCTTGTTTTGACTTTTCAAATGTACGCATGTTTATATACCTCCTTTACTTATCTGTTGTTAACCAACGTGCAACATCTTTGGCATGGTAAGTTAAAATCAAATCAGCACCCGCACGTTTCATGCTTGTTAGCTTTTCAAGAACGATTTCTTTTTCATTAATCCAGCCATTTTGACTTGCCGCTTTTACCATCGAATACTCTCCGCTCACATTGTAAGCAACAATCGGAAAGCCAGAGAAATCCTTTACTTCACGAATAATATCTAAATAAGAAAGGGCAGGCTTAACAATTAAGAAATCCGCTCCTTCTTCCATATCCGATTCAGCTTCACGTAATGCTTCAAGGCGGTTAGCAGGATCCATTTGATATGTTTTACGATCACCGAATTTTGGCGAACTATGGGCCGCATCACGGAACGGTCCGTAGAATGCTGAAGAATATTTAACGGCATAAGACATAATTGGCACATCTTCAAATCCTGCTTCATCTAATCCATGACGAATTGCCGCAACAAATCCGTCCATCATATTTGAGGGTGCAATAATATCCGCACCTGCTTTCGCTTGAGAAACAGCCGTTTTGGCAAGCAAGTCTAGAGTTGGATCGTTTAAAATTTTGCCACCTTCAATTACGCCACAATGACCATGATCAGTAAATTGGCACAAACATGTATCTGCAATAACAGTAAGGTCTGGGTGGTTCGCTTTAATTTGTCGAATCGCCTTTTGAACAATACCTTGGTCATGATAAGCTTGTGAACCGACATCATCTTTTTCATTAGGAACACCGAAAACAATAATAGCTGGAATACCTAAAGAAACGACTTCATCGACTTCTGCGTCAACTAAATCAAGGGAGAATTGAAATACATCTGGCATCGAAGGAACTTCATTTTTTTCATTCGTTCCCTCTGTTACAAAAATTGGATAAATCAAATCATCCGTATGAAGTTGCGTTTCACGCACCATGCTCCGCATCGATGCGCTTTGACGTAAGCGACGATGACGTTTAAAGTGTAAATCTTTCATCTTGTATTCTCCTCCTTCGTATCAAAAACAAGTTGTTCAACAAGAGCTTCTATCGTATATGTAGGTGGAATAATATTCACAATAAGTCCAAAATCCTTCGCTGTTCTAGCTGCAATTGGGCCAATGCAAGCAATTTTCGGTTGAAACAGTATGCCATCTGATTGAAGTTGCTTTAAAATCTCGATGTAATGTGAAACAGTCGAAGAGCTTGTAAATGTCACATAATCAATCTGGGTCTGAGCAAGCAAAACCTTTTGTAAATCAGCCTTCGCTGATTTTGGACAAACCGTTTCATAGACTGTTATATCATCTACTAGAGCTCCCAACCTCACTAACTCATCGTTCAAAACCTTTCGACCAAGATTACCTCTTGCTAAAAGAATTCGATCTCCACTGCTTACAATTCCCGCTAAAGCATCAACTAATCCTTCTGCCACATAGTCTGTTGGAATTAAATCAGCTTTAATTTGATAATGCGTAAGAGCAGCTTCTGTTTTTTTTCCAACAACAGCAATGGAAACAGGAAGCTTCACCTTATTTTGATGAATCATGTTATAACGTTCCATAAAAAAGCGAACACCATTCGCACTCGTAAAAATAAGCCATTGATAGTTTGCGATATCTTCGATAGCCAGGTCGAGCTTTTCTGTATCAGTAGAAGGTTGAAAGGCAAGAAGAGGAATTTCAATCGCTTCCCCACCTTGCCTTCTAATCAGCTTAGATAATGCAAGAGCCTGCTCCTTTGCTCGTGTGACGAGAACCGTCTTACCAGCTAAAGGGAACCGATTCATTCTTGATCAAGCTCTTTTTTTACTTGATCAAGAATCTCCTTAGCTCCTTGATCGAGTAGACGCTTGGCCGCTTGTTCACCAAGTGTAACAGGGTCACTACCTTTTACTGACTCCTTTAAAAGAACCTTTCCGTCAGGTGAACCCACTAGAGCTGTAAGTGTAAGCGAACCATCTTCATCCACTACCCCATAACCTGCTATTGGAACTTGGCATCCCCCTTCCATTCGATGTAAGAATGTACGCTCAGCTGTTACCGTTTTGGCAGTCGAATCATCTTTAATATGTTGTAAGAGCTGAATCAAGTCTTCATCATCAGAACGACATTCAAGACCAAGCGCTCCTTGTCCGACCGCTGGCACGCACATATCAGGTTCTAAATATTCGGTTACAAGATCCTTTGGAAAACCGAGACGCTTTAAGCCCGCAGCAGCCAAAACAATCGCGTCAAAGTCCTCTTCCTCTAGTTTGCGAAGTCTTGTTTCAACGTTTCCACGAATCCATTTCACTTCAAGATCTGGGCGAACTGCTAAAATTTGAGCAGAACGTCTGAGACTGCTCGTTCCCACAATAGCGCCCGCAGGCAAATCTGCAAGTCGAACGTGGTTATTTGAAATAAACGCATCACGTGGATCTTCACGTTCTGTAATCGCTGCAAGTGTGAACTGATCTTGAAGAATAGATGGTACATCCTTCATACTATGTACAGCTAAATCAATTTCTTTATTTTCAAGAGCTTGTTCAATTTCTTTTACGAACAATCCCTTCCCACCCACTTTTGAAAGAGTGACGTCAAGAATACGATCCCCTTTCGTGACAATCTCTTTTACTTCAAATTCGTAAGGAAGCCCGAGTTTACTCAACTGTGCAATTACCCAATTTGTTTGCGTAAGTGCAAGGTTGCTTCGTCTTGAACCGATAACAATCTTTCGCATAATATCATTTGCCTCCATTTATTTCTTCATTCGTTCAATTTATTTATATTGTAAACATAAACTAATACCAAATATGAAAATTTGAGTATTGTCCCGACAAAATATAATTAATAAGCAAGATCAAAAAACCAGCAATCCCTAGCAGCGCCATATTATAGCCACGAACATATTTCACCACTCGTTGATACAAATAGACAGAGTACACTCCTAGAACAAGCAAAGAGCTAATCACTTTTGCATCGTATAGTGGTACAAATGCAAATTTGTGATAGGCCCATATAAATCCAAGGATTAGACCAATTAAAAGAAGAGGCCATGCAATGGATATCGCAATAAATGAGAGTGAATCCAATTTTGATAATGCGCCAAACCTTAGCAAGCGTTTTCCCCATATTTTCCGTTTTAACATTTGATGCTGAATCACATACATAATTTGACAAGCAAATGACAACGTAAAAGCAACATAAGAAAGCAAAATCATTGAAATGTGGATAATGAGTAACTCTGATGCAAGTAATGCTGACAATGCTTCTGGTATATCTCCATCTGGGGTAAATAGACTAAATGCCATCATACTAAAACCGATCAGATTCGTAAAGAACACAAGAAAATCAACACGGAAGTACCAGTTAATCGCAAGCGAAAGTGTGACGACAAGCCAGGCATAAAAGAACAAACCTTCAAATGGTGTCAACAGTGGTAAACGTTCAAGCTCGAGAGCGCGAATAACAAAAAAAACCGTTTGAAGAACCCAGACAATAGAAAGCAACCAGAAGGCCATTCGGTTGACCTTCCGGTTGTGTTGTAAGAAATCAATAAAATAGCCAAGTACGCTTAAGCTATATAAGACAATCGTAACAGGATAAAGCCAGTTCATCACTAGTCCCTTCTCTCTTAAGAGCGGACAACAGCCGTATGTTGCCTTGGTACCGTAGCATATTCCTGCTTTTGCGTCTCCCATTTCATTTCTACTTCTTCAATTCGAGCATCCTCTTCTTGTACAGTCAGTTCTCCTTCAAGAGCAAAGATTTTCGTAAATAAATCAAGCGCCTCATCCGCATCTGGTTGAGCTGCAAGTTCTTTCACTCTAGTAACTGGATCACGCAAAAGCTGGTTTACGATGCTCTTTGTATGTTTTCGCAATACCTTCTTATCACGTTCACTCAAATGAGGCAATTTACGTTCAATGCTTTCCATCGTCTCAGCTTGAACAACTAAAGCCTTTGTACGAAGAGCCGTAATAATTGGCACAACTCCAAGAGTATTTAACCAACTCTTAAATTCATCAATTTCAGCCTCGATCATAATCTCTATCTTTTCTGCTTCACGTTTTCTTTCAGCAAGATTAGCCTCAACGATGTTTTGTAAGTCATCAATATCATATAGATAAACATCATCAAAATCAGCAAGCATTGGATCTAAATCACGAGGTACTGCAATATCGACCATAAATAATGGACGACCCTTACGCTTTTTCATAGAGCCTGCAAGCATCTCTTTTGTTACAACAAAATCCCGTGCACCTGTTGAACTAATCACAACATCTGCTTCAGCCAATGTCTCCTGAAGCTTTTCAAACGGTCGCGCTTGTCCAAGGAATTTAGCAGCTAGCTCTGCAGCCTTAGCTTCAGTACGGTTCACCACGGTAATTTTGTCCGCTCCGTTTGAATGAAGATGCTTTGCTGTGAGTTCACTCATTTCTCCAGCACCTAAAATAACAACATGCTTGCCTGAAAAATCACCAAAAATATTTTTACCAAGCTCAACAGCAGCATAGCTAACCGATACAGCGTGCTGGCCAATTTCCGTTCCTGAATGAGCACGCTTTGCAAGTGTTACAGCTTGCTTGAAAACGTGATTAAAGATCGTTCCTGTAGCTTGTTGCTCTTGTGCAAGTAAGAAGCTATCACGAACTTGACCAAGAATTTGAGTCTCACCAAGAATCATTGAATCTAGACCACAGGTAACACGGAATAAATGCTCAATTGCATTCTGATCTTCGCGGATTGTTAAATATGGCAAAAATTCTTCCTTTTGTAATCCGAACCATTCGGCTAAAAATGTCTTAGTAAAATGACGACCGGTGTGCAGTTGATCCGCAACAACATACACCTCGGTCCGGTTACAGGTAGAGATAACCGTGCACTCTAAAATACTTTTCATATTCCGCAACTGTTTCAATGCATCTGGAAGCTCTGATTCTTGGAACGAGAACTTCTCTCTCAATTCGACAGGAGCTGTTTTATAGTTAAAGCCAACAACAAGTATATGCATCCTGACGCTCACCCCCAAAGTAAAATCCATACATTTATACCGTTTATCTTCTAAGTATACGACCTTTATCACAATCATCTATGTGAGTAAAGACATCCCATTCATTCATCTAACTACAATAAAAAACATAATCTATTCTCTAATTTGTCTCTATTCATTATAACACGTCTACATTATAACATGTCTAATCTAGGACTCCAAAAAAAAATTGTGAACAGATATTGAAGCATGTCTAATTTTGCTGAATTATTAATCAATAAACCTTTTCTGCGCTATTTATATCCCATTTATTTTTAGCATAACCAACGTATGCAAATGTATGAATTTCAATTATATGCTCTGCTTACCAACAAAATAAAAGCGGCATGTGAACGGTTCTCGACCGTTCCTCATGCCGTTTATGGTAAAACGCTTTTTAATTCGATGCGTAATACAAAATCTTTTTCCAGAGCTCCTCTTTTCCTTGTGCTGTTTCTGAAGAAAACAACATGATCGGATCAGACTCAGCCTTTTCCAAATCTTTCGCAATGACTTTAAGATGCTTTTGCCATTTTCCTTTAGGGATTTTATCAGATTTCGTTGCTACTACGATGACAGGAATATCAAAATGCTTGAGCCATTGATACATCATCTTATCATCAGCAGATGGCGGATGACGTAAATCAACAATTTGTACAACTGCCTTTAGTTGCTCACGGTCCTGTAAATATGTCTCAATCATTTTACCCCATGCTTCGCGCTCTGATTTCGGTACTTTTGCAAAACCATATCCAGGAACATCGACAAAATAAATTTGTTCGTTAATTTCATAAAAGTTTAAAGTTTGGGTTTTACCAGGCTTTTGCGACGTTCGCGCTAAACCTTTACGATTAATCATCTTATTAATAAACGATGATTTACCGACATTTGAACGACCGGATAAAGCAATTTCAGGTAATCGTGTTGTCGGGTATTGATCCGGCTTCACAGCTACTCTTGCTAATTCTGCTTTTGTTACTTTCATTCCTTCTCTCCTAACGCTTGTTCGAGCACTTCATCTAAATGAGAAACAAGAATATATTGCAAGTCATTTCGAACGCTTTCTGGTATATCCTCTAAATCCTTCTCATTGTCTTTTGGAATAATAATCGTTGTCAATCCTGCACGATGAGCGCTCATAGATTTCTCTTTTAGTCCACCAATTGGCAAGACACGTCCCCTTAAAGTGATTTCACCAGTCATGCCAACTTCCTTTTTAACAGGACGGCCTGTTAATGCCGAAACTAAAGCTGTCGCCATTGTAATCCCCGCTGAAGGACCATCCTTTGGTGTTGCGCCTTCAGGTACATGAATATGAATATCATTCTTCTCATTAAAGCTTGGGTCGATCTTAAGCTCCTCAGAACGTGAACGAATATAACTGAACGCTGCTTGAGCAGACTCCTTCATAACGTCACCAAGTTTACCAGTGAGAGTTAGCTTTCCTTTACCTGGAGCAACTGATACCTCAATTGAGAGCGTATCGCCGCCAGCAGACGTATAAGCGAGACCCGTTGCTGCGCCAATTTGATCCTCTACTTCTGCTAGTCCATAGCGGAAGCGTGGCTTACCAAGCATTTCTTCAACTATTTTTGGTGTTAAGATGACTCTCTTTTTCTCATTAGACACGATTTTTTTTGCTGTTTTACGACAGAGGGAAGCTAATTGACGTTCAAGGCTTCGTACCCCTGCCTCACGAGTGTAATAACGGACAACTTTTTGTATTGCCTCTTCTTTTACTTGAAGCATCCCTTTTGTTAGGCCATGGTCTTTCATTTGCTTAGGTAGCAAATGGTTTTTAGCAATTTGAATCTTCTCAACTTCTGTATAACCCGCAATCGAAATTATTTCCATTCGATCGAGCAACGGTCCAGGAATTGTCGAAATATTATTAGCGGTGGTCACAAACATTACCTTGGATAAATCATACGGCTCTTCAATGTAATGATCACTAAATGTATTATTTTGTTCTGGGTCTAAAACTTCAAGCAATGCAGCTGAAGGATCTCCTCTAAAATCATTCGCCATCTTGTCAATTTCATCTAATAAAAAGACAGGGTTAATCGAGCCAGCTTTTTTCATTCCTTGAATAACACGTCCAGGCATGGCACCTACATATGTCCGACGATGTCCTCTAATTTCTGCCTCATCTCGGACCCCGCCTAATGAAATTCTGACGAAGTTTCGATTCAGAGAACGAGCAATCGAACGAGCAAGAGATGTTTTCCCGACACCAGGAGGGCCTGCTAAACAAAGAATTGGTCCTTTTAGCTCACGAGTTAGCTGCTGAACAGCTAAATACTCAAGAACACGCTCCTTCACTTTTTCAAGACCATAATGATCTTCGTTTAGAATTTCTTCAGCTCGAATCACATCAAGCTGATCTTCTGTTTCGTTCGTCCAAGGTAATTGAAGAAGCCAATCTAAATAATTACGAAGAACAGAGCTTTCAGCAGAGTTTGCCGGCATTTTTTCATAACGATCAAGTTCCTTTAATGCCTTCTCTTTGATTGCTTCTGGCATATTTGCCTCTTCAATTTTCTCGCGAAGAGTTGACACTTCACCTGTTCGACCTTCTTTGTCGCCTAGCTCTTTTTGAATCGCCTTCATCTGTTCACGTAAATAATATTCTTTTTGTGTTTTTTCCATTGATTTCTTTACGCGTTGACCGATTTTCTTTTCAAGTCCCAAAATTTCTTTTTCATTATTCAGAATCTCTATCAGGGTCATTAACCGCTTTTCAACAGAAGCAATTTCTAATAATGATTGTTTTTGGGCTAATTTGAGTGGCAAGTTTGCTGCAATCACATCAGCAAACTGTCCTGGTTCAGTTATGTCTTTTACTGCAGTAAGTGTTTCAGCTGATATTTTCTTTGATGCTTTCGTATACTGCTCAAACATTGATAAAAGATTGCGCATAATGGCTTGTAACTCTGAAGTCAGCTCTGCATCAACTTCCTCAAGAATGGTTGCCTCAACCTTAATACAGTCATCATTATCAAAATATTGTTCAATTTTAGCACGTTGCAATCCTTCGACGTGAATTCGCACTGTTCCATTTGGTAATTTCAGAAGACTTTTGACCTTTGCCAGTGTTCCTACAGAATAAATATCATCGGCAGAAGGCTCATCTATTGAAATCTCTTTTTGAGTTGCAAGTAAAATTTGATGATCTTCTTCCATTACCTGCTCTAACGCCTGTACAGATTTAGCTCTTCCCACATCTAAATGTAACACCATTGAAGGGAAAACAAGTAATCCGCGTAACGGTAGAAGCGGAATTTGTCGTCTATTAATTGTGTCGACCATCCGCGTACACCTCCATACATCCTATTTCCAAATCCAACTCCATATAGGGGTTGATCCGATTCCATTGTTAACATTTAACAAAAAATGATCAAAACATCTATTGGATTCATTTGGCGATTTTTTAAAATAATTTGAAATGATCTTTTTCAATTTTATCTTATCACCATATCTTTGTCTAATCTTATACCGGTGCGATGGATGTTTTCACCTCAATACTTGCCGGGATCATTTCCTCATGTTCTTGCTCCTCTTCAATTGCAAAGCGAAGAACTTCATCAAAATGTTCAACTGTAACCACTTTAATGCCTGTAACAGCTTGAAGCAAGGCTTGTTCATTCTCCTTGGGAATCACAACCGTATCAGCACCTGCCAATTTTGCCGCCTCAACCTTGGCAACCACACCACCAACCGGCTTTACCTTTCCATGTATGCCAAGCTCTCCAGTCATCGCTATTGTATTACGTACTTTTTCCTTGCGAATAGCTGAATATATGCCTGTGGCAATTGCTATGCCAGCTGAAGGACCATCAACAGGACCTCCACCAGGAAAATTCACATGAATATCATAGTTCTGAGTCGGAATACCCATTCGTCTTAAGACGGTTACAACATTCTCGACAGATCCCTTCGCCATACTTTTTCTTCTAATCGAGCGAACTTGATTTCCCGTACTCTCTTCTTCAGCAATTCCTGTAATATTAACCGAACCTTTACCTGGATTATCAATAACATTTACTTCAATTTCAAGTAAAGCACCTAAATTTGGGCCATAAACAGCTAATCCATTGACTAGTCCAACAGCTGAATGATGATGAATCCGTCGTTCAGGTCTTGGTGCTAGCTGACTTGCATGTAAAACCCATTCTACATCTGTAAGCGTTAACTCTTGTCGACCTTCTGAAGTTGCTACACCAGCAGCAATTTGAACGATATTAACAGCTTCTCGCCCATTCGTTGCATACTTTGCAATCCGCTCAATTGCCCCTTCTTCAGCAGTGAAACTGATTTTATCAGCAGCTTTTTTAGCAATGGCAATAATCTCTTGAGGTTTTAAAGAACGGAAATAAACTTCTAAGCAGCGTGATCGTATTGCAGGAGGAAGTTCATCAGGAGTTCGGGTTGTTGCACCAATTAACCTAAAATCTGCTGGTAATCCTTTTTGAAAAATTTCATGAATATGGCGAGGAATTTGTTGGTTTTCCTCACTATAATATGCACTTTCAAGAAACACTTTCCGATCTTCAAGCACCTTTAATAATTTATTTAATTGGATCGAATGAAGTTCACCAATTTCATCGATAAATAAAACACCACCATGTGCTTTCGTAACAGCCCCGTGCTTTGGTTGTGGAATTCCTGCTTGTCCCATCGCACCCGCTCCTTGATAAATAGGATCATGAACAGAACCAATAAGCGGATCGGCAATCCCTCTTTCATCAAACCGAGCCGTTGTACCATCTAATTCAACAAAAACAGCATCTTGTGAGAAGGGTGAGCTAGAATTCTTTTTTGCTTCCTCAAGAACAAGGCGAGCGGCAGCCGTTTTTCCAACACCAGGTGGCCCATAAATAATAATATGTTGCGGATTTGGTCCACACAGGGCAGCACGTAAAGAACGAATTCCTTCCTCTTGACCGACAATATCCTCAAAACTAACTGGACGAACCTTTTCAGCCAAAGGCTCGCTTAATGAGATTGCACGCATTTTGCGAAGTTGTTCCATTTCTTTTTTAGACTCTCTATCAATCGAAACACGTTGGTTACGCTGATTCTTCAACAAATTCCAAAAGTATATGCCAATAACGACACCAAAAAAAAGCTGTACCACCAAAGCAATTCCAGTCCAATTCATGATGAAACCTCCCAAAGTAGTCGTTTGTTTCTCTTAGTATGACCGGGATAAACAACACTAATCAAAGAAAGTTTGCCCACACGACTTGGGTACTCGGCGTTGCTCACATGAGGTGAGCGATTTTAGCCAAGTTTATCAACACTAAATAAAAAACCGACTCTTCAAAAAGAGTCGGCCAACAAAATTTTATGCACTTTCTTTTGGTTCTTCTTTAGACAGATTAATTTCAGTACCATCTTTTGTTAATAATGTTGGTACTGCATTTTCTGTTACGCACTTATCATGAATAATACACTTCACGATATCATCTCGTGATGGCAAGTCAAACATAACATCAAGCATAAGTGTTTCAATAATTGAACGCAAACCACGAGCACCTGTTTTACGTTCAATCGCCTTATTCGCAATTTCTCGTAAAGCTTGCTCTGTAAATTCAAGTTCTACATCATCAAGCTCAAGTAATTTTTGATATTGCTTTACTAACGCATTTTTCGGTTGAGTTAAAATCTCTACTAATGCGTCGATATCTAGTGGTTCAAGACTTGAAATCACTGGAAGTCGGCCAATAAATTCAGGAATTAATCCAAAACGAAGTAAAACTTCTGGAAGAACTTTGCCTAAATATTCGCCTGGCTTAAGCTCTTCTTGCTTCACATCTGAACCAAAACCGATTACTTTTTTACCTAGACGACGTTTGATGATTTGTTCAATACCATCAAATGCGCCTCCACAAATAAAGAGAACGTTTGTCGTGTCAATTTGAATGAATTCCTGATGCGGATGCTTACGTCCACCTTGGGGTGGTACGCTTGCTGTTGTACCTTCAAGAATCTTAAGTAAGGCTTGCTGCACACCTTCACCAGAAACATCACGAGTTATTGATGGATTTTCTGATTTACGTGCAACCTTATCAATTTCATCGATGTAGATAATCCCTTTTTCAGCTTTTTCAACATCATAATCAGCAGCTTGAATTAACTTGAGAAGGATATTCTCTACATCCTCACCAACATAACCTGCTTCTGTAAGAGATGTTGCATCAGCAATTGCAAACGGTACGTTCAAAATTCGTGCTAATGTTTGAGCAAGTAATGTTTTCCCACTACCAGTTGGGCCAATCATACAGATATTACTTTTCGCTAATTCTACTTCATCAGAACGGCTTAACGAATTAATGCGCTTGTAATGGTTATAAACAGCAACAGCTAATGATTTTTTCGCACGATCTTGACCAATCACATAGTCATCAAGAATTTGACGAATTTCATGTGGCTTAGGTACTTCTTGATATTCAACTTCTTCTTCTGTCCCTAGCTCTTCTTCAACAATTTCAGTGCAGAGCTCGATACATTCATCACATATATACACACCAGGTCCAGCAACAAGCTTACGAACTTGGTCTTGTGTTTTTCCACAAAAAGAACATTTGAGCTGTCCTTTTTCTTCGTTAAATTTAAACATTCGATCACCCCTTAGTAAATATTGTACCATCCTCAATCATTATTTGCCCATCATAATGGCTCTACTTAAATTAAATCCCTCTCTAAGAAGGATAGCGAGTAAACTTATCATACGAGTATTGATCACTGCATTCGTATGTTTCGCCATTGTATCATACAACTACAAAAAAAACCTAAGCAAAACCCCTGCCTAACCGTAACCAAAACAAACTTAAAGCATATGTACATCGTCAAAAAAAGTCATCTTGTAAATGTAAATCCATAAAGGCTTACTTCATTTTATGTATGGATTGCTTATAGATTCAAGATTCAGGGATAAAAATCCTTTTTCTTACGGAAAATCATATTATTTTATCACCCACTTTTTCAGATATCTTTACTTGAGTTGTAATCAAGCTTCTAATTAGTATCTGTCATAAGCTTGTTCAATAAACATTGTTACCATACATTTAAAGTCAATGGATGAAAAACAAAACCATTATATGATGATGGAAAAACAAGGCACGAGAATTCGCGCCTTGTTTTATCTTTTTATACTATTTAAGGTCAATTATGCTTTTTTGCTGTTATCAACAAGGAATTCAACAGCTTTTTGGATTTTAAGATCACTCTTAATTCCTTCAAGACCACCTTGAGCAGCAAAAATATTTTTAATTTCATCTACAGGACGTTGATACATCTCAGCCATCTTTTCAATTTCATTATCAACATCTTCGTCAGCAACTTCAATGTTCTCAGCATTTGCAATTGCTTCTAATGTAAGGTTAATACGAACACGCTTTTCTCCATCAATCTTGAACTGTTCACGCATAGCAGTTTCATCTTGTCCAGAGAACTGGTAATACAAATCAAGGTTCATACCTTGAGCTTGTAAGCGTTGGTCGAATTCCTGCATCATGCGATCAACTTCCGTATTAACCATTGCTTCAGGAATGTCAATTTTAGCATTTTCAGCAGCTTTCTCAACTAATGTATCGCGTACGTCATTTTGCGCTTCGTTCTCTTTATCTTGTTGAAGCTTTTCTTTTAGTTCAGCTTTAAGCTCTTCAAGTGTCTCCACTTTTTCATTTACATCTTTAGCGAACTCATCATCAAGTGCTGGTAGTTCCTTACGCTTGATATCATGGATTTTCACTTTGAATGTTGCTGGTTTACCAGCTAGGTCTTCTGCATGGTATTCTTCTGGGAATGAAACCTCAACGTCTTTTTCGTCCCCAACTTTAAGACCTACTAATTGCTCTTCAAAACCTGGAATGAATTGACCAGAACCGATTTCAAGTGAATAGTTTTCAGCTTGTCCGCCTTCAAATGCTTCTCCATCAACAAAGCCTTCAAAATCTAATACAGCTGTATCACCGTTCTCGATTGTTCCGTCTTCAACAACAACAAGCTCCGCGTGACGCTCTTGAAGCTTTTTAAGTTCAGCATCAACATCTTCATCTGTAACAGTCGTATCCTTTTCTTCCACTTCAAGACCTTTATACTCACCAAGTTCAACTTCTGGCTTAACAGTCACTTTAGCAGTGAAAACAAGATTACTACCTTTTTCCATTGTTTCTACGTCAATTTCAGGACGATCTACTGGCTCAATACCAGCTTCATCGATTGCACTTGCATATGCATCAGGAAGAATGATATCAATAGCATCTTGATAAAGTGATTCTACTCCAAATTGTTTCTCAAAAATAGCACGAGGTACTTTACCTTTACGGAATCCTGGTACATTAACTTTCTTAACAACTTTCTTGAACGCTTGATCAAGAGCAGCGTCTACCTTTTCAGCTGCTACTTCAATTGTAAGAACGCCTTCATTTCCTTCTAACTTTTCCCATTTTGCAGTCATTTTCTTTCCCTCCAACTATACACATCTTCGTTTCCGAACGATAGATTTCTTCTATAATCTTTGACAACCATTCTAGTATACCATAATGGCTGTTCATTTCAAATAATACTTCATTGACTGTTAATCCCTGTCTTTATTCTGATCTTGAGAGTAAATTGAATCGATTTGAAAGACCATTGCCTCTAACTTCTTAACCTCAGTCACTTTTTCAAGTAGATTCTTTTTTATGACTTGATATCGCTCTTCTATTTCATTCATCTCGCCGTCCATTCCAATACGTTCAGATGCACAAATGTGAAATACCGCAGCCCAGAAATTTTCATCTTTAGGCTCGGGTAAAAAAGGAAAGAGTGCAAATAAATGCGCCCAACAAAGCTGCTTCGTCATTTCAAATAGAAATGGATTTTCATGTTCAAGTTCAGCACTTAACCTGTCAATCACACGACGCCCAAAACTTAATTGAGCGAGTTCATCTAATTGACTTGGAATGACATCCATTTTCTTGCCTTGTTTTTCTATATGTATAGGTTTGTCATACTTCTTTTCGTAAAGCGCTTTAAGAGCAAGACTTTGAAGGGCTAGGTCACGGTCACTTTTCATAAGATAGGAAATCAATGCTTCTGTTGCATCAGGATGATTGATCTCTTTTAACTGTAGAATAGCATTTGATTGAAGTTCTAGTGACTTGGACTCGAGCATATGTATAATGTCTTTATGAACTGGGTTTGAATCTGGCTGAATTTGATGCAACCACTCCTCATCCCCCACCATTTGTCGACTAAAATGAAGCAACTGATAAAATGATTCTGCATACTGGGCTGGAATGCGATCTTCTGATATTACAGCATCTAACATATCAACAACCTCTTGATATTTTCCAAGCTGCACAAGCAAAGAAATATGCACTTGTAGGTTATCGTAATAATCACCGATCCCTTCACGCAATAATTCACTCGTATGTTCAACCGCTTCCTCAAGTCGGCCTAACTCAACGAGACTAAGCATTTTGCCAAACAACACTTGAGGATGTTCTGGCTCATGCTCCTCTGCTGAAAGAAAAAATTGGTAAGCTGCCTCCCCATCCTTTTCCTTCAGTGCGTCCATCCCTTTTTCAATCAGACGCTTCACAAGACCTGGATATAAAATAACATTTTTGTCTTTTTTATGTAATCGTTTATCCATATTGGAACCGCTCCACTCTCTATTGAGTCTGATAACCCTATTCTTTACAGTTTATCAGTTCACTCATCACATGACAATTAAAGTGGTTAAGGAAACTTCCTGTGGGCAAGTACCCTCATCCTGAAGGCAAATTCAGCTGCAAATATCCTAGTCCTCACAGTGCCTGGCCATATGCCCTCGTCTTTAAGCTAAAGATACTCGGCTAAGTTCGCCCACGTCCTGTGGGCAACACCGATTCCTCTCCTCACGAGGAAAAAATAAAAAGTCTGACCTTAGTTTGTCACATAAACTCATTATAATATGTACGATGAGTAATATGTGCTTTCTTAGAGGTCAGACTCATACTAATTTACTCTTTAGCTATTAAGAACTTTTTCTTCGTATGCTTTGATTTGGTCATCAAATTTAAGCGTTAAGCCAATTTCATCCCAGCCGTTTAATAGCATTTCTTTCCAATAAGGGTCGATGACAAAAGTAGCTTCAAATCCATCTCCGCTAATTGTTTGTTCTTTTAAATTTACATCTAGATCGAATGCTTGATTCTCTTCTTTTGTAAGAAGCTCATGTACCTTATCCTCATCTAAGCGGATTGGTAACATTCCATTTTTCACACAATTATTATAGAAAATATCAGCAAAGCTCGGAGCAATGATCACTTTAAATCCATAGTCATGTAAGGCCCAAGGTGCATGCTCACGAGATGAACCACAACCGAAATTATGTGCAGCTACAAGGATGCTTGCACCTTGTGTATGAGGTTTATTTAATTCGAATTCAGGATCTGGTGTCCCGTCTTTTAGAAAACGCCAATCAAAGAATAAAAATTGACCAAATCCAGTCCGTTCAACACGTTTTAAAAATTGCTTAGGAATAATTTGATCTGTGTCAACATTTACTCGATTCATTGTCGCAACTCTGCCTTTATGCTGTACAATTGGTTCCATTGTTCTCCCTCCTCTTTTTATTGTGAAACATGCTGATTTTTAAATTCACGGATATCAACAAAATGACCAGCTATTGCCGCAGCAGCTGCCATTTCTGGACTTACTAAATGAGTTCGTGCTCCCTTACCCTGTCTACCTTCAAAGTTACGGTTAGAGGTCGAAGCGCATCTCTCGCCTTCAGGAACGACATCAGGATTCATGCTAAGGCACATACTACAGCCAGAGCTACGCCATTCAAAACCAGCTTCAGTAAAAATAGCATCCAAACCCTCTTCTTCAGCAAGCTGTTTCACTCGTTGTGATCCTGGTACGACAAGTGCACGTACATGAGGTGCTACTTTACGCCCTTTAACAACTTGTGCTGCAGCACGAATATCACTAAGACGTGAATTCGTACATGAACCAATGAAAACATGTTGTATCTGAATCTCTGAAATTGGAGTTCCTGGTGTAAGATCCATATATTCAAGAGCTTGTTCAATCGCTCGTCTATCTGGTTCATTTTTTGCATCTGCAGGAGATGGTACAGTTTTTGAAATACCAACACCTTGTGATGGATTTGTTCCCCATGTTACCATCGGTTCTATTTCAGAAGCATCGATCGTAACAACACGATCATAAGTTGCTCCTTCGTCAGTAGCTAATTGCTTCCATTCTTCCACTATCTTTGAAAAAGCTTCTCCAGACGGAACAAATTCTCTACCTTCTAAGTAATCAAATGTCACCTGATCAGGACTGATTAAACCTGCTTTTGCACCAGCCTCAATCGACATATTACAGATCGTCATACGCTCTTCCATCGTTAGCCCGCGAATCGCTTCACCTGTAAACTCAATCACAGAACCAGTTCCAACATCAACGCCAAATTTTGAGATAATTGCTAAGATGATATCTTTAGCAGCCATGTCAGGAGCGAGTTTACCTGTTACACGAACTTCTAATGTTTTTGGTTTTGATTGCCAAAGTGTTTGCGTAGCAAGTACATGCTCCACCTCACTCGTGCCAATTCCAAATGCAAGTGCGCCAAATGCGCCATGAGTCGATGTATGACTATCACCACAAACAATCGTTTTACCTGGCTGAGTCAAACCAAGCTCAGGACCGATAACATGAACAATTCCATTTTCAGGATGTTTAAGATCAACAAGATCAATACCAAATTCACGGCAATTTTCTTCAAGTGTTTCCATTTGCTTTCGCGCAATTTGGTCCGTAATATCGTAACGGTTAACTGTCGGTACGTTATGATCCATCGTTGCAAAAGTTAAATCTGGACGACGTACTTGACGATTCGCAAGTCTTAATCCTTCGAATGCTTGTGGGGATGTCACTTCATGAACCATGTGTAAATCAATATAGAGAAGTCCTGGTTTCCCCTCTTCTGCTACTACTTCATGCTTCTCCCAAATTTTTTCGATAATCGTTTTTGGTGCCATCTTTCGCTCCTCCTCTTCTTTTATAGTTTTAGGTAGAAATGAGAGCAATGGATATTCTCCATTGCCCCATTTACCACTTACGAAACAGTTGTTGTTTTATCAAGTGCTTCAAGAACCTTATCTGTCATTTCGACAGTTGACAATGCAGATTCACGGTTCTCTGTTAAATCGGCTGTACGATAGCCGTTTTCCAATACATTATTAATAGCTTTTTGGAGAGCCTCAGCCTCATCTGGCATCTGTAATGTATAAGCAAGCATCATTGCAACCGAAGATAAAGTTGCTAACGGATTAGCAATTCCTTTTCCTGCAATATCTGGAGCTGAACCATGAATTGGTTCAAATAATCCAGGTCCTGACTCACTTAAACTAGCAGATGGCAGCATTCCAAGTGACCCTGTAATCATCGATGCCTCATCACTTAAAATATCTCCAAACATATTTTCTGTTACCATTACATCAAATTGCTTTGGATTTCGTACCAACTGCATTGCCGCATTATCGACAAGCATATGGCTATACTCAACATTCGGATAATCTTTAGCTACTTCGTCAACGACTTCTCGCCATAAACGACTTGACTCAAGTACATTGGCCTTATCAACCGAAGTCAAAACGCCACGGCGTTGCTCTGCTAGCTCGAATCCTCGTCTAACAATTCGCTCGATTTCTGCTCGTGAATACACTAACGTATCAATAGCGATTTCCTGACCGCCTTCATTTCTACGTTCCCTCGGCTCACCAAAGTATAAGCCTCCTGTTAACTCTCTAACGATAAGAAGATCAACACCTTCAATAATATCATCCTTCAATGGTGATGCTTCAGCTAAACTATCAAAAATCGTTACAGGACGAAGGTTGGCAAAAAGATCAAGTGCTTTTCGTAAGCCAAGTAAGCCTTTTTCTGGTCGCTGTTCTCCTGGAAGTGTATCCCACTTTGGACCACCTACAGCGCCTAACAGAACCGCATCACTTTGCTTACAGAGGGAAATCGTTTCTTCTGGTAAAGGTTGACCAATCGCATCAATAGCCGCTCCACCAAGAAGACCTTTCTTTATTTCAAAATCATGATGATAAATACGTCCTATTTCTGTTAACACACGTGTCGCTGCCTCACATACTTCAGGTCCGATACCATCACCAGGGAGAATCGCAATGCGTTTTCTCATTTTTCTTCCTCCCTTTTCTTATACATTTACTGATTTTGTTAGCTTTTGATTATATTGCTGACGATTAATTGTACGATTAACCGCATTAATATAAGCTTTTGCTGATGCTTCTAGAACATCATGAGCTGTGCCACGTCCTGATGATTCAACACCATCGTACTTCACATTGACATATACTTCTGCCAATGCATCGCGGCCCCCTGAGATTGATTGAATACGATAATCCGTTAATAGAACAGGACCATCAATGACTCTCTCAAGTGTATTATAGATAGCTTCGACACTACCAGAACCTGTCGCTGCCTCTTGAACCACCTCACCAGATGGTAGCTTCATTGTAATCGTGGCAGTCGGAATATTAATCGTACCATAGTTGACTTGTAATGTTTCTAACTCGTAATGCGCAATAGCTGTTCCTACTGTCGCTTCTGTCATTAGAGCAAACAAATCTTCTTCAGTGATTTCTTTCTTTTTGTCTGCTAAATCTTTAAATGCAATGAAAATCTTTTGAAGCTCTTCATCTGTTCCGTTAAAGCCAAGCTCTTTTAACTTATCTTTAAACGCATGACGGCCTGAATGTTTACCAAGTACCATACGATTTGATGAAACACCAACAAGCTCTGGTGTAATAATTTCGTATGTTTCCTTGTTCTTCAAGACACCATCTTGATGAATACCAGATTCATGTGCAAACGCATTATTTCCAACAACTGCTTTATTACTTGGAACAACCATACCTGTCAGCTTGCTAACAAGGGTGCTTGTTCGCTTAATTTCTTTTAACACGATTCCAGTATCAGCTTGATAATGGTCTTGGCGAATATTTAAGGCAACAGCAATTTCTTCAAGTGCTGCATTTCCAGCACGTTCACCAATTCCATTGATCGTACACTCAACCTGGCCTGCTCCATTTTGAATCGCAGCAAGGGAATTGGCTACTGCCATACCTAAATCATCATGATTATGTGTTGATAAAATGGCCTTGTGAATATTCGATACATTTTCTGACACATATTTAAACATTTGCCCAATTTCATATGGTGTCGTGTACCCAACCGTATCTGGTAAATTGATAACCGTTGCCCCTGCATCAATCACTTCTTTAATGATGCGAGCAAGAAACGGCAATTCAGTACGACTTGCATCTTCTGCTGACCATTGTACTTGTGGGAATTTTGATGCTGCTAATTTCACCGCTGCAACAGCATTCTCAACGACTTCATCAGGTGTCATTTTTAACTTGTATTCCATATGAATCGGTGATGTTGCAAGAAATACGTGAATTCTTGGCTCAGCACTATCTTTTAGCGCCTCCCAAGTTGTTTCAATATCACGCTCAAGCGAACGAGCAAGGCCTGTAACAGAGCTTCCCTTTACTGTTTGTGCGATAGCTTGCACTGAAGAAAAATCACCTTGTGAAGAGGCTGGAAATCCAGCCTCAATAATATCGACACCTAAACGTTCGAGTTGCTTTGCAATTTCGAGCTTCTCTTGAAAGTTTAAGTTTACACCTGCTGATTGTTCTCCATCTCTTAGCGTGGTATCAAAAACATTAATCTTTCGCACTACAGACCACTCCTTAGATTTTTGATTTTGCTTTCACGAATGGCATCATTTCACGTAGTTCGCGGCCGACAACTTCAATTGGATGTTGATTTTCAGCTCTAGTGATCGCCGTAAATTCTGGACGGTTTGCTTGATTTTCAAGGATCCATCCTTTTGCAAATTTACCAGTTTGGATATCAGTAAGGACTTTCTTCATAGCTTTTTTCGTGTCGTCTGTAATAATTTGAGGACCTGCTACGTAATCTCCCCATTGAGCAGTATCAGAAATAGAGTAACGCATTGTTTCAAGTCCACCTTCATACATAAGGTCAACGATTAATTTTAATTCATGTAAGCACTCGAAATATGCAACTTCTGGTTGATAACCAGCTTCAACTAGTGTTTCAAAACCAGCTTTAACTAGTGCAGATGCTCCACCACATAAAACCGCTTGTTCACCAAATAGATCTGTTTCAGTTTCTTCTTGGAATGTTGTTTCAAGAACACCTGCACGTGCAGAACCGATTTGCTTCGCATAAGCTAATGCAATTTCTTTTGCATTACCAGTTGCATCTTGATACACAGCGATTAATCCTGGTACACCGCCGCCTTCTTCAAATACACGACGTACTAAATGTCCTGGTCCTTTTGGTGCTGCAAGGAATACGTCTACATCACTTGGTGGAACGATTTGGTTAAAGTGAATATTGAAACCATGTGCAAATGCAAGTGTCTTACCTGCTGTTAACTCAGGTTCGATTTCATTTTTGTATACTGTTGGTTGAAGCTCATCTGGAAGAAGAATCATGATTAGATCTGCTTTAGCTGCAGCTTCACGAACACTAAGCACTTCAAAACCATCTTCTACAGCTTTATCCCAAGACTTTCCTGGGCGAAGTCCGATAATAACATCCTGACCACTTTCACGCATGTTCAAAGAATGCGCATGACCTTGTGAACCGTAACCAATAACTGCTACCTTCTTATCTTTTAAAATTCCTTCATTTACATCTGAATTGTAATAAACCTTTGCCATAATAAATCTCTCCTCTAATGTTGTTTTTATTTTTTATAAAAGGAATAAAAAATTCCACTTACTAATTAATGAGTGTCAATCGATAAGGATCGTTGACAGGTTGTTTGGTGCTACGCTTAAAGGCTGTAATACCAGTTCGGGCAATTTCCTTTAACCCATAAGGACGAAGGAGGTCAATAAAAGCTTCAACCTTTGGGTGGTCACCCGTAATCTGGACGGTCATGCTTTCACGACCGATATCAATAATTGATGCTCTAAACGGATTAACAAGTGCAGCTACCTCACCTCGTTGTTGCGGAGTAACGACAACCTTAATTAAGGCTAGCTCTCTCGCTACAATAGATTCATCGGTAATATCTTGAACTTTCAGAACATCAACTTGCTTATTCAACTGCTTAATCACTTGCTCAATATTTTGCATGCTGTCAGTAGCAACGACAAAAGTCATTCTCGAAATTGCAGGGTTCTCAGTCACTCCAACAGTAATACTTTCAATATTATAATGACGTCTAGCAAACAACCCTGTAATTCGATTTAGAACACCTGACGTATTATTTACAAGGGCAGTGATTGTACGTTTCATGGCTTAATCCCCTCCATTTGATGCTGGCCTTTACCTGGAGCAATCATTGGATAAACATTTTCCTCTTTTGCTACACGAATATCCATTAGAACAGGTCCAGGGTGAGCAATCATTTCTTCTAATGCAGCGCGCAGATCTGATTTTGCATCAACTCTGATTCCTTTAATATCGTAAGCTTCTGCTAACTTTACGAAGTTTGGTTGAATCGGAAATAGGGAATTAGAGTAGCGTTCGCCATGAAATAACTGCTGCCACTGGCGAACCATTCCTAGTGAAGCATTATTAACAATGACAATTTTCACTGGTAGATTTAATTCCTGCAAAATTGACATCTCTTGTGCTGTCATTTGGAAACCAGCATCTCCAACAACAGAGATAACAGTCGCCTCTGGCTCAGCAAATTGAGCTCCAATAGCTGCTGGGAAACCAAAGCCCATTGTTCCAAGCCCACCTGAAGTTACCCAACGGTTTGGCCTGTTAAACTTGTAAAACTGGGCTGACCACATTTGGTGTTGACCGACATCTGTTGTCACGATCGCTTCACCATTCGTTACGTCATGAATAAGTTCAAGTAACTGTTGTGGTTTAATTGTTTCACCGTCTTCTTTGTACCAAAGTGGATATTCTTGCTTCAGTTGTTGAAGTTTTGAACACCATTCTTTTGTGTCTCCAGGCTCACCATTCTCTTCCAGTAACATTTGCAACGCTTTTTTCGCATCGCCAACTACAGGGATTTCTGTTTCGATATTTTTACCAATCTCAGCTGGATCAATATCAATATGAACAACACGAGCTTCTGGAGCAAAATGAGCTAGATTTCCTGTTAGTCGATCATCAAAGCGAGCACCAATGCTGATAAGTAAATCAGCTTCATGAATCGCCATATTCGCTGTATAAGTGCCGTGCATACCACCCATACCTAAAAATAACTCATGCTCTCCAGGAAAACAGCCTAACCCAAGAAGTGTATTGACAACAGGAATCTGATTTTTCTCAACAAATGTAACAAGCTCATCTGACGCATTTCCATGTAATACGCCTGCACCAGCTAAAATAACTGGCTTTTTCGCTGTTGAAACTGCTTCATTTACCTTACGAATTTGAAGACGATTCGGCACAATTGTTGGTTGATAGCCTGGTAAATCAATTTCCTTGTCATAATCAAATAATCCAGTTGCCAGTGACACATCTTTTGGTAAATCAACTAGCACTGGGCCTGGACGTCCAGTCGTTGCAATATGAAACGCTTCTTTTAAAATTCGTGGTAACTCCTCTACAGATCGAACTTGGTAGTTATGCTTTGTTATTGGCATTGTGATCCCAATCATGTCAGCCTCTTGGAAAGCATCTGTTCCAATAACAGTTGTTGCTACTTGACCCGTAATAACAACAAGAGGAAGTGAGTCAATCATCGCATCTGCAATTCCAGTTACAACATTTGTTGCCCCAGGACCAGATGTCACGATACAGACTCCTGGCTTTCCAGACACTCTAGCATAGCCTTGTGCAGCATGGATCGCTCCTTGTTCATGCCTTGCAAGAATATGACGAATCCCTTTTTTATAGATTTCATCATAAGTTGGAAGAATGGCGCCACCAGGGTAGCCGAAAATGACATCGACACCTTCTTTCGCAAGTGCTGCAATCAACATTCCTGATCCTGACAACTCTTCGATTGGCTCATTACTCGTCTGTTCTTCGTTTTTCTTCACCTTCATACTCATCTCCTCGTGCCTCCTCGCATAATCATTCAATTTCTATTTATCAAATCAATAGGTAACTATATAACAAAAAAACCTTTTCACCCCATAGAAAGCCATTATGTTGGCTTAAGGGGTGAAAAGGTTTTCTCTCCACGGTACCACCCTTATTCATTGAATCGAATTGATTCAATCTTATGGATAAGCTCGCACTTACCACATTTTGATAACGAGTGCTGTGAACACTCGATCAACCTTACTAGAAAATCGTTCAGGCTGATACTCTGAGGTGAGCTTCCTCATTGGTGACAACACCGCATCTCAGCAGCACGGCTCTCTGTTGATGTCCAACCAATAAGTACTTTTCCTCTTCTTCGTTTTTTGCTATTAAATTTTCATGACTCCGCCTGTGTTGGCTGATGTAACAAGCTTTGCATATCTAGCAAGATAGCCTTTTTTCACTTTTGGCTCAGGTGCTACAAAACCTTCTTTACGCTCTGCATGAACTTCTTCAGATACAAGCCATTCAATTGTACGATTTGTTAAATCAATGCGAATACGATCACCATTTTCAACGAAAGCAATTGGGCCACCATCTGCTGCTTCTGGAGATATATGACCGATTGAAATCCCACGAGATGCCCCAGAAAAGCGACCATCTGTAATAAGAGCTACTTTCGTTCCTAATCCGCGTCCAGAAATCGCTGCTGTTGGAGCAAGCATCTCAGGCATTCCTGGACCACCTTTTGGTCCCTCATAGCGGATTACAACAACGTGCCCTTCACGTACAAGGCCATCATCAATTCCTTTTTGCGCTTCTTCTTGAGAGTTAAAAACAATTGCTTCTCCCTCAAAAACTTTAATAGATGGATCTACAGCTCCTACTTTAATAACTCCACCATCTGGTGCGATATTACCATATAAAATGGAGAGTCCTCCAACTGGACTATATGGGTTATCTTTACGTCGGATAACATCGTCATTTGTAATCTCTGCATCTTTTACATTTTCATACAAACTTTTTCCTGTGATTGTAATTCGTTCTGGATGTATAGCACCTTCAATTGCACAAAGCTCTTTAATGATCGCACTAACGCCACCTGCTTTGTGAACATCATCCATTGAATAATCAGATGCTGGGCTAATCTTACTTAAATATGGCACTCGCTCAGCGACTTTATTAATTCGATTTAAGTCATAATCAATTTCTGCTTCATTCGCAATTGCTAATGTATGAAGGACCGTATTAGTTGACCCACCCATTGCCATATCAAGTGCAAACGCATCATCAATTGTTTCTTCTGTAATAATGTCTCTAGGTTTAATGTCTTTCTCTATTAAATTCATCAAGTGCTTTGCGGCATCTTTAATAAGCTGATGACGATCATTAGAAGTTGCTACAATCGTTCCGTTACCTGGCAAAGCCATTCCAAGCATTTCCATCAACGAGTTCATTGAATTTGCAGTGAACATTCCTGAACAAGAACCACATGTCGGACATGCACTTTGTTCAATTTCAAGCAATTCTTCTCGTGACATTTTTCCAGAAGCAAATGCCCCTACTCCTTCAAAGACAGACACAAGAGATAAGCTCTGACCATCTTTCGTTCTACCTGCTTCCATTGGTCCACCTGAAACGAATACTGATGGGACGTTCGTTCTTACAGATGCCATTAACATCCCTGGTGTGATTTTGTCACAATTTGGAATGTAAAATACTCCGTCAAACCAATGCGCATTAATAACTGTTTCTGCAGCGTCACAAATGATTTCACGACTTGGTAGTGAATAACGCATACCGATATGTCCCATAGCAATACCATCGTCAACACCAATTGTGTTGAATTCAAAAGGAATTCCACCCGCTTCACGTATTGCTTCTTTAGCAACTTCTGCAAATTTATTTAAATGCATGTGACCTGGAATGATATCAATATAAGAGTTACAAACTCCGATAAATGGCTTATCCATCTCATCTTCTTTTACTCCAGCTGCTCGAAGTAAGCTTCGATGAGGTGCACGATCAATACCTTTTTTTATCATGTTACTTCTCATACTACCCGCTCCCTATTCAATTGCTTCTATCTCTCTATTTAACTAACTTCTATTTCTTGATCTTCTTTATATACCTTCTCACCGTCTTCAATCACACGGTGTCGGAAAGCTTCTAGGAGCTGTTGTGTTTCTTTTCCAGGAACACCATTTCCAATTACGCGCCCATCGACCTTCACTACTGCAATCACTTCGGCCGCAGTTCCTGTTAAGAAAACTTCATCAGCTACATAAACATCATGACGTGTAAATGGCTCTTCTTTGACAGTATAGCCAAGCTCTGTAGCAATCTCCATGATAGCATTGCGTGTAATTCCTTCAAGGGCTCCAATATAGCCTGGTGGTGTTAGGATTTTCTTACCCTTTATAATAAACACATTGTCAGCTGATCCTTCAGCAACGTAGCCTTGATCATTCAGCATCAATGCTTCACTTACACCCGCAAGACTTGCTTCAATCTTGACAAGAACGTTATTCAAATAATTCAGTGATTTAACCTTAGGACTAAGTACATCTGGACGATTTCTTCTTGTTGCTACCGTAATAATTTCTAATCCGCTATCATAGAGCTCTTTTGGAAAGAGAGCTAATTCTTCAGCAATGATAACGATTTGTGGCTTAGCACAAGACGATGGATCAAGTCCTAGATTTCCTACACCTCTAGATATAACAAGACGAATATAAGCACTTCGCAATTTATTTCTTTGAAGTGTCTTTATAACTAAATCTGTCATTTCTTCTTTTGTATGAGGAATGACAAGCATAATAGACTTAGCTGAATCGTAGAGCCGGTCAAGATGCTCTTTTAGTCTAAACACATTTCCATCATAAACTCGAATACCTTCAAAAACACCATCTCCATATAAGAAACCATGATCATAAACGGAGATTTTAGCATCGTGTTTTTCAACAAATTCGCCATTTAAATAAATCCACTGTTCACTCATGACGCTCACTCTCCCTATGTCTCATGCAACTTTCTAAGTAGCTATAAAATACATGTAGCTTTGTGCATGAAATGTTCTCTCTTGAGCGGACATTTGTTTATATAATAGTTGTTGTTTGAGGTTTATCATACGCTCATTCAGGAAGATGGTCAACCACTTTAGAAAAAATAATTTGACTATTTTGATATGTCGATCAATATGTATACGCTTACAACATTGATTTATATGGATAATTAGCATTGTTTTGAGTTGAAAGAAATCTTTGAAAAGTCTTTGGTATTTTTTATTGATATTGCTTAAATTTTAATTAAAAGAATGGCTTAGTATGAAATTTGGTTTTTCCCCACAGGACGCCTTAAAAACATGGGTTGTAGAAAAAAAGTCATTGGAACGAATAGCATAGAAACTTAAGAGGTAGGACATCCTATTAATGGGTGATAAAATGATGGTCAAGTATTTTAAAAAGTGGTTGAGACTTTCAAAGAGATTTCCGTTTGTACACGTAAGAAATCGAACACGCGCTTCTCTTATTGTTGTAGAAGATTTATCACAAACTTGTGATACTCCTGCGGAAAAATTTCTCTACGAACAATTACAAGCTAACTTATATTATCCAACTCCGCATTATTGGATTAATGGTGTGAGGATTAACCTTGCACTCGTTCCATTCAAACTAGCTTTAATAGAGACTAGTCCTGGTATAGACGAAAAGCGAATTGTACGGTTATTAAAAAAGCAGAGGTGGCGTGTCGTCTTCTACGATGCCAAACTGTTGTTACAAAATGAGCATATCTATTTTGAGCAAGTGTTACAATATGCTCCAACGCATGCAAAAAACGTCTCCACTTCAATATGAAATGGAGACGTTTATTATGTAAGTTAAATGGCGTCCCAGGAGAGATTCGAACTCCCGACCGCACGCTTAGAAGGCGTGTGCTTGAAGTAATGGGAAACCTCAATATATCAATAGTTTTCTTAGGTTATGTATAACGGTCACTTTTCGAACTTAGACCGTAATCGCTACTTCATTTTAATTAAGTTATAACTTTAAAGCAATATAAACAATAAAAATGATGATTTCGAAGTGCTTTTAATAAAAAAAGCCTTATTTCTTGAAGATTGGAATAAGGCTTCTTAATTGATAGTTTCGACATTGATACGTGCTGTCCATTAAATCACGGTCGGGTCAAAAGGGCTTTTGAATGGAGTTATATCAATTATTCATAACTGTTTTAGTACTTTTCATTACTTGTTATTCCTAAAAAAATGGTACTAAAGCCAGTTCCTATTTACACTTTAAAGCAATTCCCTTCAATTACTTTTCTATAATATTTATGCTTGGATGGCTTTTTATTATTTCGAGGACCTTGATATACGTGTTGGGTTCAATAAGGTCGACTGAAATGTTTCCTTTTTTTAATTCTTCAATATCTTTAAATGTTGCAAGTAAAGGTACTTTTCCACCATTCCTTTTTATCAGGGCATTTAGGTATTCTAGCCCTTTTATCAAGACAGGAGTCAAATCGTAAAGATAAGAATCATATAAGTGTTTTATGAAAAGCATTGAAATTTCTACATGTGGTTCAATTCGAATTAATTCAGGCATTATTTCAATATCTTCCCTAGCATGTTTCCATGACTTAAAGCCTAATAATGTTCGCTTTGATGCAAAAACACCATTTTGATTTACTAGACTTCTCCTGATATTTGTTAAGGGGAAACCATAATGTAAAGCATAATTCCTCATTAATGCCATAAATCGATATGATACGTGATTATCGTAAAAATCATGTGTTTTACTTTCAAATTCCTTCAATTTCTGTTTTCCAAAATGTTTTTGATTGTATCTTTCTCCATAATCAATAAACATAGACAAGGAAGAAAGGTAATTAATCAATAATCGGTTGGCTTCTAAATATATTTGTTCGTTATCTGAATTCAGTATTTCATTAACTTTCGATATGTAAGCTAAAAATTCATTACCGTTTCTTTCAAAAAGTTGATAAACATGGGTCATTGAATTTATTTTTTTAGCTTCACCTAACATAGACTGGATTTCTTCATACTCTTCTTTTGTTATGTGTTTTTCTATAATGAATTGGTGTTGACCTTCTTTAATAACTTCTCTATAACCTATTGCGTAAATCATTTACTCTTGTACTCTTCAAGATAATATTTGATGAAATCTCCATCATCGAAGTTGTTACCCGCCTTCATTTCAATCACTCTAACAATCATAGTATTTCCTTCAGCGGGAAAGTCAGTCAGAGTGAAACGATCACCAAGTTGTAGTAGTACATCTTCTTCTTTTGGTGTTCCATTGTTTGAATCATCATGTACAAAAACTCCCATTTCTATAAATTCTTTAGCAGTTCCAGACATGATTAGTTTATTTGCAAAGTAGAAATATAGCCTGGTATTTTTACTCACGCTATCCACTCCTTCTTCTTGTTATATAGTAAGTGTAACATTAGGATTTTTAATACCAAACTTGCGAAAATTTTTGTTGTATGACTTAATTCCTTTACCTTATCAAATAAGTTCTTTTGCACCAACAAAAGGTTCTGCTAATAAGTTAAACTTCGCTATCTTCTTATGCAGAATTTCAATTAAGTCTATTTCACCTGCCAGAACCACTCTTAAGTCAAATCCATCCATTAAAAAGATAGTTTTATCTGGGTGTTGTTTCATTAAAGGAATTACATTTTGAGACCATCCATTTATAGATATAAATAATCCCATAGTTTGTTTGCCAGAACGGGAAACCTTCCCATATAATGAATCCAATTGACTCATATCTGTAAGTTGATTGGTCCATTTCATTTCAACAAGATAATGCCATCCATCTAATTTAAATGCTCCATCGATCTGTTCACCACCGTTGTTCCTTCTAAAGCTTTCTAATAACGCAATGTCATAAAGCTGGAATAACATATTTGTTAATTCTTCTAACAAATATCCTTTTCTCTGTGGATTTTTTTCCTTGGTAGCCATCTCGTCAAACATTAGCAACAATAATTTGGAACGCTCATAGATCTCTTTTTTTCTATCTTGCCTTACTTTCCTTTTTAATTCTTCAACTCTAAGAATTTCACGTTTTTTCTCTTCTTCAAGCAATTGTGCCTCGTTAGCTTCCATTATTTCAATTGTATTCAATTCTTCCCTCGCCTTTTGAACGATAGCTCTGGCACTATATTCATTATCAGCTAAATGAAATCTATTCCACTTGGCAGCAAGTTCAATTAGGGATTTAATAAACTTCTTCTCTTCTATCTGATTTTTTGATTCGTCCAACAATAATATACCAATTTCTCTTTTTGTTAACGGCTTTCCTTCTGGATTTTTAAGGCTTCTTAACCTTGCAAATTGCTCCTTTTTAACGCCAGCTGGCTTTAAGATATGTTCATACATAAGATTCTTTATATTAACTAAATTCACAATAATTTCGATGGCAAGCTTTCTTGTATTTTCATTTAATTGCACAATGATTACACCTGCTTTCAAGTCCTCATATTTAATATGATAACATATTGAAATCTTTAAGTAATTCTGGCAATTATTCAAAGTTTCAAAAAAATCATAGGGTGTGAATGAACCAACCTACCTTTTATCTCATTTATAGTCATATTAAAAATGTGGAATTATCCCCCTCTATCCTCATTAGATAGAGACCCCATGAGGAGTCTCTTAACTTGCCTCATATTCCTTTACCTTGCGATAAAATGTAGCCTTAGTTAGATTTGATTTCTTCATTGCTTCTACTGCAGTTATATCCCCCGCTTTCCATTGCTTATAAGCCTGCTCAAATTCAGATGTTATAGATGTTTTAGGTCTTCCTAGGTGTTTACCGTGAGCCTTTGCAGAAGCTATACCTTCAGCTTGACGAGTCTTAATCTTCATTCTCTCTTCCTCAGCAATCCACGACAAAACCTGTAATACTAAGTCAGCTACAAAAGATCCGATCGAATCATTATACTTACGTGTATCTAATAATGGCATGTCAATTACAACAATATGCGCTTCGATGTTCTGTGTGATATCTTTCCACTCGTCAAGAATCACCTTTTTGTTACGACCAAGTCGATCTAATGAATGTATGTATAATGTATCTCCTTTACGTAAACGCAATTTCAAAGCTTGGTATTGAGGTCTATTGAAGTCTTTTCCGCTTTGCTTATCGATATGGATATCACGCTCATCAATTCCAATAGCATACATGCTATCCAGTTGTTGTGTTTCGTTTTGGTCATTACTACTTACTCGAACATATCCGAACTCTTTGTTATCCATTGGTTAAATCCACCTTGTTATTTAATACTCTTATCGTATCGAATTAGTATCAAAAGGTCAATTGTAAAAATGATACGTTTCAAAAGTAAGCTAGATACCATATGAGACTACCCAAACCCTTATTCAACCGTATCATGATATGCGTTCCAAAAAGTGTACCTTTTTGCACATAAATAAATTCACTAATTATCGGAGGGCTAATTGATTGTTAATATCAAGATATTATGTTGGAATTGGCACAATGAAAGTTATTTATAAAATTACATTTCCTTATTGGAAATATATATCGGTAAAGATTTGACAGATGATATTAATTATATTGGAAGAGAAAACTAAAAAGGAATCTTTCTCCAATTGTTGAATAGTATTGTAGGAGGTGTTAATATGGATATTTATGATTACGCTAAGTACCCGGCAAAAGAAGATTGGCAAGAAATTTGTAAAGAAAAAGCAAGTGCATTTGAAAAATTAGGGTTTGAACCACCAACAACACAGGACACTTTATTAGATTTATTTGGATATGACAATGGTGTGGAACTGAAGTATTGGGTGAGAGAATATAATAATAGAGCGTTTGATTTAACACAAAATTACACATTATTAAAATCTTATTTTGACGCTGGAATACCTGACGATGAATGGTACATATCACCAGGTAAAAACGGTGCTAGTATTTCGTATTTCCCACATTTTGAAGAACGACATTTTGCTAATTTATATTGGTTTGGATTTTACATGGAAAGCTTTTTTACAAGAGCTGAAGGTTTAATTGATACTGTGTATCATTTAGTGAATGTAAAATTTAATTTGGGTGTGGAACCTAAACTAGGTTTTAGAAAAAAGGTCTTAAATGAACTTGAAACAGTAGATAAAGATTTATTTGATTATTTAAATGATCTTCCGCAAAATATAAAGTTTAAAAAAATGAATGAATACAGAAATAATCTCGTTCATAATTTCCGACCAAGCCAAATTGATTCAGGAATTGGAAACCCAGAAAAACAAGCAGATGGCTCCGTGATAAGAACACTTTCAGTTGGGAATTATACAACTTCAACTGAATTTTTAAATATTATTCATGAAACAATTGATTTACTTGTAGAAGTTACAGATGAAATACGGAATAAAGTAGAACAAAATTGATAAAACAATGATTGCCTTATTATCAGTAAACGTGCACAGCTTTCCGATGTGTGCGTTTTATTTACTGAGCAGATAAGTTGATAAACAAAAATAAAACATCGCTCCATGACGAGCAATGCCTATAACTTGATTAAAAATTATTCCTTGATTATCATTTCAATTGGTAATTCTTTATCTATTTCAACCAAGCCTAATTCAACTGCAATATCTTTAATATTCCCTACGTTTACTGTTACATCATTATCCAAAAACTTACTAATAACAAACCGAAATTCTTTTTGATGTTCAAAAAATTTACTTTTATAAAATAATGCAGCAATCGGATTTGTTTCATATTCTTCTTTAATGAGTGGGTGTGGATCATTCTGTTCATCGAAATATTCGACCAACCCTCTTGCTAGATGAAAATCCATTGCTTTAGCTGCTTTTTCAAAGCGTTCTAGAACCTTTGTAATATCGCTAAACAAAATCAAATGTCGTCCCTTAAACTGTTTTCTTAATTCAATCTCTACTTCTGGTTTTAATTTTATTTGATTTGTATTAGGTACAATTTTAAAATCGTTTTTTACCGATAAATAAACAAAACAACAAATTGGAATTTGTGATATTACATCATATCTAGTATGAATTACATTCGGAGTAACAGGTAATACCAGCTTTTCTTCATCTGTTTCCAATATTATTTGGTCACCCTTTTGAAGTAAAAAGCTCCAACCGCCTTCATGTTTATCTGCTATTCCTTTATTAGTTTCTTTTTCTTCCAGTTCGATGAAATATTTATTTCTAGCAAAATAAATATTTCCAGCCATAGTTGTTTCAACAAATTGGGGTTCTACAAATTTAGCTAAAATAGTTACATCTGAATCTCCTAGCATACTTTTTATATCCATATTACGACCTCCTTTTTCTATATTTTAACATAATAAAAGGCAATCACAATTTAGTGATTGCCTCAATGAATTTATAAATAATCAAGCAAGCTTTGCGCTACTTCTTCAATGCTAATATCTAGATACTGCGTAGTTACCGCTAAATTTGAATGACCAAGTGCTTTAGAAATCAACGCAACATCTAGCTCCTTTGTCATACAGATTCTTCGCAAATGCTCGTCTGATTGCATGAGGGTTGATATTAGGCAACTCATATCGTTTAGCATATTTGTTTAACTGCTTGGATATTGCATTATTCGTGCTACTCGTATTAATAGTTGTGCCTTTCATCGTAACAAACAAGAAGTCATTCTCTTGCTCATAATAAGTTCGAATTTTATTATTTTGCTCAATTAATACTTTGAACAGGTCAATTAGTTGGTCATCTATTGGTAACTTTAAAAATTTATGATTTTTCATAATATCGCCTGTAAGATTTAAAATCTTATTTTTAAAATCAATATGACTTTCTCGCATTTATCCGAGTGTATTAATTCGGATACCAGTTTTATAAAATGTTAGAATTGCTACGGCATCTCTAAGTCCAATAAATGTTGTGGTATCTAATAACGATAACAATACGTTTAAATCGTTTTCCTTTGCACCAGTTTTAATTTTTTTATCGACCTTGATTTGAACTGTTAACCAAAATTTAGATTGAAAGTAACCATTGTTAAAACATTTTCCCAATACTGCTTTCAGACACATTTCAATCTCGTTAATTTAGTTGAATTAGAAACATTCATGCTGTCCAACCATTCATAAATTTTTGGTACAGTTATTTCTTCTAAATATTTCACTCCAGTTGCTTCAGTAAACTGATTAAAAATTAAATTGTAATCATTTAGTGTACGCTCACGATAACCGTTTAATTTCATTTGCCGTTCAATGATGGAAAGTGCTTTTTCAATTTCCATTCCTTTTGCAATTGTTTCTTTTTTCGGTTTCAGTATTTCAGTAGATACTGTAACGTCAAAAATACCTTTTTTCTTAGTCAAAACAAAAAACCTCCAATTAAAATAATTGAAGGTTGATTGCAACGAAATCTTGATGAAATTTCTTATGGGTTAGAATCCCGTTCGAAATACTTTACTCAAGCAATCGTTGATACTATTAAGTTTTCTCAAAGTTAATTACGTCCCAGGAGAGATTCGAACTCCCGACCGACGGCTTAGAAGGCCGTTGCTCTATCCTGCTGAGCTACTGAGACAAAAAAGCGGGTGATGAGAATCGAACTCACGACATCAGCTTGGAAGGCTGAGGTTTTACCACTAAACTACACCCGCACAGTAAAGGTGATTTTTCTGTCGAAGACATATATTAATATAACCAAAATAATCTTAAATGTCAACAGCTTCTCAATTTTTTTATTAAATCTCCCCACTCTTGTCTCAAAGAATCGAGTAGGGAGACCTAAGTTTTAGTTTATTTAAAAACGACTTGTAAGGTCTTCAACGACTTTACCATTTTGTTCATAATAAGTTACAGTTGTTTCAGTAGACGTTCGTGCGCAAATACAATATGTTTTTTCTTTGCGATTGCGCGGCATGCGAATACTACCTGGGTTAATATAAATCACGCTATTTTCTTCAAAGGCTCCAGCGACATGAGAATGGCCAAAACAAGCAATTTGAGCCCCTTTTTCTTCTGCACGGTAACTTAAAGGAACATGGGTCATTTTCACATTATATAAATGACCATGCGTGACATATATTGTGGTATCATCAATTGTTTCTACCCATTCTTCTAAAAAATCATCGCCGTAATCGCAATTTCCTTTGACTACGTTTACGCCTTGGAGAGCAAAATGATCCTTTGTAAGCTCTGAGTCGCCACAATGAATGAAAATATCCACTTCATTTTTATGACGGTCAATGACTTCGTTTAACTCGTCTTCTAACCCATGGCTATCGCTTATAATTAATGCTTTCATCCGTTTAGCCTCCTCTCCTAATCCTAGCTCCACTCAGCTTGATTGGCAAATAATTTATTGATCGCCATAGAGCGATGGCTCCGTTCATTCTTTTCTTTAGAAGTTAGTTGTGCCATCGTTTTTCCAAGCTCAGGTATAAAAAAGATTGGATCATATCCAAATCCATTGGCTCCAGCTTTTTCTCTTGCAATCACACCTTCACAAGTCCCTTCGTAAAAGATCGTTTTAGCATTGGGTCTTGCAACAGCTATTGTGCAAACAAAACGAGCCGTTCGTTCACCACTTGGAACATCCTGTAATTCCAATAGTACTTTTTCATTGTTTGCTGCATCACTTTTATCTGAACCTGCATAACGAGCTGAATAAATTCCTGGACGACCGTCTAATGCATCGACCATTAATCCAGAGTCATCAGCAATGACCATTTGATCGAAGGCATTTGAAATCGTTTCAGCTTTTTTTGCTGCGTTTTCAGCAAACGTTACGCCATCTTCAATCACATCTGGGATATCGGGATAATCAAGCAAAGAACGAACAGTCCAACCGACTTTTGCAAACAGTTGTTCAAATTCTTTTACCTTCCCTTTATTCTTTGTCGCAATAATAACTTCCTTCTTCACTGTCAAACTCCTCCCTACTACTTGATACTTTTATTTTATTCGTTCAGCGATATCTCCTAAAACCTCACGCTGCATCGTAATCAGTTGATCAATTCCATTCTCGGCAATGTCAAGCAGCTTATTTAATTGCTCTCTCGAAAACGTTGCCTCTTCTCCAGTACCTTGAAGTTCGACAAATTGATGATTCCCCGTCATAACCACATTCATATCGACTTCTGCTCCTGCATCCTCCTGGTAACATAAATCAAGGATTTCTCCTTCCTTCTCATCAACCCCAACCGAAATCGCTGCTAAAAAATCATGAATCGGCCATTCTTTTATTTTGCCTTCGCTCATAGCCTTATTAACAGCAAATGCAAGCGCCACAAAAGCCCCAGTTATCGATGCTGTACGCGTTCCGCCATCTGCTTGGATCACATCACAATCAATCCAAATCGTACGCTCTCCAATTTTACTAAGATCGATTATCGAACGAAGCGACCTCCCGATCAAACGTTGAATCTCCATCGTCCGCCCGCTGACCTTTCCTTTTGATGATTCGCGAATATTTCGTTGTTCAGTTGCTCGTGGTAGCATTGCATACTCCGCCGTGATCCACCCTTTTCCTTGTCCTCGCATAAATGGAGGTACACGATCTTCAATACTAGCTGTACATATCACCTTTGTCTCCCCCATTGCAATAAGCACCGATCCTTCTGGATGTTTTACAAAATGCGGTTGAAATACCACTTCGCGTAATTCATTTTTAGCTCGTCCATCAACTCTCATGTCCTGCCTCCTAAAAAATAACTTGTTTATACTTCCCATCCTGCATTCACCAGGAACCCAGTTAGTGTATATAAAGAATCTCGTTCATATGTAAGGATAAAAAGGAGGAAGCAATCATGCTCCTCCTTTTTACACGTTCTATATAAGTATAAAGAATTTCACTAACTTAGTCCAATCCCCATCATTTAATAAGTCCCTGTATTTACAACATTTGGTCTTGATACAGGCTCAGCAACCTGACCTGATTCAGTTAAAACATTCGCTTCACCGTTGACTTCAATCGATACTTTTTCAATCCCCTCTTGTTCTGTTAAAGTAAGTGCCAGCATATTTATCACTTCTTCGGAAACAGCCGTCGCTTGAAGCTGACTTAAAATCGATTCATTGAAATTGAGTGTTACAATACCATTTTCGCTTGTTGGTTTCTCTAATAACGCGACTCCTTGACGAAAATCAGTTAAGAGCTGCGATTGATGAGAAGGACCTTTTATCAACTCGTTAACAGCAACTGCTAACGATTCCTCTCCTAAAGAAACGCGACGTGTTACTGGTACATAATAGGTGTTGTCCCCATTTTGGGCAAGAAAGTAAAGGGTAACCCCTTCACTATTTACAACATCCGTTACAGAATCAGCCTCAATATTAATCCCGTCCGCCCGACTTACACCTTCTCCAATAGGTGTTCCATTTACAGGCATCATCTCTTGTTCGTATCCGTTAATACGAATTTGAACCTTGTTTACATTTTCAAATTGAGTTAGCGTCCACGTAATGGCTTGTAAAATTTGTTTCTCATGGCTTGGATTGTACTCTTTAAATTCATTTGAAAAATCTGCGATCGCCATTCCATCCTCTGTTAAGTTTACATCGACCGTCGTACCAGCAGGTAATACAGCCTGAAAACCATTTGGTAGGATCTGACTGACTGGTCCTCCCTCAACTAAATATTCAAGTGATTGTTTAAGCACACCGTCTGTTTTGGGCAGTGCCAATGTTTGCGGAACAACAAGACCATTTGAATCGATTAAGTAAAGTTCACGCTGAACAGTTTCTACTGTAGCTTCTCCTTCAACAGCACCTTCACCAGGCACTTCTTCTTTAGGTACTTCCTCACCTGGAAGTGGAACCTCTTCTAAATCAATCGACTCCTCTTCATCTACGTAATTCACTGGCGGTGTATCCATCTCATTCATCGCTTCATTTGAACCAAATGAACAAGCAGTCATTGTAAGCAGTGATAGCACAAGAACGGGAACCCCTTTTCGTAACACTTTCCGCATTATTTTCCCTCCTAAGGTGGTTTGTACTACATGTATACGAGCCTCCAAGGAGAATAGACCATCTTTTTATCCAATTTATTAATAAAATAAAAAAAAAGCCTGAGTCATAGACTCTAGGCAAATTCGTTTAAATCATTTTCTCTTGACCTAATGTAATGGTTTCTACACGACCAACATTCATTTCTAGCCACTGATCAGCCAACTTTTTAAAGCGCTCGGCATCTCCAGTTGTATAAAAGCGGTGACGCGGAATTCGATCATCTGTAAAAAGGAGATTCTTATGATATAAAAGACTACTAACTTCTCTTGCTGTTTCATCACCAGATGAAATCAATTCAATCCCCTTCCCCACACGCTTACTAATTACTTCACGAAGAAGTGGGTAATGGGTGCATCCTAAAATAAGTGTATCAAAATCACGGTCATCAAGCGGCTTTAATACTTCATCAACGACTTTTTTGGCCTCTTCTCCTTCAAAAACACCTCGCTCTACTAAAGGAACAAAAGGAGGACAAGCAAGACTATCAACTTTCACATCACTATTAATATCTTTTAATGCTTTCTCATAGGCTCTACTAGAAATCGTCCCCGTCGTTCCAATAACTGCAACGTGATCTCGTTTTGTGGCCTTTAATGCGCTAATAGCACCAGGGTGAACAACACCTACAACAGGTATTGTTAACTCTTCTTTTACTTCTTCAAGAACAACAGCAGCAGCTGTATTACAAGCAATAACAAGCATTTTCATCTTCTCTTCAAGAAGACGATGAATCATTTCCCATGTAAATTTGCGAACTTCTTTTGGTGTTCTAGGGCCGTATGGACAGCGCGCAGAGTCACCAATATAGACAATCTCTTCTTTTGGCAATTGTCTCATGATCTCTTTTGCTACTGTTAAGCCACCTAAACCAGAATCAATAACTCCAATTGGTCTATCCAACAATCTTCCCTCAATTTCTATACAGTACTAGTAGAACTACTGGCTTACTTTCGTCGCCTTCATTTCATCATGAAGAACTTGTAAGCTTTTCTCAAGGAAATCTACTTCCTCTTGTGAAAAATCTGTTAAAATTCCTTCTAAATATTCTTGTCGCTTTTTAATGACTTCCTCGATAATGGTCTGTCCTTTATCTAACAAATGAATGCGTACAACACGACGGTCATTTTTATCTTTTACTCTTTCAACAAGCTCATTATTTTCCATTCGATCAACAAGGTCTGTAGTGGTGCTACAAGCTAAATACATTTTTGTTGAAAGCTCGCCTATTGTCATATCACCAAATTCATTCAACCATTGCAGTGCAACAAATTGTGGTGGGGTAATAGGAAATTGCGTCAAGATTTCTCGCCCCTTTTGCTTTACCATGTCTGACACTCTTCTTAATGAACGTTCAATTTGTTCAACTTGGCGATGGTCCATCTTTACGCACCTCCATATCCTAGCTTATTAAAGTAAGCTATCTTTCATTATTGTCGCTGTTTTCTTAGGGAAAAGCAAGAGACTAACCTGATTTATTAACAACCTGTAACAATTTCGTAGACTTCATTTTTCCTTACAATAAAAAGGGTGACCCATTTTGTTAAAGCTTCAGTTCACTATGCGAGTATTAAACATAGCTTGCTGATCATGCTTTAAGGTTGAGTCACCCATGCTTCATTTTATTTTAGAAAAGCTTCTCTTACACGTTGTTCTACTTCATCTGCCGTATCTAAATAAAGCATGTCTTTCGCAAATGTTTCAAGTTCTTCTTTAGACAATTTTAGCAATTGGCTACGAGCTGGTAAGATCGATGTCGCACTCATACTAAACTCATCTAATCCAAGACCAAGAAGAAGAGGGATCGCGATTTCATCTCCAGCCATCTCACCACACATACCTGCCCATTTTCCTTCTTTATGAGCGGCATCAATTACCATTTTCACAAGGCGTAAAATAGCTGGATGATAAGGTTGGTACAAGTAAGAAACTTGTTCATTCATACGGTCTGCAGCCATTGTGTATTGGATTAAATCATTTGTCCCAATACTGAAGAAATCAACTTCCTTAGCAAAGAGATCTGCAGCTACTGCTGTTGATGGAATTTCAACCATCATTCCAATTTCAATTTCATCTGATACAGATATACCATCTGCGACAAGCTTGTCCTTTTCTTCTAAAAGAATCGCTTTGGCTTGGCGGAACTCATCAAGAGTCGCAATCATCGGGAACATGATCTTCAAGTTCCCAAATGCACTTGCACGAAGCAATGCTCTTAATTGTGTACGGAATATATCTTGTTCTTCTAAGCAAAGACGAATTGCTCGGAATCCTAAGAATGGATTCATTTCTTTCGGAAGGTCTAAATAAGGAAGCTCCTTGTCCCCTCCGATATCAAGTGTACGGATGACGACAGGCTTGCCTTCCATACGCTCCACAACCTCTTTATAAGCAACAAACTGCTCTTCTTCAGTTGGAAGTTCTGTTCTCCCCATATAAAGAAACTCAGTACGGTAAAGACCAATACCTTCTGCACCATTATCAATAACACCCTCTAAATCCTTTGGTGTACCAATATTAGCAGCGAGCTCAACATGGTGGCTGTCCTTCGTCGTCGTTTGTTCATTGACTAATTTCGCCCACTCTTGCTTTTGCTTAGCAAAGTCTTCACGTTTCTTCGTATAGAAAGCAATTTCTTCTTCAGAAGGATTCACGATCACGTGACCTTCTAAACCATCGACAATAACTGTCATACCTGTTTCAATTACAGACGTCACTTCTTTTGTTCCAACAACGGCTGGAATTTCCAGTGAGCGAGACATAATAGCCGAGTGAGATGTGCGTCCACCAATATCTGTAGCAAACCCTTTAACAAAAACAGGGTTTAATTGAGCAGTATCAGAAGGCGTTAAGTCTTCAGCAATAATGATCGTCTCTTCTGAAATAGTAGCAAGTGAACCCGCTTTCACTCCAAGCAAGTGACCAAGTACACGCTTGGATACGTCACGAATATCTGCTGCACGTTCTTTCATATATTCATTGTCCATGTTTTCAAACATCGAAATAAACATTGATGAAACTTCATTCATTGCATATTCTGCATTTTGCTTATCATCTGTTATTTTTCCTTTAACAGTATCAACAAGCTCTGGATCACTAAGAACAAGTAAGTGAGCAGCAAAAATCTCAGCTTTGTCAGCACCAAGTTCTGCCTCTGTTTTATCTTTAATAACAGAAAGCTCTTCTTTTGCTTTGGCTAAAGCATCTTCTAGACGCTTCACTTCCGCATTTGTATCTTGAATCTCGCGTAATTCAATCGTTAAATCTGGTTCCGCATGAACAAAAGCTTTTGCAATCGCAACACCTGATGACGCTGCAATGCCTGTTAATTTTTGTTGCATTATTCTCCTAACCCTTCTTTGATAACATCTTCAATTGCTTTTAATGCATCATCTGCATCAGAACCTTCAGCTTTGATTGTTACCTCAGCACCTTGACCAACACCAAGAGACATGACACCCATAATAGATTTTAGGTTAACGGACTTACCTTTGTACTCAAGAGTGATTTCAGAAGAATATTGACCTGCTTTATTAACAAGTTGAGTTGCTGGACGTGCGTGAATTCCTGTTTCTGCTGTAATTTTGAACGTTTTTTCTGCCATAATAAATCTACCTCTTTCTCCAAATAAATTTAATGAACAAAAGGTGAATATCACCTTTACCCCTACAGTCGATGAACTTTTGATCTTGTTGCCTTATTTTTCATGTATTAACTATGCTGAAAACGATTCATATTACATTCATAATAAAAAACAGGCACAAGTAAAGAAACGCACATGATGAAAACAAAATGATGTACAAGTATAGAGTACCCCATCTGAACCTCATATACACTTCCTTACTCATGCCTGATCGAATCAGTAACACGTAAATTAAGTGCAACTATTATGGATGCTTAGAAAATCGTCGTATATAAAAGACAACGTCTGGTAGTTGTTCAACTGTAAAATAACGTAAGAACGTTTGATTAAGCCGTTCTACGATCTGAGCAGTAACAGTATAGCATAAGTGAAATTCGACTTTCAATAGATTAGCTAACTGTTCTGAATAAGAAACAGCCTGATTTTCTTTAAATCTATTAATGACATCACAAAGAAATGTTACAAGTCTCATATAAGTTACACTATTTCTTTCAATAGAACACTGAAAACCTGATTCAATCATTTCAACTAACTCTAAAACGAGCTGAGGATGCTCATCAAGCTCTGCAATCGACCGATTCGATTGTGCACTATAAATATGTAAAGCCACAAATCCTATTTCAGATTCTGGTAATTTAACTCCAAGACTATCATTTACTCGGTCGACAACTTTGCTTGCGATTTCATATTCTGCAGGGAACATTAAAGCCGTTTCCGTTAAAAATGGGTTTGTGATATCAATCCCTTGCTCTAGTCTTTTTATCGCAAATTGCAAATGATCAGTAAGAGCAATGTGAATTCTTTCATGAAGAGCCTTACCGCTTTCTTCTACAATATAGACGACAATATCTTCCATTAATGAAATGAAAGATTCATCTACGAGTGTTAACAGTTGCTTATACTGCTCTTGTTCTAATGGGTTCCCTAAAATAAAAAGTTTATCAATCTCTGCTTGATTAATGAGCGCGCCCTTGCTTTGACCAAAACCAATCCCTTTTCCGATCAGAATAACTTCTTCTCCAGTTTGATCGTTAGCAATCACAACATTGTTATTCAAGATCTTCATAATGATATATTGGTCAAACATGACGACACCCTCTCTATTTGACAAAATCGCTCATTGCCCACGTAAAGTGGGTACTTGGCGTTGCTCATGTCATGTGAACAACACCGAATTTCTTTTATCTTAGCGAACTTATGTTCACTTCGTCAACTACTAGTCATAAAAGTATACTCTTCACTTGCTTTGATAGGCTAGTTGTGACACACGTCAATTCATTTACACATATACTATCGAGACTAAAACCCTTCAAAACGTGGGATTTGAGTACCCACATCGCTCTCAGCCCGAGCAAGAAGGAGTGAACTCATTGAAAGGAGCAGAATTCGGACCAAAACCTTTACTTACGAAAAGGGAACGCGAAGTATTCGAACTACTTGTCCAAGACAAAACAACTAAAGAAATTGCACAACAGCTTTTCATAAGTGAGAAAACTGTACGAAATCATATCTCGAATACGATGCAAAAGCTTGGAGTAAAGGGGCGCTCTCAAGCAGTTATTGAATTGATTCGACTAGGAGAACTTGAAATATAAAGCACCTCCATCATTTCGTTACTCACAATGTTTTAGTCGTCTTAACCATTAAAAGATGCCGACTTTCTTCTGACAAGAGCGTCGGCATCTTATTTTTACTAAATACATTTATGTTTCTATTGTGTGGGTAAGTAGTACCTCTCTCATTTCTTCATTCCAAGCGAGCGAGCGACCTGATTCTTTGCTTATTTGTACAATAGTTCCTCTTCCTGTTAAACACAAAATTCCTTTTTCGTTTTGTGCTGCGTAATGAAGGTCGGCCGATGAACGACCAAGACGATGAACTTTCACCTGAACTTTAAGCTCTTCATCAAATTTAATCTGTTGTAAGTAATCACATTGCATATCCGCCACCACAACCATTGAATCATCCTGTTCGTTTGTCCATTTTTTCATAAATCCAAGAGACTTATAAAAATCTGTACGTGCTTGTTCAAAATAAACAAAAGCGTTCGTATTATTCAAATGACCAAAAGCATCTGTTTCGGAAAAACGAACACGAATGGAAATTGAGAACTGAAAAGATTTTTGCCATTCTTGTATATCTGTAATATATGCTGGAACTTTCATACACTCTCACATCCTATAATAGTTATTTTGAAGAAAACGTTAAAAGAAAGGGCCTGACCCTATAATAATTAGGCTCAGACCCTCTAGTTTTCATTAAGCACCAAAGAAGTTCTTAAATGATTGTAATGTTGTTGAACGATTTAACGCAGCAATGGATGTAGTCAATGGAATCCCTTTAGGACAAGATTGAACACAGTTTTGTGAGTTCCCGCAATTTGCAAGACCACCCTCACCCATAATCGTCTCTAAGCGTTCTGCTTTATTCATTTCACCCGTTGGATGAGCGTTAAATAAGCGTACTTGTGATAGAGGAGCAGGACCAATGAACTCTGATTTACTATTGACATTTGGACACGCTTCTAAACAAACTCCGCATGTCATACACTTTGATAATTCATATGCCCATTGACGCTTTGTTTCCGCCATACGCGGTCCTGGTCCAAGGTCATACGTTCCATCAATTGGAATCCATGCCTTCACTTTCTTGAGTGAGTCAAACATGCGGCTACGGTCAACCATTAAATCACGAACAACTGGGAATGTCTTCATTGGCTCAAGACGGATTGGTTGTTCCAGTTGATCAACAAGTGCTGTACATGACTGACGTGGTTTCCCATTAATAACCATCGAGCATGCTCCACAAACTTCTTCAAGGCAGTTCATATCCCATGCAATGGGAGTTGTTGACTCTCCTTTTGTATTGACAGGATTACGACGGAATTCCATTAAAGCAGAGATGACATTCATATTAGCACGGTATGGAACCTCAAATTCTTCTTCATAAGGAGTACTGTTTGGGTCATCTTGTCTCATCACTTTAAATTTGATTGTTTTTTCACTCATGATTTAACAGCTCCTTGCTTCTTTTGTGAGTAATCTCGTTTACGAGGCTTAATAAGCGACGTATCAACTTCTTCATATGTGAAGTCAGGACCGTTTTTCGCTGGATTGAACGTAGCCATCGTTGTTTTTAAGAACTCTTCATCATTACGCTCAGGGAAATCTGGCTTATAATGTGCTCCGCGGCTTTCATTACGGTTATATGCGCCTAATGTGATAACACGCGCTAAGTTTAACATACCGTCTAATTGACGAGTGAACGAAGCTCCTTGGTTACTCCATTTTGCTGTATCATTAATGTTAATGTTATTGTAACGTTCCATTAATTCTTGAATCTTTTCATCCGTCCTAAGAAGCTTATCATTGTAACGAACAACTGTTACGTTATCAGTCATCCATTCACCTAGCTCCTTATGAAGAATATAAGCATTCTCTTTTCCGTCCATACTCATGATATTATTGTATGCTTCTTGTTCTTTCTTCACTTCATTTTCAAATAGCTGTGATGACATTGCATCAGTAGATTTTTCTAGACCATTCATATATTCAACTGCTTTTGGACCAGCTACCATACCACCATAAATCGCTGAAAGAAGTGAGTTTGCACCAAGTCTATTTCCACCATGCTGAGAATAATCACACTCACCAGCAGCAAACAAACCAGGGATATTTGTCATTTGATCATAATCAATCCACATACCACCCATTGAGTAATGAACAGCTGGGAAGATTTTCATCGGAACTTTACGTGGGTCATCACCCATGAACTTCTCATAAATTTCAATGATTCCACCAAGCTTAATATCAAGCTCTTTTGGATCCTTATGAGATAAATCAAGATAGACCATGTTCTCTCCATTAATTCCAAGCTTTTGCTCAACACAGACGTCAAAGATTTCACGTGTCGCAATATCACGAGGAACAAGATTACCATAAGCCGGATATTTCTCTTCTAGGAAGTACCATGGTTTACCATCTTTGTACGTCCATACACGTCCACCTTCACCACGAGCTGATTCACTCATAAGACGTAATTTATCGTCTCCTGGGATGGCTGTTGGGTGAATTTGAATGAATTCACCATTAGCATAATGAACTCCTTGTTTATATAGCTTTGCAGCCGCATATCCCGTATTGATGACAGAATTCGTTGACTTACCAAAAATAATTCCTGGCCCACCCGTTGCCATAATAACAGCATCTGCTGGGAAACTACGAATTTCAGCTGATTTCAAGTCTTGTGCCGTAATTCCACGACAGGTTCCCTCGTCATCTACAATTGCTGAAGTGAACTCCCAACCTTCATATTTCGTAACAAGACCACTTACTTCATGGCGACGAACTTGCTCATCTAACGCATAAAGAAGCTGTTGGCCAGTAGTTGCACCTGCAAACGCAGTACGATGATGTTGTGTTCCACCGAAACGACGGAAGTCAAGAAGTCCTTCAGGTGTACGGTTAAACATAACTCCCATACGGTCCATAAGGTGAATAATTCCTGGTGCTGCTTCTGTCATTGCTTTTACTGGTGGTTGATTCGCTAAGAAATCCCCACCATATACTGTATCGTCAAAGTGTTCCCATGGAGAATCGCCTTCCCCTTTTGTATTAACCGCTCCATTAATTCCACCTTGTGCACAGACTGAGTGTGAACGTTTAACTGGAACTAAAGAGAAGAGATCAACAGGTACCCCTTTTTCTGCTGCTTTAATTGTTGCCATCAGACCAGCTAGTCCGCCTCCGACAACAATAATTCTACCTTTACTCATTTTTGACCCACTCCTTAAATGTTTGCTAAGTCTGGATTAATAAATGCAAGGATCGCACGGATACCTACAAACGTTAATGCAAAGAAAACTGCCAATGTCACGTATGTTGAAATTTGCTGGGAGCGCGGTGTAACAGTGATTCCCCATGAAACTGCGAATGACCAAAGACCATTAGCAAAGTGGAAAGTTGCTGCAATAACCCCCGCAATGTAAAACACTAGCATAAATGGACTACTCAAAATATCTGCCATCATATTATAATTAACTTCGGCGCCGAATGCTGCTGCAATTCTTGTTTCCCATACATGCCAGGCGATAAAAATGAGAAGAAACACACCAGAAATACGTTGAAGAACAAACATCCAGTTACGGAAGAAACCATAACGGCTTGTATTGTTTTTCGCTTGGAATGCGATATATAGACCATAAATAGCATGATACAGTAATGGTATAAAAATAATGAAAATTTCAAGTGCGTAACGGAAAGGCAAGCTCTCCATAAAATGCGATGCTTGGTTGAAAGCGCTCGCTCCACGTGTTGCAAAATGGTTAACGACCAAATGTTGAACTAAGAATAATCCAACTGGAATGACACCAAGTAATGAATGTAACTTACGATTAAAAAACTCTCGATTACCAGCCATACCTTTTTCCCCCCACAAATGTTTTTAAACCTATCCATTTTCTAAGCTTGCGTCTGTCTTCTCTCTTTTTACTTATAGCTTGTACCTCCCCACCACGAATCATCGAGATATGGAAATCAATTAAATTATGAAACTTTTGCAAAGTTTCTGTGAAAAAAATCCGACAAATTAATTGTACTCCCATCGGATATTTCAGTCAAGAAAACGTATACAACCTTTTCAAGATTCTAAAATATCTTAATACGATGAAAATATGTGAACTAGACGGCGTCCCATTACCGATTTTTGGCTAATATAAACGATGAGACGCAAAGTCTTATTCACTGTAAAAAGGAAAATTTACTTTTATCCAATAATAATTCGCTCAGTTGGGAATTTATAGTGACTTTTTGTTTCCCGTCTTCGTACTGAGAAAAGAAAGGCAACTAATCCAACGCGACCGATAAACATAAGAATCATTAAGACAACCTGACTTGGAACAGTTAAATTTGGTGTTATCCCCATCGAAAGACCACATGTTCCGAAAGCAGATGCCGTTTCAAAAATAATCGCCATAATAGAAATATTGTTTCCCTCTTCAAACGCGACAATTAACGTTACAGCTGCAAAGAGCATAACGATAAATACAGATAGAACAATAAATGCTTTTTGCTTGTCCTCAGGATGAATTTCACGTCCAAATGCTTTCACATCATCCTTTCCGAGTGCAAAGCTACGAATTGTCAAGAACATGACCGCAATCGTCGTCGTTCGGATACCACCACCAACACTCGAAGGGCTTGCTCCAATAATCATCAACGCAGACATAAATAGCAAAGTCGCTTTATTTAACTCCGAAACATCCATAATAGAAAGACCGCCACTTCTTGTTGTGGCAGAATTAAACAATGAATAAAATAATTGTTGATGCCATTCTAGACCAACATAATAATGTCCACCTTCTAATGCCCAGATACCAACAACACCAATCACAAAAACAGTAAAATAGGTAGTCGTTGTGATTTTTGTAAATAAACTAAATTTAAAGTTAGGATTTTTCTTAGTAAAATATTCTCTTAGCTCAAGTAAAACAGGAAATCCAATTGCTCCAGCAAAAATAAGTAAGATAACGACAAACTGGACATAATAATCATTCGAAAATGGTATGAGTGACTCGCCCGTCACATCAAATCCAGCATTGGTAAAAGCACTTAGTGCAGCAAAAATACCATGGTAATACGCTTCTCCAACGGTATCAAAATAACGTATATAGTATGTACCTAATATAAGTGCGCCAATTAATTCTATAATCAAGGCCACAATCAAAATACCTCTCATAAGATTAACAAGACCAGAGAATTTAAATTGATTTTGGTCGACCATAATCAGCATACGTTGAGAAAGATTAATTTTTTTACGGAAAAGCATCCAGACGAACGTCCCCATCGTCATAATTCCAATTCCGCCTAATTGAATTGCTAGCGCCAGAAAAAAAATCCCCACATAGCTGTAGGTCTCTGAAATATTAACAGTTGTTAAACCTGTCACACTTACAGCACTGACAGATGTAAAAAGCGCTTCAGAATATGTAACATCAACTCCTTGCTGATGTGAAATGGGTAAATAAAGCAAGATGCTAAATACTACCATGGCAATCACATAAGCAATGAGGATCACTCGGAATGGAGAAAGAAATTGATTTAATCCATATTTCATTGACGGTATACCTCCATTTGCATTCGCGCTTAGTATACCATTTTCAAAAATTCAAGGCTATAAGCGGTAGAGAAAATCTCATTTACTCTTTATAATAGACTTAGCTACTTCGCTTTGAACAAGCTAAGAATTATGAAAAGCTTGAATCACGCGAATAAGGAGAGGTTTATATCAACATGAATCAAGAGACAAATCAATTTGGTTATGATTTAATTCGAAATGATGTCTTAAAGGACATTTTAGGAAAAGAACATGATTCTATTTTATATTGGATCGGCAAATCACTTGCTCGCAAATACCCAATTGAAACAACTGAGCAACTCATTTCATTTTTTGAAAAAGCAAACTGGGGAATTCTCACGCTCACAAAAGAAAAAAAACAAGAAAGAACATATGAACTAACGGGCCCGTGGATGGGTAAACATGATGAACGTTGCTATCAATTAGAAGCAGGATTTCTAGCTCAACAAGCAGAACATTCTTTAAATTTGATCTCAGGAGCTACATACACTGTAAAAAAAGATTCTATTCTTTTTTCAGTTGAATCAGATCGTCATGACCGAACCGAATAATATTAGCAAGGTGCAGCTTTCCTCTTGCTGCTTTTTACTTTTAGTTAACAGTAAGATAGTGATAGATCGGAATATTCCCTATCTATCACTATCCAACAATGTGTGACTGCTTGTTTCGTTTAGACTTAAACGACCGCAGCTTCTTCCTCAGCTAATTGAAATGCTTGATGCAGCATCTCAACAGCTAAAACCATATCTTCTTCCTTTACAACGACAGATACTTTAATCTCTGAGGTACTAACCATCTTAATGAAAATATCATTTTCCGCTAGTACATTAAACATATTTGCTGCGACACCAGGGTTTGAAACCATACCTGAACCGATGATTGATACCTTTGCGAGATCCTCCTCATAGTGAATCGAACTAAACTCCAATTCTGACTTTGCTTCTTCTAAAATGGCAATGGTCTCTTTTAAAGAAGATTGCGTAATAGAAAATGAGATATCGACATGCTTATCATCCGATTGGTTTTGGATAATAATATCAACATTGATTTGATTTTTAGATAATGTTGAAAAAAGAGTTGAGAGCGCATCTATTTTGTTTGGCAGTCCAGCGACCGTTATTTTCGTAACATCATTTTCAAAAGCAATTCCGCGAACAACTAAATTTTGTTCCATTGTGACTTCCTCCTCGATCATTGTCCCAGGCTCATCAACCATACTTGATGCGACCATGAGAGGGATCTCATAATTTTTTGCAAATTCAACAGCGCGTGGGTGTAACACTCCCGCTCCTAGATTGGCCATTTCTAACATTTCATCATATGAAATCGAATGTAGTTTACGTGCTTGTTTGACAAAACGTGGGTCAGTCGTAAATACACCTGTAACATCTGTATAGATTTCACAACGACTGGCTTTTAACGCCGCAGCTAATGCTACAGCCGTCGTATCAGAGCCCCCGCGACCTAGTGTTGTAATCTCACCACTTTGTGTGACTCCTTGAAAGCCAGCTACAATCACAACTTTTCCATTTCCAAGCTCAGCTTCCATTCGGTCTGTTTGAATGTCTGAAATACGCGCATTACCGTGACTCTCTTCTGTTTTGATCCCTGCTTGCCAACCAGTAAAGGAAATCGCCTCAATTCCACGTTTATGTAGAGCCATGGCAAGCAAAGAGATTGTTACCTGTTCCCCCGTCGAAAGCAACATATCCATCTCTCGCTTACTTGGACTTTCCGTCATTTGCTTAGCTAAGTCTACAAGTACATCTGTTGATTTGCCCATTGCTGAAACAACAACAACAAGTTCATTCCCGTGTGCGACTGCTTTCTCTATCCTTGCTGCAACATGTTCAATTCGTTGGGCAGAGCCCACCGATGTTCCACCATATTTCTGTACAATTCGTGCCAATTTTCTTCATCCTCTCTGACTCACTGTTCATGAAGGAATGCAAAAAAGCAACAATAAGGAAAACCCCTCACTGTTGCTTGTCATACCTAATCCGGTACCACACTGCTCCCTGCTCTCACGTGAGATAGTTCTCCACATACCATCTGGGTGTAGGTATGTGACAGCCCTATGCTTTTTCAACATAGGTCCAGCATAAGAAAAAATGAGCCTTTCTTACACTTCGGCGAATTCCCCTTTCTCTTCTCTTCTTAGGCCCTCATTAACCTCCGAGACTGTACTAATGGTTTTCGCTCCTCTACCATCACTTCATTTATGAAGTGCGGCATATTTAATTGGTTTTCATTCTAACAAAGGATGCTAATTCACGCAAGAAGAAAATTATCCTTTTTCTCCTAACTTTTCAACTATTCCCTCCGCTACTTTCTTGGGAATCGATAGCTTCTGTAAATCATCGACTGTTGCTTCCTTCATATTTTTCACAGAACCAAAATGTTTTAATAACTGACGCTTCCTCTTTTCGCCGACACCAGGAATGTCATCAAGAACGGATTGAAAAAATGTTTTTGAGCGTGTTTGACGATGGAATGTAATCGCAAAACGGTGAACTTCATCTTGAATTCTTTGTAAAAGATAAAATTCATGACTATCTCGTTTTAAAGGTATAACTGTTGGCGGATCACCCATTAACAGCTGTGAAGTTCTGTGCTTTTCATCCTTGGCAAGACCACAGACTGGAATGGACAGCCCAAGCTCATCTTCAATCACTTCTTGGGCAACGGCTATTTGTCCTTTCCCACCATCTATCACGATCAAATCAGGAAGTGGTAATGACTCCTTTAGTAGACGAAGATAACGGCGACGGATCACTTCACGCATCGAGCCGTAATCATCTGGCCCTTCTACCGTTTTGATCTTATACTTGCGGTAATCTTTTCTACTTGGCTTGCCGTCAAGAAATGTTATCATTGCTGAAACGGGATCTGTACCTTGAATATTTGAATTATCAAATGCCTCGATTCGGAATGGTGTATGAATGCCCATTGCTTGACCAAGTCGCTCAATCGCCTTAATCGTTCTGTCTTCATCACGTTCAATTAATGAAAACTTTTCGCGAAGAGCCATCACAGCATTTTGATTGGCCAAATCAACTAGCTCTTTTTTCTTTCCTCTCTTTGGTATCGAGGTTCCTACCCCAAGTAATTGTTCAACAAGCTCAGTATCAATTTGTTCTGGCACTAAAACTTCCTTTGGCTTAATATGCTCTTTTTTCAAGTAGAATTGCCCAATAAACGTTAGTAAATCCTCTTGTGGATCTTTATAAAACGGAAAAATGGATACATCACGTTCAATTAGTTTTCCTTGGCGAATAAAAAAGACTTGAACGCACATCCACCCTTTATCATAAGCAAAGCCAAAGACATCTCGATCTATTTGATCGTTAATCGTCATTTTTTGTTTTTCCATAACTGCTTCCATATGTTGAAGCGTATCTCGGATTTCTTTTGCTCGCTCAAAATTGAGTTCCTCAGACGCTTTCATCATTTTTTCTGTTAGCTGTTCTTTTATTTCAGCATGACCTGATCGCAGAAATTTTGTGATGTCATGCACCATTTCCTGATTTTGTTCCTTTGTGACTTCATACACACAAGGAGCTAAGCATTGCCCAATATGATAATAAAGACAAACTTTATCAGGAAGGGTACGGCATTTCCGCAGGGGATAAAGACGATCAAGTAGCTTTTTCGTTTCTGCTGCGGCTCCCGCATTTGGGTATGGTCCAAAATACTTCCCCCCGTCTTTTTTTACTTGACGTGTTGTAATCAAACGAGGGTGTTCTTCATTGGTAATTTTTAAATAAGGGTATGTTTTATCATCCTTAAGCATGACGTTGTATTTCGGATCGTGCTTTTTAATTAAATTGAGTTCAAGTATTAACGCCTCGATATTGGATGATGTAACAATGTATTCAAAATCAGTGATCTCACTAACTAATCGTTGGGTTTTCCCATCATGAGAACCAGTGAAATAAGAGCGAACTCGATTTTTTAATACTTTTGCCTTACCAACATAAATAATAGTTCCTTGTCGATCCTTCATCAAATAACATCCTGGTTGGTCAGGGAGGATCGCTAATTTCTCTTTTAATTGACTCATCTCTTCCCACCTCACTATCTATTGTTTGCGAGAAGACAAAGAAATGCAAGTTAGAACAAAATCATATTAGAAAAACTTGACTTTTCGCCACGTTCTTCATAGCAAAAGCCTTAGTCTTTTGTTATTCTAATCAGAAAGTTATCATGGTTTTAAACTTTCTGATTAGAAGAAAAGTCCACCTTCTCATAAGAGAAAGTGGACTATAAAGCTTGAGATTATAGATGTTTGTTTAAAAGCTCAGCTAGTGCTTCTTTTGGTTGGAAACCAACAACTTGATCAACGACTTCTCCGTCTTTGAAAACAAGAAGTGTTGGAATACTCATTACGCTGTACTTAGCAGCAGTTTCTTGATTTTCATCTACGTCTAGCTTCGCAATCTTCACTTTATCGCCCATTTCTGAGTCTAACTCTTCTAAAACAGGTGCAATCATTTTACAAGGTCCACACCAAGGTGCCCAGAAGTCTGCAAGAACAACTCCTTCACTTGTTTCAGATGCAAATGTTTGATCTGATACATTAACAATTGCCATAATAATAGCCTCCCTTATCACTTTACAAGTTTGATTCATCATGATTATACCATCCGCTGACGCGAGTGGCGACTAAGTTGCTCGAAAATTATTATACCCTTCTTGTAAAGGACTACCCAAAGTACAAAAAAACGAAACAAAAAGGGCTGACCGCTAGTGTGCACAGACTAGCTCACATCAGACCCTTTGTTAAAAAAATTGTATTTATTAATTTGATACTAAGGCACTTTTAAGTTCTTCTGTCAAAATCGGAACAATCTCAAACAGATCACCGACGATTCCATAATCAGCTACTTCAAAAATAGGTGCTTCTGGATCTTTATTAATGGCTACAATCACTTTTGAGTTCGACATCCCTGCCAAGTGTTGAATCGCTCCAGATATTCCGATCGCAAAGTAAAGGTCTGGAGTAACCACTTTACCTGTTTGCCCAATTTGCAAAGCATAATCGCAATAGTCTGCATCACACGCCCCGCGAGAAGCTCCGACAGCTCCGCCAAGTAAATCAGCAAGCTCTTGTAATGGTTCAAACCCTTCTTTGCTTTTTACCCCTCGTCCACCAGCTACAATCACTTTTGCTTCAGAAAGATCAACACCGCCAGTTGCTTTTCGAACCACATCACGAATCGTTGTACGCAAATCTTTAATCTCCACGGTTACCTTCTGAACATCTCCACTACGGGATGAATCTGCTTCAAGTGGGGCAATATTATTTGGACGAATTGTTGCGAATATCACACCTTCATTTATTTTTTTCTTTTCAAATGCTTTTCCTGAATAGATTGGACGAGTAAAAACAGGCTCTCCTCCGTCAACCTCAACAGAAATCGCATCTGAAATTAATCCCGAATTTAGCTTCATCGCAAGACGTGGTGAAACATCCTTTCCTGTCGCTGTATGTCCCATAATAACCGCTTCAGGGCTTTCAGTATCAAATACTTGCAATAATGCTTGTTGATAAGCATCTGTCGTATAGCTCTTTAAATCGGCATGATCGACGACAATCACACGATCAGCCCCGTAGTGAATCAAGCTATCAGCTAAACCGCTTACATTTTCACCTAAAAGAACACCGACTACTTCTCCTCCATCAGCGATCGTCTTCCCTGCTGAAATGGATTCAAATGATACATTACGTAATTCTCCGTCACGTACTTCTCCAATAACTAGTACTTTTTTCGCCATGATAATCCCTCCTATTTAAATGACTTTCGCTTCAGATTTCAGTAAAGAAACAAGCTCTTTTACTTGCTCAGCCGGTTCGCCTTCTAACACCTTTCCTGCTTGCTTATCTGGCGGAAGGAAAATCTCCAACGTCGTTGTTTTTGCTTCTACATCATCTTCGTCTAAATCTAAATCATCTAAGTCAAGCGTATCTAAAGGCTTCTTTTTCGCCTTCATAATCCCTGGTAAAGATGGATAACGAGGTTCATTTAATCCTTGCTGTGCCGTTACAAGTACTGGTAATGAGACTTCAACCGTTTCTTGATCGCCTTCTACATCTCGAACAATCGTCGCTTGTCCACCTGCTACCTCAAGCTTTGTAATCGTTGTCACTTGCGGAATACTTAAAAGTTCAGCCACTCTTGGCCCAACCTGACCAGAGCCTCCATCTACGGCCACGTTTCCGCCAAGAATAATGTCATACTCTTGATCTTTTAGATAAGTAGCAAGAAGCGTTGCTGTTGTAAACTGATCTAACTCATCAATTTCCTCACTATCAATGAGTACCGCTTTATCTGCTCCCATCGCAAGGGCTGTACGCAATTCTTTTTCGGCTTCTTCTTCTCCTACAGTCACAACCGTTACTTCACCACCATGCTCATCTCGCAGCACAATCGCTTCTTCAATCGCATATTCATCATATGGATTAATGATAAATTCTGCACCACTCTCATCAATCCGACCACCACTAATGGAAATCTTCTCCTCAGTATCAAACGTACGTTTCATGATGACAAAAATGTTCATATTCGTCCCTCCTATGGATTTATCATTTTATCGATTTTTAAAATTTGGTGAGCGTTTCTCGATAAAGGCTTGTATGCCTTCCTTGCCATCTTCTGAATCAAACGCGAGCCCAAACATATCAGCTTCACGAGTTGAACCTTCTGTATGAGTAGTCGGATCATAGTAACGGAGGAGCTCAAGCGTCATCTTAACGGTAATGGTGCTTTTTTGGGCAATCTTTTTAGCTAGTGCTTTGGCGTCTTCGATGAGCGCTTGCTCAGAATGAATCGAATTAACAAGACCGAGTTCTTTCGCTTCTTTACCTGAAATTGGCTCACTTGTTAAAAGCATTTCTGTCGCTTTTGCTTTTCCGACATAGCGGGGGAGTCGCTGACTACCCGAAAAACCAGGAATGAGACCAAGCTGCAGCTCTGGTAAACCAAGCTTAGCATCCTCGGTTGCCAGACGGATATGACAAGCCATTGCTAGCTCTAATCCACCGCCAAGAGCCGCACCATGAATAGCTGCAATAATTGGTTTTGGAAAGCATTCGATTCGATCTAATAGTTGTTGACCTTCCCTAGCAAATTTAGTGAATTCTGCACCATCTTTCACTTCGGTAAATTCCTTAATATTTGCTCCCGCAGCAAAGAATCGACCTTCGCCATGCAAAATAATCACATGCACGTCTTTGTCATTTTCAAGCTCTGTTAATGCCTGATCGAGCTCTTTTAAAAGGGCTTTCGCTAACACATTTGCTGGAGGATTCTGCAGGGTAATTGTCCCTACTTTCTCTTCAACTGCTATACGTAAATGATCCACTTTCTCACTCCTCGTCATTATTGAGTTAGACGCGAAATCCACTAAGTATCATTTGATGAACTGGTTTCGCTAAGGCTAAGAGATCGTACTTACAATCCTTCATTACCCAGTTGGTCACAATCTCATCTACTGTACCAAATATCATTTGACGAGCAAGACGATTATCCAGATTAGGCTTAAAGAATTGCTTCTCTTTCCCTTCTGTTAGTAATTCGTCTATAAGGGTTAGATACCCTTTAAGAATTTCATTAATTTTCAAACGAAGATCAGTATTAGATTGACGAAGTTCGAGTTGGGTAACAATTGCAAGCTGCTTATCCGCTTGCAATTGCTCAAAATGCATGCTTATTAAAACAAGTAATTTTTCTTCAATCGATAAATCATCTGTTATGCGATCACGAATTTTCCCAACGAAGCTACCCATTTTTTCTTCAAACAAGGAAGTTAAAATGTCTTCTTTGTTTTTGAAATATAGATAAATCGTTCCATCAGCTACGCCAGCTTCTTTTGCAATCTTTGACACTTGAGCTTGGTGGTAACCGTGTTTTGCGATAATAGTCACCGCAGCTTCGATAATCTGGTTGTATTTTGGTCCTTTTTTCTTTCCCACCGCTGTCTCTCCTTTGAACTGAATGATTATTCATTCATTTCACTTATTTTAGTGAAAAAGAACAAGACTGTCAATCACCTTCTCTTTAACTCGTTTTCTGCTCGATTTTCTTTTGTTTCTCTTCTTCTATTAAGACTCGCTTTAAAATTTTGCCGACAATTGTTTTCGGTAGTTCTTCTCTAAACTCATATTTGCGCGGAACCTTATAAGCAGCTAGATTCGCCCGACAATACGTATTAAGCTCCTCTTCTGTAAGTATTGAGCCTTCTTTTTTGACAACAAACACTTTCACGGTCTCACCACGATACTCATCAGGAATGCCAATGGCTACAGCTTCTTGAATGTCTGGATGGTTATACAGTACTTCTTCAATTTCACGTGGATAAATGTTGAATCCACCAGCAATAATCATATCTTTTTTTCGATCAACGATATAAAAATAGCCGTCTTCATCCATATAGCCCATATCTCCTGTAAGAAGCCAGCCATCTCGCATCGTGGCCTTTGTATCTTCAGGTCTATTCCAGTAGCCTTTCATAATTTGAGGTCCACGAACCGCAAGTTCCCCTACCTCTCTTTCCTTAGCTCGTTCACCCGTTTCCAGTGATAAAATAACCGCCTCTGTATCAGGCCATGGCAGACCAATACTAGACTTTCTGTGTTCTCCCCACAATAAATTACAATGAGTAACAGGTGCTGCCTCCGTTAACCCATAACCTTCTACAAGCCTGCCACCTGTTAACTCCTCAAAACGCTGTTGAACTTCAGCTGGCAAAGAGGCAGACCCGCTAATACACGCTTCGATAGAAGATAGATTGTAATTCTTAATGTTTGGATGGTTAATTAAGCCAATGTACATTGTTGGCGCACCAGGAAAAATCGTTATCTTCTTTTGATGAATCAATTTCAACACTTGTTTTGCATCAAAGCGCGGCAAAATATGGAGTGCACTACCTGTTAACAAGGTCAAATTCATCGATACAGTCATACCATACACGTGAAAAAAAGGTAAGACAGCGAGTGTCCGTTCCTGACCGTCATGCATTTTGTACATCCAATGCCTACACTGAATGGTATTAGCAACCAAATTTCGATGAGTAAGCATCACACCTTTTGCCAAACCTGTCGTCCCACCTGTATATTGCAAAAGAGCAACATCTTCTGGTGACACCTCAACATCTGCTCGTTTATCCGAGCCAGTTTGAACAAGTGGCATAAAGCGATGAATCGTTTCATTGTAAATGATATTTACTGATAGACCTGTATTTTTCTTTTGAATAAATGGATAAAATAAATTTTTAGGAAATGGCAAATAATCCTTGATAGCGGTTACAATGATGTGTTCAAGTTTTGTTGCTTGCTTCACTTTCATGACCCTTGGAAACAAGAGATCTAAACAAATAATCATTTTTGCTCCTGAGTCTACGAGTTGATGCTCAAGTTCTCTTTCCACATAAAGTGGATTCGTCTGTACAACAATCCCTCCAGCCATTAGTGTAGCAAAGTATGTGATCACACTTTGCGGACAGTTAGGAAGCATAATCGCAACTCGGTCCCCTTTTTGAAGACCAAGGGCTTGCAAATGATTGGCCAAACGTCTAACCTTTGTGTCAAAATCCTTATATGTAAGCGACTTTCCTAGAAACTCTAGTGCTACATGATCAGGATAACGCACGGAAACTTGCTCTACCAACTCGTGTAACGCGTGCTTCGGATAATCAATTGAAGCAGGAATTTCTTTATGGTAACGCTCTACCCATTTCTTTTCCATGACAGTTATCAATTGAATGGCCTCCTTAAGCCTCTCCTTTCAATCATTTCATCCTCTCTCCTCTATTGTAATGAATGTCCATTCATTTTTAAATAGATTTTTATCATTTTTTGAAATTTTCTTACTTTTATCAATAAAAAGGAGGTGCTTATATCAGCTCCCCCTAGTTTTAATGCTTATTCATTACTTGATTTTTGTTTTTCACGTTTTTGTTTTTCTTCTTCTACAAGAACACGGCGAAGAATTTTTCCGACAAGCGTCTTGGGTAATTCATCACGAAATTCAAATAATCTCGGAACTTTAAAGGCTGCTAAATGCTTGCGACAAAATTCTTCCAATTCTTTTTCAGACAGCTTTCTCCCTTCTTTTAATACAATGAATGCTTTTACTGTTTCACCACGATATTCATCTGGCACACCAATAACAGCGGTTTCTTGAATTGCTTCATGTTCATACAGAACTTCTTCAATTTCACGTGGATAAATATTAAATCCACCAGCGATAATCATATCTTTTTTTCGATCGACGATATAAAAATAGCCATCCTCATCCATATAGCCCATATCACCAGTTAAAAACCAATCATCCTTGAAAACCTTTTCCGTTTCTTCTGGACGGTTCCAGTAACCTTTCATGACTTGAGGACCTCGAATCGCAATTTCTCCGACCTCACCAATTTCAGCAGTTTCACCTGTTTCGGCAGAAATAACCGTTGCTTCTGTATCAGGCCAAGGGATACCAACACTACTTGATTTCCGATTGCCCCATATTGGATTGGCTATTGCTACAGGAGACGTTTCTGTCAAACCGTACCCTTCAACGAGCTTCCCACCTGATAGCTTTTCAAAAGTTTGTTGAACTTCAAGCGGTAGCGCGGCTGCACCACTTAAACAAGCGACAATTGAAGATAAATCATAATCATTAATATTTGGATCGTTAATCAATGCCACATACATCGTTGGTGCACCTGGAAATAAAGTAATTTTCTGCTTATCAATCGTTTTAAGGACATCTTTAGTTTCAAACTTTGGAAGGATTACAGTTGTAAATCCACTCATAATAGCTAGATTCATAATAACTGTCATCCCATACACATGAAAAAAGGGAAGAGCTGCTAGCATTTTTTCTTGGCCAGGCTTTGTCTTATATGTCCAGTGAATACATTGAGTTGTATTGACAACGAGGTTTCGATGAGTAAGCATAACTCCTTTTGCAGGACCTGTTGTACCACCTGTATACTGCAAAAGAGCTAAATCTGTGGATGGGTTCAATTCAACCTGCACTTCGCTAGAGTCACCCTTTTGTAGAAATGACTTAAAGGCAATCGTCTTCTCATCATAAACGATATCGACTTTTATACCCGTATTTTTCTTTTGAACAAATGGGTAGAGCAAGTTCTTTGGAAATGGTAAATAATCTTTAATACTGGTTACGATCACGTGAGTTAAGTCTGTTTTTGAACGAACTTTTTCGACACGTGGGAAGACTAGATCAAGACAGATGATGACTTTTGCTCCGGAATCAATTAACTGATGCGAAAGCTCTCTTTCAACATAAAGAGGGTTCGTTTGCACAACAATTGCGCCTAGCATTAATGCACCGTAGTAGCTAATAATCGATTGTGGAGAGTTGGCAAGCATAATGGCGACACGGTCACCTTTCTCAACTCCCAACGTTTTTAACTGATTAGCAAATCGTTTGGCTTGTTCGTACACTTCGGAGTACGTCATTTCCTTGCCTAGAAAGTGCAGTGCGACATTGTTAGGATAGGTTGTTGCTGCTTGCTTTAAATAATCTTGCAAGCACCTTTCTTCATACTCAATCGAATGAGGAATTTCCTTTGGATAATGTTGTAGCCAAACTTTCTCAACAGTCATCATATTCATCTCCTCCTATTCATGCTCACTTGCTCCTTTCTTATATTCCATTCTCCTCTATTACTATTTTATTGTAATCGCTTACGTAAATAAATAATTTTTTGAATTTTTAGTTATTTATTTTCAAAAAAGCTGAATCACTTAAGTAAGATCCAGCTTTTTATCTTCTTATGATGCAGCAAAGAAAAACATGTATATGATGCCCGACAATATAAATGCGCCACAACAGACATAAAGAATTTTCATGAGTGTTTCCAATGCTTTACTCTCCTTTTAAGCTCTATCTTGCAATGATACTTGCACCGATGACATAGGAAAGCCCAACTGAAATGATCATCGATACAAAGCCAACTGCACGATTATCACGAGCTATTTCTTCATCCACTTTGAAACTCGGTGTGATAAATTCAAAAATAAAATAACTAACTAGCAATAAACAGAAACCAATTACACCCCAGCTAAGCATCATTAATAATGAGTCTGACTGTTCAATTGAGTGCCTGAAAATATTGGCGACTCCAAAGATCTTTCCGCCAGTTGCTAATGCAACTGCTACGTTTCCCTTTTTGATCTCAACCCAATTTTTATACTTTGTCACAAGCTCAAAAATGGCAAGAAATACGATCAGAGCTAAAACAGAGACACTATAATAAGCCGCTGTCCGAATCATTTCATATTCAAAAAATGTTTCCATTGATTTCTCCTCGCCTTATTTTAATTCAACAACTGTATTACCGAGCCCACCTTCATTCATACCACCATCACGTTCACCTTTTACATGTGGATGCTTTTTCAGAAGCTGCTTCACACCTTTGCGCAATGCACCACTGCCTTTTCCGTGAATGATCGACACACTGTGGTAACCAGCAAGCAAAGCATCATCAATATATTTTTCTACAAGGCGCATCGCATCTTCATATCGTTCTCCGCGCAAGTCTAATTCAGATTTCACGTGATGGTCACTACCACGTAACGTTGCTATTGGCTTTGTTTCAACCTGTTTCGGTCGATCGATAAGTTGCAAGTCATCCTTATTGACCTTCATTTTCATAATACCCATTTGTACTTGAAACTCGCTCTCACTGATTTGTTCGACAACAAAGCCTTTTTGGCCAAAGCTGATCACTTTTACTTCATCACCAGCTTTAATATTTTGCTTCGCTTTTGCAGCGGCCTTCTTCACTTTTTTCTGTTGAGCAGTCAACTTCGGCGCTGCTTGTTCAAGATGTTTCTTCGCATCAATAATCTGATGCTCCTTAACAGAAAGACCTTCCTTTTGCATTTCGCGAAGTTCTTCGATAATGAATTCTGCTTCTTCCTTCGCTTTACTCACAGCTTTTTCTGCTTTTTCTTCCGCTTCTTTCATCAATCGCTCTTTTTGCTTTTCAAATTCTTCTAATTGACGAATAAGATCTAACCGTAGTTGCTCAGCTTCTGCACGAATTTTCTCAGCCTTTTCCCATTCTGACTCAGCAGACTTTTGGCTTGTTTCAAGAGATTCAATCATATTTTCAATTTGATTTGTCTCACTATCAATCTGTTCTTTCGCTTTTTCAATAATACGTTCACTTAGGCCCAGGCGGCGAGAAATCGCAAACGCGTTGCTTCGTCCTGGTACACCGATTAATAAGCGATACGTTGGGCGAAGGGTCTCAACATCAAATTCGACGCTCGCATTGATTGCTCCTTCACGATTATAAGCATAACCTTTTAGCTCACTGTAATGCGTTGTAGCTACGACACATGCCCCGCGGTTATACACATCATCTAAAATCGAAATCGCCAGAGCTGCACCTTCAGTTGGATCAGTACCAGCTCCGAGCTCATCAAATAGCACCAGGCTTTGAAAATCGACTTTATCTAAAATGCTAACAATGTTTGTCATATGAGAAGAGAACGTACTTAAGCTTTGCTCAATCGATTGTTCATCACCAATATCAGCAAAAACCTGCTTATAGACCGCCATTTCTGACTCGTCGTCTACAGGAACATGCAAGCCTGACTGCGCCATTAACGTAAGTAAGCCAACCGTTTTTAACGTCACCGTCTTACCACCCGTATTGGGACCCGTAATAATCAATGAACGGTATTCTCCGCCAAGCTCCACATCAATTGGAACGACAATGTCTGCATCTAATAAAGGATGACGAGCACGTTTTAAAAGGACATAGCCTGTATCATTAAGCTTTGGTTTTGTTGCTTTTAAATATTTGGCATAGTGTGCCTTAGCAAAAATAAAGTCCAGACTTGCTAGTAAATCAATATTCGTTAATAGTTCATCTGCAACAAGTGCAACATGACTAGATAGCTCTGCTAAAATGCGTTCAATCTCTCTTGCTTCTTTCACCTTTGCTTCTCTTAGCTGGTTATTTAATGTGACAATGGCCTGTGGCTCAATAAAAAGAGTCGCCCCCGAAGACGATTGATCGTGAACAATCCCTCCAAATGAACTACGATATTCTTGCTTAACAGGAATAACAAAACGATCATTACGGATTGTCACAATGGCATCTGATAGCATCTTCTGGGTACTTGAAGAACGTGTGATGCTCTCGAGCTTCGAACGAACTCCTGATTCATAGCTACGTACTTGCTGACGAATCGTTCTTAGAGCAGGGCTTGCTGAATCCAGAACATGTCCGTTATCATCAATACACTGCTTAATTTCGCGTTCAACATCCGTTAATGGCTCAATTTGTTCAGCATATTCATACAATAGCGGCAATTCAATTTCTTCCTCTTCTACCATTGTAACGATGAACTTCCTAAGTGTCCGTCCACCATAAATCGTGCTTGCAATTTCAATTAGCTCACTTGCCGAAAGAGATCCACCGATTTTGGCACGTTTAGCATGTGCAGTTATATCCGAAATGCCACCAAGAGGGACATGCCCTTTTAGCCTGCGAACAGTCGCTCCTTCTGCTGTTTCATTTTGCCACCTTTTCACTTCGTCCAATTCTACAGAAGGCAATAACTGATTCACTTTCTGTTTACCTAGAGAAGATGAGACATGCTCTTGCAACTGTCGCTTCATCTTCTCATATTCTAACACTCGAATAACTCGCTCCATATACGTAACTCCTTCTTTATCTCTTACGTCTATTCTCATTCATTGGATGCATTAGGACTCATGTCTTTTTAAAAAATTACAAAGACGATCGATTGTCCATGTATTCATCACAGTGTCTGGACTTAGCATTGCCCGTCTAGCAGTACCTGTGCCATACATCATGTCATCCATCATTTCTATATGATGCGCATCCGTATTAATCGCTATGACCACTCCAGCTTCTTCCGCTTTTTTCAACCATTCAGCTGATAAATCTAACCGATTCGGATTAGCATTAAGCTCTAATGCTGTATTTGTTTCTTTTGCTAAATCGATCAGCATTTCAAGGTCCACATCATAGCCTTCTCTTCGACCAAGTAAGCGCCCTGTTGGATGAGCAATTAAATCAACATGAACATTCTCTAGAGCAGTCTTTAATCGGTTCATAATCGTCTCTCTATCTTGTTGAAAAGAGGAATGGATCGATGCGATGACAAAATCAATGTCCGCTAATATTTCATTATCATAGTCTAATGTGCCATCTGGTAAAATATCCATTTCAATTCCAGTTAGAATCGTGAAATCATCATATTTTTCATTTAACGCTCGAATTTGTGCATGCTGATCCTTTAGACGTTCAATACTCAGTCCATTAGCAACTTTTAAGTACCTTGAGTGATCTGTAATGGCAATATATTGATAGCCTCGCTCTCTTGCTGCTTCGACCATTTCTATTATCGAATGGGCACCATCACTCCATGTCGTATGCATATGCAAATCGCCACGGATATCTTTATTTGTGAGATAATGAGGCGAAGCTGATTCTTCTGCTAACTCGACCTCTCCTTGATCCTCCCTTGCTTCTGGTGGAACATAAGCTAAGCCAAAATGGGCAAAAAATACTTCTTCACTTTCAAAGGTCTTCACTTCACCTGTTTCAACGGACTCAACACCATATTCACTTATTTTTTCGCCTCTTTTTTTGGCAAGCTGGCGAAGCTTTACATTATGGTCTTTTGAACCTGTAAAATGGTGGAGTGTTGTCGCAAACGCCTTTGGCTCAACTAATCTAAAATCAATGGAAATCGGAAACTCAGTTGTGATCTCAACGGATACTTTTGTGTCTCCACTTGCAATAACGTTACTAATCGATTCCATTGATAAAAGTTGATCCCTAACAAGCTCAGGCTCTGTTGTGGCAATAATAAAATCTAAATCCTTAACTGTCTCCCTCATTCTACGTAAGCTTCCTGCACGTGAGAAACGTTCGACTCCCTTCATTGTGCGAAGAGCTTGCTCAATTTGCAGAGCAATTGGTAAAACGATTGGAAGAGCTAAACGGTCTGGACGCGTACTCGCTTCTTCAATCGCAACCAAAATTTTTTCTTCGGTCTTTTTTCCAAATCCAGCGAGTTTCTGTACTTCCCCTTCTTCACATACTTGCTTCAAGGTATTCATATCCACAACACCAAGCTCTTGATACAATTTCCCAACCTTTTTTCCACCAAGTCCTGGTAGTTTTAATAAAGGCAAAAGACCTGCTGGGAGACTATTTGCTAATTCATTGTATAATGTTGATTCGCCGCTCTCTTTCATTTCGACAATCACTTCTGCCGTTCCCTTACCAATGCCATTTAAGCTAGCAGGATTATCAATCTCATCTAATGTGCGTTGATCTGATTCAAGTGCTTGGGCAGCTTTACGGTAAGCAGATATTTTAAAAGGATTGTCTCCTTTAATTTCAAGGTAAATCGCAATTTTCTCAAGTGTACGAATGACATCTTTCTTATTCATGATCATCTTCTCCTTCTTCTTACTCCTATCATACCGATAGCTTGCATCGAAAATCAACGCCGACACCCTGTGATCACTTTAACAACACAAAAAGTCTGCCCAAAAGGCTGAAGTTTTAGCGCAAAAGAACAACTGATGCATGCGGCCTATCACTTCGTTTCCATTTGGGTCAGACTCTTGTTTATAATGGGTTCTCCACCCATAGGGATTTAATCCATTCTGAAATAAATGGGGTGTGATTCATCATCAGTTGGACAACAATGGAACGCTGCATGACATCCTGGACCACTTCGATTGGGAGCAGTGCTGCTACAAACATGAGTACTAGTAAAATCAAGTACGTCTCAACAAAACAAAGCACACCACCGAGTAATTGATTAAAAGATCTCAGAATTGGTAAATGAGCGAGGAAATCTAGCATTGATCCTAGTAAATGAAGAACCAATTTTGTTCCAAAGAAAAGAATCGCAAAAGCAATACCTGAATAATAGACACTTTCCCCATCAAATGTACTTATAATCATCCCTACGGTACTATCTTGTGAAAATTGTGGATACGGAATCCATAGGCGAATAAATGTCGCCAACTCTCGAAAGTACGTGTACGCAACGAAAATCGCTACGACGAAACTTACAAGGTGAACAATTTGCAGAATAAATCCTCTTCTTCGCCCGATAAAGAAGCTACAAAATAACAAAAATAAAATCACAAAACTAAGCATGCTACTCGTCTCCTGTCGTTCGTTCCCGTTCTTCCTTTTCGGCTAAAATTTCATTCTCCTTTAGTAGCTTCATATAATCATCGACGACATTTACTGCCGTTAATACAGCCAAACGGGTTGTATCTAAATACGGGTTCCGCTTTTTTATTTCTCTCATTTTTTGATCAACGAGTTGAGCCACTTCTTTGACATGTGTCGGAGGCTCTTGACCGACAACCGTATATTGTTGACCATAAATTGTAACAGTTGTCCGCTGCTTTTCATTTTGTTTTGACACTGAAAAGCCTCCTATCTGCATGATTCAAACTGATCGAATGTTTATTCCAACAAAATCCTACATTCTATCATAACATGAAGGGATCTTTATGGAAATACAGTGATTATGAGAAAAAAAGAGAAAGCAGTCACTCGTATGCGACTGCTTTCTAAAAAAGGTCTGTTTTGTCAGAGCGTTTGCCTATTTTGAATATTATCCTCGCAAACTTGCTCCAACTTGTTCTTCTAGCTGTCGTAACACATGACTATGTGCTTTTGTGACTTCCTCATCTGTTAATGTACGCTCTGGATCGAGATATGTGAGTGAGAAAGCAAGGGATTTCTTCCCTTCTTCCATATGCTCACCTTGATACAAATCAAAGAGATGAACAGCCTTTAAGAGATCTCCTCCTGCTTGGCGAATGACTGCTTCAATATCCCCCGCAAAACGAGTTGCATCAACAACAAGCGCGATATCACGTACCATTGCTGGGAACCTTGGCAATGCTTGGTATACGACAGCATCTGATTCGTAATTAAGGATTGCTTCTAAGTCAAGTTGATAGACATATGTCTCACGTAAATCCTTCTCTTTTTGAGCCTTTGGATGAACTTGACCAACGAAACCAATTTCTTGACCTGCAAGCCTCACTTCAGCTGTACGACCTGGATGCATATCTGGCTTCTTCGTTTGATGGAACGTCACTTGCTCGTCAAGACCTAATTCAGCAAATAGACTTTCAAGAATACCTTTTACAACAAAGAAATCAACTGCTTTTTTCTCACCTTGCCATGCATGCTCATGCCATAGTCCTGTTAGAGCACCAGCAACCATTTCTTTCTCTGTTGGTTGCGTCGTTAGCTCCTTTTCTTCACTTAAGAAAATCGAACCAATCTCATAAATATGAACGGCTTGATTTTTACGATTTAAATTATAGCTAATAACATCAAATAAATGAGGAATCAGACTTGTACGCATCGTACTACGGTCCTCACTCATTGGCATTGCTAAGCGAACAGCAGTCTCTTGTGTTGACTCATTTGCGAAGCCTCTCGCTTTTTCAGGGCTTGTTAACGAATAGGTCACAACTTGAGATAAGCCTGCACGCTCAAGCACACGACGAACATGGCGGCGTTTTTGTTGATACTCTGTTAATCCACCTTGTGTCGTTGCACCTAGTGGAAGAGTTGTTGGAATGTGGTCATAGCCGTAAAGACGAGCCACTTCTTCCACAAGATCTTCTTCAATTTGAATATCTAAGCGACGAGATGGTACTGTTACCATTAACACTTTTCCATCTTCTTTATATGAAAAGCCTAAACGTGTCATGAAGCCTTTCACTTCATCCATTGAAATGTTCATGCCAAGACGATTGTTCATACGATCTAAATCAAGTCGAACGGTTGCCAGTTCTAGATTGTACGTGTCTTTTTCAACGACATCAGAAACGATCGTTCCACCAGCAAGCTCTGCAATGAGGCTCGCTGCACGTTTGCTCGCTTCACGTACACGACTTGGATCAATCCCTTTTTCATAACGTGCACTTGCATCACTGCGAAGTCCTAAATCACGAGATGCCCTGCGAATCGTGACAGGATGGAAGTATGCTGCTTCAAGTAAAATCGTTGTCGTATCTGCTTGCACCTCTGATGTTGCTCCGCCCATCACACCAGCAATCGCTACAGGTTCTTTTCCATTTGTAATGACAAGATGATCACTTGTTAATATGCGCTCTTGATCATCGAGTGTTACGATTTTCTCTTGATCTTTCGCACGACGAACAACAACTTCCTTTGAGCCGAAACGATCATAGTCAAATGCATGGAGTGGTTGACCATACTCAAGCAGCACATAGTTTGTGACATCCACGACATTGCTAATTGGACGAATTCCTGCAGCCATTAGACGTGTTTGCAGCCAAAGCGGTGATGGACCGACCTTCACATCTTTAATAATCGTCGCTCCGTAATATGGATTATCTTCATCTGCTTCAATTGCAACGCTAATATAGTCAGCTGCTTGTTCATCATTCGTTGCAAGCTCAATCGTTGGCAATATGACGTCACGATCATAAAGAGCTCCTACTTCATAAGCAACCCCAAGCATATTTAAGCAATCTGAACGATTCGGTGTTAAATCTAGTTCTAACACTTCATCATCAAGATTTAATGCAGCTAACGCATCGCTACCGACTTCTACATTACCTTGGAATGTATAAATTCCTTCAGTAAATTCTTTTTGCACAAGCTTGCTATCAATGCCAAGCTCTTGCAGTGAACAGATCATCCCTTGAGAAACTTCACCGCGAAGCTTAGCTTTTTTAATTTTGAAGTTGCCTGGAAGTACTGCTCCAACTTTTGCAACTGCTACATATTGTCCTTGTGCTACATTTGGTGCCCCGCAAACAATTTGCACAAGCTCTTCTTCACCGATATCAACCTGACATACACTTAGCTTATCAGCGTTCGGATGTTGTTTACGTTCTTGCACATAACCAACGACAACGCCTGAAACTCCTTGATTAAGCTTGTGGACAAAATCGATTTCAATTCCACCACGTGTCATTTTTTCTGCGATATCTCTTGGAGAAATATCCTCTATTTTGACATAGTCCTGTAACCATTTATAAGAAACGAGCATGTTTATTCTCCTCCTTTACATCCGATTGAATTGTTTAAGAAAACGTACATCATTTGTATAGAAATGACGAATGTCGTCAATATCATACTTTAGCATCGCTAGTCGCTCAACACCCATTCCGAATGCGAAACCACTATATCTACTTGAATCAAAGCCACTCATTTCAAGAACACGTGGGTGAATCATCCCAGCACCAAGTACTTCGATCCAGCCTGATTGTTTACAAATGCGACAGCCTTCTCCACCACACATTCCACATGACACATCTACTTCTACCGATGGCTCAGTAAACGGGAAGAAGCTTGGACGTAAACGAATTTTGCGATCAGGACCAAAAAATGACTTAGCAAAAGCCTCAAGCACCCCTTTTAAATCGCTCATACGAACATTTTCATCAACAAATAAGCCTTCGATTTGCATGAATTGATGGGAATGCGTAGCATCATCATCATCGCGGCGGAACACTTTTCCTGGACAGATAACCTTGACTGGTCCTTTACCCTTATGTTTTTCCATTGTTCTCGCTTGTACTGGAGATGTATGCGTTCGAAGCAATAGTTCTTCTGTGAAGTAAAAGGAATCCTGCATATCACGAGCTGGATGATCCTTTGGTAAATTTAATGCTTCAAAATTATAATAGTCTGTCTCTACTTCAGGGCCTTCCGCAACAGAAAAACCAAGTCCAATGAACGCATCCTCTACTTCTTCGATAACGGCTGTTAAAGGGTGAGATGAACCAGCTTGAACTGGACGGCCTGGCAATGTGACATCAATGCTTTCACTAGCAAGCTGTGCTTCAATTGCCGCTCCCTCAAGAACTGCTTCTTTTGCTTCAACTTGTTCCTTAATCGCATCACGGACATCATTTGCCATTTGACCAATGATCGGTCTCTCTTCAGCTGAAAGCTTTCCCATTCCACGTAGAACTTCTGTGATTGGTCCTTTTTTCCCTAAATAAGCGACTCTTACTTCTTGCAATGCCTTTACATCTTCAGCAGCTGCAATTTTCGCTAACGCTTCATCGCGTAAGGCTTCTAACTTTTCACGCATCTTATTTCCTCCTCAAACTTTTTCATTAGAAAACGTGGCTTCTTCGTTTATTTTGTCGTTTAGAAAGCGAATATGAATATGGTTCTTTCTAATCAAAACAAAAAAGAGCCATCGTCTCCATAAAAGGGACGATGGCTCGTGGTACCACCCTTAATTCATAACGATCAAAAAATCGCTACATCCTTCATTGTCATAACGGCTCAGCGCCGGAAACACCTTCACAAGTAACCCTGTGGTCCGATGTCAGCTCCAGAGTGAATTCAGCGATTCCTGCCATAGAAATGCTTCCAGTCAAAGGCATTTCCTCCCTATATGGTGGGGTAGGGCTTACTACTCTCTTTCTTAGCTTTTCCAATATGAATTTGCTTCTATATTATAGTGAATCTTAACAATCGTTGCAACTGTCATTTGTATTTACCCTCGTAAATAGTAAAGAAGAATACCAGCAGCTACTGCAACATTAAGAGACTCAGCTTGTCCGAAAATCGGAATATAAATGTTTTGATCACACACAGCAAGTAAATCTTCTGACACACCTTCGCCTTCATTTCCCATAATCAAAGCAAATTTCCTTTGCGGTTCAATAGCCGAATAGGAGCTTGCTCCTTCAAGAGCTGTTCCAAAAACAGGAATGGATTCCTCCTTAAAACGCTCAATCCATGTCAATAAATTTCCTTTTATAACAGGCAAATGAAAAATTGACCCTTGTGATGCTCGAATAACTTTACTATTAAAAATATCAACGCAGCCTTCTCCCATTACAACACCTGTCATGCCAGCACTATCTGCTGTTCGGATCATCGTGCCAACATTACCCGGGTCTTGTACACGATCAATTAATAAATACTGACCTTCTAACACGTCAACAATTGGTGGAGCTGGCAAATCACACACTGCTGCGATACCCTGTGGCGTCTCGGTTTCTGAAATGTCTTTCATAACTTGTTCGCTAACAAGAATGATTTCATGATCTGATAATGACCATGCAGATGGGAGAACCGTTTCTTCCGTCATGATCACAGCTTCAACATGAATCGGTGCCTTTAACGCTTCTTCAACAAGGTGAAAGCCTTCCACAAGAAATTTCCCTGCTTTTTCCCGACCTTTTCTCGTATGTAGCTTTTTCCATGTCTTCACTTGTTCGTTTTTTATTGAATCTATTCGTTTCATTCTGCGCTCCTTTATCCATGTTCCTTCTTTCACTCATCATACCGATTTTTTTCGTCATAATCTAGTCTCAACTCAGACATACTACATCTAGAACCAATTTTGACCTTAAAAAGGAGTGTATGACGATGGGATTTAACTTACGTGGGGCCATCATGGCGAACATAAAAGGTAGCTCAGAAGATGATGTAGAAGCAACGATTACAGATGCCATTTCGCGTGGCGAAGAAAAGATGTTGCCTGGGTTGGGTGTTCTTTTCGAAGTATACTGGAAAAACGCATCAGAAGAGCAAAGAGATCAGCTTTGTGAGCAAATTAGTCAAGGGTTACAATAATCACTAATACGTATACGTCAATCGAGATAAAAAATGAAAACCCGCCACATGCGGGTTTTCATTTTTTAACAGATAAGAAAGCATAAAACTCGATGATGTCTAGCTACAGCGCCTAGCCGCTCGAGGTTGCTTCAACCTGTAAATGGCTTCCTAAAACCTAGAAACTCATTGACAGGCTTCCACCACTTGCAGCTCGCTGAACAAGGCAGCTTTCGCTTTTCTTAGTTATACGTAATCTTTGCAACAGTGTCGCTGTCTAATTTCTTAATCACTTCGACAATGAGCTTGATTGTGTTTTCGTAGTCATCACGATGAAGGATCGCGGCATGTGTATGAATGTAACGTGTCGCAACCGTGATCGATAATGCAGGTACACCATTTGCTGTTAAATGAATCGCTCCTGAATCGGTTCCGCCCCCTGCCATCGCATCAAACTGATAGGGAATATTATGTTCGTCTGCTGTATCTGTCACAAAGTCACGTAAGCCTTTATGTGAGATCATCGACGCATCATAAAGAACAATTTGTGGGCCTTCTCCCATCTTCGCAAGGGCTTCTTTTTCTGTTACACCTGGTGTATCACCAGCAATACCAACGTCAACGCCAAAACCGATATCAGGCTCGATCAAATGGGCAGACGTACGCGCTCCACGTAAACCAACTTCTTCTTGGATTGTGCCAACACCGTATACTGTATTTGGATGATCGACCCCTTGTAATTCACGAAGAACATCAATTGCAATCGCACATCCAATCCGATTATCCCATGCTTTTGCCATTAAATATTTTTCATTTTTCATCACTGTAAATTCACAAACTGGAACAACAGAATCACCAGGGCGCACACCAAATTCCATAGCTTCTTCTTTGCTTTGTGCTCCTATATCAATAAACATATCTTTCTTATCAACAGGTTTCTTTCGTGCCTCTGGAGGTAAAATATGCGGTGGCTTTGAGCCAATGACTCCTGGAATATTCCCCTTACTTGTCATAACTGTAACGCGTTGGGCAAGCATCACTTGCTCCCACCAGCCGCCTACGGTCTGAAAACGTAAGAACCCTTTATCATCAATGCTTGTAACCATGAAACCAATTTCATCAAGGTGACCAGCAACCATGATTTTCGGTCCGTCTTCTTTACCTACTTTCTTAGCAACAAGACTGCCGAGCTTATCTGTTGTCACTTCATCGGCGAACGGGGCAATATATTTCGTCATCACCTCACGCACCTCGCGCTCATTACCTGAAACACCATTAGCGTCTGTTAAATCTTTTAACATTTGCAAACGCTCATCTAATTTTGTCATTATGTATTACCTCCTTCTTCTTTACTTCTACAATCTCAGTATACAGTCATTTATTTCGTCACTCAAATGAACAAACCTTTTATTTACGTTTAGTATCCGTTATCCTGACGTTGATGATTCACTTTATTTTTCGCTAAATAGGCTTCTTCAATCTCCTCATAGGAAAACCCTAACTGCTGACCAAGACCAAGAAATGAATCAACTAGTCTTTGATAGTTCTCATTTGAACGCTCTCGATTCAACTCATGCGTTTGCTTCATCACTTCTAAAAATTGCTCAGTCATGGTTTCTAGGTAAGGATATGTTTGTTTGATGATTACATTTGTGTACCTCAAGGCTAGACCTAACGTCAGAACAAAATGAAGCCCATCAACGTATTCCTCTAAAATGACTTCTCGTTTTGAAGAAGGCTTTCTGCTCCAATATTTAAAGCATCGTGTTTCATTAGCAAGCTCTCCTAATTCCACTAAAAAAGCAAGCTGTACCTCAGTAAAAAGGTCTTTCCCTTCTAACCGATGTTCTTGTATAATGCGATCATTTAATTGTTTTTGAATCAAAAATAACTTCTCTATCTCCATAATGCGCCTCCTTGTTATGATAATTATAACAATTTTTTATGATAAACACGCAACCAAAGTGAAACGAGAGTCGTATTACTAGTAAGTTCTTTACTTTTTTTATGGTAGTGTGTCAAAATCTAGATACACAATGTAAACGTATAACCTCATAAGGAGGTATAATGATATGGTCATTCTTTTTCGCTTATTACTGCTAATCGCTCTTGTCATTCTTGTTTACTCTGCTTTTAAATATTTATTCCATCCCCGTCGTAAGCTCGAACAAGCTCACGATCGCAAACAATTTTTCTTTTATGATGATGAAAAGGATGTCCGAAAAAATTTTTTGATTACGTATAAAGGAGTTATGTTTGAAGGTGAGAAATATTTAGGAACAACCGATCAAGCTTTTGAGATTGTCTCTGTCTATGTATGGGCAAGACAAACTGATCAATTAACTGGATTTTCGAAGGAAGATTTCGGGTTTATTGCTGATGATATTCGTCTACGTTATCCTAACGCCAAGATCGAGTGGAAAAGTCCGATTAAAGAGCTCCTTCGTCGCGCAGAGAAATAAAGAAAACAAAAACGTCGCCTCCATTCCGATGAGCGACGTTTTTCTATGAGTTTTTCGGTTGAAAGAAATCATTCCAACTGATATTCGTTCTTTTTTTACGAAAAAATAAAAACAAAATGATCATAAAGATTGCAAATATAATCGTCCCAGTAAGCGGAAGGTCATGAATCATATCTCCAAATGCCGTATAGACAATGGCAGGTGGGATGCTCACAAGAAATGATTTCTTTACATAGCTCTTTAAATCTCTTGTTGTCTCCATTAAGTATAATGAGACGAGATGGAAGTGAATAAAAGGAATCAAACGCATAATCATCATTTGCGGTAGCGTTAGACGATGCTGTTCCTTTAAAAATCGCTTCTTTAAACCTCCTAATTTCTCTCTCATCATTGGAAAGAGATGAATCAGTCCGTAGAAGACGAGACTTACGGTGGTAAGGCCAATCATAGAATAAAGAGAACCATAGAACGTACCAAATAGATATCCACCCACAAGACACACCAGCAAAACAGGGATAAAGAATATTTGCCTAAACACGTGAAGGAGAATGAAGAACAACGGGGCCAACCAACCACTTTGTTCAATAAATTGCGTCGAACGCTCAAGAAATTCTTCCATTTGATGGCCTCCTCTTTCTCTTTCTACATTATGCTTAATTAAAAAAGATGATGAAGGCTAGTATCATGATTTGAAGCAAAAAGATGCCCGGAACCCCTTGTGTGAAACTAGCATGCTTCGTTTTATGACGAAACCACTTCATTCCAATATAAATACCGACTGCACCACCCGCGAAGACCAGTAAAAACAGTGTTCGTTCGCTTATTCTCCATTCTCCTTTTTTAGCCCGCTGCTTATCTACACCCATCATACCAAACCCAATCACGTTTATGACAAGAAAATAGAGAACCCATTCCATTGAACTACAACCTCCACAGCATTTCTATCAATCAAACAAACCAACTTTAGCTTATCACCAAGTCCTTATGATGAAAGCCAAAGTTGCATTTATACTTGGTACTTAATATTTTTAACTAGTTCGATAAATTCCGTGTTAAAAAATGTATATTTTCCCAACGTATAAAAAAAGAAACGCGACAACATGCCGCGCTTCTTTTTTTATTTCTTATGCATTAAGGCTTGCTTTTGCTTTTTCAGCAAGTTGTGTAAATGACTTTTCGTCAGTGATAGCAAGTTCAGCAAGCATTTTACGGTTTACGTTGATTTCAGCAAGCTTTAAACCATGCATGAAACGGCTGTAAGAAAGACCATTCATACGTGCAGCTGCGTTAATACGTGTAATCCAAAGCTTACGGAAGTCACGCTTCTTGTTGCGACGATCACGGTAAGCATATAGTAATGACTTCATTACCTGACCTTGTGCTGATTTGAATAACGTATGTTTAGAACCGTAATATCCTTTAGCTAACTTTAATACCTTCTTACGACGACGACGAGCGACATAACCGCCTTTTACTCTTGGCATCGAAGTTCCCTCCTTTTTCTATCCGAAGAAATCAATTATTTTTTGTACGTTAACATTGAACGAATACGTTTGAAGTCACCAGAGTGAACAACAGCAGATTTACGTAATTTACGCTTCTGCTTTTGTGACTTGTTACCGAATAAGTGACTAGTAAATGCGTGTGAACGCTTAAGCTTTCCAGATCCTGTTTTCTTAAAACGCTTGGCAGCGCCACGGTGAGTTTTCATTTTAGGCATAACTCAGGTCCTCCTTTAATCTTGTTCAGACTAGTAGATGTTACTTTTCAGCTTTTGGAGCTAACAAGAGGAACATACTACGTCCTTCCATCTTAGGCATTGATTCAATCACTGCAACATCTTCACATTCTTTTGCAAGACGCTCTAATACTTTCCGTCCAATTTGAGAGTGAGTAATAGCACGTCCACGGAAACGAATCGCAACTTTTACTTTATCTCCTTTTTCAAGGAACTTTCGAGCGTTGCGAAGCTTCGTATTAAAATCATTATCTTCGATCGTCGGGCTCAAACGAACCTCTTTCACGTTAATAATCTTTTGATTTTTACGAGCTTCTTTTTCTTTCTTTTGTTGCTCATAACGGAATTTTCCGTAGTCCATGATGCGACACACAGGTGGTTTCGCCGTTGGAGCAACGCACACTAAGTCAAGGTTAACATTTTGCGCCATTTCAAGCGCTTCTTGTTTTGACTTAACGCCAATTTGATCGCCGTTTGCTCCAATAAGACGTACTTCGCGTGCACGAATCCCTTCATTGACCAACATGTCTTTACTAATAATGAGCCACCTCCAAAGGATTTTAACGGATCAAAGCAATGTATCCCGTTAGTGGGTGATAAGAACCCGATTTGTTCAACTAATCAAAAGCAGCGGAAACAACCTCTACTAATGTAAGTTTCACTATATCGCATGGCTACTGTTCAAGTAAACAGATCACCGATGCACCTCATTCAAGTACAAAAAAAGTGTAGGCGCACTACGCCCACACTTCGTTCATTCGTTTAAATGAATCTCATCATACCTGGCAACTGCAAAATGCGTCAATCAGGTGAGAAGCGGGCGCTTCTGCTTGCTTTGTGTCCAATTTTTAATTGTTTACTTGCCAACTATATCATAGCCATTGAAAGGTGTCAACTCGTTTTAGCGACCGACTTTATTATTCTACCGTCTCTTTGATCATAATGCAATGATCAATTTCGACAGAGTGTACGAATTACTTCTTTGATTCTACTTTCATCTGCTCAATAAATTGTTCAAGTGATACAGATTGTGAATCCTGTTCTCCGTATTTACGAATGTTTACAGCATTTACTTCAACTTCTTTATCGCCCAAAACGAGCATGTAAGGAATTTTTTGCATTTGTGACTCACGGATCTTATAACCTAATTTTTCATCACGGTCATCAATTGACACACGAACACCAATTTGTTGTAAGCTTTCTTGAACCTTCTTTGCATAGTCAAGGTGAACATCATTCGAAACAGGAATAATCTGTGTTTGAATTGGAGCAAGCCATGTAGGAAATGCACCTTTATATTCTTCTAGTAAAAAGGCAACAAAACGCTCCATTGTCGAAACGACACCACGGTGAACAACGACTGGACGATGCTGCTGACCATCTTCACCAACATATGTTAGATCAAAGCGTTCAGGTAATAAGAAGTCAAGTTGCACTGTAGAAAGAGTTTCATCTTTACCAAGCGCTGTACGTACTTGTACGTCAAGCTTCGGACCATAAAATGCCGCTTCACCTTCCGCTTCGTAGTACTCAACATCACCAAGCTCATCCATTGCATCCTTCAGCATGCTTTGTGCCTTTTCCCACATCGCGTCGTCATCGAAATACTTTTCTTTATCAGCTGGATCACGATAAGATAAACGGAATTTATAATTTTCTAGACCAAAGTCCTTGTAAACTTCACGAATTAAATGAACAACTCGCAAGAACTCTTCTTTAATTTGATCAGGACGACAGAAAATATGAGCATCATTTAGCGTCATACCGCGTACACGTTGTAGACCTGAAACAGCTCCAGACATCTCGTAGCGGTGCATCAAACCTAGCTCAGCAATGCGAAGTGGCAATTGACGATAGCTTCTCATATCTTGCTTATACACCATCATATGATGTGGACAGTTCATCGGACGCAAAACGAACTCTTCATTGTCACGCTCCATGACAGGGAACATGTCATCTTGATAATGGTCCCAGTGACCAGACGTTTTGTATAGCTCTGAACTTCCTAAGATTGGCGTATAGACATGCTGATAACCAAGACGTTCTTCTTTATCAACGATGTAACGTTCAATAATACGACGAACCGTTGCACCTTTTGGCAGCCAAAGCGGCAGGCCTTGTCCAACTTTTTGTGAAAGGGCAAAGATTCCGAGCTCTTTTCCTAATTTACGGTGATCACGCTCTTTTGCTTCCTCAAGTAAACGCAAATGCTCATCTAAGTCCGCTTTCTTGAAGAATGCTGTTCCGTAAATACGTTGTAGCATTTTGTTCTTACTGTCCCCACGCCAATAAGCACCAGCTAAACTTAACAATTTAAATTCTTTCACTTTATTTGTCGAAGGAATATGAATACCGCGACATAAGTCGAAGAATTCACCTTGCTCATAAATTGTAAGCATTTCTCCTTCAGGAATTGCGCTAATTAATTCCAGCTTATACTCATCACCAAGTTCCTCGTAACGGCGAATCGCTTCTTCACGTGTTACTTCAACACGTTTCACTTCAAGATTTTCGGAAATGATTTTTTTCATTTCCTTTTCAATCTTTGTTAAATCCTCTGGAGTAAGAGAATCTTCAGAATCAATATCATAATAAAATCCACCTTCAATAACAGGCCCTACGCCAAGCTTCACGTTTTTGTATAGACGCTTGATTGCTTGAGCCATAATATGAGCCGTACTATGACGCATAATTTCTAATGCTTCATCTGAATCTTGTGTCACAATTTCGACTTTGCCATCCTCATTAATCGGCGTACGTAAATCAAGTAATGTATTATTAAGCTTACCTGCGAGTGCCTTTTTCTTTAATCCTGGACTAATCGATGCAGCAATGTCTTCTGTTGTCGTTCCCTTAGGAAACTCCTTCACTGCACCATCGGGAAACGTAATCTTGACTGTCATACTTGTCCACTCCTTCTACATAATTATCATTAGAAAAACTTGGCCTATCGCCAAGTCCTTAATGGCGAAAGCCTTATTTTTTATTCGTTCAGAAAGTTATCATGGTTTTTAAACTTTCTGATTAGATAAAAAAAACACCCATCCCTCCATAAAAGAAGGGACGAGTGTAGTTCGTGGTTCCACCCTTGTTTGAGATTGACTCATGTAAGTCAGCTCTCCTCATCATGCAAGATAACGGCTGCGTACCGGCACTAAGTTGCTCCACTTTGACAGTGTTTCCCTTGCGCAGTTCAGAGGTGGTAAGTCCGCAATCCGTGTTAAGAAGCTCTCAGCATATGCTTCTCTCTCTGAAAACCGAATACCCGCGCCCTCATGTCCTCATCAATACTCTAACTTATTTGACTGTTACTATGTAGTATTATAGGGAGCGCGGTTAAGAAAATCAAGTGGCTTTGAAAAGTTACTTCGATTCTTTTTCATAGTCCTTTAAAGGATAAAGCTTCATCCTCTCTTGAAAAATGGCCTGTAAAGACATGATCACTCCATGGTCAGGATAATCTGAGAACACACGAACGACACGGGGCACCATACTGACAAGCGGACTAATCACCATCTCTTCAATATCAACCTCTTGCTCAAACACGAGATCATCTTGCAAATGAAAGAGGATCTCTTGCTTTGTCATTAGACGGAAGTGCTCATCATAAAATGTGAATGCCCCGTCATGAACAAGATGTACAAGATCGAGCTTTGCTGGCTTACACCTGACATATTGCCTGTAATCTTCTATCATATTTTGATATTCTTGTTCAAGCATATATTCATCAATCGCAATCTCCACACAATCAATCAGCATTTCACCATAATCCCTAAGACGGAAAGTGAGAAAAGGTTCATAATAAAATGTCGTTTCTTCCTCTAAATGTTTAGCAAATGCATGATAAATATAATTGCGGCGATTAAAAAAGGATTTAAGCGAAGGCAAATCACTTCGATCACCTTCTAAAATAGAACGTGCAATCGTTAAAATTTGCTGCTGTTCTTCTTCATCCGTAAAGTAAAACATCGTCTCAATAATATCAAGTAACCAATCATCTTCATTTGTACTTATCACATAATCCGTTAATACAGAAGTAAGTAAGGGATGAAACGAATCATAAAAATTCACATGACTGTGTTCATAGTTGAGAAGAATCGTATCGTCTCCTTCCACGCTTACGGCTCCGCCTAAACCGTATGGCGCATACTTCTGGATATACGCTTTTAACTGCACAAACAGTTGCTTGCAATCGTGAACTTGTTCAAAATGGATTGCTATCAACGCATACTCCCCCTTACAGTCTAACGAACAGCTTCTACGCTCTGATTTAATGTAAGTCCGTATTCAGACAGGCTCTACTTCCATCCTATGTGTAAGTTCGAAAAACATGAATAAAAAAAGGTCTAACCCCTATTTATCTAACATTGAGCTTTCGTGATAGATTGTCACAACTCAATATTATATAAATCTTGGGGTCAGACCCGCTTCTAAAAGAAAGCTAATTTTGCATAATAAAATCTTTTTCTATGACTTCCTCACCATCAAATGTACGCAAAATCTCATATTTCGTATTGCGCTGAGCTGGTATTTTACCAGCTTCACGAATGAGGCGAAGAATTTCATTCGTATTAACCTTATGCGTCGTTCCAGCTGACGAAACAACATTTTCTTCCATCATCGTGCTTCCAAAATCGTTACAACCATATTCAAGAGAAAGCTTTCCAACCTCTGGTCCCATCGTTACCCAAGATGATTGGAAATTAGGAATATTATCAAGAAATAAACGGGAGATCGCAACATTTTTCAAGTAATCACGCGGCCCGAGCTTTTTCGTTTTATACATACCCGTATTTTCTGGTTGTAATAACCATGAGATATAAGCAGTAAAACATTGTGTCCTATCTTGCGCATCACGCACACGCTGAAGGTGCAGCGCACGTTCTTCAAACGATTCACCAAATCCTATTACCATTGTTGCTGTACCATGCATGCCAACTTTTTTCGTCGCTTCCATTGCTTCAATCCATTGTTCCCATGTAACCTTTAGACGACTGACACGAAGTCTCGTTTCTTCTGTAAGAATCTCCGCTCCACCACCAGGCATACTGTCAAGACCAGCTTCCTTAAGCTCACGTAGTACTTCTTCAACGGAAAGACCCGACACTTCGGCAATTTTCCAAATTTCAGCCGGAGAAAAGGAATGCATCCAAATATTATAGCGTTTTTTAATTTCACGAAGAAGGTCTGTATAGTAACTTAGTGGAAGGTCTGGATTTGTTCCACCTTGCATTAATATTTCAGTACCACCAACTGCAATGGTTTCTTCTATCTTTTTAAAAATTTCTTCATTGCTTAATACATAACCTTCTTTGCTACCAGGTGCACGGTAAAACGCACAAAAACGACAGTACGTATCACAGAAATTTGTATAGTTCACGTTACGACCAATAATAAACGTCGTAATCGGTTCAGGGTGCCACTTTTTCATTATCTTATTAGCAGCTTCACCCATTTTTTCGACTTCATCACTTTCATAAAGAGCTATTGCATCATTCATTGATAGGCGCTCACCGTTAACTGCTCGCTCCAAAATCGCATCTATGCTCATGTGTAACCCCCGCAATCTATCAAAATAAGATACTTTTATCCTAACACAGATACGTAACGGCGAAAAGAATAGAGCTGTTCTTCGGAAAAGAATATAAAAAAGCGCAAGCACCTTGGTCAGCCGCTAGACACCAGCGAATTTTATACTTTCCTAACGTACAAAAAAACGTGTAAGGTAGCACCCCATACAGGGCACCTTACACGTTTTTTTATGAAGCTTTAAAAGTCACTATTTTTCACGACGATTTTTACCATCCACTCTCACAAACGTCGTGAAATGTTTAATCCGCTCCATGATCCGCTTTGCTTTTAACTCCTCAATACCTCCACGTTCCGAGTAAGCTAAATGTTCTTCTAATTCTTCATAATCATAATTTGAGGTAAATAATGTTGGTAATTTTTCCAACATCCGATGCTGAAGAATGGCTCCAAGCACGTCATCGCGAATCCAACCTGATATCGTTTCAGCTCCAATATCATCAAGGATTAAAACCTTCGCTTGCTTCACCATATCAAGCTTCTCTTGGAACGTTCCATCCCCAATAGCTTGCTTCATCTCTCGGAAGAAATCTGGTGTATAGACGATCAACGATTCAATTTTACGGCTTTTTAAGGCATTCATGATCGCCCCCATCATATGGGTCTTTCCTACGCCGAATTTACCGTAAAAATAAAGACCCTGTCCTTCCTCTCCAGGACTTGCACTCATTGCAAAAGCAAGAGCCTTCCGACTGGCTTCTTCTCTTTCTGTAGAACGATCCAGTGACTCAAAACTCGCATCTAAAATATCCCTTGGAACATATAATGATTTCATGAGCTGCTGTTGTAGTTTCTGTTGCTCTACCTCTTCCTTCAAAGAACACGCACGGTAATGTAAATCGATCGATCCTCTTGAGATAACAGCTTCAGGCTGATACCCTTTCATCATATTTGGGCAAGCAGAGAGACCTGGACATTCTAAACAATGGTGACGTTCCTTTTGAAATTCATATAGTTTCACTAATCCCTGCTCAATCATTTCGTCTGTCACATCTGAATACTTTTGCAAAAATGTTTGAACAAGTGGATCAGAAAGAAGCTCTTGCTTTGCCTTATCCAATTGTTCCTGTAGATTGCTATTTCTAACCCACTCTTTCATCGATTTTTGAATCGGTTCCAATTATGCCTCTCCTTTCTCTTCCTTACTCCTCTTGAGTTCCTCTAACATTTCCTCAAAGCTCTTCTCATCAGAAGAAGGTTTCGACTCTGCTGCTTGTTCTTTTATCTCACCAGTTTCGTCCTGTTCTTTTTGCTTTTCAGCTACTAACCACTTCGGTAGTTTATCACGCCTTGGCTGCTTTTGGCGATTTGTAGACTGTTTCCAGTTTTTACTCGTCTTCGCTTTGACGTTCGCTGTTTTCTTCTGTTCTAAAAGGGCAAGCTGCATCGCTTCTGTAACAGTGTGTACTTTCTTTCTCGACCAATGTCCAGCAATTTTATCAACGAGCGCCTTCGACAATTTCATATCTTGACTCCACAAAACAAAGTCAAGCAACACATTTACAACCCCTGGAAGCAACTGAAAATCAATGATTAATGATTCAATAATTTTTACATCTGCTGGAGCTACCTTAGCTCCGTCTGAACGGATCTCTAGCAAGGCGAGAGGTGCTGTCGTTTCATAAAACTTAATTGTTCGCTCTTCTTCTGTTGTTGGCTCTTTATCAGCAATGGTTCGATGTCTTTCTGGCTGTGTCTGTAATCCTAAAGCAGGTGGCTCTGTTCCATGTTCAACTTTATACCATTCTTGCGCTCTTTTTCGTAACTCATTTGGATCAAGCCTGTCATCATGAATCAATACCTGTTGGATGATGCTACTCATTTCAAGTGGCTCGATACGGTAGACAAAGGCAAGTCTCCCTATTAACTTTTTCGTGTCATTTGTTAAAAAACCTTCTGGAACGACTGATTTCGAGAGACTTTTCTCGAGTAATTCAAAATCGAAGTGCTGATTTTTAAATGAAATCTCTTCATGATAGTCTCGTGATACTAACGTTTTATCGCCGTTTATTCTAAGCGCATTTCCTGTCTCTGATTGATGGCTCGATACCATTTCCGAATGATGCAACGATGCATAAACTTCATCAAATGCATAGGTTAGTTCTGTGTATTCCTCACGAGGCATACTATCTAGCATAAAGCGCTCACGTAAATGCTTGTAGTGTGTTTTCCCAAGGCGATTAAACAAATACACACTAAGCACATCATTTACAAAAAATTGCTTTGGTGTCATTGGTGGCTGCAACTCATATAAATAAGTGGAACCTTCTTCATCCTTACGCTTAAATGTTTTTAATAACCCAATAGCTTCTAGTTTTTTTCGTTCTTCATAAATAACTTCTAGTGATACGCCAAGTAATAACATTAACTGCCTGTGCGTTTGCTCACCACTCCAATATTGATCTCGCTCAAGCTGAGACAGCAGTGTAACATACAAGCTATGAGCTAAGGCACCAGTCAGCGGTTGATACAACAAGGTTAACGTCAGACGATCCATTTCGGTTATGTACTGACTCGTTCGCACAGAAAAACGATCAACAGGTAATAACTCTTTCCAATGCCAAGTCACTTCTGCTCCCTCCTACTCACTTCGTTCAGCGTAAAAAGAGCTTGCAGCGATAAAACGCTTTAAGCTCCTCTTTCATTCCTTAATTCTTATTCATTAATTCCGTTAATTCTTTAATAAAAACATTAATATCCTTAAATTGTCGATAAACTGATGCGAATCTGACATATGCTACATCATCGATATCAGCAAGCCTCTCCATCACAAGCTCCCCGACATCATGACTGTTTACCTCATTTTTCCCTCGACCACGCAATTCTCTCTCAACATCAATAACGATTTTCTCAAGTGTTTCAAGTGGAACTGGTCTTTTTTCACAAGCTCGAATAAGACCTCGGATAATTTTATCTCGATTAAATTCTTGACGTGTTCCATCTTTTTTAACGACAATGAGTGGAACCTCTTCTACCATCTCAAAAGTCGTAAAACGTTGGTTACATTCTTCGCATTCCCGGCGACGACGAATCGAACGCCCTTCATGACTTGGTCTTGAGTCAAGCACTCTTGTTCCATTATGATGACAGGCTGGACAACGCATCAAATCATCTCCACTTTCTAAATCGTGCGTCTTGCCGCACAATGTTCGTTCTGATTGATATACTCCATGATATAGAAAAAAAAGATGTCTGACAAGCTAAGTTACATTAATTACATTAATTCCTCACCTAGACCTGAACCAATAAACATTAATTCCTTATCAAGCTTTTCATAGAATGACAAAATAGCCTGACTCGCTTCTGTACGATAGCTCACCACTTGCTATCAGTTTTTTTTATAGCCAACTACTTTGCCTCTTCCATCCACTTTTCATTACCTATATTATACTATAACAAAAAGCAAAGGAGACGAAGAAAAGAGAGAGGCGAACCCACCTCTCTCTACTGTCTGTATTATAGCGCTTGTACTTTTGATTTCTCAATTTTAACTGGTCCCATACCTCTTGGTACTTCGATAACTTCACTCGTTGTAGTACCTAATGCCTCTGCAATGTAGTTAGAAGCAACATTGGGATCAATTCGGTCTCCGCAAGTATACACATCAATACTCGCATAACCATGTTCGGGAAAACTGTGAAACGTCAAATGAGATTCAGAGATAATAACAACCCCACTCACACCATGCGGCGCAAATTTATGAAAGGCCACTTCGCGTACTTCTGCCCCTGCATTTAACGCAGCATCAACAAACACTTGTTCAATAAAACTCATATTATTCAACTTCTCCACGTTACATCCCCAAAGTTCTGCAATGACGTGACGACCCATAGTGTCCATAAGTTGAATCCCCCTTCAAAAAATATCATGCCTTCTCAAGCATGCAGGAATGCTTTATTACACGGGGGAAAGTTAGTCCAAAGAGGTCCTAACCCTTTCTGTAAAAACAATTCCTAATTTGCTAATTGAAGTTTACGAAAAAAATATACTTCGTTTAGAAATTGATTACAACAGTTAGTATAAGTTTTTTTAGACGATTTTTACCAAAAAGAAAGAAACCCAATGGAGACGAAGCTTCCCTCTCTATTTACTCGTCCATTTGCATAACTGTCACAATTAGCTCATTGAAGATATAATCGCAAACAACAATTTCTTTTAGGGTGTCTTTTTAAACTGGACACTATGCACGTTATCTATTTAAAATTTCACTTAAGATGCTGAATGAACAGTATCTTTCACACTGAGCTTTTCAGCAACTAAATTCATCAAATCAACAACACGGCAAGAGTAACCCCACTCGTTATCATACCATGCAAGTACTTTCACTTGACGTTTATTCATAACCATTGTCGACAATCCATCAATAACAGACGACTTATCCTCACCATTAAAATCAATGGATACAAGTGGTTCATTTGTAAATCCAAGAATGCCGTTTAATGCTCCATTTGCAGCAGATTCAAGTACATTATTTACTTCTTCAGTCGTGACATCAACGTCAACATTAACGACTAAATCAACGAGTGATACATTCGGCGTTGGTACACGAAGAGCCATTCCATTTAACTTACCTTCAAGACGCGGCAAGACTTTTGCGAGCGCTTTCGCGGCACCAGTAGATGTCGGAATGATTGATTGTCCGCAGGCTCGTGCACGTCGCAAATCCTTATGCGGATTATCAATATTTTTCTGATCATTTGTATAAGAATGAACAGTTGTCATTAAACCACTTTCAATTCCAAACGCCTCATCAAGCACTTTTGCAACAGGTGCCAAGCAATTTGTCGTACACGAAGCATTTGAAATAATATGATGAACTTCATGATTGTAATCGCCATCATTTACACCCATGACAATCGTAATATCCTCTTCCTTACCTGGTGCAGTGATAAGAACTTTCTTTGCCCCAGCTTCAATGTGATAATTAGCTGTTTCCTTTGTTTTAAATTTCCCTGTTGCTTCAATGACAATATCAACGCCAAGGTCAGACCACGGAAGCTCACGTGGATCACGTGATTGGTAAAGAAGGACTTCTTGCCCACCAACTAGTAATGACTGACCTTTCACTTCAACCTCTAAATCATACGTCCCATGTATACTGTCATACTTAATTAAATGAGCCAATGTTTCCGCAGGGTAACTGGCATTAATAGCGACAACCTCCACATCTCTGTCCTGCATCGCCTTACGAAATACCATTCGTCCAATACGACCAAATCCATTTATCGCTACTTTTGCCTTCATCAGAACGACTCCTCTCAGAAATAAGCTATACTTTATATCTTTTTTCTTGTAATTAGTATATCACATTTAATTATTGAATACATTATTTTCTAATAAAAAATAAAAAAATTTTGATTATGATGGATAAAAAAGAACCCTACTTATTGTCAGCAGGATTCTTTCAACCATTTATCTAAGATTGCATCTAATTGTGCTTTTGTTTCTTCTTTTGTCCCTGAGTTGTCAATAACTGCGTCAGCTCTCTCACGTTTTTTAGCGAGCGGCATTTGCGAAGCGATTCGTTGTTTAGCGTCTTCTTTTCCTGCTTGATCACGTTCCATTAGTCGAGATAATTGAGTCTCTTCATCTACATAAACGAGTAACACTTTATCAACTAAGTGAAAAAGGTTGCTCTCATATAAAAGCGGGATATCATAAACAATTGTTTTGGCGCCATTTGCCACATAATGCTCCTTTAGCGCATTCATACGCTTCCGAACTGCTGGATGAACAATTTGATTAAGAATATCCCTTTGTGATGGATCTCGAAAAATAATCGTGCCCAGCTTTTTTCTGGCGAGCGTCCCATCCTCATTTAAGACAGAGGAACCAAACTGCTCGCTAATTGCTTGAAGTGTCGCTGTGCCTGGCTCAACAACTTCGCGAGCCACTTCATCTGCATCAATGATTGGAATGTTCTTTTCTCTAATCATGTTGCTGACCGTTGATTTTCCACTAGCAATACCACCAGTTAACCCGATAAACATCTTACCCTCCTCCTACAAACTCCACACACCAAGTATGATAAGTAACAAGCCTGGAATAAAAGAACATTTCTTCACCCATTCTGAATCAGAAAAACGAAATCCGCTTTTCATTCCGAGTGTGACAAACAAAGCACTCATTACCGCAACACTTATCGCCATTCCAACTGGTGAAAATCCAATTAAGGCAGCTCCAATTCCAGCTCCAAATGCATCCAAAGATAAGGCAATGCCAAGGAAGATTGCTTCTCGACCTGTAATCGTCCCTGAATTATCAATATCTGCGACCATCGGTTTTCGTAAAATTCGAATGACAACACCAAACATTTTAATTTCAAAATTAAGGATGACTTCATCTTCTCTTGTCTTCTCTGTACTTTTAGCTGGCCGAAACACCTGATACAGAGCCCATGCACCGATTAAAATAAGAATTATTCCTCCAAGAGATTCGGCTACACGCGGTGATAAGTAGGCTTGGATCATTGTACCGAACAACATAGCAATAAGAATAGAGATTGCAGAGCATCCTGCAATAAAGAATAAAGATCGCAGAGGCAGCTTCATTTTCCGTAATCCATACGTAAGTCCGACCCCAAAGCTATCCAAGCTAACAGCAAGTGCAAGTGCCAATAAGGAGAAAATCTCAATCATAGTGATAAGCCCCTTCCATTCAAACGATACGTTAGTATATGGCTCGGGCTTATCCGATGTACATTATTTCTGACAGTTATAGCAGAAGTGTGTACCTCTTCCGCCCACAACTGTCTTTGTAATGAATGTGCCGCACTTATGGCAAGGCTCTTCTTTTCGTCCGTACACTTGAAGTTGTTGTTGAAACATCCCCATCTCACCTTGACCATTCACATAGGATTTAATAGAGCTTCCACCTACATCAACTGCCTCCTGTAAAGTTGAAACAATCTCTTCGTGTAAACGAGTCAATTCTTCATCAGTAAGCGAGGATGCAGCTCTTTGTGGATGAATACCTGACCGAAACAAAGCTTCATCCACATAAATATTCCCAAGGCCGACAACCGTTTTCTGATCTAATAACACAACCTTCACATTGCGCGTTGTTTTTTTAAAAGCTTCACGAAGAAGATCGATCGAAAAGTCAGCAGAGAATGGTTCAACTCCTAGTTGTGAAAGAGGAAGTGTCTCTTCCTCTGTTCCCTTACTATAAATGTGAAACGTTCCAAATTTCCTTACATCCTGATAACGTAATTGAGTTTGATCAGTGAAAGTGAAAATGACATGAGTATGAGGAGCGAGTTCGTCTCCTGCTTGATAAAGCCCGTATCTACCTTCCATTCTTAAATGAGACACCATCGTCACATCATCTAGCACAAAGATTAAAAATTTCCCTCTTCGCTTTAATTCATGGATCGTTTGACCAATTAACGCATCCTTAAATTGCTCGATATCATCTGGCTGCTTAATCATATTGGCCCATCTTACTTCAACAGCAGCAATTGTTTTATGAAGAACAAGCACCTCTAACGTTCGTTTAACTGTTTCAACCTCTGGTAATTCTGGCATTTCTCTTTCTCTCCTTACTTTGCATCGTACCAAGTATCCCCTGAAGAGACATCCGCTTTTAATGGTACTTCCAACTCCATAGCTTTTTCCATAACCTCAGGAACGAGCTTAATCATTTGCTCAAGCTCTTCTTCAGGTACTTCAAAAATCAATTCATCATGAACTTGTAAGAGCATTCTGCTTTTTAATTGCTTACTTTCTAATTCATTCGCCATTACGACCATCGCTTTTTTAATAATATCAGCGGCTGTTCCTTGTATCGGTGTATTCATTGCCGTACGTTCTGCAAAGCTTCGTTTGTTAAAGTTGCTACTTGTTAGGTCTGGTAAATACCTTCTACGTTGCAAAAGTGTGGAGACATATCCTTTCTCTCTTGCTTCATCTACAATATTATCCATATATTCTTTTACTTTTGGATAGCTCTCAAAGTATCGTTCAATAAATAAAGCCGCTTCTTTCCTTGTAATGCCTAAGCTTTGTGAAAGCCCATAATCACTGATTCCATAAACAATTCCAAAATTTACAGCTTTGGCGCTTCGACGCATATTTGAAGTGACTTCTTCTTCTTTCACATGGAATACATCCATCGCTGTTTTCGTATGAATGTCCATATCATTCTTGAAAGCTTCAATCAGTTTTTCATCTCCAGCTATATGAGCAAGTACACGTAATTCAATTTGCGAATAATCAGCTGCAACCATCTTCCAGCCTTCTTCAGACGGTACAAAGGCTTTGCGGATTTTCCGACCTTCTTCTAAACGTATCGGAATATTTTGTAGGTTAGGATCCGTAGAGCTCAAACGACCTGTTTGTGTCAATGCTTGATTATAGCGAGTATGAATTTTATTTGTTTCCTTCTTAGTTACTTTCAACAAACCTTCAATATAAGTTGAATTTAATTTTCCTAATTGTCTATAGTGAAGAATATGTTCAATAATTTCGTGCTCTCCCGCTAACTTTTCGAGCACATCAGCTGAGGTTGAATAACCTGTTTTTGTTTTTTTGATTGGCGGAAGCTCAAGCTTTTCAAATAGAATTTCTCCAAGCTGCTTCGGTGAGTTAATATTAAAATTTTCACCTGCTAGCTCATGAATTTTTGCTTCAAGATCTTTTAATCTACCTTCAAGGTCCTCACCCATTTGCTCAAGCTGCTCTTTGTCGACCTTCACCCCTGTTGTTTCCATCCGACCAAGAACAACTGAAAGCGGCATTTCCAGCTCACGATAAAGCTTTCCCTGCTCATTTTCCTGCAGCTCTTTTTCAAGCACTGGCTTGAGTTGATAAAGCGCATCTGCCTTCCGAACTAAATGTTCTGCTAGCTTATCAAGTTCTGGAATTCGTTGCTTTGCGCCTTTTCCGTATACAACTTCATCTTCTTGAACTTGCCCCTTGCCTTTACGTTTAGCAACATCACTCATTTCATGAGAAGAGAGAGAGGGATCAAGCAAGTAAGAAGCCATTTGCACATCAAAATCAATCCCGTCAAGCAAGACATCACGCCAGCCAAGAGCAACGACTGCACGTTTGGCATCAAAGACCCACTTCTTTGCCGATTCATTCTTGGCCCACTGAATAAATACCTGTGAATCTAGCGCTTGCTCTGTCGGAATAAAATAATGACCATTCTCATTGACAATGGCAATACCTTCAATATTTGCTTGGTGATAATTCTCACTCAACACTTCGACAATTAAAGCAGAAGGGTTAGCGAGATGCGACTCTTCAATCGTTTCGACGATCTCATATGAAATCTTATCCAACTCTTTTTCTTCAGTAGCCTCTCCATCTTGGTCAAACTTCGAGATAAGTGAAGAAAATTCCAGTTCTTTTAAAAACGATACGATCTTCTTTGAATCGTATTCACCAAAAACCAGTTCATCAAGCGACTTCTCAAGAGGAACCTCAAGGAAAATCGTTGCAAGCTCTTTACTCATTATTGCCTGCTCTTGATTTTCTTCTAATTTTTCCTTCATTTTTTTTCCGGAAATTTGATCAATTGACTTTAATACTTGTTCGACGGAGCCAAATTCCTTCAATAGTTTTAACGCTGTTTTTTCACCAATACCAGGTACACCAGGAATATTATCTGAGCTATCTCCCATTAAACCTTTCATATCAATGATTTGCTTTGGGGTAATCCCGTACTTTTCATCAATCAAAGCTTCATCATATTGCTCAACTGTTGTAATTCCTTTTTTCGTCAAAGCGACCGTGACACGGGGAGACACAAGTTGAAGCAAGTCCTTATCACCTGAAAATACTTTCACTTCCCACTCTTTTTCAGCTGCTTCCTTAGCAAGAGTTCCAATGATATCATCTGCTTCATAATTTTCTGCTTCATATCGTGCGATCCCAAAAGCGTCAAGAAGCTCACGAACAAGTGGAAACTGCTCAGATAGCTCGGGCGGTGTTTTCTGTCGACCGCCTTTATATTCCCCGTACGTTTTATGACGAAAAGTCGTTTTCCCAGCATCAAAGGCAACAAGCATATGGGTTGGCTTTTCCTCTTCAATAATTTTCAACAACATTGTCGTAAAACCATATACTGCGTTCGTATAGACACCTTTTTCATTATTTAATAATGGTAAGGCAAAAAATGCGCGATAAGCAATACTATTTCCATCTATTAATACAAGCTTTTTCAACGGAAATACCCCTCTCTTCATACAATATGTTCTTAATGTTTATTGTAGCATAGCCAGGTAAAAATGAGAAAAAGCCGAGAATCATCTCGGCACAAGCACTCTATCTAATCAATATAACCCATCAAAATTCGAGCATATGGCGAATCAGAAGGTAATACGATTACTGTCTCATCACCAATCGTTTGCTCATACGATTCAAGAGTACGATAAAGCTGATAAAATTCAGGATCACGTCCAAATGCGTCATTGTAAATACGCGCAGCCTCCGCTTCCCCTTCACCAATCACTTCATTTGCATCCGCTGTCGCTGTTGCAATCATTTCCTGTACTTCTCGATCCGTATTAGCTCGTATACGATTAGCTTCTGCATCCCCTTGTGATAAATATTCTTGAGCTGTTGATTGACGCTCAGAAATCATTCGGCGATAAACCGCTTGTTCATTGGCCTCAGGTAAATCAGTACGTTTCATCCGAACATCAGTTAAGAGAACACCATATTGATTTCGTTCAAGCGCCTCGTTTACCCGTTCAAGAACAAGCTCGTTAAAGCTCCCACGAGTTGGCGTCATTTCTTCATTAATAATTTCGTCAAAATCAAGTTGACCTAGTTCCGCACGGATAGCTGAGAAAATAAGCTCTCCCATAATGGCTTCTGCCTGTTGAATTGTCCGAGCATTGGCAATCATCATTTGTGGATCATCAACTCTCCAAACAGCATAGTGATCTGCCAACATTCGTTTTTTATCTCTTGTATTTATTTCAGCTGGTGGAATATCATAAACCATTTGATATTTTGGCAACGTTGTAACCGATTGAATAAATGGTATCTTGTAGCTAAGACCTGGCTCATCTTCAATACGTACAACCTCCCCAAACTGACGAACGACTTTATACTCGCCCTGCTCCACAATAAAGAGATTACTCATAATCGTGGCAATAATCGCTATTAAAATAACGGCTATAGCTGCTAGCTTCATATATTTTCGCCAATCTTCACTAGGACGACGTTCATTTAAATCAACAATATTTTCGTCACTCATTAGTTACTCCCTCCTTCTGCCGCCGCTTCTGGTCTTCTCTCAAGCGGACGAATAGGTAAGTAGCTCACCGTATCATTATTACTATCCATAATATAGATTTCTGTGGAAGGTAACACACTCTCTAGAGTTTCGAGAACAAGACGTTGGCGCGTCACTTCAGGGCTAACTAAATATTCGTCATATAGTGCATCAAATTTGGCAACATCACCACGTGAACGCTCGACTCGCTCCGTTCTCGTCCCTTCAGCTCGAGACATAATCGCGTCTATCTCCCCTTCTGCTACATTAATTTCTTGATTTCGATATTTATTTGCTTCGTTTATTTTTGTCAATCGTTCTTCGCGTGCATCTGTTACTTCCGTAAACGCACGACGAACTTCTTCTGTCGGTAATTCAACATCCTGTAACTTTACGTCTTGGATACTAACTCCAATTTGATAGACTTCAAGTAACGCGACTAAGTTTTCAAATACCTTTGCTTCAATTTCTGGTCTTTGATCCGTCAAAGCATCGTCAATATTTGAGCTACCAATGACTCCACGCAATGAAGCAGATGTTGCATTATGGAGAATTTGCTGCGGATCTTCTGTACTATACAAATAAAGTTCTGGATCCGTAATTCGCCATTGAACAGCCAAATCAGCAAATAAAATGTTTTCATCCCCTGTAATCATTTTAGCTTCATTTGTAAATTCAATGACTTCACCGTCAGCTTCCTCATAACCAACTTGAAGATTGAAGGTCCCTCTTGATAATATTTCAACTCTTTGGATTGGCCATGGCATTTTAAATTTTAATCCTGGCTCAGTAATCGTCTCTTCCACTTTACCAAAAGTGATTAGTGCTGCTTGTTCAGATTCGTCTACCGTATACCAGCCCGTCACTAAAAAAAGAGCGAGAATGGCAATTCCGACTAAAGAAATAAAACCGATCAATAATTGCTTAATCGTCATCGTATCATCCTTCCATTTTCATTCTATGTACCTTACGAATAATAGCTTGAATCGGTTTCATTGTATTTGAAAATAAAATACACCGTTCCCACATTCTTATTCATTATAGTACAAAACACAACCAAAATGGAGGTAATAGGAAAATCAAATTGTAAATAACAACAAAAAGGACGAAAGCTATAAGGGGGAGCTTTCGTCCAAAAAATAAGGGGATGTAAAACTACTTCGTCAAAGAGTAATGGGATGAGTCAATTACCCTTGACTAGGTATTGATGAAACCGTTCACTTAGTAGTATAGATGGACAAGGTTAAGCTAACATGAACAAAGTGTAAAAATTTTGTAAAGACGACCTTATTTCTCCGTTCCTTCGTCTTGCTGCCGTTTGAAAACAACCGTAAATGTTGTCCCTTTTCCAACTTGACTTTGAACATGAATATGCCCGTGATGAGCTTCAACTAAATGCTTAACAATGGCCAGCCCTAAACCCGTTCCACCAGAATTACGACTACGTGCTCGATCAACGCGGTAAAATCGTTCAAAAATACGCGGTAGATCCTCTTCACTGATTCCCACACCAGTATCAGCAATTTGTAGCTCGACAAGATCTTTGGTACCTGTTAATAAAATATCGATGCGGCCCCCAGATGATGTGTACATAATTCCATTATTAACGAGATTAATCAGAATCTGTTTTAAGCGTTCAGGATCTCCTTCTAGCGTACTATCCCCTTCCTTTTTTGTAACAATTTCAATTCCTTTTTCTTTTGCTTTTTCTTTGAGTAATACAGCTACATCTTCTACAATACCTTCAAGGTTTGTCTTCTGCCAATTAAGCTTAAAATACTGTTGCTCAATTCGCGATAATTCCAACAAATCATGAATAAGCCCTTGCAAACGTTCACTTTCTTTATAAATAATATTTAAGAACTTTCCTCGTAATTGTTCTGTTTCCATCGCCCCGTCTAAAAGAGTCTCTGTAAACCCTTTAATTGATGTAACAGGAGTCTTGAGTTCATGTGAAACATTGGCTACAAAATCCTTACGTACCTGCTCTAATTTTTTTAATTCAGTGATGTCATGAAGGACGATCGCAATTCCCTTTAACCTTCCCTTATTGCTCATAATAGGGGCTGCATATACATCAAAATGCCGTACTTCAAGGTGAACAGGAAAATGAATTTGCATCCGTTGCTTTTCTTCTGTCAGAAAGATTGTTTGGACAATTTTATTTAATTCTTTGTGTTTGATTACGTCATGATAGAGTTGATTTACCCATAAATCAGTATCGTCTTGAAAAATATCATTACACGTTCGATTAATGAGCGTGATATCTCCTCTTCTATTAATTAGAATGAGTCCACTTCCCATATTTTCAATTAACGTCTCCATCCGCTCTTGTTGGGCTTGATGTCTCCTTGTAATTTGTTCTAAATTATAAGCTAAAACGTTAATCGACTTAGTAAGTTGTCCAATCTCATCACTCTTACCCTCAACTGTTCGTGCTTTAAAGTTTCCTTCTGCCAGCTCGATGGCTACAGCTGTCGCATTTTCAATTGGTCTAATCATTTGATTCGCTACACGATATGTGACAGAGCCAATAATAACAAAAGCAATTGAGAAGCTAATGATCAAAATTCCCCATATGGTTTGGTTCATTTGGGTCAATGTTGTGGTTGGTAAGCCTAGACGTACATACCCAATCTCTTGGTTTTGTGCATCTATAACCGGAACAGCATAATACAGTAATTCCTCATTGACCGTATTGCTATAGCGAATACTCATTCCTTCTTCTCCAGACGTCACTGCCTTAATTTCAGGTCGTGAATCATGGTTATCCATTAATGATGGATCTGTATCCGATTCACCAATCACAGTACCGTCTGGGAGGATAATGGTCACTCTAGCATTTAAAGTTTCTGAAAACTGTTCGGTTAATAATTGAATATTGTCTCGATCCAATCCTTCTTCAGCAAGTATGTAAGCCGTTAATTGTGCTTCTTTTTTTAATCGATCGGTTATACTGTTTAACGTAAAGTTTTCATATAATTGGCCGATCGTTACCACAAGGCTTGTCATTACCAATAACGTAATACTGACAACTGCTATAGTGATTCTAAATCTAAGCTTGACCATCTAATTGTGGTTCCTCTAATTTATAGCCAAGCCCTCGAATCGTTTTAATGTAAATGGGCTTCCTTGTATTCGGTTCAATTTTTTCTCTTAAATGGCTGATATGAACATCGACAATTCTTGTGTCCCCAACAAACTCGTAGTCCCAAACAGCATTTAAAAGCTGATCTCGAGTCAGTACTCGTCCTTTGTGATTAGCCAAGTATAGAAGAAGTTCAAATTCTTTTGGAGTTAAATCTAATGACTTCTTTTTATAGTGGACTTCATAATTGTCTGGATAAATATCAACCTCACCAAATGTAATCACTTTCTGATTTTCGTTCGTTTCTGCATTTTGCTGTGATAAAGATGGCTGTTGTCCAATTCTTCTCAAAATCGCCCTCACACGTGCAACGACCTCACGAGGACTAAAAGGTTTGGTCATGTAATCATCTGCACCTAGTTCAAGCCCAAGAACTTTATCAAATTCATCATCCTTTGCTGTCAGCATTAAAATGGGTGTTAATACTTTTTGCTGACGTAACTGTTTGCAAACCTCGAGACCATCGATTTCAGGCAACATCAAATCGAGTATAATTAAATCAAATGATTGGGATAGGGCAAGTTCTAAACCCGCTGCCCCGTCCATCGCGGTCACGACCTCATATCCTGATTGTTCAAGATTAAATTGCAGTAAGGTAACAATTGATTCTTCATCATCGACGACTAGTAAACGTTGTGACATAGTTCAATCCTCCAAACTCAACCTTCCCCTTAAAAGTCGAGTCAATATTGTAACGGTCCATCCCTCTTACCAATTTTATTTTATGTTTCTATCCTTTACATATCATATAACATCTTAACACAATAATAAATAAACCCCTTTGCTACAATTTACAGCAAAGGGGTTTTCTCACTTATTACTCTTTTGGCAAAGCTTTCATAACATTACGAACTGACTCAACTGATTGAGCTAGCGCTGCTTTTTCATCATCTGTTAAATCAAGCTCAATGATTTTCTCGATACCGTCACCGCCAAGAATCGTCGGTACGCCGACATAAAGATCTTCATAACCGTATTCACCCTCTAGGTAGGCAATAGTCGGAAGAACACGTTTTTTATCCTTAATAATGGCCTCAACCATTTGAGCAAGTGATGCAGCTGGAGCGTAGTACGCACTACCGTTACCAAGAAGACCTACAATTTCACCGCCACCTTTACGAGTGCGCTCTACGATTGCATCTAGGCGATCTTGTGGAATAAGCTTTTCAAGCGGAACACCGCCAGCAGCTGAGTAACGAATAAGTGGAACCATGTCATCACCGTGGCCACCGAGAACAAACCCTGTAATATCTTCAACAGAAAGATTTAATTCTTGTGCTACAAATGTACGGAAACGAGCCGTATCTAGAACACCAGATTGACCGATTACACGATTTTTTGGGAAACCAGATTCCTTATAAACCGTGTACGTCATTGCATCCGCAGGGTTTGTTAACACAATGATGTAGCAATTTGGTGAATATTTTACAACTTCCCTCGTTACTGCTTTCATAATTCCAGCATTTGTATTAACTAAGTCATCACGGCTCATACCTGGCTTGCGTGCAATCCCAGCTGTTATGACAACAACATCAGAATCCTTCGTATCTTCATAATTAGAAGAACCGATAATATTTGAATCAATTCCTTGAACAGGTGTTGACTCTAACATATCAAGTGCTTTCCCTTTCGTTGGACCTTCCATTTGAGGAATATCCAGAAGAACAACATCTCCTAATTCCTTCTGTGCAACCATTAGAGCTGTTGTTGCTCCAGTAAAGCCCCCACCAATTACGGAAATCTTACGACGTTTAATTGCCATAAATATTCACTCCCATTAATTTTATGAGTTCTTTTTATGATTATTTAAGATTTTTAATAAGCTCATCTGCAAAACCAGAACACGATACTTCAGTTGCACCATCCATTAAACGTGCGAAGTCATATGTGACAACCTTGCTTGCAATCGTCTTATCCATTGAATTCATAATTAAATCTGCAGCTTCATTCCAACCTAAGTGACGAAGCATTAATTCACCTGATAGAAGAACAGAAGATGGATTTACTTTATCAAGACCAGCATATTTAGGCGCCGTTCCATGAGTTGCTTCAAAAATAGCATGACCTGAGTCGTAGTTAATGTTTGCACCTGGAGCAATACCAATTCCACCAACTTGAGCAGCAAGTGCATCAGAGATATAGTCACCATTTAGGTTCATCGTCGCTACAACATCAAATTCTTTTGGACGAGTTAAAATTTGTTGTAAGAAAATATCAGCAATTGAATCCTTCACGATAATTTTACCAGCAGCTTCAGCCTCAGCTTGTGCTTTATTAGCAGCATCCTTACCTTCTGTTTCAACTAATTTATCATATTGAGCCCAAGTAAATACTTTATCTCCGAATTCACGTTCAGCTACTTCATAACCCCAGTTCTTAAATGCACCTTCAGTAAATTTCATGATGTTTCCTTTGTGAACAATCGTAACACTCTTGCGGCCTTCATCAATTGCATACTGAATCGCAGCACGAACCAGTCGGTCTGTTCCTTCCTGAGAAACAGGTTTAATACCGATTCCAGACGTCTCAGGGAAGCGAATCTTGCTTGCACCCATTTCATTTTGTAAGAAATCAATCAATTTCTTCACTTCGTCAGAACCTTCTTGATACTCGATACCAGCATAAATATCTTCAGAGTTTTCACGGAAGATAACCATGTCTGTATCTTCTGGACGTTTAACTGGTGAAGGAACACCTTGGAAATAACGAACTGGACGAAGACATACGTATAAGTCAAGTTCTTGACGTAACGCTACGTTAAGCGAACGGATTCCGCCACCAACAGGAGTTGTTAGAGGTCCTTTGATTGCAATCATATATTCGCGTACAGCATCTAATGTTGCAGCAGGTAACCACTCACCTGTTTCGTTAAATGCCTTTTCACCTGCAAGGATCTCTTTCCATTCAATTTTCTTTTCACCGTTATATGCTTTCTCAACTGCTGCATCTAATACACGAGATGCCGCTGCCCAAATATCAGGACCAATTCCGTCACCTTCAATATAAGGAATAATTGGATTATTCGGAACATCAAGCACTCCATTGTTTACTTTAATTACTTCTCCCATCTTTACATTACCTCCTTAATAATTAAAAACCATTGTCTCACCTTTAATGGTGCAACTCTTCTGCAAGAAAGTCAATCTCTATGTACAAGGAGGTTCCCCTCCTAGTGTACGCTCTTAGCGTTGTTCAATTGGAATATAAGAACGTTTATCAGGTCCTACATATTCTGCTCTTGGACGAATTAGTCTGTTGTTATCATATTGTTCTAAAATGTGAGCTAACCAACCAGATGTACGACTCACAGCGAAAATTGGTGTAAATAAATCATGGTTTATCCCTAAGCTGTGATAAACACTAGCAGAATAGAAATCTACATTCGGAAGCAAGCCTTTTTCACCAGTAACCATCTCATCAATTTTAATTGACATCTCATACCACTTTGTTTCACCAGTGATTTCAGTGAGACGTTTAGACATTTCACGGAGATGCTTTGCACGAGGATCACCATCTTTGTACACTCGATGACCGAAGCCCATAATCTTCTCTTTGTTATCGAGTGCCTTGCGGATATAAGGCTCTACATTATTCACGTCACCTATCTCTGTTAACATCTTCATAACAGCTTCATTTGCTCCACCATGTAAAGGCCCTTTTAGTGCACCAATTGCCGCTGTGATTCCTGAGTAAACATCAGATAGTGTCGCCACACAGACTCGCGCTGTGAAAGTAGAAGCATTCAACTCATGATCAGCATGTAAAACAAGTGCTTTATCTAAAGCATTGACTGCAATCTCATCAGGTTCATTACCTGTTAACATGTAAAGGAAGTTAGCAGCAAAGCCTAAATCTGTACGAGGTGCAACAGGTTCCTGACCTTCACGAATTCGAGAAAACGCTGTCACAATTGTTGGGATTTGGGCTTGAATCTTAAGCGCTTTTAGACGATTAGCATCCTCTTCCATAACGTCAGCTTGTTCATCAAATAATGCCAGACTTGAAATTGCTGTACGAAGCGCTGCCATTGGATGAACCTTTCCAATTGGATAAGCTTTCATTTGGTCAATAATCTCTTTTGGTATTTCTGCATGATTGGCAAGCTCTTGAGTAAATTGACTCAACTCATCTTCTTTCGGCAATCGTCCATTCCAAAGGAGGTAAATCACCTCTTCAAAACTCGCATTATCTGCTAAATCATCAATATCGTACCCTTGATAAGTCAAAACACTTTCAATAATTGAACTAACACTTGATGTCGTTGCTACAATACCTTCTAGACCACGAGTTGTACTCACGTTAACCTCTCCTTTTCACTAATTATCTTTCCCCTTTTTCAAACTAGTAAATGCTTACATTTCCATTTTGAGAAATAAGCGTTGCTATGTAGGAAGGATTGCTCACAAACTTTATTATACCGATTTATTACACCTTTGTGAACATTTTTCGTTAAAACTTGTGATACATTTCGAAAAGTTTTATTTATTTCAGTATTCTGACAATAATACGAAAAATTTTTCATCCACCAATATTGGTGAAAAATTGTACCACTCTCATTGCTAAATAGGCGATTCCCGCTCCAATTAGCGGTCCAACAGCCACACCGTTAAAAAGTGTGACAGCAAGTATTGTCCCAAAAACAAGAGCCGTCGTAATGTGTGGATCTGTTTTAAGTAAATCAATGCCGCTAGCAGCTATCAGAGCAACAAGAACACCTGCCCCAAGAGCAATCCATGCATACGAAGAGCGAACAGCTTCTCCGAGTTGTTTGAATCCAATTTCACCTGTTACGATTGGTGTTAAGACAGCTATAGTGATAACTGTAACTCCAATATTAATCCCCTTTTGTTGAAAAAGAGGAAACAGTTTATCCCCTAACCCTATCCACTTAATGACTAGCAGGAATAAGACTGCCACAATGAGTGATTGATTTTTTGCAAGAATCGCTACAGCTAACAAAATCAGCATAAAAACCGATGCTTGTGAGAACAAGAAACCATCAACCTACTTCCTTACGCACAAGATACGAGTCCTAAAAATAGTATGTACTGGTGTCATCAATGACAGCAACTCGATCTTAACGAGACTTCATAGCAATGCACATTCATCATATCATAATTACCAGAAATTCGCTAGATTTGATGAAGCTTCAATATGCTCTCCTACTCTTCTAAACAGCTGGAGACATAGGAAATTATATCGCTTATTTACGTGACATAATAATAAAATTACCATTCTTAATCATTCGGTTAAAAATCTTTATTAAAAAAGCTTTTCCAATTGATCGAGTTTGCGGAATTAATAATAAAAAGCCAATTGTATCAGTAATAAATCCTGGTGCTAATAGAAAGATTCCTCCAATTAAAATACAAATCCCATCAAGAATAACACCATTAGGCAGTTGTCCTTGCTGTGTTTGAAGCTGTGCAAGTCTTATCGCTTGCAGTCCTTCCTTCTTAGCCAACCATGCCCCAATAATTCCTGTTAAGATAATAAGAAGAAAAGTCGGCCAAACTCCAATAACATTCCCAGATAATATCAAAACAGCTATTTCAAGGGCTGGGACAACAATGATGAGTAATAATAATAATCGAAACATCTCATACTCCTTTATAAATCATTTAGATATGGAAAAAGAGAAGGGGATTCCCTTCTCCTTGTCATTTATTATAGTACACTCGTGTGACCTCTGTAAATGTCGCCACGGGCACTATCAACTGTAATTTCTTCACCATCTTTAAATAGATCAAGCGCTCCATCAACACCGACAATAACAGGTGTACTTAAGTTTAAACCAACAACAGCTGCATGAGACGTTAATCCGCCTTCCACCGTAATAACTGCTGCTGCTTTTTCAAAGGCTGGGATCATATCTTTATCTGTGCTGTATGTAACAAGAATAGCACCTTCTGTTACTTTTTCATTTGCCTCAGCAGCCGTTTTTGCAACAACAACTCTACCTGCTGCTGTACGACGACCAATTCCTTGTCCTTTTGCAACGACTTCACCTATCACATGCACCTTCATAATATTAGTCGTACCTGTTTCACCTACAGGAACACCAGCTGTAATCACTACAAGATCTCCTTGCTTAATTGCACCCGTTGTCAGGGCCGTTTCGATTGTTGATTCAAGCATTTCATCTGTAGAGTTTGCTTCTTTTCCTAAAATTGGATTTACACCCCATACAAGATTCAACTTGCGAATCACTCGTTCATTGCTCGTTACAGCCACAATAGGCGATTTCGGACGATATTTCGATACAATACGAGCTGTATAACCGCTTTCTGTTGCAGATAAAATAGCCGCTGCAGATAAATTAGAAGCTGTGTGTGCAACTGATTGACCAATAGCACTTGTGATCGTTGTTTTCGCTTCTTTTGTCTTTTTACGTAGCATCGCTTCATAATTTAGCGCTTGTTCTGTACGTCTTGCAATATTATTCATTGTTTGAACAGATTCTACAGGGTAATCACCAGCAGCGGTTTCTCCTGATAACATAATTGCATCTGTGCCATCAAAAATTGCATTTGCCACATCACTTGCTTCTGCGCGTGTCGGACGCGGATTACGTTGCATTGAATCTAACATTTGCGTAGCAGTGATAACAGGCTTTGCAACCGCATTACACTTTTTGATTAAATCTTTTTGAACAAGTGGAACTTCCTCAGCAGGAATCTCAACCCCTAAATCACCACGAGCAACCATTAGACCATCTGAAACTTCAAGAATCTCGTTGATGTTATCAACACCCTCTTGGTTTTCAATCTTTGGAATGATATGAATATCTGCACCATTGTTTTGCTCAAGAAGTTCGCGAATTTCTAGTACATCGGCAGCACGTCTTACAAATGACGCCGCAATAAAGTCAACGCCTTGCTCAATTCCGAATTTAATATCAGCAGCATCTTTTTCCGTAATACCAGGTAAATTTACGCTGACATTTGGAACATTGACACCTTTTTTATTTTTTAACGTTCCACTATTTAAAACGTTAGTCACAATTTCACCTTCGCGAACCTCTGTTACTTCAAGACCGATTAAACCATCGTCCAGAAGGATTTTAGATCCTGGATGAACATCATGAACAAGGCCAGGATATGTGACTGATATTTTCTTTTTGTTTCCTATCACTTCGGTCATTGAAATAACGAGCTCATCACCCATCACTAATTCCGCTACGCCACCCTCTAATGTTTGAGTGCGAATTTCCGGTCCTTTTGTATCGAGAAGGATCGCTACTTTTTTACCTGTACGTTCTTCTGCTTCACGAATATTTTTAATGCGTGCACCATGTTCTTCAAAGTCTCCATGAGAAAAGTTTAGACGTGCCACGTTCATTCCTGCCTCGATCAACAAAACTAGCTTATCTACTGTTTCACTTGCTGGGCCAATGGTACAGACTATTTTCGTTTTACGCATATTTGCCTCCTATTTGTTCCATGTTTATCTTTATTTTAAATTAGATAGATAATTCTTGGGATAGCTTGTACATATCAAGATTAATAGCATGATCTTGAGAAAGAACTTCATTTATATCATGATAGACAAGTTCGTTTCGCTGAATACCAACCGTCACTCCGGCTTTACCTTCTAAAAGTAAGTCTACCGCTTTTGCTCCTAATCGGCTAGCAAGTACGCGATCAAATCCTGTTGGAGAACCACCACGTTGAATGTGACCAAGAACTGTCACACGTGTTTCTAGATTCGTTGCTCTTTGAATTTTATCCCCAAATTCAAACCCACTTCCAGCACCTTCAGCAACTACAATAATACTATGCTTTTTACCACGCTCTTGTCCACGCTTAAGGCGGGCAATAATATCATCTAAATCGTCCTTCTCTTCTGGAATTACAATCGTCTCTGCACCATCGGCAAGACCTGACCAAAGAGCAAGATCACCAGCATGACGACCCATGACTTCAATCACATATGTACGCTCATGTGAGGTTGCTGTATCACGGATCTTATCAATTGCATCAATAACTGTGTTAAGAGCTGTATCAAAGCCAATTGTGAAATCAGTCCCTGGAATATCATTATCAATTGTTCCAGGCACTCCAATTGTTGGGAAACCATGCTCCGTTAGCTTTTGTGCTCCACGGAAAGAACCATCTCCGCCAATGACGACAAGTCCTTCGATACCGAATTTCTTAAGCTGTTCAATTCCTTTTTTCTGTCCTTCTAACGTTTTAAACTCTTCACAACGAGCTGTATAGAGCATTGTTCCACCGCGATGAATAATATCCCCAACAGAACCTAACTCCATTTTCTCAATCTCACCTGCAATCAGTCCTGCATAGCCATACGAAATCCCGTAAACTTCAAGATCATGATAAATTGCCTTACGAACAACAGCACGGATAGCCGCGTTCATTCCTGGTGAGTCACCACCACTCGTCAATACACCAATTCGTTTCATCCTTAAACCTCCTAAATCTTTTCAAAATATATCAGAAAAGTAACACATTCACCATCTGTCATGTGTCCTTTTGCCTCTCATTCGACCAATCTTTTCAATCATATCTTGCTCTCATTTTTAAAAAATACCACTTTAGCCGAGTGAACACAATACCGTTACGCACAAAACGAAAAGTGCTTCCACACAGGCAGAAAGCACTTTCCTTTATTTAATAGGTATGATATCGTTTTCAAACGTATATTGTCCGATTTTTTTGTATTTTTGATAGCGTTTTTCAACGAGATCCTCTTTTGATAGTGTTGAAAGAACATCGAGTGAGTTTCCTAGCACACGATCAATTTCCTCAGCTTGTTGTTTCACATCTCGATGGGCTCCACCTTTTACTTCACGGATAATGTGATCAATAATTCCCAGCTCTTTCAAATCAGGTGCTGTGATCTTCATTGACTCTGCAGCTCTTTGGGCTAAAGACGCATCTTTCCAAAGCAATGCTGCTGCTCCTTCAGGGGAGATAACAGAATAAGTCGAATTCTCTAGCATATGGATATGGTCACCAACACCAAGCGCTAAGGCACCGCCACTTCCACCTTCTCCAATAACGATACAAATAACCGGTACAGTAAAGCCCGCCATTTCAAGTAAATTTCTTGCAATCGCTTCGCTTTGTCCTCTTTCTTCTGCAGCTTTTCCAGGGTATGCTCCCTTCGTATCAATAAAGCAAATAATTGGTCTATTAAACTTTTCAGCCTGCTTCATCAGACGAAGAGCCTTTCGATATCCTTCTGGATGAGGCATACCAAAATTACGACGAATATTCTCTTTCGTATCTTTACCTCTTTGATGCCCAATAACAGTTATAGGTCGGCCACGGTATTTTGCAATTCCGCCAACAATCGCTGCATCATCTCCATACAAACGATCACCATGCATCTCTAAAAAATCAGTAAACAAATGCTCAATATAATCTAACGTCGTTGGTCGCTCACTATGACGAGCAATTTGAACACGCTCCCACGGTTGAAGGTTTCCATAAATATCTTTTTCTAATTGTTGTAAACGTTTTTCCAACTTAGAAATTTCATCAGATAAGTCAATTTCTTTTTCTTCCGTAAACGTTCGCAACTCATTAATCTTATTTTTCAGTTCCAAAATAGGTTTTTCAAAACCAAGTTCACTAGCCATCTTTACACCTCCTTTATGAAACGTGATGCATATCTAAAATTTTCGTTAACGTCTCTTTCATCTCAAGACGAGGTATGACTCGATCGAGCTGACCGTGCTTCAGTAAAAATTCAGCTGTTTGAAAATCATCTGGCAAGTCTTGACGAATCGTTTGTTCAATAATTCTTCGGCCAGCAAAGCCAATTAACGCTTTCGGTTCAGCAAAATTATAATCACCAAGCGATGCGAAGCTTGCTGAAACACCACCTGTTGTAGGATGAGTCATAATCGAAATAAACAAGCCACCTTGATGATTAAGCTTCTGCAGGGCCGCACTTGTCTTAGCCATTTGCATGAGGCTTAGAACCCCTTCCTGCATTCTAGCTCCGCCAGAAGCAGAGAATAGAATAAATGGCATGTTCTTTTCAATCGCCTGTTCAACAGCACGTGTAATTTTCTCACCAACGACTGAACCCATACTACCCATACGGAATCGTGAATCCATTACTGCAACAACTGCACCAAAACCATTAATTAGCCCTTCTCCAGTAACAATTGCTTCGTTTAAATCAGTCTTTTGACGGTCTGATTCTAGCTTCTCCTCGTACGTTGGAAAATCTAGAGGGTTCTTACTGATCATCCCTTTATCAAGCTCAACAAATGTTCCAGTATCGAATAAACTGTCCATTCGTTCGTATGCCGTCATACGATGATGATGACCACACGTATCACACACATAAAGATTTTTCTTTAATTCTTTCGTATACATAATTGTTCGACATGCTGGACATTTCGTCATCAGGCCTTCAGGTACTTCTTGCTTTGCTCGTTCTGATGGGATAGTCGCATATCGCTTTTTCTTTTTCAAAAAATCCTTAAGCATTTTTACACCTCGCTCGCTTAAGCTTACCATTTCTTTATCTTATGACTTACACACTTCAAGTAGTACAAGAGCTAGAAGCGACTGTTTTGCAGATGCTTTTCCATCGCTTTGATCGCTACATCACAATGACGGTCTTTCAGAGCCAAATAAATGTCTTCATGCTCCTTTATTGAGACTAGCATTCTCCCTTCTCTTTGAAGAGAACGTTCAAGCGCTACTTTATTATATTCAACAAGGGATATCCATAAATGAAGAAGAAGACGATTATTACAAGACTCGACAATCGTTTTATGAAATAAATAATCTTCTTCAACTGGGAGATCACCATGGGACCATTCTTCTCTTGCTCGCCTTATCAGCTGCCTAAGATGATCAATCGAATTATCTGTCATTCGTATACAGGCAAGCCGCAATGCTTCAAGCTCTATTATTCTTCTCGTTTCTGTTAAATCCTGCTGGGCACTATCATTTTTCAATAAAAAAGATAAGATAATATCAACTAACTGGAAGCTTCCTGCAGGTTTAATAAACGTTCCTTCACCACGTCGTGTTTCAATTAAATCAAGAAGCTCTAATGCACGAAGAGCTTCTCTGACAGAGGAGCGACCTACACTTAGTCGGTCGCTCAATTCTCTTTCAGACGGCAATTTATCACCACTTGTTAATTGATCATTGTGGATAATTTGATTGATTTGCTTAATGATTTCAATATAAACTTTAGGTTGTTCTGATGACATAGTCACCCTCATCTCAGTTATTACCCTAACAATTACTATTCATTACCAATAACGGCTAATTTTCTTGTTTTCTCAGCAATTTGTTCAGGATCTACCTTAATACGAGCAACTCCCGTTTCCATAGCCGTTTTTGCTACTGCTGCTGCAACTGCTGGAGCTACGCGTGGATCAAACGGAGCTGGAATCACATACTCAGTAGTTAAGTCAGCTTCTGCAACTAAATCAGCAATCGCATAAACTGCTGCAACTTTCATTTCTTCGTTAATATGAGTAGCTCGTACATCAAGCGCACCACGGAAAATTCCAGGGAAAGCTAGTACATTATTCACTTGATTCGGAAAATCCGAACGACCAGTACCAATCACTTTTGCTCCTGCTGCTTTTGCCTCTTCTGGCATGATTTCTGGAACAGGATTTGCCATTGCAAAGATAATTGGGTCTTCGTTCATGCTTTCAATCATTTCTTTTGTTAATGCACCCGCTACAGAAACACCGATAAATACGTCTGAACCTTTGATAACATCAGCAAGAGAACCTTCTAAGCGATCTCTGTTCGTGAACTTAGCAACCTCGTCCTTAATGTTGTTCATTCCAGCAGACCGTCCATCATAGATCGCTCCTTTTGAGTCGCACATAATAATATCACGTACGCCCATTCGTTGCATTAGCTTAATAATTGCAATCCCTGCTGAACCAGCACCGTTTGCGACAACTTTAATTTCAGACATTTTCTTGCCCGTAATTTTTAATGCATTAATTAAACCAGCTAATGTTACAATTGCCGTACCATGTTGATCATCATGGAATACAGGAATATTTGCCTCTTTTTTAAGGCGTTCCTCAATTTCAAAACAATCAGGCGCAGCGATATCCTCTAGGTTTACACCACCAAAAGTTGGCTCCATTAATTTAACTGTTTCAACAATTTTGTCTACACTTGTTGTATTTAAGCAGATCGGAAACGCATCAACACCAGCAAATGATTTGAACAGAACAGCTTTTCCTTCCATAACAGGCATAGCAGCTTCTGGTCCAATATTACCAAGTCCAAGTACAGCCGTTCCATTACTCACAACAGCGACCATATTTCCTTTGACTGTATATTCATAAACAGATTCTACATCCTCAAAGATTTCTTTACAAGGCTCGGCTACTCCTGGTGAATACGCTAAACTCAAGTCACGTGCATTGCGGACAAGTACTTTTGACGTTGTTTCAAGCTTCCCTTGGTTCTCCCGGTGCATATGTAAGGCTTCTTCTCTCAATGTTGACACATTAGACACTCCTTTTTCTATTAAATTAACTTTTATTTAACCTAGGGGGTGCAATACACCCGAACTGGTCTGACCACTTTAAAACACCCCTAATTATATAGAAACTTTCAACATTAGCCAAGGAAAATTCGCTATTTATCCTTCGTGCCTTCTTTTCTTAAGACAACGTTTTCTTTACCGAGCAGTTCTTTTAAGATAGATAAGCAAGTATTACTTGGGGAAACATTATAGTTTGCTAGCAAACGCTTCGTCTGTTTTGTTTGCTCATAATAAAGGACAACTGGCACTTGACCTTTATTATCCAACAATTGCTGCTTCACCTGTTGTAAAAGTTTAGGATGTTCTCGTGCGGGAGTAATTCTTAAAAAAAGTTTGGCGTCTTGTACTGAGCCTTGCTCATTAGATAGACTATTTACAGAGACCACTTTTTCAACAATGATTTGTTTTCGCTCTTTTGATTGATCCATTCGTCCTTCTATCAGAACAAGCTCGCCTTCTTTAAAAGTTATCTCTACTTTCTGCCATGCTTGCGGAAAAAGAATAAGCTCCCCTTCCTGTGATTCATCACTTAGAACAGCAAACGCCATCGGCTCCCCTTTTTTTGTTTTAATTTTTCTTACACTCACAATTAGCCCAGCTACTCTTACAATCCCAGTCTTTGTAAATGCCGTTTCGATCGTGACTCTTGTTACATCAGCCAGTTTCGCTTTATACGTTTCAATTGGATGTCCTGATAAATAAAAACCAAGTGCCTCTTTTTCATACTCAAGCTTTTCTTGAATAAGCAATGGCTCAGCCTGATCATATTCTGGGGCCTGTATATCAAGAGTGAACAATCCCCCTGTTTCCTCTTGAAACTCTTTCACTTCTATAGCAAAACGAAGAGCTTCGTCTAGCGATTTTAAAAGCGTTGCACGATCTTGTCTAAATTCATCCATTGCCCCAGCTTTTATCAATTGCTCGATTGACTTCTTGTTCACAATCTTTTGATCAAAACGAACAGTAAAGCTAAACAAATCTTCAAAAGGCTTCTTTTTTCGTTCAGAGATGATCGCTTCTACAGCCTGAACACCTACATGTGTAATCGGTAGTAGCCCGAAGCGAATCGCCTTATTTTCAATCGAAAACAGCAAATCACTATGCGAAACAGATGGAGGCAAGACCTTATATCCAGCACTTCTACATTCACGTAAATGATGAGCAAGCTTCTCATGATTATGCCACACGCTTGAAAATAGCGCGGTATAAAAGGCAAGCGGGTAGTGTGCTTTCACATAAGCAAGTTGATAGCTGATCATGCTATAAGCGACAGCATGACTTCTATTAAAACCATAGTCAGCAAACCGCTCAATAAGGGAAAATACTTCTATTGCAACATTCGCCTCATACCCATTATCAACTGCCCCTTTTACAAAAGCCTCACGCTGACGGGCTAATTCTTCCTTCTTTTTTTTACTGATCGCTCGACGTAAGATATCGGCTTCTGCTAGGGAAAAGCCTGCTAAAAGAGAGGCAATTTGCATAATTTGCTCTTGGTAGACGATGACTCCATGAGTCCCTTTTAAAATTGGCTCTAGATCAGGATGAGCATACGTAATAGTGTGTACTTTATATTTACCATCAATATACGTTTGAATAAATTCCATTGGACCAGGACGATACAGAGCATTAACCGCGACAATATCTTCAAATTCAGTTGGTTTCAAGTGCGTAAGAGTCCTTCTCATACCTGGAGATTCCAATTGAAAAACTCCTGTCGTATCACCTTTTCCAAGTAAAACAAATGTTTCTTCGTCATTTAAAGGAATGTTCTGTAGGTCCAGCTTCACTTGATTATGTTCCTCGATTAGAGACACCATGCGCTCAAGCAAGGTTAAGTTTCTCAAACCAAGAAAATCAAATTTGAGTAAGCCAAGCTCTTCGATGACATTCATCGTTGCTTGTGTCAATGAAACTCCTGCTTGGCCAGCTTGAAGAGCGACGATTTCTGGGAGCGGACGAGCACTAATCACAACCCCAGCCGCATGTGTTGAGGTATGCTTTGGTAAGCCTTCAAGCTGCTTAGCGATCTGCCAAAGAGCTTTCGCTTCATCCGATTCATTGATTAAAGCTGCTAGTCGCTTACTTTCTGCAAGTGCCTTCTCAAGTGTCATACCAGGAGTTGACGGTATCTCTCTTGCTACTTGTTCGATCACAAAACTCATTAGTCCAAGAGCTTTACCAACATCCCTAACAACTGCTCTTGCGGCTAGTGTACCAAATGTAATAATTTGCGCGACATGTTCTTTTCCATATTTTCCTTGTACGTATTCAATCACTTCATCACGGCGATGGTCAGGAAAATCAATATCGATATCGGGCATGGAGACACGTTCATGATTTAAAAACCGCTCAAATAAAAGATTATATTTAAGAGGATCGACATTCGTAATCTCCAGTACATATGCAACGAGTGAACCTGCAGCAGAGCCTCTTCCTGGACCAGTTAACATGCCTTGCTTCCGTGCATACCTCATAAAATCCCATACAATCAAAAAATAATCACTAAAACCCATTTGTGTGATGACGTGTAATTCTTTCTCAAGTCGTTCCCTTACTTGATCATTTACTTCACGATAACGCAAATGAGCTCCTTTTACGCATAGCTGGCGCAGGAGCTCGTTTGACTCCCCTTCTGCAGGCGTATATTTAGGAAGCTGTGGTTGTCCAAGGGTAAGCTGAACTGAACATAAAGAAGCAAGAAGTTGGGTGTTTTCTAAAGCTTCTCTTTCATGTTTGAAACACGTGAGCATTTGCTCTGGACTTTGTAAAAAATAAGATCGTTCTTCTCTTCTCAGAGCCCGGTCCTCTGCTTTCACTCCATCTCGAATCGCACGTGCTATACCAAAAGCTTCAGCATCTCTTTCTTCAAGGAAATAACATGGATGGGAGGCAATCACTTTTAACCCATTCTGTTTTGAAAATAAGCTTACTTGTTCAACCTGCTCGTTATTTCCTGATATTCCAAGAAGCCAATCTGCTACATTTGTCTGCCCTCTCCATGTTGCCAACCACTCTCTCGCTTTTTCATCCTGCCCACTTTGCAACCATGAATGGATTGGACCATCTTGATCAGGCAAAACAACAACAAGGTCATTCAAATAAGGTATAACCTCTTCCCGCGAAAGAGCTGGATGCTTCTCTTCTTTATGCCCGATCAATGTAGCAAGCTGCATTAAGTGTGCATATCCTTGTTCGTTTTTTGCATACAATCTTATGAGTGCCAACGTATGAGGTTCATCCTCGTCCCTTTGTATCGTCAATTCTAGACCCAAAATCGGTTTGATCCCATATTTTAAACAAGCTTGATAGAAAGGAACCGCTCCGTACATCACGTGATGGTCACAAAGAGCCAAAGCTTGATAACCAAGCCTACTTGCCTTCTCTACAAGCGCTTCTATGCGATTGGTTGATGACAAAAGACTGTATTCACTATACACATGGCTCTGAACAATCATCATTCCTCTTCCACCTTTCATCATTCGTTCTTCTAGTATAGTACAAATCAGGTCAAGATGAACACGTCTTGATTTCTCTTCTCAATAATCTAGATCATAGCTGTCATATTTACGTTCACGAGAGCCTATATATGATAAAGATAAGCTTAGCATTTTTAATAGGAGTAAATTAGGAGGATGAGGCTAGATGATGACTCGTGAATTACTGGCTACACTGATCATTGATTTTTTTGTCGCTTTTGGTGTCATTATTGGTGGAGCGATCATCGGTGGGATTGGAGCCTTTCTAATTGGAAAGCCTCCACTATCTGTCATGCACGACTTAGCAGGAAGCTTAAAGATCTGGGCGATCGTCGCGGCAATAGGTGGTACATTCGACGCCATTACAACGATTGAACGCGGTCTATTTGACGGGGCTCATGGGGATATTTTTAAAACTGGGTTTATGATTTTAGCTGCACTATGCGGGGCTCATTCTGGCACATTGCTCATTCAGTGGATTGTCGGGGAGCCACTATCATCGTGAGAATTCCGCCATATTATGAGCGCCCAGGCTGGCAACGTTTTTTCGCAGGCGTAATCATTGGCATGCTAATCGGGTGGTTTTTTTTTATTTATCAATACGGACAAGTATACGAAGGACTTATGCTACGGATTTCGAAACAAGAGACTGTCATCATTGATCAGCAAACAAGGATTGACCGCCTTGTTAGCGAGCAAACAAAATTAAACGAAGAAAACCAAAAAAAGCTCACTATTCAACAAATCGATATCACTTATTTAAATGATCGCAAATTACGTTTAAATCAGCTAACATTGTTTGAACTACGGCAACAAGCTCTAAACGAATTACAGTTTTTAGAACGCAAAGACATTGAAACAGTTGCTAATATGAAGGATTTAATGGTCCGAACGTTAGAAAATAAAGTATTTCATGTTGGTGAAGCTCGTTATCAGTTAGACGTAAAAGAAATCTATTTATTTACGACGTTACGGATTCATGTGGAGATCATCCCTTTTAGAATATAACATCACAATTTTTCGAACTTTTCACTTCATTTGTTTGGAGAGGATGTTTTTCTGTATAATGAAAGGAGTATTTCATCTATTTTTTAGGAGGGATGACAAATGGACGTAACGGGAAAAGAAATGATCATTAACCGAAAAGAAATGGCCTTAAAAAAAGTAGAGAAAATCAAAGCTGGATTATCTGCTTTTGCTGAAACAAAAGAAGTCTCAGACCTTATTCGTAAAGAACTTGAAAAAGAAGATATCAAGGTCCATGAAGATGTAACAGACATGGGTTCCTGGTTCATCCCGACTAAAGAGAAGTAACTAGAAAAGCGCAAGCGGATAGGCTGTTTGCGCTAGACATCAGTGAATTTTAAACGTTCTTATCTTTTGAAAAAGACGAGAGAATAGCCCCTCGTCTTTTTCTTTAATCATTTATGCGCGACATGCCTTTAACAGCTTTTCAATAATTTCTTCTGTTTCTTCCCATGAATAAGCCGTTGCTCCAGAAGCCATGGGATGACCTCCACCGCCATGCTGCGTGGCAATCGTATTGATCACAGGTCCTTTTGAACGTAGCCTTACACGAATTTTGTCTTCCTCTTCAACAAAGAAGACCCATGCCTTTAACCCTTCTACATCGGAAAAGGTATTGACAAGTTGAGAAGATTCATTCGATGTAACGTCAAACTGCTTGAGAATGTCTTTTGTTAAGCGCATGATGCCTAAATGACCCTCTTTAATTTCAAAGTGTTGAAGGACATATCCTTGTAGCCGAGTCATTTTCAAATCTTTTTTATGCAACTCGGAATAAAAAGCATTTTGATCAAATCGCTGTTCGACCAATAAACTTGTCCGTTTTAACGTATCTGCGCTTGTGTTGGAATAACGGAAACGCCCCGTATCCCCTACAATGCCTGCATATAATAACAAAGCAGATTCAGAACTAAGGGCATACCCCAGTTTTTGTCCTTGAACGATTAATTCCACAATCATTTCACTCGTCGAGCTATAGGTCGTTTCCACCCAGACGATATCGCCGTATGGCTCATCATTTGGATGATGATCAATTTTGATAAGGGCGGCTCCCTGATCATAGCGCTGATCGCTAATTCTTTCTGTATTAGCTGTGTCGCAAACGATCACAAGAGCTCCTGTATATTGTTCGTCTGAGATAACATCCATTTCTCCAAGAAAAGCAAGCGATGGTTCAGCTTCACCAACTGCATATACGTTTTTACTTGGGTACTGCTCTCTAATGACTTGAGCCAATCCTAATTGTGATCCTATAGCATCTGGATCAGGACGTTCGTGGCGATGGATAACGATCGTCTCAAAGCGTTCAATCGCATCCAAAATATTTTTTATCATTACATTCCCTCTCTTCTGTTCATTGTTCCTTCACTGGTATTCCCGTTAAACTAGCGCTACAATATTAACTAGGATTAGAAATCAAGGAGGCTGTTTCATGGAAAAAATATTTACGATTATTATTATCTTCTCTGCTGTCTTTTTCATTTATAACAAAATAAAAGTGTGGCGTACACCGAAATCACTATTAAACCGCATTTATCAAACGAAAGCAACGCTATCTCTTGGCTTTTTCCTTACCGCATTTGGTGCTAACCTGCTTGTCAATCCAAGAAGTAACATTGATTTGATTGTCGGAGCTGTGTTTTCTTTACTAGGTGTTCTAAATGTGATCTTTGGCTACAGAGCATATCGTCACTATATTCCTCAATTAAATGATTAAAGAACACTTAAAAAGGGTGACAATGTGGTCACCCTTTTCTATTCGTTTCATTAGTCTATCAATTGAGCCATCATGAGCGCTTTTCCTACGATTTCGTCATCATGATAAAGCTCAACATCAATTTTCCCATGCTTTCGCCCAATTTCGAGAACCTTTGGTTTAATTAAAATAATACTTTCAATTTGAACAGGCTTAATAAAATAGAGTGTAATATTCTCAACGACTAGATCACCTTTTTTGTATTTACGTAGCACTCTACTACCAGCCTCTGTTACGAGTGTGGTCATAACACCATATGAAATCGTACCTAACTGATTTGTCATTTGCGGTGTTACTTCACACTTAAAAGCGAGTTCTTCCGCAGAGGATTGTTCTTCTATCCGACTCGTCACAATATCTTCTATCGTCTCACCTACATGAGGTTGACGCTGAACCATTTGCAGGGCTTTTAAAACATCCTGCCTACTAATAACACCTATAAGCTTGCGCTGTTCATCGATAACAGGAAGCAGCTCAATGCCTTCCCAAACCATCACATGGGCAACAGCTGCGACTGACGTTCGCTCATTAACCGTAATGGGATTAGGCGTCATGACTTTCTCAATTGACGTTTGCTTTGTCGCACCAAGAACATCCTTTGCTGCAACCATACCTTGTATTTTCATTTGGGCATCAATGACAGGGTAACGACTATGACCCGTTTTTTCATTTAGCTCATGCCATTTTTCTGCGGTGTTCTGCGTTGTCATATAATACGTATCTTGCAACGGAATTAAAATGTCATCAACAAGAACAATCTCTTTTTTAATAAGCTGGTCATAGATAGCCCTGTTGATCATTGTTGCAACGGTAAATGTATCATAACTTGTTGAAATGATCGGTAAATCGAGTTCTTCTGCAAGCTTAATGGCGTCATCAGTCGTATCAAAACCACCAGTAATGAGCACTGCTGCTCCTGCCTCTAGTGCTAGCTTATGCCCTTGATAACGATTCCCAACGATTAATAGATTTCCAGCTTCCACATAACGCATCATGGCATCAAGCTTCATCGCACCAATGACGAAGCGATTTAATGTTTTGTGTAGACCTTGACGTCCACCGAGCACTTGTCCATCCACAATATTTACAATTTCTGCGTATGTTAATTTTTCGATATTTTCTTTCTTTTTCTTTTCAATCCGGACCGTTCCTACACGTTCAATCGTGCTGACAAGCCCCTGATTTTCAGCTTCTTTAATTGCACGATAAGCGGTTCCTTCACTTACCGTTAACGCTTTTGCAATCGAACGAACAGAAATTTTCTCACCGACTGCTAAATTCGTTATATATTCAATAATTTGCTCATGCTTTGTAGCCATCATAGCCACCACACTTTCGTTTCACTGACTGTTTCTATTGGAATAGAAAACTGTACTATTTACAGTATACGTCTGAAAGTGTTAGTGAGCAAGGTCATCTTCCTTATCCTCGAAGTTTCTGCCGAGCACTAATGCGCTTTTTGATAGGTACAGCTTTTGTTTCCTGTACTCTTTTTATATATAACAGTTGAATAGCATTTCCAATTAAAACAATGATTGCAAAAGCAACCCATCCCCAGGCAAACACTTGCGCAACCCCTTCACCACCAAACGGCAAATAACCAATTCCGTATGGAAGCATAATGGCGGCTATTAAGAAACAAATGACTGCTCGCTCACGCACATAGCATCCTCCTCTTACCCTTTTTATACAGCATATGTTTTAAAAATAAAAAAAAGACCAAGCCTCTTATTTGGATAAGGCTTGGTCCTCGTCTTATAATTCAATGCTTTCTCCCACTTTTAATGACAAACCTTTCTTTCCTGATAATTGATCTGCAAATGCTTCAGGATCCTGTTCAATAACAGGGAATGTATTGTAATGAATCGGAACAACTCGTTTCGCTTGGAGCCATTCCGCTGCAACCTCCGCATCCTCTGGGCCCATCGTGAAATTATCACCAATTGGCAAGAAAGCTAGATCAATTGTATTGCGTTCTCCAATCATTTTCATATCATTAAATAACGCTGTATCTCCTGCATGAAAGATTGTTTTTCCTTCTGCAGTAAACAAAATTCCAGCAGGCATCCCTGTGTAAACAATTTTCTGTTCTTCTTCAACCGTAAAAGATGAGCCATGGAAAGCTTGTGTAAGCTTAACTGTCCCAAATTCAAATGTATGAGAACCACCAATATGCATGGGGTGAGTATTGATTCCTTGCCAACCTAAATATGTAGCGAGTTCAAATGGTGCAACAACAAGGGCATCATTTCTCTTTGCTAGTTCAACCGTATCACCAACGTGATCATTATGCCCATGAGTAAGTAAAATGACATCGACTTCTAGCTTATCAGCATCTAAATCAGTCAATCCGTTGCCTGTAATAAATGGGTCAATAATAATTCTTTTACCCTTCGTCTCTACATAAACAACCGAATGACCATGATAACTAATTTTCACTATTATCCGCTCCTTTTGGTTTTAAATATCCTTCCCTATGTCTACTTAATCATTGTTAAGCAGATTCCTGCTTTTTATGACTCTTTTTTAGCAAAAGTAAATTTTCCATGTATCTTTTTTATTTTAACATATCATGCTAAATTAAGGATAATTATACGAACCACAAAAGGAGTTTAATATGATCGAACAACGTTTACTGCATTTACAAAAATGGTTAAGGGAGGAAGACATTTCTTATGCCTTTATCCAAGGACAAGCGAACGTTTTTTACTTTAGTGGCTTTCGCTGTCATCCATATGAACGAATCGTTTCTCTACTAGTATTCCCAGATCACGAACCTTGTTTAGTCTGCCCAAACATGGAAAAAGCCCTCGTCCATCAAGCTGGCTGGAGTAGTGATATCATCGGCTACAGCGATCATGAAGATCCTTGGGAGCTACTCTCACAGTATCTATCATCTCTTCACCTTCAAGGCACAAATCTCGCTATCGAAAAAGAAGCTCTTTTCTATGCAAGAGCAGAACAATTACAAAAGCTTTCTCCTGATTTATCATTTGTGTCTATAGACGCAAAATTGATGGAACAACGACTTATTAAGAGTGAAGCTGAGATTTCTATATTACGCGAAGCAGCTAAGCTAGCTGATTTCGGTGTCGAAGTAGGAGTTCACGCCTTACAAACAGGTCGAACGGAGATGGATATCCTTGCTCTCATTGAATATGAGCTGAAAAGAAAAGGGATTACCGAAATGTCATTTGGTACCCTTGTCTTAAGCGGCGAACAATCAGCTAATCCTCACGGGAGTCCAAGCATGAAACAAATTCACCCTGGCGAATTTGTGTTATTTGACTTAGGCGTTGTTCTAGAAGGGTATTGCTCAGATATTACAAGAACCGTTGCTTTTTGCGATATATCTGAGGAACAAAGAAACATCTATGATACGGTGTTGCAAGCACAACTCAAGACGCTTGATCTCTGTAAAAAAGGCACCGTGCTAGGCGATTTGGACAAAACAGCAAGAAAAGTCATAACAGATGCAGGCTACGGCAAGTTTTTTCCTCATCGAATTGGACACGGTCTTGGATCAGAAGTCCATGAGCTTCCTTCACTAAACGAGAAGAATAAAGAGCAATTGAAAGTGGGAATGACCTTTACAATCGAACCAGGTATTTACGTTCCGAATGTCGGAGGTGTCCGTATTGAAGATGAAGTCCTTATCACCGACCAAGGATACGAATGTTTAACCACGTACCCAAAAGAATTACAAATCATAAAATAAGAAAAAGGTCTAATCTTAGTGTTTAACTACTAAAATTAGACCTTTTTCCATCATCTCTTTATTGATTATTTTGCCATACCCATGTATACAATTTGCCATCAGCATTCATATAACGAATATCTAGACGTTCCAAACTGGGGTGATTCGCATCCTTCACTCTTTTGACAAGGGTTTCAACCTTTTCTTCTTCAGTCAATTTTAAGATGCGAAACATTTCTTCGACCTTCTTTTTTGCTTCTTCTCCTTTTATGACACGCTCACCATACTCAAATTCATAAGCATTAGGACTATCATATTCCCATTGATATTCAGTTCCATTTTCCACCAATGTCATTCTAAACGAAAAACTATTCATTAACTCTGTTCCAGCAGCTTCTACTGGTTGAAACAAACTAAACATAACTAAAAAAACAAATGACATAACAAACCATATCTTCATCATTTTTCACCTCATTTATTAAGGTGTGTAAAAATATGGATGATTATACATCATTAGCGATAACGATGGATAACATCTACACCACCTGTCACCTCTAAAACCGTTCCAGTGACCATATCAGCGTCTTCTTCACATAAGAAGAGAATCGACCTTGCAATATCCTCTCCCGTGCCTGAACGGCCAATTGGTGTCTCACTGTCAGGATGCTGGCGGGCTTCTTTAATCGTCGCCTCTTTCATCTCACCTAAAATATTACCTGGACAAACCATATTAGCTGTAATCCCGTATTCAGCTTCTTCAATGGAAACCGTCTTCATCAATGAGACAAGTCCTACTTTAGCCGCTGCATAAGCTGAACGGTAGATCCAGCCTGGGGCACTGTTTGCTCCTTGGAAACCATATGTAATAATTCTTCCAAACTTTTGTTCTCTCATAATCGGTACAACTTTTTTTAACAAGTGATAGACGGCACTTAAATTACCTTCGATCATGTTGTACCAATCGTCCTCTTCGTAATCAACCAATTTTTTTCGCTCAAAAACATAAGGGCCTGCATTATTAATTAATAGATCAATTCGTTTAAATTTCGTAAAAGCAGCATCAACTGCCTTATAAATATCTTCTTTTTTTGTTACATCTGCTTGAATAAACTGGAGACGATCAGCATAGCTAAACCAACGCTTTCTTAGCATTTCTACCGTCTCTTTATCACTACGAAATGTAACGGTAACCGAATAGCCCTTCAAAAGCAAGGACTCGGTTACTTGAACACCTAATCCTTTTGTTCCTGCCGTAATCAAGGCGTGACGCATGTCTTTCCCCTCCCATTTACCATAGTAACCTAGTTGCTTTGATCATACTATGTTTTTAGCTAAGAGTAAAAAAAACACACACTATCTTTAGAGATAATGTGTGCCTACTTTTATTAAAAATGGTTTCTGACATCTTAGACAGTTACGTTAAGACTTTTCTCTGCCTTTTCAAGCGCAATTCTTACTTGATCAAAGCCTGTCCCGCCCGCGCTATTTCGACGTGCAACAACAGTCTTCGGTTGTAAGACATCATAAATGTTTTCTTCAAATAACTCACTAGCCTCTTGATAATCAGAGAACGGTAAGTCAAGGAGGAAAACGCCTTTTTGAATGGCAACAAGTACCAATTTCCCTACAACTTCATGCGCTTGACGGAATGGCATTCCCTTTGTAGCTAAGTAATCAGCTAGCTCCGTTGCATTTGAGAAATCTTGATGGACTGCTTTTTCCATCGTTTCTGTATTAACAGTCATGGTCTCAATCATACCAGCGAAGATATTCAAAGAGCCTTTAACTGTTTCAACAGTATCAAACATACCTTCCTTATCCTCTTGCATATCTTTATTGTATGCTAGAGGCAATCCTTTTAGCGTTGTTAAAAGTGAAAACAGATTGCCGTACACACGGCCCGTCTTCCCACGAATTAGCTCTGCCATATCAGGATTTTTCTTTTGCGGCATGATACTACTACCTGTTGCAAACGAATCGTCCATTTCAATAAATTGAAACTCTTGTGTTGACCAGAGAATTAACTCTTCGCATAGTCTAGATAAATGCATCATCAAAACAGAGGAAGCACTTAAAAACTCAACAATAAAGTCACGATCACTTACCGCATCAAGACTATTTTGATAAATATCATCAAAGCCTAGCAATTCCGCAGCATAAGCACGGTCAATTGGAAAAGTTGTCCCTGCCAATGCTCCTGCACCTAGAGGTGAAATATTTAAACGTTTCAGACTATCCTCGTACCGACCATAATCACGCTCAAGCATCCAGAAATAAGCCAGTAAATGATGAGCAAACGAAACTGGTTGAGCACGCTGTAGATGTGTATAACCAGGAATTAACGTTTCAACATGCTTCGTTGCTTGCGTATAAAGAGCTTCTTGTAGCTTTTTTACCGCATCCATAATTTCTTTCGTATTGTTACGTAAATACAGATGCATATCTGTTGCAACTTGGTCATTTCGACTACGTCCAGTGTGGAGCTTTCCACCTACTGGGCCAATTTCATCAATGAGCATTTTTTCAAGGTTTAAGTGAATGTCTTCTTCTGAAACAGAAAATTCAAGCTCACCTTTTTTTGCTCTTTCGCGAAGGGTGTTAAGCCCTTCTTTAATCTTCTCAACTTCATCTGCTGGGAGAATTCCGCATTTTCCAAGCATCGTCACGTGAGCAAGGCTTCCTTGTATATCTTCATCGACTAGCGCTTGATCGAAGCCGATTGATGCACCGAATGCATCAACCCACTCCTCTGCTGTCTTTGTAAAACGTCCTCCCCAAAGCTTCGTCACTATTGTGTGACCTCCTTCTTCTCCTTGTTGACCATGCTGTGAACTTTTGTTGTTAATCCCCATAGTGAGATAAAGCCAACAGCTGCACTGTGATCAAATTCATCATCTGTTGAATACGTAGCAAGTTTTTCATCATATAGAGAGTAAGGAGATTTACGTCCCTCTACAATTGCGTGTCCTTTAAACAGTTTCACACGAACAACGCCTGTTACTGATTTTTGTGTTTCTTTTAAGAACGCTTGAAGTGCTGGTTGTAATGGTGAGAACCATAAACCATCATAGATCACTTCAGATAATTTCTTACTGATAATTGGTTTGAAATGTGCAACTTCTTTCGTTAATGTAATATCTTCAAGTTCTTTATGTGCTTTGATTAACGTCATTGCACCTGGGCACTCGTAAACTTCACGAGACTTGATCCCAACAAGACGATTCTCAACATGGTCAATACGTCCAACACCATGCTTACCAGCAATTTGGTTTAGCTCAAGAATCAATTGATCTAATTGATATGACACTCCGTTGATTGTTACTGGAACACCTTGTTCAAAACCAATTTCAATAATATCTGCTTCATCTGGTGCATCTTCAATTGCAACAGTTAACTCATAAGCACCTTCTGGTGGAGTTGCCCATGGATCTTCTAGGATTCCACACTCATTTGCACGGCCCCATAAGTTTTGATCAACAGAATATGGATTATCTAAATCAATTGGAATTGGAATATTATTCTTTTTCGCATATTCAATTTCTTCATCACGTGACCAAGCCCACTCACGTACAGGAGCAAGTACTTCTAAGTTAGGATTTAATGCTTGAATAGACACTTCAAAACGTACTTGGTCGTTTCCTTTACCTGTACATCCATGAGCAACCGCAGTAGCTCCTGTTTGTTCAGCAATTTCAACTAGCTTCTTAGAAATTAACGGACGAGAAAGTGCAGAGACAAGCGGATATTTTTCTTCATATAATGTATGAGCTTGCAAAGCAGGTAAAACGAAATCCTCTGCAAATTCTTTTTTCGCATCGATTGAATACGATTCGATCGCACCAACATCTAATGCTTTTTGTTTAACGAAATCTAAATCCTTTCCTTCACCTACATCCAACCCTACAGCAATAACGTCATAACCTTTATCTGCTAACCATTTAATCGCAACGGATGTATCTAATCCACCTGAATAAGCCAACACAACTTTCTGTTTCATTTTGCATTCCTCCTATGAATAATCATACTTATAATATTATTTTTATACATTGTTATTTAAAAAAAGAGTGGTCTTTCTTCCATATCTTCCTTTGCATAAAACCAAAGTCAATTCTTATTAATATTCATTACTTTAACAGGGGTAATCAATTTTGGCAAGTGAAAATATCGCTTTTTTTATGATATTTTTGTTTTCATTCACTAAAATGTTCGTTATCATCATGTATACAGCGAATGTAAATGAGTGTGAGGTGAATGCAAATGAATATAGATTTCATCTATGATTCTCGTCTTGGGCTTTCCATTCCACGCATCAATGAACATTGGGATGAGCTAGAACAAGACACACAAGAGCGCATTGTGTCAAAATGGGAGTCAATAAGAGGGACAATTCCAGACCGCGTTAAAACAATTGAAAAGGAGATTAATCTTGTTCATAAGGCATTAACAGAGGAAGAAAACTTTGAACGTTCATGTGAATTAAACCTTGAAATGGCAGAGCTAGCATCAATCATTAATGACTTATGGATCTGGTTTCGAATGAATCCATCTATTTCTAGCGGTAAATAAAAAAACCAGCTCAATCTAGCTGGTTTTCCTGATGAATATTAACGTTTACACCGAAAGTAATCTTCTCTTCTGATAAAAATGTTGTCCGATTTCAATGACTTGCTGAGAGAAGCGATAATTCAAGCCTGCACCTGCCGCCATGCCGATCAGCGGCATACCTTGGATCACTTTTTTACGCAGCATCGTGATCATAAAGCTTTTTGCTAACTGCTTCATTAGTTGCTCCATCCACTTGTCTTGAAAGATTGAATCTTCTCCTTGATAGAAAATGTCATCTCCTAACTGACCTTCTACTTCCGCAAAAAGCTTGTCCCACTCTGCTGCTTGATACGATTTAGGCAAGGTAGCAACATGAAATAATTTCAAAATATACATCATTTCAGCTGGACGTCTCGTATCATATCCATAAACAAGGGCAAGTTGTTGCAAGGATCGTAATTGAATAAGTGCCATCGCTGGTAAATCAACTGCCAGTAAAAAAGCTCCCCCCATTCCCGTTAACCCACCTTGACCAAAAGCAATCATGCGTTGTTTTGCCATAAGCTGCTCGGCCAAATAATCAAGCTGCTCTATAGGCAGCTGATGCAAATCATCTATTGTCGTCATACTAGCATCAAATATACGAGCATATTGAATAATCCGTCGATGCGTGTCTTCATACGACCTACTATCTTGATACCACGCTTGTAAATGAAACAAACAGTCATCCATTTTTGAAAGCCACTTTCGTTTGCGCGCATCTCCCAATTGATTGAATATCCGCTCACTCCATATTTGATAGGATTTGGCAATATCTGATGCTTCTTGGATGAAATATTCTTCTTCCCATCTTTTTATCTCATCTAAGCGTTTCTCTCTATTACTGTGTTGACTCATCCAAATCTCTCCTTACGATTCGTCTCCTTTTTTATACGTATACATTTTTCGTTTAAACATGGGTGAATACGTCCAATCTTCCTGCGAACGTTCTTGGATCATTTCAAGCCCATGTAATCTCGTGTTCATTTGTTTGATGTGATGAAAAAAAATCGCTTCTGCCGTTTTCGGTGATACAGCACTGCCAAAGCCTTGATTGATATCTCCGAACTGACTTGCAATACAATGCTTAAGAGCAAGTAGTTCGGCATCGTAAATGGAAATTCCTGCTTCTCTTGCAGCATCATGAATAAGTTCAAGTCCAAGTGTTATATGTCCTAAAAGTTCGCCTTCTGTTGTATAATCAGGCGCTACGATATCTGTAAAGACTTGTGTCTTACCGATATCATGAAGAAGACATGTCGCAAGGATAACGTCTCTATTTAAAGCTGGGTACAAAGGAAGTAGTTGAAAAGCACTTTGAGTCACGTGAACAATATGATCAAGTAAGCCAGCATAATATGTATGATGATACGTTTTTGATGCTGGAATGGTCGTTAACCGTTCCCTGATCGTTCGTTGACTAAATAATTGTTTGATAATCGACCGTAGAACCTCTGACTGTACTTCCTCCATCATGATTCTCAAATCCTGCCAGAGTTCTTCTCTGACAACCCCTTTTCTAGAAATCAATTCTGACACATTAATCTGATCCTCATCTGTCGCCAGGCGCATCCGTTGAATATTAATTTGCTTTTGACCTCTATAGCTCTGTATCGTTCCTTCTATTTTCACAACAGACTTACGTTGAAATTGTGCTTTTTGATCGGAAGTGATATCCCATAGCCGTGCTGAGACAAGCTCTAAATTACGCTCTAATAGAAAGTTAGCATAATCACTTCCATTTGAAGCTTGCTTTATTTCTCTTTCTTTAACGAGAAAAAAGTCTCTAATGATTTCCCCTTCTTCCATGTCTAGAAAGGCACCCATATCTTTCCCCCCTACCCTATTACTCTTTACCCATTTCAACATCATTCTATGCACGAGAGAAAGTCCTCATTCCCATCATATCTCTCATATCAAATGAACGCAAAGAAGCATCACTCCTTTTGAGAGATGCTTCTTTATAAGACCACATGCTGAATCAACAATTACTGACTTACATTAGCTAAACGAACCGTATCACGTGCAATCATCACTTCTTCATTCGTTGGGATAATGATGACTTTAACTGGAGAATGAGGATAGCTAATAAATGCTTCCTTCCCACGTACCTTATTAAGAGATGGATCCCAGTATACACCCATAAATTCAAGTCCTTTTAAGACACGCTCACGAATAACATCACTATTTTCACCAATTCCCGCAGTGAAAATAATCGCATCTACACCACTCATACGCGCAGCATACGAACCAATGTATTTATGAATACGCGATGTAAATACTTCAAGAGCAAGCTCAGCACGATCATTTCCACTAGCTGCTTCGCTTTCAATATCACGTAAGTCACTTGAAAAACCAGATACACCAAGAAGTCCGCTACGCTTATTTAATGTCTCAAGAACTTCATATGCATCCTGACCAGTTTTTTCCATTATATATGGAATTAAAGCAGGATCAATGTTTCCTGAACGTGTCCCCATCGTTACACCAGCAAGCGGTGTAAAGCCCATTGATGTATCAATTGATTTGCCACCTTGGATTGCAGCAATACTTGCTCCATTTCCTAAATGACATGAGAGAAGGCGAAGGTCTTCAAGTGGTCGCCCTAATAACTCTGCTGCACGCTCTGAAACATACTTATGTGATGTACCATGAAAACCGTACTTACGAATGCCATATTTCTTATAATACTCATACGGCAAACTGTATAGAAAAGAACTTTCAGGCATTGTTTGGTGAAAAGCAGTATCAAAAACAGCGACTGCAGGTACATTCGGTAACACTTCTTTAAATGCTTTAATTCCAACAATATTAGCTGGGTTATGAAGAGGAGCAAGCTCTGATACTTCTTCAATCCCTTTAAGGACTTCGTCTGTAATCAAAACAGAGTCGCTAAACTTTTCACCGCCATGTACAACACGGTGTCCAATTCCTTCAATTTCATCTAAGGATTGAATAATACCAAGTCCTGTTAATTTATCAAGAAGCGTTTTTACAGCAAATGCGTGATCAGGAATAGCAAGCGTTTCCTTGTTTTTCTCACCATTTACTTCGATCGTGAAAACACCGTCTTCTAATCCGATTCGCTCAACAAGACCTTGTGTAACAACAAATTCTTCAGGCATATTAAGTAGCTGGAATTTCAATGATGAACTCCCTGCATTAATCGCGATAATTTTAGCCATGCTTAAACAGCTCCTTTTTTAACTTTCAAGCTTCATATATCTTTTTATCCTTCTCCATTTAAGCACCCCAAATACCGTATTTCAAGTGAATTCATTTATTTTCACCTATTATCTCCCGAATTCATTATATTCTGACTTGAAACCGTTTTATTGAGAGCGTAAACAAAAAAGAACCCTCTCATCGCTATTCTGCATACTTCCTTTCGAAGTATGCTATCACAATGAGAAAGTTCATTTTCTTAAATGCCTAACTCCTGATCAAACCATTTATTCATTTGTTGAATCATATCAGCAAGGGCTTCTTTTTTAGAAAAGGAAGGGAGCTCAGCTAAAAGCGCTTGCTTTGGTTGTCGTACACCATCACCCTTCTTTTGCAGCATGAAGATACTTTTGCCGAATTGTTCAGATTGGAACATCGTCTTTGGCAATTGAAGCAGTCCAAGAATGTTTGCATGCTCCTTTACATATTCATGTAATTGCTTGGCTTGATCGCTCTCGAATAAGAAATTAGGGACCACGAATAAAAGAAATCCACTATCCTTTGTTTTCTCAATCGCTTGTTCAATCATTAAATGATGAAGATAAGAATGACCTTCATCAGCCTTTAGGAGATAATTTGCCGCGACATCATCTTTTGGGTAAAACCCTACTGGAAGATCCGTTACCACTAAATCGACTTCTGGAAAAGCAAGTGGCTCAACACTATCTTGATGGAATAGCTCCAACTCGTGCTGCTGGAGGTTTGCACTAACAAATGCCAGCTTTAATAATGTTTCATCTACTTCAAATCCACGAGCATGTAGAGGAACAGTCGCATGGTTTAATAAAGCACTTATTAAGTTTCCTGAACCTACAGCTAAGTCAAGAATCGTAGCTGTTTCCTCGCGCTTTCCAAGTACTTTATTAACGAGATAGCTTAAAAACAAGGCCACAGCATCAGGAGTCATGGAATGATGAGGCTGAACAGCCCCTTTCATTCCTTTTAATACAGTTAGCTGAAACGCTTTACGAATATCTTCAACTTCATACTCTACCTTACTAACACTCGCTAATTTCTCCTCTAGAATACGCTTTTGTTTATCCTCAAGCGGCTGACAAATTTCTTGACGAAACAAATTCTCGCCAGCCTCCGCTAAACCTTCAAGGTAAGTGACAGTCCAATTTTCTTCTAAGTAAAGGGCTGTTTCATTTAAATAGGTAAATAACCTTTCCATATGTGTATCCTTCATTACTTCACACCCTCATCTACAAATCGATTTCTCTATTGTAATAGAAAAAAGCCTACTATCGCAAGACAGTAGACTTTATTGAGAGGACTTTCAAACATCCTCTACTCATTATTTTGCTGCTTTTGCTGCCTCGATCGCTGCTTCGTAATCAGGGTGGTTAGTCGCCTCTGATACGTATTCTGTATACGTCACTGTATCATTTGAATCAATAACAAATACTGCACGTGCAAGAAGGCGGAGTTCTTTAATTGCTACTCCAAAAGCTTGTCCGAAAGAAAGTTCTCTATGGTCAGAAACCGTTTGAACGTTCTCAATTCCAGCAGCAGCGCACCAACGACTTTGTGCAAATGGTAAATCAACACTCACTGTTAAAATTTGAACATTGTCTAAATTTGCTGCTTCTTCATTAAAGCGACGCGTTTGTTGATCACAAACACCTGTATCAATAGAAGGAATGACACTGATAAGACGAACTTTACCTTTTGAATCAGCTAACGTTACTTCTGATAAATCATTTGCTAGTACTGTGAAATCAGGAGCTTTTTCACCAACTTTTACTTCTGTACCTAATAATGTAATAGGATTGCCTTTAAACGTTACTTCTGCCATTTTAATTCCTCCTTTTAACGATTGGAAATATGTACATATCTATCTTACATGAGAGTATGAGTTTCTGACAAGAATTATGAATGGCACCTGCATGATAGAAAATCACTTTCTTTACTCATCAAAAAGACTGTAGAGAGCTATTCTCAACAGTCAGCAATCGAACTTTTTACACTGGGGGTTCTTGATAATGATGTGGTTGGTTATTGTGCTGCGGGTTTGGTGAAGCATAAGATGTTGCTTGTGACTGATTCCCGCCAAGCATTTGCTGAATCTTCTCCACAACCTGAGGAGCAAAATCAAGTAGCTTCTCATATAAATGGGTACTACCATCAATATGAATCATCTTAACGCCTTGACTGCCTACAACTAAGAAAGCAATTGGTGTAATCGATACACCACCCCCACTTCCTCCACCAAATGGATGGCCACTACTACTCGTATCTGCTCCGCCACTCTCTTCGATCATAAATTCGCTTCCACCAGCAGCAAAGCCAAAACCAACCTTAGAAACAGGCATGATCACACTACCATCTGGTGTTTCGACTGGATCTCCGATAATGGTGTTCACATCGACCATTTCTTTTAAATTTTCCATCGCTGTCTTCATTAACCCTTGAATTGGATGATCTGACATTTTCATTTCCTCCCTACATTAGTACATGTTTTTTTCAACCGAACTCGTTCTTGTTCATTTCGGTATTTTCTTCCAATGTTTGATTAACATTAGACCCGCAATGATAGCATGTCCAATTCGAAAGGAAAGCATGCAAGAAAAGGATGTATAAGAGACAACTTCTTGAAAACGAGGTTGCACATTTAATTTTGGCATTTGTTTCATTTTCATGTAATGGGCAACTAACCCAATGATGCTCCCCTTTAATGACCAAACAACTCCTGCAAGCTGTGCTGAATAAGCAGCATTTCCTACTCCAATATCTGTATACCATTTAAAGTCATAAACTGAAACACGCTGTAAAAAGTGCTTCACTATTCGGTGAAATCCAATGATATGCAAAAGAAAATCTTTTAAACGCCTAATACCGTCAATAATTGTCTGAGGTGTAATCGTCTCAGTCTTTTTAATATTCTTATTTCCAATTTTCTCTTCTTCTTTTACGACAAGAGAAGCAGAATCTTCATCTATTTTTATTAAAGGAGCTTTGAACTTAAACACCCTCATCCCCCATAAAGAAAGGTTCACTTCTAGTAAATCATTATCTTGATTATGCTGATAATCTATTTTTATCTTAAGCTTTGTTACCATTAGAAGAACAAACAGAACCACTAAAATGATAAGAATGCCTATCAACCAACCCATACGATTCTCCTCTATCCATAGCTATTCTCATTAGTTTCTCCTACCAGTAAAAAAATAAACCTACCCTGATTAGGATAGGTTTATGACATGTTTATACTTCTTCTCGTTCATGAATGACATACGTATCTGCAATCATATCATGGAAACCTTGCTTCTTTGCTGTAAAAGCCACAGCCACATATAGAACCTGTAACAGGAAAAAAATTTGGTGAATAAATCGCCCTACACCTTCACGAAAAATGATTTGACTCCAACTTAGCTCATCACCATCTTTTGAAATGACGCGTAATCCAAAAACCATTTTCCCTATCGTTTGCCCATACTTCTTTGTCATAATCGCAAAATATAAGAAAAATACAAGAGCAGATAAAAGTGCTTCGCCACTATACGACGCAATCGTTATCCACTCACCTATCCCTGTGATTGTTAACAGTGGATAAATTAGCATGCCATTTAACGCAAAAACGGTAATGGAATCCAATAAAAAAGCCCATAGTCGCATCCAAAAACCAGCAAACTGATACCTAGGTAGCGTTTGCTCTTTGTTATCCACAGGATTTTCTTCTTGATGTCGCACGTCTACTACTCGGTTACGAAGACGGCCATTCACGACTCTCTGTCTCCGATACTTTGTATTTACTTGAGCTGTTTGTTCCAACGCTCTCCACCTCCACTATTCGGTATATAAATATTTTAACGTTGGCGAGCGATGGTCCGATAACAAACGTTGAAGCACTGCTAGCTCATGATCTGATGTAAACATTCGCTCCATAGACATTGAAAAAAATTGCGGAAATCCAAGGCCTGATTCATATTGTACAACATTATAATCTGCTCCAACATATTCTTTCATCAATGCAATCGTATCATCTAGGCTACCTAATTCATCAACGAGATTAAGCTCTAGCGCTTGGTTACCACTATAAATCCGTCCATCGGCAATCGTTCTTACCTCTTCTTCTGACATTTGGCGACCCTCAGCAATAATACGGACAAATTCGTCGTACGATTCATCAATGAGTGATTGTAAGATGGCTCTTTCTTCTTCTGTCATTTCTCTTGTTGCTGACATAATATCTTTATAAGGTCCACTCTTAATTGTATTAACTTCTATCCCGTAGTTTTCAGCTAATTGTGCGACATTAATTGATTCCATGATGACACCAATTGATCCCGTAATCGTCTGTGGACTAGCGACAATCATATCTGCTGGAGCAGCAATATAATAGCCTCCTGACGCAGCCATACTTCCCATTGAGACAAAAACTGGCTTCTCATATTCCACTTGTGCATTTATAATTTTCTCATAGATTTCTGCACTTTCAACCACTCCACCACCTGGTGTATTGACACGGATAATAATACCCTCTACACTTGGATCTTCAGCGGCATAATCAAGTTGAGAAAGAAACATTTGATGCTGATAACCACCTGTTTGAAACAAACCAACTTCTCCAGTGTCTTGAATGACACCATTTAATTCTAAAACAGCAATTGAACCAGTGATATCTTGCCCTGTTTCAATAACGGTTTCTGTCCATTCTTGATCCATCGTACCAAAAAACGCATTCGTATCAGAAAAAACGCTTGATGTTGCTATATTCACAGAGATCGAAGCAACTAACAGCATAGCGACGGCAATCAAGGCCAGCCAACGTTTACGACTCATTTTCTCACTCCTCTATCCTACTTGGTTCATTTTCCCAATCAAAGGTTATGATAACACAAAATCTAATATAGGGTCATCTTCACAACAAAAGATGATTAAGCTTGAACCACTGAAATCTTCACCCATGCTAACTTTACTAATAGTTGACGTTGAAGAGGACAAGCTTAGCTTGTCCCCTCCTCACAATCATACATGATCGTGTTATCAACAACAGTCATCATTACTTTTGCGTCTGGAATAGCATCGGCATCGATTGTAAATAAATCACAATCAAGAACTGTAAAATCAGCGACGTATCCTGCTTCAATCTTTCCTCTTTCATGTTCCTTTCCAATCGCGTACGCACTTCCTGAAGTAAAAAGCTGTACTGCTTCAAATGCGGTTAATTTTTGACTTGGCAAATAACCTTCGTGGTCCTCCCCTATTCTTTTTCTCGTTATCGCTGCGTGAATACCAAGTAACGGATCCACAGGTTCAATCGGTGCATCAGAACCTCCTGCACAATGAAGTCCTTCTTCTAGCAACGTCTTCCATGCAAAGGAAAATGGGAGTCTGTCTTGTCCCAATCTTTCTATCACCCATGGAAAATCTGAAGCAACAAAACGTGGCTGAATATCGAGTACAAGCGGAAGGTTTTTCATCCTGTTTATTAACGATTCATTAACTACCTGTACATGAATTAACCGATCCCTACCTTTTTGTAATGGAAACTGCTCTAAGGCCGTTAACGCCATATCAAGCGCCCCATCTCCAATCGTGTGAATGGCAACAGAACGATTACACTTTCTTGCTGCTTCAATAATCCCATCAAGATCCTCTTTAGCATGCATCGCTACTCCAGAAGTAGCTGGGTCATCCGTATAAGGTGCTTGGAGAAGAGCCGTTCTCCCTCCTAAGGCTCCATCCGCAAATATTTTTACTGCTCCTAGCTCTATGAATGGAGTAATCTCACCTTGATCAAATCCTTGCTCTTCCATTTCCTTGATTGCTTCGTGATGGACGAGTAAATGGGCACGAAATTTTCTTTTTTTGCCATCAACCACATCTAGAAATTGATCAAAGGTTTCTTTGAAGCCATTATAATAATGCAAATCCTCTGTGTGTCCACCAACAAGCCCCACGCGAAATAAATCATCAACAGCAACTTCTAGCGCACGCCTAACATACTTTTTTGTGACAGCAGGAATAACATCCTTCACTAGCTCTGTTGCTGTATCAAGTAAATAGCCTGTCGGTTCCCCTTTACCATCACGTACGATCACTCCACCTACAGGATCAAAAGTCTCACTTGTAATCCCAGCAAGTCTTAGTGCCTCACTATTGACGAGCGCTGCGTGACGACACACTCTTGTTAGAAACATCGGTTTATCACTTGCTATCTCATCAAGCTCTTGTCGATGAAAGATTTTTCGATCAGAGAAATTATTTTCATTCCATCCTTCACCAAATATCCATTCACCGCTCTTTGTTTCCTTCGCTTTCTCTGCCAATTGTCTTCGCATTTCCATAGCTGATTCAACCTCTGATAAATCAAGTTGAATCAGCTTTTCACCATGACCGATCATGTGAAGATGACTATCGACAAATCCTGGATATACATAAGCTCCCCTTACATCTTGCCGCTCAGTAATGTTGCGGGCAAAACGGCTTTCAAGATCCGCTTTTGTGCCCGTTGCTCGAATGATTCCATTAGAAACATAAACAGCTTCCACCGATTTATGCTCTGCTTCCATCGTTAAAAACGTTCCATTCAACCAAAGCGTTCCCATTCATTCCTCTCTCCTTCTCTGATCCTAATTATTCCCTTATGGTGCCAGAATATATGACTAGACGCAATGCATATGCCTGCCATGTAAAAAAGGCTGACCATGAATAGTCAGCCTTCTTCATCTGATCAACTTACAAAAGTTTTGATCAAAAATGATTTACACATGTCTCTTTCTTTCTAGTTGTCTTAGCTCCACTCTTCTGATTTTTCCAGAAGTCGTTTTCGGCAATTCCTTTACGAACTCAATCTTTCGTGGGTACTTGTAAGGTGCAGTCATTTGCTTCACATGCTCTTGTAGCTCTTTAATCAACTCATCGCTGCCTGTATCCTGATCATTTCGAAGAATAACAAATGCTTTTACGACATTTCCTCTTACTTCATCAGGACTAGCGACTACCGCACATTCACGTACAGCTGGATGTTTCGTCAGGGCGTCCTCAACCTCAAATGGTCCAATTGTGTAACCAGAACTAATAATAATATCATCACTTCGACCTTCAAACCAAAAATAACCATTTTCATCTAATTTTGCTTGGTCACCAGTCATATAATAATCTCCCCTGAAAGCCATGGCAGTTCGTTCAGGATCCTTATAATATTCCTTAAATAAAGCTGGAGCGTCTTTATGAACAGCGATGTCTCCTACTTCACCTGGCTTAACAGGCTGCCCGTCCTCATTAATAATCGTCACTTCATTACCTGGTGTTGGTTTCCCCATTGACCCAGGCTTAATTTCCATACCCTTCAGTGTACCAATCAATAACGTATTTTCTGTTTGCCCATACCCGTCACGAACCTCGACGTTAAACGTCTTTTTAAACGTTTCAATCACTTGTCGATTCAACGGTTCACCTGCGGATACCGTACTTTTCAGATGTGGCAATGAAAAACGCTCAATGTTATCAACCTTTGCCATCAAACGATATTCTGTCGGTGTACAACAGAGAACATTGATTTTTTCATCCTGTAAGCGTTGAAGATAATCATTTGGTTCAAATCGACCGTGATACACGTAGGCTGTGGCTCCTACTCCAATTGTCGATAAAAACGGACTCCAAATCCATTTCTGCCAACCTGGTGCAGCAGTCGCCCAAACGATGTCCCCTTCTTGAACATCTAACCACATTTTAGAAGCTACCTGTAAATGAGCATACGCCCATCCATGAGTATGTACAACTGCTTTTGGATTTCCTGTGGTCCCAGACGTATAAGGAAGAAACGCCATTTCATCTCTCTTTGTCGCTGGCCCTTTAAAGAAATCGCTTTCATCATTAGCTATCTCACTTAGATTGTTCCAGCCTTCAGAAGACCCTCCAACAATCCACTTCATTTCTAATGATGATTGATCTTCTTTTATTAAATTCATTTCTGAAATAAATTCAGCGTATGCAATAACCGCTTTTGCCTCGGCGTGTTCAATACGATAGCTTAAATCTTTTGCTCGTAGCATTTCAGAACATGGAATAATCACTAATCCTGCTTTTAAACAAGCCAGATAAGTAAAATAAGCTTCAGGAATTTTAGGTAGGATAAGTAAAACCTTATCCCCTCGCGAAAGACCATTTTTTGTTAAAGCATTAGCAAATTGGTTCGTCTTTGCAACAAGCTGTGGATATGTGACATCTCTGCGATCGCCAGCTTCATTTGTCCAACGAATTGCTAAACGTTCAGTATCATTAGCAAATGCTTCAACCTCTTGAAACAAATTATACTGCTCTGGTGCAATCAATTGTTCTCGGTTCATCGTTCTCCCCCTTTGTCATCTGCTACTCCTATTATACAGAATTGAATTATTTATTTGAATATTTAATTTCTCAATTTTAATAGAACAAAATGGAATCATACCCCATCATAAAAATAAATAAGGAGAGTGAATGATTCACTCTCCTACAGCCATGATATAAATAATTATTGTTGTTGGTAGCCACTCATTTGTTGCTCAGCCATTTGAACAAGACGTTTTGTGATCTCACCACCGACAGAACCGTTGGCACGTGATGTAGAGTCTGGTCCAAGCTGAACTCCGAATTCAGTAGCAATTTCATATTTCATTTGATCAAGCGCTTGTTGTACACCAGGTACAAGCAATTGATTACTGCTATTACCGCCACTATTGTTTCCAGCCATGTTTCTCACCTCCTTCTGTACTCATAGAATGAGTCTAAAGGAAGAAAAACATGCAATAGTATTGCTGGTAATTGCTGTGAATTTACATGTTTATAAGATCAACTTAAAACAAATCATCCACTTCATGATTCATTTGAGTTTGACTCGTTATGACGATCGTTTCCGTTCTTTCTACAGCATCTTTTACATACTTGTCTGTTTCAACATATTGTTCAAACTTATTTGCTTGCTCTCTCTTTGGTCTAGTCTTAGAATCAGGAGGCAAGAAAATTGTACAACAATCCTCATAAGGCAAGATTGATGTTTCATACGTATCAATCTCTTGGGCAATTTTGATCACTTCTAGCTTATCCATCGTCACTAAAGGGCGGATAATTGGCAAATTCGTCACTTCATTGATTGTATTCATACTATGAAGAGTTTGACTGGCCACCTGACCTAGACTTTCACCTGTAGCTAGAGCTAAAATTCCCCTTTGCTGCGCGATTTGCTCACTAATCCTCATCATCATGCGACGCATAATCGTCATTTGAAGACTACTTGGTATTTGAGAATGGATATGCTTTTGCATGTCCGTAAATGGAACAAGATGTAAAGTGACATTGCTTCCAAACTTTGTTAATGTCTTTGCTAAGTCGATTACTTTTTGTTTCGCACGTTCATTTGTATAGGGTGGACTATGAAAATGAATCGCTTCTATTTTTGCGCCACGCTTCATTGTCAAATAACCAGCTACAGGACTATCAATTCCTCCTGAGAGCATCAATAAAACTTTACCACCTGTTCCTACAGGTAATCCACCTGGACCTTGGTATGAACCCGATGTAACATAGGTAGCTGTTTCACGAACTTCAACAGTAATATTGACATCAGGGTGATGCACATCGACTGTAATATCATCTGTATGAGTCAGAACGTATCCACCAACCTCATAATTTAAACGCTGCGAATCAAGTGGAAATTGCTTATAAGCACGTCTAGAGCTTATTTTAAATGTGCGGACAGGTGTCTCGTGTCCTTTCAACACTTCTAAAGCTGCCTGCTGAATCGCAGATAGCTCATTCTCCACTTTAAAAGCCAAACTAAATGAATGGATACCAAAAATAGATTTTAGCTTTTCGACAACTGGCTCATGGTTCTCATCATTTAACTCAACAATAATACGGCCAAATGTCCGAGTAATGTTAAGTCGAGAAAAAGCCTTTAGGTTCATTTTAATATTTTGAAGTAACTGTTTTTCAAAAACAGAACGATTTTTTCCTTTTAATGCAAGTTCACCAAAGCGAACTAAAATATGATCATATTGCATTATCTGACAACCTCCAACAATTCTGGAATTAAAGAATGAAGCTCTTGCAGCAGGCATTTAAGTTCAGCTGCTGTTGTCTCATAAGAAAAGCTGACACGAACACCAGAGGCGGCTCTTTCTTCTCCTAAACCCATTGCCATTAAAACGTGACTAGGTGCCGATAGCTTTGATGAACAAGCGGATTTTGTAGATACATAGATTTTTTTTGTAGTCAAAGACTGGACGACTACTTCTGGCTTTGCACCTGGAATTGAAAAATTAACAATATGAGAGGCCGCTTTTGCCATTGGGCTATTGAGAACAACGCCATCAATTTTTCTTAGCTCACGGACAAATTGTTCTCGAAGCTCATAAAGCTGTGCATACTTTGTGTTTTCTTGATCTTTTACAAGCCTTAACGCTTTTGCCATCGCAACAATACCCGCTACATTTTCCGTTCCTGCTCGAAATCTATTTTCTTGTTCTCCACCATGAAGAAGGGATGCTAATCTTACGCCTTCACGTACAAACAAAAATCCAGTCCCCTTCATTCCATGGAATTTGTGAGCTGAACATGTGCATAAATCAATATTGGCCTGATGAAATGACAAGGGAACTTTTGATATCCCTTGAACATGGTCAACATGAAAATAGACATTCTGATATTCTTTCAAACGTTTTCCGATCTCTTCAATCGGTTGAACCGTTCCAACTTCATTATTAACATGAATAATCGAAACAAGAATGGTATCAGGACGAATAGCAGAGACAACCTGCTCCACATTTACTCTTCCTTCATGATCAACAGGGAGATATGTTACTTCATATCCTTCTTGCTCAAGCTGACTAAACGTTTCATGCACAGATGGATGCTCGATTACAGTGGTTATCAAATGTTTCCCACGTTTTTTACGTGCATACGCTGTACCTTTTATCGCTAAATTATTCCCTTCTGTTCCACCAGAAGTAAAAATAATTTCATTTACTTTCACACCAAGGAGACCAGCTATCCGATTACGCGATTCGAGCATAAGTCCTTCTGCTTGCATACCAAGAGAGTGGAGAGATGATGGATTACCGAAATAAGTAGTTGCTACCTTTGCATATGTCTCGACAACTTCATTATAAGGTTTTGTCGTCGCACTATTATCTAAATAAATCATCGATTCGCTAACCTCCTCATCTTATTTTAAAAACCCCGTTCTAATTTTGTGCATTCATATATGTTAGCACAAAATGTCTAAATAACAAGATCGAGATGCATTTTGGTAACTATTTTCATCATTTCAACCTTTTCATTTTTTCTTTTGTTCAATCGTGCCCTTATTTATGATACGATTAGTGACGGTTTTTTTTTAGGTAGACGTTTAAACAACACACGCTGGAGGATACAACATGAAACAAACATTACCATTAAAAGAAATCGCCGCACTCGGTTTCTTAATGTTCGCATTATTTCTAGGAGCTGGAAATTTAATTTTTCCTCCCTTACTAGGACAACAGGCAGGTGAAGACATCTGGTTAGCTATTTTAGGTTTTCTCGTCACGGGGGTCGGATTGCCTCTGCTTGCTGTCATCACGATTTCACAAGTTAAAGGGGATCTTCACCAACTCTCATCAAAAGTGCATCCTTTATTTGCTATGATTTTCCCCATTGTCGTTTATTTAGCGATTGGTCCTTTTTTTGGAATTCCTCGTACAGGAACAGTCGTATATGAAATTGGTGTTGTTCCTTTTCTAACAAGTTCGAGTCAAAATGGTTGGAGTTTATTTATCTCCACTTTTGTTTTCTTTTTACTTACTTTTTGGCTAGCTCTTAATCCCGCGAAGCTAGTCGATCGAGTTGGTAAAGTATTAACACCTCTGCTCTTGATTTTTATTGCTATTATCTCAGTTCGTGGTGTCGCTTCACCACTTGGTCAATTAGAGCCTGCTGTCGATAAGTATTCTAGCAGTCCTTTCTTCAGTGGCTTTCTCGAAGGCTACTTAACAATGGACGCAATTGCTGCTCTTGTTTTTGGAATTGTGATTATAAACCGATTAAAGGAAAAAGAAATTGTTCAGCAAGTAGCGCTTCGTGCTTACACGATTAAAGCTGGTATTGTTGCAGGATTAGGCCTTTCCTTTGTGTATGTAGCACTAGCTTATCTTGGTGCTACAAGTGTCGAAACAATTGGACATTTAGATAATGGAGGAGCTATCCTTTCTTCTATAACAGCTTCGTTATTTGGACCAGTTGGTACAGTCTTATTGGCCTTGGTTATCATACTCGCATGCTTAACAACATCAATTGGACTTGTCTCTGCTTGCGGAGAATTTTTAACACAACGGTTTAACGGGCTTTCTTATCCTGTTATTATAGCTGTTATATGTCTTTTCAGTCTGACAATGGCTAACCTAGGTCTCAGTCAGCTCATTGCCGTTTCGTTACCCGTTCTTGTGGCTATTTATCCAATTGCTATTGTCTTAATTACGTTGTCGTTGATTGATTCTTTTATCCGTATCCCTCGCTCTACTTTTATCGGATCCATTGCTTTTGCAAGTGTTATTAGCGTTTATGATGGGCTCGTCGCAGCTGGAATGGAGATCATCTCAATCTCTTCTGTTTTTGAGAATATTCCACTTTTCACAAATGGAGTTGGTTGGTTGCTTCCTTCTATTATTGGTGCTATTATCGGCACAATACTGCATAATAAAAATAACGGTTAAAACACATAAAACCAGGACCCTGATCAGGTCCTGGTTTTAAACTTAAGCACTGACATATTCTTCTACACGTTCTAACACATCTGGTTCATATACTTTAATAACCTGTACCGCACATTCAATTGCCTCTTCATATTCAAATTGGCGGAAGTATTGTTCAGCATCAATCAATCCTGCCTCTACAGCTTGAGATCGACTTCGGTAACGATTTCCAAATTGAATGATTTTCTCTGCCAATGCAGCTTGATGAATCGTTTCTTTTATCAACTCTTCATTCTCATTAACCAATCCAACAGCTTCTTGCACAAGGACATTAACCCTACCAAGCTCTAGAGGGACTTGCTCAAGTTGAACAGAAGCTTCCATTAACTTCTGTTCCGCTTGATCAAGCTGCATAAGAGATTTCTGAGGTAATCCAGGAATATTACTCTTTTGAACCATTCGTTTCGTCTCAAGCATTGTATCTCTTAAAGTACGCAGTGTTTCTTTCGCTCTCCATTCATCTTCTCTAAGAGCAAAAAGAGACTCTTTGTCACGTTCAACAGAGGTTGAAAGCTTCTCCATTTCTACTTGCCACTCGTCAACCATTTCACGTATGGATGTAAACGTCTGCTTTTCATTTAAAGACATATCCTCTAAAACATCCAGCTGCTTCGTTAGATCAAATACCTTCTCTTTCATTTTATCTTGAGCTTTAAAGTGTTCTTCAGATAAATGGTAACTTTGCTGAATTTGCTCTGTTTCTTGAGCTAACTCCTCACTTCTTTGATTCACTTGCTCTACTCGTTCATTTAATTCAGATAGCTTATCAGTCACATATTGTTTTGATTGTACCTCGTACTCTAAAGCTTCATATACCTGTTCAATCTGCTCTGATAATTCTTTTAAACGTTGCTCCACTTCATCACACTTTAAGCTAGCCATTTCTTCTTTCAACGCCACTAGCTCTTCATGAAATAGGTCGATTCGTGGATGAAGAGCAAATGCTTCTAGCTTGTATCCTGCAATCTCCATTTCTTCCATACCTTCACGAATATTCTTTATTTCTGAAGGTATCGTCGTTTCAATCTGCACCAACAACTTGGGATAACGCTCCAATAACGATTCGGTCTCCGTAAGCAAATCATTCGCTTCAACAAGGTGATCTCTCGCTTGAAGATAACTCCCCTCAGCCGTAGCTTCGTCAAATGATGTTAATAAGTTATTTACCTTATCAAACCTCTCATCAAATGCAGCAAGACCTTGTCCAAGCGACCCTCGCTTCTTCATTAATGCAGCATACAATTTTTTATAACTCGCCTTAACATCGTCAATTTCTGTACGATTTTGCTGTTCGCTTTGTACAAGCTGGTCGATCTCTCCAAGCATTTGCGTTAATTGCACTTCAATCCCATTTAAACGATTTTCAACCGTGGTAATCAATTGCTTCGCGTTATTAAAGCGATTTTTCGTTGCCAGCTCTTCGATATCAAACAACTGCTCTTCAATTTGAGGCAAAATGGTTACGACAATATCATCCCATTCATTTCGCCATTCTTCAAATTTCTCTTCCGTTTGCCCTGACATTTGAAGCTGCTTAACCTTACCAATTTCATCGGGGATGGCTCGATTAATAATCTCATTTTTCCATTCCTCTAATCGATCGACTTCTTTATACGTTCGTTTTCTAAAGATTGCACTAACAATAACTAAAATAGCAATAACGGCGATCGCCGTATAAATAAGGTAAGACATGTGAGGACTCCCTTCTTATGCTCCTTATAATCGTTGTAATGAAGGCCTCATTTCACTCTGTGATGAACGCCAATAGCGTTTAAACCAACTCGTTTATTACGGCACTTCTTGTTGTTTCTCCAAAAAAAACAAATATCCTCTATATCATGACAATTTTTATAAAGTTTTTATGTTTTTTACGATTTTGATCAGTATTATGATACCATGAAAATGCGACTTTGTATGCTTTTTTTAAGGGTATCGACATAGGAGGAGAGATAAGATGATCATACATGATGGCCACGTTCATACACCTTGGTGCCCACATGGGACTATGGATTCACTTGCAGATTATTGCGAAGAGGCAATAAAACTTGGTATGAAGGGAATTACATTTGCCGAACACGCACCACTTCCGCCTTCCTTCACTGACCCTACTCCCTTAAAAGATAGTGGAATGGATCCAAAACATCTAGAAAGCTATATAGATCATATCCAAGCTTTGAAAAAAGAGTATAAAGGGAAACTTAATATTTTATTAGGCTTAGAAGTTGATTACATTGAGGGGTTTGAACGTGAGACAACCTATTTCTTAAATGAAGTCGGGTCATTGCTCGATGATAGCATTCTGTCCGTTCATTTTTTAAAAATAGACGAGGATTATTTCTGCATAGATTATAGTCCAGATACATTTGCCGAAGCAATTCAATTACTTGGTTCAACCGAAAATGTATACAAACGTTACTTTCAAACAGTATTAGCATCCATTGAAGCAAACATCGGTCATTTTAAACCTAAGCGAATTGGACATATTACACTGGCCCGTAAGTTTCATAAGCGGTTTCCAACAAATGCTCTTTTTAACGAAGAAACGACGCAAATCCTTTCACTAATCCAAAAGAAAGGATATGAGCTCGACTATAACGGCGCTGGATGTGTCAAGCCGCTTTGCAAAGAGCCATACCCTTATGATCATATTATCGATCAAGCGATTGAACTAAACATCCCTCTTGTGTACGGCTCAGATGCCCATCAAGTTAGTGCACTGATGAGCGGCCATGATCAGCTCGTACCACACGCCCCGCTTACTAAACCAATACGCTGAATCCTTAATTAAGGTTTATGTGAATACAGTCATTAAAGTGCAAGATACGCTGAAGGCATGGCTTTTGATGTTTGACAAAGCCATGTCTTCACCCAGCGCTCCATGTGCTCCATGTAACGCTCGATAAAATAAGGTTCAGTAGGTGTGATTTGGTACAATTCTCGCAAGTAATGAGGCGACAAATACGGCATCGTCACCATCGTATGCAAATGGATAATAATAAAGTCAATTGGCTGCTTCTGAAATTCACCCGTTCTCATTCCTCGACGAATGACGTTCTCAAAATCATGCTTTTCTTTTCTGAGGTACGTAGCCATTAATTCACGAACAAGTATCGAATCAAGGGTCAATTCCCGATGAACCATCCTTGCAACGTAGTGATTCGTTGTTTGATATAAAAGTAGTGCTCTAAGTAACGACAGCAATTGTTCCTTCGCTGACAACAAATCACGATTCAGCTCGCTTTTCATCACATGAAGGTAACCTTCTAAAAACTGGGTCACAAGCGTTTCATATAGCCCTTTCTTCCCTCCAAAATGATAGGAGACAAGTGCAACATTTACGTTTGCTTTCGTCGCAATGTCTCTAACAGAAGTGCCATCATAGCCTTGAGTATGAAACAACCTAACAGCAGCGTCCAGCATTTTATCCTTCGTTGTTACCTTCATCTCATGATCCCCTTCCTTTGCTAGTGCTCACTATAATCGTTTCGATTCAACCATTTATTTTCCTTTATGAATCGGTCGACAATTAGTTGAAATCTTTCTACATATTTTTTATTTTGTTCTGAATCAAGAATCGTGTAGAATACGAAAGAAAGAGTTAATGAAAAGGGGGAACACTCATGTTTCAAACAGAGACATATAAAGGTACACTCGCTAAGAACTATGAGCTTGTGACAAAACAATTAAATGCTTTACTCACTGGAGAAAAGGACTTGATCGCAAATTTAGCGAATGCAAGTGCTCTTCTTTATCAATTTCTATCCGATGTCAACTGGGTTGGCTTCTATCTTCTAAAAAATGAAGAACTTGTCCTTGCTCCATTTCAAGGTCTTCCTGCATGCGTACGCATTCCGATTGGAAAAGGTGTGTGTGGTACTGCTGTGGAGAAAGAGACAACTTTATTAGTGGAGGATGTTCATGCATTTCCTGGTCATATCGCTTGTGATGCGGCTTCACGTTCTGAGATTGTCATTCCAATTCGCTACGAAGGAAAAATAATTGGCATTTTAGATATCGACAGTCCAACTGTTAACCGCTTTTCACAAGAAGATCAAGCCCACCTAGAACAATTCATTCATGAACTGGAGCAACATATCTTTATTTAATTAATAATGGATAAGCAATCAATAGCGAAGTTTCCTAAAGAATAAAAAAGGACTCGAGGTCTGATTTACTTGCTACTTATCGTTTATTCAGACGACAGTAGTCTAGTTAGAGTCAGACCATTACGAGTCACTTTTATATAACCATTTCTCTTCTTTTTCTATAAAGGCATCTTTGTCACAACTTGATTTTTACCTGCTTCTTTCGCACTATACAACGCTTCATCGGTTAGGTTGAACAAACGTTTCAACGACAGATCAGCGTCTTTTGCATGCCAAGAAGAAACACCCACTGATACAGTCACCTTTGGACTTGTTTCAACTGAAACTGCCTCTACAATTCGTTTAGCGATTCGGTTCCCAATGTTGACTTCTATCTTTGGGAAATAGATGGCTAATTCCTCCCCACCCCACCTAGCAGCAATATCTTCATCTCGAATATTTTTCTTCATAATATTGGATACTTGAATAATGATATCATCACCTACTTGATGTCCGTAAGTGTCATTAATTTGTTTAAAGTTATCAATGTCAAGTAATAGAAATGTCCCTTGAATATCTTGATTCATCGAGTCCTGAATTCGTTTGTCAAGGTGATTGCGAGAGTATAATTTTGTCAGATGATCAGTAATGACCAACCGTTCAAGCTCCTCATGAAGCATTGAATTTGTAAAGGCAAGTGTGGAATGATGAACCAATGATTGAAGCAACTTAAAATTCTCAAAAGTAAAATGATAAGCATCACGATGAATCGTAATAACCATTCCCTTTAGTTCATTGTTTTGAATCATCGGAACCGTCAAAACCGATTTATATTCCTCTAGTTGAAATTCTTCATGTAAACGCGTATCTCCAATATAAACTGGATCCTTATCGCGTTTGACCTTTCGTATGAACGGATCAAGACTGCTTAGCGTTTCATCGTTTATAAAAAATGGGGTACTTCCATCAAGAACAACGGACTCTCCTTTTGCAGGAAACATAATAAACCCTACTTGCTCAGCTTGAAAAGATTCTATGATTTGTTGAGTCATAAAATTGATCGTATCGGCCAATCGCAAATTGAGATTGATTTGATGCGACGTTTCATTAATAAGCTGCAAATCATGAATAAGGTTGCGCGATTGTTGGTACAACTCTGCATTTTCTAAAGCATTTCCTCCTGTATCTGCAAGCATTTGAATAAAATCAATTTCATAGGATGGAATATAAACATTGGGAGCGGTTTGAATTTCCATCACTCCATAGACTCCTTGCTTACCACGTAATGGGACATATAACATATTGTCGTCAACTTGAATATTACCTGTTAAATAGGCATGTTCTGCTTTACGATTCCCACTGTCAGCCCCATACATGAAAGGTTTAATTCGTAATTCCGCACTAACCTCCCATTCCTGAGAGAGCAAGAGATGAACATGATAATGAGGATAAGCTTTTTCCATAGCATAGAGAATTTCTCCCAACACTTCACCAATATTCATTGTAGAATAAAATTTCTTGGTTACTTGAAAGAGGATATCGCTTCGCTGCCCTTCTCGTACGCTTTTTTCATGAGCATATCCCTTTTGCAAAAGCGGTGCGATTTCTTTTAAAGTAACGTTCATTTTTTCCTTTTCTCTCATCGCATCTTGCTCAGATTGAAATGAAAAAAGAAACAAGGACACTATTTTTTTATCATTTAATAGTAGAAAAACAAGATGATCGTTATACCCATTTCCTAAAATAGGAATATCTTTCAGGAAAAACAGATGATCAGCATCCGTAGCTTCTACATAGCTATACGCTTCAACAGCTTCTTTAACAGGAAGGATTTGCAACTCAGACTGATGAAATAATGGAACATAATGGTCACCGCTTTTTTCCACGATAAGCAGCTTACCTGAAGTTTGTTCATTTCTCTCATATAACTGCACGAGTGCGTTAGCTAGAGACGTAAATTCAATCTGATAGTCGGCTTCTTTCAGTAAGTCTTTTAACTTAATTAATTCTGACTCAGCATTAGATAAGTGTTGGCTTAAATTCATTCCAGAAGCAATTCCTTCAAGATATTCTTCTAAAAGAGTCTTGTCTTCACTTTCTAATGGAACAATGGCACCTATGTAACGTGCAGGGTTACTTTCGTTGATGTTCAAAATAGGTACAGCAAGCAGCAACGATTGCTCATATTCATGTTTCAACTTTTCAGATGAGAAATGATTCTGAAAATAGTTAACGGCCTCTATCATAGAAGAAGGGATATCTTGTACTCTACAAACAGAAAGAATTTGTTCATTAGATGCAATAAAAAAAACAGCAGACTCAAACAAAGTTGTGTTCAAAATATGATTTGACACAACCTCCTCTAATACTGTTCTAAATTGACTATTATAGCTGTTTCCAATTAGAAGCTTGTCCATTCTCTTGTACCACCACACAATTTCATGCGCATCTTAGGTAACAATAGACTACAGCGCATCGTATTTTTAATCATTCTTAAAATTTGGAAATAGTCTAGTAAGACAGGCTAGATCATACCCTTAATTTTCAAAGTATATATGACATTTCGATTATTCTATTTCATTTAACTTTAGGTCTTTGTGCACTCTATTATAAAACAACTTGTTGCATTTTACTATGTCTGATCAGAGTAAGCATATAAAAAATTATGGGATCCCATCTTCCTATTCAGTGCTTGCTTTAAAAAGAATATTGACATCAACAATATAAATTTTGTATAATGGATTTTGTGTAAAATAAGACAGCCAAGGTAAACGTACTATGTTAGCTTCATTTTGTTCCTCGAGACTAAAGTCGAGGTGTATTGTGTAACTTCTAGCTGTCGAAGCGAAAATACATGAAGGCAAAATGATCATAGTATGAGATTATCAAGCGGTTGTTATTTTGCAACAACAAAATAACAAGGAGGAGTCAAATTATGGCTCGTTATACAGGTCCATCTTGGAAATTATCTCGTCGCTTAGGTGTTTCACTAAGCGGAACTGGTAAAGAATTAGCAAAACGTCCGTACGCTCCAGGGCAACACGGTCCAAACCAACGTAAGAAGCTTTCTGAATACGGATTGCAACTTCAAGAAAAGCAAAAGCTTCGTCACATGTACGGTGTGAACGAACGTCAATTCCGTCGTATTTTTGATGATGCTGGTAAAATGAATGGTATCCACGGTGAGAACTTCATGATTCTTCTTGAGTCTCGTCTTGATAACCTAGTTTACCGTATGGGTCTTGCTCGCACTCGTCGTGCAGCTCGTCAACTAGTTAACCATGGTCACATTGTTGTAGATGGCGGACGCGTTGATATTCCATCATACCGCGTTAAACCAGGTCAAACAATCAGCCTTCGTGAGAAGTCTCGTAACCTTGAAGTTGTGAAAGAAGCATTAGAAGGCAATGACTTCGTTCCAACTTACGTAACATTTGATGCAGATAAGCTAGAAGGAACTTACACTCGTCTTCCTGAGCGTTCTGAGCTTCCTGCTGAAATCACAGAAGCGCTTATCGTTGAATTCTACTCTCGTTAATCTTCAAAGAAAAATCCAGCCTCATAGGGGCTGGATTTTTTTATCCTTTAAATAATACATTATTTAGGATTGACCTTCATAAATTTACGCTTACCGACCTGAAGGACAAATCCTGAACCAATCTCAACCTGTAGTTGAACATCCTCCACTTTTTCTTCGTTAATTTTCACTCCACCATTTTGGATCATCCGTCTTGCCTCACCTTTTGAACCGAGCATATTTAAATCTACAAGTAAGTCGACAATCCATACTGGCGAACTACCTTCCCATGTTGTTTCTGGAATGTCTGTTGGAAGTGCACGTTTTTGGAATACTGTTTCAAAGTATGTTCTCGCTTCTTGTGCAGCTTCTTCACCATGGTACATTTCAACAAATTTCGCTCCAAGATTCATTTTCGCATCACGCGGATGAACACTACCATCCTTCAACCCAACTTCAAGCTGCGCAATTTCTTCTAGTGACAAGTCTGTTGCTAGCTTATAATACTTAATCATCAACTCATCAGGAATCGACATTGACTTACCAAACATTTCATTTGGTTCTTCGTCAATACCAATATAGTTACCAAGTGACTTCGACATTTTCCGTTCACCATCAAGACCTTCAATTAACGGCAACGTTAACGCCACTTGCTTCTCTTTCCCATAAGCCTCTTGAAGATGACGCCCCATCAGCAAATTAAATTTCTGATCCGTACCCCCAACTTCAATATCTGATTCTAGAGCAACAGAATCATATCCTTGCATAAGTGGATAGAAAAATTCATGAACAGAAATCGGTTGACCTGATTTATAGCGCTTTTCGAAATCATCGCGTTCCAACATTCTTGCTACTGTCATATTTCCTGCAAGCTTAACCACATCTTCAAACGTTAGCGGCTTAAGCCATTCTGAGTTGTAATAAATTTTCGCCTTATCCATATCAAGAATTTTTCCATATTGTTCCACATACGTCTCTGCATTTTTCTTTACTTCTTCATCTGTCAGTTGCTTTCTCGTTTCCGATTTTCCTGTTGGATCGCCAATTCGACCCGTGAAATCTCCAATAAGCATTTGAATTTCATGTCCTAGCTCTTGGAATTGACGAAGCTTATGAAGAACAACCGTATGTCCAATGTGCACATCTGGTGCGGACGGGTCCATACCAAGCTTTATTTTTAACGGTTTTCCTGTCACAACCGACTTCTCAATCTTTTTTCTAAAATCTGCTTCTGGAACAATTTCAACGACACCACGTTGTAAATATGCGATTTGCCGTTCTACCTCTGCTTGTTGCTCCACTGTCAATGTGTACTCTTTTTCCATCATTTATTCCTCCTAGTATGAAAAGCATCAGCCCCTTGGTTAGGTACTGTAGCTAGACTTTTTTTTGAATAAACTTCCTTGTAAAATCAAAAAGACCCCACCCCTTAAAAAAGGGACGAGGTCTCGCGATACCACCCTTGTTGAAGAAATAATAAATATATTTCTCCCACTTGATTTCGATAACGGATTAACCGTTCCTTGCTTATCACAAAGAAAGCTCCAGATTGTAATTCACCTTTTGCCTTTGTACTGATTCACACCAACCATCAGCTCTCTTTAAAACAGGGAGACAAAGATTACTTCGATCTTTCAACGCTGAAATTATTAAAATTTTAATGTTTCTTTTTTACCATATCTATTTCACCTTGTCAATCAGACATAAGATAATATCCCAGAAAGCGTATCATCACTTACTAGCATGTGCTATAATATGGCTGATATATGGGAGGTTTGCTATGCATACTAACAAATCAACATTTATAGAGAAAATACGAGCATTTTCAAGGAAATTGCACGAAATGAAAGTTTTTCGAAGAATCGGCATCACATACCAAGTATTTTGGAACCTTTTCCTTATTTGCTTAGTAGTCGGATGTATGTCGATTTTTTTTGTTGGAGGAACAGCAGCAGGTTATTTCGCCTCCCTTGTAAAAGATGAGCCCCTGCGAACAGCAAATGAGATGCGCACAGACATTTACGATTATGAAGAAACGAGTCAAGTATATTTTGCAAATAATGTATTTTTAGGCGAGTTACCTTCAGATATCGAAAGACACCAAGTTGCCTTAGAGGACATTTCTGATCATGTGAAAAATGCTATTATTGCTACAGAAGATGAATATTTTTATGAACATGATGGCGTTGTTCCAAAAGCCATTATGCGGGCAACCTTTCAGGAGTTTGCTAATTCGAATTTGCAAACAGGTGGAAGTACACTAACTCAACAACTCATCAAAAATCAAATCCTGACAAGTGAGGTCTCTTTTGATCGAAAGGCAACAGAAATCTTACTGGCCATGCGCTTAGAAAAGTTTCTCGAAAAAGATGAGATTTTAGAAGCTTACTTAAATATTGTCCCATTTGGCCGAAATTCCTCTGGACGTCATATTGCAGGCGTTCAAGCCGCAGCACAAGGTATTTTCGGTGTTAATGCAAGCGAATTGTCGATCCCGCAAGCAGCCTATATAGCAGGTCTACCCCAAAGTCCTTTTGGCTACACACCATTTAATGGTGATGGGTCTGTAAAAGAAAATCTTGATCCGAGTTTAAATCGTATGCAAACTGTACTCTCGAGAATGCATGAAGCCGGTTTTATTACTGACTCACAGTTAGAAACGGCAATGTCCTATGAAATTCGAGAAAATTTAACAGACAGTACAGCAGCACCAATTGAACTATACCCTTATTTGACATATGAAGTGATGCGTCGTGCAACAGATGTTTTAGTTGAACAGAAGCTAAAGCAACAGAACATTTCGATTGAAGACCTTGATGCAGAAGAACATGTAGAAATACGAAACGAAGCCATGTCTCAACTAAGAGGCAGCGGCTATCGAATTCACACAACCATCGAGAAAGACATTTATATCGCTATGCAAGAAGCTGTTCAAAATGATCATTTATTTGGACCAAACAAACCTGGACCAAATAATGATAGCGAACAAGAAGAAGTCGGGGCTATTCTTATTGAGAACAAAACTGGTGCGATAAAAGGCTTCGTCGGTGGTCGAGATGAAGGTGGAGACAGTCAATACAACCACGCAACACAAGCATATCGTCAAAATGGATCAACTATGAAGCCACTCCTTGCTTATGCTCCTGCAATGGAAATCGGTGCAGTACAGCCTGGAATTGTCGTTCCTGATACAGAAGCTTACTATTCGGGAGGGCAAGAGATTACCAATTTTGACAATTCACATCAGGGTTTGCTATCTGTTCGCGAATCGTTAGCTCGCTCACGGAACGTACCAGCTGTTCGTTCATTTATGAGAGTTCCGCATGAGCAAGCACGAGAAACATTGCTCAATCTCGGCTTTGAATTAGGACCTGGCGAGCCTTATGAGTCTGCTGCATTAGGAGCAACAGAAAATAATGTGACGGTAGAACAAAATACAAACGCCTATGCAACATTTGCAAATGGCGGTAAATACGTAGAATCTTATCTTATCGAACGAATTGAAACAGCTAATGGAGAAATCATTTATGAGCATCAGCCGAAAGAAACAGAAGTGTTCTCTCCACAAACAGCTTATTTAACGATTGATATGTTACGAGATGTGCTTCGTCCTGGTGGTACAGCAAGTTCATTACCTGGTCGGTTATCGTTCTATGCTGACTGGGCAGGAAAAACAGGTACCACAAGTGGTGTAAGAGATTCATGGTTTGTCGGTACAAATCCTAATGTAACACTTGGAGTATGGATTGGTTATGACACACCTAAACAAATCCAAACCACTGTAGGAGGCTTGCGCTACGGGCCTCGCACTCAGCAAATTTGGGCTAATATTGCTAACGCAGCTCACTCTGCTAATCCAGAGCTACTAGCTCCTGGGCAAAGCTTTGTAATGCCTGATGGAATTGTTAGAAGATCGATCTGTAGTATAACGGGTCTTCTCCCTTCTCCCGCTTGTCAGCAAGCTGGACTCGTGACAACTGATTTATTTAATGTGAACTTTTTACCATCTCAAGCAGATGACAGTTTAGAAGGCGTACGTTATGTCACAATTGATGGGCGAAACTATTTAGCACTTGGCTCAACTCCATCCGAATTTACCGAACAAGGCGTTGCGATTTCGAATAACATTTGGGATATTTCCAATATATCTTCTTATTTGCCAGATTCAATGAGAAATGTAGTCCCAGACCAGCAAGCGCCTGACAACGGAAGAACTCCAGGTACAGTTACAGGAGTAACGTTAAATGGACAAACGCTATCTTGGAACAAACATCCTGATAACGATATTGTCGGTTACAGGATTTACCGGGCTCCGAGTGGTCAAACTAATTATCAACGTCTAACACATGTGCGTCAAAATACGAATACAAGTACAACCGTTCAAGCTGGATCATACTCTTACTATGTGACAGCTGTAGATGCATCTGGTCGTGAATCCCAAGCATCCTCCTTTGCTCAAGGTGCAGGATATCAGCCTGAAACAGATGAAGTAACCACTCCAGTTGAAAATAATGATGACAGCAGTAATGGTGATCCTAACGATTCAGCTAGAAATGGAAATGAAAATAGTAATGATGGCGGGGGCAATGGCTCTCCTAGTAACGGAAATGGCAATGGTGGGGGCAATGGCTCTCCTAGTAACGGAAATG
>NZ_VLKZ01000004.1:0-96192 GCF_007830185.1 Halalkalibacter nanhaiisediminis | reverse complement strand
GGCTCTCCTAGTAACGGAAATGGCAATGGTGGGGGCAATGGCTCTCCTAGTAACGGGAATGACAATGGTGGGGGCAATACAGACTCAGAACCCCCAACAGAAAATAATGAATAAAGAAAAAAGTAACCGATATGCTACTACATATCGGTTACTTTTTTTGAATGAGCACTATTATATTTTACTTATTAAATCAATGATAAAATCAAACTTATTACGACAATTGCTCCAATAATCATTAAAATTGTTCGAATCATCCTCAATATCCTCCCTTATTATTTACGCTTAAAGACTTATTCCCTAAAAGATTAGGACATAAACATTAAATTTTTTTTGTTAATACATACACCTTCTTTTCTGATACTAATCATTTTATGGGCCGAAAACTTTCTTAACGTAAAAAAAAACCAAGTAGTCTGTTACGAACGTGAGTGTTCGTATAAACCGACTACTTGGTAAAGGTTTATAGCTATTAATTATTAATCTTCCATTGTAGATAAATCACCAGTTGGTAGGTCGAGCTCCCACGCTTTTAAGACACGACGCATAATCTTACCACTACGCGTTTTAGGTAACTTATCACGGAATTCAATTTCACGAGGTGCAGCATGTGCAGCCAGTCCCTTTTTAACAAAGTTACGGATATCTTCTTGTAATTCATCACTTACTTCATATCCATCACGCAAAGCGATAAAGGCTTTAATAATTTCTCCTCTAACAGGATCTGGTTTTCCAATAACGCCTGCTTCTGCAACAGCTGGATGCTCAACAAGCTTACTTTCAACTTCAAATGGTCCAACTCGCTCACCTGCTGTCATAATCACGTCATCAATTCTTCCTTGGAACCAGAAGTATCCATCTTCATCCATATAAGCTGAGTCACCGGAAACGTACCAACCTTCAATTTCAAAATAGCTCTTATACTTTTCTTCATTGTTCCAAACTGTACGCATCATAGATGGCCAGCCTTTTTGAATAGCAAGGTTACCCATGCGGTTAGGCGGAAGCTCATTTCCTTGATCATCGATAATCGCAGCTTTTACACCTGGAATTGGTTTACCCATTGAACCTGGGCGAATTTCCATACATGGATAGTTACAAATGATTTGCGCTCCCGTTTCTGTCATCCACCATGTATCATGGATGCGAAGGTCAAATACCTTCATCCCCCAGCGAACCACCTCTGGATTTAGTGGCTCCCCAACACTTAGCAAGTGACGTAAAGATGAAAGGTCATACTTCTTAAGAACTTCATCTCCTGCACTCATAAGCATTCGGAATGCCGTTGGTGCACTGTACCAAACAGTGACTTTATAACGCTCAAGCGTTTCATACCAATCTTGCGGACTAAATCGTCCACCACGGATAACATTAGTCGCTCCAACAAGCCAAGGACCAAAAATACCATAAGATGTTCCTGTTACCCAGCCCGGATCTGCTGTACACCAATAAATATCATCCTCTTGTAAATCTAAGACCCACTTAGCCGTTTGATAATGTTGCAGCATTGCATTATGAACATGAAGAACACCTTTTGGCTTACCAGTTGAACCAGAAGTATAATGAAGAATTAAACCATCTTCACGATCAACCCATTCAATGTCTAAATCTTCGTTTGCTCCATTTAAACGAGTAAGGAAGTTAAGATAAGGACCATTTTCTTCGTATGATTCATCAATGATGAAAACAGATTCTAGGTTAGGTAAATCACCTACAGGAACACGTTCAAGCAATGCAGGTGTTGTAACGAGCACCTTAGCATCACTATCTTCTAAACGATCTCTAACGGCCCCTTCCATAAATGCTTCAAACAGCGGACCAACAATCGCACCGATTTTAATTGCACCAAGCACAGCGAAATAAAGTTCAGGGGATCTTGGCATGAAGATAAAGACACGATCTCCTTTTTTCACTCCTGCATCCCGCAGGATATTACCAGCTTTATTTGAATACTTTTTCATGTCTTCAAACGTATATTGTTCATCTCGATTAGCATCACTATAATAGAGAGCTACTTTATTCGCTCTATCGCCACTTACATGACGATCAATTGCCTCGTATGCTAAGTTTAATTTTCCTGTTTCACTCCAAGTAAACTGCTGTTCAACTGTACTCCAATCAAAAGATTCTGCAGCCTCTTCATAGTTTTTTAAGTTAAAGTTTCCTTCTACAGATGGAAGCGCTTGCACTTTCATTTCACATCTTCCTCTCTTCTATGTATTTACACTCTTATTATAATACAGACAGAAAATTTATTCAATTTAAAATTGTCGATTAAGGAAATATGTGAGAAACTAGTTTTATAATTAAAACTAGTTTTCTTTCTTTATGACAATCTAATGAAGAAAGAACACACATTGCTAGGTTACTGTATAATAGGACGGAAATAGCGAGATTAAAGGTGGTTAATCGAACATGATTCATTCGAAAACATATTATTCTCTGGAAGTACCTTTTCAGGAGCGTACATTAATATTAGAGGGTCCCATTTCTGGTAAAACATTGGATTCACTTGATTTTCATTCTGGCCTCGTTGCTTTTCGTCCCCCAAATCAGCAAAAGAAAGCGCTACTTGGAATTGCAGACTTACCAGAAGGAAGGATTAATATTGTTCGTGACGGGAACACCGTAGTCGGTTACGTTACCTTCGTTTATCCAGACCCTATGGAACGCTGGTCGGAGGGGCATATGGAAAATTTACTTGAACTTGGTGCGATTGAAATAGCTGCTGAATATCGGGGGGTTCAAGTAGGTAAGAATCTATTACGCCTTTCAATGATGGATGATGCAATGGAAGATTATATTATCATTACAACAGAATATTATTGGCATTGGGATTTGAAGGGAAGCGGCTTAGATGTCTGGGAATATCGAAAAGTAATGGAAAAAATGATGAACGCAGGTGGTTTGGAATGGTTTGCAACAGATGATCCTGAAATTTGTTCCCATCCAGCCAACTGCTTAATGGCTAGAATTGGAAAACGTATTGATGCAGACTCCTTACAACAGTTTGATCAACTTCGCTTTCAAAATCGCTTTATGTATTAGTTACGCATTTTAAAAAACATTCAGAGTATTGACAATAATTTAAATGTCAGGCTACTTAAAACGTCCGGTTTATTAAAATGCCTAAGGTGGTGTTCATATGATAATTGAGCAAATTATGAGTCGAAATGTCTATACATTAACAGCTGACTCACCAATAGTAGATGCTATGAAACTAATTGAATTACATCAAATTCGTCATATTCCAGTTGTTGATGAAAATGATTATTTAATAGGAATTATCTCAGATCGTGATATTAGAGATGTAAGTCCTTCAATTTTTCATTCAACAGAACATCTAGAAGATTTCTTGAAGCCTGTTTCTTCTATTATGAAAAAAAATGTCATCACAGCTCATCCACTTGATTTTGTTGAAGAGATATCAAGTCTCTTCTATGAACATCATATCGGCTGTATTCCAATTGTCGATGATGAAAAAGTAGTTGGAATTATTACAGAAACTGATATTTTACATACGTTAGTTGAACTTATGGGTGCCCATCAACCTAGCTCTCATCTAGAGGTCAAGGTGCAAAATATTACAGGGAAATTAGCAGATATCGCTACTATTTTTAAAGAACACAATGCAAATATTACTAGCGTCCTTGTTTATCCTCATGAAGATCCAGCGTTTAAAGTATTGGTCTTCCGTATTCAAACAATGGATCCAAGAAGAATTATCAATATTATTCAAAATGAAGGTTATGACGTCTTATGGCCAAGTGAGCCGAGGATGTCATGATGAATAATAATAGTGTTTTTGTCTATTCTGAACAACAATTATCGTATCGATTTAGCGATGAACATCCCTTTAATCACATGCGCTTACAACTAACGTATGAATTGCTAAAAAATCTTCATGCCATAAATGATCAACAAATTTTACAACCACGTATGGCTACTGATCAAGAAATCGCCCTTATCCATGATGAAGCTTTTATTGAAGCAGTCAAATCAGCAGGAGAAGGCACATTAAGCGAAAGTATTGCAAATAATTACGGGCTAGGTACAGAGGATACTCCTATTTTTGCGCATATGCACGAGGCAGCTGCTTTGCTTGTTGGTGGCACGTTGACTGCCGTAGACGCCGTTATGGAAGGACGCGCAGAACATGCTCTTCATCTTGGTGGTGGCTTACATCATGGTTTTAGAGGTAAAGCTTCAGGATTTTGTATTTATAATGATAGTTCAATTGCTATCGAGTATATGAAGCAAAAGTACGGAGCGCGGGTTCTTTATATTGACACAGATGCTCATCACGGTGATGGTGTTCAATGGGCATTCTACGATGATCCAGATGTCTGTACACTGAGTATTCATGAAACAGGGCGCTATTTATTTCCAGGAACAGGACAAGTGCATGAAAAAGGTTCTGGTAAAGGATACGGGTTCTCCATTAACATTCCCGTTGATGCATTTACCGAAGATGATTCCTTTTTAGAAGTGTATGAGACCGCTTTTCGTGAAGTAGTTGATTTCTTTAAACCTGATGTGATCCTTACTCAAAACGGAGCGGACGCTCATCACTATGACCCACTTACTCATCTCTGTTCTTCAATGCGAACATTTCAAAGAATACCTAAGATCGCTCATGAATTAGCGCATGAATATTGCAATGGAAAATGGATTGCTGTTGGTGGAGGAGGATATGATATTTGGCGTGTTGTTCCACGGGCATGGTCCATGCTTTGGCTTGAGATGACGGGACAGACGCATAAATTAACAGAGCCTATTCCAGAGGCATGGTTAAACAAATGGCAGGGCCAAGCAGAAAATGAATTGCCTACATCTTGGTTAGATTCTGAAACAGCCATTCCAACCATTCCACGCAAACCAGAAATTATAAAAAAGAATCGAATGACGTTAGAAAAAGCTGTTTTCCATATACGTAACGAACGAAAATAATGATTGTGTGAACGTCCGAAGGAGCAGGTCATTTACCTGCTCCTTCTCCTGCATTTAACTTCTTTAACATACTTGATATAAGAAGATGAGACTGTTCGCTAGCTAACTGAGTAAATTCAGTGAAACTCATTGAAGCTTCCCCATTAGCCTTATCAGATATGGAGCGTATGATGACAAAAGGGACATTATTCATAACAGCTACTTGAGCAACCGCAGCACCTTCCATTTCCACACATACACCCTCAAAATCTCTTCTGAGCGATTGAACATATTCATAATCAGCGATAAATTGATCTCCACTCATCACTCTTCCTTGAATGATGGGTCTATTAATCAATTCTGCCGCGGCATCCACTGCTAAACGGACGAGCCTTTCATCAGCCTTGAAATCAGATGAACCCTCATACATAGGAATTTCGCCTCTTTTAAATCCTAATGAGCTAGCATCAAGATCATGATGCATTGCACTAGTTGACACGACAAGATCACCTACCTGTAATGTCTCATCAATGGCTCCAGCAACACCTGTAAAAAGAAGATGAGTCATGTCATATTTATCAATTAACAATTGCGTCGTGAGAGCAGCATTCACTTTTCCCACCCCTGATTTACATAGAACAATTCTTATGTTATGCATAACACCTAAATAAAACGTTACCGTCGCATAGGTTTCTATTTTCTCGATTTCCATCTCTATTTTCATTCGTTCAATTTCTTCATTCATTGCACCAATAATTCCAATTCTCATTTTTTCCCCTTTCTGCCTACAGGACGTAGGTACTTGGCGTTTCGCACACGATGTGAGCATTTTTAGCAAAGTTCCCCTCTCTATAACTGAGCTCCTTTAACGAAGTTTCCTTTCTTCATGATGCAAAAGCTCAAGTTCCCTCTAGAAAAAAGCACCCAAGGACATTTGTCCTTGGGTTAAGACTGTTGATCATCATGAAAAGTCGGATCTGATATAACAATGACAACACGACGATTCGTTTGCAAGTTTTCAACCGTCGTATTAGGTACAACAGGTCTTGTATCACCGTATCCATTCGCTACAAAACGACTTGGAGCAAGATCATACGTATCGACTAAATAACGAATAACACTACTCGCCCGAGCTCCTGACAGCTCCCAATTCGATGGGTATTGGAAGTTAGAGATCGGTCGACTATCCGTGTGCCCTTCCACCTTTACCGAGTTTGGAATCGCTTCAAGCAACGTCCCCACTTTCCCTAGAAAAAGTTCTGCTTCTGGAAGTAATTCTGCTTCTGCTGTCTCAAATAAGGTGCGCTCTTGAAGAACCAGAACAACTCCACGATCGTCTCGCGTAGCTGAAATAAACTCTGTTAATTCATTGATCTCTAAAAATTCTTGGACTTCTTTCAAAAGCTCGTCCATATCAACTTCGGTAATATCTTCGTTTGATTCATCTTCATCAAACGGATTAGTGCTCTCATCCCCTAATTCTGGACTCGGACTCTCAAACTCTATAGCAGATGGCATAAAATCAAGAACTTGCCGTTGTTGAAACGATTCTGCAATTGCTCGAAATTTTTGTGCATCGACCACAGACATCGAGAACAGCAAAATAAAAAAAACGAGAATAAGGGTAACCATATCAGAAAAAGTAACCATCCATGCGGGTGCACCCTTTGGTTGCTGACGTCGTCTATTACGATTCAACATTATCATCACCTAAATTTTCTTTATTCGCTTTATTGCTTACAAAAGCACTTAGCTTCTCTCCAAGAATTTTAGGATTTTGTCCTGATTGAACACCAATAACTCCTTCAATAATAATTTGTTTGACAAATACTTCTTCATCAGTCTTATTTGTCAGCTTTGTTGCCATCGGTATAAAAATCAAATTAGCTAATACTGTGCCATATAATGTCGTTAACAGAGCAATTGACATACTCGGCCCTAATGTAGATGGATCATTCAAATTTTGAAGCATTAGTACAAGACCAATGAGTGTACCAATCATTCCCCAAGCTGGTGCATACTCTCCTGCTTTTTCCAAAATTGCTCGACCTTTACGATGACGTTCTTCCATCGCTATCACTTCAGCCATCATGATATCCTTAATAACATCTGGTTCAATTCCATCAACAGCTAGAAGTACCCCTTTTTTAATAAACGGATCTTCTACATCATCTAGCCCAGCCTCTAATGCAAGCAAACCTTCCCGTCTTGCTTTTCCCGACAAATCAACAAACGCATCAATTAATTGCTGCAAATCATGGGTTTCCGTACGGAAAGTCTCAACTAAAACTTTTGGCAGTAATTTCAACTCCGCCATCGAGAACGTAATGACAATTGCTGCAATGACTCCACCAAATACAATCAAAATAGAGGCAATTTGAATGAAAAAAACAAGTCCAGAAGGTCCAGCATCTGCAAAGACAGCCAATAGGATTACTGTAATCCCTAAAACAATTCCTATTGGCGTTAGAATATCAAATTTTTTCATAGTTCTCTCCCTGCCAAATCTCTAAATCGCACTTACGCTTTTGTTGATTGTCTGAATTCAATACGATGAGGGAGAACAACGATATGTTCATTCACTTCCTCTTTATTCATATACTTCGTTAATAAGCGCATAGAAACAGCACCAATATCATACATAGGTTGAACAACTGTTGATAATGTCGGACGAACCATAACAGCCAATCTAGTATTATCAAATCCTAAAACCTCAATATCATCAGGGACTGATAAACCATGATCTTGCGCAGCATGAATGATTCCTAGAGCCATTTCATCTGTGGAAGCGAAAATGACTGATGGCTTGTTTTCTAACTCAAGAAACGTACTCATCGCTTCAATTCCAGAGTCGTATGTATAATCACCAATAACGACTAATTCCTCTTCAAACTTCAGACCTGCATTCTCAATTGCTTCACGATAACCAGCAAATTTTTGATATCCATTAACTGGATCATCTAATGTTCCTGACAGCATTCCAATCCGTTCATGCCCTTGCTCAATCAAATCTGTGATCGCATCATAAACAGCTTGCTTGTAATCAATATTGACCGATGGAATTTCTTTATTTGTATCCAATGTCGCTGCTAAAACAACAGGTACTGGCGAACGTTTAAATTCCTCAGCATGCTCCTCTGTAATATGTCCTCCCATGAACACAATGCCATCCACTTGTTTTTCAAGTAATGTATTAATAAGGTGGATTTCTTTATCCTTATTTTGATCTGAGTTACAAAGGATAATATTGTACTTGTACATCGTTGCAATATCCTCAATTCCACGCGCCAATTCAGCAAAGAAAATACTTGAAATATCTGGAATGATAACTCCTACTGTTGTCGTTTTCTTACTTGCTAAACCTCTAGCAACAGCATTAGGGCGATAGCCTAATCGCTCAATCGCTTCAAGTACTTTCTTACGTGTTGCTGGTTTAACATTCGGGTTACCATTTACAACACGTGATACCGTGGCCATGGAAACACCTGCTTCTCTTGCTACATCATATATAGTCGTATTCACTGTAATCCTCCTAATTTTATACGCTAGACTTCATCGTAATCAATGTATAGTTATCATACGATACTACGGAGAGGTCTGCAATGTCTTACACTACTTATATCGATAAGCTTTGCAAAAACTTTCACAGCATTTTCAATTTCTTGAATGGAAATAAGAAAAGCGCAAGCACCTTGACTAGGCGCGACAAGTATTTGATGCCTGTCAATGTGTTGCCAGGTTTTTGGCAAAGATTTACTGGCTGAATCAATCTCGAACGGCTAGGCTGTTTGCGCGAGACATGATCGAATTTTCTTGTCTTTTTTTAAAAAAACAAGGTCAACTCATATTTAAAAGAGTCGACCTTGTTTCATTCTCATTATAGTTTGTATAAGCCAGAAGCTTGTAAATCATCGACAAACTTATGGAATGTTGGAATATCCATTTGTTGTGCTGAATCTGATAAAGCGACAGCAGGGTCAGGATGTACTTCAGCCATAACAGCATCTGCTCCAATTGCAAGTGCAGCTTTTGCAGTCGGAAGAAGTAAGTCACGACGACCAGTTGAATGTGTAACATCAACTAAAACTGGTAGATGAGTTTCTTGCTTCAAAATCGGTACAGCTGAAATATCTAATGTATTACGAGTCGCTGTCTCGTATGTACGAATACCGCGCTCACATAACATAAGATCATTATTACCTTTTGCCACAATATATTCAGCAGCATGAATAAATTCTGAAATCGTTGCTGATAAACCGCGCTTTAACAACACAGGTTTCTTCACAGCACCCGCAGCTTTTAACAATTCAAAGTTTTGCATGTTACGTGCACCAATTTGAATCACATCTACATAATCAAGTGCCAACTCAATATCTGCTGGGTTAACAATTTCACTAATGACAACCATGTCTAGTTCATCAGCGACTTGCTTAAGAATCTTTAACCCTTCTTCTCCAAGACCTTGGAAATCATATGGAGATGTACGTGGCTTAAATGCACCACCACGAAGTAATCTAATTCCACGTTCCTTTAGTGCTTTTGCTACAGTAAGAACTTGTTCGTAGCTCTCAACTGCACATGGCCCCATCACTAAACGTTGCTGGCCGTCACCAACCATGACTCCCTTAAGATCAACAATTGTATCTTCCGGATGCTTTTTACGTGAAACAAGCAATGCTTTGCTATTATCGTCTTCTTGAAGTTCAAGACTAGCTTTGAATATTTGTTTAAATAAATGTTGCAATGTTGATGTCTCAAATGGACCTTTATTATTAGCAGCAATATGATCAAGCATGCTACGCTCTCGCACTGGGTCAAATCGATTAACCCCTTGCGTACCTTTGACTTTTCCAATTTCTTGAACGAGGCGAGCTCTCTCATTAATCAACTCAAGAAGCTTAAGATTCACCTCGTCTAAATCTGTTCTCAACTTATCTACTTGTTCGTTACTCACAATACTCCACTCCCTTTATCTTTTGCTTCTTCGTGATTAAGACTCATTATAAATCATGATTCACAGAATGTCACGGATTTTTTCTTTAATAATTAAACGCTTTTAAGCACTAAAGTATTTTGCGCAGATATTAGTTACGTTATCTGTTAAACTCTAGTAAAATAACAGAGACACATAGAATGATAAACGAAACGATCAATGTAAGACTCTTTTTACGAATATAGAATGAAGGTGATCCTTATTATGTCCACTGAACACCCTTCACCTCTTTTTGCGCTTGATATAGGTACTCGCTCAGTTGTCGGTCTTTTATTGCGCCAAAATAATGAGAAGTTCGAAATAATGGATTCCATTATAAAGGAGCACGATAAGCGAACAATGCTCGATGGACAAATTCATGATGTTCCGTCAGTTGCCGCTGTTATCCGTGAAGTAAAAGATCTTCTAGAAGAACGTCACGGTCCTTTAACAAAGGTTTGTGTAGCTGCAGCAGGACGATCATTAAAAACAAGACGAGCGCAATTTGATGTTGATATTTCAGCTAAACCAATGTTTGACCGTGATGATGTCCTTCACTTAGAGCTGAGTGCTGTTCAACAAGCACAGTTTCAGCTTGCCAATGAACCAGAAGACAATGCCGAGATCGATTATTACTGTGTCGGATATTCCGTTTTAGCTTATTCATTAGATCAAGAACCGATTGGTAGCTTACTTGACCAGACTGGTAAATTAGCTTCAGTCGAAGTCATTGCAACTTTTTTACCTAAGGTTGTAGTCGAATCCTTGCTCGCTGCACTTGCAAGAGCTGATTTGGAATTAGAGGCTTTGACGCTAGAACCGATTGCAGCAATTAATGTCCTTATTCCGCCATCGATGCGAAGGCTCAATGTTGCACTTGTAGACATTGGCGCTGGCACTTCGGATATTGCTTTGACTGATGAAAATACGGTTATTGCTTATGGAATGGTACCGATAGCTGGTGATGAAGTCACTGAGGCCATTAGTGATCATTTTCTTCTTGATTTCCCTGATGCAGAAAGAGTAAAGAGAGAGCTGTCTACACACGATACTGTGCAAATAACAGATATCCTTGGAATGGAGACAACCTTGGGCAAAGAGGAGGTTATTTCTCCCATTACTAATACGATTTCTAAGCTTGCTCGGTCAATCAGTGATGAAATTATTCTCTTAAATGGTAAAGCTCCTAAAGCAGTCATGTTAGTGGGCGGAGGTAGTTTGACCCCACTACTTGTCACACACGTTGCAGAATATCTTGGACTACCTGAAAATAGGGTCGCCATTCGAGGTGCTGACGCAATAAAATTGCTACAAACTGAGGAAGACCAAGAATATGGACCTGAGCTAGTCACACCCATTGGTATTGCAATTGCAGCGAAAGAAAACCCAATCGAATATATTAGTATTCGAGTTAATGAGAGGACACTTCGCTTATTTGATGTAAAAAAGTTAACCGTCGGTGATGGATTACTTGCTGCTGGGATTGATATTGCTAAGTTATATGGCAAACCTGGTCTTGCGATCATGGTTACGGTTTTTGATCAACTTATTTCTATACCAGGTGAATACGGAGAACCGCCAACTCTTTTGAAAAATAAACAACCAACATCCTTAGATGCACCGCTTGATGCAAACGACGAACTTATTGTTGAACGAGGAAAGCACGGAAAGCATGCAGTCTTGACCATCGCTGAACTGATTGGAGACATACCATCGTTATCGATTACAATTAATGAGAAGTCTGTTCATATTCCAGCCACCGTTTTAAAAAACGGGAAAACAACCCGTCTTGATGCTTTTGTCAATGAGCGTGATCATATTACCATTACACAATCAAGATCAGTGAAAGACGTGTTAGCTTTAGAAAATATTCCAATCTCATTATTTGAACCATTATATGTGATGGTTAATGAAGAACGCTGGACTTATGAACAAAAAGGTTCAAATATCCTCGTCAATGGACAACTAGTTGGACTTCATCATCAATTAGTAACAGGTGATGTTGTACAATTAAAAACCAATCAAATAAGTAATGAGATGACAATAGCTGAGCTTCTGGAAACAAAAAATTTTCGAACACATTTGTCAGTAACGATCTTCTATAATAACGAGCCGATTTCAATCGAGAAAACCCTTGTTGAAGTCAAACGCGGTCAAGAGTTTCTTACAATAAAAAGTTCTATTCAACATCAGGATCAATTGACATTAACAACAAAGAAAGATCAAACATTCATTTTACAAGATATCTTTACAGCAATTGATATTAACATTACTGAATTAACTGGAAAAAGAGTATCATTAAAGCGTAATGGTGAAGATACAACTTTTAGCAGCCCTTTACTTGATGGCGATAAAATCGAACTTTCAATTGGAGATTCACTACATTTTCAAAAAGAATAAAATAAAGGGTTCGTTCCTATTAATTAGGAACGAACCCTTTATCATATAAATTAGTTTCTCTTTTCGGCTTCTTCTTCTAGCTTTGCTTGAATGTCATCGACTTCTTTTTTCACAGCATCTGCTACTTCTTCTTGCGACGCCCTCACATCGCCTGCTAAATCTTCAGCATCTTCTTTCACCTTTTCTGCCTCTGTTTTAGCATTAGCAGTCACTTCTTTCACCTTGTCTACGACTTGGTTTGACTGTTCTGTAACAACTTTAGCAATCGAAGAAGATTTTTCTTTAGCGTAAGATGCCCACTCATTTCCTTTTTCATAAGCTGAATTTGTAATTTGATTCGTTTTATCACGCGCAATAAGTGCTTGTTCGTTTAAATCATTTCGTAGCTCTTTCCCTGATTTTGGAGCAAGTAACAAAGCAGCTGATGCTCCAACGATCCCACCTACCAATGACCCAATTAGAAAATCTTTCGTATTCATATCACTCATTTATTTCTCCTCCTTGTGTAATGTTGAATTATTTTGTTGCTTTTTTAAGCTTGAACTTTGAATAGAAATCAATTGCAACATTACCCCATTGAACCACTTGTGCAATTTGATCAGATTGCTTCACAGCCTGTGTCTGGATCGTATTAGATACATGACGAATAGACTGATTTACTTGCCCTACGGAATCACCTAATTCCTTAACAGATAAAAAGACAGTATTAAGCGATTCCGTTTTTCCCTGAATATCATCAGCTAATCGGTTTGTACGATGAAGTAGTTCCTCTGTTTCTTTTGTAATACCGTTTATTTGTTTTTCTAAACCAGCCATTGTATTCGCAACATGTTCTAGAGTGCGATTAGCTGATTTTAATGTACGTACAAGATAAATAACTAAAACAGCAAATGCAATAGCAGCAATCAAAGCACTTATGTATAATAAGCTTTCCATTTTTCGGATTCACCTCCTCATAACCTTTTCTACGTTTGTTATGTATAAAGCTTTTACCCACATTCAGCTATTTCTAAACATGGTAAAGTAATAAATTCGATAAATTGAGTCAGAGTTCCTTCTTCTTTTCACAAAAGTTGTGATGGTCCAACTATTTCGTTTAAAATAGGAACGTTAACATAAAGGAGGACTTAAGAGTGAGAGACCCTAGAATTGAAACCCTTGCAAAGAATTTAATCACGTACTCAGTTGATTTACAAGCTGGAGAAAAAGTACTAATTGAAAATTTCGGCCTACAACGGGAGCTCGTGACTGCTCTCGTTCAAGAAGCATACCGTGCTGGTGGCTATCCATTTGTGCTACTAAAGGACCATCAAGTAGATCGTTCCTTACTAATGGGTGCAAGTGAGGAGCAGCTTACGATGATAGCTACATATGAAGCTCAGGTTATGAGCGAGATGGATGCTTATATTGGCTTACGCGCTGGGGATAATATTTCTGAACTCTCAGATGTACCAAGTGATAAGCTTGCTCTTCATGGAAAGACAGTTGGCACCAAGGTTCACCGTGAAATTCGCGTACCTAAAACGAAATGGGTGGTCTTACGTTATCCATCTCCTTCAATGGCTCAGCTTGCTAATACCAGCACAGAAGCGTTTGAAGATTTTTATTTTAATGTTTGTAATCTTGATTATAGCAAAATGGATAAAGCGATGGACTCTCTAGTTACCTTACTAGATCGCACAAATAAAGTCCACATAAAAGGTCCTGGAACAGATCTCACCTTTTCGGTCAAAGACGTTCCTGCAATAAAGTGTGCAGGATTGCGTAATATTCCAGATGGTGAAGTGTATACGGCACCTGTTCGCGATTCTATTAATGGAACAATCACATACAATACACCATCTCCTTATCAAGGATATACGTTTGAAAATATTCGTTTCACATTTGAAAATGGTAAAATCATTGAAGCAATAGCAAATGATACTGAGCGCATCAATAAAATTTTAGATACGGATGAAGGCGCTAGATATATCGGCGAGTTCGCTATCGGTGTAAATCCATACATTAAAGACCCTATGAAAGATATTCTTTTTGATGAAAAAATTGATGGTAGCTTCCATTTTACTCCTGGTCAATGCTACGAAGAAGCTTCTAATGGGAATGATTCTGTTATCCATTGGGATATCGTAATGATCCAACGAGCAGAGTATGGTGGTGGAGAAATCTATTTTGATGATGTCCTAATTCGAAAAGACGGACGATTTGTTATACCTGAATTAGATGCACTAAACCCAGAGAATCTTATATAAAGAAAAAGACTGTCCGTAGCGCTATATGCGCCAAAGACAGTCTTTTTTTCTATGCGTATAATAGTTGTTCATATGCTTGTTGGAACTTCTGAATATCTCCAGCTCCCATGAAAAGAAGGACACTGTCCTCATGCTCTTTAAGCACTTCAATGGAATCTTCTGTTGCTAAAGTTGCTCCTGGAATTAATTCTATTAAGTCGTTAATCGTAAGGGATCCAGTATTCTCTCTAGCAGATCCAAAAATATCACATAAGAAAACAGCATCAGCTTGCTTTAATGATTCAGCAAATTCATTCAAAAACGTCTTTGTTCTCGTAAACGTATGTGGTTGAAAAATCGCTACAACTTTATGTGTTGGATACTTTTGTTTTGTCGCTTCTATCGTTGCTGCAATTTCAGTGGGGTGATGAGCATAATCATCAATCAAAATTTGATTTCCGATTTTCTTTTCACTAAAACGGCGTTTAACACCTTGGAACGTTTTTAAATGCGTAGCCACGACATCAGCGGAAACATTTTCGTAGTGACAAAGAGCAATCACTGCAAGTGCGTTAAGAACACTGTGCTTTCCATATCCTGGAATGATGAAAGTACCGTAGAGATTATTTCTCACATATACATCGAATTTGCTACCTTCCGCAGTCGCTTCAACATTACGAGCTTGAAAATCATTATCTTCTCCAAAACCATAATATACGACAGGAACATTTGCATGAATGCCTTGAAGATATTCGTCATCCCCACAAGCTACAATAGCTTTCTTTACTTGCATAGCCATTTCTTGAAAGGCAGAGAAAACATCTTGAACATCCTTAAAATAGTCGGGATGATCAAAATCAATATTCGTCATAATACAGTAATCAGGCTTATAATTAAGGAAGTGACGGCGATATTCACAAGCTTCAAATACAAAATAAGTTGAATCCTCTTCCCCTTTTCCTGTCCCATCACCAATCAAATAAGAAGTCGGAAATGCCGAGCCAAGTACATGAGACAATAATCCAGTTGTTGACGTTTTCCCGTGCGAACCTGTAACGGCAACACTAGTGAACTGCTGAATGAATTCTCCAAGAAATGTAGGGTACTTTTTTACGTTAAGACCAAGCTCATTTGCACGCTGCACCTCTTCATGATCTTCTCCATAAGCTGCTGATACAATAATTTGTTGATCATGTTTAATATTGTTGCGATCAAATGGATAAAGAGGTATTCCTTTTTGTTCAAGTGGTCGTTGAGTAAAAAATTGTTTTTCAACATCTGAGCCTTGGACATGTTCATTCATATCGTGAAGGATTTGCGCAAGTGCGCTCATCCCAGACCCTTTAATTCCAATAAAATGATAATTTCCCATAGTTGGACCTCCAAAAAATTCACATGGTTTTCTCGCGTCTCTTGGAGTCAATGACTTACACCATGTGAGTCATTGACTCATTATAACAGAAAACAATGTCATCACAAATTAGGGTTAATACTCTACATTCACCCCATAGTATATGAACTAACATGGAGAAAAGACCCACATAAGATAATGAGTGGGGCAATCAAAACTCCACTAATTCTAAACGTGGGTTATCTCGAAAACGTCGCCCTGCTTTTGCTTCATGTTCACCATTCAAAAGAACGTTATCACCAGTAAAACCAATATTTAGCTTCAAGAGGCTCCCGCCAACACCGTAAATATCGACAGGGACTCCTGCTTCTTCGTACACCTGAATTCTTTCAGCGTTAAAACCACCAGTAGCGATGATTTTGATATGTTGGAACCCTTCCTTATTCAGAGCTTCTCGCAAAGCAAACAACAAGGTAGGATTAGCACCACGAGGGTCAAAGGAACCCATAATTTCTGGGTTGCGACTGAAATAGCGATCGACCATTGTTCTTGATGTATCCACACGTACACCTTTTAGTTCACTACCGAAAGCTCGTGCTACTTTTAACGCATCAGTAATAACGTCATTGTTATAATCAACAAGAGCCATTAACTCATCTTCAGGAAATGTTTCTTTATATGCGCGTGTTGCTTCAACGACATCCCCTTGAAATAATTGAATGAGTGCATGCGGCATTGTTCCCATTCCTTGCTTTCCCCACCACTCATTCATCGCATGAGTCGCTTGAGCCTTCGAACCACCGATATAAGCAGCATAACCGTCTCCAGCTTGCTGAGTATAATGATCGTCTCTATCTCCCATGAAAATAATAGGTTTTTGGACACCGGATTTACGAGCGGCCTTCACAACATTATAAACATTTGTGGCTACAGATGTCCGTCGTGCCAAAATACCATCTATGATTCCTTCTAAATACCCAAAATCCTCGTATCTTCCCGTTATTGTAAAAACTGTTTCGAATGGTTTTATTTTATCTCCATCTTCTAATGAACGAATTTCAAGATTCTCTGGATTTTTTGCAAACGTATGAATGAGAGCAATCACTTCATCTGTTCCACATAAAACCGCATGTTCTTTCTGAAAGAATTGCATCGTCACCGTATTATTCGGACGATACTTCTCAACAATTTCTCTTGTTTTCAAAAAATAAACCGCTGAGAACCATCCTTCTTTAATTCGATCGTCAAACTTGAACGTTTTATTCGTCAAACGCTTGATTTCGCCCTTTAATTTCAGTGTGATTTCCTTCATTTCATCTGTGCTCCTTGCTTCCGACCCTCTTTGTCTCCAACACCGTTCTATCAAGACTTGTCGTTTTTCAGAGTATGTATCTCTCCTATCATATAAAACCTTTTAACGGAACACAAGATACAAGGTCATTCAATTAGACTTCTTTATGATAAAGTAATTCTTCAAGCTCAATTTCATCAACTAATACATGGCGAGGTTTACTTCCCATTGCTTCTGAGATAATGCCTCTCTCTTCCATCATATCAATTAAGCGTGCAGCCCTGTTATAGCCTACACGAAACTTACGCTGTAGACTAGATGCCGACGCAGATCCTTGCTCGATCACAAAGTAACAAGCCTCTTCAAAATGCTCATCATCACTATCACTAATCTCCGACACACGCTTTAACTGTTCAATTTCCAGTAGATATTCAGGATCCCTCTGTTTTTTCACATGAGCAATGATATCTTCAATTTCCTCATCAGAAACAAAGGTCCCTTGCACTCGTACTGGTTTAGGTGTCCCATTTTCATGGAACAACATATCCCCACGTCCAAGTAAGCGCTCCGCCCCGCCCATATCCAAAATAGTACGCGAATCTGTTTGAGACGACACCGAGAATGCAATACGAGTTGGAATATTAGCTTTAATCAAACCTGTAATCACGTCAACAGATGGTCGCTGTGTCGCCAGCAATAAGTGAATACCGCATGCTCTTGCCTTCTGCGCAATGCGACAAATGGCGTCTTCTACATCCTGAGGCGAAACCATCATTAAATCTGCTAATTCATCGATCACAACTAATATATAAGGAAGAGCAGGCTTATCAGGACTTTCTGAATATAGACTATTGTAGCGGCCAACATCTCTTACTCCTTGTTGACTAAAAAGCTCATACCTTCTCTCCATCTCTTGAACAACCCATTTCAAGGCAGCAGTCGCTTGCTTTGCATCCGTAATCACAGGTGTAACCAAATGCGGCAGGCCATTATACGGAGCAAGCTCAACCATTTTTGGATCGATTAGCATGAGCTTTACTTCATCAGGACTCGCCTTAAAAAGGAGACTAATGAGGACCGAGTTAATACAAACACTCTTTCCTGAACCTGTCGCCCCTGCAACAAGTCCATGTGGCATCTTCTTTAAATCAGTGACAATTGGTTGTCCAGAAATATCAAGACCGAGTGCGACTGTTAATGGTGAATCAGGCCGCACAAACACATCTCGTCTTAATATCTCTCGTAAAAATACTGGAGTCGATGTTCGGTTAGGCACTTCAATTCCGATCGTATTCTTACCAGGGATTGGTGCTTCTATTCGAATATCTTTCGCTGCTAACGCTAGTTTAATGTCATCTGTTAGTCCTGTTACCTTATTAACTTTCACACCACGTGCAGGCTGAATTTCAAAACGAGTAACAGACGGCCCCTTCGTCACATGAACAACTTTGGCATCCACATGAAAACTTTGTAATGTTTCTTCGAGCAGCATCCCTTGATCTTCTAACCACTCAGACTCATCTTCTTGTTGAACCTGAGGATAATCAAGTAATTGAATACTTGGAAATTGATAATTTGAAGATACTGGCTTTTCAACTCGCTGCGGCGCCTGCTTACTCCCGCGATCTTGTGGAAGCATCATTACATTAAATGGAATCGCTGGCTTTTTATATGACTTAGAAGGAGTCGTTACGTCAGGCGACTCTGATTGAGATTCTTCAACGAGTTCGACTGGCTTTTCGCTAGCGCTAGCGACTATTTCCTGCTTTCTTGACTCTTCTGCTGGAATCTGATTAGCTTCTACTGTTTGCACAACCTTTTCATGATCAAACTCTATAACAGTCTCTTCATCTGCTCCACGACCTACTGATTCAATAGGTGAATATGCTTTTGCTGCTTCACTTTCATCACATTCAATCGTTGATTTTTTTTCTGTTCCTTCACCCTCTGCAGATTCTACTATTGATGCTTCCGCTGTCTCCATCTCCACTGAATTAATCGATGACTTCTCGGCTGCTTCAATCGCCGCAGGTACGGTTGTTGATGCTTTTATTTCCTCAACCTCCACTGAATTGATCGTTGATTCCTCAGTTACCTCAACCGTTTCCGTTTCGATTATAGATTCTTTCGTTGTTTCTGTTTCTAGTGTTGCGGTCACTTCTTCATTCGGTAACAGTTCCTCAACAAAGTCAGGCTCGTCTATCAAGGTTAGCTTTTCAAATGATGTTTTTTGCTCCTCTTCTACTCTTGGTTCAGATTGAAGCTTTTCTAAAAGTGAAGCAGTAGAAGGAATTTCTGAAGTATCTTGCTGTTTTTTATTCTCAAATGGGGAAACAGTTAAAGTATCTCCAATCCGACTTTTTGTCTCTTCACGTCCACGAAATCCGTACACTGGTGACGGAACTGAGGTTAGTTTAAAATCACGATTGCCAAACCTTGTATCCACTTTCTGCACTTCAACCTTCTTCTCTTGACTCACCTTTTGATCTGAGATTTTTTTTCTCTCTTCTTTTAGCTCTTCCTCTCGCACATGAAAAGCTTTTCGCTTAGCTCGATTATTCTCTTCCTCATCTTCTATTAGAGGAAAACGAAATTTCCCTTGCTTTGGATAATGATAGAGAACTCGCGATTCATTTGTTCGCCTTCCATCTGCAATCGGACCGTATGTATGACCTTCTATTTCATTAGGATTTACTTCTTGTTTTTGGGATTGATAATTACGATCTTCTTGATCTCCACCTAGTAATTGCTGAAATCTCTTTATCAAGCGATCTAGCGTCCCCATGCATATTCACTCACTTTCTCTCGGCTATTTAATAAAAAGGCATGAGTAGAAAGAACCACTAGCTTTATCTAGTGGTTCCCTCTGTCCATTATTTCACTTCACTTGTAAATTCCGAACCAATTTCATAGGTATCATCTAACACAAGAATGCCTTTTTCTTCAGGTGCATTTGGCAGAGCAAGCTCTTTTGCTGAACAGATCATCCCTGTTGACTCGACACCACGAAGTGCTGCCTGCTTAATGACTAATCCACTTGGCATAACAGCTCCAATTAGTGCCACAACAACCTTTTGATCTGCTTCTACATTCGGAGCACCACAAACAATTTGCAGGATCTCACTACCTACATTGACACGGCAAATAGACAATTTATCTGCATTCGGATGCTTTTCCTTTGCTTCCACATAGCCTACAACAAACTTCGGACGATTTTCTAGCTCGACATTTTCTTGCACACCATTTTTCATGAATGCCTCTTGAATCAGCGTCTTAACGTCATCCGTTAATTCAACTGCTCCATTGTCTTTAATCTCTCCATAAGAAGATACATGAAAGACGTTATAACCTACCGTCTCATTCGTTTCACTGTTAAAAATACGGACAACATCACCAGTCTTTTCAAAATCACGTAGGTCAAGTTCAACATCTTTTATATTCATAATTAGCGTATCGCCAATTCCGTTTGCATTATAAAATACGTTCATATTCGTTAGCTCCTTCTCTTACTATCACTATTAACTCATTCATTGTACCATATCAGCACAATTTTTAAGAGAGGAGTTCACATCTATCTAAAAATCTCTTTACTCTGATTTAGGCTTTCTTTGTGCAAGAATGAACGTTGGCTCTAATTCCCCATTTTCATACATGAAAGGAAGAGCTGTCACTGGTACGCGTCCCTCTCCAAAAAATTGCAGTGCAATTTGTGCAAGAACGTCATAACCTCTCTCATTTACGATATCAGCAAAAATCAGTACATCTTGATGAGGAACAGCGACAGCTAACTGACCTGTTGCCTGCTTTTCCATTCGATCTAATAACGAATGGTCAAGAATTCGGCTTGCATCAAAACCATCCTTCGCTCTTAAGAAAAAGAAACGGTTCCCTGCTACAACATCTTCTTTTAACGGCTGTGGTAGTGACCTTACATTAAACATCGCCATTTCGCGTACTTTTTCCTTCGTGTACCTTGAGTTCTCAAGCATAGGCTCCTGTATCAAAGTGTAAGATTCTCCAAGATCAATCACATAGTAAATACGTGTTTCTGCTGTGTGCTCATCATAAAGAAGCGCATGGCCATCCTTTGTCTCTGACGGGAAGGATGTGGCACGAATAACAGGAAAGACTTTCTTTTCATTCCCTTCAATTTCTGGCTTCTGCCTCATCGCCAGTAAACCAACCTCAACATAACGAATGGCCTCATCGACTGCTGAAAATTCCTCCCGTTCCCATTTCGCGATAAGCGGTTTAAGCGCCAACGTCACGCCTTTTTTGATCTCATCATCTTCAATTCTTAACGTTGATTCCTCATGATTATACGTAATCGTCCAACCCTCTCGCTCTAAGCGTTGTTCAATTTTTTTCCGAAATTGTTGCATATTCATCATATACCCTCTCCTTTATCTTAATCCCTATTTTATCAGAAATAAAAAAACGCCACAAAAAAAGCACTCAAGAAAATCTTAAGTGCTCTTAACAAGTATTAAAGTTGCGCTTCTGCTTTTGAAAGGAACGCTTCTATTTCTTCTTGCGTTTTACGGTCTTTACTCACAAAACGGTCGATTTCTTTTCCATTTGAATAAGCAATGAAGCTTGGGATGCCAAAAATATCAAGCTCGCCACATAAATCGATGAATTCATCACGATCTACATAATAAAATGAGAACACTGGAAAATCAGCCTCTACTCTTGGCATAATCGGTTCAATCGCTTTGCAATCTGGACACCAATCAGCTGAAAATAAGAAAATAGCTGTTTCATTACTAGAAATTTCTCTAAACTCTTCAATCCCTTTAATCTTCTCCATACGTGTCAACCCCTTTATGATTGTTCAATTTTCATATCTCCTAGTCGGATATAGCCTCGTTTTCTCATCCATTCAGAGATAGCTAAACTAATAATTGCTGGTCCCACAAAGTAAAGTGAGACAACTGCGATTAATACATTACTTGAAAAGCCCATATCTGTAAAGGTCATGATTGGTCCGACTAACCCACTTGTGCCCATTCCAGCTCCCGCAGGAAGATTAGTCATCCCGTACACAACCGTCCCAATCGGGGCAAGGATCGCACCTGCTACAGTCGGTGGAATGAGTATCGATGGTTTTTTAATAATATTTGGTACTTGCAACATTGACGTTCCTAATCCTTGCGCAATAAGACCAGACCAACCATTTTCTCTGTAGCTACTAACCGCAAAACCAACCATTTGAGCCGCACACCCTATTGTAGCTGCTCCTGCCGCAACGCCTTGTAATTCAAGCATAATCGCAAGTGCCGCACTTGAGATCGGTGCTGTGAGAGCTAGACCCATTAACGTAGCGACAATAATTCCCATTAAAATCGGTTGTTGTTCCGTTCCCCACATAATTAGCTGCCCCAATTGCTGCATCCCAGTTTGAATCCATGGTCCAACAAAACTAGCAGCTAGAAAGCCTGTTGTAATCGTGACAAAAGGCGTCACGATAATATCGAGCTTTGTTTCTTGTGAGACGAGTTTACCAATCTCTGTTGAAATAACAGCCGCAACAAAGCTACCAGCTGGCCCTCCTAATTCAGCACCAGCTGCCCCGCTGACAATAGCTGCAAATAAAACAAGACGAGGTGCTTTAAGACCATATGCGACAGCAACACCGATTGCAGGCCCCATTAAGCTCATCGCTAAAGCCCCTACATCTTCAAAAAACAAAGGAATGACTTGCTCGCCCATTATAATACTTAATTGCTCTCCAAGCGTTCGCAAAATCAAACCGATAATAAGAGAAGCAAATAAACCTAAAGCCATATGACTTAATGCTGTAATCAAGTATGTATGCCATGAAAGCTCAATACCTTTTTTCTTCAAAAAAGCCTTCACAATCTATTCCTCCTTTTTTTCACCTTAACTCTTCTTCCGACAACTCGGTAAGTATCGTTCATATAAAGTAGACCCCGACTGAAGGAAGCTTAGACATCAAACAGCGACACTCCTTTTTTATCTTGCCTCAGACTTTTTAATCATACTCCCTGAGTGAACAGCTGACAAGACACCTTTTCATAAAAAAACTTATGATTCTGTTTAATTTGTTGTAAGATCGGTTATGAAGACAAATAATAGGAGGAATGAATGATGGAATTAACCGTTTATTTAGCAGGAGAAATTCACAGCAATTGGCGTGAAGGCATTCGGAAACAGGCAAAGGAACTGAAATTACCATTGCACTTTACTGGTCCAATGGAAGATCATGACCGCTCCGATCATATTGGGGAAGAAATACTTGGACCTCAACCTAATAAGGTTGCAAAAGATGAAGCAGCATCAAGTATTAACAATTTACGCACACAGCTCTTAATCGGAAAAGCCGATGTCGTCATTGCTTTCTTTGGCAAAGAGTACAAGCAGTGGAATAGTGCGATGGATGCTGCAACCGCTATCACTTTACAGAAGCCTGTGATCATTATTCGCGAGGAAAGTCTTCACCATGCCTTAAAAGAACTATCTAATAAAGCACAAGTCGTCGCTGAAACACCAGAACAAGCGCTAAAAGCACTTGCTTACGTATTTGAATAAGCACGAAGAAAGAAAAAGTCTGAACAGATCAGACTTTTTCTTTCTTCCTTCATTACATCCACCTGTTTGTTAATGTTTCAATTGTTCATCTGAAGCGAGATATTGTCCATATAACAGCTTAACTAAATGGGCAAACATTTCTTTTCTGCTTACCCATCCAGCCGTATAAATGCCAACAGCTCCTTCTTTTTGTCTGACTCCTTTATCACCTGTTACGCTCGTCATAATATCGCCAAGCTCTTCACCTTTTTTTAAACGTTCGGCTACGTCATCAGGGAGTGGAAACCTCGCGCCACCAGCTACCCACTGTCTTCCATCAGTATGATAGAGCGCTCCCCAATTACAGAGCATCAGACCAACCTCTGTTTCAACAACACCGCCTTCTAATCCAATTCCAAGTGTAGAATCGGTTTTTTCTAAGGCTGCCTTTGCACGGTTAAGAGCACCAAGCATGGTCTCATGATCTGAAAACGGTTGATCCGATACACCTGACTCTACTGTAACGCTCACAACTGTTAAGCGCTCATGAATCAATGTATCTTGTACAGCATGAACTTTTGCAGGATTTTTCGTCCCAATTGCAACCTTCACTTAATCCCTCCTCATCAATAAACAAAGAGCCTGATTTTAGTGTATACACCTTTACACTAAGATCAGACCTTAACTCATTAAGCTTGTTTTTTAATCGTCTCTAATGTACTTGCATCAGATGCTTTAACAAGCTTTACGACTAATTCTTTTGCAGCTGCATAGTCGTCAATGTGAACAATCGATGCCGCGGTGTGAATGTAGCGTGAGCAAATACCAATAACAGCAGAAGGAACACCATCACCCGACAAATGTACGCGGCCAGCATCAGTCCCACCTTGAGAAATGAAATACTGATAAGGAATGTTATGTGTTTCAGCTGTATCCAACACAAATTCCCTCATTCCGCGATGCGTGATCATCGTTCGATCAAAAATACGTAGCAACGCCCCTTTTCCAAGCTGACCAAAAGCATCCTTTCCTCCCGTTGCATCATTTGCAGGACTAGCATCTAGTGCATAAAAGAGATCTGGCTTAATCATATTAGCAGCAGTTTGTGCTCCGCGTAGTCCAACTTCCTCTTGAACGGTCGCGCCTGAATAAAGAATATTTGGCAGCAACTCATGCTGCAATTCCTTTAAGAGTTCGATTGAAAGACCGACTCCATAACGATTATCCCATGCTTTTGCTAAAATCTTTTTTTTATTAGCCATTGGCGTGAACGGGCAGATTGGAACAATTTGTTGACCAGGCTTTACTCCAATTTTTTGAGCGTCTTCTTTATCATCCGCTCCAATGTCAATATACATATTCTTAATATCCATTGGCTTGGAGCGTTGTGCATCTTCAAGCAAATGAGGTGGTGTAGAACCAATAACCCCAATGACTGGGCCATTATCTGTCATAATTTCAACACGTTGTGCGAGCAGTACTTGACTCCACCAACCTCCTAATGGTTGAAAACGAATCAGACCTTTCGCATTAATTGATGTCACCAAAAAACCAACTTCATCCATATGTCCCGCTACCATAACAGTTGGTCCGTTCTCATCTCCACGTTTTACCCCAAATATACTTCCAAGTCGATCTTGGACAATCTCATCAGCGTATTTCTCCAGTTCCGAACGAACAAATTTACGCACATCATGCTCAAAGCCAGGTGCCCCCTGAAGCTCTGTTAATGTCTTAAATAGGTGCAATGTTTCCTGATTCATGACAAGCTCCTTTCCAATACCATCATAACTATGTACCTTCTTCATTTTATCTGAATGTAGAATTCTTTTCTACCATCGTCCCTAACTAGTTCTATTCAAGGATAAATGATTGGAAACGGCTTCATTTTCCGCTATACTATTTTATAGTGTAATTCCCTTATTGTAGAAAGGATGATAGTAATGGCTATAAAGCGATTTGTTATAGGACTCGGAGTAGGGTTAGCAGCAGGATATTTCCTTCGTCCAACTATTGAAGGCGAACGACTGACTCCTGAACGTGTGTTAAAGGAAGTCAAACAAAAAGTTGCAAGTACTCATGCCATCTCAGGATCTTGGATTCACATGCTTCCTGAAAAAATTGAACAAAATCACTTGTCATATGAAGTTTACCGCGGTGGTCTTTCGACAACGACAGAACAAGGAACTGTTCAATACGAATTCCTTGCTGATACAAAGACTGGTACAGTGATTGCCCTTCAGACTGCATAATCTCATGACTTGGGAACGGACAGCGATGTTCGCTGTCCGTTCTTCTATTTCATTTTCATTCGCTCACGTTTTTTGTCATTATTTTTCGTATCGATATATTTTCCGTTCAACAGCATCAACCACTTCACCCTGTTCATTCCATTTTAATGCACGATATTTATAATCATGGTAGAACAAATAATAGGCATCCGTCTCACGCGCATAGGCTTGCCACTTCTCTTTGGCTACAATCGATGTCATTGGATAATCATCATAAGCAAGTACCCATAAAACATTAGCATGAGCATGAGTTGGCATAATATCTGCTAAATGAATAAATGTCTCACCAGAATGCTCAATGGTTAAAATAGAATGTCCTGCACTATGTCCACCAGTATGAATTAACTTAACACCAGGAATCACTTCTATCTCATCTACAAAGGTTTTTATTTGACTCTCGATTGCTTTTCGATTTTGTTCCCAATATGTATTTTGTGAACGGATATTAGGATTTTTCATTTCATTCCACTCTATTTGCGATGTATAAATGACAGCGTTATCAAAAACAGAACGGTCTTCACCATTTTTTTCCTTAACTAAACCTGTCACATGATCAAAGTGTAAGTGTGTCATCAAAACAAAATCAATCTCCTTAGGCTTCACCCCTAACGTTTCAAGATCTGTTTCGACTGCTGATTCTTCTAAAATCCCATAATTTCTTTTTTGTTTCTCATTAAAACGACCGTTCCCTATTCCAGCTTCCACTAATATCTTAAAACCATCTTTTTCAATTAAAAATGGATCCGTCCGTAACTCAATTTGATTGTTTTCATTATGAGGATATTTTCTACTCCATAATGGTTTAGGAACAACTCCAAACATCGCCCCACCATCCATGTGAGTCACCCCACCATTTAACCATGTAATCGTTAGACCATCTCGTTCAATTCGTTCCATTTTAATACCTCCTCTTCCTATGACTCATTAACTAATTCGATATAGAGGAGGGAAAATCCTGTACACTCTTTTTCAAATGAAAAAGGCTTGAACGCTAGAAATCTAGTTCGTTCAAACCTTCTCAATCAATTCTTTCTACTGCGAAATTGCGCCTCACAACGGTAGATGCGCATCCCTTTTTTCGAAAATTTTTCTTCATACTCTGTCATGACATTGCCTTTGTAATTACTACGATGCAAATCGAGGCTAACTTGATGAAGAGTCATACCGTAGTTAGCGAAACTTTCCAATGAATATTCAAATAAGCCTTGGTTATCGGTTTTAAAGTGAACTTCACCATTTCTTTTTAAGAGCTGTTCATATAAACGTAAGTAACCTTTATATGTCAAGCGACGTTTTTCATGGCGATTTTTTGGCCATGGATCGGTAAAGTTAATGTATACACGATCAATTTCCTCATCCGAAAAAAAATCAAGTAACTCACCAACATCTTCATTTAAAAATTTTACATTGGGTTGCTCTGATTCCTTCACTCGTTCCATAGCGGTTAGTAAGACACTATCATACTTTTCGATACCGATATAATTAATATCTGGATGTAAGACTCCCATCCCGACTAGAAATTGACCTTTCCCAGTTCCTACTTCCACATGTATTGGATGATCATTACCAAACAATTCTTTCCATTTACCTTTGTGTTGACTTGGGTTTTGGATCACGATATGTGGATGACGCTCCAATTCTTCCGTTGCCCAAGGTTTGTGACGCAAACGCACCTAAACCACTCCTCTTCTATCTTCCCAACAGATATTATATGTTGCAAAACCTTAATTGTATATTAAAAATTTAAAACTACATCATTGATTAAAAAAGAACATGTCGAACAACCAAACTTACTCTTCCTAAAATATCAACCCTGCGATGTATAATCAGTCCGTTACTCAAGCATGCTATAGCTACACTATATTGATTTTTTAAAGGAGTGTATACAACATATGCCTCTCACATCTCAAGATAAATTAAGGCTACTTAAAGATCTCTTACAAAATCAAGCAGCAGAACAATACATGACCAATGGAGAAGCTACACAAATTGAACGACTCGTTTCCTCTCTAGCAGCCGACACAAACCTTGACCCTGCTGTCCATCAAACATTAGACCAAATTCAACAAATACATCAGATAAATCATGAGCCATTTCAACAAGCTGATGTCGACCAATGGCTAGGTACCTTTTCAACTGAATAATTCGACGGCATCATGGTTCATTCCCCAGGAAATTGTCTCTTCGCTTTTAACTTAGACAAAGAGAAGACTCACCGCTCCATTTCAAGCGGCGAGTCTGATTAGTCTTTTAAAAGACTTTGAATATAATCCTTTAATTGTTCTACTTCTTCATATTGTTGTCTTCCATAATGCCACAGCAGAACCGAAATCGTTTGAGAAACAACGTACCAGTGCATTCGCTCTCTTAATGATTCGCCAAAGGATAACCCATATTCCTCTAACCATAATTCCCATTCAGGCTCTGGAATGTATGAATATAGTAGCAATCCTAAATCTAAAGCTGGATCAGAAACTGTCGCTCCGTCCCAATCAATTAAGTAAAGTTGATCTTCTTCATCAAGGATCCAATTGTTATGATTAATGTCACAATGGCATACAGCGACATGTTCATAACGAACTTGCTCTAACGTATCAAGCAGATAACTCATCCCGCGCTCAATTATATCATCTTCAATGTGATGTTCTTGAAGCTGACGACGAAGATTCTCAACAATCACATATGGTGTTAAAGGCTCATTTCCAATCCGTTTAAACATATCGAGCAATTCACTTGAACCATGTATTTTGGCTAAAAGCGCGGCAACACGGTTCTCTTTCATTTCATAAGCCTTTAGTTCTCGCCCTTGCACCCAGCGTTGAGCTGTCACCACATCTCCATTTTCAAGGCGTTTTGTCCAGAGTAGCTTTGGAACAATTCCTTCTGCTGAAAGTACGGCAAGAAAAGGTGACGAATTACGTTTTAGGAAAACGGTTTGTTCACCTTGCTGGGCTATATATGCTTCACCTGTTGCGCCTCCTGCTGGTTGAACCCTCCAGCCGTCTCCTAAAAAAAATTCCACCCAATTCACCCTCAATTTCTTTAACTAGCAATCCGCATTTATAAAGATCTACATCTTTTAACAGTATATCGCATTTTTCGCCATTTACCTACGTCATTTCAAGTAAGACATACTATTAACAAAGCTGGACTTTTCGACAAGTCGTAGCAGCGACAGCCTTAGTTGCCATTATCCCTTAGGATTTCAACTATTGAACGATCGATAACAGTACGTTCAAAAATTTATATGATCCTAACGTGAAAAATAACGAAAGCAGAGCTGCAACCGCAAGGCTCTGCCCCCGTTTTATTTATACATACAAATATCTCCATTGACATGACCAACTCATTAGCCATATCTAATCTGTATAATGTTATCAGAGATGCTGCCTGATCGTCAATGACTACTTACCACCCTACACCTTGCCCCCGCTCTTAAACTGCCGATTTTTCCCATTAACTCAATTATTGTAAAAATTTATCAATAAAACTTATCGCAATCGATAATTGACAAATGGATGGTTCTTTTGCTTCAATGATGAAAGCACCTTTTTCCTCTTGTTATGTAGCAAGAAGAACCTTGTTTCTTTATCCAAATTGAGCAAAGGAACAGGACCGCTCATTACCCTCATTCTTGTGAGTAAAAGAGAGAAAGGGATCGAATAAACTGGAGGAAAAAAATGTTACACGAAACGAAACCAATACGTGCACGATTATTAATTTCTTGTCATGATCGCCCAGGAATTGTCTCTTCTGTATCGACTTTTTTACACGAACATAATGCCAACATTGTCCAATCCGATCAATACTCAACCGATCCATCAGGTGGTATGTTTTTTATGAGGGTTGAATTTGATTTGTTTGAGAACGGACTTAAGTTCGCCCAAGTGAAAGAAGCATTCGCAGCTGTTGCGAACACATTTGAAATGGAATGGCAAATGGAGCTAGAATCACGTAAAAAGAAGATGGCGATCTTTGTCTCTAAAGAAGATCATTGTTTATTAGAACTATTGTGGAAGTGGCGCGCTGGTGAGCTTATTGTCGACATTCCGCTTGTTATAAGTAATCATGCGGACCAACGTGAGGCAGTTGAGGCATACGGCATACCTTTTATTCATATTCCAGTCACAAAAGAGACGAAAAAAGAGGCCGAGCAAAAAGCGATTGATCTTCTTCATGAATATGAAGTCGATTTCATTGTACTTGCCAGGTATATGCAAATTCTTTCACCAACATTTGTCGCAGCCTTTCCTAAACGAATAATTAATATTCATCATTCGTTTCTCCCTGCTTTTATCGGTGCCAACCCTTATGCTAAAGCATTTGAACGTGGCGTAAAATTAATTGGAGCTACTGCTCACTATGTAACAGATGACTTGGATGAAGGACCTATTATTGAACAGGATGTACTACGCGTCAATCATCGCTACACAGCAGAGCAACTACGAGTTGCTGGACGTAATGTTGAAAGAATTGCCTTAGCCCGTGCGGTTACATGGCATTCAAATGATCAAATTATTGTCTACGGCAACAAAACAGTCGTATTTTAATTTCATGCGCATAAGAAAGTGCAAGCGCCTTGGTCAGCCGCTACAAGCATTAGAAGCCTGTCAATGTGTTACCAGATTTTAGGCAACCAATCGTAGGCTGAAATGACCTCGAGCGGTTAGGCTGCTTGCGCGAGACTTCATCGAATTTTCTTTCTTATCTTATTAAAGAAAATCGTCCTTCAAAATAAGAGGGACGATTTTTTAATCTAATTTTTTTAGTTCTGTATTGATATACTCAAATTCTTCATCTGTCATCGGTGAATCAAGAATAATCAGATGAGCACCTGAGCGAATATCTGGTAGTTGCTGCTCACCATGATGACGAATCCATAGAAAAAGAGACTCTTTTAATCCCTTTTTTGCTTCTCGTAGTGTATCTCCAAAGCTGACACACCCTTCAAGTTCATCTAATTCAATCATCATTTCTTGGCTTCCCATCCAATTTGATACTCTACGAACTCTCCATCTGAAATTCTCTGGTTTATAGCCCTCTCCAAAAGGCTGATTCGTACTATTCAACATACCTCTCCTTCCTTTATGTTCTCTATCACCAAATCACTCAGATTTCGTTTTATCCAAAAGTAAAATCCCCATACATCGTACAGGGATTTATGAAGCTGCCTTGCTTATTATACGGATATTCGTTCGTTATTTCAAACCTTGACTTTCATTCTTTTCTAAAGATTCTTGCTCACTTTCCTCATCAGCGATTTGACTATCCTCAAACTGATAAGAAACCGTATGACAATGCTCAAGCAATGCTGCCGTTACCTTCATTTGCTGATGCTTAAGTGGAGACGGATGTTTGATGATACGAGTTTGCCAAGAATCAAATGTTCTTCGATCAACTAACTCAACATTTGCTCCTTGCATCTTATTATCAATAATACTAGTAGGACAAAGGACGACTTTGCGAATCGGAAAAGATAGCTCTGCATCGTCTATTATCTCTCGTATCACTCCTGTCATTCGCGATAAAGAAAGGAGCGGACTAATTCTTTTTTTTCTTGTCTCATCAATATACTCAGTCCAAAATCGATCAGAACTTGCTTCAAAGACGCTATGTTCTTGTCCTTCTATGATAGTGACACAGATAATTTCAGTCGGACTAATGAGAATAATATCTAACTCAATTGGTGCCTTCTTAATAAAAAACACTGGTTTATACATCAGAAAGTAATTGTCTGGTACTTTTTGAGCAAAGAAACGTAGCCACGTATCTCTTTTGTAACGCGGATCTATAGACGATTCCTCAACCAAAGAAGAGCTAGCCCATCTTAATTGAGAGTAAAACAAATCATCTAAAAATGACTGCTTTAGCTGTTCTAATGTCATATTTTTCATGCGTTCATCTGCAATTGACCTTGAGTGATCATTCATGTCTACAATTTCCACTTGATCTCGGTTCCGTTTTGTCCATCTTTTGATACGTTCAAAGGTCTGTGCCAACAAACCGCGCTCTTCTTCTAAAACCTCATCATATTGATATTCTTTAGTATCACCATTGACCGAATCTAATTGAAACTGTTCCCAATCCGATTTCACATAATACCAACGCTCTTTTTTCATCCTTGAATATTGACTTGGATAGCGGTGTAAATCAAATTGATAACGAGATATATAATCTTCTAATTTGATTAAATGAGCCACGCTTATCCCTCCAAATGTTTAGCCGTTACGTTTATCTTTTTATTTATGATCATAGCATAGCTTCTAGTAGAAAAGAAAGAAGAGCATAGGACCGATTACCGCAATGACAATTGCACTAAGTGTCATCGCAACAGAACTAGCTGCCCCTTCACGTTCTCCGTTTTCGAGGGCCTTCGCTGTTCCAATCGCATGAGAAGCACTTCCAGCCCCAATGCCCCTACCAAACTCATTTGTAATCTTAAACCACTTAAAAAAATAAGGCATAAGTACGACTCCCCCTATCCCTGCTACCATCACCAGCACAGCTGCAAGAGAAGCATTCCCTCCAAGAGTTGTCGCAATCTCCATCGCCACAGGTGTTGTTACGGATTTAGGGACAAGTAAAGAAACGAATGATTGGTCAAAACCAACCCACTTCGTAAGCAGTATTCCACTGATAATTCCAACAACAGCACCTGTTCCTACGCTAAGAACAATCACGACAAAATAACGCTTTAACATTTCTATTTGCCGATACAAAGGATAAGCAAGTGCTACAACAGCTGGACCTAAAAGCTTCTCAATCCACTCTGCACCTATATAATACGTTTCATAAGGAATCCGAAAAACAAGTAGTAAAATTATTAGAATCATCGTTGCAATTAATACTGGCACAGTAAAAGGATAAGGGTACTTTTTATAAAAGGCTTTTGCAATAAGGTAAACAACGAGGGTTATAACAATAGAAAAAATAGCCGTAATGATTGTCATAATTTTTCTCCCTCCTTCCTATTTGCTAAAATTTGAGCCATCCAGCCTGAAGTAAGAAAGACCATGATCGTGCTCATTAAGGCGATCACAATTAACAAGATTCCCTTTCCTGCAAATAAATCTAGAAATTGAATCGTCCCTACTGTAACTGGCAAGAACAAAATCGGCATATGCTGTAAAATAAGATGTGTCCCTTGCTCGATAAAACGAACAGGAAGCACCTTTGTCACTAACAAAGTAAATAATAAAAGCATGCCTATAATGCTTCCTGGGATGAATAAATGAAAGGTTTCCTGAATCCATTCACCTATCATATAAAAAATAGACAAGACTAAAATATGAATAATAATGATGATCCATTTCATTGTTCCCCACCAAAACGAAATGTCTCGACAACTTTATATTTCGGCTCTACATTAAATTGGGTTTCATATAAAACGATTTCGTTCACCTGCCATGTTATTTGACTCAGACTCCTATGATCGAATAGAGTTTCTACGTAATCCTTTTCTCCAGCCCATTTCCTAGCAAGAGTGATATGCGGGGCAAACGGACGAGGATCAAGAGAAAACCCTATCTCTTGACACATTTGAAAGACCTTCTCACGATAGGCATGCAGTTTCGGCTGATCCTTCACACCCATCCAAAAAACTCGAGGCTGTAACTGGTGTCCAAATATACCGTAAGTAGAGAGTTCTATTGGAAAACTCATCCAGTTACCTATTGGATTTTCCAACTTTTCTTTTATTTGCGCAAGCTGATAATGTGTGCAATCTCCAAGAAATATGAGAGTCAAATGGAGATCGTCTGGATGAACCCAACGTTTAAACGGAAGCTTTTCATTCTCTCTCGCTTCTCTAATAAGTTCTGACTGTACCTGCCTTGGGACAGGAATCGCTAAGAAGTAATGTGCTTTCATATCTATATCAATACACCATCCTTTAAAAAGATCATTTATCCATTGTAGCGAATCATTTTGGACATGTCTTTATTTTTACCTTTTTTCTGTTATTTCCATTTACACTTTTCTTTTTTATCCCTATTCGTTAACTAGGAAATACAATTCATTGTATGTTAAAATAGACCTAATTTAATTTAGAGGAAGTGTAGTTAATGACTGTTGTAAACAATATTGCAGAACTAATTGGAAAAACGCCACTTGTACGTTTAAACCGAGTAACTGTTCCAAACGGAGCAACGGTTTATCTCAAGATGGAAATGCAAAATCCGAGTGGAAGTGTAAAAGACCGTGCGGCTTTTAATATGATGATTGAAGCTGAAAAAGCTGGTTTACTTAAGCCTGGTTCAACGATCATTGAACCTACTAGTGGAAATACAGGTATTGGAATAGCGATGAATGCTGCAGCTAGAGGCTACAGAGCCATTCTTGTCATGCCTGATACGATGTCTCAAGAACGAATTAACCTTTTAAAAGCATACGGAGCTGAAGTCGTCTTAACAGAAGGCGATAAAAAAATGCCTGGGGCAATTGAAAAAGCGCATGAGCTCGTTCGTGACATTCCTAATAGCTATATGCCAATGCAATTTGAAAATGAAGCTAACCCAGGAGCTCATCGCCATACAACTGCTGTTGAAATTAAAGAAGCTCTTGATGAGATCAACAAACCTCTTTCCGCATTCGTTGCAGCCTCTGGTACAGGCGGAACGATTACTGGAACAGGCGAAGAATTAAAAAAATTCTATCCAGAGGCAACCGTTCATGTAGTTGAACCAGCGGGATCTCCTGTCTTATCAGGTGGCCAACCTGGCCCGCACAAGCTTGTTGGGACCAGCCCTGGCTTTATTCCACCGATTTTAAATGAAGAAGTGTATGATGAGATTTTCAAGATTGAAGATGAAGATGCTTATCGTATTACTCGCGATTTAGCAAGACTAGAAGGTATTTTAGTTGGACCTTCTTCTGGAGCAGCTTGCTTTGCTGCCCTAGAAGTTGCTAAGCGACTTGGCCCTGATGATGTTGTCGTTGCAATTGCTTGTGATACAGGGGAACGATATTTATCAACAGATTTATTCCAATTTGAAGACTAATTGAGAAAATTGATGCTCCTTAGCATCATCAATTTTTATACTTATCTTTTAGAGAAAAGGCGGTGGAACCACATCCACCGCCTTTAACTTATTTAGCTAACTCATAAATGGCTTCCGCATAGATAGCCGTTGCCTTAAGTAAATCATCAATGTCGATATATTCATCTTTTTGATGCGCCACATCCTCACGTCCTGGAAACATCGGTCCGAAAGCCACACCTGTATCAAGCGACCTTGCATATGTCCCGCCACCGATTGCAAGCAGCGTTGCTTCTTCTCCTGTTTGACGCTCATAAACAGCTTGAAGTGTTTGAATAAGCGAATGATCAGCTTCAACATAATTCGGTTCCATATGATCTAAAACTATACATGTAGCACTATGTTTTTTTGCGGTTAATTGTAATGTACCCAAGCATTGCTCACCTGATGCTGTAACAGGATAGCGAATATTTAACCCAATGCTCGCTTCCTTCCCGTCAAAACTAAATAACCCAGCATTCACAGTTAACGGACCAGATACATCATCACGAGTGGCTATTCCTAATGCTTTACCGCTACAATCACCAAGTAAATTCTTTACAACAAATGCAAGATAGTCGTTCGCCTCACTCTGTAAATCAACCTCAGAAAGAAAAGTCGCCAGCTCAATACCAGCATTTATCCCTTTTTCAGGAGTTGAGCCGTGCGCAGAAATCCCTTCATATGTAAGAGTTAATGTCTGTTCTTCAAATGTTGCCGTGCCATTATGTCTATTTTGAAGAAGGTGCTTTCTAAACGCTTCTTCTATTTTATCTAGATACACCCGATCTCCAATTAATGTCGCTATTGCTTTGTCTGGAACCATATTAAATCTTTCACCAGCATGAAAACGAGATAGCGTCACATTTTGCGAATCTTGACCTACTTGATAAGACCATTTTAAACTAGCATCTGCAATTCCTTTTTCAGCATGAATAATTGGAAAATCTGCATCTGGAGCAAATCCAATCGTCGGCATTTCTTCATGCTTAAAGTAGTAGTCAACACAACGCCACTGACTCTCTTCATCCGTGCCTAAAATCATGCGTACACGCTTTGATAAAGGTAAATCTAATTCACTTACAATGGCTAACGCAAAAAATGCTGCCATCGTCGGCCCTTTATTGTCAATTGCTCCCCTTGCGTAAATACGCCCATCACGAATCGCTGCAGAAAACGGAGGAGTTGTCCACCCTTCACCAACTGGAACAACATCGAGGTGACAGAGAATTCCGACACTCTCCTCTCCCTTACCATATTCAATAATACCTGCATAACCATCCAAATTTTTAACAAAAAAATGATAATCTTCACCTGTTTTTAACATGTGAGTAAGCGCCTCATTAATTCCTGCTCCAAAAGGTTGTTTTTCAGAGGCCGTAGATTCGTCTAAAACGCTATTAATACGCAGAAACTCTTGGGTTTTTGCAATGATTTGTTCTTGTCTTTTCTCCACTTCTTTTTTCCAATTTATCACTTTTATCGTTCATCTCCATTCGTATATTACGTTTAATAAAAGTTTACGAGCTTTGCTTAATTAAGTGAATTATTGTAAAATGTAAGCGTCGGGGGAATAAAGCATTTGCCACTGTATCGTACTACTAGAAGAAACACTACAACCTTACCTTTCTAAATCGATTATTGCAACTTGCATAAAAGATCGGGTACTGGTCATAGCATCCCTCTGACATGCCTTTATCTTCTATAGTGTCTGCAAGAGCTTGCACTTCAATATGTAGAATGTGCATAAGGACCTAGTCATGATTATGAAGAAGGAGTGGTTTTTTGAAAACTTCAACTGATCGTATGCTGACTCGCATTAAGTCCATCTATCTCTATATTAAACAAAGGGAAACCGTCACAACGAATGAACTGGTTGAAGAATTCGGTATAACCCAACGGACCATTCAACGAGATTTAAATGTTTTAGAGTACAATAATCTTGTTGAAAGCCCTGCACGTGGCAAGTGGAGCGTTACGAAAAAGAAAACACACGTTTCATAATATGAATAAAACAAGAAGCTAGTCTCTTACCCGAGGTTAGCTTCTTGTTTTACTATTTACGTGTTAATAAATCATATTCCTCTTCTGTTAACTCTCGGTACGCCCCTCGTTCAAGCGTGGGATCAAGGACTAACTCACCCACTTTTATTCTTTTTAAAAAGGTCACTTTTTTACCGACAGCTGCAAACATCCGTTTCACTTGATGATACTTTCCCTCTGTAATCGTTAGTGTAATCTCAGATACCTGCGCTTGCTTATTAATAATTAATTCAGCAGGCTTAGTCGTGTAGCCATCCTCAAGTGTCACTCCTTGCTTAAATAATTCAATATCACGTTCATTCACTTCTCCTAGTATTTCTGCTACATACGTTTTTGGTACATGCCGTTTGGGCGACATTAATGCATGAGAAAATTGACCATCATTTGTGAGCAAAAGTAAACCCTCTGTATCCTTATCGAGCCTACCGACAGGAAATGGCTCATAGAGGAAATGTTCTTCTCTAAGCAAATCTATGACTGTTTTATGTTCCATGTCTTCTGTTGCTGAAATAACACCCTGCGGCTTATTCATGATCAAATAGATAAATGGTTTATATTCAACAAGTTCTCCTTGTACAGTCACCGAATCTTCTTTAGGATTCACGTGAACTTTGCCGTCCTTCACAAGCTCATCATTTACTCGGACAATCCCTCCTTTTAAAAGTTTCTTTACATCTTTCCTCGTACCATAACCCATATTTGCAAGTAACTTATCTATTCTCATTTACTTCACCTTCCATTTTCACTTTCACTCAGTCCTTCATTACTTTTTCAAATCTCTAGATAAGAAAAAAAGAGTGACTCATCATCTAAGCCCCTACCCAACATCCTAACTCTAGTGTGGGACAGGGCATGTCCTTAAAAGTCACTCTTCTCTTACATTATTTCTTCATCACAACACAATAAATTTTCAAACCATTACACTAAAGAACTAATCCATTCATTTTAATCTTCGGTTTTGAACATATAATTTTTCGTTCTCATTCCTACATTAAGGACTATTCCAACAGCAATCATATTTGTTAATAATGAACTTCCACCATAACTGACAAAAGGTAGTGCCAGACCTGTAATAGGCATTAGACCGACTGTCATGGCAATATTTTCGAATATTTGAAAGACAAGGAATCCAATGACTCCAGAAACGACATACGTTCCATACAAGTTATTACACGTTAAAGCAATAATAATCATTCGATAAAAAATAAGAAAATAGGTGAGAATAAGAATGGTTGCCCCAATAAATCCAAACTCTTCCCCAATGACCGCAAAAATGAAGTCTGTATGAAGTTCTGGGACACTATTACTTTGAGTTTGCACACCTTGTAAGTACCCACTACCATAAAGTTGACCAGATCCAATCCCTTTTAATGCCTCAACTAGTTGATAGCCATATCCAGCTGAGTACTCATAGGGACTAAGCCATCCATAAAAGCGATCAAGCTGATGACTTTTAATAAAGATTGAAAAGATATCAAAGTAATTAAAATATAACCAAACCAGTATGACTACTCCGAATATCACACATGCACCAAGAGCTAACAAAATCCTCCATGAAATTCCTGACATAAGTAGCATCGTTGCCAAAATACTCATGATGACCAATGCAGTTCCAAGATCAGGTTCTTGTAATATCAAGATAAATGGAGGAAAAAAAATCGCAAAAACTTTCGCGACAATGATTAAATCTGATTTTATATCATTTTTTCCTCGTCGATCGACCGTAATATGATAAAGAAGATTCGACATAGCTAGAATCAAGAATATTTTCATAAACTCTGACGGCTGAATCTCTGTAACACCTAGATTTAACCACGACGTTGCCCCATTTCGAAAAATACCTAATGGTGAAAACGAAACAAGAAGCAACAAAGTCATTCCTATTCCATAAAGCAAATATGAAAAATTTTTAAAGATGTCATAATCTATGATCAACATTCCAAACAGCACAACAAATCCAATCACATACCATATGGCTTGACGCTTAACAAAGTATGAAGGATCACCACTATAATACTGGCCAGACCCGCTGTAAATTGCTAGTAAGCTAAAACACATGAGTACAAACAGCAGAAATAATAGTGTGTAATCAATCTGCTGAAAGCCTGATTTACGTTCTTCCATTGCCTCCACCTTCTATTAGAAAACAGCTCTCAAGCTTCTATGAAGCCGAAAGCTGCGTCCCTTCCTTTTGTTCCTTTAATCGTTGTTGACGAATATTATATCGAGATATATTTGCTAAAATCGCAATCGAACTGAGCGTAATTAAAAGCGATGATCCACCATTACTTACTAACGGAAGGGGAATTCCCGTAATCGGTAACATACCCGTAACCGCTCCAACATTAAAGATCACTTGAATTGCAATTTGAAACACAATTCCAAAAGCTAACAAACTGCCAAACGGATTTTTACAACGAGATCCAATTATAACGCCCCTAAACAAAATAATAGAGTGCGCTACTAACACAAATAAAACGCCGAAAATACCAAGCTCTTCTGCGATGATCGCTAAAATAAAATCTGTATGAGGCTCAGGTAAGTAAAGTAATTTCTGGACACTTTGCCCAAGACCAGTTCCACTTAACCCACCATGCGCTATTGCGATATAAGATTGTATTAACTGCAATCCACTATCCCATGGATCAGCAAATGGATCGCGGTAGGACGTTAATCGCTCGACTCGATAAGGAGCAGACAATGCAAAAACAATGAAAAGCGTAGCTCCTACAGCCCCTAATCCGATTAAATGTCTCCATTTTGCACCTGAGAAAAAGACCATAAGGAACGTTACCATTAAAATCGAAGTGGCTGTACCAAGATCTGGCTGTAACATAATCAAACCAAATACAAAACCTACTATCACAAGTGGAGGCATAACGCCCCGTACAAATTGATCAATATAAGCTTGCTTTTGAGAATAGACTTGAGCCAGATAAATAATCATCCCTATTTTGACAAACTCCGATGGTTGGATATTAAGTGGTCCAATACGTATCCATCGTGTCGCCCCGTTAATCTCTTCTCCAAGCCCTGGTATTTTCACCATCACTAACGAAAGAAGAGCCAGCACAATGATAATAGGCGAAAGCTTTTGATAATGCCTGTATGGGAAATGCATGACAAATAGAAAAGCAAAGACAGCTAGTCCAAACCACATAATCTGTCTCTGTATAAAAAAGTAAGGGTCACCTTGAGCACGATCAATTGCCCAAACATAACTAGAACTAAATACCATCAACAAACCGAACCCAGCCAAGAGGAACGTTATGATGATTAGCAACCAATCGTTATCTTTTCGAAATGAATAATTCATCGCGTCCTCCAACCTGCCCAGCCATTTTTTTACCTTTTTTGCTGTTGGTAGCTTGCTTTATTATATCAAACGACATATGAGAGCAAAAGAGGATTTCACTGCCAACACTTGTCGAATCTTAGAAACATTTCCTTCCCTTTAAAGTTTCCTAATATAGTTCTTTTTATAAACGTAAGAGAATGTATCTTTCCGATCTATGATTCATGTTGATGCTTATTTTGTTTATTTAAAAATTTAAACCGGTTTCCAAGTATTTGACCAGCTAAGTTTGACCTGTAGCCTAGATATAAGTAGATGACGGCTCCTACACAAATGCTGATTAGTAAAACAAGAAGAGCATGAAGCCACGATGTTAATGGCAAAAGAGTTTGCATCCCGAGATTGATAACAATTGTTCCAATTGCCATGATAAAAGCAAACAATAGAATGAGCAAACCACGTTTGATAATTAAATCATAACGAAATTCTGCATACTTACCGATCGCCCAAACCGTAATCACAATCGAAACGATGTAACCTAAGAATGTCGCCGCTACCCCTCCCAATGGTCCAAATAACGTAAGCATCCATGTATTTGTAACTAATTTAATAATAAGACCTGCAAGTAGCGCAATAATCGCGAATTTTTGCTTGTTCATCCCTTGTAAAATGGCCGCTGTAACGGCAAATAAAGAAAAGAAAAACGTAATTGGTGCATAGTAACGCAAAATATATCCACCGATCGCTACATCATCGACTCCATATAACGTCGCAAATACAGGATACGAAAGAACAGACAATCCAACTGCAGCAGGAATCGTTAAGAATAGGATAATTTGATACGTCTGAGTAATCTGACGTTGCAATAAATCCCTGTCATTGTTTGTAAACGACTTCGTAATGGTTGGAACCAATGTAATCGATAACGCTGTTGCAAGTGCCATCGGGATTAATATGACTTTATGAGCTGTCCCTGAAAATACAGCAAAAAATGTTTCAGCTTCACTTTGCGTATAGCCAATCCCCTGTAATGTTCGATTAAAGGTTACCATGTCAATCAGCTGAAACAACGGAATCGCCAAACCAACAAATGACAATGGTAAGGCATAAGCAATTAATTCCTTATACATCGCCGGAAGCGAGAGCTGATGATTCGTCCTGCTTTCTTCTACTTGTTTTAAAATATATTTTTTTCGTTTAAACCAATAGACTAGTAAAACAACAAGCCCGCCTAATGCTCCAATAAAAGCTCCAAATACAGCAAAGCCTACTGCAAGCCCTGTGCTTCCATTCATGATTTGAACAATTGCAAACGTAATCGCTAAAATAAACACTACCCGAACTATTTGTTCAACCACCTGGGAAACAGCTGTTGGTCCCATTGATTGAAAGCCTTGGAAATATCCACGGATTATAGACATAATCGGTACAATAATGAGCGCGACACTAACCATTCGAATCGTAAACACGATGTCGTTAAAAGAGTTTCCTTCTAAGCTAGAAGGATTAGTAATAACCAATGGAACAATTGCAGGTGCTAACATAAAAAGGATGAGAAATGCAATAAATCCTGAAATCGACATAATCACTAGACCCGATTTAAAAAGTCGATAACCAGTATGAAAATCTCCTAATGCATTATATTTCGACACAAATTTTGAAACAGCAAGTGGAACACCTAGTGTAGCTAAGCTTAGCAACACTGTATAAGGTAAATATCCATAATTATAAAGGGCAATCCCTGTTTGACCAACAATCGCTGTAAATGGGAACAAATAAATAAGTCCAAGTATTTTTGAAGCAAGTGTAGCTGCGCTAAGCACCATGGTACCGCGCATTAATTTTGAATCTGCCATCCACGATTCCTTCTTTCATCATACTCATGTGTTTGTTAAACTACTTTTGCATTTTACCACAGTCATCCGATGATTGCTTGCCTATCACATCATTCCTTTTTCTAAAGAAACATGCTACTGTATCTGATAGAGAAAGATGCGCAAGTACTAATTCGTGATGTTTAAATCGTCAAACATTTTTAAACATCCTTTAATGAGGTGAATACATTATGAACTACGACGTCATCATCATCGGTGGTGGACCTGCCGGCTTAATGGCTTCGATCGCTTCTGCTGAACATGGGGCGAGGGTTCTTCTTGTGGATAAAGGTGACAAGCTAGGACGAAAACTAGCGATATCTGGTGGAGGACGATGTAATGTAACGAATCGAATGGATATTGACGAACTCATTGCCCATATACCAGGAAACGGCCGTTTTATGCATAGTCCCTTTTCTGTTTTTAACAACGAGAATATTATTCAATTTTTTGAAGGGCTCGGAATTAAATTGAAGGAAGAAGATCGCGGACGAATGTTTCCTGTAAATGACAAAGCAACGACAGTCGTTTCAACATTATTAAACCGTGTACGTAAACTCGGTGTTCACATTCGGACGAATACAGCAGTAAAGACGATTAAATATACAGAAGAAGCTGTATCAGAAGTGATTTTGCAAAATGGTGAGTTCATTAAAACATTTGCTGTCATTGTTGCAACAGGTGGAAAATCAGTTCCTCACACTGGAAGTACAGGTGACGGTTATCCATGGGCCGAAAAAGCGGGACACACAATTACAGAGTTATATCCGACAGAAGTGCCGATTACGTCTAACGAACGATTTATTAAAAATAAATCATTACAAGGGCTATCGTTGCGTGACATTGAGTTAACTGTGTTTAACCCAAAAGGCAAGAAAATAAAAACGCATGATGGCGATATGATTTTTACTCATTTTGGCTTGTCTGGTCCAGCAGCACTGCGTTGTAGTCAATATGTCGTAAAGGCTCTAAAAAAGTTTAAGACAAACACCTTGAAGATGGAGGTCGATTTATTTCCTCAGTACTCTGAAGAAGACATCTTCCAACAGTTGTTAGCACGCGCGAAAGCAGAACCTAAGAAATCATTAAAAAATAATCTAAAAGGTTTTGCACCAGAACGATTTTTATTATTTGTTTATGAGAAGTTGGCTATTGATACACAGGCTATCTCCCAAACAGTCTCTCATGAGGTCTGGCGCTCTCTTGCACAAATTTGTAAGCATTTTGAGATCAATGTTAACGGGACACTCTCGATTGAAAAAGCATTTGTAACAGGGGGCGGTGTCTCCATTAAAGAAATTGAGCCAAAAACGATGCAATCAAAAAAGAAGAAAGGCTTGTATTTCTGCGGAGAAGTGCTTGATATTCATGGATACACAGGTGGTTATAACATTACATGTGCGTTTTCCACAGGTTATACAGCAGGAAAAGCAGCAGCAGAACAGCTTGTTCACAACTAATATCCACAGTTTCAACAGACCAACACTAACTATCCACAACGATTTCAAAAATCGACAAAACATTTTCATTTACGCTGATTAACTTGTGAATAACTTTATTTATCCACAAAACAATCCACATTATGAACAATTCTGTTCATTTAAGACGAATAAAAGAGGTCGGCTCAACGTTCGAGTCGACCTCTTATCCATTACCCTACAACGATATTTACTAGTTTGCCTGGAACAGCAATGACTTTGCGAATCGTTTTATTACCGATCGCTTCTTGAACTTTCTCATCCTGTTTCGCGACTTCTTCCATTTGCTCACGACTAGAGTCAGCTGGAATGACTAGCTTCGCTTTTACTTTACCGTTGATTTGTACAACGACTTCAATCTCATTTTCAACTAGCATCGCTTCGTCAAATGTTGGCCAAGACTCATAAGAAATTGTTTCTGCATGACCAAGCTTCTCCCATAGCTCTTCTGCTAAGTGTGGCACGATTGGGGATAACATTCTCACGAAGCCTTCCATCAAGTCACGTGGCAATACATCTTGCTTATAGCCTTCGTTAATAAAGACCATCATTTGCGAAATGGCTACATTGAAACGCAACTCTGTCATATCTTCTGTAATCTTTTTCACAGATTGATGATACACACGTGCAAAGCTTTCTTCGGCAGGGACATCTTGAATCGCCTTGCTTAATTCACCTGTTTCTTCGTCAACAAAAAGACGCCATACACGATCTAGGAAACGACGTGACCCATCTAAACCATTTGTAGACCAAGCAATTGAACCGTCTAGTGGTCCCATAAACATTTCGTACAAGCGTAATGTATCCGCACCATGACTTGCTACAACGTCATCAGGATTCACAACATTACCCTTTGATTTACTCATTTTCTCGTTGTTTTCCCCAAGAATCATCCCTTGGTTATAGAGCTTTTGGAATGGCTCTTTCGTTGTGACAACACCGATATCATAAAGAACCTTATGCCAGAAGCGCGCATATAACAAGTGAAGAACAGCATGCTCTGCTCCGCCAATATAAATATCAACAGGAAGCCATTTTTTCAACTTCTCTGGATCTGCTAAAGCTTCTGTATTATTTGGATCGATGAAACGAAGGTAATACCAGCAGCTTCCTGCCCATTGTGGCATCGTGTTCGTTTCACGACGACCCTTCATACCCGTTTGTGGGTCCGTTACTTCAATCCAGTCAGTTGCATTGGCAAGTGGTGATTCACCTGTGCCCGATGGCTTGATTTCCTTCATTATCGGTAAAGCCAGCGGAAGCTCACTTTCAGGCACCGTTGTCATTGTACCGTCTTCCCAATGAATGACAGGAATTGGCTCACCCCAATAACGCTGACGGCTGAATAACCAGTCACGTAGACGGTACGTGATTTGCTTCTTACCGTAATGGTTGGCCTCAAGCCAGTCAATCATATTGCGGATTGCCGCTTCCTTACCAAGCCCATTTAAAAAGTCAGAATTCACATGTTCCCCGTCGCCAGCGTATGCTTCTTCCTCAATATTTCCACCAGCAACAACTTCACGGATGTTCAAGTCGAATTTCTTTGCAAATTCATAGTCACGCTCATCATGAGCAGGTACAGCCATAATCGCCCCTGTTCCATAACTAACGAGGACATAATCCGCTATCCAAATCGGAATACTCTCACCATTCACAGGGTTCACAGCAAATGCACCAGTGAAGACACCCGTTTTATCTTTTGATAATTCCGTCCGCTCTAAATCACTTTTCGCTGCTACTTTCGCCTTGTAGCTATCTACTTCTTCTTGCTGTTCTGCGGTTGTAATCACATTAACAAGCTTATGCTCTGGAGCTAGCACCATATACGTTGCACCAAAAAGCGTGTCAGGACGAGTTGTGAACACCTTCACTTCCTCATTATCGTGCCCATCAACCTTAAATGTAACTTCAGCCCCTTCAGAGCGTCCGATCCAGTTGCGCTGCATATCCTTAATGCTCTCAGGCCAGTCAAGCTCCTCAAGATCTTCAAGTAAGCGATCTGCATATGCCGTAATTTTTAACATCCATTGCTTCATTGGACGGCGTTCAACTGGATGTCCACCGCGCTCACTTTTCCCATCAATGACTTCTTCATTCGCAAGAACTGTTCCAAGTGCTGGACACCAGTTAACCGCTACCTCATCAACATAAGCTAGTCCTTTTTCATATAGCTTCGTAAAAATCCACTGTGTCCATTTATAATAGCCAGGATCTGTCGTATTAATTTCACGATCCCAATCATAGGAGAAACCAAGCTCTTTAATTTGACGACGGAAATTATCGATATTTTGCTTCGTAAAAATGGCAGGGTCGTTTCCTGTATCAAGTGCATACTGCTCTGCTGGTAAACCAAATGCATCCCATCCCATTGGGTGAAGAACATTATAGCCTTGCATACGCTTCATACGTGATAAAATATCCGTTGCTGTATAGCCTTCTGGATGCCCTACATGCAGACCTGCTCCAGATGGATAAGGGAACATGTCCAGTGCATAGAACTTCGGCTTTGCATCATCTTCTCCTGTACGAAACGTCTTATTTTCTTCCCAATATTTCTGCCACTTTTTCTCTACTTGTTGATGTGAAAATGACATTGCTTTTCATCCTCCTGTTTCCTAGCCATTTTGTTCACTTGACGATAAGCACCTGAGTGTTCATGCTTAAAAAATAAAAACTCCCGTCCCCAACATAAAATGTTGTCAGGGACGAGAGTCTATATACTTCCCGCGGTACCACCCACATTAATGAATTATCAACTATTCATTCGCTCTTCACGTATAACGGACGTGACCCGTTGAAAGCTACTACTCTTTTCACTTTCAAAACTCTAAGGTGAGTTCATCATATTTGTTCGACTGACTTGCACCACCCGTCAGTTCTCTTGATTCCCAATTATGACTACTAATCCTTTTCTACGTCAGCATATGAACTTACTTGTATTGTATGAATTCGTACGTACACTGTCAAGCCGTGTCGTTATCTTGCTAAGTAGAATCCTAAAAAAACAGTCATTTCACTCAAGTTCTACTAATCGTGTCTTTGGTGTTCCCTCCTTAGCGTGCTAAAATGATTGTTAAGCATGAAAAAGAAAGGTGATATCATTTGATCGAACATAATTGGTTTGGAGATAAACGTTACTATTCTTGGAATCAGCACCTTCGTGATCACTTTGACGAAAAGATCTTCAAAATTCCGCTTGATGCTGGCTTTGATTGTCCAAATCGCGACGGGAATGTTGCTTTCGGTGGGTGTACATTTTGTAGTGAGAGAGGCTCTGGCGATTTTGCAGGCGATCGAAAAGATGACCTCGTCACCCAATTTCATACGATTAAAGAGCGTATGCATAAGAAATGGAAGTCTGGAAAATACATCGGCTATTTTCAAGCCTACACAAACACCTATGCGCCTGTTGAGACATTAAAGGAGTATTATGAAGTAATTTTGCAACAAGAGGGTGTTGTCGGGCTTGCGATTGCAACAAGGCCCGATTGCTTACCTGATGACGTCGTTGAATATTTAGCAGAGCTCAATAAACGCACCTACCTTTGGGTGGAGCTTGGCCTGCAAACCGTTCACGAACGCACAGCTCTGCTCATTAACCGTGCCCATGACTACAACTGTTATGTAGAAGGGGTTAAAAAGTTGCGTAAGCATGGTATTCGTGTCTGTGCTCACATTATTAACGGTCTGTCTCTTGAAGACCACAACATGATGATGGAAACAACTAGAGAAGTTGCGAAACTGGACGTACAAGGCATTAAAATCCATCTTCTTCATCTTTTAAAGAAGACACCTATGGTGAAGCAATTTGAAAAAGGATTAGTTGAACTAATGAGCTTTGAAGACTATATCAATCTCGTCGTCGACCAACTCGAAATCATTCCACCTACCATGATGATTCATCGTCTAACAGGAGACGGTCCAGCTGATTTGATGATTGGACCAATGTGGAGTATGAACAAATGGTCTGTATTAAATGCGATTGAAGCAGAACTTGTTCGTCGAAATAGTTGGCAAGGGAAATATTATCAGAAAGAGAAGGTTCAAATACGATGAAAGTACTCGGCGTTTTGCCCTTTGCTCGTTTTCTAATTGAAAACGTTCTACAACCTGGTGATTGTGCCATTGACTGCACTGTCGGCAATGGACATGATACCATTTTTCTTGCCAAGCTTGTTGGTGAAAATGGACATGTCTTTGGTTTTGATATTCAAGCACAAGCAATATCTAGCACGACGACAAGGCTAAATGAAGAAAAGCTTGGTGATCGTGTGACGTTATTTCAAATTGGCCATGAACATGTTCTTGATACCATTCCTAAGCAAAGTCAGTCAAAGATTAAAGCAGCGATTTTTAACCTTGGTTATTTACCAGGCGGTGATAAAACCATTGTGACGAAACCCACTTCAACCCTTGCAGCTATTAGCGTATTGCTCGACCTTATGCCAAAAGGTGGCACAATTGTTTTAGTGATCTATCACGGCCATGAAGAAGGCCAAATCGAGAAAGATCATGTACTCACATTTGTCGAACAAATCGACCAGCGGATGGCCCACGTATTAAAATATGAATTCATTAATCAAGCAAACAATCCCCCATTTGTTATCGCAATTGAGAAGAGGTAGTTCCAGACAAAACAATTTTTCACTTAAAAATGAGAAAATACACTTAAATTGGAGGGGTTTAACGTGACATTATTAGATACCGTATTAACACACAATCAACAGTTCGTCGACACAAAAGAATATGAACGATTCCAAACAACAAATTTCCCTGACAAAAAAGTCGTCATTTTAACATGTATGGATACCCGCTTACTTGAACTTCTACCAAATGCATTAAATATCAAAAACGGAGATGCAAAGATTATTAAAAATGCAGGCGCTATTATCTCTCACCCTTATGGTAGTATTATGCGCAGTATACTGGTGGCTATCTATGCCCTTCAAGCAGACGAGGTGATGATTATTGGACACCATGGTTGCGGGATGGTAGGCATGGAGGCTAGTACAATTCTTAAGAAAGCAAAAGAACGCGGAGTCGATATGGATTTAATCGAGAAGCTTGAATACTCTGGTATCGACATCAATAAGTTTCTTACTGGCTTCCAAAAAGTTGAAGATAATGTGAAGAACAGCGTAGACATGATCAACAACCACCCACTTTTTCCTCGAGGTATTCCTGTACACGGACTTGTGATTAGTCCTGAAACAGGGAAATTAGATTTAGTAGTCAACGGTTATTAAATGAAATAAATCACATGAAAGAATGCTATTAGCTTCAGTCTAATAGCTCTTCTTAACATACTAACGAAAAAGGGGGAAAGCCGCCACGGCTTATCCCCCCTTTTACTGTACCTAGCTGATATGTTATTTTCCCCGACGGAACATCCAGGTATTTAAATAGAAGATTGCGGTAGATAATCCACCCGTTTTGATCATTTGTTTTGATTTCTTTTTCATTTCCTTATCTTTTTGAACTTTTTCGTCAGCAATGTAGAGTGCAATCATCCCACGATTCATCATTCGATGAAATTCTGGATCAGGTAGCTTTGATAAACTCTTTTCAGCTTGATCAGCAAAGAAACGGAATCGTTCAATCATTTGCTCTTCACTGTCATAATAAAATAAAAAATTTAATTCATCGTCAGCAATATCTTCTTCTTGGTCTATAAAATAGTCGAGCAGAAGATGGAGTCCTTGCACCCATGGGAAGTAGCCACTCTTGATAACAGCAGCCGTTTCTTCTGGTAAATCAGATTTTGTCGCATAGGTTGCTAGTGAATAGATTCCTAGAGTCGAGCCCGTACAGGCAGAGAATTCAAACCATGTCATCTCAGGCACCTTATGGCGATGCTCTTCAAACCACGCTTCAAGACGAGGTATTCTCTCCTCTTTTTTCACGTGCTTATGGACCTGTAAATCTCCGTAGTATCCACTTAGTTCTAGCATACTCGCTTGAACCTTATCAAATGAAGGAAACGTCGATAGAATATCCTGACAGGTTTGAACAAGAGCATGCAAGTACCCACCGTCTTCTTGCTCCTTACGATACTGATAATAATTTTTTGGTGTTGCTCCTGGCGTTAGCGCATCAAGAAGCGCCTGGTGAAGAGAACGAAAATCATTTGGGTCAAGCGCAGGGCTCTGGTCACATAAATTATCTAAATAATCGCATGTAATTTGGTAAGCGATAATAAACTGAATCAGATCATCGAAGCGGTCTCTAGCAACAAGACCATATACGCCACCGCCCTCACAATGAAACGCCTTTTTCTCTAGCGCATCCTGTGCCTGTGAGCGAAGTTCTGGGTCTGGTATTGTTTTCGCCTTTTCTTTCCATTGATTAAAATAGCGATGAACCGTCGGAATGACCTCACGATAAATATTTATAAGTAATGGGATTGGTTTTGTCGGGACGTTCAACAGGTATTCCTCCTCCGTATATATACACAATTAGTACCTTAGCATAAATAGACACCGACAACAATGGACATCATTTGAACATAAGATTGAAAAAAATTGGTGCTTTATTAAACTAGATAAGACCAAGAGAAAGCCACCCTCTTTTTCATGGAGAGTAGCTTTGCGATTATATTATGGAAGAAGGAGATTCACAAACCCAATTGCGTACCTATAAACATCTTCACGCTCTGGCTCATTAAAAACCTCATGATAAAGTCCTTCCCACTCTTTATAATACTTCTCTGTTACCGACAATTGGTCAAACCAATCGCGAACATCGAATTTATTGACAAGTAAATCATCGCCCGCTTGTAAAACAAGGAGAGGAATGTCTGGAAACTTCTCAGGATAACGGTTGGCTAAACGTATCGCCTTTGTTAATTCTTGATACCATCTCGCAGAAACCTTTGTCACCCGTAGCTCATCCTTTAAATAGGCCGCTCGAATTTCGTCATTTCGCGTCACATGTTCAGATTTAATACCAGAGTTCGCACTGACTGTTGGAGCAATGCGGTGCAACAGCTTTGTTGCCATCTCTTTTGTCTTTGTTGGAGGCTGACTTAATCCTAAACACGGAGACGATAAAATAACGCCGCTAATCAATGCTATATTACGTTCCATTAACGTACGAATGACTATAAGACCGCCCATACTATGGCCTAAAAGAATAATAGGAAGCTCTCTTTGTCTCGCTTCATCTAGCCATCCTTCTACTGTATCTAAATATTGATTAAAAGATTGGATATGACCTCTTTTTCCTCTCGTTTTACCTTGCCCAGGTAAATCTCCCATAATCACTTCAAATCCATGATCATTCCACTTCTTTGCGAGCCACTGATATCTTGCATGATGCTCACCAGCACCATGTACAACGACGACAACCCCTCTTGGCTCATCTACTTCCCATTTCCACATGTTCATTCCCCCTTAACGCTTCTTTTTGAAAAGAAGAAGCATGACTGCCAACTTTGCGTTAAAATAAGTATAGCGATTTTTCGACTAAACGCAAAGGATGTGTAACAATGATCTATCCGTATCAGAACAAATATCCTACGATTTCAGAAAGCGCTTTTATTGCTGATGGGGTAACCATCACAGGAGACGTTACGATTGGGGATGAATCGAGCATATGGTTTCAAACTGTCATTCGCGGTGATGTCTCGCCTACAGTAATCGGAAAACGAGTAAACATCCAAGATCAATCTATGCTTCATCAAAGTCCAAAATATCCACTGATTATAGAGGATGATGTGACAGTCGGACATCAAGTCATGCTTCATAGTTGTACGATCAAAAAGAATGCATTGATTGGGATGGGGTCAATTGTGCTTGATGGTGCTGAAATTGGTGAGGGTGCTTTTATTGGAGCAGGAAGTCTTGTTCCACCAGGTAAGAAAATCCCTCCAAATTGCTTAGCCTTTGGTAGACCAGCACAAGTCGTTCGTGAGCTTAAACAAGTGGACTTAGAAGATATGGCTCGCATTCGTCGCGAATACGTTGAAAAAGGGCAACATTATAAGAAAGTTATTGCAGAAGCATTACAAAATAAAGAAAGCAGAATATGATGCTTGTCTGAAAGTCCTGTCAATACATCAGGACTTTTTTCTTTTCATAGAAATCATTCATGAGATTATGCTTTAAACCTAGGATGAATGGCTTTATTTTTTTCTGTCCAACCAAGAAAGAACCAACTTTTTGCAAAAAATAAAACAAAAAATGAATAATAGTGATTATTATTATCAATACTAAAGGTAAGAAAAGAGCGAGTGAATCGCTCTTCTCTTCTGCTATTACCCCAATGGTTCAAATGTTTTACAATCTGTTTCTTCCGTACGATTAGCTCGCTCTCCTTTGTGACTAACTACATAAATTCGATCGGCTTCACATTGATTACCGCTTTTCCAATACGTACAATTATTTACTTCACACAATACATCTTTCGCCATATTAAGTCACCCCCTCTCCTTACAAATAGCTTAACCAGTTCGGCTCATCTACATACTTAAGGTAAATGGAGCGCTACGAGTCCATTCAACTAAAAGAAGCCCCTAAATCGAATTTCACGATTTTAGGGGCTTCTCTCTTGTCATTAAAGACCTGCTTGTTCTTTTAAAGTAGTAGCCTTATCTGTTTTTTCCCAAGGTAGATCAACATCTGTACGGCCAAAGTGACCATATGCAGCTGTTTGCTTATAAATAGGACGACGAAGATCAAGCATTTTAATAATACCTGCTGGACGTAGGTCAAAGTTATCACGAATAAGCGTTACAAGTGTTTCTTCCGATACTTTTCCTGTTCCAAATGTATCAACAGAGATTGATACTGGTCGAGCAACACCAATTGCATAAGCAAGTTGAACTTCACACTTATCAGCAAGTCCTGCAGCTACAATATTTTTCGCTACGTAACGTGCTGCATATGCTCCTGAGCGGTCAACTTTTGTTGCATCTTTACCAGAGAATGCACCACCACCATGACGTGCATAGCCGCCGTACGTATCAACGATAATCTTACGGCCTGTTAGACCAGCGTCTCCTTGAGGACCACCAATAACAAAGCGTCCAGTTGGATTAATGAAATACTTTGTATTTTCATCAATTAATTCTGCTGGAACAACTGGCTTTATAACCTGTTCCTTCAGGTCACTTTGAATTTGCTCAAGTGTTGCTTCTGGATGATGCTGTGTGGAGATCACAATTGTATCAATACGAGCTGGTTTACCATCTTCATCATATTCCACTGTTACTTGCGTTTTTCCGTCTGGACGAAGGTAATCAAGAATTTCTTCTTTACGAACTTCTGTTAAACGACGCGCGATCTTATGGCTCAAAGAAATCGGAAGTGGCATTAACTCTTCTGTTTCATTATTTGCATATCCGAACATTAAACCTTGGTCACCTGCACCAATTGCTTCAATCTCTTCATCCGTCATTTGCCCTTCACGTGCTTCGAGTGCCGTGTCAACACCTTGTGCAATATCAGCAGACTGTTCATCAATTGATGTTAAAACAGCACTTGTTTCATAATCAAAGCCATACTTTGCACGAATATAACCAATTCCTTTAATCGTTTCACGAACAATTTTCGGAATGTCTACATACGTACTTGTTGTAATTTCACCCGCTACAAGCACTAAACCTGTCGTTACCGACGTTTCACACGCAACACGTGCATTCGGATCATTCTTTAAAATTTCATCTAGGATGGCATCTGAAATTTGGTCACAAATCTTATCTGGATGCCCTTCTGTTACAGATTCTGATGTAAATAAACGACGACTTTTCTTCTCTAGCATGATTATTTTCCTCCTTTAACACTGCTATCTCTAGCATGTACCTTTCTTTGAGACGGCACTCATGTCCCACCGAATGGGAGATACCTTCCTGTTAAAGACGTATATAAACGAAAAAACCCTTTTCCATTGAGGAAAAGGGTTGAATGTTTACCTTTCGCCTCTTATCGTTCAAGGCTAATGCCTTGCAGGTTAGCACCTTTTCACTCATGGCAATAAGTGTCGGTTGCTGGGCTTCGTCGGGCCTGTCCCTCCGCCTACTCAGGATAAGAGTATCCGTATGATGCACATCATATCGTACATCCCCCCTCGTGTCAACCTGTAAACTCAACACAAGGTTCAATCATGACGATAAGTCTGATGAAGTTAATCACTCAACAGACTTAAAAACGTATTGATAGCTCTGCCTTTAATAAGGTGTATGGTCTTGTTTCCTATTTTGTTCTTCTTGCTCTCTACGTAGTTCTTCTTTTATGCGCATCCTCATTAATTCATCTTGATTATCTCTTGGCTTTACTTGACTGTACACACCACTTGCCGTTAAACCAATGATAAGAGCCATGAGAAACTGTTCTCCCCACTCTCTTGGCATAAACCAAAGAACACACGCGATCCCAATTGCCATTAGAGCTCGGTAGCGACTATCAATTGAAAAGATATTCCCAATCACAGTTACTAATGCAGCTACAACAGCAGATACTGTGGCAATGTCGAGCATAGACACTTGATCCATATTAAGTTCCCCCTCTCTTTTGCTTCATCTTATGCATTAGAAGGAGAAATGTAACTCAACAGCGAAAAAGAAGAATAGGGATTTAACACATTTTTATTTTTTCTAATTAGATGAAGAAAAACCACCAATTTAACAAATTTTCATTCACAAGGAAAAAACTTTCTAAATAGTATAGACTATTAATCTTAATGTGTTATACTAATAAACAAGTTAACTACGATAAGATAACCAAATACTTTGGGGAGAAAGGATTTTGCGACAATGAAAACGATTAGCCTACAATCCGAATTAACACAATTAATAAAACGAGACCATGTTCACCATGATTTACCGATCTCGTCTCTAATCGAGAAATCTTTGATGCGCGGTGAAGGGAAACTCACGGCAACTGGAGCCCTTAGTGTAGAAACAGGTGCCTACACAGGTCGTTCTCCAAAAGATAAATTCATTGTCAAAGAATCTAGCGTTGCTGATAAAATCAACTGGGGTTCTGTGAACCAACCGATTGAAAAAGAGACATTTGCTAACCTTTACAAAAAAGTGATTAAACATTTAGAGGAACAAAATGAGCTATTTGTTTCACAAGGATTCGCAGGTGCGGACCCAACATACCGTTTACCTCTGAAAATTATAAACGAATTTGCTTGGCATCAATTGTTTGCACGTCAGTTGTTTATCAGACCAACTGAAGATGATGATCAGTCTTTTGAAAACGGTTTTACAATCGTTTCAGCACCAACTTTCAAAGCAGATCCTGCTGTAGATGGAACTCGTTCTGAGGCATTTGTTATTATTTCTTTTGAAGAGCGAATCGTTCTAATTGGCGGAACTGAGTACGCTGGAGAAATGAAAAAGTCGATTTTCTCTGTGATGAATTTCGTCCTTCCTGAACAAGGAGTCCTTTCTATGCATTGCTCTGCAAACACTGGTCAAGAAGGAGATACTGCCTTATTCTTTGGCCTTTCTGGAACAGGAAAGACAACGCTTTCTGCAGACCCACACCGCTCATTAATTGGGGATGACGAGCACGGCTGGTCAACTCATGGTGTCTTCAATATTGAGGGTGGTTGCTATGCAAAATGTATCAATTTATCTGAAGAAAAAGAACCGCAAATCTGGAATGCCATTCGCTTCGGTTCTGTTCTTGAAAATGTCGTCCTTAACGATAAAACAGGCCAACCAGATTACGACAATACTTCATTAACAGAAAATACACGCGCTGCTTACCCGCTCGAAGCGATTCCAAATGCTTTAACGCCAAGCATAGCTGGTCATCCAAATACAATTATATTCCTAACTGCTGATGCTTTTGGCGTGTTGCCTCCTATCAGCAAATTAACGAAAGAACAAGCGATGTACCATTTCTTATCGGGCTACACAAGTAAGCTTGCTGGTACAGAACGCGGCGTGACGGCTCCAGAAGCTACGTTCTCTACTTGCTTCGGTGCACCGTTCCTACCACTTCCAGCAGCTCGCTATGCTGAAATGCTAGGACAAAAGATCGATGAGAATGATGTTGATGTATTTCTAGTGAATACAGGCTGGTCTGGTGGTCCATACGGCGTAGGGAAACGGATGAATTTAAGCCATACACGAGCAATGGTTCAAGCTGCTTTGCACGGTGAACTTCGTACGGTGGAAACAACAGTGGACTCTATTTTCGGTCTTCATATCCCGCTTCATTGCCCAGGTGTCCCAGATAGCGTTTTACAACCACGCGAAACATGGACAGACAAGGAAGCATACGATGCGAAAGCACAAGAACTTGCAGCGAATTTCAAAGAGAACTTCCAGAAATTTGACCATGTAAGTGAAGAGATTAAAGCAGCAGGACCAAAATAAACGAAATCATTTTTCACGGAATAGGGTGCGGTTAGGCTGCACCCTATTCTTTTATTGATTCTTCATCCACGTCGCCGCATCTGTTAATACCTCACGTTGGTATCTTGCAGGAAATTGATGAGAGAACTGCGGGAAATACCAAGTCTCTACTCGTTTATTAACTTCAGCGCACTTTTGTTCTAAAGAATAAGCGTGCTCAACTGAGACATGTTGATCCTGCTCCCCATGGATAATCAATACTTTTGCCCTCAAGTTTGCAAGATCATTTAAAGGCGTCCTCCATGTATAGCGCTCTGGGTATTTATTAGGAGTACCACCAATAACTCGTTTCATCATTCTTCTTAAATCAACCCGCTCTTCATATGTTAAAAACATATCCGAGACGCCGTTCCAGCATGTTACAGTGGCTGCTTGTGGACGAGCAATGGCTGTCAGAAGTGCCATCACTCCACCTCGGGAGAATCCAAGTATATGAAGTGATTGTCGATCTACATGCGAAAGACTTTCTAATAGGTCAAAGGCTGTAAAAGCATCGATACGATCATCACCGCAAAAATCCTCGTTACCCTCTCCCCCTTTATTACCACGATAAAACGGTGCAAGTACAACCATCCCCTCTGCTGCCCATTGGATTACACGTTGAATTCGAACCATTCCGACATTTTTAATTCCACCTCTTAAGTACACGAGACCCGGCAGCTTATCACCCCATTGTGGAATGGCTAAGTATCCCTTCACACGTAGACCATCACTTATATACGTCACTAAATACAAATGAATGCGCGGATGAGGTGATGGAATCCTCACTTTCTCAATCAGATGATTCATACGTCATTTCCTTTCTCAAATTATATAGGCAAACACACATTTTACACCTTCTTCATACACTATCACATCAATATGATTTTGAAGGAGATGAATGGTATGACTTTTTTCAAAAAAGCTTTTCTATTGCTTCTATCTTTAATTATATTCTTTTCTTTTGCTGGATGCTCAATGAAAAATGACAGCGAAACGCTACGTGTTGCCGAAGTCACTCGCTCGATTTTTTATGCTCCATTTTATGCAGCGATGTCGCAAGGCTTCTTTGAGGAAGAAGGAATTAATATTGATTTAACAACGACATGGGGTGGAGATAAGACGATGACTGCCCTACTCTCAGATGGTGCTGATATCTCATTAGTAGGGGCCGAAACATCCATTTACGTATACGCTCAAGAAGCAACTGACCCTGCTATTACCTTTGCTGCTCTTACACAAACCGATGGCACATTTCTCGTTTCACGCCAGAAGCTTGATTCATTTGAATGGGAGGATTTAAAAGGGAGCGTCTTCCTTGGCCAACGAAAAGGCGGCATGCCACAAATGGTTGGCGAACATGTTTTAAAGAAACATGGAATTAATCCCCATCAAGACCTAGAGCTCATTCAAAATATTGACTTCGGTAATATTCATACTGCTTTCGCATCAGGAACAGGAGAATTCGTTCAATTATTCGAGCCACAAGCAACAATGTTTGAGAACGAAGGAATTGGTCACATTGTGGCATCATTTGGAACAGAATCAGGAACCGTCCCGTACACTGGCTTTATGGCAAAACAAAGCATGATTGAAGAAGAACAAGAAACACTAGAGCGCTTCACTCGTGCTCTTTATAAAGGACAACAATGGGTCGAGGAACAACCAGCAGAAGTGATCGCTGAAGCCATTCTTGATTTCTTTGAAGATACACCTGTTGAGCTTGTGACTCAAGTTGTCGATCGCTATAAATCACAAGGATCTTATGCAACATCTCCACTCGTCAAACCAGAGGCATGGGACAATTTACAGCTTATTATGGATCAAGCAGGTGAGCTTCCTCAGCCAGTCGATTATGAAACACTTGTTAATACCACAATTGCTGAGAACGTCATGAAATAGGAGGTTGATTTAAAATGTCCATCTTACAGCTTCATAAGATCTCGATGGGCTATGTCACAAAAAAAGAAGCCACTTTAGCTCTCGACTCGATTTCGCTTACCGTTCAGGACGGAGAATTTGTCTCCGTTCTTGGACCAAGCGGTTGTGGAAAAACAACACTGCTATCCATTATTGCAGGTTTACTTAGCCCAACAAGTGGTCGAATTACATTAGGGGATCAAGAACTTAATGAGAAGCAAGCAAGAGCAAATATCGGCTATATGCTACAACAAGATTATCTCTTTCCGTGGCGTACGATCGAGGATAATCTCACACTCGGACAAAAAATTCGTGGTCACTACTCGACTGAATCTAGACGCATGGCTATTGATTGGCTTGAAAAAATCGGTTTAGGTGATAAAAAAGACTTATTTCCAAACCAATTATCAGGTGGTATGCGTCAACGCGTTGCTCTCGTACGTATGCTTGCAACCAACCCAACACTCATGTTACTTGATGAACCATTCTCTGCACTCGACTACCAAACGAAATTAAAATTAGAGGATCTCGTTTTTCATACGTTAAAGTCCGAGCAAAAAACGGCCGTACTTGTTACACATGATATTGGAGAAGCTATCGCCATGTCAGATCGCGTCATTCTTCTTTCACCAAGACCAGGACGAATCCATCGAATTTTTAATATACCAAGTGAAATAGCCATTAGTTCACCATTTCAAGCGAGAGCGCATCCACAATTTAACGAGCAATTCCAACAAATATGGAAGGAGATGGAGAACTTTGAAGCAACGACTTGAATCACTACACAGAAGCTATCTTGCTTCGCTTAAACGCCAAAACCGCTATATCTTCATTGTTCAGCTCAGTATCCTTTTCTCCTTCTTTTGCTTATGGGAGCTCGCAGCTAGATCACAATGGATTGATCCCCTGCTTTTTAGTATGCCTTCTCGCATTGGGGTTTTACTGGTTGAACGATTACATGATGGTTCATTGCTTATGCATACATCCGTAACCCTGTTTGAAACGATACTTGGATTTATGATAGGAACTGTCGCAGGAATTGCCCTTGCAGCATTACTTTGGTGGTCACCATTTACGTCAAGAGTATTAGAACCTTATCTTGTCGTTTTGAATTCAATGCCCAAAGTAGCTCTTGGACCCATTCTCATCGTTGGCCTAGGCCCTGGATTCACCTCGATTATCGCTATGGGGGCTCTCATCTCTGTCATTATCACAACAATGGTTGTCTTTACAGCATTTAAAGAAGTTGATCCAAATTATTTAAAAGTGATGAATACATTCGGCGCAACAAAAAAACAAACATTTCGGCATGTCATTTTCCCGTCCTGCCTGCCAACAATGGTTTCAACATTAAAGGTCAATGTTGGCCTGTCATGGGTTGGGGTAATTGTCGGAGAATTTCTCGTCTCAAAGCAAGGACTTGGCTATTTAATTATTTACGGCTTCCAAGTCTTTAACTTTACTTTGGTTCTTATGAGCTTGCTTGTCATTGCTGTTCTTGCAACGATTATGTATAAAGCCGTAGAATTCACAGAGCATCATGTATTAAAACGGTTCTAATCAAGTTGCAGCTGTTAAAGCAGTTGCAACTTGATTAATTCTTCTAATACAAGCGGTAATACTTGATCCTTCATCATAAAACTAAATTTCTTATCTGATTGAATGTCTGCTGGTAGCTCATCAAGTAATACAGGACCGTTCGTTTCAAGATAGTCCTCTTTTTTTAATATTTCTGCAATGGAAGCAAAATAAACATTTTTATACATGACGTCTTCACCGCAGCTCACTTCATATTGACCGATGTAGGAAATAGAATCGACCTGTGCACCTGTTTCTTCATGCACCTCACGTTCAGCTGCTTCCAAAGCCGATTCTCCTTTTTCAACCTTCCCACCTGGAAATTCAATCCCTCTTGTACGATGCTGCGTCAGTAACCACTTATCACCAAAGCGACAGACGACCCACACATGTCCAACTTCCTTAGAAAACATCTGATCATCAAATGTAATTCGTACATGACAACCTTTTTGATCAAGAAATTGTTTCATCTCACTCCGCTCCTCTATCTACCTTTCCTTAAAAGTATACCGAGGAAAAGTGAGAACACCAACTCTTTTTATGACCAAGTTGCCTTCACCTCTTCATCAGGCTTAATCGCTATTAAAACGAGAATGAGCGCAAGTAGGCAAATTACTCCATTTGCGATAAACATGAAAAAGTGTGATGTTTTCATCAGTAAAGCAAAAACAGGTGGACCAAGCGCCACTCCAACAAAGCGCATGCTACTATAAAACGATGTAATCGACCCTCGTTGCTCCATTTTAATTCCCTCGGTTACAAGTGCATCTAAACTAGGAAGTGCAATGCCAATACCAATCCCACTAACAAATAATGCCGTAAGCAATAGATAAATATCTTTAGAAAAAGAGACCGATATGACAGCGATGGTTAACAAACCGATCCCAAAGACGGTTAACCACTTCATTTTTTGCTTCTCTTCGCCAATTACTTTTCCCGTGGCATATGAAGAAATACACAAAGCAGCAAGAGGAATGGCCAATAGAATCCCTTTTTTCATTCCGACAATTTGATACGTTTCTTCTAGCATCGTGGATAAATAAAAAAGAACCCCAAATAAAACGAACATACAAATGCCCCCAACGGTAAACACCGCATATAACCAACGGCCTTCGCGCTTAAATATAACCTTTAATGATTGCAAAAATGCCAGAAAAGCAGGTGCATCTTTCTTCATCTGCGGCTCTTTCACAAGAAATAACATTAACAATATTGAAATAAAGCAGAAAATAGGAAAAGCGAAAAAAGGCATGTACCAAACAGCCATAGCTAAAGCGGCACCAAGAATTGGACTTAAAACTTTTCCTAACGTATTTGATGTTTCAATCATTCCAAGCCCCTCACTAACCTCTTTTTCATCTGAGTATAAATCTCCTACAAGAGGCATAACAATTGGAGCCGCTCCCGCTGCACCAATCCCCTGCAGTAAACGACCTATAATTAAGATCCAATATGGATTTTCCATTTGCCAAGCCGCAAATCCAGATAATAATCCTCCAATCGCTGCAATGATTAAACTAGGGATAATCACATTTTTTCTTCCAATATGATCTGATAGATACCCCGCAATTGGAATACAGATGATGGCGACAATTGAATAGACTGTAATCAACATACTGACTTGAAATGAACTGATCCCAAGTACCTTCTCGATTTCGGGCAACACAGGAATAAGCATTGAATTTCCTAAAGTCATCACTAATGGAATAGAAGAGATTGAAATAATATCCCATGTTTTTTTATCTTGCTTCACTTAGTATCCCCCGTTCATAGCCTTTAAAATCTTGCTATTAGTATGGGGTTGGGATTTCATTCTATGCACCAGTGACCACAGGTAGCCATGTGAACTTTTTATAAAAAAGACGATCACTCTTAATTGAATGACCGTCTCTTCCTATTATTTCAAATTATACTGTCCACTATTTTGCAAAGAACGATAAAGTTCATCCAGTGATTGCTGTGAATGAGCAGCTAAATTTTCCATCTTACTGCGAAACTCAGATAGCAAGGAATCTTCCTTATAGCCTTTCTCAACAAGGTCTTCTAAAACATTTTCAACTACATCATCTTTTTTCTTAGCCAATTTTGCTTCAAATAATATACTGATTTGCTCAGAAAGCGAAGTAATGGTCTGAACACTTGAAATCATTGTAGCAGGATGATTATCTTTACTCGTAATGATCACATCAACCAAAATATGTGCACCTTGCTCATGAAGATCTTTAAAGTAATCGAACTGATCAGCAGAAAAAACGGCATCAATATACCACGTATGCTCACTGTTTTCCAAATTAATGATCAGACCATCCTGTATAGGAATTGGTTTTTTTTCCACTTTTCCAGACTTCCCTTCAAGTAAGCAAAACGAATAAAGCTTAAATGTTTTCACAAGAATCCACCTCTCTTACTATAGCTTAACGATAATGTCTAATTTTTCTTATCTTCATTAAACCATATTAGCTCCTAAATCAACACACTTACTTAAGTCCTATTCTAGAGAACACTTTTTAAAAATGGGAAGAAATAGACATTTAACCCGTAAAAAGTTTGTTCTAATTCAGAATGAAAAAGAGATCAACTTATAAAAAGTCAACCTCTCCTTTTAATCATTTTTACTTTCGTAAATGACCTGTATTTTCGTTTTTTCACTCACTAACATAACTTTAATATCGGTTTATTAGGAACTCTTAACCCCTTGAAAAAGCTTTTCGAATTGTCGTTGTTGAATCCATTCAATCAATTCTAATTCTTCATTTTTCAAATCTCTACCAAGCTTACTTCGCAATTCACATACAAGCTCTTGAACTAAGTTTTCAACTGCCATAGTGTTTATGTCTCCTTTGTAGAAAATTCCAATACGGTTGTCGTACCGTTATTGTTCCTTTCATTCAAGTCTATTCGGCCAAGCTCTTCACTATGATAATGAAAATTCAATTCGACAAAAACATCGTAGATCCTGCTGCTTTTTGTTGAATATTAAAATTTATTTTTCTTATATGCTTCTTGGATTTGTTCAAGCCCTTTTTGTAACGTTTCTCTTGGACAAGCTAAATTGATTCGCTCAAAATTTGTACCCTCTTCTCCAAAAATCGGTCCATGATTAAGGGCAACCTTCGCTTCTTCTACTAACCATTTCTTACGTTCAGCTGCTGTTAGAGGGAGCTTGGAGCAGTCAAGCCATAGAAGGTATGTACCCTCAGAATCCATGACTCTAAGTACTGGCATATGCTCATTAACATATTCTTTCACGAATTCATAGTTACTTTGTACATATTCCATTAATTCTTCAAGCCACTCTTCTCCGTGATTATAAGCAGCTTCTGTAGCGACCTCAGCAAAACTATTCGTCATATTCGCAAAAGAATTCGCTAAATGATTTTTCAATCTTGTATGCATCTTCTCATTTTCAACAACAACATATGACGTTTGAATCCCTGCAAGATTAAATGTTTTACTAGGTGCTAAGCAAGTAAACGTTCTTTGTGCAGTATCCTCATTAAGCGAGGCAAACGGAATATGCTGCTGACCTTTAAATAATAAATCGGCATGAATTTCATCAGAAACAACAAGTAAATTATGCTTTTTACAAATAGCGGCAAGCTTTTCTAATTCATCTCTTTTCCAGACGCGTCCTACTGGATTGTGAGGATGGCAAAGAACAAGCATTTTCGTGTTGGCTGTTATGACTTCTTCTAAATGATTTAAATCCATCTCATATTTGTCACCATCAAATGATAGTGGATTTCGTACTAATTCACGATTATTTTTTTTGACAACATCATAAAACGGATAGTAAACGGGCGTTTGAATGATGACCTCATCACCTGGCTCGGTGAACGCTTGAATAATATAGCTAATCGTTGGCACAATGCCATTTGTATAGATAAACGCATTTGCGTCCACTTCCCAATAATACCTGCGCTTCAGCCACCCTTGTACGGCTACATCGACACTTTTTGAATGAGCTGGATAACCGAAAATACCATGCTCAACTTTGGCATGCAAAGCATCTAGTACAGCTTGCGGTGCTCGAAAATCCATATCCGCTACCCACATCGGCAACAGATCTTCACCACCGAAGCGCTCCTTTGTCATATCCCATTTCATTGAATCTGTGCCTCTACGTTCAATCACTTGATTAAATAATTCACTCATAATCCTCATTTCCCTCCATCGTCATACAGGGTTCCTCTACACCTGTGAAACCAACGCTCTATTCCACAATTCAAAAATAGACTCCTGTTTATTCTTTTTCTCTCATAAAAATAGTATCATACCATGAAAAATTTTAACAATTTACAAAATAAGACTTAGACCTTTATAAGCTTATCACATTCCAAATTAAGGAGAAACAAGGAGAGACATTCATCTTTAAAACGCAAATACCAATTACAGAATTTCCCCTCTTGTGATAAGATGAAAAAAGCAAAATCTACGTATTTTTTTAATAGAGGATAGGTGTTTGACATGAGTGTATTAACCGTTAAAAACTTGAGTCATGGTTTCGGAGACCGTGCCATTTTTCAAGATGTTTCCTTTCGCTTGTTAAAAGGAGAACACATTGGTCTCATCGGAGCAAACGGCGAAGGTAAATCTACTTTCATGAATATCATTACTGGTAAATTAATGCCAGATGAAGGGACAGTTGAATGGTCAAAGAAGGTTCGTGTTGGTTATTTAGATCAGCATACCGTCCTTGAACGTGGAATGACAATGCGCGATGTTTTAAAAAGTGCATTTCAGTATATGTATGACCTAGAAGCAGAAATGACAGCGATGTACGACAAAATGGGTGATGTCACTCCTGAAGAATTAGAAAAGCTTCTAGCAGAAGTCGGCATCATTCAAGATACGCTGACAAATAACGATTTCTATACGATTGATGCAAAAGTGGAAGAAATCGCACGCGGACTTGGGCTTGATGATGTTGGGCTTGATCGCGATGTTGCAGACTTAAGCGGTGGTCAACGTACGAAGGTGTTGCTTGCAAAACTATTACTTGAAAAGCCTGACATTCTGCTTTTAGATGAGCCAACAAACTATCTTGATGAGCAGCATATTAATTGGCTGAAACGCTACTTACAAGAATATGAGAATGCTTTTATTCTCATTTCACATGATATCCCGTTTCTAAATAGCGTCATTAACTTGATCTATCATATGGAAAACCAAGAACTCAATCGCTACGTTGGTGATTACGATCATTTCTTAGAAGTTCATGAAATGAAAAAGGCTCAGCTTGAAGCTGCTTATAAGAGACAACAACAAGAAGTAGCACAATTAAAAGACTTCGTTGCCCGTAATAAGGCACGTGTTTCAACAAGAAATATGGCCATGTCTCGTCAGAAAAAGCTCGACAAAATGGACATGATTGAACTTGCACACGAAAAGCCAAAACCACAATTTAACTTTAAAACAGCACGGACAACGAGTAAGCTCGTTTTCGAGACTAAAGAACTTGTTATTGGCTACGATGAACCATTATCAAAACCACTTAATTTACGAATGGAACGTGGTCAAAAGATTGCCTTAGTCGGAGCAAATGGAATCGGGAAAACAACTCTACTAAAAAGTTTACTAGGCATTAACCGACCAATTTCAGGTAGCGTTGAGCGCGGGGAGTATCAAGAGATTGGCTACTTTGAACAAGAAGTAAAAGATCCAGATAAAACATGTATTGAAGAGGTTTGGGAAACGTTCCCTTCTCTCAATCAAGCTGAAGTCCGCGCTGCCCTTGCAAAATGTGGACTAACAACAAAGCATATTGAAAGTAAGATCGTCGTTTTAAGTGGTGGAGAGAAAGCCAAGGTTCGTCTTTGTAAATTAATTAACAGCGAGACAAATATCCTTGTTCTCGATGAGCCAACAAACCACCTTGATGTTGATGCAAAAGCTGAACTTAAACGAGCATTGCAAGAATACAAAGGAAGCGTCCTCCTTATTTGCCATGAACCAGAATTCTACGAAGGTCTCGTCACAGACGTTTGGAACTGCGAATCTTGGACGACAAAGCTTGTTTGATAGAATAAATGAACCGTCCCGATCAGTCAGGCACCTTTCACAAAAAGGTGCCTGACCTTTTTATACCATTTATTTATTAACCCACTCCCTCTAAGTTATGGTACAATAACGTTTGTCTATTTTTCATTTAAGACGTTTATCATTGTTAAAAAACGGAGGCTTCTACATGAAGAATACACCCTTTATCGCAGTAGAAGGACCGATTGGTGTGGGGAAAACCTCACTTGCAAAAGCGATATCAACCCATTATCAATATCATCTACTAAAAGAAATCGTTGATGAAAACCCCTTTCTTAGCAAATTTTATAAGAACATTGAAGAATGGAGTTTTCAAACGGAAATGTTCTTTCTCTGCAACAGGTACAAGCAGCTAGAAGACATTCAATTGCATTATTTACAGGCACATAACTCAGTTGTTGCAGACTACCATATTTATAAAAATATGATTTTTGCTGGTCGTACTTTAACAGCTTCACAATATGACAAATATAAAAGAATTTATGACATCTTAACGGTCGATATGCCAAAGCCAAATTTATTGATCTACCTTCATGCCAGCCTTCCGACGTTGCTAAAACGAATCAAGCTACGCGGGCGTGAAATGGAACAACAAATCGATCATAACTATTTAAAACAACTCTCAGATGATTATGAGCTAGCTATGGCTAAATGGGCAGAGCTTTATCCAGAAACACCGATTATCCAAATTAATGGTGACGAACTTAACTTTGTTCAAAACGAAGAAGACCTACAAGTCATTTTTGATAAAATTGATTCTGAACTCAATAAAAGGAGCGACACGGATTGAATCTACGCGCTAAATATAACATCCCAGAAAATGCGATCATTACGATTGCCGGCACGGTCGGAGTTGGAAAATCAACCATGACAAATTCCCTTGCGACAGCTTTAGGATTTAAGACCTCATTTGAAAATGTCGACCATAACCCGTACCTTGATAAATTCTACGCTGATTTTGAACGCTGGAGCTTTCATTTGCAAATTTACTTCTTAGCTGAACGTTTCAAGGAACAAAAGCGCATGTTTGAGCAAGGTGGTGGCTTCGTTCAAGATCGATCAATCTATGAGGACACTGGTATTTTTGCAAAAATGCATGCTGATAAAGGGACGATGACAAAGGTCGATTATGAAACCTACACAAGTCTTTTTGATGCAATGGTGATGACGCCATTCTTTCCACATCCTGACGTTTTGATCTATTTAGAAGGCAGTCTAGATGATATAGTTGGCCGTATTCATGAGCGCGGACGTGAAATGGAGCAAAATACTCCCGCTTCCTATTGGCAGGAAATGCACGAGCGTTACGGGCAATGGATCGAGAGCTTCACATCGTGCCCCGTACTCCGATTGAACATCCAGGATTATGACCTGCATAAGAATCCAGATGCAATTGAATCCATTATTGCTCGCATTGGTGATACCATTCAAACAGCAAAATAATTAAGAAAAGCTCCAGCTGCTGGAGCTAGACTTCATCAAATTTCTTATCTTTCAATAAAGCCGCCTCCTGATAATCAGGAGGCGGCTTTATCTCATTTTGATCGTGACTAGCGTTTGTAAAAATACTCTCCAGCTTGAATCCTCCCACGTCGTTGTTCAATTACCTCTAGACTATCCTGCATGCGATAATTTATTTGCTCAAATGGTTCTTCGATTTGCTCTCTTGCTTCCGTTAAAAATCCCCGTTTAAATGCCTTGATAATCTCACCAAGCTCATCTCGATCAATAATCCTCACTTCAGCTGCCGACGCAAGCTTCCAGCAAGGATCCGAAATAAGATTGGTAGATGTAATAATCATTGCATTCTCTGCTTCGTAATAAGCCTTTGCAGTATATACCTCTTGTACAGCTGTTAATCCAAGCTTTTCAGAAAGACGCTTTGCCTGTACGACCGTTTTGATATCATCTTGGTCATAAAATAACAAATCAGCTCCAAAATCTCTGCTTTTTTTCGTCAAAAACGTTTGCTCATAGCCAAGCGCCATCAATAAGACATATAAATACTCTTCAAATTCATGCCCTGTCATTTGATCAATATCTGCGAGCGTAATTTTTGTTAAATCATAACGCTTCCTTCTTCTCAAACGTAAAATGATTGCTAATACAACTAGCAACGCCACTACAACAAGAACAGTAACACCTGCTGTTATAAGCCAAGAAGGCACAAACTCATCCAAATAAACCCAACTCCCTTCACACTCTTCTATCTTACGAGCTACGAAGAAAATACGCAAACGTTTGTTTGTAAAAAAAGCAAACAATTAATATTTTCATATTTATCCCAATTATGGACACACTATTTTCAAAGAATATTGAAAGGAAGTTGAATGTCATGTCATTAAATAACGAAATCGAATATTCTCGTAAAAAGCGATACCCGTTCTTTCCACTTATTCTTTTTCTGACAACGTACCTTCTCGTCCAACTGTATCATTATGACATCAAATTATTTGGACTCACCATTTCACTAGCGTTGTCTCTTTTAGGTATTTGGTATTTCGTGAGAGCTACGAACATCAACTCTCGTTACCAAACGACAACGATGATGAATGTTGATGCAATGACCGATCAGGAATTTCACCAGCTGCTTATCTCACTTTTTCGTCGACAAGGGTACTCTGTCAATTCAATAAACACGAATGAGCAAAACTGTGCAGATCTTATCGCAATAAAAAATGGTACCAAAGCCGTTGTTTATGCCAAACGTCAACAAGCTATTATCGACAAACAAGTCATTCAAGATGCTTTATTAACGAAAAAAACACGGCAAGCAACGCAAGTGATTGTGGTCACAAACAATCCCTTCTCCCATGCTGCAAAAAAGCTAGCTCAAGCTAATAAAGTGAACCTTATTGATCGTGATTCCCTAGATGCTCTACTCGATGCTTATTTTAGACAAAAACGAAGCTACCGTTTCATCGAACGGGCTCGCGCGTTCTTCATTAGACAAGAAACTGAAAACTAGATGAGAAAACAGAGCTTATCACCAGATGCGAAAAGAAATACCCCTGCAAAACTAAGAATTTTGCAGGGGCTTTAAATGTTAAACCTTGATCTGTTTGTTAGTGTATATCTTTCATTTCATATCCTCATCAGGCAGTTTATCGCATTATCTTTTATAAATGAGAAACAATGCAATTCCAAGCAGAATAACCGCAAGCATTCTATTAAAGTCAAAAGGAATCTGCTTTCCACTAAATAACCCCATATGATCAAGAATCATACTTGTTACAATTTGACCAACGATAATCGAGACAATTGTTGTTGCGACCCCAATTCTAGGTACAGCTAATACCATACTATAAACAACTATAACCCCTAGAACTCCTCCTAGTAACTGCCATTTCGGAACAGACAGTACATTTAAAATATTCCCTTTTCCAGCAAAAATCATCATGAGCAAAAGCACAAGTGTTCCAATTGAAAAAGAAACAAATGCTGCCTCAATTGAACCAATTTTCTTTCCTAATCCTCCATTAATACCAGATTGAACAGCCAAGGAAGCACCAGCTAGACAAACAAAAATGACAAACAACCAGTTCATACAATCCCTTCTTTCTAGAAACCAAAACTCCCCTAAATTATAGTATATAATCCAAATAAAGCATCCCTTTTCTTTCTAAGAGATGCTTCTTTAAAATTTGCTATTTTTATTATTCAATCAATCTTTTTCTACAACAATCCAACAAGCTTAAGCCCGTACTCAATTCCGTCCTCGCCAACATCTTTCGTGACATGCTTAGCCGCACTTTTAACAGTATCAGACGCGTTCCCCATCGCCACACTATTTTGGACAAATTGAAGCATTTCGATATCATTTAAGCCATCTCCAAAGGCATACACGTCCTCCTCTGCAAATCCTAAATGATTGATCACAGCTTCGATTCCTCGCGCTTTTGAACCATTTACAGGTAGGACATCTGCTGAAAAAGGATGCCAACGGACAAAATCAAAGGAAGAGAAAGCATCAACATATTCTCTTTCTTCCTCTTCCGTACAGAAAATCAAGGACTGATAGATTTCACGGTTCTGGAAATAATTAGGATCATGCTCAGGATGAACCAATTTTAACGATCCAATGCTTTCTTCAATATGAGGGTGGTATTCAATATTTGATCGCATCCCCTCATGATCCATAAATACTAATGGATGCTCCTTACTCTCCGAAAATTGAATCAGTCGTTTCAACGACTCCAAATCCAACGTTCTTTTATAAATAACATGATTATCAGCTACGACATACGATCCATTAAAACTAACATATGTATCAATCTCGAGTTCTTCCCTCAAATCTGTAAATAAGAACGGAGCACGTCCAGTCGCAATCGCAACATAATGTCCTTTTTCTCTTAATTGCTTTATTGCTTTTAGTGTCGATTGAGGTAATTCCTTATCCTCGTTATAGAGCGTACCATCTATATCAAAAAAGATTAATTTGCGTGACATACCTTTACCTCCCGTTGATTTCATTTGCAGAAAATCCCTCACACAGCTTCATTTGATAGATAAGCGTGAGGGATTCTTTATTAATTAACCATAAGGAAGCATAAATTGCAAACTATAGCATTAATTTAACAACTTCCCTATCTAGAAACACAAACAAAAAAACGTACTTCCTCATATTTGAGAATATACGTTTACGCTAAATGATTTGGAATCATAATTTGAACAAGCGTTCCATTTTCCTTATCTCTATTTAACACCTTTATCCCCCACTCATCCCCAAAATAATGCTTAATACGTTGATTGACATTGTTTAATCCAATACCTGTAGTATGTCCTTTTCCTGTCTGTATCGGTAAGACAAGTTCTTGATCACTCTCAAGTCCTGCTCCATTATCGATAATATGAATGATAATCTTCTCTGCTTTAGAAAAAACTTGCAGCGAAATATGAATAGGACGTCCAATCGGTTCAAAACCATGAACGATAGCATTTTCAACAATGGGCTGCAAGGTAAAAATTGGGACGTTTACATGTTCTAAATGACGGTCTATTTCGATAGTAAAACTAATTTGATCACGGTACCTAGTTCTCTGAATATAGAGGTAATTTTCAACGTGTTCTAGCTCTTCTTTTAGTGAAACAAGTTGATCAATGTTACGCAAACTATATCTTAAAATGTTCCCAAGTAAGTATGTAACATTTTGAGTTTGATCAGCATTTTCTAAATAGGCAATTCTTGAGATCGTGTTGAGAGTATTAAATAAGAAATGAGGATTAATTTGCGATTGGAGAACTTTAAGCTGTGTTTCTTTTAAGACTTTCTCTAATGCTGTACGAGTCTGTAATTCTTTCATGAGCTTTTCACTATTACGCGACAGTTCCATTTTCGTTAAGTACGCATCGCCCATTTCTACAATATAATTTGCAGTGACAAAAAGAAGCTCTGCAATGGCTTCAACACGACTTCTCGTCTTATATTCCAGCTTCTTATAATAAGATTGCAATGTTTCTTGGTTTAAAGGTAACTCAGCAAGATTCATTCTCATATCTGCAAGATCTGAAAACTCCTCGTCTTCCATGAGCACTTGTCCACATAGAACTGCCCCTAAATAAGTCTCTCTTAAAATGATCGGCGCAGCAAAATCAACTAAACCAGAATGGCAACGATGAATAGTCGGACGATTACTTTTAGCAGCTATTTTCCCTATTCGCCCATCAGAAAGTATACAGCGCCGCTCTCCCTCTGAACACGAACGAATATAGTGGCAAAACTCAGTGAAGTTACTAGCCTTTGTTAAAGGAACTCCGTCCGTGTCACATATTATCACTCCGACACCTGTCGCTTCAGCAAATTGATTTTGTATTTCTTGTAACTTTTCGATATCGACAAATTCCCGCAAATTCTTAATAATGATAAGCCCTCCCTACTTTAAAAAGCATAATAGTAAACCTATCAAAAACGAAAATTTGATTGCCGAGGTTGATTCTTCACATGATTTTATTAAAATATTGCCTGTTTACCTTTTCTCTTTTCAATTGCTGTTCATTCTCTCTATATTGCTTTGGTGGACAACCTTCCAATTTTTTGAACACTCTCGTAAAATAGTTAGGGTCTGTAAAACCACACTGTTCACTAATGTCAGCAATTGTTTTTGTGCTATTAGCTAATAGTTCCTTCGCTTTTTCAATTCTGCTTACAGTAATATAGTCAGTTAATGTCATCCCCATTTCTTGTTTGAATAAACGACTGACGTATTGGGAGTGAAGATGCACGAATTCAGATAGTTGCACTAGTGTGAGCTTTTCCTCTACATGATCATGAATAAATGTCGTAATCGTCTCGATAATGTTATTTGACTGATGTTGATGGATCTCTTCACTTGTTTGATCACTCGTCGGTCCAATCACCTTTTTTAACGCTTGAATAAATTCATCAGGGCGAACAGGCTTTAAGAGATAATCGACTGCACCAAGCTTAATGGTTTGCAACGCATAATCAAATTCGTTATAAGCAGTCAAAAACAATACTTTTAAATGAGGCCTTCTCTCTTTCATGACCTTTGCAGCAGTAATGCCGTCCATGACTGGCATTTTTATATCCATCACGACTATATCAATAGACTCGCTTGTCACGATCTCAAGGGCAGAAGCTCCGTTTACAGCTTCTAGACAATGTGTAATTCCAATACGATTCTTTTTGACAACATCCATTAATACTTCTCTCTCAAGTGGCTCATCGTCAACAATTAAGAGATTCATCGATTACCTCCCTAACTAATACTATTGAAATCGCTTTCAATTATTAATTTACTGAAAAATCAGATTTAATTCCCTGTTACTAATAGTATTATATATGAGCCAATTAGAAAAGCCCCTCCTTATATTTACATATTTCATTTCCTAAGGAAGGACTTACATCTCCACTATTTAATTATTTATGGTGAACAAAGCTCATTTATGCAAAACTACTTGTTTATCAAGAGAGTTTCAAAGACTGAAACTGCAGCTTCAGCCACTTCAATATCATGAGCAACCGATCCGCCACTTACCCCTACTGCGCCAACAATCTTTCCATCCTCTTCTAATGGAATGCCTCCACCAAAGACGACGATTCTGCTATTATTCGTGGTGTTTATCCCATAAAGCTCTCCTCCAGGTTCTGTTAAACGTGGGAGGTTATTTGTTGGCATTTTTAATGCTACTGACGTCCATGCCTTATTAAGAGCAATATCAATGCTCACTAATAACGCATCATCCATACGATGGCTTGCGATAAAATTCCCACCCTCATCAACGATCGTAATGACCATCGGTACACCAATTTCATTTGCTTTTTTCTCAGCACCAGCAATCATTTCTTTAGCCATTTCAAGATTGATCTTTGTCATCATTGCCCTCCTTTTTCAATTTGAGAAACTTCTTTCATGTTCTCCGACAAATGTAAGTGGTAAACCTTTCACAAGTCTTGCAGCATTTTTACCGAGTAATCTTTCATTCCCTTTCTTTTCGGTAATGTAAGGCTCTCCTGAAACGATCTTTTCATGGTATACCATCATTTTATCATCCTCTATCACCACTTTTACTTGAAGAGGTGTAAAGCTATCATTCTGATTTTCATGTTTAATCTGCTTCAACAGATATGGAACTCCCTCTTCCTCAAGGCCTGCACATACCTCTTTTAAAGCACACGGTTCAATGTCCTCTCGATGTAAGATTGGAATAAAGATACGCTTATGCTCCATGTACTGTACCTCTTTTAACCTTTGATGAAAGAACTAAGCCTGTTGCTACTGCATTTCGTGGGCCTTCTGTTCCTCTCACATTGGCAAAACCTGCAACAATCCCGTATTTCGATAATTCCTCCGTAATCATTTGCGGAATTTCAAAATCGAGAGCAGACCCACCAAGCATGACCACAAAGGAAATATGCCTAATATTGTTTGTCGGTATGACCTGCTCTAATGCCCGTAATGCATTAGTGACAAATACTTTTCTTTTGGCATCACGACGAATTGAACGTATTTTTTCAATCGATTCACGAATAGGGAGTGGTGTTAACCCTTCCTCTTCACGAATCACCACTTTTCCAAATGTGTAAGGTGGATACTGTTTTTCTGAGAAGAGAATTGTGCCATCCTCTAGCTGCATATGGAATAAACTGAGAACCTTGCCTAACGGATATTTTTTGATTTTCTCCGCTAGTTCTTGATTTGAAAGAGCCAACTCAGAGTTAATGAGCATGGTGACCATATCACCTGCACCAGCTAAGTGAGTCGTACACATCTTATCTTTCTCATCAATCGTTGCAGCATCAGTTGAGCCCCCACCCATATCAAGGATGACGATTGGTTTCTCCGTTCCTGGTGTCGTCAGCGCACCCCTAATGGCCATTTCCGCCTCTACTCCGCCAACTTCTACTGGTATGCCAATTTCCTTTTCTAAAAGCTGTGCTACTTTTGTAATCGACACTTTTTCCGTCTTGACCATAGAGGCTAAAGCGACACCGCTTTCCATCGACAATTCACCAGCCATTGCTCCACTAATTGAAGTAGGAATTCCAGCATCAACCGCTAATAGGTCTGTAATATAAATTTCGTTCATATCCTGACCTGTCAAATCAGCTAAATCCTGTCTTAGCCCATTTAACATTCCGCCAACATTGGTCCCCGTTTCTCCCCTTACATCAATTAATCTCCCAATCTTCTTATACGCCTCCATAATGACTTCGGAGCCGTCATTAATCGAAATTTGAACATGAGATTTCTCACCAATTAGTGTCATACTTCCAGCTTCAATTTTCCGTTCAACAATTTCTCCTTGAGGTGTACGGATGACAACCGCAGAACGATTTCCAACAAGTGATTTCGCAACTGGAGCTATCTGTTTTGTCTCATCTGGACTCAAACCGAACACAGTCGATAAACCATATGGATTACTTAGCATTCTAATCACATGTCCAGGTAAAGCCACTTCAACTGCAGCTAGCTTACCAATTGGAACCTTTTCAATCATCTTTACTTCATCGACAATCGGAATCAACTGATCTAAACGGTTATGAATTAACACACCGTCATCTTTTTGAACAATTGCGCCTGTGATAGAGATCCCTTTTTTCATAGCTTTATTGATGATAAAAGCGACTATCTCATAATCAAACGATTTAGGAACGACGACAATAAAGTCTGTCTGATCATCCAGTCCTTCATTTAATTGATCAATAACAATCGTTTGCCCAACACCAAGACCTGCCCCTCCTGGTGTGTCAGGATTATGACCAATCATCGAAGATTCTGTGATCACCGTTTCACTAATTAAATCCATTGCCAAATCGCCGATAACAGGTACAGCATCATTAATACGGATGAGGTCAATAGCCGAAAGGTCCAGACCTGCTTTAGAGACTGCCTTCTTCAAGCATTTTGTCACACCTTTAATGTTATCAACCGTCCCTTTTACTCCTGTTGTCGGAACTAAATGCTGGGTAAGAAATTCAGTCTCCGTCTCACTGATTTTTGCAATCGCTACCTCTGTTGATGAATTTCCAATATCAATTCCAGCAATGATTTGCTTGTTCATCCTTATTCCTCTTCTTGACGCAGAATACCACGTCTTTCATATACTTCCGCAGCTTCAATTACTAGTTTCGCATTTTCGACTGCATTGTACTGCTGCTCTAGCTCATCGGCGATGGCAAGTAACTCTTCTTTTGTCGAACGATTTGGTCTAAGCGCATTATAAATTTCAAGAATTCTTTCATCAGATATGTTAATCAGCTCAGCAGCTCGTCTGAAGTTCCTGCCTAACTGGTCCCTTTCCAAGCTTTCAGCAATTTCAGCTTGCATCAACAATGTCTCTGGACTGATACGCATATCCTCACTTGAAACTTCTCCTTTTAAGGCTGCTTCTAATGTCAATTCTTCATAGTTTTTTTTCGTCGGTGTAAATAAGAGATCTGGCCTATTCGTTCCTAATGGATAATCCTTCTTAGTTAAGCTCATCCAATCCCCTCCTCTTTAATTGCAAACGAATACTCAACATCTACTGATTTATGGTTTCTCATCACGTATTGTGCTTCTTTCAAATATAAGATCGCTGCAATCGCTTGGTATCTCGGCCTTGCCATTTGGTCATTGACAACAGGAACAGGATCGACACTCTCACCAAGTGCATACAGGGCTGCATTTCGACCAATGGCTCGGTACGTCTCAAGCGTTATTAATGGCGATTGCGGAAACAATTCCAGATTACTTAACGGATCTAAATCTTTTTGATGAATAACGGTCGTACCCCGAGATTGCAATCCAATGCCAATGCCCGATCCACTTAACTTCGCAGCTTCATGCCCCATAAAGGCTAAATCGGCTGTATGATAGCTTCGTATCACTCGTGGGATGCCCCCTTGCTCCTCAATCCCTGAAATGATTTCCCTTAGCACTTTTGCATGTTCTTCTTTAATAATCGTTTTGCTCATTTCTTTCCCAAATGCAGGAGAAACAGCAATAACCACTTCTTGCGGATTTGTTCCTTTTTTCGCCTTCTCTAGGTCTTTCATGTTCATATCAATGGAAAACATGCCGACTGCCATCTTCATTCCTCCCCTCTCTATTTAATAGTCACTTGGGCTAATGGCTTGCCTAATATTTTTAATCTCATTCCAACGCTCCTCACTTAGACGATAACCCGTTCCTGGACCTGTATAATCATTTTCATTATTTACAGCGCTAATGACGAGATTGTTTTCATCTATGATCGCCGATGTATGCAAGTAATCCCCTGCTACTCGCTGCTTTAACATATTAAAAATTCGCTCTGCCGCTTCTGGAAAGCCACGTCTAGCCAAAATAAGCGCAACATCAAAGCCTGTAATTCCTTCTTTAATAATCCGCTCTGCCGCTTTTAAATCTTCAACGACATTACGTTTTGGCATATCCTCACTACCATTTGCATATGTTGCAGCATCGATTTCTTCTTCTGTTATTTCAGGAAAACCAAGCTCTTCAAAAATTGCCTGCATCGCTTTTGCTGCTTTATAACGAACTTGAATGATCTGATCCTCTTCAACCGGTTTCAAACCACCGTCAACCATCATATCGCGTTGAATTACTAAATAATCATCAAGGTCAGAGGAGTCCATATTCGATCCCGCAAACATATCATCACTGTTCGGGACAGCACTAAATCCAGAAAAAATAAAATCGGTTCCTGGGAGCATTTGACATAACATTTTCGCGCTTCTTCTAATTTCAGAATGGGAAAACGTTTGATCGTTACCTGAAGCAACTTCAAGATCAAACATTGTTGTCGCTAAGTTTTCAGCTAGAACGGCACGAATACCACTTGGAACAGATGCAGGAATGCCAATACAACTGATTGATCCATTTTGTAATCCTTGTACACCTGCTCCTTTAGCCATCATGACGCAGCGAACTTCTAAATAAAGCATAGACTTTCCTTCTGCACCTGCCATTTGCACTTCTGAACCTGTTCCAGATGTAAAGCGCATTTTCGCGCCTCTTGAAGCATAAGCAGACGCTAAAAACGACTTAGACCAAGGAGTGTCATCCCCGTCCATAAAAACCGATTCCGTTCCATAAATCGAAATCGTTTCTGCGTATGTCGTTAAGCCAAGCATCGTCAAACGCAATTCCGTCGCCTCTTCAAGAGCATCCTGAGTCATGACACCGTTTCTAGCTGTTTGTGAGCCAACGAGGAGAGCAAGTGCATTAAACGGTGCATAACGAACGATCCCAACTGTCGTCTCTTGTTCATCAAAACCAAGGCTACCAGCTTCTGCTGCATCAGCAGCCATTAATACAGGATTGTCACGTACATTTGTCACGTGACATTGATTTGACGGCTTCTTTCTTGCTCTCATTTTTTGAAGGGCCATCATCATCTCGACAACATTTAAATGATTTAACACTTCAACGACTTTCGCTGGCGTCATCCCTTTTGTAATTTGTAAAATCTGACGACGAGACACATTAATATCAACTAATTTCCGCGCAATAGCTAAACTTTCCATGTTCATCACTTCTTCAGCTGAAGCCGCGTCAATTGTGTAATCAGCTATAAATTGATCTAACGTATCAAACTCTTCTCGGCTCTTACCGTCTAATTCAACGATTCTGCCGCTTTCTATTTTAATAGATGGTGTTGGATCATTTGGACTCGACATAGCGACAAAACCTTGCTCTGGCCATTCTTGAACAAATCCATCCTTATTAACAGGTCGATCTTCAAGAACGAGAAATCGCTTCGAACGTTTTACAGATGTTGTTTTACTACTCATAGAAACACCCCTTTTCATTATGTCACCACGGCAAAATAAAACTGAATAATTCCAATATCACAACTTATTTTAATTATATTTTGTAAACGCTTTCTTTTCTCTGTAAAATGAATACTTAAATTAGGATAGAATATACTTCATGTGGAGAACCCTAGCATTATTAGAATAAGAAGATCATGAAATAAGATTATAAAAGGGCAAGAAGAGAGAACATAACTTTCTCCTTCTTGCCCTTTTAGATTATTCTTTTCCAACTTGACGGATATCTGCTAGAATTTTCTTTGTTTCCTCGGTTCCGAGCTCATAGACGTACTCATAAACTTGACGTAATCCTTTTTGAGTCTGATCTTTATCACGATCAGCGGCTTTTTCATCGAATGGTCGTCCAAATATTTGTTCAGGATCAAAATCATCCTCACTTACCTCTTCAAGCATCGCATATAGCTTATCTTTTTCCTCTTCTGTCGCATAAATTTCATATTGAATTAGATTATCTGGTGTCTTCGTCTTTGTAATACTTAAGACAGGCATGTCAATTGAGACATAATACGTTTCGCGCTTCATTCTTTATCGACTCCTTCTACTTTTTTATTCTTGTCGTTCTTTACCCCCTTTTAGCAGAAGTACACATTTATTTGAAAATAAGCACTGCAACATTCTATATCATGCTTTTTTTAACACAGCTTCACCCACATGCTCCGAAAAATCTTCCAACGCTTGAAGCGAGGAGATATCCTCCTCAAAAAGAGGAATGTGGATCAGTATTTGTTTCTTAAACGTTTTCTCCATTACTTGTAGATACTCTTTTTCGATTTCGCGTCGTCTTTGTAGAAAACTTCCATCCGCTTCATTTGGTAACACTTTATTAATGATAAGGGTATCTACATATAAGTCATGCTTGGCTAGTAGCTTAACAGCTTGTTCGGTCTCTAAAATTGGCAGCCTCTCAGGAATAAGAACAAACATAAAACCAGTCGTCTCTTGATCAAGTAATAGTTTACGGACAGCAGCAAACTTTTCCTTCCTCTTTTGAAGCGTATCGTAAATGGGATCTTCCACAGGCTCCCCGTCATTAAGTAGATTCGAATAGTTCGTATTGATTTTCTTACGCTTCTTCACCATCCCATCAATCCAGACTCCCATTAACTCAGGAAGGGTAAGAAGACGAATGGTATGTCCCGTTGGTGCCGTATCAAAGACGATTTTATCAAAATTATCCTTTTCTTCTAACAGAATCGATGAGATTGCATTAAACATCGCCGCCTCATCTGCCCCAGGGGTGGTTGCAGCTGTGTCAATTTGCCGATGGACCTCGTCAACTAGACTCGATTTAATCATGCCCTTTAAGTTTTCTTTTACACTTTGAATATACTTTTTCGTTTCCTGCTCAGGATCTATCTCCATTGCATAAAGGTTGTCAGTTAGCTTCTTTTGCTTCCCGCCAATTTTCGTATGAAAAATGTCCCCGACGTTGTGGGCTGGATCAGTTGATACAAGCAACGTTTTAAATCCTTGTTTTGCACAAAGCATGGAAATCGCGGCTGCAGACGTTGACTTGCCAACACCTCCCTTGCCACCAATAAAATAGATTTGTTTATTTAATAATTCTTTCATCTGCCATCATCCTTTTGCACAGTTTAACAACAACGAATTCCGTCTAATGGAGATTTCTCCATCCCCATACGTAAATGCCACTCATGGAACTTTTCAAGAATATAAGGATAAAGCTCCAATGTGTAATAAAAGGCTGGATTAGGAATGCCTAGCATGTCCGAATAAACAAGTAGCAAAAACAAATCATCCTCATCTTGAAGCTCACGATGAATTTCAGCCTTATGTGGCAGACGGAGGATTTCATCATACAATTCAAATATTCGTTTCAGTGAACGTTTTTTTTTCATCATATCACCGCATTCGTTCATTTATATTAAGATAGAAAAAGGATTAGAGCTTCCATCTAATCCCTTTTCCGAGCAAATTTTAATCTTCTTGCTAACGTTTTCATTACCTTTATGCCTTAAAATCCTCATTGGTATTTACATCTTTTTTTCCTTTAGTCAATTCAGAGATCGCGACAATGATAATCCATAATGCAAAGACTAGAATCAGGGAACCGAAACCAAATAGCAATAAATTCGTTCCTGTCTCTGCATACGGCGACCATTGGAAAATAACTTGTTGCGCCATTGCCCATAATGTCATAAAGAGAATAAAGACCATTGGAATAAGGGTTGGTAAATAATTTCGCCCCTGTCTCTTAAGCCAAATAGTAATTAATAATAATGTAATCCCTGCTAAGAGCTGATTTGATGTTCCAAACAACGGCCAAAGTAGATAGCCGCCAGACCCAAAGCCGTTTGGTCCTTCTGGTAATAAAACGAGAGCTGCACTTGAAACAACAGCAATCGTTGTGGCGACATGTGTTTTTGACAAAGCTGGTAGTTTGTATTCTTGCCCTAGTTCGGCAATGATGTAACGCATGAGACGGACCGATGAATCAAGCGTTGTCGCCGCAAAACTCACAATAATAACAGCAACGATGGTTGCAGCAATATCTGCAGGAATGAGAAGACCTGTAGCTAGCTGACCTGCCCCTTGTACAAAGTTTCCAAGTCCTCCGCTGTTTGCAGCACTAAAGCTAGAGTAAGCAGCTGAAAAATCAGCAGGGGATGCAAAAAACGTAGCAATTGCAATAACGACGATTAATGCCAATAACCCTTCTCCAACAGCTCCAAGGTAGCCAACAAAACGTGCATCCGTTTCTTTATTTATCTGTTTCGATGTTGTACCTGATGACACAAGTCCATGGAATCCAGAAATTGCCCCACAAGCTATTGTGATAAATAACAGAGGGAACCAAGAAATATCAGGAGATCCATTCGTTGCAGGTGCTGTAATCGTTGGATTTGAAAATAACAAGCCGAGATAAAGAATTGCCAATCCGACAACTAGCTGATGAGAATTGATATAGTCTCGGGGCTGTAATAGCTTCCAAACTGGCAATACCGAGGCAATATAAACATAAATCATGAGGATTATAATCCAAACAAAGAACGACATTGCCACACCATTTAATCCGAAAGCAACAATATTGTCCTCTCCACCAAAATAGCTGACTAAATCAATTTGAAGCGCTGGAACACGGCTTGCAATAATTGCAGATAAGTACATGACTGCAAGAGCGACAAGTGATGGAATCATCATCCCACCTTGTTTTTTGTACACATGATAACCGATCCAAACAGCTAATGGAATTTGAATAAATACCGAGAGAACGGCAGATGGATTTGAAATAAAGAGGTTTGAAATAACCCAAGCAAAAACAGCGTTTACCATTAAAACAAGGATTAAGATAATAAAGAGGAAGAGTAGTTTTGCTTGCCTTCCAATCAGTTTGTCTGCAAGTGTTCCGACTGATTGACCTTTGTTACGAACAGACAGAACAATAGCTCCAAAATCGTGAACCCCTGCTGCAAATACTGTGGCGAGTACGATCCATAAAATCGCAGGAAGCCATCCCCAATAAATCGCGATTGCTGGTCCAACAATCGGTGCAGCCCCAGCAACTGAAGTAAAATGATGCCCCCATAACACATATTTATTAGTAGGGACAAAGTCTTTTCCATCGTTAAATTGATGGGCAGGGGTGACAAAATTAGGATCAAGTCGATAAATCTTTTCAGCAATAAATTTTGAATAATACCGATAACCTAAGGCAAACACAATCATTCCTAGTAAAGCAAGAACAATAGCATTCATGACCAAAACACTCCTTTCAAAAATAGGAATAAATAACTTATTATTATTTTAGAATATTCCGAATTAAATTACTAGGTAAAACGCTTTCATTTATGAAATTATGTCAATCTTTAATCTGCCTTTTTACATATTTATGAGTAAATACTGAAATTAGAATGATTTTCGTAAACATAAAAATCCTCACGCAATGATGTGAGGATTTTACTAAGTATCTCGTTAAATAATTAACTAACCTTGTATACCGCTACAAATTTTTTCTACCTAAAGAAAATAGTACATTTACTTCGCTTCTTTTTTCGTTAGCTTAAATTTATTAACTAAACGACCGAGATTTGATACGACAAGAGAACTTTGCTCTGAATCAAAGCGGGCATCTTGGATTAAATCAACCATTTCTTCTGTCGATTGATCAACATGTTCAACAGCTCTTACATTTTGTTCATTAATCGTGGCGATATTCGTAATAATGTCCCTCATTTGCTCTGTCACATTTGGATGTGTGGCTGATGTTTGCGCCATCTGTGTCAAGACTTCGCGCACATCTTGAATTAAGTCCGCTCCCTCACCAACCTCTTCACTACTTTCCTGAATCGATTTTTGAACTAGCACGGAGCTTCCTTCAATTTCATCTAGGCTCTCACTAATTTCTTTGGTCGCAAGCGTCGTTTGATCTGCCAATTTACGGATCTCATCAGCCACGACCGTAAACCCACGTCCATATTCTCCTGCCTTTGCAGCTTCAATCGTCGCATTAAGTGCAAGTAGGTTTGTTTGCTTGGCAATGTGATTAATCGTATCGACAATGAGTCCAATATTATTAGAAAATTCATTGAACCCATTTGTTAATCCCAAGGTATCCTGAACTTTTTGTACGATTTGACTCATTTTTTGCTCTATGCTCTCCACTTGCTCTTGAGCTTGGAAGAGCTGTTGTTGAGATTGTAGCTCTACTCCTTGCAATGTATCACTAATTTGATCTACCTGACTCATTGCCTCTTTAACATCAGCTAACTGTTGCTGCATCCCTTCTAACATCTCACTTGTTTGTTTAAGAACTGCGAAAGACCCTTGTTCAATTTGTACCGTTTTCTCACTTAGTAAATGATTGGTTTGTTCCACATCTTGCGCCGTAGATTTCACTTTTCCCATTAACCCATCTTGACTGTCAATAAGGTTGTTCACCCAACGACCTAGCGAACCCGTTTCATCATTCGATAGAAGTTTATCCTCTAAACGAATCGTCAAATCACCGCTTCCTTCCGCTATTTGACGAACGACCTCTGTCATTTCATTTAATCGAGACACAATCGGAGCAATCCCTTTTTGATAGAACCAATAGGTAGCAAAACCACCGTATAAAATATTAACCAATAAAACACTCCAACTAGGGATCATACTAAATACGCTCAACCCTTGATTGATTAAAATCCACAACAGAATGATTGAAACAAACCGTTTTCCTAGATTCCAACCAATCGATCTGTTTCGATAAACTTCTTCTAAATCCCCTTCACACATCATCCCAAAAACATCTGGTGAGCCAGGTAACTGAAATGTCACCCCTTTACCGATTACAGGAATATGGCGATAATCTGAATAACCTGGAAATTCAACAAATAGATTGTCACCATTTCGAATCGTATTTGCGACACCAGGATGCAATTCATTTGTCGCTGGATCAGTAAAGCGAATTTCAAACTCTGTATGCTTATTCACTTTCACTTTTCCCCAATGTTTTGTATCGATGCCATCCTTTAAATTATCTCCTAACGAAAAGGTACGGTCTTCAAAGCGACTACGAGATAATGCAATTCCTGGTGATAAATCAGGATTTAAATTGGACTTAGCCATAAAGATGTAATTATCTCCAGAATCTTTATAAATATGTCCAGCTTCCCGCTGAATCAAATCTCCAATCACATCATTCGGGACACGTCCAACTAGTATGTATTCAACCTCTCCTTGATTGATCACAGGTTGTAAAAACAATAAGGTCACGTCATCATGAAAGCTTGATGTTCGAGGACCAATCTCTACGGTGATAGGATCAATGTAAGGTCCGTAAAGTAGATGTTCATTTGTTTTGATAACTTGATCAATAGCTTTCTGATAAATTGCATGATCTTGACCACGATAGGAAGAGCCTTGGTGCTTCGGAAAAGAAGAAGCTTCTACTGTCCCTTCTCTATTCAATAAAAATAATTCCGTAAAATAAGTACCTCTTTGTCGTTGCTGCTCTAAATAGGTTGATAACTCCTGTTGAGGCGTATGATTTAATTCTAACGCGGCACTTTCTAAAAAAGCCCATTGCTCATTCACCCAATCGGTTAATAAGGTCACTCTCGTTTTGGCAATACTCTCAAAAATTTTCTCCACTGATTCAGTATTCTTTTTGTTTAATGCGTACGACCACCATAATGGTAAGCCCTCTCTAAATTGCAACCAACCAAACAGACCCATTCTCTCCACTCCATTTGAAAATTCTCTCTATATCTACGTATACCTAAAACCTTTGACCCAATTAAAGTCATGTGATCTATTATATTTTTAATTGTCTATATTTTCAAATGCTTTTTACATTTTTCTGCTATTGATTTGTTATAGATGTGTGAAATTGAAATAGGCTATTAAACGCAATATCTACGAGATGCGTTTAATAGCCTATAATCTACCTTTTATCCAACTTGAGCTTTAGCCTTATCTTCTTCAACATTCTTGATGATACAACGCCCTCTTCCATAAGGAATACAAAGCGGAGTGCCAAAAATCGGATCGCTCGTTACTTGGCATTCCATTTTGAATACATCTCTTACTAAATCACAAGTGATGACATCCTCTGGCTTCCCCTCGGCATAAATCTTTTTATCTTGAACAGCGATAATATGATGGGCATAACGGCAGGCTAGATTTAAATCATGCAGTACCATCACTATGGTTCGATTCTCTTTTTCATTCAACTCAAATAATAAATCAAGAATCTCAATTTGATGAGTCATATCTAAATAGGTTGTTGGCTCATCTAAAAGAATCGTATCTGTATCTTGAGCTAATGTCATCGCAATCCATGCTCGTTGTCGTTGGCCTCCAGAAAGGGAATCAACCTGTCTTTCAGCAAGCTCTGTCATCTGCGTAGCCTCTAACGCCTCATTAACCTTTCTCTCATCTTCTAGAGACCACTGCTTTAACCAGTTTTGATAAGGGTAACGACCTTGTTTGACTAACTGTAAAACCGTTAATCCTTCTGGCGCTTCAGGTCCTTGAGGAAGAATCGCTAATTGTTTGGCGATTTCTTTCGTTTGCATTTTTTGGATCGATGTACCATCCAGAATAATCGATCCTGCCTTTGGCTTTAATAGTCTTGCAAGCGACCGAAGTAATGTAGACTTTCCACAGCCATTCCCACCGATAAAAACGGTAATTTCTCCTTTAGGAATATGTAAATCAAGGTCTTCTATAATAACCGACTCACCATAACCGAGCGTCAAAGAATTTGTTTCCAGTCCATTTCGCATACCATTTGACTCCTTTCTTTTCGTTTATAGATTTCTGTATTTATATAACAAGTAAATAAAATACGGTGCACCAATCGCTGCTGTAAACACACCTGCCGGAATTTCAGTTGGGCCAAACAACACTCTACCAATTAAATCAGCGACAATAACTAAAATCGCTCCGACTACTGCCGAAACAGGTAGCAATGCTCCAAAGGAAGAACCGACAAGCTTTCTCGAAATATGAGGAGCAATTAGGCCAACAAAGCTGATCGCGCCTGCAAAAGCTACTCCTCCTGCTGCAAAGCCTGTACTTAATAGTAGAAAAAGGATTCGATAACGTCCAACTCCACTTCCAACACCTGTAGCAATCGAATCACCAAGCTCTTGAACATTTAAATGCCTCAAGAAAATAAATAGCAAAACAATCAATCCCGTTGTATATGGCAATAAAATAAAAACATTTTCCCAGCTAGCACCATAGATCGAGCCTGTCAGCCAAATATTCGCTTGGCTTGCCCGGTAAATCGGGCCTAAAATCATAAATAAAGTTGTCAACGCTTGTGTTAATGCCGATAACCCTATCCCGATTAGCACAATTTTGATAGGTGAAGAGCCATTTTTCCAAGAAAGCACATAAATAAGAAAGGCAATCACAGTCGCTCCGATAAAAGCAGCTAGTGGCATCCAATGAATACTAACCGTTAACGCATTGTTTTCGTTACTAAATAAAGCTAAGAAGGAAACGACTCCAACAGCCGCTCCACCCGTAATCCCGATAATATCAGGAGATGCTAGAGGATTTCGAACAAGCCCTTGTAAAATCGCTCCTGAAATCGCTAAACACATTCCAACAAGAGTAGCGATAATAATCCTCGGTAATCTAAAGGAGTTTACCACTAATTGGTCCATTTCTGTTCCATATCCAAACCATGCTTTCACAACATTAACGGGACTGATTCTCATGTCACCTAATCCGCTACTTAATAAAGCAAAAAACAAGGTTATACATAAAAGTACGAGGAATGTGACTAAGCTTTTACGGTCTACTAAAAAAGAAATGCTTCCTTTTCCAAGCCGTAATGCTATATACTTTTTCAGTTTCACGACTTAGTCACCCCCTTGCGTGCAATATAAATAAAAAATGGGGTTCCAATAATCGCCGTCATGACTCCTACAGGAATTTCCTGTGGCATAATCACATAACGAGCACTAATATCAGCTACAATTAACAAGATTCCCCCAATAATCGCACAGTAAGGAATGACCCAACGATAATCAATCCCTACTAAAGAGCGCGCAAGATGTGGAACCATAATTCCTAAAAAGCCAATAGGACCTGCAATCGCAACAGATCCACCAGCGAGCAGAATGATAAACAATGCTGTAATGAGTTTAATCAGACCCGTTCGTTGCCCTAATCCTTTCGCAACATCCTCTCCCATCGATAACAGGTTAATATGCCGCGCTACAATCACCGAACCTATCCAAGCAAGCATCAAATAAGGTAAGATACTTTGTAAATATTCTAAGCTTCTCCCTTGTACCGAACCAGCGAGCCAAAACAAGACTTCCTCTAATGCTTTTTCATTTAAGACAAGCATCCCCTGCGTTAAAGAAGAGAACATCGCCCAAATGGCCGCCCCAGCTAAGGTGAATTTCATTGGTGTTAGCCCTTCACGACCGAGTGAACCGATAAAATAAACGATAGCCGCTGCCACCGTAGCCCCCGCAAAAGCGATCCAAACAAAAGCGTTTAATGAAGCAACTGAGAAGAAGGAAACAGCTGCAACGATAAAAAAGCTTGCACCTGCATTGATTCCAAATATTTTTGGATCTGCCAGTGGATTTTTTGTCAAAGCTTGCATCAAAGCCCCTGCAATTCCAAGACTAGCTCCAACCGCCGCAGCAATTAACGCTCTTGGCATCCGCACCGTTTGAATAATGAGATGTTCATTCGATCCATCAAAATGTGTATAAGCCTCAATTGCCATTTTCCACGTGGTATCCGTATATCCATATACAATACTGAAACAAATAAATAGTAAAAATAATATTGCTCCAACTAAAAGCCCCAAAATTTTAGATGTTGTTGAGTTTAATAACATCATAGTCCCTACTTTTCTTTCTTTTTCTTTCTATTTGATAACAATATCAGTTTATTTTACCTGACAAGAAGTGTCAATGATTTTGAAAATCATTTTCAATTATATATTGACATTATCATAAGCAAATTTTAATATATTAATTGCGAATGAAAATTATTCTTAATTAACTATTATTTGGAGGGAACGTATAATGCCGAGTAAAACAATGAAATCGATTCTTTTTGCACTAATGTTAATCTTTATTTTAGCTTTAGTTGCTTGCGGTAGCGAGACTGAACCAGCAACAGAGACAGAACCTTCTAACACTGAAGATGTTGAAGTAGTAGAAACCGAAGAAGCTTCATCTGAGTCCACATCATATACAATTGAACATGCGATGGGAACAGCAGAACTTGCTGGTACCCCTGAAAGAGTTGTGATTTTAACAAACGAAGGAACAGAAGCATTACTATCAATGGGGGTAACGCCAGTTGGGGCTGTTTCATCTTGGACAGGTGACCCTTGGTATGATCACATTAAAGATCAAATGGAAGGTGTTCAAGAAGTAGGAACAGAAAGTGAACCGAACCTTGAAGCAATTGCCGCGCTTAATCCAGACTTAATTATCGGAAACAAAATGCGTCAAGAAGCTGTTTATGAGCAGTTAAATGCAATTGCACCAACAGTATTTGCAGAAGACCTACGTGGAAACTGGAAGATTAATTTTGAGCTTTATGCACAAGCAGTCAATAAAGTAGAAGAAGGACAAGAAGTTCTTACTGATTATGCTAATCGTATCGCTAGCTTCCAAGAAAAAGCTGGCGATAAGCTAGACTTAGAAATCTCAATGATTCGTTTTATGGGCGGAGATGTTCGCATTTATCAAAAGGATTCATTTTCAGGCGTTATTCTTGAGGAAATCGGATTTGCTCGTCCTGAATCACAGGATGTTGATGAATTTGCGATTACAAATGCAACAAAAGAAATGATTCCACAAATGGATGGCGACCTTCTTTTCTATTTCACATATGAAACTGGTGATGGTGAAGGATCGAAAGTAGAAGAACAATGGCTAAATGATCCTTTATTCCAACAGCTACCTGTCGTGGCAAACGGAAATGCTCACAAAGTAAGTGATGAAATCTGGAACACTGCTGGTGGCGTTATCGCTGCAAATCTAATGATTGATGATTTAGAAGCTAAAATTCTAGAATAAAGTGTTTATTAAACTTATCATCTTCATCCCTCAATCAGTTTATCTGAACTGCACCCTATTAATTGGACATTTTAAAAAGACTTTCATTTTATGTGGCCAATTGATGACCTCGGTATTAAGCCGAGGTCATTTTGTTTTGATCGAATATTAATGCAACACTAATGATACTAGACCAAAATCTATCCTTATCCTCATGATCAAATTAAGCAGGTTGTTAAACAACAATCCTATCCAGTGATTCAAAATGGTATCAATTAAACACAGAATATAATATATTTTAAATAACTGATGTTTTAAGAGGTGCCCCCAAATGAATAATTTTTCAAAGAAAAATGAATTAGAAACATTAAAAATCGAAAATCAGCTATATAAAGAGCTCATATCACAATTACCATATTCCCTTGTTTACCAAAATCCCCAACTCGGCTATCAAGTCGAAAAAAAAAAGGGCAAGCAATTTCCTGTCATTCATCCATACCAAAAAGAATTGGTAGAGGAGAAGCAACTAAACTTAACGATTACTTCTGATCTGTTCGAGCCAGTAGAAAATATTCTCAGTAAAATTATTGATCATGTACCGCACCACATCGTTTTTACTGATAAGAATGGGATCATCACCCTATGCAATTTACAGGCTGCTAGAGATTTACACGTCGATCAAAAAGAAATGGTTGGTAAACATATTCGTGAACTTTTACAAATACCAGATGAGAAAATTATCATTCTTGAAACGCTGAGAACGGGTAAAGAAATAATCGACCAAGAGGTTCTTGACCGAAACTATGGGATTATCAATACTAGAATTATTTATGATGCGCATGGGTCGATTCAACGAGTAGTAGGGACCTTTCAATTTTTAAATCGAATTAAAAATGCAGAAAAACAGGCCCTTGCAGGCAGAATCGCCGCTGGAATTGCTCATGAAGTCAGAAATCCACTTACAACGGTCAGAGGGTATTTGCAGTTGCTACAAATGAAGGTAGAACCAGAGATATCAGAGCTGTTTGAGTCCTTACTGATACCAGAAATCGATCGAGCTAATAAGATTATTAGCGACTTTTTAAGGATTGCAAAACCTTCTCAAACGAAAACCCAAATCTTCCAAGTCACAGATTTTTTCAACAATCAGCTTGGAAACTTTCTTAATAGTGAGGCCCATCTCTATAATGGAGAAATTAATTATGAATTTTGCCCTAAGTCAGAAACGTGTTTGATTGAAGTGAACGGAGATGAATTAATTCAAGTCTTTATTAATTTGTTTAGAAACTCTTTGCAAGCAAAGCAAGATGAACATTTAAAGATTCACATTAAAACAAAGGTGGTTAAGGATCTGCTCGTCATTACATTCAGCGACAATGGTAATGGAATCAACCCATCCATTCTCCCCTATATTTTCGACCCCTTTTTTACTACAAAAGATGAAGGAACAGGGTTAGGATTATCCGTTTCTAAAAAAATCATTGAAAATCATAATGGCTTAATGGAGGTGAGCAGTAGCAAAGATGGAACTGTTTTCTCCATTTCACTACCAATAGCTAAATTAAGCTAACAGCGTCTCTGGCCTGCTGTTAGCTTTATCTATTTACCCAGTAAATACCTCTCCCTCAGGATAACGGATTGTTGACTTTTTCGTTCTTGCCAATGAGAATGCCAAAGTTAATGGACCTACCCTTCCTATAAACATAAGGACAACAATAATTTCTTTACCAAGCGAGGTTAAGTCCCACGTTAACCCCATTGATAATCCAACGGTCCCAAACGCAGAGAAAGCTTCAAATACGATCATGAGAAAAGGAGCATCTTCAGTTATCGTTAAAGCAAAAATCGCTATAAACACGACGAACAAACTAATAACAGCAATGGCTAATGAACGAAATATTAATTGAACCTTTAATGTTCGATTAAACACAACCGTTTCTGTTCTCCCTCTTAAATATGTTAAAACAGCCATTAAAATCACAATAAAAGTTGTCAATTTGATTCCACTTCCTGTTGATGCACTACCTGCTCCAATAAACATTAGTAAAAGCATAAACACAATCGTTCCTGGAGTCAGGCTCCCAATATCTAAAGAATTAAATCCCGCTGTTCGTGTTGTGACTGCTTGAAAATAAGATGCCCACAGCTTATCACCTAAATCTAGGGCTCCTAATGTAACAGGATTGGTATATTCAAGTAAGAAAATGAAAATCATCGCGACAACGTTGATAATCAGCGTTCCAACAAGCATTAATTTTGTGTGTAATGATAAATGTCTAAACTCCTTTGTATGCCACAAATCAGCCAAGACCGTAAATCCAATCCCACCTGTAATAAACAAAAGAGTAATAATGAGATTGACAACTGGATCTCCTACGTAGCCCATTAAATTATCTGAAAACAAAGAGAATCCTGCATTATTAAATGCTGATATCGAGTGAAAAATACTCGTGTAAATACCAAATCCCCAGCCATACTCTGGTACCCATCGCATCGATAGCAAGATGACGGCAATGAACTCAATGAAAAAAGAAAACATAAAGACCGTTTTTACAAGACGAATAACACCGCCAATGGATGTTTGGTTAAAAGCTTCTTGGACTAATATTCGCTCTCTTAATCCAATTTTCTTCCCTAACACAATGACAACTAAAACAGCAAAACTCATTAGTCCAAGTCCACCAATTTGAATTAATACCATAATCACCACTTGCCCGAATACAGTAAAGACTGTCCCCGTATCGACCACAGCAAGACCTGTAACCGTAGTCGCAGATGTAGCTGTAAACAATGCATCTATCCAACTAATCGGAATAGTCGTCGCAATCGGGAGTTTTAATAAAAAGGTACCGACAACAATCGCAATTAAAAAGCTTAAAGCAAGTATTTGCGGAGGTGACACTTGAACACGTCTGTGTAACAGTTCTTTTTCACCAAATAGCATGATTGTGACTTCCCTTCTTTACAAGTAAAACTTTCATGAGCTTCTACTCTCAACCTAGAATGAAAAAGCATGATTCTTTTTCTATCCAACTAGAAACGAACCAACTTTTACACAGAAAAAAGACCATTACAAAGAATGGTCCTAAAAAGGGCCTTCTCTCCAAAAAACGCTTGCGAAGTTAGCTGTCGGATTAGGGATTGAGAGTACCCCCTCTTACTCATTAAGATTCACCCCAAGACGGTAAATTAACCGTCAAAATGGTTCCCCCGCTCATAAAATAAATGATTAAGCGATTAAAGGTATATTTGAATTGAATAAAGAGAATTTACTCCTGTTTTAGAAAGTTGTCAATTTATTGTTTTAGTTTTTTTCCAAAAAAATATTTTTTATAACTATCATTTCAAGTAGCTTATCGTGACCAAATAACTTATTATAATGCTTATGACTAATAGTTGATAATAACTACATATGCCCTCACAATGGCATCTTATCATTCCCATCATTTCACTAGTATATATCTTAATTTTAGTCATATATTCTCTTTAATTAGAGTAATTGTTTATCTAAAATAAAGCTTGTGTAAAATAACATGTTGAAACGAAATTTAGTTTAAATTTAATTTAATAGATTTTAAATTAATTTATTTTTCATGCTTGAAAATGTCCATAATGATTGTTTTGGCATATCAAATGTGTGAATGAGGAGAAGATACAAGAATGGATCTAATTATTATACTTAAAGCCATTATTTTAGGAATTGTTGAAGGATTAACAGAATTTGCTCCCGTTTCGTCTACAGGTCATATGATTATCGTTGATGATTTATGGCTCCAATCTGAACAGTTTTTAACAAAATATGTAGCCAATACATTTAAGATTGTTATTCAACTTGGTTCTATTCTAGCTGTTGTCATTATTTTTAAAGATCGTTTCATTGATCTATTAAAATTAAATCGTCGTAAGCAAAAAACAGCTCATCAACACGATGGTCTTAAATTAACACATATTATCGTCGGCTTAATTCCTGCTGGGGTGCTAGGAGTCCTTTTTGAAGATTATATTGATGAATATTTATTCTCAATAAATACTGTATTAATCGGATTAGTAATCGGTGCTATTTTTATGATAATAGCTGATCGATTTGGGCCTAAAAATCCAAAAGTCCACACAGTTGACCAAATCACCTATAGACAAGCTTTGACTGTCGGATTGATTCAATGTTTCTCATTGTGGCCAGGCTTCTCACGCTCTGGTTCGACTATTTCTGGCGGTGTCTTACTCGGGATGAGTCACCGTGCCGCTGCCGATTTCACCTTTATTATGGCCGTTCCAATTATGGCTGGTGCGAGCTTTCTATCATTACTTAAAAACTGGCAGTACTTTACGCTTGATGCACTACCGTTTTTTATCGCTGGCTTTATTAGTGCATTTGTGTTTGCCTTAATTTCTATTCGTTTCTTCTTAAGAATCATTAACAAAATTAAACTTACACCATTTGCTATTTATCGGATCATCTTAGCTGCACTTATTTATGTCGTGTACTTTTAAACAGAATTTACCTTTTATAAAGGACAGTCAGAAACGATTTCTGACTGTCCTATTTTTATTTATGTAACCTTGATTAAACTGCCATCGTTTAATAAGAAAATAAAGAAAATGAATGAAAGGGGTGTTCAGTACTATGACAAAGACTACAGGACTTCAAATTGGAATCGTCACTTTAAGTATTGTAAGCCTATTTTTGGCTTTCCAACTTTTCTTTAGCCCATCTTCCAAGCAGGCTACTAGTGCAGAGACAAATGTTCAAGCAGGAACACTAATTGTGAGTGGGGTTGGTGAAGTGAATATAGAACCAGATATGGCTTACATTTATTTAGGAGCACAGGCAGTTGCTTCGTCAGCTGAAGAAGCTCAAACTCAAATAAATGAACGAATGAATGCTATTCGTCGAGTTCTCGAGGAAAGTGGAGTTGCAGAAGAACATATTCAAACCTCTCGTTTTCATGTGTACCCACAGCACAACTGGAACGCTCAAGGAAATGAGATTACAGAGGAACGCTATCGTGCCGAGCACATGCTTGAAGTCCAATACATGGACATTTCTACTTTAGGGGAATTAATTGATGCTGCATCTACAGCAGGAGCCAACCAGATCGAACAAATTCAATTTGCCTTGCAAAACCCTGAGGCAGCAGAGTATCAAGCTTTACAACAAGCAATCGAAAAGACTGCGTCAAAAGCAGATGCTATGGCCGAAAGTGCAGGTAAAAAAAGAGGAGAAGTCTTACAAATTGCTGACCAAGCAGCTCAAGTGAACCTTCCAATGCAGAATTATACAATGGCAGAAGAAGCAACACAAGAAAGTTCAAGGTCTACCGCGCTTGAAGCTGGCGAAATTCAAGTTACTCAGCGTGTGGATGTTATTTATCAGTTGCAGTAGTAGTAATAAAATAATAATAGCGAAACAAAGGGGACTAATAGGACAGTTCCCCTATTTCGCTTTTATTTCAATTAGTGTTACATAAAAAAAATATAATTAGATAGCGGATGTTCATTAATAGTCTAAAAGATGACGTGTAATCATTTGTTGATTTATTTCAGCAAGGGTCTGTATTTTTAACGTTTCCGTTATAAAGCTGATTGTATCAGCCATGTAAGGACCTTTATTTAACATTAGACAATCGAACTGATTTCCAAAAGATAGATCAGCTAATTCAGAACGAGAGGGAATTCCTTTTTTAGCAAGATTCTCTAATATTTGCGTAGCGAGTATAACAGGGATATGAGCAGCACGACATAAAGATAGAATTTCTTCTTGAACAATTGTTAGTTCCCCGTAGCCAAGCTCAATCGCTAAATCTCCGCGAGCTATCATCACACCGAAATGTTCAAATGAGAGGCCTTCGAAAATGATGTTAGAGAAATTCTCGACGGCATCTTTCGTTTCAATTTTCGCAATAATTGGCATATCTGTTTTATTATATTGTTTAAGGATTTGTTTTAATTGTTTTAAATCTCTTGGGTGATGGACAAAGGAAATTCCTACTATATCACTGTTTTCTAAAACAAATGTTAGATCTTCTTTATCTTTTGATGTTAAAGCAGGAACATTGAGACTCACAAGTGAATTTGGTAAGTTTACTCCTTTATCTTCCTTAATTTTTCTCACTTTGTCAGGAGAAATAATAGTTACTTCTATAAATGTTTGTGATACACTCTTTACTTTCCCTTTAATTTTTCCATCATCAATAAATATAAGGTCATTAGGCTGAACATTTTTAAAGGCTTTAGGTATAGTAACTGAAACTCCAGCCATGTCGGCCTCAGTTTGAGAGTGTCCTTCTTTTAAAGGATCTAAGTAAATTCTTAATGAATCCCCTCTTTTCACAAATATATCCGCTGGAACTGGCTCTATTCCTCCCACCCTTAACTCAATATTTTTTTTGAGATTCAATAATATCGTTTCATTAGTTAAGTAAGCAGTTTCGTCAATTGTTACCATTACACAATCAGTACTAAGTTTTGAATCAACAGTAAATGTTCGTTTTTTATTTCGATAGTCTTGAAAATCTAACATGTCACCTTTATTTAGTAGGCGAATATCGTTCATTCTATCAACGTTAATAATAAATGGACACTCTTCATCACTATTGGTCGTTGATAATAGCGTGCGATCAATATGATTCGTACAAATAAAACCCATTCTAGCTCTTGAAGCTTTTCCAAAAGCATCTTTTTTAACTTTTATTTTTAAAGGAGTACTTACTTTTTTAATAGGACCAATTCTAATTTTAGGACCAGCAAGATCCATATAAATTTTCAGTTGTTTCTTATACTTCCCTTGTTGACGTAACCCGTATTCAATTTTCCGTAATCGATTAATAATATTTCTCCATTCACTTTCACTATCATATGCACAATTGATACGCGCTATTGACATCCCATTTAATAAAAATTGTTCAATAACTCGATCGTCCATTACGATTTGAGAGTCTATTGTAACCATAATATGTGGATGGAAGGTGTTTTTAATATCTCCGAGTACACCATTCACTCTTTGTTTGGCAATCAATTGTGGATTTAAAGGTAAATAATTTGATTTTGGAAGCCTTTTAATCCCTAAGTTTAGTAAGGTTTTTTCTAAACTGCTTAATACATTATCTTCTGAAAATAAAACGAAACCAAACTGATTTAATTCATCAATAAGACTAGTTGTTACATGCTTCTTAAGCTCAATAAAGTTCAGTAAATTAGCTGCGCTAAATGTTTGTTCGCTTGATGAGTAATGATTTTTCTCAACCTTATTTTTTTCAAGTATGGCTTGGTAGACTGATGATATATAAGTGGCCAATGCACCTTTTGATGGTAACAGCATTTGAGAACCACTTCCTTTTTATCTAGATTCGTGTAAATTAGACTTTAATCTATCATTACAGCCAATTCACCTCCCTCCTCAAACATTCGTTAGAATGTTAGGTGGGAGGTGAATTGGCGGTTTTTTCTTTTTTCACTAGGATTATTGTAACGATTTTGGTAATATATACTTATAGGAACTTATGTTCGGAGGTGAAAACGTATGTATCAAACGCATCAAATTTGGGTCAAAAAAGGCCATCGCATGCACGGATATTTCAAAGAGATGTGTCAAAACGCAAAGAACATATACAACACAACAAACTTTTATATTCGCCAGATTTTCACTGGGTTAACTCAAGAAAGAGAGTTGCAACCTCTCCAACGGGAAGTTTTAAAAAATATCCAAAAGCATATCCCAAAAATAAACGATCATCAACTTTCAATTTATCAAAAGAAAGTTGATAAAGAAAAAGCAAAACCCGTTGAGAAACGCAAAGAAATCAAGTGTCATTTATTTGAAGAACCTTCAAAAGA
>NZ_VLKZ01000003.1 GCF_007830185.1 Halalkalibacter nanhaiisediminis | reverse complement strand
CGATCACCCTCTCAGGTCGGCTACGCATCGTCGCCTTGGTAAGCCATTACCTTACCAACTAGCTAATGCGCCGCGGGCCCATCCTGTAGTGTTAGTAATCCCAACTTTTAACCTTCCTCCATGAGAAGAAAGGTGTTATCCGGTATTAGCATCGATTTCTCGGTGTTATCCCTGTCTACAGGGCAGGTTGCCCACGTGTTACTCACCCGTCCGCCGCTAATCTCTGGGAGCAAGCTCCCTTTGATTCGCTCGACTTGCATGTATTAGGCACGCCGCCAGCGTTCGTCCTGAGCCAGGATCAAACTCTCCATAAAAGTGATGCACACGGATGTGCTAATGCCGACGTTGCAACAGGACGTCGCGAACTTAGTCGGTCACCTTTTGAAAAATCCATTAGCTCAAAATGTATCGCTAACGATACTTCTTAATAATTGACGAGATATCATGTATCTCTATTTCGCTTGGCTTTTGTTCAGTTTTCAAAGAACTCGGTGTCGCTCATCAGCGACATTTATTATATTAGCATAATTTATTATTCTATGCAACAACTTTTTTTGAATAGTTTTCTTGAAAATTAACGATTGTCTGCTGCAAATTATGCTGTCGTTAAAAGCGACGTTTAAAAATATACCTCATAAATTAACTTAATGCAATAATTAATTTAAAGTTTATTTTATGGATAAGTTTATTAATCTATCATTAAACATAATACTAATTGATAACTAAAAACAAATATGACTAAATTTGAGATTTGGCATTTACTCATTTAAAAAACTTATTGTCTTCTTTAAAATAGTCCCTCCTTTTATTTGAATAATCTATCAATAACCTAAACGCACTCACTTCGTACTATAAAAAGATAACGTGTTTATATTTTAATCAAAAATTAACCTAGATTATTCACCAATCAATACAAAATCCCACTAAAAAGCTGATTTCTCGGCTTTTTAGTGGGATTCTCTTTTTCATTTAAAAGATGAAAAAAGAATCCATTTCTGCTAAGGTTATTACGACCAAGAAACAACCAATAGAAAGGATTCTTATGATGACTACTTTATCGCAAAATACCATACATTTCAATCGTGCTATTAAATGATGGAGGCGCCCTTTCCTCAGATACGGGCGAATTGATTTTCCGTGAATTTGATGAGAAATTGAGCTTCTCGCAAACCATCGTCAAACATCTCCAGTTAAAAGATGAACGCACGTATTGTATTCATGAAAACGAACAACTTCTTCGTCAAAAAATCTATCAGCTTATCGCTGGCTATCACGAAGACGATGCTGCGGATCGTTTGACACATGATCCGGTTTTCACACAAGTTCTTGGTACGCCTGCACTCGCTTCTCAACCGTCATTATCACGATTTTTCAAGCGCTTTGACACGCAAGCACTGAACCAACTTCAAGCGGCGAATCAGGAGCTGCTTGACCGAGTTCATCATTCCCGACAATCTAAGACGCTGATTTTTGATTTAAATTCAACACATGCCGATACATACGGATACCAAGAAAATTCGTCCTACAACGCGCATTATCGCACAATGGGCATTCATCCACTTGTCGCATTTGATGGGCTAACAGGGGATTTCTTAAAAGCTCAATTGCGTCCAGGGAACGTTTATACTTCCATTGGTGTAGTTGATTTTATGCGTCCACTCATCGAACATTATAACGACGTTTTTCCTGAAAAGTCTTATCTTGTCCGTGGCGATAGTGGCTTTGCGGTGCCTGAGCTATATGAATTGTGCGAAAAGGAAGCGGTGTACTATATCATTCGTTTAAAAGCGAACGCCAAGTTAAAAGCACTTGCGGAAGAACTACATCCAACGCGCGAAATTCGTGATGTGACCGTGACAGAAAGCTATATGGAAGAATCTATTTATCAAGCGTCGTCTTGGTCGAAGCCTCGTCGCATTGTGATTCAATCGACGCGTCCAGCTGGTGAACTCTTTTTTTCGCATACCTTTTCGTGACAAGTCTTGGTGAAAGCTTCTCACCTCAAGCAATTGTGCATTCATACATACAGCGAGGTACGATGGAAAATTTCATAAAAGAAGCAAAAGATGGTTTTGGCCTTGATCAGATGAAAAGCCATAATTTTCTCGTTAATGAAGCACGCATGATGTTGAGTCTACTTGCCTATAACTTAACGAACTGGTTGCGCACACTGATTTTCCCATCTTCCTCTAAAGGCATTCAAATTCAAACGATTCGCACACATTTGATTAAAGTAGCGAGTAAAAAAACGTTATTAAGTAATCTGACGTATAATTTTGTTTTTCAACTGAACAGATTAGTTTGATGCCCCATCTTTTAAATTAACGATTGTTTTTCATAAATGGAAAGAATTCTTCACTCGTTTGATCATAATCCTCCATTCGGTTTTGAACCTTTGATTCATTTGAAGCAGCAACACTTGTAACAAGTAAATTTAATAATGCGAAGGTTGGCGTTATTCCTTTTAGAGGAATTGGTGGAGGAGCCACGACCTTAAACAGAATATCAGCAAACTGTCCTATTGGAGAAAATTCATCATCTGTTATGGCTAATACTTGGGCACCTTTTTTCTTTGCAGCCTTTACAAATGAGAAAGTCTCTTGAGTATACCGCGGAAATGAAATCGTAATTACTAATGCATTATCATCAATTTGAGATAATAAATAATTTACATCCTCAATTTCACCACGGTACAGTAATGTATTCCCGACAACTATATTAAGGCTGAACGTTAGCCAGTTGGCAGGACCGTAAGATGAACGTAAGCCAATTACAATACGTTTCTCTGATGTAATTAATAAATCGATTGCTTTTTGATATTGTTTAAAATCTAACTGCTCTAACGTCGCTTTAACATATGTACTATCTTGCTCTATAATATACTGAATCAAATCTTTATCTTTTAACGATTTAGATGCAGTACGGAAACGTTCTAATGGATCACTATAATGAGTTGATTCTTCTAATAATGAAGATTGTACTTCTTTTTGGAGCTCACTATATCCAGTATACCCTAATGCATAACACAACCGAATAACTGTAGTTTCACTTGTTTTACTTGCTTCACCTACGTATTTAGCCGTTTGAAATGCTACTTCGGTAGGGAAATCAACAATATATTTTGCAACTAACTTTTGTCTTTTTGTTAGTTCATTGAATTGCTTTCTTATTTTCTCATTAAAATCGTTCATGATTAATCCTTCCTTAAAAAAAATGAGATTATTCGATTCAACTTCATACTTTCGTTAGATAAATTATGAAAAAAGACGTTACTCTTAGTAACGTCTCTCTATCTTTCAATAGTATCACTAATCATCTGTTTATTCTTGTTATTCTCTTCTATTATCTATTGTTTAACAATTTCACAATAGAAGTTGATAATATTTTTACACCATTCTGTAAAGAATCTAAGTTAAAACTCATATTTGGGTGGTGCAATCCTGGATTTAAATCTGTTCCTAAACCTACCATCGTTGCTTGAATTTTCGGAAACGACTTTTTATAAAAATGAAAGTCTTCTCCTCCTGGTGTAACAGGCGCTTTTGCGAGAGCCTCTTCGCCAAGAGCCTCAATAATAGCCTCCGTCACTATCTCTTCTAATATAGGGCTAGATTCAGCAGCAACCATCGATGCCAGTGCTTCCACTTCTATTTCCGCTCCATTAGCAGAACCACTTAAAGTCACTGCTTGTTTTATCCGTTTGATCAGATCATCCATCACTTCATTTTCTTGTGCTCTTATATCAATTCCGAACTCGCCATAGTCGGGTATAATGTTAAAGTTTGTTCCACCTGCTTGAACCTTGGTTACTTTTGCAGAGGCAGAAACAGTTGGATCAACTTGCACTGCATTTACTGCTTGTATCACAGATCCAAGGGAGTCAACGACATTGATACCCAGATTTGGCCGCGAACCATGTGCTTGAATTCCCTTAATTCCTCCTTTTAATAAAGTAGTTGCCCCGTGATAGATAGCTGGCGATGCCTGACCGAATGTTAATTCTTGGATGGGACGAACATGAATACCTATCAAATAATCAATGTCATTCATGACACCTTGCTCAATCAAAGCTTGTGCCCCTTTACCAGTTTCTTCAGCTGGTTGAAAAATAATTTTTATCAAACCATTTGGAGTAAATCCAAGCTTCTTTAAACAAGTAATAGCATAAAGTACCATAGTCATATGTGCATCATGACCACAAGAATGATTTGCTTTCCAGTCACCGTCTACCATTTGCCACAATGCATCAATTTCAGCTCTTATTCCAACTGTAGGGCCTTTCTTACTATTCCCCCAAAATCCAATGACACCAGTATGCTCCTCAAATGTTTGATAAGATATGTCTAAAATGTCTAGTTGCTCACATAAATACTTTGTTGTATTTATTTCTTTCCAACTAATTTCAGCATTTTCATGCAGATATTGATATGTTGATGTCAATAATTCTTTATTTTCATCCACCCACTCTTTAATGTGATCAATCATGAAAGCCTCCATATTCAAGAACATAATAATGAACTAAATGATTAGTAGTCTTTAATATTCTCGTTACTTTATAACCCTCTAAAAGAATGTCTGAAGCCGCATTTCTAAATTTTAATCTCCAAGCTTTTGCAACTTCAAAATCAACTTGTTTTATTTTTTGAAAATCGACTGGAACTGGAATTAAGTAACTTTTTTGATTTTTGATTAGATTTTCTTCATGAGGATAAGGTAAACCCCCGTTAACTTTGATAGTAAGAAGGGACGAATACTCACGATCAGAGCTTTCAAGTTTGTTTAACCCTGCAAGAGCATTCTTCACTCTATCTGAACAAATATCCCATTCAACGACAAAACGATCTGTTGGTAAACCATTATTTAACTTATCATTCATTTCTCCATAATAAGATGGAAGATGAGTCTTAACATATCCTCCAAGCTTATTGATGTTAAAATAAGCATTTCGTGATTCCAATGGGTCGTATGTCCAAACAATTTTTTTATAACCGTATTCTATTGCCCAATCCCTTTGTTTCAGCTTTAATGCTAAACCAATTCCTAAATTCTGATAGCTTGGACTGATCGCAGTCATGTGAGAAATTAAATAATGCTCTTTATTTTTGTAACCCGAAAATCCGTAAGAAAATCCAACTAATTTTGCCGCATGGAAGGCTCCCATAATAACGCCACCATGATGAGAGGCTGCAACAAGCTGTGGAAGTGGACTAACTGCATCTCGACTCCAAATTTCTTCTTGGAAAGAAACAACTTCTTGAATTTCCTTAATGTTATCAATCTTTCTATACATAATGGATTCTGTCATAACCATTCGTGAATCCTCCCGACCATGTTTCCGTAGTTCATTAGCTGATCATTGTAGCTTTCGTAAAAGTTTTATCATTGACAATCATTTTATTGATCAATTCATTATTAATATCAAAACCGATTCCTGGTCGTTCTGGTACTGAGATCATTCCTGGTTTTGATAAGGTCACTTCTGGAAAAATAATATCTTCATTAAAATAACGACTTGAAGAAGATGTGTCCCCAGGAATGGTAAAGTTACTCAATGATGCAATAGCGATATTGTGCGCTCTACCGATTCCTGCTTCAAGCATTCCCCCGCACCATACTGGAACGTCTCGTTCCTCACATAGATCATGAATTTTTTTCGCTTCTGTTAAACCTCCAACTCTACCAATCTTAATATTAATAATTTTGCATGCTTCAATCTCCAAAGCCTTTCTAGCATCTTCTACAGAGTGAATACTCTCATCTAGACAAATTGGCGTTTTCATTTCAGCTTGTAATTTTGCATGATCAATAATATCATCATGGGCTAATGGCTGTTCAACCATCATTAAATTAAACGTATCTAACTCTTTTAAAAGTGCTTTATCGTTAAGAGTATAAGCGGAATTAGCGTCAGCCATAAGTGGAATATCGTCCCCAAATTTATTTCGAATAGCCCTTAATGGTTCAATATCCCAGCCGGGCTTAATCTTCACTTTGATTTTTTTATATCCTTCATTTAAAAAATGGTTCACTTTGATTAAGAGATCATCAATATTGTCCTCTATTCCAATACTAACGCCTACTTCAATTTCTTTACGTGTTCCTCCTAATACAGCAGAAAGAGACAATCCATTCTGTTTGCTATATAAATCCCACACAGCCATTTCAAGTGCTGCTTTTGCCATATTATTTCGACGGATGTAGGAGAACATGTCAAAAACGTCTCTTGGATGTTTAACTCCCTTCTCCAACAATTGCGGGATTAGAAAATGCTCAAGCATATACCAAACAGTTCCTGTTGTTTCTTCATTGTAGATTGGAAAAGGCATGGCTACACTTTCAGCAATTCCAACTTTGTCTTCGCTAAACACCCGAACTACAATAATATCTTTTTCCGTTACTTTTCCGAAACTTGTTTCAAATGATGATTTTAATGGCATTTTTATTCGTTGCAATAACACCTGATTTATATCCATATATGTCACGTCCTTAATTTGAAAAATAATTTTATTTAATTTTAATTGCCACGCTTTAATCATGTAAATGACAAGCAACAAAATGTCCTTCAGATATTTCCTTTGTTTTTGGCACTACTTTCCTGCAGGCGTCGATTACAAAAGGACATCTAGTGTGAAAGACACATCCAGATGGAGGATTCATTGGAGACGGAATCTCTCCTCTTAACTTAACCCTCTCCTGTTTCATTTCAGGGTTAGGATGAGGCACGGCAGATAACAATGCTTGTGTGTAAGGATGAAGTGGGTTAGAAAACAATTTATCTGTTGGAGCTTCTTCTACCATTTTCCCTAAATACATCACCCCGATGCGATCTGAAATATGTCTAACCACACTCAAATCATGGGCTATAAATAAATAAGTAAGTTTATATTCATCTTGTAATTCTTGTAATAGATTAATAATTTGTGATTGAATGGAAACGTCTAACGCAGAAACTGGCTCATCACATATAATTAATTTTGGATTGACTACTAAAGCTCTAGCCAAACCAATCCGTTGTCTTTGACCACCTGAAAATTCATGAGGATACCGATAATATTGTTCAGGTTGTAAACCTACTTTTTGGAGAATGTCCATTACTCTGTCTATTCTCTCTTTTTTTGTACCTAATTTATGGATAATCATAGGTTCTTCAATAATGTCTCCAATTCTCTTTCTTGGATTTAATGAAGAAAATGGGTCTTGAAAAACCATTTGAAGGTCTTGCCTTAGTTTTCGTAATTCCTTACTATTTAATTGAAATATATCTGTACCTTTATAGAGAACTTCACCTTCTGATGCTTCTATTAAGCGTAAAACTGTTCTTCCCATCGTACTTTTACCACAACCAGACTCACCAACCAACCCATAAGTTTCACCCTCAACGAGATGAAAAGAAACATCATTGACCGCTTTCACAAATGCTTCGGTTATTCCAATGGGATTTTTAACAGGAAAGAATTTTTTTAATCCTTTAATTTCTAGAAGCGTATTTTCTCTCTCATGCATTTGTTGCGCCATTAAACCGACCCTCCTTTTCTGTGATTTTCCGATAATGCCAACATCTAACTTTTTGATTAGTAGCGCAAGACTCTAAGATAGGCCTTTCTGCAAGACACTTATCATCAGCATATGAACACCTTGCAGCAAATCTGCATCCTACTGGAACATCTTCTAAAGAAGGCACAGTTCCTTCAACAATATGCAGTTTCTTTGTTCGATCTCCTTCAAGTTGTGGGATTGACTTCATTAAACCCTTTGTATAAGGATGTTGAGGTGAGGAAAATAGTTGTGTTACCTCTGCTTCTTCCACTACTTCACCTAAATACATAACGACTACTCTTGTACAATATTGAGCGACAACTCCGAGGTCATGAGTAATGAACATGACACCCATATTAAATTCCTCTTTCAATTCAATCATTAAATCTAAAATTTGAGCCTGTATCGTTACATCTAAAGCAGTTGTTGGTTCATCAGCTATTAATAATTTAGGTTGACATGCAAGCGCCATTGCAATCATGACCCGTTGCCTCATCCCCCCTGACAATTCATGAGGATATTCATGAACCCTTTTTTCTGGTGCAGGGATTCCAGTCAATTTCAACATTTCAATGGCTTTTTCATATGCCTTCTCTTTGGAAAGCTTTTGATGTAGTACAAGGGATTCAACTATTTGATTACCAATTGTATATACAGGATTTAAAGAGCTTAGAGGATCTTGAAAAATCATAGAAATATCATTTCCTCTAATTCTTCTCATTTTTGACATAGACATATCCAATAAATTCTCCCCTTCGAAGGCTATTTCCCCTTCGTAGGTGGTAATACCACCTTCTTCAAATAACCTCAGAATTGATTGAGCTGTCACACTTTTTCCACACCCTGATTCACCAACAACTGCTAATACTTCTCCGGTGTCAACATATAAAGAAATACCGTCAATTGCAGTGACTCTTCCTCTTTCTGTTTGAAAGTGTGTTTTTAGTTCATTTAATTCTAAAAGGTGCTTGCTCATATTATGAAACCTCCTTAGAGCCGCTGATGTCATTCATTATCAATTATTTCTTTACTCGTTTTGAATGAGGATCTAATAAATCTCTTAATCCATCTCCAAATAGATTTAAACCGAGGACTGTTAAAATGATCGCCAAACCTGGAAATAGCGTCATCCACCATGCATTAAAAATGACCAATTTCCCATCAAATAAAATATTTCCCCAACTTGGATCTGGTGCTGGTACTCCTGCTCCGAGAAAACTTAATCCTGCTTCAATAATAATAGCGTCCGCAAAAATAAAAGTAGACTGTATTATGAGAGGAGAAAGTGTATTAGGAGCAATATGGAACCAGATTATTCTTGAAGTAGACGCACCTTGAGCCTTCATTGCCTCAACATAGGTTTGTTCTCTTACAACTAAGGCAGAAGATCTAACGACTCGTGCAACATATGGTGTGTATACAATACTTAACGCTATAATCACATTTTCCAAACGGGGACCAAGAGCTGCCATAATGGCAATGGCTAGCAATATAGCAGGAAAAGCCATAAGTCCATCACAAACTCTCATTAGGATGTGATCTAACACTTTGTAATAAGCAGCATATAAGCCAATTACCATTCCTAATAAACTAGTAATGAGTGCAACCGAAATTCCAACACCCATTGAAGCTTGAGCCCCATATACAACCCTAGCAAACAAATCTCTCCCGAAATTATCTGTTCCTAGAATATGATCTGTCGAAGGAGGGACTAGCCTACTTGTAACTTCCATTTCATAAGGGCTATAAGAAGCTAGAAATGGGGCAAAAATCGCAAAAAATGATGTAATTAAAACGATGATACCACCTGTTACAGCTAGCCTATTTGCTAAAAATCTCTTAATAAATAATTGTCTTCTCTGTTTTTTGATACTGCTTCTTATTTCTGAAAGCTTTTGGTCTTTCATAGTAACTTCCATACTAATTCCTCCATCTGTTCGTGTCCGTTTAAGCCCAAGCTATCATGTTGTTTGATTACTTTTTAATTAAACGAACTCTAGGGTCAATCACTCCATATAATAAATCTACAACGAGGTTAATAAGCACATAAGAGACTGTGATCATTAACACGGTTCCCTGAATCACAGCGTAATCGCGTCGTTCTACTGAGTTTATGATCAGTTGTCCGATTCCTGGAATATTGAATACGGTCTCTGTTACTGCTGCACCTGCTATTAGCATCCCAAACGTTTGACCAATAACCGTTAAGATTGGAATAAAAGCATTTTTTAAAGCATGCTTATAAATCACAATCTGCTCATGAAGACCTTTCGACCGAGCTGTTTTAATAAAATTTGCATTTAAGGTTTCTAACATTGCTGATCTCGTCATACGTGCGATTAGTGCAGCTTGCATTGTTCCTAGAGCGATAGCAGGCATAATTAAAAATTGTAAGTGATTCCACAAGCCAGCGCTTAATGGTTGATACCCTGCTACAGGTAACCATTGGAGGTTTACAGCAAATAGGATGATTAAAAATAAACCTAAAATAAAGTTTGGGATAGAAATCCCTAATAGCGAAAGCCCCATAAAAGATTGATCTGTCAAAGTTCCTCTACGATATGCAGCCCAAATTCCTAATGGTAGGGCAACAATAATAGCTGTTACTTGAGAAAGAATGGAAAGAGATAGAGTTGGCCCAATATGATCAAAAATAGCAGCAGTTACAGATTTATTCATAAAGAAAGAGTGACCTAGATCTCCTTGGAGTACGCCGATGATCCAATTAACATACTGTTGATAAATTGGGAGGTTTAGTCCAAGCTGTTCTCTTAAATTTTCTCTACTTTGTTCAGTAGCCTCTTCTCCTAAAATAATAGAAGCAGGATCCCCTGGTGTTAAATGAATAATCGAAAAAATCACTATTGATACAATAAAGAGGACTGGTATAAGCGATAAAATTCGCTTTAAAATATACATTTTCAAAGCAATAATCTCCCCTTCTAAATAAAAATCAGCAATCTCATCTTAAAAGCGATCGTTTCTTTAAAGAGACAGTAGATAAATAGTTTCCACCCATGCAATTAATGAGTGGAAACTATTTGTATTAGGTATTAGAAAGATCACATAAAAAGATTTAATGTACAGTTGTATTCCAAAGAACAATTCCCTCAAAGAAATTAATTCCTTCCACGTTATTTCTATATCCTGTGAGTAAACTAAAATCTCCAATTTTAATATGAGTTAAATAGGTAGACCAGTTATACTCTTGTAATTCTTCAAAGTAAGCTTTTGCTTCTTCTTGAGAAGTAGAAACTCTAATGTTTTCTAACAAATCTCTTATTGTTTCATCATCTGTGAAGCCTGGCCAACTCGGATCTAATGTGACAATTTGAGTAGGATCAGTCACTGTAACAAAACCTGTGATAAACGCATCATATTCAGATGGTTCAGATCTTTTTTGTACTACAGTCGCCCAGTCATAAACTTCAAGGCTTGCATTGATACCAGCCTCTTCTAATTGCTGTTGAACAACCACCGATGTATTATAAATATGATCATAATCACGACTTGTTAAAATTCTAATTTCTTCACCGTTATATCCAGCTTCTTGAAGCAGTTGCTGTGCCAGATCTTGGTCATTTTGATTGTAGTATTCTTGACCTGCTTCACTATACCAATCAAGTTGCTCTTGGTACATCAAACCATGGTCAAGACGATAAAATACTTCATCAGCAAAGGCAGCTAACATGATTTCATCCTTATTTAAGACCGCATTTATCGCTTGACGCATGAGCGGATCTGTAAAAACACCTTCCGCTTTATTGAAAATCAAATTTTGTGGCCCATATAAATCGACAGAGGTAACGACATTTGGTGTATTACTTAACTGGTCATAATTATCCCTTGGTAACCAAAGGCCCACTTGGTATTGACCTGTTGTTAAACCCGCTACTCTTGTAGAGTCATCTGTGACAACATCGAAATACACGTTATCAACTAAAGCCTCTCGTTTACCAGCAAGACCATCAGGGTTAGCATCTAAAGATTGATAATTTTCAAACTTTTGTAGATGAATATATTGATCTTGCTTCCATTCGACGAACTCAAAAGGCCCTGTACCAATAAATTCATCAACTCCTTGCGCAGGTGCTGATTCGATAATTTCTTTTGGCATGATTGCTGAAAATTGTGTAGGTGCGGCCATCGTGTGTAAAGCACCAATCGAAGGAGTTTCAAGGTTCATAATAACTGTATAATCACCTTCAGCTTCAAAAGTTGTACCACTAAATGTCGACTCTGATTTTCCAGACCTTATCAACCAGCTTTCCATTGAAGCAACAACGTCCGCTGAAGTCATTTCCTTTCCATTATGGAAAGTAACACCTTGTCTTAATTCAAACGTCGTCGTTAATCCATCCTCGCTTTGCTCAAATGATTCGGCTAACATTGGTACTACTTCATAATTAGAATTTAACGTCAATAGTGTTTCAAAAATATGTCTAGAAACTTCACTTGTTGCAGTGGCAGTTGTCATATGGGGATCAAGAGTTGGAGGAGATGCATTCATCGCCACTCGAATATCCCCACCAGTTACTACCTCGGATTCTTCTTCCTCATTTTGTGACGTAGAATCTGAACTACATCCAATCATGAACATTGAAATCACTAAAATATAAATCAATCCTATTGCTTTGCTCTTCATTTACCTTCCTCCTAGTAATTTATTAAATGATGCTTTACCTTTTACTTGCTATTAAGAGAGTAGTTGATTAATCACAGATTCTAGTGGATAAATAGGTCTATTTATACGTTCAAATGGGAAATCAAATAGATTTGAACTACTAAGCCCTGGTGAATTCACAGGGATAATTGCCTTAGCTAAAGGCTCAAAAGCTGCTCTAAAGTGTTGACTAGATTTTAAAGCGACAATTTTATACGTTAAGACATCTATACCGTGTAATAAGAAAATTTGTTCATCAAACGTTTGAGAACTTTTCGAACAAACAATAATATCAATCCCATTTGCGACTAACCTTGCTGACTTCCCATAATTCACTTTTGTTCCTTTACCCATTGGAGAGGATTGAACAAATTGACCATCGGACACAGATTTGACATAGGCTTGAAGCGGGATAGGATTCCCGTGCATATTGTCTGTTTTCCCACCGAGCTTTACATTTATTGTGCTCCCTACTCCTTGTGAGTGTGCAATATCAGCAACTTCTGGATCATAAATAAACCCAAAACAAGCATCTTCAAGCTTCGCTTCTATCATCGCTGAAAGTAAATATGTGCCATCTCCCGGAGTACCTCCTCCAGGATTATCTGAACTTTCGTTAATAACAATTGGTTTGCCCTCAACTTTTAGCGCTTTAGTAATTCCCTCATCAGGAGAATCAATAGGTAGAAAAAATTTATCTCTGACCTTCCAAATTTCCTTCCCTATCTCTTCTGACGTTTGCGCTGCGAGATCTTGATCATTATTAGTAGTAGTTAAAACTGTCACACCTGTAAATGGGATATCAGCGTATGAAAAACCATGAAAGAATGTACAGTCTATAATCGATTCTTTCGCTTCCTGTTCCCAACATCGTTCATTAATCTCTTTTGCAGGAGATAAATTAGTAGTTGATGTTGGAATAATAAGTTGAAGTTTCTTAAGACTCATTGTTGGCTTAAGTTCGCCTAATAGAATCTGTCTTGCAACATCAATAGCTTCTTTTCCTCTTTCATACGTATCAATATGCGGATAATAATTAACACCTAATAGGACATCCGCTTCTTTAACCATTTGATCCGTTATATTCCCATGTAGGTCAAGGGTTACAACAAGCGGAATCTCATAGCCGATCTCCTCTCTAACTGCTAACAAAATGTCTCCCTCAAGATCATCAACACCTTCAGCAACACCAGCTCCATGAAGTGCAAGACAAATCGCATCAAACGACTCTGCACTTTTTATTCCTTCAATTAATTCTTGAATCAGTCTTTGATAGGTTTCTCTAGTAATCATTCCAGACGGCATAGCAAAAGCAGCAAAAGTAGGGACTATTTCTATGCCTATCTCATCAGAGCGATCAATCATCCCTCCTAGATAATCTCTTACTCTTCGGTGCTTTTCTATGATTTCTTCTCCATGAAGCCATTTCCATTGCTTAAATGACTCTACTGTTGTTTTCACTGATGAAAATGTGTTTGTTTCGTGTGCAATTTCACCAATTAATATTTTCATAATTGCCCCCTTCTTTGAAGTATTAACTTCTTTTTTAAATAAAAATGAAGTTTTAGATTTATTATTTGTAATTGTATTACTAGCCACAAAGCATTTCAACATAAATTTTTTAATTTTTTTAATATTTACAACAATAAAAATCTAAAAGAATTTATTTTTTCAATACGAAAAATGCGAAAAAGTACTTAAATACTTGTTAATTTGAGCATTACGAATAAAATGAGATAGTCATTTTTACTAGCTAAAATCACAAAAAAAGCCCGTCAGAATTTCTAACACTGACAGACTTTTGAAACGACCATATCGTTATGTTCAGTCTTGTATCTGTTCTCTTAAAATATCTAGCTACGCAAATAGATCTTCCAAACAGCAAACCCACTTTCATTTGTTTCATATCTCAAGCACTCTAATGACTCTTCATCAGTTGACCATTCTCTGGTTTGTGTATCTCATACATTTTTAATCCACCATCACTTAATACCGAAGTTCTGTTAAAATCACAAAAATGCACTGGGGTACATCAGTGCATTCAAAAAAATAATTCTCCATATTAAAACAATGTCAAAACCTGAATATATATCAATCCAACAATTAGCAAAGACACCGCAAACAAAATATTCGAACGGAAACCATTCTCACCTAAGCTGAGCCCATTTTGACTGCTTATTAAAAGAAGAGGAACCGTTACTGGCGCTATCACCAATGTGACAGCAACACCAAGTAATAAGGATAGAAGAACTAGATCAGCTGAGTATCCACCTGGAATGTCCACTAAAATCCCTGACAGTAACACCATTGCAGGGATCGGGGGTAACCCACAAAATCCTAGCAAAATCACGACGAACGTTAAGCCAATTAATATATTCAAGTTTAGTACATCCACCGCATGTAAAAAGTACCCGAATAAGAGCTGATCATATCCTGTTTCCTTTAATGTAGCAACTAATAAGCCAGCTGATAAAATAACAGACATTTCTTTTTTCTTCTTGTCTAAATCAACGGTCACTAGCCGAACCCACAGTTGCTTATACTCTGACATCGATTTGTTGCTGATAAAATAAAGGGTTGTGACAGTGACAATCACGATAGGAACCGCCAGCAAAATATCAAGATGCAGCCACTGATTTGAGATCAATATACCTCCCATAAGAAGTGAAACCCAAAACAAAAATCTCCAAACAAGTCCATCAAGTTTATCCTCGGGACGAACGGAGAGATCAGATATGACACTTGCAGAAATCTGTTTTCGTTTCATTTCAATCATGAAAATAATAATACTAATAACAAAACCGATACAAGCAAGACCTAAGCCTTTCAATACGGTAGGCAAAAGTGGTGCATTCGTTCCTGCAATACCATATGCAAATGCTGGATGAACAACCGTCCATAAAACGGTTAGTGTAAATCCTCGCATAACCGCAGCACTTAATATAAAGTCCCAGGATTCTTGAGAAACCGACTGCTTTTTCGTATCCCGAAACATTTGATAAACAAAAGCAACCCCTCCAACAGCCATAAAGGAAGAAATAAAATGAGATAAAGCCGCTACAAGTGAGAAAAAACGAATGGGTGTCGTGATCTGCTTTTTGCCATGATTCATAAGCGCTTTGACATAAGGGCGATGCCCGATAATCCAGCTAACAAGATTAATTAGGATAACGAGTGGAATAATCACACTCATCTCACGCAATCCTTTCCATAAAACAACAGGAGACGATGAAGTGAGCGATATAATCGAAATCGACAGCATGATTAATATAATTGGTAGTATGAGAGCACGTTTTGGAAAGACGATAAAGATCGAGACAAGCATCACCAACCCCATCGCTGAGATTAATTCAAAAACAAACGGCTCTTGCCAAATAGTTGATACAAAAAACAATAAAATAAACATCACAAGTGCCGTAATAAATAGGTTATTTATAAACTGCTTCATTACATTTCCCCTCCTTTCTTTCGTAAGACACTAGTTTTCTATTGTTCTTATCTAGTTTATTAGATTTTTCCAATAATGAAAATAATTGAAACGAAAAATCCTTTCTAATACATTTGTGCCAGTGAACCATATGCTTTTATGGAAGGTATAATAATTGCTCTTAATAAATGAAAACATTCACTGCTTCACTACATTACACCAAAACCATAATAACTCCATTCCTCATGACAAAAAGAATCAACTGCCTACACGACAATTGATCCTCTTTTTAACATATTTCAATTGGACAGCCATGTTATCCCTACTCAAACTCAAACAACACCATCTGCTCATTCTCTCCAAGTCTGTCCATTGATTTAGGTTCATGGTCCTGGAAGTAGGCATGGTGCAGCCATTTTCTTTTGTCATCACTTTTTTAGAAGAGTCGACTGATTCGCGTAAGCGGCAGCTATAGATGACTGGGAAAAAGTCTTGCAGGAATTTTCCTTCTGCGTGAGCGGTTAGGGCAATGATTTGGAAACCTAGTTGTTCAGCGACAAAAAAGACTGGACTTAAAACGTGATCACTTGAAGCTTTTCCAAATGGATTGTCTAGGATAACAGTTCTGTGACGTTTCATGTTTGGTTGGATGTATTGCTTTTTCTCCGCAATATAATTTTGGATGCCCAAAAAGAGCGTCATATTCTTACTCCATTTTTCTCCACCAGACCAAACGTTACTTTGTTCCCACGAATAAGACCTTGTCGTGACTTTGTTATCATTTGTCACTTTGCGGCAATTCACTTTCATGCCTTCGTTTTTCATGACCATTTGAAGCAACTGTTTAGATTGCAGCCACATATCAATTTGTTTTCTGACTTTGCCATCATCTTGTATCCCTTGATCATTGAGGAACCGCTCAGATTCTAGCTGCTCTAGAATCCATTCAATATAATCACGAATCCGATTTTTTCCGTCTTCCTCTTCCCATTCTGGAATCGCAAACGTAAAAATTTGTTTCCAATCATTTTCTACTTTCACTCGCGTCTTTTTAGGAATTTGTTTTAATTCCTCAACGAGCGTTTTTAAGTGAGCATGAATCTGATTAATAAAGGCTTGCAGCTCTGTATCCTTTTGACGAATATATTCATTTGCATAATTGGTCGCTCTCTCGACACTTGTAAGCATGTTTTTCTTAAAATCGATTAAGTCTTCGTACGTTCGTTTATATTCAATACCATTTTCAGCCATCTTCCGCATCTTCATATCGCTAATCGTTTGGCTAAATTCTCTAAAGGACTGCTTTTCACGCTCGACTTTCTCATTCTCACTTTGCAATGCTTCCTTCACTTGTTCGAGCTCGCGAATAATCGCGTCAACAAATGGTTTACGTTGATATGTGAAAGTTCTGGTTTCTTCTGAATTCAACGAGATGGCCTTAATATCTGGTGCATTAAAGTGATGCTTTTCGATAAAACGTTCTAAGCCACGTTCAGCTCCCTCAATGCTTGCAAGCTCTTGTCCCATTCTGTTCTTCTCTTGTTCAAGGTAGCTTTTGCTTTCTTTTAACGTTAATGCTGCACTCTTTAATTCTTCCTTTACTTCCGCTAATGCCATGGTAAATTCAAAGATTGTGTCATAAGGATACTTTTCCTGAAATTGCTCGACCTTACTCTCCCACTTTCCTTCTTGCTTTTCCTTTGCAAATGATTTCTGCTCCACCTCTTGATTGAAAGCAGCAACTTGTTTCTTGCTCTGCTCTATTTTCCCCCAAAGATCCTTCAATAATTGCATCCCGTCACTTGGAAAAAGCATATCCTCATCAAGCCGTCCATGTTCGATGCGCAACTCATCCATTGCCTTACTCGTTCGTTCTATGCCAGCCTTTGCGTTTTCTAATTTCGCATTCCATTCTCCGTAACTGACTTGAATGGCTCGAATTTTAAATTCTAGGTTGCGAATTTTCTCTCGAATCATCTGCTTGCCCTCACCTGAAAATAGTGGCGTAAGGGGTTGAACAGCAATAAACTGTTCATCTCGTTTTAAGATGCTTAATTCCGTATTTAAAGAGCCGCTTCTTTTGTCGAGCTCTGCCTTTTGTTCAAATAAAGCATCATATTGGAGTTTGACGTTAACTACTTCTTTTTTGAGTTCCGCAAGCTCTGCCTTTACCTGCTTCTCTTTCTTTTTCGCCTCTTCTACTTCTCGGCTATACTGAAGGTAGAGATTTCCTCGTTCAACCTTCCACTCCAGTCCTTTCATTTCATCCTGGTCTTTTTTGACAGTATCTTTTAAAAGAGTAAGCTTAGATTGTAATTCTTCCAATTGCTTATCTTCTTTTACGATACTAAGAGAGAGCCGCTCTATTTGACGTATGATCGTTGAGCGCTCTTCCTGTAACTTGGTCATTTTTTCATATGGAAATTGTACCGAAAAGTCGTCAAAGGCTTTTTGAGCATGTTCCCACTTTTTCATTTCCTTTTCTTTTTGCTCTCTTGAAAGGATTGTTTCATTCGCTGTTTTAGCGATATCTTCTTTCCAATGTTGGAACGATTCAGCTTCCATTCCCTTTCTCCAATGAAGAGGTGCTATCCACAAGTGTGGGCTTTCGTCTTTATGAGCGACAGCTGCTTCTTCTGTCGTCATGACATGGATTGGAAATTGCAGTCGGTCCGCTACACCGTTTAATTTTTCTTGCAACATAGCCTTGGATTTATTTGTTGTTATCAGTGTTAACGACCAGAGAGGATAGCTTTTTTTCTCAAGGTAATCAGCCGCATCTAATGACTGGATATATTCACCCCCTGTCAGTAATAAGTCAACCTGATTTTTCCAAGACTTTAACTGGGACTCGACAAAGGAATCACTAAAGAAGACATTTTGCTTGTCATAATCATCGACAAACCGATGCGCGATTCGCTCCAAGTACAGTAAATGGCTTCGTTCTTTCTCAAATCTTTCAATTGCTTCAACTAGTCTTGAAGCAATCGAGCTTTCATTCTCATACACATTTTCAAGAGCTGCCCATTGCGGACGAACAGCAGAAAGGGTGGCAATCAAGTTTTTCTGCTCTTTGTTGTTTGTATCAAGCTGATATTCGATGGAATCACGCTCGCGCTCTCGTTTCACTCTTTCTTCTTGAAGAGCATCTTTTCGCTTTTGCGCCTCACTTTTTTCAATTTCAATCTGCTTTTCCTCTTGCTGCAATCGAATAATCTCATCATCTAAAAATTGATAGCGATTATTCCAGTTGACGATTTCTTCTTGGACACGCTGTTGCATTGGATTGGCTAACAGCTGCTGCTCTAGTTGATCCATATCCTTCTTTCGCGTTTCTAGAACACTTTTCATACTAGACTGGTTCTTTTCCTGTTCTGTTTCTTTTACCTGCAATGAAATGAACCTGTCTTGTGATCGCTGAAGCTGCTCTTCAATCGGATTCAACTCAAAGTTTACACCCTGTATCTCTTTTTCAATCTCTTCGATTTTCCCGATAAAGAACCCGAGTAACGCACGTTTTGCCTCTTCTAACTGCTCTTCCAAATCCTCAAGCTCTTCTGTCTGGTTCAGCTTGTCCATTTCCTCTTCAAAATGCTTCAGTTGATCTTTGAAGTTCTTCTGCTCGACCTTTAGCTCCGCTAGTTTAAGCGAATAATAGTCCAAATGATTACGTTTAAGCTCTTCTTCTAACTGGGCATACTTCGCAAAAGCTTGATTATACTCTTTCGTTAAGCTGTCTAGGGTCGATTTTTCAACAGCAATCTCATAAGAAGCAGAATTAATGGCGTACTCGTAATCTTTTTGCTTCCATTCCTCCAACTTTTCAAACAGAACCGTTTGTTCGTCCGTTATCTTTTTCTTTTGCAGCTGGGTTTCTTCCCACGTACCTTTTGCCTTTTGCTTTGTTTTTTTGTATGCTAGTTTCTTTTGATGAAGCTGTTCAAACGCTCGAACAAATGTTTCTAATTCCTGTTGAATCCGTTTATTTTCTTCAATCGTCTCTTTTAACTTTTTATACTGCTTAAAGCTTGTATGCTGCTTTTCAAACATATCGGCAAACATTTTTTCATCATGACCAGCAATCGATTGTTCAACCGTTGGAATTAACAGACGATCAAACAACTGATTCGTGTTTTTACAATCATCAAAAAAAGCCTCAACTCCACCTTCAGAGCTATTAATTTTGACAACACTTTCCCACTCGTTGGCAATAATATGATACTGTTCTTCAAGAAAGCTACGATATTCCTTAATCGTTTGGAAGGTACGAGCCAAAAAGGAACGTTCACGCATATGGCTATAATAGTCTTGCATTTCTCCTCGATCCGCCGTTCGTTTCATCTCAGTTCCGCGAACAAAAGGAATTTCATCAATGCCATTTGGGGCATTTGCTTCATATTCATAGACGTATCGAAGCGAATCAAGCCCATGCTTCGTCATAAAAAGGGTTACAGTCGTCACGACATATCGTCTTGGCTTTTCATTTATGATCCATTCGATCGCGATATGAGCAGGGGCATTTTCAAGAAGAAGCGTGTTTCTCAGTTGTCGCTCGGCTAAATTCGTATGAGGAATGATTGCTTGTAATGCTGTTTGAATGAGAACCGTCTTTCCGCCACCATTTTCTAGTAAAATTGCTCCGTTATGTCCATCAAACAAGAATAGCTCATCATTATATCGCTTATTCCCTTCTTCATATACAACGTTTGTTAACCGAATTTTACTAATCGCTGGCATGCTCTTCCTCCCTTTCAAACCCGTAAATAAATTCAAAAATACCTTTGTTATACTCCACTTCCATAAAGAAGCGCTGAATAATCGTTTTTGCTTTTTCTGTTAACGTAATTTCATCATTGCCAATCTCTTGAACTACCTCTTGATCAACCAAAAATCGTTTCACCGTATCAATAAAGCTTAAACGGCTAATGGTGTTGCCGCTTTGCTTTTTCGCCGTTTCCTTAATATCATTCATATCTTCCCATTTCTCAATGATTAAAGACCAATTATATGAAAATTCCTTTTCTAATTCCTTCAGCTCTTCCGTATCATGAGCTTTTAATTGATCAATCCGCTCTTGTATAAAATGAACCCATTCATCTATACGAATAAATTGCCTCGTCGGCTCTTGACTTTGATACGTATCATAGAAGCTACCTAACAGAATAATCGTCGAAAAATATAACAGATAAATATCTCCATTTGTCGCACCAGAACGCAAATATTGTCGCTTAATCCAGTCATTGCTGACATGAAAAGGAGAGAGCCGCGTTCTTGGTACCATACACATTTGTTCACTCGTTAGAATGATCACGCAATCAACTTGATGGCTAAACGTATCAAGAAGAGCACGAATATCATCATCCGCTTTATAGAGTTGGACCGCTTGTACGTCTGAAACCCCATCTCGTGCTAGTTTTGTATAAAGCTGAAAAGCCATAATGACTTTTTTCTCAGGATAATTCATCCTCTGCTCCCTCCATTTCTATGATCATTTCTTGAATCGAATAGCGGTCCACTTTTTGAATGATCCCTTTTCCTTCTTTAATGATCAGAGTGAGATCTCCAATAAGCGCTAACGCATCTCCAAGCAACGTCTTTCCTTCCTGTTCATCGACATCCCCTTGAATAATCGGCGATCGTTGGTGGAGAATCAACCAAAAATCGTAGAAATACCGCTGTTCATACACAACAGCTTGATCATTTTCAAAAAGAAAATTCATAAAGGCTGAAAGTGTGCTACCTTTCTGCTCGCCATAAGCTTGTAGGAAAAGTTCCATTAGCTCTTTATACTTTTGTGTCAGCCACTGTCGGTGTGGATTATAAGTCTGTTCATCGCCCACCTCAATAAATCCTTGATCCACTTTTCCCTCTCGTTCTTCGGTAATATTTTGCTCAGCCAACACAGCTAAAGGGGACCACCGTTCATTCTCTTCAACTTGTAAAAACGGATGAAGAACCCCTTTCATCGCTTCTACTGGTAAAGGCCCGGAGACAATATGAGAAACTATATCCTGATCAAAGTTAAAAGAATGAATACCCGTAAAATAAAGAGACTCTTGCGCTGTGATAAGCGTCGTGTTTTTCAATGTCAACGTTTGATCTAATAATCGCGAATGGTCATAATGAACCGCTTCTAGCTCGCGATTAATTTTCAAAACATAACCATAAGTTTGTCTTTCCTTTTGATGAACGTCTTGTGAATAAAGGCGCTCTCTCGTCTCTTTGACAAACAAGCGCAGCTCCTTGAACTCTTCATCCTCACGCGCAAGGCGCTCATAAATGTCTTCAAGAAGCTGCTTATACCGCTCGAATGTTTCCTCTGACACAATGCTCCGCTGAATCTCATGCTTCAGCCTAATCATACGTTCCTCTAACGTCTCCACATCAATGCGCATTTCATTAATTTGCCTAAGAGCCCCTTTAAACTCCCCTTTTTCTAACTGCCTTCTAAGGATCAGCTGATTAATCGAAAGCTGGAACTCACTATAAAACTCCTTCGTCGCAAAAAGTAGCTCAAGCCCGTCCTCATCTAACGTGTAATATTGCGTATTCGTTTTGATATCGAAATTATTGGCTTTCAAGATCGAATATTCAATTGATTGCTCCTCGTTCACTTCCCAATCATAATACGAATAACGACGTTTCTTTCCGTCAGTCGGACGAAAGGTTTGAATGATCGACCTTGCCAGCACTTCATATTTTTCTTCTGGCAGGAGATATCTCTGCTCTGATACGCTTTTTAAAAAAGCTGCCAGCTGCTTCACACCTGTTTTCGATTGCCTCATCAGCTTTTGTTCAAAGAAAAATAATAACGTAAGCAGACCGAATCCTTTCATATCAATGCTCTTACCTTCTAAATCCTCTTCACGTTTTCTCTCTAATACATGCAATGGTTCAAAAAGAGCAAGCCGTCTGATCCGCTCCCGATATCCACGCGTTAACTCATTTACATCAAGGCCTTCCAATCAGCTTCCCTCCAAATCATCTGTAATTCTTGTGTCTTTAAAATTTCTTGAGGATAATACTTACCTTCCGCTAATAGCATTCTGATCACATCCTGCTGTTTTGGCAGAAAGAAAAGAAGAAAGACCTCAAGAGCTTCGATGTGTTCTCGCTGATAATCCTTTCCTGCAACTGCCTCTTTTGCTAAACAAGCTAGATAGAATGGCAAAGCGACATGAACAGGCTGCCTTTTCGTTAACGAATACCAAATCATCAAACCTTCTCGATCTAAATCACCAAAATAAAAAAACTGATGATCTGCCTCGAGCGGGTACTGAATCGCAAACTGCTCAATGCTTTTAATCACCGATTTTCCACTACCATAAATAAGCGTCGAAAACTCAGTTTCAACGAGGGCAGGCAGTAACCCTTGATAGGTTGTCTTATTTTCAACGATTAAATGAAGCTGAATACTGTTTTGAATATTCGTTGGATTAATCGCAAACATAAGAGGTTCAGAAACAGGAATAATCTTAAGCTTATTAAATACACCAATTCGCTCCAAAAGCTCCTTGCCGCCTTTTTCAACCAGCCACTTTTCATCCCCGACTATTTCAAAGCTGCGTTCAGGTGCAGGCACTTGTTCTGATGGAAAGGAATATGTCTTGATGTATTCATCCACTTTTAAAATAGTAGCTAGGTCATTTTGCCAAATTGAAGGATCTTTACGGTAATAGTCATCTATATTAATTGACGGATGCAGAAGATTACGGAAACGTTGGAGCTCCTTGTGATGGTTCATTGCTAGTAAGCTCTTATCAATGCGGTACTGCAACGCAAGAGATGGCGTTCTGGCCGTTCGCCCTTTCGCTTTCACCATCCCTAATACTTCCTCTGACTCCAATTGTAAAATCGTATCCGCAAACTGTTCGTATGTATGAATATATGGTTTAATCAACTCTTCAAGCTGAGTTAACGTAATCGTTCTTTTTGGATATGTTGCTAATCGTTTTTTGATCTCTTCCATTTGAAGTGCACCTCTGATGGATTACGGGATTTTTCTATAAATCATTTATTATAAACAGCTTCCCACTACGTATCAATTCACCTGATACCTAGCTGGCCCCCTAAAAACCTCTCGCGTATGCCAATGTATAAAACGTTCCTGTGGTTGATACAACGGATGAATCGGTGATCGAAGCTGTTTACCATGATACCTCATCAACCACTCATCAAAACCATGCGTCCCATGTGCTTGTGTTGCGACCAATAACTCTCGGCTCTCTGAAAAAGTAAAAACACCACGATCAAAAAGCTTATGATGCATCGAGCATAAAGCAATTCCGTTCTCTTCCGTATCAGGCCCACCCGCTTGATGCCACTTAATATGCGCTGCCTCGATTCCTACTAAATTGTGTCCTAACCGCACATTGAATCCACACACTGCACAGCTGTATTCGTACGCTTGTAAAATCTTTTCTCGGAACTTAGCATCTCTTTGTCTTCGTTTAGAAGTTTCAAAATCAAGTCCTACTGCACGAAGAATATCCTCATGAATCGTCTCTGGAAAATGTTCACGCAGTAAAGATTCTGCAATATTCTGAACTAACTTGTTATCACCAGTAAGTAACAAATACACTTCTTCCTTAAAACCGCCCACTACCTCATGATGTAACAAAAATCGATCTGTAAATTTCCTTTTATCCACTTCCTTGTTCAATTGCCATAAACCATCACTCGTTAATCTAACAAAAGGCTGCTCTGGATGATAAGAAGAACGTTGAGGTCCAAATTCAATTAATAGCTGTTTTAATGGCTCTCTCGTTTCCTCATAAGATAAGCTTTGCTGATTGTTTACCTGTAGCTGTCCAAGTGCAAATAAAATAAGCAACGGTTTGTGCGGAGCCCGTTGATCACCTTTTTTCCAGATGCTTAAATGTTTGATTTTATTAAGTAACTCTTCACTATTCATTCCTCATCCAGTTTCCTTTCGCGGAATTTCCGTTTATGTATTATAAAAATCATATCAAATAAAGCCCTACATTTAATCCATTCTATTTTATCATTATCATGGCTCATCTCTCTAACAGAATGTCATCTTATTTCTTCCATAAATTGTTGACATCATATAATTGGTAAAACATTATTGGAGGTTACTCCTTGAAAAAAGCCATAAAAGTTGTCGCAGCCATTATCGAAAATGAACAAAATGAGATATTATGCGCTCTTAGATCTCCTCATATGTCCATGCCAACTATGTGTGAATTTCTTGGTGGTAAAGTTGAACAGGATGCTGTTTTTACTAGCAATCATTTATCCCTAAAAAAACAACCCCTCCAATTGTTAAACTAACAGTTGGAGAGGCCATTCAATCTCAGATAGATGCATTTTTCTTAATTGATCTCTATTTTCTTACCTTCTTTACGCCACTCTTTAAATTCAGCTGCTGCCGTGAAAAGAACGTCTGTGGATGAGTTAAGTGCCGTTTCAAACGAGTCTTGTAAAACACCGATGATAAAGCCTACCCCAACGATTTGCATAGCAATATCAGTTGGAATTCCAAATAAGCTAGCTGCTAGAGGAATTAGTAATAAAGAGCCTCCAGCAACACCTGAAGCACCACAAGCACATACTGCTGCAAGTACGCTCAAGATAATCGCCGTAGGAATGTCCACTTGAATGCCGAGAGTGTGAACTGCCGCAAGTGTTAAAACCGAAATCGTAACAGCAGCACCTGCCATATTGATCGTTGCCCCTAATGGAATGGAAACGGAATAACTATTTTTATCCAAACCTAAATTTTCACACAATCTCATATTAACTGGAATATTAGAAGCTGAGCTGCGTGTAAAGAATGCGGTAATTCCGCTTTCCTTTAAACATTTAAACACAAGCGGATAAGGATTTTGACGAATAACTGCAAACACAATGATTGGATTAACAACTAGCGCGACAAAAACCATACAGCCAATCAAAACAGCAAGCAGTTTCCCATAGCTTAGCAACGACTCAAGTCCATTTGTTGTAATAGACTGAAAGACTAGACCCATGATTCCTAGTGGGGCCAACTTAATCACCCATGCAACCACTTTTGATACCGCATCCGAAAAATTCGCAATGAGCGTTTTCGTTGTGTCAGCAGCATTTCTTAGCGCCAAACCAAGAACAATCGCCCAAGCTAAAATCCCGATATAGTTCGCATTCATAATCGCATTTACTGGATTATCGACAACGTTCATCAGCAATGTTTTTAACACTTCTGTCACACCACTAGGAGGCGCGATACCTTCAGCTCCGTCTGCAAGCGTTAAACCAACAGGAAAAATAAAACTTACAATGACAGCGATTAAACTTGCTAAAAACGTTCCCAAAAGATACAAGACAATAATCGATTTCATGTTCGTTTGATGGCCGCTTTTATGCTGAGCAATGGCCGACATAACTAAGATAAGCACCAACACAGGCGCAATGGCTTTTAAAGCACCGACAAATAAAGAGCCTAAAATGGCAACTGGCTTTGCCACTTCTGGAATTGTGACAGCCAGGATAATACCAACAATCAAACCTAAAATGATTTGTTTGACCAGACTCACACGATTCCACTTCTGTAGTAAACTTTTCATAGATGTTCCCCCATTAGTTCAAGTTAAAATTATCACATTATTCCTTATAAAGTTATTGATTTTCTTTCTATAACCTAGTAATAGAGTGAAGTCTGTTTCAAATAGATATGATAGAGACATAGACGACTTTTACTAAATATGTACGAACCACAATCGCTGAGTTTGGCTTATATTTAGAGTCTTCCCAAAAAGCCAACTACTAGAAATCATAGCTAACTAAATAGATTTTAGGATGATTGATCCCTCCATCTCATTCCATCTGAAAAAGACAATTGTCTTTCTGATAAATAATATTATAATATTATTTAGATATATTACAATGTTATTTTTATCGTTTAAAAATGTTGTAATGATTAGAATATTCACATAAAACAAAGCCTAAACAATTATTCATTAATAATTTCTGGTAAGTTCCAATACTTATTTTTTGATGAAAGAGAGAATCTTGAATCGTAAATTGGGGTCCAGCAGACATTCTAGTTGCAATACAGTTACGTTATAAAACTTTCAATGTGAATTATTTTATAAAGCTCAGCATCGCCAGGAAATTAATATTTCAAAGATTCACCTGAAATAAATGGTAGGGGTAAATTTTCGAGGGGATTTGACACAAGTTTTATGTATCTTCAGGATGTCTTCAAAATCTTTTACTAGAGGGAATCGGTATAAATCATCTTTTTATCTCACTTCTGCCTTGTAAAAGGAAAGGGCGAACTCTTATTGTTTGAGTCCACCCTCTTACCTGCATTTTTATCATTAAGTAGGCGAGAAAACCCCCATCTTCAAGGAATGTGAAGGGTGAAGCCCAATGAGTAAGTGGGGGATGAATCGTCTTTTTTGCCTAGCAAAACACTTATTTGCATGGTGAAATAGTCTTGTACAGATTGCTCTTTGAAAACTGGATATATGAGGTTGTTACGAGAAACGCTTTGTCACGTAAAATATCCAAGCAACAATCGCCCCACATGTACCGAAGTAGCGAAAACCAAGCAGAGTAGGATGTGTGGAGAGTCCAATGTACAAAATAGGTAAGATTTCACCGTAGGGACTACGGGTAGAGCCTACTCAATAACTGGTGGTTACACTGGTGTTCGTAGGAATCCCCCACTTCAAGCTTTAGCTAAGTGGTGGGTAGTTCAATATTCCCTATTGTTCAAAACCTCTCTCAGCACCTTTAATTCCTCAACCGATAATGTTACACCTTTTCCCATTTTTTCGTGATTTGGTGCCCACTCCCGTAAATCGTACTTCGGTTCACGACCGTTCCAACTAATTAAGTTCAATTCTTTTTTCCATCCTTTTGGCGATTCAGATAAGATAGCGATTGTTTCTATGATTTCGTATTTAATGTCTGCCACAATAACACCTCCATATATTTATTTAACTCCATACAGGATTTTATCTTTATTTTACTAGAGTCATTTAGAGATGGAAACAAAAAAGAGAGGTAGACATGTCTAAACCTCTTATGCAATACAAACCTCTACCAGAGAGGGTCAATGATGCCAACATATTATAAATTAGTATGAGATCGAATTCCAGAAATCATCGAAACAGTGGGAAGAGCTATCGTATGGAAATTTTAGATGCACGTTTCAATAAGATTGTTTCGATGGGATCACCCCACGCACACCCCCACGTGGATTCTCCATATCACCATGATAACGCGGAATCACATGAATATGTGCATGAAAAATCGTTTGCCCCGCCGCTTCCCCCGCAATTCATTCTAATATTAAACCCATCAGGTGAAAAACGCTCCATTTGCAACTGGCGAACCTCCTAAACAAGAGAATGCAATGCCTCTTTTTCCTCGGACGTTGCCTCAAAATAATCAGCAACATGACGCTTCGGAATAATAAGCGTATGTCCCTCACTAACTGGATACTGGTCATAAATCGCATACGCAGATTCGTTTTCAAGTATATACTCTGAGATATAACAGAATGGACAAGGTTTATTTGACATAAATTACTTCCTCACCTATAAATTTATAGCTTCCTAATTTGATATGGTCTTTTTAATAACTTCCTAAAAACGTCAGGGCCTTCATGTTTCCTCGAATGTGCCCATTTATCGTATTCCTGTTCAGATATTCGTCCTTCTATTAACCCTTCTAAAAACAAATAGTGATCTTGATCAACTGCCATTTTCTTAAGTTCGATTCTTTGTTTACTTTTACGGTATTTATTAGTATCAATCGAGTTATTGCTGCCATTACGACTTTTGATTAGGAAGAACTTAGATTTACGATTAAGCTTATGGAGCTGTTTAAAAAGAGAAGAAATTAGAACAATGATGATTAATATAAGTGCAATCTGCATAAAAGGGAAATTCATTAGATTCTCCTTCCTGTTAACAAGTGACCTAATATGATCTATTTTACCATCATCATGGTTCATCTCCCTAACAGTATGTCACCTTATTTCTTCCATAAATCTTTGACATGATATGATTGGTAAAATATTGTCAGAGGTTTCCCCTGAAAAAGTTATAGGCTGTTTTCGTAAAAATTGTTGTTTTTGAGAAGATTGTTTTTAAAAATGATAAAATAAAAGAAAGAGGAGAGTGAAGTTGATGGAAATTGGTTTTTGGTTGGTCATCATCTTTGCTTTATTATATGAACCGATAATTGGGTATTTTGATTTTAAAAGATTTAAAGTTAACGTAAGAGAAAATCAAGATGCGAGGTTGAAGTTTTATAAAAGTTCAATAGTTGATCTTTGGATCCCTACTATTTTCATATTACTTTTAGTTATTTTTACAGAATTAACTTTAAAAGATATTGGTTTATCTTTCCCAAGCATTAACACTAACACTTTAGGCTCATTGGTTACTTATTCAGTATTTGTAGTTGCTTTCTTATATTTAATTGGTGTCTTGTATTATTCTATCGGCTACCAATTTAGCGATAAGATTAGGACTAAATTTGAACAAGCAAAACAGAAAGAATATGCCAATGTCGGTTTTTCAGAAATATTGCCTGTTTCTAATAAAGAGAAAAAATTATGGAACTATGTTTCTTTAACAGCAGGAATTACCGAAGAAATAATATATAGAGGATTTTTAATTTTTGCTTTGGCTTATTTGTTTCCAAATCTCTCTGTTTGGTTAGTTATATTTTCGGCTTCACTTTTATTCGGATTAGCTCATACCTATCAAGGGTTCATAACTGGGGTTATAAGAACCACTGTTTTTGGGATTATATTTTCTGTACTTTATATTGGAATAGGTTCAATTTTGCCACTTATCATTTTTCATTTTTTGATAGATTATGTAGCAAAATTAGGAGATTCCAAAGACAATGAATAAGAATGTTCCTCAATGCCAACCATTATGCACTCCTTAAATAAACAATCATAAAGAATCATTCCCCGACTTTTGTCATATTTCGTTATCTCCACTTAAGGATTTACCTTTTTTCTGTATTTTTCAAGGCATTGAAGATTATTTCAATATTTTAGTTCATTAAAAATTTCCTTTGGATACTTCAAAAGCTATTTAACCCAAACCTAAAAAGCTCGCTATGAGTAGTTAACCTCATAACGAGCTAGCAGTATTCAAAATCTTACTCTATTTAAATTACAACGTAGCATACTTATTAGTTGTCTCAAAAGCATGAGCAACTCGTAGGACGATGTCGTCTTCACCTTTTCTTCCCGTGATCATCATTCCGATTGGAAGTCCATCGATTGTTCCACAAGGAGCATTAAGTGAAGGATGTCCTGTTATGTTAAAAGGTGCAGTGTTTTGGATCATTTCCAATGCTGTCTTAATAACCTCTTCTCTTGGAGCATCTTTTGCTGGAATTTTTGTTGGTTTAATTGGCGTAGTTGGCAGAATTAACACATCATATTCTTTTAGTGCATCGTCGTAAGCCTGCGTTAATTTTCTCGCTAGGTTTTGTGCCATAGCATAATATTTACCGTTATATTGTTCCTGTACATACTGCCCTAGTAACATCGATAATTTTACCGTTTCAGAATATTCATTTGCTCTTGTTTTTCTAGCTTTCCCGTAGGCATCCAGTAGTTTTGTGCTGTAGTGCCCCTTCCAATTTGACCCCATTCCGTTTTGATTGATCATTAAAGTCGTTAACCCTTCTATACCAATACCATTCCAGATATGAAGACCATCTCGGTGCATAGGAATGGAAACTTCCTCTACAATCGCTCCAGTACTCTCCAATGTGAGTGCAGCTTCTTTCACTAATTCATCGACATCTGCTTCTGATATTCCTTCCCAACCAAATCCCTCTTTAACAATCCCCACTTTTAAGCCTGCAGCATTACCGATAAGTGATTCTGTATATGATTTTACTTTTAATCCTGATTGTCTAGGATCTAGGCCATCATTACCTGCGATAACTTCTAAAAGTAGTGCAACATCCTCCACAGTTCTAGCCATTGGTCCAGTATGATCTAACGTCTGTTCAATCGGAAAAATTCCTGTATAAGGAACAAGTCCATATGTAGGTTTTAGTCCGTACAATCCGCACCAAGAACTTGGCATCCTGATTGATCCACCTTGGTCACCACCTATTGCCATATCTGCTTCCCCTGCAGCAACTAAGGCCGCACTCCCACTAGAAGATCCACCTGTAGAACGAGTAATATCATGCGGGTTAAGAACTGGACCAGTTGCCGAAGTATGGCTACCACCGGATAGACAGAAGTCTTCACAAACTGCTTTCCCTACTATTTCAGCTCCTTCATCCAGCATTCTCGTAACAATGGTTGCATCTTCATTCGGTACAAAGCCTTCTAGAATGGCTGACCCATTCATCATAGGGATACCAGCTAAACTTACATTATCCTTTAATACAATTTTCTTTCCTACTAATTTTCCAGAACCGCTTCCTTTAATACTCGTTTTCCAATACCACGCATTATATTGATTTTCTTCAGGTTCAGGACGGTAGCCAGCATTTCGTTCATACTTTACTGGCAAAGTTGGTTCTACTAATTCACTCAAACGATCATACGATGCTAAAGTCCCCTTCATTAGCTCTTGATAAGAGGCTAAATCTTCAGTTGTAAGATCAAGGTTGAATTTTTCAGCAATCCTTTTTAATTGGTCAATCGTCGGTTTTTTTACCATTCGTGCCCCTCCTGAAAATATCATTTTATTTTTAAATAGAGTGAAACTTGTTGTTAACTATCTACTAGAAAGTAGCATTTTTCATCAGAAAGAAGCCACATTCTTGTAAGATTATATGCGCTATTATTCCATCATATTTCTACTTTTTTAATACAAAAAAGCCAACTAAGCTGCAATCACTTAGTTGGCACGAATCAAAATTAGTAAATGAACCAATAGGAATATTTCCGTATCTCCGTTTTAGGTAAAATCTTTATTCGAAGACGTTATCTATTGGAGACCTATTCTTCACCTTAAAATGCGCTCTCAACACCTCTGTCAGATAATCAAGCGGGGTTGTCTCTACCTGGCCGTATACCCTTTGCGTATATAAATGAGTGGCATTAGGCAGTTCTCTTTTTAACTGTTTTCTCAAGTTTTCGCCTGCATCGTCAGCATCGACAAGTATGTAGACGTCCTTATCTTCAATTGGCAAAATCAATGTTTCAAGCTTTGCCTCACTTAACGTTCCATATGTACATATTACATCGACGGGCTCATTCAGTACTTGCTTCACTCGCTTACGATCACTCGTTCCCTCTACAATCAAAACTTTTTCTTCCATGCTACTCATCCCTTTACTAATGTCAGTGAATTCTATTCGTGCATTTCGTTTCTCATTTTAAGCTTTCACATTTGGGAATTTGTTTGTAGCTTTATTATGTAGCAGTTCGTTTGTTGACACAAGTCACATGGATAAATCACCAAAAAATATAAATAATATATGTAGAACGAAAGGGGCGGATAATGAGTGAACATTGATTTAACAACGATTAATGAGCGAATACCTGATTTTACGAGTCATGATGAAGCTAGAAAATGGTTTAAAGAGGAATTGAAGGATCAATTTTTGTTACGAAGTATTGACGAGATTGAAGGGAAAAGGGTCTATTATTATCATCTTATCAAAGACTTTGACATGTACCAAGAATACATGGAAAGCCTTTCAAGCTCGGTGAAGCATGAAATCACAAGTATGAAGCCATTTGAAAGCTACACAACTGTAGAGATTAGCGAGGATGGTGGGGTTAGTTTTTCTATTTAGGAAAAAACCCAAGCGATGGCCCAAGAATAGTTCCGTCGTGTGGGTTTTATTGAAATGTCTACTGCTACATTCATCAAAATCCCGTTTCTAAAAATGTTTCGACCTCTTCATTTGTCGGCATTGCTACTGAGGTACCGACTTTCGTTACTGATAGGGCTGCAACAGCATTGGCTTTTCTTACTGCTTCGTCAATTGACATTCCACTTGCAATAAAGGTAGAAAAGCCACCGTTGAACGCATCGCCAGCTCCTGTTGAATCAACTGCATCAATGGCAAATCCTTCAATTAATCGACCTTGATTGTTGCCGTCATAGACGTAGCACCCTTTTTTACCAAGTGTGATGATCACATTTGAAATGCCAGCATTGTATAGTTTAATAGCTGCTGCTTGGGCGGTTTTCTCGTCGTGTACAGAGATCCCTGTTAAAAGACTTGCTTCCGTTTCATTTGGTGTGATGAACGTTACTTTCGAGAGTGTCGCTGCATCTACCTTTTGATAAGGAGCAGGGTTTAGCACAACAGGCTTAGTAAGCTCATTTGCTAATTCAATTGTCGCTTGAATGGCTTCAATCGATGTTTCCAATTGAACTAAAATCATATCAGCTTCACGGAAGGCCTCACTTGCTTGCTGAACGTCTTCTTTTGTCAGCTTCCCGCAAGCTCCAAGGGAAACGACAATCATATTCTCGCTATGTTGATCAACGGCAATAAGGGCAGCTCCTGTTGCTTCTTTTTCGTCTTTTGTAATGTATGTTGTCTGGATCGATTCTTGCTTAAAGTTGCGAATCGCATCTTCACCGAATAGATCGTTGCCAACCTTTGTAACCATTGTTACTTGAGCGCCTTGGCGGGCAGCAGCAACTGCTTGATTCCCACCTTTGCCACCTGGACCCATTTGAAAAGGACCTCCAAGTACAGTCTCACCAGGCTTCGGCATATGAGGTGTGCGACTCATTAAGTCGACTATATAGCTGCCTACTACTACTATTTTAACCATTGTCTCACCTACTCACTTGTCATTTGTTCATTTGTTTACACAAAGATCAGTATATAACATCTGCTTATCTCTTTCTATTTTTGTAATTTATAAGCCAATAATCCTTCTCGTGAATTACTTTTTAATTTTATAATATTGATCACATTAAAAAGTACCCCCCGTTTTCGGTAAGGTACTCTAACCAAATTCTAATTAATATATTGATTGTTATTAAATCCTTACTCAAACTTAATAATCGGTTTAATAGTCGTTCCTATTTTTGTATCTTGAATCGCTTCATTAATTTCTTCAAAGGAATAGTATTTGATTAACTTCTCGAAAGGAAATTTACCCTTTTTGTAAAGCTCAATGAGTTTAGGAATATATAGTTGTGGCACTCCCTCGCCCATTAAAAAGCCATTTAGGTTCCGCTCAAATAGGATCGTATTAATATCTATGGATACTTCTGATCCTATAGGTCCGCCTGCTACTTGAACGGCTACGCCTAATACATCGAGAGAATCAACAGCGAGACGTGTATTATCAGGACGTCCACTCGATTCAATTGCATAATTCACACCTCTCCCCGTAATATCCTTAATCTGCTCGAGAACATTTCCGTCTTTTGCATTTACAGTGTGGGTTGCACCTAATTCTTTCGCTAGTTCTAGACGGTTATCATGAATATCGACTGCAATGATTATTCCACAATTAGCTACATTCGCGCCCATAATCGCACTTAATCCAACCGTCCCACACCCGAGTGGTCCAAGCATTTCAAGTGGTACATCTTTTGGAACCTTTACTACGTTCCGAGCAGATGCGACAGCATAATAAGCGAAACTCGACTGACCAAAAAAGTTAGAAAGATCTGTGCCTTCCTTATGTAATCGGCTCGTACCATCGATCATTTTGCCACCAAAATTCAGATCATAAAAGGACTCGCAAGCATAAGCCATTCCACTTAGACAATTCCCGCACACCCCACACGAACTATAAGATAGTACAACGTGGTCACCTGGCTGAATGTGCTTGATGCCTACACCTACCTTCTCGACAACACCAGCCCCCTCGTGACCTAAAACAGCAGGTAGTGGCACGGGGTAAGCTTGTGTTTGTGCAAGTATATCTGTATGACAAATCCCCGATCCAACAATTCGAACTAAAACTTCACCTGCTTGCGGATCATCAACGGTAATATCGGTAATTTGAAATGGTTCACCACTCCCAAATGTAACAGCAGCTTTTGCTTGCATGAATATTCCTCCTAATTAGTTACGGTATCAACTCCTAATCATTATTATTTCCAGTTACGAGAGAATTCTTTTGTTTTAAGGGACATTTAAAAAACCTATCATCTGCTAATAAATGATAGGTTTTGTCGTTTAGATGAGATTGCATTTTAAAGTACATCTCATATTATCGCTCTCAGTTTTGCACCAGTTCCAAATACGTTTCCGTCGTTTTGATGTCGGCATAAAGACTACCTAATGCAGCCATGAATGTATCATGAACATCAATAGCTGGGATAGTTCGATTGTGCACAGTGATATCTGGAGACGTGCAGGCGTCTTCGATCACCGTACATTGGAAGCCCAAATCAACAGCAGCGCGAGCGGTAGCGTCAATACACATATGACTCATCATACCGCAAATGACAACATGTTCAATGTCAGCTTCTTGAAGATATTGTAGAAGGTGAGTCTCACGAAAGCTGTTGGGATAGTTCTTCTGAATAACGATTTCGCCTTCAAGTGGTGAAACAGCCTCGTTAATCTCAACCCCTTCCGTTCCTTCGACGAAAAATGGAGCATCTGGGCTAGGGAAGATATGCTGAATATGAAAAGTTTGCATATCTTTGCTACGGTAGAAATCGAGCAATTTTCGGGCATTTGCTGCTGCCTTTTCTGTTTCGTATAACTCCATACGTCCATTCGGGAAATAATCATTTTGAATATCAACTAGAATTAAAGCAGTCTTTTTCATGCACTCTCCCCTTTCGTATACCTCTTATAATATCAGATAATTATTTATTTTCAAAATATTAAGAGGTTGATAGTAAAAGTAATGCCTTACATTGTGTACTTATTCTCCATTTTAGAATGCTAGTATTATGCTTTCTCCCTCCCTAAACTCTTAAACAGCAACCGGCATTTTCTTTATACTTATCTCCTATTGCATCTGCATATTTTAGGAGACAGTCTTCTTTGTCATTACTTCTCCTAAGTAAGATGCATCATAGTAGTCATAAGATGTGATAAGATCTCAAAAAACCATGAAGTAAAACGCTTTCATTATAAAAGAACTCAACAAATCATTATTTTTGTTCATTTTCTATTTATCCATTCAAAAAAGTTTGAATTACATAGCAACGAAAGCAAACTACCATCGATCCACTACTGTAACTCCTACTGTTTTAAATTCACCCATAGACATTAAAACATCGCCAGCTTCCTCAATTTTTACCGTTTGCGTTACTAATTTTTCAGGTTTTAAAATGTTGCTTTCTACCATTTGAAGCATAGCTGGATAACGGGCTGCCTGCATTCCCAATGATCCAATAATAGAAAGCTCTTTTTGAACAATTAAATCAACAGGTAATGGAACCATGCCTTGTTCTTCTTGAGTGGTAAGACCAATTTGTAAATGACGTCCTCTTTTCCGTAAACTATTGACAGCATTTTGACATGTTGTTGTTACACCCAATGCATCAACTGATACATGGACACCGCCTTTTGTTAATTCAACTATTTCTCCTACTGCATCCTTTTCCCTCGCATTAATCGTTAGAGCTGCACCTAATTCTTTTGCAAGTTTAAGAGTATCGTTATTGATATCAACAGCTATCACTTTCGCACCGATAGATGAAGCTATGTGAATAGCAGAAAGACCAATACCACCGCAGCCATGAATAGCTACCCATTCTCCAGGTCTAACCTGTGCTTGATCGACAATCCCATGAAACGAGGTCATAAATCGACATCCAAGTCCTGCCGCTGCAACAAAATCAATCGAATCCGGTAAGGTGACGAGATTGACATCTGCGTTAGGCACATGAGCAAATTGTCCATAACCACCCCAGTAACTAAATCCAGCCTGTAACGTGTTTTCACACACATTTTGGTGACCCGTTACGCAAAATTCGCATGTGCCATCACCTTGACTAAACGGCACGATGACTCGCTCACCCTTTTTAAATTTTTTGACTTCGCTTCCCACTTCCTCAATGATTCCACAAAATTCATGTCCCATAACAAAAGGTAACTCTAGATTGATACCAAGCCAGCCAAAATCACCCATCCACGCATGCCAGTCACTGCGACAGATTCCATTTGCCTCAACACGAACGATAACCCCGTCTGGAGCTAGTGTCGGTTCAGGCATATTTAAAACTTTTAAAGGCTTCTGAAGTTCAGTTAATACTAATGCTTTCATTTCTAATCACTTCCTCTTCGATTATTTACTTGATGAAAACAATAAACAGTAGGTAGATAGCTGTATCTAGTTAAACTTTGTAAACCTCTGTAACAAATTAAAACTTTTCAAAATTACTAGATGAAACTCAATTTATAACTATGCTTGTTTGAAAATAATATAACAACTGGTCCCATTTTTATTTTGGTCAATTTGGATTTACAGTTATTTATGCAAAATAAAATAGCGAACAGCTTTTAACCGTTCGCCTTCTGCACCTAATCCCCTACCCCAACCTGCTCACTCTCCCAAAATGCACTAAACCTAGCGTATGCGAGTGGTTTTCCTAAACGCTTTAAATTATCAGCAAAATCAATAATTGTACAATACTCTGTCCCGCCGAATTTAGGCCCTCTTAATCCCCTTCCAACAATTTGTTCGTAGAGGACAACACTGGTTGTTGGGCGGCATATGACGATATACTCCGTTTTCGGGGCATCAAACCCTGTTGTTAATACACCATAGTTGAATAAGAATTCAATTTCTCCTTTTTTAAACGCATCAATATACATACGGCGTGTTGCCTTTGGCGTATTTGATGAAATTGTTACTGATTTACGGCCTATGGCATTCATAGTCGAAGAGAGAAACTCTGCATGCTCAACAGTACAAGCATAGACGAGCGTGTTTGTTCCAACTGGTATCTCAACTAGTCTTTTAATAATTTGATAGTTTCGGTGTTCATCGTTAGCCAGTACATTTAGTAATTCAGCATTAATCATATCTTCATCGACATCTATATTTTGTTCGTCTACTTCATAAGCACGTCCCGATTCATAGATAATATGTTTTGGCTTTGCTAAAAAGCCTTTATGTCTAAAGTATAAAAGCGGATTTCGATGATATTCTGGGTCATTTGATATTTGTGGTTGAAGCAAATGCGCTTGGAATTTATCGACTAATTTTGTTGTATCACCATCACTTCTACCAGGCGTTGCCGTTAATCCACATATCGGAAAAAGACTCGGTCCACAAATGTCTTGCGCTTTTTCAAGAAGTTGATTGTACATTGGTGCAACGGCATGATGAGCTTCATCAATGATCATCGCTCCACAATGACGAAGGATTTCTTCTAAGACTGGGTCATTATTTTTGACTCTTGAATACAATTGCTGAATACTTGCAATGACTGCCCCACCTATCAACTGCTCTTCTCCAATGTTTTTCCCAGCAAAATAACGGTAGATTCTAAGTGACTCAGGATACTCTTTTTCCTGCCACATATCTGAAATACAAGAGATAGCTTGTTCACACAATTCTTCACTTTGCGCAATCCAAATCAAGTATTTTCCTTGAGAAAATCCCGCATGCATCCATTCAATATAACTTTCAACCGCAACCCTTGTTTTTCCGCCTCCCGTAGGTAATGTTACAACGCAACGTGTATGTTCCCCTTCTGAACTCAACACACGTAGCATTTGTTCCTTTAAACCTAACTGAAAATCAGCAAGTGGCGGAACGGCTTTTCTCGCCTCTACATCCATTATCGCTTCTGTAGCTGCTGTTTTCGGCACAGAGATCCCTGAAAAAACGAGCGGAAAGCCTAATGTTTTAACGAAGTCACGTGGCCACACTCCACCCATCATCCACTTTTTCTTGACTAATGGTGAAATCATATAAGACGGGGATGTAATCGATTTATTAGTCGCTGGATTTCGCAAATATAATTGATTCAATTCATCTTCTGATAAGTTTCTTAATAAGTGAGTCCTTAGCGCCCTTACCTCTTCCCCACTACCAGCAAAGAGATAAGCTCCTTTTTCGTTAATAAGCATTTTCGTTAATTCTTTTAGATCAAGTGTGTCTTTTCCTAATGATTTGAGTAAAGTATTTAACCTAGTAAAGTTTGTTTGACCAAACATATTTTTAATGATTCGATCTGGAACTCTATATTGATTTAATAATAGATCTATACATTGTTGTACATCTTTCTCAGTTGGAAATGCATTCATTTATTCTGGCTCCTCCAAGTATGCTCTCTCTGTTTATCCACTTTTATCACGCAAAAATAACTTAGCATCACTTCATAGTTTAAAAGTTGATAGAAGAAATTTCACTAAAATCCTTTTTGAAATGATTTACAGCTTAATGATTCATTATGTATCACAAATTCAGCATCGTTCATTGCATATTTTTTTGAATACTAATTGATAGATTATATTTTCTAAAGCATACTTGATGTCTTCTCTAACTGGTTGACAATTGTAGACGTTCTCCAATTGTTCAAAGGTCGTCATTTTCTCTTCCACTAACGTAAAGTACTCATCTTTTGTATACTCTCCATTTTTTATTACAAGCATTGAATTGCGACCTTTATCATCATACTGCATAGCACCTTTAAAATCAGTAAATCCATTCTCTGCAAATCTCTCAATAAAATCCATAATTCGAAATGCATGCATCGCAGACTTTGTGTCATATCCGTATTTTTCAATTAAATAATGTGTACCTTTATTCCCTTTTTCAATATACTTTGCTTTGCTGAAGTACATCCCTTTACATGCTTGGTAGAGATAAGGTAAATTCATTGCTGCAATCTCATCTTTCATTGCAAATATGTTTTCGAGAGATTCTTTGATCAAATCACTTTCATTTATTGTGATATTAGTCGAGAAAAGCACCTCGACAAAATTTACATTAGATTTCCAAAAGAGGCTACTGAGTTTTCGAATGTCATGATAGTCTTCGTCGAAAGATTCATTGAATTTACTTTCTTTATACAGCTTACCGTGGTATAAATCGTTGAAGGTTGGCAGCACAAAGACTTTGTAATCCTTATCTGACTCTGCAGTTGATAAGTTATAATTCGCTGATCCGACTAATGCTTTAAAGGCTAGCTCTCGTTCCATTTTATCGCCTCCTTGTTTGTTATTATTTCTATCTTTCACTCGTCTAAACCGTAGTACAAACCTTTAAAATGACAATAAGCCTCTCTTCTCTAGAGAGATCCACTGTATTAAAATTTTAGGTTTGTCTATGCTGTTCGATCGTTTTCATCTTTTCTCGTTTGATCGCTTCAACTAGCGACTTTGGCGATAATACTTTTGCTTTACTTCCCCATGATAAGATCCAGCTATTTAGGCCAAGGCTGTTTTTGACTTTTGCTTTTAAAATAAAGGTTTGATCGTCTTTCTTTTTGATATCTGCTTTTATACCAGGGGATGGCCTTATCGAAATTTAACAGATAATAGTGTTCGACCGATAAATACTGAATTAGACCGAATTATCTCTCCCTTAGACCGAAAAACGTAAATAACACACCCCTGGCCCTGTTCAACTAATAGAAAAAAGCTGTTGAAAACATGTTTCAACAGCTTTTTTGATTAAAGGAACCTTTTTCAATTTACTTTATAACAAATTCCGTCTTGCTATAGCCTTCTTTTGTCTTTTTCACTTCTAATATAGCTGGGATTGCTTGTTTTAATTCTTGAACATGTGAGATAACTCCTATTAGTCTTCCTGATTGCTGAAGATCAATCAGAGTGTCGATGGCTTTATTTAATGACTCTTCATCTAAAGAGCCGAAGCCTTCATCAATAAACATCGTTTCAATTGAGATCCCACCTTGGTGCGATTGAATCACATCCGCCATGCCAAGTGCTAAACTTAGTGAGGCATTAAACTTCTCGCCACCTGATAATGTTTTGACGTCACGATTATGTCCCGTGTAATTATCGTATACATCAAGGCTTAAGCCGCTTTGCTTGCCTCGTTTTTCTAGTCTGTCGCTGCGGATAAGATGAAATTGTCCATTAGAAAGCCGGTGCAAGCGTTGATTGGCCGCTTGAACAATTTGATCTAAAAATTCAATTTGTAAGTACCGCTCAAATGACATTCTCTTGTTGTTATCTCCTCTTACTACATCATAGAGGTCTTTATGCAAATAGAAATTCTCTTCTGCTTCCTTTACTTGCTCACTCGCCGCTAAAATATTCTTATTGGCATCTTCTGCTGTTGTTAAATGATGTTCGACTTGCGTTAACTCACTTCTCATCTTCTCAATTTCTTCTTCTAGCATTCTTAATTGTTCTTCGAGTGTAACAAGATTAAAGCGTTCTTTGTCTTGGAGCTCTGTCTCAAGCCCGGTGATTTGTTTCTTTATGGAAGTGAAGTCTGTCTTAAATGAGTCGATTTCGTTCGTTAACGCTTCACGTTCTGTCTTAGTCATTTTTGAGCTCGTATAATCCTCTTCTGTTTGAAAATCCGCTTCTAAAAGTGCTTCTTTAAAAGTCGTTAGGGCTTTCTCCAGCTTTTCTGATGTTGTTTTGTGTTGGTTCGTGAAGCTCTCTACTTTTGTTTTCATCGTGAGCATACGTTCTTTTGCACGGGTGAGCTGTTCTTGTACCGTTTTCCATTTTTGTTCTAACGTTTGCTTGGCTTGCTCTGCTTGTTTGATTTCTTCTTGCAAAGCTTCAAGCGATTGTAGTTCTTCTGGGATTGTTCCAAACCTTTGATCATATAGTGCTTGTTCTGTTTTACAGGTTGAAAGTGTTTCGTTCCATTGCTTTTCATTTAGGTTCTTATTCACTTCTAGTTGTTCAATTGTTTCTTCAACTTGTGCTAGCTTATCCTGACATTGGTCGAGCGTTTGTTGATCCGCTTTCTGGCGTGTTATTTCCGTTTGTAGATCCTGTTCATGATTTAAGACGTTTTCAAGAGTTGCCTTCATGACACTAGGTTCAATCCCTAGTTTACGTAATTCTTGTTCTTTCGTCTCAATTTGTGAAGTAATCGTCCCTAGCTCTGCTTGTGAGCTGAAAAATGCCCGCTCTACCTCATCTTTTTCACTTCGTTTATTCTCAAGCATCTCTTTTGTTGGGATCTCTTCTGATAACTCCGCTTTATTTGGATGTTCGTGACTCCCGCAAACTGGGCATGCTGCTCCATCATGAAGATGTTCAGCTAGAATACTAGCTTGTCCTTCAATCCATTTTGTCTCTAGCTCTTTGTATTCTTCTTTCACATTACCTAAGATTGCTTCTGTCTTGAAAGCTACAATCGATAGTTCTGTTTGTTTCGTTGTTAGGTCGATACATTCTTGTAATGCTTTTACTTGTTCTCGGACTTCGAGCAGTTGCTCCGTTTTCTCAGGTAGTGATTTAACACTTGCCTCTAGTTCTTTGATCTTGTGAGAGAGATTGCTTTTTTCATTTTTGTTTTCTTGTAGCTCTGTATTTAAATGATTAGCTTTTTCTTTTAGTTGCTCGACTTCTTTCTCGAGTTTAGCCAATTCTTGTTTTTTCTTATCAAGTCCTGTGACATCAGGAATGTATTCATGTAGTTTACTGACTGAAAGTGTAGCTTGTTCACGCTCTGTTTCTTTCTGCTCTTCCTCTTTATAAGCTACCTCTGCTAACGTTAACTCTTTATCTGCATGTTCTAATTCCAACGCTTGTGCTTCTAACGTTTGCTTTAACTCAACTAATTCACTTTTGACCGCAAGATAGTGATCTTCATGTATGTCAATTTGACTCGCTTTTACTGCTTGTTGTAGCTTTTTCTCTTTTGCTTGTACCAGTGGGTGTTGCTGCTCCATGTCTTCTTTTTGCTGTTGCATATTACTGAGAGCATCGAACCGTTCATTAACCGTTTTGGCTTGATGATAATGGTTTGTTTGTTCTTGTAACTTCTTTTTGTGTTCGTCATGCAAACTCTTTTGCTTTGTTGCTTCTTCTTTGTAATGCGTCATCTCTGCCGCAAGAGCTTCTATAACTTGATGCGTGTTGTAGTTCTCTTGTTCAAATACTTGCATAAGGAGTGAGTCTTCGCGCTTTGGTAACGATTTTTCTACATTTTTAATGTAGAGATCACGTTCTTGCTTCTTGGCTTCATATTGTTTTTGTGATGTGATCCGCTTTTCGTTTAATCGTTCGGTCATCGATTGATATAGACCTGTTTTGAAAATTTTACGAAGTATTTCTTCTTTGTTTTCCGTATCTGACGTTAGAAGCTTACGAAATTCCCCTTGGGGCAGCATCACAATTTGCTTAAATTGATCCTTTGTGAGTCCTATTATGTCTTGAATTTTTTGGTTCACGTTACCGACTGTTAACCGATCGACTAGTAGTACTTCGCTTTCACCAGTCGTTTCGTAGATTTCATACTTGTCACCCGTTGCTGTTTTGTTCGTTCCTTTCACATGAGCCATTTGCCTGAACACTCTGTATGTGCGTCTACGTAATTCAAATTCGAAGTCGACCGATGTGCTTTCTTCATCTGTCGCAAATTGACTCCGTAGCATTTTAGCGTCTTCGCGATCTTCTCCACTGGCATCCCCATATAAGGCAAAACAAATCGCATCAAAAATCGAGGTTTTACCAGCTCCTGTATTACCAGAAATTACAAATAGACGTTGTTCGTTTAGCTCCTTAAAATCAATCGTTTCAGAATGTTTATATGGGCCAAAGGCAGTGATCGTTAGTTTAATAGGCTTCATCCTCGTTCACCTTCCTTTTCGATCGTCTCCTGTAAGGCTTCTTTGAATAATCTTTCCGATTTTGCAGAGATCTCCGTTCCTTTTACTTCTTTATAAAAGGCTTTAAACAGGGAGAGTTCATCCATTTTCGAACGTGCGACCACAGCATCATATTCGTTTCCAGCCATCACTGGAACGATCTTTCGCTCAACATGCATTGCGTTAGGATAAACCGAGCGAACACGTTCCATTGGGGAAAGGACAGGGGATTCATCTAGTAGTTTAATAAAGACATAATCCTCGTTTCGTTCATGCTGTTCAATGTCGTCTATTCTACCTTCGACTGTTCGAATATTCCGTCTTGGTTCAAGTAATCGTTTTTCAATCGTTACTTGTCCATCTCGATCTAGTTCAACAATAAAATAACCTTTTTGATGATGCTCTTCTGAAATCGAGTATTTCAACGGAGAGCCTGCATACCTGATCGTTTCATTGCTGACATAGTGAGCTTGATGCAAATGTCCCAGTGCTGTGTAATGAAATGGTTCAAAAATACTTGCATGAACATGCTCTACCCCGCCAATGGCCAAAGGTCGTTCAGAATCACTCGTATTCTCTTTTGGCTCACCACCAGGAGTGACAAACGCATGGCCAATCAATACATGTCGAGCCTGCTCGTCCATCGATTCTATGATGTGTTGAATGATCGCTCTCATTGCATCATCATGAGTACGAATGTCATCTCTTTGCAGCTCAAAACGTACCTTACTAGGATCTGCATATGGAATTAAGTGAAAATGCACATCTCCATGTTCATCTTTCAATACAACAGGCTCAAACGTACTACTGAATTGACCAACAATATGAAAGCCAGTTGATTTCATGATCTGACTACCGAAGTTCAATCGTTCTGGACCGTCATGATTTCCACCAATCGCAAGCACTGGTGTCTTCAACTTAATGACAATGGTCTCTAACATCTCATCTAATAAATCAACCGCTTCTGTCGGTGGAATCGCACGATCATACAAGTCACCTGCAATGATCACTGCATCAGGCTTCTCCTCTTCAATCGCCTGTACAAATTGTTGTAAAACATATCTCTGATCTTCTGTCATATATACACCTTGAACAAGCTTTCCAAGGTGCCAATCCGCTGTATGGAATAATTTCAAATGAAGCACCGCCCTTTTTAAATTGATCATATGTCAATGTTCACTCTTTCTATAAGTACAGTATGTCAAAAGAGGTATACCATTTTTGGTATACCTCTGGAATTGATTAAGAAAATCTATTGTTCCTCATTTATAATAAAGCATAACTAGACATTACTCTATAGAAATATCTTCTATGAACACGGATGCTCATTTGACTATTTAATTCAGCAGAAGGTGCGCAACCATTGCAATGATTTAACCTTTAATTCCTGCTAACCAATCTTCATAATAATCCATACGAAGAAGCTTATCTACATACTCGTGGCTCAATAAAAAAATGCCTTATTATCTCTAAAACAATAAGGCATTTTGCATGATATTCCTCTAATCCATCACCAAGCCGCCATCAACGACTAAGTTTTGACCTGTAATAGCTCGGCTCCAAGGGGACGCAAAAAACAGGACAGAGTCTGCCACTTCTTCAGGGCTTGTCACTTTTTGAAGCGGTGTGTTTTGTTCGATGATTTTAAACACTTCATCAGGGGTCGCTGCACTAGCATCTGTTTTCTCTAAAAGGCCACCAGAGACCATATTTACTGTTATTCCATTTGCTCCAAGTTCTCTTGCCATTGTTCTCGTAAATCCTAAAAGAGCTGCTTTACTCGTGTTGTATTCATGATAGGCGACAACTGGATTTTGGAAGAGATTTGTCCCGATATTGATAATTCGACCAAAGTTAAGGTCAGCCATATCCTTCTTGCCCGCTTTCACTGTATGTAATGACCCTTTAATGCTTCCTTCGAATTGTACTTGGTAATCATCCCACGTAACAGTATCTGCATTTTTCTTATTAACTGCATCAAATGTAAAATGAATTAAAGCATTATTGACAATCGTTGTAATTGGTCGTCCAAAATGATTCTTCGCTTGTTCAAACATTATTTCCACTTCACTCTGTTCTCTAATATCTGCTTTGATCGCAATAGCTAAGTCTTTTCCAATACTTTCAACTACTTCTTGTGCTTTTGCCTCGTTTTGAAAATAATTAACGACAACATTTGCGCCTTCTCTTGCAAAGGCTTTGACGATAGCCGCTCCAAGTCCTCTACTGCTTCCTGTCACTAAAACCACTTGTTCTTTAATATCCATTTCCAGCTCTCCTTTATTATTTGATCATTAAAAAAAGATCACTAAATACTAGTGACCTTTTTCAACCATACGTTTAAAAGTGTCACTTACCTACGCTAGTTTTACCTAGATCAGGTTCAAAGGGTCAGAGTTCTTCACTCTTCTAAAGCAAACATTGCACCCTTAGTGATAAGTATTTGTACGAATAGTTTATCATATTGATTTATATGATCACCAAACAAAAAGTGTTTACAATAAAGCAACTTCATTATCATAAGATAACGACGCAACTCTTCTTTTGTTAATCTTGGTTTTAACTAGATCATTTTCTAGCCCAATTACCATCGCTGTCTTTCTCATATTTCTGTTTAACTGCATTCCACGCTACCTTAAATGCTGTTTCTTCTTCCGAATATTCTTCACTCGCTGAATTAAAGGCTTCTTTAAAAATCTCTTGGGCATGATGTGGCAAATTGTCTTTTACTCCTTCAGGAAGTTCGCTTAAAGAATGATAGGGCATCGATTCATTCCTCCATTCTTTTGAGAAGTATTTTAATTTTATATAACCAAGTCTTAACTGATTCAAACACCCTTAAAATCCTCTCATTACTAAAAAATAATGAAAAAAAGACAGGAACCGAGTCCTGTCTCTACTTTATTTTAATCAATCATGGAAATTTGCACCATCAGTTGTTGCATTAATGATACCTGCACGAATGACAAAGTCACCGAAGTGCTCGCCTTCTTGACGTTCTTTTGCATAGCGAGGAAGAATTGAGCGTAGTTCTTTTAAAATTTCTTCTTCACCGATGTTTTCGCGGTACATTTTACTTAGACGGCTACCGTCGAAGGCTGCACCAAGATACATGTTGTATTTGCCTGGCGCTTTTCCGATAAAGCCAATTTCGCCTAGTGCATGGCGGGCACAGCCGTTTGGACAGCCTGTCATACGAATCGTAATTTCTTCGTTACGTAGGCCGTTTTCATCAACAATAGCGTCGATCTTATCAATAAGCACTGGTAAATAACGTTCTGCTTCTGCCATCGCGAGTCCACATGTTGGAAGAGCTACGCACGCAATAGAGCTACGACGTAGTGCTGAATAATGCTTGCCGTCTGTCAGTCCAAATTGATCGATCAATTCGCTAATCTTTTTCTTTTTTGTGCTTGATACATTAGCAATGATTAAGTTTTGATTTGCCGTAAGTCGAATATCACCAGTATGGATTTTAGCGATCTCGCGCACAGCCGTCATGAGCTTGTAATCATCCGTATCAACGACACGTCCGCCTTCAACAAACATTGTATAGTGCCATTTTCCTTTAACGCCCTTCACCCAGCCGTAACGGTCGCCATTACTGTCAAAATGATATGACTTCGCTACGTCAAGGCTCCAGCCAAGACGGTTTTCTAGTTCAGCCTTCACTGTTTCTAGTCCAAGACGATCAACTGTGTACTTGAAGCGGGCATTTTTACGTTCAGAACGATTTCCGTAGTCACGCTGAATGGTAATCACTTTTTCTGCTATATCAAGAATTTGGTCTGGCGTACAGAAGCCAATTACTTTAGCAAGCTGTGGATACGTTTCCTTGTCCCCGTGCGACATACCCATACCACCGCCGATTGCTACGTTAAACCCGATAAGCTTTCCATCTTCAACAATCGCAATAAAACCAAGATCCTGCGAATAAACATCAATGTCATTCGATGGAGGTACCGCAATACCAATCTTGAACTTACGTGGCAAATAAAGCGGTCCGTACATTGGTTCGACTTCTTCTGTTTCTGCTGTACCAGCTACTTTTTCTTCATCCAACCAAATTTCATGATACGCTCTTGTACGCGGTAATAAATAATCACTTAATCTTTTTGACCATTCATATACTTCTGAATGGATTTCTGATTCATCTGGATTTGAAATACACATAACGTTACGGTTCACATCTCCACAAGCCGCAATTGTATCTAGCATTGAAGCGTGGATTTCTTGAATCGTTTTTTTCATATTCCATTTTAAGATACCGTGCATTTGAAACGTCTGACGTGTTGTCAGCTTTAAAGTGCTGTTACCGTATTTTTGAGCAAGCTCATCCATCACAAGCCATTGAGCTGGTGTTGCTACACCACCTGGCATACGGACACGTAGCATAAATTGATACGCTGGTTCAAGCTTTTGCTTTTGGCGCTCATTACGGAGATCTCGGTCATCCTGTAAATAGCTACCATGATGTTTCATTAGGCGGTTGTCATCATCTGGAATTCCAGCGCTGATCGGATCCAGCATAACTTCCTTCAATGTACCACGCAAATAATTACTCTCTCTTTTTATGCGCTCAACATCGCTTGGAGTGCCGTCTGGCGCTTTTAAAATTTGGTTCACCATGTTGTGTTTTCTCCTTCCAGTCCAAAATCAGTATACATCACGTTGATAACGTTTTTGCTGTTGCATGTCGGCAAGATATTCTTCCGCTTTTTCACGGCTCATGCCGCCTTCTTTTTCAATAATGTCGATAAGAGTGTTATGGACATCATGTGCCATGTGCTTCTCATCTCCACAAATGTAAACGACTGCTCCTTCTTGAAGCCATTTAAACAATTCTTTACTCTGTTCTTCCATACGGTGCTGTACGTATACTTTTTCATCTGTGTCACGCGAAAATGCGACATCCATTTTTGTCAACACGCCGTCCTTCAACCACTTTTGCCACTCAGTTTGGTAAAGGAAATCCGTTACGAAATGTTGGTCACCAAAGAATAACCATGATTTACCTTCTGCTCCCGTTTCTTCACGCTCTTGAATGAAAGAACGGAACGGTGCAATACCTGTCCCTGGCCCAACCATGATAATTGGTGTATCTGGGTTCTGTGGAAGCTTGAAGTTATCATTATGTTGAATGTAAATTGGTAGCGTATCTCCAGGTTGTAAGCGATCTGCACATAAAATCGAGCAAACGCCGTTTCGGTCACGCCCATGTGTATTGTAGCGAACAGCGCCGATTGTCAAATGCACTTCATCAGGATTCGCTGATAAGCTGCTTGCAATGGAATAAAGACGCGCTGGCATTTTACGAAGAATCGAGATAAATTCTTGTGCTGATACACCCCATAGACCAAAATCACGAACTAAATCTAGCAAATCGCGTCCGTCAATATACGCTTTTAATTTGTCTTCATTGCCCGCTGATAAAAGATCTGTTAACTCCTTATTCGCTGAAAGCTTTGCTGCCTGCTCAAGAAGAGGTTTTGTTAAAACGGTAATTTCAAAGTGAGAAGTGAGCGCTTCTTTAAGCGGACGAACGTCTCCTTGTTTATTAACCGTCACAATTTCTTCAGAATTCCAATTCATTTCAAGAAGAAGCATATCTACAAGAGCTGGATCATTTTCTGGGTAGATACCAAGGCTATCACCTGGTTCAAATGTAAGACCAGATCCTTCAAGCGAAAACTCAAGGTGACGCGTTTCTTTATTTGATCCGCGACCATTCAAATTTAAATTTTCAAGAACTTCCGCTTTAAACGGATTTGTTCTAGAATATACCGATTCAGCACTTTCAGTTACAGCTGCTGCCTGAGCAGGAGTAGCACTTCCACCCTGCGCTTCACTTAAACCACTAAGAACTCCTTCAAGCCATTCTGCTGCTGGCTCATCAAAGTCAAGATCACAGTCCACACGTGGATATACACGTGTGCCGCCAAGCTCTTCTAAGCGCTGATCAAATTCTTTTCCTGTCTGACAGAAAAACTCATATGAGCTGTCTCCAAGCGACAATACAGAAAAACGGAAATCCTCAAGCTTCGGTGCTCTTTTCCCATGAAGAAACTCATGGAAAGAAATAGCATTATCTGGCGGGTCCCCTTCTCCATGTGTGCTCACAACAATTAGTAGGTTTTTAACCTTCTTTAAATTGTTCGGCTTAAAATCACTCATAGACGAGACAGTCACCTGAAATCCTCTTTCTTCAAGCGTCTTACCTGCATTCTTAGCAAGCCCGTGTGCGTTGCCTGTCTGTGAACCAAAAAGAATCGTTACTTCTTTAGAGATTGGTTGTGCAGCACTTTCTGCAGGAAGTTCTGCCACTGGTGCTTCTGCTATCGCTGTCGTTGCTGCCATTTGAGACGCAGCAGCTTGAGACGCAGCCAGATAACCAGTCAACCAAACTTTTTGCGATTCTGTTAAGGTCGGCAGAAGACGGTTAAGGAGCTCTGCCTGCTCCTCATTAAATGGACTGTTCAATACCTGAAGTTGCAACTATATCCACCTCACAAAAAATATAAACTTATCATAAGTCATTTTAATTATAGTGCCTGGTTTCAATAAATCTTGCCATTCACTGCCAATGAAAAAATGATTATTTTTATCGTAGTCGCATTATTCCTATAAGTCAAGTATGTTTTAATAACATACTCATTAAAAATGCTGATAAATTAGTTTTTTAAGAGATTTTTGTCACAAAAAAGTTTTTTATTCAATCCACCATAATCTGGATGGAATAATTAATTTCACTTTCGTGCTTATGCATAAAGATTCACTTATCATTTTACTTTCTGATTCAATATCTTTAAAATAATTATACATAACTTATACAAAAACTTTCGAGCTTTTTTTGAGGAGGATGAGAATGAAGACTGATGTGGTTGTGGTCGGTGCTGGGATTGGCGGGCTCTCTACGGCAGCTTTATTGACGAAAAAAGGCTATAAAGTGGTGGTATTAGAAGCCTCGAATGAATTAGGTGGGTGTGCTGGGAAGTTTGATCGTTCTGGCTATCGCTTTGCTGCTGGGGCGACGCTTGGAATGGGATTTGAGGAAGGTGGTGTGCTTTTTAGGTTGTATCAAGAATTAAACCTCCCTCTTCCTAAATTAATCAATGTACCGATCATCATGGATGTTCATATGCCCGATGGAACGATTCGTTACTTTCGTGAAGCAGAGAATTGGTATAAGGAAATTGCCAGACAGTTTCCTAGCGACCAAGAGAACATCATTGCTTTTTATGAGGAAGTGTTTCGAATTGGAAGCCTACTAAATCAACTTATTACACAAAACCCGACCTTTCCACCAAAGAATTTGATTCATCTCAAACAGTTGTTACCACTTATCTCAAACCAGTCTGTCAAGCTTTTGCCATATTTCACGCAAAGTGTGGCAGACCGTTTGAAAAAATATCAACTGTTATCAAATAAACGTTTTATCACTTTTCTTAACGGCCAACTTATGGATAGTGTCCAAACAACGATTCACCAGTCATCAGCAATTATAGGCTATGCCGCCCTGCAAACCTTTCATCGTGGTGCTTACTACGTTTACGGGGGACTTGCAACGATTGCCGAAGATCTTGGTCAATTCATTCAACATCATGGTGGAGAAATCATCAAACGAAGCAAAGTGATAGGAATTCAGAAAAAAGCAGATCTATGGCATGTTTTGACAAAAAGAAAAGAAATTTTTACAGCAAAACAGCTTGTCTTGAACAATTCAATTCATAACCTCCATAGCCTACTAGCCGAAGATGTAAAGGGAAAAGTTAATATAGAAGAAGACAAAGAAAAAATACGACAAGCCTGGGGTGCTTTTTCCCTTTACGTCGGTTGCCGTGATTTTCTTCATGAAAAAGAGCCTTTGTTTCACCAGTTTATAGAGAGCTACGATCAGCCTTTAGCTGAAGGAAATCACTTTTTGTTTTCCATTTCAGTCCAAGATGATCAATTAATGACAACAAAAGGCAAACGCTCAATTACAATTTCTACACACACCGAACCGAGTCAGTGGTGGGTTAGGGAACATTACGAGACGAAAAAACAAACCTATTCCGACAAAATTATTTCAACAATCTCTAGTCACTTCCCTGCCTTTCAGTCTTCCATCGATGTTTTATTACCTGGAACGCCCGTCACTTTTAAACGCTTTGTTCATCGTGAAGACGGTAAAGTTGGAGGCTATATTTCAACGAATAAGTATAGCTGGTTAACGTCTTATTCTAGTTATTCAGGAATGGATGGACTCTGGTTGTGCGGAGATACAGTTTTTCCTGGAGCCGGTACACTCGGAACAGTTCTATCTGGCATGAATGTTGCTAAGCAAGTCATGCAACAATGAAAGAAGAAGGCGGGCAGTTAAACTGCCATACCCTCTTCTTTGCCGTTTCTAAAATCGTGGTCTACAAATCCTCATCAACCTTCCAAAGGCCATTGTCCCTAACCATAATGAACACATCTCTAGGCCTGTTATCCCTAGATAATTGTATTACATGTCTAGTCCCTCTCATTAAAAGTTCATATCATTACATCTTTATATACAAAATTTATTTATACATGTCATAATGAATTCAATCATTTCTATTAAAATCCCTTTAAACTTACTCCATTCTACATCATTCTTATACACATTTTCTTTTGTTTAGACGTTTGGAGGCAAAAAATGCTCTCCTTCATTAACAGGAGAGCTTCAGACAATCGTTATCTATTTGTCTACGCTTTTATCTCTTGATCACTTAAGGCGCTTGTCCTATTTGAGATTCTATAGGTATGTCCTACACAAGTCTCTGTCAATAAATAGAATGTTAGATGTTTACTCATTTGTTCCTTTACAGCCTTTTCTCATTTGTAGAGATAGTTGTTGTAAGTGTTCTGGTATCTTATTTGGCTTGTTGCAGTTGTTACAATAGACATGGCTTGCTATCCAAAAGTACTCCCTCATGATGTATTCCCCGATCGGTTTAGGCATTCCACAATGATCACAGAACATGAGATAGTCCATTCTGTTACCTCCTCTCTTCAAAATTATTTTATTTCTAAAAAGGTAGCTAATCTATTTGATTTACATCATTTCCTAGTTAGTTCGATCCATTGTTTATTTTTATAGTTTATGCGGTTAAATAATTAAAAATTCTGATTATAGATGATTTGTATGCTTTTACTATTTCTACAAAGAAGCATGGTTCATTTCTTTATTTATATTCAAGCTTGGTTGAGTTGGTTAGGGCATTAAAATAATTACGCTAAAAGGCTCTTGCATAAAAATGTCGTGCCACTTAGTATCGCACCTTCATTTCGATTGTACTAAATAGAAAATTATTTTAAAATTAAAAACCATTAAACTTAATAGATTAGTTTGATTTTTCGAATATTTAATTGTATTCTTAGATTATGAAGTTTTTGTGACATCAGATATCAGATAAGTATTAACGAAATTTCTTGTTATAAGAAGGGAGAATGAATATGGGAACTACTAAGAACAGATGGTTGATAGCGCTTTCAGCCGTTGCGATCCACCTTTCAATTGGTGCTGCATACGCTTACAGTGTCTACACAAACCCCATCAGTGAAGCAATTGGTTGGGAACCAACTCAAATTACAATAGCGTTCACAATAATGATGGCGCTCGCAGGAACATCAGCTGCTTTCTTTGGAAGTTTTGTTGAACGAAATGGTCCACGAAAATCAGCGATCTTAGCTGCTATTTTATTTGGTTTAGGTCAAGTTGGTTCTGGTTTAGCCGTTTTAATTGACTCACTTCCTCTATTTTTGATTACTTATGGGTTAATGAGTGGGATGGGACTTGGTTTAGGATACATATCACCTGTTTCAACACTTGTAAAGTGGTTCCCTGACCGGAGAGGTTTAGCAACAGGAATGGCGGTATTCGGTTTTGGAGCTGGCGCTCTAATCACAGCACCAATTGCTGCATCACTTATGTCATCAATTGGTATTTCAAATACGTTCTTCATTTTAGGCGGAAGTTATTTTATTATCATGATCCTTGGAGCTTCTTATATCGCACCTCCACCAGAAGGTTGGATGCCTGCTGGAATGAAGAAAGATATTGCATCTGGTAAAAAAGTGGTAAAAAAAGATTTGGCGCAATTAACAGCGAAAGAAGCAGTAAAAACAAGACGCTTCTGGTTGCTTTGGGGAATGATGCTCATTAATACGACTACAGGGATAATGGTTATTTCTGTTGCATCTCCAATGGCTCAAGAGATGGTTGGATTATCAGTTGCTGGCGCTGCCACAATGGTAGGAATTATGGGTATTTTGAATGGCAGTGGTCGTCTGGGATGGGCAGCAATCTCTGACTACATTGGTCGCCCAACTGTATTCATGATTTTCTTTGTTATTCAAATAGTAGCGTTCTTGTTACTTCCTAACGTTACAAACGTTTTATTATTCCAAGCGCTTATTTTAATCGTTATTTCCTGTTATGGAGGCGGATTTTCCAATCTTCCTGCATTCATTGGGGATATTTTCGGCACAAAACAACTTGGTGCGATTCACGGTTATCTTCTTACAACGTGGTCACTTGGCGGTGTCCTAGGGCCAATGATTGTATCCCAAATCAGAGATACAACAGGGAGCTACATTCCTGTGTTCAATATTTTTGTAGGATTAATTGTATTCGCTTTCATTTTATCAATTTTAATTCGTTTAGATATTAAAAGAATCGAAAAACAACAAAAAGAACATAAGACACAGGTCGCTTAAGATATCTTCACTATAACTATCGATTTAAAAAGACCGACTAGTCGTTATATTAGATTGTCTAAAAGCATTACCCAAGCAGTTGTTACTTTTCTAAATGCTTGTGGTAATGCTTTTTTATCTAACAAAAAAGCCAGCTCCAATGAGAACTGACCTTGTTATATCGTAAGTTAGTTTATGCCGCATCATTGTTTCCTAATATAACTTTCTCTCTCAAGCCAATTATTTAGAACTCCAATCAAAAATATGGTACTGTAACGTTATCTTAACGAAAGTGGTGTGCATGATGAAAATTGAAATCTGGTCTGACTTTGTCTGTCCGTTTTGCTATATTGGAAAAAGACGTTTGGAGCAAGCTTTAGACTCATTTCCTCATAAAGATAAAGTGGAGGTTGTTTATAAAAGCTTTGAATTAAACCCTCCTGGAAGCATCGATACTTCTTTAAAAATTGATGAAGCGCTTGCTAAGAAATATGGTACGTCGATTGAAGAGGCAAAAAGAATGAACGAGAATGTTGCCCAGCAAGCAGCCACTGTCGGATTAGACTTCAAATTTGATATCGTTAGTGAAACATTCGATGCCCATCGTCTTGCGAAATTTGCAGAATCAAAAGGAAAAGCTACTGAAGTGACTGAACGACTCTTACACGCCTATTTTAGCGAGAATAAAAATGTAGGCGATCATCAGGTGTTACTAGACTTAGCTGTCGAGCTCGGATTAGATCGTGCGGAAGTAGAATCTGTTCTAAAAGGAAATGACTTCGCGAAGGACGTTCGTATTGATGAAGCAGAAGCTAAAGAGATCGGTGTACGAGGTGTACCTTTCTTTGTCATCAATCAGAAATATGCGATTTCTGGAGCTCAACCTCCAGAAACATTTAGTAGTGCTCTACAACAAGTTTGGGAAGAAGAATCTCAAAAAAAGACGCTACAACCACTTGCACAAAGTAATGAAGACGGTGCATTTTGTGCTGAAGATGGTTGCGAAGTGCCTAGTCAACATAAAGAATAAGACACAACAAGTGCCCTTACTTGCGAAAAAAGTAAGGGCACTTCTTTTATTCATTTAACTCTTTTACCGCACGAGCCACATCATATAGCTCGAGATCAATTTCGATTGGCTTTCCAAGAGCAAGCTTTGCAAGTTCGGCTCCAATATAAGGTCCCACTGTTAAACCTGAAGAACCGAGACCATTCGCAAGCAAGAGTCCTTGAACGTTTGGTACTGCTCCAATAATCGGCAAAAATTCTGGGGCAACTGGCCTGAAGCCTACCTTTGTTTCAAGTACCGTGCTATTTGCTAAGCCTGGGGCAATTTCAAATGCCTTATCAAAGATTTCATGTATGCCTCCAGCTGTCACGCGGTCATCAAAGCCGACTCCATTTTCATGAGTCGCCCCTACTACCACTCGACCGTTATCGAATGCGATCACATACTGGCTCGTTGGTGACATCACGACAGGCCAAGTCTTTGTGTTCGTCTCAGGCAATTCCAAATGCACTATTTGCGCTTTTTGTGGCTCTATTAAAAAATTGATACCAAGTGGTTGCAGCAACTCCTTTGCCCAAGCTCCTGCTGTCACAATAACTTGATCAGCAAGGGTTGTTTTCCCATCAGTCTTAACCCCTGTTACATGATTTCCTGAATAGGTTAGCTCGGCACTTGCTTGAATGTATGTTGCTCCGTTTCTTTTGGCAGCATTAATCAAAGCAAGACGAAGTGCTCTCCCGTTCACACGAGCACCTCCACTCACATGAACAGAACCATACTCCTCTGCCAGTGGTGGAAACAGCGCCTGCGTTTCAGCAGGAGACAATCTCGTAATCTGGCCGATCTCTGGTGCATCTTCACGTCGCTTTTTAGCACGTTCCTCCATCTTATCTAGTTTTTTCGGATCAGAATGAAGACTGAGTACACCGACTTTTGCATAGCCCGTGTCGGTTTCCCCTTCCGCTTCTAATTCCTCGATTAATGTTGGATAATATCTTGCTCCACCTTTTGCTAAGCTGTACCAAGCTTTATTCCGACGCTGAGAAAGCCACGGACAGACAATGCCCGCTGCGGCATCAGTTGCTTGCCCGTGGTCTGCCCGATCAATTAACGTTACATCTGCTCCTGCCTTTGCAAGATGATACGCAGTAGATGCGCCAAGAATCCCCGCTCCAATTACAATAAATCTATTCACGCATAACACCTTTTCTCATCTAAAATTGTTTTACTTAACCATTTTACAGGGTGATTCATACATACTCAATCAAGACTCGGATGAAAGTATACTATCTCCGAGTTATTTTTTCTCATTTAAATTTCTTCGTATAGTAGCAAGTGAACGCAATAATCATAGGGACAATGATAATCGTTGGAATAAACCAAAGAACGGGATGCACACTCTCAACATCAATAAGCTGAGGTGCACCAAACACAGTAAAAGCAGTAATTGTTGCAATGCTGCAGCTTAACATCCCTACAAGATGCTCAATCCACCATTGCTTCTTCATTTTCGGAATTCGCAACCAGTACCAAAGATGAGACGCACCGAGAAAGATTCCTACAAGTGGAAACCACGCTAATAATGGAAAATCGATCAGATGTCCGTAAATAACCATTCCTATTCCACCTAAAAGTAAAAATAGTGGAATAAGTAAATCAATTATAACTCGGTGTGGATGTTTCCTGCGTTTAAAATGGAGAACTCTTATTCCGTACCACGCAGTCGATCCACTTAGCAATCCAATAAAAATGAGAAACCACGAGAATGCAATCACTGTTTGATCACTTATTGAATCAAAAAAGATACGATAGACTCCCATATAAAAAGCGCTTATACTGACAACTACCATCGAAATCGTGTACACCCACCCTATACCTCTATGGACTCCCCCACCTTTTCTTGTCACAACGGGAATCCAAAAGGTGAATAGCGCTAAAAAGCCCGCTATTATATGAATAATCCGTATACCATCAAAAACAAGCATGCTTCCACCTCTCCTTCTCATTAACTATTTTCAGCTTTTGCAGTCTGGTAGATCTTCCAAGTGTAATAACATGAAATCACTACAAGAACGATTGTGATATAGAGCGGCATCAACCCTAGCCCTTGTTGATTTTCCAATGCTGTTTGGATCGTTCCGTAGATTATATAAAAGAATAGGAAACTAACACATACGTTTACAATTGCCAACATTCGGGCCGAAAGTTTTCGAACGACCTCTGCCTGTTCACTAGTAAGCTGATCTTTATTAACAAAAGGAATGTTCACAAAAGCAATTGCGTCTTTTGCACTTTCGTTTGAGATAAAAACAAAGTAATTTAATAGAAAAAGCATAAGCAAGATAAAACCTTTTAAAATCAAAAAAACAATTAGCATCCCCTTCCCACTCCATGCATCAGGATCGCCTATTGCATTAAAATGTCTTGGAATTTCATCTGGTAATGTTCCATAATTCATTGCAACATAACTGATTGTTAGGATTAATAAGGAAAAAGATAGTACATCAATGAAGGGTGAGTAAAACTTACTTATTTTATTCCACACATGATCACATCCTTGCCAAAATGATTTAAACATTAAATGCCTATTCTCATTTTACATGAAATAAGTTTGACTATTTCTCTTTTCTGAGTCAGTTAAGTACATAGTTGTTTCTGTTGTTGATCTTCTTTCGATAACCTGCGTATTAATAGCAATAAAATCCTCCCAAAAAAATTTTTAAACAAAACACTTGAAAGTCAAAAAAGGTCAAAGTATAATAAACTCATAAAGGTCAAAGATAGTCAAAGTCAAACATTAACCTTTGACTGATAAACAAATAATAGCGTTGCAGTTCCTTATTTCTATTAGGTCCTAATTATTTCGAGGAGGTTATGAGAAATGAAATGTCAAAACTGTCAACAACGAGAAGCGAATGTGAACGTAAATTTCCAATTCAATCATAAAAAACAACAATTACACTTATGCCATCCATGCTTTGAACAATTACAAGCTGAGCATAAAATTCCTACTGGATTTGGAGGTGGATTTTCACATATGTCACCATTCGATGATTTATTCAAACAGCTTGCAGGCCAGCATATGGCTGCACAGCAACAAGGATTCCAATCCGCAAAACCGCAACAAGGTGGAAATCGCGGCGGTGGCTTCTTAGATCAATATGGTCGTAACCTAACGAATGCTGCTAAGGCTGGGTTAATTGATCCAGTAATCGGACGTGATGAGGAAGTTGCGCGCGTCATTGAAATTTTAAACCGTCGTAACAAAAACAACCCCGTTTTAATCGGGGAACCTGGTGTCGGTAAAACAGCAATTGTAGAAGGACTAGCTTTAAAAATTACGGAAGGTGCAGTCCCTTCTAAACTATTAAATAAAGAAGTGTATTTACTAGATGTTGCTTCCTTAGTCGCAAACACTGGTATTCGTGGTCAATTTGAGGAACGTATGCAACAGTTAATTGCCGAGCTGCAACAACGTAAAAATGTAATTTTATTTATCGATGAAATTCACTTATTAGTTGGAGCTGGTTCAGCGGAAGGTTCGATGGATGCTGGGAACATCTTGAAACCAGCGCTTGCACGCGGTGAACTTCAAGTCGTTGGAGCGACAACATTAAAAGAGTATCGCTCGATTGAAAAAGATGCAGCGCTTGAGCGTCGCTTCCAGCCAGTAACAGTTCATGAGCCAGCTGTTGATAAAGCAATGGAAATCTTAAAAGGCATTCAAAGCAAATACGAAAATTACCATAATGTTCGCTATACAGATGAGGCGATTAAAGCGTGTGTAACGTTATCGCATCGCTACATTCAAGATCGTTTCTTACCAGATAAAGCGATTGATCTACTTGATGAAGCTGGTTCAAAAATGAATCTTCAAGCTGGTGTGACAAGTCATGATGAGATTGAGAAACGCTTAGCTACTATCTCTGCTGAAAAAGATAAAGCATTAAAAGAAGAAAACTATGAAATCGCGGCTAAACTTCGTGATGAAGAAGCAACGCTTGAAAAACGTCTACAAAATAAAGAAGACAAAAAAGCTGTCGTTGATGTGGAGCACATTCAAAGCATTATTGAAAAGAAAACAGGCATCCCTGTTGGTAAGCTTCAAGCTAATGATTCAGCGAAAATGAAAAACCTAGCTGACCATTTAGCAGGTAAAGTAATTGGCCAAAGTGAAGCGGTCAAAAAAGTAGCCAAAGCAATTCGTCGCTCTCGTGCTGGTCTTAAGGCAAAGCATCGCCCAATTGGTTCCTTCTTATTTGTCGGACCAACTGGTGTCGGTAAAACAGAATTAACGAAAACATTAGCCGAAGAAATGTTTGGCTCAAAAGACGCAATGGTTCGTCTTGATATGAGTGAATATATGGAGAAACATGCCGTCTCAAAATTAATTGGTTCTCCTCCTGGCTATGTCGGTCATAATGAAGCAGGACAATTGACAGAGAAAGTGCGTCGTAATCCTTATTCAATCATCTTACTTGATGAAATCGAAAAGGCACATCCAGATGTTCAACATATGTTCTTGCAAATTTTAGAGGATGGTCGTCTAACGGACAGCCAAGGACGTACAGTAAGCTTTAAAGACACTGTTATTATTATGACAAGTAACGCAGGTGTCGGCGAGAAGAAAAAGACAGTTGGATTTGGGGCAGAAAATGAAGGAACACAACCATCTGTGCTTGACTCCTTATCTTCTTACTTTAAGCCTGAATTCTTGAACCGCTTTGATGCGATTATTGAATTCAATCACTTAGAAAAAGACGATTTAGTTAAAATTGTTGACTTAATGCTTAACGATTTACAAGAAACATTAGCAGAGCAAAACATTACAATGACCGTTTCACAAGAAGCGAAAGAAAAATTAGCCGAGCTTGGCTATCACCCAGCTTTTGGTGCGCGTCCGCTTCGCCGCGTGATTCAAGAACAACTTGAAGACCGCGTAACGGATTTGATTTTAGATCACGAAGAAGTGACGTCAGTAAATATCATTGTTGAAAATGATGACATTGTTGTCAGATAATCATGAGGAGGACCGAGCGATGATTGCTCGGTCTTTTTTTATTTTAAAGGCTCTTTCACTATTTTCATCTAGAAATTTTAGGCACTGGCCCTGTCACTCCGTGTTTTTATACATAAGGTATAAGGTGTTTATCCCTATAAAAAACGTAAAGGAGTGCCACCTGATGAACCCGCAATATTTCTATCAAGGCTATGTCCCGCAACAAATTGACTATTCCATGTATGATCATTATTATCCGTATGTCCAACAGGAACATCTGCATCAGCAGCAACCAGACCAAGAGGAGTTTATGAGACAGCCACCCCAATCTATTGAACGAAGAGTAAATCAACTCGAAAGACAAAATGAGCGGCAAATAGCAGAGCTTACTCGTCAAAATCAAGAAATCAGACGAATTAATGAAGAAATCAACCGAATTAATCAGGAGGTTATTCGCCTGAATCGAAATGATGAAATTCATACAGGACGATTGAATCGTTTAAATCGTAGACTCCGCCAAGTAGAAAATAGATTAGGTATCCCATTTTCTGGGGCAGAGGATGGGTTTTAATAGAAAGTAACACTTTTGGCTGCTTCCAAAAAAATGTATACCACCTTTTGGGAGACAGCCTATTTTCTGTGTGAAAGTTGGTTCGTTTCTAGTTGGATAAAATAAGAATAATGCTTTTTCATTCTAGGTTGAGAGCAGCAACTCATGAAAGTCCTCAAGTATGTTCATCCCTCGAAAACATCAAATCTATTCCTGCTCCTCCTCCCATTTCCAGTAGGCACTCAGCTCTTCTCATAGTATTCTAATAAAATAATATTTGATAAGGAGAATGCTATGAGATATGTAAAAATACTCCCTATCCTTTTTGCTTTTCTACTCGTTTTTAGTAGTTTTATTATTCTAGTAGAAAAAGAACCTAAGAAGAATGATGAAAGTAGCGAAAGTAACAACGAGGAAAAAGTCATTCAACCTGAACAAGCCGTTGAAGTTTCTCATAAAGAGTTGATGAACCTCGGTTACTTTACGCAATATTGGGATCAAGATGTCACCTCATCTAATTCATTGCAAAACAACCATCAGTATATGAATCAAATCGCGATCGCAACCTATCACGTAACAGCAAATGGAACAATTGACGGTTTTAATCCACAGGAAAGCATTGATTTTGCCAATAAAAAAGGATTAAAAACGTATGCCACGATTCAAAACCAATTTGATTCAGATGTAGCAAATCGTATTCTCTCAGATGCTCACTTGAGAAAAACAACGATTGATTCGATGTTGCAGTTGGTTAAAACAAATGGTTATACAGGATTAAATATTAATTTTGAAAATATGTATGCAAACGATCGAGAGAATTTCAATCAATTTATTAAAGAAGTTGTTAAGGTATTCCACGAACATCATTACCCTGTTATCGTTTCTGTTCCAGCCAAAACAGGAGATTTTCCTGATTGGGAATGGAGCGGTACATTTGAATACAAAACATTAGGTGAAGTGGCCGACTATATTCAGTTAATGTCTTATGACCAACACGGTACTTGGGGTGAACCTGGATCAGTAGCTGGGGTCAATTGGGTGGAAAATGTCCTGCAATATGCCACGAGCAAGATTCCTTCTGAAAAGATTTTAATCGGTTTACCTGCTTATGGGTATGATTGGAATCTAAATAACAGCGATGAAAATAAGGCTGTTTCTTGGAAAGAGGTTGAGACATTAATCGAGAAAACAGGTGCAGAAGTGCAGTGGGACTCCGCCTCCAAAAGCCCATATTTTCATTACATTGCTGATAATGGGGACAAGCATACAGTTTGGTTTGAAAATGAAGCAAGTATTAAGAACAAAACAGAGCTTGTTCACAAATACAAACTAGCTGGCACATCGATGTGGAGAATGGGACTTGAGGATGAGAGTTTTTGGAGGACTGTGCAGGAGGGTTTGGATAAATAACAAATATACAAGAAGGGCAGTATGAATTCTAATCATCTTTTTATCTATTAAGAATAACTTCCTTTTTTCCAATCAATACATTTATAAAAAAAGCGTCAGTTCCATTAGTAGTATTTTCCTACTACAAGAACTAACGCTTTTTATTATACGATTAACCCTTCACCCACGATCCTTCGCCGTTTGCTCAATCGCTTTGATAATACCATCATATCCTGTGCATCTGCATAAATGCCCTGATAGCATGTCTTTGATGTCTTCAGTAGAAGGTTGTTCATTCTGCTCAAGAAACTCTTTTGTGGACATGAGAATTCCCGCCGTACAAAAACCGCATTGGAGACCATGATGTTTAATGAAATTTTCTTGGAGGTCAGTTAGTTCCTCCCCTTGTTTTAGTCCCTCAACGGTAGTGAGTTCGCCCCCGTCAACTTGAACAGCAAACATCAAGCAGCTTCTTACAGCAGTTCCATTAACCATCACCGTACATGCACCGCATACGCCGTGCTCACAGCCAACATGTGTACCTGTTAAGCCGCAAGTCTCTCGAATAAAGTCACTGAGAAGCATGCGAGGTTCAGCTTCTTCATGATAAACGTCTTCATTTATCGTTACTTGAATTTTTTGGCGTTCCATTTATATGACCCCCTTTGCCTTGGAGTACGCTTCATTAATCACTCGTTTTGTTAAGATTTTAGCCAAATGTGTGCGATACTCGGCCGAGGCATGCAGATCAGATTCTGGATCGATTACATCTACGACAGCTTCTGTTATTTGCTCTAAGAGAGAGTCTGTCACCTTTTCTCCTTTGAGAATCTCCTCAGCTTCTTCTACTAATAATGGTATTGCCTCAACTCCACCGAGTGTTAAACGGATTGATTCAAGGTTTTCGTTATCATCTATCGTCATCACACAGGCTGCTGCAACGATGCCAAAATCACCATGCCGTCTCGCTATTTCAGCAAAAGCATATCCAACTCTACCTTCCATGATCGGAATTTGGATCTCCGTTAGAATTTCATTAGGCATCATATCCGTAGTTAAATACGTAATGAAAAAGTCTTCTGCTTCGACAACCCTCACTTCATCACTCGATGATATGTGTAATGTCCCTTTTAGGGCTAGCAAAGCAAGTGGTAACTCTGCAGTAGGGTCGGCATGGACAAGGCTTCCACCAATCGTTCCTCTGTTTCTTGTTTGAACATGGCCAATGTGCGGAATAGAGTCAGCCAATAATCCGCAATTTTCACGAATTATGTCTGATGTTTCGACGATCCTTTGTCTTGTTAACGCTCCAATTTTGATCATACTATCTTCTTTCTTAATATAATGTAAGTCTTCTAGATTATTAATATCAATTAAGGCCTCAGGTGTTGCTAGTCGCATGTTCATAATTGGCACGAGACTTTGTCCGCCAGCAATAATCTTCCCGTTCTCTCCTAGCTCTTCTAACAAGCTCAATGCTTCGTTTAATGTATTGGGCTTATAATAGTCAAACTTTGCGGGTTTCATTCACACTCCTCCCCCTTTCTCATTTCGTTTCCTTGACCTGCTCTAGCAGTTGATAGATTTTATTTGGCGTTAGCGGTAATCGATCTATCATGATGTTATATGGTTTTAATGCATCGCTGACGGCATTTGCGATGACTACAGGTGCACTCATTGTGTTCCCTTCACCTAACCCTTTTGCACCAAGTGGTGTAATCGGTGATGGCGTTTCAATATGTTTAATCGTTACTGGAGGCATTTCTGGTGCAGTTGGGCATAAATAATCCATAAATGATCCCGTCAAAAATTGCCCTTTTTGATCATAAGCAAGCTCTTCGTACAAGGCTCCACCAAGCCCGTGCGCTAATCCGCCAAATATTTGACCATCTACGATTAAAGGATTCAATAGTTTTCCTGCATCATGGACAGTCACATAATCGATAATGTTAATTTCATACGTATCTGGATCAATTTCTACTGTCACCATATCAGCTACAAACCCATACGTAACCGATGAATTGATTAAATCATTTTCATCTGGCGGCTCAGCGATTTTAGCTGTATAGTAGTATGTTTCATAGATTCCTGGCTCTAGTCCTTCAGGAAGTGCAAGTGGATTCCAATGAGACAGTCCAGCAATCCGTTTTACCGATACTTTATTAGAAGCATCATGTTTATCAACAAAATGTCCATCAATTAGTTCTAAGTCGCTTTCATCTACACTAAACTGGTGGGCTGCAATCTTAAACAATTTATCGCGTACTTTATGAGCAGCATAAAATACGGCACTTGAGCCGAGTGACGCAAAACGACTCGAATAGCTCCCAGAGGCAATCGACCATGCACTCGTTGACGTATCAAGTTCAGCTACAACGTTAATCTGCTCTCTTGGAATATTTAACACATCAGCTACAATTTGAGCTGCTACTGTTTCATGTCCTTGCCCTGATGGTGTTGTGCTAATTCTGACATTTACACTTCCAAGTGGGTCCATCGAAATCGTGGCTGCTTCGGCACAGCCTGATTTAGGCAGTGACTTAGCTCTTTCTTCTGGCGTTAATGCAATCGTAATGTATCCCATATTTGACCCAGATGGTTCGACAATACAGGCGAGACCTACACCAAATAACTTCCCCTTCTCACGAGCTTTCTTTTGTTTTTCTTTAAACTGTTCGTACATCCCCGTATCTAATACTAATCCGAATGCTTTTTCATAATCACCACTGTCATACACACCACCAGAAGCCGTTGTATAGGGGAACTGCTCTTTCTTCACTAAGTTTCTTCTAATCACATCAGCATGATCGATTCCAAGTTCATCCGCGACTATTTGCATGATTCGCTCTAATGGAAAGTAAAGCTCTTGCCCACCATAGCCTCGAATTAAACCAGTTGGTGATTTATTGGTCATAATTGCGTACGCATCAATTGCTAAATTCGGAATATCATATGCACCAGTAGAATTCGCATGGGTGCGGTATAAACAAGCTGGTTCTGGTGCTCGAATATATGCACCTACATTATCAATTAATTTCATTTTGCAGCCTAAAACTTTTCCATCATTTTGAACAGCCATTTCAATATAGGTCACCCTGTCTGTTCCACTTGAACTTGAAGAAAGATGCTCCTGCCTGTCTTCAATCCATTTAACAGGGCAACCAGCTAGTTTACTCGTAATCGCACAAAGGACAATATATGGAAAAATTCCCGCTTTGATTCCGTAGCTTCCTCCAATATCTTTTGGCACAATGATACGTAATCGATTACTCGGAATTTGTAAAGCTTGTGCCATAACCGCTTGAATAATGAATGGCCCATGGAAATTAGCGTGAACCGTATATTGATCCATCCCTTCGTCATAATTGGCGACGACTCCATACGTTTCAACTGGGGTAGCTGAATATTTAGGGAAATGAAATTTGTGCTTAATGATCCGATCTGCTTCCTCAAACGCTTTATCGACTTCACCATAATGGAATGTACGGTGATTGGCGATATTATTTCCTATATTTTCATGCAAAACAGGTGCATCTGCTTCTAATGAATATTCAATATCGACCACTGGCTTCAGTGCTTCATAGGTCACTTTAACAAAGTCCATCGCATCTTCTGCAATGTAACGATCTTTTGCAACAATAATCGCGACTGGCTCACCTACGTAACGGACTTTATCAATGGCAAGCGGATAATATTTGACAGGCGCACTTACCCCGACGCCAAATGGCTTGAGATACGGTTCAATATCCTTACCTGTAATGACTTTTTTGACACCTTGGATTTCCTCTGCTTTTGATATATCAATGGAAACAATCTTTGCATGAGGATACGGACTGCGCAAAATTGCCGCATGTGCCGTATTTGCCGTGACAGCTATATCATCTATATAGGTCCCTTTTCCTGTAAGCAATCGTTTATCTTCTACTCTCGTAACGGGTTGACCGATTGACTGACTCATGAGTACCCTCCTTTTCCATTACGCTTCTATAATCCTCAATCGTATCGATATCTGGAATCGGCTCTTTCTCCATTTCGATATACTTCATTTTTTCTTTATATTGTCTCAAAATATTCTTTGCACCTATATCTCCTTCAATCTCATAAAGGAGTGGCATAATCGTTCTATCAAACAAGACGGGATGACCAGGCTTCCCTAAATAAGTAGCTTGAAGAATCGGGACGTTCTTTTTTTCTTTGTAGCCTGCTAGAACTCTGTTTATTTCTCCACTTGTCATACCAGGTTGATCTCCAAGGAGAAACATGACACCAGCGACGTAATCTGGTATTTTCGCTAATCCTTTTTTGATCGAGCTTGCCATACCTAAGTGCGATTCTTCATGCAAGACGAAATGATCGACTCTGTGGTTTTGTACTTCTTGAAGTAAACCTTCTACTTTTGCATTGATGACGATGATAAAATTATCTAAATCGGAATACTTAACTTGTTGAATCACTTGACTAATGAGTGATTCATTTTTATATGGTAATAAAAGCTTTGGCGACCCCATTCTTTTTGAGTTCCCTGCCGCTAATATAATCCCCCATACTTCTTTTTTTACATTTGATATAAGAGATCACGCTCCCCTTTTAGCCTTAATCCTTTCTCTGTATCTTTTAAATGCGCAGCCGATGCATGACGGTAAACGGCGATTAATTCCGATACGATACTAAAGGCGATTTCCTCTGGTGTCTTTGCCCCAATATTTAACCCAATTGGACTATGGATTCGATCCATACGCAGCTGTTGTACCGATTTCATTGTGAGAATCGATTCTAATAATTGCACCGCTCGCCTCTTAGGACCCAATAACCCAATATAAGGAACGTTGGTTTTGAGGAGGTGTTTAAGCACCATTTGATCTTGTGAAAAATGATGACTCATAATGACAGTGAATGTATTTTCATTTAGCACCACATTTGCCATCGTTCCTGGTGGTGAACATATGAGTTGATCTGCCAAAGGGAAATTTTCTTTCGTGACAAATCCAGGACGATGATCAATTACCGTAACATGCCAACCAATTTGTTTCACCGCTTGTACGAGCGGCACCGCATCTGGTCCCGCTCCAAAAATGATTAATGCTGGAGGTGGTGCTACTTCTTCAATAAAAAGCTTCATATTTTCATCACTTACTAACCCCAGCTTCTTTCCTTCCTCGCCCTGTAGGTTCTTTTTACTAAATAAAGAAGAAACTTTCTCTTCCTTAAAATTTTTTAAAGAAACGATCCATTTTTCACCTATTAATGTTGAATCCTTCGCATCAACAATTGTTGAAACGACATGAGGAGTTGTAACCGCATACATTTTTTCGATCACTTTGCTATTCGGATCATGACCACTTGAATGATAAGGCTCTAAAAAAATCTCCATTGAACCGTTACATCCTACACCAAGCCCCCATACTTCATCACCATTATCTCGAAGATCATACTGCAGGCATTTTGTTTCACCGCTATCGATAATCTGTTTTCCATGTTCAATAATATCGTTCTCTACACATCCACCACTCAGGAGTCCAGTTAATTTACCATCCTCAGCAAGAAAGCATTTAGTACCCGCTTTTTGATAAGTAGAGCCTTCTACAGAAATGATCGTAGCAAGAACCCCTCTTAAGCCTAGTTGCTTGCACCTGTCAATTTCTTTTGAAATCGCAATGTTCAAGTCAATCCCCCCTTAGCAGGATCTTATCTTTTACTATTCTATTTTCATCGTAGTAAAAATCCGTTTATATATGTTTTAAAATTTCACTTTTACCCTTATAAATTATTATTTAGAATGGTAAGTTAAAATTCAGCGCCAATATGTTTAAGAATTCACTACTTCCTTTTCTTCTGGCTGTTCTGAGTTCACAGTAACTACTTTCATTAATGACTTAAAATCATTTCTTTCGACAATAAATGAGACAGTAACCCCAACAACTAATGCCCAGAATGGTGCACTAATTTGAAAAAGAGTGATCCCTGACAACCCGATAGCAAGTGCACAAAACGCCCCGACTTGAAATCTTTTTTCAGAAAAGGCACCTTGGAGTGCATTAATTAATACGGCAATCATCGCCAGCCCTGCAACAGCTGAAATAAGTGCGCCTGGAAGCCCCAATAAAATAGGAACAGCAATACCTGCAAATAATCCAAATGAAGCAAATAATACTCCGTCTACAATTGTTGCGGCATATCGCCCTTCCTTCTTACCTGCATTTTCTGAAGCACATAAAGCTGTCATCGGCCCTGCAATATTTGCATTATGCCCACCAAAGAATGAAGTGAGAATTCCACCTATACCAGATAGCGTAGTCATAAAATTAACAGGTGGCTTATATTTTTGAGCCAATAATGCCCCGGTAGCCTGAGCATTTTCCGCCCCAATAACAAGAATAGCTAATGGGATTGAAATCGAGAAAAAGGCGTCGAGTGAAAATACAGGAATGACTAATGCAGGCATCGCTAATCCTATCTCCACAGACTGTATTTGAAATAATCCCATCCCAAAAGCGACAACCGTTCCGACAATAAGAGCACCTAGGATAGGAGGAAATTTAGCTCTTATACCATATAACCCAAAAAACGTTACGACTGTTAATCCCACCACAATTGGAAGCTGCTCTACAGAATCAATAATACCTAATGCAAAACGAAACATCGAGCCAGCGATCATTGCTAAAATGATTGGCAGCGGAATAAATTTCATGATTTTTCCTATTGATTTTGTTACCCCTAGAATCAACACTAAAATTCCTGCCATCAAATATGCACCAGCTGCTTCATTAAGCGAAAATAAGGTTAGAGCTGATGCCATTAAAATCGCCCCTGGAATCGAGTATGCACCGTTAATTGGCATTTTGTAATGAAGTGCCAGTAAGATACTAAATATACCTCCAATAAAATAAACCGCGAATAACCATGATACCGTCTGTTCCATTGTTAGGCCACCAGCCTCGGCAGCCCCAATAATAATCATAGCTGGGCCTGTCATGCCAAATATAGCCGCAATCGTACCCGTTGTGATCGTCTGACTGTTTAAATGTTTCGGGAAGTCTTTTAACCCTGATTTTATGCCTGGTGCTTGAACTTCATCGAATCGATTCCTACCTTTTTCGTTCATTTCACTCGCTCCATTCTCTCGTCATATTGAAATGATTTTGCAAAAATGATGAATTCTGCAGCTATGGAAGCTTATTAACAAATTGACATAAATCATCATCCTCTTTCTACAAATATAAATTTCAGAAAATTTAGTCTTATTACTTGTTCTTTTATACTAGTTGTTTTTTTACTTCGCGAGTTTTAAATTTCGATTTTACTATTTTTAAATATTTTCTCGTTACCATTACCTTGCTCTATTTTCGCAAAAGAAAGGAGAGAGCCTCAACGCTAGACTCTCTCCTCATCACACTACCCTATTCCTTTTTTATTTCGTTTCCAATAAAATTTTTCCCGGTATTCAGTTGGAGTTCTGCCCTCTATTCGTTTAAATGTTGTCGCAAAATAGCCAGAATTTTTAAAGCCTGTATTGTTTGCAATGACATCAATAGGTAAAGAAGACATTCGCAGCATCCCCTTCGCTTTTTGTACACGTATCGAGGCGAGATATTCAACAAACGTCGTATTTGTTTCTTCTTTAAATAATTTACTAAAATAGGACGGACTTAAATAAACAAGATCCGCAAGATGTTTTAAAGTTAATGGCTCATTGTAATGTAATTGAATATAGTGAATCGCACTTTCAATTGGCTTGCGCAAATCGTTTGAAAACTCTTCTGTTTGTCTAATCGCTTGATTGACCTCTTTACTTAATGAAGGATCTAATATTCTTTCAAACGTGTTTAAGAGTACATCGCGAAGGAGCGGCTTTAAGAGGTAGGCAGCAAATCCAGCATTGATCGCTTCCTGAGCTAGTTCAAACATTTTTATTTGAGTCACGACGATAATCGGTAAATCAGGATATAGCTCTAACGCCATTCGACCGAAATCTAAACCGTCCATATCAGGCAAAGATAAATCTAAAATGAGCGCACTTGGCTGAGACTGTTTGAGTAACGTCAACCCTCTTTGCGCAAAGCTTGATTCATAAATAGAAAGAAAATTATATTGGCTGGTTTCTACTAGAGAACGAATTTCATTACGAGTCTCTTTATCTGAATCGACAATCAACAACTCAGCCACAAAAATCCCTCCCTTAAAAGTTGGTTAGTTGGTTAGTTTCTAGTTGGAAAGAAAAAATTTAGGCTTATTCATAGCATAGACTTATGAAAGTTCCTAAAACAAGAAAACGTTTACATTATTATCCATTAAAACATGTGATAATTAGTAAGGAGCAGGTATTTCTAATAAAGATATTATACATACCATGTAAAAATACCTGCTCCATTTACCTAAAATGATTTATTTTCCTGTGAATTTAGGCTTACGTTTTTCGACAAAGGCATCAACACCTTCTTTAAAGTCTTCTGTCGTCCGTAATAAGCCATATGCTTTCCCTTCTACTTGAATCCCAACACTTAATGGACTTTCTTCTGCTGCATTTAGCACTTCTTTTGCGACTTTTTGCGCTATTGGTGAGAATTGGACAAGCTCCTCTACCAATGAATCTACTGATTGCTGTAGCTCACTTTTGGCCACGACTTTCGTAAGTAATCCCCATTGATACGCTTCATCAGCTGGGATTTTTCTAGCTCTCATAATCATATCCTTCGCTCTTGTTAATCCAGCAATTTTAGCAATACGTTGTGTTCCGCCACTTCCAGGAATCATACCAAGGTTCATTTCAGGAAGCCCTAACAATGTGTCTTCAGCCGCAATCCTAAAATCACAGGCCATAGCAAGCTCTAAACCCACACCGAATGTATACCCTTGTAATTGTGCTATCACTGGCTTTGGTGAGCGTTCTGGGGCGGCGACATTTTCAGCTAAATGAGATAATTTTTCTTGATGTGTAGCCATGAATTCAGGAATGCTGCCTCCTGCACTGAATGCTTTGTCCCCTTCTCCTTTTAAAATAATCACTCGTACTTCCTCGTCCTTATTTAACCCATCAAAGATTTCCGTGATCTGATCTCTCGCAAGCATACTAATATAGTTCATTTTTTCTGGACGATCAAAAATAATCGTTGCCGTCTGTTTTTCTACATTTTTTTCTACTCGAATATGATCGTATGTTTGATTGATTACTGACATGATTATCAACTTCCTTCTCTGTGTTATTTGATAACTTCCTTTTCATATACTTCAAATTCCCCATTACGGAGCTTGCGACGAAGAATTTTGCCAACTGCACTTTTTGGAACTTCTTTTATAAATACATATTTGCGAGGACGTTTGAAATTCGTTAATGTAGCATCACTTTTACAAAATTCATCTAATTCCTGAATCGTCAATGTTGGATCTTTCGGTACGATGTAAGCGGTAACAATTTGACCCCAGCGCTCATCCAGCTCGCCAATAATGACAACCTCATCAACCTTTGGATGCAATGAGAGCGTATCTTCTACTTCGATTGGATGAATATTTTCTCCACCTGATATAATCATATCGTCAACTCGTCCTACGACAAACAAGTCCCCATCATCATCCTGTACACCTAAGTCACCAGTAAAATACCAACCATCTCTGATCGCCTTTTGGGTCGCATCAGGACGATTCCAATATCCTTTAAAGGCTTCATTCGAATTTAAATTGACAATTATTTCTCCAACTTCACCTTTTCTCACGATGTCTTTTGGAGTGGAATGCCCATCAGGATCAGGAACAACTAAGTTAACCTGTTCATGAATACCCGCCTTCCCTGCACTTCCTGGTTTATCAGGCACATGTGGGCAAATGGTAAATGTATATATTTCTGTACTTCCGTAGTGATTCACAAACACAGCTGGATTTAGTTTATCAATGCACTTTTGTACTAAATCTGTCGTCATTGGGGCTCCTGCATAACCGATTTTCTTTAATGATGTCAGATCATATTTATCAAAGTTTTTATGACTTAAGATGTCATGATATAGAGTAGGAATTAAATAAAGAGAGCTGATCTTTTCTTTACTTAGTATTTTCAGAGCAGCTTCTGCATCAAAATCTGGTAAAATAGCAAATTTCCCATTTAAAAGAACCATCGAAATTAATGAGCGAATCCCCATCGTATGGTAGAGAGGCATCGTCCCTAACGTACTTTCTCCTAATACATATTGGTTTTGAATGATATGTGCCATCGCTGCTGAATACTCATTTTTATGAGTTCTTGGTACTCCCTTAGGTCTTCCAGTTGTTCCTGATGTATAGAGCATAATTGAAATGTCATTTTCATTAATCTGACATTCTTGATAAGAACCAGGACTTCGATTGATTAGCTCAGAATAATAGATATCTACGCCAATAACACCATCTATGCCAATTAAGATCGGCTTACTGATGAACTCAGCTCCAAGCACAGCATTTTGACTCGCATTTTCATAGATCACGACTTTCGCTTCTGCATCGTTTACACAATACTCAACTTCTTTTGCTGATAGGCGATAATTAATCGGTGTGTAAATGGCACCAAGCTTTTGCAGTGCCCAATAGACAACATAGTTTTCAACTCTATTTTTTAAAATCACAATTACCCTGTCATTTTTCACTACACCAACTCTTTGCAATGAAGCAGCAACCTTTAACACTTTATCGTTTAGTTGGGCATAACTTAATTCCTGATTTTCTTGGACGACTGCAATTCTATTCGGATATCGATTCACAGAAACATCTAATGCCATCCCAAGATTCATTTCCTCACTCCTTTCTATACGTTAGTCATCCATTAACGATGTGCTTCAGATTTATCCAATTCTTTAGCGAATTTCTTGAAAAAATCTTTAATAATTAATTTAGCTACCCCACCAAGCATTCGTTGACCGACCATGGCGACTTTACCACCGACTTCAGCTTCATACGAATAGCTAAGAACGGTCGTCTGCTCATCTTGCTCTGTTAATTCAATGTTTGCCGTAGCCTCTACATTGCCTGGTCCACCCTCACCTTTGACAATCAAGGTGTAACGTTCAGGCTTTTCGACATTCGTAATTTTGATAATGGAAGTATACTGTCCTTTTACAGCTGCAATGCCAACTGAAAGATCAGCGTGGTACGTATTTTCATCAACAAGCTCCAGTTTCTCACAACCCATGATACATCTTTCTAAAACATCTGGATCTAAAAGCACATTCCATGACTTTTCCTTATTAGCATCTAATTTCAAGCTTCCATTTCCATCCACCTGCAAACCCTCCTATCAATAAAATTTACTATAAAGTAAGTTTGAAAATTTTGATTTATCATAATTTAATTTTAGCAATAATCAAGCGCAATAGTTTTAAAATTATATTTAAACATTTCAAAATATTTCTTTCGTTCTCAAACGATTGTGACCCTTGATTATGTAAATGCCCTGGCATGAATAAAAGAAATGGGGCCAGTCAATGTAGGCCCCTTTGTTATTCATCTATTATGAGAATGGATACTGACGTGGATCATTTTGAACTGACATCCACTTAACTGTTGTGAATTCTTCAAGTGCTTCTTCGCCGCAATATCTACCAATTCCAGAGAGTTTTTCACCGCCAAATGGCATGTTAGGTTCAACATTTACCGTTTGGTCATTGACATGAATCATTCCTGTTTCAATTTCATGAGCCACTTTGATACCTCTCTCGAGCGACCCTGAAAAGACTGAACCACTTAAACCAAAATTACTTGCATTCGCAATCCTGATTGCCTCTTCCTCACCATCAATTGGCATAATCGCAGCGACAGGACCAAATAACTCATTTTGAGCTACCGCCATATCATTTGTCACATTTGAGAGAACAAATGGGCTCATCAATTTCCCTTCTACTTTTCCTTCAATTTCAACCGTTGCACCCTCACTTACACTTTGCTCCACAAATTTCACGATTCGGTCAACTTGCTTTTCATTAATCAATGGGCCGATAATATTCCCATCTTCTGCTGGGTTTCCAACCTTAATGGTTGAAGTGACTTCTTTAAACTTCTCAACGAATGCTGGATAGATTTTACGGTCAACCATAATACGATTGGCAGACAGACATATTTGACCTTGGTGGAAGAATTTTCCGAAGGCAGCTGCCGAGACCGCTTGATCGACATCCGCATCATCAAGCACAATCATGACATTATTGCCACCAAGTTCGAGTGCTACTTTTTTCAAATTCTGCCCAGCAACAGCACCAATTCGTTTACCTGCAGCTGTTGACCCCGTAAATGAAATCACGCGCGGAATAGGGTGATCAACCATCGAATCACCAATCTCACTTACGTCAGCAACAATGACATTGATCAATCCTTGTGGTAAACCAGCATCTTCAAAAATTTTAGCAATCATCAATCCACCTGTTATTGGTGTTTGAGAGTCTGCCTTTAACACAATACTATTACCAGTTGCAATCGCAGGTGCGACAACACGAATCGTTAAATAAAACGGCCAGTTCCAAGGAGTAATCGCTCCAATCACGCCAATTGGATTGCGATATACTCTATTTTCCTTTCCAGGGATAAGCGAAGAGTGAATCGTGCCCTCCATTTTAAATGGATATTTCGCAGCTTCTTTCGTGTCTCCAATGGAAGCGTCTACCTCAACATTTGCTTTTACGATTGAGCTTCCACTTTCCTCGACTAACATCGTCACAATTTCTTGGCGTCGTTCTTCGATAAGCTCAGCCACCTTCTCTAACAGCGAAGCTTTTTCATAAGCTGACACTTTCGCCCATTTTGCTTGAGCTTCTTTCGCCTTGTTATATGCTTCATCAATATCCGACTTATTTGCTAATTTGATTTCAGCGAGAACTTCCTCATTGTATGGATTTTTTACCGTTTCATATTGTGTACTTGAACCTTCTTTCCAAACACCGCCGATAGGAAGCTTACTCCACTGAGGATATTTAACTGTTGATACTTTAGCCATACTCCCACTCCCTTTCAATTACTAACTAATTTTAAGAATTGGTTTAATCGTGACACCTGACTCTGAATCATCTGCCGCTTGATTAATTTGATCAAGAGTATAATATTTTACTAGCTTATCAAAAGGAAATTTCCCTTCTTTGTACAACCCAATTAGTTGTGGGATGAAAATTTGTGGAATACTAGAACCTAACAATAACCCCGTCACTTTCTTTTCAAATAAAATGGTATTTACATCAAGACTCACTTCCGTCCCTAATGCAGGCGCACCAATAATGACTGTTGTACCAAGCGTGGCAAGACTATCAACGGCTTGACGTAAAACCTCTGGTCGACTGGTCGTTTCGATTGTGTAATCGGCCCCACCTCCTGTAATTGTTTGAATTTCCTCAACAACATTGACATTCTTAGGGTTAATCGTATGAGTAGCCCCTAATTCTTTCGCAAACTCAAGTCTACTTTCTTGAACATCCACTGCAATAATCGTCCCACAACTAGCGACTTTTGCTGCCATAATCGCGCTTAACCCAACTGATCCCGAACCAAATATGACAATACTTGATCCAATTTCTGGCTTAAGCTTATTCAAAACGGCTCCACTACCTGTTTGAATCCCGCATCCAAGAGGCCCTAATAATTCGAGCGGTACATCTTTAGGCACATTAACGACATTTCGTTCAGAAACAACAGCATATTCTGAAAAACTTGCTTGCCCAAAGAAATTGGAAACATCAGTCCCATCTTCCTTATGAATTCTGCATGATCCATCCTGCATCGTTCCTGTAAAGTTCAACTCATAAAAAGTTTGACAAGCATACGGTCTGCCTGTCATGCAGCTCTTACAAGTTCCACAAGATGCAAAGGAAAGGACAACATGGTCACCTGGTACGACACTCGTTACACCATCCCCAATTTTTTCAACAACACCTGATCCCTCATGCCCAAGAACGGCTGGGAGTGGAACAGGATAATATTGATCACGTACGATCAAATCAGTGTGACAAATCCCTACTCCTACGATACGAACAAGAACTTCCCCAGCCTTTGGTTCATCCACTTTCAATGATTCAATTTTAAACGGATCACCTTTTCCATTCGTAACAGCAGCCTTTGTTAACATTTAATCCCCCCTAAATGATAACGCTTTCAAATTAGTGAATCTTGTTGACTTACTATTTATAATAAACTGATTATTCAATGCGAGTTTTAAAATCTTATTTTTGTTATTTTGTTTTTTTATGTATGATAAAAACACCACCTCGTTCGTTAATTGAACAAAGGTGGTGCGCTGTATTAATATATAAAAACACTATTAAACAGGACTATCTTCCAATTTAAAATCAACCTTCCCTAACAGCAGCACGTTTCCTCTGCCAACTTACCGAAGCAATCGTCGTAATAGCTAATACAACCATTCCTAGAATAAATGGATACGTAATATCAACATCATACAAAACGCCAGCAAGCAAAGGCCCAAGTATATTACCAATACTCATGTATGCATTGTTCATTCCCATCGCAAATCCTTGCTCATTGCCAGCCAATTTAGAAACCATCGTTGTAAGGACTGGTCTCAAAATTGATGTTGCCAGGAAGATGATCAGTGTGACGATGAAAAACAAAATGTAGCTGGAAGCGAAAAATGTTAGTAAAAATCCAACCGTTGCAACTCCTAGAAAGATGCTAAGAACAGTACCTTCTCCGTAACGAGCTACAATTCGATCAACGATAAATAGCTGCGCAATCACACTAATGATCCCTGTTGCCGTAATCATGACTGCAATTTCCTGTGGTGTTGCGCCAAATTGATTATCGACAAAAAGACCGAGCACGGATTCATACGCCATTAAACCAAAACTCATAATAAGCGTGATCACGAGTGGAATAAAGTAAGGTTTTTTAACCGATTCAACAATCATTTTTGCCATTGGATCTGGTTTTGAATCAGGCATTAAGTTTCCAGCTTCTCCACTTTCCTTTAGGACAATGACCGAAAAGAACACCGCTACGAGCGATACTAATGCCGAGACAAGAAGGGGAGCTTTTAATCCAAAGTCAGCCAAAAATCCACCAATACCAGGACCAATTACAATTCCAAGAGACAAGGCTGCTGAAATTAGACTATTCCCTCTTGCACGCTGCTCCTCAGACGTAATGTCCGCAACATATGCAAAAATAGCAGGAATCAGAAGCGCCGCACCAATTCCACCAATAATACGTGAAAAATACAAAACCCAAACCGAACCTGAAAAGTAAAAGACAAACGCAGATAACGTTAATCCAGCAAGTCCTGCAATTATCATCTTCCGTCGTCCGTACTGATCAGCCCACTTGCCAGCAACTGGAGACATCAGAAACTGAGCACCTGCGAAAATCGCAATCATTAGACCTGCTGCTGTCCCTCCTTCTCCAATTGACTCAAGATATGCAGGTAGAATGGGTATAATAATTCCAAAGCTACCGATCGCGATAAACATATTAATCATTAAGATGATCATTTTCTTTCGTTGTTCTGGTGACACCGTGCATTCCTTCTTTCTTCACGTACTATTTCATTTTCAAAAAGTTAACATGGGAACAAATTGCCACTTAAGTATCCTATATAGTTTTAAACGTTATGTCAATAAAATGTTTTATCAAAAGTTGAGACATATATAAGTTTCAATTCAGTTCAATCAGGTAATAGAATAATATAGAAGGAATGAATGTATTCTAGAGCTCTAAATTAAACAAATCAGCAAAATTATCGCCCAAGCATTCCCTTTGACTTTTCTAACTGTATATTTTATGATTACAGTAATCCAAGCAAAGGGAAAGGAAATGGATCAAGTGACTAGTGATTTTACTATAGCCGTACACAGCTTAGTCTTCTTAGCTTATTTACCTGATCGGATGGCTAGCAGTGAAGAAATTGCACATAATGTTTGCACTAATCCTGCAAGAATCCGTAAGATCATGAGCTGCTTGCGTAAAAGTGGTTTAGTTTCAACAAAAGAAGGGATTGGAGGCGGATATATTCTTAGCGCTAACCCAGATGAAGTGACACTAGCTCAAATTTATCGCCCTGTCTCACAAGGAAAGCTTAAACCAAACTGGTGTACAGGCGATCCAGAGCGAGAGTGTCAAATATCTTCTAATACTCAGGTTGTCATGGATGAGATTTTTGATGATGCTGAAATCCATCTTGAAAACTATTTAAATCAAATGACCATTAGCTCAGTCTTAGAGAAAATTAAACAATGTCGTTGATATTGATTTAATTTTTCTTTATATCGCTACTGTAACTTTTTTGTTTACAGTAAGGACAATGCAAGATATACTAAACAATAAATTTTTTTCGTTAAACTGTAACTTTATAAATAACACTTTGAAAGTGATGGTGAATATAGCATGTTTTCAAATCAAAAAGAGATTTTTGCGGTTGGTGATTGGATTAAGGCAGAATCGAATCAAGGTGAATTAATTCATGGTTACATCGAAACCTTAAATCCATTTCAAGAAAAAGTGGAAGTACAGGTCGTCGTTAGTGATAATAACGAAACAATCGGTAAGAAAGTAAAACTGTACCGTGAACAGATTAAGAAGTTACCAACTTCCACCCCTAATAATAAAGAACAAATACGGAGTTTAATTGACGTAGCATTAGCTGCTAAAGATAAAGAGTGGTTCATGGAGTTAACGAAGCAATTAAACGAAATTCAACAAGATTCTAAGCAAAACAATACAGAAACTCCAGCTGACTCAGAATTCAGCAATCAATTAGGGCAAACAAAAGAGAATGACTAATCATTACCTAATAGGAATGTATGAACAATAACATTTAGGAGGAATAAAAATGGCTATTTTACATGTAACAGATAATACGTTTAAAGGTGAATCAAGTGAAGGATTAGTATTAGCAGATTTTTGGGCACCGTGGTGCGGACCTTGTAAAATGATTGCACCAGTGCTTGAGGAGCTAGATAGTGAGATGGGAGATCAAGTGAAAATTATTAAGCTTGATGTCGATGATAATCCTGAAACGTCAAGATCATTTCAGATTATGAGTATCCCTACTCTTCTTCTTTTTAAAGAGGGAAAAGTAGTGGATCAAGTTGTTGGCTTCCAACCAAAAGAAGCTTTAGCAAAATTAATTTCAAAACACACGTAATATCAAGGTTCATTTGTGAACCTATGTTAGACAGGAGAAAAGAATATGGTACAAGTAAATGTGAAAGTAAACTTTCAAGATAAATGTTATCAAACAAACGTTATTTTAGACACTTATACAACGGAAGAGGAAATCATACGTTTGGCTGAAGAACAAGTTAAAAAGACCATAACAAGGAAGCATTAATCGCTTCCTTGTTTTTTATCTTTATTGATCTTTTTTCATAAAAATTTTCCCTGGGTTTAATATATGATGAGGATCAAGTGTTTGTTTTATCGATTGCATAACCGTATAAGCAGCCCCATGCTCTAAAGGCTGATACATAGCTTTACCAACCCCTACTCCATGCTCTCCTGTACACGTTCCTCCACGTGCTAGGGCGTAATTGACAATATGCTCATTGACTCTTTTCGCCTTCTCGACTTCCTCTTTATTTTTCATATCGATCATTAGAAGCGCATGATAATTTCCATCACCAACATGCCCGACAATTGCACCATCCATTTTCTCGGTTTCAATCGCTTTTCGTGCATCAATAATAGCGCCAGCAAGCTCTGTCAAGGGAACGCTCACATCTGTTACCATCAGTTTTTTACCTGCGAAGCCATGAATAAACGCGTAAGCTAAGTTATGACGCACCTCCCACAACTCGGCACGCGCTTTATTATCTAACTCAAATTGAATATCATTACAGCCGAAATCACTGACTATTTCCTTCGTAAACTCGACGTCTTGAGCTAATCCTGCCTCATTGCCGTGAAACTCTAAGAATAAGGTTGGTTTTTCAACATAGTTTAACTGATTGTATGTATTCACCTGTTGAATAGACCGATCATCTACTAATTCAATTCTGGCAATAGAAATACCTGATGATAAAATTCCCGTCACTGCATCAACTGCAGCCTGTATATCAGGGAATGTCGCTCTCGCTGCCATAATCGATTCTGGAATACCATATACTTTTAAGGTCAACTCTGTAATGACCCCAAGCGTACCTTCTGAACCAACGATTAATCCATTTAAGTGATAACCTGAAGATGATTTAGCGGACAAGCCACCAGTATGAATCACCTCCCCACTTGCAAGGACAACCTCTAAATCACGCACTTGATCTCTCATAATTCCGTATTTGACAGAGGTTGTTCCACTGGCATTCGTCGCCGCCATCCCGCCAAGTGTAGCATCAGCTCCAGGATCGACCGAGAAAAACAGACCATACTTCTTTAATTCTTTATTTAACTGTGTTCGTGTAATCCCTGGTTCCACTTTTACTAAAAAATCACGTTCTCTAATCTCAAGCACTCGGTTCATTAGTGACATATCAAGTGAAATCCCACCATGATACGGAATGATATGGCCTTCTAAACTAGTCCCTAATCCAAACGGAACAACAGGAATCTGATGTTCATTTGCAAAAGCAACGACTTTACTCACCTCAGCTGTCGTTTTCGGAAATACAACAACATCTGGCAAACTTGGTTCGTGATAGCTTTCATCTCGACTATGTTGCTCTCGCATCGTTTGATTTGTCGTCATTTGTTCTTCAGGAAGTAGTTTTTTTAATTCACTTATGTAAGTCACTACCGTCTTCCCCTTTCGATTTTAAGTAAACTCACAAAGTATATTATCAATATAGTAATTCTTTTTAGATAATTTAGTCAATAATAGAAGTTAAGCAAAAAGCCCTCATCACTGACAACATTGATAAGGGCATTTTTCTATATAAACAACAATAAACTAATCGCCATAACAGCCATTCCACCAATCAACCCGTAAATTGACGTATGGGCTTCATCGTACTTTTTCGCAGCAGGTAATAATTCATCTAGTGAAATAAAAATCATAATCCCCGCCACAGCTGCGAAAATAATCCCGAACATTGTATCATTTAAATATGGCATTAAAAAAAGATACGCCACAATTGCACCGACAGGCTCAGATAAGCCAGACAAAAAAGAAAGCTTAAAGGCTTTTTTCTTATCCCCTGTTGCGAAATAGACTGGAACAGAAACCGCAATTCCTTCAGGGATATTATGAATCGCGATAGCAATCGCAATTGCAATGCCAAGTGATGGGTCCTGCAATGCTGAGGTAAAAGTAGCAATTCCTTCTGGAAAATTGTGAATCGCAATTGCCAGCGCTGTAAAGGTTCCCATTTTCAACAGCTGACGATCCTTTACTTCTTTATTTGGTTTATTCATATCCTCAACTGTCTTCACTTCATGCGGATTTCCTTGCTTCGGAATAAACCTGTCAATCAAAGCAATTAAAATCATTCCTCCAAAAAATCCAGCCACCGTCATCCAATTTCCTAATTCATTTCCGAGTGAAGCGACTAACGCATCCTGTGCCTTTACAAAAATCTCAATCATCGACACATAAATCATCACACCAGCAGAAAAACCTAGCGAGAATGATAAAAATTTCGTGTTTGTCGTCGATGTAAAAAAAGCCAGCAAGCTTCCAATACCAGTAGCAAGCCCTGCCATTAATGTTAATCCAAACGCCAATAACAGATTCTCTGTCATCTTTCTTCTCCGTCCTTTTAATAACCCAATATAATTAGAATGTTGCTTTAAACCTAGACTGTTCTTTACATATTGGACTATTAGGCCAAAATATATGTAATAAATATATATGTTCACTGGAGTTATTTGTTCACTTAATCAAACAATTTTTTAATCTAGGAAATGATTTATGAGATTAAATTTATTTTAAAATAGAGGGAATGTCAATTGAAATAGACTTAAAAACCACTCAAAAGAGTGGTTTTTAACATACCTCATCATTCACTTTTTCTTCCAAACACCTTCGCCTTTAAACTCTTATACCATATAGTCTGTGAAAATAATACAAACACAAATGTTAACAACAAAATCGTGCTAATCGGACTTGAAAAAAAGCTCATTCCGAAGGCAACTAAGTCACCATTTTCAGACATGACCGCTCTCCTAAACGAAACATCGATCATAGGGCCAAGAATAATTCCAAGCACTAGTGGTCCGACTGGGAATCCGTATTGCTTCATAAAATAGCCAAGCACTCCAAAGCCTAGCATCCAGTATACATCTGTAATACTGTTATTTATAGCATAAGCTCCAATAATTGTAATCAATGCAACAATTGGCAAAAGAATTTTTTTAGAAATTAAAAAGATTCTAGCAAAGTATGAGACAGCAAGTAATCCAAATAGTAACAAAAAGATATTAGCGAGTAATGCTGAACCAGCAATGATGTAAAATAAATCAGGTGATTCTGTCATTAACATAGGTCCTGGTCTTAAACCATGGATAAAAAGCCCTCCAATAATAACAGCTGTGACTGCATCTCCTGGTATTCCAAGGGTGAGCATTGGAATTAATGCGCCCCCAACAGCTGCATTATTAGCTGCTTCTGGTGCCATAACCCCTTCATATGCACCTTTCCCAAATTCTTTCTTAGGTTTCTTGACCGTTCGTTTCGCATGATCATAGGCAAGTAATGCGGCAATTTCACCACCTACGCCAGGAAGAGCACCTGTTAAAACGCCGAGGACAGACACACGAATGGATAATGGTAATAAATTAAATAAAATCCGAAATGGAGGGATGATTTTTCCAATTACTTTTGTTGTTTCCCCTTTATCATGCAATGTTTTTAATTGATGAAGGACTTCTGAAAATCCAAACAACCCAAGTAATGCTGTAATAAAGTTAATCCCACTCATTAAGGCTAATGAATCAAATGTAAATCTCCCAGCCCCGTTCATTGGATCCATTCCTACTAAACCGACGATCACTCCAAATCCAGCCGCAAATATTGCTTTTGACAAAGAACCTTCACTTAAGCTTCCAACTAAAAATAAACCAATGACTGCCAGTAAAAAATAATCACGAGGTGAAAAAGATATCGCAATATCTGACACTAATGGTGCAGCTATGATTAAGAAAATAAGACCAATAAGACCACCAATAAATGAAAAAATGGTCGTGATTCCAATCGCATAACCTGCTTTTCCTTGTTGTGTAAGTGGATAGCCATCAAACGTTGTCGCAAGAGCTGCTGGACCACCTGGAATATTTAATAAAATCGCCGAACGCGATCCACCATATACTCCTCCAACAAACACACCCATCATCAGTGCAAGGGCAGGAAATAAATCCCATGAAAAAGTAAGAGATACTAATAGCACCACAGCCATGGTGACAGATAAGCCTGGAATCGCTCCAATGATAATTCCTGCAATTGTACCGACCGCTATAATAAAAATAAGATAGGGATCAGTAAAAGGTATGAATAAGTTTTGTAAATTTTCCATTCTCTTTCTCCCTACGGAAATACAATTTGAAACACAGATTCAAAAACAAAATAAATGACAGCAACTGTTCCTACGGAAATGAAAAGGTTCCGCTTTATCGACATTCCTTTTAATATAAAAAATAAAATAAATAAAAAAAGGAAGGCAGCTAACGTAAATGGTAAGAAAGATAAGCTAATGACAAAGAGTAAGGTAATGAGAAAAAAGAGTCCAACTGTATAAAGATGACTTGAATCGTTTTTCTTCTTTTCTATAATGCCAGATTCTATTGAACGCTTTCGTCTTACTAATACATTAACACCGCACCCTATCATAATGACTGATACCAGACCGGGAATAAAGCTTCCCGAGGCTGGATCAGTAAATTCTTGTCGCTCCATTGTGATTGATAGATACAAGATGAATAGCCCGATAACGAGCATGAGTGTACCCATAAAAGCATCTCTTTTAGGATTCATTCTTATGATCTCCCTTAATTATTCTACTCGAGGAATACCAAGTTCTTCAGGTGAAACCTCAGTTACGCCAGCATCATGTAACACCCATGCTGTTGTGGATTGCCATTGATTTAGAAACTCTTGTGCTTCTGCACCATAAACACCCATTGGAATCGCACCTAACTGATGTAATAAACTTTGGAAATTTTCGTCCTCTTGTGCAAGTTGAAATGCATCTACTAATTGTTGTTTAATTTGATCTGGAGTTTCTTGCTTCACCCATACACCATAAAACGGACCCCAAGGCAAATATTTTTCGTACTCTGGATAAATTTCTACTAATGCAGGAGCATCTGGTAACTCTTCAATCGGAGTATCATTTACAACAGCTAACACCTTAACTTTCCCTGCATTTTCATACTCAACTGCAGCGGAATGGCCTGCAATCGTTACATCGACATGGTTTCCAATTAAAGCCGTTAATCCAGGACCTTCTCCATCAAAAGGAATCATATTAAATTGTAAACCTTCTTTTTCTGCTGCTAGCATCGAGCTAACGACATGGACAATTCCACCCTCACCTGTTGATCCCATTTTCACTTGACCTGGATTAGCCTGTGCATCCTCAATTAGCTCTTCAAGCGTATTATATTTCGAATCAGCTGGAACGACGATTACTCCAACGCCTCTTCCAAAAATACTAACAGGATAAAATTCTTTAAAATCTCTTTCAGAAAGACCTAAAACACCATATAAAGCAGGATTCTCTGCTCCAAATAGTAAGTGATAACCATCAGCGTCCTGATCATACACATATTGAGTCGCAATAGCACCAGTTGCACCTGCTCTATTTGTCATCACAAGACTTGTCCCTAAATGTTCTTCAACGATAGGGGCTACACCACGGGCAACGTTATCTGTTGCACCTCCAGAACCCCACATAATGACACCGTTTATATTTTTCGTTGGGTATTCAATTTGTGCTTCACCGTCTGTACCTTCACTATCTGTTTCATTGTTAGTCGATTGGCCACAACCTACTAGTAACAGACTTAATAAAAACAAACATACTAAAACACTCATTTTTCTTTCCATTACAATCTTCACTGTTCTTCCCCCTACTTAATGTAATCTAAAATAAGCACGGTTGATTAAAAATATATCTAATCAATCGGCTTTCATTCCTTAACGCGTAATCTTACTAAAAGGAATTGATAGATAATTATAACAAAAACCCTTAAAAACTGTCATGATGATCTTTAAAAATATCAAAACTTTTCTAAAATAATAAAAAAATAATCATCAGAGTGGCGGTCGTGAATTCAAAAACCCACATCATCACAGAAAAAGAAGGTGTATGGAAACAACACCTTCTTTCATATAGCTTCTATCCTTATAAGATAACTCGAGGTTTACTTTTTACATCTATCATCAATTCACACTGTCGCAATCTTACTTCAAATAGCTTTAACGGATCGAAATAGATTTCAGGATTGATTTTAAGTAATTCTAATGCATCATTATTTGATCGGATTTCCACATGAGCATGATCAATTGCCTTCTTCAATACATTGAACGGATTTTTGAAGAACATTTGAATATCTCTTTCTAAGCCTTTTTCAAACATTTCAATTGGCATCATGACTTGCTTTGTAATAGCCTCTGCCACATAGTCATAGTCCTCGTTTTCAATATGTTTTTTATACATTTTGTAGAGAGGAATCTTATTTGTTTGAAACGCACCAAGCAGCTTCCCTGAGCTATTTAAAAGGAATTGAGATGGCGTGATTTTCAGTGCGACATGAACGTTTTCCATCATCATTCCACTCGTCATTCTATCTGTATCACGAGACCAATCATCTAAAATTCTGAAGTCGCCAGCTAACTTAAAACGCTCTTCACCGTAAAATTGATTAAAGCCGTCACTCTTTTCCTTCAAATAAGATTGACTTTGAATGAATTCTACATTTGAGACCTCTAACCATTCTTGAATAGCACTTGAGAATTTTGGGACAAGCGTTTGCTTAATGTAATGGTCTATTCTCTTATTCATTTCTTTATTTAATTCCTCTTGAATATTTCGCAAATCACTGTCTTCTTTGATGAAATCAGTACAATCACGAAGTAACTGTGGAATCGTTTTTAATAGGTCATCATTGATGTCTTCTTTTATCAATTCATACGACTTTTTAATCACATCTATTTTTTCGTTTTCTAGATCACTTAATTGATTGACGGCGCCATTCAATTTCACAACGGCTTCTTCATTCCAATTAACAGCGTCAACATGCGTTTGTTCGATTTCTACTCGTTTTTCTAAGAGTAGTGATAGCGTTTTACGAATAAAATATAGTAGTTGCTTATTTCGTTCTTCGCTATTTCTGTCTCCAAAGATTGTATTCATAAACGCAACGATTTCATTTCGATAATTGTGACTAAAATGAGATGAATAAACAATCACTTGAGCACTTGGATAATAATAGTTAATTTTCGACCTAGCTTCTTCTAAAACTCGATGTACTTCTTGTTCATTATAAATCGCATCTGCTTTATTTAAGATAAAATGAATCGGTAGGTTTGGCGCATGTTCTTCTATTTGTGAAAGAATATCTCGCTCTTCACTTGTAAATGGATTTTGAGCATCCAATATAAATACGAGCCTATCCGCTGCATGTAAATATGTAAACCATTCATTTCTTTCATTCTTATTTCCTGTATAGCTAGGTGCATTCATCACTGTCAGTGCTTGCTCATTTAAATATTCACTTGGCAAAGTGAAATCAATGATCTGACTTTGATCGTCCGTAGCAGTGATCTCATCAAAATCAGACAGGGTTATATCAGATATTAGTTTTTGATTTGAAATGTTCTTAATCTTCGTCTCTTCTCCACTCTTAAATCGAACCAACGTCGAAGTAGACGCTTCTAAAATCTTTTCTCCAACCAGCGAGTTTATAAATGAGGCCTTACCACTACCCGAAACACCTGCTACAAGCAAATGATTCATATTGTAATCAAGCAGCTGTTGGACAATCCATTTTAATATGTATCCCAGTTCTACTTGTTGATTGTCAGCCCAGAGTAAAATCGCTTCAAATAACTGAAGACTTGCCTCTACGTTATCTATACTTTTATCAGAATGATGAAATAAGCCAGAAGCTTCCTCCACTACTACAGAGCTAATACTTGAAGGGAAAATCTCACTCCATGATAGGACGGCCGTAGACGTGATTAATGCTTGGTTAGGAGTCGCTATTTTCACCCAATTTGTTAAAAGATTAGGTATAACATTTTCTATCTCTCTAATATAATAACGACCATTAATCAATTCAAAATAGGTGTCTTGATAAAGCCCCGACAATTCCTGCCATGACTCGGATTTCTGCACCTCTACATTTAAGAACAAGTGATTAAACTCAATAATCCAAGTGAAGAAAAATTCTGCGTTTTGGTAACTTTTCCAAAACGCAGCGGCTAGCTGTTCAAAACGAGCTTGATCAATGTTTGCTAACACCCTTAATGCTTTTGTAAAGTAAGCAGGTGCAGTTGTTTTGGTTAATCCTTGATCAACATACGTTTTAAGAATGTCAAACCATTCAGCTGTTTCCTTGCGAATCGCTTCATTGACGGCAAGCTCGATTGCACTACTAAAGTCTCGATATTTTTCAAAGAAGGAGCGGGCCATATTTGTCACGTTTGGATAATCAGGATTTAAATCAACAACTCCTTTAATTACCTTGGCTGCCTCATCAAGCATCCCTTGTTCCAAATATAGTGAAAATAATTGCAGAGCCACTTCCGTTTTTAAAATGAGGTTCTCTGAATCTATCGATAAATACATATCTTCAGCAGACGTCAACTTACGTAACTCATAATAAGCATCCGCGATGTTTTTCTTGGCCCACTGTCCTAAATCATTTTTGATTTGCTCCCATTTATAAATTGCTGACTCAAAGTCCTTGTAATGATAGTAGACTTCCCCTTGGGCAAAACGAATTATAGAAAGGTCTGCTGATTCATCCTGTTGTTCATTCAAGAATGCTATCGCCAGTACTTCGATCGGATGCTTATTTTCATTTTCTAGCATAAATGATTCGTAATATGTCTTATTTATTAGTGTCTTTTCAAGTGTCATAGTCATTTCCTTCCTCTCATGTGAAAAGGTGAAAGAGAATCTCTTTTCTTTTCCCTTTATTCATCACGATTAAAACCTTTCAGTCTATATCATGATATTGTAACAAATTTTTGATTGCTAAAAGTTTCATTTTTATTTCATTTTCGCTACAAAACGGAATTCACATTGATTTACATTACTTATGTAAGCTCCCCTTTTCGTATGCCTATAACTCCAGAAATTCATACTTCTGTCATTACATAGGGATGTCTTTCATACGATTAAAATAAAAAGGGAAATCATAGTATGTTCATCTATACTGTTAAACAAGGAGATTCACTATTTTCAATTAGTTTAAAGTATAATGTTTTGCTTGATACGATTCGATTAACAAACGGATTAGTACAAACAAATATCGTCCCAGGGCAATCTCTCTTGATTCCTCTTTATACATACATCGTCCAACCTGGTGATAGCTTTTGGATGATTGCAAGAATGGCCTGTGTCTCAGTAGATCAATTACAAACAGCAAATCCCTCTATTAACCCCCATTTTCTACAGCTAGGTATGGTTCTGATCATCCCAGATATCTCGAACCATCTCGCTAGTACGTTAGGATACTATATCATACGGTCACCAGAGTTAGATCAGGCATTAATCAATGATTTTGCTCCGTATGCAACCTACTTTTCTTTTTTTGATTACCATTTTGACTATAACGGTGATTTAAATGAGTTAAACGATTTACGAGCAATTGAAGCAGCATGGAATCGTCGTGTGATCCCTCTTGCTACGATTACAAATCTAACAGAGGAAGGATTCAGCCCTGATCTCGTCCGACAGATGTTAAATAATCCAGCAATCAGACAAAGGCTTATTGAAAATATTGTTACATTGGTGTCAACAAAAGGATACGGAGGAATAAACATCGACATAGAAGAAGTTGCGGCAGAAGATCGTGATTTATTTTCAGGATTTTTACAACAATTGAGTGATCGTCTAAGACCAGCAGGCTTTTTGTTAACCATTGCTGTCCCTCCTAAAGAATCCGATGACATTCCTTGGTTTGAAGGCTATGATTACGGGGCAATTGGTTCAGTAGTTGATTTTACGTTCATTATGGCATACAACTGGCATTACGCAGGGAGTGGCCCAGGCCCTATTGCTTCTATTATGAGAGTCAGAAATACCATTGAATATGCAATAAGTAAAATGCCAAGTCAGAAAATCATCCTAGGTGTTCCCCTTTTCGGCTTTGACTGGACGCTTCCTTTCCAAACAGGTAGCCGTGCCAGAGCTCTATCTAATCAAAATGCTGTTCATCTTGCCATGCAATATCAAGTACCGATTCAGTATTCAGAAATAGATGAATCACCCTTTTTCGAATATGTCGATGAAAAAGGAAGGTTGCACGCTGTATGGTTTGAAGATTCACGTAGCATGTGTAAAAAAATGCAATTGATACACGAATTTCGTCTCGAAGGTATTGGGGCTTGGCATCTATCACTCGGATTTCCTCAAGGTGTATGGCTGTTAACGAAATTTTTCACTATTGAAAAAGCCTAACTATATGTGGATTTCAAATAGGAATTTGTTACCTACTTCATCCTGTTCTTTTCGATTTAAGTCTTCTAGCTGTATTTTTTTCTTATATTAGATAAAAATAAATGGACTATACTTAATTGGAGGTTTTCATAATGGCAAATAAAATGAAAGTTCATGTTCAAGGAGAAGCGTTAGGAATGCAAGCGATCATAAATGCAGGAGCACATACAATTACCATTGATGAACCAACAAAAATGGGTGGAACTGATACTGGTGCTGACCCATTACAAACGTTACTCGGAGCACTAGCAGGCTGTGAGAATGTCGTCGCAAACTTAGTAGCAAAAGAAATCAATTTCGATTTACAAGGCATTACTTTTGATATTCAGGGAGAACTCGATCCAAGAGGATTTATGGGACAAGAAGGAGTTCGTCCATACTTCGAAAAAGTCGTGATCAATGCTAAAGTGAAAACCAGCGAGTCCCAAGAGCGCATTACCGAGCTTCAAACGATTACTGACCAACGTTGCCCAGTTTATACCACTTTAAAAGCAGCTAATGTTATGTTAGATTCTTCTTGGACAAAAGCATAAATAATGGATACGAAGTTTGGTGCGCGTTTTTTAATACGTGTGCCATTTTGTTTTGCAGTATTTTCGATATGTTCTATTTTAGTTACTCATAATGATTGTTTTTTCTTTAGATGTTTTACTCACTGTAGAGTTTTGTCAGAATAATTGGAAATTCTTTTCTAATATCCCCCTCTCATTTATGGTACTATTTTAATAGGTTAACAACATCGGTACTTTCTTTTATGAATAAAGACACATTACCTACTACTCCTTCTAGCCCTGTCTTATTACTTATCATTAATGTGCGAGATAAAATAAAAGAAAAGGCAAACTTATTGAAAAATAAGGACGCAAAACTACAGGTCTAAGGTAGAAGATTTTTCTTTGCTATGATGGCTGGGTTGCCAAACAATGGAGGAGTACGCATGATTGCACCACAATCCCAAGAAGATACCAAAATCATTGACTGTGAATGGGCTAAACTCATGATGGAAGCAAAAGACATAGGATTAACGCCAGATGAAATACGGGAATTTTTAAATGAAAACTGTGCAAAGTAGATGTACCCTATCAAAATATCTATCATCGGGTAATGTTAATGTGTGATGACAAGGAATGATAAATGAGTACAACCTGTACTTATCTCTCATTCCTTGCTTTCATTTTGGACAAATGTGAGGACATTTATTTCAGGTGGGTTAAATAAACGAAATTTTAAAAAAGGAATAGCGGCACTGCTTCCAAGCCCTGTGCTGACGTATTGCTTCGTTTTTCTGTATTCCCACAAGCCTTTCACTCGGTCTTGAGGCGGGAAAAGTCCTTTGCGCGGATACCTGGCTTCAGGTACAAAAAGGGCTCCCAAAAAAGGTCAACGAATTTGCCCACCATGGTAATGTCCTGCCATAATCAAATCATACTCTTTAAAATCAAGCCACGGGTCACGTTCAATTTGGTCAATTCGTACATCTACTACTGGATAATGAGTAAGAGCTACTATCACATCGGATTCGTCAAGCTCATCTAATATAGACATTTCTTCATACAAATTTTTCTGATGATTAAAATAAGCTCGATACGATTCAAGATTATTATTAGGGCTACGATTGATCACTGCTAGGTTTTTTGTGTAATCTGTAATCGATAATTCAAATTCAACAAAATGAACACTTTTACCATCGATTGTGACCGTATTGATTGATTCTAGTAAGTCTACCCCTCTGCTTTCCATTCCTTTTATAAAACCATTTTTCTCATATGATCTATCAGGCTGCAAAAGATAACTTTTGGGCTCTGCGTTACCAGGAACAAACATAGCAGTTTCTTTATTGTTAATTCCTTCAATTAACGTATAAAAAGGCTTATAATTTGTACTTTGACTACTATTTAGCATATCTCCAGTAAATACAATTGCATCGTAATCAATCGAATTAATTGCGTTTATTAACTTTTTTTGGTTTTGACCGAATACTTTTTCATGTAAGTCTGTCACTTGAAGAACTGAAAAGCCTTCAAGTTCGTTTGGAAGACTCTCGATCACGATTTCTTGCTCGACGACTGTGATCCGCTGATTGTCCCAAATGATATACCCAATTAGGGCAATCGCAAATAACACGATGCTCATCCAAAGCTTGATTCCTTTTTTACTCAAAGCCCACCGCTCCAATAAATCGATAATTTATCCTGAATGACTTCAAACAGGGTGACGCAAATGACCTACTTACCATCACCCTATCCCTAAAGACTTGCTTTCATCTGGTTTTGCAGGAGATGACTAAATACACTTCTTTTTTCTTCCGCTAATTGTCTGAACCCACCTTTTTGAATCACCTGACCTTGATCTAATACGACAACTTGATCAGCATTTCGTATTGTCGATAATCGATGGGCAATCACAATAATTGTCACCTTACCTTTTAATCTTTCAAGTGCCGCTTGAATGTTTGCTTCATTTTCAGTGTCAAGCGCACTCGTTGCTTCATCTAGTACAAGTACAGATGGCTTGCGCAACATCGCTCTAGCAAGGACTAATCGTTGTCTTTCACCCCCAGATAGCTTAATCCCTCGATCTCCGATTAGTGAGTCCAGGTCTTTTGGAAGCTTTTTCACAAACTCAGCAGCCGACGAAAACTGCAGAGCTTCCCACATTTCCTCCTCGCTTGCATCAGGCTTAACCATCCTCAAATTCTCTCGTATACTAGCATTAAAGAGAAAAGGATTCGGCTGCATAAAACATTAGAAACTCATCTACTTGATAGCCTAGTTTGGATCTTAATTCATTTTTTCTCTTTTGATCAATTGGCTTAAATCGTTCTGTATTAACACCAACGCCGCGAACATGTTCAATACGCCCTGCTCTAAATTTATGAATGGTAGCTTAGTTGATAGTCTTCTTTATTGATTGGGATTAAACTATCTGTAAAACTTAAAAGAAACTTCTCAAGCGGATAATAGATCAGCCAATTGATAATTGGTGCCCCTTTAGAAAAATGAAATCCATGAGCGGTATAAATGACCTTTGTTCCGTGCTGTCTTGCTTTTCTTGCAGTAAGCCTGGCAAGTACTCCACCAAATGGCGTGTGACAATGAATGATTGAGTACTGCTGCTTGTCAATAATAGTCTTTAATTCTTTATAAGCCTTTATATTCGCTAGATTAAAAGGACAGCGCTGAAAAGGAATATTAAATTTCACATCTGTAAATGGTAAATCAAGTGTCCCCGCTGCCTCCACATGAACGTCCCAGCCTTGTTCCTTAAACCTTTTCATATAAGGCAAATGAAACGCTTTGAAATGATAATCGACCGTCGCACAGACTAATATTTTTTTAGACAAGGTTATCACCCATCTCCAGACTATTTAATGAATTCTTTTTCTACCATTTTCGTCAAATACTCTAGTAATTCATGTCTCAATTCTTCCCGTTCAAGAGCGAAATCGATTGTCGTTTTAATAAATCCCATCTTCTCACCAACATCATAGCGAACACCTTCAAAGTCATACGCATAAACCGCTTCAAATTGATTCAATCCTGCTATTGCGTCCGTTAATTGAATTTCCCCACCTGCACCTGGCTCTTGCTTATCTAAAATGTCAAAGATTTTCGGACTAAGAATATAGCGACCAAGAATAGCGAGATTAGATGGCGCTTCTTCTTGGTTTGGTTTTTCAACCAAATTATAGACGTTGTAAAAACGTTCCCCCATTTCTTTACCATCTACAATTCCATAGCGAGAAACGTCTTCATCTCGTACTGTTTGGACCCCAAGAATGGATGCATTGTAACGATCATACTGTTCGATCAATTGCTTTAAGCATGGCTTTTCTGCTTGTACAATATCATCACCTAATAACACTGCAAAGGGTTCATTACCGATAAATTTACGGGCACACCAAATCGCATGACCTAGCCCTCTTGGCTCCTTTTGACGAATATAATGAATATCAACTAGCTTCGATGATTTTTGCACTTCATTAAATAAATCAATTTTTCCTTTGTTTAATAAATTTTGTTCTAATTCAAATGAATGATCGAAATGATCCTCAATCGCTCTTTTTGCTTTTCCTGTTACGATAATAATATCTTCAATACCTGAAGCCACCGCTTCCTCAACAATGTACTGGATAGTAGGCTTATCAACAATTGGCAGCATTTCTTTTGGCATTGCTTTTGTCGCTGGAAGAAAGCGAGTTCCAAGACCTGCTGCTGGAATAATGGCTTTTTTTACTTTCATTTCTTTCACTCCTCGTGTATGAATTAACCTGGGATTGATAGAGCTTTCTCTTTGAGTAATTTCTGATTTGCTAATTGGATAAGTTTGTCGTAATGTTTCTCTCTCTAAAATCGTATAAGTAAGCAGGATATCTTCAATTTCATCAATGAACATATCTGCTGGTTTGCCAATATAAATTTTCGGATGAATTTGCTGTTCGTGAACTTCATTTTCATTAAGTAGCTCTTCAAACAACTTTTCTCCTGGACGCATGCCTGTGAATTAAATGTGAGCAGCTGCATGATAGACGACATCAGATCTATGGGATTTCATATTGAGATTCATTTTATTCAAATCCTGAATATCTGCAATTTCTGTCACAAATGAAATGGCTGTATGTTGAAATAACTCTTTTAATTCCATTTCAATCGAATAAATACTATTTTCTCCGTGCCCTAGTAAAATCAACTTTTCGGGGTTGAAATGTGAAACTTGACGACAAATTCCTGAACAATCGAACCACCTGCACCTGTCACTAAAACAACTTTATTCGTTATATAGTCCGAAATACTTTCAATATTTAATTCAACCAATTCTCTCCCTATTAAATCTTCCACTTGAACATCTCGAAATTGATTGACAGAAACTTTTCCAATTACTAAATCTTTAATTATTGGTATAATTTGTGTTTTCACTTTTGTCTTTGTACATTCTTGGAAGATTGCATTTAACTCTCTTCTTCTTAGGGATGGAATGGCAATGACAATGTTATCAATCTTTAATTGTTGAACATAATACTCAATTTGATCAATGCCAGCAATGACAGGGATACCTAAAATATCTAAGTTGTGCTTTCTGACATTATCATCAATAAAAGCAACAGGTAGTAATTCAGTTGTGTTGTCTTGTAATTGCCTCACAACCAATGTTCCAGCTGCACCAGCACCGATAATTAACGTACTTTTCTTGTTGTTATCCTTCTTCATGTATGTGTCCCGCAAGATCCGCCACCAAAACCTAGAACCTCCGATGAAAAACATATGAAGCATCCATGTCACTATAAGTAGACGAATCTGGATATCCTGTATAATAATTTATTGAACAAAAGCAGTTATAAGAATGGAGAAGGTTGCAATTTTAAAACGATAATTAATTCTCCTATGCTTGCATATTCCCCAGCTTTTTTGTACAGCTTATAGGCAAATGAAAAAGTATGATGACTAATAAGCACTGTAATAGCTATCACAATTAGCGTTAGTTGTAGAAAAACTTGATCATAAAACAGTAAATAACTTTAAAAAATAGTTGTCAGAATAAAAATAGAATCAATTATAATTAATAATGACAACCTCTGGTGGTAAGCCACATCCACCACATCCACTCCTCCTCCCAATTAAGATAGACCCTACTGGCTACTGAAGACTTCTTCGTAGAATAACAAAATCAATGATCTTTTTAATTTCTTCCAATTGTTCTCTCGTAGCATCTTGCTTGATATAACGAACTACTTTTTTAATTGATCTTGGAAACTTATCTAATTCTTTCATATAAGACATCCCCTTTATGTTTCGAAATTTTTATTTAACAACTTTAACCAAACGGCTACTCGAACCGTCTAGTTAAAATGTTTAAATAAAATTGGGCATCTAACCCTTCCTCACACCACACTTTTGATGACTAGCATTTAAGTTTTTTTAAGACCCACAGCATGGCCGAGTGCCGCCATAGATAATGGCAAGGAGACATCACCAAATCGTTAAAAAGATCGTTCTAGTTCTTTATTAAGAACATCAATGTAAAAAAGAGTGTACCGCTAGATTATCTTCCAACGATTCTTAGCATTTAAAATAACTCCTAGTAGATTAGCGTTTGACAGTTCTAGCATATTTTTCGCTTCTAAAGCTAATAGATCTACCGTTTTGCCATTTCTAAAAACTAAAATGACACCATCTGATTGTTTAGCTATGATTTTTGTGTCCTTTTCTTCAAGAACGGGCGGGGCATCAATTAAAACAAGATCATATTCATCTTTTTCTTTTTCATGAAATTGCTCTATTAATTCCGAATAAAATAATGCCTCTGTATTAAGAGGTATAGGGCCACTTGTAAGCACATCTAATCCAGCAAATTCTGACTGATTGATTGTTTCTTCCAGTGTAGCCTGGCCTGATAATACATTCGTTAATCCGATTTCATTTTTGATTTTAAACATGTGATGGATAGTTGGTTTTCTAACATTCGCATCGATAATTAATACTTTCTTTTCATCTTGAACCATCGAAATGGCTAAATTTACAGTAGTTGTTGACTTTCCCTCTTTGTAGCTAGGAGACGTGAGAACCAATGTACGACAGTTATCTGAGCCAAAACTCAAGTTAATACTTTTATATTAGTTCTTTATAAAGAACGAGTCAATACATATTTTAACTTTTTTGATTCGGTTGGATAATTAGCTATTAAAAATCACAAATATATAGCATATTGGTACCCATCTTATTCCGCTTATATCGTTGCAAACTATGAACTTATTAAGATATTTGGAACATATACCCAAACATTTTGTTCTTTTTACAGATCAATTATACCAAAAACGTTTACTATTAAGAACAAAAAAGTTATAATGTTCTTTAATGAGAACAAAAGGAGGTAAAGGAGAGACAATTTTATGATCAATGCCGTTTTTTCGGAAGAACCATTAATTGGCTATATCTGCATTCATGAAGTAAATAGCAAATTAATCAATTCAAAAGCATCAATGATTCGAGTTATCGCTTTAACGAACCAATCGATGATTTTTCTAAGTCCGTTGAAATTTCCCTTATCAGAAACTGTCATTTATCAAGCAAAAATCAAAATTTCTCAAACTGACATTGAATTATTTGGTCTCATAACAGCCTCGATCAATTCAAATAAAGGTAAGACTAATCATTATGAGCTTACCTATAAACAAAATAAAGAAAATGATCGAATAGTGAATATGTAAAAAACATAACGATTTCTTTGTGGGCTCTGCCTAGAAATTAACTTTTAAAAAAACTAAAAGACGAGGAGATAATCATATGAATGGGGGGATTATTAGGGCTTTAAGGCAAAAAAGAGGAATGACATTAAATCAACTTGCTGTAATCTCGGGAGTGTCTAAATCATACATTAGTTATATTGAAAGAGGATTACAAAAAAACCCGAGCATTATTGTATTAAAAAAAATTTCAGAAGCCCTAGATATTGAATTTCTTCAACTAGTTGAGTCATTAAATCGACCAAATGATCATGAGTAAATATAGAAAACCCTAGTTATACATAAATGAACTAGGGTTTTCTATATGATCATTTGTCAGATTTCTCAATTTTCCACTTATTAAATTCTAAATATTCACGGAACTGCTCTTTACTTATACCAGAGTCCATTGCTTCCTTAACTAATTCAATCCAAGCCGCATCAAGCTTCTCTTCTCTATTATCCTTTCCCTCATTTAACAATGTTTCTACAGCAACACCTAATACTGCTGCAACCTTTTCAAGGAAATGGATGGAAGGATTGGATTGAATATTTCTTTCAATTGAACTCAAGTATGATTTTGCAACTCCAGCTTTTTCAGCTAGTTCGGATAAAGATAAACCTTTTTCAAGCCTATATTTTTTAACTTGCTCACCTATCATGAATATCTTTTCCTCTCTCACTTATGTATTACTTATAATTATAGCAGTGTGGAGGTTATTCTGTAAATAATCCACGGGTGTGACTAGAATATGGGCAGAAAAGCATATGTTTTATCTAGGTATTAGTTTTCAGTTTGCCTAGTTCAAAATAATCTTTGATGTCCTCAATCGTTAACCCAAGTTGCTTTGCCTCAAGAATAAGGTTTACCCATTCATAATCAAGCTTTTCTTTTTTATCAATCATTATCTTTCCCCTCCAAAATTACAAATGGAATATAAAAAGCAAGAGCTGTACTATTCTTCAAAAGACAAACCACATAAGAGTTGATTTCTATTAAGATCTTTTCGTTCTTTTTAAAGAACTTAAAGCAAGTATATTATGAAAATACAGATAATTAAACCCCTAAATTACAATTTTTATGCTTAATAACGAACAATTTTATCTATGTATTTAAAAGAACCGTACAGTTTTAAACAAACCAAAGAAATGGATTTCCCCAATATAAAACCCCTCTCAGATTAATCTAAAAGGGGGTATCCATCAGTCTTGGAATTTGGAAATATTTATTTTTTAATATAGGTTTCACTTTGAATGGTTATTCTTCTATTTTTAAAAGCTTCATTGCTCTCTTATAAACTGGATAATCAACCAATTGATTTCCGACTGTTACTGCCCCTACTCCGTCTTTCTCAGCTTTTTCAAATGCAGCTACAATCGTTTTAGCTTTTTCTAACTCCTCTTGGTTAGGTGATAAAACCTTATGAACAACATCAATCTGCTTTGGATGAATGATCAACTTCGCTTTAAAGCCAAGCATTTTAGCACGTTCTGTCTCGTTCAAAAACCCTTTTTCATCACCTAAATTAGGATAAACAGCATCAATTGGACTCTCAATCCCTGCAGCTCTTGAAGCGTTTACAATTTTTGAACGCGCATATAATAGTTCCATGCCGTCCTTTGTTAATTCACAATCAATATCTAATGAATAGTCGATCGAACCAAAGGCAACTCTTGAGATTAATGAATGTGCTGAAGCAATTTCCATTGTATTTTCTACACCTTTAGCAGTTTCAATAAGAGGGATTACCTCAAACGGAGTAGATCCTAAGTCTAATAGCTTCATTTGTTGATGGATCAGTTCACAAACCATTACTAGCTCTTTTTTTGACTCTGCCTTTGGTAACATAATGCCGTGAACACCTGATTGTACAGCTGCTGCTACATCCTTTTCCAAAAATGAACTATGGCAATCATTTATGCGAATGTACGTTTGTTTAAATTTAACCTTTTGTTGTAAAAATGCAGTTACCCGTTTTCTGGCATGTTCCTTTTCTGCTATAGCCACTGCATCCTCTAAATCGATAATGACAGCGTCTACAGGCGAATTCATCGCTTTTTCAATTACAGTCGTGTTATTTCCTGGTACAAATAAGTAGGAGCGACAATTCATATCCTTAACCTCCTCTCATTATTGTGGATATTGGATCCAATAAAGGTTTAAACAAAAGATGTTTTACATTTAATGATTGTTTCAGCGTCTATTCCTAACTCCTCCATAATCTCCTCAGTATGTTCACCGACTTTTGGTATCGGGTTCATCACGTTATCAATACTATCAAACGTCACTGGTGGGATAAGGGCTTGGATTGGACCGACAGGAGAATTAACTTCCTTCCAGCGGTTTCTGGCCTTAAGCTGAGGATGATTAATGAAATCCTTTACTGTATTTAGCCTAGCGTTTGCTATTTTTGCTTCTTCAAGTCGATCAATGATTTCATCTGAAGTTAATGTTTCAAACACTTGATGAATGATTGTAATTAATGTGTCACTATTCTCGACTCTTTTTGAATTACTATCAAATCGACTATCGTTAGCCAAATCTGGTTGTCTTATAACCTGTTGACAAAATTGAACCCATTCTCTTTCATTTTGAATTCCTAAAAAGACAAGCTTTTGATCGCCAGCTTGGAAGGGACCATATGGAAAAATGGTCGCATGCCTAGCCCCAGTACGTTTTGGCTCCGTTCCACCATAACCAGAGTAATACATTGGGTACCCCATCCACTCTCCTAGAGCTTCAAGCATCGAAACCTCCATGATCGTTCCTTTTCCCGTTTTATGCCGTGTTAACAATGCTGTTAAAATACCAGAATAAGCATACATTCCTGCAGCAATATCGGCTATCGACATTCCCGTTTTCGACGGTGTATCTTCTGTACCAGTAACCGAAACAGCGCCAGCTTCACATTGAATCAGTAAGTCGTATGCTTTTTTCATCGTATAGGGTCCAAATGATCCGTAACCTGAAATCGAACAGATGATGAGATGAGGGTATTTTTCTTTCAGTTCCTCAGGGCTAAAACCTAAGCGATCGATTGCGCCAGGAGCCAGATTTTGAATAAAGACATCTGCTTTTGCAATGACTTTTTCCAATACTTCTTTCGCCTCTGGTTGTTTCAGATCGAGGCTTAGTGATTCTTTAGAACGATTTAACCAGACAAAATGACTAGACATCCCTTTTACCGTTGTGTCATATCCTCTTGCAAAATCCCCAGTTATCGGGCGTTCAACTTTAATTACACGTGCTCCAAGATCTGCTAATTGTCTTGACGCAAATGGAGCTGCAACCGCTTGTTCTAATGAAACGACTGTAATTCCTTCTAATGGCAACATGAAAACGACCTCCCTCTTAATATGTTAATCTACGCGATAAATCTCTGAGCCTGATTTATACAAATCATTACCAAAGGCATCATTAATAACTACGGCTGGAAAATCTTCAATCACCATTTTTCGAATCGCTTCTGGACCTAAGTCTTCATAAGCGATCACTTCTACTTCTTTAATCGAACGTGCAATTAAGGCGCCAGACCCTCCTATGGCGGCAAAATATACAGCCTTGTTCTTTACAATCGATTGAATCACAGCCTCATCACGATATCCTTTTCCAATCATGCCTTTTAAACCTAAATCAAGGAGTGTCGGGGTATATTTATCCATTCGCCCACTCGTCGTTGGACCTGCAGAACCGATCACACTTCCAGGTTTTGCAGGAGTCGGACCAACATAGTAGATCACCTTTCCTTTTATATCAAATGGAAGCTCCTTGCCTTGTTCAAGACTTTCTATCATTCGTTTATGTGCAGCATCTCTTGCCGCATACACCGTACCACTGATTAAGACTCGATCTCCTGCTTTTAGTGACTTCGTTATTTCATCATTAAATGGTGTCGTAATTTTGATCGCAGACATTGAATCACCTCACTTACAATAGGATTTCCTTATGACGACTTGCATGACAATTTAAATTAATTGCTACAGGCAATGCAGCAATATGGCATGGGGCAATTTCTATTTTCACGTCCAGTGCTGTCGTACTTCCACCCATTCCTTGAGGACCAATTCCTAACTTATTAATTTTTTCCATTAATTCTTCTTCTAAGCTCGCAATTTCAACTAGAGAACTTCTTTTACCTACTGGGCGAAATAATGATTTTTTTGCTAAATAAGCAGACTTCTCAAAATTACCCCCTATTCCTACTCCGACGATCAGTGGTGGACACGCATTTGGACCAGCGACTTTCACCGTTTCCAAAATAAACTCTTTGATTCCTTCGATTCCATCTGATGGCTTTAACATTTTTAACGTGCTCATATTTTCACTGCCGCCACCTTTTGCAGACATATGAATAGTGAGTTGATCACCTGGTACCACCTCAATATGAATAATCGAAGGGGTATTGTAGCCTTTACTTTTCTCACGTGTAATCGGATGGTCTACGATCGAGTGCCGTAAATATCCTTCCTCATAGCCTTTTTTTACGCCTTCGTTGATAGCATCATTTAGGTTGCCACCAGTAATATGACAGTCCTGCCCTAATTCAACAATAAAAACAGAAACACCAGTATCCTGACACATTGGCACTCTCTCAGTCGATGCAATTTCAGCATTTAAAATTAATTGATTCAATACATTTTTTCCTGTTTCAGATTTTTCTGTCGTGAGCGATGATTTAAATGCATTAACCACGTCTTCACCAAGCTCATAATTCGCTTCCTGACACATCTCAGAAACTTTATCAACAATGCTTTGATATTCAATGACTTTCAATCGATGAAACCTCCTTCTTAACAGCAATCAATGTAAGCCTTTCCTTTTTACGAGAGAGCGATAGATTTTATATACTATTTTTTAAACCAGCTTTTCATAGCAAATCGATTCGCATCCCTATTTAATTCCGCTAAAGCTGTCGTTAACGGAATTTCTTTCGGACAAACTTGAACGCAATTTTGCGAGTTTCCGCAATTTGATATTCCTTCTTCTCCAACAATAACCGCCATTCGTTCATCTTTTTTCTGTGCTCCAGTTGGATGCATATTGAAATATTTAACTTGTGCTATTGCTTGCGGTCCGATAAAAGGGGAGCCACTATTAACATTTGGACAAGCTTCTAAGCAACAACCGCATGTCATACAGGTAGAATATTTATATGCTTCCTGTTGTTCAACCTGGTAAATATCTGGCCCTTCATCAAGCGCATATGTGCCATCGGTAGGAATCCAGCCTTTGATTTTCTTTAAGGCTTCAAACATTCTTTCACGATTCACAACCAAATCCTTTTCAACTGGAAATGTACTCATTGGCTCAAGTATAATCGGCTGTTCAAGCTGATCGACTAAAGCTGAACACGCTTGCCTTACCTTTCCATTAATTCTCATACTACAGGCTCCACATACTTCTTCTAAACAGTTGTAATCCCATGTAACAGAGCGTACTTTTTCTCCCTTTCTATTGATTGGGTTTCGTTGAATTTCCATTAACGCAGAAATGACATTCATATTCGGACGATAAGGAACGTTGAATTCTTCCCAATAAGAGGATTGATTTAAATCATCCTGACGCTTCACTTTAAAACGGAGAACCTTTTTCTCTGTCTGATTCATTTAACCTCCTCCTTACTCCTACGTTCTTTAACTTCCTCATCTTTACTGCTCGTTACGACGTCGTACCTTCTAGCACGTGGCTTAATATAGGCTAAATCAACTGGTTCATAGCTAAATTTCGGTCCATTTTCTGTATGTTTTGCTATTGTTGTTTTGAGCCAGTTTTCATCATCACGTGCAGGAAATTCTGGTTTAAAATGAGCACCTCTGCTTTCATTTCTATTTAAAGCACCTAATGTGATTACCCTTGCTAGCTCCATCATATTTCGCAGCTGTCTCACAAACGTTACTGTTCGATTTTGCCATTTGGAAACATCATCAATCCCTATATGATTCCATCTTTCTAATAATTCCTGTAGTTTTTCATCTGTTTTTTGCAGGCGGTCGTTATACCTGACAACGGTTACATTATCAACCATCCAATCACTCATCTCGACATGAAGCTGATAAGGGTTTTCTGGCCCATCCATTTTGTAAATTTGGGCCACTTGATCCTCTTGATAAGCCTTGGCTTTTTCAAAAATCAAATTTGAAACGTCATCACTAGATTTATCAAGCTCTTTTACATAATTAACAGCGTTAGGCCCTGTGACCATTCCACCATAAATCGCCGATACAAGAGAGTTTGCACCAAGGCGATTTGCTCCGTGATATTGATATTCACATTCTCCGCAAGCAAATAATCCTTTTATATTCGTCATTTGGTTATAATCAACCCATAAGCCCCCCATTGAGTAATGAACAGCCGGGAAGATTTTCATTGGGATTTTACGCGGATCATCACCTGCAAATTTCTCATAAATATCTAAAATACCGCCTAGCTTCTTTTCTAGTTTTTCTGTTGGCAAATGAGAGAGATCTAGATACACCATATTCTCACCATTAATACCGAGCTTAAGATCGACACAAACGTGAAAAATTTCCCTTGTGGCAATATCTCTTGGAACGAGGTTGCCGTATGCTGGGTATTTCTCTTCTAAGAAGTACCACGGTTTTCCATCTTTATAGACCCAAACCCTTCCTCCCTCTCCTCTAGCTGATTCTGACATTAACCGTAATTTATCATCTCCAGGTATGGCCGTTGGATGAATTTGAATAAATTCACCATTTGCATAATGTGCTCCTTGTTGGTACGCAATACTATGAGCACTTCCTGTGTTGATCGTTGAATTGGTGCTTTTTCGATAAATATTTCCAATTCCACCCGTAGCCAAAATAACGGCATCCGAACGAAAATCTTTTATTTCCATTGATCTCAAGTCTTGTGCAATAATGCCCTTGCAGCATTTGTCATCATCTAAAACTAACGATAACAACTCCCAATGCTCATATTTCTCTACGAGCCCACTAGCTTCATATTTTCGCACTTGTTCATCTAATGCATAAAGAATTTGCTGTCCTGTCGTTGCTCCTGCAAATGCTGTTCGCGAATATTTAGCTCCACCTAGCCTGCGAAAGTCAATTTTTCCTTCTTCCGTACGATTGAACTGGACACCCATTCGAGCAAGTAAATAGATAATATCTGGTGCTGCGTCACACATATCTTTAACAGGTGGCTGGTTAGCAAGAAAATCCCCCCCGTAGATCGTGTCATCAAAATGCTCCCAAGTAGAATCGCCTTCTCCTTTTGTATTAACGGCTCCATTTATTCCACCTTGAGCACAAACGGAATGCGAACGCCTTACTGGGACGAGCGAAAATAGTTTTACTTTACCACCTGTCTCTGCAATCTTGATCGTAGCCATTAAGCCTGCTAGCCCGCCACCAATGACAATATAATTTTCTGTAGTCACATCAATCACCTCCGACTTTTTTGCACATAATTCTTTCTGTAGATGCTTATACGAAAGCAAATAACGTCATAATTCCAATGACAGTCATAAGAATAAAAACACCTAAACAAATTCGAGAGCTCATTTTCTGTGAAGCTTTACCTATTGTGATCCCCCACGTAATGAGTCCTGTAGAAATCCCATTAGCAAAGTGATATGTTGTAGCAATAATCCCAACCACATAGAAGGCAAATATCCAAGGGTTTTGTAAATGTTCACTCACTACCTGAAAGCTTACCTCAGTACCTGAAATGGCATTTGAGATGCGTAGGGCCCAAATATGATATACAACGAAAATCAATGTTACAATTCCAGTTATTCTTTGAAAGAAAAACAGCCAATTTCGACGATAGGAATAAGTCAACGTATTGTTTCTTGAAATAAATGTTAAATACATACCATAGACTGCATGAAAGATTAATGGAATGGCAATAAAGAAAATTTCAATCAGAAGGACGAATGGAATATTGTGTAGGAATGCAATTTGCCTGTTGTAGGTATCAGCTCCTAGAATGGCAGTCGCATTCGTATAAAAATGCTCGATCAGAAATAAACCAAGTGGAATAAGTCCTGCTAATGAATGTAGGCGAGCGAGTACAAAATGCTTTGTTATGCTACTAGTTGTATTCCCTACGCCTAGCTTTTTTACCTCCATAAATATATGTCCCCTCCTTTTTTATTCATTGATGACATGTGATGAAGATCAATATTATGGATATTGGATCCAATTTAAATTGATGAATAATCGTTGAATTGTTAAGTTAATTCTCATTTTACTGAAAATTGTATTCATTTAAAGGATACAAGATCCTTTTTAAAAAGTCTATGTTTTTGTTAACTGTACAGAGTCTGCAATGTTAGAAAAACTGGGCTTCTCGCACAGCTTAATGGCGAATCACTTAGTCTTTTTTATTTGTTCAGCTGATCTTTTTCTGACAAGTTAAGAAAGTAAACCGAACACCATTCTTTTTATGAGTTTGGTTCGGTTTACTGCTTAAGCTTGCTAGCATATCTCTAAATACCTAATAACAATGTTATTGAGATAAATTGGTCGCTCCTACCTTATGTTTCTTCTTATTTATTTGAAGGAAAATTACACCAGTAACAATTAACAATGCTATAACATTCAACATAACATTCGATAACATTAATAAGATCGCGGCAACAAATAACATTATACTTGTAAAAATATTTGTTGTTGTTTTAAAAAACCAGCCTTGAACAGACGCGGCTAAGAGATACACCCCTACAACAGCCGTTAGAGCAACAAATGTAATTTCAATCCACGAATCACTCATGAGTAATAACTGTGGACTATAAAAGAACATAAATGGAACGATAAATGCAGCTATCCCTAACTTAAATGCCTGTACTCCCGTTTTCATAGGATTCGTTCCGGCAATCCCTGCGGCTGCAAACGCAGCAAGTGCAACTGGCGGAGTAATAGCAGAAATAACGGCATAATAAAACACAAACATATGGGCAAGTAATGGATCAATTCCTATACGAATTAACCCAGGTGCCACAACAGAAGCAGCCACAGCATAGGCAGCCGTTGTTGGCATTCCCATTCCTAAGATGATTGATAATAGCATTGCAAAAATTAATGCAAGAAGTAAGTTATTATCAGCAATGGAAAGGAGCATTGAACTAAATTGCATACCAACCCCAGTTAGCGCAATGACACCGACAATAATACCAGCGCATGCAACAACAGAAATTAACTGTAGGGCACTTTTCATACCTAGTTCTAATGCAAGCAATATTTTTTTGATTCCCATTCGAGTTGATGGATGGATCCAACTAATGACTAGACAAGCAATAATTCCAATTGTACCTGAACGAATAATAGAATATCCGCTTACCAGCATGTAAATGAGCACTACGATTGGAATAATAAGATACAGTTTCTTCGCAATATCTTTTAACTTTGGAAGCTGATTTCTCGGTAAACCTTTCATTCCTTGCTTTAAGGCTTCAAAATCAACCATAAAATAAACAGAAATAAAATACAGTAAAGCTGGAATGATAGCGGCTAAGATAATTTGTGAGTAAGGAATACCCAAAATTTCTGCCATAATAAAGGCACCTGCCCCCATTATTGGAGGTAAAATCTGTCCACCAGCTGATGCAGTCGCCTCGGTTGCTGCCGCAAACCTTGCTTTATATCCGACTTTTTTCATTAGTGGAATCGTAAGTGACCCAGTAGCAACCGCATTACCTGCTGAAGTTCCATTCATCATTCCCATAAGAGCAGAAGAAAAGACAGCAACCTTTGCTGGTCCACCTCTTAATCCACCTGCTGTAGCTAATGCAATGTCCATAAAATAATTACCTACTTTTGACATTTGCAGAAATGCTCCAAATACGATAAATAGAACGATATACTTCGATGAGACATCGAGTGTGACACCAAATATACCGTCTAGGCCATAAATATACGTGACAAAACGTTGTACTGAATACCCTTGATGATGAAAAATACCTGGAAGCCATGGTCCGATAAATGCATATAAAACAAAAATACCAGCCAATGCAGGGAGCATCCATCCACTCGTTCTTCTTGCTAATTCAAATACAATCAGTAGCCCACCTAGTGCAACATAAAAGTCCATTTCAGTTGGGGCGACACCGAACCTGAATAGCACTTGATTTAAATTTGTGTAAATATAAAAGGCGATGTAAATAGTCGCTGCAATTAAAATCCAATCGATAACGGAGACTTTATTTGATTTTGTTCTCCATCCTGGGTACAGCATAAAAGCTAGAATAGCCCCAAAAGCTAAATGGGTACTGCGGAAAATCCATGGATCAATTGGGTTAAAATTTAAAATATAAAGATGGAAAAGTACCCCGATGACAGCAATTGTTCCAAACAAGTAACGCGTAACACCTGAAAGCTTTCTTTCAGCCATTGTATATTCTGGCTCTTCTTCTACTTTAGGAGCATTAGTAGCGTTTATTGTGTCACTGGCTTCTACATTCTCTATTTGTTTTTTGTTTTTCTTCAAGTTTTTTCAACTCCTTTTTATAAAATCTAGAAGAGGAAAAATGATAAAGGATCTGACCGCAACTAGTAGCTTCATATATCGTGAAAGTAAGATTCAACTCGATATTTATGACTAGAGGTCAGACCCTCATTATTTCAATCTATTCTTCTGGATAAACTGAGTCTGGAAGCTCAATCCCTACTTCTTCGTAATAACGAATAGCACCTGGGTGAAGTGGGACTTGCTCATTATTTAAAATAGCTTCTACCGTTGCTTCCTCTGCTGATGAGTGAGTTTGTATGAGTTGATCGATATTTTCATGATAAGCTTTAACTAAGTTATATACAAAATCCTCATTTGCATCTTTGTGTACGATACCAAAGTTAAATACCGCTACCGTCTCCATATCCTCTTCTAAAGAATTATAAGAGTCTGCTGGAAGGGTATATTCATAAAAATATGGATACCTCTCTAAGATTCGATCACGATATTCTCCGTCCAAACCAAAAAGATTAATATCTCTTTGCGCTTCAATCTCGGTAATAATGGCGATTGGTGTTCCTGCCGAGAAACCAATAACATCTAATTGACCATCTAGCATTTGTGAGGCCATATCATTTGCTCCTGTTTGGATATTTTGTGTATTCAATTCTAGTGCTTCATGAATAATTGGATTATACGTCCCTGGAGTTCCTCCAGCTGGCCCAACACCAACTTGTAGTCCTTCAATTTGAGAAAGTTCGGTGATACCAGATTCTTCTGTAGCCCACCATACGAATGGTGTCGTATACATCGGAAATGCAATTCGTAGATCAGGCATCGTCTGTCCACCAGTCCAGTCACCAGTTCCAGTATATGCTTCATACGCTGGAGCTAATGTCGCGAGACCTAAATCCAGATCTCCAGAATTGACCATTTGTAAGTTATGAACGGGTCCACCTGTTACTTCAACATTACTTGTAATATCTAAATGCTCCTCTAATAAAGTTGAAATCCCTCCTGCATAAATGTAATACGTACCACCTTGAGAAGCAGATCCTATTCTAATGTTAGAAGGCCATTCTGTTGCTGTAGCATCCGTTGCTTCACCATTTTCACTATCAGCAGACGAATCTACTGGTCCATCCGCCTCGCTATCACCACCACATGCAGCTAGTAGTATCAAACTAAAGGTCAACATCAAACTGAAAAGAAACTTTTTAAACATTTCAAACAACCTCCCTTTTTTGTAAACGCTTTCTTTTATTGTTAAAAAAAAATTTTCATTCAGTCTCGACAGTATCAACTTCTTTCTAAAAATAGAATCAAGAATCCATTTATCACCTCCTTAGAAATGTTTTTCATCGATTTACAAAATATTAAAATGAACGAGGGAGTCCAAGAATATGTTGAGCTACATAACTTACGATAAGATTATTGGTAACAGGAGCAACAATGAACAGTCTAGCTTCCCTAAACTTGCGCTCAATGTTATATTCTGTTGCAAAACCGTAACCACCGTACGTATCCATTGCAGCGTTTGCGGTTCTCCATGTTGCTTCAGAAGCTAGATATTTTGCCATGTTTGCCTCACTTCCACAATTTTCTCCTGCATCAAATAACTCGGCAGCTCGATCACGCATTAATTTAGCAGCTTGAATGTCCATATATCCTTTTGCGATCGGAAATTGTACACCTTGATTCTGGCCAATTTGACGATTAAAGACAATTCGCTCATTCGCGTATTGAACGGACTTATCAACAAAATAAAGACCATCGCCAATACTTTCAGAAGCAATCAATATCCGCTCTGCATTCATCCCGCCAAGCACATAACGGAATCCATTTCCTTCTTCTCCAATTAAGTTTTCAACTGGAACTTCAGCATTTTCTATAAAAACTTCCGTTGTAGCATGATTAATCATCGTGTCAATTGGTCTAATATCCAGTTTATCTGCTTGTTCCTTCATATCTAATAGGAACAAGCTCAGGCCATCTGTTTTCTTCTCGACTAGATGCTTCGGCGTTGTTCTAGCAAGAATCATCATTAAATCAGAATGCTCCGCCCTTGAAGTCCAAATTTTCTGTCCATTAAGAATGTACTTATCCCCTTTTCTTTCAGCGACAGTCGTAATACTGGTTGTGTCACTACCTGCAGTCGGCTCTGTTATACCGAATGCTTGCAGTCGTTTTGCACCACTTGCAATATCAGGCAGAAAGCGCTGCTTCTGCTCTTCACTTCCATGTCTTAAAAGCGCACCCATTGTATACATTTGCGCATGTCCAGCGCCAGCATTTCCTCCTGAACGATTGATTTCTTCAAGAATAATACCAGCTTCAGTCATCCCTAAGCCTGCCCCGCCGTATTCTTCTGGAATTAAGACAGACAACCAACCATCATTCGTAAGCGCTTTAATAAATTCAGTAGGATAAGCCTTCTTTTCATCAATTTCACGCCAATATGATTCTGGAAACCTTTCACATAGTGCCCTTACACTAGAACGAATCAAATCATGATCTAATGTTGTTTGTGTCATCAACATTACCCCTTTACCTGTTAGTTTTTTATTTTATAAAAGTTAATAGCCTTTCCATTGAGGTAGTCTCTTCTCATTAAATGACTCAATTCCTTCTATACGGTCTTCACTATCTGCGCATTTATAGTAGCATTGAAGTTCAATTGACAAAGCCGTATTTATATCAACTTGTAATCCAGTATCCACAGCTTTTTTAATCATTTTTAAAGATATCGGTGCATTTCTAGCAATCTCACTAGCAATTTCATAGGTGCTTTCTAAAAGGTTACTACTAGGAAAAATATGATTCACTAGCCCTAACTGTTTTGCTATTTCAGCATTTACTCTATTACCTCTAAAGAGAATTTCTTTAGCTATGCCGACACTAATTGCTCTTGGGATCAGTTGTGTTCCTCCAATTCCAGGTATAATACCGATTTTTGCTTCTGGAAATCCGACTTCCGTATGTTCAGCTGCCATACGAATATCTGCACTAAGTGCTAATTCAAGACCCCCACCAAGAGCATATCCATTCAATGCCGCAATAATTGGATAGTCAAATGTCCGAATCTTCTCTGCCGTCTGTTCAAAAATTCGATGCTGTTCATGCCACTCTTTTTGGTCCATTCCTTTTCTTTCTTTAAGATCAGCACCAACACAGAAGCTTTTCTCACCAGAGCCTGTGATCACAAGCACCCTTAGATCATCCTTTTTCCTTAATTCCTCAAGAGAGCTGATGATATCGAGCGCCATTTGAGTAGATAATGCATTCATTGCATTAGGCCTGTTGAATGTTAACGTGTAAATGCCATCTAAATGATCATGTTTACTAACGTGAACCGTTTCTTTTGTCTCCATGTTTTCACCTCTTTTTTACATTAAGCTTGATTTGGAACGGGATATTTCCTCGTACTTTTTCCTGCCTTTGCGACATAACTAGGAAGTTGTTGTCCAAGTAATTGTTTAAGTAAATGTGACGCCTCTAATAATGGGTCGATTTGTATGTTTGTTTGAATTCCCATTTCCTCTAACATGTGCACGACATCTTCTGTACAAACATTTCCTGTCGCACCTGGAGCAAATGGACAACCGCCTATTCCCCCAAGAGCTGTGTCAAATCGATTAATGCCAGCTTGCATTCCTGCAATAATATTTGCTAAACCCATCCCACGTGTGTTGTGAAGGTGTAGACCAAACAGTTGTTGCGGATATTTTTGCTTTACTTTTGACATTAATCTATAGATTTGTTCTGGGTTTGCCATTCCTGTCGTATCAGCAAATGTGACAATATGAGCTTCATTCTCTATCAACTGATCTGTTAAGGCTAATACTTTCTCTTCGGAAATCTTCCCCTCAAAAGGACAGCCAAAGGAGGTCGCAAGCGTGACGTCCACAACAATGTTGTGAAGATCACAATAGAGCTTAATGTCTTTAAATCCTTCTAGCGATCGTTCTGTTGATTTCCTTACATTTTGTTCGTTATGGGTATTACTGATTGAAAATACATAATTGACTTCTTTAACACCTAATTCGGCAGCTATTTGCGCACCTTTTAAATTAGGAATTAAAGAGATTAAGGTTACATGCTCTTTTTGGCCAATATCCATAAACAACTCCTTAGAATTAGCCATTTGTGGTACTGCTTTCGGATGAACAAAAGAACCAAATTCAACATTTAAAATAGAAGCATTTTCTAACTTTTCGAAAAGCAACTTTTTCTCTGCTACCGTTAAAATCTTTTCTTCAAGCTGAAGTCCATCTCTTAAAGCGACTTCATTAATGGTTACACTTTTAGATAGATTCATTCATCGTAACCTCCAAATAAAATAAAAAGGTTTTTAAAGCGCCTTCAAAACCATACTTAAAGGATACTGGATCCATTATTACAATCTAACAGCTACATTTAGGATACTGGATCCAATATCATTTGTCTACACTTTTTAAAATTTTCTTAAATTTATTTATTGTTTATTCTACGAAAAGTATTTATCTAAAGATTGTCTAATCTAAAAATGTAGACTTTTTTTTATGGATCCGCTATCCTTACTGTAAGTTAGCACCTTCATTTCATAAACTGAAACTAGATTATTAATTTATAGATAGAAGGGGTCATTCCGTATGAAAGATAAAATTGATCTTCGAATTGAAGAACGAGACACTCTTCACCTTAAAGTATGTAGTGTATTAAGAAAAGCTATTTTAAAAGGTGATTTCAAGCCTGGTGAAAGATTAGTTCAATCTGAATTAGCTGAATCGATGGGTGTAAGTAGAATGCCAATTCGAGAAGCATTAAGAAAGCTCGAAACAGAGGGATTAGTCAGTCTTGAACCTCATAAAGGAGCTATTATTAAGCCAATAAAAATGGAAGATATTATCGAAATATATGAGTTAAGATCTTTTCTTGAAAGCAAAGCGGTTGAGCTTAGTGTCGAACACCTGACAAAAGATGAGATCAATCAACTTGAAGACTTAGTGAATGAAATGAGTACGGCAAAATCGATTGATGCATTTGTTGAATCAAATATTATCTTTCATAAATTGTTGATTAAACATTGTCATTGGACTAGATTAACAACATTTATTGAAACGTTATGGAACGGCTTCCCTCAAGAAACACCACAAATTATATCTGGTCAACTAGAGAAATCTAATGTAGAGCACCAAGAAATATTACAGGTTGTTAAAAATAAAGACAGCAAAAAAGCTTCTTCTCTCATCTCTGCTCATATTAGTAGAACGGGGTCAGAGTTAGTGGCACGTTTAAAAGAAAATCAAAATTAATACATTCATTCTCTACCTTCCTTTAAATTCCTTTTTTATTTTTATAGAAATTGATTAGTGAGAAGAAAAAATAAGGTTTTTCCATCCTAGGTTAAGAGTATAGGCTCATGAACGATTTATATAAAAGAAAAAGTAAAAGATCCTCGCTTCCGAAAAAACGAGGATCTTCTTGAATTTATTAAAATGTAATTAATGCTAATTTCTCTTTTGCTTCTAAGCCAGCAACCATTTCATTCCAAGACTCAGGCTTATTTGGTAGAACAGCGTAATATCGTCTTAAAAATTTCACGATCAATTCTGCTGGAAGCTCACTTGTGCCTTTTTCCATTGGAAGGAAGCAAAGATCAAGTCCACTAACTGCCTCGCCGTCATTGTTCCAAGATGGATGAACATAAGGAAAATCAAGACGCTTGTAGCCTAAATGAGCTAAAACCTCACGACGAACATATGGATCCATTGGCTTTACGCCACCGAATTCATATTGTTCCACTTTATACGGATCATAGATTTCCGCAAACATCCCGAATAAACTCTTTCCGTTCGCAGAAGCTAAGGCATGTAAGTCCTCTGCTCTTTTGTCTGCTAAGAAAGGTCCAATTCCAAGACCCGCTTCGCCAATAATCGTAAAGTCTGTCATCGCAACATTAAAGTCTTCATAATAACGGTATTCTGTTGCACCTACGACTTTGCCATTAAGAATCGCAACGAAAACACGAATACTTGGGTCTTCTAAAGGTTCTCTCCAAAGCTCAAATTCCAGTACTTCTTCTGGTGGAAATACTTTTTGCATTAATTCATGCATTTGTTTAAATAAAGGATCTTCTATGCTTGTAATTCGATGATATTCCATTGTTTCTCACCTTTACCTTCTTATATTTTTATCGCTAAGTCTTCTTGTTTTTCCCAATCCGTATAAAGGTCTGTACGTCTGTCTCTCCACGTCGTAACAGAGCCACTTTCACGAACTTTATATAAAAGCTCTAAATTAAGGTCTGCCGTGACAATCATATCTTGATTGAGTTCCCCTTCTACTTGAATGCCTCTTGGCGGGAACGGGATATCATTCGGTGTAATAACTGCAGCTTGTCCAAAATTCGCTCTCATAAAATCAACTGTTGGCAGTGCTCCGACTGTACCAGTTGTAACAACATATACTTGATTTTCAATTGCTCTAGCGTGGGCTGTATAACGTACACGGTGAAAACCATGACGCTCATCCGTACAAGATGGACAGAAAATCACATCTGCTCCCTTTGCCTTTGCCATTCGAACGATTTCAGGGAATTCAATGTCATAGCACGTTAACATCGCAATCGTTCCCTTATCCGTTTCGAACACTTCAAGCCCATCACCAGGAGCCATATTCCATTCGTTTACTTCCGTTGGCGTCATATGCAGCTTCGCTTGTTCAGCGATTCTTCCATCTGGATAAAATAAATGAGCTACATTATATAGTTTGTCACCTTTGCGAACAACATGTGTTCCACCAATAATATGCATATTGAATTGAATCGCTAGGCTCATAAATAGTGAACGATATTGATCTGTAAAATCAGGTAAATCGCTAATCAATAACGCTTCCCCATGTGGGTCCCCGATTGACATTAATTGTGTTGTGAAAAATTCTGGAAACAGCACAAATTCAGCGTCGTACTCTTGTGCCGTTTTTATATAATGTTCAACTTGTTTAGCAAAATCTTCAAAGGAATGAATCGTATGAAGATCATATTGAACAGCTGAAACTCTTAATTGCATAGTAATCCCCTCTTTCTAAATGATACTGTTTAGACATAAATACTATTGATATTATTAGACAAAAATTATCTTTTAACAAGTACGTACTTTTTAAATACATAGTGTTGAAAAGTATACTATTATTTCGCTTCCTGCTTATCACTTTGCTCATGAAAAAGAGACACTGCCATTGCAATGCCTCAAGCGATTTTATTCTATTCTTTATTCTCCTAAATATCAATACTAAATCATGAATTTTTATAGCTATTTTTTCAACATATATTTTATTGAAATACTTGAGCTATTAAAGAATAGGACTCGATTTTATCTTGGAAATCGTAAATATTTGTAATAATCATCAGTTCATCCGTTTGATACATTTCGCTTAATGTAAGGAGATCATCTCTTACCTTTTCAGGAGTACCAATGATCATGCGTTTGCGGTTCTTTTTTACAATCGATTTTTCTTCTGCTGTTAAGACTCTATTGTTCGCTTCCGCATAGGAAGGAATTCGTGTATCTGTTCCTCTTTCCACCTCAAGTAACCATAAATCCTGCGTTAATGCTATTTCTTCTGCTCGTTCTTGTGTCGGAGCACACACAACAAATACACAAACATTCATTTGTGGCACAGGTAATTGATCAGATGGCTGAAAATGTGTTAAATAGTGCTTTGCTGCCTCGATACCATTGTCGGGTGAAATAAAATGCCCGTATGTAAAAGCCGTCCCGCATTCAGCCGCAAGCCTTGCACCCCGTTGCGTGACACCCATCATCCACAAATCTACCACTGTATCTATGAGTGGATAAGCCGTAACACCTTGCTCAGGGTGCGGATGATTTTGTAGATATAATTGAAGGTTTTTCACTTGTCTAGGGAATTCATTTAAACTTTTTTTCATTCCATCAGTTAAAGCTAAACGAGTCGATGGTGAGCCACCAGGAGCGCGTCCAATTCCTAAATCGATTCGATTTGGAAACAAGGATTCTAATACTTTGAAGTTCTCGGCAATTTTATAAGGACTATATTGTGGGAGTAAAACACCTCCTGAGCCAACTCGAATTTTTCTTGTATTAGAAGCAATATGAGAAATCAGTATTTCAGGGGAAGTGCCTGCCATACCATTCGTATTATGATGCTCAGCTACCCAAAAACGTTTGAAGCCTAATTCTTCGGTTATACGAGCTAATTGAACGGTATGCCCGAAAGCTTGCCCCGCATTTTTCCCTTTGCTAATAACCGATTGGTCTAGCACACTTAGCTGCATTCGTCTTACCTTCTTTCGCCTAACTTTGGTTAGATGTTTAATATCTTTTTGTTATCTAAAACGGAAAAGGCACGATAGTTTATAACTCTACCGTGCCCTACCATTACTTATTTATATCAGAGAACAATTCACCATGTTTTCCATAATTATCTTTTTCTAGATCTTCGAAAAAAATGAATACCTTATCTTTTTCAACTTCAAAGGTTTCCGTCACAACATCTGTCATTTTTTTCACTAATTCTCTTTTTTGTTCAGTTGTTTTACCTTCTAAAACTTTCACTGTAATAAAGGGCATTATGGCGCCTCCTTGTTAAAAAATCTAAATACTAAAACCAGCTCTTAGAGGAACTGGAATTAACGTACCTCCACCTAAAGTCAGTGATGCTTCGTTTGCCCAATATGGATTTCTAAGCATCCCTCTACCAACTGCCACAAGGTCTGCCTTCCCTTCTCGAATCACTTGGTCACTTAGCGTAGCATCTTCCATTCTTCCAACAGCAATAACAGGAACATCTACAGCACTCTTGATTGCCTGAGCAAGATCAACTTGATAACCTGGCCCTGCTGATGCTGGTCCTGAATTACTTTCACCGCCTGAAGAGATATGAAACATATCTACTCCTGCGTTTTTGTATTCCTTAACTAGCTCGATTGCATAATCGATACCGTATCCGTCCTCGGCGTACTCTGTAGCAGATATCCTCATAATGAGTGGCATCGATTCTGGCATCACGCGACGCGCTGCTTGAATAATTTCTTTCCCAAACAAGCTCTTATCTTCACCGTATTTATCTGTACGTTTGTTCGTAAAAGGAGATTGGAATTGATGAATCAAATAACCATGGGCCCCGTGTATTTCAATCGTATCAACACCTGCTTGCACAGCACGTTTGAATGCTTGTTCGAATTTCGTCACCATTTCTTCTACTTCTTCTGTTGTTAGCTCTCTTGGTGTTTTATATTGATCTGAAAACACAATTGGGGAGCTAGATACAGGTTGCGGGGCATCCTCTGCTTTGCGGCCTGCATGTGCAATTTGAATCCCAACTTTTGCGCCATAGCTCTGGCATGACTTAATGATGCGCTCGAAAGCAGGAATATGATCATCTGACCAGAGCCCTAAATCATAATCTGTAATTCTTCCGTCAGGTTCAACATCAGTCATTTCCATAATAATTAGTCCAGCACCACCAATTGCACGGCTTGTATAATGGGAAAAATGCCAATCATGTGGCTTACCATCTTTGGCTTTGACAGAATACTGACACATCGGTGGCATAACGATCCGATTTTTTAATTGTAATCCTTTTAATTCAAATGAATCTAACAATGACGACATAGATGTACTTCCTCTCAATTTCAACTTTCTTCACTAAAAATAATATTTTACTTTTTTATTCACATACTACGCAAATATTATCTCAAAAAAACAAAAAAGTATTTATTCTTTTTTTGATACTTCATAGCGTTCGACAAAAATAGGCTCAATCAAGTAATCTTCTAATGGACCAACGAACTGTTTGAAATGAGATGTTTCCTCATGGAAATCAAGAGCTGCTTGATCCTTCCATTCTTCAACGAAAACAAAGGTATTTAGGTTTTTTGTGTCTTCATACAGATGATAGTGATTATTTCCTTCCTCTGCTTTAGAATGCTCTATGACATTTTGTGCATGATCGAGAAATTGTTCTCGTTTTTCTGTATTCACTTTCAGATAAGCATGAATGACAATCATCCTTATTCCTCCTCTAAGTATTACAGCTTTGCTAAGATTTCACGAATGAATGCCGGCTCGTCTTTTGGAGTACGAGATGTCACCAAGTTTTCACTAACAATGACTTCTTCATCTTGATAGTCAGCCCCAGCTAATTTTACGTCATCACGAATGCCAATATAACAAGTCACAGCTTTGCCTTTTAGAATATCAGCACTAATCATAATTTGCGGACCGTGGCAAATACCAGCAATCAGTTTATTTTGATCATTTACTTCTTTTACAAAACGAATAATATCATCATTTACTCTTAATTCTTCTGGAGCTCCACCACCAGGGATGATAATAGCATCAAAATCACTAGCAAATGCATCTTTTGCAGCTAATTCTGTTGTATAGGAAGCCGTTTCTTTTTTCCCTTTACATTCTAACCCTTTTTCTAGTCCAATAATGATTGATTCATGACCAGCTTCTTTCATTGCATCATAAGGGCTCACCATCTCAGAATCTTCAAAACCATCCGCTAAAAGAAAAGCGATCTTTGCCATTTACAACATCCTCCTCAAGGAATCAATTTCTCAAATTACAATTTAACTATAATATAATAAGTAAAAGAATTTCAAAAAATTTGCTTATCGACATGAAACGCAATTTTAGACAATTAGTGATCCAAAACGTTAAATACAGCTAAATAGTTTCTTATCATCTCTACATATGCTATTATAACCTGTATAAAATTACCTCGTTATCATTCTTTTGCTTTTGTATTAGTATCCAAAATAAAGCTTATAACGATTTAATTTTTTCTTTTACATGATTCAGGTGGAAACCCTGCATACTAAGAATCAGTACATACAGAATAAAGTGAGGTTCTTGAAATTATGACAACAAGCACACCAAAAGCTGTTATCGTCATTTTTGGCGCAACAGGTGATTTAGCAAAGCGTAAACTGTTCCCTTCTATTTATCGACTATATTTAAACGGTAAAATTTCTGAAGATTTTGCGATAGTCGGAGTTGGGAGAACACCTTTCACTAGCGAAGAATTCCGTGAAAATGTGAAGCGTTCTGTCAACAATTCAGAAGAAGTAGATCATAAGGTCGATACATTCGCCTCGCACTTCTATTATCATCCACTTGACGTTGAAAATGTCGAATCCTTTTTAGAACTAAAAGATTTGCTTGGTAACCTAGATGAGCAATATGATACAGAAGGAAACCGTCTCTTCTATTTAGCTATGGCTCCTCAGTTCTTTGGTCCAATAGCAGATAACTTAAAGAATCAAGGATTAACTTCAACAAATGGCTGGAGTCGTCTAGTCATTGAAAAACCATTTGGTCATGATTATGAATCAGCTAAGGAATTAAACGAACAAATTCGTGCAGCTTTTACAGAAGACCAAATTTATCGTATTGATCACTATTTAGGAAAAGAAATGGTTCAAAATATTGAAGTTATTCGTTTTGCTAATGCCATATTTGAGCCTCTTTGGAATAATCATTATATTTCCAATATCCAAATTACTTCTAGTGAAACATTAGGTGTTGAAGATCGCGGTCGCTATTATGAATCTTCAGGTGCTATTCGCGATATGATTCAAAATCATATGATGCAAATGGTTGCTCTTCTCGCGATGGAGCCACCAATCAGTCTTGATGCGGCAGAAATCCGTAGTGAAAAAGTAAAAGTTCTTCGGGCATTAAGAAGCCTTTCCGAACAAGAGGTTAATGATTATTTTGTTCGCGGACAGTACGGCAAGAGTGTAATAAATGATCAGGAATTACTTGGTTATCGTGAAGAAAAGTCAGTAGATCCAGAGTCAAATACGGAAACGTTTGTTTCAGGAAAGCTTATGATCGATAACTTCAGATGGGCAGGAGTACCTTTTTATATCCGAACTGGTAAGCGTATGAAGGTCAAGTCGACTGAAATCATTGTTCAATTTAAAGACCTGCCAATGAACTTGTATTTTAACAAAGGTGAAAACGTACATCCAAACTTACTTGTGATTCATATTCAACCTGACGAAGGAATTACATTGCATTTAAATGCGAAAAAAGGTGATGGTCTTGCCACTTCTACACCGATTAAATTAAACTACTGCAGTAACTGCGGTGATAAATTAAATACACCTGAGGCATATGAGCGTCTTATTTACGATTGTATGCTAGGAGACTCAACAAACTTCACTCATTGGGATGAAGTAGCCCTTTCTTGGAAATTTGTTGATACGATTGCACAAGTGTGGGAAAAGGAAAAAGCTCAAAACTTCCCTAATTATGAGTCAGGGTCAATGGGTCCTAAAGAATCAGATGGTTTATTAGATAAAGACGGTTTCCATTGGTGGCCAATCGGCACAACAATTGAGTAAGAAATAGAGAGGAGAAACAAACATGAAAGTATATGATATTACAGCACCAGTATTTGAAGGAATGCCTGTTTATAAAAATAAGCCAGAAAAGCAACCTAAGTTTATTAAAACAACAAATGCACACGTAACAGAATCGAAACTTGAGATGGATGCTCATACGGGTACGCATATTGATGCACCCCTCCATATGATTAATGATGGCGAAACGTTTGAAACGCTCTCGCTTGATAAATTAGTCGGTAGTGCGAAAGTATTCGACTTAACTCAAGTAGAAGATGGTATTACAAAAGCTGATTTAGAAAATCTCGATATTCAAGAAAATGATTTTGTTCTCTTTAAAACGAGCAATTCACTAGAAGACGAATTTAACTTTGAATTCATCTTTTTAAAAGAAGATGGAGCGAAATTCTTAGCTGAACGTAAAGTAAGAGGAGTTGGCATTGACGCGCTTGGTGTAGAGCGAAGTCAACCTGGCCACCCTACTCACAAAGCATTGTTTGGAGCTGACATCATTGTGATCGAAGGCTTACGCTTAAAAGAAGTAGCACCAGGCAGCTACTTCATGGTCGCAGCACCATTAAAATTAGTGGGTACAGATGCATCACCTGCACGTGTTCTTTTATTTGAAGGCATGCCACAATAATTCAAATCGAAAAAGCTGACTCTAGCATGAGTCAGCTTTTTCCTACGTCTATACAAAAATCCTCAAGCATGCTTGAGGATTTTCTCTTACTTATTTTTGCATCCATTCTGTATGGAAGACGCCTTCTTTATCAATACGTTGGTACGTGTGAGCACCAAAATAATCGCGTTGAGCTTGTAATAAATTAGCTGGTAATGTCTCAGTGCGGTAGCTATCGTAGTAAGATAGTGCACTTGAGAATGAAGGTACTGGAATACCTTGTTGAATCGCCACAGCAAGAACTTCACGTAATGCTGATTGGTAGCTCTCAACGATTTCTTTGAAGTACTCATCTAATAAAAGGTTCGCTAAGTTAGGCTCACGATCATATGCTTCCTTAATTTTTTGTAGGAATTGCGCACGGATGATACAACCACCACGGAAAATCATCGCGATGTCACCATAACGAAGGTTCCAATCATATTCTTCAGAAGCAGAACGCATTTGAGCAAAGCCTTGTGCGTATGAGCAAATTTTACTCATATAAAGTGCTTTACGTACAGCTTCAATTAACTCTTCTTTATTTTCTTCGAATGCCTTCACTTCAGGACCTTTTAACAGCTTGCTTGCCTTCACACGTTCTTCCTTCATTGCTGAGATGAAACGTGCAAATACAGATTCTGTGATAATCGGAAGTGGAACACCTAAGTCTAATGCACTCTTACTTGTCCATTTACCTGTACCTTTTTGACCAGCTGTATCTAAGATCACATCAACAAGCGGTTTACCTGTTTCTTCGTCTACCTTTGTGAAGATATCAGCAGTGATCTCGATTAAATAACTATCTAGCTCGCCTTTGTTCCATTCAGCAAACACTTCATGAAGCTCTTGGGCACTTAAGCCAAGTACATTTTTCAAAATGAAGTATGCTTCTGAAATTAATTGCATATCTCCATATTCGATGCCGTTATGAACCATTTTTACGTAATGTCCAGCACCGTTAGGACCAATATATGTACTACAAGGGTCACCATCAACTTTTGCTGAGATTGCTTCAAAGATTGGCTTTACAAGCTCATACGCTTCTTTCTGACCACCAGGCATAATAGAAGGTCCTTTTAAAGCTCCTTCTTCTCCACCAGAAACACCAGTACCGATGAAATGGATACCTGATGAATCTAATTCTTTATTACGTCTAATTGTATCTTCGAAGAATGTATTACCACCATCGATTAAGATATCACCTTTTTCAAGGTAAGGCTTCAATGAATCAATCGTAGCATCAGTAGCAGCACCAGCTTTTACCATCAATAAAATTTTACGCGGTGATTCTAATGAAGAAACAAATTCTTCAACGCTAGAAGCTCCCACAAAATTTTTGCCTGCTGCTTCATTCTTTAAAAATTCTTCTGTTTTTTCGGTTGAACGATTGTATACAGCTACAGAGTAACCTCTACTTTCAATATTCAAAGCAAGGTTTTTTCCCATAACCGCTAAACCGACTACACCAATTTGTTGTTTACTCAATTTCTTTAGCTCCTTCTTAAGTAAATTAAATCTTCGGTAAACTTTTATTTGAGCTTACCTTATCCAGCTTGAATAAAGTACACACATACACTCGTCTTACAAGCCTTCTTTAAAAAGTATACCATCTATTCTAAGGTAAATTCATTTATTTTGTCTTAATTTGCAATCAATTTATGTACTTCTTTTTTTAACATTATGATGTTAACGCTTCCAACTATTCATTTTTACTTTCGTCCGTCTAATAATGGAAGGCAAGTAAAAAGAGGGCGCACTCATACAATAGTAGCTTACCCTCTTCCACTAAATTGATTCTATTCATTCATCCTTAATCTTTTTTCTCTACAGCATGTCCACCAAATTCATTACGTAGGGCTGCTACAACTTTTCCTGTAAATGTATCATTTTGTAATGAACGATAACGCATTAATAACGACATCGCAATAACAGGTGTAGCTGTTTGTAAATCCAATGCTGTTTCGACTGTCCATTTTCCTTCACCAGACGAGTGCATAATTCCTTTAATTTCATCAAGCTTAGCATCTTTTGAGAACGCGTTCTCTGTTAGTTCCATTAACCATGAACGAATGACAGAGCCGTTATTCCATACTCTCGCCACTTTCTCAAAATCATAATTAAATTCACTTTTTTCTAATACTTCAAAGCCTTCACCAATTGCTGCCATCATCGCGTATTCAATACCGTTATGGACCATTTTCAAGAAGTGACCACTGCCAATTTCTCCTGCGTACAAATAACCGTTTTCGACAGAAGTATCTTTAAAGATTGGTTCAACAACACTCCAAGCTTCAGGATCTCCACCAACCATATAACATGCCCCGTTACGTGCACCTTCCATACCACCAGAAGTACCCGCATCCATAAAATGAACTCCTGCTTCTTTCAACTCGTTGTAACGTCGAATTGATTCCTTGTAGTGAGAGTTACCTGCTTCGATCACGATATCTCCCTTTTCTAAAAATGGCACGACGTCATGAATAACTGAATCCACAACGGCATGTGGAACCATAATCCAAAGAACGCGTGGTTTTTCTAATGATTGTACGAGCTGTCCTAAACTTGAGACACCAACTGCACCGTATCCTTTCATTTCTTCCACTGCATTAGGGTTCACATCAAAAGCTACCACTTCATGCTTGTTATCGATTAAATTTTGTCCTAAATTTAAACCCATTTTTCCTAAACCAATTAATCCAACTTTCATCTTGTTGTCCTCCTTCAAATACGTACATAAAACAAACTTTCTTATAATCTTTCTAGTTTTTAATTAAAGCCTTTTTGTTATCCATTAAACACACGGAAAAATAACTCCATTTAACTGTTTTGATTACCACCAATTAAATCCATTTTCTTTTAGTAATTGATCCGATGCCTCTGGGCCCATTGAACCCGATGGATAACGGTGAAGAGGTACAATATTTCCCTCAAATGCCTCTAAAATAGGCTGTACCAGCTTCCAGGCCATTTCAACTTCATCCCAATGGGCAAAAAACGTTGCGTCGCCACTGATCGCATCCATAATCAATAGTTCATATGCTTCTGGCATATCATCCTGACTAGCAGAAAAGTCAACGTTGATCGGCTCAAGTTTCCCATTATTTAATAAATTTCTACTGTTTAATTGTAAGGTAACCCCTGCATTTGGATTGATCTCAATCATTAATAAATTCGGTGCCGTTTCATCATTGTTTGACGAATACAAATCCTTTATTGGATTTTTAAATTCAATGACAATGCGTGTCGATTTCTCTGTCATTCTTTTTCCTGTACGAATATAAAATGGTACCCCATTCCAAAAATCATTATCAATCCACAGACGAGCCGCAATAAATGTGTCATTCATTGAACCAGCTTTAACTCCTGGTTCTTCTTGATAACCAACAACTGCTTCACCGCTCACTTCTCCTTGATCATATTGAGCACGAACGATATCTTTTGCTACCTCTTGTTTCTGTAATGGTCGAAGTGATTCCATGACCATTTTCTTTTGCTTACGGATGTCGTCTGGGCTAATTTTTTTAGGTAGGTGCATCGCTGTCATCATAAGCATTTGCAGCATATGATTTTGGAACATATCACGAATCGCACCTGATTGGTCATAATAACCAGCTCGCTCTTCTACCCCAACCGTTTCACTAGCTGTGATTTGGACGTTGGCAATGTATTGATTATTCCATAATGCTTGTAACACTGGATTAGCAAATTCTAACGCTTCAAGATTTTGAACCATTGGCTTTCCTAAGTAATGATCAATTCGATAAATTTCGTTCTCTTCAAACGCTACACTTAAATTTCGATTTAATTGTTGCGCTGATTTTAAATCATGACCAAAAGGCTTCTCGATAATTAGACGCTTCCATCCTTTTGTCGTCGCGATGCCACTCTCTTTAATTTGATAAGCAATCTTATCAAAGAATTCTGGCGCAACCGATAAATAAAACATGCGGTTTTCTGGAATAGTTAATTCTTCTTCTCTTTGTTGAATCGTTTGAAGTAACTTCTTGTAATCGTCAGGATTATTGACATCTAATGCATTGTAACGAAAAGCTTTTAGAAATCCCTCCATTTTTGATTGATCGTCTGTTTGCCTTCTTGAAAAAGTCACTAGTGAATCTTCCACACGTGCTTGGAATTCATCATGTGACATTTCTCTTCGGCCAAGACCGATAACTGAAAATGATGTAGGCATGTTTCCATCTAAAAATAAATTATATAGGGCAGGGAAAATTTTTCTTTTTGCTAAATCCCCTGTTGCTCCAAATAAAACAAAGGTCATTGAATCCATTTTCTTTCCTCCATGTACCAATTTATTCTTCTCGATAAATGATCGAGTTACTTTGAAAATGATTACTACGAGATGTAAGTATAAGACCTACCTTCAATTAATAAAAGTACGCACTTTTAAATTATATAGTGATATTTAAATAATATAGTGTAGAAAAGTATACTAAAGAGAATCTAAAAAAAACCGCTTTATTTTACCTCAAATAAAGCGATCTTTTACCCATTTATTTATTTTTTATAAAGAAAAAGCTTCTGCAATTAGTTCATACGAGCACGCACGATCTTCATAACTGTGTGTGATCGTCACAATCATGATTTCATCAGCATGATAGTGCGCTTGTATATCAAGAAGCTGGTGTTTTACCTCTTTAGGACTCCCGATAATCATTTTACTGCTCATTTTCTTAATCATTTCTTTTTCATCGTGGTTATAAGAATACTGTTTCGCTTCTTCAATAGACGGTATGCCGTTAGTCTCTTCCCCTTTTCCAGATTGGATCTTCCACAAATGGCCACTTAAGGCAAGCTCCTCTGCTCTTTCCGTCGTTTCTGCACAAATAGCCGAAACAGCAACAATTGTTTTCGGACCTTGCAGGATGCCTGTAGGTTGAAAATGTTCAACATAGCTTTTCACAATATTTTCTCCATCTTTATCACTCATAAAATGACCAAATGCATAAGCCGTGCCATTCTCTGCTGCAAGAATAGCACTTTTCTCACCTGTTCCTAAAATCCATGGTTGAGGTAAAGTGACGGGTAACGGAGAAGCGGAAATTTTAGAAAACATATGATCAGATGGAAAGTCATTGCGTAAAAATTGCAAGAGTTCCTTCGTTGATTCTGGCATGTTTCGTACTTGTTCTAAGTAATTATTGGAAAGAGCTATCGTTGCTTCAGCGGATCCTCCTGGTGCTCTACCAATGCCCAGATCAATGCGGTTTGGAAATAATGTTGCAAGTAGATTATATGTCTCAGCCACTTTATATGGTTTATAGTGTGGAAGTAAAACGGCACCAGAGCCTATGCGAATCTTTGTTGTATTCGCTCCTATATAGCCTAACATCACTTCAGGAGCAGGACAGGCAAGCGCTGGAAAATCATGATGTTCAGCAATCCAGTAACGTTCATATCCTAATTTTTCTCCAGTTTGAGCAAGCTTCATTGACGCTTCTAGTGCTTCTCCTGCTGTTTTACCAACAGAAATTGGCGATTGGTCTAATATACTTAGTTTCAAATTGTATTCCTTCTTTCTACAGAGACTCTGTATGAAATCTCTCTCTATAACTGTTTTATTCTGTATTACTATATAGCAGTTCAATACGAAGGAAAAATATTCTGCCTTAAATGAAAAACAAATAAAAACTGCCCCTATTAAAAAGACAGTTTTTACCTTTATTGTATCCTACATACCAGCTACTATTCCCATTCAATTCGAGTTTTGTATGCTTTAGTATACTGATCGACTGCCCATATTGCATTCGCAGCATCATCTCGGCTCACAGCAAATAGTGAATATTCGCTTTTGTAACGGCAAACCGACATTATATAAATCCTCTCTTGGGATTTAGAGTCATGCATTTAGCTTGAATTGATAAATGTATTATGAAATTTGACTAATACAGTTCTTTCCATTCTTTTTTGACTGATAAAGTAATTTGTCTGCTTGATTCATAATATCCTCAAGTCCGATACAGCTCGTATCGACAATTCCGATTGAGAAACTAATTTCTTTTTCAGATATTTGAATCTGTTCACCTTTATTTTTAATATCAATTGCATAAGGCCTAGCTTGCTCTAATGAAAGGTCAGGAAATAATACTCCAAATTCATCTCCCCCAAAACGAAAAGCAAATGCATTTTCAGGTATTGAATTCTGCAATAAGTTACCTATTTTGACAATGACTTCGTCTCCTTTTTCATGACCCAATGTATCATTAATCACTTTAAAGGAATCAACATCTAACAACATAAACGTGTGAATACCTTCTTCGTTTTTAAGTTGAAGAAGTAATCGCTTCCAAAACAGACGGTTATAAATACCGGTCATCGGATCTTTCATCGTCGAAAGTTCAAGTTCAATGGCATAAGATAAAAACGAAGCTAACCGTTCCAGTATCTCGACTGTGTTTGTATTATGTGTAATCGGATGGGCATCTAATGTACACAGTGACCCAAATATTGTTCCATTCTTTAAAATGATCGGAACGCCAGCATAAGAACCGATGTTAGCGTCTGTTGTTATTTTTAAATATTTCGTTCGATCATTTTTCATACTGTCTGATAAAACTAACGGCTTTTTCTCTTCATAGATGTAATGACAGTATGATTCTTCTATTGGGAGAATGAGACCTTCTTTTAACAATATCTCTCCATTTGTCAGCACCTTCAACACCCTGAAATCACATTTGTCCATATAGCTGATGAAATAGGAATAATTCCCAATTAATTGATTAGCCATTTCTAATATATCTTGGGCAATTTTTGCAAATTGAACTTCATTATGAATGTTATATTTCCCCACCATTTCTTCTGCTCCTTCTACAAATCTTAGCATGATCTTTAGGCTTTAAATAACTAAAACCGAGGCTATCTCATCCATAGTATCGGTTAAACCTCTTACATTAACAAGACCTATTCTATCTAGCCAAAAAATATATTACAAAAGAAAAAAGACCCAATTTGTGCTTTTATAAATACTAAAGAATTAGGTCTCTTATTAGTTGATTATATTATATACTATTTTTAATTAGCATCTATTTGTTTAACTCAGGGAAAAATACGATAAAGCAGTTATTTCTACTTAATGGATTCATTTCTTTCTTCATTGTTATTTAATACCGTTTCCATATAATTCTTTCCCCAATTATACATGGAGTCAAGAATAGGCATTAGACTTCTTCCCTGTTCAGTAAGAGAATATTCAACTTTTGGTGGTACAACGGGATAGACTTCGCGATGAACAATCAAATCATCCTCTAATTCCCGTAATTGGTTGACAAGCATTCTTTGAGTAATCCCAGGCATAAGAGCCTTCAATTCACCGAAACGTTTTGTTCCTTCTCTCCCTAAATGCCAAAGAATGAGCATCTTCCACTTGCCACCAATAACTGATAGTGTTAATTCCTTTTCGCAGTTAAACATTTTATCCTGAATACGTGACATATTATTCACCTCCTCAATTATTGTAACACACAGTATACTTTTTTACACTATGTAAAAATAAAGTGCGTACTTACAAAAGTATACGATAATCATTATAATCATAACTACACAGGTAATTGGAAACATATTATCCGAAATAGTTAGGACAATATCGGACATATTACTACTGTGTATCAAACACATTATTTTAATTAGGAGTGGAGAACACATGAAATTACAATTAGCATTAGATTTAGTTGACATCCCAGGAGCAATCGAATTGATTAAAGAAGTAGAAGAGCACATCGATGTTGTAGAAATCGGTACTCCAGTTGTTATTAACGAAGGTCTTAAAGCTGTTAAAGCTGTTAAAGACGCATACCCTAACTTAACAGTACTTGCTGACCTTAAGATTATGGATGCTGCTGGTTATGAAGTAAGCCAAGCTTCTGCTGCTGGAGCTGACATCATCACAATTCTAGGTGCTGCTGAAGATGCATCAATCAAAGGTGCTGTTGAAGAAGCGAAGAAACAAGGTAAGCAAATCCTTGTTGATATGATCGCTGTTAAAGACATCGCTGCACGCGCTAAAGAACTTGACGAGTTTGGCGTAGATTACATCTGCGTACACACTGGTTATGATCTTCAAGCTCAAGGACAAAACTCTTTTGCTGACCTTGAAACAATCAAAAGCGTTGTTAAAAATGCAAAAACAGCTATCGCTGGTGGTATTAAATTAGAAACTCTTCCAGAAGTAATCAAAGCTCAACCTGACCTTGTAATCGTAGGTGGCGGTATCACTTCTAAAGAAGACAAAAAAGCTGCTGCAGCACAAATGCAAACATTAATCAAACAAGGTTAATTTGTATTATGCAGACTACTCAATATTTAGCTGAAGTCGTTGAAGAATTAAATCGTACAGTTGATTTAATTTCTGATGAAGAAGCAGAACAGCTCGTTAACAAGATTCTTGAATCAAAGAAAATCTTCGTAGCTGGTGCAGGTAGATCTGGATTTATGGGTAAGTCCTTTGTGATGAGAATGATGCACATGGGAATTGATGCCTATGTAATCGGTGAAACGGTAACCGCTAATTTTGAAAAAGACGATTTGTTAATTATCGGATCAGGTTCAGGTGAAACAAAAACCTTAATTTCCATTGCTGAAAAAGCAAAAAGCATAGGTGGAACAGTTGCTGCTGTGACGATTTTCCCTGAATCAACGATTGGAAAATTAGCTAATATCACTGTGAAATTACCTGGAGCTCCAAAGGATCAATCGGAAAGTGATTACAAAACCATTCAACCAATGGGATCACTTTTTGAACAAACAATGTTATTGTTCTACGATGCTGTGATCTTACGCTTTATGGAGAAAAAAGGATTAGACACAAATAAGATGTACGGCAAGCATGCCAACTTAGAGTAAATGAATAAAGAACAGAGAGACCGAAAATGACTTTATAGGAACTTTCGGTCTTTCTGTTTGGTGTTTTTCATGTAATTTACTTATAATAGAACTGTTCTTATTATTTCTTTTTGAAGGAGTGTTACGATGGGTTCATTAAACGGAAAAACAGCTTTGATCACAGGAGCAGGTAGAGGAATTGGCCGCGCTACTGCAATTGCTTTTGCAAAAGAAGGAATCAATGTAGGTTTAGTTGGAAAAACGCTAGCAAACCTTGAAAAAGTAGCAGCTGAATTAAAAGAATTTGATGTGAAAGTTGCGATTGCTTCAGCAGACGTATCAGATTTAGAATCAGTAACGCATGCAGTTGAGCAAATTAAATCAGAGCTAGGTGCGATTGATATTTTAATCAACAATGCTGGAATCGCGAAATTCGGTGGATTCTTAGACCTTACTCCTGAAGAATGGCAAAACATTGTTCATGTAAACGTAATGGGTGTTTATAATACGACAAGAGCTGTTTTACCAGAAATGATCGAGAGAAAAACTGGTGATATCATTAACATCTCTTCGACAGCTGGTCAAAAAGGCGCTCCTGTTACAAGTGCTTACAGTGCATCTAAATTTGCCGTGCTCGGCTTAACAGAATCTCTTATGCTAGAAGTAAGAAAGCATAACATTCGTGTAAGTGCTCTTACACCAAGTACGGTTGCAACTGACTTGGCTATTGAAACAAATCTTACTGACGGTAACCCTGAAAAAGTAATGCAGCCAGAAGATCTTGCTGAACTAATGGTCGCACAATTGAAACTTAATCGCCGTGTGTTTATTAAAACAGCTGGAATGTGGTCAACTAATCCATAAACTATATTTCTGTAAAAGCAGATCCATTTCCTGGATCTGCTTTTTTCACTCTTTCAACATAATTTTTTTATCATGATCAACCGTAATAACCAGATCAGCCATACCTACAAACAATCCGTTCTCGACAACACCTGGTATCATGTTCAGCTCTTGTTCGATTTTTTTAGGATCATAGCCTTTAGTATAGCTACAGTCAAAAATATAGTTTCCGTTATCTGTTACAAATGGCTCGTCTGTAGATAAGCGCAGCTCTGTCAGAAAACCTAGAGTACGAATATGTTTTTCTGTCATTTCACATCCAAACGGAGTTACCTCCACTGGAAGACGAAATTCTCCTAATTGCTTAACCATTTTGCTTGAATCAGCCACGATGATACATTGTTTCGCTGCTTTCGCAATGATTTTCTCTCTTAAAAGTGCTCCTCCCCCGCCTTTTATTAAATCCAGTTCAGAACTAACTTCATCTGCCCCATCGATGTCCAAATCAATTTGCTCTATTTCCCGGAAGTTCGTCAAAGGAATTCCGCATTCTCTTGCCAATTTTTCCGTTTGAATAGAAGTCGGAACTCCTTTAATCGAAAGTCCTTTTTTCACTCGCTCTCCAAGCTTTAAAATCGTATAGTAAACTGTCGATCCAGTTCCAAGTCCTACAATCATGCCATCTTTCACAAACTCAGCTGCTTTTTCTCCAACTAATTTCTTTTCATTCATCTCTTCATCTCCCGTTATCGCTAATTTCCTCTTTATAATATTCCCCTTTTGACAAAGAAAACTTTCATGAACCTATGCTCTTAATCTAGGATGAAAAAGATTTTTTTCTATCCAACTAGAAACGAACCACCTTTTTCACGACAAAATGCCCCAACTGATCACAGTTAGGACATGTTTAGTTCCAATTTATTTTATTAGGCGCTGTGTTAATGCAGCCTTTTCCGCTTTAAATCCTGGTTTACCAAGCAAAGCGAACATATTTTTCTTATAAGCTTCTACCCCTGGCTGATCAAATGGATTTACTCCAAGTAAGTATCCACTAATAGCACATGCCTTCTCAAAGAAGTAAACCATTTCACCATATGTAAACTCATTCTCTGTCAGCTAGCTCTTTTAGCACACCTTTCTCCTGATCTGTAGTCGCAAAAATACGTTTTCTTGCTTCTTCTTTTCCATATTTTCTCTCCATATAATCATGAAAAATACGAAAAGCTACTGCAGGCTCTGTTGTTGTCCCTGATTTTGAGATCACATTAACAGAGATATCTTTTCCCTCTAATCATTCAAATAGATGAGTTAAGTAAGTCGAACTAATATTCTGACCCGCATAATATACTTCAGTATAACCTTCGATTTGGTTATGAAAGCTATGTGATAATGCTTCAATTGCTGATCTTGCTCCTAAGTATGAACCACCAATCCCGATCACAATAAGAGCATCCGAATGACTTCTAATTCTACTAGCTGCATCTTTCACTCGTGCAAATTCTTCTTTATCATAGTTAAGCGGCAAATCAACCCAACCAAGATAATCAGACCCTTGCCCTTTCTTTTCATATATCATCTCATGAGCTACTTTGGTCAATTCACTAAGATGATTCATTTCACTTTTATTCATAAAAGATCATGCATTGCTGTAATCAAATGAAATGGACATAAACTCATTCACCCTTCAAATAAAGTCATTTTTTAAAATTAGATTATATTTATAAACATTTTCACTTGTCTTACCCTACTTTTGATTCTGTGATCTTTTTTCCCTTATATGGATCGGATAGTACGACTTCATGAAAATGGGCATAACCGCATGTAGGACACTTTTCAACCTTTGTGAAGGTAGTTAGACATCTCTCACAAATTCGCTGAGGAGTAGCTTGATCTTTAAATCTGAACATTACGATCACTCCTTTTTCTTTTCTTTCCAACTAAGAACTAACCAACTTTCACAAGAAAAATAGTCTATTAAGCTTATTAACTAATCCTCAAGTACACACTCATTATATTATGTAATAACCATTTAGATAAGTACGCACTTTTCAGTTAGATAGTAACTCATTTTTTATATAGTATATTTTTCTATACTATTAAATAGTAAAAAAAACACAGATCAATGACTTCACTAAAAGTCATTAATCTGTGGCATCATCTGTAATCTTCCTATGCTCTTTTTCATATCAAAACACTTACTACATATGCAATAAAAGGAATGGTCAATAATGAAAGAAGGGTGGAATATACCGTCGTCATGACAGCTGTATCCTCATCATCAGCATAGCGAGCAAATAAGACAGTAGCAAGCATAAAGGTAGGCATTGATACTTGAATAAAGGCAACCTGTTTAACCTCTGATGTAAGAGGAAGCACTTGCAAGAGAGCTATCATCATGAAAGGAAATACTAGCAATTTCATGACCAAGGGGATACTGACGAATCGAAGTGATGTTTTCTTTTTTTGTTTATAAAAATTCGGTATAAGAAGTCCAACATAAATCATTGCCAGAGGTGCAGCTAAGTTCGCTAACGTAGCTGTCAATTCTTTAGCAATCATTGGTGGTTCATAGCCTATAACCGCAATGATAATTCCAGCCATAATCGCCATGACAGGGATATTAAAAACCGCTTTAAACTGACGCAGAGATAAAGCTTCCCCCTGCTGCAACAACATAATGACGAGTGTGAAGACAACAACATCCAAACCCGCATCGAAAATCGCCGCCAGCAATCCCCCAGTAGGGCCAAAAATTTGCGCACAAAGCGGAATCCCAATAAACCCAGTATTTCCGATCCCTGCTAAAATCGCGATTTTTCTTGCCTTCAAAGAACGAAATCCAAAAAGACGAGCCACAAGCCACCCTAGCCCAATGCCAATCATATTAAGAACAATCGAAATGATAAAAATCGCCAGCATATTTCCAAGTAACTCATCACTAATTTTCGTATTGAAAATTCCGTTAAAAATAATCGCAGGAACAGCAATATTAATAATAATCATCATTAACAATCGCTTTGCTTCAAAATTAATCTCAAGTCGTCTACCAATTAACATTCCAAACAAAATAATAATCGCCATCATACTAACAGACATAAAAATAACCGAAATATCCAGACTCTCTCCTCCTCTCTTACGTGAATATGAAAAAAGGAGAAGCTATTAACATTGCTTCTCCCACTAGTATATCTATCATACTACGTACATCTATTAAATAAAAATCTCTTTGTGATCATGTTTAATTGTTTCTAGTAAGTTATCTACGTTAAGATCTTTTTCAACTGGATATGCTTGAACCTTTTTTAATGTTGAGTTTACTTCACCTTTGAAAATGTTAAGCGTTCTTTCAACTGTCTTGCTTGTTTCAACCATTTGATCCTTCACTAACTCGACATTCTTATTGATGACTTCTTGATAAACAACAAGATAGTCTTGTTTAAGCTCCCCTTTTAACAATTCTTTCGTTTCTACAATTTCATCAACTTTCATTTTCAACTATCTCCTCATCTAAACTAAAATTCATGTTCATATTCACACTGTAGTAAGATTTGTTAAAAAAGGGTGAATCCAAAAGGCCTAACTCACTCGTAACGACAATTGTTGTATTTCTATTGAATAATCATTATTCAACATCGTTGCCCAAGTAGTCAGACCTTTTATTTTTTGAACTTAACTATTATACACTAACTTAAGGAGTAATAGTAATAGTTTTTAACGAAGTGAAGAATTCGATTGCTGATTTTCCTTGCTCTCTAGAACCTGAACTTGATTCTTTCATACCGCCGAACGGAGCATGCGGCTCAGAGCCTGTACTTTCGCCATTTACTTTTACTAGACCTGAATCAATTTTATCGATAAATTTCATTGAATTCGCTAGATTGCTAGTAAAGACTGAAGCACTTAGACCAAATGGAATGTCATTCGCTAGCTCAATCGCTTCATCAATATTTTCAACTTTTATTAAACCGATAACTGGACCAAAGATTTCTTCTTGAGCGATCGCCATATCATTAGTCACGTTATCAAATACAGTCGGTTCCATATAGTAGCCATTTTCAAATTCAGGGCCTTCTGGAACATTACCACCATGAATCAGAGTAGCGCCTTCTTCTTTACCTTTTGCAATATAGCTCTTCACTGTTTCCCACTGGCTCTTTGAAGCAAGTGGTCCCATATACGTATCAGCATCAAAGCCATTCCCAACTTTTATTTCACGAACTTTTGCTAAAATTCTTTCTTTCACTTCATCATAGACAGAGCTCTCAACAAGCACTCTGCTCGTAGCTGTACATTTTTGACCTGTATGCTTCATTGCCGCATCAACCGTCATCGTCACAGCTCGATCTAAGTCTGCGTCAGCTAGAATAATAGCTGGGTTCTTTCCGCCCATTTCTAATTGGAATTTCGCACCACGAGCAACTGCCCCGTTCGCAATTTGGTTTCCAACACCATTTGAACCTGTAAATGAAATGGCTTTAATACCTTTATGATGAATAAGCCCTTCTCCAATTACAGAACCTCTACCTGTTACTAAGTTTAGGACACCTTTTGGTAACCCTGCTTCAGCAAATACCTCAACGATTTTAGCAGCCGTGATGGCTGTTTCAGATGCAGGCTTTAAGACAACAGTGTTCCCGTAAACTAATGCTGGAGCCACTTTCCAGATCGGTATTGCGATTGGGAAATTCCATGGTGAAATGATCCCTACTGCACCCAAAGGCACACGCTTTGTATAAAGAATGTTTTTGCTATTAGCAGATGGAATAACATCGCCAATTTTTTGCATACCTTCTAGAGCATAGTATCGTAGAATTGAAATACTTCTCGTTACTTCCCCTTTTGTTTCTACTAATGTTTTTCCCATTTCTTTTGTTGCTGCTTCAGCGATATCATCAAGACGTGTTTCAAGGATGTCGGCTGCTTTTAATAGATAATTTCCTCTTTCCACAGATGAAAGGTCTTTCCATGCTTCGAATGCAACGTTTGCTACTGTTACAGCTTGATCCAATTCTTCTTGTCCTGAATCTTGGAATGTACCAACCACTTCATCCTTATTTGCAGGATTTTTACTTTCTGTTACTTTACCAGAAAGAGCGCTTTTCCACTCTCCATTAATAAAATTCAAATAATTTGCTGTCATGATTTCCACTCCTTTGAATCTATCTTTATTTAATTGGTGAAAAATTAGCTGCGTACATCATCTTGGATTCTTGTTTTTCTAGCATAGGAAAGGCAGTTGGAACAAAATGATTAAGCCAATCTTCATCCTGATAAAGCGCTTCTCTCTTTTTCTTACGATCATCCAAACTCTCATATTCCCAAATATGAATGAGTTGATTTAACTCCCCAATATCGGTATACCACCAACCAATAAGTTTTGCATATTTTGAAATAATAGGGAGTCCTACTTCTTCAAAGTGTTTCAAGTACTCAGGTGTTTTACCAACTTTAATCGTATAGGTTCTCATTTCATAAAACATGTTAGATTCCTCCCTCTTTTCGGTTATTTAAAGCAGAGCCGTTGAGATTTGTGGAATTAAAATGAACAATAATAGATTGATGATTAGAACGATCAAGAATGGAATTGCAGCCTTTACGATTGAATTAAAGGAAACATCCGCCAAGCTTTTGGCAACAAACAGGTTTACCCCAAGTGGTGGTGTAAGTAATCCAATAGCTAAGTTCACAACCATGATGATACCAAAATGAATTAAATCAACATCAAATGCTCCTAAGATTGGTAGTAAGATCGGTACCAATAATATGATCGCTGCATTTAACTCTAAGAATGTACCGACAAAAAGGAAGATCGCTGCAATAATGAGTAATAACACTAGCTGACTACCAGTGAAGTCGCCTACGATTGATGATACTTTTGCAGGAACTTGCTCTGTCGTTAAGATCCAGCTCATTAAATTCGCTGTTCCAATGATAAAGAGAACCATTGCCGATAAAAGACCTGCTTCATTGAATGTTGCTTTTAAATCTGATACTTTCATGCTTCTATAAACAAATAGCGATATGATCAGACCGTATACACAAGCAACTGCTCCTGATTCTGTTGGCGTGAAAATACCGCCGTAAATACCGCCTAAGATAATGAATGGCATTAATAGTCCTAAAAATGCTTCTTTAAAACGTTGGACCAAGACTGGAAATGAAAATTTTTCTCCGCCTTTATAGCCGCGTTTTTTCGAAACAAAATAGCTATAAATCATTAATGAAATACCCATGATGATCCCTGGAAAAATCCCCGCAAGAAATAAGTCCCCAATACTCACATTGGCTGTTATTCCGTATGTAATAAACGGAATACTTGGAGGGATAATAACCCCAATTGTTCCAGCAGATGCAATTAATGCAAGCGAGAATCTTAGATCATAACCAGCCTTAACCATCGCAGGAACCATAATACTTCCGATCGCTACAACCGTTGCAGGACCTGATCCTGAAATAGCTGAGAAAAACATCGTAGCGAGTACCGCCACAATCGCAAAACCACCTGTTAACGATCCAACCATACTTGCAGCAAGATCGATTAAACGCTTTGAGATCCCGCCTTTTTCCATGATCTTACCTGCTATCATAAAGAGCGGAATAGCCATTAGTGAAAATGTATCTAGTCCCGTAACCATTCTTTGTACAGCGATAAAGCCATTCATATCCGCTACTAATAGTGCGACGATCGATGCAAATGCAACACTGATTGCTAAAGGAACATTTAACAGTAAGAAAATTATTAGTAAAACAAATAAAGTAGTAGCCATTATCTCACCTCTTTGATCGACTAATCGACTTTCGCGACATCATCAGATTGTGTTTTCTCGTTGTAAATGATATCTGTGATAAATACCATAACGAACCTTATTGCCATTAAGAAGCAACCAACAACCACAGCACAATAGACAACATACATTGGTAGTCGTAAGGCTGGAGATAATTGATTTGTCGCCATTAACGTATTAATAAATGGAATTCCGATATATAAGATCGAGATACAGAACGCGATTGAAATAATATAACTTATAGCACGCATACCTTTGTTGATTTTCTCTGGTAAATAAACTGTCAAAACATCAATAGAAATATGAACTCCTTTTTTCACACCTAAACTTGCACCAACAAAGGTTGCCCAGATTAATAAGTATCTTGCTAACTCTTCCGTCCATCTTAACGATTCTTGGAATAGATAACGATTTGCTAAACCAATGAAAACAGAGCCTAACATGACAACTAAAAAGATAAACAAAATATTCTCTTCAATAAAAGTAAGAATTTTATCAATTGTCTCTACCGTTTTTTTCATATGAATTCACCATCCAATAATGAGTAATAAGGGATTTCTCCCTTATTACTCTAATGAAAAACTTTTATCAAATTAATTGCTTTCTGCTTCTGCAATTGCCTCAAACAAGCCATCAATTAACTCATCACCAAGAATTGATCTGTACTCTTCAATAACTGGTGCTGTTGCATCTTGGAATGCAGCTCGTTGTTCATCAGACAATTCTACAACTTCCATACCTTGTTCTTTTAAGTAATCAAGTCCAGCTGCAACTTGCTCACGATTTAAATCGCGTTGTACGTCACTCCAAACAAGTGCTTCTTCTTGTAAAATCGTTTGTAATTCTTCAGGAAGACTTTGGAAAAATGCATCATTAACGATAAGCGTGAATGTACTGTATACATGGCCATCTAATGTTAAATAATCATTTACTTCATAGAATCTCATGCTCTCAATGAGAGAAACAGGGTTTTCTTGTCCATCAATAACACCTTGTTGAAGGGCACTATATACTTCTGAGAATGCCATTGGGTTTGGAGACCCACCTAAAGCTTCAACCATTGCCATATGAGCAGGATTTTCTTGTGTTCTAATTTTCAAACCAGCAACATCTTCAGGAGATTCGATTGGCCTTACACTATTTGTAAAGTGACGAACACCATTTTCTCCCCATGCTAAACCACGGATACCCGTTTCTTCTAACATTGTGTCTAAAACTTGTTGACCGAACGGACCATCTAATACTTCATAAGCAATTTCTTCATTAGCGAAGATATATGGAAGGTCAAAGATCATCATCTTTTCAAAGAATCCTGGGAAAGGACCACTTGATAGCGCTGCCATTTCCAATGAACCAAGCTGTACTGCTTCAAGTTGTTCACGCTCTCCCCCTAGCTGACTAGCAGGATATGTTTGAATTTGGATTTGACCATTACTTCTTTCTTCAACATTTTTCTTGAACTCTTGTAATGAAGCTTCTAAACGGTCTTCAGTTGCAGGTGATGAGTGCGCAATTTGAATTGTGTACGTTTCACCTTCAGCTGATGCGTCTGCTCCTCCTTCTGTTACAGTATCACTAGACCCACCACAAGCTGCTAAAAATAGTGCTGATGCAAAAATGGCACCTGTTAGTAATTTTTTCATCGTATTTCCCCCTTATTTATAGTTTGCCGTAATAGGCATTTTCAATGATTTTTTGTACATCCTTAGCTGTTGTTAATCTAGGATTCACTAAAATATTTCCACTGCTCATTGAGTCTTCAACAAGCTTGTCCATGCGATCAAGTGACACACCTAGATCTTTAATATTTAGTGGAATGTTTAATGATTTGTTTAGTTCGATGACAATCTCTAGTACTTTATGAGCAGCTTCTTCTGTTGATAATCCAGTAACGTCTGCGCCTAATGCAATTGCTATATCTTTCATTTGCTCAGGACAAGCAGGTAAGTTAAATTTTAGGATAAAAGGTAACAGTGAAGCGTTTGCAATACCATGTGGAATGTTAAAGACTCCACCGAATGAGTGAGAGATTGCATGAACGTTTCCTAATCTAGATTGAGAGAAAGCAAAGCCAGCAATCATCGAAGCTTCTAACATCATACTTCTACTTTCAATATCAGATCCGACAAAATAAGCCTTTTGTAAGCTTGCTTTAATCATCTTGATCGCATGTAGAGCTAATGCTTGACTGATTGGGTTAGCTTGCTTTGAAACATAGGATTCAATCGCATGCGTAAGCGCATCCATTCCAGTCGCTGCCGTGATTGATGGAGGACATTTCACCGTTAGCGCAGCATCTAAAATCGCTAGTTTAGGGAACAACATTGGGCTCACAATCGCTGCCTTAAACAATGTTTTTTCGTTCGTGATAACCGTTGAAGCTGTAACCTCACTACCTGTCCCAGATGTGGTAGGAATCGCAATAATTGGAAGCGGCGCTTTTGGAATTTTTCCTAGACCTTCATAATCTAGTACATGACCTTCATTTGTCGCCATGAATGCGATGGCTTTACCTGTATCAATACTACTTCCTCCACCGATTCCTAGTACCACATCACAGTTATTTTCTTTTAAGAAATCAACGCCGACTCCAATTGTTTCGGCTTTTGGGTTAGGCTCAACTTTATCAAAAATGGCGTAAGAGAAATTATTTGCTTCAAGAGAAGCTTTAACGCCCTCTAATAAACCAGCATTGATAATCCCTTGGTCAGTAACGATTAATACTTTTGCATCTTGAACAACTTCTTTAAGAATCTCTCCAGTATGGTTTGAACTGTTCACTTCGGTTACTACTTTTGTAGGCATATAAAATTGATAAGAATTGTTGATAGACATATAAAAATCTCCTTCTTTTTCAATATTGTAGCTATTCTAGTCATCTCAGGTACGTCACTTTTTGCTGTTATCCCCCCTCATTAAAATTGAATAACTTGTCCGTTAGTCTACTTGTCAGACAAATTTGGATACTTTCAACAGCTTAATCGATTGTCATATCACATGCTTCAGCTAAAAGTTCGGCCAAATGGACAACTTCAACAGAATCTGCTAACTTTTCTCGTTCTACACCCAGCTTCATTTGAAGGTGGCAACCTGGATTTGTAGTCACAATGATATCAGGATTTTTCTGCTTTACATTTTCCATTTTCATATCGAGAATCTTCATTGATTCATCATAATTAACAAGATTATAAATACCGGCAGATCCGCAGCACATGTTTTTATCAGCATGTTCTTTATACGTAATACCAGGTACGGATTTCAGTAAAGAAAGTGGCTCTTGCACAAGCTTTTGAACATTCGACATATGACAAGATGGTTGATACGTTGCAACTTTATTAATCTCTTTTTTAAATGGTAGCTTTACTTTTGACAAAATATAACTAATATCTTTATTTTTATTAGCAAATTCTTTTGCGCGATCATACCATTTCGAATCATCCTCAAAGAGATGATGGTACTCAACAAGCATTGCACCGCAACCACCGATACTATTCACAACAAAATCAAACTCATACCTCTCAAATGCTTCAATATTTTGCTTAGCAAGATCTTTTGCAATATCACGATCTCCACTATGATTTTGTAAAGCCCCACAACAAGTTTGTTCTTCAATCAACACGACTTCGCAACCGCTTTCTTGAAGGAGCTTCATGCTTAAATCATTAATATTTGCAAACATCGTATCCATGATACAGCCTTTAAAGAACCCGATTTTGTATGCCGGCTTAAGTGTTGGTTTTAAGATTGTTTCACGTTTCTTTTTCTTTGATGGACTTGAAACAGTTGGCGTTATTTTCTCAAATGCAGCCAGTCTTTCTGGTAATAGATTAAGTATCCCTAATGTATGAGCCATTTTTTGCAAGCCTGTTTGTTGATAGAATCTTAAACCGTGCCCCATGACATTTAATAGCGATTCATTTGGAATCGTTTGCTTAAAGACAATGTTGCTGAATGCTTTTTTTGCTTTTGATTTCTTATGCTTTTCTCTTTGAAGGGCAACCTTTGCCATTTCAAGGATTTTCCCGTATTGAACATTTGTTGGACAGGCCGTTTCACAGGCACGACACCCTAAACATAAATCAATTGGTTCTTGTAAGGTAGCAAGTGAAATTCTGCCTTCTGCTGCTGCTTTTACGAGATTGATTCGCCCTCTAGGAGAATGTGTTTCTTTGTTCATTGTTTGATAGGTTGGACATGAAGGAAGGCAGTATCCGCATTGAACACAATCAAACGTCTCATTGTATGCTAAACCATAATAAAGTTCACTATCGCTCATTTCTTAACACCAACTTTTGCCCTTCTTCGGCAAAGATTTTGCCAGGGTTTAAAATATTATTTGGATCCCAAGCTTCCTTCATTCGCTTCATCATATTTAAGCCAACCTTACCTAGCTCAAGTTCCATAAAAGGTGCTTTCATCGTCCCAATTCCATGTTCACCAGAAAGCGTCCCTCCAAGCTCAATCGCCGCTTTGAAGATCTCTTCAACGGCAAGCTCGACTCGCTCCATTTCTTCATTATCTCGTTGATCGGCAATGATATTTGGATGTAAATTTCCATCACCAGCATGACCGAATACCACTAGATCAATTTGATATTTTTCCTTGATCTCTTTTAACCGTTGGAACATATCAGGGATCTTGCTTCTTGGAACAGTCGCGTCTTCGGAAATTTTTGTCGGCTTTAACCTGACAATTGCTGGTGAAACAAGCTTTCTTGCCTTCCATAGCTCTTCAGCTTCTTCCTCATTGCTCGCCACTTTTACTTCTCTTGCTCCTACTTCTTGACAAATTGTCTGCACTTTTAAAATTTCTTCTTGAATCGCTAAAGGATGTCCATCAAGTTCAATTAAAATAATGGCTTCAATATCTGTTGGCAGACCAAGAGGTTGATAGTTTTCAACGGCCATGACCGATGTTTGGTCCATAATTTCCATTTTGGCAGGGAGAATACCTGAACTTAATACTTTTGAAATCGATCTTCCTGAATCAACGATATCATCAAAAACAGCCATTAATGTCTGAGATGCAGGTGGCTTCGGGATTAATCTAAGAATAGCCTCCGTGATGATCGCTAGTGTCCCTTCTGAACCAACAATTAATTTTGTTAAATCATAGCCTGTCACATTTTTAACCGTTCTACCACCTGTTCGGATGATTTCGCCTTCAGCAGTGACAATTTCTAGACCGAGGACATAATCCTTTGTTACTCCGTATTTCAATCCTCTTGGTCCACCTGCATTTTCGGCTAAATTCCCACCAATTGTCGATACATTCGAACTACTCGGATCAGGAGGATACATAAGACCATGATCATTTGCAGCGGCATTGATTTTAGCTGTTAAGACGCCAGGCGATACAACTGCTACTAAATCGTCTGGATAAATCTCTAACTTGCTCGACCATTGTGCAAAATCAAGAACAATGCCACCTTTGACAGGTAGTGGACCACCACTTAAGCTTGTCCCTTGCCCCCGCGGACAAATGGGGACTTTATGTGTATTTGCTAGCTTCACAATTGCTTGTACTTCTTCTGTAGAAGTTGGTTGTATCACCACTTCTGGCATGTAAATTCCAAATGAAGCGTCAAAAGAATAACTAACAAGATCTTCTTCATTTGTGAAAAATCGATCGCTATCAACAATACCTTTTAATTCATCTATGATTGAATCAATCGCTTTCATTTCACTCAACGCAAACATCCCCTGTATATCATTTATCTTGTAGTAACGTGTCTCCCAGCTTCATTCTTGCCGTGCGAAGATGCTTTTTCATATTTTCTGCTGCAGCTTCTGAATCTCGATTTTTGATTGCCTCAAAAATAGCTTGATGCTCATGAAAAACACTCTCTCTTTTTTCGTACGCAACATTTTGTTTTAGAGAGAACTTTAATGCTTTTTGATATAAATCTGAAATATTTTCGATTGTTTGTACTAAAAATGGATTTTTGGAAGCCCTTACAATTGTTTTGTGGAACTTAAAGTCCTCAGCATCCCCGATACTTCCTCGATTATTTAACATGTTTTCACCTAGTACATGTAATGCTTCCTCTAATTCTATAATATCTTTTTGATCATGCCTTTTAGCTGCTAATGCTGCAGCTTCACTTTCAATAATCGTTCGCAACTCAAGCAATTCGTATACTTGCTTAATATCAACCAATTCTATTGTCACTTGCTCTAGCATCTCAGCAAATTCAACTTTCCTAACCCAGTTTCCTCCACCTTGTCTAGATTCGACCATCCCAGTTGCAGCTAACACACTAATTGCCTCGCGAACTGGCGAACGACTTACTTGAAACATTTTGGCTAACTCCATTTCAGAAGGAAGCTTTTCATCTGGTTTAAACGTACCATTTTTGATTAATGCTTTTATTTCTTCTAATACCTGTTCTGATATTTTCCGTCGCTGTATTGGTATTGTCACCGTACTGCTCACTCCTTGCCATTTGTTAAGCGCTTACTTATTTTCTCTATATTTTATCTATTATTATACCTTAGCAACGACTTAGTCATATCATTTTATCCGTATTTTTTATATAGACTTGGCTTTCAATGGTAAAAAATCATGATTTAGTTGACTACTTGTATTACAAGTATACAACATCACAACTTGATTGCAATACCTATCAGAAAATTTTGCTTACTCAGCATAAAAAGTATTGTCTGAAAATAACGAAAAACAACAACCATTTTTTCATCAAAATGGTTGTTGTAACAGTTAATTCTTGTTTTTCCTAAGAAAGCTCTGAATATCTATTTTCTTAAAAATTTTTTTATGATTAAGCGTTGCTAATAACCATTTTTTTCTCTAATTCTGGGATTCTCGCCACGATTGATTTCCCAATTTCAATTGATGCGGTCGCAGCTGGTGATGGCGCATTACATACGTGTACCGAACGTTTCCCAACAATTACATGAAAATCATCAACTAATCCGCCATCACTTTTTAATGCTTGCGCTCGTACACCTGATGGACCAGGCACTAAATCATCTTCTGTAATCTCAGGAATTAATTCTTGCAGACTTTTTACGAATCGAGCTTTACTGAAGGAACGAACCATTTCTTCCATGCCTTCCTTCATATACTTACTTGCAAGCTTCCAAAAACCACCATAACCCATGACTTCACTAAAATCCTTTAAATTGAAATCTGTTTTTTTGTATCCTTCACGCTTAAAGCTTAAGACAGCGTTAGGCCCAGCATCTACTTCTCCACCGATCATTCGTGTAAAATGTACGCCTAGAAACGGAAAGTTAGGGTTCGGAACTGGATAGATAAGGTGTTTCACTAGATTTCTTTTTTCAGGCTTCAACTTGAAGTATTCACCTCTAAATGGGACGATTTTTAAATCGGGGTTATAACCCGTCATTTTTGCCACACGATCACTTTGTAAGCCACCACAATTAATCATCCATTTCGTTTTAAATGTTTCTTTTTGTGTTTCAATAACTACACCTTCATCCGTTTCTCTAACATCTTTTACTTCAAAACCTTTTTTTATCTCTCCACCGTTTTCTCTAATAAGATCAGCAAATTTTTCACTCACCTGCTTGTAGTTCACGATTCCCGCCATCGGAACATGAATCGCTGCTAAGCCATTGACATGAGGCTCAATTTCTTTTAATTCTTCCACTCCAATTTTACGAATCGCTAATTGATTTTGCTGACCACGTTCAAATAGATTATCAAGTAATGATAGTTCCTCTTGCTTTGTGGCAACGATTACTTTTCCGCAAATATCATGTTCAATGTCATACTTCTGACAGAAGGCTGTCATTGATTGGCTTCCTTCACGAGCAAATTTCGCTTTGAAACTACCAGGCTTATAATAGATTCCAGAATGAATGACCCCACTATTATGACCTGTTTGATGATTGGCTAACTCTTTTTCTTTTTCTAATACAAGAACCTTCGCATCTGGAAAGCGTTCATATAATGATACTCCTGTTGAAAGACCGACAATTCCACCACCAACAATAATAAAATCGTACATCGTATTCCCCTCCGTGTGTATGTATCTTTATTGATCAAGCATTTTTAATTCTTCCATGTACTCAATTAGATGATTTTTCGTTCTTAAAATATGGTATTCCACTGCTAAACGAACTTCAGAAGCAGACTTTCTTTTTATCGCTTCAAAAATCAAGCGATGATCCCTCTGAGTTTCACTATAATGGCCGACAAGCAAACTCGGTGCAATCGGAGAAATACCTAAACGATCAACCATGCTATCGACCCTTGCCCAAGGTGACCTTTTTCTTAAACTCTTGTGAAATTGATCATGTACTTGAACATAATAATCAATGTTTTCAGTTGCGATATTAAACGACTCCATCTTAAGGAGTAAGTCTTCTATTTCTGCAATATCTTTTTCTGTTAAATGAGGTAACGATTTTTCCACAGCCAAACTTTCTAAAAGCAACCTAGAATGATAGATCTCTTCAATATCATCTTTTGTGATGGGAGTAACAATCGCACCTTTATGTGGTTCAAGCTTCACAAGTCCTTCGTGCTCCAGCTGACGCAATGCCTCCCTGATCGGCATTCGACTAACCCCTAGCTTCCCTGCCCACTCTTCTTGTACAAGTCTTTCACCTTTTTTTAAGTTGCCATTTAAAATTTCTTCTCGCAATCTCTTTGTCACATTAAAAAGGATCATTGTTTTATCCTTTGGAGCTTCCTTTTTTTGCATCTTATCATCTCTTTCTGATCATAACTCTCAAATGATATGAAGATCGATTGGATCCAAAGTTATAATAGCATGTTTTTTAAATAGTCGCAATATAATCCAAAATTTATTTTTTTCATTTACTTTAACAAAGAAATTAAGGTTTTACGACTTTTTAAAATACGAAATCGGATCCGATTATAAAATTGATCGAATTTTAATTGGATCCAATAATAATATTTTTCCTTTCATGAAAGATGGCTTTGACAAGAATTAGGCAATTAAAAATCTCATTGACAAAGAAAAAGATAGTGATTATCATTATCATTGTTATATCAAGAGAACGTTCTAGGAGGAACATGTATGGTACGCATGAAAAAAAATATCGGAGTATATATTGGTCTATTTCTATTAGTGTTACTTCTTGCAGCTTGTGGCGGAAATAATGAGTCTGCTCCAACAAATGAACCGGCAGAAGCAACTGGTGAACAAGAGGAAATAGCATCAGAAAAGGTTGTGCAGGATGCAATGACAGATGAACTTGTCATTCCAGCAAATCCAGAGCGTATTATCGCTCCTTATTTAGAAGATTCGTTGCTTGCCCTTGGAATTACACCAGCCGCTCAGTGGTCTATCGGCGAATCAGTCCTAGATTATTTGCAACCACAATTAGCTGATGTTCCAAAAATTAGCTGGGATCTTCCATTAGAACAAGTGGTTAGCTTTGATCCTGATCTCGTTATGTTTAGCTCTGCATCTGCCATTCAAAATGGTCTGTATGAAGAGTATCAAAAAATTGCACCGAGCTATGTCTTTACAGATGAAGCAAGTAATGATTGGCGCTTGCAGCTTCAAACAATGGGTGAGCTTCTTGATAAAACAGCCGAAGCTGATGCTGCATTAGCTGAATATGATGAAAAAGTAGTAGAAGCGAAGGAACAAATTAATGAAGCAATCGGCGAAGAGTCTGCCGCGATTATTTGGGTCATGAATAAGCAATTTTATGTCGTTGATGAGACAAGATTTAGTGGAAATGTCATATACGGAGATTTAGAAATTCAAGCTCCGGAATTTTTAGCTAGTCTTCCAGATACAGGTGACACTTGGGATCCTGTTACAATTGAAAAGTTATCTGAGTTAGACGCTGATCATATTTTCTTATTGAACCCTGAAGGAGAAATGGGTGTAGATGAGTTATTTGCTAGCTCGGTTTGGAATGACCTTCCTGCCGTTCAAGCAGATCAAGTGTATGAAATTAGTGATGCTAGCAACTGGACAATTATTGGTTTGATCGCAAGTGAACAAACCATTGATGAAGTTGTTGAAAATCTAGTGAAATAATAAGAGTATTTACATTTAACACTTATAAAAGATATGAACAAATAAAACTCCATTTAGTTATTAATGGAGTTTTATTTGTTATTCCTATTTGATTTAAATAAAGCATAAATTAAAACCTTGCTTAATATCGAAATGATTCTCTTTAGATAGCTTTATTTCTTAAAAATATCCAATAAATAATATACTTTTATCTCTTAATGATAGATTGGAGTTACAGCGATTTTATAGCATAACATCTCCACTATTAGGTCCTAATGTTTGACTAGTATAAACATTACCATCAGGGTCAGCAGCTAAAAAAACGGCAGTCGGGGCAACTTCTTCTACTTTTCTAAAACGCTGAATGACTAGTTTGCTTACTTTTCATTTCTAAACGTTTCACTCATTCCTAAAAACAGTTCTGTTTCAATAGGTCCCGGAGCAATACAATTAGCGGTAATATTATATGGTCCAAGTTCAAGCGCTATGGATTTCGTAAACCCGATTACCCCTGCCTTTGCTGCAGCGTAGTGACTTAATTTAACTCCACCTTTTGCCCTAATTGTGATGAGATATTAATAATTCTTCCTGATTTTTGCTCAATCATAGATGGCACCAATTAATTTGTCGTAAAAAACACACTTTTCAAATCAATGTCCATCATCCTATCCCCCATCTCAACACCCATGCCTTAAATTTTACTTTTTGTTACAATACCCGCATTATTTACTAAAATATCAACCTTTTCGTATTCATCTATTGTTTTATCAACTAGACTTTTAACTATGGATTCTTTTGCAATACCCCCTTCTGTCACCGAGCATTACTAATTGACCTTGACCCATATTGACAGTACCTTTTACAACATATGTTAAACTATACTCTAGCGCAATAAGCGTATATAGGCACCAAATTGCTAGTCAACTTATAGATTACTTTTTTTATAGATAATAGGTAAATTATTCATACTAAATATGATGTAGAGAGGAAGATTAAAATGAGCAGAAACATTCGTATTCTTGGAACTGGAAAATATTTGCCTTCAAAAATTGTTACATCAGAAGAATTAGATAGAAAGTTAGGATTAAAAGAAGGATGGGCAGCCAAAAAGTCAGGGGTGAAAATAAGACATGTTGTAGATGGAGAGGTAAACTCAGATATGGCTGTAAAAGCCATTGAACAAGCCCTGAAAAATGCAAATATGACAAAGGAAGATTTGCATTGCATTATTTCAACCTCTGCCTCCTTTGACCAGCCATTACCTTGCCAAGCAAGTCTTATCAAAGAAAAAATGGTATTTAAAAACCATCCAATCCCTGCATTCGACATTGATTCAACTTGTTTGGGTTTTGTTGTCGGATTAGATACTATCTCCTACCTTGTAGAAGCTGAACGATATAAAAATGTCGTGATTGTTTCGAGTGAAATTTCATCCCTTGCGATAAACCCTAATCAACATGAAAGTTACACACTATTTGGAGATGGAGCTTGTGCTGTTATTATCAGCAAATCTTCAAAAGAAGAGACTTCTTCTATTAAAACTTCCTTGATTGAGACGTACCCAGAAGGCGTTCATATGACAGAAGTTAGAGGTGGTGGCTCAATCCTTCATTCCAGACATTATTCTGAAAAAAACAAAACAGAATATCTATTTGATATGGATGGTCGTGCAATATTTCGCCTATCATCTCGATTAATTAATGGATTTATGGAGCGACTATTCAAAGACAGTGGATTAACCATCCAAGATATTGATATGGTAATTCCTCACCAAGCAAGTGCGATGGCAATGAAACTTATGCGTAAAAAATTAGACGTTCCTGAAGAGAAGTTCATGAGCATCATTGAAAATCACGGAAATGTCATTTCTGCCTCGATTCCAATGGCACTTCATGAAGCGATTGTTCAAAACCGAATCAAACGTGGAGATAAAGTGTTACTTCTTGGCACATCGGCAGGGTTATCACTTGGAGGTTTAGTCTTTGAATACTAAAAACATACTGGTGACAGGGGGGCGTTCTCCTGTCGCCCTTCACCTTGCAAGAATCTTACATGAAAATGGAAACACCATCTATGTTGCGGAAAGTGAGACTTATCATCTTTCTAAAAAATCAAATGTTATTAAACGTAGTTTTGTTGTTCCAAAACCGAATGATAATCACGTCAATTACATTCAAGCCCTTATTCAAATTTGTAAGAATTATTCGATTGACTTAATGATTCCTACATGCGAAGAATTGTTCCATATCTCAAAATCAAAGGAAGAGTTTCAAAAACATAATATCTCGGTGTTTTGTGACAATTTAGATACCTTACGATTACTTCACAATAAATTTACTTTTTATCAGTATCTAAAACAAAATGACTATATGTATCCTAAAACCTATGAATTTACCTCAATGAAAAATTTAACGGAACATTTTAGTAAGTTTTCACATCAGAAAATGATATTAAAAGCTGTTTATTCCCGTTTTGCTTCGGATGTTTATTTTACAGACGGAGAAATACCACACATTCAGGTATCCGCAGAAAATCCTTGGGTGTTACAGCAATATATAGAAGGAAGACAGTATTGTTCTTATTCTGTGGCAGTAGAAGGGGAATTAATTGCTCATACATGTTACCCCACTGTATATACCGCAGGATTAGGAGCAAACGTATATTTCAAACATGTAATTGAACCTAAAATTGAAGAATTTGTAGAGCGTATCGTAAAAGAGTTAAATTTCACAGGACAAATCGCTTTTGATTTTATAAAAGATATTGAAGGTGACTTTTATCCAATCGAATGTAATCCAAGAGCAACAAGTGGACTGCATTTATTTGATGGGTGTGCTGATTTTTGTTCTGTATTTCTAGAGCAAAAAATTCAAAAAAGAGTAACACCAACAGGAAATAAAGTATTTAAACTCGGAATCCCTATGTTGATGTACGGATTAACAGAAGGATTCCTTTTTCAAAGACCACGTTCTTTCATTAAAGATTTCATTCATTCAAAGGATGTTATCTATTCCTCGAAAGATAAAATGCCATATTTCTATCAAGGGATAATTTTGATTGTTATGTTAGCAAGAAAAAGAAAGAGTGGCAAAGGATTGACGGAACTAACAACAACCGATATTGAATGGAGTGGAGATTAGTCGTGAAACAAAAGGTTTTAGTTACAGGTGGTACAGGATTCTTAGGAAGTCATGTTGCCGAACATTTTAAAAAATTAGGCTATGATGTTTATGCAATTGGTCGAAATAAAGAAAAAGGAAAACTGCTCGAAGAAAAAGGAATTCATTTTCTAAATATCGACTTTACGCAAGAAAAAGAAATAATTGAAGCATGTAAAGGAATGGAATACATCATTCATGCTGGTGCTTTGTCTTCACCCTGGGGTAAATATGAGGAATTCTATCGATGCAATGTGGTAGGCACTATCAACATCATCAAAGGGGCAAAAAAGCATGGTGTAAAACGGATTGTTCATGTTTCTACACCAAGTTTATATTTTAAATTTAATGATGATGAAGGCTTTGATGGTAAAGGCGTAAAAGAAGACCATCCCCTACCGAAAGAAATGGTCAACGATTACGCAAAAACCAAATGGTTAGCAGAACAAGAAATAGATAAAGCCTTTTCAAAAGGATTACCTGTTATCACGATACGACCAAGAGCGATTTTCGGTGAAGGAGATAACGCCTTAATGCCAAAACTAATAGCTGTTAATGACAAAGTTGGTGTCCCTCTTTTTAACGGTGGCAAAAATAAAATGGATGTAACTTATGTAGAAAATGTTGTGCATGCCATCGTTCTTTGTTTATTTACAGATGAAAAAAATCTTGGAAAGAAATACAACATTACCAATGGAGAAACCATTGAATTCCATCAATTATTAGAATATTGCTTTAAAGAAATGGATAAACCATTCCGTAAACTTCAAGTACCTTATGGATTTCTATTTATATTAGCAGGGTTCATGGAGTGGACTCACAAACACCTATTTCATTACAAAGAGCCAAAACTTACGAAATACAGTGTAAGTGTATTAGCAAAAACTCAGACGTTAAACATTCAACAGGCTCATTTGGATTTAGGCTATGAACCACAGATTTCTATACGTGAAGGCATAGAAAGATACGCTAAATGGTACAAGGAACAAGAAAAGAAGGTTGATTAAATTGGATATTACATTGTTGAAGGCTGGATATTGCACTCAATTAGAAAGAATAGCAAAAACAAATGGAAAGATGAAAAACATTCGTTTTCCTGCTTCCTTTTTATTAATTAAGCATCCAACTAAAGGAATTATATTGTTTGATACAGGTTATTCAAACCATGTAATCAATGCAATGAAAGTCTTTCCTTTTCAAATTTATGCAAAGACAACACCTATCTATTTAGAACAAGGTGAAAGTGCAAAAGAGCAATTAGAAAATATGGGGATACCCGCAAAAGACGTTACGTATATTATTTTATCTCATTTTCATGTTGACCATATGGGCGGTTTATTGGATTTTCCTAATGCGAAATTTATTTGTTCAAAAGAAGAGTATAGAGAAGTAAAGGATAAAAAAGGTTTCTCAGCACTACGAAATGCATTTATCCCGACATTGCTACCGAATAATTTTGCTGAACGCTCCTTGTATATAGAAGATACTTTTGTGGTCGAAACACCAACGATTGGCGACATCTATCCCAATTCATATGACTTATTGGGAGATGGAAGTATTTTAGGAATCAGTTTACCAGGTCATACAAGCCACCAATTCGGTATTTTACTAACGTATAAGGAACAACTATACTTCTTCATTTCGGATGCTTGTTGGCTGTCTGAAACGTATGAAAAACAGGTTTTTCCAAGTAAACTCGCTAAATTAATTATAAAACGACACCACGACTATTATGAAAACATTCAGAAGTTGCATTTGATTCATACCCTACACCCTAATGTAAAAATCATTCCTTGTCATGATGACCAAGTAACTTTATAGAAAGAGAGGTCTATGTTAGTGAAAATAAATCTACTCTATTTATTTTTGAAAGAATATTATCTTGCAAGACGAGTCAATAGGTTTAAATCAATAGAACAAATCAAACAGTATCAAGAAGAAAAAGTGCGGTTACATTTATCTAAAATTGTACCGCTTTCTCCGTTTTATCAAAAACGCTTTGAACAGCATTCGTTTTCCGAGTGGAGAAAGTTGCCTCTTATGGACAAGTCAATCATGATGAAATCATTTGATGAATTGAATACGGTTGGAATTAAAAAGAAAGAGGCTTTTGAAGTTGCATTGGCAAGTGAAGAATCAAGAGATTTTTCTCCAAAATTAGAGGATGTTACCGTTGGTTTATCCTCTGGAACTTCTGGAAATAGAGGGCTATTTCTTGTCAGTCAAGAAGAACAGGTTCGATGGGCAGGAAATATCCTTGGGAAAGTCATCCCTACTTCTCTCTTTTTCGGGAAGAAGCAAACAATCGCCTTTTTCTTACGTGCGAACAGCAATCTCTACAATAGTGTTAATAACCCAAAAATCGCCTTTCATTTCTTTGATTTATTGGATGAAATTGAAAATCATATTGACCGATTAAACAGATATCAACCCACCATTGTGGTAGCTCCTTCTTCAAAGTTGAGGATTTTAGCACAGGCTAAAAAAGAAGGTAAGCTATCCATTCAACCTCTTAAGATTGTGTCAGTTGCTGAAGCCTTAAATGCAGAGGACAAATTGGAAATTGAAGAAGTCTTTCAACAGAAGGTACATCAAATTTATCAATGTACAGAAGGATTCTTGGCTTATACCTGTCCTCATGGGACTCTGCATGTTAATGAAGATTTAGTGATTATTGAAAAAGAATACTTGGATAAACAAGCAGGGAAATTTGTACCTGTTATTACAGACTTTACTCGAACGTCTCAACCTATCATTCGTTACCGTTTAAATGACGTATTAACAGAAGGAGAAACGTGTACTTGTGGCTCTCACTTCATGACGTTAAAACAAATAGATGGTCGTTGTGATGACTTATTTTACGGAAAAAGAATCAAAGACGAAGGAGTTAGAATTTTGTTTTCTGATTTCATCCGAAGAGCGATTATTTCATCTTCTGACGTTTCTTTAGAATATAAAGTGAAGCAACTTACATTTGACCATATTAATGTGGAATTGTCACTTCCTGATATTAATGAGAGGAAGCAAGTACAGATGACAATCAAAGGGAATTTCGAACAATTCTTCAAGGAGATGGAATGTGTTCTTCCTACTATCTCATTCTCAACCTACCAAGCACCGCCAAGAGGAATAAAAATAAGAAGGGTGGAGAGATGCTTTCAGATAGAAGGGGGAATCGTATGATTGCGTTATACGACAGAGAGACTATTGATGAAATGCCTGAACCTAAAACAAAGGATTCATGCGATGTCAAAAGATTCTTCTATCCGCTTGTTAAAGGGGAATCAACCCAATACATTGAAAATGCAAAAACCACGATTGCCTTATTATCGGTGAATGACATCTTGCTACCTGTTACCATTAATGAAAAGGAATACGAAAATGCCTATGTATCTTCCCTTTTTTCTCACTATATCTCCTACGCAATAGAAGAATTATATCTTTTAAAACAGCCTATTCTTGAAAAAGGATTAACTTATCTTATGAAAAGCGTAGGATCTTTCTTAAAACAAACAGGGATTGATAAAGTGGTTTATGTGAACAATTGGCTGTTTTCAACCAATTTACAAATAGACCTAACCAGCACTCAAATTAAAAGGATAGTTGAGTTCCTAACCAAGAAATTTCCTGAACACATGATTGTTTTTCGTTCACTATCGGATTATTTACATGAAGATTTAATTTCTTCATTTAAGGAAAATGGATTCAAAGAACTGGTTAGTCGTCAAGTGTATATTGCCAAACCTTGGAATCAATTGAAGAAAAGACAGAGGGAACACATCAAAAAAGACGAAAGACAGCTTATCCAACATGGGTATGAACAAATAGAAGATATTGAACCAACAGAAGAAAACATGGAGCAAATAAAAGAATTGTATAATCAGCTTTATATTGGCAAGTATTCAAACTTCAATCCATTATTTACGACAGCGTTTTATCGTCATTGTATGGAAAATGAGCTATTTAAATTTATCGGAATATCAAAAGATGGGAAAATGCTTGGCTGTATTGGTTACTGGAATCGAAATGGAGTTATGACAACTCCCATATTAGGATACAGAGTCGATTTAGGAAACAAATTAGGATTATATCGAGTATTAAGTAATCTGATTTATCAAGAAGGGGAAAGGCATGGTTTAATTGGTCATTGGAGTTCAGGAGCTTCTGATTTTAAGATGAATCGTGGTGCGGTTTCCTCATTGGAATATAGCATGATTTATAATGACCATTTATCTTTTAAAAGAAGAATGGGCGTAGGTCTCCTAAGAGTTCTTTGTAATCAAATTGGTATCAAGTTGTTAAGAAACAAAAACTTATAAAGGGCTGGGGTTGTTTAGTTAAAAACACGATTGATAGCAAGTTATCACTCCTATCAGCATTATCACTGAGGAATTTCAGCTTATAATATATAAATTTTGGATGATAAAGGAAAGAGAAAACATTTACAGAATATCGAAGACATCAATACAGAATCTCCAAATTTTTGTTATGATGATTTATTTGATGCGAGGCCAGAAGATAAGATAACAAGGAATTTTCAATTTAAAATCGACCCTAAAAATGATGCAAGATACAGAAAACTTATAAATCTAATGAATCAAAACATTAGAACACATGATAAATAATTATGTGTTCTATTTTTGCTTATCATATAGAAATTTATAGTAAAGGAGAATTGTTTGACTTAATTATATATAACAATTATTTAATATAAATACTTTGTGTAAGGAAATATGTCAGACTATTTATTTGACCCCATATCCAAAGACCAATACTACTGACATTACTTAATTGAGAGAAAAAAGAAAACAGCCTCATAAAGTCGTTTTATGACTTTTTGAGACTGCCCATACTCACTTCACTAATCACTCGTTGTATAAGGGACAAACATCGAAAGATTCCCTGTAATATGTCCACCTACTCGTAAAAACAGACCACTTGGCTCGTCATTCAGGACATGAGAACCAATGAGCAACTTGCCAATATAAGGCCCATCCCATGTATCCACTGTTTGATCTGGCATCGGAAAGTATTCTTGGAAGATTGCCTGTTGCGTTTGATAATACTCAGTATCTTCCTCTAAAATCGTCCCATTCCTGACAATTTGAATGCCTCCACCTTCACGACCTAATAAAGGTTTTTTCACATAAGACTGTAGTATGTCTGCTTTAAAATAAGTCGGTAAAAAATATTCTGCAATGATTTCTTGCTCTTTTGTTGAGTACCATTCTTTCTTCTTCTCTGTAATAAGCGCAAGCACAGCCTTCGATTGCATAAGTAATGCAGAAGGCGGATTAATAACCTTAAGTCTATTCTCCATAATGTGACTGAGGAACTGCTCTCCAATTCGCTCTCCTGTTCCGCTTTTTTCCTCCAAGAAATATTCTAGTGGATAAAGACGATACAAAAACGTAATTGGTTCTCCTTCAGGCGTTTTGACTCCATCCTTTTCTACAACGATGTGTTCTAACGGAATGTAAGTTGCTGTTTGTGGGTACAAACTCATCAAGTAGTGAACCGTTTGTTTATCTTCGTTATGCCAATCAGCACATGTGAAATATAACGTGTCAGAGCTTCGAATGTGATAATCTCTTATCACCTGATCCCAGGTTTGTTTAATTCTTTGCACAATTGGTGCATTCGGATTTAATTTGTTGTATTCCTGACAAAGAACATCTTGAGCAACCGCCGATTCCACTATGCCTACGGGTGTATCAGTGTTTCCTTCAATGACCTTTAACCCATTCGCTGATGCGATAAAATCATATCGTGTAAAATAAGAAAACGTCGTCGAATTAGGTGTGAGCAGTAGATCCCATAACATGATTGGCATACCTAATTGATGGATTACAGATGGATTTTTCACGATTTGTTGGTAGGTTTTCTGGAAAATATCGTGGACAGCTTTTGTCGCATGCTTAATTTCATGCGCCATTGCTTCTGGAAGCACAAGCAACGAGTCACTCAAATATTGATTATCTTCACCATTTTCAAAAAGCGTGGCCCACGTAAAGCCTTTTTCAAATACTTTCTTTTCAACTGCTTCCCAGCTTTTTAAATACGTCTCTGGATGGAACGTTTGATTTAATGATAAATATGGAAGCATGTAACGTCCTCCTCTTAATAGCTAATAGTGGCAGCGACGATTAATCCAACGAGTACCGAAACGCCCCCTAAAAATAGTCCAACTGCCGTATTTCCATTTTCAACCTCTTTGGCTAAATTCGTATTGCGCGTAAACACATATTCAATGACTAAATGAAGAACGATTTGCACAATAATCGCAATCAACGCCCATAAAACTAGATCAATCAAATTAATAGAACTACGAATTGCTGACTGTAGGACAACGACTAGTCCAGCCATTTTCCCGAGTAGTTTTAAAGAGACAGCGATATTTCCTGCTTTGATTAATGCGCGCTCGGAATAAGGTGTAATCCATTTAAAAATATACGTTCCTATTAAGAAAAGCACCATTGAAGTAACTAAATAGATGAAAAAGTGGTCAAGCGTTTGCAAATAATATGTAAGATCCATTTACGTCTCTCCCTTCACTCCACAAGGTAAAAAATAAGATAAATTGTCGGTAATTTTTGCCCCTGCACGAATACCAAAGGCACTTGGTTTTTCATTAATAATAAAGCTTCCTATAAGTAAATGAGCGTCTAGTGGCCCTTTTTCAGTCTGAATTGTTGATAGCGGGAGCTCTACATACTTCTGATACACTTTTACATAGTGATCATATGTCTTTTCTTTTTGTGAAAACAACACCCTTCCCTGTTGCTTCACTTCAACCGTATCTCCTTCCCGACCAAATGCAGGTTTTGCTACATACTTTTCACCTGATTCGATAAATGGCTCTTCATCAAGATAGGTCGGTAAAAAGTAGCGTCCAATTATCTCATGCTCAGCCGCGTTAAAAAAAGAATGGCGCTGTTCATATATTCCCCAAATCGCTGCCATGACTGCTTTACTCTGCATGAGAAAAGCAGATGGTGGATTTAGCATCCCAACTTTATGCTGCTCTACTAATTTCATAAATTCAAGGCCAATTGGATAACGATCGTCTGTCATATCTTGAAGCAATGCTTCCAAAGGGTATGTATGACGATAGACAATGTCAATTCGGTTCCCAAAAGGATCATAAACACCACTATTTGCATCAATCTGAATATCCTTTAAAGGAATGAATGTTGCGCCTTTTATTTTGGCTACATTCATTAAGTACTTCATCGTTTCCCTGTCTTCACTATCATGTTCATGAGCGGTGAAAACGACATACGGATGACCATGAACACCAACTGATTTTGCACAATGGAACACACTGTTACGAATCGCTCTTCCTAAATACTCGTCTTCCTTTTCATTAGGATTTTCTAAGTTAAACTCATCACAAACGTGTCCATTAATATCAAATACTTCACGAATAAACGTAGGTGTATCTGAATTAAATTCGATTACTTTTAGTCCTTCATTTGTTTTTACAAAATCAAACCGGCCGATAACGGTATCATAAGGCAAAGCTTTCAAACGCAGAAAAGGAATTGCATAAATCGGAAAACCTAAATCGAGAAATGTTTCATCTGGTACACTTCTTAGTAATGCATTGAATTTTTTATAAATGGCGTATGCAGCTTTTGTCGCTTCTCGTATTTCACCTGCTTTTGACCTTTTCATACTGTGAGCATCGTAAAGGGCATATTCCATCCCGTATAGACGATCCCAAAATGAGGGCAGCTTTGCATAAAAATTATTTCTCTTTCGACTATAACTATCCTCCAAAGATACCACCACTCCCCATACCTGATCGTGGGTTCGAGACTTGATCTGTACGATTTGGTTGTTGATTTGAAGCATTGTTTTGATTTGGTTGATTAGGATTATTGGCTGCATTATTGTTGTTATTAATTCCGCTGCCTCCTAATGCTCGCCCTGCCATAAATGCAGCAATTGTTGGAAACCAACTACCACCGGAATAGTAATGACCATAGTTCTCAGATCCTTCTTCCGCACATTGGTACACTCCTGCTTCCTCGTCCCAGGTCCATGTTTCACAATCAGCTTCCTCTGGTGATGGAGGCGGCTCTGTAGGAGAAGTCTGCGGGTTAGCATTTGTTTCCTCTGGTACTGATAATAATTCCTCTTGCACATTTGATGAACAAGCAGTTAAACCAGATAGGGCAACAGTTGTGCCAATGATTCCTTTAAGCAATCTATTTGTTTTTCGTTTATTCAACGTTATCACCTCCATAATTATGTACGAAAGCACAGTTAGTTTGGTTTCATTAAGAGTATTTTTGATAAGGCTCTTATCTTTTATTCTAATACAAAGTGTTCATTTCATTAGACAAAAATAGAAATTGTATAAATGACATTCTTAAACAGATAAAGCCACCTGCAAGTATATCATTAGCAGGTGGCTTGTACATGATTATTTCGTTAAACATTTGTTTGTTTTGATTATTATGAGCATAAAAAAGAGTCAATAAGCGAGCATGTCGACTTCATTCACATACATGTCTTTCTTACATTTCTCGCTCTTTCACATCGGCAATTGGTAATAAATGATTCTGCGCATTAAATTCTTCTAACGGCTCACCATGCTTTACTTTATTCGGCCAATCTTGGTTCGCTAATGCACCTTTACCAAGAGTAATCAGATCAGCATGTCCTGTCGCTAACATTTGCTCAGCTTTATCTGGATTCTCTAAAGAACCATTTGCTATTACAGGAACTTGACCGTATTGTTTAGCCAGGTCAACTAACGTAACACTTGAACCCTCAAATGCTGCTTCATTGGCTTTTGGCTCCGTAATATGGATAAAATCTACCCCTGCATTTGCTAAGCTACTAAAAATAATTTCAGCATCTTTTTCTTTTCCAGCCCATTTGTGATGCGGATCATTGACTTTCGCTTGAGAAATTCGAATACCTACAGTAAAATCTTCACCTACAGCTTTTCTTATTTCCTGCGTAACTTCCACTAATAATTTCACGCGCTTTTCCGTTGATCCACCGTATTCGTCCGTTCGTTGATTTGTGTAATCTGTCAAGAACTGATCAAGGATGTACCCATTGGCTCCGTGAATTTCCACGCCATCAAATCCAACTTCTTTAGCATTTTTTGCTGCGTTTACGAAGCTATTTTTCACATCTTGAATATCCTCAAGCGTCATTTCTTTCGGTAATGCAAACTCACCTTCACCTTTGTAAAAAGCAAGCTGCTTGCCTTTTGGTTTTACTGCTGATGGTCCAATCGTACTGTCTTGATAAATATTTCCTTGTGAGAGTGCTCCAGCATGCATTAATTGGGCAATAATCTTACTGTCTTGTTCGTGGACGCTTTCAATCACGTTCTTCCAAGAAGCTGCTTGAATATCATTTGCAATACCTGGCTGATTAAAATAGCCTTGGCTATATTTTTCATCAGGATAGATTCCTTCCGTAATAATGAGCGAGAAGCCACCCTTCGCAAATTTTGTGTAGTACTTTTCCATACGCTCTGTTACGACTCCATTATCGGTTGCACTAATACGCGTCATTGGCGCTAAAGCAACCCGATTCTTTAGCGTTAAGCCAGCAATGTCGATTTCAGAAAATAATTTTTCATAGTTTTTAGCCAATTTTATCACTCCATCATTTTAATTACTGCTTACTTCATCTTCATGTTATACAAATACGTGTGCAATCATGAATGAGAAGACCATTACTGGAAAGATCGCAGCTTTTTTCAAATCCAATAGTCATTTTACCCTCTTATTTCTCTTTCATTCTTTCTCAAACTTTTGTATCATCTCACTTTTTTACATTAGTTAATATAAATTTGATAGTGAGTTGATTCAGTCCTCATTTTAGAGCAATAAAATGTATTAATCCAATAAAATGCTTTCATCTAATACATTCATGAAATGATCCTAATTTTAATTTTTTATGTTTTATTCTTTTTAACTCGGGTATTTATTTTTGCAAGGAGGCGATAAAAATGAATCCATATTACAAACATTATGAAAATGAAGAGGAAGTTGTACAAGCAGTTAATACATTGAAAGCAGACGGTGTGCCTGAAGATGATATTTATGTCATTACTCACGACGATGAGCGTACAGACCGAATTGCACGTCATGCGGATGCAAATACAGTTGGTACAAACGAGGTTGGCATCGGTACGACTATCAAAAATTTTTTTCGCAAACAAGGCGATGAGCTTCGTGCGCAATTTGAAGAGCTTGGTTTTACTCACCAAGAAGCAGAGCAATTAGAAGAGAAATTAGACGAAGGTAAAGTTATTCTGGTTGTTAAAAATTATACCCAACAAATTAATCTATAATGTACTTGTACGAAGTAACGACACATAAGCATGTATTAACACCCTAGCTGTAGGCACGCGAATACAGTTAGGGTGTTTTTCCTTCTCATTAAATGCGATTTATTCACAGGACATTAGTGATCTTATGGTTTCCAAAACAAAAAAGTAAGCTAGTCCACAACATGGACATAGCTTACCTCTTTTCAACAATTAACGCTGTCCTGCACCGCTATTCATTGATTTATTCTTACGTTTTGCCAAGAATTTTTTAACAAAAGGGTAGACAACCATTCCTATTTTAACAAGACGAAAGAGCTTACTCATATTACAACGCCTCCTATAATGTTTTCTTTTATATTCCCTTTACATAAATGAATTAAACATAGGAAGAATTATAATGCCCACTGACGAATTGCCCGAGCTACTCCGTCCTCAACATTCGTTTCTGTCACATAATCAGCCGCTTCTTTTACAATTGGTTGAGCATTGCCCATTGCGACACCAAAGCCTGCCTCTTTAATCATCGCTAAGTCATTCAGGCTATCTCCCATTGCCATAACCTCATCCATCGTGATGCCTATGCGCTTGCATACTTTTTCGATTGCTCTAGCTTTATTGACTCCTGCTGCATTGATTTCGAGGTTCGTTGGACTTGAGTTGCTAATCTCAAGCGCAGGATTTCTCTTTAAATCTGCTAAGATGATATCGCGTACGTTGTCGTCTTGAATATCAAAGCCAAATTTCATCCACTCGTGATTAGCAACATCTTCTGCTTCTGGGAATTCATCTCTCCAAACCTTGCCAACAGATGCCGCCCAGCAGTATGTCTGATGCTTTTGTTTCAAGCTCCACATATGTTCGATAAATGCTGTATCAAGCAGCTGCCGTTCAACGAGCGTACCTGATTCATCCCAAATTTCGCTGCCATTCACAGTAATGAGATAAGAGCTAAGTGAAAGAGAGTTGACTAATTCATCACACGTTATTCTTGTGCGGCCTGTGCTAATGACCACATGAATACCTTTTTCCTCCGCTTCTCTAATCGCTTTACGATTTTCGTCTGAAATTTCATGACGATCATTTAATAACGTTCCATCCATATCAATGGCTATTAATTTAATATTTTTTTGAGTTTGCTTTGTTTGTGTCATTCAACCGTCTCCTAACTACATTGATCTTCTTTCATTTTAACAGATTTCCGAAGATGAAAGGAAAGTAGACGATTTGAATAGCCTATTATTTCACTTTCACTGCAAGAAGCTCCTGCTTGCGTTTTTCCCTGTCTTCTGGGGTTAATCGTGGACAATTATAGCATTTATTTGTTCCACATTCTGTTTGGTAAAAGAGACAGCACGTTGGCTTCATTCGTCTCATCACACCAGGTTCTGTTGGACTCTCGACTTCGATATATGGAAAATCTAAGGCATTTTTTTTGCTTTGAAAAAGACTTGGACTTGCCACTCTTGTCAACCAATGAAAGTCGGAGAGAACGCGTTCTTTTTCTGTATCTGTTTTAGCCAAAGTTAAAGCTACTTTCTTCCCGTACTCTAGACCATTTGTAAACTGTCCCCATAGCTCACGAACGCGATAATCTGCTGCATTAGCTAAGCTTTGGATCACAGGGGTGACGGTTTCTTCGATCAATTTTTCAAGTTGCTTTCTTCTCCACTCCGCAGAATGTTCTCCTTGAACGCCTTGATCAGAATCTAATTTTATCGCCATCCGATCGGCTTGTTGCTCTTCATTAAAGTACAATTGAATTTTTAGCGACTTTGCTGTCATTGGAAGTCGGTAGTGATTCAGCGCAAGTGTCGTGATATAAGCAGAGCAGGCAATGCCTAGGTTACTGCTAAAATAAGTAGACGGAGCATGCAAATTCACTGCTGTAATTTGTTTTCCATAAGCTTGCAAAAAGGATTGTGCTTTTTTCTTATCAAGTAAGTCAGCTAGCGCTATTTCTTGATGAATCATTTGTTGATCTGTCGTATTTAGAAAAAAGTGCGATTCTATGTCTTTCATCCATTGACTCATTTGCATAGTCACATACTCTCCTTTTAGTCTTCTTATCTCTCATTAACCTAAGGCATGAACAAGTTCACGACTTTTCTGTCCCGCTTCATTTCCAAGTAAGTCATACGTCAGACAGATCGGCTTATTCGTACGTGGGTCTGTAATAATTTCGGCGTCAATATTGAACACACGCTGCAATACAACTGAAGTCATTACGACTTCTGGCTGTCCTTCTTTCATAATCGTCCCTTTGTTTAAAGCAACCATATGATGAGCAAAGCGTGCAGCATGGTTGAGATCATGAATAACCATCACAATCGTTCTTCCTTGTTCTCTATTTAACTTCTCTAATAACTGCAAGATTTCAAGCTGATGAGCAAGGTCCAAGTACGTCGTCGGTTCATCTAATAATAAAAGCTCTGTTTCTTGTGCAAGCGCCATTGCAATCCAAATTCGTTGACGCTGACCTCCTGATAATGCTTCGATTGGCCGCTCTTGAAATTCAAGCATCCCAGTCTCTTGTAAAGCCCATCTCACCACTTGTCGGTCTTTATCTGTTAATTTCCCAAACCCTTTTTGATGAGGAAAACGCCCGTAAGAAACTAATTCAGTAACAGTGAGCCCATTTGGCGCCTCTGGTGTTTGCGGTAAAATGGCCATCTTTTTAGCAATGGCCTTTGTTGATTCTTTGTGGATAGCTTTTCCGTCTAAATACACAACACCTGATTTTGACGGGTGAAGACGAGCCAACGCTTTTAAGATGGTCGACTTTCCGCAACCATTTGGTCCAATCATCGTCGTGATTTTTCCTTCTGGTATCGAAAGGTTCAAGTCCTTGACAATATCGACCTCACCATATGAAATACTTAACTCGTTCGTTGCTAGACTGACCATACGAGCGTCCTCCTTCTAATTAATTTGTTTTCATTAAAAGATAAATAAAATACGGAGCACCTAATGCTGAAACAACAAGACCAACAGGTAGTTCAGTCGGCGTCAAAATCGTTCTGCTAATCATATCAGCAATCAGCAACAACAAAGCTCCCATCAAGGCTGATGTTGGGATCAATATTTGATGTTTCGGCCCGACAATTCGACGTGCTAGGTGCGGGGCAACAAGTCCTAGAAACGCAATCCCTCCACCGACTGACACGCACGCCCCTGCTAAGGCAACCGCTACAATGAGCATTATTCTCCGCTCTTTTTCAACATGTACACCTAAACCAGTCGCTAATTGATCACCAAGGTTTAAGATGTTTAAAAATCTCGCTTTATAGATCGCAAGTGGAATGAAAACGAGTATCCAAGGTAAGGTAGCTAGCACAAATGTCCAATTGCTTCCACTAATACTTCCTGATATCCAAACCGTTGCTTGCATGAAATCACGTGGATCCATTTTCAATTGGAATAAAATTAAAGCTGCTGCAAAACCAGCATTAACACCAATTCCAACTAAAATTAATCGAACAGGGGTGATCCCACTTTTCCAAGCGATCGTATAAATCAGAAAAGCTGCAACAGCCGCCCCTAGTAAAGCAAAGAATGGCATGATAAAAATCGAAATTGTTCCCAAACCAGTGAGCGAATCTTGAAAGAAGAAAATGTATAAGACAACCGCAAATCCTGCTCCTGCATTAATTCCTAAAATTCCAGGATCAGCTAAATCATTTTGGGCTACGCCTTGCAAAATCGCACCAGAAACAGCAAGACCTGCACCAATTAAAAGAGCGATAATCATTCTTGGTAAGCGAAAATCAAATAAGACTAATTGATCTTTTTCCGTCCCAAGTCCCGCAAATGTTTTCAAGACATCAAGCGGAGTAATCTGAACAACACCGCTGTTTAAACTAATAAAGAATACAGTCATAATCAAAGCAACCAACACAGTTAGGACAAATAATGGTCGCTTAGTTTTCGCATTGATGTGGTCCACTACAATCCCCTCCCATCGCGTCGTGCAAGGTAAAGGAAGAATGGAACACCAATAAGCGCCGTAATCGCTCCGACTGGTGTTTCAAATGGAGGATTAACCATCCGCGCACCGATATCGGCAAGGACAAGGAGCAAACCTCCAAGGACCGCTGAACATGGAATAATCCAACGATAATCAAGACCGACTAAAAAGCGCGTAATATGTGGAATGACTAGCCCGATAAATCCTACTGCACCTGCAACCGAGACAGCAGCTCCTGTTAGGACAAGGACAACAATTGTTCCAAGTACTTTCACAATCATTGTGTGTTGCCCAAGTCCCTTTGCCACTTCATCCCCTAAACTAAGAACCGTAATCGATCTTGCTAACATAAAGGCTAGAATTAAGCCGACTGCGCCGACAGGGAAAAGCAATTGAACACTCGTCCAGCTCGTTCCAGCAACTCCTCCAAAAAACCAAAAACTTAGATCTTGAGCAACTCGAAAATGAATCCCAATCGCCGTAGAAAAAGAACTCAAAAGGGCTCCAACTGCAGTACCAGCAAGCGCTAGCTTAACAGGTGTTAAACCACCTTTGGAAAAAGCACCAATCATAAAAACAAGAGCCGCTCCTAGCCCTGCTCCTGCAAATGACCAAAACATTATTTCTATATAAGTAGTTCCTGCAAAAAAGGCAAGAGCAATGGCAATGGCAAATGCAGCTCCATCTGTTACACCCATAATGGACGGTGAAGCGAGTGGATTACGTGTCATTCCTTGCATTATCGCACCAGAGACCGCTAAAAAAGCTCCAACTAAGGCTGCTGTTAAAGCTCTTGGCATTCTCAGCTCAATTATGATTTGATGTGCAGTCAATTCAGGATTAAAATGGAATACCGCCGACCAAACTGTAGCTAAATGAATATCTACTGCGCCAAATGCGATCGAGAAACCAATGCTAAAAAGTAAAGCGACAAGACCACCTATTATAATAAGTAGTGCAACAATTGGGCGAGAGTTCCATTTCTTCTCTTCTATGTCTTCTATATGATGTTGAAATGAACCAGTGTCCGTTTCTTGCACGCTAAATCCTCTTCTCTAACATTAATATCAATAATCATTATCAATTATATTATAATGATTATATGTAGCGAAATCTAGTACTAATTGAATAAGAGAATCATTTTCATTATTATAATAAAACTTTGCTAAGGTTGACCGCATCTTATCAAAACTCGGCTAAAACCACTCACGTTCTATAGAAAAAACTTTGCTTAACCCACACATTCTGTTTGCAACATCAAGTACCCGCATATTCGGCAATGTTAACTGAGGTGTTATCGGAATAAGGATCCAGTTTACTGATTTGCCGGATCCTCATTCCGTTATTTCCTCTAAACTCCTCGGTTTAAGCATGGTTTCGGTTCCTCTTTCCGCTATTTGGCTTTTTCAATCTTATATTCCAGTGATTTTGCCCTTTTAGCGGAACCAGAATCCGTTTTATCCTTTCTGGAACAGCTTTTTTCCCTTTTAACGGAATAAGGATCCTCTTTACTGATTTGCTGGATCCTCAATTCCGTTATTAATTAAACTACCAAAGAGACCGAATCACTGTGTGATTCGGCCTGATTATCTACTCTGTTTCTCCTCAAAATTGAGCTACTTAAAATTTTAGACTTTGTCATACAAGTCCCCTCGATAATGAGGCGACTTGTATTCTGTTCACCCTTCATTTTGCTCTATACGTTTGATCTGATAATCCATTCAAATAGACAATCACACCTTTACGACCAAGTACTTTTAATTGTTCAATCTTCCCAAACACATTTTCAGTCCGTCCGTCTTGTTCGACCTCGAGAAGCAATTCCTGAACGACTTTTTTCTGATTTGTTGTCGGTGAAATGAGAATATCCTCTTTCATGATTCCAAACTTTTCTTCAAGATACTGCTCTAACAAGGTCATCACACCTTCCCATTTTATTAATTGAACAAAATAACCACACCGACAACCATTTATTGGTTTACTCTATCTTATATAGGAAAAGGTCGTCCTCTCAAGCATAATGGAAGATTTTCTACAAGAGAAAAAATCTCCATTCAAAAAACCGTCATATCTAATATGAAAAGCAAAAGCGCCTTAGTCAGACGTGAGAAATACTAGAAGCCTGTCAATGTGTTGCCAGCTTTTTTTGCAATCATTTACAGGCTAAAGCAACTTCGAACGGCTAGCCGCAGTAGCTAGACATCATCGAACTTAATATTTCTTTTCTTTTAAAAAAGACGAAAAAGCTGATTAATTTTTAATCAACTTTTTCGTCTCAAGTAAAATCTAACTATTCCAGCTCAACTAATAATGCATTTCCATTCGTAGCCACCCTAACATAGGCGTATGTCGCGTTCTCTTCAATTTCAGCACCTGTGCCTTCCTCAATAAAATACGATTCAATTCCGTAAATGAAGCTACCCCAGCCATTTGCCTTAGCATGAATGAGTACATCATCCTCAGCTGGTACATATGGTCGGCTATATTCTCCTTTATACTGATAAACACCTGTATACTCATACACACCCATTTCATTAGGTGCGAGAACAAGCTTGAGCTTTTCCCCTGCTTGAAAACGATCAGCCAATTCGTCGATTTGCGAAATGTGATAATTTAATACGACATAATCACCCTGTATAAGTGAACGAGGATCAACTGGTTCAAGCTCCAACTTAATCAGCTCACCATTGGCCAGTACGTTTTCATTTTGAACGTATTGAAAGCCAATAAAACCAAGTTGCAAAACAATAACAAGCAAAATCGGTAGCCTTTTTCGCGTTAAAACGTTTTCTTCAAGTCGTTCTCTCTTCTCGCGACGGTCAAAGATAAGCGCTACGATCAAGAACACAGCGCCAAGAATAAAAAGCGCAATTGACTTATGAAGAAGCTGCCAAATTAAGTCATAATATTTATAAAACAGAAACGCGAACCAAAATAATAGCACCATTCTTAAACGTAGTGTCTCGTTACGTTTGAGATAACGAAAGGCAAGATAGGTTGTGATGATAAAGAAGCCTGCATTATACACATAATAGAGTACTGGATGCGCATCATGTAAAAACGTTAATATAAAGCCAAAAAGCAAGCTATAAAAAAGCGCATTTCGATGAAGAATACGTTTTTCCTTTTCTTTGCTAATGACGAAGCTAACTAGCATCAGCGCAAGATTAAAGAACAAAAGTAAATAGGTGAGTTGTTCGGCACTTAAAGGATGAGTCATCATTATCACAATGATAAAAAGATTCACCCCAAGATGAACGAATACTCGTATAATCGTACTTTCGGTTTTTTTCCAAATAAACGGTAGCAAACTAAGAAAAAGAATCGCAAGAATGCTTGAAATATCCCATGCAAATGCGATCGCAAGCAATAGTCCAACATAAATTAGTGTATGAGTAACCGTCTCCTCGATCCTGTTTCCAAGTAAGATGACAACAAGCATAATCGCAACGGCCATCCCCACATATAAAGAAGAGAGAAAAATTCCATAATAAAAACTTGTTAAACCAACAAAAGCAGCTGTTGCTAGCAACGAACTAACAATACTGACAACAGTAACAAGTAATTTCTGCCACCAGGGCTTTTCTGCTTGCTCTTGTTTTGACCACTTTATAAAATAAACCGTTTTCGCAACTAGAGCGACAGCAAGTAAAATGACAAGAAGAAAAATCCCTTCCGAGGCATAAACAAGCATCCAACTCAATACCCACCTTGAACTATAGACGGCTATTGCAAGTGTCGTAAGTATAATATAAACACGAACTTTTTCAACCTTGACAAACCAATAAAGAGAGCCGATTAAAATGACGAAATACGTTAAGTTTAAGATGAAGCTATATGATTCAAAAACCCACCGCATCGTTAGTCCAAGCCAAATCACATGGAACATTATAAACGAGAGATATAGCAAAATCGGTGATCGAAGCAATTTCTTTTTTATAAGAAGAAATAGACCAGCATTGATCAGCCCAAGAAATAGCAAATAAAGAATGATCTCTCCTTCTGTTCGATAAAACGAGATCGCTGTCGGAAACACATAAAAGGCAAATGTTAAATGAACAAGTACATACGATAAAAGATAAAAGGGTTGTAAGCGTGTGATCACACTAAATAATAAAGACGGGATGAGCCAAACAAGAAACAAAAGATAGCTATCTGCATGAGAATTGTACGTTTGATAAAGTAACGCCACACTGACACCAAAAGCCATGACCCCTGCAAACAATGCAAGCTGCCCAACAAGCGGCCTGAATCTTAACATTTGGGCAAAAAGAAAAGCTAATCCATAAAAAACAACTAAAAGTAGCGTAATGAGGCCAACTTTTTCTGCGCGTTCAAGACCACCCCAATTAGCCGCAAAAAAATACACGATTGCTGCAATGACAAGTGAAAGGCCTAAAATATACGTAAAATCAATGACACGATTTTCTCCCATTTTTAATCGATTCAATGCCATCACTCTTTCCGCTTTTTTATTTATTGTAACTGATTCCAAATCGTTCGTATGTAGTCTTACTGTCATGGTTTTTGCATTTCATTCAGCTTATCTTTTATTCTATTCTCGAACATACAATTTGACCTTTGCACCATGTTTTCTGAACGTCGAAATCGCTATTTATCAAAACAAGATCAGCATCTTTATTAATCGCAATACTTCCTTTTCGATCATCTATTTTCAGCCGCTTTGCTGGTAATGTTGAGGACATGTAAATGACATCTAATAGCGACGCACCTGTGAATGCCTGCATCTTCTTAAGTGCTTCATTCATTTTTAATGTACTGCCTGCAAGTGTCCCATCCTCGAGCATCGCTTTATTTTCTTTTACGTGTACGACTTGTCCTCCAAGCTCATACTCTCCGTCTTCTAATCCTTTTGCTCTCATCGAATCCGTAATAAGGATCAGTTTTTCTCGTCCTTTTAAGCTCCATGCAAGCTGAATGCTTTCCTTACTACTATGAATGCCGTCAACGATTAATTCAGAATACAGTTCACCCTTAAGAAGAGCTGCTCCAGCAACCCCTGCCTCACGATGGTGAAACCCTCGCATTCCGTTGTAAAGATGAGTCACATGTTGAGCCCCTTCTTCTATCGCTTCTACTACCTCAGAAAAAGTTGCATCAGAATGACCGATGGAAACGATCTTACCTTGCTGATAAAGAGTCTTGATCAACTGATAATCTTTGTCTTTTTCGGGGGCTAAGGTGATGATTTTGATTTCGTTACTAGCCAAGTCATCCCATTTCCTAAAAAGGTCTACATCTGGTTGTTGAATATGTTCTACTGGCTGAACTCCTGCTCTTTTTTCAGAAATAAAAGGACCTTCTAGATGAATACCGAGTATTTCAGCCCCTACTATTTGTTCCTGTTCCTTCATATAATTGGCTACATTTTTTAACGTTCTCTCAAGCTTATCCTCCGATTGTGTGATCGTTGTCGTTAAAAAGCTCGTTGTTCCTTCTTTTACTAGAGACTGTGCCATTGTTTGCAAAGCATCGATTGTTCCATCCATGACATCCACTCCGTAACAGCCATGGATATGAAGATCGATACAACCAGGAATCAATGTAAGAGCAGGGTCACATTCAATGATCGTTGTATTACTCGAAAGTTTGCTCTTCAAAGGAAGTGTTCCTATATCAACTATTGTGTCATTTTTGATTAGTACATACCCTTCTCGTATAATCTCTGTTTCTAAAACAACAGACATGCCAGTGATTAATGTATAGGAATCGTTAAACATCTATTTATCCCCTCTCATTTCTTTAACCATAACTATTTCAATTTATCATAATCCCAAAAGACATGAGCTTTTTAAAAAAATAATACCACGAGGGGATGTTCATACTTGTGTGGAGGATAATATGAAAAGATTAACCTTCGGAAGGAGCTGTCATAGTTGATCAAGGCAAACCCGTATCTTTTTGTTGAAAATTGTGAGGAAGTCATTGAATATTACCGCGATATTCTAAAGGGGAAAATCAAGAATGTTCAAAAAGCAGATGGAATGGAGGCATTTAAAGAACATGAAGGAAAGTACTTGCATGCTGAGCTCCACCTCGGTGAGAGCATCATTCATTTTTCGGATATTTTTAGTGAAGTAACGAAAGGAGATAATGTCAAAATCACATTAGAGTGTCACAGTGAAGATGAGATTAAGCGCGTGTATCAGTCCTTGCTTGAAGGAGGGCAGGTATCAGTTGAATTGCAGGAAACCTTTTGGGGTGCATTGCATGCAAATGTTACAGATAAATATGGTATTGGCTGGCTTCTTAATTATCAGAGGTCTTAAAAACATGAAACCAGCGTTCATTTATAAGCGAGCGCTGGTTTTATAAAAAAGAATTCCAATCTTCCTCGACTAGTTCATGATTCAGTACAACCCCTGCCGCGTACCCTTCACTAGCGGCACCAATTAATCCAGTGAACCGCTTTGCTGCATCACCGATAATAAAGAGACCCTTCACGTTTGTTGTGCCATGTCCCTTTGTTTCAAAGCTTCCTAATTCATCAAGTTTTATTCCTAGCTGCTGCGGGATCATCGTTGCTTGTTTTGCACCTGTATCAAGAAGAAAGCCTACAGATCTTTTAATTGTCTCCCCGCTTTGGAATATGATTTGATTTAATTGACCGCCTCTTGACATTAGTTCCCTGATAGGTGATTCAACAAGTCGAATATGATGATGAGTTAGCTCCTGTTTTTCCTGTTGCGTAATTGATGCTGGACCATTTGTACAAACAACTAAATCTTTACTCCAATGATGAATCATTTTTGTGTAGTTAAGTAGTTTTTCCCCATTGCCAATGACGGCAAGCGGCTGATCACGATGTTCCCAACCGTCACAATAAGGACATGGAAAAACAGATGTGCCATATATTTCATCAAGCCCAGGGATAGGAGGTAGCTCCTCTTTTAATCCTGTTGCAACCATTACTTTCCGACTCAAAAAAATGTCTCCATTTCGTGTTATCGTTTTGAAGTGACTTTCTTCATACTGAACCGTTTCAACGTAATCATCATACAAACTAATCGTTTTATACGGTTTCAACTGTTCTCTTGCTATGCTTCGAAGCTCAAATGGCTTCACTCCATCTCTTGTGAGAAAACCATGAGACAGATGTGTCACCGCATTTCTCGGTTTACCGTCATCAATTAAAGCAACCGTTCGACGCGATCTTCCGAGCACCAGAGCTGTACTTAATCCACCAGGTCCTCCTCCTATAATCACAACATCTAGTAGACGTTTATCCATGTCTATGATCATCTCCTATATGTATAAGTAAATGCCTCCCTTCATTCATTACCCCGTAGTGAGGAATCTATGCAAAGGTAAAGAAAAAAGAGCAGATGTCATCTGCCCTTTTACGACTTGCTACTATTCTTCATCCCAAACTTTCACTTCTTGCATCACATCACCTTGCTTGATGCGGTAGATTGAGTCAAGACCTTCAACAATTTGACCGAACACAGTGTGTACCCCGTCTAAGTGTGGTTGTGGCTCATGAACAAGGAAGAATTGACTTCCACCAGTATCTTTACCAGCGTGAGCCATTGAAAGAGCACCAGCAACGTGCTTATGCGGGTTGCCTTCTGTTTCACATTTAATAGAATAGCCTGGTCCACCAGTTCCAGTTCCATTTGGGCATCCGCCTTGAGCAACGAATCCTGGGATAACACGATGGAATGTAAGACCATTATAGAAACCTTCGTTTGCTAGCTTTTCAAAGTTTGCAACTGTTCCTGGAGCAGCCTCTGGATAAAATTCAATAACGATTTTCTCGCCGTTTTCAAATGCAATAGAACCTTTTTTAGCCATTCATTACATCTCCTTTATGTATTAAGTCATAATCCTTATTTATAATAGCATCTTTACGGACATAAAAAAAGAAATGAGTGTTCTTTAAGTGAAAAGAAATTTTTAGACAATGCCTTTAGAGGTTAAAGAAGGATACAAACAAAATCTATTAGTAGCCTCAGATTCAAATGAAAAATAAGCCCACACAAATGCACTTGTGCAGGCTTACCTCTTAAGGTAAAATAAGCGTTTGACCTGGTTGAATCGTTGAGCTTTTCAATCCATTTTTATCGATAATCGCTTGGATTGTCGTTCCATTCGCTGTTGCGATTTTCCAAAGTGTATCACCTGATTTCATAGTATAACTTTTCATTTTCAAGTCATTTACATTTGTTACATTATACCTACAAATAAAAAAAGAGTGATTCCAAAAGGCGTTTTTGACCTTTGAATCACTCTTAATCATTTCTAATGATAGACTGCTAGTACTTCTTTCCATTAAAAGAATTGATTTCTTTATTTCGTTACTTTCTTTGCTAATGGCAAATCAAGGCGAAGAAGATCCTCGTAGCTCTCGCGTTTAATCACTTCAAATGCTTCCCCGTCTTCAACAAATACGACAGCTGGGCGTGGAATACGGTTATAATTATTTGCCATTGCATAACCGTATGCACCTGTACAAAATACCGCTAAAATATCTTCATGGTTTGCTTTTGGAAGTGGCAAATCCCAGATTAACATATCGCCGCTTTCACAACACTTGCCAGCAATCGAGAACGTTTCAGTTGTCTCTTCATTTGCTCGATTTGCAAGAACACCTTCATACTGTGCTTGATATAGGGCCGGGCGCAAGTTATCACTCATCCCACCATCCACAGCAAGATAGTCACGAACATTCGGAATATGCTTTTGTGAACCAATTGAATAAAGCGTCGTTCCTGCATCTCCAACAAGAGAACGACCTGGTTCAATCCAAATTTCAGGCATCGAAAGATCCATAGCCGCAGCCTTTTCTTTCACAACCTCAATCATTTTCTGAACATATTCGCCAACTGGAAGAGGCGTATCTCCATCAATATAACGAATACCAAAGCCACCACCTAAATTTAGCACAGTTGGTGTAAATCCATAAGATTCACGCCATTCACTAATTAATTCAAACATTTTCTCAACAGCCATCACAAATCCAGTTGTTTCAAAGATTTGCGAACCGATATGACTGTGAACACCTAATAAATGAAGATTTTGATCAGCTTGGGCTAACTGAACTGCTTCATGTGCTTGACCACTGACAAGATCAAATCCAAACTTTGAATCTTCTTGTCCAGTGGAAATGTAGTCATGAGTATGCGCTTCAACCCCTGGTGTAATGCGTAGTAAAATATCCATTTGATACGAACGTTCTGCACAAATACGGCTAAGCTCACGAAGTTCATAAAAATTATCAACAACAACACAGCCGATTTTTGCATCTACTGCCATTTCAAGCTCAGCTAAACTTTTGTTGTTCCCGTGAAAATGAATACGATTCATTGGAAATCCTGCTTGCATGGCAGTGTATAATTCGCCACCTGATACAACATCGAGGCTTAAACCTAATTCATCGGCTAACTGAAACATTGCCATACAGCTAAATGCTTTGCTCGCATAAGCAACTTGATAAGGTACGTTTTCCGCTTGAAATGCTTGTTGGAATTCGCTTGCTCGCTCACGAATAAGCGCTACATCATAAACAAATAATGGCGTTCCGTACTTAGCTACAAGTTCAACCGTATCAATGCCCCCAATCTCCAGGTGGCCAAAATCATTTATTTTACTTGTTCCATGTGCATACATCACTTGTTCTCCCCTTTTTATCTATGAAAATATGTTCGAAAAAGAGGATAATCAAATTCATCATGATGATCTCCAGACTTTTTGAACAGTGTCTATTAAACAATAAAAACAGCTAATGCTGTTACACTAGCTGCTTAAAATGGCGCAAGAGTAACCTCACCGAGAATAGTCCTCCACTGCAACCTTGCAGTGACAGTTCGTTGCTTATTTAACAACGACCCAGCTATGGTTAGAACTGACCTCTCCCCACGCTTCGGCAAATTGACCTTTCTACTTTGTTCCACGCTGCCAGTAACTCCCAAAGTGTACTCATTCGCTTTGCGCCTCTACCCCATGCTGTATGAGGTTCATAAAATTATTGAGTCTACTTTACCATACTACCATCATTTGTTCAAGAGGGCTAGAGGTGGACATCAATTCATCTTCTTTGTATGAATTTATATAGAAAGGGAACTTTAACCTTTAACTAGGAAAGTGTGATGGAGTGTTCCCAACATGTTTTTTAAACAACGAAGAACTAGAAGAACCGAAAGAATTGAAAAAACTGTACATGACCCCACTTATAGCGAAGTTAAAAAAGCTTTCAATGACTCACCTGATTTAATTTGTCGGGAAATGAATGTAGACGATCAAGTTATTGAAATTATTTATATGAAAAATCTTACGAAAAATGAAGTTCTAAATGCGTATGTGATTCAATATTTAGGACAGTTAAACAAAGAGCAACTGACTGTGTCTTATCTGCTTAATACGATACCGATTAATGAAGTGATGAGAAGTGAATCATTAGAAAAAGTTGTTTCTTTATTGATTCATGGATTTGTTTATATTTATATTGCTGCTGAACGAAAGGGTTTATTAGTGAATTGCTCAGCAGCTATTGAACGCCCGTTAGAAAAACCAGAAATAGAATCAATTGTATACGGACCAAAAATTGCTTTTACAGAATCAATATCCACTAATATCAAAATTATTCGACATAATGTCAATGATCCTCATGTGAAGTAAAGCTTGACATTAAACGACCAGGTACAACGGAATAATGAGAAAAAACCAGCCGATTTTGTAGATGCTCAGCTGGTTTTCTTTTTATATGTTTCCCAAGCCTATCATGAAAAAGGCTCACATTGAGATTTTTAAGCGAGTGTTTATTCTGATCTCTGCCTAATAGGATCTTGTGGATTGACAATACTTGGTCTAAAACGGATAGATGGGACCGTTGCCCGAATGAAAATTTGCCAAAAAGCTGGCGGATCAAAAGGTAAAAACGGCCATAGATATGGTTTATTCAAGGCTTTTATTGCTGTCAGTATTAACACAAATAGCGTTCCTCCTACGACAAAACCCGGGACCTTGAAAATAGCGACAACAATAATTAACAAAAGCCTCGTTACACGCAGGGCAATCCCTAGTTCATAGCTTGGTGTAGCGAACATTCCAATCGCCCCAAGAGCAACATATAAAATAACCTCGGGAGTAAAATAGCCAACTTGAATCGCAATCTCGCCAATTAATAATGCAGCGACTAATCCAAGGGCAGTGGCTAATGGAGAAGGAGTATGAATAGCTGCCATCCGTAGTAGATCAATCCCCAGTTCCGCAAAAAGAATTTGCAATACAATGGGAATATTTTTTGTGTCCTCTGGTCCAATAAAATCAAGACGGCTCGGAAGCAGACTAGGCTGTATAACTAATAAGAGCCAAAGCGGTAAAATAAATAAGGAAAAGAAAATCCCTGTAAACCGAGTCCACCTTATAAAGCTACCTATAAAAGGTGCTTGCCTGTATTCTTCCGCATGCTGAACGTGATGAAAAAGGGTTGTCGGTGCAATGATGACACTCGGTGATGCATCCACAATAATTAAAATATGCCCTTCTAATAAATGCTCAGCCGCTACATCAGGACGTTCTGTATACCGTACAAGTGGAAATGGATTCATCCCTTGCCGAACTACATATTCCTCAACAATTTTATCAGCCATTGTCAGCCCGTCTATATTGATTGCTTTTAGCTCTTTTTTTATAATCTCAACTAAATCAGGATCAGCAATTCCTTCAATATAGGAAACACAAATATCGGTTTTCGAACGGACACCGACTTGCATGATTTCATTTCGTAAACGCTCATCTCGAATCCGCCGACGAGTTAGGGCTGTGTTTAAGATGATGTTTTCTGTATAACCATCACGGGCACCGCGGACTACTCTTTCTGTATCAGGCTCTTCTGGCGATCGTCCTGGATATTTCCTGACATCAACAACAATCGCCTTATCTTCACCATCAATAAGAATGAAAATGAGACCAGATAACATTCTTGTGATTGCGTTATCAAGAGATGATTCATATTCAAATTGAATATGAGGGATATGATTTTGAATCGCCTCACGAACCTTTACATCACGTGCTTTTGTATGTAATGTTTTCAGTCCACGAGCTTCTAAAAGCATTAATTCTCTCATGATTTCAATAATGTACTGAACATCACATAAACCATTGACGAAATAAATATTAATTTGTGTATCAAGGATCGTCAGCGTTCGAACCCCAACATCAAAGGATGTCCCAAAACCTAAACGCTCTTTTAAAACCTGCTCATTTTCGGCAATTTTCCGCGATATCGGGGTCTCTTTTTTCTCATTCTCTCGACTCATGAAATCCGCTCCGTTCTAAAATGATTTCAATGGCTTTCCTCGTTATTGGCGCACCTCTCTTCACTGCATCAAGCCCGGCCATCTTGCCGATATCTCCAATCCCTACAACTATTGGAATCGAAAGCTCGTCTAATGTATAGACCGTATCACCATTAATTCTGCCGATTTCAAGATCCTGTAAGCCATCTTTATCGACTCCATATTCCGTTAATTCACCGTCTCGATTAATGCTTATATCTACATGGGTCCATTCACTTGCATGTGTAGCTGCTGCAACAGCAATGGCTCCAATGACTTCTATACTTGGATGCTTGGCTACATAACGCATTGCTTCCTCCCCTGGACCGTCCCGTAAACCACAATCATCAAACATGACCATAACTGGATCATATGGGGTTTTCATAATAAGAGAGACGAGCACTTCTCCACTTATTCGTGTAGGGTTGCCCCATGAGTGGGTAATACAGCGTCCACCTATATCACGAGCAGCCCTTTCAACAGCCTTCCTTGCTGCTTCATCTCCGTCCGTTACGATAATGACTTTTGGTCGTCTCTCCAATTTTGATCACCCCTTCGGCTTAAAAAATATCGCTACGAGAAAACTAAACAAAACAGTTGAAGAAATCCCGACAGAAGTCAATTCAAATATCCCCATTCCCACTCCAAAAAATCCGTAACGATCCCCTTCCGTCATCGCCCCATGGACAAGAGAATGACCAAAACTTGTGATCGGCACCATCGCCCCAGCCCCTGCAAAATCAATGAGGCGGTCATAAAGATGAAAACCATCTAACAGTGCACCAAACACGACGAGTGTACTCAAAGTATGTGTCGGAGAGAGCTTGCCAATATCCATGAGCATTTGCCCAATGAAACAAATCCCCCCTCCTACGACAAAGGCTATCACATAGTCAAGCATTACCCATCACAATCCTCCCGTTCAAATGACACGGCATGTGCAATGCAAGGAATCGATTCTTTTTGTTGAATCATCAGTGGACTAAGTAACGCTCCAGTTGCCACAACGAGCATTTTGTTAATCCTTCCACGTATCATCTCTTTAAATAAATGACCATATGTCACTACAGCCACACAACCTGCACCACTTCCACCAGCGAAAACTGCTTGCTCTTGCTGGTAAATCATAATCCCGCAGTCATCATAATGGTGTCCAATTTCGATTCCCTTTTCTTGAAGTAGTTTACGCAAAATTCCACTTCCTACACGTGACAAATCTCCAGTAACGATGACATCATAATAAGAAAAATCACGATTTGTATCATCTAAGTGCGTTAATATCGTATCTTTAGCAGCCGGTGCCATGGCAGAACCCATATCAAATGGATTTTTTATCCCCATGTCCATTACTTTTCCTATCGTCGCCTCTTTTATACGAATGAAAGATGGCTTTGAACCGACAATTACAGCACCTGCACCAGTTACGGTATAAGTTGATGTTTCTGGCCGTTGCCCTCCGAATTCAGTCGGATAACGAAATTGTCTTTCAGCAGTCGAGTGATGGCTGCTCGTTGCCGCAAGTACATCATTAGCTGCTCCTGTATCGACAAGTAACGAAGCGAGTGCGAGCCCCTCCATGGCTGTGGCGCATGCTGAGAAGAGGCCAAGATAAGGAATTTCTAGTTCACGGGCATGATAGTTCGAGGTTACAATCTGATTTAAGAGATCTCCTGCAAGAAAATAATCAATTTCTTTCGTTTTCTTTTCTGCTTTTTTTAAGGCAGTGCCAACCGCATCCTTTAATAAACGTCTCTCAGCGAGCTCCCAGTTTTTCTCCCCTGCATATAAATCGTCGTAACAAATATCAAAGCTATCACTAATTGGGCCTTTTGCTTCAACTGGTCCAACCGCAGTCCCTGTTGCTTGCACGTAGACCGGATTGTCAAAATGCCATGTTTGCTTTCCTCGTCTCTCCACTTTGGCCACACCCTTTTTACGGTTGAATAATCATTTGGACAAGTAACCTTGTTAGAGCAACAAGATAAGCTGATAGGACTCCAAAGGCAATGACAGCCCCTGTTAACTTAAACATATTGGCCCCTATCCCAAAAACAAATCCTTCGCTTCGATGTTCTAGTGCCGCACTTGTCATAGCGTTTGAAAAGCCTGTCACAGGTACAAGTGAGCCAGCACCAGCAAATTGACCGAGCTTATCATAGACTCCAAATCCTGTCGCAAGAGCTGAGAGTAAAATAAGTGTCGCTAGTGTCGGACTCATTGCTTCCTTTTGTGTAATCGGTAAAAAAGTCATATACATTTGACTTAGTCCTTGTCCACATACACAAATCATTCCACCAACAAGAAAGGCTTTAAGACCATTTCTCTTAATGGGTCGCTTCGGTTGATAAATTTGGATATTTTTTTGATAAACCTTTTGTTCATCAGAGCCCACTACACTTCACCACCTCTACACTGTTTTAACGATTAATTCTCGACGAAAAAAATCCAGTGAAACAAAGAACCACACATTTTCCCAAGGGCAATTGCCATTAGCAACAACACAATACGGTCGATGACACCAATTCGCTTAGCGAGAATCGGCAGGACATTGAGTACTTCCGTAAGTGCAGCTGCAAGCATTCCAACAAAGGTTCCTGCCGCAAGCCCGATTGGAATCAACCATAATGCTGATTGATTAAACGAAATCGTATATAAACTCGCCCAAGATCCAAGCTGTGTCCCAACAATAATCGCCCATACATAATAAGAGAGAAGACGCTGTGTTTTGGTGAGCTGCGTCACTCGCGGAACAACACCAAGAACGGTCAAAAAGGCAACAAAGCCTCCGCCAACTGCTAGACCTCCAGCAAGGCCGATGATCATCACAAGGACTGACTCAATCGGCATGATAATCCGCTTTGTTTTCTTTGTTTTCATGAAGAATGACATACTGATCTAGCGCCTGCTGATAATTAAACATCTCTACTTCTAGAGGGCTCGGTTCTTCATTCAAGCGCTTACGGAAAAATTGATTAAAAAAGAGAATCATTCCTAAGCCAAGACCGATTGAGTAAGGAATTTGCAAGAGTAGCGGTTTTGCTTCCTCATTTCCTGTTACTAGCTGAAAAATACGAAGATGAACAGCTCTCATGCTAACGTCCTCATGAAAGTTCATAATCGCTAGACCAGATCCAATAAAAAGCAAAAACCATACCAGGACAAAATAGACGGGCGCTAATGGTTTTTTTGCTTGATTGACTGTCACAATGGCTTGGGCAGGTCCAATCGATTGAATATCATAAGTCGGATAATTGGCACGAAGTTTTTCAATAACTTTCATAACATCGATAATGACAAATGTCTTATCTTCGATGGTGATCGAATGTATCGGAAGCAAAATGATCTCTCTTTTTACAGGCTGACTTGCGATAACTTGTGCAACATCACCAATCGTCACCACTTGCCCAAGTTCAGACTGCACACGGTGACGCATTCGAAGAAAAACACTCTCTTGTCCCATTTTCCGCACCTCCATATCGTATCGTTAGTATGACTGATGAAACCTCCCTTCATTCCCTCTTTTTGGACCATTTTCTTCTAATACCAACACAAAAAGCAGTAAACCATTTGGCTTGCCGCTTTTTGTATGTTGATTTTATATTTTCCAAATAAAAGCGTTTAAATGAAAAGACCCTGTCTAGAATATTTCACACAGGGTTATTTGTGTGGTTAAGCTGAATTAGATATACATCTAGTACAACCGTCGCTTATTTTACATATAATGCTAATGAAGGGCTTTTTCATATGACTTTTTCAATTAAATGTCCAATGATCAGAAGCATTGGTGAGAACGAATTCTTCTTAACTCTACGACATGATAAGTCCAACCAAACCGCAACCAACGGAACCCTATAATCGATTGCCTTCCAACAAATGTTGGAAAGAACCAGAAGTTGTCACCGTTCGTTAACCATATAAACGTGTTACGATTTAAACAACTTCTTATCCCACTAGGACCAACCTACCAAGCAGGGATAGGTGGTGTAAAGGCAGGTGGAGCTAACATAGGCTGTGCGCCCTGCCCTCCCCCCATTGGCGGTGTTGGCTGTTGCCTTTCAAAATAGTCTAGTGACTCAATACTATCTACATACGGGTAATTATAATCGTAATACAAAGGCCATTCCCTTTTCTTCACCATTTCCTTTTAATTTATGTACAATGACCGAGAATCGTGAAAATGACCTTTAGCCTTTATCGAAGCCTTCCATTCAACCTTCTCTAATCTAACAAAAAACAACTGCCCCAAATTAAGAGAGCAGTTGCTGGATCACCTTGTTTAACGTTGTTCTAAGCGTGCAATTCTTTCGTCTAAATCAGGGTGAGTTGAAAAGAGTCTCATCACTCCGCCTTTACCATTAATCTTCATTGTTTGGATCGCAGAATCATCCGTGCGATCACTCACTTTGGCACGATCAACGTATGCTTTTAGAGAACGTAGCGCATGAGCCATTTTATCACGACCTGCTAGATCAGCGCCTCCCTGGTCGGCATGAAATTCTCGGTGCCGTGAATATGCACTCACAACGAGACTTCCAAGAATTGAAAACAAAATTTGAAAAATAATAATAGCGGCAAATTGAACAATCCATTGCAATTCAGAACGCACTAAACGCGACACAAGGATCGCTGCAATTCTTGAGAAAAAGACGACAAATGTGTTCACAACACCTTGCAACAATGTCATTGTAACCATGTCACCGTTCGCCACATGGGCTACCTCATGGGCAATGACACCTTCAACAGCATCGTCATCCATTGTGTTTAACAAACCTTGTGAAACGGCAACGAGTGACCGCTTTTTGGAAGGACCTGTAGCAAAGGCATTCACCTCGGCAGACGGATAAATTCCAACCTCAGGCATATGCGGTAACCCAGCTGCACGTGAAAAACGGTGAACCTTCTCCACAATATCACGTTCCTGTGCAGATAATGGACCATCTGGATCTAACACTTTGACCTTCATCATTTTTTTTGCTATCCAGCGTGACATAGCTAGTGAAATAAACGATCCCGAAAACCCTACAATCAAGCTGAATACCATTAACGAAAGAAAATCAATTCCTAATCCAGGCTCACCCGTTTGAAATGAACCATTAATGCCAGTGTACGTTGTAATTAACGACCAAACAATGACAATCGTCGTCATGACAAGAATATTTGTTACAATAAGAAGTAACAATCTTTTCCCCATTCTCTCGCCTCCATTTTTCCTCAATACTTAGTTTTAGTTTAACATGTTTCTACTGCTATGGCAGAGAAGAATGGTTGATTGAGTTAAAAATGACTTGGTATAGATAGGTCTCAATCGCACCTTTCTCTTATTAATATGTGATAAGTTATGCTTCATAACACCAACGAGAGCGTGGGATTTCCCTCTAAGCTCTTTTACATTTACCGTTAGTCACAAAAGTGAAACAGGAAATTAACATACATTTACAACCCCAAAAAAATAATATACACAACAAACAAGCACAATCCTTCTATTAGGAAAGCGCCTGTTTGTTGAAAAATATCCCACTAAATTGCAATATACTTAGCTTTAGAATAAGGTTCCAATTACTTAGATATCAATGAGTGATAGTGTGAACATGAGTTTTTGAAGAAATTTTAACTTGTTGATTGCTATTTTTTCTACATACTGATAATATAGAGAGCATGAATTGGAAAGCAGTATTCAAAAATCTTGAGTCTTTCCAAGGCAGATAATTTTTGACCACTTCTCTTTAGAGAAGTTAAGGCCATACGGACAGCCGGGTCAAATGCCGATTGGCAACTTTAGTTGCCTTATTGATTGAGTTAAAAGCTCAAATTTTATAAGTTGGTTACTTTACAACCAGTGCATTTGCACACAACTTGTGAAACGGTCAATAAGAGTGGTAAAAGTAATTATTTGCTATTTAGACTCTGATCCTATAAAGATATATTTTGAATATTAATAAGCTTTTCTACTATATTGCCCTTAAAAGTAGACATATCCGCATAGCTTTTGCCATGGATATACTTATGCTTTTTTAATATTGATAAATATATTTTTAGCAAGTGTTGTGCGTGATTATGCGCTTTGCACTTGTTTTTTTATTGTCCAAAACGTTGAAGTGTTTTGACAATCACCTATTTCGATAGGCTGTTACAGAATTCCTCTTGATTTTAAAAAAATTTTAGTTAGGAGATATGAAAATGGGAAAAGCGCTTATTATCGGTTGTGGTGGAGTGGCATCAGTAGCCATCCATAAATGTGTTCAAAATAGTGATGTATTTGAAGAGATTTGTATTGCAAGTCGTACAAAATCAAAATGTGATGAATTAAAAGCTAAATTAGATGGCGGCAAAACGAAAATTACAACTGCACAAGTTGATGCAAATAATGTCGATGAGCTGATTGCTTTAATTGAAGAAGTAAAGCCTGATATTGTCATGAACTTAGCGTTACCATATCAAGATTTAACGATCATGGATGCTTGCCTTGCAACAAAAACACACTATATGGATACAGCAAACTATGAGCCAGAAGATACGGCTAAATTTGAATATAAATGGCAATGGGATTACCGCGAACGCTTTGAAAAGGCTGGTATTACAGCTCTGTTAGGTAGCGGATTTGACCCAGGTGTAACAGGTGTATTTTCTGCTTATGCGCTTAAGCACCATTTTGATGAAATTGAATATATCGATATTCTCGACTGTAATGCAGGCGATCATGGCTATCCGTTTGCAACAAATTTCAACCCTGAAATCAATATCCGTGAAGTTTCAGCGAACGGAAGATATTGGGAAAATGGCGAGTGGATTGAGACGAAGCCAATGGAAATCAAACGCGTTTATAACTTCCCTGAAGTTGGCGAGAAAGATATGTACTTGCTTTACCATGAAGAACTTGAATCTCTTGCTGTGAATATTCCAGGAATTAAGCGTATCCGTTTCTTCATGACATTTGGTGAAAGTTACCTTACTCACCTAAAGGCTCTTGAAAATGTTGGAATGACTTCTATTGAGCCAATTGAATTTGAAGGAAAACAAATTATTCCGCTTCAATTCTTGAAAGCAGTATTACCAGATCCTGCATCACTTGGACCACGTACAAAGGGTAAAACAAACATTGGTTGTATTTTCAAAGGTAAAAAAGACGGCAAAGATAAAACGTATTATGTGTACAATGTTTGTGACCACGAAGCTTGCTATAGAGAAGTTGGTTCCCAAGCCGTTTCTTATACAACAGGCGTTCCTGCTATGATCGGTGCGATGATGGTGATGACTGGCAAATGGAATAAACCAGGCGTATACAATATTGAAGAATTTGATCCAGATCCGTTCATGGAAGCATTGAATAAGTGGGGACTTCCTTGGCAAGAAGATCATAATCCAGAACTAGTAGATTCCGAGCCTATTAAAGAGACGGAGTTTGTTCGTTAAGATGCGGTTTGAAGAATTACCAACACCATCTTATGTAGTCGATGAAGCTCTTGTAGAAAAAAATCTAAAAATCCTGAACGGAGTCATGCAGCGTACAGGAGCAAAGATTGTTTTAGCACAAAAAGCATTTTCTATGACAACAATGTATCCCCTCATTGGAAAATATTTAAGTGGCACAACAGCAAGCGGCTTGTACGAAGCACGTCTAGGTTACGAGGAAATGGGCAAAGAAAATCATGTCTTTGCCCCTGCCTATCGTGAGGATGAAATCGATGAAATTATCTCAATTTGTGATCATATCATTTTTAATTCCTTCTCACAGTTGGAAAAATTTAAGGATAAAGCTCTTCAAGCTGGTAGGAAAGTTGGCTTACGCATTAATCCTGAATGTTCTACCCAAGATGGGCATGAAATCTATGATCCATGTTCACCAGGTTCTAGATTCGGTGTAAAGCAGGAAGATTTCCGTCCCGATTTGCTTGAAGGTGTTTCAGGACTTCACTTCCACACTCTTTGCCAGCAAAACTCGGACGATTTAGAGACAACTCTAAATGCAGTGGAAGAAAAATTTGGACAATGGTTGCCACAAATGGAATGGATCAACTTTGGCGGCGGCCACCATATTACAAGAGAAGATTATGATATCCCAAGACTAGAAGCTTGTATTAAGAGAATGCAGGAAAAATACGGTTTAGAAGTATATCTTGAGCCAGGCGAAGCCATTGCGCTCAATGCAGGCTATCTGGTTACATCTGTACTAGACCTCCATAAAAACGGAATCGACATTGCCATTCTTGACACGTCAGCAACTTGTCATATGCCTGATGTGTTGGAAATGCCATATCGTCCCCCTCTTTTTGGATCAGGAGAAGCATGCGAGAAGCCATTTACGTATCGACTTGGCGGACAAACTTGCCTGACAGGCGATGTGATAGGCGATTATTCGTTTGACCAACCATTAAAGAGCGGTGACAGATTGGTTTTTGGAGATATGGCAATTTACTCAATGGTCAAAACAACCACGTTTAACGGCATGCCATTACCAGCCATTGCCGTACAAGATAAAGATGGCGATTGTCAGGTTGTACGCGAATTTGGCTATCAAGATTTTAAAATGAGATTAGCTTAAGAAATATCGCTTTTCTTACTGAATACTTATGAAAGAACCAGATTTTAAAATATTATATTTAGGTTAGTTGAATAAAACAGTTGATATTATGAAAAGGACTATACATATTAGATATCTAATATGTGTGGCCCTTTTTTATTACCTTGTTCAACTAAACTAACGGCAGTTTAGGTATATCTTTTCACATACTTAACCTATGCAACAATTTTAATCCTTTAACGGAATGAGAATCCGCTCTATTAATTTGGCGGATCTTCATTCCGTTATTTGCGCTAAAACGATCGTTATGAGCATGTTTTAGGATCCTCGTTCCGTTATTAGCCTTTTCCATGTCAAATTTGATGAATGTTGGTCATTTAACGGAACGAGGAACCACTTCACTCTTGAAACATGGTTTTTCTCCCTTTTAACGGAATGAGAAACCGGTCAACATGTTTACCAATAGAAGAACGTCAACGCTTTTAAGGAAAGAGCCTAATTCTCCTTATCAACAAAGAATTAGGCTTTAGTCTTCTGTAATCGCGCCAATTGCAGAAGGTTAATTTCCATTTAGAGGAAATGATAAAAAGATTTTAACAACTTATAAATTCGAGATTGTAATCGGCAGTATAGGGAATAAGATGAAGACATGGAAAGCGAGGGATTACAGTTGACTCGGTATCAAATCGCATACAAGGAACCGAAAAAAATATTAACCCCTGCCAGCGGCTTTTTATATGGATATACCCATTCTCTTAACCCTTATACCGGCTGCTTATTTGGATGTTCTTACTGTTACGTGAGACAGAGTCCGGTTGGCTTATTTAGAGGAGAAGAATGGGGTGAGTGGGTTGATATTAAAAAGGGTATTCATGAAAAGTATATTCTAGAAATGAGCAACCTGCGAAAACGGGGGAAGGAAGTTACAATCTTTATGGCATCTGCTACAGATCCTTATCAATCGGTTGAATATAAAGAAAAAATAACAAGGGCCCTGCTTGAAGCAATGGTAAAGATGCCACCGGATTTTCTTTTTGTGCAGACACGGAGTCCTCTTGTCACACGAGACATTGATTTGTTTTTAAAACTTAAAGACAGACTACGCATTAGTGTGACAGTTGAGACAGATCTAGATGAGGTGCGTAAAAGCTTCTCACCACAAGCCCCTCCTATTCAAGCAAGGCTTAAAGCAATCGGCGAGCTTCAAAAAAACAGCCTGCCCGTACAAGCTGCGGTCGCTCCTGTTCTCCCCTTTTCAAAAGAATTTCCAGAAACACTAGCGGGTCTCGTTAACAGGATAGTCATTGATGACTTCTATACGGGGGATGGGAGTAATGGGAAGAGAACAGAACGGCTAAAAATAAAAGAATTATTTACAGAGGATGAACTAGATAAGTGGTACGGAAAACATGTTCACCAATATGCCTATGAAAATATGAAAAGGGCATTCTCTTCTGAGCAAATTTTAATTAGTAAGCAAGGGTTTATGCCTTATTAACTTCATTAGTAGATGAACGTTCTAAAGGGCCCATTGCTGAATACTATATTTTATAGTTCGTTAGCTTTGCTTTAATTTGTTTAGAATTTCCTTCCATTAACTTTTCCTTCATTCATCATTTGTATTTGAAATGACGGATACTTATGATAGCTTACGCCAAGCAAAGATTAGTATATAGCTCTATTAAAGTGCTGTTTACCGAATTGTCCTTTGTGGTCTATTATGGAAGTATAGGATATGAGAGGTTGTGGGCTGAATTGAAGACTATTATTCAATCATTAGTTATTTCCTTCGTAATTCATTTAATCTATATAGTTGGAACTGTTGGAGTTGGCTATATAAAAACAAGGAATTATAAGCCCGATATTGATAATAAATGGGATAATATAGAAACGCTTCAAAATGAAGTCTCCTTCGGGATGGTTGGTTCACCACTGTTTTTTCTGTTTACCTTCATCGGGGTTGCATTAATTTGCGCGATAATAATCATTTCCTATCGAATGTTTATTGGTTAAAAAGTTTCAAATTCACAAGGAACAATATAAGGAAACCTACATTCATTGAGGTTTCCCATTATTTTGCTTGATTTTTAACATTAAAATTTACCAGAGCCAAAAATAAAACATATTCTTCTCCAACTTCCTTAAGAGGATGTTTCGCAAATTCGATTGTACTGTTGTCATCTTGGGTTACTATAATCTCATTTCCCTCTACTCCAAAACCACTTTCATTTTTCCAAAATTCTTCTACGTCAAAAACATAATCTGTAAATGGTCTATCAATATATTCCATATACTCTTTGTCAATAGATGCTATTTTTCCTTTAACAATCACATCAGCTAACTCATAAAAATCGTTAAGTTCAATCTCAGGAAATGATACACTATCATCTAATCTTTGTATTTCCCACTAGCCATTTCGCATGTAATTTTTCCAACATTTGTTCAGGAGTTAATTGATCTTCATCGACCTTAGAGTCAATTGTATCTACATCACTAGATACTTCTCCATCTATATGATTATTTGTAAATTGATTAATTGATAAGAATGAAACGACGATAATACCAAGAATTATTGAAACAACGGATATTTTTTTCATGTAGTCCTACTATTAATCATAGACATACCTAAGACCTGTTCTGTCAGATGCTTGAGTACTTCTAGCACCATTATCTCGTCCATACATTAATTTAGATGCATTTCCACTCTCATTTAAATCAGCTAGTCCATATACATGACCAATTTCAGAAGCTGCTACGGTTGTCCAAGAATTAGAAGATTTTGCAGAATTAAATTGAATCCTCCACCTTGAAGGATGCTGATTAGAAATTGAATAAAATGTATGGCTCAATGAAATTTTGTGTATTACCTACCGCTGCTTTATTAATACGGAATCCTGAATTCTCATTTTGAAACTTTGTTATGCCATTTGAAAATCTATTAGTCCATGTGGAACTACCAGTCTCAAAGTAAGAAGTTGTTTTTGATGTCCGGTGAGAACCTACGTATTTCCATCCTGACGCTTCTAATCCACAACTAGGTAGAGTAAATGTAGGTGCAACAGTCAAACTAATCATGATTACAGATAAAAAAAGTATTAAGAAAAGTTCCAGTTTCATATTTTTACTTCTTTTGTTATTTAATATAATATTACTTTTTTTCTATTTTTACACAAAAAAATATCGTCATCTTTTAAGATAACGATATTATTCTTAATCTGAAGAAGTTATATTTTCTTCAAGCGTGTATAGAAGTAACTCATTAGTGTTAGGGCGCTCTGCCAAAATATAATTACTATCTTCAACCGTTGTGTATAATTTTGAACCTTCTTCTAAATCATTAGATGATAGATGTGTATCAGGAAAACGGTCTGGAGAGACAGTTTTTTGAATAGTTCCAATCTCCTTATCTATCTCATACTTTATCTCATCACTAGTGGTTAAAAAGTAATGAGTACCATTTACATTAATAATTGATTGAAAGGAACCTGATGTATTACTATTATTACAACCAACTAAACTAAATATCAAAATAATAAAGGCTAAATACGCTAATTTTTTCACTATTACCCCCCTCTTTTTATAAGTAATTATATAATATAGTCTACTTCCACACCATAAATTCCCTCAAATATACACTTTTCACTCTAATTAACTTTAAAACTACACGGACACCTGCACTACCCTAATTTCCTTTGTTAGTCTACTATGTTTTCCACTGGTTTTGTAATACGTTTTTGAATTAGCCAGCCCCCTAAAATGAAAGCAGTTATGATAATAAACACAATCGGTAACTGAAAGACTGTCCAATTAGAAGGTGCAAAATGTTTAATTTGATGTGCATTTTCAATCGTTTCAAGATAGGACTCCTGATATTCATATTGTACAATCCATTGATCATTGGCCATTGCTACAGTTCCTATATCATAATCATTCGGAATGATTGTCTCTGTAATTTTTCCATTTTCTCCAATAACAATTTCTGCTTGTGAATAATCAATTGGAAAGAAATTTTTAGGACCTTCTTCTAAATATATAACATCATCTTCATCTATATTTTCAGTAGAGAATACAGCTAAATGCTCCAGTTGCCCGCTATATTCTTGGAAAATGGCTTGGAGTGCTGTTTCATCTATATTAGCTGGTGTCGATAATACGGAGAATGTCTTTTCCATAATATCCTGCTTTTGCTGTTCAATTACTTGTGTCTTTTCTCGCTCATCATTAAGTTCGGACAACACGTTCTAATTTGACACTCACCTTAATTGAGTTATATTAATAATTCTGCCTAATTCATATTTATTTCTTCAACTAACCTGCCTGTTAGTTTAAGTAGACTCCTTCACAATCCTCATCTATTTTAACATAAATATCCAATTATCTTTAGGAAAGATCCTCCACAATCTGACCTTTACATAAAGAAAGAACACAATTCATTCTGCAGAATCGCGCCCGATTGCTGAAAAATTTATAATGAATTAGAAATAAATTTATGAACTATCTTATTAAAAACCATGGGCTGACAAAGATTACTAGGATCAAAAGAATTTTTGATTACCTTTAGCTCTGAATTTTGAATGCAACCCGATACTTGTTCCATCATTTTTTTACCCAAATTGGTATGGTCACCTACTAAACAGAGTGCAGGAAGTTTAACCTTTGATAACTTATCATTAAATCTAATTCTATTTATTGCTTTCCTTTGGAGTTTCGTTTCATATATCCTCATATTAAGGATAATATTTTCCATCTCTTTGCATGCTTCGGGCCATTTTTTATAAGAGGATTTCGTTAATTTCGCTAACCACTTTTTGGGCGTATGTAAAATCCATGTTTGATTGGCTCCTACCATCGCAAATAGTTTTTGATAGGAATCAATTGAGGTATCGCAAAAACTATCGACTATAATAAGTGATTTAACAATTTCTGGGAATTTGATTGCTACTTGTTGAATTAAAACCCCACCATATGAAACACCAATAAATGTCGCTAAGTGGATTTCTAAAAGTTTTAAAAGCCCTTTAATATCTTCCGCCTGTTTATTTAAAACACTTTCCACATCGCATTCTAATAAACCTGATTTCCCATTACCTCTTAAATCAAGTAAGATTACTTTGAAATATTCTTGAAAATATTCTACTTGTGGCTTATACATATCGGATGAAGCGCCTAATCCATGAATAAAGACTAATGGCTCTCCTTCACCATAACACTCATAAAATATATCTATACCATCTTTAACTTTTAAATATGGCATTATATACCCACCTTTCCCGATTCGGATTTATTTTCCATGACTGCGTTAAGCATACTTATTGGGGAATCCCTCTACTCTTTAATTTAAATACGGATTAACCTTTGCTTTCGTTGCACTTTTCTACAATCGGCCCTTTACATAAAGAAAGAACACAATTCTTGCTGCAGAATTGCGCCCTTTAATGGAATAACTCACTTAATTTTTCTTTAACTAACTCATTCTTTAGTTTAACTACCTGATTCACTCGCTATATCTTCATTTTCCTCATATTAAACTACATGGATACAATCTTTGTTGCAATTGTTTGTTGAAATGCCTGATCATGCTCAACAAACACCATTGTGGGATTAAAGTTTTGAATAAGTTCTTCTATCTGCATTCGCGAATAAATATCAATAAAATTTAACGGTTCATCCCAAATATATAAATGAGCTTTTTCACATAAACTTTTGGCTATAAGTAGCTTTTTCTTTTGTCCACCAGAATAATGAGATATATCTTTCTCAAATTGAATTCGATCAAAATCCATCTTACGTAGGATGGATTTAAATAACGTTTCATCAATCTCATACTCTTCAATAAAGTCCGATAACAGCCCTTTCAAATGAGAAGTATCTTGTTGAACATAGGAAACGATTAAGCCTGAACTTACATTAATTGTACCTGTATGCTTTATAGAATTTCCTAGAATTAATTTTAGGATACTACTTTTTCCGCTTCCATTCTTTCCATTCAGTACGATTCGATCACCTTGTTCAACTTTAAAGCTAATTGGCTTATTTACAATTTGACCATCGTACTTAACAGACACATCAGTCAAGACAATCAATTCATCTGAATAAAATTTCAATGGTTCTAATTTTAAGGATTCCGTTTTTTCGACATTTTTTAGCAACCTTGACTTTTCATCAATCGCTTTTTGTTGTCTGGATTCAGTGCTCTTTGCTCTCTTCATCATCTTGGCTGCCTTATGTCCTACAAAACCCTTATCCAATTTGGAACCCGAATTTGTTGTTCCATTTTTGGAAGACTCTACTTGATTAGACCAACCTGCTGAGCGTTTTGAAGACTGTTTTAATCTCCCTATGTCTTTTTGTAGACGCTGATTTGTTGCCTCTTCATGTTCCTGGTGTCTATCAAAATTTAACTTCCAAGAAGAATAGTTGCCACTTTGAACTTCGATATTTGCTCTATTTATAGATAAGATATGGTCTACACATCCATCTAAAAAGTTTTTGTCATGTGAAATCAAAATAAATCCTTTTTTCTTCCTTAGATAATCAGAGACAATCTTACGTCCTTCAGTATCTAGATGATTGGTTGGCTCATCAATCAATAAAAATTGACCCTCATTTAAAAACAGTGCAGCAAGCAACACCTTTGTTTGTTCTCCATTTGATAATGAATTAAATGGTCGGTACATAATTTCTATATCCACATTAAGAAAGGATATTTCACGAAGTAGTTCCCAATCTTCTGCTTGTGGGCAAATTTCTCCTAAGATTTCATAGGTATACTTGCTTTGATCCGAGACTGGATAAGGAAAATAATTAAATTCTACTGAAGAAGTGATTTTCCCACTATACTCATATTTCCCTAATAGTAAATTAAAGAATGTTGTTTTACCTCGTCCATTTCTACCGATAAATCCAAGTTTCCAATCCGTATCGATTTGAAAGCTAACCCCTTCAAATATATTGTCATAGCTACTTGGATAAGAAAAAGTTAAGTCTTGAACTTGTATCATTGACATGATTATTCCTCCTTTGTATATCAACCCTTTTTTACTTTTTATACAAAGTCGGTAATCCATCTATTTTAAATTTCTCCGTATAAGTTTGATGGATATTAACGACTTATACGGAGTGCTACATGCGTAACGATCGTGTCTGAATCGCTCATTTTTCTCTCCTTTATTTAATTAGATTCAAGGAATTTAATAATAATTTGAGTTATGAGAGAATAAAAATCCTCCCAGTTTGTAATTGGAAGGATTAGTCTTTTAATTATAATAAATAAGTTCTTTTTGCCATTGGAATCATGACAAATGAAATAATAAACTGATTTATAAAAATGGATGGACTAACCCTATATTTTGTAGTTTGAAGATATTCATTTCAAATTATAATATAGATTAGTTAATCATAGTCCTTCCATCAGTCCTCTCATTATCATATTTATAGACTAACATTTCCTTCTATGGAATACAATCAGTATCACCTTTCTCTTAAATTACTGCTTGTTGCTCTATGGCAAGTTCCCTTTTTCCCATATTATTCAATTAAACTGTTCGTTTAAGTTCGTTTATTCACAATTCCACTTGATTTTCACCACTAAATATCCAAATTTTTGAGGTGTTGTTCAATTAAATGGCCCTTTACATAAATAAAGAACACAATTCATTCTGCAGAATTGCGCCCGTTAGTTGAAAAGTTGACCTAGAATAATTGAATAATCCACCAAATAATAATGACCATAAATGCAAAGAATAGCACTCTGAATATACCCAAAAGCAATCCTCTAATCATTGCAAATACGTCAGGCAATACTTCTATTTTTATAATTTAAATATTTTGGTTTTGATTTAACTGATAAGGTGTTACTTTAGGTAATCCTTTGTAATATCGATAAAGTACGTAGCACACAATCGGTACTAATACAATAAATAGCAAAGCACCTATCTTAAAGGCAATTTGCATCTCTATTATAAATTGTGTAAGGGCCTCCTCTTCATAAGTGGTGTCTAATTCGGTCGGAAATAACATATACGTTCCTGCAATGATATTATTAACTGCATGTAATAGCATTGGAACGATTAACCTTTTCGTCTTTACATATGCCATACAACAAAAAACACCTAGTATAAAATGAGATATAAACCCTGTGTTCCAATGTAACAAAGAAAACAAAATAGAACAAAAAATCATTGCCTTCAGTATTCCAAAATTTTCTCCCCATTTATTAAAAAGATACCCTCTAAACAAAAGCTCCTCCATGATTGGTACTAATGTAAAACTTAATATATACGTTAAAATAATTAGTTGAGCGGAATTGTTAGTATGAGTTATTTCTTCTGTAAGTAGTTCTTTATAGAAGTTAGAGTCGAAGAGACCAATGATGAAAAAAATCGCAATAATAGAAAGTACAGCAAATACAATTAAAAGAGCTTGAATGCTGAATAATTTCAACCACGGGAGTTTGTGTAAACTTAAATCTCCTGTGATTTGTCTTAAAGAAATCCTATGCTTATTAAACTTTCGAATAATTAGAAGAATAATTACAATATGTAGAGTAGCACTAAAAAAGAAGTTCATGTTTATACCCAAGACACTTTGGATAAATGCAAAAAAAGAAAAAGTCACTATCCATACAAGAATAAATTGTAATATAAGAGACCCAAATTTCATATTTTTAAAATCGTTATTTCGCTTCAAAAAACAACCACCTTTTTTTGTTTTCATACTTTAACATTACTTCTTACAAACAATGCAAAATAGCCAGCGTAACTAAATTTATAATCATTTGCACTTAGTTGGAATGAAAAAAACGCTCTTGCTGCTGTTGCATAAGTCGAGTAGAAGAGAACCTCTCCACGTGTCGGTTGATTGTGTTCTCCACATTTTGCCACCTAACCATCTCCCTTCAATTCTTCTTCCACTAACCTGCCCGTTAGCTTAATAAGAAAAGGAGCTGCCGTAGCAACTCTCTCTTGAACTCAAGCACCCGTTCGTTCAATAAGGTTTACATTTTAAAATAGTAATCCCTCTCAACTTTGCAAACTCGAACAGCATAATTTTTATACCATTCTTGCTTCCCTTTTTCTTGAGCTATTTTATGAGCTGAAGTTTCTTTCCAGTTTTTAATGGCTTCTAAAGACTCCCAGTATGAAACTGTTATGCCTAACTCGCTGTCTCTTGCACTTTCAATCCCTAAAAACCCCTGTTGCAGTGGAGCTAATTCCTCCATTGCTTGAGCCATTTTCCCATACCCATTGTCACCATCAGTTCGTTGTGAGGTAAATATGACTGCGTAATATGGTGGTTGTTGTTTTTTCTCATTATCGTTCATTTATTAAATCCCCCCAATTAGTCATTTAAATCCCTTCCATTAATTCATTAAAACTTAATTACTGACCCTGTGACAAAAGTCTTCTTCCATTATCCTGCCTCATTAGTAGCATATAGTTACCGCTTTATTTTCTTCTACTAATTTACTTATCTTATTATTTAAACGATGTGTACCGTTGTACCTTACTTCTAACCCTGCTAAACAAGAACTCACTAATATCATAAACTACTCCTCCACATACTTTATCTTTTAATGAATCCCTTCTTGCACTAAGCTGCTCTGTTAGTAGAATATCAAAAAGAGCTGCAACAGCATCCCTTTTTACATTCCATCTTAAAAAAATGCAAGAAAGTAACAAAACATTTTGACTAACTTTGTCGAAATTACTCCTAAATCAGTCCTTTCATTATAAAATTAACTGTATCTATATTGATAATGTAAGAAGGTTATGAAAATAGTAGGAGGCATGATTACAGCCATTAGGATGTACCACCTCTGACATAGAGTTAATCATCAAAAGACATGCAATCCATCTGGTAATTGTGTCTTTTATAATCAACTCACTAAGGATTCTCGCATCCTTCAGTGCCTTTTAAAAATTCTGTATTTCAGTGTACCAATGACTATTACTGAGCTATGGCTAGAAAAAAATACACAGCTTGTTAAGTATAAAAAAGGGTGGAATTGGAAAACCACTTTTATTCGATTTCTTTTTCCTTTTTATTGGTCATATTTTCAATGTCTGTTATAAGACGTTTCTTCAATAATAAATACGATTTTTCTTAGACGAAGGTTCTTAATCAATAATAAGAGTAAAAAGGATGAGGTATTTCTTCTTCCTTTCGTATTATAAGTTCAACCAAATATTTCTGGTTGAATATTTTTTTAGCTACTTGATAAAAGAACCCTCAGCCATCACAATAGATGAATTTTCCCTACTTTATCCAATTCCAACTATTTAAGATAATTTACAAATTTTATAAAAAGCATTAAAGAATGTTTCCCTCCTATTTTGGAACAATACAATTGTTTGTATTAAAGAATAAGGAGGTTAATTAGAAATGGATAATCAAAAATTAGCCGATCATGAATCATTGGATTTACATGAAGTTATTAACTTTAAAACCCTTTGCTTAGCGAAATCAAAACTAATGCAGGGACTAGTATTTGATGATGATTTGAGAGCATTAATGCAAAAAGATGTGGAACAATCCATGCAAGCGCTTGGAGAATTACAGGCAGTTTATCAACGGGCACCTTTTGAATCTCCTGTTCCTCAAAACCGGCCAACACCAATAATAAATTAAAAAGGAGGCAAATTCATTGAACAATGACTATTTAGATCCTATAAACTCGCTACACGTACCCGAGCTAGCAGATACTACATTTGCGATGGATTTACTTCTTCGTGCCAAAGAAGGTGTGCGCAATATTGCTGTCGCATTAACGGAGTCTGTATCACCTGATGTTAGAACCCTCTTACGAAACCAATTAATGCAAGGTATTGCCATGCACCAAGAAATTACAGAACTAATGATTAATAAAAAATGGTTCCATCCATACGAACTAAGTGAACAATATAAACTAGATCAACTCTCTGCCAACAACACATTGATGATTGGCAAAATGAATCTATTTCCTGTTGAGACCAATAGAAAAGGTATGTTTGACCGGACACCTGATGATCACTAACACTGGAGGCTGTAACCAATGAAGGCAGTAACGTATCAAGGTATTAAAAATGTTGTAGTCAAAGAAGTTCCAGATCCAAAGATTGAAAAACCAGATGACATGATTATTAAAGTAACGAGTACAGCTATATGTGGATCTGATTTACATTTAATCCATGGAATGATTCCAAATATGCAGGAAGACTATATTATCGGTCATGAACCGATGGGAATTGTTGAAGAGGTTGGACCAAATGTTACGAAAGTAAAAAAAGGGGATCGTGTTATTATTCCTTTTAACATTGCCTGCGGGGAATGCACTTATTGTAAAAACCATTTAGAAAGCCAATGTGATAACTCGAATGAAAATGGGGATATGGGTGCGTATTTCGGCTATTCAGGTACAACGGGAGGCTATCCTGGTGGCCAGGCTGAATATTTACGTGTTCCCTTTGCCAATTTCACACACTTTAAGGTTCCAGAAACCTGTGAAGAACCAGATGAAAAATTATCCGTTATCGCTGACGCTATGACCACAGGTTTTTGGAGTGTTGACAATGCAGGCGTGAAGAATGGAGATACAGTTATTGTTCTTGGCTGTGGTCCGGTTGGTCTTTTTGCTCAAAAATTCTGTTGGCTAAAAGGAGCAAAGCGTGTCATTGCCGTAGATTATGTAGACTATCGTTTGCAACACGCCAAACGTACCAACAAAGTTGAAATTGTAAATTTCGAACACTTTGAAAATGTGGGAATGCATTTGAAAGAAATAACGAAGGGCGGGGCTGATGTTGTCATTGATGCAGTTGGTATGGACGGTAAAATGACTGATATGGAGTTCCTTGCGAGCGGAATGAAGCTTCAAGGCGGAGCATTAAGTGCGTTTATCATGGCTTCACAAGCAGTGCGTAAAGGCGGGACAATTCAAGTTACTGGCGTTTACGGCGGCAGATATAATGGTTTCCCTTTTGGAGATATTATGCAGCGAAATATCAATATTCGCTCTGGGCAAGCACCTGTGATTCACTATATGCCCTATATGTTTGAATTAGTTTCGACAGGAAAAATTGATCCAGGAGATGTCGTGAGTCATGTACTTCCACTTAGTGAAGCAAAGCGTGGCTATGAGATTTTTGACACAAAAATGGATGAATGTATAAAAGTCGTGTTGAAACCTTAAGGAAGGAGGTATAAAAAATGAACTACGCCTTACATGAAGTTCTTGAGGTCCATGAGATGGCTGCATTTAAGACCACTTGTTTAACTAAATCCAAAACGATGAAAGTGTTAGTTACAGATCCGCTATTAAAAGATATTATGCAGCAAGACATTGATGTATCTACGAGACAATTACAAGAATATGCTTCTATCCTTTCCAACGCTAACAGTAAATTAGGAGGTGAATGAACATGAATCCAATCATTGAAACTATAACTGGCATGGACGCATTATCGGATCAAGTGGTTACAATGGATTTACTCATTTCAGCTAAAAGTGGAATTAAAAATTATGCCATGGCAGTTACGGAGGCAGGAACACCGGAAATTAAAGAAATGCTCACTCGCCATTTAGTGGAAGCTCTTGATATGCACGAACAAATATCCTCATATATGGTAGAAAAAGGATGGTATCATGCTTGGGATACAAACGAACAGATTAATTTGGATTTAAATAATATCAATACAGCATTGAACTTACCGATATTATAAAAAATTTCTAGGAACAGTTTAAACTCACCAAATTAACTGTTCCTATTAAACCATTTTAAGTTTTAAGGCAGAAGTAAATACTTCTGCTTAATTGTGTTTGTTTTACTCTATATAATGAAAATAATTAATTGACGATTTTTATTATGAAAAAGTGGGAGCAGGAAATTCATCAATTTTAATACGAAGTAAACTATAAGGTTTGTGTCGTAAGTCTTTTCCATAATGAAATCTAGCCTGCCGATGTAACTGGTTCACGATGACATACAAATATTGATCCGGACCAATTGAAAAAGTATCCGGCCACAAAATTCTCGGATCATGGGCGATTGTTTCCATTATGCCATTCGGCAATATCTTACGGATACTGTTGTTTTCATAGTCTCCAGCATAAACACTTCCTTTTGCACCTGTGATCATTCCATCAGACGCCCCTTTTTCCCCCAAATACTCAACATGATATTGTAAGTCCGTGTCCGGTATATTTCTGTCTCTTAGGGCTTCTGTTGAAATCGAGAACAGATGACGACTGCTTAGTGGACAAAAAAATAAAACCTTTCCATCGGGAGAAATCGCAATACCATCAGAAGCCAATCTAAAGGGCGAAACCCTACCATCTGGATTTCGATTCATCAAAATTTCACCTTCTACTTTCGGTAAAAAATAGGGATCTGGTGAAGTTGAATTTGCCCCATTTAACCTTCTAAACGCGTTTCCATTTGATAAATCTACGACGATAATAGCTCCTGGTCCTCTTGAAGAAGAATCCGTTATATAGGCATAACCTGCTTTTCCTACACGAAAATCAAAACGGACATCATTCAGATAAGTTGTAGGCAGGACAACATCTTCTGTAAAGGTATATACTTTTCTTATTGTATTGGTTTCTAAATCAACCGCGACTAATTTTGCCCCCCCTTTAATAGGTTCAGAAAAATTTGGTGCCGCTGTATCTAATATCCAGAGCGTTCCCCTTCCATCAGCAACTACACTTTGGACACTGATGAATGTCATTGTGATATTCTCGGGATTAACCAAATTGGTTTGTAAATTAGGATAAGGCTGCAATTTATCCTCACCAATTTCCCCCACCGTAAATTTAACATCGTCTCCCCATTTCGGAAAGCAAATGAAAATACGACCGGTTTCTGAAACAGTAACACCTGTAGGCATAGCCCCATAAAATGCATAAACTAGTTCTAAATTACCGAAATATTTTTCACTAGGTAACATAGGTTTCATAATATCCTCCTCAAGGATTCAAACGGGATATCACTTATATATGATTTATATTTTTTCTGGTGCATGTTCTTAACATGTTTTCTATACGAAAAGATGATTGAAAAGATTGTTTTCGAAATTTAATTTAAAGGTCTCCAGATGAAGAAAATCTCAATTATCAGGTAGCGAAGTTCAATATTCCTGAACCAAAGGAGGCTGTTATAAAAATGATAAAATCTTCCTTCACAATCTCACACAAAATTTATATAAATATCAAGTATTGTTTGATATTCTTATTCCATAAGATGGCCCGATTGTGGAGTATTAAAAATATGTAACTTGTGCTACGGTTCACCACCACTAATCTTAAACTAATTTAACTTCTGTAAAATCGGTAGCTATTTCTCCACAATCATAGCCCTTTACATAAAGAAAAAACACAATTCATACTGCAGAATTGCGCCCGATTATTGAATATCCTATTGAACAGTATCGTTGAACTACGCAGCAAAGATCCTGTTTTAAATAACGGTCCTTGTTTACTGAATTTCCCCTTTAAAGAAAACACTTCTACAATAGTTCTAAATTGTTACCATTATAATATACACCTTTGTATCTGATGTTAAGAAATAAGTAATAGTAAAGCTATATATCCAATTGCTCCTAATGAAAATGCCCAAGTACTACTTTCTCGATCTTCAGGTAGTTCCTCTTTTAAAACATTTAATATAATGGCACCAGATAGAAATGCAAAAAATAAGGCTAAAACTGATTCGGGTATTTCTGTTATGACACCGATTGCCCATCCCATCAATACAGCTAAAGCTAGCAAAAATCGACCAATGCGATTATAGATAACCTTGTGATGAGTACGTAAGCCATAATCTACGACAATAAAATGTAAGGCCATAGCAATTACATATAAAATCAAACTTAATAACCCTTCTGAATCTCTATGAATGAGTAAATATCCGATAAGCCCGTTATAGAATGAAAAGAGGCTAATATGTAGCCAGAAGATTCTTTTTGTTGGTTGATTTTCCCCTGTGTCTTGATGGTTTTTTCTCTGAGATTCTTTGGCCGCTTTTTCTAAGGCATAAAATAATATGAGACCAAGCATTGCCAGTAAATAGGCATGATGTTCAAGGTAAGAAAGTAAAATTCCATGATGTTCTATTGACTCTTGATGTTCCTTTAATTCAGGTAGGATATGAAGAAATACATATCCAACAGATACACCACCACCTAATGAAAGGAATCGACTTCTAGGAGTGATTTGTATAAAATGCATATTCTTAGCAAAGATATGCATACATGCTAGTATTATGGCAAATGCAAACGCTGATATCTGCATACAGACTCCTCCCCCGTATGCTTTTTCCCACTTAACCTTAAATCTATTCAGAAAATCTATCAATTCTTTCAAAAAAGTGAAGAATATATTTTAGGGATTACGTAGCTAATTTAATAGATAAACAGAAGAAATGTTTAATAAGTTCATGGAAAAAACCATTCTATAAAGAAATGCGCCAGCTGAATCGTAGTTTGATTTACCTACTTCATATCTTGCCTCTACAGCTATTCTGCCCTTTCGCTTACGTACACTCTTTCACAAAGTCACCCAAAGATGAAGTTCTTTGCTGCGCAGTATGAGTCTACTACGCAATATAAAAGTTATTCCACAATCTGGCCCTTTGCATAAAGAAAGAACACAATTCATTCTGCAGAATTGCGCCTGTTGCTCGAATAACGAATTAGATGATTACTTTCATTGGTTATTTAATTTTCTTTAAGCAATTCTACTCGTTTTTTTAACGTATCTAATTCTTTTCTTAACTCTGTATCACTGTTTATTTTTGGCTTTAGTGTAGTTTTATAGATTTGGTTTCCTCCCCAATACATCATTAAAAAGCACATCGCCAGTATGAACAAAACAATAATGATACCAAATAAAGTTTCTAAAATATTACGCCATCTCCTTTTTCTAATTCTAAAAGACTGCTTCGTATTATAAGTAAAAGAAACTGCCATTTAAACAGCTCCAGTTCTTGTGCTAAAGCCCCCCCTCCCGTTACTTCAATAACGTTATTATTTCTTATCTCTTATTTCTTCTAAGATTTCTATTACACGTTTATTGTGATTTTCAATAGATTTTAACCTTTTTTCGATGATACTTGATGAAAAAAATACAATAAGTACAATAGCTGTTCCAATGATTAGTTCCAATTAAAATCCCCCAATATTTTTCTATTAACCAGCTCGTTAGCAGAACAACGACAGTGATATTTCGATTAATCAAGAAAAGCATCCGTTAATTTAATAAGACTGTTTTTATTCCGATTTATTTACTAACTCAAATGATTCTTCAAAACCATCCCATTTTACAATAACGGGTATGATTTCCTCCTCATATACTTTAGCTCCATTATCACTACTATATGACCTTAATGTAATATCAGTGGGTGGTTCATTAAACTCTCTGCTTCCACCACCACCTCCAGCTGATGTTTTATAGTTATATTCTATTTTTTCTATTGATTGCATATCTTCCACGGCCCCTTTGTAGGTGAGTTTAAATACATCACTATTATTAGTAGAATATGTTGTCCTTCCATCTTTCTCTTTCTGTGTTTCTTCACTCTCAAAAACATATTCAGCCTCCCAATACTCACCTTCACCTATAAACGTGTATCTGTCACTCACAATTTCTTCGTTACTACATGCGGCAAGCAAGACCGTTATCATAATGATTGAAATGAAAATTAAATTTTTCAAATCGCTCCCCCTTTTTAATAAAATTCCCTCTTATTACAACAACAACTAGTTATTGAATAATCCTGCCCAAGAGTTGAATAAAGCGTCAGCTCTTGTTGTGCTAAAACATCCCGTTAAATAGCAGTATCTAATAAAAGAATTGCAGTTTTATATGTTGTTCCTCGATACTCTTTATTTACAAACATCTTCCTTAATGATACTTGATTATTCCCTATGTCTAAGAGACTGATTGTACCAACTACTTTTTTTATCATAAAGAGCAACCCAAAAGTTACCATTAGCAGTCTGATAATACTCTTCTATGGTAAACAAATCGGGCTGGTCATCCTTTGTTATCGATATATTGTATTCCTGTTGTTGAATTTGAAGAATTAAATCTATAACTTGAGCTTGAAGCGTCTCCACTTATTATAGAAACGCACCCCCGTTAGTTCAGGAAATTATTTATTTTTTTCAAAAGCTTTAACTAACCTTACTAGCCAATATAATACTAGCCAAGGTAGAATGAACTTTGTAGACCACTCTATTACATATGGTATTATATATGATGTATTTATGCCAAAAAACGGTAAAACGAACCAAAGTGCAAACAAAACGATAATGCCAATAATTAATTTTTTCAATTCAATCCCCTCCTACATTTTTATTTTACCATAAAAAATCCAAATCCTTCTTCAACATTACTGCCTCATGAGTAGAATAACAAAAGAGCTGTATCAAAAATGCACTAAGTCGAAAACGTTTTCTTTTTACTGAAAATTCGGTACACTATTACTGATTAACAATATAAAAGATGGAGTGTGATCTTGATGACCTATTCACCATTTGCCTTTGCACGTTCTGCTAATATGCAAATCCTTGCTGCTGCAAAAGAGACGCAAGTTGATACGATTCCAGATGGATTTAATAATTCGCTCAGATGGAATGCAGGTCATGTTCTTGTTATTGCCGAAAGTGTATTACGTCACTCTGATCATTATGAACAAGTGATTCCCTCTCATTATGAAACGTTCTTCCATAAAGGAACGAGTCCTGCTGATTGGACAGATGAGCCTCCAACAGTTGAGGAAATCGCTGAACTATCAAGTAAGCAGTTAGCATCTGCTAAGAATCTATTTGAAAATCATGCAGATGCTCCGATAGCGAAAGCGTTTGAGCTACGTGGAGAAGCATTTTCAACGGTACCTGACCTTATCAGCTTCCTTTCTTTTCATGAAGGCTTGCATTGCAATACGATGAGAATGCAATACAAAAAAACGAAAGCATAATCATTATATAAACAAAAAAGCTGATTCAATTAGCATTGGACGTACCAGTGCTTTAAATCAGCATGTAATCATTAAGGCTCTCCCATATCTTGCTTCATTTGTTCAAGAATCTTCTTTTCAAGGCGCGATACTTGTACTTGCGAGATACCAAGTCGCTCTGCAACCTCTGATTGCGTTTGATCCTTGTAATAACGTAAGTAGACGATAAGTCGTTCTCGTTCATCAAGGTCTCGTATCGCTTCTTTTAAGGCAATTTTGTCAAACCACTTAGTTTCTGTTTGATCAGCAATTTGATCAAGTAGAGTAATGGGATCACCGTCATTTTCATAAACAGTTTCATGAATGGACGAAAGAGAACGACTCGCTTCTCCTGCAAAAACGACTTCTTCTGGTGTTATCTCCAGCTGTTCCGCAATTTCATTGACAGTCGGTGTTCTGCCAAGCGTCTTCGTCATTTCATCCTTCATTTTTCGAACTTTATTACCGAGCTCTTTTATCGAACGACTGACTTTAACGGTTCCATCATCGCGTAAAAAGCGTTGAATTTCACCAATTATCATTGGAACAGCATACGTAGAGAATTTCACGTCATAGGATAGATCGAACTTATCAACCGATTTAATAAGCCCGATGCACCCAATTTGAAAAAGATCATCCGCTTCATACCCACGGTTCATAAAGCGCTGCACAACCGACCAAACAAGACGCGTATTGCGATTGACAATTAAATCTCGCGCCTCCTGATCTCCATCCTGACTTTTGGCAATGAGCTGCTTTACTTCCACATCTGTAAACGGAGCCTCTTTCTTTCTTTGTCGTTTTACCTCGACATCCATAGGCAAAGCTCCTTAATTACAGATAGCTTTGCTATTTGTAAGAGTTTTTTTCAAATAGACTGTCGTACCTATCATCGGTTCAGATACGACCTCCACTTCATCCATGAAATTTTCCATAATCGTAAATCCCATACCTGAACGTTCAAGCTCTGGCTTTGTCGTATAAAGTGGTTGACGAGCTTCCTCAATGTCCTGAATACCAAGGCCTTCATCCCGAATAATTAATTCAATTACATCATCCTCGAGTGTCACATGAATGTATACCATTCCGTCAGGTTGATTGTGATAACCATGAATAATTGCATTTGTAACAGCTTCTGAGACGACTGTTTTGATCTCTGTCATTTCGTCCATTGTTGGATCTAATTGCGCAATAAATGCACCAACCGTTACACGAGCAAACGACTCATTTTGACTTAGGGCAGAGAACTGTAAATCCATCACATTATTATTCATGATTTATGCCACCCCCAACGTCTTAAGAGCAAATTGTTCATTTTCTTCAAGACGAATAATCTTGAACAAGCCCGACATTTCGAACAAGCGTTTTATGGAAGGTGAAATGGCACAGACGACCATTTCACCGCCATTTGCTGTTACTTGCTTATATCTTCCTAAAATCACACCAAGACCCGAGCTATCCATAAACGTAAGTTGCTCAAGATTTAAGACAATGTGCTTGACCTGGCCAGTGATTATATCATCTTCAATTTGCTGACGTAGCTCTTTGGCAGCATGATGGTCCAGTTCACCTTCAAGACGAACAAGTAAAACGATTCCCTTGCGTTCTAAATCAATTTGTAAGCTCACATTTTTCACTCCCTCATAGTTGGTTTCACAAGCACGTTGTGTTTCCTTTTCTAGTTGAGAGTTTCGCCTTTTCTCATCGCTCTTCCTGCTCACTGACAAAACTAGTCGCCATTCGCACTAACTAGTCAAAAATGGTGTTAAGCCGCTCCAAATTTCGAAAGTACTCGCTTAAACATCATCCACCAAGACGCTTCGACAACATCATCACCTGAGACAAGTGGTGATGAAACAAGTGTTTCTCCATTTTTCTCTACAACTAATTGTCCAATCACATCGCCTTTATAGATAGGTACACGTAAATCCTTTTCGATTTCTAGACGCTCCACAACATCATCAATTTTTTCACCCTTTTTCGTTAAAATCGAAATTGATTCAGATGTTACGACTGGAATCTTTTCTTTATCCCCTTTGCTCACTTTAACATCTGCTAGAATATGGTCACGATCATATAGCTTATGTGTCATAAATTGACTAAACGCATAATCAAGCATCGATGTAATTTGAGCATTTCGCTCTTTTGGACTAGGAGCTCCCATAATAACCGAGATCACTCGCATATCATTTTTCTCGGCAGTGGCCGTTAAGCAATACATCGCTTCACGTGTAAATCCTGTTTTCAAGCCATCTACCCCTGGGTAAAAACGAACGAGTTTATTTGTGTTCACAAGCCAAAATTTCTTGTCTGAATCCTGACGTAAATAATCTTCATAGATCCCTGTAAATTTTGTAATATCTTCATACTTTAATAATTCCTTTGAGATCATCGCTAAATCATATGCAGTCGTATAATGATCTTTTGCTGGCAAACCATTTGTATTCATAAAGTTCGTGTTTTTCAGTCCTAGCTCCTTCGCCTTTTCGTTCATCATCTCAACAAATGCTTCCTCTGTTCCTGCAATATGCTCAGCCATCGCTACTGATGCATCATTTCCAGAGGCAATCGCGATTCCTTTTAACAAATCTGAAACAGTCATTTCTTCACCAGGCTCAAGGAATATTTGTGAACCGCCCATTGAAGCAGCATATTCACTCGTACGGATTTTATCGTCGTAAGAAAGTGAACCTTTATCAATCGCTTCCATAATAAGAAGCATCGTCATAATTTTCGTCATACTTGCGGGTGGTAGCTTCTCATGACTATTTTTCTCAAAAAGTACCTCGCCCGTATCACGTTCTATTACGATGGCTGAAGATGCCTTTTCCGCTAACTTTGCTTGCTGTTTCTCTGCTGCACTTGCCGCTGGTGTCATCACACTTAACACGAGGCATAGACTTACGATAATGGACAGAACGTTATTCATCCCCATCCGACCTCCATCTCAATTTGATAGTCGTCCCGAGGCTTCTTTTCCTTCTTTCCAAATGAGGAAAATCACCAAGTTTGCTACACCCCATTTTTTCCGAATAGCAAGCTTTTTATACATGATAAATAGGAGTTAAATAAAAATAAAAAAGACCCCAGAGACATACTCTAGAGTCAATTAAATAGGATTAAATAAATTTCGTTGTTAACGAACCTAGCTTTTCAATTTCTACCGTTACTTCATCTCCTGCTTTTAACCACGTACGTGTTTCTTCTGGCTCACCCATGATCACGCCTTCTGGTGTTCCTGTTAAAATAATATCGCCAGGTAAAAGCGTCATATGTTGTGAAATATAGCTAATAATTTCAGCACAATTAAAAATCATATCAGACGTATTCGAGTTTTGGCGAAGCTCTCCATTAAGGGATAAGCGAATGGAAAGATTATTTGGATCGTCAATTTCCTCTTTACTAACTAGTGACGGGCCTATTGGGCAAAAGCCATCAACTGTTTTTCCAAGTAACCATTGATGGGTTCTAAATTGAAAGTCACGAGCTGATAAATCATTTCCATTTGTATAGCCATACACATAGGACAAAGCATCTTCAACCTTCACATCTTTTGCAACTTTGCCGATTACAATGGCAAGCTCTGCTTCATAATCGTACTCTTTTCCATTAGGAGGAAGCACCACTTCTTCGTTATGACCTGCTAACGCATTGGCAAACTTACTAAATAGAATTGGAGTTTTCGGATATTCCATTTTAATCTCATCAGCATGACGCTTATAATTTAAGCCAACACAAATAATTTTCTGCGGGTTATCAACAGACGGACCAAACGTTAATTCATTTTCATTTAATAGAGCTGTTTGTTCTTTGACCGCTTGCTCGACTAATGCTTCAAGCGCACGCTTCCCTTCTTCTCCAGAAGATACTAATTCCGATACCGTTTGAGGAACAGCTTCTATAGTAGGGAATGCTCCCGTCGCCTCCTTTACATCGATGATTCCTTTCTCTGTTTTAACCCCTAAAACAAGCTGATTCTCTTTATAAAAAGTAACTGTATTCATATTTCTCCTCCTTCATCATTTCCCTAACTTAAATTCTTTGACAAGATGCTCTGGCTCTTCGCCTTTCAGAGCACTTACGAGATTTTTTGCAGCAACGAAAGCCATGTCATCTCGTGTTTTCGTCGTCGCAGAGCCAATATGCGGAACTGTGACAACATTGTCCAATTGTAATAATGGATTATCAGAATCAACAGGCTCTTTCGAAAAAACATCTAATCCTGCACCCTTGATCTCTCCATTTTGCAGCGCTTTGATTAATGCTTCTTCATCAACTGTTTCTCCCCTTGATGCATTAATGAAAAAAGCCGATTCCTTCATAAGATCAAATTGGTCATGGCTCATAAAATGCTTCGTTTCATCTGTTAGCGGTGTCATGAGCACAACAAAATCTGATTGCTGGAGTAATAGTTCGAGCTCGGCATACTTTACACCAAGATACTCTTCGACTTCCCTTTTTCGACTGCGATTATAATAAAGCACATTCATATCAAAGCCATAAATCGCTCTTTTGGCAATCGCTTCGCCAATTCGTCCCATTCCAATAATACCTACAGTTGCATGATGGACATCGACACCAAATAAGGAGCGATCATTGTCCTTTGCCCACTTTCCTTCTTTCACATAGCGGTCTAATTCAGGAATTCTTCTTGCTGAAGCTAGCATTAAGGCAAGCACTAAGTCTGCCACTGTGTCATCAAGAACGTATGGTGTATGCGTGCCAACCACATTTCTTTTTTTCATTGCTTCAATGTCGAAGTTGTTATAGCCAACCGAGACATTACTAACGACTTTTAAGTTCGGTGCATGCTCTAGAAGCTCATCATCAATGCTTCCACCCGTTGTCAGTAAGCCATCCACATCCTGTAGCTGCATTAACAATTCTTGACGTGGAATCGGGGGAGTGCCTTCCCATTTACGGACTTCACAATACTCAGCAATATAGTCCTCTACATCTTTTGGAATCTTCTTTGTCAGATAAACAATAGGCTTCATCGTATCCCTCTCTTTTTGAGATTACTCTTCCTTTTCATCTTATAATTGATTCCTTTGAGAAAAAACCCCTGAAAACGAACCTTCAGGGGAAACTCATATGAAATCATTACATGAACTAGCTATCCATCAACCTACCGTAATAGATTTTGGTTGTTTTTTTATCGGATTATTCAGAACACCAATGCCAGAAATATCGATTTCCACTCGGTCCCCGTCCTCTAACGTAAATTCATTTGGAGGAACAATACATGTGCCTGTAAGGAGAATGGTTCCATCAAAAATTTCATTGTCTTTGATTAAGTAAGAGACAAGCTCATCAAATTTCCTTTTTAACTGACCAGTGCTTGCTGAACCTTGAAAGACCTGCTTTTCATGCCGAAAAATTCGACATGTAATCTGAAATTGGTACGGATCCATGACCGTCTCTGCTAAACGAATAGCTGGACCGATAGAACACGAGTTTCGCCATATTTTTGCTTGCGGAAGATAGAGTGGGTTCTCTCCTTCAATATCACGACTGCTCATGTCATTTCCTGCTGTGTAGCCGATAATGTTCCCTTCTTTGTTTAGAACAAGACCGAGTTCTGGTTCAGGGATTTGCCAATGTGAATCAGAGCGTATGTACAAATCTTGACCAGTCCCTTTTGTACGAGCACTTGTTGATTTAAAGAAAATCTCAGGGCGAGGTGCGTTATAGACTTTATCATAGAAAGTCGTCGCATCAAGCTTCCCACCAGTTGCTTCATAATTTCTTGCTTCCTTACTTTTCAAATAGGTGACACCAGCTGCCCATACTTCAGGTGCCTCGATCGGAACAAGTAAATCTAAATCTTCTATGTTCAGTTCCAATGGCATCAGCTCGGCAATCATATTATTGATGATTTGCAAAGGCGTTGTTTCTTGGTCATCAGCTAAACGGACGATGTCAAAAAAATCGTGATAAGGTAATAGATAGATCTTTTTGTCATCTGTATATGCTGCTAAATGAATCGTATTCTCTTTTGAAAATCGAATAATTCTCATCATCTCGCTCCTTTTTACCAACGAACCAGATGAGCATCTAAAGCAACAAGGGGCAGGCCCTTTTAGATCGATTGAAAACCATACCCTAGCTTTTTAGATACTGCCTCTGCCGTTTCTTTAAGCAACTCAACCATCTTCAAAAGCACATCCTCTGTAAATTGAGCAGCCGTAGTTGAACTACTAATGGCAGCAACCACTTGGCCCGTATGATTTTTAATCGGTATTGCGACACAACAGACACCTGGTTCATTTTCTTCATTGTCGATTGCATAACCTTTTTCTTGGATCTGTTTTATTTCCGCTAAAAAAGCTTCTCGGTCGGTAATTGTATTCGGTGTTTGCTTCGTATACTCATATCCTTCTAGAATTTTCTCTAATTCCGCTTCGTTTTTAAATGCAACAAGCGCTTTGCCAACACCACTACTATGAATCGGAACCCGTCTACCGATTCTTGAGTAGATAATCGTTGCGGCAGGACTTTCCACTTTATCGATATACACGCCTTCTTTCCCGTCTAAAATGACAAGGTGAACGGTGTGACCTGTTTTCTTTGAAAGCTCTAGTAAGTGTTCCTTAGCCATCGTTCTAAGATCCAAGCTTTGAATGACAAAACTTCCTCTCTCAAACAACTTCAAGCCAAGTCGGTACTTGCCATTTTCAGGATTCTGGTCAATATAGTGATGCTTTTGTAGCGTTTTCAATAATGAATGGACTGTACTTTTGTGCAGCACCATTCTCTCACTAATATCCGTTATTTTTAACTCGCGATCGTACTCATCGAATAAATCTAAAATTCGTAAAGCACGATCTAGCGATTGAATGATTGGCATATGTGTCATCCTTTACTTTCTACTTATCGTGAATTCTTTCTTATTCTATCATATTTTGTTATTCAAACGATAAGCAATAGCCAACGCTTTCATAATTTATACGGTTACTTCTGCAACTGGCACACCTAATCCTTTTGCACCCTTTTCAGATGTTTTCAAATGCGGTGCATAACGCTTAAGTAGGTCAAGGCCAATTTTCGCGCGGCGAACTCTTTCCTTACATAGAGCAATCGAAGTGCTTTCTAAATGAGTACCAGACGGATAAATATTCGGTGAATTTCTTAGCCCAAATTTAATGTACACAGGAGCAGCAACACGAATAATTTCTGGAATGTCATAATGACGGATATAACCGCCAATATCATCTGGTGCTTCCACGTAAATATCAATTGGAATATCGATCGCTTGACGAATAGCAGCTAAACGAGCCAGCGTCAGATCAGTTGGCACATTGTACGTATCTGCCCCTGCTTCTTCAATGAGACGAATCGATACTGGGTTAGACTGGGCCATTTGCACAGAAATCTTCACTACTAGATCTTCAGGAAGTTCGCCCGCTTTTTTGAATTCATTCACCAGCCATAGCAAGCCTTCATCCGCTACTAAAATACTACGAATGCCAAACTTGCAAGCTCTCTTAATATCTTCAATCCCGTAAACAAGCTGATCCATACCTTGTGAGCGAAGACCTGCAATCTTACCAGCACTCGCATGTTGCATTGGTGTAATGTCCCATGACCCACGTGGCCCAACGAATAAGCTTACCTCTAAATTCTCACGGCGACCAATTTCAGCCATTTGCTGCAATTCATCATCTGTCAGTAACATAATGCCACTACCTTGTGAAACTCTGTGAATATCAACCTCATACTTTTCACAAGATTCAATCACCGCTTCAAATGATGCAGGTCCTTCCACGCTGGGGATCTCAACCCGGTACTGAGCCCCGTCTGGAAATGTTTTCGTTGAAGTTGGTAGATCATTGCAATCTCCTGATGGGAATCCTAATTTTTCGATAAAGTTACGTGTTTGTTCCATGGTATATCCTCCTAGTATATTCTTTTTATTGTTTTTTTCATTTCATATATTCAACAACCTCATGCTCTTGTAACAGAAAGAAGATCACTCCTTTCAAAAAGATATTCTTGCAAACTTATTGATTGTCTTTTTCTTTTAAACTCACTTTTTCTTTCACATCTCGATTAAAGAGATAAGTAGGATAGTAGCCACTTAATACATCTGCCACATTTTGAGCCGTCTTACGTTGCAGCTCTAATTGAGATTCTTCTGAATACCAGGCAGCATGAGGATTTAAAATGACGTTTTCTATTTTTAAAAATGGATGATCACTCGCAATTGGTTCATCTTCTAATACATCAAGACCAGCACCACCAATTTTCCCTGCTTCTAACGCACGAATGAGCGCTTTTTCGTCAATGACTGGACCTCGTGCCGTATTAATGATGAAAGCTTCTTTTTTCATTAAATCAAACTGTTCATCACTAATCATGCCGCGAGTCGCTTCGATCAGCGGTGCATGAACCGAAATGAAATCTGACTTCGCACACAGCTCATTAAGATCAACTAGCTCGACATTGAACTCACTCGCTACTTCAGCTGAAACAAATGGATCATAAGAAATGACGTTAATACCAAATGCTTGCGCTTTTTTCGCTAGTGTTTGTGGGATTTTACCAAAACCAACCAGACCGAGCACTCGACCAGGTAAGCGGAAGATCGGCACACTTACTTTATAGTCCCAGTTGCCATTTTTCACAGCATTGTTTAGCGTGACCACTTTACGAGCACAAGCCATAATCAAGGCAAAGGCATGATCAGACACTTCATCAAGGCAATAGTCTGTAACATTGCCAACGATCACGCCATTTTCAGTAGCTGCCTCCACATCAATCGTATTCACACCAATTCCATATCTCGATACCACTTTTAAATTCGGCAGGCTTTCAATGACTTTTCGCGAGATCGGTGCATATTGATTGATCAAAGCATCCGCATCTTTAGCCACTTCAATGACATCTTCTTCAGTACGACATTGCGCTCGAATGATTTCGACATCGAGTGACCCAAGCGCAGCTTCCTCTTGCTCTAAAGTAGAGAACTCATAATCTGTAATGACAACTTTATATGTACTCATTTCGTAACCTCTCCTCAATTTCGTGATAGCGTTTTAACAAAGAATGAAATGATCAATTTATTAGTTTTATATTATAAAACTTAGTTTCGATTAATAAACAGATTAACTTTTTGAATTTTTTACTTATAGTTGACCGTTTATTTTGTTTTATATTATAAAATTAAGTTTTTAAAATATCGGAAAAAAATATGTAGATAACTTATAATTCATATATTAATTGAAAACCCTTACAAAAGTCAATATTAAACAATTAAAATTCTGACAACTAAAAATGTATATTACTTACAAAAGATAAGCAACTTCTTTGACTTTATTAACTATTATCTCTAATATGATCTTTGTACGATTATACACTTGAAAGGAGTTCATATACATGAATCCAAATTATAAAGAACTATTTGAACCACTTACATTCCGTTCTGGTGTTACATTGAAAAACCGAGTGCTAATGGCCCCAATGACGAATTTTTCATCAAATGAAGATGGCTCTGTCTCAGACGCTGAATTAGCTTATTACCAAGAACGTGCTGGCGGTGTTGGTGCTGTTGTAACAGCTTGTGTCTATGTGACAAAAGACGGAAAAGGATTCCCAGGTGAATTTGGTGCTGATGACGATTCTCTTATTCCAAGTTTAACTCGTCTAGCTAGCGCCATTAAAGAAAAAGGTGCTAAAGCCATTTTGCAAATTTTCCATGGTGGACGTATGTCTCCTCCAGATCAATTACCAGATGGTCAAACCATCAGTGCGAGTGCTGTTGCGGCTGAACGCCCAGATGCACAAGTGCCAAGAGAAATGACTGAAGATGATATTACACGTGTGATTACTGCATTTGGTGATGCGACAAGACGTGCGATTGAAGCTGGTTTTGATGGCGTCGAAATTCATGGTGCAAACACATATCTCATTCAGCAATTCTTCTCTCCACATTCAAACCGCAGAACAGATAAATGGGGCGGTACGCTTGAAAAACGTTTAAGCTTCCCTACTGCTATCGTTGAAGAAGTATTCAAAAACGTCAAAGCTCATACAACTGAGCCATTTATCGTTGGCTATCGCTTCTCTCCAGAAGAAGGCGAAAATCCTGGTATTACATTTGAAGATACACTTGCTCTTGCTGACAAACTCGCGACTTATCCATTAGATTATCTTCATGTGTCGGTTCAAAACTTCTGGAGCGGTTCAATTCGTGACAAAGAAGATACAACTTCACGTGTGGTTCGCATCCAAGAGCATATTGGCGATCAAATTCCTGTCATTGGTGTCGGTTCATTGCATACACCTGATGATGTGGTAAAAGCAATGCAAACTGGCGTGCCATTGATTGCAATTGGCCGTGAGCTAATTATGGAACCAAAATGGGTTGAAAAAGTCCAAGAAGGCAAGGAAGATACGATTCCTACAACGCTTTCTAAGCAAGATCAAGAAAAGCTTGTTGTTCCAACGCCATTATGGCAAGCAATCATCAACACTCCAGGCTGGTTCCCAGTCGAAGATTAATTTTTTTCAAGTCCAATTCGTGCTTACACTGCGAATTGGACTTTTTTAAGGTGGACGATAAATGTGATGATTCAGATAATAAATTAAAAAATAAGCGCTTCTATGAATATAGAAACGCTCAATAAGGCTACAATGACTATTTATTTAACGCAAGCTGTTCTTTCATTTCTTCTACACTCTCAACCTCAAAGCCAAGATCGACTAGCATTTTGTGATCTTCTGTTTCTTCTTGACCAATTGTCGTTAAGTAGTCACCAACGAAAATTGAATTTGCCGCATAAAGCCCTAGTGGCTGGAGGGAACCAAGATTTACTTCACGACCACCTGAAATACGAATTTCCTTTGTTGGGTTGATGAAACGGAATAAGGCTAATACTTTTAAGCAATAAAGCGGATTAAGCTCATCTACCCCTTCTAGTGGCGTCCCCTTAATCGCATGTAAAAAGTTAACTGGAATCGAATCAGCATCAAGTGCTTTTAAGCTGTTTGCGATATCAACAACATCCTGTCTTGTTTCCTTCATTCCAACAATAACTCCTGAGCACGGTGAAAGACCAGATTCCTTTGCGACTTCAACTGTATTAACACGGTCATCATACGTATGTGATGTTGTGATGTTATCATGGTTGCGCGCAGAAGTATTTAAATTATGGTTGTAACGATCGACCCCAGCTTCTTTTAAACGAACGGCTTGCTCAGGCTTTAAAATCCCAAGACAGGCACAGATTTTTAATCCATACGTATCTTTGATTTCTTTAACTGCATCAACGACTTGATCCACCTCTTTATTGGAAGGACCACGACCACTTGCAACAATACAATACGTTCCTACATTTAATTCAGCTGCACGTCTTGCTCCTTCAAGCAATGAGTCCTTATTCACCATTCGATATGAGTCGATTTCTGCGTTTGAAATAGAAGATTGTGAACAGTAACCACAGTTTTCAGGACAAAGACCTGATTTGGCATTCATGATCATGTTTAATTTTACTTTCTTACCATAATAGCGCTTTCTTATTTGAAAAGCGGCGTGCATTAATAAAAGAACATCATCATCTGGGCAATCTAAAATGGATAATGCCTCTTCGTTCGTAAGCTCTTTCCCGTCTAATACTTGATCTGCAAGTTCCATCCATTGATTCATGTTCATACCCCCAATTTAGTAGTAAAAGCATTCATCTTTACGTGTTCTTTAACCATTTGTTTGATGTTTTCAGGTGTTAATTCTTCTAGCGTTGGCGTGATCCCTAATATAGGCACCTGACACATTTCTTCAATCATGCTTGGATTCGTTTTTTCGGCAAGATCTGGTGAATCACCCATGCCATTAATGACAATTCCAGCTACTTCTAGACCCATTTGTTTGGCATATTGAACGGTTAAAAATGTATGATTAATCGTTCCTAAATTCGGTCTAGCGACAATAACAAGTGGAAGCTCGAGTGCTGATATTAAATGACTCACAAGAAAATCAGGCCCGAGAGGAACCGAAACTCCTCCTGCACCTTCCACGATAAAAAAGTCATGCTTCTCGCGAATGATATTCCAATGGCGTAATACATCTGCCAGTTGCACATTTCTCCCTTCTTGCAAACCAGCAACATACGGGGCAAGAGGTTCGGCAAACTGAAATGGTGTTATCTCTTCATGACTTAAAGGTGTCTTAGACAATTGCTTTAATAATGACGTGTCGCTTTCAGGGTCTTCACGTGCCATCCCGCTTAACATCGGCTTAAACACCCCAACATCAATTCCTTTTTCTTTTAACACAGCTGCCATCCCACTAGAAATAATCGTTTTTCCTACTCCAGTATCTGTTCCAGTGACAAACACACCATTCATTCAATCACCCTCAATTCTTTTCCAATAGATCGAAACGTTGCTAGTAAATAATCAACATTCTGTGCTGTATGGTCCGATGTCACAGTCAATCGAATCCGGCTTTCTCCAGTTGGTACTGTTGGTGGACGAATTGCTGGCGCATAGATTCCTTTGTCCTGGAGACGTTTGGCAAATTCCATCGAGACATTGGCATCACCAATGATCACTGGAATAATCGGTGTTTGATCACCTTTTATGATGTAACCCATATCATCTAAACTCGATTTGATGCGCTCCACGTTTGCTAGCAATGATTGACGCGCTCTATTATTTTCTTCAATAATGTCCAAAGCGGCGCACGAAGCAGCACAAATAGAAGGTGGGATCGCTGTTTGAAAGATAAAGGATCTTGCAAAGTTTAAAAGAAAATCGATTAATACCTTCGAACCTGCAACAAAGCCCCCTTCAGTTCCAACAGCTTTGCTTAATGTCCCAATCACCACATCAGGCTGAACTCCAAAATATTCACTCGTACCTCGCCCGTATTCACCGAGCACCCCTGTCGCATGGGCATCATCGACAATGACAAAAGCATCATAATGTCTAGCAAGCTCCATTATTTCGTTTAATGGTGCAATATTGCCATCCATGCTAAAGACACCATCTGTGACGATAAAACGTCGCTGAAACGTTTGCGTTTCTTGTAATGTTGTTTCAAGGTCTTCCATATCAACATGCCGATAAATCATCGTCTTTGCTTTTGACAGGCGACAACCATCAATAATGCTCGCATGATTCAGTTGATCACTTAGGATAACGTCATCTTTTTCAGGTAAGGATGACAGCACGCCTACATTGGCTAGATAGCCACTCGAGAAAAGCAGAGCCGCTTCTGTTTGCTTAAAACGAGCAATGCGATCTTCTAATCTCTCATGCCATGTCGTATTCCCAGTGGTCAGCCTCGACCCACTACTACCAACGCCAAATTCTTTTAAAGTAGACTCGGCAGCAGCAATTAACCTTTGATCATTAGCAAGACCTAAATAATTATTCGAAGAGAAAACCAACTTTTGTTCACCATTAACTTGCATTAATGGCCCAGATGCTGAGTTCATCGTTCTTAAAGACCTATGTAATCCTAGATCTTTCTGATGGATTAACCGTTGATTTAACCATTCATCTAGTTCAAACAAGTGCTGTTGCCACCTCGCTTGTGATGATCTCAATCGCCTCTTTCATCATCGCAACCATTTCTTTCAGTTCTTCATTTGAACTGACGAGTGGCGGCATAAAGACGATGACATCCCCCATTGGTCTTGTCAGCATTCCTAGTTCTCTCATTTTTAATGCAACATGATAGCCTACCCTTTTTTCTGATGGGAATGGTTCTTTCGTTTCCTTAGACTGAACAAGCTCAATCCCACACATAAACCCAAGCTGACGAATATCACCTACATGTGGAAGCTGTTTGAATTCAGCAAGCAATGATTGTAGCTCTTTGGCTTTTTTGCCGACTTCCTTGACGATGTTTTCTGCTTCAAATAGACGCAAGTTTTCAATCGCCACTGCACAGCCAAGTTGATTTCCAGTATAGGAATGCCCATGGAAAAATGTTTTCAACGTTTGATAGTCATCATAAAACGCCTCGTATATCTCCTCTGTCGTAAACGTCACAGCAATTGGTAAATAACCTCCTGTAATTCCCTTACCTGCAGCCATTAAATCTGGTTGTACATTCTCATACTCACAGGCAAACATTTTTCCCGTACGGCCAAAACCAGTTGCGACTTCATCAACTATCATTAAGACATCGTACTTTGTACAAAGCTCTCTCACGCCTGATAGGAATCCTTCTGGCATCACAATCATTCCTGCCGCTCCTTGAACCATGGACTCAATCGATAGGGCAGCCATTTCATGATGGTTTTCCATTAAAAGTTGTTCAAGAATATGTAAACATTCGTCGCGGCACTTTGCTGGGTCTTCACTTTCAGAGCGATAAACATAAGGAATCGGCGCCTTAAAGCTATCAAACATCAATGCCCCGTATACGTGATGAAAAAGATCAATTGAGCCAACACTAACAGCACCAATCGTGTCTCCGTGGTAGCCATTTTTCATCGAAATAAACTTTTGTTTCTCTGGTTTGCCGATATTCTTCCAATATTGAAACGCCATTTTTAAGGCTATCTCCATCGCCTCTGCTCCGCTATCCGAATAAAACACTCTCGTTAGCTTCTCAGGACTTATTTCAACAAGTTTCTCTGCAAGCTCTGTCGCTGGAACATTCGTCATGCCAAGCAGAGTTGAGTGAGCAATTTTATCAAGCTGCTTTTTAATCGCTTCATCTAATTCCTTTTTGCGATGACCATGAACATTTAACCATACAGAAGAAAAGCCATCGTAATATTCTTTGCCGTGAATATCCTTCACTTTAATCCCTTCGCCACTTTCAATGATTAAAGGATTTTCATCATAGTCCTTCATTTGCGTAAACGGTAGCCATAGATGCTTTTTGCTTTTTTCAATTAATTCGTTTGTCATCCGTTTCCCTCCAGTGAACAAAAATTGGTTGTTTTTCTAGATAGTAAATATATGAAGATACATCGGTTAAGCCGTCAACAAAAAAAATCCGACAGCCATTCTCATCGCCATATTCTTTTAACTTTGTAATCCGTTGATAGCCAAGCTCCTTACTTGCGACATAGCCAGTTATATAATCAGGGTCATCTGACCAACATAATTCAGCAACGGTTGCAGGGTGTTGACTCACCTTCGTTGCAAGAACGAGTGCCTCTTTTACACGAAGATTCGCGCTCATTTGTTGGCTGTTGGCCCATGCCTCGAAGTTAGCATGTTTCCAATCCATTCTCGAAACACGTACACCCTTCGCTCCTCTATTATCGATCCGTTCTCCTGTACTAATATCAAAGAAAATCGCTCCTCTATTACCCGAATATTCAGGAATTTGAGCATATGCTTTTTCAATCTCTGACCTTGGAACACCAGCTTGCTCTAATAAGCCCTTAGCAACGATTTGCCCCCTTTCAACGCTTCCGACTTCATTTGTTTGCACAAACAGCGGCTCTATTTGTTGGATCGGTTCGTTGATTGCTTCGAACTGAATTTGCATGAAGTCTGGATTGCCTTTGGAATGATTAAGCGCTTTTTCTAACAACGTATGAACAGCATGTTTCATATCTTGATAGGTAGAGAGCATTTCTCCACCTGAAATATGTTTTCCCCCTTGTTCATGTGCCCCGTTTTTGGCTGCACGCATTCTCACGCTGAAAATCTTATCCTCGTGCATAGTGTCTACCCTCCAACCTCGAAACTTGCTTAAGCATCTTCGTTAACGGAATAACCGCAATCATCGTAAAAATCATGCCAGGTAGTGCCGCAAGAAGAAGGGGCCACACCTCGACTTGAAGAGTTGTCGCCAAGCCGTAACGAGCAGCCATTGTACCAAGCGGTCCTGCTGCAATCAACACAGGTGCAGATGGTCCAAATAATGCAACAAACCCACCCGCAACAATTCTGTAAATCATTGATATTTCAACATTTAAAATCGTATGTAATCCCATGAAAAATAAAATCGAACTTGAAATCATTCCTGCTAGTATGTAGCGCCAAAATCCAAATACAGCCACGATCGCAATGGCTATTGGCGCAGAAAGTTGAAACTCAGCACCTGGAATGAATGAAGGTATTTTAATCATGCCAGTTACCGCAATTAAACTAGCTAACAACGAAATCTTCGTCATCTCATGAACGTTCAACATTAAGTTCACCTCTTTAATGTAAACTATAAAATGAATATCAGTTAACAATTTAATAGTAAAATCGTTAACTATAATTGTCAATATGGTTAACAATAATTTATCAAAAAAACAAGCACCACTGTAACTCTTTTCATTTTAGGCTCTCTTGGACTTGAGTTTGAACAATCCATTTCTTATACACTATTTCTTTTAAGCGTTCTTCTATTATGAGTAGTTGCATTGAGTTATCTTTTTATGTTGAACCTAGCAGACGTAACATGCATTTGATTGGCATCGTTTTCTTTCTAGTCTTTCAATGGTTTTACAATTATTCAATACACAGGTACAAGATCCTTTTCAGATGAACGTGCAAGAAAGTGATTCAAAAGATCTGCCCTACATCAGATCAATGAATCACTTTTTTGCTGCGCAGAAAAAAATCTTATAATTCCTACCTGTTTACTCAAATTTATGATTGTTTTCTGTTCATCGATCCTTTATACTCTTATATAACAATAAAATTTCGTGAGGAGATAAGAAAATGAATACAACTCCTAGTGCCGTTCGTTTTTACTCAAATCGTTTATCTGGTGTCGTGCATTACCCTGAAAATCATGATCAAAAGCATCCTGCAATCATTTTTGTTCATGGCTTTGTTGGCAGTAAAGTCGGTGATCATCGTTTGTTTGTCAAAGCAGCGAATTATTTTACAAAACTAAATTACGTTAGTTTTCGCTTTGATTTTAAAGGTTGCGGTGAAAGTGATGGAGACTATCAAGACGTCACATTAACTGAACAAATCAAAGAGCTCCAAGCTGCCATCGAATATGTATCACAATTGGACGAGGTCGATCCTGAGCAAATCATCCTTATCGGACATAGCCTTGGCGGTGCTGTCACAGCACTTACATCAAGTCTTGAAAAGCAGATTAAACATATCGTGCTTTGGTCTCCCGTTGCTAGACCGTACCAAGAAATTTCAGCCATAACAGGAGCTAAAGCTGTTGAAACGGCTAAACAAGAAGGTGTATATGATCATAAGGGTTTCTTGCTTAGCCATACATTTTTCACTGATTTAAAAGCTCATCAACCTCTTGAAGCAATTTCATCTTATTCTGGTACAGCCTTGATCATCCATGCAGAAAAAGATGAGGCCGTTCCAAAAGAAAATGCTGCTACCTATAAGAATGCCATTACTGCATCCTACAAAGACCAGCTAGTGGATGTCGCCTATGTGAACGGAGCAGATCATACATTTTCAGCCACGCATTGGGAGCAAGAGCTATTTGCATCTACAAGTGAATGGTTAAAACGCGCCTTGGCTCATATACCTGAAAAAGTGAGCTAATGACACCAAAAAAGCATCAAAGCAGATAAACTCGCTTTGATGCTTTTTTCATATGTTTAGTTTAGTTTGCGCTAATCATCTATTTCGTATTTTATTGTGCTTTTACATTCAAATCAACATCAATATTGCCACGAGTTGCTTTTGAATATGGACATACTTGATGCGCTTTTTGAACAAGTTCTTCGGCTTCAGCTTGAGAAACGCCCTTTACAGAAATGTTAAGAACTACGCCAATTTTATAACCATTATCCTCTGGGTCCGTCATCAAGCTTACTTCGGCATTGATTTCTGAATCAATATCCTTCTTTTCCTTTGATGCGACTAAGTTTAATGCTCCGTCAAAGCAAGCTGCATAGCCTGCTGCAAAGAGTTGCTCTGGGTTCGTTCCTTCTGTGGAAGACTCTTTCCCTGTTGGCATTACGAGCTTATGATCTAGTACCCCGTTATCAGATGTCACATGACCATTTCTTCCACCTACTGCTTTTGCTTGTGCGGTAAATTTAACGTCTGCCATATTCAGAACACTCCTTTTTATTTTCGAGATTAGATTTACTCTAAGACTATTCACTTTTCCACTGATTTTTAAACCTCTTTTTATCATATCTAGTTAAAAACTGGAAAACATTAATGAAAAATCGCTTTTTCATTAACGGACCGTACATATATCTGTTAATTGGTTACACACTAAGATGAATTTGAATGTGTTAAATAGATTGGAGGATTTTATCATGGAACAAGAAATGGAATATAGCAAAGAGTATCGATATATACCAATGACAACGTTGACGGATGGTGTAGGTCAAATGGTTGCACAAGACCTTTTCTGTTTACCTATTCAAGTTGTCAATGTTTGCGTAGTAGGTAATCCCTCAGTCGAAAACGAATGGGTATTAGTTGATGCAGGAATGCCAAAATCAGCTGATCATATACTTGATGGTTTAACCAAATATTTCGGTGCTGTCCATCCTCCTAAAGGAATTGTTCTTACACATGGACATTTTGATCATGTCGGAGCAGTGATTGAATTAGCAGAAAAATGGGATGTCCCTGTTTACGCCCATCAATTAGAATTACCCTACCTCACAGGTCAAAAAAGCTATCCTGAACCAGATACAAGTGTTGAAGGTGGCTTAATGGCCAAATTATCTTTTATTTTCCCAAACGAGCCGATCAACCTTGGTGACAGAGTGAAAGCACTCCCTAACGATCACCGTATCCCAATCATGCCTGGCTGGAGATGGATTCATACGCCTGGCCATACCCCTGGCCATATTTCTTTTATCCGCACTGAGGATCATGCCATGATTGTCGGAGATGCTTTTATAACTGTGAAGCAAGAATCGCTTTATAAAGTGCTCACACAGGAACAAGAGATCAGTGGACCACCTAGATATTTTACAACCGATTGGGAGGCAGCATGGCAGTCTGTCAACATTCTTAAAGACCTTGAGCCTTCCTTAGCGATTACAGGTCATGGACTACCGATGTTCGGTGAGGATTTACGATCAAATTTAGAAAAGCTCGTTAATGACTTTGATCAAATCGCCATTCCTGATTATGGTCGTTATGTTGATAAGCACCTTCATTAATAGTTAACGATCAAAAGCTGTCATTCCTTCCCTACCGATAAAAGTCTCGAAATAGGCTAAATGATATGAGATACTATATCAAAAAAGTAGGTGAGGTTATGAACTTAACTGAATTGATGAACGAACTAGAATCACTCGGATCAGAGCAAACACGAAAAACCTTTATTCGACATGGTGCGAAGGAACCTTTTTTCGGGGTAAAGATTGGTGATTTAAAAAAATTTGTGAAACATGTGAAGAAGGATCAGGAACTAGCTTTGGCTTTATATGAAACAGGCAATCATGATGCAATGTATTTAGCTGGTCTTGCTGTAGATCCAAAGAAACTATCAAAAGAAATGTTACAAAAATGGGTGGAAGATGCCTATTGGTATATGCTTTCAGAATATACGGTGGCAGGTGTAGCAGCTGAAAGTCCTTTTGCGCTTGAGTTAGCACGTGAATGGATTTCATCTGATAATGAAATGATTGCAACAGCGGGTTGGGGCACGTATGCCAATTACGTCACGATTACGGAAGATGACAAATTAGATTTAAATGAAATACGTAGCTATCTTGATCATATTCGTCATCACATTCATGATTCACCTAATCGTGTTCGGTACGATATGAACCAATTTGTCATTGCTGTTGGTTCATATGTTGACATACTATATGATGAGGCTAAAAGTGTAGCAGAAGCAGTTGGAAAGGTCCACGTTGACGTCGGACAAACAGCGTGTAAGGTTCCCCTCGCTACTGACTATATCGAAAAAGTCATTCAAAGACGAAAGCCAGGTACAAAAAAGAAAACAAGTCGTTGCTAGTGACTTTTGATCATGTGAAAGAACCTGACTTTATCATTCAGATAAAGGTCAGGTTCTTTTTTAACATTAGATTCGGGGAAGCGGTTTGTAAATCTGGAAATTATAGTGGCGCAACTTGCGGTACACTACAGACGAGAAACTTCAGTATAGATATTGAAGGTTCAACTTTCTTTAATCTTAGGGCGGCTAGTACATTTATGTGGACTGGTGATAGTGGAGGCACAGTTTATGCAGACACCGTTTTAAAAGGTGTTGCAATGGGCTTCAATGCTAATTACCCAATGTATTACTCACATGTTGGAAATGTTAATAGAGTTCTAGGCCTAACACCAATTTTTAAATAATATAAAAAAAATATGTAATATAGATATGCTCCCTTCACGTGAACAGATACTAAAAAAATCTGCGCTTTTTGAAGGGAGCATATTACTGTTAAGCAGTCTTTTTTCGATTACTAATTCTGATCATCAACATTAATTGTTATGCTGTAATCATTTTGCATCCTTCCTACTTCAATTGACCATGTGTTGGTTACATCATCATAAATAATCGATTTAATGACAGGAGCCTGAAATTGGTCGTTGTTCTCTATTTCTTTTAAAGCTTTTTGTATTGCCTTATCATAAGTCAAAGCTGAATTACTATAATTATTTTCATTTATCATTTCAAATCTATCTAGTTCTGCCTTTGCTGGGCTTGAACCAAGAGCTTGATTATTTTTATACCAAACCCTAACATACTGACCAAGCTCAATGGTTATAGGTTCTGTGGATGATAGCCAAACTCCCATGTTATCTCCACTAATATTATTTGTAATTAATATGCTATTTCCCTCTGTTTTGACGGCATAACCTTCAAAATCCCCTCCATTAAAAAAATCAGTGGGGTTATCTAATTTCTCAGTATCATAATTTTTTAATAGAACTAAACTTAAACATAGCACCATAATAAACGATATTAAGAAAAAGATTATTCTTTTAATTTTAATTCCCCCTTCAAGTTATCATTGAGTGTTGTGAAGAAAAATAAATCCCTTTTTCTACACAAAAAAAGTAATTTCAATTATACATTAAGGTATTTTATATATGAAATAACCTTTCGATGTATAACGAAATCGAATGGTTAAAAATTCAGTTTAAGCGGGTATAATTTCAAAATCAAACAAATGCTCGCTCATTCCAATGCCAAAAAGCATCGTTTTTCTTCTCAATGTAGTGGTCAAGATAGGATTCTGTAATACTCTTATCGTTTGACCAAGGCGCTTCCACTTTTCGATTTGTCTAGCTACTGCACCTAGCCGCTCGAGCTAGACATCATCGAATTCTCTCCCAAAAAAAATGATAATAGAATGACCTATTATCACCTAGCACCTTTTTAAAAAATCAGCTTTTTTGCAACTGTTTTAACCCTTCTCTTTTACTGAGAGGCTTTAACTCGTTATTCATAATGAAATTCCTCACAGATTCAGGATTTGTTTTCAAATACTCTCGTAATGCCCAGCCTATTGCTTTTTGAACAAAGAAATAATAGATAAAAATCCTCTATTTTGAAGAGGAAGAAGTTCGACAAAAAATTTAAAAAACTATTAAACATTTTAAAAAGTTCAGACGATATAACTAATGTACTAGTAAAAATGAAGCATAGAAGCTTAAAAGTTACTAATGTACTTTTGCCGTAAAAGGCGTGTCGGCCGACAAATTAATCAAGTGATAAAGAAGAAACATACTTATACTTTTTTAAAACATAGGAGGAAAGAAAAATGAAAAAAGCTATATATTCAATGTCAGCATTACTTATCGGTGTAAGTCTAGTTCTTAGCCCAGCAGTTTCTGCTCAATCTAACAATGACTCACAAGAACGCCGGACAACAGTAGCTCCAGAAGAAGCTCCTGTTTCTAATGAAGAAAGCAATAACGGAACTGAGTCTGCTATTTCAGAAGACGAATCAGAAGATGATGATGAGCAACAAGAAACTGTAAATAAGGAGGAAATGATTCAAAAGCTTCATAGTATGTTAGAAGGAGCACAAGGAGCAACAGCTAATGAAGTTATTACAAACCTTTTAAAACAAAATTTTGATTTAGAGGAATTATTATCTAGTTTCAAAGAACTAGCTGAGGTCGAAATTGAAGAAGGATCTGGTGAAAAGAAAGAAGAATACAAAGCTTATGCAGAAACTCTTCGTGAGCAATTTGAAAAAGAGAAAGCATCATTAAAAGAAAAATTAGAAAAGGCCAAAGAAGTATCTGAGGAATTATACGAAAAAGAACTTGAAATTTACCAAAATATGCTTGAGAACCTAGCTGAACTTTATGAAAAATCTGGTGACATTCAAAGTGCATTTAACCTTCAAAGTGAAGCAGTGAAGGCAAATCTAAGCAATTTAGAATCATATAAAAAGCTAGCTACTCTTTATGAAGAAACACATAATTATCAGGGTATTAAAGCGTTTGTAAATGGTGAGCATCCAACATTTGATGTTCCTCCTATGGTTAAAGAGGGACGTACGTTAATTCCATTCCGCACAATTTCAGAAGCACTCCAGGCAAATGTTAGCTGGGTAGCTGAAGATAGAGCCGTCGTGGTAGAAAAAGACGGTGTCGAAGTGAAATTAGTCATTGGTGTCAAACAAGCATTTGTAAATGGACAACAAGTTTCTTTAGATGTACCAGCAGAGATTATTGATGGTCGTACAGTCGTACCATTACGTTTCCTAAGTGAAGCATTTGGCGCAAATGTTCAATGGGAAGCTGAAACAAGAAGTGTTGTTATCGTTGAAGAGTAATATTTAGATCTTAAATTAATTGCTTACAGAACGAGAAGCAAATGATTATTTTAATTAAAACACTTTAAGGAACCTGTAACATCTTCGGGCTTCCTTAATTTTGTAAACAATCAGACAAGCTATACAGATAAGACTTATAATCAATCCTTTCATTACCACTCCTGTTCTTGCAATTCTTAGTGGATTTTCTTCCGACAACGTTCCTAGAGTAGGGACGTTTTATGATTTTTTCAATCGACTATGGCTTGGTTCAACTCCACATCTATCAAACAGAAAGAATAGAAACAAGAACCGAGAAACCCAAACGTTGTTCAGAAGCTAGTGAAACTTGCCATGAAAAACAAGAAAGTTCAATACTCGCCTAAGGCCCATAACCAACTCCAAATTCTTTTTCCGTCCTTATTGGTCCATCCATCCGTATTGAAAGGGTTATTAGGGAACACAATTTCACTAAGCATTATGGCTAATGGATCTCCTGTGATAACAGGAGGTCGACCTTATGGTAAATTTCTTTGTAATTGTGGTAAACAGGGCAATTAGAAATGCCAATGACAATGACAGTTTTCAAACTCTGATGCCGATTACAGGTGGGATAGTTCTCGCGAAAAATATTATTATAGTAGAAGCCTTTTCATGGTAGCTGCTTCAGATAGTCCTTATGATTTACCTATCTATCCAAGACTCCATCGAGCGAGTAAACATGACTCCGACTTGTTTCTGAGTACTTTCCATACACTCAAATATTGGTATCCTGATTGGAAGTTTGGCGAAGTCATCCTAGACTCAGCTCTGTATCCTTATCCGATCTATGAAATGGACATTAACTTAGACGACGTTCCTTTTTTTGAAAATGGCTTTGAAAATTCCGATTTATCCTCAGGAAACCAGCTTTCATCCCCATAAGACCCAAAATCAGTTACTGAATTTCCGAGTCTCTATAAAAATGATAATAGAATGACCTATTATCACCTAGCACCTTTTTAAAAAATCAGCTTTTTTGCAACTGTTTTAACCCTTCTCTTTTACTGAGAGGCTTTAACTCGTTATTCATAATGAAATTCCTCACAGATTCAGGATTTGTTTTCGAATACTCTCGTAATGCCCAGCCTATTGCCTTTTGAACAAAGAACTCCGTTGAATCTGAGCGCCGTAAAATCAAGTCAAACAGCAGTTGCTCATTTGTCTTTTCTTTATATTTTAGTTGAAACAATATTGCCGTGCGTTGAAACCAAATATTATCTGAAGCAATCCATTTTTCTGTATAAGAAGGAACAAGACTCGGATTTAACTGTAAAATATGTCCAAGTATTTTAGGAGCTAATACGTCAATTGTATCCCACCACGATTTTGAAGCAACTAACTCTTCTATAAAAGGAATGCTTTCTGCTTGTAACTGTTTTTTCAATTTATCTAATAGATCAAGAGCAATCGATTGATATTCTCGCTCTGGCTGAACCCATAATGTTTTAATGACTTCTTCAAATTCATTCTTTTCTGGTAACCCACATTCATTGATGAATGTCTTCAATAAAGCACGACGTTCAGGTGTTTTAATCCCCAAAAATTCAAATTGATCACGCATATACTTCTTCATCCAGTTTGCATTTTCACTGTTTGAGTGGTTAGTAAATACGTTCATTAGCTCTTTAACATATGATTTCATTATTACTCCTTCAAAATGAATTGATTTCTTCCTTTCATAACAATAACTATTATATCCAAGGACTAAATTTTTCAGTGATAGATGCATTTTTGTCATAAATGAATGAAAACAAAAATAGAGTTCAAAAAAATGACGTGTGAACATGACACGTCATTTTCTACAAAAACCATTTTAAAAATCCTCTTCTCTTTTTTGGTACCGTGTAAAATAAGAGAACATTTCTTCAAGCTTTTTTTTACCAATTTCTAGTTCATGTAACGCTAAATCTTGGTAGCTACTGAATAATGCCTCCTGCCCTTTGTTTAGTTGAAATTTTTTAGATAATTCATTTTGCTCATTACTAACCAAGATAAGTCCTTTTGCGACAAGCTCTCCCACAATCCTTGTTAACGTAGGCATTGAGCAAACCCAGCCATAATGCTTTAAAAGCTGACTGCGAATATTTGGTACAGTTTTCATTAATTCATCACTATTGTTTAACTCTTGTAGAATAAAAAATGGTACCACATTCTTATACTCAAGGTATTGTCCAACAAATGGATAATCAAGTTCAGTTAACGATGATTTTAAACGATCATACGTTGTAAAATGACAAGCCTCAATTCCTTTATTTATACATAGCAAGTGAGCTTGTACCGTTTTCAGCCATTCTTCACATTGCATTTTTAAATATTCTTTTCCATTCAACGTGATCGTGAAAGGTTTTTGCGCATGATGATAGGAAGGCATTAAATATTCTTTATATGTAAGTGACTTATAGAGTGTACTAAGCTTTGCTCTCGTTGTGGAAGAACAAGTATATAGTGAAATATATTTTGGGATTTTAATCGAAATATCCTGAGTCGTATTCCCAACAGATACCCGGTGTAAAATGAGCCAAGAGAGTAGTGTTTTCTTTGTTAGAACTTCCTTTTTCATTGTAATAACAATCCTCCATGTGTACAGACTACAGCATCTCTTCCTTGAAGCTTCTTGGTTAACTATTGACGTCCCTTATGTAAAATATTTTGGCACACGAATGATTATAGCATAACTTAGGTCTACACTTTATTTCTCAAATAATAAGAAGAGGAACACTCATTATTACACTTATTTATGGTATAAAATTAGTAAATTACAGGTCCATTAGTACAATTGCATACATTGTTTGATTTAAAATAATAAGACAAAGGTTGTCATTATTACTTTCCCCATAAAATGACAAATTATTAATATTCACTTTTAGAGCCTTATTTTTTAAGTCTTCATAAGGATGTGATAAGCTTATCGTACTGACAAATAAACCATTTGGAGGATCGATCCGTGAATTTATACCAAGTCAACACACCAAGTGAACATAAAAAAATCATAAGTAAAGTCATAAAACCATTTTCTGATCGTGCTGCCATTCATGATGAGGAAGGGTCATTTCCTTTTCAAAACCTAGCTGATTTAAAATCAGTAGGATACCCTTCGCTCACCGTTCCTAAAAAATATGGTGGGCAAGGTTTGAACTTATCAGAATGGCTTCCCTTGCAAGAAATGATCGCTCAGGCTGATGGTTCAACTGCTCTTTCAATCGGCTGGCATATCGGCATTATCTCACAACTAAATGATAAAAAAACGTGGCCAACGCCTGTGCTTGAACATCTATACCAAGATATCGTCCAAAATGGTGCGATTCTTAATGCTGCAGCAACAGAACCAGAGACTGGTAGCCCAACTCGTGGCGGCAAACCGACGACTACAGCTAAAAAGGTCGATGATGGTTGGTTACTGTCTGGGCGAAAGTCCTTTACGTCAATGGCACCTGCCCTTGATTATATTCTTATCACTGCTACGATGCCTGATGATCGGGTTGGACAATTTCTCCTTCACAAAAGTGATAAAGGAGTTCGTATAGAAGAAACATGGAATACAATTGCAATGAGGGGCACAGCAAGCCACGACCTTTATCTAGATGACGTTGTTATTTGTGCTGACCATCTCGTTGATATCGTCGTACCAGGTCAAAAAAGCCCAGCTGGCTGGCTGTTGCACATTCCTGCTTGTTACTTAGGAATTGCTCAAGCTGCACAATCATTTGCGCTTTCTTATGCATCAACCTATTCGCCAAATAGCTTACCTGGACCGATAAAAGATTTGCCAACTATCCAAACAAAAATAGGGGAAAATGAAGCTGCTTTGATGCAAGCACGTTATTTCCTTTACGGTGTCGCAGCTAAGTGGGATCGTGCTACTGATGAAGAAAGACTAGAGATGCAGGGAGAGCTTGGTGCTGCTAAATATCATGTCGTTAATGCAGCAGTTGAGATTGTTGACCGTGCCATGCGCGTCGTTGGCGCCCAAAGTCTCTTTAAAGAACACCCACTTCAACGTTACTACCGTGACGTCCGTGCTGGTCTTCATAATCCACCAATGGACGATATGACTCTTTTAAAACTTGCAAGTGAAGCATTTTTGCAAATTGAAGACGTGAATTAACTGAATTAATAAATTAACAATTGACTCATATCGATTTTGCCTGTATGATAAATCTAATATAAAGTAGAGCCTGAGAGATCAAACGCGAAAGATAAGAGAAACGCTCGCTTTAGCATCCCTACTGATATTAATCGGTAGGATGAAAAAGTTAGTACCCTCTACTCTTTAACGTTTTGGATAAATCGGCGTATTTCTTCGCATTCAATGCTGGGGAAGTATGTCGGTTTTTTGTTTATATACGGGCATTCACATTATTTAAAGGTAAAGGCTTTGACTTGGAGGTAAATAATATGGCCCAAACGAAAGGTGCATTCGAAGCTACAATCGCAAAATCATTAACACAGTGGGAAAAGGACTTCTTAGGAAGAGGCTCTGTATCCGTTAAAGCCGATATCTTACGTGACATGATTATTATTACGTTAAAAGGTGTGTTGACCCCTGCTGAACATACATTAGCCCAGAAAGAGGATGGTCGTATATTAATCAAGAAAATCCGTTCTGAACTCGTCGAATCTGGACGAGAGACGCTTGATGACTTGATCCATCAACTAACTGGACTGGAGGTGATCAGCTTTCACACAGATATTAGCACAAAATCAGGTGAACGGATCATCATCTTTAAACTGTCCGATGACCTTGAAAAAAGATTTCATTAATATTATTTAGGGAGTTCTTTAAAAAGCTTGTTACTTTGGGCTCGTTAAAGGAAAACCGACAATGGATAGAATACACTTCTTTATTGATGAAGTCATTCTAATATTGTCGGTTTTTTTATGCCTTTAAACATCAAAAGGAGGAATATTCAATGTACGAAATTATTATGCAAAATTTATTATCACCTGTCGTCTTATTTTTCGTCCTTGGTCTTATTGCCGCTCTTTTTAAATCAGATTTAAAATTTCCAACTGGACTTAATGAAGCATTGAGTATTTTCCTGTTAATTGCCATTGGACTGAAAGGAGGAATTGAGCTCTCGAATTATACTCTTTCTGAAGTCGCCATTCCCGTCCTTGCAACTTTGCTATTAGGATCGATTCTACCTATTATTACCCTTCTTATGCTTAAAATGATTAAACTCGATACGAAAAACGCACTTGCTTTAGCGGCAACATATGGCTCTGTCAGTATCGTCACATTCGGGGCAGCAATTTCCTTTTTAGATCATGTTAACCTTACCTATGAAGGCTTTATGAATGCAATGGTTGTTTTGATGGAAAGTCCAGCCATTATTATGTCAATCCTCCTCTTGAAGATTTTGGAAAATAAAAATAAAGAGCTTTACCCTTCACAAAAGGTTGCTTTTACATCACCAGCAACTTCTTTAATTGATAAAGAGGTCTTAAAAGAAACTTTCTTCGGGAAAAGCATCTTGCTTCTTCTTGGCTCTCTCTTAATCGGACTCGTCGTTGGTGAAAGAGCCATACCTGTGATACAGCCGTTATTTATTGATTTATATAGTAGCATTCTCATTCTTTTCTTACTAAGCATGGGGCTAACGGCTGGTCAGCGTCTGCCAGAAGTACGTCAACACGGGGTAAAATTACTTTTATTTGGTATATTTATGCCAATTGTTGCTGGTGCAATCGGTGTTCTTACTGGACATGCAATTGGGCTTTCTCTTGGAGGAGTTACATTAATGGGTGTTCTTGCTGGTAGTGCTTCCTACATTGCAGCTCCAGCCGCATTACGGACTTCTATACCAGAAGCAAACCCATCGATCTATTTAGGTCTAGCACTTGGGATCACGTTTCCATTTAATTTAATTTTCGGAATCCCTCTATACTATCAATTTGCTCAATGGCTACAAATTTTTTAAATTCGTAACAGCAAAAGAGGTAGGCTTCGTAATAAGCCTACCTCTTTTCTTACGTTTAGTGAATTTCCTCATAAATCAACGTTGGCTTGATCACTTCTCCACTTGAAATCGTGTAAGCGCCAAGTACCATATCAATGACATTTTGGACATCCTCACTATTTGCATGCAATGTCGCAAGTGATTCACCAGCTTCGACCTTTTCACCAATTTTCTTATTTAATACAATTCCAACAGCTAAATCAATTTCCGACTCCTTTGTTGCTCGACCAGCACCTAAGAGCATAGCTGCTGTACCAATTTTATCAGCAACAATAGAAGATACCATTCCTGCTTTAGCTGCCTTTACTTCAATCAAATACTTCGCTGTAGGGAGCTTACTAGGATCGTCGACAATCGATGCATCACCATTTTGAGCTTCGATGAACGTTTTTAACGCTTCAAGCGCTTTGCCGTTTGCAATGACTTCCTTAAGCTTTGCTTTCGCCTCTTCAACAGAAGCAGCTTGCTTCGCTAAATAAACCATATGACTTCCAAGAGTAAGACATAGCTCTAGTAAATCTTCTGGACCTTCGCCGCGTAGCATTTCAATTGCTTCTTTTACTTCTAAGGCATTACCGATTGTTCGACCAAGCGGTTGATTCATATCGGAAATAACCGCCATTGTATCCCGTCCAAGACTTTTACCAATTGCCACCATTGCCTCTGCTAGTTCTTTTGATTGATCCAGTTCTTTCATAAATGCACCTGAACCCGTTTTAACATCAAGAACAATCGCATCTGCTCCAGAAGCAATCTTCTTACTCATAATCGAGCTAGCAATTAACGGAATCGAGTTAACCGTTGCTGTTACATCACGTAAAGCATACAGTTTCTTATCAGCTGGTGTTAGGTTACCTGTTTGACCAACAACAGCAAGCTTGTTCTTATTCACTAGTCGCGTAAATTCACTCGTATTTATTTCAACACTAAATCCAGGAATCGCTTCAAGCTTATCAATCGTTCCCCCCGTATGCCCTAAGCCACGGCCAGACATTTTAGCGACTGGTACACCAAGTGCTGCAACTAATGGAGCAAGCGCAATCGTCGTCTTATCACCGACTCCTCCAGTTGAGTGCTTATCGACTTTGATTCCTTCTACGTCGGAAAGATTCATTTGGTCACCTGATTCGACCATCGCCATCGTCAATTCAGCACGTTCCTCCGTTGACATATCTTGAAAGAAAATGGCCATTGCAAAAGCAGACATTTGATAGTCAGGAATATCCCCATTCGTATAGCCTTCGATCGCATATCGAATTTCTTCTTTTGTTAATGCATGTCCATCTCTTTTCTTCTCTATCAGGTCAACCATACGCATAGCGCTGTACCTCCTTCGAATTAAAGCTCAACTGTGGAAACAATTTCTTTCACAAGCTTAATGAATTTTGGTTTCGTACGATTCGCTACTTCTACCACTTCTGCGTGCGTAATACCTTGGATCTCTTCACCTACAGCCATGTCTGTAATACAAGAAATACCAATGATTTTCATATCTGCATGACGGGCTACAATCACTTCTGGGACCGTAGACATCCCAACAACATCCCCGCCAAGATTACGTAACATGATTAACTCTGCGCCGCTCATATAAGTCGGTCCAGTTACACCAGCGTAAACCCCTTTTTGCAGGCTAATATCTAGCTTCTTACCTGTTTCCATGACAAAGTTAACTAACTCAGGAGTATAGGCATGACTCATATCCGGGAAACGCGGACCAAGTTCCTCGTGATTATGTCCGATAAGTGGGTTATCACCAGTCATGTTTAAATGATCTGTAATGACCATTAAATCACCAGGTGCAAAGTTCTTATTCATCCCTCCGCACGCATTGGTAACAACCATTAACTCAACTCCAATTTGCTTCATCACTCGTACTGGGAACGTAACTTCCTGCATCGAATAGCCTTCGTAGTAATGAAAACGACCTTGCATGGCAACTACTTCTTTTCCGTGCAAAGTACCAATGACAAGCTGTCCAGCATGTCCTTCAACTGTTGATACTGGAAAGTTAGGAATATCACCGTACGGAATTTTCACTGCGTTTTCAATTTCATCGGCAAGCTCGCCTAGTCCTGATCCTAAAATTAAGCCAATTTTTGGTGTTGTTTTTAATTTCCCCTCAATGTATGTAGCAGACTGTTTCATTTTTTCTAACATGTTCTCCATTTGAATCTCTCCCTTTAGATAAAATTACATTTCTTTAACGATTGCTTTAACAAGTGATAAAAAGTCAGCTTTTACACGTTCAGTCGTCTCAATAACTTCCTCATGATTCAATGGCTGTGGTAAAATTCCTGCCGCCATATTCGAAATACAAGAAATCCCGAGGACATCTAATCCAGCGTGACGTGCGACAATCACTTCAGGTACCGTCGACATTCCTACAGCGTCTCCACCTAACTTACGAATCATACGGATCTCAGCTGGCGTCTCATAACAAGGACCCGTATTACCAACGTAGACACCTTCTTGCACTTGAATGCTTAAGCTCGCTGCTTGATCCTTTGCTAGGTCTCTTAACTCTGAAGAATAAGCATTGGACATATCAGGGAAACGAACACCGAATTCTTCATCGTTTGGCCCGATTAAAGGATTTTGACCCATATTATTAATGTGATCCCCTATAATCATTAAGTTCCCTGGCTCGTATGATTCATTCACGCCACCAGCTGCATTTGTCACAATGATTTGCTTCACACCAAGCTCTTTCATGACACGAACAGGAAATGTCACCGTATCCATGCTATAGCCTTCATAGAAATGAAAGCGCCCCTGCATCGCAACAACTCGTTTTCCTTCAAGTGTTCCAAATACTAACTGTCCTGCATGTCCAGCAACAGTCGAAACGGGAAAATGTGGAATCTCGTTATAAGGCACTTTCGTTGGCTGTTCAATTTCATCTCCTAGAACACCAAGACCCGAGCCTAAAATCAAGCCAATCGTTGGTTCCTCACCCATTTTATCACGCAAATATGCAGTTGCTTGTTGTAATGCTTGTTTTTTAATCACATTGATTCCTCCTTCATCCTTTAACGAATATCACTTAAAAAACTTGTACCATACTTCGGCATCTTCACGCCAAAATTCTCTGCAATCGTTGCCCCGACATCAGCAAAGGTTTGTCTCGTCCCTAAATTCTTTGCTTTTGTTTGGGCTTTGTTATAAACAAGTAATGGGACTAGCTCACGAGTATGATCCGTACCTGGATGTGTTGGATCATTTCCATGGTCAGCCGTAATGATAAGTAAATCGTTCGCGCCTAAGTCTTCTATTACCTGCTCTAGCTGACGATCAAATTGCTCCAACGCCTCTCCGTATCCAATTGGATCACGACGATGACCATACTTTGCATCAAAATCAACTAAGTTCACAAAGCTAAGACCCGTAAATGGCTTATGTATCGTTTCAATTAATTTATTCATCCCATCTTCGTTCGATACTGTCCGAATTGACTCGGTAATGCCTTCACCGTCATAAATATCAGAAATTTTACCAAGTGCAATCGAAACAAGACCTTGATCAGCTAACTCATTCATCACGGTACGGTCAAATGGCTTTAACGCATAGTCATGGCGATTAGGCGTTCGCTCCCAGTTTCCATTTTCACCAACAAACGGACGGGCAATGATTCGGCCAACCATATACTTTGGATCAAGTGTTAACTTTCTTGCCGTTTCACAAATAGCATATAACTCTTTAAGTGGAACGACCTCTTCATGTGCTGCAATTTGTAAGACAGAGTCAGCAGAAGTATAAACAATTAATGCCCCAGTCTCAACATGCTCGTCGCCTAGCTCATCTAAAATGTCTGTCCCTGATGCAACCTTATTACCGATGATTTTACGTCCTGATTGTTTTTCCAATTCATCGACCAATTCTTTCGGAAACCCTTCTGGAAACACTTGAAATGGTTCTTTAATGTTAAGGCCCATGATTTCCCAATGTCCAGTCATGGTATCTTTCCCAGACGATGCCTCTTGCATAAGACCATAATGACTAAGAGGAGTCTCTACCTTTTCGACACCTTTTATTTGTCTAATATGACTAAGACCTAGTTTAGCCATATTCGGCATGTTGAGCCCATTCATTTTTTCTGCAATATGTGCTAATGTATGAGAGCCTGTATCTCCAAAATCCGCTGCATCAGGAGCTTCCCCAATCCCAACGGAATCCATCACGATCAAAAAGATACGCTCATATTGATATGTACCCACTAGAAAATTCCTCCTTTTATTCTTATATACTATACCCACTTTCTTATACAAAAATAGTTGTCAGAAGTCTGACCTCTATTGTGATAAAAGTCTATGCTCTCGGGTGATACTGAGCATAGACATCCTTCATTCTTGCTTTTGTCACATGGGTATAGATTTGCGTTGTAGAAATGTCCGCATGACCAAGCATCTCTTGCACGGCACGAAGATCCGCCCCGTTTTCAAGCAAGTGCGTCGCAAATGAATGGCGTAATGTATGCGGGGTTAATTCCTTCTCAATTCGTGCTTTACTTGCTAGTTGCTTTAACACCTTCCAAAAGCCTTGCCTTGATAGAGGTTTGCCGAGATGATTCACAAAAAGGAAATCATGGCGATGCTTTTTCATAAGTGTCAGCCTGCTATGCTCTAGATAGTACTCAATTGCCTTTGATGCAGCACTTCCAAGCGGAATAATCCGCTCTTTATTGCCTTTTCCAACACAGCGGACAAATCCCATCGTTAAATGGGTATCGGTTACCGTTAAATGTAGGAGCTCAGATACGCGCATTCCTGTCGCATAAAGAGTCTCTAGCAAGGCTCGATTACGAATAGCAAATACGTCATTACCAGTAGGGGCCGTAAGAAGCGCTTCCACTTCCTCTAACGAAAGAACTTTCGGCAAACGTTTAGCTGCTTTTGGTATATCAAGGTGTACAGAAGGATCAAGTTCTGCTAGCTTCTCTCGAAGAGCAAATTGATGAAAGGCACGAATGGATGCTATCATTCTAGCAACTGTTGTTTCTGCTCGCCCCTGTTCTTTCAAATGATATAAGAAATGAAGAATCGTTGGCCGATCAATCTCACCAATCGACTTGATTCCTTCTACATTTTTCATATACTGCTCGTACTGTTTTAAATCACGTTGATATGATTGGATTGTATTTGTAGAGAGTCCCCTCTCCACACGAATATAATGCAGAAATTCAGTTATTTCATGCTCCACCTGACATCGCTCCTATAACTTGAGCTACTCGCCTTCTTGATAGAACAACATTAGTCGGTCAACCCAAGAGGACGAGGGAAGGCCATCTTCCATTTGAAAGACTTTTATTGCTTTTCCTTGTGGTTCATCATAACGATGATAGCTTTCATATTCTTGACTCACCCATAGAATACCATAATAAAAGAGGAGTGTGCATCCCATAAATAAGAGAAACACCTTCAATGTTTGCAAAACTGCCTGAAACCATGACCTCATTGGGACATCCCTCCGTACGTCTACATTGCTTTTTACAAGCTATGCCAAAAACGCTTCAGAATATACCTCAAAAGATAACCAAACTTGAAAGAACATTCATCAGTGGACAACCTATAGCAAAATCTTTCTTTTAAAAAAGAAAAGCCTGACCTCTAGGAAACCTAGTAAACGTCAGACTTATTAAATCAATCTTTTTCATTTTCTTTTTCATCTTCTGCTTCACTCACTTTATCATGGCAGCGATGACAAATACCATGAAACGTTAAGCGGTGATCTTTAATCTTAAAATTCCAATCTCGTTCAACAATTTCTTCTACGTCACCAAGCAGGTCCTCCTGAATTTCATCAACTGCACCACATTCGATGCAAACAAGATGATGATGAAAATGCGCAGCTCCCTCTTGCCGTAAATCAAAACGAGATACACCGTCTCCAAAATTAATTTTATCAACAATTTTTAATTCCGCGAGTAGCTCAAGTGTGCGATATACAGTCGCCAAGCCAATTTCTGGTGATTTTTCTTTCACGAGGAGGTAAACATCTTCTGCACTCAAGTGATCCTCTTCATGCTCAAGCAAAACACGCACAGTTGATTCACGTTGAGGCGTTAGCTTATAGCTCTGTGAATGCAGATGTTTTTTAATTCGTTCGAGTCGTTTCTCCATCGTTCATGCCTCCCCTCAAGCCAATTTACCTCCTCTTATTATAATCATTCAAAAAAATAGTGTCAATTGATAATGATTATTGTTTAAAATACAATAATGATTATTATTTAATAATTCCTACATTGAAGATGTGATGACAAACCTCATTAATACAGGAGAGACGTACGCTTCAAAAATCGAAGCAAACGCTAACGCTCCTCCTACACCAAAAATCAAGATCGAGTACTTAAGAAATTGGGGGAAAATCGGGATGTTCGTTCGTTTCATAAATTGTTGCCGAACCATCTTCAGACAAAACGAAATACTTGCTGTACCGACAATAATAAAAGCAGGAACGAGAATAAAATTTTGTGGCATAATCGAAACAAAGGATAAGAAGAAACCAGGCATCCCCATTTGATTGACAAGAAATCCAACCGTGAATCCAACGACCACACCTTTTAAGAAAAGAAGAATCAATATAACAGGTAAGCCAATGATCGATAATCCTAAAATCCACATGAGTCCAAAATATTTCGCATAGTGAGTAAAGCTTTGAGCAAATATCGCCGAGGATTCAGCTAGCTCTCCTTCTGATACTTGTCCAAAAAATTGACTTAAATACATATATAAATCATGCTTTTGCGTTAGGCTCAAGCTATTGACAATAATCGCCCCAAAAATAATACCAATTAAAAAAAGCACGGTCGTAAAGACATAAATGGTGCGGTTTTCTTCCAGATGAGTAGATATGATCTCTTTTAGACGGAACGTTCTCATGCCTAGCCCTCCTCTTTTGCTCTTAGTTGACTCTATGAGACAAGGCTAGAATCTATGACTAGATGTTCCTCTCTACTCCTTTTTATCTTTATCTGCGACTTTCCCGTACGTCCCTCCTCCTCCTGCTTTTATAAGAAGTTTCCCCTCCCTAGCAGCAAGGATCGCACGTACAATACTAGGTTGAACAACTGACCTCAAATCTTCTTCTGACACATGATGAATAATGTTCATATCGGTACCAAAAAGAGCACGTAGCTTTTGAAGTGTTTTTTTACCTAGTTTAGGGATAAATTCAAGTGGAATTTGATGAATGTACGGTGGACGTTCTACTACTTTTTCGCTCGTTGTCGCTAGCTCTTGTAATCGATCAGCCACTCCTTTAACGAGTTTTGTTGACCCACAATCCTGACATTTTTGCTCGTCTACTTCTCCACCACAGACAGCACAATTCGTTTGATGATACTTTCCGAGTAACGGATTCAAGCCGAAATTAGCGATGATTGCTCTTCCATCCTCTTGTTTCAAAGCAAGTCGGAATTCAGAAAATGTCGGACATTTCATACGGATCATTTGATATTCTCTCGCCATTTTTTCAAGAGAGTGTGCATCTGAATTACTGACATAAGGATAACGGTGTAATTCCTCTATTTGATCGGCCATGCTTGTATCACTACTTAATCCAAGCTCGATCGCATCGATTAAGTCTGGATCTAGAATCTCTGTTAAACTGAACTTCACTCCCTTTCCGTAAAGACTTTTAAACGGAGTGAACACATGAGCTGGAATAAACAATCCATCCAATTCTCTTACTTTCATTTGAACGCCCTTCGTTCGTTCATAGATCCGTTGCGAGCTTAATGTTCGATTCTTCATCCGCATAGCTAACCAATCACTAAATATCCTCATTTTTTCAATTGTAGGAAGAAAAACAAGCACATGGATTGGCCCTTGACCTTGATCATCAAGAAGTTCAATTTCGGTTCCAAGAAATAGAGTGACTCCCGTGTACTGAATCCCTCCTTCTTCTAGTAAATAAGCTTCTCCATTATGGATAGACTCTTCTATTTCATCAAGTACCTCTGGTACGTGACAATCAATCACACCAATAATATCAATCCCCTTAGTACTTGCTGCCCCGCGGATAATATTTGCTAAAGTTAAGGAAGGAGCAGCAGATATTTTCACCGCTGCTCCTGATCTTGTTCTTCCAATATGAATATGTAGGTCTACCACATATTGTTGTAGCATCATTACTTCTTTCCTAACTCTCTTAATTTCATATATTGAACCGCAAAAACGGTCTTTGCATCATGAATGGTCTGATTTTTCACCATTTCTTCCGCTTCTTCAAGACTTACTTCGATGATATCAAGAAATTCATCTTCATCTGGAGCTACCTGCCCTTTTTTTAGCTTGTCTGTTATGTATAAGTGAATGATTTCATCCGCAAATCCTGGGGATGTATAAAAGGAGACAATAAAATCAAGATAATCTGCCTTGTAACCCGTCTCTTCCTCTAACTCTCTCTTCGCCGAAGCAAGTGGTTCTTCCCCTTTTTCTAGCTTACCTGCTGGAATTTCAACAATGACTTTATCTAATGCCTTGCGATATTGACGAACAAGGACAAGCTTTCCTTCCTTTGTGATTGGCAAAATCGCAACGGCACCAGGATGCTTGACGATTTCTCGTTTACTTGTTTTTCCATTTGGTAATTCAACTTCCTCTACTTTTAGGTCGATCACCTTCCCTTTAAAAATGTCTGTTGTTTTCGTTGTTTTTTCATATAAATGATCCATTTCACTTTCCCCCAGTTCTAATTCGCTTTTGTCCTTCATAAAAGTGTATCATACTTCACAATCGAAAGGACGAGCCCAAATGAAGATTTACATTCAGCAAAATGGCGTGCTTATGACAGGAAAGGCTTGGGAAATAAAAGCCAAGCTACAAGAAGCAAAAAAGTCATTTCAAACCGTTCAACAATGGGTGGATACCATTCATTCCGCTAATTCGAGGCCGACTCGCAATGCTTCTGCAACTGCTAAAAAGAAAATCGGGTCATCCTCATATTTACGTCCCATTGTTTGAATAGACATCGTTGCTTGTTTCAAGGCATTTTTGAGGTGATGGCTCACATCATCTTGTTTGGCGAAGCGAATATCATGCTGTACTCGGTATGAAGCCTTGTTGAGTTGACTCAGGACGGTTTCTCGCTGCGACTTTGCCATATAAGGAAGCGGAAGGACAGCTTTTTCGAACGTAAATTGACTTAGTGGGGTTACTGTGTGATGACTGATGCCATAATGACGTTTTCTCTTATCAGCAAAAGACATCCGTGGAATCCAAATCGGTACTCCATCAAGTGCACTCACGCTATGAGACCAATGTGAAAGGATCATCCCAGAAAAACCATAGCTGGTTCCTGTACCAACAACTCCAGGGCCAACTGAAATGATAATCACATCTGCTTTGACAATCATTTTCGCACATTGCAAGGCAGAAGCAATAGTAATCGCCTCATAGTCCCCTCCAAATGCTTGTCCAACAGTAATCGAAGTAAAATCTCTTTCTTGGTGTAAGACACGTAATTGTTCACTCAGCATTAATGGAAGAGCTGCTTGATCATCAAAAATAACACAGCAACGATACTCCTTATTTAACTGCTGAGTCAAATAATAAAGAAGCGGAACCATACTATGTAATTCGGCAAGCCATACAGGGCTCCCAGCAAGTGAAAATGGTTTCGTAAAAACACCATGAAACTCACTTTCCTGAGATTCGACGGTAAGTACACTATGTTGGACTGGCGTATAACGCGCCTTCATGATATGACCTTGAGGATCACTAGTACTCCATTGTTCTTCCTTCCTGCTAAGAACTTGTCGAACAATGTCCCAGCCTCCTGTACCGAGCCTTAGCTCTGTTGCTGTCGTATTGACAACAATCCGATCTCCTACTTTGACAGCTTGCGTCATTCTTTTATATAAAAGAGCACGCCCGGCTCCTTTATCTGTGGTCAAATGCTGAATCTCTTCATCTTCAAAGCGAATATCTAATACCCTTGTTTCTAATTCCGTATACATATGCTCTCACGCCTTACTAAGTGGCATTATTGTTAGCATATCCAAAACATACACATTTAACATCTCTCTATTTAAAGAAAAAGACGAGGAATCAACCTCGTCTTTTAAAGTAAGGGCTTAATGAGTGCTTCAAGACCTTCGTAATTCACTTCGCCTGGAATATTTTGCTTAATTGTTCCGTCACGGTCAATGATATATGTCGTTGGCAGTCCAATAATTTGATAACGATCTGCCACAACCCCTTCCTCATCAAAGAAAACTGGTAAAGTAATGTTAAGCTCTTCGATAAAATGAGGGGCATCATTTAATGTCCGTTCAAACGTTTGCATATTCACAGTTAAAATCGTTAGTCCTTCGTCTTCGTAATCAGCTTGCAGCCTCATTAGGTCTGGCATTTCTTTACGGCATGGCTCGCACCAAGAAGCCCACATATTTAAAATGACCACATCACCAACATAATCATGGAGTTCACTTGCTTCTTGTTGATACATCGGTAATGCAAAATTCTCAGCAGTCATGCCTGGCCTATTGCCGATCTCTTGTCTATCTTGAAAAAAGAAAACAGCAATGATGATAAGTGCTGCAGCAACGAACACCACGCCTGTTACTTTACGTTTCATCCTCTTCCCCCTCGTTCTCTCATCTCTACCTTCATTATAGAAACAAACATAAGTTAATCGCAACCAACCGCGTGACAAATTATTGAAAACCCGCTCTTCATCATCAAACCTTTCCGTAAAAAGAAAAGTTTGCTAGAATTAGAGGATGCCTATTTTCCATAATGTAAATAGTAATGATTTCGATTAATTAATAAAGGATGGTTTTAACATGTCTATCATTGAAGCACTAATCTTTGGATTTGTTCAAGGAATTACCGAATTTTTACCGATTTCTAGTACAGCACATATTGTCATCACACAAATTCTACTCGGATATACCTTTCCTGGTTTTGGCTTCGAAATATTTCTTCATTTGGCTTCTATACTAGCCATTATTTTATATTTTAGAAACGATTTAATAGAAGTAATCAGAGGATTTATTAACTACATACTCCATCGATCGAGTGAGAATCGAACATCATTTTACTTCGGTCTTTATATTATTATTGCGACATTGATCACTGGTGTGCTAGGCATTATTCTTGAAGGTTTCATGGGAGAAGGTTTAAAAACACCACCGTTTATTGCATTGGCTCTTGCTGTGACTGGTTTGTTTCTTATAATAATTGAACGATTCGTTCGACAAGGAACTCGTACTGATAAAGATATGACGTTTCTAGATGCTATTATCATTGGCCTTGTGCAAACAATAGCCGTTTTTCCTGGGATTTCTCGTTCTGGATCAACTCTAATTGCTGGCTTATTTGCAGGTTTAAATAAAGAAACTGCTGTTCGCTTCTCCTTTTTATTATCTATTCCTGTCATTCTCGGCTCAACCGTTCTTGCGATTGGTGATTTCACAAGCGGTTCTCTTGTAGCCGAGGTCGGAATAGCTTCTCTAATTGTAGCATTTATAGCAACATTCGTTTTTTCTTGGCTTGGAATCATCTGGTTAATTGAGTTCTTAAAACGTAGCAAACTAATCTATTTTGCCGTTTATTGCTTTGCTGCTGCGATTTTTGTTTTCTTCTTTTTAAATAATAGTCTGATCGTAGAATTGTAAAAGCTTCATACTCTTCTACTCAATAAGACTATGCTTTATCTTATGACTTATTAATAGGCAATGTTAAACAAAACGTCGTTTATCGCCAAGACCTAATACAAAAGCTAAAGTTGCCGTTATAAGTAAGGCTTAAAATGTTAACAACGTTGATAACCTCTATGTTACAAAATGTATCCTTTCCTAACGTGTTAAAAAAGCTATGCGAAAAAAGGTTCGCATAGCTTCTTCTCATTAAACAGCCTGTAGAGCTTCTGAAATATCTGTATCGCCATTTAGAATTTCAAACGTTTTTCCGTACGTATTTTCGCGCTCAATCACTTCAGTAAGGACCGTGGCTACATCTTCTCTTGTGATGGTGTTATCACGAACTTGAATTTCTTCTTCAAGCTTAATCTTCCCTTTCCCAGCCTCATCTGTTAAGCTCCCTGGACGAACGATTGTATAGGTAAGAGTAGATTGTTTAAGATGATCGTCAGCTACCTTTTTTGCTACTAAGTAGTGACGAATGTTTTCGCTCTTATCGGGGTCTGCAGTACCCATTGAACTAAGCATAACAAATCGCTTTACACCATTTCTCTCTGCAGCATCAATCGTTTTGATCGCTCCCCATAAATCGATGAGAATCGTTTTATCCGCACCAGTATGCCCTCCTGAACCAGCAGCAAAGATAACGGCGTCAATCCCTTTAAAAGCATGCTCAAAATCGGCTTCTAAATCAGCTACAACTGTGTCTGCTGCACCTAACTTCAACAAATCCTCCGCCTGTTCTTCTTTTCTAATCATTGCAACTGGATGATGTCCTGCATCCGCTATTTTTTTTATTGTATGTCTTGCTACTTTACCATTTGCACCGACAACTAAAACGTTCATTTAATTATCCGCTCCTTTTTTAATCTACATGGATTGTTCCCTCTCATTATCTTTACTAAACATGATATCATTCTCGGTATTCATCAACTAAAAAACGGGGCTGTCCCAAAAGCCCCTAAAAACTAAAAATCACGGAGACCTGTTTACGTTGGTCTCCGTGATTTTTGTTATGCATTTTTTCATTCTCTTGCGAGTGGCGATCAGCCGCCACTCGCTTCCTCATATTATGGGTTCATGCTACAAGTCCAAGTTCAACATGATTTTCTGGAATTAAATCTGAGAAATCCATAGGAAGAATCAGTTAGTTCATGTTATAATCTTAAAAAATAGCCAATTGGTTGCACATAAAAAATCGCTCCTTGTTGAAATGTTTTGTTGTGGTGACTTCATTTTAAACGATAGAGCGATTTTTTTGTGCCCTTTTTTTATTTGAAATGACAAAAAAGAGGGCTGCCCATAAGGTCATTTTATGACCTTATGGGACAGCCCCTTTTAGTGGATTTAAAGAAATGTGACCTCATCAAAACTTCAACTAGCACTTTTATCTTTTATTTAATTCTCGGTAATATCTCGTTCGATTAAAGGCTGAACTGGTCGATGGTTCTCCTCGAAAATTTCTTGGAATGCTTGGATTTGTTCCTTCGACATCTCAATTGGCTGCTTAAAAACGATCCATTTCACTTCTTCCGTACACGGAGGAGTCGTTAACGAACCAGTGTAATGGAAGGATGATTGGTCTTCAGGTAGGAGATTTTGTAGGTTGATAGGCTCATTTATGGGAATCTCATTTTCTGTTTCTTCTTTTGGCAAGTCATCCCATACGGATGCAAGGTTTTCATTTTCTTTTCCTTCTTGAATCATCACACCAAGTACGGCCAGTTTACCATTTATATCTTGGTGGACCAGATGCAATTCCATATCATAATGTTGCCCATTAAATTGATGTTCACTTGGCGTATGGAAATGAAATTGTACCAGTTGATATTCTTGGCCTTCTACAATAATACCATTGTTTAGCTCAGTGGCGTTCGCCTGAACAGTATGACCATTATTAACAAGGGAAAAAGAAGCAGGCTCATACTTAATTTCAATATTTTCTATACTTTCACTTGTGTCCACTTGAGAGAATTCTATATTAATTGGTGATTGTTCACTTCCATCGACACAGGTCGAGTAAGTGGGATCCAGTTCCCCCCAATGTTCTGGTCCTGATTCCCCTTCATAAGACCAATGAGCAAGCTTTTCACTATGAGCCTCTTGTTCTTTTTGCGATTCATTATCAGATTCAGTAGATACAGTGGTGTTTTCCGTCTGTTGCGAGCACGCAGCTAGTGCAAAAAATGCAATGAAGAAAAAAGAGGTTATTTTCTTATTCATATTAGGCATTTCTCCTTTTTGATGTTTTTTACTTCCATTCATACGATATCAAAACTATAAAAGAATTCAAAAAAATCTCATGTGAAAAATAGTATAAATCCAAAAATCGGTATGAAAATACTAAAAAAAAACCGCTACTTAGAAAGAATATGGGAAATAGCTTTTGATACTTTATCCCCAATTAATTTATATCCTTCATTAGCTTTCAAAGATGAGAATGTGAAGTGAACATTGATATTTCGTGAATACTAAATTTAGCGCTTTTAAATGTTCGCTTGAATAATGGTAAAGAATTTTACATTTCCAACAGGATAATGTAAAACATTTATGAGTATTTGAGGGTTTCTCAATGTTTTTTTATTTGGGTGTTCGAAAATTCCAAGGTGAAGAGATGAATGACACAGAGGTGCTATCAGATTAAGAAAAGGAGGAAAGAAACAAGGGGCTTTTTGGGACAGCCCCGTGATAAAAATGGATGGATCGATTAAGATACTTTTGAAGATGCTTTTGCTTTGCTTCGTAAAAATTTCTCTTTTCTTTTCTTCATTGCTTTCGTAATATATCCACCTTTAAAATTACGAGGCTCATATGAAACAATGAACGCACTTGGCTCATATGAACTAACAATGTCGATGAATTCCTTCTCGCGATCTCGTCTAGCTGTACAATCTAAGCGATAACGACGCGCCTGATGCATTCCTTCTACCTCAGCTGTCGATACACTAAAACCAACCTCACGAAGACGTTCTGTCAGTCGATCATTTCTCTCCATAGTATTCACTTCAATAGTCACATAACCTATCGCAAGCTTTTGCTCAATAATCTGTCCTATATATATACCTATACCGAAACCAAGCGCATAGGAAGCCATATTCAAATAGTTAGATAAATCACTAAACACAATTCCAAGCGCCACAACATAAATGACACCTTCTAATATCCCCATTGCCGATGCTTTTTCTTTCATCCCTTTGACCATCATAATCGTTCGTAACGTTAACACTGGTACGTATAAAAGTTGAGCAACGAAAATAATTAACGCTTGAAGCATATCCAATCACCTACTTTCTAACTTTTACAACTAATGTAGTGTAACAGGAAAAATCTACTTATGCTAGCCTATTTTTGAAAAGAATTTTCAAATAATTTTTATCAATATTTCAACTTAATGACAACATGAATAATCAGCCTGATTTTACGTATAAAGCACAAAATTCATTAGATAAAAGGCTCTTTTTTAGTGCAGTAAAAAAACTGGTAGCTCATGGAACTACCAGGTTATCATGATTAATCAATAATTGTAACTGTCACTGTTTGACGACCAAATTGGATTGCTTCTTCTTTTGTAGGGAAATGAAGATCGACCTTATTTCCTTGAATCGCTCCACCTGTATCACCAGCAACGGCTTCACCGTAACCTTCTACATGTACACGAGTTCCAAGCGGAATGACACTTGGGTCAACAGCAATGACCTTTTTGTTTGGATTGTTTCGAAGGTCGATTCCAGTTGCTGTCACACCCGAGCACCCGTCACAGTAAGCTGTGTAAGCTGTTGCTTCCATTTCAAACGTAGCTTGGTTGTCTTCAGCTGGTGCTTCATTATTGCTTACAGGAGCAGACTGTTCTACTTGCTCTGTTGCAGCCTCTGTAACGACTGGTTCTGGATTTTCAGCTGGTTCTGGACTTTCAGCCGGTTCTGAACTTTCAACTGGTTCTTCAACTGGTTCTGAACTTTCAACTGGTTCTGGACTTTCAGCCGGTTCTTCAACAGGCTCCTCTTTCGCTGTAACAGGAGCTGCTTGTGCCTCCTGTTTTGGTTCAACAACTTGAGCCTTGTAATTGAATAATGCTGCATACGTTTGCGGGCCAGCTAACCCGTCTACCATTATCCCTTGTGAAGTCTGAAAGGAAGTGACAGCAATATGTGTAAGCGGGCCAAACAACCCATCTAAATTTCCTTGATAGTAGCCAAGGTTTTGCAATCTTTCTTGTAGGTCTTCTACAAGGACACCCTTATCCCCTTCTGATAACACAGTAAGTGCACCAAATGTTTGAGGGCCAGCTATTCCATCGACCATTAAATTGTGCTTTTCTTGAAAGCTTCGAATCGCTTGAGATGTATTTTTGTCATAGACACCATTTACTTGTATATCTTCATATAGACCTTTTTCTGTTAATAACTCTTGCAATGTTTGTACTTGCTCACTATCCATACCTTTATGGAGCAATTTACTTCCTAGTTCACTAGCCTCTGAGATTGATGGAGCTGTAAAAATCATAAATCCCGCTGTTGCAAGCGGCAATCCGATATTACGCAAAACTCTTGATGTTCGATTTATTTTCAAAATGAAAACCTCCTTGCGTTTTGTCTAACGATTGCAAGATTATCAGTTAGACAATCTGTAAGCAAGTCTTTCAAGCTGTTTTAATCGAATTGAAATCTTTTTGTAATGTGAATAACGATTTTAGCCGTAGATGTTACTTGGTTGAAATAGTATTGGATAGTATTGATATTTTTTTCAATATATTGGAACCACAAAAAAAGGCATCCATTTAATGAATACCTTCTCTATCATGATTTAACTTTCAAGTTGTTTCTTCACTTCCTCTAGTGTCGGCAAAGCTGTCATCGCACCACGCGTTGAAGCAGCAAGTGCCCCAGAAACCGATGCAAAACGAACAATTTCTTTCCAACGATCAAGCGAAAGTTCTTCAACTGATCCATTTTCTTCATTTAATTGATAAAGAATGCCTGAGACAAACGCATCCCCAGCACCCGTTGTATCGACTGTTTGGACTTTCATTGCGGGAACGTGAACTGTTTGTCCTTGTGTATGAATATAGCTACCCAAATGACCACATGTCACAAGCAAAACAGGAAGCTGGTAGGATTCAAGCTTCTTAATCCCAGCATCTAGCTCCTTCTCACCTGTTAAAAACTCTAGCTCTTCTTCTGAAATCTTTACAACATCAGCTTCAGCTAGCATGGATAAAATCGTCTCTCTTGCTTGCTCTTCTGTCGGCCATAAGCCAAGACGTAGGTTTGGATCATATGAGACAATCATGCCATTTTCTTTTGCTAATCTTACAGCCTCTTTTGTTGCACTATGGCTTGGCTCACTAATCATTGAAATCGAACCAAAATGAAGAACTCTATTTTCTGTAAATAAAGAAGGATCTAATTCATCCTTTGATAGAAACCTGTCTGCACTTGGATCAATATAAAAGCTGAAATTCCGTTCCCCTGTTTTGTCTAATGTTACAAAGACTACTCCTGTGCGAGCCTCATCTGTTAAGTTCATATGCGTTACATTTACCCCGTGCGCTTTTAACGTGTCACACATAAATTCACCAAGTACATCATTTCCGACTTTTCCTAAAAAGCTAGATTTAGCGCCTAACTTTGCAAGTGCTACAGCAACATTTGCTGGTGCACCTCCAGGACTTTTCTGATATGTCATGTTCTCTTCATCTAATGGGATGAAATCAATTAGTGCTTCACCTAAACTAATAACGCCTTTCATTCTGACACCTCGTCTTCATTTTTTCGTTGAATTCGCTGAATATGTAACGTCAAATAAACAAGCTCTGATTGAGGAAGAGAGAAATCATAATGTTGCGATAAATATTCACTTAGCTCAACAGCCGTTTCATAAGAGCGTTGATGCTTTTCTTTCACAAGTTGATGCATGTCTTCATCAACATCATGAAAAGCTTCCCCCTCTGATACTCGCTTAAGCGCAAAATTCAAGTGAGTAAGTAGTCGCTGATACGAAATGGAATCTTCATCAACCTTCACCTTTAATGTTTCTTCTATTTTCTCAATCAGTTCATTTAATAAAACCGTTGTATTCATCGCTTCAGTCATTGTCGTTGTGTTCATCTTTGCTGTGTGTAAATGAAGAGCAATATGACCCGCTTCGTCCTCCGGCAAACGAACTTTCAATTTCTTTGCGATATGATCAATTGCCCATAATCCAATTTCATATTCTGCAGCATAAAGCACTCGAATTTCATTTAACAGTTTATTTTTCAATTCAAAGCCTTGATTAAATCGTTCAATCGCAAACGAAAGATGATCTGTTAAGGCAACATGAATATGCTCATTTAATTTTGTTTTTAAGGCTTTTTCTGCATATGTAATAATTTCTTCAGCAATCACAATATGAGCTTCAGGAAGGAGATCAATAATTTGTGCGAACTTTTCATATTCACGTTCATCTTTCATAACGAACACCTTTTCGATTTTTTCTGGATTGATGATATCATTTTTCCCTTTTCCAAAAGCAATCCCAGGTCCCATCACAATAATTTCCTCTTGCTCTTCTTTGACAACGACAACATTGTTGTTCAGCACTTTGTTTATTCTCATTCTTTTTAGCTCCTAGCTTCCTTTGTCCTAAGCTTCATCATAGCCGATTATGGAGCAGAAAAAAAGTGAAACTCCTAAAGAAGCCTCACTTTTTCACTTCAATTAACCTTTAGACTTGATTGTTAATAAAGGCGTCTCCCCAGCAACCGTTTCAGTAGCAGGTTCTTTTACAACACTATCAAGGTCATCCATATTTGTGATCACAACAGGAGTGATTGTGCTCGCTGCTTTTTCTTTTACAAGATCTAAATCGAAATCAACGAGTGCATCACCGAGCTTCACTTTATCGCCTTCTTTTACATGAGCCGTAAAGCCCTCACCTTTCATATTAACTGTCTCAAGACCGATATGAAGCAATACTTCCGCACCGCCTGGAGTTTTAATTCCGATTGCGTGCTTTGTTGGAAATACTTGCATGATTTCACCAGACACTGGAGCTACTACCTTACCTTCTGACGGCTCAATCGCAAAACCGTCTCCCATCATTTTTTGAGAAAAAGTAGGATCTGGAACATCCTCAATCGCAATTAATTTCCCTGTTAACGGGGCATGCACCATTTCCTGTTGTGGTTGAACTGGCGTTGCTTCTTTTTTCTTATCAAGACCGAATAATTTTTTAAACATATCGTATACACCTCTCTGTTTTTTTGTTAAGTAGACTGAAATAAAAAAAGACCTAAAAAAGACAGAGGTAGTTCTATTTTAACCCCCACACTTAATTTAGGTCTTGCCTGATCTCACTCAGTTACAATCCATTTATCTTATTTGCAACAAATATCTTATTACGAAGATAAGCACTTGTCAATTATCCTGGCTTATACGGTGGGTTACACTTACTTTACCCAAGCTCTTTTCTTATCAAACAATAGATGATACATTTTTAATTTCAACTTCTGCCCAAACCCATTTCTTTTCAGTTTCATAAGCTGTATGGAAAAGGTTGAAAGGAGTTGATCGAAATGGGATTTGCCTATCACCATGACTTCACATTAATTGTTGTGTTGTTTATCCTCCTAATCATTGTTGGTTGCGCTTATGGAGGCTGGTAATGCATTAATTGTTCAAAAGCTCTCAGCAACAAAGCTGGGGGCTCCTTTCCGTTTCTAAAAGGTAAACCGTATTTCTTCTTTTCTAAATGAAGATTTGCTACGATTAAGCATGTACTTCTAACTAATATGTAGAAGAGGTGTAGATCATGCTTAATCGATTCTTATCCATATTTAAGAAAAAAAGCTGCTACTTTTGTAAATATACAACATCATACATGCGAAATTATATTACAGATCGAAATGAACGAGTGGTTGTTTGTGATAAATGTTTAGAATATGCAGAAAGACGAGCTTTTAGAAAAGCCTACTAACCGTTTAGTAGTAAAACGTCCAAATTCCGCTAGTACCCAATACCATCTCCCAACCCTTTGCATAGTCTATAGCATACCTTGTTGAAAGGCGGTGTAAGTATGAGATTTTTTGGTGGACCTGGATATGGACCTGTAGCTGGTGCTGGTTATGGCTATTGTGGTGGATATGGACCTGTAGCTGGTGCTGGCTATGATCCTTGTGGTTATGGCTATGGACCTGTAGCTGGTTATGGCAGATGTGGCAGTGGATTTGCGTTGATTGTCGTCTTGTTTATCTTGTTAATTATTATCGGCGCTTCCTTTCACAAATAACTTCATCGACACTCCCTCTTAACAAAGCGCCTCTCAAAGGCGCTTTTTATTATTTTGCTAAATAATGACGTCTGCTCATTAAACTAATTAACGAACGAATTTTCAGAATAAAGTCCATTTATTCGTTTTTTTAGAAAAATGTCTTTCATTCCTTTCATTTATGATCTATACTAACCCCTATACACAAACAATCATAGAAAACAACTCGTATAATCGTAGGGATATGGCCTACAAGTTTCTACCAAGCTACCGTAAATGGCTTGACTACGAATGATGTTTTGACATTCATTTTTTCAAAAACTCGAATGTTAAGCTCTCACTCGTCGTCTACGTGAGAGCTTAACATTCGAGTTTTTGTTTAATTAATAAAAGAGGGAGAGATCGTAATGGAACAACTCAAACAAGCAATTCGTGAACGTGGCAATGTTCTATCAGACCAGGTTTTAAAAGTTGATACATTTTTGAATCATCAAGTTGACGTTAACCTTATGGCTGCCATTGGAGAAGAATTTGCTCGTCTTTTTAGCGAATCTGGGATTACGAAAGTACTAACAATCGAATCTTCTGGTATTGCCCCAAGCTTCATGGCTGCTTCTACTCTTGGAACACCTCTCATTTTTGCAAGAAAAAAGAAGTCCTTGACGATGAATAACGATGTGTTCGTAAGCTCGGTTTACTCTTTTACAAAGCAAGAAACAAATGATATTACCGTTTCAAAGGATTTCCTGGATGCTGGCGATGTGGTCTTAATTATCGATGATTTCTTAGCAAACGGACAAGCTGCACTTGGTTTAATCGATATTGTTCACCAAGCTGGTGCACATGTTGCGGGAATTGGGATTGTCATTGAAAAATCATTTCAAGATGGACGGAAGCTATTAGAAGAACAAGGATATCGCGTTGAATCACTTGCCCGTGTTCATCAGCTGTCTGAGGGTCGCGTTACCTTTGTTGATGAACTCACAACTACGAAAACGAAATAAGGAGAATGAACAATGTCTACAAAAGCGATTCATTACCCATTATATAAGAAAGAAGATACTGATGCTTTTTTCGCCCTTTTTCAAAATAATTTAGCTAATTTTGTTGTGATCGCTGTTACGATGCTAGGAATGGGCTTCCCTGCAAGCATTGTTTTTGGTAAAGTCATTCCTGGTGCAGCAATAGCTGTTATGGTTGGAAATGTATATTATGCCTACATGGCAAAACGTTTGGCACAAAAGGAAGGTCGGACAGATGTAACGGCGCTTTCTTATGGGATTAGCACACCTGTTATGTTCGTCTTTTTATTTGGGGTGCTCGCACCTGCAAATGCTTTAACAGGTGATCATGAGCTTGCTTGGAAAATTGCTGTTGCCGCTGCGTTCTTGAGTGGTCTCGTTGAAGCACTTGTTAGCTTAAGCGGAAACTGGGTTCGCAGTAGACTGCCACGTGCAGCTATGCTTGGTGCACTTGCTGGGGTTGCCTTCACATTTATTGCTGGTGAGATGCTCTTTAATACGTTCGAGATTCCAGTTGTAGGTCTCGTTTCTCTTGCGATTATTATTGTTGGGGTTGTAGCGAAAGTAGCCATGCCATTTCGAATTCCCGCTACATTATTTGCCGTTATTGCAGGGACTATACTTGCCTTTGCTCTTGGCTTTCAATCCCCAAGTCAAATAACAGAAGGTTTAGCAAATGTCGGATTTTATCCAATGCTTCCTACCCTTGCTCCATTTGAAGGAATGTCTTATTTATTCGGTGCACTAATTGGTTTATTGGCGGTATTAATTCCTATCACTCTTTATAATGCGATTGAAACAATGAATAACGTGGATGCGATGTCTGCCGCTGGTGATTCGTATGACGTTCGTGAATGTCAAGCTGTTGACGGGGTTGGAACGATGATCGGAGCGATTTTTGGAGGATTGTTCCCAACTACTGTTTATATCGCCACGGTTGCCTCAAAAGAAATGGGCGCTGGTCGTGGTTATAGCATTTTAAATGCAATTGTCTTCGGTCTTGCAGCGATGTCAGGTATCATTGCCGCACTTGCTGCGATTATACCTTTAGCAGCGGTTGCTCCTATCCTTGTATTTGTAGGGATGTCGATGGTTGGTACAGCCTTCTTATCAAATGACAAAAAGTATTATCCAGCAATTGCGATTGCGATGCTTCCATACTTCGCTAATTACGTGATGACCCGCTTTAATAATCATGCTGGTGAAGTCGTAGCTGGTATTTCGGAGGGAATCGTCCCTCTTGGACAAGGGGCGATGTTTACAGCGATTTTACTCGGTGCTATAACCGTTTCCGTTATTGATAAGAATTTTAAACAAGCAACAATCTTTGCCCTAATAGCAGCATTCTTATCGTTTGTCGGCTTTATGCACGCACCTGCACTAACCATTAATGCAGCCCAAGATTTTACAATTGGCTACATGTTGATTGCTGTATTCTTTGTCTACTGTGGAATTAAGCAAACAGCTTCAGGAGTTGATACTAAAACAAACTCCGTAAAAAAAGGTCGTGTAGCTTAATTTATCTCATTATGGTAGCTTGTCGATGGGTATTTCCACCGACAAGCTTTTTTTGATCAATCCTATTAATGCTCATAAATCATTTTTCTTGTCATGCCACCGTCGATCGTTAAGTTTTCGCCATTGATAAAATGGTTCGCTTCATTTGTTAGAAACAAACATGCTCTAGCAATATCGGCTGGTTCACCAACTCGTTTAGAGAAATGTTGTTCGTGATCAATTTCTCGAAGCTCGTCCATGTCTCCAGTATGAATCCACCCTGGGCTGATCGCATTTACTTGAATGCCCTCTTCTTGAAACGATGCAGCAAGTGCGTGAGTTAAGGCGAGAATGCCACCTTTTGATGCTGCATAAGCTTCGGAGTTAGGTTCAGACATTGTCGCACGAGTTGAGGACATATTGACAATTGATCCTTTTTTACGTTTTCTCATCACTTTACCCGCTTCTCTTGAGCAAAGAAAGACACTCCGTACATTCGTATGTTGAACGTCATCCCACTCCTCAGCTGTTAATTCAAATGGAGATTTCCATCTTGATACACCTGCATTGTTAATTAACACATCAATCTGGCCAAACTGCTGCTCAACATGACTCATCATTTCAACAATATGTGATTCCTTTCTGACATCACATATTATTGGATAAGCCTCACCGTTTTTATCATTTATCTTACTGGCAACCGTTTGTGCATTGCTTTCATTCACATCCGCTACAATCACAATATCACCGTTCTCACCAAACGCCTCAGCGACAGCCGCACCGATACCTTGACCTGCCCCTGTCACAATAACAACTCGTTTCTCCATATTCATTCCTCCTATTTTTATTGTACAATTATTGTACAAATAAATGATTGACCTTTATAATAAGAATAGATGAAAAGGAGGAGCTTGTCATGTCTAACCGTTTTGACCGAATATTATTTCGCTTTTTTCTATTTTGGTATACATGTGGTGTTATTCTCCTCACTTTTGATATTCTCCCGCCATTTCTAGAATGGGCAAATGCCGTTTTTCTCATCTTGTCAGGCTTACTAGGTGTCGTCTACTTTATACGAAACTATGGATTTCAACTCGGCTTGTTTCTATCATTGATGATTTTCTTTGTCACGATATTCATTGAATGGATCGGTGTTCAATTTGGATTATTCTTTGGACATTACTACTACAATCCTGATTTTGGCCTCATTTTTTTTGATGTCCCCTTAACGATTGGCTTTGCTTGGTTAATGGTCATTTCCACAACACATGTCATCACCAAACAAATCGTTCGTCCTATTAAGCAGCCTCTGAAACAAGGTAATATGTATGCATTCATAGGTGCACTGGCTGCCGTTGTTATTGATTTGGTTATTGATCCTGTTGCTTATCTTGTGAAGGAATACTGGATCTGGAATGGAGAAGGTTTTTATTATGGTGTTCCTTTTTCTAATTTCGCAGGTTGGTTTATTTTAGCCTTCATTCTTCACACTCTTGTTTATCTCATCCTCTACCTTCGTTCAAAATGGACGACGGAACAAAGTACATATTGGACCGTTCGGATGGTTTGGCTCTATGCTCTAATGATTTTCATGTTTATGATTCTCGCATTAACAAATGGGTTGATTGGAGCTGCGTTCCTTACTGCAACACTAACAGGCATATTACTCGTTATCTATTTTTCTATTAAAAAAGGTGGCAATCATGATGATTGAAGCCCAAAAAAGCAAGACATTTCGTAAACTATTTCATTTGTACAACAAGTACTGGCTCTTGCGACGCTCCTTTTATTCGGTAAACATACGTGGGAGCTTTCCCAAGACAAATCAGCCAATGCTTGTGCTTGTTAACCATAGCAATTGGTGGGATGGTCTCGTGTCCTATTATGTAACAGAAAAAGTTTGTCACCATGATAGCTACGCAATGATGGGTGAGGAAGGGATGAAGAAATTTCCTTTTTTCCGTAAAATCGGGGCGTTCTCCGTACGGAAAGATCAACCACGTAGTATTCTCACTTCACTAAATTATGCAGCAACGTTACTCGAGCATAAGAAAGCTGTCTGGATCTTTCCACAGGGAGAAGAAAGGCATTTGGAAGAGCGCCCCCTTTTCTTTCAACAAGGAGTTGCTTATTTACTTGAAAAAAAACCTGAAACAATAGTCGTTCCAGTCACTTATTACTATACATTTACCCATCATCAGAGGCCTGAGCTCTATATTGACATTGGTTCAGCCGTTCTTCCTGCAACCACGAACAGAATGTCAAGAAAACAGCAAACAAGTTACCTCGAACAGATTGTCACAAATCAACTAGATCAGCAAAAGAACGCCATCATTCAAAATAAGCTTAATGAATACCGTCCACTTTTAAATGGTACAAAATCAGTAAGCGAATGGCTTCAATGGCTGAAGCCTAGCAGAAAGGATCGTTAATGATTATAGTAGCTCTCATCATCTTACTCTCTTTACTAGTCATTTGGACTTGGATCAATCGCTTGTTTATGCCACGACTGCCACAGCCTATACGTAATCTCCCTCATGACAAAGAAGTGACGATCCTTGTTCCACTGCGTAACGAAGAACGCAATGTAGTAGACCTGCTTACCAGCTTACAAGCGTTAACGTACAAGAATCTTTCCTTCGTGTTTCTTGATGACCACTCAAAAGACAAGACATATTCCTTGTTAAAACACCATTCTAAAAAGCTGAAGCAAGTCGAGATTATTTGCGGAAAGCCCCTTCCAAAAGGCTGGGTCGGTAAGGTTCATGCTTGTCACCAGCTTGGGCAAAGAGCAACAGGCGATTATTTCTTATTTATCGATGCGGACATTAGGCTTGAGCCAAATACGATAGAACAGGCGCTTACATTAATGAATACAGAACAAGTTGGACTACTTTCAGGCTTTCCGCGCTTTCCAACGACAACCTGGCTAAGTCAATTACTTGTTCCGATGCAGCATGTCGTCGTCCTTCTTCATTTGCCGTTGTTTAAAGCAAATCGAACAATTGAACCTGCATTTACAGCGGCTCACGGGGCATTCATGCTCTTTACAAAAGAAACATATGAACAAGTTGGTGGACACAAAACAGTGAAATCGTCTCTCGTTGAGGATGTGCATATAACCCGTGCTGTTAAGCAAATCGGTAAAAAAGCTTGCCTAGCAAATGTGACGGATTCCGTTACATGCCAAATGTATGAAACGAATCGAGAGGTTTGGAAAGGTTTTTCGAAAAATATTTTCCCAGGCCTTGGGCGCTCCATCCCTCTCGTTGTTTTCCTTACAATCTTTTATCTAGCTGTATTTGTTGCACCACTCCCACTAGCCATGTATGGTTTAGTAAAAGGGAGCATACTCTTCATCATCCCCCTTTTACTAACGTGGCTTGTGCGTTTAATCATTGATGTTTTTACTAGACAGGATCGATTCTTATGGCTCCTCATGCCATTTGCGGCTCTAGCACTTCTTGCAACCATGTATTACTCCATGTACCTTGGGCTAAAAGGCAAGGGATTCGAATGGAAGGGGCGTCGATATACGTGAAGAAAAAGGTAGGCATTATCGGAGCAGGACTTGGCGGATTAACATCAGCTATTCTCCTTGCTAACGCAGGCTTTGACGTCCATCTTTATGAAAAAAATACACACCTCGGTGGAAAAATGATGCGCTATCAGCTTGGTGATACCCATTTCGACTTCGGTCCAAATACGATTACGATGCCCTACGTCTTTCAACAGGTCATCAAACAAACGAGAGCAAACCCTGATGATTATTTTCAAATTATCAAACTCGACGTTCATACCCGTAATGTATTTTCAGATGGTAGTACGTTTGATATGTCAACGAATATCGACGAGATGAAGTCCCAGCTAGCACAAAAGGACCCACAAGCAGCTGAAACATTCTCTGTGTACCTTCAAGAAATTACACGACTCTATCAGTTATCAGAAGCACATTTCTTCCCAAAGACCTTTTCAAATTGGAAAGACTATTTTTCTCCTAAGCTAGCTTCTGCTTTAAGGAAAGTACGTCCACTTGAGTCACTTGATCATTTTCACAGACGTTTTTTCAAGCATGAGCATCACGTGCAAATGTTAAATCGTTACGCAACGTATATTGGGTCTTCTCCCTTTATGGCACCTGCAACCTTTGCGATGATTGCCTATCTTGAACTCATTGAGGGTGTCTATTACGTGAAAGGCGGAAATCCAACGATTGCAGAAGGCCTTACAAAACGAGCAATCGAGCTCGGTGTGAAGATTCACCGCGGCATGGAAGTCAAGAAGCTTCATGTACAAAAGCAATCAATTAAAAGGATCGAATGTGAAAATGGTGAACAAAAAGATGTCGATCTCATTGTGATGAACGGAGATTTACTTCAAGTCTTTCCTGAATTAGTAGATGAAAGATTTAGACCTTCTTTTCGCAATGCAAAAATTAGTCGCTTCGAACCGTCTACATCCGCATTTGTCATTCTAGCCTCATTAAACAAGCATATGAAACAGCTTATTCATCACCAAGTGTATTTCAGTGAAGCGTATAAAGAAGAATTTGAGGCTCTTTTTAAAGAGAAACAATATGCAAAAGATCCAACCATTTATATTTGCAATTCTTCTTATACAGATCCATCTGTCTCACCACAGGGAGATAATCTTTTTATTCTTGTTAATGCCCCTGCCTTGACGCCTGAATCGGTAATCGATGAAGAAGCTTATAAACAATTGATTTACCAAAAGCTCGCAGAAAAAGGACTCGACATTCGTCCTTCCATTATTGCAGAGAAAATCATTCGTCCAAAAGACATTTCAAAGCAATTTTATGCTTATCGCGGCTCCTTATATGGACCGTCATCAAATAAAGCGCGCGATGCTTTCTTAAGACCAACAAACCAAGCAAAAGACCTTCACAATCTCTACTTTGTCGGTGGCTCCACTCATCCAGGTGGCGGCTCTCCAATGGTCACATTAAGTGGAATAAATGTAGCCAATCTTATTATAAATGCAAGCTTCACAAAATAATTATCGTTTCAAACACTCTTTAATGGCATCTTCCTCTTCAATTTTTACTCACTTATATTTCAGCTTTTATCGGTCATTCTATAAGAAAGTAAACCAATTGGAGGATGAAGATGTTTTCCATGCTGAAGAAAAAAAACCAACCATTCTGTCGTAGTGAATACGACCCGTTAGAACAGGTCATTCTGTGTAAGCCACAATATATGGAAATTAAAGACGTCATAAACGATACACAAAAGCATTTCAAAAATGAAGGAATCCACATTGAGCTTGCCCTAAAACAACACAAGCAGTTTGTTCATGCGCTAAAATCACAAGGGATTGATGTCATCTTTCTTCCTGCACTAGAAAATTACCCAGAACAGGTTTTCACTCGAGACATTGGCTTCACCCTTGGACAAACGATTTATGTTGCCGAAATGGCGAGCAAAATCAGACAAGGGGAAGAAAATGTGCTTAAAAAATGGCTTGAGGACGAAGAAATTTCTTATTATAACTTGATTGGCGACCGCATCGAAGGTGGAGATGTCATCATTGACCGTAACAAAATCTTCATTGGCCTTAGTAACCGTACAAATCAGGATGCAATCGAGCATATGCGTTCCCTCTTACCTGCATATGAAGTGATAACGATTCCGTTCACAGAAAAATATCTTCATCTTGATTGTGTTTTTAACATCATTTCTCCTCATGAAGCCATTTATTTTCCTAAAGCTTTCACTAAAAAAGAAAGAAACATTCTAAAATACCACTATGATTTGATTGAAGTATCTGAGGAAGAGCAATTTACACTTGGAACAAATGTCTTATCGATTGGACATAAAAAAATATTCAGCTTACCAAGCAATAAACATGTAAATGAACAGCTTCTAAGCCGTGGATTTGAAGTAATTGAAATCGATATAACCGAAATCATTAAATCTGGAGGCTCTTTTCGCTGTTGCACCCTCCCTATCGCTCGCGCAGAAAGTAAACACGAAAAATGAGAACGGAAGATGCCCTCCTTTCTCATTTTTTTGTTTACGTGCCTTTACATAAGAACGATTATTTTTTCTAACACTAACCAATGGGAGGTGGATGAGTGTGAAATCAACATCAGCTGAAAAATCTGAAAAACCGTTGCAATGGTGGCAGTTATCTTTGTTAGGTGTTGCTTGCACGATTGGAACAGGCTTTTTTCTTGGATCAAGCATCGCAATAAGCATGGCTGGTCCTGCTGTTTTATTATCATTTGCCCTTGCAGCTTTAGGCACCTATTTTGTCTTTGAAGCCCTTGCCAAAATGACAATAGCGGATCCCGATAAAGGATCTTTTTGTTCTTATGCTAAAAAAGCGTACGGTCGCTGGGCTGGCTTTTCAAGCGGCTGGGTTTATTGGTCATCTGAAATGTTAATTATCGGAAGTCAAATGACCGCTTTATCGATTTTTTCTCGTTTTTGGTTTCCTGGCATTCCACTTTGGATTTTCGCTTGTATTTATGCTGCCCTTGGATTACTCGTTATTTTAGCTGGCTCAAAAGGGTTTGATCGAATTGAAAATGTACTTGCCGTATTAAAAATAGCTGCCATTCTAATGTTTATCATACTCGCCATTCTTGCCCTTTTTGGTATGTTCGGAAATGGAACAGAGCAACAAACCATTCCACGAACCTATGACGCTATTTTTCCAAATGGCATAAAAGGTCTACTCCCCTCGCTTATTTATGGGTTTTATGGTTTTGGAGGCATTGAAATTATGGGCTTGCTCGCCATTCGTTTAAAAGATAAAACAGAGGCAGCTACATCTGGAAAAGTGATGCTTTTTGTTTTAGGAGCCATTTATATCATCTCTATTGGTCTTGCGCTCATCCTTGTTTCATCAACGACCATTAGTACAGATGAGAGCCCGTTTGTCACCGCATTAAACGTTTATCACATTCGGTACGTTCAAGATATTTTTAATGGTGTTTTTATCATAGCTGGCTTCTCAACTATGGTTGCGTCTTTATTTGCAGTCATTCGTATTCTTGTTACATTAGCAAAAGACAAAGATGCCCCTGCCCTTTTAGCTAAAAAGACGAAGAAAGACATTGCTTTTCCTGCCATAATTCTTACGACTGTTGGGATCATTGTTTCCATTATTCTATCGCTTGTCATGCCTGGACGTATGTATGAATACATCACGACGGCAGCAGGACTGATGCTTTTGTATAACTGGTTTTTCATTCTAGGCTCGTATGGTCGACTATCAGAACTCACGACAATGGATCAGATTAAGCGCTTTGTAGGATTTATCCTTATCCTTCTTGCTGTTTTAGGAACCCTTTTTCATTCAACAAGTAGACCTGGTTTCTTTGTTAGCTTCTTATTTGTTATCATCATTAGTCTCGCTACCCTCATCATGCGGCATTTTTGGAAAAAACCAAAACAATCAAGTGGAACGCTTTTTACGAAATTAAAATAAGTTTTTACATGCTTGAATGCCAAAATACACACCAAAACCAATCAGTGATAATCCAGAAATCGCAGAAATACGGCCTAAGAGCTTAGTCGTTAAATAACGACGCATTCCACTAGCAAGACCAGCCATCGTCACATCCCATACAATAATCCCAATGAAGATGGCTGCACAGTATAAAAGTAACATGTGGTCATCATATGTAGTCACCGTTTTCGCTAGGATAGAACCAAAAATGCCAAGCCAAAACAGGATGTTCAACGGGTTAAATAATGCAATGAAAAACCCAGAAACGAATGATTTTAGATGTGACTCCTTTTTACCTCTCGTCATTTCAATTGACATTTTATTTGCACCAAGCAAGCTTTCAAAGCCCGTATAAACTAATACAAAAAAGCCAAATAACCATAAAAATGATTGAATGAATGGAATTTCAATTAATTGTACTACCCCTACAAAAACGAGCATCATATATACAGCGTCAGCACTTGTTGCCCCTAAGCCAACAAGCCATGAATGCAGAAACCCATTTTTAATGCCTCGGTCAAGCTGTGCAGCATTTACTGGTCCAAGGGGTGCTGCAAGCGACAACCCTAATAAAACATAACTTAGAAAAATGCTCATCTCATCCCTCCGACTCACTCAGTTAGTCAAACCGCTTGTACATTCTATTCCGTTGAACAAGCTCTTACGACGGATGAAGCATAAAAAAACCAAACCTGCCCTTTATGATTAGGGACGATTTGGTTTCCTTTTTTATTCATTTTCTTGCTCTAACTTTACTTCTTCTCCCCCAACAGATAAGTATGTAAACACTTCAAGGTCAGGCTTCATTTTCGATAAACCTTGTACATAAGGCGTAACTAAATCCTTAAAATCCTCATAAACTCCCTCCTCCTGTACTGTTCCATACACATACATTTTTGATTCTTCCATTAAAAAAGCGATATATCCAACAGGCTTTTGTTTATCAGTGACGATATTTAACACTTGCGCATCCTGTTTAATCAGTTCTGGTGAAAAGTATATTTGCACATGATCCCTCCTTTTTCAGCTGTTTGTTAAATAGCCAGTCCTATGATTAGCATGTGATCGTTTGATTAAAAAATACATGCAAAAGCGCCTATTCCATTTAGATTAGACATAGAAATAGGCGCTTTTTAACGTAGACTTATCCTGAATTAGGCTTGCATCTCCATCAAAATTATTTCTTTTTCTTCCTTCGTGACAAAATTTCTTTTTCCGAAAACATCATAATGATTACGACGAATAGAATGTAATATCCCGCGGTACATATGGGCAGAACCTTTGACAGGTAATCTTGCATCTAAAGGGTAATCATCGATCGATACAAGTGCCGTCCTGTAAAGCTCCTCCGCTCTTTTTGCTAGTCCTTCCCAAACATTGATAAAAGCCGTATTAACTCTGCGGTTCATTAGATCATTTACCGTTAAACCATGCTTATCCATCACGTCTTTCGGTAAATAGATTCGGTTGCGATCCAAGTCTTCGCCAACATCACGTAAAATATTTGTGATTTGCATGGCAAGACCAAGAGCAATACCTCCAGCACGTAACTGTCTATGATTGTTAGGTGCAAGAATAGGTAAAAGCATGAGACCGACCGTACTTGCGACGTGATAAGCATAATACTCCATCTCTTCTATCGTCTGATATCTATTTTTCGTCAAATCGATCCGTTGACCTCTAATCATGTCAGAAAATGCTTCTTTATCAACATCGAACCGTTCGAAAACATCCTGAAGAGCGATCCACTTGGAGGTTGGAAGTGGCAATCCTCCTCTTAAAAATCGTTCAAATGTTTCTTCAAACTGATCAAGCTCTTGCGCTGGATTATTTCCTTCATCAACAATGTCATCAACTTCACGACAAAAGGCATAAACAGCCCAAACCGCATTTCTTTTTGCAGCAGGTAAAAGACTAAAGGCTTTTGTAAAGGTCTTCGAATGACGGTTTATGATTTGGAAACAGTCTTCATAAGCAGCATCTAATCGAGTCATTTGATTCCCTCCTTTTTATATTGAAGCTGATTGAAGGCTTTCTTCATGTAAATAGTTTGCTAGCAATTTCGCACCTTGCATCACAATTGGGATTCCGCCTCCTGGATGAGTCGACGCACCGACGGCATAAACATTGTGAAGATTAAACGGTTTCAGTTGAGGACGAAATACGCCTGATTGCGATAAAATCGGTGCAATACCGAAGCTCCCTCCCTCATATAGCCCTTCTTGTCGTGCATCCTCTGGTGTTCGAATGTCTATCCACTCGATCGCTTCACGTAAGCCTGAAAACCCTCTAGCCTCTAGTTCATCCAAACGTCGGTCAACATAATCACCGATTTGTGACCAATCGACTTCTTTTCCTGATGGAACTGGAATGAGAACATATAACACTCCTTTGTTTTCTGGTGCGAGCGTTGGATCAATTTTTGATGGATGAAACACATACATCGATGGGGCCTTTGGTAGCTTCTTATCTATAAAAACATCCTGCATATGCTGCTTAAAGTCATCTGTCATAAGAAACTGATGCACTTCTGCTTCATCGAATATTTTATTTACACCGATATAAAGGAGTAAGCATGCCGATGAGGGAACATATGATTTATGTTTTTCACGACCTTTTATAAGTTTACGTGCTAATGGGAAATCCCCATTCAATACAATTCGGTCGGCTTGCTCTCGTTTTCCATTAACAATCACTCCATTACAATGACGACCAGTCGTTTCTAACTCTTCGACGCAACTATTAAGTTTAATCGTCACGCCTCGTTCTTCTAGCTTTTTCACAAGTAACTGAACGAAACTTGCATACCCGCCTTTGATATACCAAATGCCGTGCTGATGTTCACTAAATGGAACGAGTGAATACATCGCAGGTGAGTTAAAAGGTGCCCCGCCAACATATAAGGTTTGAAAGGAAAATGCTTCTTGAAGTCGTGGGTGTGTAAAATAACTTTCTGCTTGCCCTTTAACCGTCTGATAGGCTTTTAATTTCCAAAGTGTTTTAAGAGAGTCAGGAGAGAGAAATGCGCTCTTTTTAACAAATGAACGATCAAGAAAGGCTTCTTTTCCCTTTTCAAAACGCCATTTCATTTGCTCTAAATAGGCTAGAAATCCATTCTCTTCCCCTGGAAAAACACGGCCGATCTCCTCAATCTGTTTGTCGATGTCACTCCATTTAAGAAAATCAAAACCATCAGGATAGCTTAAACGATACATTGGATCTATACGAACCATTTCCAATTCTTCTCGTCTAATCCCTACTTCACAAAGAATGTCATAGATCATATTTGGAAGGAGAACAATTGTTGGTCCTTTATCAATTTTGTAACCATCCCTCTCAACGAAAGCTAAACGTCCACCCGCCTGTTGATCCTTTTCATAAATGACGACTTCTTCCCCGCGTTTACTTAAATAAAGGGCTGTGACAAGTCCACCAACCCCACTGCCTACAATGATTGTTTTCATTGAATTCGTTTCACTCCTTTATCTGCATCGATCAACAAATTCGTAGTAATCCGAGCGGACTCAAAAATCGTCGGCAAACCACTACCTGGATGCGTTCCCCCACCAACTAACCAACAGTGTTCAAGGTCTTGAAATTTATTATGTGGTCTAAAATACATCATTTGCTTCAAATTGTGAGCAAGATTAAAGGTTGCTCCCCGAAAGATGTGATGCTTCTGCTCCCAATCAATCGGCGTAATGATCTCTTCGGTTTCGAGATGATCTCTTAATCCTTTGAACTCCGTCTTCGTTTCAATTTGCTGATAAATAAGATCACGAAATTCATCTTTATGATTCTCCCAATCAATTAAACTAAAGTTATTCGGCACTGGAGCAAGTAGATACAGCGCAGATTTCCCTTCTGCTGCAAGTGTTGGATCAGTGACACCTGCATTTTGGATATAAATTGATGGATCAGCAGACATTGTCTTTGTCCGCGTTATCTCTTCCACGTTTTTCTTATAGTCTTTGGAAAAAACGATGGTGTGGTGCGACAATTCGTATGTCTGCTTCACTCCTGCATAAATCATAAACGTCGAGCAAGAATAATCTTTTTTTTCTAATTTTTCTTTCGAATAATGTTTCAAATCATCATCAACAAGCGTCGTCATCGCCTGAGCAAAATCAGCGTTGATAATCACCTCATCACAAGCTAACTTCTCGCCATTTTCAAGCTCGATGCCAATCACGGAGCCATTTTTCGTTAAAAGCTTTCGAACTCCTGTATTCGTATGAACCTGACCTCCGAATTCCTTTACGACTGTAGCCATTGCTTCGGGAATTTTATTTAAGCCACCACGCGGATGAAAAATGCCGTATTTATGCTCCATATAAGAAAGAATACTGAAGGCGCCAGGACATTCCCACGGTGACATGCCTAAATATTTCGATTGAAAGGTAAAAGCTAGCATTAATCGTTCATCTGTAAAAAACTTACTTAATACTTTATATAGCGATTGATTTAATGATAGTTGCGGGAGTGCTTTAATCGTGCGCCATCTCCCATAATCAAGCAAAGAGCTATGACGATTTTGGAGAATGGGCATTAGCGCATTCATTTTCTTTTCCGTTTCCTGCATAAAACGCAAGTACCCATCCCCATCACCAGGAAAGAGCTTCTCAATTCTTCCCCTTGTTTCTAATTGATTACGAGAAGGAGAGAAAGAAAGATCATCAAAGCGTAGTTCATATAATGGATCAAGCTCAATCATGTCTAGATAGTCCTCCATTTTCCGATCAACTATCTCAAACAACTCACTAAGAATATGGGGCATACTTAGAAAGGTTGGGCCACGGTCAAATGTGTAACCGTCTCGTTTTAAGGCCGATGTCCGCCCACCTACATACGGTTGTTTCTCAAAAACTTCAACATCATATCCCTGACCAGCAAGTAACATAGCCGCTGCCATTCCACCAGGTCCCGCCCCAATGACAAAAATTTTCTTTGCTGACATGATATCCTTCCTCTCAATTGCTCTTAATCAATATCCTTTAAATTATTTATACATAAGTTATACAAACAGTATATATCTCCGTAGACAGGTTTGCAAATCATATCACTTCTCTCCTTTCAAAATAAAACTTTCATGAGCTTCTACTCTCAACCTAGATAGAAACAAAATCTCTATCCTAATCCGATGGCTCGTCTTTTAAAATGCTCGAGATGCAAAAAAGGCACTTCTCTATTAACAAAAGAAGGACCGACCAATTAGACAAATATGCTGCAGTTATGCTGCATGCACCCCCTTCCAAAAAGGATAAAAGCATTGCTAGCTAGGGATGATCATATCCTTCATTTGCTGGTAGAGTAACTGAATCCACATCGTCTGTTTCTAATATATTTTCCGACTTTATGTCAGAAAAAATCGAATTATACAGTATTTTGTTTTGCCAAATGAACCAATCTTTATTATAATCCTAGTATTCTACTCTGTTTTAAAAACATAAAGGAGGTTATCAGATGCCTAATGTGGTCATCCAAGTAAACAAAAACGGCGATGATTATTTCAATAAAGTTTTAAATAATATGACCAATTTAAAAAACAAACTTGGTGATGAGCTAGTAGAGTGCGAAGTTGTTGTGTTCGGCGATGGCTTAGATCTTTTAGTATCCGAAGATGAAGCCATTCGAAAACGAATTGAAGCTATCTTAGAAATGGGTATTCGCTTTGTCGTTTGTAACAATACACTGACAAGAAAAAACGTAAAAATCGATGATCTCACATGTAGCGTGAACGCTGCAGGATCTGGTGTTGCCCATCTCGTGACAAGACAAGCTGAAGGTTGGGCTTATTTAGCACTTTGATAGAAAGGAGAGTACGATGTCAGCACTTGTACAACTTGAAAATGTAGCCTTTAACTATACCCCCGATTCCCCCATATTGAACAATATTAATTTTGAAATTGAAAATAATACATTTGTTACCATTTTAGGCCCAAGTGGTTGCGGGAAATCAACATTATTAAACTTAATCGCTGGGTTTATCCCTACTTCTAACGGCTCGATTAAAGTGGACGAAAAGCATGTGAAGGCACCTTCTGAAGAAAGAGGATTTGTCTTTCAGGACTTAGCTTTGTTTCCTTGGTTATCTGTCTATAAGAATGTTGAATTCGGCTTAAAAATGCAGAACATTCCTAAAGAAAAACGTGATCAAAAAGTAAAAGAAATGATTGAGCTAGTTGGCCTTTCATCCTATTCAAATTTCCCAATCTCATCCCTTTCAGGTGGGATGAAACAACGAGTCGCACTAGCTAGAACGTTAGCAACAGAACCAAATATCCTATTATTAGATGAGCCGTTTAGTGCACTAGACGCCCAAACTCGTGATGTCTTGCAGGAAGAGCTTCTTGCCCTTCATCAGAAATTATCGATGACGACGATGCTTGTCACTCACAGTATCGACGAAGCTATTTATCTATCAGATACCATTATCCTTCTATCTAAAAACGGTACAATTAAAGAAATCGTTCAGATTGATATAGATAAGCCGAGAGACCGTACGTCTTCATCTTATAACGATTACCAAAAAAAGCTGTATGAATTTTTACGAAATGAACGGCAGCAATCATAGAGGAGAAACGATTGATTATGAAAAAGTTATTCGCTATTCCATTTTTAACAGTTGCACTATTATTAACTGCTTGTGGGTCAACGCCTGAAAGCACGGAGCCAACAGATACAACATCAGAATCTGAAGAAAAACCTCAACTGAATATCGGCTATGTATCGATCCTTGCAAATGCTCCAGGTATTGTCGCTGATCAAGAAGGCTTTTTTGCAGAAGAATTAAACGTTAACACGTATGCCTTTAACTCTGGTCCAGAATTGTACCAAGCACTAGCGGCTGGTGAATTAGATGTCGCATATGCGGGAGTTCCCGCTCTTGTCAACTGGGCATCACGCGGACTTCCTGTTAAAGTCATTTCAAAAGTAAATGATGGAAAAATCGGTGTCGTCGTTGCTGAGGATTCAGGTATTACTTCAGTCAAGCAATTAGAAGGAGAAGTCCTTGCAGGTGTTCAAAGCGGTAGCGGCGTAGACATTATTACAAAAGGTATTATTTTACCAAAGGCAGGTCTTTTGGCTGAAGATGTGACCATCCAAGAATTCAACCAAGCTAACATTGAAGCAGCACTAGATTCTAATCAAGCAAAGGCTGGATTTTTAAATGAGCCGTTCTTAACATATGCCCTCTTACGTGGGAAACAACAAATTGCCGAGGAGAACGATCCAGCACTTGTCATTGTTGCAAGTGAAGAAGCTCTTGCAAATAAGTCTGAAGCTGTTCAAACGTTTATGAATATTCATCAGTCAACAATTGACTATTTAAATGAGGATCCAGAAAATGCAAATCAGGTTTTAGTGGAAGTCTTTAATATTGGGGCTATTGAAGGCGTTGCTGCAGAAGATGTCATCGCACAAGCAAAAGAAAAATTGTCCTTTGATTGGCAGTTTACAAGCGATGATTTCACCTATTATCAAGAGCTTGCAGATGCAGCATACGAGCTCGGATATGTGAATCAAGAAATCGATGTGGAAAGCTTATTTGATTTAACATTTGTTGAAGGAGTCATCAAAGAGTGAATAGGTGGAAAATCGGCTGGTTAGCGATTCCCTTTGTACTAATCGTTTGGACAGCTATCTCATCACAGTATCCTTCCTATATTTTCCCAAGCCCTGTGGATGTATGGCATGAAGGCGTCAATCAAGTAAATAGAGGGGAACTACAAACACATATCCTGCTCAGTTTACAGCGTTTAGTTTTAGGTTTTTTAATTTCAGCTTTTTTAGCATTTATTGTCGGAATTGTCGCAGGTGCGTCTCGTACATTTAGAGATTTTCTCATGCCACTGGTCACCTATTTTCAAGCAACACCACCGATGGCATGGGCACCTTTGCTAATTATTTTACTAGGTCTTGGTGATGCACCGATGATTGCAGTCATCATCATTGCTTCATTTTTTCCTATTCTAATTAATGTCATGCAAGGGATGAATCACATCCCCGAGTCACATATTCGTGCTGCAAAATCACTAGGGGCCAAAGGTTGGAGGCTAGCGTATTACGTCTACTTACCAGAGATTTTCCCCGCTGCCATTAGTGGTATTTATATTGGGTTTGCCATATCATGGCGTTCCCTTGTCGCAGCTGAAATGATCGGTGGTAATGCAGGAATTGGTTATTTTATCGCATTTAATGGGCAAATTGGTAATGCGGCCTCTGTCTTACTAGGTATTTTACTAATCGGCTTTTTAGCCTTATTTATGGATTATCTTCTATTAAAACCACTTCATAAGCGTTTTGCTGGTTGGGCATCACGTACTGGAAACTAAGAAAAGCTTCCCTCGTTGAACGAACACAACGAGGGGAGCTTTTTTCATGACGTTTTTATTCAATTTACACTAGCTCATGAGAATCGATGGCTTGCGAAAGAGTAGCTGTTATGGCTACATCTTCAAAAGAAAGGCCGAGTTGAACAACAGCTTGAGCAATTTCTGGTCGAAGTCCTGACAAAATGGTACTAACACCAATTAACTTTAAGGCTTCAATTAATTGAAAAAGTTGATTTGCTACCGTTTGGTCAACCTTAACAACGCCAGATAAATCAATAAATAGATGCGTATATCCTTTTTCAGCACATTTTGTTAACGTATTTTCAAGGATCCATTCAGCTCTTGTTAAATCGATCTCGCCGACTAGCGGAAGCAATCCCGCATTACGATTAAGAGTAATGACTGGTGAGCTTAACTCATTGATTGTTTTTTGCTGAGCTTGCAACTTTTGTTCTGAGTAATTATGATTTTCCTCAACAAACCAAAGCATGATCTTAGCAAACGTTTTTATTATGATTCTGTTCCAAGACTCAATGATTTCTTCTGAATACTCACCTTCATGCAAAGATACAAATTCCTTAACAAAATTAAGATATTGCTCCTGCACTTGAAAAAATTCTCTTAACACATACTGAACAGGAGTGTTTAAATGTTCTTCATCTTCCGCTATCATCACAATCCAATTCTCTAAATTGCTTAAAAATACTGAGTTCTCTTCAACAAAAACCTGACAAAAATGCAAATGGAATTCATAGTTTTGTCTTTTTAATGTTTGAATGATTTCGGGATCATTAGATGCATACACTCCATGAGAATCACTTTTGTCTAATGCCGTATACCAATCTTCCGTTAATTGCCAAGCTTTGTCTAATAAAAATGTATATAATTCCTTGTTTCGGTGCATTGATTACTCACTCCCTAGAGATCTCACTAACTTTTCCACATAAAATGATTGATTTGTATTCCTCGCCATTATTCTAACTTATTTTTAAATAAGACGTCTACCATTCCCACCTTTATTCCCAGAACTTTTTAACTATGAATGCTATCTACCTTTAGGCTCGTAGTTTTATAGGTTCTTTATGAAAAATATATTGATTTCTAGCAGCACCTATGCCAACAATCACCATCGCTATAGTAAGGAAAATAAATACTAATAGAGCAGGAGTCCAAGTATGGAATGTATCAAATAATAGTCCCATAAAAAGCGGACTTATTGAGGCAAGTAGATAGCCACCTGATTGTGCCATTCCTGACAAATTAGCTGCATCATGCGCGTTTTCTGTACGCAACCCAAATAAGGTGAGAGAAAGACTAATAGCGGACCCTTGAGCAACTCCAAACAAGAGCATATAAAACGTAATAACCACTAAGTTCCCACCAAAGTAAAGTCCCGTAAACCCAACTAAATAAAGGATTGTAATACCAACAACAATGATCTTCTGACTTTGAAGGCGACTAGCAAGTACTGGGATAAGGAGTGTTGCTGGGAGTGATGCGAATTGCATGAATGTCAATAGCCACCCTGCTGTTGGAATATCAACTCCTCGAGTTGTGAGAATCTCGGGAAGCCAAGCAATAATACAGTAGAAAATACTAGATTGAAACCCCATGAAAAGCGTAACCTGCCACGCAAGAGGTGAGCGCCAAATCGAGCTTTTAGCTAGTGTTGGTCCTTTTATCGCTTTGTTTTGTTTTCGTAATTGAGGAAGCCAAAGAATGACAGCGAATCCAGACATAATCGCCCAAACAGCTAAGGCTTTCTCCCAACCAAGATTAAATCCATAAGCTAATGGAATACTAAGTCCCGATGCAAGTGCTGCCATGACAGACATGGAGGTCGTGTACATCCCTGTCATTAGCCCCACTTTTTGAGGATATTTATCTTTCACTATTCCTGGAATTAAGACATTACATATGGCAATACCTAATCCGAGCAGAGCCGTTCCAATAAACAAAGTTATAACCATACCAGTTGAACGAAAAAGGATACCCATTGTTAGGATTAAGAGAGCAACAAATACAACCGTCTCATTACCAAACTTCCGTCCAAACCTTGGAGCAATCGTCGAAAATAAACCAAAAGCAATCAAAGGTAATGTCGTAATCATCCCTATACTTGTGTTGGACATCCCAGTATCTGTACGAATAGAGCTAATTAATGGGCCAACCGCCGTAATGGAAGAGCGTAGATTAAACGCAACAAATACAAGACCGATCACAAATAAAACACTTCCAAAACGCAATCCTTGATTCTTTGAAAAGGACTTGTCCCCCACTTAAGATCTCCCCTTTTTCTACGAACAAACACGCTTTATTTTTGAGTTTGATTATAACATAATTTTCTAATTAAGCTTGCTTCTAAATATTCACACCCTCTGTCTATTCGTTCTTTCTTTTATCCACGTTACGCACAAGAGCAGTAACGGAATGAATAAGGAAAATGACCCTGTGTATAGCGTCCAATACTTCTGAGTAAAATCCATCACATACACAATATGAGGATAGATGATGAGCGATAAAATACACATAATCAGACCTAATGGCCAAACTAAGAAACGGTAGTCTTCTAATTGTAGCAAATGAGAAATACCTAATGCCGCTGCAAAAAAAGAAAGAGTCATTTTAAAAAAGAGCGAGAGAAACCAAATACCAGCCACAATAGGTTCAATTCTTTGAAATACATCCCCGATATCGATAATTTTTGCCAACATATAGGTCGGATATATTTGTATGGCAACCGCTTCTGCTCCAAGAGCTAGTACGCTAACAAATGTAAGTACGACTATAAATACTCCTCCAATGACTGTACCCGTCATTAATCCTTTATAGCCTGCTTTTGGACGATTGACAAATTGAATGACCATCATTAATACAATTAGTTCAAAGAAAGGGAACCCCGCATTTGCATAAGCACCTTGTATGACTGGTTTAAGGCCATTTCCTAATATAGGTTGAATCCTATCTATTTCGAGCTCTGGTATAAGAAAAAGAAATAAAATCATTAACATGAGAACAATATAAGGAAAAAAGATTTCAGATGCTCTTGCAATGACTTCAATGCCAAGACGTGTTGCAATAATGCACGTTAAGATGAAAATGATATTAATCGCTTCAATAGGGGTCTCTGTTAAAGCTTGAGTTGTCATAAAGTCCCCCATACTCCTAGCATGCATGGAAGCGACCATTAAACAAAATAAAATGAAATTTATCGCAATAAATCCCCCAAACCATTTCCCTAAATGTTTCACACTATGTTGAACCACGCTAAGCTCAGGTTCTCTCTTCATCATTTTAATTAAAAGCATAACAACTAATATCCCTATAATAGTACCGAGTAAGGCAGATATCCAAGCATCATTTTCTGCTGATCTTGTCAGTATCGAAGGAACTAGCAAGATGGCTCTTCCAATAATAAAACAAATCGTTAAGATCGCCATCTGTCTAGCATTAATTTTCTCTTCGTTCTTCATACACTCACCTCGCTTCACTAATAAAGGGTATTTTCACTAAAAAATCCAATCTCTCCTTACTCTAAATAGGTAGAAACAACCGTATAAATAGGCTGGTAAATGAATTTAATTGCACTTAAAGGAGAAGGAATCGTGTCTCCAGTCTCTTTGGCAATACAAAGCATAACCCCTAATAGTAACAATAACGAAAAAGTCCACACTTCCTTTTTTAATCCTTTCTTTAAAAGTGTCGGAACTTCAAAATATACGATAGTAGAAGCAACAATCAATACGGCAATACTAGGTAGCATTTCAGCCTTCTCCTTCCTTTACCCACTTATCTTTTTATCGGATTATCAATGGTTCCCACTCTTTCAATGCTCATATCGACATGAACATTGATTGTAAGATTTTCAAACTCCTGATCCCAATTGTCTTTCACCTCTCGCCAATACTGCGGATTGGAACGATACATCGCTTCCCCAAATCCAAAAATGTCAATTTTATATTCCGTTTGTGCTTTCTTAATGGCTTCTTCAACATTCTTTTTTATCGTTTTATTTGTTTCATTTTGAATCTCTTCCATTGTTTGATTGTTCATTAAATCAATGTAACATTCAACTTCTGACACATTGGCCTCACCTTTAATCATTAAATCAATTTTTGGTTGCCCTTGCTGTACTTTTCCCTTCATTTTCGCATCCGTTTTGACCACTTCGATCCCAAGGTTCTCATCTTCGTTATCTTTACAAATATTTTGAAGTTTAATGACCGTACTTTTGACCTTTCCAATCGTATAATTGTAACCTTTACTCTCTTCTTCATTTAGCCATCCAATAAGCCGGTCTTCCTTGAAAACACCCATTCCATCATATTTTAAATTTGCCACTTGAGTTATTTGTAATACGTTTTCTGGTATGTCTCTCTTTTCTTTTTCCCCTTCGATTCTAATTCCTGTTAAAACAAGTGATGTTCCTTGACTTGTTATTTCGCTAATCAATTGAGCAAGTCGCACTTTTCCTGTTGCCGCCCAAACTTGTGCGGAGTTTTCAAGAGTCGAAAACATTTTGTTGGCAGGAATCTTTTCTAAAGATGTATAAGTAGACAAAATATTATAAGCATTTGTCTCGCGCGCGATCACAATATAAAAATCACTACGCATTTCATGATCCCTTGATAAAAAGTCAACCGTTTTACTAATTCCATCTCTCGCCATGTCCTCTCCGAACACGACCATTCTTAAATGAGAGTAATAGATCTTTCTCGGTACTTGTTTCGTTAATTTTCGCAAAGTTTCAAATAATGTCTCACCTTCATCGTAATAGGTAGTAACTGGTGAATCATCTCCTCCTCCGCCTTGTCCGCCTGCTGTTGCAATTTGCCCAGGATTGATAATTTGTACAGAGACTTGATATCCATTTTCTGTTTTATCTATCCCAATGGCAGAAGCAATCGCAAGATCTGTTAATTCCCTTCTATTCCAACAGCCTGAGGTAGTGAGTAGAACAACAATAATCATAAGACTCATAATAAATAAGCGTTTCATACAATCCCCCGCTTCTACCTTTCATCTTTCGGTTTACTTGTTGGTATTTTTGTTTTACGAATCTCATTTTGTTGACTAATTAAGTGTGGCCTTGTGTTCAATGCCCATTTTGGAAAACGAAATATTGCATCTTTTTGGTCTTCTAGAATAAAAGGAGCCATTGGAGCAGTGTAAGGGACGCCAAAAGAACGCAGACCACAGATATGAACAACCATTAAAATAAGACCAATAAAGATCCCAAAAAAACCGAAAGAAGCAGCTAAAATCATCATGCCAAACCGTAATAATCGAACAGTAATCGCTAAATTGATCGACGGAATGACAAAATTTGCAATTGCTGTAATCGCCACCACAATCACCATAGCAGCTGATACTAATCCCGCTTCAACAGCAGCTGTTCCTAACACAAGCGCACCGACAATCGACATTGCTTGACCGACTGCTCTAGGCATCCGCACCCCAGCTTCCCTTAGAATCTCAAAAGCAAATTCCATCATAAGGGCTTCGATATAAGCAGGAAATGGAACTCCCTCACGCTGAGCAGCTAAACTAATTAAAAGCTGAGTTGGCGCCATTTCTTGATGAAATGTTAAAATGGAGATATAAATAGCAGGCCCGAGTAATGCAATAAAAAAGGATAAATAACGCAACAGACGTAAGAAGGTTGCCATATCTGCTCGTTGATAATAATCCTCGCTTGATTGGAAAAAGTCGGTGATGAAACACGGAACCATCATCACAAATGGCGTCCCATCGACTACTATCGCCACTCTACCTTCTAATAATCCTGCCGCCACTGCATCAGGCCGTTCTGAATTAAAAATAGTTGGAAAGGGAGTAAATTTTCCATCTTGTATAAGCTCTTCGACATTCCCACTCTCTAAAATCGAATCAATATCAATACGTTCTAATCGCTCATAGACTTCATCGACGACTTTGTCACTGACAATTCCTTTAATATAAGCGATCGCTGTATTCGTTTTTGTCAGTCTTCCGAGCTGTTTCGTATCGATCCATAGATCAGGTGATTTAATTCTCCTACGTATTAAAGACGTATTCGTCCTTAGATTTTCCGTAAAGCCTTCTTTTGGTCCTTTAATTACTGTTTGCGACTGCGGTTCCTCAACTGCCCTTTTTTCCCATCCTTCTATTTGGATAGCAAGTGCTTTACTGATTCCTTCGATTAATAAAATCGCACTCCCTGATAAAAGATGTGTAAATAGATCTTCAAAATTTGTGGCCTCTTTAGCGGACCCAACAACAATGACATTTTCTTTTATGTCAGATATTATATTTGGAAAGTGTTGCAGCACCTGTTTAATAGACGAGTGTTGATCATCATCTAATAAATCTTCAAGTATTTCATTTAAACTGTGCGAGTCTATAAGCCCTTCTGTGTAAACAACAGCTGCTCTTGCATCCTTTTGACCACCCAGATTAAGCCGTCGAATGACAATATCGCTACTTTTCCCTGTTTCCTTTTCAATCCGTTCAATATTGTTATCTAAAAGACTTTCCAAACCATCAGCAAGATGTTTATTCATCTTTGTTTCAAATTTTGGTGCTTGTTTTTTAAATACGGCATGAATCTTTTTGAACAATCTTCCCATGATGACAAACCCCTTTTAGCAAGCGTACCTTTAGCATTCCACATTCTTTTATTTTTATCTAAAAATATTGAAATTTGTTCTATTTTTGGATTTAATAAAGAAAAAAAGGGAACCAGCATGGTTTCCTTGAATAATGTAAGTTTTATCCATATCTTCTTTCTTTATAAAACAGTTCTTCTTTCAAGCCTTAAAACGACTTCTTCCTATTAGTCTTTTAATCGAGTAAACTATATTTGTTCTTTAAAAGTTAGAGACATCATGAGGGAGGCTTATATATGATTGGTGAAATCGAAGAAGCAGTTAAATTAACAAACAATATAAATGTGTCTTCTGGCTGCCATATTATTTATACATATAGTCAAATCGAATCTTACTTAGATAATGCAACTGCATTTTTAGCGGAGGGAATTGATAAGAGACAGGTTGTCATTTATATAGACACAGTCGATCGATTTACTATCATTAAGGATAAGCTAAAACATGAAGGTTATTCAGCTGAACATATTGAGAACATTATTTTTGAAGATTCTGATGATTTCTATCGTACGAAGGATCTTTTTAGTATTAACCAAATTCTTCATTATTTCACTCAAGTATTAGACCCTTATTTGAAAGAAAAAAGAACGATTCGCACATGGTCTGATGTTCGTTGGAAGGACCAAGATGAAGAAGCTTTATTGAAAAGTTTAAAAAAATATGAATGTGAGTGTGACACCTATATAGGTAAGGTTCGTACAATATCTGTTTGTTCGTATAACGGCTTTAAGCTTCCCTCTGCCTTTTTAATTGATCTGCTTCAATCTCATGAGTATCACATGACTGATAAAACACTTGTCCCTTCAAGCTTCTATAATAAAAAGCAAGTCTTGTTCCCTTCCATTTCAGAACAAATAAGAATGGAAAAAGCAACACAAGACCAACTCATTCGTTCCGAAAAGCTGTCAATAGCTGGACAATTAGCTGCAGGAATTGCTCATGAAATTCGAAATCCGATTACAACGATTAAAGGATTTCTTCAATTACTTGAGGTTAATGAGAAAAATGTAAAATACATCAACATTCTTGAAGGTGAAGTTAATAAGATTGAACAAATCTCAAATGAATTCTTAATTTTATCAAAGCCGCATCTTGAAAATCGAAAAGACCAAAACATTGTTGAACTGATTGAAGGAGTAACAGTTTTATTACAACCTCAAGCTGTTAATAAAAATATTGGTATCCAAACAACTTATGAATCACAAAATATTATCGTCAATTGCGATGATATGAAAATTAAACAAGTTTTAATTAACTTGATCAAAAACGCCATTGAAGCAATGGAAAATGGCTACATCACGATTAAACTAAAAGAAACATCCCATCATGTCATCATATACATTACAGATGAAGGGCACGGTATACCAAAAGAACGATTAACTGAATTAGGAAAACCCTTCTTTACAACAAAAGAAAAAGGAACAGGGCTAGGTTTATTAGTCTGCTATAAAATTATTGAAGACCATCATGGTACAATCGTAGTTGAAAGTGAAGAAGGAAAAGGAACGACTTTCACAATCAGTTTGCCGAAAACATGAACTAAAAAGTTTCCAAAAAACTATTCAAATGAACAATCCACCTCGGCTTTCAAGGACCTGGTGGATTATTTTATCCTACCAATTGACTAAATACACTAAAAAGACAGAAAAATATTACAATATCATACAATAGTCATTGAAAATATTTATTTATTTAGATAGAATTGGAAGTGAATGAACTCATAAAATTTCATACTTTCTTAGAAAATGGCAAACTTACTGAAAGGTAAGGACGCAAAGCTAAGGGCCTACAGCATGATATGCCATGGTCGCCTGGTTACCTCAGAACGTCAGAAGTGGTTTCTCAGACAATTTGAGCAATCACTTTTTTATGTATGACGTCCCAATTCTAAAGAAATGATTTTTAAGCATTATGATGACTTTTAGAAGGGAGTTGAGTAAGGACTACATCATAACGGGATTTTAGAAAACGCTTACACAAACCCTTTTTTTGGGGGAATTTTATGACAAAGATCCCCCTCATTAAAAGCTTAATGATTAAGAATTTAGGATCTTGAGAGGATGATGATTTTGAATCTTTTTAATATGAAAATACGCACAAAGCTCGTACTTATTACACTATTATTATTAATCGTCCCTAGTACATTAATAGGCTTCATCAGTTACTATACTGCAGAAAATAGCTTAAATGAACTTGGAGCTACCAGTATCCAGAACACTGTCTATATGACAATTGAGTATATTGATGCCGTCAATCAAGAAGTCGAACGAGGCACTCTCTCTCTTGAAGAAGCCCAGGAACAAGTAAAGGTGTTTATTTTAGGTGAGATGCAAGAAGATGGCACGCGCCCCATAAATGAAAATATTGATTTAGGAGAAAATGGATACATATTCATCTATGACGAAAGTGGCACCTTAGTTGCGCACCCTAACATAGAAGGAACGAACCTGTGGGATACTGCAGATGTGGATGGACATTATTTTACTCAGGACATCATCCAAACGGCTCAAGCTGGTGGTGGGTTTACGAATTATCAATGGGGATTACCAGATGATCCAGATACCGTTGCTCCAAAAATTATGTACAATCTACTTGATCCAAATTGGGGTTGGATTGTCGTTGGTGGATCTTATATGCAGGATTTTAATGCCGATGCCAATCGTATTTTAAGAACCATTATTATTGTATTAAGCATTTCGGTGCTCATTGGTGCTGTTATTATCTATCTGTTTTCTAAGCATATTTCAGATCCCCTTTTAAAAGTAAGTCATCAAATCAACGAAATTGCTAACGGAAATTTAGCAGTCGATGATACGAATATTACCCAAAAAGATGAAATTGGTGAATTATCAGCAAATGTGAATAGAATGACAAGCGAATTAAAGGATATGATTGCAAAAGTCTCAGATACAGCTGAACAAGTTGCGGCATCTTCTGAACAATTAACGGCTAGCGCAGAAGAAACAAGTAAAGCAACCGAACAAATCACTGAATCGATTCAATCCGTAGCCTCGGGCGCTGAAGAACAAGTGAATAGTGCCACAACAGCCGAGATGTCAGCAACTGATATCTCAAAAGGAATGGAACGTATAACAGATAGAATGGAATCTGTTACGAATGCTTCAACTGTAACGAAAGAGAAATCAGAAAGTGGTCAAAATACAATCCAACAAACGATTGATCAGATGACGTTCATTAATGATAAAACCGATATCATCGCCCAAGTAGTCAATCAATTGGGCAGCAAATCAACTGAAATTGGCAATATTGTCTCCTTGATCACAAATGTTGCTGAACAAACGAATCTCTTAGCTCTCAATGCGGCTATTGAAGCGGCACGCGCTGGTGAACATGGAAAAGGATTTGCTGTTGTTGCGGATGAAGTTCGAAAACTAGCCGAACAATCAAGTCAATCTGCCAATCAAATTAATCAACTCATCCAAGATATTCAAATCGACATTAAGCGTTCTGTTACCTCAATGGATGAAGGAAAAAGGGCTGTTCAAGATGGCATCACATTTGTCAATCAAGCTGGCAATGAATTTGAGGAAATCTCTCGTTCGATTAATGAAGTCACCTCACAAATTAAAGAGGTCTCAACAGCAGTCGAGCAAATTACTGCAGGAACTCACTCAATGGTTTCAGCGATTAAGGATTCTAGTAAAATCGCTGAGAGTTCAGCTGCCTCTTCGCAAAATGTTGCTGCATCTGCCCAGGAGCAAAATGCATCTATGGAAGAAATTACAGCTGCTGCTACAACCCTTTCAAATATGGCCGAAGAGCTCCAAGAGTCGATGAAAAAGTTCAAACTGTAACTTTAGTGTGGCAAGGATATCCTCGTATATGAATCGGTCATATGAGTGACCCTACCTAATGCTTGAAGCAATTGTTTCAAGCAAACACAAAGGGGGATTTGCCAACATGAATATGCTTGGGATGAGACGTAAAAACAATCGTAATGGTGTTATGTGGTCGTTGGTCGGTTTAGGTGTAGGCGCAGCAGCATACGGTATGATGAGAGGCCGTAATAATAACATGAATTTGAATCCAAACAACATGATGAAACAATTTCAAAACACAATAAACCAAACAAAAAACCCACTTGGCTAAAAACCTGTCCTAAAACAGCTTATCTTAGATAGGCTGTTCTTTTTTCGTTTTAATGTATACAAGTAGCTCCACATTCATACCTCCCCTACCTTACTGGCTCTAATCGTTAAATTTTACCGCACATGTAACCTTTAGAATGCCACAAAATAATGGTGAGCTACACATTCATTACGGGAGGTCAATAAAATGCATCCGAGAAAAAGGGGCCATTCAGATGAGCCTACGATTGCTACTGGCATAGACGATGATGAGGAGCTAAGTCAAAAAGCTTCTTTAGAGGACATGAAAAAAGGCGATTATACGAGGGTTATCTCGTTAACAGATAACGATGAATCATGAAGGAGATGATCGATCATGAAACAAAAAGAACAAGCAATTGAAATTGAGCACCCTAACGATACAGAAATTGAACATCCTGTTATAACGGAGATCGGACAGGAAAGGGATACTAATAGAGAGCCATTAGAGTTAGCATTAAAGCTTAAAGCAAACTAAACCAAGAGAGTATTGCACCATTTTATGGAACCCTCATTTTGAACCTTTTTTGCTAGTCTCATTCGTTCTTAACTATTAATTGTTGAATAATGTTAGCCGAGGATTCTACATCCTTGCCATATGTACTTGTCCCATTTTCAATATCCACTATTTTAAATAAATTCGTATTGGCATCAAAACTAATAGAAACGACCTGCTTTTTGTTTACAGAGAGAGTATGCGTGATTTCACAGTGAATATAAGGTTCGATTGTTAGGTCCAATAATATTTTCTTTATATCAATTAAGGTCATTTTCCTTTTTACCTCCGATTTATAAGTATACGTGCTTGACTAGGCCTATTTACACCCCCTTCAACAAAAAAAGAGCTGGAAAGGGCTTGGTACCCTCTCCAGCTCATATAATAGCTCTAATTGTCTACATATTTCCGCTGACTTAAAAAATCTATACGATTAGATAACGTTAAAAATCAATTGGTGTTTCTTTTAAAAAGAAGAGCCAAGCATTTTTTCTTGTCTCCTAAGCTTATTATAACGGAACTTACAATGAGATTAAAGATATTATGCAATAAATGCTGAAAATAGATCGTTTAATTCTCTCCTGTTTCATCCATATTTTTAATGACATTTTTCAAATCTGTTCTTCTTTTACCTTCCTAGATTACTAGAAATGTTTCATTTCCTTCTTTTTGTGTTATTTATACTATATACTCTTTCAACACGTCATACTAACTACCCACTACATTCCAATAGTTGAAGTAAGATAATGTTGTTTCAAACAAAGGCATAGACATACTAGAAACTAAAATAAGTTCTTCGCACTGACGAGGGAGGAAAAACAATGACAATCGAAATTATGAATGACTCAGACATTAAAGAAATACAAAAACAAATTGCAAGTTATACAGGTAAAACCTTACGCCATCACTTTGGAAAAGGTCCCGAATCGGTTTATGTCAGCCTAAATTCCTCTTGTATTGTGATGTATATGAGGAATTTTCTTGCCCCGTTGGAACAGGTTGTCATGAACCAGGAAGGAATCGAAGCGGTAGAAGCATTAAGAGATACCCTTATGAAGCAAGTTCTTCCAGAAATCAAAGGATTTCTAATGACGATCATTGACATCGAAAAATTTGAATTTTACTTCGATTGGACGATTCAGAGTAAGTCAGGAATGATTACTGGTATTCGTAAAGAAAATGCCGCATTAAGAGAAAATGAGCAACTTCCTAATTTTATTAACACGATTGAAAAAGTTAGTGAAATCAGTAAACAAGCTGAAAAAGAGCCTAACCATATCTATGTTGAACAAGTAAATCCAAGAACGCTAGTCGTTGTTCGCGAAGGAATTCTGATTCGTATCGAGAAAGAGCTGATTGCGCTAGGTCATGAGCAAACGTTACGAATCGCCAAGCGCAGACTAGAAAAATCCCTGCTTGAAGATGGCGAATTTGATAAAATATTAGGAGTTAACGTTCATGATATTTTTGTGAATTGGGATTTTGATTTAGACAAAAGTGTGATTGTATTTATAACAGATCCAATTAACCCATAGATTGGATTATTTTTCACTTTTCAAACCTGCCTGTATGATTTGGCAGGTTTTTTTGCTTGTTAATAGAAGCACTAATGTTGAATGGTTTGCACAAAAATCCCATCATTCTCTAGCCACTCAGCTAAAAAAACATCTTTATAATCAGAAACATTATGAGCTAGAAGCTGCCATTTCAACCAAGATTCATCATGACCTAAGTCCTTTAATTCATCCCATAGCACTTCACCGTCACGAATCAGTGTAACAGGAACGTAAGCAGGCTTTCCTGGCAAATTAAAATCTTCCAACGTGGTTTTTTGATATTGTGGCTTTTTTAATATACTGATTGAACCATTTGACTCTAAATAGCAATAAGCAACTTCTCGAACTGAAAAGGTTTCACTTTGACGCAGCAAGCTTTGCAACTCATTTAGATTCATCTTACTTTTCCGTAATGCTTCTCGATCAACCATTCCATTTCTGATAAGAGCAGTTGGTTTGCCTTGAAAAATACCACGGAAAAATAGATACTTTCTCCCAAGATATTCAATAATGAAAAGTAATATCCCCCATAAGCTCATTGCATAAATAATGTAGAAAGTGCTGACATTATCGTCATACAAAGCATTTCCCAACAATTCACCTAAAACTATCGCTGCAATAAATGTGAAGGGTGTAATTTGATTAATGATCTTTCTTCCAACAATTATGACAATAATAAACAGAAAAAAGAAGCCTATCACTAGTTCAACCGTTAAATGCACGATATTCAAACTCAATGTCATACTCTCCTAACGGAAATAAATCACCATTTAATTCCTCAGATACATTTAATAACATAATTTCTTTCCATTATTTCATCATTTCATCCCTAAATTAAACAAACCACCTTATTTTCTAAGGTGGTTTGTTACCAATTACAAATGATAATAATCTTCAATTCCTTTTAATATCGATTTCGCTACCTTTTGATTATAATCAGCCGCTTTCATTTTTTGTGCATCATTGCTATTTGTAAGAAAACCGAGTTCAACGAGAACACCTGTCATTTTCGTTGCACGAATAACGAGAAAGTTCCCTGCTTTCCCCCCACGGTCTGTCATGCCTAGTTCTTGAACAAGACGATGATTAATGCTCTTGGCAAGTGCTTCACTTTCTTTACTCGCATGCGTACTATTCCACCATGTTTCAGTTCCATTTGCACTAGTGGCAGTAGAGGAATTGACATGAATACTTATGAATAGGTCAGCTTGGGCATCATTAGCAAATTTGGCTCGATCATTTAATTCGATAAATTGATCGTCACGTCTAGTCATCATCGGCTTTGCACCAGCGTCTTTTAAAAGCCTTTCGAGCTCTAAAGAGACACCAAGCGTTATATCTTTTTCATGCAACCCATTTCCGGCAGTTCCTGGATCCTTGCCTCCATGACCAGGATCTACAACAATTTTAAGGTCTTTCAACGAATTTGATCCTGCTGAACTTGTAAGATAATTCTTCGACACATAGGCAAACTCTCCGTTGTATTTAATTTTTGCCCAGTCATTCTCATATGTATAAATCTCTACAATTGTCCCTTCAGATAGCTGCCCTATCTTCTCAGTATTTACAGATGGTCCCCTACGAACATTTAACGTAGCAGAAGTAACCTTTCCTTGCGCTATAACTTTTTCTATTGGTGTTGGAGGGGTTGGAGATTTAATAGGCTCCTTTACTTGCTTTATGTAGCTTTGATGCACATAGCCAGCATTCCCGTTATATTTGATTCGCAACCATTCACCATCCATTCCATACACATCAACAGTTTCTCCTTTGACTAACGTACCTATAATGGAACTGTTGGTATTTGGAGCAGAGCGAACATTTAATGTCGTCGCTACATTGACAGTCCCCTTAAACAATACAGTTCCGTCATTTGAAACACGAAATTGTGGCTCTAGCGCACGTGCAAGATAAGTTGTAAATTCAGCCCGACTCCCATACTCATTCGGACGGAAACGATCACCTAATTCTACAATTCCATTCATTTCAAGAGCTGCAATATCTGCTGTGTTCCAAAACTGATTCCCAACATCACTAAACCGACTGACTGAACCACCAGTTAGCTTAAATGTTCTAGCAATAATTGTTGCCATTTGTGCACGACTTATATAATCATTTGGGTGAAACAGTCCATTTTGTCCCCCTTGAAAGATTCCTAGTTGAGTAGCACGTTCAATGGAACTGTAGGCCCAGAAATTAGTTCGAACATCGGGATAAGTTGAAGAATTTTGATTAATTTTCATCGTCCCTTTTCCAATTGCGTTGACAATGATAGTAGCAGCTTGAGCACGAGTTAATTTATCATTCGGGCCAAATAATCCATTCCCTTTCCCATTTACTATACCTTTATCTTTTAAATAATGAATCTCGCTGTGCCCCCACGAACCATTTGGAACATCACTAAACTTCCCTTGTGCAGAGACTGTATCCACTCCAATCGTAAGTAGGGTAAAAAGAATAGTGATAGTCGCAATCATCCACTTCTTCCCCAAGCTATATCCTCCTCTAAAATATGTACTTGCTATTTCCATCATAGAATATCATGGACGTTTTCAAGAAACTATAAAATTATGAACTAAGGAATAAAAATAGTTATATATTCATACTTCAAAACGAACATGAAATCTCTTTATACAGCAATGTTAGCTTCGATATTAATGTCAGTTAAAATAAGCTTTCATATTGAAAATTACTTTTAAAATGATATATTTTAATAAAAGAAAGTGGGATGGGATTTTTAGGGATCTATGCACACATAAAGGAGGGGTATAAATGGAAGAGCCATTTGAAAATTCATTTAAACTAAAAGAATTTTTCGAAGAGAATCGTAAGAAATTTGAAAAAATATTACTATCAGAGGCTGTCAATGTAAAAGATAAAATTGATGTAATTCTAACCATTGGCAATATCGACCTTGTCAATAATGCTAATAAGCTAGTTATTTATATTATTGACGGGAATGAAAAAGAACTTCAATTGTTTGCAAAACAAGAAGGAATAGCGTGGGCGACTCATTCCATTGATCTATCATTCAAATTGGAGTGGATACAATCCATTCGCAGGACTCTGTGGATGATTATCGAACAGTATAACGAATTAGTAAGCAAACAAATCACTTCTGATTTTTTTCATTTAGAAAAGGAAATCAATACTCAGGTCGATACCTTTTTAAATACTTTTTTTATTAGTTATTCTACATATAAGGATTCCCTAATCATGGCCCATCGAGAATTAGTTGAGAATTTATCCGTTCCTATCATTCCTATCAATACTTCTGTCTCTATTCTACCTTTGATTGGTTCGGTTGATAATTTTCGAACTTCAATCCTTGAGGAAAAAATTCTGACTGAGATTGGTATATCTCGCATTCAAACCTTAATCATGGATTTATCAGGAATCGCCGATATGGAAACCCAGGTCATTGACCATTTATTGAAAATTATAGACGGTACTTCCTTAATGGGATGTACTACAGTTATTACAGGCTTAAGACCAGAAGTAGTGAGGAAAATGATACACCTCGGTCACTCATTTGATTCTAGCACAAAAACATTAGGCACATTGCAACAAGCATTAAAAGAATACTTAATAGTATAAACGGATCCTAGATGCACTAAAATGATAAGGTCTCATATCCCCTTTCTTTAGAATAATAACAAAGCCAACATTCCTCTGTTGGCTTTGTTTCTTTCCTCCTTTTCTTAATGTGATAGCACCCTCCTTGTCATTCATCCACCTTAGCTTATGGAATTTTCGAACGCCCAAGTAAAAAAATCATTGAGAAAACCCTCAAATACTCAAAAATATTTCACACCATCACTACGTCAATTTAGTCACCCCTATTAAAAAACGGTTGTTTTTGACACTACTCAATCATAATCTGATACTCCTTCAAAACTCGATTCTTCTCTCTTTCAATCAAACGCAGATAATGTTGCACCAGCATTAGTCAATCCTATTTAAGTGAAAGATAAACAATCGTATGCCATTTATGAATCCGTCTTTTAGCAGCGTAGATCGCTTTGACTTTATCTTCGCTTTCGTTCCCCAGCGCTGGAAGGTGTGTCTTTCTTGTGTTCGATTGTATAAGGAGAATGAAATTTATGTTATCCCAAAATCTACTGCAAAATTATTGTGGGGTATCTAACATCAAAATTCACATATTAAAAATACGAACGTACATTCCTTTTTTTATTTGAATAACGAACGTATATTCGTATATAATATAGGCAAATATATATAAAGGTGGTTCTGATCATGCGTATGAATAAATTATCGCCTGGTTCAAACATGAGATGGGAATCAAGCAGAATGATGCTGCCCGAACATGTAGCCCGTCTACGTCAACGGAAAGAAGAAGAGAAAAAAGTCGAGAAGCATGAACTTGATGAGCAAGAGCTTATGGAATTAGGGTATGTGGTTATGGATTCGCTGAATCACGAACTAGATGTAAAGATGATTTATTGGGAGACGGGATTTTATAAAGAAGTCTACGGTGTTGTTGATCGGGTAGATATGCAGTTGAAGCAACTTAAACTAAGGATAAATGAGGAATTTATTAACGTAAAAATTGATTGCTTAAAAAGCGTAGAAAGAGTTTGAATTATTGCTATATTAAACATTAGTAAACACAGAAAAGGACCAAAAAAGTAACCCTTTTCTGTGTCTTATTTTATTAACGCTCACCATTTGTTCTATTTGTCTACCTTATCGAACGCTGCATTTGTAAACTTAAGACTCTCGAAGTATTGATCTGATTAGTTACTGATTACAACCATTAGAATGTACCACCTCTTACATAGCATTTACCACCAAAAGACAAAAAGAATACCAAAGAATGACAGACTGTTTACCACTGCAATCCATCTAGTAATAAAACATATAAAACCATCGTTTTGAGAATCAAAAATGTGATAAAAAACTTTTAATAAGATCCGTCTTCTGCAAACGATCCAGGTTAACTCTTGTATTGCACAGTACACTCATACTACGCAGCAAATAATTTCATTTGAAGAATTTACTCACAGTAAAGGAAGTAGATTCATATTTTTAGGTGATTGGTTTTAATAACGTGCCAGATTATGGAAGATGTAGTTTACCATTAATAGAGGTGAACCGGATCATAAGTAAATGAGGTTTTAAAATAGAAACAGTATGGTTTTTTACGATAAGTAAGTTGGTAAAAAGCGGAAATATACAAGATTTTATGGATAAAAATTGTATATTTCTGCTTTTTTAATGTTTTCGTATTAAATGTTTAATAACACATCTTCAGTAGTCAAAGCTAATTCTTTAAAATAACGCATCAGTTCATCTCGAAGATCTTCATGCTGAAGAGCAAACTCAATTGTAGTCTTCACAAACCCAATCTTTTCACCAACATCAAATCTTTTACCTTCAAACTCATATGCGAAAACTCGTTGAATTTGATTTAATTTTTGAATTGCATCCGTTAACTGAATTTCTCCTCCAGCTCCAATCTCCTGCTTATTTAAAAACATAAAAATTTCAGGTGTAAGAATATACCGTCCCATTATTGCAAGATTAGAAGGCGCTGTTCCCGTGATTGGTTTTTCAACAAAATTTTTCACCTCGTACCGTCTTCCATCTTGTGAAACTGGATCAATGATTCCATATCGGTGTGTTTCTCTACTTGGAACTGATTGAATTCCGATAACAGATGAACGTGTTTCGTTATATATACTTATAAGTTGTTTTAAACACGGAGTTTCGCTTTGAACAATATCATCACCTAGAAGAACTGCAAATGGTTCATCACCGATAAAATTACGCGCACACCAAACAGCATGCCCAAGTCCCTTTGGTTCTTTTTGCCGGATATAATGAATATCTGCAAGGTTCGTAGGATAACAAACCTTGTCTAATAAGTCAATTTTTCCTTTGTCTATCAGATTTTGTTCCAACTCAGGGGCATGGTCGAAATGATCTTCAATTGATCGTTTTCCTTTTCCTGTAACAATGATAATTTCCTCAATTCCTGATTCGATTGCTTCTTCAACAATATATTGGATGGTAGGTTTATCGACAATAGGCAGCATTTCTTTTGGTTGGGCTTTTGTTGCAGGTAGGAATCTCGTACCAAATCCAGCTGCAGGGATGACTGCTTTTTTTATTTTCATAGTGATCCTCCATTATAAAGAGTATTTTATGGTAAAATAAAGCATTTACAGCATGTTAAGCGGTTTGTCTTCCTCTTAACGTCCAAATTTGGTATAGCATAGATAACGAGGTGAAAATTGTTAGATAGGTTAATGCTATCCATCCTGTTTGTAAATAAGGCTGAACCGCCGTCTGCACGGATTCGCTTGTTAAAAATGCCCGATGATCAATACACAAATAAACGACAAATGCTATAAACAGCATAACAGCGATGATCCCTTCAGTGAGTTTGCTTCGTGTATTCCCTCGCTCCGCATTGTATTGTATTGCCCACCCGTCTTTTTTGTTGGCAGATAATTTTCCTAACCATACATTTGCAAAAGTAATTGAATTGACCCATAAATATATTTCAGGGCTAATCAGTAATGCGGCTAAAATGACATCGATTGGTCTATGCATCGGAGTCTTTAAGGCAAGTATAGTATTAAGGATCGATGCTAAAGCAATAGGGGTAAGCCATATCCAAGACCAATAAAACTGGTCGGTGGCGACTGCCACGGATAATAATGATATAAATAATAAACGTATCAAAAGATCCGTAAGATTTTTAAATTGCGACCTCCATATTTTTCCTTTATGTTTTGATTTAACTCCAATGTTATTGTTTGTAAGTAATTCTACTGTTCCTGATTGCCATTTATTACGTTGCTGCCGGAATGTATGATATGATCTCATTGCGTCAACAAAACAACGAGCCGTTGGGCTGATTAGTGTTTTCCATTTTTTTTGAATTTGCCAGGTTAGAAGCATATCCTCTACATCGCTTTCATCTTGCCAAGGACCATCCAGCTTATTTTCATCGATAACATCCTGTAAGGCTTCCGGACGAAATAATGTGGCTTGACCCCCTAATACATAAGTGCTTCCGCCATTATATTGGAGATCCAACAACCAGCTTGCCATATCTTGTTTTTGTTGATGAGTCCACCATCGTGAAATGGCTCCTCCATACTCACCGGTTGCAATCTTTTCTTCGTAATGAACATCGTCCTTTGAAATAAGGCTTTTCTTTTTAGGCATCCTCATTGTGTACTTGGCCATTACTCCACCAATATTTCGTGAACTCATTAGGCCTTCCCATAATTGAGATAATGCGTCCGGTGCAAGCCGGCTATCTGCATCCATTCCAAGGATTGCTTTAACAGAACTTTTGTAGTATTCTTGGAACCTTGTTAATTTTTTATCATATAGGTCTAAAGGATCTCCATAAATGTTTTTCCAAGCAAAGTTCAATGCGCCTACTTTTCGTTGTTTATTATTTTTGGTTGTAAGAACCTTCAAGTTAAGTTTAAATTCTTCTCCTGCTTCTAATGCGATTTCTTCTGTCCGATCGGTACAGTTATCAGCAATGACAATAACATCAAGTTCAACGTCTTTTGGTAAAGATTGATCCCCTAAACCAGCTAAACAATCACGGATTGATTTCTCTTCATTATGTGCTGGTATAAAGGCTACAATCCTTGGTTTCATATACGTTTGCCTTACGCTAGAAAAAATATTAGATTCAGTTGATTCATTAAAAGCATCTGATATACTAATTACGTTTTCCATTCGATCGCTCCTCCAAAATAATAAAGATATCCATAGCTGAAAGTTTATGCTCCAATTTTTCTTTTACTAGTTAGTTTCTCTGTAAAGTAACTAACATTTTCTCACTCCTTTAACATGTAAATAGTAGATACATAATACACTGTTTTTTGTTCGGTATATCGAACGATAATTATATTATAACGTGAAAACGAGAATAGTAAAGCCCTAAAAACCTCCTAATGTTCTTTATTAAGAACATTTTCTGCCATTTTTATTGGAATATCTCAATTTTAATCCATTTTTCTTTGTTTTTCTCAATTTTAAGAATTTTTCAGAAAATGTATTGTTCTATATAATGTACATGTTTTACTGGAAGTAAAAATTAAAAGAAGAAGGGGTATGATAGGGAAAACGATTAAACAATCAGGGATAAAAAAGGATATTCAATTTCAAACATGGATAACATATCTAGTGTTTCAAAGTCCTACCTAAGCAAAATTGAAAGAGGGCTGCAAACCAATCCGTCTATACATTTTTAAAGGAAAATGTCATCTTCACTGAATATAAACGTAGAAATTCTTTTAGATAACGTAAAACCAAATAACAGTATGAAGATGGAATTGGATGCGGAATGGAGAGAGTTAATCACCCAGGCTATTAAGGACGATTTGAAAAAAGAGGATGTTTCAAAAGGTGCATGCCTTTGAAGATATCCTCTAAAAATAGCAAGCTAGTATATCAGGAAAAATTATAAATCGAAATCATGGACAATAAACGAAGGCTATCATTGTAATAATTACTATCATCATTTGCTCCATAGTTTTCTGTCATTCTTTTCCATAATTTGTTAATCCAGTCTTGGTTAGTAACATCAAATGAAGCAGATACTGCAAAAGGTGAGATAAAAGCTAAATCTTGATAACTGGACAAAGGCTTTCCGTCCAATTGATAACCTGACATTATCTTATCTGGATCTAATTTTGTAAAATCCTTTATCCAATCATTTATTTTATCTAGCTGTGCCTTTAATCTTGAATCTTGATAAAGATGATATCCGACAGCTAAACGCCAGGGTATTCTACATGCATTATAATAATAATGATGATCATGCTTTCCTTCCAGAAAATCAGGGTGGACAGGCTCATACTCACCATTTTTCTTCCAGACAAAATCAGGGAGAAGCCCAGTTTTAGGACTATAAGTATCTTGGATAAAACTTGTTAATTCTACTATCTTTACAATAACCTTCATCCATCTCTCATCACGTGTTTCCTGATAAAAAAGATACAAATGTCCCACCATCCAATCGGAGGGCCGTGAAGCTGTACCATACTTAATGTCTTCATCATGCACCCAATCGCCTAACTTAAGGGTCCACTCTCTCTTATTGACTAACGAATCCATTAAAGCAGAAATAATCCTATTTGCTTCTAGCTTATAATTGATTTTGCCATCACTTCCCCATAATTTGTCAGCTAGAAGTAAGGAATACGCTATGTCCATATCTCCATCGGAGGCAGAATATGTATCTTCAAACAGCTCATCCTCCATGCTTCCGTTTTTAGTACAAACTTGTTTCCAGGCCATAAGGGAGGGATTTCCTTTTGATGGGTGTTCTTTGGAATAGAAAAGCATCCCATCAAAATAATTTCTTGTATCTTCCGCTAACTTAGCCATACTCACCATCAATAACATTCCATACCCAATTGCCTCTGATACAGTACTGCCATTGAAGTCATATTCAATATAATAAAGTGTTTGTATTGTTTTAACTTCTCTAACATACTTTTTTCTCCACTGCTCATAGGCATTTCTTATTTGTACCTTCATTTCTTTTCTTGTAATATAATTCGGATTAATACTATACGGAAATAATTGTTTATTTTGTTTATGAACGGACTTGTTGCTATTATCATGATCATAGTGATTTTCCATAGCGCTTTTCCCCCTGTAGTAATTTATTTGCTAAATAACTGTACTATATAAGTTGAACAAAAGAATTTACACTTAACCGTTTTGAACAAATTATATTGCTTGATGAAAGATGAGAGAAGAGTTTTTAAAACATTTGATAGGTACTTTAGATGTCTTGGTTAACAATGCAGGAATTGGTGATTTTAAAGCATTTGAAGAGTTCAACGCCAAAGAATGAGAAAATATTTTTAAAACGAATGTTTTTGGCATGTTTCACTGCAATCAAAACGCATTTCCTTTATTGAAAAAAAGGGGATGGCGTATTATTAATATTAGTTCTATTGCTACTATATAAGTTCATTTTAAATTTCCGACAGAGCCATCGACCCAATCAGACGGAACACTTTCTCCGGATATTCCACATTTGGCGCGATAGTGGAAGACCAAAGCCTAATATATTTGTCTAACTTTATTGGGTCAGTTCAAAGGGAGGACTAAGCTTTTCCCTTTAAAATCGTAGACGTTCTTCTATTCGTAAACATGTTGACATCAGGTTGTAAATTTCGCGACAAGCGATTGTAAAAACTGAAGAGATGGTGCATTCTTATGGCTGTAGTCAAGTACCATAGAATTCAACAATAACTGATTAATGGATCAAGTTAAAAATTACAAACAAATCTTATATTCGGGAAACCATAAAGTCATTAACACCCAATCCTCCCCCACTCTAATAAATGAACCTCTACTAACATAATCTGCTGTGGGGAATTATTAGATATTTCGCTCTCTTTTGCCCTTATGTAGAGCTATTTGATTTTACGCATCTGTCGCCCCATAATCTTGCCTACAATACGTCTCTTGATCCGTTGCTTGATCTTGCCACAACGGACAGCGTTAATATCATCTAGCAATCTTGCTGTCTTATATAGAAATGTTCTGACCTTACCAATAGACATGACCTCACTACCTGCTACTCCGCTTCTGGAACCACTTAATAAATCCACTTGCTTCTTCCATCGCTGTTTCAAATTCAATGTTCTTGCCGATGATTTTGACCTTGTATGGCTTCATTTCATCTTTTCGGTAGTTTGCTCTCCATGCGGTTACTTTGTCGTTTGGTAGCCTTTCGATGAATATGTAGCTGGCAAAACCATATCGATACTCATATAACTCGCCTTGACTGTGAACAATCCAATTATGTTCAAGCGCAGTCTCGTTTTCTTTTAATCTTTTGATCAACTCCTTTTTTTGATCCTTTATGTTGTTTTTTAATTGTGTGTTTATGTTTTCTTTTTGATAGATCATTTTTATATTTTGATCATTTACCACTAGCTGAATATCTCTATGAAAAAGCTCTTGTAATAGCTCTTGCATCTTAAATCTCTTCCTCAATATATTCATTTACTGAAGGTCTGAAGCTATCTGAAGCATTTTCACCTATTCCCTTACTGAATTTTTCTATAGGACGTTTACTGGTGTTTGGTTCAGATACGTTCAGTTGTTCAGTTTCTTCAGTGAATCGGTTTGTTAGAAGACCAATTCCATGAAATTCTGTGTTGCCACCCTTGCCACTTCGCTTCTTCAAAAAGCCTCTTTCTTCAATACGCCTGTTGAATTTACGTTGGGTAATCTCATATTCTCCAGTGTCCTTACACCATTCTCGATAGCGTTCATAAAGCTCTTTGACACTGATCCTAGCATTCGTTTTCTCGACACAATGTTCATTCAGAAAATAACCGAGAATGTCCATTTCATCTTTATATCCTTGCGTTGCTTGTTTAATTTCTGTTGGTTCACCAAGTCCTTCTTGCTGCCACTTCAAGCAGCCCTTCACAGCCCAATTCAAAATGCCTGGGAGTTCTTCTCTTAGTTTTTCTGGTAATCTCGTATCGACTTCTTCTTTTGGGATCGTGACCGTAAATGGGATCAAACGAATACGTCTCCAAATTCCTTCATCGTTTCCTTTAATGATTGGTTTGTGGTTGGTTGTGAAGAAAATCTTAAACGCTGGCATAAATTCAAAAAACTCTTTTCTTAAAAAACGTGCGGTGATCGGTTCCCCACCTGTTAATTGCTTAATGAGTGATTCTGATATCTTCTGTCCATCCTCTGATTCAACAGCTGATACGAATCTAGCATCGCTTAAGCGAGCAATGTCATTGTTAATACCACCTTCATGAATCTTTGATGTGAACGTATCTGGATTCGTTTGCTTTCCATAATCTCCTATAAGCTCTTTAATCGTATTGATAAAGGTAGATTTACCGTTTCGACCATTGCCCCATAAGAAAAAGGCAACTTGTTCACTCGTATCACCTGTTAAGGCATAACCGATTGCTTTTTGAAGAAACTCAATTAATTCATGTTTGACCTTGCCGTTCTCGCCCTTCATCACACTTTCAAGAAAATTCATCCATGTCGGACATTCAGCGTCTGGATCAAACCTTACATTGGACTGATTCGTAATAAGATAAGAAACATCATGCTCTAGCAGCTCACCTGTGCGTAAATCTATGACTCCATTTTCACAATTAAATTGAAACGGATCTCGGTTTAAATCCGCTTGCAGGACTGGCAAAAACGCCTTTGTCCGATCAATACTGTTCAAAAGGACTGCACTTCTTTCACTTGATTGTGCCCATCTGGTTAAATCTCTTCTACGGTTATCATCATTTTCTCTTCCTGCTTTTTGGTACATCATCCGAAACGTATTAATCGCCATTCGTTCAATCAGCTTCTTGTGATCCTTCTTCCAAGCTCGTCCATCCCAAATCAGCCATTCTTCAAACTCCATACAGTATCTTAACTTATCACCATGAAAATGAACGAGCCTTTCCGCATTGCCGACCTCTGTCAGATTAAATTCTGGATCATCATCGCTGACTTGAACGTGTGGCGGTTCCTGCCTCCCGTGATTTCCTTGCCTGTATGCTTTTCCACTTGGTTCTTTTTTCAACGCACTTGCTACCGCGTTCGCAAACTCCCTCTGATCTAAAGGAGGTAAAAAGAAGTATTTATTAAGAAAGTGAACGATCTCTTCAACCTCGTCTGGACTGTAACCAAACTCCACTAATCTACAACAATGCTTGTAAAGGGTATTATTTCGACCACCTTCACTAAGCGGTATTGAAAAAGGTCTATTCTGCTTTCCGACCTTTTTCAAGCGATTAAAGAAGATTGGCATTGTCGAAAGCTCTCCAGCTGCTTGATGAATCCAATTCCGTCCTTCTGTGTTGGCTGTAGGAAGGACAATTTGCCCTTTTCCTGCTAAACGATAATCAACAACAAAGCCACCGGCCGTTAATGCTTCTGCATCTTGTCCTGTAATCGTTCCACTCGATTGAAAGATAAATTGAAACCCTCTAACGGTTTGAATAGCGTGGAAGTGATAGCCCTCCTTCTTAAGAGCATGAAATAGATACCTACCTTCCTCCTTATCATCAACATCTACGACATCATACCCATCTGGAATCAAAAGCCCGATCCATCCCCTTTGATTAAGCCATTGCTGTATCTCAATTGGATGAAGCCCCTTTTGCTTTGGATTCTGCCATCCTTTCATAATTGGACGCTTCGCTATGCTGTAACGCTTTTTCGGATCATTCTCTTGATTCATATTAGAGTAACCCAATAACTTAATGATTTTCACGTTCTGATGACTAGAAGGAAACAAACGCTGCAACTGCAACATCTGATCATTCTTCTCAACTGCGTTTATCACCACTGTAACCCTCCTTTTTTCTCGGTTATGCATGTGCTATTTTTGAATCAACATTTTGATGGTTCATTCTTTATATATACTTTTAGTAAGAAATGAGGTGAGGTCGTTTCAAAAAAAAAGAAAGAATGATGACAAATTTCGAGCTATACAAACTCTATTTGATGACGCAGTAAGAGGAGAATATATCGATCGACAGCGTTTGAATCATGGGTAGGGAAACGTTTTATACAAATGGGGCTTTCTGTAGATTTTTACTTTAGACGAGGAACGTATTTGTAGACGATCAGAGGTATTTTTTTATAAGGAAATAGAGACATACTCTCTCCCATCATCGAAACGGACGATTTAAGCTGATTGCTGTAAATCATACATTTGAAAGAGACTCGCAACATGAGCTGTTTTATCACGAGCTTGCGCATATCCTCATACACATTGGGCGATGAATCATGATGCAAAAGCAATAAGAAAGTTGCAAAAATGAGGTGTAGATACCTTTACGAGGTATGCAGCATTGCCACTACATATGTTAAAAGAGTTTAATTTGAATGATGATAATATAGTCGATCAGCTTTCTGAAGAATTTATCGTTACGAAAGAGCTTTGTGAGTATCGACTTGAGAGGATTTATGCGAATCGAATAAACATTCGTAAGTGAAGAGGAAGAGATTAAAATAAATTTTATAATAAAGTTTTAATGAATGGTGTGATAATGTTATACTTGTAGTATAAAGAGAATATAATAAAAAAGACCGTCGGTGCTGCAACACCAACGGTCAAGCAATAGAACAGGTTCCCTCTAGGGAAGTCAGCTGGTTCGATAAAAATAATCCACCTAGCCTCGTAAGCTCAAGGGTGGATTATTTCTTTTGGTTAAATGACAGTACAGCTACAATCAATGTTGCAAATGCAATCATTAGCACCAAAGCTTGAAACACCGTCACTGGCATCACCCCCTTTCTCTTTGGGGATGTGCCAACCACCCTTGAATTTCCGTATCCTATTAAATTGAATTATACCACATATTTTCCTTGTATGCTCACATAACTCACGCTAAAATAAGAATATACGTTCGTATTATAATCCCCTACTCCGACTACATAACGTAGTAAGTGAGGTGATCCCCATGAAATGCGTTATTTATCGTCGTGTAAGTACAGAAGATCAAGTAAGAGAAGACTTCCCCCTTGAAGCTCGAAGAATGCGTTTAACAGTTTTCGCTGAATCACAAGGCTAGACGATAGTTGATGATTACGTGGATGAAGGCTTTTCTGCTAAGAATACGGATCGTCCCACTATACAGCATTTGATTGCTGATATTAAGCAAGAGAAGTTTGATGTTGTTCTTATTTATCGTCTTGATGTTTTGTCCGTTTGTTACTTCTGCATGAACTATTAAAGCTTATGGGCATACATGAGGTTGCTTTTAAGTCCTCTATAGAAATGTTTGACACTTCTAGTGCTACTGGTCGTTGTTTATCACAATCATTGGAACTCTTGCTCAGCGGGAACGAGAAACGATTGGAGAGCGTGTTTTTAAGAGTACATTGAAGAAAGTTGAAACTGGTGAAAGACCAGGAACATATCCTACAATTGCCACATAAAAAACCCACCTCATCCCAAGACGGGCCACATCAAACCTATCCGATTATCTTCACCTCATATTCCTTCAACCAATAATCCATCTGAATAAAATGAGCGAGCAGCTGCGGGTCAGCCATGAGTTGCCTGAGCTATCTGCTGGTGTACTTTAGGTTTTAAGAGTTAGCTTGTTAACTTACATCATTGATTTCAATTATACAGAGTGATAAAAACTCATCAATTAAATACAAAAATTCCTTACATTGTAATAAGGGGACATGGACCTTCATTTGACCAACTGTCGATTCATTAACCGAAAAAGCACGATATGAGACCAAATCAAATTTCTGTATGATATTTTCTATTGATTCATTTATAAATCCATCATTATGCGCTATGACATTTCTAATTTTATTCCAATCTCTTATTGAACTCCATTGTTGATTATTATTTATGTTTTCGTTCCCTATTATCTTTTTTAGATATTTAATACTTCTTTCAATTCCACTTCCTTGAATGTCCTTATAAGATATTTCTAAATTTAAAATTTTTTGGTATACTGAGCAAATATCATTTAAGGAGTTTTCTAATAAACTGTATGAGTTTAAAAGAACTCCCTTACTTATTGAATCTATTTGGAGAAAATAAGCTTCCTCAGTTGTTCTCAAATCATCGCCTATATGTGGATTAAACCGTTCACTTTCCTCATCACTACAATTGAAAAAAGTATTTCTTAAATTATCAAAAATAGCTTCCTGTTCTTTTTTTTCATTAATATATCTATTAATTATTGTTGATAATGTAACTAATCTAAAGTTAACCTCCGATGCTAAAAAAACAAGACTATTTAAATTTGAATTTGAAACAACCGCATGATTCGCTTCACTAATAAATTCTAAAAAATTCAATTTAACCAAATCGTTTTTCACTTTCTTCACCTCTCATACCATCAGTTACTAAAATAACTTTTCTTGCAGTCTTTATTTTCCAACAACTTAATTAGCATAATAACCATATTAATTTCTTTTTTTATCATTTTATCATAATCTTACATTTTTGAAATATTGATTTGACAATGAGTTTTGGGACACAAAAGCCAAAGAAAACGGGTGAAACTCACTACTCTTTTCATCCTTTTCAAAAACGGTTGTTTTTGAAACTAATCAATAATAATCTGATACTGCTTCAAAATCCGATTCTTCTCTCTTTCAATCAACCGTTGATAATGTTGCACCAATAATGGTCGATCTTGTTTAAGTGAAAGATAAACAATCGTTTGCCATTTATGAATACGCCTCTTTACAGCGTAGATCACTTTGACTTTATCTTCGCTTTCGTTTCCCAATCAGTCTCACGCCTTCTTAAGCAGCATCTACCTTTCTTTTGACTTCTCATCTGAAGTTATATAGTTGCTAATTCTTGGCTCTCCCCAAACAAAACCTTCCCTCACAGAGACAGTTTTTATTTGTTTCAGTTCACCTTTGCTATTATAAGTTCTCCACTTGTAATACTTAATTTGATGACTTGGACGTAATGAGTGATAATTTTTAGTTAACTCAATTTCTGTTGGCTTTCCCCAAGCAGATAATTCAATTTGATTTTCTGGCATTCCTTTGTAAGGAATGGTTTCCCTTAATTTTGTCCTATATTGCCTCTCTTCCTCCTGAATTCTCTTTTCAGTTAGATTCAACATTTCTTTTACATTGTCCCCGTATTCTGGAATATGAACAATACGTTCTAAATATTCTTGAGCTTTTGGGTACCCTTCTAATTCGATCAACCTCTTAGATTCTAAGTAGAGCAATTCATAAATCTCTTGTATTTTTTCCTTAGATTTTTTATGATTTTCAACCTTTTCAAAGCTGTCTAACGCTTGTAAATAATTACCTTGTTCAAAATGAGATATGGCTCTTTTGTAAGTTTGATCTGCTACTTTATATGCATTGTAAGTTGGTCCAAAAAGAACTGAAATGATAGCTATTACAATAAGAAGACATGTCATAGTAGAGGTAAAAATAATAACATTTTTCTTGTTTTTCAGAGCTGCATTAAAAAGGTAAACTGCCATTCTCTTAAAAACATCTCGAAATAAGAAAATTACATATACAATAATAGGAATAAAAATACCAAAAACACCGAATACCGAAATTAACTTGACCCATAAGTATAAGAAAAAAAAGAAAAAAATAATCGCCAAACAACCCACCATATACTAGCCTCCAACTATAGTTTCAAAAAATATACCATAAAGTCATATTTTGGTATATATGAGATTTTGATTATAGTAGAAGGAAACTATAAATGCATGCTTATTTCACAAGAAATTTTTGAATTTAAAGTATTATGGTTAATACAATGATTATTTTAGACAAACTAACCCATTTGCAGAAAATCATTTTATTGAAATTCCTTACATAAATACTATTGATCACACCTATTTTGTAACGGTATCTTCAAAACAAACACTCTTTAACCATCACTCACTTTACATAAATATTTACAAACTTCCTGTTTAATTTTACCATAAAAGAACAAATGTTCCCTTCTCCGTCTTAAATAATTAAATAAAGAGGTGATACCCATGAAATGCGTCATTTATCGTCGTGTAAGTACAGAAGATCAAGTAAGAGAAGGCTTCCCCCTTGAAGCTCAAAGGGCGCGTTTAACAGCTTTAGCTGAATCACAAGGCTAGATGATAGTTGATGATTACGTGGATGAAAGCTTTCAGCAAAGAACACAGATCGTCCTGCTATACAGCGTTTGATTGCTGATATTAAGCAAGAGAAGTTTGATGTTGTTCTTATTTATCGTCTTGATGTTTTGTCCGTTTGTTACTTCTGCATGAACTATTGAAGCTTATGGACTTACATAAGGTTGCCTTTAAGTCTTCTACTGAAATGTTTGACACTTCTAGTGGTACTGGTCGTATGTTAACGTTTGCTCAGCGGGAACGAAAAATGATTGGGGAGTGTGTTTTTGAGAGTACATTGAAAAAAGTTGAAACTGGTGGAAGACCAGGAACATATCCTGCCATTCCCACATAAAAAACCCACCTCCATCCCAAGGTGGGCCACATCAAACCTATCCGATTATCTTCACATCATACTCCTTCAACCAATAATCCATCTGAATAAAATGAGCGAGCAGCTGCGGGCCAGCCATGAGTTGGCCAAAATAAGGCTTACCCATTGGAAGTCCGCCTGTTTCAGCAATCTCACTTAAGGCTTTTTTATTGATGAATTCAAAGATTGGTGCGTCTTTTTGTGATAGTACTGCTTGCATTCCTTTTTGGACGGCTGCTGTGTAATTGGGGTGATGGGTTTTAGGGTACGGGCTTTTTTTACGGTAGAGAACATCATATGGTAAAAGGTCTTCTAATGATTTGCGGAGAATCCCTTTTTCACGTCCGTCTAGTTGTTTCATTTCCCAAGGAATATTCCAGACATATTCAACGAGTCGGTGATCGGAAAAGGGAACCCGTACTTCTAGGCTCGCACCCATGCTCATTCGGTCTTTGCGATCTAGCAAATTCGTCATGAACCAGACGATATTTAAGTATGAGATTTCGCGCCTACGTGCTTCCTCTGGAGAATCCCCTTCATATCGCGGTGTTTCTTGGATTGTTTCTTTGTAGCGGTTATAGACATATTGTTTAATATTTAATTTCTTTTTCCATTTTTCATTTAAGAGGTTTTCTCTCTCTTCAATTGAACGCATCCACGGGAAGCCATCAATGTTCATCACTTCTGGCTTATGGAACCACGGATAGCCCCCGAAAATTTCATCAGCGCACTCTCCTGATAGTCCAACGGTTACATCTTGCTTAATTTCATGACAGAACCAAAGCAGGGAGGAATCAATATCGGCCATGCCTGGTAGATCACGGACAAGAACTGCTTCTTTTAAACGGTTAGCTAATTCATCGATGGAGATGACTTTGTTATCGTGCTGTGTTCCGATTGCATCAGCTACAATTTTCACCCACGGACCGTCGGCATTTGGTTGAAAGTCATTCGCTTTGAAATATTTATCATTTTCATCATAGTCGATGGAATAGCTGCGGATTGGTCCTATGCCTTGTTTGTCGTATACTTTGGCTGCTAAAGCTGTTAACGCACTTGAATCGATCCCTCCAGAAAGAAATAGGCCGACTGGTACATCCGCAAAAAGCTGCCTTTCAACGATATCTTCTAATAAATAACGAATATATTCTGCTGTTTCTTCCACTGTATGTTCATGCCTCTGACTCTTTAATGTCCAGTAACGGCTAATCGTTGCGCCGTTACGATCATAAATAAGCACATGAGCAGGTCTGAGCTCATGAATATTGTCATAAATCCCGTGACCAGGTGTTTTCGACGGTGCTAATCCAATGATTTCTGAAAGTCCATCGGCTTTAATACTTGGGTCAATTTCTCGATGTGCCAGCAATGCCTTTAATTCAGAAGCAAACATGAGACAGCCATGTCGTACTGTATAAAACAGAGGCTTGACTCCTAATCGGTCTCTTGCCATAAATAAGCTCTGATCCTGCTCATTCCAGATCGCAAAGGCAAAAATGCCATTTAATTTTTCTAGACATTGATAGCCCCATTGAATGTAGGATTTCAATAATACCTCTGTATCTGAATGTCCTTTAAAATCGTGACCGTATGCAAGTAGCTCTCGTCTAATGTCTTCTGTGTTATAGAGCTCGCCGTTATAAACAATCGTATACGTCTTTCCCTTGAATGTTCGGCTCATTGGCTGAACGCCGCCTTCAGGATCAACAACAACAAGTCGCGCATGGCCAAATGCTGCGTGTGGTGAGGTCCACACATTCATATCATCTGGTCCACGACGCTCAAGCGTTTTGGCCATTTTTAGTATTTGCGGCTCTTCTTTTCGCAGGTCCTGGCGCCAGTCAATCCACCCTGTAATTCCACACATGTATGATCAGCCCCTTTTGGGAAATGTCTATTTCTCTCTACCCTACTCTATTCGCCCCATGCTAGGCTAATTCCCATGAGCTATTCTATTCAGCCGAATAGGCAGGTGTGTAAGAAGACTCTTGTTTTATGAAAATTTTATTAAGATAGAAGTTTTTTTGTATTCTATATAATGAGGTTAAATAGCTGATTAGAAAAAGCGATTACTTACGAATAAAGAGATTTGGAGGAAACTACATTGGAACAAAAATTTCTACAAAAACAAATACGAGCTGTCGCCAAATCATACACAGAAATGGAGATGGGACTGCCCCTTTCAGAGCAGGAAGAAGAGCATTTATTAGCTCGTATTCAAAAAAAGCTTGCAGACGGGGAAACAGGAGAAGTGCGAGAAATTGTTCATGATGTGATCTACACGTTTTTCACAGGACAGGAGGAGGATTAGCCCTCCTCCTTTTTCATTAGGTGTTTGACGGTCTCAGTTGGGTTCCAGCAATTAAAGGTATACGTCGGTTTCGTTTCAAAGCCGAGACGAACACAGTGGTAATACATCCCCCCACTCGACTTTTTTTCAGCAGAAAAGTGCTGACATGTGGCACAGCAGTGAAAACGATTTTCCATGCAAGTCCCTCCTTATGCCATTACTTTTGGCGAAGTTGTTTTCCAGCGACCTTCTCAAACAGACGAGGCATGACTTGATAAAGGGTTGAACCAATACCCATCCAGCGTGGTAAGTTCAATTCTCTTTTTGGCTTGTCAATGAGATCCAAGGTTAAAGATGCGACATCTTCAGGCTTAAGCATCCACTTTTCAATATTTTTCACGTATAACCCTTCTTCATCGGCGCGGTCAAAGAAAGGTGTTCGAATGGGACCAGGATTCACAGCACTGACATGAATATCTGTGTCGCTCAGTTCAAGTCGTAATCCATTCGTAAAACCGAGAACTGCATGTTTGGTTGCGGCATAGACGCTTGATTTTGGTGTTGCGAGCTTCCCTGCTTGTGAAGCAATATTAATGATGTGTCCGCTGTTTTTGGAAACCATATGAGGAAGAACTGCTTTAGTTAGAGCAATCAAACCGATCACATTGACATCAAACATCTCTTTTACCGTATCAATGGAAGCTGCTTGAACTTCCTCAAATACAGCGAACCCTGCGTTATTAATTAGAACATCGATACTGCCGACTTCCTTTAGGATATGGGCAGCTTGCTTGAGAGTTGCTTGCTGGTCACTGACATCGAGTGTGTAGACAAGCGTTGTTCCTCCACCTTTTTCAATTTCAGCTTTTACACTAGCAAGTCTTGCTTCATTTCGGGCTAGTAAGACGACTGTTGCGCCACGTCTTGCTGCTTGTATGGCAAGCTCACGACCAAGTCCGCTTGATGCACCCGTTATCCAAACGACCGTTCCTGATTTCATCTATGACACTCCTTCTTTCTTCTCTCTTCATCTTACAGGAAATCGCACGAGGCAGCTATTGAAATACTGCACATATTCGTAAATTAAATGGGAATGTTCAGAAAGTAGTTGACGATCAACTTGTCTCCCTTTTATAATGAGAAAAATGATATGAAGTGGCGTAGATAGGGATTAGTAAATATGTATTCATGTGAAAAGAGAGTGACCTCACCGGCTGAAAGGGTCATCACCGCTGATGCAATTGAACCTGCCCTTGAGCTAGTCAGACTGAGATTCTGACCGTTTCCCACGATACGGGTTCAAGTGGGCATATTTTTTGCCAACAAAGGTGGTACCGCGGATGAAGCTCTTCCGTCCTTTTTTTGGACGTGAGGGCTTTTTTATTTTTATATTATAATAGGAATGAGGTGATGAGCATGAGTCGACAACGTATCGTTGTGAAAATCGGAAGCAGTTCTTTAACGACCAAGCTTGGAGCGTTAAGTATGGAGAAAGTGACGATGTTTGTTGAGGCCATTGCAAAGCTAAAGCAAACGGGTCATGAAGTGATCGTGATTTCATCTGGTGCTGTGGCGGCAGGCTTTTCAGCGATCGGCTACCCAAGTCGCCCAGTAACGATTGCTGGAAAACAGGCCGCTGCTGCTGTTGGGCAAGGACTTCTGATGCAAGCCTATATTGAGCAGTTTGCCAAGCACAATCTAACACCAGCTCAGCTCCTTTTAACGCGAGAGGATTTTTCTGATCAAACAAGATATAGCAATGCCTATTCAACATTAAATGAATTGTTAAAACGCGGGGCAATCCCGATTATAAATGAAAATGACTCGACATCTATTGCGGAATTAACGTTCGGTGACAATGATATGTTATCTGCGCTTGTTAGTGGACTGATTCATGCCAATACGCTCTGCATTATGACAGATGTGAACGGGTTATATGACGCTAATCCGCAAATCAATCCAAATGCGAAGAAAATTCATTATCTCCCTTCTTTAACTCCTGATTTATTAGCCCTTGCAGGAGAATCGAAATCAAAAGTCGGTACAGGAGGAATGAAATCAAAGGTCAGTGCAGCAGAGACGGCCCTAACTCTTGGCGTGAACGTCTTTATTGGCAAAGCAGAAGAGCAGGATACCTTTTTAGATATCCTTGCGGGAAAAGGAAATGGCACTTATATTGGTACCTTCCAGCATGAAGCGGTTATGCCGACCACAAAGCAGTGGATTGCCTTGCACTCTAAACCGATGGCCAAAGTGATTATCGACGCTGGTGCAGAAATGGCTCTGCTCTCTAAAGGGAAAAGCCTACTACCTGTAGGAGTATCTGATGTGAAAGGAAGCTTTTCTGTTGGCGACGTGATTGAGGTATGGAATCAACAAGGTCGTATCCTTGGAAAAGGAAAAGCGAATATGACTGTTCACGAGCTAGAAACGTATCGTAAACAGCATCATGCTTCAAGTAGTACTGATAACAAATACAAGGACCCTGTTGTGATTCACCGTAATGAATGGGTTCCACATACAAAGGAGACGATGAAACGATGAGCGAATTACGTACAAAAGCAAAAGCCGCACAAAATGTTGCCAGAGAATTAGCTATTAAAACGACAGAAGAAAAAAATCAAGCGCTTCTTGCAATGGCAGAGCAACTTCTCCTTGAACAGGAATACGTATTAAAGGAGAACAAAAAAGATATTGATACAGCTCGTTCAAACGGTACAAGTGAAAGTTTGATTGACCGTCTAACGTTAACGGCTGAGCGATTAGCGGACATGGCAGACGGCTTAAAACAGGTTGCTGCATTGTCTGATCCAATCGGTGAAAGCCTGTCAAAAAACACTCGCCCTAATGAGTTAGAAATCGAAAAAGTTCGTGTTCCACTTGGTGTGATCGGAATGATTTACGAAGCACGTCCAAATGTAACAGTTGATGCATCAAGCTTATGCTTAAAAGCGGGTAACGCGGTCCTCCTTCGTGGCAGTTCATCGGCGATACACTCAAACATTGCCCTTGTGCAAGTTATTCAACGTGCACTCGAGAAAACGACGATTCCTGCTGAAGCCATTCAATTAATTGAAGATACAAGCCGCGAGACTGCTTCTGAAATGTTTACATTAAATGAGTATTTAGATGTTCTGATTCCACGCGGTGGTGCTTCCCTTATTCAAGCAGTCGTGAAAAATGCCTCTGTTCCAGTTCTTGAAACGGGTGTTGGAAATTGTCATTTATTTATTGACCGCAGTGCAAAGCCTGATATGGCGATCTCTATTGCGGTTAATGCGAAAACGCAACGTCCTTCTGTCTGTAATGCGGTTGAAACAATTTTAATTGAAAAGACATGGGCAAATGAGCATCTTACTTCATTATTAGATCAACTTGCTGCAAAAGGCGTTTCTTTTGTCGGTGATGAGGAGATTCAAGCATTAGATACACGCATTAAGCCAGCTATTGAATCAGACTGGACAGATGAATTCCTAGATTTAAAGGTAGCGGTTAAGCTTGTTGACTCAGTTGAAGCAGCGAGTGCTCACATTTATCAATACGGAACGAAGCACTCTGAATCCATCATTAGTGAAGATGCAGCGAATGTTGCTACGTTTTTAAATGAAGTTGATGCAGCAGCCGTTTACCATAACGCATCTACTCGCTTTACAGATGGCTTTGAATTTGGCTTTGGTGCAGAAATCGGTATTAGCACACAGAAGCTTCATGCACGTGGTCCAATGGGGCTTGAAGCCTTAACATCAACAAAATACATTGTTCGAGGCAACGGACAAATAAAGTAAAAGGTGAGGTGAGGAAGTTGCTCGAAAACAAAACAATTACCTTTCTAGGTGCTGGTTCAATGGCCGAGGCGATTATTGTGGGGCTTGTTCGTCAGGAAGTTGTCAGTCCATCGCAAATCATTGCAACGAATGTAAGTGATCAGGATAAACTGAATTACCTTGAAAAGACATACGATATTCGCACAACAAGCGACCGCTTAGAAGCTGTTCGTCAAGGTGATATTATCGTTCTAGCGATGAAGCCAAAACATGTCAAAGAAGCGATTGAATATGTGCGAGATTCCACTCGCAAAGATCAATTGTTTGTTTCTGTACTCGCAGGAATTCCGACTGTGTACATGGAAGATTTACTTGGTGAGAAGGCTAGTTTAATTAGAACGATGCCAAATACCTCTGCGAAAGTCGGTGCATCAGCAACCGCGATTTGCAAAGGTAGACACGCAACAGACCAACACCTGCAGCAAGTTGAGACGCTATTTACTGCTGTTGGAACGGTCACTGTTGTCGAGGAAGATAAGCTTGATGCTGTTACTGGTCTTGCGGGAAGTGGCCCAGCCTATTTTTACTTCCTTATTGAAGCAATGGAGCAAGCAGCAGCTGATGCTGGTCTGACGGAAGAAGAAGCATCTGCCCTTATTACGCAAACAGTCGTTGGTGTTGGTAAGAGATTGCAATCAACAACGAAGTCATCAAAGGAGCTTTATCAAGAAGTCATGAGTCCAAATGGTACGACAGAGGCTGGTATTAATGTCTTGCGCGAGCATGAGACACAAGAAGCGATGCAGGCTGCTGTCACTCGTGCCATAGCGCGTTCAAAAGAGCTTGGTGCTGTATTTACAAAGTCGAATTAATTGAACGACAGCAAAAAAACAATTAATATATTATCTAATGAGACTGTTGAGGGAATGTATGTTCAACAGTCTTTTTGTCTTATACCTAAATTGCTAGATTGTGAAAAAGTTAACACCAGCTTAAAAAGCTTAAGCGATTTATCCGCAATTTTAAATGAAATGAAAATACTAACCAGAAAATATGATAAAATAGTTTTAAAAGTCAAATGTGTTAGTACTTAGGAATGAAAAAAAAAGAGTTGGTATCACTATTTCATGAAAAGCATACAACCGTAACCGGAGTGAATTCGAATGTCATTTATTAATTCTATGCCCTTACCCTATTTTCAGATTGATCAGGATTTCACCATTTTAGCGGCTTCTGAAAGTGCATGGAGCTTGTTTCAGCCAAGCGATTCTCTTCTTCATTTAATTGATGAAGAGAGCCAGCAAAAAGCCAAGCTACTGCTATTTTCTAAGAATATATTATCGATTGAACTTGTTATGAAAACAATCGATTCTCCCTATGCTCTCATCAAACTTACATGTAACTGGGAAAAGGATAAGGGCCATATTATTTGCACGAAGCAAGATAAGGAAATGGAACGGTTAATCGAGACTGTCGACAAGCACCGCCATCGTCTAGCTGAAACAAATTTTGAGCTACTAGAACAAAAAGAACAGCTCGAAGACTATCATGCAAGGATTTCAGAACTGTCATTACCGCTTATTCCACTATCAAATGAGATCGTTTTGATCCCGATTTATGGGGATGTAACAAAAGAAATCATTGATCATACACAAGCACGTTTACTAAAAGATGTTTATGACTCTGAGGCCGAAAAAGTATTATTCGACTTTCACGGTGTTTCTTCTCTAACACAAGAAGGCATTTTGGCATTAGGAAATATGATTGAGAGCCTGAGCCTATTTGGCACTACTTCCTATATTATTGGTTTAAATCCGAACCAAACAATGATGTTACATAAAATTATTCCACATATCCCCGTCACTTATTTAAAAAACCTAAAATATGCGATCAGTCGCTTTTTAGGAACCTAGTGACTACATGTTCTCAAGGGGAGATTATGGTTCTCTTCGTTTTTCGTTACCTTCCTGCGGGCAATAGACAAATAGACATGAACGAATCGACGAGCAGTTGTAAGTACCTGCAAGAAACCTCTTTTAAAATAACGAGCTCAATCGTATTCTCCTCTCTCCTAGGTTGTGAACATTTGTTCATTCTTTTTATGCATTCTCAGCAGCCATATGCCTTTTTCATTCTGAGATATTCTTGTAGAATAAAAGATAGTTTGATTTACAAAGGAGTTTGTAGAAATAAATGGAAAATACAAATACCGAGTTATCTTCCTCTGGTTTTGTCAGAGCGGTTCAACGAATTGTCTTTCATCGTGCATTCACGCCAGTAATTATTAGTCTTATCATGGTGAATGCGATTCTTGTTGGATTTGAGACGTACCCCTCTCTCTACAACAATTATAAAGATTGGTTTTTTACAGCGGATTACATTTTGCTGTGGATTTTTACCATTGAGATTGCCATGCGTTTTATCGCCACCCGTCCAACAAAAGATTTCTTTAAAAGTAGTTGGAATTGGTTCGATTTTCTGATTGTAGCGGCCGGTCATATTTTTGTTGGTGCTCATTTCGTTACTGTTCTACGGATTTTACGTGTGCTTCGTGTCTTAAGAGCGATTTCAGTCATTCCGTCTCTTCGAAAACTTGTGGATGCCTTACTGATGACCATTCCTGCCTTAGGAACAATCATGATTTTAATGAGCATTTTCTTTTATATTTTTGCGGTTATTGGAACGATGTTATTTGCAGGCATTGCCCCAGAATACTTCGGAAACTTGCAGCTAACACTGTTAACTCTTTTTCAGATTGTCACACTTGACTCCTGGGCTAGTGGTTTGATGCGTCCCATTTTCGCAGAAGCTTGGTGGTCTTGGATTTATTTCGTCATTTTCATCCTTGTAGGTACATTTATTATTTTCAACTTATTTATTGGAGTTATCGTCAATAATGTAGAAAAAGCTAGCGAGGAAGAAAAAGCCGAAGAAGAAAATAAAGAACTAAAAGAACTCCGTCAAGAAGTGTCTGAAATGAAAGCCATGCTGAAAACGTTAACGGAACGGAAATAATAAGAAAAGCGCAAGCGCCTCGTTCAGCGAGCTGAAAGTGATGGAAGCCCGTCAATGCGTTGCCCGCTTTTAGCAACCATTTGCAGGCTGAAGCAACCTCGAGAGGCTAGGTGCTCGAGCTAGACATCATTGAATTTTCTTATCCTTTTAAAAAAGGGTCTGACCATTAGATAAACCAGTGGTCAGACCCTTTTATGATTTAATCTTATTGAACCGTGTCACCTGCAGAACCAAAGAATTCTTGGTATAACTCTCTTACAGCACCGTCTGCATCCTCTGAATGGATACCTAGAACCAAACTTACTTCTGATGATCCTTGGTTAATCATTTCAATATTAACTTTCGCTCGTGCAAGGGCTGCTGTTGCTCTAGCCGAGACACCAAGTGTATTATGCATACCTTCCCCAACAATCATGACCATCGCGAAGTCTTTTTCAACATACACATCATCTACAGCCAATTCTTCACGAATACGTGTCACAATGCGTTCTTCGATTTCAGGTGTTAATTGATTTTGACGAAGGATGACGGATGTATCATCAATTCCAGATGGCATATGCTCATAAGAAAGACACTCGTCCTCAAGAATTTGGAGTAATTTACGACCAAAACCAACTTCGCGGTTCATTAAGTACTTACGCACATAGATCGTAGCGAAGCCTTCATCTGCAGCAATCCCAATGACTGGATTCATGAAATATTCACGCTCTGCAATAATCATCGTTCCTGATGATGAAGGATTGTTTGTATTTTTAACGCATACTGGAATGCTATTTCGAAAAGCAGGGATTAATGCTTCATCATGAAAAACAGAAAATCCCGCATAGGATAATTCACGCATTTCACGATATGTCATTCGCTTGATCTTTACAGGGTTTTCCACAACATTCGGATTAGCCGCAAAAACGGAGTCCACATCTGTAAAGTTCTCATAAAGATCTGCATTCGTCCCGGCAGCTACGATTGAACCCGTAATATCTGATCCACCACGTGGGAATGTCACAAGCGTCCCTTCTTTTGAGTACCCAAAAAATCCTGGGAAGACGATAATTTCTTTTGTATCTCGGAGTTTAGCAAGGTTTTCAAAAGCTTCTGGTAAAACCTGTGCATTACCTGGCTCATCACTTACAAGTAATCCAGCATCTTTTGGATTTAAATATGTAGCTTGTAATCCGATGCTTTGAAAATAACTTGCGATTAATTTTGCATTATTATCTTCACCACTCGCTTTGATTGAATCCATAAACGATTCTGGCTTATTACGATCGAATTCTAGTCGCTCTCTTAAATCTGCTTCAATCGTCGCAATAATATCTTGACCAAGGCCAAGTCCTTTTGCAATATCATCATAACGACTAACGACAGCTTGAAGTTCTTCCTCTGCCTCTCCTTTATTTAGAAAAGCTTCACCAAGCCCAATAAGTAAGTCTGTCACTTTTGTATCGTCACTACTACGTTTGCCTGGAGCTGATACGACAATAATTTTTCGTTCTTTATCCTCGGCGACAATCGCAGCCACCTTTTTAATTTGTTCTGCACTCGCTACTGATGTTCCGCCAAATTTAGCTACTTTCATCTTTCTTCTCCAGCTCCTTATGAATAACATTTTCTCTATTTTACAATAAGTTATTAGAACATTCTAACTATACCACAGCGCCCATTTGATCGCAAAGTGCCTCTCATCCATTCTCAGCCGGCATAGCGCATTCAATCTTCCTTAGCCTATCTCACCACGAAGTAGCATACAATACTCGCTCGTAAGAAACAATGGCTCAAGATTCCAGCCAAACAGAGCAAGTCATCATCTACAATGCTTCATCATCAATGATCACATAATAGGCATATAGATGCTCAAAATCATCATTTGGTTGAAGCGCGATGTTCATGTCAAAACTGCGCATTGAATTTGACTCATTGTTTTCAACATGATAGGCTACATAGATTTTCTCACCATAAGGAACATCTCCTTCTAGTCGGTCAAATAAATAGCCATGAGTTGATGATACACTTTCCATACCTCCAGGGTGTGAAAAAGAATATGGACTGTGACCTGATCCTCCATCATCCATTACTTTCATCTCTCCGCTAATCAATGATTGCCCCTTTGATTCTTCTTTATTAAAGGTAAACAGAACACGAGACCGTTCCTTTTCTCCTTCAATTTCAGGATCATTTGCTCCTATTTTCATGCCACCGACTGATTCAGTTAATTCACCGTAATAATAATAATCAAGTCCAACTTCCATCGAGCGAAATTCTTTGTTTCGATCCACAAACTGTAAGTAGAAGATTTGATCAGCTAGCATAGAGAAAATTAATTGTTCATTCTCTGACAAAGGCATTTCACTAAAAGCCCTGCTATCCGTTGAAAAGCTTGAGGAAGATAACGTCTCACAACCAGTTAAGAGGACAAAGACAAAGACAAAACTTACCATTAATATCATAACGTTCTTCATCCATTCCCCCTCCTTCTAAGTTCTTTCACTTTATCACAGAATATTCGTTCAATACATTATTTACTTAAAAATAGGATGACTTAAAAGGTCAAAAGCGTCCTTTTAAGTCATCCTGAAGCAGGAACATCAACCAGCTTTATTTAAAAATGGCTAATAAGAATGGCTTCTGTTCAGCCTGCAATTCAGAAGTCGTGCAATCTGACTCGCTGGCATAGGCTAGCTCCTCGGCATGGCCAAGTGTTGTTTCTTCTAAATTATTCGTTAAGTCTGCTTGATCAAAGCAAGCTGGCGTACTATATACTTCTTTCGTGTGGTCAACGATGATTCTTGTGTCAGCTGACGGCTCAACAGTTACTGGAATGATGAAGCCTAAAATAAGAAGCGCGCTTGCTAGCACAAGTAAAATAATGGTTCCTTTTTTCATATTCAGCCTACTTTCTTGTCTCTTTTTCCCTTTGTAGTGTAATATGGAGAAAGCATGTCTGCAACCTTGTTGACTTGGACCACTATTTCCGTGTTATTTTATAATGCTAAAGCTATCCAAGCCAAGAGTGTTTAGATAAAATTAAGAAATGACTTCCAGGAGTGATGAGAAAATGAAACGTTCTTTACCACCAAAGGCTGAGCGTCATCGCCACTTTGGTTCTGTTGATCCTATTATCGGGACAAAGCCAACAGACAAAGAAAAGATGCCAGACCTTCAAAATAAACCAGATGATTTCTATTTCCCTATTCAACAAGTAGGAATCTCTAAAGTGAAATATCCTGTTATGATCGAATCCGATCTTGCGCCGACTACGCAAACAACAACAGCAGAATTCGCTATGACCACAAGTTTAGATCAGGACTTTAAAGGGATTAACATGAGCCGCTTAACAGAGCAGCTGCATCTCTTCTTCCAAACGCATTTATTATCAGTTGAGACATTAAGAGAGTTCACAACAATTCTTGCACGCGAAATGAAGCAAAGAAGCTCGAACGTTCGCGTCACATTCCCTTGGTTCTTTACAAAAACAAGCCCATCCCTACAAAAAGAAGGTATGGCTCATGCTGATGTCACATATGACGTAACATTTGATGAGAATCACGGATTTACTTCTGCCATCACATTAACAGCAGCTGTAACAACACTTTGCCCTTGTTCAAAAGAAATTAGTGAATACAGTGCTCATAACCAACGTGGCTTTGTCACCATGACAGTAACAGTTGATGAAGCACATGAAGCTGATTGGAAGGCTGTCCTTCTTGAAGCAGCAGAAAGTAATGCAAGCTCGATTTTATATCCTGTATTAAAGCGTCCTGATGAAAAAGCAGTAACAGAGCGCGCTTATGAAAATCCTCGCTTTGTTGAAGATTTAGCTCGTCTCGTTGCGTCAGATTTATACGAACATGAAGCTGTTCATGCCTTTGAAATTGAATGCCGCAACGAAGAATCGATTCACCAGCATGATGCAATTGCTAAATTAACATTTACAAAATAAAAAGTATGAGTAAGAGCTGACTTTTTTCATAGAGTCAGCTCTTTTTATCATCCATTAAAGGCCTAAATCTTTAAATGTCGCCATCTCTCTTAACACTTTTGTTGCTGCTTCGACAATTGGATAAGCAAGAGCAGCCCCTGTTCCTTCACCAAGGCGTAAATCAAGCTGAAGGAGCGGTTTGATGTTTAAGTATTCATTTAACACCTTATGGCCCTGTTCAACTGATTCATGAGCAATCATTAAATAAGGACGAACTGCGGGGTCAAGCTCATCTGCTACAAGCGCTGCAGCAGATGAAATAAAGCCATCGACTAAAACAGGGACACGTTGCGTGGCGCCTTCTAAAATGACCCCTGCTAAAGCTGCGATTTCAAGACCACCTACTTTTGCTAGTACAGTAAGAGGGGCAGTATCCTTATTTATGCCTCGATTTTGAATGGCCTCTCTAATCGTTGCTATTTTTTTCAGCCTTGCCTCTTCATCAAGGCCCGTTCCTGTTCCAACAACGTCTCCAACGTCTGCGCCAGTAATCGCCGCCACTAAGGCGCTTGAAGCAGAAGTATTCCCTATGCCCATTTCTCCTGTAATAAGCAGACGATGACCTTTATTAATCTGTTCTAATGCAAGTTCTCGTCCGACAGCAATCGCTGCGAGCGTCTCATCTTCAGTCATCGCATCTTCATTTAAAAAGTTACGTGTGCCAAAGCGAATTTTGTGGTGGGCAATTGGCTGTCCACTCATATCTGCATTGACACCGACGTCTGCCACTGTAACAGATGCTCCAATTTGGCGGCCAAACACATTAATCGCCGCTTTGCCACGGACAAAAATGTCGATCATTAACGCTGTGACCTCTTGCGGGTAAGCAGAAACTCCTTCTGTTACAATTCCATGATCAGCTGCTGCTACAATAATGGCCGGCTTCTCAACAACTGGACTTACTTCCCCTGTTATACCTGCGAGCTGAACAGCTAGCTCTTCTAGTCTTCCAAGGCTACCTAATGGCTTCGTTAATTGATCTAAATTCGCTTTTGTTTCATCAATAATCGCTTGATTAAATGGTTGAATAGTCATGACGCTCTCCCTTTACATTGTTTCTATGTATGATGTATTTTCCGTTACTTAATAGATTAGCATAAATTTGAAAATAGTTGAGACAATAGAAGTGAAAATTTCGTTATTTATTAAGTTTGACACTAAAACTAAAGAAGCAAATACAGCACCGATTGTTCATATTGCTAACAAACTAACTGTCTGTCAACCATTAAAGTTAATGATCTTAAATAGTAAAAGTGACAGAAGAATCATTATATCCATTACTCCCAAATAAAATATCATAATAATCTGTGTTTTATTAACTATTCTAAAGGGTAGAAAAAAAGCGAAGATAAATTACTTAAATAATAAAGGAGGAGTTATTGTGTTTCGTCATCAAAAAGAATTACAGTTTGAAGTAAAAGTAGACAAGCCAGATCCTATGCTAGCACGTCAAATTCAAGAAGTTTTAGGTGGACAATTTGGTGAAATGACTGTTATGATGCAATATCTTTTTCAAGGTTTTAATTGTAGAGGAGAAGAAAAATATAAGGATATGCTGATGGATATTGGCACAGAAGAAATAGGACATGTTGAAATGCTTTGTTCCCTTATCAGTCAATTGTTAGACGGAGCTTCTCCAGAAGACCAAGCAGAAGCAGCAAAAGATCCAGCTACGGCAGCAATCATGGGAGGCATTAATCCTCAGCACTTGCTTGTGAGTGGCCTTGGTGGATTACCTACCAACTCGAATGGGGTCCCGTGGAATGGTGCTTATATTGTGGCAAGCGGCAACTTATTAGCTGACATGCGATCAAACCTCCATGCTGAAAGCCAAGGACGCCTTCAAGTTGCACGACTATATCATATGACAAAAGATGAAGGAGTCCGTGCATCATTCCGTAAAATGTTAGCTCGCGATCGTTACCACCAATATCAGTGGATGGCTGCCATCGCAGAGCTTGAAGAGAAAAATGGTGTTGTAGTTCCAGCTTCATTTCCACCAGAAGCAGAAGAAGAATCTCAGCCACAAGCATATGAATTCTGGAATTTATCAGAAGGTGAAGAATCCAAAGAAGGCCCATGGGCAACAGGGAGCGCGCCAGACAATACGGGTGATTTCGTCTATGTAGCAGAACCAGTAGCTAAAGGACAGATCCCTAATCCCAAAGTTCCCGCAACAGAATTACATCATGACTTAGATGGGAAAGTAACAGATAAATAGAGGTAGACATCAATATTTCCTTAGGAGAGATACAACCGTATAAATAGACTGAATTACTAAACCAGTGGGTTCGGTTGCAGGAGAGAAAAGTAATAAAAAGTAATAAAAATAAGGAAAATCGCACCCTAATTAGCATACATTTTGTCATTGAATTAGCAATATAAATAGCAAGTGAAAACGCTCAGATTTAAAGCTGAGCGTTTTTAAGTATTTTTATCCTCAACCAACCATTCCCTTATATGGAATGACGTTGGGTTACTTCTACTTACTTAATGTATGATCAAGCAATTAATTTCCCTCTAACCATCTTAATACTAATGATTAGTATCCAAATTACGAAAAGCAGCCCAACTAATTCGTTAATGTCATGCATATTTTGCTTCCCTTGCATTAAAAAGGTCCACGAAAGCAAATACCCCAAAATTTGTAAAATCCCAGTTATATAGCCTAATATACTTAATTTCTTTGTCTTTCCTAGAATATTCAAACCTGCTGAATGTACTATCAACCAAGTGGCTAATAATAGATTCGCCATTATGTAAATACTCACAGATAGCCCACCCTCAAGCATAGACCATTCATATAATAAAGTTGCGAATTGACGAGTGTATGCATCTTCACTTGAATTATATAAATTGAAAGCATACTCCACTGTTGTAGCTTGGAGCATTAACGATAATCCATACAGAGCAAAACCAATACAACCAGCAATTAAACCAATTGTATTGTTTAAACTAAAATTCTCTAATTTTTTTAAATAGATAAATAGTCCAATAGGTAGTGCGATCGATAATAACATTATCAAAGCCTTACTTCCATGATCCGCACCTAAATAGCCAGGGAATTGACTATAATAAGCGATTCCTGCTTCTGCTAATGTCTTTCCTTCAGTATAGTGAAAAGGATTAGAGATGCTAAAAACAATATTTATAATCATCCAGACTATTATTGCAGCTACATGTAATAGCCCTATCCAACCAATTACTTTCAATTCAAATCCCCTCCTGATGTCGCAAGTAATGTAAACATCCCAAAAGCAAAGTGACTTTTTTCACAAATTCTAATTCAATCTTTCTGCTTGCTGGTTTGCACCCGCCAATTTACAATACTTACTTTAACATAAATTCCCTATCTTCCTTTTAATAAATGAAAGATAGTCCACTTAGAATCAAGCGGACTATCTCAAGTAAATGATGTCTTTTAAATCAAACTTCTTGTCGTACTATTAGGATCTGGCTTACATTTTATAAACTTATGATTGGAAATTCTAGTTAGTTTGTAATGCGTAGTTTTCCTCTTATCGGAAACTTCACTTGTGATTGACTTTGGTACTTACAATAAGGGTTCGCGCAATGATTGTATTTAATTTGGTATATTTGCCCATTCCATGTAATTCAGTCGGAGTGAATAGCAATTCTTTATATTTGGTACTAAACTGTTTAGGTGTTATTTGATGAATTTCTCTCCTAAATTAGTAATTTTCATCTTTTAACTGTCTTAATTAGGGTCAAAACGTTTTCAATAATCTTCTCAAAATATAAGACTTTATCTATGCTGATAACTCTCATTTTCTTTCTTAGTCTATATGTAACTATTTTATGCACAATCTATTTGAGTTCACCCGTAGCTAAAGAAATTCGAGGTCGACTAGCTTTATACCATTGTAAGCAAAGAATAAAAATAATGATTATGTCAATAGCATCTCCCCCGTAATACATAAGCATACCACCCATTTGTGCTTCTGTAGGAGATACCCCAATCGGCGGATTAGCATATATATATTTTGATAAAATACCGTGAGCAGCTAAAGCAAGCACTAATACAATCGACCTGTAGACATAGCTAGTCCGATGTGGTGTTGGATCAATATAAATCATTGATACAGTAAATAAATAACCAGCCAAAAAAACATGTACATGAATGAAAACATGAAGAATAATACTTTCGTGCATCGCTGTATACAGATCAGTCGTATATAGAATCCATAAACCTCCTATATTAAGCAATGATGCGAAAATAGGATCGCTGATAATTCGAAATGGAACAGTTTTAAGTAATCTAGAAAGCCTTCTAGCTAGTGAAACATTAAGAAACCGCATAATAAGAGTCATTGGCGCAGCTAGCACCATTAAAAGTGGGGAGAGCATTCCAAGAAACAAATGTCCAAGCATATGGACCGTGAAATCCTCATGGGCGCGCTCAGCTAAGGGACCTGCTACTGCAATGGTAGCAAAGGCAATTCCGAGTACCCAAAAAATAGTACGATAGACTGGCCATTGTCTGTATTTGCGATTTGAAAGGAAAACTGCAAGTATGTAAACAATCAATCCTATTAAAAATGGTAGAACTAAAATTATCTGTGGGACGATCCATAATACATCTTCCATATAAGTATGATGATGTATATGTTTAGGACTGTGCACCTGAAACAGCTCCCTCTTTTTGTTGTTCACGTCGAGTACGATTAATTAGAACAATCCCCACTATAATCATCCCTACAGCAATGATATTCCAAATCATGTCGTAGACAATTACATTCTCTACGTACCTTATTTGATGTATCTGCAATAGTTTGTGTTGAACTATACCGTCATATAATTGAAAGACACCTGCTCCAAGAAACACTCCTCCCCACCACCTGTTCAACCATAATGCGTTTCGCCGACGAAGATCGGCAAATATGAATAAACCAGCGATAGTTGCGAACCAACTGAAAGCATGAAATAATCCGTCTGAAATCAATCCAATATGAGTCGTGGACAAGTCATAAAAATGATGCCATTGAAGAAGTTGATGAAATACCACTTCATCAACAAAAGCGATTAAGCCAAGTCCGAACAAAATACCAGACCATAAATTACGTGTAGAATGCAAATGCTGATTAAAAACACTTGATCTACTTTTAAGATTATTTGTTGCTTCATCCATATCATCATCATACTTTCTTTTTTAGGGAATTATTCCCTATCTTCTACATATTAAACATTGCTTTCAAGGGGCAATAAAAAGGATTATGAACAGAAAGTCAACAAACAATTGCAAATTCTATTGGGTATTCAAGCTATTTTCCGAACATCGATTCAACAATATAGGCTACTAATATCACAAAATTTAAATTGTTTGGAGAGAATTATATTTATCGCCAATGTCATTTGAATTAAGGCAAAATTAAAAGGCATGAGTTCGGTACAATTCCGAACTCATGCCTAACAAGCCGCCTAATGAAATCACCTTTTATGGGGTCACTTCAAATCAACAGCTGACATACATGCTTTTAGGTCAGCTTCTGAGCTTCACGTATCAATGCGACAAATCTCTCCTCACGCAATGGATCACGCAAAAAGGTCTCGGATGCCGTTTCCTGAAGAATCCATTTCCTTGATTTCGCTTCAAGCCCACTCTCAAGTACACATTTCCTCACATCTTCTAAAAAGAGCAAATCCCCTTCGCAATCATCTGAGAGTAGCTGATCAAGCTGTTTTTTTATACGTTTTCCGTAAGTAGGACTTACCCCATTTGTTGACAGTGCAATCGTTAAATGACCTTTTGTCACTGTCATCGGAAAGCTGAAATCACTTACCTGTGAATTATCTGCCAGATAAACGAGCTGATGAGGCTTACGACTTGCATAAAGAGATGCGTGAAGAGTGCTGTTATCAGTTGTTAGTAGCAGTAAGTCCGTTTGAAAGCTAGTGCCTTCCGTAACTTTTTCTTGCACCCATTTTATTTGTGAAGATTCAATATATGGCTCAAGGCTTGGATGAAGGTCAGGAGCATAAACCGTTACTTCCTTTATACCTGCTTGTAAAAGCTTTGGGATATGACGAGAGGCAACAACTCCTGCTCCAACCACAGTGGCCGTTTTCCCAGATAATTTCAACATAAGCGGTAGCTTCATCATCCGTTTATTTTTTCCTTTTCAAAAAAGAATGCTCGGTATTGACATGTATCACAATTAACTGGCACATGCTCTTCAAGAACTTCCTGAACACGTTTAGCAAGCATATCAACTAGTTGATCATCGAAACCTAAATAGTTACAGAGAATAAACTCTTTTTCCGTCTGTTTTGACCATTCATCCAGCTTTTCCTGCAATTCTTCCATCAGCACTCCTGTAAATAAAAGATACGGGACAACATATACCTTATCATTTGGCAGACGATTCGCTCGCACGAGTCCTTCATCAACATTCGGATGTGTTGCTGCAATAAAACAGACCTCGACATCTGTAACAGGTGTATACTCCCAAACAAGACGTGAAATTTTCATCAAATCACTTGTCGCATCTGGGTCACTGCTACCTCGCCCAACGAGAAGAATTGTGACATCCTGACGTTCCGCGTATATAGGACGATGATCCGTCATCTGCAAGCCAGCATCTCGCAAGCGGTCTTTGACAATCTTGATAACAGAGGATTCTACCCCAATTGGTCGGCCGTAACTAAAAGCTACATCTGGATAAGCTGCTTTCATACGATCAATTTCTCTTGGAATATCTACTTTGGCATGCATCGCTGTTAACAACAAAACAGGAACAACCGCTATGTGCGTCGCTCCCTGCCGAATACAGGCCTCAACCCCTTCAGCAATCGTCGGTTCAGCTAATTCAAGAAAACAGCATTCTTGAATGGATATTTGTGGATGCTTTGCTTTCGCTTTTTCAACAAAGGCAGACAACTCGTCATTGCCTTCCTGCACACGACTTCCGTGGCCAATGTATAAGATTGCTTGCACGCTTTACTCACACTCCCTACTGGATAAGCTGTTGTTCACTTAACGCGTCAATTAGAGCTTCTCTAGTCGGCTCCGCAAGAGTCTCCGAAACTTTATAACCAAGCTCAACCGCCGCTTTCTCAGACGTTGGTCCAAAACAGATCACATCCGCTCGCTGAGATAATGATTCTGGTGTTTCACCACAAGATTTTATTTGTTCTGTCACCACTTTAACGGCTTCAGCACTTGGAAAAACAATTGTATTCACTCGGTCCTCATCAAGAAGCCTTTGGCACGTTCGATTGGATTGCTCTATAATTTCCACTGAATGAGAGACAAGTAAATCATGTTCTCCGTAAAGCTCGCTTCGTTTTGTGATTTGATCTTTAAGTGCAACTGGTCCGATCACAAGACGTTTTTCTACTTGACCCAATTCTTCTAAAGGGAAAGCAAGGCACGAATAATGTTCAACGGCACGGATTGACTTTGTTGATGCTCCGTAAAAAATAGCCGTAAGAGAACGCACGTCGATACGCTTTTCTTTTAATTTCTCGAAAAACCAAGCGACACTTTTTGGTGAATGAAAAACGATTTGATCATAGTCAGAAAAAGAGAGCTCAGACTCCTTCTCTTCAATCGTTTGAAATCGAGGATATTCAAATACATCTGCCCCAAGTTTAGTAAGATCGGTTGCTATTTCACTAGCCCCTTCACTTGTACGTCCAAATAATAAATGCTTCCCAAATAACGGCTGACGTTCAAACCAGCTTTCTTTTGTCCGAAGCTTTGCCACATCCCCAACTAGAGTAATAGCTGGGTTAGAAAATTTAGCAGTTGCTACTTTTTCAGCAATATCAGCGACTGTTCCTTCAAGCGTTTTCTGCTTACCAAGTGTTCCCCACTGGATCAAAATAACAGGTGTTTTAGGATCACGACCATGTTCAATCAACTTCTCACAAATATAAGCTAAGTTTTTCACACCCATATAAAAAGCGATCGTGTCAATGCCTGTTGCAAGCGCCTGCCAATCAATAATGGGCTGTCCACTCGGTGATTTGTCATGACCCGTAATCATCGCAAATGATGCACCATAATTACGATGAGTCACTGGAACACCTGCATACGTTGAGGCTCCAATACTTGCCGTTACGCCTGGAATGATTTCATAATCAACACCTACTGCGTCTAGCGCTTCTGCTTCTTCCCCAACACGTCCAAACACACTGGGATCTCCGCCTTTTAAACGAACGACTTTTTTCCCAGCTAGTCCGTATTGAACAAGTAGGTCATTAATCGCCTCTTGTCTCAGCAAATGGCGATCAGGGAGCTTTCCACAATAGACAAGTTCAGCACCAGGCTTTGTTAACTCAAGAAGTAATGGATTGACAAGTCGATCATATAAAACGACATCTGCCTGCTTAAGTACTTGCTGACCTTTCACTGTAATTAATCTTATATCTCCAGGGCCTGCGCCAACTAGATAGACATAGCCTTTATTCATTTTGAACACTCCTTAGCTGTGATTGTCATCCATTTTTGTAACTGCTCTTCTGCTCTTTTTGTGCGTAATTGTTCATCAGCGAGCTTTATTCCAGCCTCTATTGATGGTACATGATCAAGTAACCAGTACCGAACTCCTGCATTTAAAAAAACCTGATCACGAAAGTAAGCAATCTTCCTCTAGCTACCTCTTTCACCCATTGATGCCATTCCATCACCTCTAAAAAACTCTTTTCCGACTTCTTTTATATGTTTTATCAAGTATAATACAAGCAATGCTTAATCTCAACGGTTTATCGTAAGCTACAGCTTTCTTTATCATTTATTACAAACACAAAATTCTGTATAACACTTTTTATTGTACTATGGATAATGAAATTTTGAAGGGGTGATCACACTTCTCTGTTAACTTTCTTCATAAACCATGTTAGATTATCTAACATTTCCAACCCCTATCCAGTCAAAGCTATGCTATGATATGTAAAAAGATCAGAACATTCTAACTTAACAACATGAGGGGTGGGAATGGGTGTCGTCATATAAAGATAAAAAAGTGATAACCATTGGGATAGTCAGTGAATTAACAGGCCTTTCAGAGCGTAAAATCCGCTATTATGAAGAAAGAAAACTCATTTATCCAGATCGTTCCAAAGGTGGGACGAGAAAATATTCCTTTCTTGATGTTGAACGCTTACTTGATATCGCGAATAAAATGGAAGACGGAATGCAGACGTTTGAAATTCGTAAAATGGAACAAAAGCAAATGAAAAAGCAAGAAGTACGCGAACGGATGCTGCGTGGTCAGTTAAATGCAGCGTTTAATATCCGTAAATAACACATATGTAATGAGGAACTCTCATTACATATGTGTTTTTTTTGTTTTCACATTGTAAATCGAATTTGTTATTTCCCCTCATAGAATACTGCTCCCTTTGACAAACTATAAGAAAGTAAAAAGAAACGAGGAGAATTTACAATGAATGATTTCCTGCGTAAAACGACTTTCTTACTTTTACTCATATTCAGCACCTCCTTACCTACTTACGTGAATGCCGATACTCCAAATCAAGTCTCCATTATCATTGATGACTTTGGGGGAGAAGTGAAAGGTGTTGATTCTTTTTTAAGTGGGCAAATCCCCATTACTGTTGCAATCATGCCTTTCCAAGAATTTTCAACTGAACAGGCCCAAAGAGCGCATCAAGCTGGACTTGAAGTGATGATTCATATGCCAATGGAACCGAAAAAAGGCAAGGCATCTTGGCTTGGTCCTAAAGGCATTACAAGTGGCTTATCAGATGAAGAAATCAAAAATCGTGTCATCCAAGCAATCAAAGATGTGCCACATGCAAAAGGATTTAACAACCATATGGGCTCTAAAATCGTTGAGAACGAGCGAATCATGCGGATCATTTTAGAGGTAGTCAAAGAGCATGATTTGTATGTCATTGATAGTGGAACAAGCCCAAAATCAGTTATGTCAAAAGTAGCCAATGAACTTGATATTCCCCACGCCGCGCGTCACATTTTTCTTGATGACACCATGTCGTCTCGTCAGCATGTGAACAAGCAAATGAATTCTCTTCTAAAAATAGCGGAGAAAAAGAAAAAAGCAATCGGAATTGGTCATGTTGGCGTGAAAGGTTTAGAAACATTTGCTGGTATAAGTGATGCACTCCCTCAATTTGAACAAAAAAACATTGAAATCGTTCCTACTTCCCACCTCCTTGATTCTGAAATCGATACAGATTTTGAACATTTTTGGGAACCTACTATCGAAAAGAGGAAGGATCAATCTTGATGACAACCGTACTAACAAAGCCGCTGATCATGTCATTTAAAGCTAAAGATTACACAAAAGTTACGCTAAGACCTGTAGTTGAAGAAGACGCGAATGACATTATTTCCTCTGTTTCCTCGATTATTAAGGAAGGCACGTATATTCAAAAAGAGCGTGTTCGTACGTTAGAGGAAGAGCTGGCATTTACGAAACATGTCACCACTAATGATCATATGTATATGGCTGTTGATATCGGAGGAAAGGTAAAAGGGATTGCCAGAGTACTGCGAGGGGAACTTGTCATGAAGCAACATACAGGTCTTTTTAGAACATGGCTTCATCAAGATGCACAAGGAAAAGGGATTGGCAAAAAGGTGATGGAGTACACACTTGAATGGTGCAAGCAGCACAACCTTCACAAGCTATGCTTAACCGTTTTTGCGAAGAATCAAATCGCAATAAAGCTTTATGAAAAGGTTGGCTTTGTGACTGAAGGAATTCAAAAAGAACAAGTTTGCCTAAATGGCGTGTATGATGATGAAATTTTCATGGCTTATTTTTTCACTACAGATAGAGAGGATGAGAACAAACAATGATGTCTAGGATGATCAAAACGGTACTATTAGTAGGAGCGATTGGCCTTGGACTTGCTTTCATCGGTCGTGGGCTCATTGATAATAACGATTATTCCATTCAAACGAAAGATATCCCACGATCACTTGAAGCATCGGCAATGGATAAGTTAATGGCTGAAGATTTATCGCTTACCACATCGATGTTTTTGAAGCAGCTTTCTGCTCAAATGCAGCGCTGGGCTGAGCGAGACTTAAATGATCAAAACCTGCGAGCAAATTTTGAAGAAGAATTATCTGAACACCCCCACTTTCACGGCTTTGCTATTTTAAAAGATCAAAAAGTCATCTCAGAAATTGGAGAAGTCGAGCGAATGGATGTGTCTAAGTTAACGCATCAACACATGAACAGCGAATTCTCTGATCCATATTCAGTTGATGGTAAGCAATATATGCTAATGGGTGAACAGCTTGACGATGGCCGCTTTGTTTTAGGAGAGATCGATTTAACATTCGTCCAATCGTTTGTAAAAGGCTTAGCGTCCGTAGCTGATGCGAACGGAACATTTTTCGTTTCAGGCGACAATCCTGATATTGATTGGAAAACGACAGATGATCTACCTGAAAATCTCCAAACCGAAACGGTTCCAGAACTCGGCTGGCAAATCGCCGTGCACTCTCAAGATCAAAAACCAGAAGAAATCAAACGTCCTTATCACGAAAGACAAGCCGTCATTAAATTCAAGTATCCACGAGGGGTAGATGCTTGGTTTGCGGCAAATCATGATCTTGTCATTATAAAAAATAACGATCCATTTTACGTTGTCGAATCAAAAAACGAAACAACAGAACAGCTTGTTGGTCGTCTCAAACGTGATTATGATTTAAGCATAGCGGAACCAAATTATATTTATGCAAAACAGGTAAAAGCGGTGGCTACCGTTCCAAATGATGAATTTTTCAAACCTTATCAATGGAATCTGTCACAAATAGAACTTGGTGAGGGATGGAATTTTTCAGGTGGCCAAGACGTCACCATTGCGATTTTAGACACAGGTGTTGATGCAAAGCACCTTGATTTAAAAGGCAAGCTATTAAAAGGATATAATGCCTTTGACGATTCTGACGATTATTCAGACTCCCACGGACACGGTACCCATGTAGCTGGCATTGCCGCTGCCTTAACGAACAATGTTACGGGAATTGCAGGCGTTTCATGGAAAAGTAATATATTACCTGTGAAAGTGTTAAATGAAGCTGGGGAAGGTTCCTCATTTGAAGTTGCCAAAGGTATTTATTGGGCTGTCGACCACGGGGCAGATGTCATTAATATGAGCCTTGGGGATTATAATGATTCAGATGCCCTCCACGATGCCATTAAATATGCCTATAATAAGGATGTTGTCATTGTCACAGCTTCAGGTAATGATAACGTTCAGGATCCCATGTACCCTGCCTTTTATGAAGAAGCGTTCACAGTTGCCGCGGTTGACGATGCAAGAAATCGTGCGTTCTTCTCCAACTACGGAAAGCATGTTGATATTGCCGCACCTGGTGAAAATATCCCAAGTCTATTTCCTGACAATAATTACGTCGTGATGTCAGGAACATCAATGGCGTCACCACATGTAGCTGGGGTTGCTGCCTTAATTAGATCACTTAGACCAGATTTGTCTAATAAGCAAGTTTACGATGTGATGACCTCAACAGCAAAAGATTTAGGAACAAAAGGTCGTGACTCTTATTACGGACACGGAGAGATAAACGTCGCCGCTGCTTTAAAATCGATCGCCAAATAAGAAAAGCGAAAGCACCTTGATCAGACGCGACAAGTTTATCTTTTTTATAAAAGAGAAGTAGCATACATTCTACTCCTCCATCATTTAAAGAAGCCAAACCGTTTTGCGGATTGGCTTCTTTTCCATTTATAAAATGTTCTTACCTTTTAAATAAGTCAAAATCGTTTCAACTGACTCTTCAACCGTTTGTTGGTCTGAATCAATTGTGATCTCAGGTGCATCTGGTTCTTCATAAGGAGAGCTAATACCAGTAAAAGAAGGTATTTCTCCCGCTCTTGCTTTTTTGTACAATCCCTTCGGATCACGCTGCTCGCAAGCCTCTAGTGAACAACGAACATATACTTCAATAAATTCGCCATCTTCAACGAGCTCACGAACACGTTTTCGATCCTCTTTAAAAGGTGAGATGAAGGCTGTACATACAATTGTACCTGCATCCACAAAAAGCTTAGCAACTTCACCAATACGTCTAATGTTCTCTTTTCGGTCGTCATCACTAAATCCAAGCCCTTGATTTAGACCATGGCGGATATTATCACCATCTAATACATAGCTTCGTACACCTTGGTTGAATAATTGCTGTTCAAGCGCATTGGCTAGCGTTGACTTTCCAGCTCCTGATAACCCAGTGAACCAGAGAATGGCGCTACGATGGCCATTTTTTTCTTGTCGTTCTTCTTTTTTTATCGTTGTCTCATGCCAAACGATATTATTTGTCTGTGTCAATTTACTCTCCCCTTTTCACCATTCAAATTGAATACTATGAATTTAATTAAATTCCTGCACCGTCATCATACGTAGCTCGGCGCTCATCACGTACTGTTTTATAAAGACTGTATATTCCAACAGTTGCTATAAACACACTTACGATCACAAATAATGAATAGTAATCTCCTTGTTTAAAAAGTAACACCATCGCATAAGATAAAACGAGTGAGAATACTGGTGAAACAATCCAAACTTTTATAATTCGTTTGAGGATACTTTTTTGCCATAACTTGAAACCTGTATCAACAGTTCCAATACCGATAATAGCTGATGTTGTTACTTGGGTAAGTGGTACAGGTAATCCAAAGATAGAAGCGACAATCACCAATGATCCACCAGTTAGAGAAACTGTACTTCCTTGCAAAAGACTCAAACTAGTTATTCGCTTTCCATTTGTCTCAAGGACGCGCCCTCCGAGTAAAATCGCACCAAGTGCCACAAACGCACCACCGAGTAGGATTCCTTCTGTTACTCCTATTAAACCAGCACCCACAAGAGGTCCAACAGCATTCGCTACATTATTCATTCCAGCTGCAAATGCTTCCATACACGCACTAATAATGAGTAAAATAACAAGAGGTAGACGCCATTTCCCTTTCCCTGTTAAATTTGGGTAGCGTTGCTCAAGACGTCGAACAACGTGACCAAATATATATGCTAATAAGAATGCAGCAAAGGGCGTGATGAGCCAAAACGAAACAATAATGAGCAATGTATCTAGATAAAGTGATTGATAAGCAATCCCAGCTCCGACAATGGCTCCAACAACGACTTCACTCGTTGATAATGGTATACCTAGTAGATTAGCGATAAACAAGCACAAACAAGCAGCTGATAATATAATAATGACTAGCTCGACATTTACAATAGAAGAGGGTATAATTCCGCTACCAATTGTTCGAACGACCTCGCCACCTGCTAAAGCTCCTAAAAAGGCAAAGACAGCAACGAGAAGCATCGCAACACGTTTTTTTGGAATAGCCCCACTACCGTATGCAGGACCCATAGCTGCAGCCGTGCCACTTGCCCCTATATTCATCGCAAAGAAACAAGCAATAACGATGGCAATGATCGTTAACATAAAGACTCATCCTCTCTCATAAACCTACGCGTGAACTTGTTGCTTCATCCCTCGAATGAGTACTTCTACAACCTCAGCTCGGCTAAATTCAGGTGGTGGTGTCACACCTTCTGATAACATTTGACGAACCTTAGTCCCTGATAAAATCACACGATCTTCTTTACCATGCGGGCACGTTTTGGTTGAAGCCATGTTTCCACATGCCTTACAAAAGAAGCTGTGCTCAAAGAATAATGGCGTAATCCCTAACTCACTTTTCTCAAAATCTTGGAAAATAAGTTGAGCATCGTACGTACCATAATAATCACCGACACCTGCATGGTCACGACCAACGATAAAGTGAGTGCAGCCATAATTTTGACGAACAATTGCATGGAAAACAGCTTCACGTGGACCTGCATAACGCATTGCCGCTGGGAATACCGCTAAAAATACTCGGTCTTTTGGATAATATTTATCAAGTAAAACCTCGTAGCTCTCCATTCTCACATCTGCTGGAATATCATCAGATTTTGTTTCCCCAACAAGTGGATTTAAAAAGAGTCCATCAACAATTTCAAGTGCTGACTTTTGAATGTACTCATGAGCGCGGTGAACAGGATTTCTCGTTTGGAAACCAACAATTCTCTTCCAGCCTAGTTCTTCGAATTTTGCTCTTGTGTCAACTGGATCAAGATAATATGTGTCAAATTTGTCTCTTTCCACTCGTTTTAGCAATGTAATTGGTCCACCGATGTAAACGTTAGGACGCTCATACATCTTTTTAACTCCTGGATGAGCATCGTCTGTCGTACGGTAAACATGCTCAGCTTCAACTTCTTTATTTGGCGTAAATTTATCCGTCACTTCAATGACTCCAAATACATCGCCATTATAAACAAGCTTAACAAGATCACCTGCTTCAAGACTCTCTGCTCTTTCCTCTGTTGTTGGCAATGTGATTGGAATGCTCCACACTGTTCCATCTGCTAATCGCATGTTTTTTACGACAGATTCATAGTCTTCTTCCCCTAAAAATCCATTAAGTGGGCTAAATGCACCGATTCCAATCAATTCAAGATCAGAAAGAGAAAAAGAGTCTAATTCGATTTCCTTTGTCATATTCGTTACGTCATATGTTGGTTCAAAGCGTTGTACGAGTGTTCCTCCGTGTGCTTGAATCATTTTTATCATCCTTTCAAATTTAAAGTTCATCTGTTATTGCCATTTCTCGTTGTTATTTAGTCTTGATGTAAGCCACATTCGGTTTTTCCTGAATCTGCCCATCTACCACTGCGAGGATCTGCCCCTTCTGCAACAGGCTTTGTACAGAATTCGCAACCGATACTTGGATAGTTTTGATCATGTAATTCGTTATAAGGCAACTGATGTAATTTGATGTACATCCAAATCTCTTCTTCTGTCCAGTGAATGAGCGGACAAATTTTAATTGATTTGAATCGGTTATCTTGATTTACAAATTGAGTATTGACACGAGTAGGTGACTGTTCTCGTCTTAACCCTGAAATCCAAGCTTGATAACGACCTAGTTCACGTTCTAGAGGAATTAATTTACGAATCTTACAGCACGCATCTGGTTCTCTTTCCCACAGGCGATCACCATAGTTCTCTGCTTGCTCTTCAGGTGTTAGTTCTGGCTTAGCTAGCTCAATGTTCAACGTCGGGTAACGACTTTTCACTTTATTGATTAATTGATACGTTTCATAAAAATGAAAGTCGGTGTCAAGGAAAACAATCGTTGCATCCTTTTTTACTTTACTAATTAAATCAATTAGCACCATCCCCTCGGCACCGAAACTACAGGCATAAACTAGTTCGTCTCCAAACTCGTTATAGGCCCATTTCAAAACCTCCATTGTGTCTTTACGATCAAGCTGCTCGTTTATCTTTGCATAATCTGATTGAGTCAGCGTTTCATGAGTTAATGTCATCTTCTCACTCCTTAATGATCAGCTGATTAAATTTTCTAATAAAAATGACGACATTAGACTTTTGTATCTTCTCTAACGTCGCCTCTAGTTTTCTAGTCAGCTCTATTCTTATTTAATTCGTACTTTTTCATTCTTTTCTAATTGAATGACCTTACCATCCTGCACAACAACGGTCACAGAGCCATACTGCAAATCTTTCAATAGCTCTTGCAATTTTTGACTTACCTTTGTAAATTCATGTTCACTTGTCATCATAAACCTCCCTTACATAATCGAAGTAAGATGAGGAAATTTAATTCCTTGTAATTTGATATGATTTATTTGTTTAATAGTATTCTATCCATCATTTGCAAAATTGTCAATCACCGTTTCAAAGAAAATAGAAATTAGGCTTAGTCCGCTTATAATAGGTGATAGGTTCATGAGTGAAAACTGTTTAGGATCATTAAGAAACCTTATTAGATATTACTTATCATATAAGAAAACTTGGTTTATTTTAGCGTGTAGAAATGAAAAAAAGAAGGATCACCTCTTGATGATCCTTCTTTTTTATGGTTGAGTTATAGTTCCTGTCACATTCGAAATCGTTGCCGTGCCACTACTGTCCTCTAAAATGGTTACATTCCCAACAATGGATTCAATTTCAACATCACCAGATCCGCTTCTTAGCGAAATGTCGCCCTTATGATCAGAAATCACCACATCTCCAGAGCCTGCTATGACTGATAGGTCTCCTTTTGACTGAGTCACAGTTGTTTTACCTGCATTTTTATTCATCGTCACATTCCCTGAAACATTCGTAAAAGTAGCAGTGCCAGCTCCATCAGTTAGCTGGACATCTCCCTCGATGTCTTCGAGAAATAAAGGTCCAGCACCGTGCTGCAATTGAATATTATTCTTCATCGAGAAAATTTCAAGCTGTCCATCACTTTGACGGTAATCCAATAGTAAGTCGTTAGGGACTTTAATATTTAGATGAAGATAGCCTTGTTCTTGCTTGTTATCTCTAGTTATTTCTCCCGTTAATGATCCAACAGAGCCTTCACTCGTTAATTGTAGAGCCATATTTTCTTGACTGAACAGCTCGGCTTCACTCATTTCCTCTCCTAAAACAGAGAATGTAGCATCCACCGTAATTTCATCACTATTCTCCACGCCTGTGATCGTTACTTCTCCTTCATCCTGTTTAACAATAAATGTATCAAGCCCACTTGCATCTAACGTATACGTTTCTTTCCCTTCATATGTCTCCCACCTGTTACAACCTACTAATGCTAGGATTGCAACAAGGCAGATCGCACCATTCATACATAATCGTTTCATTTGCTTCTCTCCTGTCTCTACTTCAAGCCACCATTCTTATTTAGTTTACCGAATAAAGAGAGAGAAACCAACTGTCTTCTATTATAAAAATCATTTGTTCATCCATTGTTCACTTTAGGAAAAGAAAAAATCAATGCAGGAGCTTTTTCACATTTTACATATTCGACCTTATAGCCCTCTTTTTCGCGTTGTTGAAACGTCTTTTTTGAAATCGGTCTAGGCGTCGACCATGAAAGCGATTCAATCTTCTCCCAAGAATCATGCGTAATGACCTCTTTTTTATAGTAATAACAATTGCCTGAAGGATACGATTCACACACATATTTCACCGTTTGCTTGGAATGCATTCGACCACTCTCCTTACTAGTAGCTATCTCCATATCCAAGCATCTTTACACTTAATTTATATAGAGCAAAATAAGTCCTCCGTTGGACAAGACCATTCAGATAGCAAAGATTCATTTTGAATTTGTGAATTGTGCAGCGATCGCTTTTTCTCGTCCTTTAAACATATTTTCAAGCAATGCCTTCGTGATAAAACTCGGCATTGATGCTCGAAACATAATCGTATCTGTCATGATTGTTTCAGCGCCATTTTCTGCAAAAGCATGCTCATGTCGCCATTCAGTAAATGGAAACGGAAGCTTTAATCCTGTATCAACAAAGCGAAATGGTGGTTCTACTTCTTCGATGAGGGATATCCACTTCACACCAACTCCAGCGACAGACAGCTTCATTTCAATTTCATTACCTGTTTTTGTTTCAGGATTAGAAAGAATGTTCACGTTCGGAAAGGCGGTAATTGTAGCTAGGTTTTCAGCTGTTGAAAAAAATCTCCACACTTCTTCAATCGGGGCTTTCACGACTGTCGTATAACGAAATACTAGTACGTTCATCTAGTAAACCTCCTCTTTTTTCCTTAACTCTATTATAATAGCCTTAACAATGAATTGAAAAAGATAAGGAGGTTAATATGCAGCAAAAACGAACGTTTTGGTTTGGAGTTAGCTTAGCATTTATATTGCTCGCTATTAGTTTCAGATCTGAGCCTCAATATTTTTGGATTTTTTTTCCTTTATCATTAGCACTCTTAACGATCTTTAGCTGGATATTTGAGCCACCTAACAAATTAAACGTTCGCTCACATTGGCTCATCGGTATCCTAAGTGGTACGCTGCTTTATTTATTTTTTACCTTTGGTCAATGGTTTGTCATAATGACTGGGCTCCCGTTTATTGATGATCTTCAGCTGCTGTACGAGCGTGTCAAACCAACTGAGCCCCTCCATTACATATGGCTATTTCTAATCATCGTACCTGGGGAAGAATGGTTTTGGAGAGGCTTTATCGTCAAACGAATAAGCGATCAGACAACTCCATTTAAAGCAGCGGTTTACGGCACACTGTTATATGCAGGGGCTCATCTGTTCACTGGTAGTCTCTTACTTGTCATTGCAGCACTAATCGCTGGCTTTGTCTGGTCAATCATTTACCTCAAAACGAAAAATATTTGGGCAGCCATTCTTTCACATGTCATCTTTGATCTTCTTCTCCTCGTCATTTTACCTGTTATGTAAAAAGAAGCTACGCATCATAACGTAGCTTCTCTCCTATGCATAAATATTAACAAGCAACCCTTTGATCTCACCAACCATATTGAGAATATCTAATCCTTTTTTCTGCTTTTCTAAGACAGCATCCGTTAAATCGAGCAGCTTCCTGTCCACCTCTTGAACAATTTTATAAATTTTCGTTCGTCCGCGACGATTAAATCCACGACGCTCCTCTAAACTTAATCCGAAGGCGACAGCATCCTCCATAAATTCCTTGACAAGCTGCTTATATTTTCGCAATTCATCAACCGTTCTTGTTTCAGATAACACCTTACCTTGGTCATCTATTTTTTCCATAAGTGCAGAAAGCTTGGCATATGCCTTTTCGTCACGCTGTTTTCCCATTACTTCTTGAAAGGAAACCTTTGCTTCAGGTCCCGTTTTCTTTGATTCAACACGGTTCAACCCTGTCTTACCAACTCGTTGGACGTCCATATCGCACCCACCTTCTCATGATAATCTTATTTGTAGTTTATCACACATGCTTGATCTCGTTATTAGAAAAACGTGGCGCACCACTTAGTCTTTATAGCCTTCTAACGATGAATACAGAATATTTTCTGAGCCTATGCTCTTAACCAGGAAGAAATAGCCTTATTCTTTTTCTATCCAACTAGGAACTAACTAACCAACTTTTACAACAGAAAAAGCGAGAAGATGATGATCTCCTCGCCTTCTAGTATGACAAACTATTGAAGAAGCTGTAAAACACCTTGTGGCAATTGGTTAGCCTGTGCAAGCATCGCCGTAGCAGACTGATTCAAAATGTTATTACGCGTGAATTCAGTCATCTCAAGCGCCATATCCGCATCACGAATACGTGATTCAGAAGCTGTTAAGTTCTCATGCGTTACTTGAAGGTTATTGATTGTATGCTCCATACGGTTTTGTGTCGCACCGAGCTTAGCACGGATGGATGATACTTGTTGAATCGCTTTGTCAAGAGCAAAGATTGCACTGTTTGCTTCGTCTTGAGTTGTTACACGTATTTGGTCAATACCAAGACGAACCGTATTTAACTCATCAACATCGATCATAACGTTTTGGTTCGTGTTTGGTCCGATTTGGAATGCTAGAGCGTTGTTGATGATGGAGAATTCAGAGTTATTATTAGTGATATCACTATTAAACTTAAACTCAACTCCACCGTGCTCCATTACACCATTAACAGTACGAATGGTTTTTGAGAACGCAATCGCATTGTAGTCAGTCGTGTCAATTTTATGTGGAGCAGAGTTATGCACTGTTGGTGTTGAAGTGTCTCTTGTAACAACTAACATGTCACGCGTTACTTCTTCACCACCAGCTGCAGTATCCCAAGCTTGAACACCTGAATACGACTCTTCAAGCTTTGCTTTGATATCGGCTAATGTAACATTACCATTATAAGCGATCTGGTTGTTAACATGATTTATTGTAAAATTATCTGCAGGGGGTACTGTTGAGTTCACAACTTCAAATACAACTGTGTCTCCAACTGCATTCACAATAGAAAAATAATTACTTGTATTCACATTAATATCAGCACCCGTTGTATCCTTAACTGATTGTGGTTTAATGACGGCTGCTTCGTCAATATCTGATGCTCCAGTTACTTCAGTTACAACTGCTCCAGCAGTCGTACCTGTTCCTACTTTCACATCTGAACGTGGAACAATATTATTACTACCATCAACTTCAGCATGCGCACCTGATACTACTGGCGAATCAAAGTTACGATCACGAGACAACGTGAAAACGGCTTCCGCTTCAATCGAAACTTTGACTGTTCCTGAGCCTGTTATCGCTCCTGCATTTATGCGAAGTCCACCAATGTCAACAAACTCATTACCCGCATTAATAGCTGCTAGGCCAACGCTTATCGCTTCACTTTCAATAGGAAGACCATCTGGACCTACAACTTGAACGGTTGCTCCTGTATTACCACCATCATTATTATAATTTCTCACATTAATCGTGTACTCACCTAATAACTGTCCGTCTAAAGAAGGATCTGCAAATACGACAGAGTTATTATTATTTGTTAATCCTGCAGCTGGCTGTGTCACATTGTAAATGAGCTTCGAATTATTAACATCTAACTCATAACGCCCAGTTTTTAAACTTGGGTCAATAACCGTTGGGAGTCCTTTAATGTTGGCATTATTATAATCATTTACTGTTAACACCGCACTAGACCCGTTCAACAGCTTACGCGTATTGAACTCTGTCTTTTCAGCAACACTATCAATTTCCGTTACAAGCTGGCGAATTTCCTTTTGGATTTCAGCACGGTCTTGGTCCGTATTAGTGTCGTTGGCACCTTGAACAGCAAGCTCACGCATACGTTGTAACATCGAGTGAACTTCCTGCATCGCTCCTTCTGCTGTTTGAAGTAAGGAAATACCATCCATCGCATTACGCTCTGCCATTTTTAGACCACGGATTTGCGAACGCATTTTCTCAGAAATCGCTAGACCAGCAGCATCATCAGCAGCGCGGTTAATGCGCATACCTGAAGAAAGCTTTTCTAAATTTTTAGAAGTAGCAAATTGATTTTTATTAAGATTTCGATACGCATTTAATGCTTGAATATTATTATTAATTTTCATCGGAGAATGACATCCCTTCGCTCATTAACTCTTATAAACGGAATAGTTTTCGTAAGCATTTACTTTTTGTTTCATCGTTTTTGGCTGAATGTCACGCTTTGTTTTCATCGCTTCATTCCAAGCATTCATAATTGGTTCAAGAACGGTGATCACTTCTTGAACAACCGCTTTATCTTTTTTCAGATTCGCTTCCACCAGCTTGTCAGCCATATAGTTATATACTTGCTCAAGCTGATCAGCGACGATACCAGCTTCATAATTAATACCGGCACCTAAACGGTGAACAATATCACTTGCTTTTTGCAGCTTTTCATTTGCACGAATAAAATCTTTTTCATCTATATGTGTAAGTGAGTCTTCTAAATTGGTCAAACACGCTTCATATAATAATGCTGTTAATTCTTGTGGAGTTTTTTGATGAAGCGCTTCGTTCGTAAGGAATGTGGTCAAACCTTCCACCTCCATCTTTCTTTTCTGAGTCTATCAATAGTATCGGAGTAACTCTTGTGATTGTTTAATAGTTTTTCTCCATTTCTTCAATTAATAACAGAATTTCTGCCATAACCGAATAAAGCTGTGGTGGAATATTGTCTCCTAAATCCATATCGAGCAGATTCTCAACAAGCATGGCATCTTCTTGCATGTGCACATTATTCTTTTTTGCTAGTTCGATAATTTGATTGGCAACCTGTCCTTTTCCTTGTGCAACGACTTTCGGTGCCCCGTTCTCATCATCATAGCGAATAACAGCCGCTGTTGGGCCATTCATTTGCTTTCGTGCCTTTTGGTTAAAGTGTTTGGAGACGATCATATTTTAAAATCAAATCCTTTCTCCGTAAAGACAGGCTGTTGACGTGACTTTTCTGTTTCTTGTTCTGTCTTTTCGGTTTCAGATGATAAATGCGTATATTTTATTCCGTTAATCGAATAACCGATTTCTCCGAGCTTTTCAACAGCCATTTCGACAAGCGGCTCCATTTTCGCTTGGAAATCTGCCTTATCATTTTTTAATGTGACCGATAATTGACGCTCTGTCGCTGAAACAACAATGCCGATTTCACCCATTTTCGGTGTTTCCATCAAAAAGTAGAGGCTACAGTTTTCCCAATCAACTTGCTGTCCTTCATTGCGAGAGTTCACAAACACCTGAAGATTCTCAACTTTCTTTTCCAATAAAAATGGAAGCTGAAAAAACATACTTTGTAAATTGCCTTGTTGATCAGAACGGCTCAAAAGCTGCTGCCCCGTGACATTATTTAATGCTTGGCTAGCAAGCTGTTGCACACGCGATCCTTCTTCTTCACCTCTAGCCAATTGAAGCAGAGTCGTTTTCAAATCGCGTTGGCTTGAATCTTGCTGCTGTTGATCGCGCCCTGAAGCAAGCTGCTGAGCTACCTCACTATCACGATTTAAACCAAGTCCACGGACCATTTCAAACATTGCGCGAGGCGATCCTTCCTGTACCGGTCCCCGTGCAGTTTCATTTAATTGACTTGTAAAGGACTGCGAAGGAAGTTGAGCTTCACGAAGGGCACGTTCATTTGCTGCCGTGTAATGCATGATCTTTGTTTCAGATGGTTTAAAATTCAACTGTTCAACTAATTGCTGAACTTCGCGAACGATGCGGTTGGCCTCTTGATGCCGGCCTTTTCCTAATAGTTTTTTTGCTTCATGGAGCTGACTGCTTGCTTGCATGAGCTGGCGTTCCGTCCTCATATCTGCTAGCAGCATCATCTCACTTCTCAATATCGCATTATCAAGTTTTTTAATTGTTGTTTCAAGCAATGGCTTTGAATGGTGTTGCGCTTGACTGCGAAATTGCTCAATTTGACGATTCACTAAATCAAGATTACGAGTAATATCACGTTGCAGGCTTTTAAAATCTGCTGTCATTTGCGCTAGTTTTTCTGTCACCGTTGTCACAGCTATCGATTTACTTGTCATCTCAACACTAGTCTGAAATTGTTCATTTTGGACATACGTATTTGCTTCAACTGTCAGACTTTGCATTTCGCTTGTCTTTGCAACTTCTTTTATTTGCTGAATCATCGTCGATAGCTCTTGTCGTGCCTTCAACTCTCTTCCTTTTTCTTGAAAATCTCTTGCTGATTCCATTACTTTGTTTAGGTCCGTTTCTATAGCTTCTGTTAATTCCTGATGTCCACTTAACTGGGATTGAATTTGTTGAAGCACTTTCTCTAATGAAGGTTCACGTTGCAATGTTTTCTCTGCATGATTAACTACTTCTAAAAGAGACAAGGTTTGTTGCAGTTGAGCCTGATTTCCTTGCACTGATGTTGATAAAGTCGACAAAGATCCAGATAACTGCTCTCTTGCTAATTGATGAAGCTGCTCTGGTTGACGCATCGTTCTTTCGACTTGCTCAATTGTTCCTGAGCTAAATGCACCGTTTTGTCTCATTAATGTGTCGATATGTTCACGTGCAGACTGAGGCATCACTTCACGTGACCGATTTGCATCCCGTTCTACTCCCTCTCTTTCCACAGGTTGAGGCTTAAATTCCGGATCCATTTCCCGTGCCAAGTCAGTCATTACTTGATTTAGCGGCCTCCCATGTAACGCTTCATGAACAGCACGTAGATGATTAGCTGTCACCTCAAGTCGTTTGTTTGCAATTGCTTGAACCGTTTGTAACCGCTCTTCTGGTTTCCCCTCATTCATAAATCGCTGTAATTCTTGAACAGCTTCCTTTGTAAGGGGTATTCCTTTATCCATCAATATGGAGGCTGCTTGTCTTAATTCAGGAGTTGGCTGTTGTACCCCAAGTTGACGTAGTGTCTGATTTAGCTCTTGTTGTCTCCCTGTACTTCCTTGCTCGTTTGTACGGGGCTGTTGTCCGTCTGCATGTAACGTTTTCACACGAATGACATCGCCTTGTGGCTCCGTTACTTGAATCGTCGCTCTGTCGCTTGCTGGAATACCTCCCTCAAATTTCGCAACGACTTCCCTTCCACGGATTGATAATACCGCTTCATCGTTTCCTTTTCGTTCCTTAATCGTTGCACGGTACACATCGCCCTCTCTAAGCTGTGCCGCTCTCTCAGGCTGCTGTGCTGCTGTGTGTACTTGATGTTGAATTTGCATACGATTCACGCTCCGCTCCTTAAAAGTCCTACCTATAGTATCGGTAAAACGATGAAACTTGTTTACTTTTCGTCACCTTCTAATTTCGACCAACCTTTACGGACAATCTCCTCACCAAAGCGTTCACGTAATTGCTTCATCGTTTGATAAAGATCGTCTCGCTTTTGATCCTCTTTATATGAAAACAAATCAAGCTGTTTATAAGCAAATTGCCGATCCATTAAATCATAGGTGCTAATGCCAAGTAAACGAACTGGTTCACCGTTCCACGCCTTTTCAAACAATGCGCTTGCTACCTTTAATAGTTCTTCACGATCTTGCAATGGATTTACTAGTTTTTGACTACGCGTGATCATCTTCCAATTATGATAGCGTATTGTTAGCTGAACCCCTCTTGCAAACACATCTTTCTTTCTAAGTCGTTGATGGACACGACTAGCTAGCTGATCAAGCGTCGTCCGAATAACCTGATGGTTTCTTGTATCGGCCCGAAGTGTCGTTGAATGACCAATTGATTTATATTCCCCGTACGCATCAGGGTTAACAGCTCGATGATCATTTCCGTTTGCCCGTTCTTGTAACTGGATTCCACGTTCACCAAATTTTCGTGCTATGAACTCTTTATCCGCTGTCGCTAAATCACCAATTGTATGAACCTCATATCTCTTCCATTTTTCCACCGTCCGTTTACCGATTCCATACATTTCCTCAATCGGCAACGGCCATAGCTTCTCTTGTACATCCCGTTTGCGCAAAATCGTTATTCCATTTGGTTTCTTCATATCACTTGCCATTTTTGCTAGAAATTTATTTGGCGCAATTCCAATACTACAAGGAAGGCGTAGCTCTGTTGCGACTCTTTCTTGAATTTGCTTTGCAAGAACAACGGGATGTATTTCGTATAAATAAGAAGTCAAATCAAGATACCCTTCGTCAATGGATACTTGCTGAACAAGAGGTGTATAGGAATACAAGATTTCAAACAGTGCCTTCGAAGCTGCACGATACCGTTCTCCATTAGGTCTTAAAATGATCAAATTTGGACATCGTTTTTTCGCTTGCCATAAAGGCATCGTTGTCTTTACACCTTTCGCTCTTGCCTCATAGCTACTTGTGACAATAATCCCTTTGCGCTCTTCTGGATTCCCAGCGATTGCCACTGGTTTCCCTTTTAAGCGTTGATCATGGGCAATTTCAACAGAAGCAAAGAAACTATTCATATCCAAATGAAAAATTAACCGAGTATGATTCATTCTTAAGACCTCCTTCTTATCATTATAAGAAAATATGTTCGTTTTTAAAAGAATGAATGGTTGCATTATCGTTTGATTTAAGATATGGTAGAACTAATAAGTAATGACGAAATTTGTCATTCTTATGGATTGGAGGCTAGAAACATGCAAACCAGCAAACAAAAGCAGGAACTGCATCATACCGCTTCAATGGAGCACATTAAGGCCATCCAACGTTTAGCTCACATAGAAAGACGAAAGTCACCAACAATAGCAGAAATCGCAGCTATTACTGGTCTTACAGAAGAACACATCTTAGAAAGTATGGAGTTTGGCCAATTAAGCCACTTTACTCAGCCCTATTTTCATTAGAAAAACTTGGCTTCTCCCAAGTCCTTAATGGTGAAAGCCTAAGTCATTTTTTATTCAATTAGAAAGGTATCATAATTTTATACTTTCTAATTTATTTAAATAGTCTAGATTTCCTTATACTATTGAATGGACGGATTTGCTTAAAAAGCAAATCCGTTTTTTTTGTACATTCTTACACATAACAAAAGCCGATTTTCCTCATTAACAATAAGAAAAATCGACTTCTCCATCTATATCAATTAATTTGCTGCGACTTCTTTCATGACAGCAACAACAGCTTCCGAAAGCTTTACCAACTCAGCAATTGGCATTCGTTCATTTTTTGTATGAATGTCTTCATATCCAACTGCTAGATTCACTGTTGGAATTCCGTGGCCAGCGAATATATTTGCATCACTGCCGCCTCCACTTTGAAGAAGTTCTGGTGTACGACCAATCGCGGTCATGGCACGCTTCGCAACTTCTACAACCTCATCTCCGTCACCGAGCTTAAATCCAGGGTACATGACTTCAACTTCAACATCTGCTTTTGTTCCCATTTCAGCAGCAGTCGATTCAAACGCTTCTTTCATTTTTGCCACTTGCGCTTCCATTTTTTCATTCACTAATGAACGAGCTTCAGCTAAAATTTCAACATGATCACAAACAATATTCGTTTGGCTACCTCCTTCAAAACGACCAATATTAGCAGTTGTTTCCTTATCAATTCGGCCGAGAGACATTTTTGAAATAGACTTCGCCGCAACAGTAATCGCTGAAATCCCTTTTTCAGGTGCAACTCCTGCATGAGCGGTTTTACCGTGGACAATCGCTTTAATTTTCGCTTGGGTTGGTGCAGCAACAATGATATTTCCAACTGGTCCATCACTATCAAGAGCAAAGCCATACTTCGCCTTCATCATTTTTGGGTCAATGACCTTTGCACCGATTAGACCTGACTCTTCACCGACTGTAATTATAAACTGGATCGTTCCATGCTCAATATTTTCTTCCTTTAAGACACGCAGGGCCTCAAGCATCGCTGCAATCCCAGCCTTATCATCAGCACCTAAAATCGTCGTACCGTCTGTTACAACATAGCCATCTTTAATAGAAGGCTTCACGCCTTTACCTGGTACAACCGTATCCATATGGGAAGTAAAATAAATCGGATCAACACCTTCTTTATTCCCTTCAAGTGTGCAAATTAAGTTTCCAGCTGAATGCTCGGTTTTACTTGCCGCATCATCTTCAATAACTGTGACACCTAAATCCTCGAATTTCTTCTTCAAAATTGGTGCAATGACACTTTCATATTTCGTTTCTGAATCAATTTGAACAAGCTCCAAAAATTCATCAACTAATCGTTTTTCATTTATGATCATATGTACGTTTCCTCCCGTTATCTTTTCTATTTAAATCGTACATTTAACTACGGCAAAGCGCAAGTTCGCCACTCTTTAACGAAATAAATGCGTAAGTTCTAGAAATTCAGAAACTTACGCATTTAGACATTTGCTATTTATTTTTGCTGATCATCTACATTCTTTTCACAAAACTCATAAAGAACGCCTCTTGCAGATTTCGGATGAAGAAAAGCTACCTTTGCTCCTCCAGCCCCGTTCACTGGTTCATTATGGATCATTTGTACACCATTTTCTCTTATATCTTCAATTCTTGATTCGATATTCGTAACTCCAAGTGCAACGTGATGTATCCCCTCGCCACGTTTTTGGATGAATTTCGCAATTGGACTATCTTCTGATAAAGGTTCGAGTAACTCTATTTTTGATTCACCTATTCCTAAGAAAGCAACTTTTACTCCTTGAGACTCAACTTCTTCCATTCCTAGTAGGGGAAGCTTTAAACTGCCAACATAAAATGGTAAGACCTCTTCAATTGATAAAACCGCAATTCCGATATGATCGATTTTCTTTGGTGACTTTCCACTCATCTGTTCATCCCTCCAGCATCTATCGTTAATGTTTATATTCGTGATAACGTTTTCAAGTTCCTGCTTTTTGAATATGATTTTTACTAACCCCTTGTCCAGCAGTGCAGAACCAAGTAAAATAAAAAGAGGTATAACAGAGGAGGGTGCAATATGCCACGTAAATTCCAAAAAACGATTATTTATATTATGATTGCAACTATGGTCCTTGGCTCCGTGTTAATGGGCGTTTCATTTTTCTAATCGGACTACAATAATATGAGAGCTTGTTTCATCCTCATAATAAGAAGATGACGATGGCTCACACGCCAAAAACCCGCTATATGATGATAGCGGGTTTTAGACGAATTAACAATATATTCCTTGCATGAGGGTGTGTCACAAGGTTTTTTCCGACCTTTTGACACACCCTTTTCTAATGAATCGCACCGAATTCACGGGCAATCATTTCGAATGAATGATTCTGATTTGTGATATGGACGCGTGTACCGAGCGGAACCTCATTAAAAAGCCTTTCGACACTCTCATTTGGAAGCCGAATACAACCAGCTGTCACAGCGTAACCTATTGACTCAGGACGATTTGTGCCATGAATGCCGTACGTTCTTCCTTCTGTTTCGTTCGCATCAAATCCGATCCATCTCGTCCCAAGTGGATTAGCTGGATCGCCACCTGGAATATTCTTTTTCCGATAATAAGGATTGATTGCTTTCACTGTAATCATAAAAGTGCCAAGAGGGGTCTCGTCTCCAAGCTTGCCAGTCGCAACCCTCATAACCTCCTTAATGTCGCCATCTTGAATAACTGCTAATTCATGTGAGGCTACATTCACTATAATAAATGGATCACCTGGTGTAGGATTTTCACCAAGAGGCCAAATGGGAGAAGCAATAAGTAGACTTAAAAATGAAAGAAGCGCTATTTTCATGTGTCTTCATTCCTTGCTTTTTCCTTAGTTTTTCTGTTAAAGCTTCTTTTTATCCGCTTGATTCCATAATTGATCCTTAATATGAAGATATTGTTCTAGCTCTTGCATAATATAAAACAATGTTGATCTTACCTCAAACTCTTCACGCGTTGTCGGTAGTGGCATTTCTTCAAAGGTTTGCTTAATTGATTCTAAGCGTTCTTGAAAATATGGTACGCGGTTAACTGGACTAACAGATCTACTAAGGTCCTCTAAGAAATCAGCTATGATCTTACTTTGAGCAACAGTATGATGAACCCTTGAGACAAAAGGCATTAATCTCTCAAGAATATCAAACTGCTTCTCACGCATCTTGAAGTAATAGTAATATTGATCTTCATAACGGAGAATGTGGTTTTGAATATTGTGGAAAGCGAGGTTTTTACCTTTTTTCAACAATTCTAAGGTTTCAGGGATTTCTTTACCATCCCAGTCACTCTCACCGTAGCGCAAATAGCTCGATAACTCACGTAAAATTGTCTTAAAATGCTCCTCGATTTCTTTATGATAATGTCTTAATGCACGATCATTACTTGGCATATACAAATTCATTAGTAATGCCACGCCAACACCAATCACAATTAACAAAAGCTCATTCACAATAATGGAAAATGACACAGCTCCAACGCTATACAAATGTAAAATGATAACCGAGCTAGTCACAATGCCATTCGTTACTTTCACCATCACAGTGATTGGAATAAATAGTAATAAGATAAGTCCTAATGTCCACGGATGATAACCAATTAACTCGAATAAAATAGCACTCACTGCCATTCCAACCAAACAGGCCGCAACTCTCTCCCAGGATACTCTTAAAGAACTTCTTCTTGTTATCGAAATACAAAGAATCGTAATAATGGCTGCCGACGCAGAAAATTCCAGTTGTAATCCCTCGGCAATAGCAATCGCTAGAGCTGCCCCAACTGCTGTTTTCAGCGTTCTATAGCCAATTTTATAAGCCATAGTTTCCCTCATCTCAGGTTTGTTTTATCTAGTGTATCATATGACATGTTTTCAATTAAGAAATGATGCAATCATTTCTTACAAAACTTTCGTGAGCCTGTTCCAACTAGGAACTAACCAACTTTTACATAGAAAAAACGACCTACAGCTTTTCTGTAAGTCGTTTATCGTTATAACACTTTTTCTAAGAAGTCTTTTGCTCTTTCTGACTTTGGTGTAGTAAAAAACTCATTTGGCGGAGCATCTTCCATGAGAATACCTTGATCAAGGAAGATAATACGATCTGCTACTTCACGAGCAAATCCCATTTCATGCGTAACAATGGCCATCGTCATACCTGAGTCTGCTAAATCCTTCATAACAGCGAGTACTTCTTTCACCATTTCTGGGTCAAGCGCAGACGTTGGTTCATCAAAGAGCATCACTTCTGGTTCCATTGCAAGCGCACGTGCAATCGCTACTCGTTGCTTTTGACCACCCGACAAACGGCCTGGATATTCGTCACGCTTCTCTAATAGTCCGACTTTCTTTAACAGCTCTTCTGCACGCTCTGTAGCTTCTGCCTTTGAAAGCCCTTTGACCGTCATTGGTGCATACGTCAAATTATTAAGCACAGTCATATGTGGAAACAAATGAAAATGTTGAAACACCATTCCGATTCCCGCACGAACGCGCATCACATTTGTTTTCGGATTCGTCAATTCTTGATCACCAACCCAAATTTGACCAGATGTCGGTTGTTCAAGCAAATTCAGACAACGAAGGAATGTAGACTTCCCTGAACCAGATGGTCCAATGATTGCGACAACATCCCCTTTTTTTATTTCTGTTGAAATTCCCTTCAAAACCTCGACCTTACCAAAGGACTTATGCAAATCATCTATCTTAATCACTACGCTGCAATCTCCTTTCGATCAGACGACCAATAATTGTCAGAATCATTACAAGTAAATAGTAAATCAAACCAACTATTAAAAGTGCTTCAAAATACCGATAAATCTGCGCATTCAAAACTTGAGCACGACGCATTAAATCCATAACCCCAATAATAGAAACAATAGCTGATTCTTTTGTTAGGTTAATAAATTCATTAAACAACGCTGGCAAAATGTTACGAAACGCTTGCGGTAAGATGACTTTAAACATCATCGAGCGATAAGGAATACCTAATGCTGCGGCTGCTTCTTTTTGTCCCTTATCAACTGCTTGTACGCCTGCACGAATGATTTCCGATACATAAGCAGCTGAATTTAACCCGAATGCTAGCACACCAGCAACATATGCCGATATTTCAAGTCCAAACTGTGGTGGACCAAAATAAATAATGGATAACTGTAAAATTAAAGGCGTTCCACGGAAAACAGACGTATACGCATTTGCTAAAAAGCGAAGCACACGAAAACGCCCAATCTTAAATACTGCTAAAACAATACCTAAAACAAGTCCCAAGATAAGAGCGACTGATACAAACTGTAATGTGACCCCAATCCCTTGAAGTAAAAAAGGGATATGAGGTATGACTTGGCTAAAATCCAAATTCATGCCTTGTTAATCCTTTCTATTTTCAACTTGAAAAAGCAGTTAAATCCCGCGAGCATATTGTTGCTCGCGGGATTTGACATACTACTTTCTTACTCTTCAGTGTCAAACCACTTAAGTATAAGCTCATCCATTTTACCACTTTCGATTAGCTCATTTAACTTTTCATTAAATGGTTCTACAAGCTCACTGCCTTTAGGGAAAGCAATCGCTGAACCTAATTCATCTTCACTTGGAACCTCGAAGCTAACTAACTGACCTTGTGCCTCCATATGTCCTGCCGCTACTGTATCTTCCATTAAAATTGCATCAATACGACCTGCAAGTAACTCTTGCATAATTTCAGGGATACGGTTTAACTTTACAACTTCAAATCCAACTTCCTCCGCTAATGCATCAGCATCCGCTTCTTGAATTGAACCAAGCTGAACCCCTACTTTTAAGCCGTTCAAATCCTCTAGAGAAGAAATATTTCCATCTTCCTTTGAAACGATCAAGTTCGTTGCTTCGTAATAAATATCTGAGAAATCAACATTTTGCTTGCGATCTTCTGTTGGAGTCATACCTGCAAGAACGAAATCAACTCTCTTTGCTTCCATCGCTGGAATTAATGCATTGAAATCCATATCAGCAATTTCTAAATTATACCCTAATTCAGACGTAATATATTTTGCAATATCCACATCAAATCCAACAATCTCTTCAGTAGCAAGATCTACTGATTCATACGGAGGATAATCTGCTGATGTACCCATTACAAGTGTCGGAGCATCTGCTGGTACCTCTTTCACTTCTTCTGTATTTGGAGCTGCTGTATCTTCAGGTGTGTCTCCTGTTGTTGTGTCCTCTTCTCCTGTTCCACAAGCTGCTAACAGCCCTACTGATAAGACAGCTGACATCCCGAACATCAACCATTTTTTCTTCATTTCAAAACCCCCGTTTTCTCTTTTAGTATAATAATTATACTCGTACATGCATAATAACACATGCTTATTCGAAAATGAATACTCTTTTTTAAAAAAGTACGTACATCTTTAATAACAGAATTTTCTCTTTGTTTCCATTATTACAGGTAGATAATCTCACATACAAAGGTTCCTATTAAACTGTTTGCTTTCATTTCTATTATTATTTGGAAATAACAAGAATTTTGATCATATATTCAAGTTAGACTCCGAGCTTCTATATAAAATAGCGATAGCAAGAGTGCAAATCGTCCTACAGTCCAACAAACACAGAAGTAAGGCCAAAATAAAAAAGAGCAACCACTTAAAATGTGATTGCTCTTTTTTAAATGTATAGCTTGCTGTTTATGTTATTCTGCTGGCTCTTCTGCTGGAGCTTCTACTGCAGGATCATCTGCTGGAGCTTCTTCCGCAGGCTCCCCACCGCATGCTGCTAACACGCTAATTGAGAGTGCTCCCGCTAATACCGTATAAAGTAATTTCTTGTTCATTAGAAATTCCTCCTTTGTATGTGAGTTGGAATATGTAGTATTTTGCTTCCAACTATATTCATCATACTAAACGCCCTCAAAAGTTAGAAGTGTTTATCTTTTAATTACAAATTTTCACAAAACTTTTCGGGATTGTCACACTCGACTTAATGAAAATATGGTAGTTTTATGATAAAATCCATTGACTTTTCTTATCATTGAAACTTTTAATATAATTATAAAAAAATCCATATTAAAGAAGGAGAGAAAATATTGTGAAGTACCGTCGAGAAGATTCATTCCGTTATGAATTCGCAGAGCCCTTAGATGGTCACTTTAAATTAGTGAAAATTGAGGATCACGACGTTGAAAGCTCTGAAGGACAACTATCTATTCTTGATATAAGTCCTGGAGGAATGAAAATAGAGACCACTTTTGAACTACCTGATCCAAAAAAAATAAACATATTTCTGGAAATCGAATTTACTCTTCAAGAAAACGAACTTATTTTGCGAGGTGAAGTTGTTTGGAAAACCATTCTTTCTAACTCTTATGAGTACGGTATCGATTTCACCTCGCCTGAAAACGAACGACAGCAGATGCTCACAGATTTAAAAGGCTACGTTAGAGACCGCCGAACAGACAGCTAATTCCACTGACAAAACACAAGACAAACAAAGGAAATGCTATATCATAAGCATTTCCTTTTTCCGCTTTTTTAATGTAGGTAAAATGATTTCAACCTTCGTTCCACGGTTAACCTCACTATAAACATTCAAGATTCCTCCATGATGTTCAATAATTTTATAACAAACCATTAGACCAAGCCCTGTTCCCCTTTCTTTCGTAGAATAAAAAGGCTCCCCTAAGCGTTCAATTCGTTCTCTCGGCATGCCACATCCATTATCTTCAACCTGAATACAGACAAAGTCGTCAGGATGATTACGTACACGCACAGAGATGATACCATTTTCCTCAACAGCCTCCATCGCATTTCGAATAATATTGATAAAGACTTGCTTTAATTCCTTCTCCAATCCTAAAATAATAGGAACTTCTTCAGCGTTGAATTCAAGTTTAATATTTATCATATTTGAGTGCGTTTCTGTTAACGTTAGTAATTGTTTTAATAAGGTATCTATTCTAATATTTTGAAAATCCTGTTCGTAATTAGGTTTGGCTAATGTTAAATACTCATAAATAATTGATTCAACACGCTCTAATTCTTCCATCATTAGTTTTAAATAATAACCGTTGTATGACTCCTCATTTTGAAATAATTGCAGAAATCCTTTGACCGTTGTGAGTGGATTACGTATTTCATGTGCCACTCCTGCTGCTAATTGAGCCACAACAGATAATTTATCTGATTTTCGAATTAGGTCATCCACCTTTTTACGTTCTGAAATATCCTTTAATATCGTTCTAAATACTGGCTTCCCTCTGAATAATATAATAGTTGAAGTCGATTCCACCTCTAACATTGTACCATCTAATTTTTTTATTGTTACAATTGCGGTCGTCACTCTTTTTTTACCAGCTAACAATAACCTATTGTTTTCCTTTACCCTTGTTAATTCTTGACGAGCCAGCAGTTCTGATAATTTCTTTCCTACTAGCTCCTTTCTGTTTGTTGCACCAAATAATTTATTTCCTGCAGGGTTCATATAAATAATATTTTCACCATCATGAACGGAAATTGTCTCAGGAGTATGTTCAACTAAGCTTCGGTATCGCTTCTCACTTTCTCGTAGTTCCTGCTCCATTTTTTTTCGATTTGTTATGTTCATAAAATACATCGTTACTCGCTCATCTGAACGATAAGCACGCACATTATACCAACATTGCAAATTTTCTAAATAATATTCAATCTCTATATAATCCTCTCCAGCAAGCAATAAATAAATTTTATTAGATAATTCTTTATTTTGATCAAGCTCTAAATACTCCCAAAAATTCTTTTCTAGGAGTTCATCTTCTCTTTTTCCAAACATTCGTTCAGCTTCCTCATTTGCATATAAAAATTGCCCATCCAAACGAATCGTAATAACCGCATCTTTTATTCCGTCTAAGATTTTCTTGGGCAAGCGAACTTCATCTCTTTCATTAATAATATCTGTTAACTGTTGACTATTTCTCAAATTACTTGGCATCATCAGTTTATCAGTCTGTATATGATAGGCCACTTCATTCCCACTTGAAATATCAGTAATAGTAAATGTAATCGATTGCAAAAATCCCTCTCCATGTAATATGTTTTTTTGAAACTGCGCCTGACGAATCCCTTTTTTTAATATAAATTGAAAATTAGACATATCATTCTCATTTTCTTCAATGATAATTGCTTGTAGACTAAGAGTACTCAGCCTTTCTTTGGCATATCCTATCGTTTGACAAAAGGATTGATTTATAAACAAAAATTTACCAGATTCATTAATAATCGCTTGGCCTAATAAAGATGATTCAAAACCTGCAGTTAATATCGACAAATTCATTTTTCATTCTCCTAACCGTTCTCTCCAACATTAACTATTCTTTTTTTTTTTTAGATGAAATCCTTTTATAATCATCATTTTTCGTTCGACTAATTCTAGCTTTTTTCAACAGCATCTTGCGACTTTAAACTGAACAGAATTACCGTTATAATGAAACACGGAGGAGGCTTTAATGGAAATCTTTATTTATATTATTTTAGGTGCAATAATTGGTGTTTTTTCTGGTTTTTTCGGTATTGGTGGAGGAATTATTTTAACTCCTTTGCTCTTATTACTTGGTTTTTCGCCGACTCTCGTTATTGGTACAAGCTTGATGTTATCTCTCGGCACTTCTATCTCTGGTGCCATTGCTCACTTTCGACTGAAGAATATTCAATGGCGATATGTAGCAGTGATTAATATTGCAGGGATAATCGGCACACAAATTGCACACCCAATTATGCTTAATCTTGATACTCTTGGACATGCAGAAGCTTTCATTTCGATTTCTTACATCGCTCTTCTTACTTTCTTCTCTTTTACGCTACTGAAGAAACAGAGAACTCATCGCTTAAAGCGCTCTCCTCTCCTTTCACCGATGCTGATTGCTGGGTTAATTGGATTAGGAGCAGGGTTTATTTCAGCTGCTTTAGGTGTTAGCGGAGGCTTTTTTATTGTTCCTCTCTTAATTGCATTACTTGGATTGAAGGTACCTCATGCCGTAGGAACCAGCCTAGCCTCTGTTGTTTTTATCGTGAGTGCAGGTTTTTTATCCTATAGTATGTCAAGCTCTTTGAACTATTTAATGGGTATTTCGCTTATTATTGGGACATTTATTGGTGCACCACTTGGAGCGAAGGCCACCTCTTTAGTTGAGGAAAAATCATTGCGTAGATTTCTCGGAATTTTGTATATTTGTATGATTGCTAGTGTCTTATCAAATATTTTCTCATTATCAAGCATAGGATTATTCATCATCTGCACATTTACCATTATTTTCTTTTTCATTTTAACTCATAAATACCTTCAACAATCTCCAAAGAGAAAGATCACACAATGATCTTTCTCTTTTAGTATGGGCCTAGGTCAACTTAGGATATAAAATCCATACAGTATATACGGTTAAGTATTGTAAAAATTGATCTCCTATCTCCTTTTAACAATGAGATAATATGCTAAAAAAACAGGTATTTTGATACGTATCAATGCAGAAGCATTGTGATAAGATATGGTCACTTAAATGAGAAATGAGGTAAGAAGATGGGCCAACCAAAGCAACCAAGTGATTTTGCCATTCTGAAAGAAGCTCTTTATGGGCTTGGGATTGGGATTATTATGATGATTGTTGTTTTTTTGTTTGTTCATTTCGGGTTAGACATTAAGGCATTTACGTAATAAAAGATAAAGCATGCGATTTAAATACTGATCGTATGCTTTTTTGTTATTTACATTTTGTACATACCATAACTTTCTATTATAATTCCATCTCCTTTTTGTGCATTCTAACTAATGTCATGTTCAAGATGCATGACATTAAACGAAACAAATGGAGGAGATAAAAATGGGTATACTAAGTGGCGATCAACAAAAAGAACCAATGCACTATGGAGAAGTATTTTCTACATGGGGATATTTAACTACCTCTAAAGGAAAGGTATCAGCTTATCAAACATTTTATAATCACGCAGGCGATAAAGACTTGCGTAGATTAATCGAAAACTTTCTACAGCAAGCACAAAAGGAAAATACAGAAATTGAGACTTTATTAAAAGCAAATGGTGTGATGCTACCACCAACACCTCCTGAACGTCCTAACGCTGACCTTGATTCTATTCCCGCTGGAGCACGCTTTAACGACATGGAAATAGCAGCTGCTCTTAGTGCAGATTCTGCTGCTGGTTTAATTGCTTGTAGTCAAATTATTGGCCAATGTACACGCGAAGATATAGCCACGATGTTTGCTCAATTCCACATCCAAAAATTACAATTGGGATCTGCCACTCTTCGCCTGAATAAAGAAAAAGGTTGGTTAATCGTTCCCCCATTGCACACTGGACAGAAAGAGCTAGCACACGTGTAATACACTTAAAAAGCGTAAGTGCCTTGGTCATAGAGCGACAAGTACCAGAGGCCTGTCAATGTGTTGCTGGTTTTAGACAATGTATTTAAGATAAACCGAGCGAATGAGGCTTGGTTTATCTTTTTCAAACTCTTATAGGAATTTTGATATTTAATATTAAAATCAGAATAAGGAAATTCTTTCTTCAACGAACGAAAGCGTTCATTCAACAAGGGAAGAAAAGATGAGTAAAACGCACAGATATTGAAAATCTGTGCGTTTTTGTATGCTAATTTCAGTTTACAATGTTATTTAATCTGTAAATTAGCGTTTTCCCTCCCAAAACTGAACCCGTTAGGATCATTCCCTGTCCTTTTCCACTTTGTTAAAGCTGTAGAGCTTTTCAATCATTTTGTAAGTTTATATATGTTTTAACTTGGTTTACATCATTTTGATCCTGTACGACATTCTTAATTGAAACAGGAACCTTTGGATTCATTCTTTTACTTGTTCTATCATTTTGAGGTACATTTCTTTGCGGAATGACACCTTTTTCACTTTCAAAAAATTGGCCAATTTCTGCTTGGATTTTTTCAATGGCTTGCTTATTTTGCTTTTTTCCTTTCTTTGTTACATTATTCGCAGGCCGAATTTCATAATTACTTAGAACCTTTTCGATTACAGTATTTATCAACTGTTGATCATAATTCCCCATCATTTAACACCCTTTCTTGTTTCATTTCAGTTATCAGTGTCCTTACTAAAATATGAAACAAGCGCCTAAGAAGTGTTAGGCGGATAACGGAATTACAGAACAATTTAAAAATCCTTCTTTGATAAATAAAACTTTCATGAGCTTTTACTCTCAACCTAGAATGAAAAAGCATGATTCTTTTTCTATCCAACTAGAAACGACCCAACTTTAACACAGAGAAGAGCAATTAATGTAACGCCGTTTTCTTCAGTGAAAGTAATCCATTCCAATAGATCTTCCAAATGCTGTTTACTCTTTTTTCAAGATTATCATTTTGATCAAGCAATTGTTGAACAATACTCCCATTTAAAATACAATGAAAGCTTGTTATTAATTCAGATTGTTGCTTATGATCAACGATTTCTGCTTTACATAATTCTAAGAAAATGTCTTCCAAAATCTCATCTTGAAGTTTTTTAACTTGCTGGTGACGGTTAGAAACTATTTCTTTTAATTGTTCAGGCGGAAAAACAATAGCCCGCTTATACATCATCATTTCAGCTTGATGCTTGGCTATAAAAGCGCTTAACCGAAGCAGATAAAGATAAAGCCTCTTGTCTAATGGCTCAAATGTTAACTCATTTTTAATGTCTTTCATCCGCTCAATATACAAATGAAAAACCTCTTCAAAAACAGCCATATAAAGGTCGTCTTTTCCAGAAAAATGTGCGTAGATAGATGGTTTTTTAATACCGACACCAGCAGCAATATCCGATAAAGATGCACCATTATAACCTTTGTCTGCGAACAGTATCAGAGAGACTTTTTTTATCTTATGTATGGTCATATCTATTGCTCCTGTTCTACTTCTAAGTACCTTATTATAACATAGTGATTTTCGTTATCTATTTCGAATGGACAAAAAACGTTCACAAGATGAGATTGGTCTAAAAGTCTTACTTTCATAAGCGACAAGAGTATGACAGATTAACCTAAAAGATACTAAAAGAAGTGAGTAACTGCCCAAGATTGCACCTACTCACTTCTTTTTTTCTATTTGTCTTTATTTTTCTTATTTTGATCAATATCTAAATCGTTATATAAATCCTCTTTAATTTCCTCATACACTTTTTCCTTCATATCTTCCTTAAATTCCTCATACACTTCCTCTTTCACATCTTCCTTAATCTCCTCGTATACCTCTTCCTTCATATCTTCATAAAACTCTTCACGAATTTCTTCTTTTAATTTTTTCATTCTTTTTCTACGTCTCTTCATTCCTTCTTGTTTATAATCTTTTCCAAACATAACAAGAATGGAGATTATCATGATCGTCATAATGATTGCAAAAGGCAATGCTGCTATAATCGATGCAGTCTGCAGTGCTTGGAGACCTCCACCTCCACTAACAAGCAAAACACTAGCTGTTCCTGCAATCAAAAAACCCCACAACAATTTCACAGACAAGCGTGGATTTAAACTACCATTTGATGTCATGGCTCCTAACACATACGAAGCGGAGTCTGCTGAAGTAATAAAGAAAATCGCAATTAAAATGACAGCAAGCACATTCGTAATCCCACTTAAAGGCAATTCAGCTAACGTTGTAAACAAAGCAACTTCCACATTGTTCATGACAAGGTCGCCAATCGGTGCAGCACCAGAAATCTCTAAGTATAAAGCAGTTCCTCCAAATGTTGTAAACCAAAGGACAGCTAGAATAGAAGGAACAATAAGCACTCCCGCCATAAATTCACGGATCGTTCGGCCTCGTGAAATTCTCGCAATAAAAATCCCCATAAATGGAGCCCATGAAATATGCCAAGCCCAAAAGAATATTGTATTCGTTCCAAGCCATTCACTTTCTGTAAATGGTGTCATCGTTAAACTCATTGATGTTACATTTGTAATATAACCACCTAATGTTGTGACAAAGCTTTCTGCAATAAAGAGTGTTGGACCAAAAATAATGACAAATAGCAGTAATAAACCTGCTAAAATTAAATTAATATTACTTAAAATTTTTATCCCTTTGTCCACTCCTGTTGCCGCTGAGAACATGAATAAAAATGTCACAATGATAATGACAATAATCTGGGTCAATACACTATTTGGGATCGGTGAAATATGGGAGATCCCGCCCGTTATTTGTAAAGCACTTAACCCGAATGTAGTTGCCACGCCCGTACACGTTGCGATAACGGCAAGAATATCAATAGAGCGCCCTGCCCAGCCATTTATTCGATCACCGATCAATGGATAAAAAGCAGAACTAATTAAGCCAGGTCGATCTTTACGATATTGAACGTACGCTAACGTTAATCCAACAATTGAGAAAATGGCCCATGGATGAAGCGCCCAATGATAGACTGCATACCTAAGACCTGCAACAGCAGCCTCTGGCGTTTCAGGCGTATATCCCATCGGTGTATCTAAATAATAAAGAACAGGTTCTGCAACTCCCCAAAAGACAAAACCTACACCTATACCTGCAGCAAACAGCATTCCGATCCAGGAAAACCAAGAGTACTGCGGACGTTCATCGGGCTTTCCTAATCTCAACCTTCCGAACGGACTAATCGCAATCACAATCACAAAAAATACAAAAAACGCGGTCGATAACATATAAAACCAACCAAAATTCTCTATCATCCAGCCTAAACCTTGTCCAGATGCTGATTCAAGAGATCCCGGTGAAAGTGCTCCCCATAATACGAATAATCCTACGATAATAGCAGAAATAATAAGAACACTTCCTGGTCGATTTACTTCTTTCGATTGATTCATCTTTCCCCTTCCCTTCTATGTAACTCGTTCACTACCACAACAATGTAATTTACCCACATTTACAATGGATCTAAACCTCTTTTTTACATTTTGCTGGATTTCTCTCACCTATTTTGTCTCTTAAACGCTATATGTAGGTTGAAGGAGGTGATACAAAATGAATATCTCACAGCAATCAAGAGTAACGATGACTTTTATTACTGGAATGAATGAAAATGGTCAGAATACGACTCGTACAAAGACATTAAATAATGTTAAAGGCACAGCTGCAGATGAACAGCTTGTCGAGCTTGTCACAGCATTAGCCGTTCTTCAAGAACTTCCTCTTGCTGATGCAGCCCGTAACAACAGCTATTCACTTATGTAAGGAGTAAGGAAAAACAAGATGTAAAGAATAAGGAGTGATAGAATTGAGTAAAACACTAGAACTATTATTTGAAAATGAAGAAGGTCGACAAGTAACCGTTAGTGTGGATCAACCGATTGAGCCTGTCGATGCAGCGGCAGTGGCAAATTCGATGGCAGTCATTCTAAATGGAAATACGTTACTGTCAAGTGGTGGTGACCTTGTAGCCATTCGTGGTGCTCGTGTCGTTGAACGTAACGTTAATGTGATTGAGCTACCGTAAAACATGAGTACGTTAGAGCTATGGATCCCTTTGCTAGGTGAGTATGGATTCCCTGTCATGGTAACGTTCTATTTACTGCATCGGCTTGAACAGAAGCTTGATAATGTTACTGCAGCAGTTGAACACTTACCTACCAAATTATCCGAATCGCATAAACAAGGGATACGCCAAATTAAATAATCAATGACGCTGACTCACAAAAAGAGTCAGCGTCTATTTATTATCTAAAATTTTACAGTTTAAAAATGAAATTGACGTATATACTAATCGTCATGGATGCCCTTAGAAGGAGGAAAAAGACTGATGAACTCGAACACAGCTACTAACTTTTTTGGAAAAGCAGAACCTATTCTTTGGCAGTTCATAAATCTTTTTTTTATACCTAATTTTAAAGATTTCACTAAGAGGTAATGTATGAGTAAAGAGCGACGTTTAGAAGCAATTTTATGGAGCATAGCATTTCCTGGATTTGGGCAATTTCTTAATAAAAAATACTTAAAAGGATTTTTATTCGTCATTCTTGAATTCGCTGTCAATGTTCAAGCAAAATTAAATACAGCGATTATTCCGAGCTTCTATGGAAATGGTCAAATGGCAAATGCAACCGTTAATTACCAGTGGATCATGTTCTACCCTTGCTTGTATTTATTCTCTATGTATGATGCCTACAGAGATGCTGGCGGTAAAGAGATTCCTTACTCCTTTCTCCCATTTGCAATCTCAGCCTATTTTGGAACCGTAGGAATTATTTATTCAAATGTTTTTAAACTATTCGGTCATCTAGCAGGAGTGATTTGGTCTCCGATTCTCTTTCATATCGTTGGTTATGTGATTGGAATGATCATCAGATTGATCGTTCTAAAACTCATTCGATTACCTTCTCAGTCATGAAAACATGCGCTACTATACTTTATTAAAAAATTAATCACAGTTACGTGCCTTCAAACCAATCACATGTTTCATCATGCTTTGGTTGCCATTCTCCAATTGCTTCAAAATAACTTGTAGCTGTTGTTGGGCCTACATAACGAAATGTCGCGCCTAATTTTTTTACTTTTGATTCCTGGTCATGTTCTAACTGATCAATCCAAGTTCGAAAGCTGCCAAATTCTTCGATTAGACCTTGAACAATCTTAGCATTTTTGATTGTTGCTTCAATCTTTTTACGGTGTCGAATAATTCCTTCATCTGCAAGAAGCTTTTCAATATTTTCATCGGTAAAAGAGGCAACTTTAGCAGGTGAAAAACCATGAAATACTTGACGAAATCGTTCTCTCTTGTGAAGAACGGTTCGCCAGCTCAATCCAGATTGAAACACTTCTAGCGTTAAGGCTTCAAACAGCCCTTCATTGGTCACGACTTGCTTGCCCCAATCGTGATCATGATATTCTTCTAAAAGGGGATCTCCTTGGCACCACTGACAGCGAGTAATTGTCATTTATCATGATCCTCCTTTTCTTTGGAAATTCGATCAAGCTTTTCGTTTACTTTTTCTAATTCATTCTTTAACTCACTTTGGATTTTCCGTTGCTGTCGTATGGTATTCAACGCATAGATAATAACAAAAAGAACGATAAGCGGTATTAGGAAGCCCACTAACTGATAAATCATTGATCCTATGTTCATTCCTGACTCCATGATACCTTCTCCCATCTATTGTAAGTAATGTTATTGTACCGAAAAAAAGCATATCGTGACAACAGCCACAATACGCTTGATCAAACAAAACTATCCTAGTGAATGTAAGACAATATGGGCGAGAAATAGACTCGCGATGACATATAAAGGAATGGGCACTTCTTTTGCTTTTCCAATTGCTAGTTTCAAAATAGGATATGCGATAAATCCAAAGGCCATTCCTTCAGCAATGCTATACGTTAACGGGATTAGCGCGATAATCAAAAACGCTGGGAATCCTTCAGAGAAATCATGCAGTGGAATCTCCTTAATATGCTGGACCATTAATCCCCCAACAACGAGTAAAATAGGGGCAATAGCGCTATCTGGCACAATTGTAATCACTGGAATGGCAAACAATGTGAGAACAAAAAGAAGCCCTGTTACAACAGATGTCAGACCTGTTCGTCCACCAGCCGAAATGCCTGCTGCTGTTTCAACTGTCGCCACCGTCGGACTGGTACCAAATAATCCAGATGATAAGGCTGATACCGCATTTGCTTGGAGTGCTCGTTTATTCTTATTAGGATGACCTGTCATTTGCAAGTAACCATGGATAAGTCCTACATTTTCAAAAACAAGAACCATCGTCATTGAGAACACCGCTATCCAAAAGGCAAGAGATGCAAACCCACCGAATGATAGATCTGCAAAAAATGAGCCATAACTTGCAAGTGAGAAACCATCAGAACTTGCGCTATTTGGCTTAACGCCGATTAAATAGGCCAAGCCTGTACCAACGACCATCGTAATGAGGAAGTTTCCTGGCACTTGACGAATAAACAACACGATCGCAAGAAGCAATGTTAACAGTGTTGCTAGTGGCAATGGATCACTGAGATGAGCAATCGCAATAAACGTCTCCTCATCTCCTCGAATCACCCCACCTTTTTGCAGACCAATGAATGTAAGAAATAACCCGATCCCTACCGTAATCGCATCCTTTAAGGAAGGAGGAATGGCTTTACTTAAGACTGCTGCCAGCTTCGTAAAAGCAACAACTACAAACACAAGGCCAGATACAAACACAGCCGCCAGTGCTTCTTGCCATGAGAGTCCAAGCGCGTGTACGAACGTATAGGTGAATAACGCGTTCACCCCCATTCCTGGAACAAGGATAATCGGTGCGTTGCTCCAAAGTCCCATCAACAAACATCCAAAAACAGACGTAAGAATGGTCGCGACAATCGCTGCTTGTAGTGGCATTCCAGCATCAGCTAAAATAGCTCCATTAATGGCCACTATGTAGACGATCGTCAAAAAGGAGACAGTACCTGCAACCACCTCGCGCCTCACCGTCGTTCCATGACTCTCTAAATCAAACCGTTTAAAAACCCCTTTCATTTTACCTTTCAACTCTTTTCAGTTGTATCCCTCTCCCACCCAGTGTCAATATAAATATTGCACCAAGATTTTATAGTAGCATGTTTTATGAAAAAGCAAAATGATCAGTTCAAGCACGATATAAGAATGATTAATGAAAGACATGTTATACTATGATCGTAGAATGAGACAAAGAGAGGATGAATACCTTATGACAACACCAGCATTCGAGAAAGCAACATTCGCTGGCGGCTGCTTCTGGTGCATGGTCAAACCATTTGATCAATATGACGGAATCGAGTCTGTCCTTTCAGGCTATACAGGTGGTCATAAAGAAAACCCGACGTATGAAGAGGTTTGTTCTGAAACAACTGGCCACTATGAAGCTGTTCAAATAACATTTAATCCAGACATCTTCCCTTATGAAAAAATAGTCGAGATTTTTTGGCAACAAATTGACCCCACAGATCCAGGTGGTCAGTTCTTTGATCGCGGTGATTCCTATCGTACCGCAATCTTTTATCACTCAGACGAGCAAAAAGCAATTGCTGAAGAATCAAAGCGCCAGTTAGATCAAAGCGGACGCTTTACAAAGCCAGTCGCAACACAAATTTTACCCGCAAAACCTTTTTATCCAGCAGAAGAGTATCATCAAGATTACTACAAAAAGAATCCAGCTCACTACAACAGATACAGTGTAGGCTCTGGACGAGTAAGATTTATTGAAGAGCATTGGGGGAATAACGAAATGAATAAGCAAAATGAACAACTAAGACAAAAGCTAACACCGATGCAATACCACGTAACCCAAGAAGATGGAACAGAGCCTCCTTTTCATAATGAATATTATGAACATACAGAAGAAGGAATTTACGTCGATATCGTTTCAGGCAAACCACTTTTTAGTTCATTAGATAAATTCGATCATGGCTGCGGCTGGCCTAGCTTTACAAAACCAATTGTTGAAGAAGAAGTCATCGAAAAAAAAGATTTTAGTCATTTTATGATTCGTACAGAAGTGCGTAGTAAGGAAGCCGACTCTCATCTTGGTCATGTTTTCAATGACGGCCCCGTACAAACAGGTGGCTTGCGCTACTGCATTAACTCAGCTGCCTTGCGCTTTGTTGCCAAGGAAGACCTTGAAAAAGAAGGTTACTCAGCTTATAAAAAGTTATTTGAATAAGGCTATTGTTACAGACATTCCTGCTTAGGGATGTCTGTATTTCTTTTTACGTGGGTTTTTGCATTTGTTTGATCACTTGTCTGAGTCCTTCATCAAAGGAAGTGCTTACCCTTGGCACAAAAGCTTGCTCATACTTCGTGCCGTCTAAGAAAACAGGGTTCTCTGTTAAATCCATCATTTCCGTCAGCTCTCTCATAAAAGGTGAAAAGAACCCAAGAAAACGAATCATTGGTTTACGAACAACAAAAGGTTTTTTTGTATTTCCTGTCAAGCGTTGAAGGATTGAGATGATTTCTTGCCCATTTTCAGGCTTTGTACCTGGTATATTCCATGATTGTTGATAAGCTGTCTCATCCATTGCTAATGTAATCAGTGCATCTGCGCCATCAAATGTATAAATAAATTCTCTTTTTTTATTCATTGGACCAAGGTATAGAGGTCGTTTTCCAGCTAGTGCTGTTTGAATTGTTTGCTGAAGCATTGTGTTATCTGCGTGCGGTCCATAAAAATCCGGGAAATGAGCGATGACAATCGAAAGTCCTTTTTTCATCCATGCTTGCATATTCAAATATAATTCTTTTCTTAATTTTCCTTTGTTTGTTTCTGGCTCTCTCGGGGTATCTTCTGTAATCAATTGCTCATTTGTTTTATAACTATAAATGTTATCAACAACTGCTACTTTTGTTTTAGTCGCAAACGCCACTTTAAACACTTCTTCAAAAAGAGGTAGCAGTTCCCTTGACCATTTTTGATAAGGAATATTTAAGCTAACAAATGTAATATCAACCTCTTTCATTGCTTGTTCTAACCGTATCGTATCTCGAACATCTCCCTCGATCACCTCAACATGATTCAAATCTCCGAATAACTCTTTTGCCCTGTTTAGATGGCGACAATACGCATACGTTTTTACTCCACTAGATTGTAAGCGATGAACAAGAGCATAACCCATAGCTCCAGTTGCTCCAAGTACAATTGCTTTTTCCATTTTAATAAATCCTCCTTTTATTAACCAGTGGTCAATTTTATTCAAAGTAACTCATCCTCCTAAAACACTTTTAATCCTTTTAAGATTGAGTTACCTATTTATCGAAGAGCACGAGCTAAAAATTCTGCATGATGATCAATCATTTTTTCCAGTTCTGCAGACGACTGACCTTCCCGTATAAAATATGAAACAAATCCGTGAAGGGAAACGAGACAAGACCATATTTCTTTTTGAGATAATGATGTTGAGACAAGTGATTGAACAGCTACGCCGAATTTTTGAAAGCTTTCATACGATGCTTGGACTGTGTGCCGCAAATCATCATCCTTCAATTGAAACATCATTTCATAATGATGGGGATAATCAATGCCAAACTGTAGGAAGCCTTTAAAAATCTTTAAAAGTTTCTCCTGATTTGTTTTTGTTTGATCCGCTACAATGTCATCAAGGCGTTCATTCAACATTGAAAAGCCCTTCTCAATTAGGGCAGTAAAAAGAGAAGCTTTATTATCGTAATGATAATAAAGAGCACCATGACTGCACTCTAGTTTACGCGCTAATGCACGCATACTGACTTGATGGTAGCCACTCTCTGCAAATAGTTCCTTGGCTGCTTCCAAAATATGCTCTTTTGTTAGTTCATTTTCTGCTTTACGTCGAGGAGACATTTGCTTCACCTTTCAATTAACCAGTGTTCAATTAAAGTTTAAAGTTCCTTTTTCTTCCTGTCAAGCATTTTTTGAAATAATTGTATGTTATACCTATACAGATTGGAGGTTTTATTTTGCGTTTTTCACATCCTTCTTTATCCTTACTCTCTCGATGATCTTTTTTTCTGGTAATTTCATCATCGGAAAAGTATTTATAGACACCGTCCCACCTTTTACAATCGCTTGGATGCGTTTTTTCATTGGTAGCCTTATTTTCCTTCCTCTTTGTTATAGAATGGACCGTTATGGCGAGCAGAATGGCGTCCTTTAGTCGGTGGAATCGTTGTTTTATTAGGCGTCTATCTTTCCACCAAACAAAAGAAAACAGTGATTACGCAAAACGACGTAACCACTGCCACGAATGGAGGTTGACCTAGGTCTACCTCTTATTTACTTTCCTTTCACCTTAATATTCATAGCAAATAATCGCTTCGTTACCAAATAGCTTAAGATGAGAAAAAGAACAAAACCGATCCAGTAAAATAAAATTTGCGTCCCATTACTTAGTGAAAATGGAACAAGACTTGAGACAATCATACCTCCAAACAAGGCAAAGCAAGCAATAATGCCAACACGAAAAAAGGGCTCTAATTGTTTAAAAAGAAGAAATTCCCCGTTATGCTCGCTCGGATTACGTTCATACAGCCAGGCTCCAACACTAAGAAAAACAATCGTTGCAACTGCGGGTACCCAAAGGTGTAAATCATCTATTCCAAATGGACCCGAAAGAATATAAAGTGGCCATACTAAATAATGAATGGAAAAAATATCGTAATACTGAAAATATCCAAAGCCATGAACGCGCATGAACGAATCAATAAGCACAAAAATCCCAACTGGAAATATTGTAAAAATAAATGTTAACGCAATTTGCGAAACCATTTCTCCTGTTATCGTCCCTATAAATAACGTGAAGGTATACATAGCAAGATAACCAAGCCATTGGCTAAGAAAAAGAGAAAAATAGGATGGCTCCAAATACATTCCGAATTCCGAAGTCGAAATGAGAAAATACGCAATGGTAAAGGTGATGAGCATGACAATGGTCGTTGTTCCAGCACCCATTAGCCATTTCACCAAAAACATTGTTCTACGCTTAAACGGTAAAGCAAAGGAAAAATCATGACGACGAGTATTTCGTTCAGTTCCAATGAATTGTACTGCTAAAAGAACGAGAAAAATGATAATCAGCATACCTGATGACCCAGGGCCAAATACACCTGGCACAGCATGTTCTGGCATGAAATATTCTTGATTCGTTCGTTCACGCCATTCCTCCAGCCCCAGTATGGCTCGCATCGGATAAAGAAAAATAAATAAGAGTGTTATCATCAACAAATACATTTTTGACTGTTTCCATTCTTTTCGAAATAATGCTTTAACCGACAAAATCATCACCTCCAAGTTTTGCGACAAAAAGATCTTCAAGTGTGATTGGTAGTTCTTCATAATACAATGGACGGGCAGCTCTTATTTTCGCGATTTCCGCTTCAAGCTCTCCTTCTACAATCAAAATAAATACTTTTCCAGTCTGCTGTAACAATGTCCCTATTCCTTGAATCTCCTCAGGAATACCGTGTGGAAAAACGACTTGAATTTTCTTATACGAGTCCTTCAATGTCTCCAACGAATACTCTTGGGTTATCTCACCATCTTTTAGCATAATAATCGAATCAGCTAAAAACTCGAGCTCATCTAAGCGATGAGAGGAAATCACAACTGCTACTTGATAATCTGCTACTGCTTCGACGATGAATTGTAAAATTCGCTTTTTGACAATGACATCAAGACCATCAGTTGGTTCATCTAGCAAAATGTATTTTGCCTTTGTAGAGAACGCAAGAATAAGAGAGAAAAGTGCCTTCATTCCCTTAGAGAAGGAATGGATTCTCCCATTTCTCGGAAGTTGAAACCGATCAATTAATTGATAAAATAATGCACGATCAAAACGAGGATAAATATCACGATAAAGCTGTTCAATTTCTTTTATGCTGTATCCTTTTAACGCTTCTGAAGAATCAGGTACAAAAACGATATCCTGTTTCATCTCAGGATGCGTATAAATGCTTTTCCCACTTAGTTTGACATCGCCAATAGTCGGTTGAATAATACCGACTAAGAGACGTAACAACGTAGTCTTTCCTGCCCCGTTTCGTCCCACAAGACCAGTCACTTTTCCAGGCTCAATCGAGAAATCAATATTCGTCAGCACCTGCTTGCGATGAATGGCTTTACTAACTTGTTCAATCTGCATTCCGATCTCCCTCTCCCTTTAATGTTTGAAATTCTTCTTCTATCCACTGGGTCAATTCTTCTTTTTTAATTCCTGCATATGTCGCCTCGATCACAAGCCGTTGTAGTTGTTGTCTCAATTGCTCTAGCTGCTTTAGATCAAGTTTACGATCAGATGCATCTGCTACGAACGTTCCCTTTCCTCTTATCGTGACGATCACGCCATTTCTTTCTAATTCCTTGTAAGCCTTACTAACTGTATTTGGATTTAAAACAATTTGCGAGGCAAGGTCTCGGACAGACGGCAATTGCTCCCCACTTTCCAAAATCCCCTTAGCTATTAACTCTTTTACTTGCTCCATCACCTGCTCATAAAGAGGTGTTGAACTTCTTGGGTTAATTCGTATAAACACAGCTTCACCACCTTCCTCTAAGTGTATTAATACATATAGTACACTTAATACACACTGATTGTAGCAACTCTACCATCTATTGTCAATAATTGAGAAAAATGAAAGCCCTTGGTCAGCGAGCTGAAGTGCTGGAAGCCCGTCAATGTTTTCCAGTGTTTAGGAAACCATTTATTAACTGAAACAACCTCTGGCAACTAGACATCATCGAATTATTACTAAAAAAAACTAACCTCATCCTTCTGAGGTTAGTTTCCATTCGTTCGTATTAAATCATCATACCTGCAATTGCTGCACTTAAAAGAGAAGCGAGCATCCCAGCTGCGACAGCACGTAAGCCAAGTCTTGCAATGTCACTTCTTCTTTCAGGCGCAAGATTACCGAGTCCGCCTAACAGAATACCAAGAGAAGATAAGTTTGCAAAGCCACATAAGGCAAAACTAATGACGATGACAGCTTTTTCACTAAGTTCTTCAATTTGAGGTGCGAACGATAGATAAGCAACAAATTCATTCACAACGAGCTTTTGACCAATGAATCCACCCGCCATCACTGCTTCATTCCACGGAACACCGATTAAAAAGGCAAGCGGTGCGAACACAAAGCCGAGGATTAACTCAAGTGAAAGCTGCTCATAACCGAAAAATCCACCGACAAAAGAGAAAATCCCATTAATTAAGGCAATTAACGCGACAAAGGCAATTAACATCGCACCAATATTTAAAGCAAGCGATAAACCAGTACTAGCGCCTCTTGCAGCTGCATCAATGATGTTTGTTGATTCTTCATCTTTTGAGAGCTTAAATTCATTTAATCGATTGGTGTTTTCTTTTGTTTCTGGGATAATGATTTTTGCCATAATTAGACCAGAAGGTGCAGCCATGAAACTTGCTGCTAGTAAATATTCGAGCGGTACCCCTAAAAGAAAATAACCCATTAAGACAGAACCCGCAACAGATGCAAGCCCTCCAGTCATAACTGCAAATAATTCAGAATCAGTCATTTTATTTAAATACGGCTTTACAACAAGTGGTGCTTCTGTTTGGCCAACGAAAATATTAGCTGCAGCTGACATTGATTCTGTCTTTGAAGTACCAAGCAGCCATGATAGTCCGCCGCCAATAATTTTAATCACTAATTGCATGAATCCAATATAATAGAGCACGGAGATTAGAGCTGAGAAGAAAATAACAACAGAAAGAACATTTATCGCAAAGACAAAGCCAATACCAGTACCTTCTTCAAAAAAACCACCGAATACGAAGTTAATCCCTTCATTCGCTGATGCAATAATCCACTGCACCATATTTGTTAAACCTTGTAAAGCATCTTGACCAAAGCTTGTCTTTAAAACGAGCAAGGCAAAAAGAATTTGAATCACAAGTCCTCCAATAATCGTCCGCAACTTGATTTCCCGACGATTTGATGACATGGCCAAAGCGATTGCAAAGACCGTTATAATACCTACAATTCCCCATAAAAAGTTCATCTATCATAACACCTCTATTCAGATATGTACGTCTCGTCCGTTGATCCACAAGCAATTCTTACACATGTCTAATATGTCGCACTTCTACTATTGCTATTCAAACAATGCATTTGTCGAATCAAGTAAGATTTTATCTAATCGTCAGACGTCCGACACCATCGGTAACTATATCAAGTGTCATGAAAAAAGTAAACTATCTCAGATTTATTTAAAAAATTTTGTTTAGTTTGAAGCATTTCAATAGTGGATATCTTAGATAAGTAATAGATCAAAGATGAGGTGAAGCTTATGAAAATGAGAGTTGAACGAGATACGTTAGGAGAAGTACTTGTCCCAGAAGATCGTCTCTGGGGAGCACAAACACAAAGAAGTTTCATGAATTTTAAAATCGGGATTGAAAAAATGCCGCTCGAATTGATTTATGCGTATGCTCATGTCAAAAAAGCAGCCGCTATCGTAAACGGAGCTGCTAATCAACTTCCTGATTTAAAAGTACAAGCGATTGTCCATGCTGCAGACAAGGTGTTAAACGAAGAACTCGATGATCACTTCCCACTTGTCGTCTGGCAAACTGGTAGTGGCACGCAAACGAATATGAATATGAACGAAGTGCTAGCAACAGTGGCCAACGAGTGGCTTAAAAAAGAGGGATCTGATTTAGTCGTCCACCCTAATGACGACGTTAATCGTTCACAAAGCTCAAATGACACGTTTCCTACTGCGATGCATATAGCAACCATCTTTACAGCTACTAAACAACTATTACCGGCTCTTGCTACTTGCAAAGCAACTTTAGCAAAGAAAGCGGCAGATTTTAAGGACATTGTCAAAATTGGCCGCACCCATATGCAGGATGCCACCCCACTTTCACTTGGACAGGAAATAAGCGGTTGGATGATGATGGTTAAAAAAAGTGAAGCGATGATTCTTGAAAGCCTCAAGCACGTAAGAACTCTTGCCATCGGCGGTACTGCTGTTGGGACGGGGATCAATGCAAGTGCTGATTTTGGGGAGAAGGTAGTGGATCAACTCTCTTTACAACTGCATACTTCTTTTTTAACATCCACTAATTACTTCCATGCTCTGACAAGTCATGACGAACTCGTTTATTTTCATGGTTCTTTAAAAGCCCTTGCAACTGATTTCTTTAAAATAGCCAATGACGTCCGTCTCCTCGCAAGTGGCCCGCGTTCTGGAATTGGTGAATTAACGATACCATCGAATGAACCTGGTAGCTCAATCATGCCAGGAAAGGTCAATCCGACGCAAAGTGAAGCGTTGACGATGGTTGCTACTCAAGTGTTTGGAAATGATGCCACGATAGGGTTTGCTGCAAGCCAAGGTCATTTTCAATTAAACGTCTTTAAACCCGTCATCATCTATAATGTTCTACAATCAATTCGATTACTAGCAGATGGGATTAAGAGTTTTCATGATCACTGTTTGATTGGGCTTAGTGCCAATGAAGATGTTATTAAAGAGCATGTTGAGCGCTCTTTAATGCTCGTCACCGCCTTAAATCCTCATATTGGCTATGAGCGATCGGCGGAAATAGCGAAGCTTGCCTTTGCCACAAACCTCACATTAAAAGAAGCAGCCTTAAAGCTTGGCTATTTAACTGCAGAAGAATTTGATCACTTTATCCAACCAGGGCTAATGATTCACGCAAAAAAAGAATGAGAGCTCTTTCTCTCATTCTTTTCTACACTACATGATTTCATCATACGTATAACGAACGACATATTTATTCGTTCGTAGCTTTTTTATTTCAACTAACGGACCAATTTCATAACCATTTACCCAATTATCTTCAATCTTTGCTTTCACGCATCCAGCTTGAAACTTCGATTGAAACACTTGTTTATAATAAATCCATTTTGGCAATTGTTTCATTCTCGTTCCCTGTCCTTTCTTAGCACTTACATCTTTATTATTGTACAAAATTTCGTATTTGAGCACAATGAATCCGCCTGTCATTAATATCGTATAAAGGCTTGATTACCTGTATTCTAAAAAATCTTTTATCCTTACTCGCTTCATTCTATGTTACTCTCATCACGTATTCGAGATGTGTGCTTTCATTGTGGCCTTTAGCCTTTTTTCAAGTATACCCTTACCAAATAATCAATAACCTTAAACACCAAGCGATGAAAAATAGAGACAATCAATTTGGCTTCAACATCAGAAAAGAGTTTGACTAAGGTATCAATCCTTAAGTCAAACTCTTTTTCTACTCATTAACCAATCAATTCTTCATCTTCACGCTTCTTAATATCGCTAACACGACGATTTTCTTCTTTATCTCGTAGGCGGTGTGCAAGCCTTGCTGATGCACTTGCGGCAATACTTGCAACTAAATCATCAAGAAACGTATGTACTTCTGACTTTCGTTTATCTAGTTCATTGATTATTCCGACTTTTTGTTTATCTAAAAAGCCAAAGGTCGTTACCGCGATACTTCCAAACCCAAAAACAGAACCAAGAGCAATCGTTTCATCAACACCGAACAATCCTTCATCTGATTTAACAATAGATTGCAAAGGTTCCGAAAGCAGTTTTTTCTCTGCTAACACATCTAGTTCAATGCCGACGAGAATCGCATGTTGAATCTCACGCTTACATAATACCGCATTCGCGCTTTCGTAGCATTCTTCCATCGATAAATTCGGGCTATATTTCGCTTGCATCTCATAAACGATATCAGCAATATCTTGTATTGTGACACCACGTTCTGCTAATTTTTGACGAGCAGCTTGTTCGACTACTTCACACGGGACTGGTTTCTTCATCTAATCTCCTCCTCATGTCATCATTTTACCATATCTACCTTTTATTCGACATGATTGAGCATTATTAATGCGGTTAGGTCGAGGCATCGTTTAATCTAGCATTCCTTTTATGAATTAGGTAAAATAAAGGAAGAAAAAGCAAAGGTTTAGGAGAGGATTAAATGGCTAGACGCCCCTTACAAGGAACGATTACAGAAGATAAAATCAACAGTCAGGAACTAAATGAAGAAATTTCCTTACTTATTTATACACCACCTAACTTTACACCTTTAAACACATACGATGTTCTTATTTGCCAAGATGGCAGTGACTACTTTCAACTCGGTCGCATCCCTCGTCAGGCAGAGGAATTGATGGAAGATGCCGAAATGCGCGAAACGATTATCATTGGTGTCCCTTATCCATCCGTTGATGAAAGGAGAAAACGCTATCATCCGAATGGTGAAAAAACACCTGCCTATATTCGATTTCTAGCAAATGAGCTTGTCCCGTATATTGATGATCATTATCCAACCCATCAGCTTGCATCAGGACGAACATTAGCCGGAGACTCGCTTGCAGCAACCGTTTCCTTAATGGCTGCTGTAGAGTATCCCAGCCTATTCGGCCAAGTCATGATGCATTCTCCTTATGTAAACAAAAAACTATTTGAAGTCATTTCTGCCTTTGAAAAGTCAGAAGATATTTCACTCTATCACGTCATCGGTTTAAAAGAAACAGCCGTCGTCACGACCGATAAGAAAACGATCGATTTCTTATCGCCCAACAGAAAGCTGAGTGAGCTACTTAAAGAAAAATCATTTACGTACACGTATGATGAATTTGATGGTGATCACACATGGACATATTGGCAAAAAGATTTACCACGAGGATTAATGACTCTTTTACCGTATGCATAACCAATAAAATGTATGAGCATGAATCATTAACATATTTATATGAATGGCTTCACACAGAACCGTTTCAAGCGAATACAAAGTACCGATTTATTCCTCATTTAATGATTGGTCAGGATTTATCTGATACGGAACTTGCAGATATACTTGGTCGCTTGAAATTGAATACAATTGAGCATGAAGAAATCATTGATCGCATGCAGCTACTTTACCAACTAGAAAATGGATCATGGACGGTGTACGATACATTCCGTCTTGGAAAGGAACAGTCACAACTATGAAAGCACAAAAAGTAGAAACAAAGCAACAATTAGAGGATGCATTTGCCATTCGCACAGAAGTATTTGTAAACGAGCAAAACGTACCGATGGAAGAAGAAATTGATCAATATGAAGACGAAGCCACACACTTTATTGTCTACGATGAAGAGAATCAACCGATCGGAGCAGGTCGTCTTCGCTATGTTGACGGGTATGGAAAAGTGGAACGAATTTGCATTGCAAAGTCCGCTCGAGGAAAAGGTGTCGGACGCGTTTTAATGGAGAAAATTGAACTAGTCGCCCGCACAGAAGGGGCAACAAAAATGAAATTAAACGCGCAGCGCCAAGCAGAGGAATTTTACTCGAAGCTTGGTTACAAAACGGTATCAGGAGAATTTCTCGATGCAGGAATTCCGCATGTGACGATGATGAAAACATACGAATAACGAAGCAGCTACCTTCTTACCAAATCGATTTAGTAAGAAAGGTAGCTGTTTTTTAATTGATTTTATCTTGCTGATAGATTTCACTACTCGTCTGCGCGAGCTTCGATTGAACGGCTTCAAGCTTGCCTTCCATCGTTGAAAGTTTATCACGACGGTCATCGATTCTAATATTTGTTGCCACTCGTTTGATACCATGCTTAAATGGCACTTCGTGGATCGCTTGAATGACTTCAAATAAAACTGGGAGCTCGCCTTCAATTAACGTGCTCATTGGCGTCAGCTGGAATGTCACTTTTCCTTCATAGGTCTTCAATACTTCATGAATACAAGCAACATACTGACTAACGCTCGGTGTTTCTGTGCCAATTGGAATAATCGTTACATCGACAATGGCCATCTGTTTTTCCTCCTTTTTCGGCTTTGGTCTATGGACAACTAGCCTTTCTGGAAATTCTTTTGCTGCAAGCTTACGATAGGATTCAATCGAAGCCATTAAATGGTTTCGCTCTGGTTCTGCCGTCGTAACATGAATCTGGAGCCAGTATGATACCCTAAGTATACTTTTTTTTAACCAACCAAACTCTTTTCTATTCATCAACATGTTAACAAGTGGAATAGCTAGTAAGCTACTATAGGAAGCCATAGCTAGTGCTCTTTCTGTATTTCCCGTGAAGACTGCTACTATCCCTGCCAAAACGATCACACTTATAAAATAAATCACAACAATATTGGTTGAACAGTAGCGATTCGTAATGGCCGCTTTTTGGATACGCGATAATCTAGCTCGTCTAATCACACCTGTGTCACTGAATACTTTGTGTTCAGCCCCATGGTATTTCCTTAATTGCTTTGGAAAAAGAAAATGTGTTCCAAATAGATAATAGAAGATCATATAGTACGGCAGACCTTGCCAACCACTGTCGACAAAAAGCAATAAGATCTTAGGGACAAAAATGAAACCAAAGAAAAGAATTGTTAAGGCTTTAAACCAGAGTGGCATCGAAAGCATCACTTGTTTTATCATCACAAGCATGGTCTCTGCGCTTAAAGGCTTGAGCCAGCTTTTTAAACGTCCATGGTCATGATAGGCACAAGCGACATGATTTTTACCGATATAAAAGATTCCATTTTGATAGGAAAGCCCACGAATTTTCATGCTTGTACCAATCCTTTTTCGCCTGCGACATAGACATTACGGACGTGTTGTAATCCAGTAAGGAACATTTGCTGCATTTCCAAACGTTGGTTGTGCAAAGGTAGCATCCTCCTTATCAAGAGGGCTATGCTCAGTCCAAGTATGAAGGAAATGAAGTTGTACATCATCTGCTTGCAACTCTTCTCCTCCTACCGTTACTTCTACTCTACCGAGGTTGCCATATGTCACATTCTCATCCATTTTATTAGAAAAAGCAAAAATAATCCCGTTATCCACAACTGTACCTTCTGCCTCTTCAATCACTTGATCACCGAATAATACTTCAATGCGTGAATCTACAAACTCAAGATCTGTTCGTGCCTCACCTGTGTCCTGGTCAATGAGAGCAATCCCGATATAGTCTTCACCGTATAAGCCTTCAGCTGGCATAATCGTCCAATCCCAATTCGCTCTAATTCGTAGATCATCGTTTGCTCGATTTGCTTCAAGCTGAATGTCTATCACTTCTTGTAATTCTTCATTTGTTGCTGCTTCTGACCCTTGTAAAAACTGATAACCGCCAATGAACATGACAATCATCAATATCGCAGGAAGAATCAGTACTGGTTTATTCCCTCGAAACATCTTTGTTTGTCTCTCCTTCTCATTCTCATTACTTCTCTGTGTGAAAGTTGGTTAGTTGCTAGTTGGTTAGTTGGTTAGAAAAGGTTCATGAAAGTTTTTTATCTCTTTTAATCGGATTCTATCCGCGTTAGCTGCATGTTCTTATTATAAAAAGCTCGATAGGTTAACACCGTTACTAGCATCGCGCTAATCGATACGGCAACAAAAATACTAAGTGAAATTACGATTTGATAACGAATCGCTATATGTGGCGATACACCTGCCAAAATTAAGCCTGTCATCATCCCTGGCAACTGCACAAGGCCAATCGTTTTCAAGCCATCAACATTCGGAATCATCGCAGCTTTGACAATTTTACGAATCAATGGCTGCGTTGCTTCCTTCGGTGTTGCCCCAAGAGCAAGAGCAGCTTGTAAACGATCATAATTCTCATGAAATTCACTTTTCATCCGTTCCAGAGCAAGCCCGATGGCAACCATGCTATTTCCTATAACCATTCCACTCATTGGAACTACTTGCTCAGCTGTAAAATCAATCATATCAAATGCGAGCCACATCGATAAGACCGTTGCTTCAACAGCAAGCAAGATTAGAAAAATGACGCCATGAACTGACGAGATTCCTTTTCCTTTCTTAGCTGCATGAAATCCTGCAACAACAATCATAACCGTAAGCATAATCGGAATACCAATGAATGGTTCTAATCCGAACAAAAAGGTGAGAATATACCCAATGAGAAAGAGCTGCGCAACGCCTCGAATGGAGGACCATGTAATGCTTTTTCCTAGACCAAGAGCATACATATATGACAAGGAAAGTGGGATGAGGACGAAAACAATGAGAAAAAGCATCGACGTATTTGAAATGTCAGGTACCATTTATTCCTCCCCTTCCTCATCACGATACAAAAATCGTCTAGCTTCTTGCGTCTTCGGTTCTGTAAAAAATGCAGCTGTCTCGCCAGTTTCTACTAGCTTCCCTTTCTCTAGAAAGAGAGTGATATCTCCAAGCCTCTCAGCTTGCTCAACATCGTGGGTCACCATCAAAATCGTCTTCCCTTGTTGCTGTAGTCGTTTAATCAAATCTTCCACTAAATCCACATTGCGTAAATCAAGTGCACTCGTCACCTCATCAAGCAACAAAACATCAGGTTTATTCGCTAATGTCCGAGCTAGTGCCACCCGTTGCTGCTCCCCACCTGAAAGCTCTTCTACAGGCTTATGAATAAAATCCTTCGGCAATTGAACAGCATCCAGTAATTCCTGTCCCCATTTTTCGCTCCACTCTATTCCGTGAAGCTTCGGGCCGTATGAAAGATTGTCTTCAACTGTGCCATCAAAGAGAGCAGCTGTTTGAAAGGCCATCCCGATCTTTTTTCTTAATTCCTTTATAGGGTAGTCAGTTAGTGCCTTATCTTGATAATAAATCATTCCTTCATCAGGGTCTTCTAAACGATTCATCAGCTTGAGCATGCTGCTTTTTCCTGCTCCAGACGGACCGATGATGGTCACAAGTTGACCTTTCGCAACTGAAAATGAAACAGTTGAAATCCGTTCGTTGCTAACGGCCTTCCATTCAATTTCATACATGATTTCACTCTCCTACATATCGATCCTTTGTCCATTATACAGGAAATAATCGTCATACGAAAAGCCAACAGGGCGATTACTCCCTGCTGGCTTCACGAATCCTATTTTTCATTTGCTAAGCGACGGTAAGCTGCATGATTTGTCGGTCCAATTCCACCACCAATATGAAGTGAATGGGTAATGGCTATTGTAATAAATGCTTTCGCTGTTTCAACCGCTTTTACAATGTCTGCACCTTTTGCTAATTCAGCAGCAATCGCAGCCGCAAAGGTGCATCCTGTACCATGTGTATGCTTTGTATCAATTCGTTTTGTTTCTAACTCATGAATCGTCTTACCATCAAATAATAAATCTACAGCAGGACCATCTGTTAAATGGCCTCCTTTTAAGACCACATATTTTGGACCAAGCTTATGAAGATCAACAACAACTTGTTTCATTTCTTCAAGAGAAGTAATGTCTTTTAGTCCTACTATTTTCGCTGCTTCAGGCAAATTTGGCGTAATGACTGTTGCAATTGGTAATAGCTCTTCAATCAAGGCTTTTGTCGCTTCATCTAAAAGAAGAGATGCTCCTCCTTTGGCAACCATCACTGGATCAACGACAATATTTGTTACTTTATATTCCTTGAGCTTTGTTGCCACAAGGGAAATAATATCAGCAGAAAACAGCATTCCCGTTTTAACAGCATCCGTACCGATATCAGATAAAACTGCATTAAGTTGTGCTTCAATTGCTTCTAGTGATTGCGGGAAGACACCATGAACCCCCAACGTATTTTGTGCTGTTAGGGCTGTAATCACACTCATCCCAAATGTATTTAATTCTTGAAATGTTTTAAGATCTGCTTGAATGCCCGCTCCACCACCACTATCAGAGCCTGCAATTGTTAATGCTTTTGCTATTGTCATCTATGTTCAACTCCTATGTAAATCGCTCTGGCTTGCACGCTGCAAGCGGCGCGTATGCCTGTTTGTTATCAAGTAAATCAGCCACAGCAATCGCCGTAACAGGACTTAGCAAAATCCCATTTCGGTAATGTCCCGTAGCAAAGACAACATGTGAAGCTTGCTCTAATTTGCCGATTAAAGGGAAGCCATCCTGAGTTGCTGGACGTAAGCCAGCCCAAGTATGAAAAGGTGTTTTTTTCTCTAAAAAAGGGAAAATTCGTTTATTCCAATTCGTCAACCGGGAAATTCCTTTTTCTGTGACCTCTGTTTTGAAACCAGCAATATCCTCTGATGCACCATTTACGAGCGTACCATTTCCCTTTGGTACAAGATAGCCTTGACTCGTATAAACAATATGCTTAACCTGCTCAACTGGCACTTCATAAGCACAAATTTGTCCACGTATCGGATAAACAGGAATTCGAATGCCAAAAATATCCTCAAGCTCCTTTGACCATGCCCCTGAGCAGACAACGAGACGATCTCCTGTAAACTTTCGACCATCTGCCGCTTGAAGCAAAAGCTCATTTTGCCACACACACACCTCGACGCTTTCTAGATGTTCGACTATGGTCACACCTTGATGACGGCAAGCCGCTTCAAGTGCACGGACATAATCTGGTGCAAACACATGGCTCTCCTCTGGATAATACATTGCGGCAATCACATCTTCTGAAAGTGATGGCTCAAGCTCTCTTAAACGATTACCTGTGATTAATTCTGCTTCTGCCCCAAATTCACGTTGCCATGATTGACGGGTTTGCAGGCTAAGAACATCCGCTTCATGGTATACAGCATGTAAGCTGCCACTTTCTGAATACTCAAAATCGAGCTTTGCCGCTTGTTTGACGTCCTGCTGCCATTGCTTATATAAGCGTAAGCTATCTAAACAAAGCAAGAAAAAATCATCTGGATCTTCCCCAATTTCAGAAAAAGGCGCAAGCATCCCAGCGGCAGCGCCCGAAGCCTGTCCCCCACATGTTGATTTCTCTAGAACAGTAACGTCATAATCACGCCTACTTAATTCAAAAGCCGTGGCAAGCCCGATCACGCCACCACCTAAAATGAGAATTCTCTCTTTCACGCTTGTTCCTCTCCCTATTTCTTAGTTTGAAACAAATGAAGCGAGTCCACTACTAGCCGTAGCATATTTCTTTTTCGGAATGCGCCCAGCTTCATACGATAATCTTCCAGCACTAATCGCATGCTTCATCGCCAAAGCCATTTTAACAGGATCCTTCGCCTTGGCAACAGGCGTGTTCATTAAGACCCCATCTGCACCTAGCTCCATTGCTTGTGTGACATCCATTGCTGACCCAAGTCCTGCATCAACAATGATTGGCACTTGCGCTTGTTCCACAATCAATTGTAAATTGTACGGATTCAAAATACCTAAACCTGTGCCAATTGGCGCACCGCCAGGCATCACAGCTGCCGCACCTGCTGCTTCAAGCTTTTTACACAGAACTGGATCATCAGACGTATATGGCAGAACAACAAACCCTTCAGCCGCAAGAATTTCTGTCGCTTTTAATGTTTCAATTGGATCTGGAAGCAACGTCTTTTCATCTACGCTAATTTCAATCTTAATCCAGTCACTTAAACCTGATGCTTTGGCAAGTCGTGCAATCCGAACGGCTTCTTCAGCTGTTTTTGCTCCTGATGTATTCGGTAAATACGTAAAGGACATCCCATCTAAATGCTGCAAAATCGCATCCTCATTTGGCGCTTCTAAGTTCACGCGGCGAATCGCAAAGGTTAATACCTCTGTTTCCGATGCACGAATGGCTTCATTTTGAACAATTGGATTCGGATAGCGTCCTGTTCCTAAAAAGAAACGTGACGATAGCTCTTTTCCAGCAATCGTTAATTTGCTTTGCTTCATTTGATCAGCCCCCTCCGACAAATTGGACAAGCTCGATTTTCATTTCAACTGTTAAAGTCGTTTGTTCCCAGTCCGCTCTATCAATAATTTCACCATCGACTTCTGTCACAACTAGGTGAGGCTCTAATTCAAAATGAGCGACAACATCAGCAAGTGTAGCCACATCTAGATGATGCTTTGCTCCGTTAATCAGTAGTTTCATCTCACTTATGCCCCTTTGCAGTTAAAATTTGTTTAAACTCTTCACATACTCCTTTAACATCATTGGCACCAACAATTTCACTAATCATACAAACACTTTTTGCACCTGCATCAAGCACTTGCAAAACATTGTGAAGCTTGATTCCACCTATAGCGACAAATGGGATGTTAATTTCAGCAGCAACTTGCTGAATATAGGCGGTTGTAACAGGATCAACAACATCTACCTTACTTTTCGTTGGGAAGATTGGTCCAACGCCAATATAATCTGCCCCACCAGCTTCCGCTTCACGTGCCTCTTCAATTTTGTGCGTTGAGATCCCAATGATTTTATCAGGTCCCATGATACGACGAGCATCCTCAAGTGGAAGGTCGTCTTGGCCAACATGAATACCATCTGCATCAACAGCAAGGGCCACATCAATATGATCATTGACGATAAACAAAACATCATGCTTTTTTGTTAATTCACGTAATGCCTTCGCCTTCGCTAAAACCTCACGTTTACTACTCGTTTTATCACGTAATTGAATAATATCGACACCACCAAGAATCGCTTCTTCCATGACCTCGATTAAATCACGTCCTGGGTGAAATTCTTCTCCTGTAATCGCATATAACTGAAATTCTCTCATCACTGTTCCCACCTTAATAATGAATCTATCTCCTCTTTTGCAAAAAGGAACGGTTTATTTTTAGAAAACCAAGAATTTGAACCTCTTGTAAAAGATTTATTCTGTTTCTGCCCAACTAGTCCTTAACCAACTAACTTTTACACAAAAAAAGCCATATCCCAACGAATGGAATACGGCTGCAATATCACTCTTTTGCATCGACTTCCCTACGCTGGTATGAACCAGATCAGGTACAAGGGTAAAAGGAAACCACCTTTTTCTCAGCCTACTCAAGGCAGGCACCCCTAGTCTTTTACTTCTCATTTAATTGAATAATGGTTAATTTAATTATGACAGACTCGCCTTAAATTGTAAACAAAACTTAGATTATTCCTGAATTCTTAGTCGCTACACCGATTGCAACAATTGATCCGAAAAAAATCTTATTCTTTTAAAACGGAAACGAGAACTTTTTCTTTTATATCGTAGACATTTTCAAACAAATTTCCGATTAAAAGAAAGTCTCCATTAGGGGAAACCATCAGCGGTTCATTGCTCACAAGTTCTGTTAACTGCTCTTCTGAGTCAGCTTGCACATGATAAGCAATTAATTCATACCCATCATTATAGCTAAAATAATCCCCACTATACTTCGGACGCAAGTAATAGAAGATGCTACTAGCTTCATCGTATGTATAAAAAGGAATCCACCATTGCTCCGAATAGGTATTTAAAATCGGCATTTCAACCTGTCTACTCGGCTCACCATTTTCATAAAACGTATAAATTGAATGCAGATCATATACAGTGTCTACTGTTACAGTCAAATAACGGCGGTCTGAAAAGCCCATAAATGCAATAACCTGATCCTCTAACAGCTTCTCGTCCCCTGTATCGACATGCATTTGATAAAGAGGAGCCTCGTAGCTTGGCTGAAGTTCATTCCATTTTATATAGCCAATATCTGTTTCAGAAAGCCACTGAATATAAGCTTGCTCAAACTCAACTTGTGAGATTTTCTCCTCAGATACATCAACAGATAGAACATCAAATTCCCAATCAGGTAAATACGATACCATCATCATTTGCTCTTGATTAAATGGATTCCAGTAAACGGTATAATCGTTACCAAATCCTTCAATATTCATTTGTACTTCGCCTTCTTGATCAACGATGAATAAGCTTGCTTCATCTTGTTGATTAATGAATTCAATGGCAAATAAAGAATAATCAACATTCGCATTCACATCAACAATCCAGCCTTCTGTATCAAAAAAAACAGACGAATCCCCTGTATAAAGATGATGCTTAAGTAAACTTGACTGTTCATTTTCATCCTCTAAATAAAGAACCGTTTCATCATCATACCAACCCGATACTTCAGTAAAGGAAGAGGATACTGCTATTGGAACAATGCTTGAGCCTGTAAAAAATGAAAGAGGGACATCGCGCTTTACTAGCAAGTCAGATAGCCGTTTAGGTAAAGGCTCACTTTTATGAGATCCATTTGTACAGGCCGTTAGTACAAATATTATAACCAAACCAGAAAATACCCATTTCACCAACTTTCCCCCTCTCCTTTTTATTTATCACACTTCCTGAAAATCTCTCTTTTATTAGACGGATGACACACTAAAAAAGTTTCATCTTTTTGCAGTTATTTTGATGTTTTTTCAAAAAATATATATTTTTAACAGATGTAAAGCTAAAAAGAAAGAAGAAGAGGACACCTCTATTTGATGTCCTCGCCTTCCACTGCAAAACATCATCCGTAAATAAAACGGGCACCAGCAATTCCAGGGTTTGTCATTTCTTTCGGATCAAGAATTTCATTAAGTTCTTCTTCTGACAAAATACCTCTTTCTAAACAAATCTCTCTAACCGAACGCCCTGTTTGAATCGCTTCTTTTGCAATACGTGTGGCCACCTCATATCCGACATGCGGATTAATCGCTGTAATAATTCCAACACTTCGCTCAACAACTTCACGACAATGGTCAATGTTCGCTGTTAGTCCTTCAATCGCAAATTGCCTAAACACTTTTATACCGTTTTGTAAAATGGAAAGTGACTGAAGTAAGTTAAACACTAGCACTGGCTCCATTACATTTAACTCAAGCTGGCCAGCCTCTGAAGCTAAACTAATCGTATGATCATTTCCAATGACTTGAAATGAAATTTGATTCACGACTTCACACATCACTGGATTCACTTTACCAGGCATAATCGATGAACCTGGCTGGCGTGGTGGTAGGTTAATTTCATTCAAGCCAGTTCTCGGACCTGAGCTCATTAATCGCAAATCATTGGCCATTTTTGATAAATTAATGGCCATAATCTTCAATGCACTTGATACTTCTGTGTAGGCATCTGTATTTTGAGTGGCATCGACTAAATCCTCAGCTGTTTTTAAAGGATAACCAGTAATATCTGCTAGATAAGTAGCCACTTTTTGAATGTACTCTGGTTTTGCGTTAAGGCCCGTTCCGACTGCTGTCGCGCCCATATTTACCTCATATAAATGAGCCACAGAATGACTAATCCGACCAAGATCACGAGATAATACTCGACGATACGCACCGAACTCTTGTCCCATTCGGATCGGCACAGCATCTTGTAAATGCGTTCGACCCATTTTTAAGACATTATCAAATTCTTCTTCTTTTGCCTTTAACGCCGTTATCAGTTCCTTCAATTCCGTTGTCAACCCGTCAGCTAAGCGGAGAGAGGCAATATGAATAGCTGTTGGGAACGCATCATTCGTCGATTGCGCCATATTGACATGAGTATTCGGACTTACTCGCAAGTATTCGCCTTTTTCACCGCCAAGTATTTCAATCGCTCGATTGGCGATGACTTCATTTGCATTCATATTAAAAGAGGTACCCGCCCCGCCTTGAATAGCATCAACGATAAACTGATCTTGGAGCTTGCCTTCGATAATTTCATCCGCTGCTGTCATAATCGCATCGGCTATATTTGTTTGCAAGACACCGACGTCACGATTAGCCATCGCTGCAGCTTTTTTCACATAACCAAATGCCCGAATGAGTTCTGGATGCGGAGGATAACCTGTAATCGGAAAATTTTCACGCGCACGCATCGTTTGAATCCCATAATAAGCATCCTTAGGCACTTGTTTCTCCCCAATTAAATCACGTTCGATCCGATAAGTTGACATCATTATTATCTCCTTTTGCTACCATCATTTCATTACAAATGATTGTCCTCTTTCTATCTTATGTAGATCAATTAAAAAATGTGCACAAGCGTCGCATTATCCTTGCTTTGCCAGCCAAGCCCCACCAATTACACCCGCATCATTACCAAGTGTGGCGATACGGAAATCCGCACCTTCAGCAACACGCTCAAGCGCAAAGCGTTTAAATTGCTTCTCTAATTTATTTAATAGAGCATCACCAGCTTTTGATACTCCACCACCGATCACAATTTTTTCTGGATTAAGCGCATTGGCAAGGTTGGCTAGTGCAAGCCCTAAATGAAAACATACTTCGTCTAATACTTCATTCGCTAATGAATCACCAGTTGCTGCTGCATCAAAAACATCCTTAGACGTTATCGCACCAGCTTCATCAAAAATTGCTTGTAGCTTGCTTGTCGGAGTCTTCTCCAACCCTTCTGTTGCAATTCGAGCAATTCCAGTCGCTGAGGCAATCGTCTCAAGACAGCCTGTTTTTCCACAATTACAAGGAGCACCGCCTTCCGCAATGGAGGTAATGTGTCCAATCTCTCCAGCCATTCCATTTACACCATGGAGAATTTGACCGTTTGCGACGATGCCACCACCGACCCCTGTTCCAAGTGTGACACAAAGAAGGTTCTTAGCCCCGTCCCCTGCTCCGCGCCACATTTCGCCAAGTGCAGCGATATTAGCATCATTGTCGACTGTAACAGGTAGACCCGACTCCATTTCAAGACGATCTTTTAACGGAAAATCTCTCCAGCCAATATTCACAGCATGGTAAATAAAGCCTGTTTTCATTTCGATAAAACCTGGAGCTCCCATTCCAATGGCCGCGAGCTTGGATTTTCCCTGCCCTAATTCTTCGCATTTTTCATCTATCGCACGGGCAATATCCGTTGTAATATGCTTTCCAGCATCACTTGTATTCGTCGGAATTTCCCATTTCGTTACAATTTCACCATATGAATTAACAAAAGCCATTTTAATTGTTGTACCACCTATATCAACACCAACAAACCACTTCTCTGACATGATTTTGCACCCTCTATTCCTTCACTAATCTGATCTCATTACGTAAGATGAGCAGTCCTTGTTGAAATTCATTCTTTTCAATCATTTTCCATTCGTAGAGCTCACGCAGCTCATCCTCCATGAGGGAGAGATCTAACGCTCGATCACCAGTATAGATAATCGTCCCATGCTTTTTAAGCAGCTGCATAACGTCATACATTGTCTTCACCTTGCTCACCTCACCCCCATTATAACAGCTTAAGTACCGTTACGAAAAGAAGCCAAATGAGTGGTGTGAAGGCAATATACGAATGTCTCCAAAGAATTTGACATATTTGTTGCTGAATAAACAATCCAACTAAAAGAGCAACGATAAACACGAAAGTTGCTGTAATCGTAAAAAACGTTCTAAAACCAAGCAATCCCCACTCTAAGCCCATTAAGAAAAATAAGATAGAAAGCATCGTAACTAATATCCGATCTTCAGGATGAAAAAAGCCAAGAGTCGGATGAAAACGAGTGACCGTTGCAATCATAAAAAGAAGAGCTAAAATTGCTAAAACAAATTCAAGGATGATGAGACTGATCCAACCTGACAAAAACATTCCGACAATCATGCCAATGTAGCACATGATCAAAAAAAATAAAGCAAATAAAAGAAAATGAATGGGTCGCACAGGCTCTCTCGGCGCTGCAAGTAAGCCTCCTATCGTCACGCCAACTGCAAACACAAATAAAAAAATAATCAATAACATGAACATGAAAAAAACCCCTTCCTCTCTTCTATGAAGGTGTATGTGATTCCATATGCTATGATATGTATGATCTAAATAAATAAGAAGGACAAGAAATGAAAATAATGAAACAAGACCCTAGAAAGAAATGAGGATATATAATGGCACAAAAAATGAAAGAGATTATTGATGCGGCCCTTTACGGTGCCCCAGAGATCAAACCAGAGGAGAGAAGTCTTTTTTTATCAACGATATTAGAAAGAATTCACCTTGCCCTTACCAAAAAACAAGTTATTCAAAAAGGAATGTATCCCGAAGTACTCTCCCTTATGAAAACGAAAGAAAACGCCCACCTATATATAAATGGTGACCTTAGTTATCAGAATTACTCTAACTATATTCAGGAGGCAAATAAACAGGGTATTCGTTTTACCATCGTCACTCCAACGAAACCAACACCCTTTGGATTGATCGTTGCAAATCAATCACAGGCGATTGACGCCACCAATATTTTTATAGAGGATGAACTATATCAGCTAGACATGGAAGAAAACGAAAAATAAGAAAACGTGTCAAACGGGAAAATAACTCTTCCTTTTGACACGTTTTTTTAACGATCTGGATCATTTGGATGGATCAAGGCTGGTCGACGATTTTTCAGTGGCATGGGTGCACGTAGAATCACATCTCTAAATGCGCGACTATTAAATGGCAAAAACGGCCACATATATGGCGTATTCAAAACGTGAAGATGAACAAGCATTAAAAACCATACAGTCGTGCCGATGACCAGTCCACCTAAGCCAAAGATCGCAACCAAAATGAGAAGGGCAACTCGAATCAAACGATTAGCTAAACTCATTTCATAGCTAGGCGTTGCAAACGTCCCAACAACAGCAACAGCTAAGTAGAGAACGACCTCTGGTGAAAAGAGACCAACATTGATTGCCACTTCACCAATTAATAAGGCGGATACAAGACCAAGAGCAGTTGCAAGGGCATTTGGTGTATGAATCGCTGCCATTCTCAGCATTTCAATTCCAATCTCAGCAGCTAGGAACTGGACAAAAAGCGGTATACTCCCTTCTTTCTCAGCCCCAATGAATGAAAGCACCTCAGGAACAAACTGTTCATTTGATGCGAGAAAATACCAAAGTGGCAATAAAAAAAGAGAAACCCAAACAGCAACAAACCGTACAAGACGAAGGCTAGCTCCGACGACTGGTTTTTGCCTGTATTCTTCAGCGTGCTGTAGGTGATGCCAAAACGTGGTCGGCGCAATCATCACACTCGGTGATCCATCAACGAGTATCAAAATATGGCCTTCAAATAAATGAGTTGCAGCAACATCAGGTCGTTCCGTATAACGCACCATTGGATAAGGATTATAGTGATGGCCAAAGACGTACTCTTCAACCGTCTTATCAGCCATCGGCAATCCATCTGTGTCAATCTTCTCAAGCGCTTTTTTAATCTTTTTAACATATTCTTGATCAGCAATATCAGCAATATACGAAAGAGCTAGATCAGATTTCGAACGTCTCCCCACACTAACATATTCGACTCTCATCGTTCGATCGCGAACACGTCGCCTAATTAAGGCTGTATTCATTACTAAAGTCTCAACAAAACCATCCTTAGAGCCGCGTATGACTTGCTCCGTATCTGGCTCCTCTGGTCCGCGAACGGGGTATTCACGTGTATCAAGAAGAATGATTTGCTCTAATCCCTCGACCACTAGTGCAGCAGGACCAGAGAGCACTTGATCAATGACCTCATCTAAATCAGTACTCGTCGAAAGTTCGACATAGGGAATTTGATTCTTCATTAACTTATCTAACGGACGTTCTTCTAGCTCAGATGCAGTCAGTCTACTTAACTCACGTTGAATTTGAGTCAGGGCTACATCCTTCGCAAAGCCATCCACCATAAACAATGCCATATCTCTTTCACCGTGTTCAAGCTCCAAATAAATAAGATCAAAGCTCGCATCAACGGCTAACTCTTTCTTTAAGAACTCTATATTTTCAGTATAATCCTTGGAAACTGGATGGATTACCGCTTCTTTACTCATGCCTTCGCCTCCATTCTCCCTCATTATTTGCAGCAGCTACTGATTCCATGCATAAAGACAATCATATGATAGCGAAATAATGCATATACATGAGGCAAATGTTTGTCCACCGGAGGGATTGTCATGAAAACATGGAAACTTGCATTCGCGATGCTTATCACATCCTTTTGTGTTGGGCTTTTTCTTGTGATACAGATCAAACCAGAACCTTTACGTGACGCTTTAATCTTCTTTCCTATTGACCCAACTGCCTCATTTTTAGAAGCAACTTCTCAAATCGAATTTCAAAAAATAGAAAATGAGGAGGATCAATATATTTTAGACTGGACTGTTACATCTGTTTTAAACCAACCAGCCTACCTTAGACAAGATATCTCGCTATTATATAAGGATGGTTATTTAAAAGATATTCAATCTGTTTGGCGTGAAAATACCGACACGATTTGGCTCGAGAAAGATGTCAAATCAGATGATAGTGGTCATTATAAAGTGGTTTCATTTCATCATGCTGAAATTCATTACGAAAATGATGAGATAAAAAGTGCACAAGCTCTAAGCTCTGATGCGTTATATGTCATTGATTCTCCTCTCAAACCATTGCACGCTTTTCACAAACCCAAAACAGAAGAAGAAAAAGAAAGTAAACGCATTTTAGATTTGATCCTTAATCAACAGCAACAATATGACTGGGAGGATCTATTAGCGTATTATCATCTCTCAAAGGAACACTATAGCCTTGTCCCACTTACTGACTTAACACTTTATCAAAAACAGCCACTTCCACATCTAAATGAAGAACAGACCGCCAGATTTCTCGGCGGCCTTTGGGAAGGGATATACAAAAACTATGTCTTAGGTATTCAAAAGCTAGATGGTACAATAATTACTCCTATTGGTAGTACGGTTCCCTTGATCCTCGTGCCTAAATCAGCTGATCATTTTTTTATTCTTTTTCGAACAGCTGATGGGCAACCAGTTCAACTCATGCAGACACTTAACCCTTAATTAGCGCTTATTCTCTCTTTTAAATCAAGATACAATTCTTCATCTTGTTGAAGCATAATGGCACGTTCAACCGAAGCAAGAGCTTCCTCAGGTTGGTCTAATTCAAGGTAGACAAGCGCTAAATTATAATGGGCTTCATGAAAATCCTCTCGTCTGTCAATCGTTTCTAGTAGCAGTTCCTTTGCCGTCTCATAGTTCGCAAACGTCGCTTCAGCATATGCAAGTAAGAAAGTTGCTTCAGGCATGTCCGCCCCGTCCTCTACAGCTCGTTGCAAAAATGGATAAGCCTTCTCTACTTCCTCCTGCTGTAAATACTCCTGCCCAATTTGCAAGGAAAGAAGCGCTGAAGGGGTTTTCTGATCATTGTTGATTCCGTACCATACGAGAATAGCAATCGTTAAGATCGTCACTAAAAAAGTTGTAAACTGCTTGTAAGATTTTTTTTGGCTCGGTAACTGCACAACAGCAGCAGCAAAGAAACCACCAACTAAACCACCAATGTGAGCCCCGTTATCAACCATTGGTACGACCAACCCAAAAAGCAGATTAAGTGCCAAAATCATCAGTACACTTTTCCCCATCGTTCTAAAGAATAGCTTTTTATGAATGGTACCAAAATAGAGCAAGGCTCCAAAGCATCCAAAAATAGCCCCAGATGCACCAGCAGCTACTTGTTCATTAAAAGCAAAGCTTGCAACAGAGCCGAAGATACCAGCGATAAAATAAATGAACAAGAATCGACCTGTGCCATACATTCGTTCAACAGCACTGCCTAGATAAAATAACGCCAGAGAATTCATTATCAAATGGAGAAAGCCAATATGTAAAAACATCGCGGAAACAAAGCGCCACCACTCCCCTTCAATAATGAGTGGATTATATTTTGCTCCGTATTCTATAAGGGTCAAGATGGAAGTACTTCCTCCGTTATTTTCAAGCACAAGAAACATCGCTGCAATCATTAACAAAAACACATAGGTTAAAATCGGTTTCCCATATAAGAATAAGGAACGTTCTTGTTTTTCTTTTTGTTTGGTGATTTTCAAAATAGCTTGTTTTAGTTGAGCAATGGCTAATTCTAGCTCTTCAACAGACTCCTTATCTTGTACAACTGGTAATAATAATGGTCGAGAGTGCCTTTCTTCTATTTGTCCATGTCTAACCACAAGTGATGGATAGACAGTAGTCTTTTTATTTTTCGCGTCATCATACGGCTTCTGTATTTCTTCCCATGAATCAACAGGTGGGTACAAGCTAACATATATATTTTCACCAACAATTTGACTTAGGCGCAGCTGTCGCCTCACAAGTTCAAACTGTTTAACAGCACTCTCCACATCACGTCTTAACCAATTTGCCCAATCAATGTCTACTCGCACAACGCGCAAAATTCGCCTAGGCTTCGCTTCATCATCTTCTAACCAAACTTCATTTCTTTTTTGATCAAGTATTCGATATCCTTTATTTTCCACGTAGTGATAAATGATTCTATAGAAGTAATAATCATGCTGTAAAGAATCCATGTATAGTGTCCCCTCCCTTCAACTAGTATTTGTCTCATTATAGCAAGGATTGTGGAAACTAGAACAAGAAAGACGCTTTTCTCATGAGATTCTTTTTTACATCATGCAATATGCGCTTCACATAGAAAAGGGCCTGTCTTCTTTTAGAAAGCAAGCTACAGTTAATCCACATTGGATGACAAGCAGTTGCTTTCTTTTGACCTGACAGACCTTTTTATAAGCTCGTTATATATGTTGTGGTCGATTATTCTGTAAGACTGAGCCAAGTACTTTATCACGTATAAACGGTATTTGCATCGCCAGACTGACAGCGAGCTTACGAAGCCAACGCTTGCCTAAAAAAGCATTAGCTAAGCGATAACGGTACTTGTATGCGAAATAAAAAGACACGACAAAGGATACAATTGATACGAGACGTGTGATCACAGCTATCCCTCCTTTCTCTTACTTTGTGTGGCAATGACTGATTTTATCCAATAAGAAAAGGGTCACTCAATCGAAACTTGAGCAACCCTCTTAGGAATTAGCATTAATCGCCAATATATTTACTGTAAATCGATCTAGCTCTTGTCATATCTTCTGTCCCTTGGATGAGAATTCGCCCGTCTGGGAACAAAACAAGACGCTCGCCTTCCTTCAATTGGACGCGTAACAAAAATGGCGTTTTTGTTACATCAGCAACTCTTTCCAGTCGATTCGCCCATACACTTAAATCGATTCGTTCACGCCGCTGAATTTGCACCGTTTCACGACCACATAATGTCGTTAGCTGATTTCCTTCCTCTTGCAGGGCAGGATACTCTTTTTGTTGACATGTTGGACAATTCGCTTTAGGGCTTTTCATCTTTAAATCAAACTGATGGTTGCCCCATACATCAAAGCTACGTAGAGTTCCTCTTAATGCTTGCTCAGACCCGACTAAATATTTCAATCCCTCAACGACTTGGTAAGAAGCAACAATGTCAACAACCGGACTAATGACTCCAACTGTGTCACATGTCTGACCACTACCCTCGCCGTGATGAATAAAACAGCGCAAGCAAGGTGTCTTTCCCGGAATAAAGAGCGCCGTCATCCCACGAGCGCTCACAGCCCCTCCATAAGCAAATGGAATTCCCTTTTTATAACACATATCATTTAGCAGAAAACGCGTCTGGAAGTTATCTGTTCCATCGAACACAAGATCAACGTCCGTCATTAATTCTGGAAGCGTATCGACAGTGACATCTGCTACAATGCCCTCAACAATGACATCCGAATTAATCGCTTTTAGCTTCCGCTCAGCTGCTACCGCTTTCGGTAAACTCTCTTTAACATCATTTTCATCAAAAAGCATTTGTCTTTGTAAATTGCTCATCTCAACATAATCACGATCAACGATTCTAATATGACCAACACCTGCTCGTACGAGATGATTAGCAAGCACTGTACCGAGTGCTCCAACTCCCACAATCAGGACGACTTTTTCACCGAGATTTTGCTGACCAGCCTCCCCAATAGGCTTGAACCTCATTTGTCTGGAATAGCGTTCTGTAGCACGTACGTCCATGATCATCCTCCTTATAACAACAGCCAACCGGCTCCGATTCCACCTATAGCTCCAACTATTGTACAGCCTATATTAACCATATCATTATTGATCCATTTCACGCCATACGTCCGCTCAGTTAGCTCGTCACAATGAATTTTCCGCTCTGTTTCTAAACCACAAACAGGACAGCGATAGACGACTTGGCAAAGAGCACCAAGCAATGTATCAAAAAGATTGCCGATAAAGCCAGCGACAATGAGCGCCATTAAAAGCAAGTGACTATTATAATGACTTCCCCACCAAAAGAAAATCGCGAAGACGACAATAATAAAACTTCCTGCAAAAGCAGCTGCTGATCCTAGTGCTGTTATCGCTCCTGATGTACCTGGTGGAACTTGCCTCCATTTCAGCAAATGAAAGGGTTGATTTTTACTAAAAGCACCGATCTCAGATGCCCATGTATCGGCATTTGCAGCTGCTAAACTCGCCACAAAACCACATATAATTAACGGAGACGGAAACAGCAAATAGAAGACAGAGAGAATTGCAGCCACTCCACCATTAGCCATCACTTGCATCGCATCCCGACGGTCGCCTTTCTCGGTGATCTCTTCTATTTCTTTTATTTGCTTTCTTTTTAATGCACTAAAGATATTAGAACTAAAAAAGAAAAGTGCGAGTAGTAGCAGTCCAAATAGCTGAAAGCCAATCGTAATGGAACTGCCAACAACGGCGGCCGCTATCGCACCAGATAAGGTGAGCTTTTTTGTAACGAATGCATAGACCGAGAATATTAGAACGCCAACTAAAAGGAAAATGATCATCGAACAAACCCTGTTGGACATATAATATCATCCACTTTTTGATCATGCTCCTCAGTAGGGACTAAAGGAACCAACTGGCAAGAAAATGCTAGCGCAATGGTTTTCACCTTTACTTTAGGTAAAAATCGATCATAGAATCCGCCACCAAATCCGAGGCGTCCACCATCTTTATCAAAAGCAAGCCCCGGAACAATGATTAAGTCTAGCTCATCAAACGGTACAATAGGGCAAATATTTGGTACTGGCTCCCTTAGCCCGTAATCTCCTTCTTCTAATTCAGCAAAATTCTTTATTTCATAAAAGGTCATTGTTTTCTCTATAAAATCAGCACGTGGAACAGCAACACGTTTCCCCTGCTCCCAAGCTAGTTGTATAATTTGATTCGTATTCACTTCTCGCCCTCTTGAAATCGTTAAAGCAACAACATTCGATGCTTTCCAATCAGAGGACGCTATTAGATGGTCGGCAATTTGCTGTGAAGCTTGTCTGTATTGTTCATCTGTCAGCGAGTCCAACGCTTCTTTTACTTGATTTCGGATATAACGTTTTGAGTTCACAACGCTCACTCCCTCTTCAGCCTGAAAAATACCAGTAAAAAAAGAAAAAAGAAGCAGCGGAAAAATCCAGCTGCTTACTTTGTTTCGCGGTGAAGCGTATGACGCTTCAATCTTGGGCTGTATTTCTTAAATTCAATACGCTCAGGATTTGTGCGCTTATTTTTTGTTGTGATATAGTTACGATCGCCTGTCTCAGTGCAAGCAAGAGTTACTTGTACACGCATTCGCTATCCCTCCAAACTATGCTTACTTCATACTTGAATATGATAGCAAATCTTTAACACATGATCAAGTCTTTTTTCTTTACAGCATTTGGTTTGTCCTTTGCATTAGCTGATCTGCTTTCAATTGTTTGTTATGAAGGGCTAATACAGATTCCTCTGTCCGTCCATAAATTTCCCAAATTTGTCCATGGGATTCTTTTTGAGATTCGATGATTAGCTTTGTTGAAATCATGCACTCTTGCTCATTTTGACAAAGTGGTGAGAGCGCCAAAGTACCTGTTTCTTCATCAAAAATGTCCTCTCTCTTTCCAACAGCTAATTGAGTCTCTTCCTCACGATGAAATTTAGCTGCCAGCAACGACAACCCTCCGTGATGATAGTGTAGAATAGCTTGATTAGCAGGAGTAACAAAGTGAACAGTTGGCTCAGTTTTGCACAGCAGCTGTTGATGTACGATAAAACGTAGCTCCCTTTGTTGCTCTGATTGATTTTTGAGAATAAAGGTATAAGTAGATTGCTGTTCTTCATTGTCATACTCTTGTAGTAGTGTGACGTGTAATTGCCACTCGCTGTGATAAGCAATTAAGATAGGAACATTTGACTTCGTACTATATAAGGGAGAGACACGCCACTGTTCACTGCACAGCCAAGAAAACTGGCCATCCATCCATATTGCAAATCGATTTATCGAATGAGATTGTCTTTTGATGAAGCAATTAAGATGTGTGTCGCTTAATACTGTTAATTTGTTCAATATATTCACCTGCCAGCTGTTTTGCACCGTTTCCATCTCGCGCTTGGGCATATACGGTGAATGTCGGTTGTACTTGATCGGGCACAATGAATGTCCAGCCTCCCTCTTGATGTCGTACCTTCATTCCGTCATTAAGCTCGACTTGTTTCCCTTTCAATAATTCCATTAATTTCCTCATGACAAGTCCCTTTAGTTCTGTTTTACATTGAACTTCTTCTTTATAAATGGCTTCATCAGGTAGCTTCTCAATTAAAGCCGAGAGCGAATAAGCATGGGTCGTCAAATAATCCAACATATGAACGATCGCAAATGGGGCGTCATATGTCATCATTTGGACCGTACCCTCTGTCTCCATCATTGATCTTGTTGAAGCCTTTGTTCTCACTAAGGTCGCGTCATAACCAACGGCTACTTCTTCAAGTGCATTTCCGCCATAAAGTGGAATGGCTAGCTTTGTGCGCAATTTTTTATCAAGTTGCATTTGAATAGTAGATAAAAGTTGTTCTTCCTCTGTTACAAGATGCCCTTTTTCCGTCATCCAGCTTACAAATTCGCCACTATCACCAATCATGATACCGAGATCCATTTGAGCCTCGATCAAGTATGATTTCAACTTATCGATATCGACTTGATGAGGAATACGTCTCACTTCACACCCTAGACTTTGCAAAAGTAATGGAAGATAAGATAACTGTCCTTTTGTCTCATCATGCAGAGCGACCTTCCACTTTCTTTCTTTTATTAAGTCAACGTTTACTTGAGCAAGTAACAAAGAAGTATATTCTTCTTCCAAATCTGTTCTAAGCGAATAGTTGCCAACATAATCAAAAGCTACACGACGATAAGATTGAAATGACAATGTTTGTTCAATCTCTCGTTGGGTACCCGATGTGATTGGTAAACCTTTTTCATCAAAAAATTCAACAATCATTTGCTTTTCTTGATTCCGATCTGACAAGCGTAAATAAATCCCACCTTGACACTCTTCCAACTCAATACTGTAACGCAAAATCGGCAGCATTGTTTCACCAATTTCAACGACATGGACCCCTGTTGCTTGCAGACTCTGCACAAGTGACATCCGCATTAATTTTGAGAAAGCATGGCGATCACTGGCAACATATACTGTCGAGCCTTGGTCGAGGATACTGCCATAAGCAGCACCAAGTTTAGCAGCTTGCTCTGGATTCATTTCTACATTGGCAATGCCAGTAGCACGGTGTCCTTTTAATACTGGCTGAGCTTGACTCGAATCATTCCAAACGATTGATTGATAAATCGTTGTATCAGCTTCAATGTTTTTATGTGGCCACACTTTAATATTCGGTTGAATCGTTGCTTCTTCACCAACAATTGTATGATGACCAATGACGACATCTTCGTAGAGCTCAGCCTTTGCTCCGACTGTTACATTTTGACACAGCGTTGCCCCACGCAATTCACTATCATCCCCAATATAAGCGCCGTTCCATAATACGGAGCGTTTAAGAGAAGCCCGGTGTGATATGGTCGTTGATGAACCAATCACGGTTTGTGGCCCAACATAGGCACCCGCACGAACAATTGAATTCGAGCCAATCGCAAGTGGTCCTTCTATTCTTGCCCCTTCTTCGATAATAACGTTATCACCAAGCCATACCCCTGGCTCTACTTCGATTCCTTCAATTGTTGCTTCTAATTCACGATTTAATAAATCAAAATGAGCTTGACGATATTGTTTGAGGTTGCCAATATCTGACCAGTATCCTGATGCAGCATAACCATACAGTCCAGCTTTTTTCTCTAGTAATGTTGGAAATACATCCTTACTAAAGTCCGTAACGGTATTTTCTTTAATATATTTAAAAATACTCGGTTCCATAATATAGATTCCAGTATTAACAGTGTCGCTAAAAACCTCACTCCAGTTTGGCTTTTCTAGGAAACGGATAATTTCCTGTTGGTCGTCTGTCATGATAACTCCAAATTCAAGTGGGTTGTCGACTTGTTTCATGAAGATTGTCACAAGTCCATCTTTTTGCTGATGGAAATCAACTCCTGCTTGCAAGTCGAAATCTGTTAACGCATCACCACTGACAACAATGAAGGGTTCGTCTAAAAATGCTTCTGCTTGCTTAACACTTCCAGCCGTTCCGAGTGGCGTTGTTTCCTCGAAATAAGTCAAATTCACACCAAAACTCGATCCATCACCAAAATAATCTCTAATAGTATCAGGCAAATATTGAACTGTCACAGCGATATCTGTAATGCCATGCTTCTTTAACAGCTCTATACTATACTGCATAACGGGCTTTTCAATTAATGGGACCATCGGCTTTGGTACGTTGCATGTTAATGGGCGTAATCTTGTTCCTTTTCCTCCTGCCATAATGACACCTTTCATCAAATCGGCCTCCTCGTTAAATGGTTAATTGCAGCTCATTTTGATAACATTTATCTATTTCTACTTCTGTTTGTTTAGCAATCGTGCTCCAATCAAATTTCGATTTCACATCCTCAAGACCTTTCGAAGCAAGTCTTTCTCTTTCGATTGGATGAGTGCAGGCATACATGACCTGTGTGAAAAGACTCCATTCATCACCAGGAATGATTTTTAGTCCATTTTCCTCATGTTGAATAATCCCAGCTAAACCACCAGTATCCGATACGATCGTTACTTTTCCAGCAGCCATTCCTTCTAAAGCGACAATCCCGAAAGGCTCATAATAACTTGGGAATATGGTTGCATCACAACGACTAAACCAATCATTACGATCCTTATCACTAATAAACCCTAGAAATGTCACATAAGCTTGTAACTGTCTTTCTTCAACTTGCCTTCGGTATGAATCTAGCATTGGGCCTTTCCCTGCAATCACAAATCGAACTTTGGCATCACGCTCCTTTAATATCGCACAAGCATCGATCAACGTTTGATACCCTTTTTCTTTTACCATTCGACCAACGGAAAAGACCGTAAAGACGTCATTCTCTGGGTGCGTTGGAATGGTTTCCTTTGGTTGAATTAAGGTTAAATCCACACCATTTGGAATCACTGCTAGCTTGTTCTCTGGCAAAGAAAAAATCGATTGTACTTCGTTTTTCATATAATCGCTGCAGACAATTACCTTGTCTGCTTCATACGTTAATTCCCATTCCTTTTGATTAATTTCATACTGCAAATCATTATGAATGCCTTCATTTCGCCCATGCTCTGTCGCATGAATCGTCGCAATGAGTGGCACAGAAAGCGCATGCTTTAGAGCCTTCGCAGCAACACTCACAAGCCAATCATGTGCATGAATCACATCAAATGACTGTTTACGAGTCAATTGCACGCCATGTTTTGTCATAGCCAAATTCAAGCTTCCAACCCAATCAAAAAAGTTTGGAGCACTTGGCTGCAAGCCTTGCACGCGGTGAACATGTACGCCTTGATTGATTTCATAATTTGGATATCCTTCCACATGGGAGGTGATGACATGGACTTCATGCCCGTCTTGTACAAGTGCCCTTGATAAATCAAAGACATGACGAGCCAACCCGCCCACAATCATTGGGGGGAATTCCCAACTTAACATTAAAATCGATCTCTTCGTTTTTGATACAGAAGGAATCGTTTTTGATTGAACATAAGAATCATGAGCTGAGAAAAATAGTTGCTCATTGATGTCTTCTAAAAACGGGTAACTTTGCTCTAACTCCGTTATCCATTCCTCTTGAATCGTTTTTCTCTCAAGCTTTGCCTTAATATCATCGAATCGGCTAAGGTGAGTAGCAAATCGTTCTTCTGCATACTGAACAGCACTACCACCATCAATAATAAATGCCCAATCACTACTAATCGCGAGCATCCATTCCCGAACCATTTGCTTTATAGCTCTTCTTTCAAGTTCTGTCGGCTTTGCAAAAAGAGCTACTGTTGCTGCGAGATCAAGCTCCATTCTGTGATGGTGACGATACAACCATTGATTTGATTCATTCACCCATACATGGCCATAGCCAGCACGCCCCCACGTCGTAAACGAGACATGGGCTGTGTCAAAGTCTTGATAATGACGATCGACATAACTCTCTGGCGTAATAAAGGAAATGCGTCCTTGACCTTTCTTTAGCACCTGTCCAATCCATTCAGGACCTTCAAACCACCAGTGACCAAAGAGCTCTGCATCAAATGGTGTCACCATAAGATACGGTGGATAACATTGATTACCATGCTGCATGACTTCTTGCTCAATCGCATAAATATAATCATCAGCATGTCCCAAGACTTTTCCTTCTGCCCACTCCCTAACGTAGCAATCCTTCTCTTCTACTTGCCCCGTAATTCGCTTATGCTTAATACCCGTATCGATTCGAATACCTTCGTGATGAATATATGGAAGGATGTAGCTTTCTTCACGCTCATAAGCAATATCACGATAAAACTCACGGTAATCAACATCACCTGGGTACCCTAGAGTAGAACTCCAAACTTTACTAGAAAGATCCGTATGTCTTGGAAAGAGAATCAGTCCATGTGGAGAATAAATCGGTGCACCGCTTTTTTTCGACGGTATTGGATCAGCATGAAGCAAAGCATGCTCATCAACAAAGGTATAAACGATTCCTTCTTCAACGAGAATTCGGTCAATACCTGGAGCAAAAGCACACTCCGGCAGCCAGAATCCTTTTGGTTTAGTACCGAAGTGCCGTTCGAAACATTGGATCGCCTCAACAACCTGTGAGCGTATACCTGCTTTTGTTTTTACAAAAGGAAGAAAAGCATGAGTAGCCGCACTTGTCATGCAACGAATGATTCCTTTTTCATACAGATCCCGAAAACCCTTTAGAATATTTTTATCCCATTTCAAATAATAATTCTTAATCTTCTGAAAACGTTGTCGATAAAAGGAGATCAGCTTTTCTTCTTTATGATCTCCTTTTGCACGTGCTTCTTCTTTTATTAGCAATTCCTCAGTTTTGAGTAAGTGAGTATGGTACCTTCTTTGTATAACTGGATCTGCTAACATTTCCATGACTGGTGGTGAAAATGAAATGGTTACAGCATCACTAACATCCGCCTCTTCTAACTCCCAAAGTAACGGAAGATAAGATTCAGTCATTGCTTCAAAAAGCCAACGCTCTTCCAATCTTCCCTCTTCCTCGTGACGAACATAAGGAAGATGTGCATGTAATACTAGCGAATAATAACCCTCCTTCAACATTCATCCCTCCTATTTGATCGTTTCATAATATGAATACGTACTAAAATGCTCAAGCCATTCTGGTTCACTCGCCGTTCCTTCTTTCCATTCATGAACCGCATGAACATGCAAGCCTTTTACCGCATCATCCGAACGTGGTGTATCAATGGCATTAGAACGTACCAATGTTAGAAATGAACCTTGCCTTGTCCAAATTCCCACATCAACAATATACGTACGATTCGGTTCTAGCCCGTTAATCATCCAGTTATTCGTCATTTCTGGTATGCCAATATCTACGTATTGGTGGGCATTATGTCCGTTGAATTGTAGCATCGTACAATCATAAACTCTTAAATGCTTAGGTAGCTCATGCCAAGAGATTCTGCACTGATGCTCAACCATCTGCCTTAGTGCCGCACTTAATTCCCAATATGCATAAATAACGGTTGGGCTTTGCGGAAGCACTGTTACCTCATCTCTTTCATAACTTGATGGTACCTCTTGAATGAGACGTATAGGCATAGCTTCTTGTTTAGTGCTCACTTCTTCTTGGTATTTCTGGTATCGGTATTGTACTTTCCCGACCGTTGTTTTTAGTTCTTTAGCTATTTTGCGAAATGAGTATCCCTTTTCACGCAGAGCCAGAATTTCTTCAATCAAGCCTTTCACCTCCAAAAGGACAATCAATCATCTTATGTCCAACTCACTGATATCATGCCACCTTTTTTCTGTTAGGTTCATCTTACATTCCCTTCTCAATAGTAACAAGAAGGCGTTTTTGTCTTAATTTGTCAGGGGGTTGCCGCCTATATCATCCGACGATCAAAAAAATCGTTCATCTTTTTTCGACATCTATTACTGTCGCTCTAATACCGTCGAATCAAGTCGATATAAAGGAAAATAACTCGATGATTCGTATGCAAATTTTCAAATGTCGATTACCTTACTTACATTTGTCAGCATTGTCGAATAATATGAGCCTGATTTTGAGGCTTGTATAAAGATTTCATTTCGTTTATGTATGTGCACATGTATAATATGTGTGGGAATTAAATATGGAAAGAAGGGTTTAACATGCTAGATCTCGCTATTTTAATCTTATTTTCTATTGCCATCCTCCTTTTCGTACTCTCCTTTTTTCGAAAAGACCGGACTGCCGACATTGAAAAGCAACTAGAAAACATCTCGATTAGGTACATGCAAGAAATGTATCAATTAAAAAAGAAAATTCGCTTGTTGGAGGAAGAATTGCTTATTAATCATCAATCATCAGCCTTTTTAAAGCAATCGAAATCAAGTTCTAAACAACAGCTTTTAAAAGAAATTGTTGAGCGCTATGAACAAGGGGACGACATTGAAGAAATTGCCGAAGCGACTGAACTAACGATTGATGAAGTCCAAGGACTGCTGCTTCCTTATCTTCAAGCTGAAAAAGAGGAGGGGCGCTGATGAGCTCTAAAGGCTTACAAAGCTTTTCTAGTGGCTTATTCTTAGCTACAGCAATATTAGGTGGTATTTATTACTTCGCTCATGAGCCAGAGCAAGTCGTTTCTCAACCAGTAAGTAATATAGATCTCACTCCAGCCGAAATGAAGCAAGAGCTTGAAGAGGTAGGGTATATTGTGTTTTCAGAAGAAGAATGGGTGCAAGAACAAGAACGCTCTTCTCAAAAAGAAAGTGATTCAGCAGAGTCTGATTCAGAAGTGAATGAGCAAATTATTTATACAATGAACCTCATAATTTCCTCAGGAATGACAAGTAACGAGGTCGCTAATCAGCTCGTTCGTGGCCAAATCATTGAAGATCGTGCTGTTTTTCTCGATTATGTTCACGCTAATCAATTAACTCAATCACTCCAGGTCGGTGAATATCAACTTAGAAGTGATATGACGATTGAAGACATTCTTGATCAACTGACTTAAAAAAAGCGAAAGCGCCTCGGTCAGCGAGCTGAAAGAGCTGGAAGTCAGTCAATGAGTTGCCAGCTTTTAGGCAACCATTTACTGGCTGAAGCAACCTCGAGCGGCTAGGCTGCTTGCGCTAGACATCCAGAAAAGCGAAAGAGCCTCGGTCAGCCGCGACAAGTGCTGGAAGCCTGTCAATGTGTTGCCAGCTTTTAGGCAACCATTTACTGGCTGAAGCAACCTCGAGCGGCTAGGCTGCTTGCGCTAGACATCTGTTCGTCATCGAAATTTATGCCTTCTTATCTTTTTAAAAGGCTGTTTTCGTATAGACTGTTGCTATTTGATTACAGCCTCAAGAATGGACCATCTCTGCCGTGTTTTTTACCACTTGATGTCAATATGTTTACCAATAGAAGAACGTCAACGATTTTAAGGAAAAAGCCTAATCCTTATCTTTATAGTGAATTAGGCTTTGGTCTTCCTCAATCAGCCAAATTGTGGTAGATCAATTTCTATTGAATAGTATATATGCTGCGCAGCAAATGACTTTGTTTTGCTAGTTGTCCTTCTTAAACATAAGCCCCGGAATTTTAACTATTATTTACGCAAAATCTTCTCCATCGCTTTTCCCTTTGCTAACTCATCGATCAACTTATCCAAATAGCGAACTTCCTGCATAGTTGGTTCTTCAATGTCTTCCACTCTAACACCGCAGACCACACCTTTGATCAATTTCCGTGAAGGATTCAGTTGGGGAGCTTCCACAAAGAAGGTCTCAAAGTCTGTCTTTTTTTCCAGTTGTGCTTCTAACTCTTCCTGGCTATACCCAGTCAACCAACGGATGATTTCATCGACTTCTGTTTTCGTACGTCCTTTTTTCTCCGCCTTCGTAACATAATGGGGATAGACACTTGCGACACTCATTGTATAGATCCTGTGTTTGGTCATGATACATCCTTCCTTTCTGTCTGTTCAGTTATGAAATTTTTTGAGGTTTCCTGCCATTCAGTGAATGAGCGATTGTCTTGTTGAACAATCGCTCCCGTTACTTTAAGTATATCTTTTCACATACTTAACCTATGCAACGGTTTTTAATCCTTTAGCGGAATGAGAATCCGCTTTGTTGATCCAGCGAATTCATTTTCAGCTAATTGCATTTAATGCCTCGTTTCGTATGATTGCTAAACTGCCTAGATCGCATAAGAAGCAACTGATCTTATTGAACACTCGCATCTTTTAGTTGAAGTGTATTTGTGTTCATTTTTTTACTTTGTAATGTAATTCAACAAATTGATTAAAGGTTCTTGTACCTTTTAGAGAGAGGTCTAGCTGATAATCGCCTATTTTAAATAAAGGAATTCCCTCCCCGATGATAGTTGGTGCAACTGTCAATATCAGCTCATCGACTAATTTTTCTTTTAAAAACGTATGTAATAAGTCTCCACCACCAACTATCCAAATATTTTTTCCTTCTTCTTTTTTTAAGTTATGAGTAAAGTTAACAATGTCTTCATTTACAAATTTAACATCGTTCGTATCGTCTAATTGTGACCTAGAAAAAACGTAACAATCTTTATTTTGATATGGGAATTGACCTTTTTCGTGTTTCATTATCCAATCATATGTTCTTTTGCCAATTAAGATTGTGTCTATCGTTTCAAAAAATTCCGAATAGCCGTTATCCCCTTCACCCTCAACCTTAAATAACCAATCTAAAGAGTCTCCTTTTGTTGCAATATATCCATCCAAGCTTTGAGCAATAAACAATACTATCTTCCGTTGGTTCTTCATAATACGCCTCCTATTTACAATCCATATAAGAATATACGTTCCTAATATTTTAACAAAGATGCTACTTTTATTGAACTAACCTGCCCTTTATTTCAACTATCGGGTGCGAATACTTTGTTCAGCATTCGCACCCGTTCGTAATATAAGATTAGCCAGATTTTTCTGGTTGACCTTTTATCTCAAGATTGAGTCTTTACTATTTCATCAATAACTTCCATTCTATATTTATTACTAATTTCTTGATTATCCTTTAGCTCATACTCTTCTTCCAGTAACGGATATAACTTCTCACCGATTGCCCATCTTTCATAATGATGTCTATCAAAGCGGTAAAAAAATTCATCAATACTGTACCCTAATGCATCTGCAAGATAAAAAAGTATTTCAAGCTCTTCTTTTTGTTCAGAAGAAATTTGTTCTTCTTTTATAGGGTTTAAAGTCATTTCTATAATTTCCTGTAATCTTTCTTCGTCTAACTCAACCCCATATCTTTCAAAAGTTAAATCTTGCCACGTTCGTTCATATAACATTCTCAATTGACTATCTTCATACACTTCTTCTTTAGTTTTTATTTCTTTACCAGCAGAAATAAAAATTAAAAAAGAACGAACAAACCAATCTTTTTCTTCACCTTGGAGACCTAATGAAGCAGCTTCATTTATCGCCTCATCAATATCTCCTTTTTCTACCTCAAAATCACCAGCTAATTGAGTAATATCAATCAACTTTTCCCTTAATTCCTTTTGCTCAGAAGTATCAGAGTTATTATTACAGGCACTTAATAATAAAATTGAAATTAACAATAGTAGTCCTTTTTTTATCAAAGTTTCATCCTCCTTATCTTGTGTTAAACTGTCCATTAGTAGAATAACAAAAGAGCTACATCAGCAACTTTGTTAAATTCTAGCCACCCGTTAGTGACGTAACTAAAAGTTATTTTCAGCTAATTGTTCTTCTGATATTACTTGAAATCCGTTTCTTTTCAGTAATGCGGAGGTTACTCCATTTCCAACTATTTTTTCACCTTTAAAATGACCATTGTAAATCATTGAACTACCACAAGATGGGCTACTTTCCTTGAGAACAACTGTTGTAGCATTCATTTTTAATGCTTTTTCTAACGTAGCATAAGCGCCTTTAATATAAAGTTCGGTTACATCCTTACCTGACTTTTCAACAACTTTAGCTTTTCCATCCAGCACATCTTCTCCTTCTCCACCTACTATTTCAGCAGGTTCTCTCGGCGTAGAAAATCCACCAAGCAATTCGGGGCATATAGTTACCGCTTTATTTTCTTCTACTAATTTACTTATCTTATTATTTAAACGATGTGTACCGTTGTACCTTACTTCTAACCCTGCTAAACAAGAACTCACTAATATCATAAACTACTCCTCCACATACTTTATCTTTTAATAATACAACGCTTTCCTGAACTATTATCATGGACCCCAGTATGTAAGATAAAGTCCTTTAATAAATTCTCCATTAGAGAAATCATCGATTGTCAATTTACCGCGTTAGAGCATACGCAATCTCAACAGGCTCTACCAACACAATAATTTGAAAGAGGTTATAGTTTTACCGATTAACTTTTTTAATGCAAGAACCCCCCCACAAGTGGGAGGGTGCCCTGAAGTTTATCTACATATAACAAAGGAGAATCATATGACTTACAACGATGTCTTAATTACAAATTACAAAATAACCCAAGTCTAATTAGTATATTAATAGTACTAATAAAAAAACGGAAGTCTTTAAAAGTAACTCATCAAAATAATATCCTAGGTAAACTCATCATTTCTTTATAGTACTGAATAAATTGAAAAATAAATAAAATTAAACCAAATAGGGTTGGCAATATTAGCAACTTAATATTTTTATCACTTTTGTTATTAATATTTAATGGTAGTTTCTTTGAGAGAAAAGATAAAACACTCCCCAGTAAAACAGAAATAATTATTAAATAAAGTAATAAGCCTTCTAACGTAATATCACCAGGGTATTCAGAAGCTGCCGATAACCTCATGACATCAATAAAAATGCTAGATAGGTTATTTAGTATAAATACAGATGCAGTGCCTACTATTAAAAATACCAATAGATTAAAGAACTTCCTCACGCAAAACACTCCCAACAAATAACTTTTATAGGAAATATTATTTAAAATTATATCACCCTATAATAATATTAATGTGCAATACAAAATTTTTACAATGAGAAGGTGTATTAATTGAGACAATATTTATCCTTTTTTACGTTAATAGTTATAACTTTTTCTCTTTTATAGGGAAATGTAACAGTTCAAGCATCAGGATTCAATAATCTAGAAGAGTATGAAATTGTAGAGGCCGATTACATCGACAAAGATTTTGCAACAGGAAAGTATTTCAATGTAAAATCAGACCCTGTTGAGGAAGAAAATTTAAACAGATTGCAAGAAGATGTCTAAGATTATATTAATTCACTAAACTCACCTTGAGCCTTTAGTTCAAATAATAATACTGAAGTAAACGAAGAGCTATATGAAAGAGTGGAGAATTACCTTTTAGAATTAGATCCAGATATTGAATTATTATTTAGTGCAGATTCACTTGAACCAGAAATTACTGCTTTATCCTCGTACAGTCTAATTAGTAACGCAAAAAGGCTCAGAGTCCTAGCAAAGTCCCTCCTCTTAATCATATCATGTAACACTATAATATTGGGGTGAACTGGATATTCCTTATTGGACAATCCTGCTCCGTTAGTTCAATAACCATTTATTGTAAATCGATATACACTAAAGACAAACCACAAAAAAAGAAGAGAATATCCTACTACGTTGTATATAATTGCATATTTTTTGAACTGTCTTTTTTTAAAATAAATTAATATAAAAAAAAGGTAAATAAATTGTACGAGGAACATGGGGATACTAATAGCCCAAAAAAACATAACCTCCTGTTCTTCTGTCAACATATACCCATTAAGTTCGCTAAGCCTTTCCAGCGAAACAACAAATTCAGATATTGTAGTATACACCCAAATCAAGAAGAAGTTTACAATAAAAAATATAACTGCTATTATTTTGTAATTTTTATTCAAAGCTTTGCACTCCTTGGCAACACTAATCATCTCATTCTGAAAACCCCTTAATGTTTTAATCTTCGGTTCACTAAACTGCTTCGTAGTGTAAATGCAAATCCTCACAATCTTTTTTAAACTTTAACATAGATATCCAATAATTATGCCGCAATATGGCCCTTTACATAAAGAAAGAACACCATTCATTCTGCAGAATTGCGCTCGTTAGTGAAATAAGAATAAAGGTTACTTCATGGACCGTTCAATTAAAGCCCCTGTGACAAGACAGCTTGTAATGACAAAGATATACAAACTCATCTCTCCAAAAGAAAGACTTCCTAATAGAGATAGTGAATAAAAAGAGGTGGCTAAAGTATTGTCAAGCCATCTTAAGATAACAATAATATGATAAGCAGCAATAACTCCAGTGACCATCCCAACCGCCATTCCATTTACAACTCTTCTGATGGGTGTACGGCTTATTAAGATGCAGCCAATGATAATAAAAGGAATATGAATAAATTCCTTTACAAACGTTCCCACAACAAATAACTCTAATAGTGTCATAACATAAAACCCTATTATTCCACCAAGAACAACTCCTTTTGTTCTTAAACGTTCTATGTTTATATAAAAAAGAAAAGATAATGTTATGAATATAAATGGAGAGGCGACCAAGGAGAAGATTAATATTTCTAAACCTTCAAAGCTTCCATGGCCGGCATTTGAATTACGATATAATAACCAGAATAAGAAATGGATTAAATTAACGCCTCCTACCCAAGTAATAATGAAGGCAGCAAGCATAGAGATAAAAAAGTTCATACGAAACCTCAATTCTTAGGGTTCAAACGTTTCATCGTTTTATTAAAGTATATTGTTATTCAATGAATGTCCCTTTACTTGAAAATCATCATTACTTACCAAGCCCTTCCACCTTAATTCCGTTTTAAAAAACCAATAAACCAGCAATAAAAACAGGAACAAGTAAAGAAAGATAACCCAATTTCGTTAATGTATCTATACCAAGCATAACTGGAATTGGATTTACTTCGCTTGCATCAAACATATGCGTTTTTGTGATGATAATTCCTTGTTTCACTTCTACGGTGTTTTCTTTAGGTACATCATAATTGAAACCATATGGATGAACATCATGTGCGTATGATAAATAGCCTAACATTGCTAACGATGAAACATATACGAGTAATATAGTCCGTATTTTCTTCTCATATATCCTCTTTACATTAAATTGTAAATTTTCTATGTAGAATAATAGCATCTAAAGTTTCTACCTTTCTTCAACTTTTCCGCTTCGTTACTTGAATAACCGTTGATTTCATTTTAACATTAATTACCTTAAATTTGATACTGAAAAAAAGCGTCCTGCTTTATTGCAGAAACGCACCCTTAGTTTAATAGTCTTGAGTTCCTTACACCCTTTATTAGTTATTTTAAACAGCTTTTTTTCGGAAAGATTGTTGCTAACGGCATATAAAAGGGATTGATTTACTATTTTATGGTATCATTAGATGTAAATTACTTCGTCAACTAAGGTATCAGGAAAACTAAGGAAGAAACTAAGCTATCATTTAACAAGAGTATGTTAATTTTGATAGGAGTTGAATGAATTGAATAAAAGAAAAGTGGTAATTTTGAGTTTTTTACTTTTCGTCATTGTTGGTTGTACAAATACAGATGCATTCACTACTAAAGGGGAAAGTGAGTCTTGGGAATCTACTATGCAATATTCCATAACAAAAGATTACGAAGAACGCACAGGAACTATTAAGTATAATGGAGATGAACAAATTAAGAATGTTTCTTATAAAATTAATTTCCCTTCTTCATTAGGTATAGGTTCATCAGGAAACTTGGAAGTTGCCGAAGGCAATCAAAAAATTTTTTCATTAGGAAAAAGTGGTGGTAATAATCATAGAGATATTCAGCTATTTCGAGATGTTATTCATGACGTTACGATTACCGTTTCGTGGGTAACAGATGTAGGAGAATACGAAGAGACAATAAGTTTTTCACAGGATAACTAACAAAGTTAAAAATGCTCTTATCTTGTATAATAAACTGGGCTTTAATAACGAGTCTAGCCGCTTCCTCTTGGGAGTGGCTTTTTTATGCCTCACGCAAAAATTTAACCATAACTAAATTAGATTTCTGACACGCACTTAAAAGCATTTGGTTTATTCGTTCTTTGGTCGCCATCTTCTTACTCTGTTTAAGAAAGTTGAACCAGTAGAGGTAGTTATCCAAATACTTGGTTGCCACACCTTGGAACCGCTGCATCCAATCTTTCAAGCTGTTGACGTGCTGAAGATGGTATATGCCTTTTGTGACATACCCTTCTTTACTCAGGTTAATGGTCTCGTGTTTTAGCTCCTTCATAAGAGCGAACTTCTTGTAGTTTGTAGCAGTATCTGTACATAGCAAAGAAGATAGGTCGATAAATTCCCCAATAACCGCCTCAATTTCTTCAGCCCTTACACGCCCATTGTCAGCCTTTTGAGAAATCACTTGTCCATTACGGTCTTGTGCCACCACAACAGCTATTTTGAGATTGCTAATACTCTCTTCTTATCTATCCCTCCCCTTTTTTAAAACTCTCTATCGACTACTTCACGCCCTTTTAAAGACTCCTTAAAGAAGGGCTCGTCGCTTTCAACGATACCTTTTAAGGTTTGAAATCCTAATGAACGAAGGGTGAAAAGTACCTTGTGTCGCCAGTAGAATGCAGTAGATAGGTGGATGACCAGTCTTTCAGCAATTTTAGGTAAGATATATCCCTCAACCATTAACTGAAAGAAGGTAGACCACTTCCCAAGGTAACGAGTCCCCGATAAACTATTCATACCTTTTCAAAATTTCATCTCCAGTCTCTTTTTCAATGATTAAAACTTCATTATCTTCCTTTACAGTGTATATAAGCGTTCCTTCATTGTAATAATTTGAAGTTAAATCTTCTTTTACAATCGTATCTGAAGGCACTACCTTCTTAATAACTTCGGCTAATACTTCTTCTTTTGTATATTCATCATTTAGCTCATAAGAGTAATAAATATCACCATCAATAATTACATATGGTACATACGACTTTTCTTCATTTTGTTGTATAGGGTTATCTTGTTGTGTTACTGAACAGCCATTTAGTAGCAATAAGCCTGTCAATAAGAATAATACAACACTTTTAATAGTTCCTCACCTCCTCATATATACCATAGACGTTAGAGTTTTCCTTGAAGTTACATTCTCAATGTTTCTAATAATGAAATATCTTAAACAAACCTGTCCTTGAATAACCGACGATTTCATTTTAACATTAATTTCCTTTTGATTAATACTAAAAAAATGCGTCCCCGCTTTATTACAGGAACGCTCCCGTTACTTTAAGTATATCTTTTCACATACTTAGCCTATGCAACGGTTTTTAATCCTTTAACGGAATGAGAATCCACTCTATTAATCGGGCGGATCCTCATTCCGTTATTTGCTCTAAAACCATCGTCATGAGCCTGTTTTAGGATCCTCGTTCCGTTGAAGAAGCTCGCTCCATCTAATGATACCGTAATATAGTAAATTGATTCCTTTTTATACCATTAGCAACAATCCTTGAGAAAACAGCCTTTTAAAAAGAGGCAGACTCAAAATGAGTCTGCCTCTCCTTCTATTATTCATCTGGGTTTTCAAGTACAGGCTCATCAACTGGCGTTGGCCCTTGACGCTCTTCTTTCATCTCAAAATAACTATCAAGCATATCTCTTGCGATGTTTTGAGCCATTCCCTGTCTTCCTCCGTTGCGATCCAACTTTACATTTGGAACAACTACAGCAAAGGCTACCTCTGGATTTTCATATGGTGCATACCCAACAAAGGTTTGAGTATTTCCATCGATAAAATCTCCTTCTCCAACCTGAACTCGCACTTGGGCTGTACCTGTCTTAGCGGCTAACTGATAAGGTCTATTTACAAAATTCCCACGTGCTGTTCCTCTACTTCCAATTACAACATCACGTAAACCTTGTTGAACTCGATTAAGATAAGTCTCACTCATATCAATGCGATTTAATACGGTTGGTTCAAATTTTTGAATAACGGCACCTTGACTATCACGATCGGAAACAGGCTCTCTTATTTCTCGAACAAGTCGAGGCTGCATCCTGAACCCATCATTGGCAATCGTCGAGATATACTGCGTAAGTTGAAGTGGAGTATACGTATCATACTGACCAATCATTAAATCAAGTAAGTTACCTCCACTTGTTCGTTCCCCGCTTAATCCTGTTGAAGTTGACGGCAAATCAATACCTGTCTCAGCACCTAATCCAAACTGACTAAAATCATATCTTACTTGGTCGTATGCTTTTTCAATTGAATGACTATTCCAGTTACAATTGTTAGGATAATGACAGCCAGCCATAAGCATCCCAATTTCAAACATATAAACGTTTGATGAGACTTCTAATGCTTTTCGATCGTTTACCCAACCATGGTTTCTAACTGACTTCTTCTCTGGAGTTCCAGGCAAATTAATCGGACGATCGTAAAAAGATGCTCCTGGAGACGTTACCCCTGATTGAAACCCTGTTAAAACAGAAGCTGCCTTCACAGCAGAACCCATTGCAAATGCTTTATTTACATTTCCGATATGATCAGAGTAACTTTGTCTGTCCTGACCTGCTGGATCTAAATAACCAGCCATAGAAAGAATATCGCCTGTGCGCGGATCCATCATCACCACATAAGCAGATTTATCACGAATGAAGGAGTTTCCAGCTAGACGCATCTCTGCGTCAATAATCTCTTCAACCCGTTGCTGAAGCTCCATATCAAGAGTTAGTACAAGGTCATTTCCACGTTGACCTTCTCGTTCATTTGTAGAACGATCAACAGTTCCTCCAGCTCCTGAAGTCGTAATGCTTTCTAAAACAGCTTTTTGACCACGCAAAACATCTTCATACTGTAATTCTAAAAAGCTGGTTCCGACATAATCAGATCGGTCATATCCACGAGACAAATAGTAATCAAGCTGTTCTCTTGGTATTGCGCCCGTAGAACCAAAAATGCTTCGAAATGAATCTCCGTACGTATAAGCTCGACGCGAATCACGTAAGATATCAACTCCAGGTAGACGATCTAAATTCTCACTTAAAAGATGCGCTTCTTCTTCTGTAATTCCACGCTTAATCCGTTGGGGTGAATTCGCATATCCACGAGCCATCTCTCGATAAATAGCGAGTACACGTAAATCGTTCTCGGTCAATGCATCAATGGCAGATTGCGAAACTCTCTCCACCTCTAGTTGATAAGCCTCTGTTGCACTTTCTAATTCTTTACGTTCATCTTGAGAGACTAGTTCATACCTTTCCTCTTCCGTCATCTGCATTAAAATAAAATCTCGCTTATCCCGTTCTGGAATGCGATTTGTCTCGACATCAATCATTTGTTCAAGTTCTCTTGCAATCTCAAGCATCGCTTGCGAATTCGTTGACCTTGAAGGATTTGTGTATGTAACAGATAATTCAAGCTCATTATCAACAACAATATTGCCATATCTGTCATACATCAGACCTCGCGGGGCATCGATCCGTGCCGTTGTGTTACTTGTACGATCTAATTCCTTAACAAATTCTTCACCCTCTACTATTTGCACCATCCCAAGCCGCAAAATCAGAGCTGAAAATAGAATAAAGACAACAAAGAACAATACATTCAGTCTCATCGGCACATGAAACTTTTTCTTATGTTTTCCTCTCACCAATGATCGTTCCTCCTATCTTCATAATATCTATTCATGAAAATAGACACCTGCATGATCCATGAGGTGCCCTAATGACTTTAAAGTTTATAACCCGCGTATGCCGTTGCTTCAGTTGTTTCATGAACCTACTCTCGTAGGTGGGTGTTCGCAGATTCTCATTCAGCGTCCAGAACAGTGCTGGCATGCTGGCAAAGACTCAATATGAAACTCCCTTAAAAAATGCAAGGTTCGAAACAAGGTGAAGCTGACTAACACGGCAGGCAAATTTCATTTGTTGAGATAATTATATCATATCGCTCCTTCTTGTCAAAAGTTTCGTCCTAGAATTTTATGACCTAGACTGGTGCACCGTCCGAGTCGTCTGAGCCCTTCTTTTGTTTTGCAAAATAATAACTTTCACTCTTTTTTCCACCATTTAGTCGAACATTTTTTACAAAAAAATAAATCAGTGCATGACCAGCTCCAAGTACCATCAAAATAATTGGAATTCCTTTCTCTTCAGGAAAGATTGTAATGGCGGCAAGGAACGCTAATACTGAGACAATTCGTCCAGCATTCAAAAAAAGTTCACGAACAACGATGTATTCGACCCTCATTTCAGCCGACCTCCAACTTTTACCGATGACATCATATGTCAAAGAAAGGTAAGGCACGAGCAACAACGGATAAGCAATTGATATCAAAATTCCGTACATAATTAATTTTGTAAAAGATAAATCGAATACAATTAGAAAAATAGCTACATACAGAATCATTCCGCCAATTAAAATCGCTTTCTTTCTCGCTTTTGATTTAACGAGTCGTGTAACAGCATAATAGCTTATAAATTGAACAGCCGATGCAACTAGTCCGTATGTTCCAATCGCCAGTTCACTTCCAGTAGCTATGTACACCCATACGACGATCACAAAAACGAACGTTCCTTCACGTAAGCCCTGAAAAAAATGAGCATAGAGAATATATCGCCAGTTACCATTGTTTTTTCGTTCCGCTAACACTTTTCGAAAATAAAATTTCCCTTCAGCAGCCCTTCGTTTGAGCATAAAGCTAATCAATACAGCAATGACAAATAAAGAAAGAGAGATCGTAAAAATCACTGTATAACCAGTAAATTTCTCCATTCTTGTAATGATAAAACCCGATAATATTGGTCCGATCATTCCTGCAAAAGACGTTAATAACCCAAGAAACCCATTAAAAAAATCTCTCGTTTCTGGTTCAGTGATTTCAAATGTCAATACGTTAAATGCCAGCCAATAAAAGCCAAATCCAATCCCTATTAACGCTCCAAGAACGAGTAAAAATTGATTTGCTCGTTCACCGAGAAAAAGGACAGCAAAGAAAAAAACAGATAAAAAAATAACACCGAGCCTTAATACAATGACACGATCAATTTTCTTCGCCCATCTTCCTGCAAGTATGAACGTAATGGGCTGAAAAACGACAGCTGTTAAATTGTACAATGCAAGATCAACGAACTCACCTGATTGCTTCCACAAATAGACGTTCACAAAAGTCATTGATAACGCAATACTTAATGCATAAAGCCCTCCTATGAGCAGAAGTAGCATTAAATCCCTTGTTAGCTCTATATTTCCGATCACTTTCTGTAATACCGACTTATTCACCGACTCCACCACCCTCATATGTAGTGTGTCACCAGCAAAATGCGATATACAGAAAAGAGCTAACCATTCTTTTTTCATCTTTATTATTTTTTCAAATATGAAAAGGGACTAAGCGTCTGCTTAATCCCTTTGTCTTATGAATCAATGACTTATTTAGCTTCGTTATAAAGCTTTGTTACTTCATCCCAGTTAACAACGTTCCAGAACGCGTTAATGTAGTCAGGACGACGGTTTTGGTAGTTTAAGTAGTAAGCATGCTCCCAAACGTCTAATCCTAGGATAGGTGACTTACCTTCCATTAATGGTGTGTCTTGGTTTGGAGTACTTGTAACCGCTAGCTTGCCACCATCAACAATTAGCCATGCCCAACCAGAACCGAAACGGTTTGCTCCTGCATTAGCAAATTCTTCTTTGAAATTATCAAAGCTACCAAATGCTTCGTTAATCGCATCTGCAAGCTCGCCAGTTGGAGCGCCGCCACCATTCGGGCTTAGCAATTTCCAGAATAAAGAGTGGTTTGCATGTCCGCCACCATTGTTTCTTACCGCACCGCGGATGTTTTCAGGTACAGCATCTAAATTAGCTACAAGCTCTTCGATGCTCTTGTTTGCAAGATCATCATGTCCTTCAAGTGCTGCATTTAATTTTGCGATGTACGTAGCATGATGCTTACCGTGGTGAATATTCATTGTTTGCTCATCAATGTGAGGTTCTAGTGCGTTTGCTGCATAAGGTAATTGTGGTAGTTCGTATGCCATGTTAAATCTCCTCCTAAAAATGAATTGCAAAATGATATTTGGAGAACGAGCTCCAAAAATTTAGACTTTAGCAACAGAAATGTTTCATAAGTCTTCCAGTACTTACATTACCAAAATTTTCTCAACGTTGCAATAAAGATGTTTTTTATTTTCAAATTTTGGTCCCAAAGATACTGTACCCATATCACGTGAAAATCAAACAGCCAGTCAACAAGTCCTTTATTACTTTTGCATACATATATGTACTTTCGTTACTACCCCATGAAAATCCTTTATGATTTTTTCGAATATATGAATGAAACAAGTAGAATCACAAGGTAATTTCACTTCGGACTCCTACCTCAAATAAGGATGAGTGATGATTAAGTCAATTACCTATCCTTACGACTGCCTGTTCTTTTATTTGCATGCTATAATGAACATGACACACCATTTTCCAATGATGAAAGATGGTGTTTTTCCCTGTTTTATTTAAGGAGGTTACAAACATGTCGATTGGCAAAGGCAATTCAATTATTTTGAGATTGGAATCATTATTCTTTCAATACCCCACTTTACATAAAGAGATCATCCATAACTTAAATCTAGACATTAAACGCGGCGAGATTATTACGTTCATGGCACCGAGCGGTACGGGGAAAAGTACGATTTTTAGACTTATCACAGGACTGGAACAACCAACAAGTGGATCCATATATATAGATGGGCTAAAATCCGATAACAAAAATCAAAAAATCGGCTACATGCCACAGCAAGATTTATTATTTAAATGGCGGACGATACTTGAGAACGTCATCTTGCCATTAGAATTAAAAGGTTTAAGCAAAAAGAAACGTGAGCGTATTGGTCGTGAGCGTATGGAGATATTTGGCCTCTCTGGTACAGAGAAGTCCTATCCCCATCAGCTTTCAGGGGGGATGAGGCAACGTGCAAATTTTTTACGTGCAACACTTTCTGGTGAGTCCATTCTCTTGCTTGATGAACCGTTCAGTTCATTAGATGCGATGACACGTTTATCTATGCAAAAATGGCTTTTAGAACAATGGGGACGACAAGTGGATCATCAACCGACACTGATTTTTGTTAGTCATGATATTGATGAAGCACTTTTCTTATCAGATCGCGTGATTGTGTTCACACATTCACCCTTGTCTACTTATAAAATCGTTGATGTTCCATTCAAACGACCACGTAATCATGACCAATTACTGACAAGCGACGGCATTCGTTTAAAGAGAGAAATCATGGCCTGTTTTGATTGGAAGGTGCAAAAATCATGAAGCAAGTGAGATCATTATTTTATCCATCATTGCTACTATTCGGCTTGCTAGCCCTTTGGCAAATGAGCGCAACGGTAGCAAATCAGCCGTTCTTGTTCCCAAGTCCGCTTGCTGTAGCGAAGAGAATGATTGAACTTCACGAAGCACTTGTCTCTGCCCATTTACCAGCAACCCTTGGAATTATATTAACTGGGCTACTCATTTCTCTCATTCTTGGTGTCAGCATGGCTGTGATCATGTATAAAATTCCAATTGCTGAAAAAGCCTTTTACCCAGTTCTAATTGCTTCACAGACTATTCCAATCATTGCACTTGCCCCTCTTTTTGTCCTTTGGTTTGGATATGGGATGACAAGCAAAGTCGTTGTGACCGTTTTAATTACATTTTTCCCTATTACAGTAAGTACATTCGATGGTTTTCGAACGACGAAGAAAGAATACATCGATTTGATGAAGACAATGGGTACGAGTAGATGGCATTTGTTTGCCAAAGTAGAAGTTCCCTCAGCACTGCCATCCTTTTTCTCAGGTCTAAAGGTCGCAGTTACGTTAAGTGTAATCGGTGCGGCTATCGGAGAGTGGCTCGGAGCGCAAGCGGGACTCGGTTATTTTAGTAGACGGATGATGACTCAGTTTGATGGAGCTGGTGTTTTCGCTCCAATTGTATGGCTCTCACTCATCGGGATCGTTCTCTTTTTACTTGTACGTATCATTGAATCTCACTTTTTAAAATGGAGACAAAAGAAGTAAAATTAGTTCATTCCTCAAACTCATAATAAGCAAAAGATCCATCTTCTCATTGCGAAGATGGATCTTTTTCGTATAATAAAAAAAAGACGAATATACGCCTTATCATTTTAAAATGGAGGAGGAAGAGGGATTCGAACCCCCGCGCGGTTTGACCCGCCTGTCGGTTTTCAAGACCGATCCCTTCAGCCAGACTTGGGTATTCCTCCGAATATGTAAATGGTGGACCCTGTAGGACTCGAACCTACGACCGATCGGTTATGAGCCGACTGCTCTGACCAACTGAGCTAAGGGTCCTCTATGGGGCGACTGATGGGAATTGAACCCACGAATGCCGGAATCACAATCCGGTGCGTTAACCACTTCGCCACAATCGCCATAGAAAACGTTTGTAAATGTATAAAAGAAAATAGCGGCGGAGGGAGTCGAACCCACGACCTCACGGGTATGAACCGTACGCTCTAGCCAGCTGAGCTACACCGCCATAATATGGCTCCACAGGTAGGACTCGAACCTACGACCGATCGGTTAACAGCCGATAGCTCTACCACTGAGCTACTGTGGAACAATTTTATTAAAGACAAGAATTATAATAGCATACAGCTATTTTCAAGTCAATATTTTTTCAGTAAATTCCCTATTCGTTTGACGTTTCTCGAAAAAATACTGCTTTCATAACGTACCACAATTAAAATTAATAGACAAGCCTTTTCTAACTGAAGAGTTCGTCCTCTTCAAAAGAAAAGAGGCGGAACATCAGTATGCCCCGCCTCCACTAACTATTAGCGCACTTCCCCAATAACCGCTTCAGCTATATTAACAGAGTGGTCACCAATACGCTCCAAATTACTAACAATATCAACAAAAACAATACCAGCAGCCCCTGAACATCGACCTTCATTCACACGCTGAATATGCTGTTTTCTTAGTTTGCGTTCCATCTGATCGATTTTCTCTTCTTTTTCAAGAACAGAACGTGCCATATCACCATCTACAAACTCAAGTGATTGGATAGCTTCTTTCAATGTCGACATTGTTAAATCAAACATTTCACGCAGATCATCAAAAGCCGTTTCAGATAAATTCACTTTATTAGTCTTTTGATAATCCTTTAATTCAACAATATTCTCTATATGATCACCAATACGTTCAATGTCTCGAACTGTATCCATTAGCATCGAATGCATTCTTGAATCAGCTCCAGATAACGAGCGAGATGAAATTAGAATCAAATAATCGGTTATCTTACGGTCAAGATTATTAATGGCTTCTTCAAATTGAATAGCCATTTCCGCATGACGTTTTGTACCAGTTTCGAGATATTGACTGACCTCATAGAGACCCTTTTCCGAGAAATCAGCCATTCTGAGAACTTCTTGTTTTGCTTGTCCAAGAGCAATGGCTGGCGAACTGCCAATAAACATCGGGTCTAAATGCTTGGCTTTGTATTCAACGAAGTAGTCATCACCTGGCACCAATTTCGTTACAATTAACGCAAGGACTGCTATAAATGGAAGCTGAATGATAACGTTTGAGACATTAAAAATACCATGTGCAAATGCAACCGTCATTGGTCGGTTTAAGTTTAATTCAACGGCAAGAAAGGTAATCAAATTCAAAAATAGCGGAAAAACAATTAAGACAATAATCGTTCCAATTAAGTTAAAGATAACATGTGTTAATGCTGCACGTTTAGCAGCAACCGATGCTCCAATTGCAGCAAGCACTGCTGTAATGGTTGTCCCGATATTATCACCGAATAAAACTGGTAGCACGGCAACAAGCTCCATTGCTCCTTGATCATAAAGCTGCTGTAATAATCCAATTGACGCAGTAGAGCTTTGAACAGCAACCGTGAAAATAGTCCCGATTAATACCCCAAGTAATGGTGTTTCCCCCATACTAATGGTTAAATCGGTAAAAGCTTGCAGTTCACGTAACGGTTTTAGACCCTCCCCCATAAGATCTAATCCATAGAACAAAGCACCAAATCCAAAAATAACTTGTCCATAATTATTCGCTTTTTTATTTTTCAAAAAGAAAATAAGCGCTGCACCGATTGCGATAATTGGCAATGCGTATTCAGTAATCTTAAAACCAATAATGAAAGCCGTCGCAGTCGTTCCAACATTCGCTCCCATAATAACACCGATTGCTTGCTGTAATGTCATGAAACCTGCATTAACAAGACCAATCGTAAGAACCGTTGTTCCAGAACTTGTCTGTAACAGAATAGTTACCACAATACCTGCTAAAACCCCCATAACAGGATTTGTCGTAAACTTATCCAGCAAATCTCGTAGTCGTTCCCCTGCAATCTTCTGTAAGCCATCCCCCATGAACTTAATCCCGAACAGGAAAATTCCAAGACCACCCAAAAATATGAACAAGATCGATTGTAAATCCAACATCCTCATCCCTTCATCGCATAAGTCACATTGACACATTTGTCATTTCGACAAAGCTCAACATGGACACCCAATCTATTATTATTCATTTGTTAAGGGTTTGTAAATGATAAATTACTATTTTTAAAAGATTTGCTCCTTCCATGAAAAATAACAAGCGTGACAAATAAAAAGCAACCCTATTTTTCAAAAATATAATGGCATTTCCTGCACTCATTCGATAAAATGACGAGGAAGAGAAAGGAGAGAACAATGAGTTTTTGGAAATGGTTATTAAAAAGTTTTTACGATAAACGAACGATTGCATACAGTCGCTTACGTCCGATCACCTCTACTATTTGGCACGTTCTCTTTGTGATGTTAGTCGCGAGTATCCCTTTTTTAATTACAATGAGTCTAACAGCTATTTCAGGAGTGAATCAGCTCAAAGACACACTTCAACATGATCTACCTCCTTTTCAATTAGAAGGAGGAACACTCCAGTGGGAAAGTGACGATGTTTATTTACTTGATGAACCAGACGAACCAGCGATTTTAATTGATCCTAATAATACATATTCAGAAGAAGAGTTAGTACAATTAACTAATGGTATCGCTCTGCAACAAAATGAAATTCTGCTCATTAATAATGGTAGCCTTCAAGCCATTCCATACACCATACTTGGAGTACAAGAATTTTCAAAGGAGCAGCTTTCCGATCGAGTTGCTGATTTGCAAGGATTTTTACCGATCCTACTCGGAATTGGAACTGTCTTTATGTATTCTGGTTTAGCTGGGCTTGCTTTTCTTGGCATTACAGTATTAGCATTTATTGGGTTACTACTACGAGGTTCCAAAAAATTTCTTGAGTATCGTCATCTATGGCTAATGACTGCACACGCTATGACCTTACCTGCTGTATTTCTTTACTGGATTGATACCTTATTTACCGACGTTCCCTTCAGTGCTTTTCTTATTACCACATTTGCGATTTTGTTTTTTGCGATGAAATCTATCCCACTGCCAACTCGAAAAGCGAAAGCGCCTTGATCAGCTGCGACAAGCATTGGAAGCCCGCTATTGTGTTGCCTTGTTTTGAGCAACCAATCGCAGGTTGAAATGACCTCGAGCGGCTAGGCGCTCGAGCTAGACATCTCGAAAAGCGAAAGCGCCTTGATCAGCCGCGACAAGCATTGGAAGCCTGCTATTGTGTTGCCTTGTTTCGGGCAACCAATCGCAGGTTGAAATGACCTCGAGCGGCTAGGCGCTAGAGCTAGACATCTCGAAAAAACAAGCGAGTAACCAACATTCGGCTACTCGCTTGTTTCTCTTTATTCTTCTACCTTTTTCACAACAATTCTCGTACCGTCAACAGACGTTACAACGATCTCAATATTTGCTTCGAGCCATTGACTCCCGCTTGTTGCACTGTATTGTTGACCATCTATCTCAACAGATCCTGTTGGCCGAAAAGGGGTGAGTGTACGCCCTTGTTTGCCGACGAGCTTGCTATAGCTCTCGTTAATAGAATTGTAGCCAAGATCTTCTGTTAAACGATCTTTCAATGTCATTTTCGCCCATAAATTCCGCGAAGGGAAAACTTTTAAAAATAATGCAGAGCTAAAGCCCCCTAAAAGAAAGCCCATTGAAACAAGTACTCCGTAAATCATATTCGGAGCTGGCACAGCAAGACCAATAATCATAAGAACAACTCCGATTATGGCAACTGTTCCATCTGTAATCACTTTTCCATCGATAATAATTAAAGCAAGACCAATTACATACAAAAGGACGACCCATAAACCAACATCCCCAGAAAGATGATAAGAAAAATACATTGCCATAATCGCAATACCTAAAATAGCAAAAAGTCCTTTTGCTCGAACAAGAAGCTCACCGATTAAGAAAAGCGTTCCCAAAAACACGACAAGAAAACCAATACTAGCTGAATCTAACCATTCCATCATCTCTTCCTCCTTTCACTTTTCTACGATTTACTCTAAAATTCCGTTTCATTTTTCATAAACAAATTTTCCATTTTGCTAAATTCTTCTTAATAGCAACAGCAGTTGCTGTACAAAAAAGAGAGGGATATTTACCCTCTCTTAATTATGAACTAAATACTCCGCGAAGGGAATCAATTAAACTGTTGATAAAATCAAGAAAGTTTTGGATGAAACCTTGTGTTTCCTCTCTATTTAAAATTTCATCTAAGTTATTACGAACATTTGCAATTTGTTCTTGTACTTGATTCCAATCTATATTCATGTCCTTCATTCTCATAAATAATGAAACGAGTCCATTTAATTCTTCATCTGTTAGCGTAATACCGAGCTCGGCTGCGACACGTCGAATTAACTCACGCAAATCATCTTCAGTTTCGACTGGATTGTTCGCAATTTCTTCTTTAATTCGGTTCATTAACTCTGTTGCTTCTTCAACCCCAATAGAGTCACTTAACTCCGCCGTTTTAACCATTTCTTCATTTGCAATTTGTTTCTGTTCTTCAGGTATTTCAATCTCAGCAGCGATTTCGTATGCTTTAATTAAACCTGTTAAAGCAGCAGTTCCTGATACTTCAAACGGTGCTGTCACATAAATCTCAGCATCTTCTACACCTGCTGTAATAAGAGCATTTTCATACATCCCATTAGAAACCCAATCAATATTATTTGTATCAACAATAATTCCACTGCCACTTTCAGTTAATGTAATTTTTGAAGATGAAAGGGCTCGTGTACCAATCCGCGATGCACTAATATATTCACCTAAATATTGATGTTCTTCAGCATTCGTGACATAAACGATCTGATCTTCTTCTGTCGCTCCCATTTCAGCAAGCAATGCCTGCTTCTCAGATTCTGATAAATTTTCCCCTAATGTTACAATGACATCACCAGGTGCAGCATCTGCAAAAACAAGCATAGGCAGGACTAGACTAAAGACGAGGGTCAAAGCAAGATACTTCTTCCAAATTATTTTCATTTCATCGACTCCTTTTTCACAAGCTAAGTCTATTACCTTTTCATATAAGACGTCCACTCTATACAATAGGAAACACGTTTTAAAGTAAAAATAAAAGGGACTTTAGACTTAATTCCACGTTCTATTCACGTTAAACCTGAATCTACGCAAGACTTTCCAATCGGTAAACAAGACCAACTAAATAATAAAATGACTCCATTTATCATAACGAAAAACAATGAAGTAAATAGCAATTGAGTCGGATCATTCATCCAGGTACCAAATAATACAGGGCCAAATGCTACACCAAGAAAACGCAGCATCGCATAAAAGGCAAATACCGTCCCTCTTTCTTTTTTCGATACAATCGACGCAAGTGCCGCATTAGCAGAAGGAAGAAGAATACCGAATCCCGTTCCATAAATGATCATGCCCACTACAATAAAGCCAACCTCCATTGAATGGATCATACTCCAAGTTCCGATAATCATCAACCCTATTCCTAAAAGAAATCCACGCTTATAACTATCTTCTCTTCCTTTCAACCTTCTCCCTGTGAGATAAGAAAACACCGTTAGCACTAGCAGTGGACAAGCAAGGATAAATCCTTTCCCCATAGAAGGAATGGTGTCGGCTAAGTCGAGTAAATGAGATAAATAAAACAAATATCCAAACATAAGAAACATACCAATTGCCCCACTCGCAAAGATGGGTACTAGCCATTTCCAATGCTTCTTTGTGAGTGTTTGCAACCTTTTGTATTTAATAAAAATGTGTTCTTTTTCTGTAACCACCTGTTTTTGCGCATCAACAAACAGAAAAATACCGACAAAAGCTAGAAGCGCCGTAGCGAACAAGATGACAAAGCTTATCGTCCAAGAAAATCCTAAAATGATTCCACCAATAATTGGACTTAACACTTTTCCAGCCCCGTTAAACACTTCGATTGATCCAAGGGCTCGACTTCTTTTTTCACCAGTGTATAAATCTGAAATAAAAGCCATAGCAAGAGGTGTTATTCCGCCTGCACCAACTCCTTGAATGATTCGACCAACAATCATCCATTCAAACACAGGGCTAAGTACGCCATTCATTCCTGCTAACGCTGAAATAAAACTTCCAATCATAATAAGTGGCAAGGCAAGCATAGCCACTTTTTTGCGACCATAACGATCCGAAAGAATGCCTCCAAATGGGACGAGCACCGCAGCTGGAATCGAGAAGCTTGTTAAAATCCAGCCCCCCTCTATCATTGTTAGGCCAAGCTCAGCCTGCATGTGCGGAAGCAGCGGAATAAACATTGAATTCCCTATTACCATGATGAACGGAAGCAAACCGATAAAAAATAACAAATACGGTAGACGAGCTCCTTGTTTCATTTTATGACACCTCCAAGATGTTATGACATGAAGAAGTAATATTTATCCAACAGTCACATATACTTATCAATAAGAAAATGATTTGTACATGTCTGCTTAAATGGAGGACAAGCTGATGAAACGCATTGGTACCATTGTCATTATTCTCGTCATTTTATATAGCACTTATTATGATCTAACAATTGGCACTTTACCCAATCACTTGACGCAAGCTGCTAATCAACCGACAAACGAACAAGCAACTACTTCTCTTCCTGAGGATGGAGCGTCCACTCTGCCAACTGAACAACTTGAACCTTATCAAGAAGTGATTGTTGAACCTGGACATACGGTTCTCACCATTGTTGAACACTTACATGAAGGACCAATACCTGCTTCAATTCAAGAAATTGTCTATGATTTTAAACAGTTAAACAATGGACTAGAACCTGAAGATATGCAGATTGGAGAGACATATTTATTTCCTCTTTATCATTAATCATCAGTTTATCCTTGCCAAACAATTGCGGTCATTGATAAAATGAATACGATTCTCTAATTTTGAGATTAGTAGAAGAGTGAAGTGCACCTCTTCGATATAAAAGGAGCGATAGGTCAATGACCGAAATAACACATCGTACAAAAACGCGACCAGTTAAGGTCGGCAATTTGACGATTGGCGGAAACAATGAAGTTGTTATTCAAAGTATGACAACAACAAAAACACACGACGTTGAAGCAACTGTGGCTGAGATTAAGCGTCTTGAAGAAGCTGGCTGCCAAATTGTTCGTGTTGCATGTCCTGATATGCGGGCCGCTGAAGCAATTGCTGATATTAAAGCACAGATTAATATTCCATTAGTTGTTGATATTCATTTTGATTACAAGCTTGCTCTTAAAGCGATTGAAGGCGGAGCAGATAAGATTCGAATTAACCCTGGAAATATTGGGAAGCGTCATAAAGTTGAGGCAGTTGTAAAAGCTGCAAAAGAAAAAGGAATTCCGATTCGAATTGGTGTAAACGCTGGTTCATTAGAAAAACGAATTCTTGAGAAATATGGCTACCCAACAGCTGATGGCATGGTGGAAAGTGCCCTTCATCACATTAAAATTTTGGAAGATCTCGATTTCCATGACATTATTGTGTCGATGAAAGCATCTGATGTAAACCTAGCGATTGAAGCTTACGAAAAGGCTGCAAAAGCTTTTGATTACCCACTCCACCTTGGTATTACGGAATCAGGTACACTATTTGCTGGTACAATCAAAAGTGCTGCAGGACTCGGGGCTATTTTAAATATGGGGATTGGGAACACTGTTCGAATTTCCTTAAGCGCTGATCCTGTAGAGGAAGTAAAAGTAGCTCGTGAATTATTAAAATCCTTTGGACTAGCTGCAAATGCCGCTACCCTTATTTCTTGCCCAACTTGTGGTCGAATCGAAATTGACCTCATTAGCATTGCAAATGAAGTAGAGGATTATATTGCTTCCATTAAAGCACCTATTAAGGTAGCTGTACTAGGTTGTGCTGTTAACGGACCTGGAGAAGCTCGTGAAGCCGACATTGGTATTGCGGGTGCACGCGGGGAAGGTCTTCTTTTCCGCAAAGGTGAGATCGTTCGAAAAGTTCCTGAAGAAACAATGGTTGAGGAACTCAAAAAAGAAATCGATAAAATTGCTGAAGAGCATTTTGCCAAACAACGTGAATTAGAAAAAGCATAAGCCGAAGATGGCTTATGCTTTTCTTTTTGAACAAAAAGCTCCGTTCCCCGTTCTCTCTCGTTAAAAAAAAGGAGAGAAAAAGACAGTCATAAGAATCGAAATGGCACCAATCCCAATTGCCCAATTTCCAAGCGTTGTGGCGCCACTACGACGTGCTACAAAACCTACTACAATACCAGCTGCTCCAAGCAATACTGGTAAGAAGAACAATGATAAAATAGAGAGAACAATCGCAAATGTTCCAGTGCCACGTCCAGCCGTCACATCATCTTCATTCATCTCTGCAGTTTCTTTTGCCTCGGTTCGATCAGAGCTAACTGTTCGAACTCCTCCCAATCCATTGACTGCACCATACTCAGCTGCACTTTCCTCATTAAAATGGGAATCAGAAAGGGTTTCTTCCCCATCTAATGGTGCTGAATCTGCGTCAACTGTCATCTCTTCATTTGTCTCTTCTTCACTTAATCCAAGGTTGCGATCATGATCACGACCTTCAACATGATTATTGACCAATGTTAAAGACTCATCATCTTCATCCAACAACCGTACGGGTTCATCTTTTGGATGCTTATCGTCTGCCATACGAATCCCTCGCTTTCTTTGTTTCGGGGAACAATATTAGTATGACGCATAAGCTTTAAATTATCGGTGACAATCATTTCATGGAAAGGAAATCACTCTAGACCAAGTAAACAAATTCGTGTAAGGTAGAAGATAAGTTCTGTAGAAGTATGAGGTGAATATAATGAGTACGAAGAAAAGAATGGGACTAGACATTGATGGTACCGTAACCGCACCTGATACATTTGTCCCTTATTTAAACAAGCATTTTAATAAAACACTAACTTTAGATGATATCGTGGAGTACGATTTAACATCCATTCTAAATATTACCGAACAGCAATTTTGGGAGTGGATGGGTGAGCATGAGGGAATCATTTACGAGCAAGCAGAACTTGCTCCAGATGCTGAAGAAACCTTGCTTCAATGGACGAAACATCATGAGCTCATTTATATTACAGCGCGTAGAGAACATTTAGCTTCGATTACACAAAATTGGTTTACAAATCGTTCTTTACCTTTTGATCATATTGAATTAGTCGGTAAACACGATAAACTTGACGCTGTTCGTGAGCATAAGCTCGATATCTTTTTTGAAGACAAGCATGATAATGCAGTAGCGATCGCTGAGGAGTTTAACATTCCTGTTATTTTAATGGATACACCATACAACCGCCTCCCTGCACCTGATAATGTCATTCGCGCTAAAAATTGGGTCGAAGCGAAAACGTGGGTCGATAACTGGCTTCAAGAATCATCATAAAATTGCAATCATCAAAAAGGACTGAAAAAAACCAGTCCTTTTTATATCTTCATCTTATTTTAAAAATTTATTAGCTGATCCTTCTAATCATTTCTTAAGAATGACACTCTTCGCATTTCCCATAAATTTCAAATTTATGCCCCGTTACTTCGAAATCTGGGAACTGTTGATGAATCGATTCCATTGGACAGCTATGAATATGTTTTGTTTTTCCACAATCTAAACAGATTAAATGATGATGATGCTCTGTCGTTGAGCAACTAAATCGGAAACGTTTTTCTCCCTCTAATTCAGTCGCTTCTAAAATATCCATTTCTGTGAATAATGACAAATTACGGTAGATTGTATCAAAACTCATCCCAGGATATTCACCTTGTAAACGCTCAAGGACTTCTTTCGCTGATAAATAACGTTTTTCATTTGCAAATAAACGGAGCATATCTTCTCTTTTCCCTGTATGCTTAAACCCTTTTTCCTTCAATATTTCCATTGCTTCATTCACATTCACGTCTCGTTCCCCCTTTTATCGTCCAAGCTGGCTTATTTTTTTCAACAGTATCACGAAAAGTAAAACAAGCAAAGCCATAAGGACAATCATTCCGCCTGTCGCAATATTATATTGATAAGAGACATACATTCCTGAAATAACAGCTATTTCAGCAAAAAGAATCCCATAACCAATTAACTGCTTGAAGCTTTTAGCTATTTGTATACTAGTTGCGACTGGTATGACAATCATAGCTCCAACGAGTAAGACTCCTACCACCTTCATCGACATTGAAATCACAAGAGCAATCAACAAGGCAAAGACAAAGTTAGCCGTTCGAATCGAAATGCCCGAGACTTTTGCAAATTCTTGATCAAAGGAAATTGAAATAAATTCTTTATAAAACATACCGATAATGATAAGAACAATTAGAGCCATACCTAATATAAATTGAATATCACTTACCGTGACACTTACAATACTACCAAACAAATACGTATACCATTCATTATAGCCTGTTCGTGCTAAGCTAATAAAGATCGCACTCATCCCAATACCTGCTGACAAAATAATTGGAATGGCAAGCTCTTGAAAATGCCGATAAACGACACGTAGCCTTTCTGTAATCAAAGCACCTAAAAGCGCGAAGATAACTCCTAAATACATTGGATTAATCGCTTGAAAAAATGGACCTAGTGTTCCAAGAAACACGCCTGCTGAAATTCCTGTTAACGTAATATGAGAAATCGACTCTGAGATAACAGAAACACGTCGCACAAGTAAAAATGCACCAACAATCGGAGCAATGAAACCGATAATCACTCCCGCAACAAGTCCTCTTTCAATAAATGTAAGATGTAATAATATGTCCATCAGGCATGTTCCCCTATCTTTTCCTCACGTCATTTTACATGAGATAACCATTTGAGACAATGATTGCTCAAACATAATCTAGCTTGTTTTTGCTGCTTTTGAGTGGGTGCTCCGAACCTTCAACCAAATCTTTTGAGTATAAATGGTCATAACTAATATCAACACGGCAATCATCACAATCATCCCACCAGGAGCTAAATCGAGGTGATAAGATGACACAAGCCCCCCAATAACGGCAATTTCACCAAATATGATCGAATATAAAAACATTTGCTTAAAGCCCTTCGCCAGCCTCATCGCTGCTGCTACTGGCAATGTCATTAGTGAGGAAACGAGCAAAATGCCAACAATTCTCATCGAAGCAGCAATCACAAGTGCAACCATCACGATAAAGATAAAATGAATGACTTTGCGATTGATGCCAGAAACGACGGCTTGCTCTTCATCAAATGATAAGAAAAATAACTCTTTATAGAAAAATACAAGAACAGTCAGAACGATCACCGTAATGATACTTATCGTCCAAAGGTCTGAGCGACTAACTGCTATGACGCTACCAAATAAGTAATTAAACAAATCATTATTAAATCCATCTGCTAACGAAATAAAAACGACACCTAAGCCAATTCCTGCAGAAAGAATAATTGGAATCGCTATTTCTTTATAAAATTTATACACACTCCTTAGCTGCTCAATTAAAAGAGCACCGCCAACAGAGAAAACCATCCCTAAGTATAATGGATTCAAACCTTGGAAGAACGCAACATACTTCGCTAATAGTAAGCTAGCCGCAATTCCTGAGAGCGTAATATGAGAAAGAGCATCTGCGATAAGCGAAAGCCGACGTACGACCAAAAAAACGCCGAGCAAGGGGGCTAGTAATCCGATCATAACCCCTGTAAAAAATGCATTTTGGAGAAATTCATAGCGAAAAAAAGCTTCTAACATTTGCTAGTGTCCTCCGTGACTGTGATTATGCGTTAGGAGATGTACATCATGACCATACATGGATGATAGGTCCTGATTGGCAGCAAAATCAGCTGTATTTCCGTGGAAATGAAGATGTTTATTTAAACAAGCTACATCCGTTACATGGTCTGTCATTGCGCCAATATCATGAGTTACCATGACCAGCGTAATCCCTCTTTCTTGATTTAGATGCACGAGCATGTCGTAAAATTGACGAACATTCGTTACATCTACGCCGACTGTCGGCTCATCAAGGATAAGTAGCTCTGGTTCACTTACAAGGGCACGAGCAATAAAAACGCGTTGCTGTTGACCACCCGATAACTCACCGATATTTTGATGAATATAATCTGTCATCCCTACTTGCTCAATTGCCTCTCGAACCTTCTGTTTATGATTGCGATTCAAAAAGCGAAAAAGTCCAACCTTTCCATATAAGCCCATCGAAACAACTTCAAATACAGTAGCGGGAAATCCTGAATTGAAACTATTTGCCTTTTGAGAAACAAAGCCGATTTTATCCCATTTACGAAACTTATTCACTTGTTCTCCAAATAAGCGAACCTCACCTGATTGTAATGGAAGTAAGCCAAGAACTAATTTAATGAGTGTTGATTTTCCAGAGCCATTTGGCCCAACTAACCCAAGAAAACCACCTTTTGGAATTGATAAGGAGATATCTTCAAGTACAGCGCGGTTACCATATTGAAATGATACCCCTTTGATGGAGATAGCTTCTTCTTGATTCATGTATCTCTCCTCCTTTCTCCTTCTGCGCAAAATATATCCGTATAAATCAAAGTTTAAAGACACGAACGATCAGAGTCATAATAACGTTTATTGCTATTCTTCTTTTGAATTGAAACACTTTTATCAGAACGATTACGATTTAAATCTGTGTCCTTACCTATTATAATGGATATTTATTTTCTGTCCAGCCTCGCGCATGGAAGAAATGTTTTTGCTATAATGAAGACAACTTTAAACACATTGTGAGATTGTTGGGAGATGAACACTTGTGATTGAAAAACAATTTGCCATTATTGATATAGGTTCCAACTCAGTACGTCTAGTTATCAATCAAATCGATCATAACGGTTGCTATAAAGAGTTACACAATTATAAAACCGTAGCTCGTCTTAGCTCTCATATTAACGCTGATGGTCATTTCACGAAAAAAGGAATCAATATTCTTTTAGACACTTTAACTCGCTTTAAAGATATCATCCACTTTCATCATGTTAAGGAAGTAACCGCGATTGCAACAGCCGCTATGCGAAAAGCGAACAATCGCAATCAAGTGGTAGAACTAGTGAAAGAACGGCTTGCTTTTGATATCCAAATCCTATCTGAATACGAGGAAGCATTTTACGGATATCTCGCTGTTGTTAATTCCACTAACATTAAAAATGGCTATACAATTGATATTGGTGGAGGAAGTACAGAGGTTACATTTTTTGAAAATCGGGAATTGATCTATTATCACAGCTTCCCATTCGGTGCGGTCACGCTTCAACAGCAATTTGTAAAAGGTGAGCAGCCAACTGAGCGTGAATTAGCTGCTATTAAGGTTTTTATATCCTCACAACTGAAAACGTTATCTTGGCTACAAGAAAACCGAGACTATCCTGTCATTGGGATTGGAGGAAGCGCCAGAAACCTTTCTCTCATTCATCAACGTCAAATCGAGTACCCGCTTGCTGGCTTGCATCAGTATGAATTCTCACGCACTGAATTGCATAATCTTAATAAGATGCTCCAGCAAACCACTTACGAAGAACGATTATCGATTGATGGATTATCCAAGGATCGTGCCGATATTATCGTCCCTGCGGCTGAGGTTATTTCATCCCTGGTTGACCATGTCAATGCTGATACGTTCATTATGAGTCGAAAAGGCTTACGTGACGGTATTTTTTACGAGGAATTACTGCGATCAATGGAAACTCGCTATTTTCCAAATGTCGCCGAAGAGAGCTTCTATCAATTATCACATAGTTATGAGGTTAACTTAGATCATGTAAACCATATCACCTATTTAGCTACACGTTTATACCAAGAACTCTCAGCTAATTGTTCGACGAAACATGATCAAAAAGTTGCCCTGCAGCTTCTTAAACATAGCGCTCGAGTTCTCTATATCGGTGAATATATTAATAGTGAAGCAAGTAGTCAAAACACATTTTACCTAGTTACGAATATGACCATTGAAGGGCTATCTCATCAAGAACGTTTAGCTATTGCCTTCATTTCTTCTTTTAAATCAAAATCACAATTGATGCAGTTTGCGAAACCATTTAAGAACTTGCTCCATAAAAAGCAATTAAAGCTTTATGAATTCCTAGGATCGATTATGAAGCTTGCTTACTGCTTAGATCGAACAAAACGGAATGCTGTAGTTGAAATCGGGCATATCGATGTGAATGACAAAACCTTTATTATTCCTCTCTATTACCAAGAGGATGCCCATTTTGAAGATATGCAAGCAGGAAAACATAAAAAGCATTTAGAGCGTGCAACTGGGTATGATATTGAATTACATTATATCCCATCGATAGACCTTAAAAAACCAATCTTAACATAAATTTTACAATCAGCTGTTAGAATAAAGTAGATGAATGTATAGGAAAGGTTGAATAATCATGCACAAAGATCCAATTACCCAAGAAATCGTAGACCTTAATAACCCAACCTTATACAATAACCGTGAGTTAAGTTGGCTTGCTTTTAATGAACGTGTGTTAGAAGAAGCAATGGATGAACGTAATCCATTGCTTGAACGCTTTAAATTTTTAGCGATATTCAGTTCAAATTTAGATGAGTTTTTTATGGTACGAGTTGCTGGTTTAAAAGATCAGATAAAGGCAGGCTTTAACCGACCAGAAAACAAGGCTAGTCTTACGCCTAAACAACAGCTGAAGCAAATCTCGGAGAAAAATCATCGGTTAGTGCAGCTGCAGGATGCTGTTTTTACAGAAACACTTCTTCCAATGCTGTGTCAGGAAGGATTTCAATTTCTATCAATTGAAGAATGTACAGACGAGCAGCTGACTTTTTTACAGCATCGTTTTAATCATTATATTTTTCCTGTTTTAACCCCGATGGCCATTGATGCTTACCGACCATTCCCAATGCTTCTTAGTAAGAGCTTGAATCTTGCTGTCGTTTTGCGGAAGAATAATGGTGGACAGACAGTTAGAAAAGAGCAACTCGCTATTGTGCAAGTTCCTGCCGTATTAAATCGCGTGATTCAGCTTCCTTGTTCTGAAGGAAAGTCAGAATTTATTTTACTCGAAAATGTCATAAGTCACTTTATTGATAAACTGTTTAATGGTTTTAATGTTCAATCTGTTTCTCCATTCAGAATTACGAGGAATGCCGATTTGACCATTCATGAAGAAGGTTCACGAGATCTACTTAGAGAAATTGAAAAAGAATTAAAGAAACGAAAATGGGGTTGTGCCGTCCGTTTAGAAATGCAAGAAGGCATGATGGACCCTAATGTACTTAACCTATTGCTTGACGTGCTCGAAATTCACAAGAATGATGTTTATTCTTTTCAAGGGCCTCTTGATTTAACATTCCTTTTCAAACTATATAATCAAATTGTCATTGATCATGAATACTTAGCAAATGAAACACTTATTCCTCAACCACCTGAAGATTTAATAGGAGAAGATGATATTTTTCAAGCGACATTAAAACAAGATATTTTCTTGCATCATCCCTATGAATCTTTTCAGCCAGTCGTCGATTTTATCTCACGCGCAACTGATGATCCGAACGTATTAGCCATTAAACAAACGCTTTACCGAGTAAGTGGGGATTCACCAATTATTCATGCTCTTGCAAGAGCAGCAGAAAATGGAAAACAGGTTACAGTACTTGTCGAGTTAAAGGCTCGTTTTGATGAAGAAAATAACATTCAATGGGCAAAAAAGCTTGAAAAATCAGGGGTCCATGTCATTTATGGTATCACTGCATTAAAAACGCACAGTAAAATTACCCTTATTGTTCGTCATGAAAATGATAAAATCCAGCGATTTGTTCACTTAGGAACAGGTAATTATAATGATTCAACCGCAAAGCTATACACAGATATGGGTATCTTAACGGCAAATGAAGAATTTGGAATTGATGCAACGAATTTTTTTAATTATTTAAGTGGATATAGTGAAAAACCAACATGGTATCATCTTTCAACAGCACCCTTTGAAATTAGAGATCAATTTCTTCAATTAATCGATGATGAAATTGAATATCATAAGCAATTTGGTGAGGGTAGAATTATAGCTAAAATGAATTCAATAACCGACAAGCCAATTATTTTAAAGCTTTATGAAGCGTCACAAGCAGGAGTTAAAATCGATTTAATTGTTAGAGGGATTTGTTGTTTACGACCTGGAATCGAAGGGGTTAGTGAAAACATTCGTGTCAGAAGTATTGTCGACCGCTTTTTAGAGCATAGTCGTATTTTCTATTTTCACCATCAGGGCGAGGAAAAAATATATCTATCATCCGCAGACTGGATGACACGAAATATGGAAAAACGAATTGAAATTCTCTTCCCTGTCTTAAGTCAAAAGAGCAAATACAGGATAAAAGAGATTCTTGAAATAACGTTATTAGATAATACTAAGGCACGTGAACAATCGAAAGACGGCAATTATGCTTATGTCGAGCGCCAGTCTCATGAACAACCGATCCAAAGTCAACTTTATTTTTACGAAATGGCTGCACGGTTTACCGAAGGCGATGATGAATAATGAGAAAAAGCTGATCCTCTTAATTATTAGAGAGGATCAGCTTTTTACGCTTTTATTAGTTAAGGGTTATAGGCTACCCATTCAAATTTTTCGGCATTCTCTTGAATTTCTACAGCATACCAACTTTCAGCATGCCCATTCTCAGCAATGTATTTTTCAAGTCCGTACATTCCGCGATGATACGCTGTTAGCGCATGATCCCAATTTTCATATTTTGAATAAAGGTAGCTTAAATATTCTACTGATAGCTGGATCGAATAAAGCGGATCAAAAAGCAACTCTTCTTCATACGGTAAACCAGCCATCTCTGCCATCCACGGAGCTGTATTTTTCATAAATTGTCCCATTCCATAAGCATGGCCATAACGAGTTTCTGGACCTACTGCGTTAGGATCAAATCTTCCACCTGTTTCTGTTCGTAAAAGTTCATAAACAATAAATGGATCTACATCACGCTGCTGGGCAAGTTCTCCGAGAAAAAGTCCCCACTCTTTTTTGAATTTCCCTTCACTATCCTCATAAAGCTGCTCCGCTAATTCATTAGAACGGACCCATGTATTATAATTTGCCGCTACTTCTGTTGAAACTGGCTGCTTAGCAAAATAAACTTGCATTTCCTTCATTTCCTGGTTTAAAAGTAGCACCTCATTCAGTTGCTCTTTTTCTTTTACTGTATCGTGAAGTTGATCATTTTTAACATAAAGAAAACCAGTTACGAAGGAAAGGAAGACAATGAGACTAATAAATATAAATTTTTTCATTCTTAACTCCTCCATTTATTCCTTGCGTTGCAATGAGATATATCGTAACGAAATCCTCATTCTAACTCAACAAGGACATCTCTACAAATAGGAGGGTATCTCATGATATATCGAACTCTTATACCCTGAGGGGTTGATCAGCTTAGTTATTCTCCTTCATATATTGATTTCCTCAAAAATACGCTATTTTAAATGGGACTAAATTTCTATTTAAGAAAGGATCATCCTTTTATTAACCAATAAACCCCAAATCAAAAAATTAGGACTTTTTATAAAATAGAAAAAAACGGAGCATTTCCTCTCCGCTTTTTGAGACATCATATTTTTTTTATGCAACATTTTGAACATGTCTTGAACGCCATTTTTTTGTCAAAATTCCTTGTTTTGGTGAGAATAAAAAAGCGATTCCGAATAAGACAGATGCTACTAACACAATGGACGCACCAGATGCGACATCATAGACGACCGAAAAGAATATTCCCACAACTGCTGAGATCACACCAAATATGGCTGAAAGAGAGATCATGACAGGCAATCGATCTGTGAGTAAGTAAGCAGTTGCTCCAGGTGTAATCAGCATTGCAACGACAAGAACAATTCCGACTGTCTTTAGGGAAGCTACTGTGACAAGAGATAACAGTAACATCAGTAAATAATGAATCAGTTGGACTGGTACCCCTGTTGCTTTTGCCATAACTGGATCGAATGTACTAATGAGCAATGGACGGTAAAAGATCACAATCATCGCTAGCACAAAAATCCCTATACCAAATGTAACCCATAAATCGCTCTGAGATACGGCTAGCACATTTCCAAATAGAATATGCCATAAATCAATACCTGTTCCCCTGAGGCCCGTAATAAGCACAATTCCGAGTGCAAAAGCGGCGGTGAACATGATGCCAATGGCTGAGTCATCTTTAATCCGACTATTTTGTGAGACGAATCCTATCGCAAGTGCGGTCAAGACTCCCGTTACGACCGCACCAACAAAGAAGCTTGCCCCAATCATATAAGCAATTACGACACCTGGTAAAACAGCATGTGAAATGGCATCGCCCATCAATGCCATCCCTCGTAAAATAATAAAACATCCAATGACCCCGCAAATAATTCCTACTAATATCGCCGCTAACAGACCTTGCTGCAAATAGGAATAGCGCATCACTTGGTCAATAAACATCGTGATTTCACCCATTAATTGCTCACCACCATCATATCATTAGAAGCACCAAATAACGTCATACTACCTTTGTACGTCTTTGATAATATGTCTGGTTTATACACTTCTTTAACCGCTCCAAATTCAACAAGTTCTTTATTAATAAGGAGTAGCTGATCAAAATACTCTTCGACCTTGCTTAAATCATGGTGAACAACAAACACAGTTTTCCCCGCGTCACGAAGCTGTCGTAATAAACGAATAATGATATCTTCGGATGTCACATCAATTCCAACGAATGGTTCGTCAAGGAAAAAGACATCTGCTTGCTGTGCTAAAGCCCGCGCAATAAATACTCGTTGTTGCTGACCACCAGATAATTCTCCAATTTGTCGCTTGCGGTATTCTAACATCCCGACTTTTTCTAAAGAATCAATCATGATTTCCCGCTCTTTTTTTCCTGCTCTCTTATACCAAGGAATATGGCGAAAACGGCCCATCATCACAACATCCTCAACTAAAACAGGAAAATCCCAATCAATCTGATTTCGTTGTGGTACATAAGATACTTGTTTACGTACGTCATTGACCTCCATACCTAAAACAGTAACTGAGCCTAGTGCCTTCTCGAGGCCTAGAATCGCTTTAATTAACGTAGACTTACCTGCCCCGTTCGGCCCAACAATACCAATTAAATTTCCTTTTTCAGCATTGAAACTAATGTTTTTAATGGCTTGATTGTTCTCATAAAACACGGTAAGATTTTTGACTTGTATCACGCTCTCCATACTATTCATCCTCCAATCTTAAATCTTACTGTTCTTAAGTCATTGCATTATTGTTGCAGTAGAGCAACTTTCAGAAAAGACTTCTTTATCCATATTTTTAACAACGTACTACTTATTCAATTTCGTATTATGATGCTCTATCTTATGGCTGATGCCTAATAAATGTGCAAATTTAGTACAGGCAACAAAAGTTTCCTCGAGGAAACTTTTGTTGCTACGTTCAATTATAATGGCTCTTTTCAATCTTGTAAATAAATAAATCTTTAAACGTAAACCCATTGTTAGAAAATGCAGCAAATCACATAAAATTTTCACGAGTCTAAGCTTTCAACTTAGAATAGAAAAGACTTCTTCATTTTCTTTCTAACTTAGAACTAACAAAATTTCACCATAAAAAAGAGCATTCTGCTTCTAACAGAACACTCACACTAGTCTTGTAATGGTAATGAAATCATGACAGTCGTTCCAATACTATACGTGCTCTCTATTTTAAACGCACCTCCATGATCTTCAATTATTTTTTTACACAATGGTATGCCAATCCCTGTACCACTCTCTTTTGTTGTAAAAAAGGGCTTTCCAATTTTATTGAGGACAGATTCTGGCATGCCTCGTCCATTGTCTTTAATATAAATGATATAATCATTGTCTTTAATCTTCGTATCCACCCAAAAGGCACGATTTGTATTTGATTCACCATACGCCTCTATCGAGTTACGCAAAAGATTCAGCATAACCTGTTTGATCATTGATTCATTTACATGCACCAACTTGGATGTTTCAAATATTTCAAGATGAAGCTCAACATTGTGAAGCAAACATTCTGCTTTCATAATCTCAATGAGTGATTTCATTAATTTAACAGGTGATTGCCATTTACGATCAATTTTTTTTCGTGAAACAGATAAGAAATCTTCAATAATTCCATTCATTCGATTTAATTCAGAAAGAATTGTATCATAATACTTTTGAAAATCATTTGTTAATTGAGCCAATTGTAAGAAACCCTTTATAACAGATAAAGGGTTTCTTAATTCATGAGCTACTCCTGCAGCAATGTGAGAAACCGCTTCCATTTGATGATGGAAAGTAAGAAGATTCTCAAATTGTTTCTGTAGAGAACGGTCTTCGAAAATAAGATAAATAGTTTTATCCGCAAAGAAAGGTACTGCACGTATGCGAAACAGGAAGTCCTCTCCTTCAAACTCATCCTCTTGTCGCGAATTCTGATCATGGGCAGCACAAATAAGATCTACACAAAATGAAACGAATGGATTAATTAAGGCAAGCTCTTTTAAGGAAAGTAGCGACAATTCACTCTCTTCTATATCTGCCATTTCTAAAAAAGCATCATTCCACTTAACTGCATATAATTGATCATTCACTTTTAAAAAAGGTATAGCTAATTCTTCTATTAAAAAATTTTCCTCGAATATGATATTCTCTAGTACCTTTGAGTCTGTATTTGTCACTTGATTACAACTTAGGAACGGTGGGTTTAATGCCCTCATGTTTCTCCCTTTTGGGGCTATTTGTTTATTTAGGTGCTTTTTATCCATAAAGCCCCACTCCTTCTTTGTTCTTCTTTTCCGCAGTCCCATTCAGAACTAAGTTTTAAAGTATGAACGATTTGCTCATTATAAAAGCTCTCTAATCTTATTACTCTAATTCGATAAGACTGATGAGATTTCCTTTTTTTTTGTGCACATTTTCTCTTTCACCTCATACACTATCAACATCTTACTTGAGAAAAAGGGGATGTTGATATGAACGCTTTTATGCAACAGCTTGTTAACCATAAGATTAATTCATTAACAAAAGACGAACTTCTTCAGCTCGCTAGGCAGCACCAAATCACCTTAAATCTGGATCAAGCCCAAAAGGTCATCACTATTCTCCGCTCTGAAGATATTAACATTGCCAATCAAGAGCAAGTTAATCGTATTTTGCATCGATTACAAACAAATATTGATCCATATGTCTCCTCAGTTGTTAACCAACTCCTCAAGCAATTCGGCTCGTACCTTTAATACTTTTATTTAGCGTATGCTCTATACCTAGGAGGGAAAAGCATTATTTTTTCTTTCCAACTAGGATCTAACCAACTTTTGCAAAGAAAAAAGCAGAGAGAAATGTAATTCCCTCTGCTTCGTTCTTTATTCCATTATTTTATGAAGGATATTCTCATCAAATTGTCCTTCTTTAAGCATGGCAATTTCATGCTTATATGGAGGCTTTTTATTTTTCTTATCATCACCAACAAAAGGTGTTTCAAGGATCTTAGGAATGTCGGTAAGTTGTGGATGATGAACAATGTAATGAAGTGCTTTGTAGCCAATATGCCCAAAGCCAATGTTTTCATGACGGTCCTTTGCAGCTCCACGCTCATTTTTACTGTCATTTATATGAAGTACCTTTAAACGATCGAGGCCGATAATACGGTCAAAGGAATCAAGGACACCATCAAAATCTGATACGATATCATAGCCTGCATCGTTTATATGGCATGTATCAAAGCAGACAGAGAGCCTGTCATTATGCGTAACTCCATCAATAATAGCCGCAAGTTCTTCAAATGTACGTCCACATTCAGATCCTTTTCCTGCCATTGTTTCAAGCGCAATTTGCACATCACGCTTCTCTTCAAATACTTCATTTAAGCCCTCAATGATTTTTTGAATACCAGCTTCTGAACCAGCGCCGACATGTGCACCTGGATGAAGCACAATTTGTTTTGCACCTAAGGCTTCTGTTCGTTCAATTTCTGAACGTAAAAAACGGACACCAAGCTCAAATGTTTCAGGCTTTGTTGTATTTGCGATATTAATAATGTAAGGAGCATGAACAACGATATCAACCATACCGTGCTCTCTCATATGAACTACGCCTTCTTCGATATTTAGCTCTTCAATCGGCTTACGTCTCGTATTTTGCGGAGCTCCTGTATAGATCATAAATGTATTTGCTCCGTAGGAAGCTGCTTCTTCACTCGCTCCAAGCAGCATCTTTTTACCGTTCATTGATACATGAGAACCTATTTTCAGAGTCATCTATTTTTCTCTCCCTTACAAACAACGTTTACTTCTTGTTTTTTGATGAAACTCTTCTCTGTCTTTGTGCTTCTTTTGCTTGCTTAAATCGTGCTTTTTTCTTATGAGCTGGCTTGACTCTTTTTGGCTTCGCTTTAGCTTTGCCGCCAGTTCGTTTTTGCGGATCTGTTGAGGACTTAGCAGGTGTTGGATTCGCTTCTGTTGTCGTACGAGTAGGCTTGCGTTTACCAGGCACACCTAATGGAGCACGATCAAGCTTCGTCCATTCTCCTTTTTTGTAATCAAAGTACGTAAAGCGAATGCCGCGTTTTTGTAACTTTTCGATTGCTTGCTGATCTTGTTGGTCGTAAATGGTCAGAGCAATCCCATCCGCACCCGCACGAGCTGTTCGACCAACACGGTGAATATAAAAATCTAAGTCTTGAGGTAATCCATAATTAATAATATGACTAACACCTTTTACGTCTATTCCACGAGCTGCAAGATCTGTTGCAACTAGGTATTGAACCTTCACATCATTTACTTGCTTCATCACTTGCTTTCTTTGTCTCGGCTGCAAGCCTCCGTGAAGTCGTTCCACATTCAATCCCGCTTCAAGCATCGCATCAGCCACTTCGTCTGCTTCATCTTTTGTGTTTGTAAACACAATAGCTAAATAAGGATTAATAGACTGCGCTAATTCTACAATAAAAGAAAGCTTCTCACGATGGCGTAATGGAACAATTCGATGTTCAATCTTTGTTGCCGCTACCCGTTTTGGATCAACTTGAACATGACGCGGATCAGTCATATATTTTTTCAAGAATGGTTGTAATTTTTCTGGGATCGTAGCTGAAAAGACCATCATTTGCAAATCCTCTGCCATTCTAGATGCGACCTTATCTACGTCATCGATAAAGCCCATATCAAGCATTTGATCAGCCTCATCGACAACAAGCATCTTAGCTGTGTAAACGTGAAGCGCCTTTTCTTCAACTAAATCCGCAAGACGCCCTGCTGTGCCAACTACAATATGCGGCTGTACTTTTAGGCGGTCAATCGTTCTTGCACGGTCCGTTCCACCTACTAGCAGCTTTGCCTGAATCTGGTCCTGTTCATCACAATGTTCAACAAGCTTCTTTAACTCATTAAAAAGCTGTGTCGCGAGTTCTCGCGTCGGTGCTGTAATAACAGCTTGTACCTCGTCCTTGGTTGTATCAATACGATCAAGAATTGGTAATAAAAAAGAGAGGGTTTTTCCTGTGCCTGTTTGAGATTGACCAATGACATCTCGTCCATTACGAATGGCGGGAATAAGTCTCTCCTGAATTTCTGTCGGTAATGTAAAGCCTTGAGCATCTAGCGCTTCAATGAGAAATGGCTTCAGCTCAAAACGCTTAAAATTTTCTGATTTCATCTTATTTCCTACTTTCATCTATAACTTGCCCTCGTGACGAGGGGACTTGGCGTCGCTCACACGACGTGAGCGATCTTAGCAAATGTTCTTTATCATCCCGATCATTCTCTAGTAGCGAAATATCTGTTTGCAATAGCTCATTTTATCATACTATCTATCCTTATGGCTATTCAACTTAGGGATTTATTTGCTAGATCCAGCATCGCTCACCATATCAGTAGAGCTTGCATATATTTATTTATAAGGAAAATCATTCATCTGATGATAACAATGAACGAAATGATAGAAATCACATGCACGATCTCTAGAAAGGAGAAGGTACAATGCAAAGTGTATTTGGTCCACCATTTGGTTCAATCCCCATACAACCACCCTTACCAATTCAAGGTGGATTTATCCCTCCTAGTGGTGGCATGTTTTCCTCAGCCTCAGCTCCATTTTCATCTGTAAGTCCAATCAATCCAGGTTTTGGCTCTGCAATTGGTCGAGGAGGTGGGGGGCTCCTTGCTAGATTATTCGGAGGTGGTGGAGGGACAAGTGCACTAGGAGGTTTTCCAGCAACAGCAGCAACTAGTGGAATAAACTTTTCAACAATCCTAACAAATACGCAACGAGTTCTTGGTATTACCCAACAGGTTATGCCGATGATTCACCAGTATGGTCCGATTGTTCGAAACATGCCAACAATATGGCGAATTATGAGAAGTAACCCAGTAGAAGGTGAAGCTGAACCAACTGAAGACATTTCAGTGCCTGTCCCAGTTCAAGATGAAGAGAGTCTACGCAGGAATGTAAAAAGGCTACCACAAGTTGATGCTAAACCTCGCCAATTCAAACCAAAAGAAATTTCAGGCATTCCAGGACCAAAATTATATGTATAAAACCTAGTATTCACGCTACAACTCCAACAGATGAACATATTTTTACACATTTTCCCTATTTGTCTTGATGAAACATACTCACCTTGAAAAATCGCTCACTAATTCACGTAGTTTTTTGTTGACAAGATTCGCAGTTGAGTAGTAAAATTTTATTTTTGATTTATTTTGTGTTATACTATTGGTATTACTCGATTGGAGGAATGCCCATGTTTAAAGTTGGTGACCATGTTGTCTATCCTTATCACGGTGCAGGAACAATTCAAGATATAGAAGAAAAGGATGTGCTCGGCGAGACTCATTCTTACTTTATTCTTCATTTCCCGCTCGTTGATGTGAAGCTCATGCTTCCAGAAAGTCGAATTAATGACTCTGGGTTGCGCAAGGTAATAGACCAATCGGAGTTAGACGTACTTGTAGACGCCTTACAAAACGGACCGGATATTCCACCATCTACAAGTCATTTCTCTCGTGAAACAGAAAATCTTTTAAAAAGTGGAAGCATCATTGATGCTGCACATCTTATTTCTTCCCTTTCAAGAAAGCAAACTGAACGGGCAAACGGGCTTCATATCCAAGACCGTAACCATCTTCAAAAGGCTCGTCAAATGATTGCTAGTGAGCTCGTCTTGATGAATGATATGACTGAAGAACAAGCTTATGAGTTTATTGATCAAGCGCTGTTAGAATTAAAACAAGCGTAATCATTGTCACTCGACAGAAACTCCTTTATACTAAATAAGTAGGAAAACACACCATTCGTTCATGAACGAATGGTGCTGTCGTTTCTAGAGATTATTTGAGCATAACGTATTTTCGTTAAAATAACGACAATCTTGCTCCTCTTCGAATTCGGAGCAGGAGTCTCATTTTAGGAGGCCTGTCATGAAAGTAAAGAAAATTTCACCAAGGGGCTATTGTTACGGTGTTGTAGATGCGATGGTACTAGCCCGCCAAGCAGCAGCAAACTTAGATTTACCTCGTCCGATTTACATCTTAGGAATGATCGTGCACAACCAACATGTAACGGATGCATTTGAAGATGATGGGATCATTTCACTCGATGGCCCAAACCGTGTTGAGATTTTAAAACAAGTCGACAAAGGAACAGTCATTTTCACCGCTCACGGTGTTTCTCCTGAAGTTCGCAAGCTTGCGAAAGAAAAAGGATTAACAGTCGTCGATGCAACTTGTCCTGACGTGACACGTACACATGATTTAATTCGCGACAAAAAAGCTGAAGGCTATGAATTTATTTACGTTGGCAAAAAAGGACATCCAGAACCAGAAGGCGCCATTGGCGTTGCACCAGAAGCGGTTCATCTTGTTGAATCAGTCGCTGATGTTGAGAACCTTCAATTAACTACTGATAAAATCATTATCACAAATCAAACAACGATGAGTCAGTGGGATGTAAGCGACATTATGAAAAAAGCAATGGAACTCTATCCAAGTGCTGAAGTGCATAATGAAATTTGTTTAGCGACACAAGTACGTCAAGAAGCTGTTGCCGAGCAAGCAAAAGAATGTGACCTCGTAATCGTTGTAGGTGATCCTAAAAGCAATAATTCCAATCGACTAGCACAAGTGTCTGAGCAAATTGCTGGCACAAAAGCTTATCGAATTGGTGATATTACCGAACTACAACTGGACTGGCTTAAAGGTGTGGAAACGGTCGGTGTGACATCTGGAGCATCCACTCCTACACCGATTACAAAAGAAGTGATTAGCTTTCTTGAGAAATATGATGAAAAAGATGAATCAACTTGGACACTCGAGCGAAAAGTAACACTTCAAAAGATTTTACCGAAAGTGAAAGCAAAGAGCTAATAAAAAAGCAAGAGGCTGGCAATGGCTAGTCTCTTGCTTTTTTATGTACCTTCTAAACAAATATAAATGGATCGGTGTTTGGTTTTGAAGCAATAACAGCCGTATCATAGCCTTTTTCAGTCATAAAAGCTTCAAAATACTTTTTCACGCCTTCTTTCATCACTTTTTCGACATTATGCCCTGGATCAACGATATTTAACCCATCCATCATCGCATCATGCGCCACATGATAATATACATCTCCAGTAACAAAGACGTCTGCCCCTTTGAATATGGCATCCTTCATATATTTGTTGCCGTCCCCACCAAGCACAGCCACTTTTTGGACAGTCGTTGTTAAATCGCCAACGACACGTGCTCCTTTGACGTCAAAAGCTTCTTTCACATGTTCAGCAAATGCAGCAAGGGTCATCGGCTTATCTAGCTTCCCAATTCGTCCAAGACCAAGCACTTCTCCTTGGTTATCTAGTGGATAAATATCATACGCAGGCTCCTCGTAAGGATGGGCTTTCATCAATGCACTAACGACCTTATGCTGGATATTAGCAGGTGCAATCGTTTCAATCTTCACTTCTTCCACATATTCAAGCTCGCCAACACTGCCAATAAACGGATCAGTGCCCTCTTCAGGCTTAAAAGTACCGGTCCCGTCACTATTAAATGTGCAATGGCTATACTTGCCAATATGACCTGCTCCAGCCTTACTCATTGCCTCTCTTACTTGATTAGCATGTGACATTGGAACAAAGACAACGATTTTCTTCAAAGCAATCGATTGAGTTGGAGCTAACACGCTCGTATCACGTAACCCAAGCGCTTCTGCCATCATATCATTGACGCCACCGTTAGCAATATCAAGGTTCGTATGAGCTGCATAAATCGTGACATCATGCTTAATTGCTTTAGTGATAATTCGTCCATAAGCTGTATCAACATCAATTTTCTTAAGTGGACGGAATAAGAGTGGATGGTGAGCCACAATGAGGTCTACTTCTTCAGATATCGCTTCATCAATGACTTCCTCCAGTACATCGAGTGCAACCATTATTTTTTTTATTGGTTTATTTAATGTCCCAATCATTAAACCATTTTTGTCACCTTCGACTGCATAGGATTTAGGAGACCACGCTTCGAAATGCTGAATGATTGTTTGGCCATTTGCATATTTCACCATGATAGGACCTCCTCGACCATTATTATTTGCTGTAAGAGCTCTTTTCGTTTTTGTTCAACCTGTTCATTCGCTGTCGCTTGTTCAAATTGAGTTAAAATACGTTTCCAATTCTCAACCTCATAGCGCCATTTCTTCTTAAAAGCCTCATTTCGTTCTTGCATTAAAAACGGACCAAGTAATAGTTTAAGCTCTGTATCCTCTTGATAAAGGGCAGAATCATCGCCGCGCACTGCAACAAGAATTTCATAAATCTTCTCGTCTTCTTCAAGTATCTCTTCATCTATCAGAAGCCATCCATAACGTCTCAACCAGATACGTATTGTATCAGCCCCTACATTCGGCTGAAGAATTAATCTTGAGACACCTTCAAGCTTTTCTTTCCCTTGATCAAGAATCGTTGTAATAAGGTTGCCACCCATACCCGCAATCGTTATTACATCGACTTCACCTGCTTGAAGCACTTCAAGGCCATTCCCTTTTCTCACATCAATTCTTTTTGTTAATCCTACACGTTCAACCTGATTCCTTGCTGACTGATAAGGGCCTTCATTTACCTCTCCAGCAATGGCTGAAGCTGTTTCATCTTGTAAGCATAAATAGCATGGTAAATACGCATGGTCAGATCCAATATCAGCTACTTTTGCTCCTTTTGGTACATAATCGGCAACACGAATCAGCCGTTCAGATAATTGTTTTTCATTCATATTTATCACCTGTTACTTTGTCATTCTTCTATCATAACGAGTCTATGTAAACCTTTCAAGCCACTCATCTATTTCCATGCTCTATAAACGTAGAAAAGACGAGAGTTCTTATTGACTCTCGTCTTCCCTTTACTCAGAAATAGATAGTAGATACTGTGCTACTGCATCTGCCTCTACATCATTTAAAGGCATAGGAGGCATAGTACCTTGTCCATTTTGAATAATATTGATAATTTCTTCTGGCGATTTGTCAAGTGATGTTAATGCTGGACCAGCACCACCGCTTAGGTCACCACCATGACAGGCAATACAAGATTGCTCTGCAAGTCTTTGACCCTCAGCAATCGGATCCTCAAACTCTGTTACTTCTTCCGTTTCAGCTCCATCTTCATCAGCATTCATTTCAGCACGTTGGTCCAAACCAACAAATGATAGCGATACCATTAAAAGAATACCAATAATTGCTGTAATGGCAAATGGTAATAGCGGTCTTCCCTTCATTGTCATATCCTCCTTAAATTCAAATAAAATCAACATAAATCAGCAAACTCAAACAAACTATGTAGACGCTTAAGATTTCCCTTATCATTTTACTTGAAATTACTCTCATTGAAAAGGGATTACCCATAGTTTTGCTTTTTTTGTCACTCTTTTATCAAATCAAAATAAGAAAAAGAGTAAGACAATCATACCTAACACACCCGCCACTGTAAAGAAACGTATTCGCCACTTCCATCCAATCAAAAACCAAACGATACAGTGTACAAATGTAGCAGCAGCCAAGTACAGCGAATTTGCTTGAAATACGTTTACAACAATATGCACAGTTAACAAAAATAAAAGTAAAGCAGCCATTAATAAGAATAAGTAGGTAAGCAACAAGTATTGCGCTTTTACCCTATTTGCAATGAACACAATAGCAATTGTGAAAAAAATTCCAATCATAATTTGCATTACAATTGAAAAATCAGTAAAATAAATGATAAGAACAGCTAAGAAAAACATGGCTTGCACCATAATAAATGGTAAAAGGGACCGCATGGTAAGAAATGAAGAGGCAACTTTTTCCTTTGAATCAACTACCGCCTCCTCTCCTTCTGAATAGAGAGTTAATAAGAAATCACAATACTGTTCTGGTAAAAGCTTAGATTTCCTCCAATACTTGATTTCTTTAATAATTGTTTCTTTTCTTTTTTCGTCCATCCCTTTTCCCTCCCCATAAGGTCGCTTTAAGAGAAAATAAATCAAGGGCCTGATTCCAAGAACGAAGCGTATAGAAATCTATAACGCTTCAAGTCGGAATCAGACCCTATGAGAATGCTCTACTTGTGCATGTTATTTTACGCGAATGCAATTTTAGAACGTTCATTCTCTATTTAGTCTATTCTTATTCAAGGAAATCCTTTAAGCGTTTACTACGGCTAGGATGGCGAAGCTTACGTAATGCTTTCGCTTCAATTTGACGAATACGCTCACGAGTAACACCGAACACTTTTCCTACTTCTTCTAATGTTCGAGTACGACCATCATCCAGACCAAATCGTAAACGAAGGACATTCTCTTCTCTATCTGTTAACGTATCAAGAACATCTTCTAACTGCTCTTTTAGTAGTTCGTAAGCAGCTGCATCGGAAGGAGCAAGTGCATCTTGGTCTTCAATGAAATCACCTAAATGAGAATCATCTTCTTCTCCAATCGGTGTTTCTAAAGAAACTGGTTCTTGAGCGATTTTTAAAATTTCGCGAACTTTTTCAGGTGTTAATTCCATTTCTGCAGCAACTTCTTCAGGTGATGGTTCACGACCAAAGTCTTGAAGTAACTGACGTTGAACACGAATCAGCTTGTTAATCGTTTCAACCATGTGAACAGGAATACGAATTGTACGAGCTTGATCGGCAATAGCACGCGTGATTGCTTGACGAATCCACCACGTCGCATACGTACTAAATTTATATCCTTTTTCATAATCGAACTTCTCAACAGCCTTGATCAGACCCATATTCCCTTCTTGGATCAAATCTAAGAATAACATTCCTCTACCAACATAACGCTTGGCAATCGAAACGACTAGACGTAAGTTTGCTTCTGCAAGTCGACGCTTAGCTTCCTCATCACCTTGTTCAATGCGCTTAGCAAGCTCAATTTCTTCTTCAGCTGAAAGAAGGGGTACTCTACCAATTTCTTTTAAATACATTCGTACAGGATCATTAATTTTAATCCCTGGTGGTACACTTAAATCATTTAAGTCAAACTCCTCTTCATCCTTTGCTGCTTGTTGGAGATTCGGAATTTCATCTGTTTCATTTAAAATTTCCACGCCTTGTTCACCAAGGTATTCAAAGAATTCATCCATTTGGTCAGAGTCTTGATCAAACGCAGCTAATTTCTCTGTAATTTCTGCATATGTGAGGACTCCTCTTTTCTTTCCAATCTCCACTAATTGTTCTTTCACTTGATCGATAGACAATTCGCCTTCCGCTAATGGGCGTAATGGTTTATCTGCCATTCGATCCCCTCCTTCCATTGTTCACAACCAAAGCTACATGCTGGGTCGAACTTACTAATGAAGCTCCTGTTTCATTCTGTTAATTTTCATAAGGATTTTTGCAGCTTCGACAGGGTCTTGCTCGTGCTTCATTTCTAATTCCTTTTGCTTTATCTCTACCCGTTTTGGGTAATTTTCAATCTGTCTCATATAATCAAGCAGTTCTTGTTCCTCGCACTCTTCATTAATAGATAGCATCGCGAGCTCTGTAGCAATTCGAACAAGCTTCTCATCTTGCAGACCTTGTATAAACTGGCTTGGATTCGGCAAGTGCCCCTCCCCGTAATATGCAAATAAGTAAGCCGCTATCGCTTGATGATCGTCGACATTAAACGCTCCGCCAATTCGCCCTTGAACACGATCAGCTATCTCAACATCCCTCATCATATGAGCGAGTAAAAGTCGCTCTGCATTTTGATAAGCAGGCAATAGCTTTTTTGGTTCAAAGCTCTTTCGTACTTGAGTGCGCTTCTGTTCAGATGAGTGCTTTAGCTTATTACGCTGCGCTCGAAAAATTTGAAATTGTTCTTGCTTCAACGCATCTAACGATAATGAAAATTCGTCCGCAAGTTGTCTTAAATAATGATCTCTTTCAACGGCTCGATTTAAGGTCGAAATTTCAGCGAGAACGTCTTCAATATAACGCATCCGTTCTGCTTCATTTTGCAAATTCTTGCCCTTGCGGAGATAGCGCATTTTGAAAGCCATAACCGTTAAGCTAGCCCCTATTACATCCGACACAAAACGTGCTGCCCCGTATGTACGAATGTAGTCATCAGGATCAAGTCCTTCTGGCATTTGGGCCACTTTCACAGTGCAACCAGCTGGCTCGAGAATACCAGCAGACCTAAATGCAGCCTCTATTCCTGCCTTGTCTGAGTCATAGCAGAGTATAACCGTCTCTGCATTGCGTCTAATGACTCGAGCCTGCTCTTCTGTAAGAGCCGTTCCAAGTGTAGCTACGCCGTTTTTAACGCCCGCTCCCCATGCTGCAATCACATCAACGTATCCTTCAAATAAAACAGCAGTGGCTTCTTTACGAATGAGCGGTCGCGCCAAATGAAGACCGTATAGCGTCTTACTCTTATGAAAAACCGGCGACTCAGAACTATTAAGATACTTAGGCTTCTCATCCGTAATCGTACGACCACCAAAAGCAATCACATTGCCTTGTCCGTCCCAAATTGGAAACATAAGCCGGTTTCTAAAGCGATCATAATGCCCACCATCTGAGTCTCGTTTTCCGAGCAAGCTTGCAGCTACCATTACATCTAGTGAGAAACCACGTTTACTTAAAATCGTTGTCAGGGCATCCCAGCGGTCAGGTGCAAACCCAATTTGAAATTGCTCGATCTGCTCACGGCTAAATCCTCGCTCACTAATGTAATCGCGTCCTTGGCCACCTTGCTCTGTTAAAGTTAAAACATGATGATAGAGCTTTGCCGCTAATTCATGCGCAGAACGCATCGTCTCTTGTGGACTATCTGATGAAGAAACGGTTTCATTTGAACGAAAATCAGGCAGCTCAATATTTGCCCTTTCAGCTAGTTGTTTCACCGATTCAATGAAACTTAACCCTTCAAGCTCCATTAAGAATGAGAAAACATTTCCTCCCGCTCCACAGCCAAAACAATGATATAGCTGCTTGTCAGGTGAAACTGAAAAGGACGGTGTATTTTCTCCATGAAAAGGACATAATCCAGTATACTGCCGCCCCTGCTTTTTTAGTTGTACATGATCGCTAATTACTTCGACAATATCTGACGAGCGTCTGATGAGTTCAACCTTTTCATCTGGTATCCGATTGCTCATACGTGTCATCACCAATCTCAAATCATATCACAATTCTTTAACATTCGAGCTTTTTTGCAATGTTCCTGCTTTTATTGAGAGAATTTTCTCAAGTTGTTCCATAAAGCGAGATCGATCACTGCTTTGAAATGCTTTTGGACCCTTAGTCTTTGCTCCCATTCGTCTTTGCTTCTGAGACAAATAACGAGCATCAAGCATCTGTCCAATCGTTTCTTCACGATAGACCATTCCCCGTGGCGATAAAACAACAACGCCTTTTGCAAGAAGAATGGAGGCAAGCGCATGATCCTGTGTCACACAGATGTCATCTTTTTTGACTTTGTTCATGACATATAAATCTGCCGCTTCCTTATCTGTATCTACCGTCACAACTTTAACAGAGGAAGGTAAGGTCATCTGATGAGCATAAGAGGACACAAACACCATAGCAACTTTAAAACGTTGGCAAATATCAACAATTTCCTCTTTTACTGGACATGCATCAGCATCAACGTACAATGTTCGTAATGAAGGATTCATGGTAGTTGAATTCAACATCTCCTTTTAAAATCCTGCAATCAATTTAATGAATTGGTTGATTTCTGTCGAACAAACTTTTTTTTACATTGTCCACTCTTTTACCTTTACTATCATTACCAAAAAACGAAGAAAAAGTCTTGACTTTTGAAATTTATTTGTTCTTTTTTTCACATCTACGGAAAATAAAAATCCATTAGAATCACAATTCTTTATTATACGCAACATTTCCTGCTTTGACTAGTAAAAAGATTTGATAATAAAAAAGAAAAGGAGACTCACAATAAAAGTGTCTGATCCTAGCCATAAACTCAGTGCGTGACAATCACAAAAACACACTGGGTATGAGAAAAACTAGCATCGGTCACAGACCTTTTGGAGTCATCCTTTACGAATCTGTTAACAAATTAGTTCCGAAACATATTAGAAACCAAGTTTGCTGTCTCTTCCACTGCTTTATTTGATACATCAATGATCTGACAACCAATTCGATCCATGATCTCTTCAGCATACTTTAATTCTTCTTTAATACGTTCCATATTTGCATAATTTGCTTGAGCTTTCAAGCCTAATGCTTTTAAGCGTTCAGCCCTAATATCATTTAACTTTTCTGGGCTTATTTTCAACCCGACAATTTTTTTCGGAGATACTTTAAACAATTCCTCTGGTGGCTCTACCTCAGGTACTAGCGGTACATTGGCCACCTTCAAACGTTTATGCGCAAGGTATTGCGACAGTGGTGTCTTAGAAGTTCGCGAAACACCGATAAGGACGAGATCAGCTCGAACAATCCCACGAGGGTCACGTCCATCATCATATTTCACAGCAAATTCAATCGCTTCTACTTTGCGGAAATAATCTTCATCTAAACGATAAATAAGTCCTGGCTCATAACGAGGTTCTTTATTCGTAATTAAACCAATCTTCTCAAGCATTGGTCCAATAATATCAACTGTTTCAACATTAACCTCTTTCGCCTTTGAAAGTAAATAATGCTTCATTTCGGGCACGACAAGTGTAAAAGCAATCAGTGCTCTCGCTTGCTGAGCGAGAATAATCACTTCTTCAATTGTTTGTTTATCATCAACGTAGGGAATTCGTCTAACTTCAAGTCCTGCACCACTAAATTGACTAGCTGCAGCTTTAACAACAAGCTCAGCTGTTTCTCCAACTGAGTCAGAGACAACGTATACGACAGGACGTTGCTTTATCTCTTCCATTTTGACCTCCTTCGCTTCTTTTATATACCCGTATTAGATCACTTCATCATTTGCTAAATCAACAAGAAGCGCTGTTATATTCGTCTTGGTAATCCGACCAATCACTTCAAAGCCAGATCCAAAATCCACTTCGGTCACAACGGGAAGACAATCAATCTGTTTATCAATAAGCTTTTTTGCCACTTCGGTTATTAAGTCATCTCGCTGACAAACGGTGATGTTTGGCATCCGAGTCATAATAATACTCACTGGAATCGATTCAAGCGCCTGCTTTCCAAGGCTAGCTCGCAGTAGATCTTTCCTTGATAAGACACCAACAAGCGTGGTCTGTTTATCAACTACAAACAGTGTTCCAACGTCCTCAAGGAACATTGTCACAATCGCATCATAAACAGAAGCCGATTCCTGTACAACAATTGGTCGAGATTGATAATGCTTCACCGTAATGTGTTTTACTTTATCACCAAGTAATTCAGCACCTGTCTTCCCTGTATAGAAATAACCGACTCGTGGTCTTGCATCTAAATAACCTGCCATCGTTAGAATAGCTAAGTCTGGGCGAAGAGTCGCACGTGTCAGTGAGAGACGTTCAGCAATCTGCTCACCAGTAATCGGACCATTATTTTTTACAATATCAACAATTTTTTCTTGCCGGCTTGTAAGTTCGATTGGTTCTCACCATCCTTAAGCATACATTTATGCCATACTAATATATAAATATTATATACTAATGGCCTCTTAAAAGAAAAGGAATAATGAGAAGCAGTAAAAAGTGAATCAGGTCCCTTTTCTTTCTAAATTAAATTTAGAAGTATAAAGGAGACGTGGTTCTTACTTTGAATAGCGTCTAAGCAAATACAATTGCTTGGAACTGTGCAAAAGTGCGAATCACTTCAGCTAAAGCTCTCATTTGCGCTAGACGATTTATTCGAAGCGATTTGTCCTCTGCCATGACCATGATATGTTCAAAGTATTCATTAATGACAGGTTCAACCTTCGCTAGAGCAACGTAAGCTTGATTCACATTGCCATTTGCAAGAGCCTGTTCAACACTTTTCTTCACTTCTTCATAATGTGTAAATAGCGCTTTTTCTTCCTCTTTTTCAAATAAATCTGGATTAATTTCGTGTTTGCCCTCTGCCTTCTTAGCAATATTTGTTACACGGCTTAGTGCCTCCACTACTTGTTTAAATGACTTTTCATGTCTTTTTTCTGTAATGACATGAGCTTTTTTCACAAGTGTTGGAATGTGCCCAAGATGATCAGCAAGAACTGCATCAATCACATCGTATTGAATATCTTGATCTTGAAGAGCAGCTTTCACACGTAATTTGAAAAATTCAATTAGCTCACTCTCAATTTCCGAGCGAGAACGTTTAAGCAGATTACGTCCTTCTGCAACATCAAGACTGACTTTTGCTAGCTGCTCAAGTTCAACATCTAATTCGTGATCATTAATCATTTGCACAATACCAGCTGCTTGACGTCTAAGTGCATATGGATCTTGAGAACCCGTTGGAATAAGGCCAATGGCAAAGCACGTAACAATGGTATCAAGCTTATCAGCAATACTCACAATTGCACCTGCAAGTGAAGCTGGACTCGCATCGCCAGCAAAACGCGGTTGATAATGCTCGTTGATCGCTTTTGCCACTTGCTTGGCTTCTCCTGCTAATTCCGCATACACTTCACCCATACGTCCTTGCAATTCAGGGAATTCATAGACCATTTGCGTAACCAAGTCAAATTTACAAATGCGAGCAACTCGTTTCGCTGTTTCTTCTGTGCTTTGGTCTATCTTTAGTAATTCTCCTAGCTTTGCTACGCCTTCATTAATACGACGAACTTTATCACCAATTGAGCCAAGCTCCTCATGATATACGATTTGCTCAAGGCGCTCAAGAGCATCGTCAATTTTCAACTTTTGATCTTCTCTATAGAAGAACCCTGCATCCGACAGGCGAGCGCGTAATACTTTTTCATTTCCTCTTGATACATTTTCTAAATGCTGGTGATCGCCATTACGCACCGTAACAAAATAAGGGAGCAATTCACCTTCCTTATTTTCGACTGGGAAATAGCGTTGATGTTCGCGCATCGAAGTGATTAAGACTTCTTTTGGTAATGTTAAAAACTCTTTATCAAAGCTACCTGAAAGTGCAGTTGGGTATTCAACTAAATGATGAACTTCCTCAAGTAGATCCTCATCAATTGGAATAACCCAGCCATTTCCTTCTGTCATGGATTCAATTTGATTTCGAATTGCCTGTTTTCGCTCAGTTGGATCTACAATGACATACTCACTTAATAACGCTCCAACATACTCGTTTGGCTCCGATAACTCGATTTCACCGCCAAGAAAACGATGACCAAATGTCTTCTTACCCGTTTCAATACCGGTAATCTCAAACGGAACTACGTCCCCGCCGTACATCGCAACAAGCCATTGAATCGGTCTCGCAAAACGTAACTCATGATTTCCCCAACGCATGTTTTTCGGAAAATGAAGAGCTAAAATGATATCTTTAACAGCCGGAAGAAGCTCAATCGTTTTCTTACCAGCAATAAATTTATTCGCATACATGTACTCAACACCATTGAGTTCTTTAAAAAACAAATCATCTGTGCTAACACCTTGTCCTCGAGCAAAACCTTGTGCTGCCTTTGTCCAATTACCATCCTCATCGAATGCAATCTTTTTAGCAGGACCTTTCGCTTCTTCTTCAATGTCAGACTGGCCTTCAGCTAACCCTTCGATGATCAGTGCTAAACGACGCGGAGTCGCAAATGCATGGACACTGTCATATTCAAGGCGTTCCGTACTTAACCATTCAGAAACCTTCTCTTTTAATTGGTTCATCGAGCCTGTTACAAATCGAGCTGGCAACTCTTCAACACCAACCTCTAACAAAAAATCGCGCTTACTCATGGCTCTCTCCCTCCTTTTTCTTTAACATTGGAAAACCAAGGCGTTCACGCTCATCATAGTATAGCTTTGCAGCTGTACGTGCCAAATTACGAACACGGCCAATATAGCCTGTACGCTCAGTAACAGAAATCGCTCCTCTCGCATCAAGCAAGTTAAACGTATGTGAGCATTTTAGGATATAATCATAAGCTGGGAAAACAAGGTTTTCATCAAGCGCACGCTTCGCTTCTTGTTCGTATGTCCCAAAAAGCGAGAAGAGCATTTGACTATCTGACACTTCAAATGTGTATTTAGAATGCTCATACTCTGGTTGCTTGAAAATGTCCCCATATGTGAACCCTTCAACCCACTCAAGATCAAATACATTTTCTTTATCTTGAATATAAGACGCTAAACGCTCAAGTCCGTACGTAATTTCAGCTGAAACGGGGTTTGCTTCAAGCCCACCAACTTGTTGGAAGTACGTAAATTGAGTAATTTCCATCCCATCAAGCCACACTTCCCAGCCTAGCCCAGCACAACCAAGAGTTGGATTTTCCCAGTTATCTTCAACAAAACGAATATCATGCTCAAGTGGATTAATACCAAGCGCTTTAAGACTATCAAGATAAAGCTCTTGAATATTAATTGGCGAAGGCTTCATGATGACTTGGAATTGATGATGTTGGTAAAGTCGATTCGGATTTTCACCATAACGACCATCAGCAGGACGACGTGATGGTTCGACATATGCCACATTCCAAGGCTCTGGACCAATCGTTCTCAGAAGCGTGAACGGGCTCATTGTCCCTGCCCCTTTTTCTGTATCATAGGCTTGCATGATCATACAGTTTTGTTTCGACCAATACTCTTGCAATGTCAAAATCATGTTTTGTACATTCACTTTTTATATCCTCCTCAAATGTAATGCGCGATTGCACTTTGGTGAAAAATAGGTTTTATTATCACTAAGCTTTATGGGGGAAATAGGATTCTCTGCAGAGCAATACTCCCCTAAAGTACAAAGAAAATAGCCCACATCCCTATGCCGATAATACGACATAGGGACGAGAGCTATTCCCGCGGTTCCACCCTATTTATCTAAGGTTACATGTAAGTATCCTCAAATCACTTTCACCAAATTGCGCTCCAGAGTGCCTTCCTTACAGCTAAAGCCCTAGCTTACACCACCCTAGGGTCGCTTTTTTCTTTAAAAACGGTAAGTACTTAATTCCTTCTTTGCGCCATATGTTATTACTAGCATCATACTCAACTTCGCAACCAGTGTCAACATAGTAGTTAACGAAGATCATCCATGCGTTCCAATTGGTCAAGAAACCGCTTTGACTTTAAGCGCAAACCTGAATATTCATCATAATAGGCAGAAATAATCTCTTTAAGCTGTTGCTTCGTCTCTTGCTTCAAAGAGATTTGTCCAAGTCGTTCTAAATCAAAATAATAGAACAAGCGTAACAATCTTGCCAAATGAGCTGAGAGCTGATAAGCACGTTCATCTTTATGGACACAACGCTTACAGAGAAAACCCGCATCTTTTATTGAAAATGCAACAGGTACTTCCGTTGAACCACAGCTGACACACTCATCTAGCTGTGGACGAATCCCTGCAACAGCTAGCATTTTCATTTCAAAAATCCTAAGCAGAACATCCGCATCAACACCTTCATCTAAATAATGAAGCATTTGATACAGTAATTCAAAAAGAGAAGGGTTAGGCTGCTTCTCGTCTGTTAACTTATCAGTCATCTCGACCATATATGTCGCATATGAGGCGCGAAACAAATCATGTCGCACATCACGAAATGAATCAATGATTTCAGCCTGATTTAACGTTCCAAGCCCTTGACTCTTCTGAAATAAAAAGGTGCCGTAAATTAATAACTGTGATACCGCTGCTAGACGACTTTTCGGCTTTTTAGCACCGCGAGACATTACACCGATTTTTCCTAGTTCTCGCGTAAAAAGCGTAACAATTTTATTCGATTCACCGTAATCAATCGTTCGAATTACGATACCTTCCACTTTCTGCATCATTCGTTTTTCACCACACATCCTTCTCTGTGAGGTGTCAACATACTATTAATGTGTAGGAGCGTCGAGGGTCTCTGTTTCCTCCATGTCATCTTGTCCAAACTGCTCACCAAAATCACGTTCAAGTTCTTTCATAAGCAAATACGTATCAAGATTCCCTGTCATTGAAAAGACCTTCCAAGAAAAATCGAGCATATCAGATTCCACCTTTCTATATGACTCCAACGCTCTATACTTGTATGATGACCTTGTTTTCTCGAAACATGTTAAGGAAATATTGCTAATTAAACAAGCTTAACAGCATGCTAATGACAATTTTTTCTTGTATTGATACTATAATCTTTTGTCATAAAAAAAACAATGGCTATTCACCCAGCCATTGAAGCAGAGACGACTCAAATAAGTCAAAGTTTTAGGCCATTTGAGTCGCTTTATTAAATATAAATTATTATTCTTTTACATTTTAATGTCAAACATTAATATTCATCTTCCCTAAAGCCAAAGTCACGAAGATGAGCAGGTTTATTGCGCCAATCCTTTTGAACTTTTACCCAAAGCTCTAAAAAGACTTTTGACCCAAGCAATGTCTCAATATCGACACGAGCCCGCTTCCCTACCTCTTTCAACATCGATCCTTGTTTTCCAATAATAATTCCCTTTTGTGAAGAACGCTCAACAACAATCGTCGCACCAATATATACAGTTTCACTTTGTCCACGACGCTTCATCTGCTCAATGTTAACAGCAATCGAATGCGGAATCTCTTCTCTCGTTAAATGCAGTACTTTCTCACGGATTAATTCAGCTACAACAAACCGTTCTGGATGATCCGTCACTTGATCACTCGGATAATACTGCGGACCTTCATCCAAATACTTCGTTATTTGTTCCATTAATGTTGGCACGTTATTTCCTTGCAAAGCAGAAATCGGAATGACTTCTTTAAAATCATGCTTTGTACGATACGTTTCGATCACACCAAGTAAATCATCTGGTTGGATTTGATCAATTTTATTAATAACTAAAAATACAGGTGTGGACGTCGTTTTCAACTTTTCAATAATGAATTCTTCTCCAGACCCGAATGCTTCTGTTGCATCGACAACATAAAGCACAAGATCAACTTCACGCAACGTATTCTGAGCGACTTTCATCATAAAATCACCTAGCTTATGCTTAGGCTTATGGATACCTGGTGTATCAATGAAAACAATTTGCGATTCAGCACTTGTGTAAACACCTTGAATCTTATTTCGTGTTGTTTGTGGCTTGTCTGACATAATCGCGATCTTTTGACCGATCACATAATTTAACAAAGTTGATTTTCCAACATTTGGACGACCAATAATTGAAACAAAACCTGACTTAAATCCTTTTTGATTACTCATTCATATCCTCCGCTGTAAATGCTCCTGGTAGCAATTCTGATACCGTCATTTCAAGAATGTCACCATTTAAATTTGTTAAAACTACATTTGTATTTGGTGGGCATAATTCCACCATAACTTGCCTGCACGCCCCGCATGGCGGAACTGGTCGTTTTGTATCAGCAACCACTGCAATTGATTTCACTTTACGATTCCCTTCAGAATAGGCTTTAAACAATGCCGTTCTCTCTGCACAGTTTGTCAGCCCAAATGAAGCATTTTCAATATTTGCCCCGTGATAAACCGTGCCATCCTCCATTAACAGAGCAGCACCAACCTGAAACTTCGAATACGGCACATATGCTTGTTCTCTTGCATTCTTTGCTTCAGCAATCAATTGCTCTTTGTTCATTCGTCATCATCCTTTCGCTTTGAACGAACATGAATGACCATATTCGTCTCATCAACTTTAGTCTCTATATCATCGACTACAGATTCGGGATCAGGCGGCACCACGACTCCTCCTGAAATGATAAATTTCAATCCTTGTTCAACAGACATATTTAATTGGAGGACATCTTCTTCAGGAACGAGGACAAGCCAACCCGAAGTAGGATTCGGTGTTGTCGGAAGAAATACATTAATACATGCCTTCGATGTTACTCGTTGAACCTCACCTTTTGACTCACCCGTTTGAAAACCAACCGTGTATATCCCTTTTCTTGGATATTCAACAAGAACGACATTTTTAAAAGAAGATCGTTCTTGAGCGAATGACTGAATAATTTGTTCAACGGATGTATAAATCGAATTGGCGATTGGGATTTTGCGAAACGTTCGATCAATTGTTCCAAAGACCCGAAGGCCTTTCCCTTGTAAACGCATCGCACCTACCCAAGTCACTAGCAAGATTGTTAAAACAAATCCAATCCCAAGTAACCGTTCTGAAAAAGGAGTATAGACACCGAGAAAAAAAATACGACCCTCGTGTGTTGTAATAATATTCAATGCACTCAAAATCCCTGTAATAAAAGACCCAAGAAAAGAATCAACAAGGCTAAAGAGTAATTGAAGAACGTAAATCGTTGCTATAGCCGGCAAAAGGAATATGATCCCAGCTATAATATTTTTCTGAAACCTTTTCCACACTGGGGATGCTCCTCTCACTTAATCTTTTCTCTCGTTCGTTAAAGAATCAAACGAAGAAGAGGCGGCACAAACAAGATAAGACCAATGATCACGGCAAAGAAACTATAAACAAATACTGCTGCTGCCGCAATATCCTTTGCCCTTTTTGCTAAAGGATGAAACTCTTCTGTCACAAGGTCAACAGTGCGCTCAATCGCAGTATTCATAATTTCTAACGCAAACATCCCAGCAATGACTAAAAGGAGGATCAACCATTGTACAAGAGGTAATTGCAATAATCCAGCACTGATTAAGATGATAAGGGCGGCACCGATATGTATTTGCATGTTTTGCTCATGTCTAATCACATGACGGAGCCCGCAACTCGCATATCCAAATGACCTTAGTAAGCGCTTGAACCCTTTTCGATTTCTATCTTGTAAGGCCATAAGTCGTTAAAATGTCCTCTTGCCTTGAGAACATTTCCTTCTCTTCGGCTTCTGTCATATGGTCGTATCCAAGCAAATGGAGCATCCCATGAACAGTCAAAAATCCTAGCTCCCGTTCAAATGTGTGACCATATTCAGCCGCTTGTGCTTCAATATGAGGAACAGAAATGATAATATCACCTAGCATATTTGGCATACCTGGAACATCAATAGCAAGCTCACCTTCTCCTTCGTCATTTAAAGCAAAGGAAATCACATCCGTTGGCTGATTTTTATCTCTGTACTCGTGATTGATTTCTTGAATACGCTTCTCATCGACAAAAGTAACCGATACCTCTACTTCACCAGCCAATCCTTCCATTTTCGCTGTTTGATTTAATAAATTAACAACAAGCTCCTGATGCTTTTCTTTTATTATACCCGTTTCATCATTGAAATCGATGGTTAAGTTCATTTCTTATCTCCCTTTCCTTTTACATCCTCTGGGTATTCAATACGTTGATGAAACGTCCCCTTTAACGTTTCACAAATCGAAACAGCAATTTGATCAAGCTCACGTAAAGTTAAATCTGACTCATCAAACTGTCCGTCTTCAAGCTTATCTCGAATAATTTTTCGAACAAGCGCCTCTATTTTATCAGGTGTCGGTTTCTGAATTGTACGTACCGCTGCCTCGACACTGTCAGCAATTCCTACAACAGCAGAAACCTTTGACTGCGCTTTAGGACCTGGATAACGAAACTGCGACTCAGGTATCGTTTGTTCCGAATCTTGATTTGCCTTATGATAAAAAAACTTAAGCAAAGATGTTCCATGATGCTGCTCAGCTATATCAATGATCTCTTTTGGCATCTTATACTCCCGAAGTAACTCGGCTCCGTCATAAGGATGAGCAATGATAATAGTCTTACTCAACTGAGGCGAGATTTTATCATGAGGATTGTCCATTTTAAGCTGATTTTCAATAAAGAAATGGGGGCGCTTAGTTTTGCCTAAATCGTGATAGTATGAGCCAACTCTAGCAAGCAATCCATTTTCTCCAATCGTTTCACACGCCGCTTCAGCTAAATTTCCGACCACGACACTATGATGATAAGTTCCTGGCGTTTCGACTAAAATTTTACGCAATAGCGGATGGTTAGGATTTGATAGTTCAATTAGTTTTGTTGTCGATAGAATTCCAAAGCCTGCTTCAAAAAACGGTAAAAGGCCAATTGTTAGAACGGCCGCGATAAATCCAGAAAGAAAGGCAAAACCCACGTGTAACCCAACATCAATCCAATTGTTTTGAACCGCCTTCATAAATAATAACGCGATTACCGTAATGATATTAATACCAGAAACAAATAATCCTGCTAACAAAACCCGCGAAATACGGTTAGATTTATTCAGAAAATAAGCACCTGCAAATGAACTAAACAACATGTAAAAACCATACGTAAATTGAAATGTTCCAGAAGTCGAATCACTAAAGAGAATACTACCAATAACCGCAAACATAATACTTGTAAAGAGAGCAACACGTGTGTGAATTAATAAAGTGATTAGCATCGCTCCGATTGATACTGGAACGAAAAATCCAATTCCTTGTATCTCTAAACCTTCGAGATAACTTGTGATTTTCATTAACACAACTGTCACCATAAAAATCAACGTGAACATGAGTAAATGGCTATTATTTTTTTTCACAGATGTCTGCGCTTCGTTCAGATAATAACTGAGCATACCCATAATTAAGAGAACTAGAAGAGCCAGGCCAATATATGGATAAATGTTCAAGGAATCATCTAACAGACCAACTATTCGAAGCTGTTCATAAATGGCATGATTAATGATTTCCCCCTCTTCAACAAGAAGTTGTCCTTCTCGAATGAGCACTGGTTCAATGCTCTCAGTTGCTTCTTGTCTTAGTTGTTCAGTCGCTTCTGCATCGTAAATATAGTTAGGAATAATGGCAAATTGAGCAACCTCAGTCATCGCTTCTGACAGGCTGTTACTTACTGTCAAAACAGCAATTTGATTACTTGCCTCCTCCTTAGCTTCTGCTAAATCACGAATGGTCACTCTCTCACTCATAATTTCAAAGACAGCATTCGTCGTTGCTTCCCTGGCAATTTGTAGCTGAGTATCGGACGTTTCTAATAGCGTGATCAAAGTATCTTCCGATAAATCATTGCTTGTCCCATCAGAAATTTCTCTCTGAACAAGTTCGATCTGTTCTGCAAAATAATCTTCATCACTTATTCCATTATCTTCTACAGGTATATCATTTCTCACTCGATTGATTAAATCAAAAATATCATTCACTTTCACGACCTGATTTTGGGCATACTCACGTTTTTGCTCATAAATTGGCCCAATCGCTTCGATCGCTTCATTTCGTCGTTCCTCTGTAGCAGCTCTATTCTCTACAGTAATAGGGGAGCGAATATCTTGATCTGCGATTTGCGATAACCGAATATCAAGCGTTTCAGGTATAACATTTCCAAGCATAAGTAAATAGAGTAGTATCCCCATTATGAAAAAAAGAATTGTTCTTATGTACTGATGGTCACGAATACGATTCCACCATTTTAGTTGATCAATCGGTGAACGTCTCTTCAAGATAAATCACCTCAGCTTCCTATCCTTCGCTTATTTCAATTATGCCTATGAGAAAAACTTAGCTCCTCACCAAACCTATTTGATCTAAGGCTTAAGTTCAGAAAGTTACTATAGATTTTATCCTTTCTGACTAGACAAAAAGAAAGAGACTGACTCCTTAAGCCCCCGATAACATCACACAATATATCGCGTTCAACGATATGCTGAGCATTAGCGGTTAGACACTTCGGTTTTGAGCCAGCCTCTTCGTATAAACGCCTCCTAGAGTGAAGGACGCCTTCCTTATATCTCGCTCTACTAAATGCTAGTAGAACCTATCCTAAAACTAGGAGATAACCGACTTAAAAAATCGGAATCATTTCACTTATGGTCTGTTAGGGACACCCCTTCATTTAGAGCGCTTCATTATTCTTCTTCCATATGCTTGTCATATGCTTGAATAATTTGTTGAACAAGAGTATGACGAACAACATCTGTTTGTTGAAGATAAATAAATGCCAAACCTCTCACATCCGTTAAAATCTCAATTGCCACTTTTAAGCCAGATTTTTTCCCGCGTGGTAAATCAATTTGCGTTAAATCACCATTAATCACCATTTTGGAACCAAAGCCAAGTCTTGTAATAAACATCTTCATCTGTTCCCGAGTTGTGTTTTGCGCTTCATCAAGAATAACAAAAGCATCATCAAGTGTACGACCACGCATATAAGCAAGCGGTGCAACTTCAATCGTTCCTCGCTCCATTAATCGCGTCGTTTGTTCTACCCCCAGCACATCGTGAAGGGCATCATAGAGAGGACGTAGATAAGGATCGACCTTTTCTTTTAAATCACCAGGTAGAAATCCAAGGCTCTCACCAGCTTCAACAGCAGGGCGCGTAAGCACAATCCGCTTAACATGTCCATCTTTAAGAGCTGTAACAGCCATGACAACCGCTAAATACGTCTTTCCAGTTCCAGCAGGGCCGATACCAAAGACCATGTCTTTTTTTCGAATCGCGGATACGTAGTGACGTTGTCCAAGCGTTTTAGCCATAATCGGCTTACCTTTTACGTTTGTCGCTACTTTTTCGTCATATAGCTCAAGCAATTCATCGAGACGATTTTGCTCGGCAAGCTGTACCGCATACACGACATCACGCTCTGATATTGAAATACCTTTTCGGATAAGCTCGATAAGGGCAGACAGAATAGATTGAACAAGAGAAGCCTGCTCAGGATTTCCTGTCACTAATACGGCTTCACCTCGAGTCACAAGCGTAACACCTAGTTGTTCCTCTATTCGTTTTAAATGTCGGTCATGTGGACCAATAAGAGCTTGGGTCTCATTGGCATTCTTGACTTCTAGCTGAATCGTTTTCGTTTCTGACAATAGACTCAATCTCCTTGAATAATCGGTTGCTCCGATGTGATATCTTCTATTACTTGGTAATGAATCTGTAAGTTAACTTTACCATTCTCTAGGGCTTCGTGCAAAACTTTTTCGCCAATGATTTCCGCTCCTTCTGGTAAATGTTTCATTAAATCGACACGAGCTCTCTCCCTAGCAGCCAAGACGGCCTGCTCTTTTGTATACGTTCGCTCAAAAGCATTCGTTTCAAGTAGATCAATTCGTTTATAAGTGATTGGTAACCGCCAGTTAAAAATGTGAAAAGGTCTCTCAAGATCAAATTGTTCAAACGTTTCAAATTCATTTTTTCCAAAACCCCATATTGGAATGTTCACATTATAAATCGACAAAAAATGATTAGAATCTTTTTCGCCTGTTAAAGTTGTGAATAATGTTTCTAATGGAACAGATGCAAGAGACTTGTACCAAATTTCCCCAAGAACGACTGCTTGAGCTGGAACAACTTCTGTTTTTCCTTCTTTCCCAATATAACCAGATACTAAAATATCCCCTGGACGAACAAAATCATTTGGCTCAACAAGCGCTTGACCATGTTGAACGAATATATCATGAATAATCGCTTTTTTAGTGGCAACAAGATGTCGTGGACTAAATCGCTCAGCTTCTTCAGGAAGCTGCTGTTCAACTACCTCAAACTCATAGGTCGTCCCTTTTTGACGAACACCAACCCAAGTTGCTCCTGCAACTAGCTCAGTAACATCACGCTGAATCAATTCAACACTTGGAAGAGAAAAACGAAAGGCTCCACGCTTAATACCCATTTGTTCTATAACTTGACGAAGCTCATGTTCAACAGCTGGAGAGGCACCTTTCACCTCAATATTCCAAACCATATTCGAGAGAGTAAACATGATCATAAAAAAGGCAATTAACCCAACAACAAAGCCTGATCTATGAATCATACGCTTGAACATAAATGGCAATCCTCTACGTTTAGAAAAGACAACCTTACAGTTTGTCATACGTAATAAAGGCCGAATTCGTTTCGCATCCTCTACATCCATATAAAAAACAATTCTCTCCTCACCCACTCGCTTAATATGCCAAATAGAAAGATCTTCCTCGATACAACGATTTAAAAATCTTTCTGGATAAGCGCCATCAATTCGTACCCGCACATAACCACGAATTAAATTCATCCAATTATTTTTCATTCCTAGCTCTTCCCCCTTTGACATAACCGTATACTTCTCACCTTTTTAAGCTCTCAAGCTATGTACGAGATTCATCTATATAGAGAACTTGGTCAATTCGTCCCTCTAGCAGCAATTCCTCAGGAAGGATCGTCTTAATGACAAAGTGATCACCTTTTATTAAAAGCTGCCCGCTCTTTAGCAATAAACGCAATTCTTGATTTGAGAATCGCAAGACACCGCGATGATTTTCGATATAAATGTGAAGCTGACCAATCATCGTAATACGCGGCAGGTCCATCATGACATCAGCAGGAAGCTGCATCTGCTTCGTCATCCAGTTCTTCATCTGCTGTCTCATCTTTTTCATGTGCGAACCCCCTCTCACTCATCTTTATGACAAAAAGCCAGTCTATATCACTCAAAATCGTTATCAAACAAGAGAAAACTCACACTCCTTATTCACCTTCAAATCAAAACCACCAGTGTGAACTGGTGGTTTGTTCTGCGGCTGAAAGCCTCTCTTACCGGCCTTGGCCTTAAAGGCCCACTGAAAGGGTTTCCCGTCTGCACCACATTCACTCACTAATTCTAAAGAATTTCCTTATTTCTTCTTATTTTTCTCACCAGTAAAAGGGTCATGTTCTTCGAATAATGTTAACTGATCACCCATGTAGTCTTCTCTCAGCTGATTCTTAATATATTCTTGTATTTGTTTCTTATTTCTGCCTACTGTATCGACATAGAATCCCCGGCACCAGAACTTCCGGTTCCCATATCGATACTTCAAATTGGCATGTCGATCAAATATCATGAGACTACTT
>NZ_VLKZ01000002.1 GCF_007830185.1 Halalkalibacter nanhaiisediminis | reverse complement strand
AAGTAGTCTCATGATATTTGATCGACATGCCAATTTGAAGTATCGATATGGGAACCGGAAGTTCTGGTGCCGGGGATTCTATGTCGATACAGTAGGCAGAAATAAGAAACAAATACAAGAATATATTAAGAATCAGCTGAGAGAAGACTACATGGGTGATCAGTTAACATTATTCGAAGAACATGACCCTTTTACTGGTGAGAAAAATAAGAAGAAATAAGGAAATTCTTTAGAATTAGTGAGTGAATGTGGTGCAGACGGGAAACCCTTTCAGTGGGCCTTTAAGGCCAAGGCCGGTAAGAGAGGCTTTCAGCCGCAGAACAAACCACCAGTTCACACTGGTGGTTTTGATTTGTTTTATTAGTATAAAGCCAAGTAAAAACGCCAAGCAAAAGCCAGGCGTTTTATTGGTGATCATAAAAAGCTAGATTGTAACGTGAAAGATTAATGAATTGTTCTAAAAACACCAACAACTTTACCAAGAACGGTAACATCTTTTAATAAAATCGGATCCATTGTTGAGTTCTCTGGTTGGAGACGAATGTAATCTTTCTCACGGAAGAAACGCTTCACTGTCGCTTCGTTATCTTCTGTCATCGCGACAATAATATCTCCATTATTAGCCGTTTGTTGTTGGCGAACAATAACCATATCACCGTCAAAAATACCTGCCTCGATCATACTTTCTCCTTGAATAACAAGTACATACGTCTGCTCGTTTGACACAAGATGTTCTGGAAGAGGCAAATAGTCCTCGACATTTTCAATTGCAGTTATTGGTACCCCAGCAGTAACTTTACCGATAATTGGCACGTACGTAGTCTTCTTATCTGGATTCGGAGTCGTTTCACTTTCTAAATCTAAAACTTCAATTGCTCTAGGTTTTGTTGGGTCTCTGCGAATAAACCCTTTTTTCTCTAACCGAGAGAGATGCCCATGAACGGTTGAGCTTGAAGCGAGTCCAACAGCTTCACCGATTTCTCGAACAGACGGTGGATATCCTTTTTTCTTTACCTCGACTTTAATAAAATCTAGTATTTCTACTTGACGTTTTGATAGCTTTGACATACATGTCACCTCACTTACCTTTCCTTATTGACTAAATTGTACCATGCGAACATATGTAATGCAAACATTAGTTCTGAAATACCCTTGACACAAACGGATGTTCTTATTATCATAATAAGCGAACAAACATTCTTATCGAGGTGATGAAAATGATTAAGCGTTTTTCAGGACAAGAGATTTTTATTTTAACTGCTGCCGTTGTAGCGTTGCTTTTTATGTACACTACCCTTATGATATCTGAGAGTGAGCCGATTACAACGACATATGATACAAACGAAGACGAACAGTATAAAATAGTTCAAAGCTTACTTACAATCGCTCCATCAGAAATCAAACAGATCGAAGCTGGAGAATTAGAAGAGCAATACGTAGCCTATTCTACTGATAATCTTTTACAACTAAGTGAACAAAGAAGCGGTGAATAATGAAAAAAGCTATAATTTATTGCCGTGTGAGTACGGAGAAGAATGAACAAGAGTCTTCTCTACAACGGCAAGAAAAAGAATTACGGCAGTTAGCGAATGAATATGAATTAGAAGTGGTTGAGATCATTAGCGAAAAAGCGAGTGGATATGAGATTGACAGAGAAGGGATGCTGAATGTTCTCTCTATTTTAAATGAAGAGGATATCGATCTTCTTCTTGTTCAAGATGACACACGGTTAGGGAGAGGACATGCCAAGATCGCTCTTATGCATCAGCTAAGGAAACAACAAGTTAAGGTGCTGACGATTCGTGATCAAGGTGAAGTGTCTCTTTCTGAAGCTGATGAAATGGTGTTAGAAATCGTTGCTATTGTCGAAGAATATCAACGTAAATTACATAACAGTAAAATTAGGCGTGGGATGAAGGCAGCTATTAAAAATGGGTATCGTCCCGAACGAAATTTAAAAAACAGTCACGGGGCAGGTCGACACAAAAAAGAGGTACCTATTGAAGAAATCGTTAGACTTCGAAAAATGGAGTTAACGTTTCATGATATTGCGGCAACACTTCGAGGTTTCGGCTATAATATCTCAAAAGCAACAGTTAATCGTCGCTACTTAGAGTATAAAAAGCAGCAAATGGAAGAGTAGATTGAGAGATCCTCTGCTGGTAGTTCTATTTGTTTGAAATGTCCCCTATAATCGTGTAAAGTATGGTTCTAGGGTACATGGAGGAGGATTAGGATATGCTATCTAAAGAAAAATTAGCTAGAATTAGTGAATTATCAAAGCGTGCTAAATCAACAGGCCTTACAAAAGCTGAAGCGAACGAGCAACAATCGCTTCGAAATGAATATATAAAAACTTTTCGTCAATCTTTTAAACAACAGTTGCATGCTGTAACAGTTGTTGATGAAAATGGAAACGATGTTACACCAGATGCTCTTAAAGAAAGTAAAAAGAATAAAAATAACCGTGCCCATTAAAAAGTCTTCGTCCTTCGATGAGGGCTTTTTGTATTGATAATCTTTTCGAGAAAACTTGTGAAAACATACAAGAAAGTATATGATTAAAAACGAAAACAACGTTTCACTTAGTGGGAAGGAAGGGAATTTAGCATGACGAAACAAATAGACGAACTTGCAATTAATACGATCCGTACGCTGTCAATAGACAGTATCGAAAAGGCGAACTCAGGTCACCCAGGAATGCCTATGGGGGCTGCACCAATGGCTTATAGTCTTTGGACGAAATTTATGAATCACAATCCATCAAATCCAGAGTGGGCAAATCGTGACCGTTTTGTCTTATCAGCTGGTCATGGCTCTATGCTTTTATACAGCTTACTGCATCTTTCTGGTTATGGTTTATCTTTAGATGAATTGAAAAACTTCCGTCAATGGGGAAGTAAGACACCAGGACATCCTGAATACGGCCATACACCTGGCGTTGAAGCGACAACTGGTCCACTAGGTCAAGGTGTTGCAATGGCAGTTGGTATGGCTATGGCAGAGCGTCACCTAGCAGCAACATATAATAAAGACGATTTTTCTATCGTTGACCATTATACATATGCCATTTGTGGTGACGGTGATTTAATGGAGGGTGTATCTGCTGAATCAGCTTCACTTGCAGGTCACTTGAAATTAGGTCGATTAATCGTGTTATATGATTCAAACGATATTTCACTTGATGGTGATTTGCATATTTCGTTCTCAGAAAGTGTGGAAGATCGTTATAAAGCATATGGCTGGCAAGTGATTCGTGTTGAAGATGGTAATGATTTAGATGAGATTAACCATGCACTTGAAGAGGCGAAGAAAGATGCGCGTCCGACATTAATTGAAGTAAAAACGACAATTGGCTACGGTTCTCCAAATAAATCAGGAAAATCAGCTTCTCACGGAGCTCCACTTGGTAAGGAAGAAGTAGGTCTAACTAAATCAGCTTATAAATGGGTATTTGAGGAAGATTTCCATGTGCCGAATGAAGTAAGTGAGTTCTTTGCTGCGCAAAAGGCTGAAGGCGAGAAGAAAGAGCAAGCTTGGAATGAACAATTTTCTAAATACAAAGAAAAATATCCAGAATTAGCAACACAATTTGAAGTAGCGATCCGTGGCGACCTTCCAGAGGGATGGGATGCGAATGCTCCAGTATATGAAGCTGGCTCAAGTGAGGCTACTCGTTCATCATCTGGTACTGCGTTAAATGCATTTGCGAAAAGTGTACCGCAATTGTTCGGTGGATCTGCTGATTTAGCATCTTCAAATAAGACAATGATGAAGGATCTTGGTGATTTTAGTCGTGATCACTACGAAGGTCGTAATATATGGTTTGGGGTCCGTGAATTTGCTATGGGCTCGGCTATAAATGGTATAGCTTTACACGGCGGATTAAAAGTATTTGGAGCAACATTCTTCGTATTCTCTGATTACTTACGTCCAGCGATTCGTTTAGCTGCTTTGATGAAGCTACCTGTTATTTATGTATTTACACATGACAGTATTGCTGTTGGTGAAGATGGTCCAACACATGAGCCTGTAGAACAGCTGGCAGCTCTTCGTGCAATGCCAGGTCTTTCTGTTATCCGTCCTGGTGACAGCAATGAAGCGGTTGCTGCTTGGAAATTGGCTCTTGAAAGCAAAGATACGCCAACTGCACTTGTGTTAACAAGACAAAATCTTAAAACACTTGATTCGAGTCAAGAGCTTGCATATGAAGGTGTTAAAAAAGGTGCATACATTGCATCTAAATCTTCCGGTGAGACAAATGTATTACTTCTTGCATCTGGATCTGAAGTACCACTTGCAGTAGAGGCGCAAGAAATCTTAGAAAAAGATGGCATTTTTGCAGATGTCATCAGTATGCCAAGCTGGGATCGCTTCGAGAAGCAATCGCAAGCATACAAGGATGAGGTCATTTCTCCTAATGTCAAAGCGCGTCTTGGTATTGAGATGGGATCATCACTAGGTTGGGCAAAATATGTTGGTGACCATGGTGATGTCTTAGCGATTGATCAATTTGGCGCTTCAGCACCTTATGAGAAAATGATGGAAGAGTACGGCTTTACTGCTGCAAATGTTGTAGCAAAAGTCAAAGCACTCTTACAAAAATAATAAATATTCAAGAAAAAACTGACTCTTAGTATATGTGTTTGTTTCCACCTACTAGCATGAAATAGCTTGTAGGTGGAAAAGACACTTGAGTCAGTTTTTTTGTTCGACAAAACTAGTGGTAAACTTTTCCGTTTTCAGACAATCATTTTACTAGAGTTCTCGTATACTTATAGTAAATTGGTGTGAGAGGGTGTCCATAATGAGGCATTGCGAACTATATATATTTGAAGAGAGTGTAGCTCGTCATTATTACGGACAAGAAACAAAGCTGTTTGATCTCTTTCTTGAATATGAAAGGGCAACTGGATCGAAAAAAGAATTACTTCGAAAACAAATTGAATATATTACAAAACCTATTCCTGCTTTACTTTTGCAACAAAAGCTTAAAAAGGCTTTTTCAAATAAAGCAGAATACAAACATAAAAAAAATACACATGTGATTGAATTAAGTAATTATGATACTAGGTCTGAGTTAGTGATCGCGTCAGACTCACTTTACATAACCTCAGAAGGAGAAAGGTCTTTTGAAGTGGAAACGATGTTTTTTGAGGTGCTAAGAAAGTGTGAACCAACTTTTTTTGCAATTTCAGTGGAAGAGCATCGCTACGGGTGGTTAAGACCATTTAGACATGATGTCTTTTTGAGTCCTAATCATGTTTAGTCAAATGTATAAAGTGGGTTATTTTTCATAGGTGCTTTTAAATCGCTGATCATTACGATATAATGGTTAAGGTTGATTCGGGTTAGCCCGATCGGTTTATATAGCACGAAGGAGGACGTTGGACTTATGTGGATTCATATCCTAGGGTACACACTGGCGGTTGCCGCTGGTATCGCAATCGGTTTCTTTATTGCGCGTAAGACAATGATGTCTTACTTGAAGAAGAACCCACCAATTAATGAGCAAATGCTCCGTGTCATGATGATGCAGATGGGACAAAATCCATCACAGAAAAAGATTAACCAAATGATGAAAGCGATGCAGAAACAGCAATCTAAATAGTTTGGATGGACAAGCACCTCACATGTTGGGGTGTTTTTCTGCTTGTTTTATTGATTATATTTTACACTTACTAATGAAAGAGGCGAATGATAAATGTCAACCATAGATGTGAAGACGGTTTCACTTGATGATTTAATATATGAAGATGAGATATTAATCGATGTTCGTTCACCAGCAGAATTTGCTGAATATCGACTTCCAGGTGCTGTTAATATCCCTTTGTTCTCAAATGAAGAACGAGCAAAAATAGGAACCATTTATAAACAAAAAAGCCGTGAGGAAGCAATAGAGGTAGGGTTGTCTATTTATGCACCAAAATTACCTGTATTTTTCAAAAAAGTGAAAGAATTAAAAGAGGAAAATCCGAATAAACGAATTGTAGTTTATTGCTGGCGTGGTGGCATGCGAAGTAAGTCGGTGACTGGAACACTAGGTTTAGTTGGAATTGATTGTTATCAGCTAGAAGGTGGAATTCGCTCATTTAGAAAGAATGTTCAAGAGAGCCTGGCTAAAGAAGTAACGAAAGAACGCGATTATCTTGTTGTGGCTGGGCATACAGGCACAAGAAAGACGGAAATACTTCATGTTCTAAAAGAAAAAGGCTATCCAGTACTGGATTTGGAGGAGCTTGCTGGACATAGAGGGTCGTTGTTCGGTCAGATTGGGCTGGAGCCTAAGAGTCAGAAACAATTTGAATATGAACTAGTTACTCGGCTACACCAGCTCAAGGATTCTCCTTACTTGATCATTGAGGCAGAAAGCAAACGAATTGGTCATATCGTTTTACCTGATTTTATTATAGAAGGCAAAGAAAAAGGTAGACGTATTGAGCTAGAGCATCCATTTTGGTCGAGGGTAGAACATATTTATCAAACATATCAACCACAAAAGTATGGAGAACAAGTAAAAGAAGCGTTACAACTGATAAGGAAGTACCTTTCTCATGATTTGAAAGTGGAATTGGAAGATTTGCTTGAACAGGGAGACTATAAGCTGATAGTTGCTCGTCTTTTAGAGCATTATTATGATCCTAAATACTCGCATGCTGCTAGCACATATAAAACAAATGCAACAGTCATTGAATTTGATGATATTCATACTGCGGTAGTTCAGCTTCGTTCATATATTGATCATTATTTTGGCGAGAGATAGTAAGTGAATGACAAGGAGGGATGAACGTAATTGAGAGTCTTTAAAGATTTATGGTGGTTTTTTAAACAAGAGAAAACGGCATATGGTTTAGGGATTTTAGTACTAGCTGCGGTGTCTCTATTTACTCTTGTTCCTCCTTTTATTATTGGGGTCATTGTTGATCATATTGTCTATCAGACACTAACATTAGAAAACCTCATTTTCTCACTAGTTCTGTTACTTGGAGTCGGTTTTTTAACATATGGCTTACGCTTTGTGTGGCGCATTATGATTTTTGGTGCATCCATTCGCCTTGCGCGACTTTTGCGAAATCAACTGTATGAACATTTTACAAAGATGTCTCATCATTTTTATCAGCGTTATCGTACGGGAGATTTAATGGCTCATGCAACAAATGATATTCGTGCTGTGCAAATGACAGCGGGGCAAGGAGTTCTCACACTTGTAGACTCCATTACAATGGGTGGATTTGTTATTATCACAATGGCTGCAACAATCAGCTGGGAATTAACATTAATTAGTTTAATTCCCATGCCAATAATGGCTTTCTTAACGAGTTATTATGGATCTCTCTTACATAAACGTTTCCATCTAGCACAGTCAGCATTCTCAGATCTAAATGATAATGTTCAAGAGAGTGTGACTGGGGTAAGAGTTGCTAAGGCTTTTGGACAGGAAGAAGATGAAATAAGTCGATTCAAAGAAAAATCAAGAGAAGTTGTGCAGAAAAATGTTGCTGTTGCGAAAATAGATGCTTTGTTTGATCCGACGATTTCACTTATTGTCGGGATTTCTTATTTTTTGGCTGTCGTTTTTGGGGCTCGGTATGTAATTGCTGAGGAATTAACGATTGGACAGCTTACGAGCTTTACGATTTACCTTGGTTTGTTGATTTGGCCTATGCTTGCATTTGGCTGGCTCTTTAATATTGTCGAAAGAGGAAGGGCTTCTTATGATCGGATTCGTACCCTCCTTTCAGAAAAGCAAGATATTACAGATGAAGGAGCATTAGAAGCAAAAAAGGTTGAAGGGATTATTGAGGTTCAGGTTAACTCATTTGCTTATCCTGGTAGTAAAGAATATGCGCTTAGAGATATTTCTTTTTCACTTGAAGAAGGCAAAACACTCGGTATTGTCGGGAAAACTGGAAGTGGGAAATCGACGCTTATTCGCCTGTTACAGCGTGAATATGATGCAATGGACGGTAAGATTACAATAGGTGGAATACAAATTGATCATTATCGTTTAGATGATTTAAAAGCGACTTTTGGAAATGTCCCACAGAATCATTTTTTGTTTTCGGCAACAATTGCTGATAATGTGGCCTTTGCAATGCCAAAAGCGTCTATGAGTGAGATCATAAATAGTTGTAAGCTAGCTAGTATTCATGACGATATTATTTCTTTTACGGATGGATATGAAACGATCGTGGGTGAACGAGGGGTAACACTTTCAGGTGGTCAAAGGCAACGTGTTTCAATTGCACGTGCTGTATTACCTGATCCAACGATCCTCATTTTAGATGACTCATTATCTGCTGTGGATGCAAGAACGGAAGAAAAAATTCTCTCGTCAATGAGAAAAAGTCGTAAAGGTAAAACGACGATTATTATAGTTCATCGTCTTAGTGCAATTTTGCATGCGGATCTCATTCTCGTTTTAGATGAAGGGCGAATTGTTGAACGGGGTACACATTCTACCCTTATGGAGAATAACGGCTGGTACAAACGAATGTATGATCAGCAACAACTAGCGGAATTAGTTGAAAAAGGGGGACAGCATGATGCAACATAAGGATCAAGTATTGACTGCTAATGAGCAGCGTGCTGTTCTTTGGCGTTTGCTTGGTTATACGAAAGCTCATAAGAAGTCGTTAACCAGTGCTTTTGTTCTTTTGCTACTGGCTACAGCTGCTGATTTATTAGGCCCAATTCTCGTTAAAATCTTTATAGATAATTATTTGACACCAAGAACATTTCCTTATGAACCGTTACTTTGGCTAGGACTGCTATACATTGGGCTTCATCTAGCAGCGGTTTTTATGAACTATTTTCAAGCATTTATGTTTCAACATATTTCACTGAAAATCATTCAAGAGTTACGAGTCGATGTATTTGCAAATGTGGAGCGATTAGGTCTGTCTTTCTTTGATCGAACGCCAGCTGGAGGATTAATTTCTCGGATAACGAATGATACTGAGTCGATTAAAGAGTTATATGTCACCGTACTTGCTACGTTTGTTCAAAATATCATGTTTTTAATTGGTATATTTATTGCGATGTTTTATTTAAATGCAAGACTTGCTATACTTTGTCTTTTTCTTATTCCGATTATTATCATGCTCATGCAACTTTACCAGAAAATTAGCTCACGTTATTATGCTGTAATGAGTGAGAAGTTAAGCCAGCTTAATGCACAAATGAATGAGACGATTCAAGGGATGGCAATCATTCAAATGTTTCGTCAAGAAAGAAGATTGCGTAAAGAATTTGCCGAGGTGAATGAGGAGCATCTTCAAGCTGGAATGAAAAGCATGAAACTAGACGGGTTACTACTCCGTCCAATGGTCGATTTAATTCAAGTGATTGCCTTAATTCTTGTACTAAGCTATTTTGGTGCAACGTCATTTGTAAGTCCAGTCGAAATTGGTGTACTCTATGCATTTGTTAATTATTTAGATCGTTTTTTTGAGCCAGTAAATCAAATGATGATGCGTCTATCTTTATTTCAGCAAGCGATTGTATCAGCAGGGAGAGTCTTTAAATTGATGGATTACAAAGAATATGCTCCAATCCAAAATGGAGAGCAATCACCTACGATTTTAAAAGGAGATATTGAATTTAAAGATGTATCTTTCTCATATGACGGTGAGACTGATGTCTTAAAGAACATTTCTTTTACTATAAAGAAAGGGGAGACTGTCGCATTTGTCGGACATACTGGTAGTGGGAAAAGTTCAATTATTAATCTATTAATGCGCTTTTATGAAATAAAGCGAGGAGAAATATTGATCGATGGTATGCCAATTGAAAGTTTTCAAAATGAAGAACTTCGTAAAAAAATGGGTCTCGTTTTGCAAGATCCGCATCTTTACACGGGGACGATTTCTAGCAATATTCGTTTATATCGTCACCATATTACAGATCAAGAAGTGAGAAAAGCAGCTGAATTTGTTCATGCAAATGAATTTATAGAGAAACTGCCAGGGCAATATGAAGCTAAAGTTACTGAGAGGGGATCTACTTTATCAAGTGGTCAAAGGCAATTATTATCCTTTGCGAGAACGATTGTAGATGAGCCAACCATTTTAATTCTTGATGAAGCGACATCTAATGTTGATACCGAAACAGAGGAAGCGATACAAGAAGCGTTAAAACGCATGCAGCAAGGAAGAACAACAATTGCAATTGCTCACCGCTTATCAACGATCAAAGAAGCCGATCAAATTCTCGTGCTTCACAAAGGTGAAATCATTGAGCGAGGTAACCATGAGGCATTACTAAAGCAAGAAGGTCTTTATCATAAAATGTATTTGCTTCAACAAGGCTCTGAGTAGTATTGACGTAAAAACAAAATGGGATCCTCTAATTATCTGAATTACTTAGACAAAGTACTTGGTAAACGTATAAGGCATATTATAGGATATATAACCTTTTTAAGAGATAACTGAAAAGCTCGTTTTTGAAAATCAATTGAAACGAGCCTCGCTTTGCTGTATCTTTAAAAGGAGACAATCTGTGCCGAAGCTACCTTAGAAAGGGGTGAGCTGCTTGAATGACATTTACATTTGGATTTCAACAATTGGAGCTGCCATGATGGCGATACTTGCTATTATTATTCGATTAAGGTCGACGAAAAAACCAGCATCAGCAAAGAAAATCATTCTTCCGCCTTTATTTATGTCAACTGGTTTTCTGATGTTTCTTTATGAGCCAGCTAGACCTGCTTTCTTACAGGTAATTGAAGCAGTTTCTGTAGGGATGGTATTTTCACTATTATTAATTAAAACATCAAAGTTTGAAATTAGAAGAAACCAAATTTACTTAAAGCGTTCTAAAGCATTTGCATTTATTTTAGTTGGCTTATTAGTGGCGCGGATTGCTTTTAAAGTGATTATCGGGGATACCATTCATTTCGAAGAGTTGGCAGGGATGTTTTTCTTACTCGCGTATGGAATGATTCTGCCGTGGCGTATCTCGATGTATTTGAACTATCGTAAAATCGAAAAAGAACTTGAAAAAAACCCTAAATCAAAGTGGATTATTCCAGCCCAAACATAAAAGAAGCTCGTCCTAAACAGATTAGGATGAGCTTCTTTTACTAAGATGATTCAAGTAATTCTTTATAAGGAGCCATATCAATATTTTTCTCGCGTAATTTCTTTTTAAGGAATTTATGATCTCGTTTTGGTGTTGCGAGGATGTAACCTTTAATAATATAGTCTTGCGTTAATTCATCAATTTGATCCTCTAAGGCAAGTTCACCAATTTTGCCAGCAATTTTTCCTTTAGCGACATCACGAAAGAGCTCAGGAACAGGCTCGACTAGTTCGTTTAATAATTGGCGCTGATCCGTATTCCAAAGGTGAAGTGTTTTTTCGATATAATAGTCTTGCCAATCTAAAATAGATTTACCATCATCTTTTGGTAGTCTCTTCAAAAATTTACGAAACATAAAATAGCCACCAATGAACATGACTGTAATTAAAAAAATTGTCCACAATACGATAAAAGCCATAAACCAAGCAGGCATCGTTTCTCACCTCAACTTTTCTTCCACCTTATCCTACCATAAAAAATGTTTTGCTGCTAATAGTCTACCGTTATTCCATCTCAGGGAAACGTTTGGTAAGATATGATAGAGGTGATACATCAATGACTTACTTAATTAGTTATGGACTACATATGCTTGTCTCATTTATCTTTTTTCTACTTATTCCTTTTTCTTTTCTTATTAAAGGAAGTTTATTGGATGAGCCAGGACGATTTCAGTTCGTTCTTAAGATTTACAAGCGCATCATTTGGTTAGGACATGGAGCCTTGATTGTTGGGCTCATTAGTGGTTTTCTTATGACTTCGGATTGGTTGAATGCTTGGTTCATCCTCGTCGTAGCCATTTGGGCAGCGCTTGGAGCTTTTTTGGGATTGACCGCTAAAGAAGTTAGAAAGATCTTGGAAGGGATCGAAGCTGGTAAGGAAATCGATGATGATGTAGCTAAATTAAGACTTTATAGCTTTTTACTGATGCTGGCCATTCTTTCCATGTTTACGGCAAAAATTCTTTACTATCTCTAAAATTGGGGTAAAGTAAATATAAGGAAATGATTTGCTAAATATGTATAAATGATCTCGATACTTCAATATGTTGAAAGAACGAAAACAATGAAACCGGCAGTCATTCATCACATTTGAAGGAGGAATGAACATGTTTATTGGGGTGCCAAAAGAAATTAAAAACAATGAAAATCGTGTTGCAATGACACCAGCAAGTGTTATGACACTTGTTCAGGCTGGTCACAAAGTCGTTATTGAAAAGAATGCAGGGCTTGGCAGTGGTTTTGAAGATGAGGCATACATTCAAGCAGGAGCTGAGATTGAAGTAGATCCAGTTGGCATTTGGGAAAAAGTCGACATGATCATGAAAGTGAAAGAGCCCCTTCCGAGTGAGTATGTATACTTTCGCAAAGGACTCATTTTGTTTACATATTTACACTTAGCAGCTGAACCAGAACTTGCAAAAGCCCTTGTAGAAAAAGAAGTTACAGCGATTGCCTATGAAACGGTTCAAGTTGGACGTACTTTACCGTTGTTAACACCGATGAGTGAAGTAGCTGGTCGAATGGCAGCCCAAATAGGTGCTCAATTCCTTGAAAAACCACATGGGGGAATGGGAATCCTTTTATCAGGTGTTCCTGGTGTAAAACGAGGAAAGGTGACAGTTATTGGCGGAGGTGTTGTTGGAACAAATGCAGCAAAAATTGCGATGGGGCTTGGAGCTGATGTGACAATAATTGATGTAAGTCCAGAAAGGTTGAGACAGCTTGATGATTTATACGGCACAGATATTCAAACGCTAATCTCAAACCCATTAACGATTGCCGAGTCAGTTGCGGAATCTGATCTGGTGATTGGAGCAGTTTTAATACCAGGTGCAAAGGCGCCTAAACTTGTGACTGAAGATATGATCCGTGCAATGAAGCCTCGTTCTGTTGTAGTCGACGTAGCTATTGATCAGGGTGGCATTATGGAAACTGTTGACCGGATTACCACCCACGACAATCCAACGTACATAAAGCATGAAGTTGTTCATTATGCTGTTGCTAATATGCCAGGAGCAGTACCGAGAACGTCAACCATTGCTCTCACCAATGTAACGATTCCATATGCACTCCAAATTGCAAATAAAGGTGTAAAAAATGCCTTAACTGAAAATGGAGCGCTAGAGCTAGGATTAAATACAGCAGCAGGGTCTATCACCTATGAAGCAGTAGCAAAGGACTTAGGTTATCCATTTGTACCTGTAACTGAAGCATTAGCAAAAGGATAATTCTCATTCTAGACTGTCTTAGCAAACGAAATTACCCGAGCTAGAGGGCATTCATTTTGCTGAGTCAGTCTTTTTTGAGCTATTAACCACTAGATCATTTAGTAAAAAGTACATAATAAACCTCTCTTTTATATTTTGATTATGATAAAATCAGATTACGTTGACTCATTTATAGAAAAGACCGCGAATGAGAACTAATTTAAAGGTAGGGATTTATCATGCAAAATGAAGAAATTGAGACAATTATTCAACAGCTTCGGAAAAAGGAAATTGATTCTTACCGAGTAAAAAAAACGGATTTCCTAGATTTTCGAGCAGTCATTGTTGCACAAGAAGATAACAAAGATTTTCGTGGTAATGCTCAGCACGGTGGTGAGACAATCTATACGTATGAACCAGGGTGGAGTAAATAACAGGATAAAAATATGTTTGAAACACTATTTTTATTAGAATCATCCACAGAAAATTTTTCCAACTATGAAAATATGAATGATTCAAAAGAAAACTTTTGAAATCTGTTGACATTTTATTAAAAAAGTGTAAAATTATTACGTTATGTTCTTTAAAAAGAACGATAACAGTTGCTTTTTTTAATGACTATCTTATTTTAAAACTTCTTATCGTTAACTATGAAAGGTTCGTTCTATATTTTAATAAGAGTTTAAACCTATTCTTGATTTTCACTCAGATTCCTTTCATATTGGCAATTGAAGCTCGAATTCAAGATGCTCCTTTTTGTATGGAAGGTGCTTTTTTTTATGTATAAATAGAAATCATGATGGGGAATTAACGCTTGGGAGTTTAGTAAATTATGCTTTTTGTTTGAATGAAAATGCGTTTGAAATAAAATTAAAACGATTAAAACGAGGAGAGCTAAAAGAGGAAGCAAGATGGTATCTAGCTCTGGGGGGACTCGATGTTCATTAAATTACTATTGCAAGTTGTCTATATTACGGTTCCTATCCTTATTTATTATGCTCTTATAAGGAATAATGCAAGTTTGAAAAGGTATCATTCCATTTTACTAGGTATCATTTGTGGAATATCGATATTATTATGTATGAGTTTTCCAATTTCCTTTGAGACAGGATACATTATGGATCTTAGAACCGTCCCATGGATGATTTCTTTTTTGTATGGAAATATTAGCACAGGTATCATTCTAACTATTATCATGTTGGGCTATCGAATTTTTTTAGGTGGCATAGGCATGTTTGTTGTGTTTATTGCCTATTCTATAACTTTACTCATGATCCTTTTTTATTTCAAAAAATATTCTCAGTTTAGTTTTCAGCATAAAATGAAATCTGTTCTCACGCTTACATTTATTAATTCATTACTTATTGTGTCTTCCATTCATTTTATATTTGGTTTTTCAGAAAGTCATTACCTACTGTTTTACACCGTCTTTACCTTCATGCAACTTTTGCTGACGTGGCTTACCGTATACATGATTGAGACATTTAGAGAGAATGATCGTTTGCAATTAGAAATGCAAAATTCTGAAAAGTTATACATTGTTGGACAGATGGCCGCAAGTGTTGCTCATGAGATACGTAATCCAATGACAGTTGTAAGTGGATTTATGCAGTTGCTCTATCAATCTGATGAAATTCCTTTAAAGCATAAAGAACATGTGAAGATTATGACCGTTGAATTGGAGCGTGCTCAGGCTATCATCAATGATTATTTAACTCTTGCGAAACCACAAGCAGACAAAATGGAAAAAATAGATGTAAAAGAGCAAACTTCACTGATTAGCCAAACTCTTTCATCTTATGCACTGATGAATGGCGTTGATTTGCACTATCATATAAAAAGTGATGAGAACTTTTACACATTCGGCAACCCTGAAAAAATGCAGCAAGTTCTCGTTAATATGATTAAAAATGCAATAGAAGCTACGCTAAACAAAAAAGCGGTAACCATTTCTTTGTCAAAAGACAATGAATACATATACATTGATATTACTGATCAAGGAGTAGGGTTATCAGAGGATGAAATCAAAAAGATAGGCACGCCGTTCTATTCTACAAAAGAAAAAGGTACAGGGCTTGGGCTCAGTGTATCGTTTAGTATTATAAGAGCAATGAATGGTCAAATAATGACAACAAGCGATATGGGCAAGGGAACTACTTTCACGATTAAACTACCGCAATATTAAACAAGAATCTTGGAGATAAGCTCTAACAACCTTTCGATAGGTAGTTTGCATAGTGGCCTTCGTAGCTTCTATGAATCATTTATAAAAAAGAACACCATTGACTTTAAAATGGTGTTCTTTCCTTCGCCGAACGAACGATTTGGAGTATGAGTAGCTAGAATTATTACTACCTTCGCTTGATGATACGTATAGAAGAATCATACTCATTCTTTCTGTATAGGTCTTCATCTATTATGTTTAAAAAGATCTCTTAATGATATATGATAAGATTGTGACAAATAATCATATATTACCAATAATGGTGTTTTATATAGAGGATTCTCTTTAAGTATGTTAGAGAACATATAAAGTCAACGAGGTTAACTAGATAGGGGGTAAGACATTGGCATTTCTCAATAATGAAGAAACCATTTCCATTTTAAATACAATTGGTGAAAATATTTTTATTACTGATACCAACTATAATATTGTATGGATTAATGATTATGCTGAAGGTCTCATTAAAAAAATTGGGGAGTTTATTAATATTTATTCAAAAGATGAGTTAATCGGGAAGAATATAAGCTCCTTTCATCCTGAAAACGGTAAAAAACAAATGAAAATATTAAAAGAAGGTCCTTTTCCTTATGAATCTACAATAAATCTTTTTAATCGCTTTACAGCTAACTTAGTCATTAACCGATTAATTATTGCTGGAGAGTTAAAGGGATATATTTTGACATGGAAGGATGTGACGGAATACGAGCAAAAGGTAACAGATACGTTGCTTGCTTTAGATGAATCTACTATGGTTGTGTTTACGGATACCTCAGGCAGGATGACATTTGCTAATAATAAATTTTGCGAGATTACGAAGTATAGAAAGAAAGAACTGATTGGTCGAAATATTCGTATGTTAAATTCCAATTATCACTCTGAGAATTTTTTTAAAGAATTATGGCAGACCATTACAAAAGGTGAAAAATGGAGTGGTGTCATTCGTAATAAAGCGAAGGACGGAAGCTTTTACTGGGTACAAACGACAATTGTTCCTTTCTTAAATCAAAAGGGTGAAGCTTATCAATTTGCGTCGATTAGAACGGAGGTTTCTCACCATAAGAAGACCGAAGAGAAACTTAAAAAGACGCTTGATGAATTATCTCACATCAAATATGCATTAGATAAATCCTCGTTTCTTGCTATATTAGATCGTCATTTTCGTTATTCTTTTGTCAATGATGCTTTTTGTGAATTAACGAAATTTAGACGTGAGGAATTAATCGGAAAGAATCATGATATCCTCGACTCGGATTATCACTCCCCCGATTTTTACCCGAAAATATTTGAAAAAATTGAACGAGGCATGGTTTGGAGAGGGGAAATTAAAAAAAGAGCAAAGGATGGTTCAACCTTTTGGGTTGATACAACGATCGTTCCTTATTTTAAAGAAGATAAGCTTCAACCATATCAATATGTAACGATTCAACAAGATATAACCTCCCGCAAAGAAGCAGAGGAGGTATTACAAAGAAGTGAAAAATTAGCTGCAATCGGTGAACTTGCTGCTGGTGTAGCACATGAAATCAGGAATCCTTTAACAACGATTAAAGGGTTTTCACAAATCGGATTTGAAAATCAAGTGTATAAAAATGTTGTCCTAGATGAGATTGAAAGAATAAATTTTATTGTAAATGAATTAATGGTATTAGCAAAGCCACATGCAATCACCTTTTCTAAGAGAGATATTATTTCAATTATCAAATATATTATTTCCATGCTCTCATCTGAGTCTAACTTAAAAAACGTTCAATTTATATTTCAACCAGAAGTTGAAGAAATAATTGTTAAATGTGAAGAAAATCAATTGAAGCAAGTATTTTTAAATTTATTTAAAAATGGAATGGAAGCAATGCCGAATGGTGGTAAAATTCATGTGAACATTCATAAAGAAAAGAATGACGTACACATTACAGTCCGTGACGAGGGAATTGGTATTCCTCCAGATAAAATCAAAAAATTAGGTGAACCTTTTTTTACGATGAAGAAAGAAGGAAACGGACTAGGGTTAATGGTGAGCTACAAAATCATCGAAAATCATCGCGGTACAATAAAAGTGGAAAGTCAGCTAAATCATGGAACAACGTTTACGGTTATACTTGCAATTGAAGCTTCGCATTAAGTTCTATTATTTGCAAAATTGAATTGTGGTTGCTGTCAATAATAAAAAGACGAGTATAGTACTTGTCTTTTTCTAATTTCTAATACATTGTAATCGATTGAAACATTTTGTAGTGATAAGAAGTTAAAAAGAGCTGCATTTCTTGTGATTATTATTTGTTTTTATATTTTATGCCGTTTTTTATCATAAACGTTTATAATATAACGAGGAGATATTATGACCAAGTCATAAATTTATAAGTTAGGGTGGTTACATGAAATGTGTAGGTATCATTGGTGTAGGTACTTATATTCCAGATGAAATAATGACAAATGATGATTTAGCAAAAAATATAGATACAAGTGATGAATGGATTCGGACAAGAACGGGCATAGAAGAACGTAGAATTGCAAGTCGTGATATGGATACGTCTAATATGGCAATTATCGCGGCGGAAAATGCTTTATTAGATGCTTCCATACATGCTCGTGATATTGATTTAATTTTAGTTGCTACCGCAACACCCGATTATCCCTTTCCATCTGTAGCCTGTTTGGTCCAAGAAGCTCTTGGTATTAGTCATATACCCGCTATGGATGTGAGTGCTGCTTGTTCGGGATTTGTTTATGCGTTAGTCACTGGTAAACAATTTATTGAAACGGGTACATATAAAAATGTATTAATTATTGGTAGTGAAAAATTTTCAAAGATAATAGATTGGGCAGATCGAAATACAAGTGTTTTGTTTGGAGACGGTGCTGGTGCTGTTGTACTTAGTGAAGTACAAGAAGGAAGAGGTTTTTTATCCTTTGAATTAGGTGCTGACGGTGCTGGAGCAAATCATTTACTAGTTGATCCTAAAACGAATACCGTTTCCATGAGCGGTAGAGAAGTGTTTAAATTTGCTGTTCGTCAAATGCCTGAATCTAGTTTAAGTGTTGTCGAAAAAGCTGGCCTTAAGAAAGAGGATGTTGATTTTCTTGTTCCACATCAAGCGAACCTTCGTATTATTGATGCTGCTAGAGAGAGACTCGGTCTGGATAAAGAGAAAGTATCAACAACAGTCAAAATCCATGGTAATACGTCAGCTGCTTCGATTCCATTAGCATTGTTTACAGAGTTAGAAGAAGGAAAGATACAGGACGATGATGTGATCGTTATGGTCGGATTTGGAGGAGGATTAACATGGGGTGCTGTTTGTTTAAGATGGGGCAAATAATTTGAATGAAGAGAGGAAAATTGATATGAAAAAAAGAGTAGTCATTACAGGGATAGGGGCCGTTACACCTTTAGGGAATGATGCGATGACGACGTGGGAGAAAATTAAAGATGGTGTGTCTGGTATTGCTCCGATCACAAGAATCGATTCTGAGAAATTTAACGTGAAAGTAGCCGGAGAAGTAAAGGGGTTTATACCTGAAGATTTCATAGACAGTAAGGAAGCAAGAAGGATGGCGAGGTTTACACAATTCGCTATTGCTGCAAGTAAAATGGCTGTGAAGGATGCAGAACTTCAAATTGGAAAAGATGTCGAGCCAGAGCGTATCGGTGTCTGGATTGGATCAGGTATTGGTGGGTTAGATGCATTTGAAGAACAACATAAGCGATTTTTAGATAAAGGGCCAAAGCGCGTTAGTCCATTTATCATTCCGATGCTCATTCCTGATATGGCTGCAGGGCGTGTTTCCATCGAACTTGGCGCGAAAGGAATCAATAATTGCTCTGTTACGGCATGTGCTTCTGGTGCCAATTCAATTGGAGATGCCTTCCGTGTGATTCAAAATGGTGATCAGGACATGATGATTACAGGAGGAACAGAAGCTGCGATTACGGACATGACGATAGCAGGTTTTCAAAATATGACAGCTCTCTCAACAAATCCAGATCCTGCTACAGCGAGTCGTCCATTTGATCAAAATCGAGATGGATTTGTCATTGCAGAAGGTGCAGGAATTATCATTTTAGAAGAGTTAGAGCATGCACGAGCTCGTGGTGCAAATATTTACGGAGAACTTGTTGGATACGGTGCGACAGGGGATGCGCATCATATTACTACACCAGCGCCTGACGGAGAAGGTGCAGGACGTGCAATGACATTAGCATTAAATGATGCTGGTATCTCGCCAGATCAAGTTGATTATATTAATGCCCACGGCACAAGTACATATTATAACGATTTATATGAAACGAAAGCGATAAAAGAAGTATTTGGAATACACGCTACTGCGTTATCAGTAAGTTCTACGAAATCAATGACAGGACATCTCCTCGGAGCAGCTGGAGCGATTGAGGCTATTTTTTCTCTCTTATCTATAAAAAATGGCATCATACCACCAACAATGAATTATGAAACGCCTGACCCAGCACTTAATTTAGATTACGTACCAAATGTTGCAAGGGAATTGGACGTTACTATTGTTTTATCTAATTCTTTAGGGTTTGGTGGTCACAATGTTTCGTTAGTGTTTAAAAAAGCAGAATAAACGTTTTGTTTAGTTCGTAAAAATAAAAAACTCTCGCAATGAGAGTTTTTTTATTTTGGAAAATTAGTTTTAACTTTTTTAAAAAAGGGAAGTTGTTAACGTAATCTTATTGTCGTATTTTTTTGGGGGGATATTATGGAAGATAAAAAGCCATCAAGGCAAAAACAAAAAAAGGAAAAGAAAAAAGGAAAAAGAAAAGGTCTGTTTTTTAAAACAATCCTTGTGTTTTCTATTTTAATACTTGTTGCTTTATCCATTGGAGGGTTTCAAATTTACGGTGTAATGCAGGAGGCCCCTGAAATGAATGAGGAGACATTTAATTTTTCGAACTCATCGACTGTTTATGATCAAAACAATCAAGAAATTTTTGACCTTAATGGGGGAGAACATCGAAAATCGATTGAAATTGAGGAAGTACCTTCAATTGTTCGAAATGCATTTATAGCAATTGAAGACATTCGCTTCGAATCCCATAATGGGGTTGATTTAAGGAGAATTGGAGGAGCAGCGGTATCCAATATAACGGACGGCTTTGGTTCTGAAGGTGGCAGTACCATTACTCAACAAGTCGTAAAAAATGCTATATTAACTTCAGAAAAAACGATTGAGCGCAAAATTCAAGAGGTTTATCTTGCACTTAAACTTGAGCAACAGTATACAAAAGATGAAATTCTTGAGCTTTATTTAAATAAAATTTATTTCGGTAATGGAGCTTATGGTATCGTCACTGCTGCCGATAACTATTTTGGAAAAGAGGTAAAAGAGTTAACAATTGCAGAAGCTGCTTTACTTGCTGGACTTCCGCAAAGGCCTAGTGGGTATAATCCATACGAAAATCCTGAACTCGCAGAGAATCGAAGAAATATCGTTCTTTCTCTTATGTATGAACATGGATTTATTACGGAGGAAGAGTACAACAATGCCTTATCTGTTACAGTTAAAGACATGGTAACCGAAAAAGGAGCCGATCATTCCATTTCTGCTGCTTTTATGGATCAAGTTTTTAAAGAATTAGAAGAGATTAATGAAATAACGCCTTCGATGATCTATAACGGAGGATTAAAAATTTATACAACGCTTGATCCCAACGCACAGCAACACGTTGAAAAGGTTCTAAATACGAATGAATACATCACATACCCAGATGACGAGTTTCAAGCAGGAATAACCTTGATTGATACGAAATCGGGAGAAATTAAAGCAATTGGTGGAGGTAGAAATCAGAATGCTGGTGAAAACCGAACAAATTATGCAACAAATATTCAGCGTTCACCAGGCTCAACAATCAAACCAATTTTAAGCTATGGCCCAGCAATTGAGTATTTAAAATGGTCAACTTTTCAACAAATTAAAGATGAGGAAATGACGTATAAAGGAACCGACCAAGTTATTAGCAATTTTAATAATCAATATCACGGTATGATGTCCATTCGCGAAGCTTTGAAAAACTCATGGAATATTCCAGCGGTCAAAACGTTTAATGAAGTTGGTTATGAGCGTGCTGCACAATTTGCTTCCAATTTAGGTATATCATTTAATGACGCAATTTATGAGTCTTATGCACTTGGCTCTTTTCATGAAGGAATTTCTCCACTTGAATTAGCTGGTGCTTATTCTGCCTTTGGTAATGGTGGGATCTTTCACGAGCCCCATACTGTTCGAAAAGTTGTCTTTCCTGATGGAACAGAGATTAATTTGAAACCTGATCCCATTCGAGCAATGAATGATTATACTGCTTATATGATTACAGATATGCTTCAAACGGTTGTAAATGAAGGGACGGGCAGGTATGCTCAGCTTGATCAAATAGAAGTTGCTGGGAAAACAGGGACAACGAACTTTCCAAAAGAAATAAAAGATCAATTGAATATAACGGAAGGGGTACCTGACGTATGGTTTGCTGGATACACCACAAAGTATACTGCTGCAGTGTGGACTGGCTATTCACAGTTAAGTGAAGATAACTATATTAAAACACGTGAAGATAGACAGATTGCCCAGCATATCTTTAGAGAAGTGATGCAGGAAATGTCGAAAGAAGGAGAAACTGCGGCATTCCAAAAGCCTGATTCTGTAGAGGAAATAACCATTGATACACGAACTGGCAAGATGGCGAGTAGCTGGACTGATAGCGACCATATCGTAACGGAATTGTTTGTATCAGGAACATCAATAGAGGACGCTTATAGCCTAGTAAAAGATGAATGGCAGAAGAAACAACAGAGGCCTAGTAGACAACAAAACCAGACCGATGATTCAGAAAGAGAGGATAAAGAAAGAGAGGCCTCATCAATAGTTGACGAAGAAAAGGTAAATGTAGAAAACAAAGAAAAACAAGAAAAAAAGGACGACGAGGATAATAAGGTAAACGAAAAAGATGATCAATTAGAAACGAATGAAGAAACAAAAGAAGAAACAAAAGAAGAAACAAAAGAAGAAACAAAAGAAGAAACAAAAGAAGAAAAGAAAGAAGAAAAAGAACCAAAAGAACCAAAAGAACCAAAGGAATCTAAGCCTGAAAAAGAGCAAGAAAGAACGAACGATCAACCAGCAGAATCATCAAACAACAAAGATGTTCCTAAAGAAGAAAAAAAGTCAGAAGAAAAAAATGAAACAGAGCAGCAAAAACAAGAGTATACTCAACAAGATAATGGCATAAATGGACAACAATTATCTCGTGAGGAAGAGAGCGATGTTGAGGAAGAAGTAGATTGAAGATCAATAGAGCCCTTGTTCAATTTAAGGGCTCTTATTTTTTAGTAAAGACTAAAAAACTACAAAAAAATGAAAATGTTCAATATATGTAGAAAAAATAAGAAAAAGAGAGAAAACATCGGAAAAACACTCTAAAATTAAGTATTTTGAATATTTACAATAAATAAATAATAATTTAATATAAAGACAAGCAACAAAAACAAATAAATAAGAAAGGAGATAGGATTTGGAGTACAAGATTCTAAAAAAGGAAACATAGCTATACTAAGTGAAGGGACTGATTCCAATGACTTAGGTGAGCGAAGTGTACTATGAAACATTTGTACACGGGGACTAAAAATAAAAATAAATACTTGAATTATAAGTTAAGCTTTAAAAAGTAACACTTTAGAAGGTAAGCTTTAAAAGTTAGGCTTTATAAGGGAAGTATTAGAAGGGATTTAATAGTAAATGCTTGAAGAATTAATAAGATAGCGACCTTTTTATCCATTAATCCAGGATATGAGGTCGCTTTTAGTTTGTTTTTACATTTTTGTCAAGGTTTTATATGAACCCTTCTAAACGATGGGGGTTATACGTATCTATGGAATGCGCCATAATCGCTCCAGCATACGGAAAATGCTTTCTTAATTCCCTGCATGCATTGACGCGATAATCATTAAGATGAGTTATTTGATGACTATACTTAACAAGAACTTCAGCCATGACAGAAAGAGACGTAAACTGTTCATTATGACGTTTATCAAATCCTGTAGATAAAATATATACAGCTGTAACTTTTACGTTAGTACGTTGATAATTTTCAATATTGTATATTCGTTTTTGAAGTTCTTCTTTTGGTGCGTTTGGTTTTGAGTATAAGTAGATACTTGCTTCACAAAAAGCTTTTCCTCTGTACATAGAATGACCTCCTTACTTGGCAACAGACTCATTTTAGCAGATTCAAATTGTATCTTTCAATCGAAAAAAATTCTAGCTGACAGGACAGTTAGGAATCGAACTTAAAAGAGACGAGCCCCTTCTTAAAATTAGAAGGAAGAGGCTTAAAAGAAAGTCATAGTATTAAGTTGAATTTACTCTTATATTCTGTTACAATGAAGAAGAATTATTTTTGTTCGGTGTAAAGGATAGATTAAGAATTTGATTTTTCGTCTTGATGATCACTTTAGGCAAGGATAGTAATATATTGTGTGTTTAGCGCACTAGGAGGCAATTTATATGGAACAAGGTACAGTAAAATGGTTTAACGCAGAAAAAGGTTTTGGTTTTATCGAACGTGAAAGTGGAGACGACGTATTCGTTCATTTCTCTGCTATTCAATCTGAAGGTTTCAAATCATTAGATGAAGGTCAAAAAGTTACGTTTGACGTTGAGCAAGGTGCTCGTGGACCTCAAGCTGCAAACGTTGAAAAAGCATAAAATAGTTTTTTAAAAACAGGTCCTTTTAAAAGGGTCTGTTTTTTTTTGATTGCTTTGAAAAATAAGCTTTAAAGGATTAATTTAAGAGTATAAGAACAATGAGAGAGGAGTCTATTTCTCTTACAAATGGAAGTTAAATAATAAGGCGGACAGCATAGAAATGAAAGATCTAAATCAGATTTATTGAAAAAAAGAGGCAGTATATTGCGCATTTGAGTCGGAGTATTGATCAGGACAATCGGAGTTATAGATTGATTTGTCTAAACAGGGTTGTTGATTTTCAACAAATCAGTTGCTTGCACTTCAGATATCCCTCTGATTAACCTTAATTCGCCAACTAGAATTTTTCGGGCAGTATTCAACAACTGTTTATCGCTAGAATTAAGATTTTTTTCATTTTCGATCCTCATCAAATCACGTACGACTTCAGCACCTTCTTTTAATTTACCAGACTTAATTTTTTCGGAGTTTATTTTGTATCTATGTTTCCAAGATAAAGACTTATCGGTTTCTCCGTTATGGAAAATGTCCAATACAACTTCCATGGAGAGCTTATCGGCAACAGCACGTATATGTGAATTTGTTATATTATTAATTGGGATAAGTACTTGCATATTATTAGTAATTATTTTAATTACATAATAATTCTGAACTTCACCCTGAATTTCTTTTTCTTCAATTCCTACAATTATACCTGCACCATGCATTGGATATATAATGTTATTGCCAATTTCAAACATATGCCCACCTCCATAAATATTACTTTAATAATATCATGAATATAGTTTTTTAACAAAATTTTAATAATATCATTTTTAGGAAATCTATGTCAATAGTTTTTTGATTTGCCCATTAGAAAATGGTGACGACTATTAAGACCATTGCTTTAAAAATCATAGAGTTAACACCTGTAGATAGAATTTACATACTTTAAATTTTAAAAATTATAAATTTTCAATTTAAATATGTTGGCATTTATATTATTATTTTATTGTGAGCGTTTTCTTAAGGTAATCTTATGAAAAATCGATCATCGTAACAGAATGCCATCAATTGATAATGTCAAAGGTTTGCTACCTTATTCCTTCCACAGGGTAGTGTCTCCTTAAAAGTATGTAAGGTTGTATCAAAATAATGCATGGCACGATACAGATCTATATGTGAAATGTTAGTGCCGGTAAAAGGAGCTGGTTTCTTTTGATTTCTGCATTAACCCCTCTTGATTGGAAACGTAGGGCGGTCAAATATTATTCACAAAAGACAGCTATCATCGATGGAGAGAAAGAGTTTACGTACAAAGAATTTGGAGAACGCGCAGATCGGCTTTCGGTTGCTCTTCATGAAGCAGGTATCCGAAAAGGCGACCATGTTGCAGTGATGCTGCCCAACACACATTATATGTTGGAATGCTTTTATGGTATCTGTCAACTTGGAGCTGTAATGGTTCCTTTAAATTATCGTTTAGCAGCCAGAGATTTAGAGTACATCATCAATCATAGTGATTCGAAAATGTTAATTGTTGATGAAGAATTTAGCGGACCAATTGAGGAAATCGAGGGTAACCTTTCTTTAGAGCAAATTGTAACAGTTTCTGTAACAGAACAAGAGAGTTCTTTAAAAGGAGTGGATTATGAAACATTTCTTAAAGGTGCTTCGGATAAATCAATCCTACCAGAGCTCGAAATTGATGAGAATCAATTGTTAACCTTGAATTATACAAGTGGTACGACATCAAAACCAAAAGGAGTCATGCTAACCCACCGCGGAAATTATCTCAACGCAGCTAATTTTATGTATCATCTTGGTGTCAATCATGATGATGTTTATCTTCATACATTACCACTGTTTCATGCCAATGGCTGGGGCGGTGTTTGGTCTATTACTGCTGCTGGTGCCACTCATGTCTGCTTGAGAAAGGTCGATCCCCCTCTTATACTCGAATTGTTCGAAAGTAAAAGGATTACCTTATTGTGCGGGGCTCCGACAGTAGTTAATATGCTCGTCAATGATCCAAAAGCGAAGGAAATTGAAATCAAGACACGTCCACGGATGGCTACAGCTGGTGCGCCTCCAGCGGCAGCTCTCATTCATAAAGCACAAGAAATCCTTGGACTAAAAATGATCCATGTTTATGGGCTGACGGAAACCTCGCCTTTCATTCTTTATTGTGAATGGAAAAAAGAGTTTGAATTAAAAACAGCGGATGAACAAGCCACGATTAAGGCAAGACAAGGGATTGAACTTGCTTTTAATGGAGAAACAAAAGTCGTCCATCCAGATGGGAGAGAAGTTGCTTGGGATGGGAAGGAATTGGGAGAAATCATTACTCGTGGTAACGTTGTGATGGAGGGATATTATAAGGACCCAAAAACCACTGCAGCCGCTATCAAGGACGGATGGTTCTATACTGGGGATTTGGCTGTCACCCATCCAGACGGGTTCATTGAAATACAGGATCGGGCGAAAGATTTGATTATTTCTGGAGGAGAAAATATTTCTTCTACAGAGGTGGAAGGAATTTTGTATAAACATCCCGATGTGATGGAGGTTGCGGTTATTGCCATTCCTGATGAAAAATGGGGTGAGGTACCGAAGGCAATCATCGTGTTACAAGCTGGTGCAAATGTGACGGAAGCTCAGATTATTGACTTTTGCAGATCGAAAATGGCCCATTTTAAAGCACCTAAAGTGGTTGAGTTTGTCGAATCATTACCAAAAACAGCTACAGGTAAACTGCAAAAATTTCGCTTGAGAGAAATGCATTGGAACGGAACGAAGAAGGTGAATTAATCGTAATGAAATTAGCTGAACTACCTGTTTTCGATATTTATTCGGATGCGGGTAGTTTGTCATTTGATCGCATAGTGAACGGTTTTACGATAAGGGCGGTAAGTTGTATAGGCCTGAGTAGTATGGTGTTTTTTTAGTAGGGAAGTTATTAGACCTATTGTAATAAATGACAATAGCTCAAATACATTCTACAAGTACGCTATTGAACATAATGGACAGTACTTTCATAAAACCAATTTTCGTGATAAGTACGACCATAGTTAAATAAATACAATCAATATCCCTTCTACTTGAATAAAAATAATGAAGTAGACATTTTGTAAGGGAGTGAATGTATTGGCTTTGGAAAAACAATGGAGAGTGAATGACATTGTGAATGAATCAAAAATAAACGAAGATTTAAAGTTAAATTTAGAAAAACAAGTGGCTGCTGCAGTTTGGCTTCAAACGATAGGGAAAATTGCAGAGGCTATTATTTTATTAAAGTTGTTTTTGTTAGGTGATGATTCAGATGGTGAGAAAAAGATACTGACGGGAGTCTGGGTTCAAGCAGTTGGGCAACTTTCTCAGGCAATAGGAGTAGAGAAGCAAATTACAGCAACTACTAAAGAAATTGTAATTGAAGGACAAAAAATCGCCATAACTGGGGATTGGTATCAGACAATCGGTGCTGCTTTACAAGCCATTGGAGGAGAACAAGTGTTGGTAGAAGAGCAACAAGAAGAAATTGTTGAATTCGTTCCTTAAACTAAAAAGAGAGTGCTGAATACATTTGGCGGGATTGTAGGAGAAGTATTTCTCGAATTAGAATAGAGTGGTATCGCTTTCGCTGATCTTGATCTAATACCTAGGCAAGCTTACTACAAAAGAAGTGGAACATTGTGGCAATAGTTTTGACGAAATAGTTATTTGCTAATAGAAGGCTTTCAAAAGAGGGGTATGAATCTTTTTTTGAAAGTCTTTTTTGCGTGAACAAAATGAACAAAAGTTTCAAAAAGGTTTTAATAGACAATAGTTTGAAAACGTTTTCAAAACAAGTGAGCGCAAGTAAAATTAGTTAAAACTTAAAAGGAGGCGCTTTCATTGTCTGAAAGATTACTAGTTTTGATCATGATTGGACTTATTTTACTTGCAGGTTGTTCGTCACCTGTTCAAAGTGGTTCAGTGAATGAAAACGGAGAGTGGGAACCTGATCGTTCTATTGAAATCATCGCACCTTCTGCAGCTGGGGGCGGTTGGGATACAACTGCACGAATGCTAGCTCGTACGATTGATGAGGAAAACTTGGCAAACCATGGCTTTGGGGTCGTTAATAAACCAGGTGGAGGGGGAGCAGTAGGTTGGGCTTATATTCATAAACGCAATGACCCACATAATCTATTCATTAGCTCACCTCCGATTCATTTCATTGCACTTAATGGTCAGTCACCGTATGGCTACGAGGATTTCACCCCGATAGCAAACTTAATTGCAGATTATGGTGCATTTGCTGTACGTGCTGATGCGCGCTGGGATTCGCTTGATGAGTTATTTGCTGAAATGCGAGAAGAGCCAGAGAATGTGACGGTTGTTGGTCATTCATCACCAGGAAGTATGGATCACATGCAGTTCATTTTGTTTGCTAATGCTGCTGGTGTAGATATTACAAAGATTCGCTATATATCTGACCAGGAGGGAGGGGCAATGACTTCTGTACTAAATGGTAGTATTGATGTTGTCTCAACAGGGGTATCAGATGCAGCTGAACAAGCTCGTGCTGGAAAAATGAAAGTGCTAGGCATTACCGCGCCTGAGCGCTTGCAAGGTGATGAGTTTTTAGAAACATTACCGACAGGACGTGAGCAAGGGATTGATACTGAATTTATTGTGTGGCGTGGCATTTTTGGACCACCAGATATGACAGAAGAACAGCTGGCTTTCTATGAGAGCATTTTCAAGGCAACATCTGAATCAGAGGCATTTGCAGAAATTAGAAATATGTACGGTTGGGATGAACGGTTTATGAATAGCACAGAATTTAAAGCATTTTTAGATGAACAATCAATTGAGCTTGAAGGTGTATTAAAAGAATTAGGGTTTTTAAGAGATTAAGGGAGGTGTTTTGATGAGGCTGTCAGTTAATAAAAGTCTTTCTCTTGTATTAATGACTATAGCACTTGTGTATTTAATTATGGCATTTAGACTTCCTGAATATACGTTTGTTCCTGTTGATGCTGATTTAATTCCAAAGTTATTAGGGTTCGTTTTACTTATTCTTTCGATCTGTTTTTTCTTTAGTAAAGATGTGGATACAGAAGAACAAAAAAAGAAACGGGTGATAAAAAGAAAAGAAGCTGGGATGCTACTAGGAGTCATGACACTTATTCTCATTTATATTACCGTTCTTGAAGTGGTTGGGTTTGTCATCATGACAATAGCATTCATTATCGTTTGTTCAAGGTTTCTCGGTTACAAGAAGTGGGTTGTAAATATTTTGACAGCCTGCATTTTTTCGGTAGGAGCCTATAGTTTATTTAATTACGGGTTGGCCATTCGCTTACCTGCTGGAATTTTACCATTTTAAGATGGTTGGAAAGGAGTGTAGAAAGGTATGTTTGAAGGAATAGCACAAGGGTTTCAAGTGGCATTTAGTTGGGATGCTATATTATTTGTTTTTCTCGGTGTGCTAATAGGGACAATCATTGGGATGATCCCAGGGCTTGGACCAATTAGCGCGATTGCTATTATGATCCCAGTAACGTATGGGATGGATTCAACGATTGCGCTTGTAATGATGGCTGGTGTTTATTACGGCTCAATGTACGGCGGCTCGACTTCATCGATTTTATTAAACGCACCTGGTGTAGCAGGAACGGTTGCAGCTTCATTTGATGGATACCCAATGTCTCAACAAGGGAAGGCAGGAAAAGCGTTAGCGATTTCGGCAATTGCTTCATTTGTTGGCGGGACAGTCAGTGTTATTTTATTAATGATGTTTGCACCAATACTTGCGAGTGTTGCGATCATTTTTGGACCACCTGAGTATTTTGCATTAATGCTTCTTGGGTTAACAGCAATTGCTAGTTTATCAGAAGGATCAACCATTAAAGCGCTAATTTCAGCAGTACTTGGATTTATGATTGTAACAATAGGTATTGATTCCCAAACAGGGACAAGTCGATTTACGTTTGGTAGTGTAAATTTACTTGATGGAATTGACTTTTTAATTATTGCCCTTGGAGTATTTGCGATTGCGGAAGTTTGTTTCTTAATTTTAAATCGAAAAGAAAAAATGTCTGGTTTAGATAATATCGGTAGTTTGAAGTTAACAAAACAAGATTTTAATGAAATGAAAGGACCGATGACAAGGCAATCTTTCCTTGGATTCATACTCGGAGTTCTGCCAGGAGCAGGGGCAACCATATCTTCATTTGTTGCTTATATTTCAGAAAAGAAATTAGCAAAAAATCCAGAAGAGTTTGGAAAAGGCTCGATTAAAGGCTTAACAGGACCAGAAACAGCCAATAATGCCGCAACAAGTGGAGCCTTCGTACCGTTATTAAGTCTCGGTATTCCTGGATCGGGGACTACCGCTGTTATGCTTGGAGCATTCCTCGTACTTGGAGTTCAACCAGGACCATTATTAATGACCGAAAACCCAACTGTATTCTGGGGTATTATTGCGAGTATGTATATAGGAAATGTCTTTTTACTGATTTTAAATTTACCGTTAATCCCTTATTTTGTTAAAGTATTAAAAATACCACGTCCGCTATTGATCTCTTTAGTAATCATTTCGAGTTTAATAGGGGTATATGCGGTAAGCTTTAGTACGTTTGATCTTTACTTACTTGTTGTTTTTGGAATTTTGGGATACTTCATGAGAATCTTTGCGTTCCCAGCAGCCCCATTTATTCTTGCATTTATTTTAGGGGGAATGATGGAAAATGCGCTTCGTCAATCATTGACGATTTCAGGAGGATCGTGGAATATTTTCTTAACAAGCCCACTAGCGATGTCACTAATTTTGTTAACAGCATTAGCGGTCATTATTCCAGCTTGGAGGGATCGTGTTAAACGTAAAAAAGAGCAGCAACCACCAGTAAGCATGTAACACATATTTGAAAAGGTATTCCAAAAGTTGAAATCAGCTGCTGGAGTACCTTTTTTAGCTGAAGATTTTAGAAAGAGCATTGTTTATAGAGATACTGACGGTGTTTTTTCTTATACCAATCTATTATCTTAATGTTTGGATGTTCTCATTTCAGCTGCTGGGAAAGTGAAGTTGAAGTAATGGAATAATTATTCTTGATGCAGACTTTAAAGGAATTAAGAAAGCTAGAACATACTTTATGCGTCAGAACTTCCGCAATTTCCTTCAATATACTAAAATCTGTTGCTTGACTTATTAAAAATGTTTCGAGATTATTGTCGGACGCAAAAAAATTCAAGAGTTTGGTATTTGACCTAAAAGATTAGATTGCGTTGGCTTTTTTTAGTGGAATTTTGACAGAATGATGGTCTGTATGCCATTGATTTAAAGTTTTAAGGTGAGAAATACGAGTAATTTTATCAACTTGGTGCTGATAATTATTGTAGTGTAGTTCATTCGAAGTAAATGCTTCGACTCGTACACCATAAATTGACCCTTTAATTATAAAAAATTCCCCTATCTCTATCATGTCTAATGTCTCTCCACTCCAAGAATTTGATGTATCGAGACTATTATCCGCTAATTTTGAGGAATTTTTAACCGTCTATATTGGGAATTTTATCACCGTTGTTAACAAATGCCTTATGCAATATTAGTAGTTGTTCAAATTACAGATGTAATTACTAGATTAATGGCAAGCAGAAAAGAAGGAAAGCGTTGGAGAAGTGCTATTGGGATAGCAGGATTCAATAAAAAAGTTGGCTTATTGATTTTAATTGGACTTGTATACCTTATTGAAATTAATTTATTTGGAACTAACGTTGTCGGTGGTGTTGTTGTCACAGTGTACATAGGCATGGAGCTATTAAGCAATACAGAAAATCTAGACAGAATTGATGTCTATATTCATACGAAAATTAGAGATTTTATCGATGTATTAAAAGGGAAGGAGAATGATAATGAAAAAGATTAAGGTTTTTGTAGATCCTGGTCATGGCGGTACTGATCCAGGTGCTTTTGGTAATGGATTACGTGAAAAGGATTTAACATTACCAATCGCTTTAGCTTTAAAGAAATATTTAGAGCAATACGAGAATATTGAAGTGCGTTTAAGTCGTGAAGATGACCGTACATTGTCATTAAAACAACGTACAGACATGGCTAATGCTTGGGGTGCTGATTACTTTATTAGTGTGCATATTAATGCTGGTGGTGGTACTGGTATTGAAACATTGATTTTCAATGGTAATGTGAGCGCAGCTATACGAAATAATCAAAATGTGATACATAGTGAAATCATGAAAGCAGTAGGAAATGTGCGTGATCGTGGTAAAAAGACAGCTAACTTTCGTGTTGTACGTGAGTCTAAAATGCCAGCTATTTTACCTGAGTTTTTATTTATTGATAATACTAATGATGCACGTTTGTTAAAAGATCCTGCATTTTTGAATAAGTGTGCTAAAGGTATGGAGAATGGTCTTGTATCAATCTTTAATTTAAAGAAGAAAGCGCAACCTACTCCACCGCCTCCACAAACACAACTATGTAATTCTAATAAATTGTATTGTGTTCAAGTCGGAGCATTTGCTAATAAAGCTAATGCAGAACGACTAGCTACTGAATTAAAAAGTAACGGTTATTCAGTGTTTATTACTGAGTAACAACAAAAGCACTTAATCTTATATACGTGTAGTTTGATGAATATCAACCAAAGTCTATCACGTCCAGTTAATTTCTTTTTATTATTTATGAAAATAAAAAACTTATTAAAGTGAGGTTGGGATTTTATGTTAAAATAAAACAAATAGAATTCACTATTGATTCACTCGTGATATATGGTGAGTAGCAAAACTGACAATGAAGTAATAAAGGGATGGGTTCAGTATTGAATGATAAATTATTAACAAAAACAAAAATGTCGGAGTTAGTTGGATGGTCTGAAGCAAATGGTAGAAGATGGGTGAAGGATTTCAAAGAATATATACCCACTGAATCTAGTCGGAATAGAGTTATGTACACTATGGAGTCATTAAGAATAATGACATTCCTTAAGAAATTGAATGAAACAGGTTTAACAATTCCAGAGATCAAACAAATTTTAATCAAAGAGGGACTTCCAAAAAATGAAAAAGAAGAGCTGCAGTTAATTGAAAAACACAAAGTAGCACGGGGATATAAAGATTACAATGAAGATATAAAAGATACTATCCCTTCTACAGGGGAAATGATGATTCCTTATTTGGAGCTACTTAGAGATGGAAGTGCATATTCAGCTAGTGATATTACAGAAAAATTAGTCAACTCCTTTAAATTAAGTGAGGAACAAAGACTAATGAAGTATGAAAATAACTCAGATATTATATTTCTTTCTAGAGTACGAAGTGTAAGGTATAGCTTAAAGAAAGAAAATTACATTGATGAAGTTAATAAGCTTACATATCAAATTACCAATGAAGGTCTTGAATTACTTAACGAGAGCAAAGGTGAGATTAAAGAGGAAATTGAAGAGTTAGAAAAGGTAATAGATCCTCTAACAATTGTTAAAGAGAAATTGGATGAATTAAAAAATGAACTAGCTGATAATTTATTGAAGCAATTAAGAAATGTTCACTGGATGAAATTTGAAGATATAGTTGTAGAGCTATTAACAGTGATGGGGTATGGAGATGGAAAGGTTACTCAAAGAACAAACGATGAAGGCTTAGATGGGGTAATTAAAGAAGATAAATTAGGTTTAGATAATATATATGTTCAAGCTAAAAGGTATGCAGCTAATAATTCAGTTGGTCGTGATGTTGTTCAAAGCTTCTCTGGAGCTCTAGATGGAAAGGGAGCAAGGAAGGGGGTATTTATTACAACCTCTTACTTTACTGATGGTGCGAGAAAATATGCTGAACGATTAGAAGCCAAGAAGATTATTTTGATTGATGGTTTAGAACTATCAAAGTTGATGATTGATCATAATGTTGGAGTTGATATTAACCATACTTTTGTGGTAAAGACTATTGACTATGATTATTTTAAAGATGAATAATTTAGTAGGTGGGGGTTTATCTTGTTAGTTGTCTTATTGATGACTAGTGAGGTAAGCTCCTTTTTGCTTTTTAATTGCACTAAGATGTAGTAAAATATATACTAATGATGTAAAATGATAAGCAATGATAAGATATAACAAGTTGAAATGGTAGGACATTCCAACTTGTATAAACATTTGGCGGTAGCTCACTTTGTCTTGGGAGATAAGGATGAGCTACTTTTTTGTTATCTTGTGAACGTAAGTCAGAAAAAGAATGAGAAAGGAGCCTGCAGCAAACAAAAGTAATAGTAGTTGAATATACTCTTCCATCTAATCACCTCCAGATTCTATATTAAGGCATATGACAAAACACTTCCATAAAATAGTTTTCTTACTTGTCCTATTAAATTGGGAAATACTCTCTCTTTCCTGAACTAAGATTAACACAAGAAACCCTAGTAAAACAACATATTGTACTAACTTTTATTTTAAATACACCATATATTGTGTTTGATTTCATTTTATGTGATTTTGTCAACTTGGAAATGGATAGAAAGTAGAAGCATAATCGAGATTAATAAGCTTTTATCTCATTTCTTCCGACATTTTGAACCCATTTGTATGTTGCCAAACTTAGGAAGAGTTTCAACCTCTTATCACTTCTGAACTTGCTGAAATGGATAAAATAGTTGACAAAATCTTTTATTTGATAACACCCATAAGTGGCAGATGATATCAGCAAGTGGAGATGGTGTTGCTAAAACAAAAACCCCCCTCACTACTAATAAACTAGTGAAGGGGTTAAATTAAAAATTATTGCATTTCCCATTCCATTACTTCAGCAAACTGTCTTACTTCATCATGAATCATTTCAATTTCTGATGCCCTTAGAACTAAATCAGCCATAGGGACTTCATCATCTTCTTGAAATTTTGCTGTGTCAACTTCGAACATTAAGATTTTTTGATTTCCCTGTACAACATTAATACCAACATAATCTGCACCTTCAATAGCATCCTGAAGTAAGAAATCATAAGTTTGATTTAATACATGTTGCGCTTGAAGTCCTTTATTATCATTTTCTTCATTAACATAGATCATTAAAGAGACGTAATTATTGAGTTCAATAGCATCGGTCACCGTAACCTCAGTAGCATATTGATACATGGACGTATCGATTGTACTTATGCTAGAATCAACGTCAGCTCCCTCAGCTTTATCTTCAACAACTTCTTCAACCTCTTCTGTAGTTTCTTCAGTTACATCACCCGGTGTTTCTGTCATTTCATCAGTTCCACCACAAGCAGTCGCTACAGCTAAAACAGAAGCCATAAACAAACTTAATAATCCTTTTTTTATAATAAAACCCCCTATTTTTAGAAATACAGGGAGTATTATACCGATTTTTAATTGTTTTGTAAAATTAAAGGTTTTTTCTTTGTCAGATAATCACCTATCTTTGTTGAAACATGTCTCATTTTAGCTACTATTAAGAAAAAAGAGATTTTTACCTATGAATAAAGAATTAGAAAATTTAATTGTGGATTTTAAATTAAAACTAAAGCGCAAAATAAAATCAATCGAAATTACGGTTCTTGAGTTTTTAGTAAGTACTGATTCAAATACGTTCAACTTTATTCTTCATTAGGTGAGGAAAAAGATTTAATTTTCTCTGATACCCACGGCACACAATCAAATACCCACACTTTTCAGCGCTTGTATCATGCTCGATTAGCGTAATGCCACATTTTTGCATGTCTCTTTTTAACTTTCCTATATCAATTCCAACTTTATTCAAAGCTCTTTCTACCAATCTTATATACGGTTCAGTTAACTTTAATCCAGCAGTTTCAATCTTCTTTAGATCACGTTCTAATGCTGCAGGAACTTAGGAAACGTAATAAACAATTAGAAGATAGAGATGCAGCCCAAAACACACCACCACTAGCTAGAAGCGTACATAAAATCATAGAAATCCAACGGAAATACCCATTCGCATGTTTCTCCATTTTTCCTAACTTCAATTTCCATATATTGAAAAAGCCAATATAATTCCATTCACAAAATTTCCTAGTAATAATAATTGCCGATAAGTACCAAAAAAGGTGACGAACCAATTGAAGGATTCAGTTACTCATCCTTTAACCATATTAATGTAAATAAGTGCAAAAATGGCAAAAGGGAGTAAAAAACCCTGCATTAACAGCAAATGTAGTCCAATCCGTTTTTCAAATTCTTTATTGTTTTCATCTTTTCCTCCCAAAAAATATAACGAAATGAGAACGGATGAGGGAGATGTAAAGGGAGTGGTTAGGAGTTGATGCAACGATTGAAGGTGAAAGGCAAAGTTAGACTTTACTGAAACGATACAACTATTAAAATTCAAGAAAATAACTAGCTGTTTATTGGTATTTTGGATGTTTAGGTAGGTAATCCTTAGTTAACAAGTAAAAACTATTGAGGGGAGTAGGTGCGCTATCCGGGGACAATGATTCTCTCGACATATCTTCTGCCCGGGCGTAAGCTTCTTGATAGCAAAATGGTAGCTTGTTGATTTTATTCATGGCGAAATGAATCCGGACAACATCACAATTAGTGGGTTGACGATTGATTATGGCCCTTGTGCTTTTATGGATACATACCCAGCAATTGAGTTAGATTGGGTAGATCGACAGTGCCGTTACGCCTACGGCAATCAGCCAAAGATTGCATCATGGAATCGCTCGTAATTTGATTGGCAACAATGAAAGTCCAAATCTGTATTTATTATTTATGGTTTGTTCAGCCAAGCTTTGTTAGGGTAAGTTACTGGGTTTTAAATAGTAAAACATCAAGTTGCACAAAAGGCAGACAATAAATGTGTATGAAAGCGTAATCAGATGATGGCCATTTGCTGTTATTATAAAAATAAGTAAGGGGGAGCAGCTTATGTATCTAGATGAAAGAAGCAACTTAATATTAAAAGAAGTCGTTGCGAATCCGGATATATCCAATAAGGATTTGGAGAATAAGTTTCAATTATCCCGAAGACAAATTAGCTACAGTTTCACAAAAATTAATGATTGGTTAAAAGGAAAGAACTACCCAGTTATATCCCGTACAAACGGTGGGAAGTTCATTGTAAATCCAGTTTTAATAGGCTTATTTGCAGAAAAACGAGATGATTCTTCTTCAGCTACGTATATTCCCTCTGAAAAAGAGCGAGCTGAATTTATTATATTAATGTTGTTAAGTGGTGAAGAAGAATTATCACTTGTTCATTTTTCTAGTGCCTTACAAGTAAGTAAAAATACGATTTTAAGAGATATGAAACTTTCTCACACTATTGTAAGCGAGTACAAATTAGAGATTGTTTATTCAAGAATGAACGGTTATGAAGTAAGTGGTAGTGAATGGGATAAGAGAAGATTATTTATTGATGTTTTGAGAAAAGTTTTTGAGATTTATAAAGGCGAAACCTACATTCAGAAACTAGCGAACATATCAGTGGCTGATATTGAGAAACTAAAATTGCAAATGGAAGAAGTGGAAAATAAGTTACATCTAAAGTTCATTGACGAGCGAATTAAGATTCTCCCATACATTATAGCGGCCCTTCTCAAAAGAATGAAAAAAGGCAACTTAATTACTGGCTCATACCAAATCGATTACGATGAATTGTCGGATACAAAAGAATTCGAAGCCGCTGAAATCTTAATTCAAGGTATAAAAGATATTCCTAAGGAAGAGCGACTGTTTATTACGTTGCAGCTGCTTACATCAAATGTACTAAGTTCACAAGTTTTGACTGAAACTGAATTGCCACAATTAAAGGAATCTCTGAAATCTAGTTTAGAACTTTTTGAGAAAAAAGCATGTATTCTTTTTAAAGAAAAAAAGGCTTTGTTAGAGAGGTTAGTTTTGCACATGAAGCCAGCGTATTATCGCATTAAATATTCGTTAACGACTAATTATTCCATTCTCGATAAGGTTAGTGAAGAATTTGAGGCGATTCACTTCATTGTGAAAGATTCCATTAGACCGTTTGAAGACTATATAGGGAGTCCTGTTCCAGAAAGTGAAATTATGTTTATCACGATCTTTATTGGTGGACATCTGATTAATAGTGGAGAGACGATTTCCTTTAAGAAAAGAGCTGTTGTTGTTTGTCCAAATGGCGTCTCGATTTCAAGATTAATGGAAAATACACTGCGTGATTTATTTCCAGAGTTTTACTTTTACGAAGCCTTTTCCATTCGAGAGTTTGAACGACAAACAGAGTTGGAATTTGATATTGTTTTTTCGCCAGTTGCTTTGCAAACAGAGAAACACTTATTTATCGTAGACCAATTTATTAGTGATTTTGAAAAAACACAACTACGCCAACGTGTTATGCAAGCCATCTTCGGATTGAACTCATCTGTTGTGAAAATTGATCAGCTTCTATCCGTAATTGATAAACATGCAAAGATAGAGAATAAGATAGCGTTAGAGAAGGCTTTGCAGGATTATTTTTCTTTTCAATTCTCCGGTGAAATGAAGCAGAAAAAGGATTATGGCTTAACGGATTTCATTATTCCGGAAACGGTGATTCTTGAAGAATCGGTTGAAATTTGGCAGGATGCATTATCGATAGCTTCTCAGCCGCTATTAGATAGAGGAAACATCACGGAAAATTATGTGGAAACCATGAAAACTCAGTATTCAGAAATGACACCAAACATTGTTTTGCGACTAAATATTGCTATTCCACACGCCCGCCCTATCGATGGAGTCAATAAAGTTGGGATGAGCTTATTAAGGATCAAAGACGGACTCACGTTTAAAGATCAAGAAAAAGTTCACTTTATCGTAGTGATCGCAGCCATTGATAAACATCAACACTTAAATGCTTTGTTACAGTTAATGAAATTAGCTGAAATGAATGATGTGTTAGAAGAGATGCTCCATGCTCCTAACTCAAATGAACTTGTAAATCTTGTCGCGAACTCTATAAAATAAGTTGTTTTTCTTAAAAAGGAGAGAGTGAAATGAACATACCAACAGTACTTGTTGCATGTGGAGCAGGTATCGCAACATCTACAATTGTTTGTAACCGTGTAGAAAATCTATTAAAAGAAAATAATGTAAGAGCTCAAGTTGTTCAATGTATGATTTCTGAAGTCTCCTCCCGTCAAGATGGAGCAAGTTTAATTATTTCAACAACTATTCTTCCAACAAAATATAGGATCCCAAGTATTGTTGCTACTTCTTACATTACAGGGATTGGAATGGAAGAGTTAGATCAAGAAATTCTTACATTGTTAAAAAATTAACGACCTTTAGGAGGGCTTATGAAGGCAGCTGTTTTACATTCTGAAAATCATTTTATTTATCAGGACATGGAAAGTTTCGAGTGTCAAAACGATGAAGTGAAAATAAAAGTAATGGCTGCAGGGATTTGCGGATCAGACACACACAAGATGGTTAGCAAATGGAAGTATCCGCTACCTGCGATCATGGGTCATGAATTTTCTGGTTATGTCGTTGAGAAAGGAAGCGATGTAGCAAATGTTGAGATAGGGGATCGGGTAGTAGCTATTCCCTTTCTCCCTTGCCACACATGTGAATATTGCAAAAGTGGTGTGTACTCATTATGTGAAGACCATGGAATGATAGGATCGAAATCGTACGGTGGGTTTGCGGAGTATGTCAATTTAAAAGCAACAAACGTCTTGCCCATTGGGAACATGGATTTTGAGGAAGCTGCTATGATTGAGCCACTCGCAGTTGCATTACACGGGGTATTACATATTCAGCCTAGATTAGGAGATGTAGCTGCAGTATTTGGAGTTGGGACGATTGGAATGTTAGCGATACAATGGTTGAAAATTGCTGGCGTGAAAGAAATTATTGCCATCGACATTTCTGATGAAAAGTTAGCGGAAGCAAAGGCTATGGGCTGCGAAAGAACAATTAATCCTCTACAAGACAATTTAATTGAGAAGGTTCATGAGTATACAAATGGTTTAGGTGTTGACGTAGCTTTAGAATGTGCAGGATCGAAAATTACACAAGAACAATGTTTATTAATAACGCGCAAAAAAGGGGAAATTGGCTATTTGGGAATTGCCTACTCGAATGTTGTTCTCTCTGAACAAGCCTTTGAAAATATCTTCAGAAAAGAACTGACGTTAAAAGGATTTTGGAACTGCTATTCTGCTCCATTTCCAGGTGAGGAGTGGACAAAAAGCATAGATTTTATTTTAAAAGGTCGAATTAAACTAAAAGAATTGATTTCTCACCGTTTTCCTTTAGAAGAAACTCAAAAAGCATTCGATTTAATGATCAATCGTAAGGAAACTTACGGAAAAGTAATGATAATCCCAAACAAGGAGTGAAGAACAAGTGAAAGCAGTAATGAAGTTGAATCCAGGTCATGACAACATGTCATTAGAAACCCTTACCGAACCAGAAGTTAAGGGAGATTTAGTGAAAATAAAGGTAGCCTATACAGGAATTTGTGGAACAGATATTCATACGTTTACGGGAGAATATGCAAATTCTAAAACTCCTGTTGTACTAGGACATGAATTTTCTGGAATTGTGACAGAAGTTGGCCCTAATGTACAAAATGTAAAAGTAGGAGACCGTGTGACAAGTGAAACCACTTTTACAACTTGTGGAGAATGTGAATATTGTCTAGAAAAAGATTATAATCTATGTTCAAATCGAAAAGGAATTGGAACTCAAGTTAATGGAAGTATGGCTGAGTTTGTCATTTCAAGAGAAGAGAGTGTTCATGTTTTAGCTGATTCTATTAGTCTAAAAGCAGCTGCTCTAGCAGAACCACTTGCATGTTGTGTTCACGCTGGATTAGAGAAAACAACTATTGAAGAAGAAGACAAAGTACTTGTTTTCGGACCAGGACCAATTGGATTATTGCAATGTCAAGTAGCGAAAGCCCAAGGAGCGTTTGTCATTTTAGCAGGTATTACAAAAGATAAAGAACGGTTAGAATTAGCGAAGTCCATAGGTGTAGATGTCATTGTTGACGTATTAGAAGAAGATCTAACAGAAGTTGTTATGAAACATACAGGTGGATATGGAGTCGACAAAGTATTCGAGTGTTCTGGGGCTGTACCTGCTCTTAACCAAGGTTTACCATTGGTTAAGAAAAAAGGAACATTCGTTCAAGTTGGAATCTTTGCTAATAAAATGAACCCATTAGATCAAGAATCCATTGTTCAACGAGAAATTAACTACATTGGAACACGTTCTCAAAAACCTAGCTCTTGGCATCTTGCTTTGAAACTATTAGAAGATCAAAAGATTGATGTAGATAAGATGATTACAAAGGTGGTTCCTTTAGATGAATGGCGTAAAGGTTTCGAGGCTGTAATGGGTGGAAATGAGATAAAAGTAATCATTGAGTCTTAATAATTTTGTTAATATTCATAATATTAAAAACACTATACTGAGGTAGAGTGTTTTTTTATTGTTTTTGTCATCACTAGGGCGAACAACACTACTTACATTAACTGGGATGGAAGCGCATCAAAACGTGCAAGCAATAGTGATAAAATAAAGTAGTAGATGAAATCAATAATCCTCAAGAAAGAAAAAGTTAGCCATAATTAACTTTAGAAAGAGTGAGAAACATGAAAGTAGCTATTAGCAGTGACCATGGTGGTCTTGTTTTAAAAGAAGAAGTAAAAAAGGTTATGGAAGAGCTCTATATTGATTTTATTGACTTAGGCTGTGACTATAATGGGTCTGTAGATTACCCTGATTACGCAATTCCCGTTGCAGAACAGGTTAGGGATGGCAAAGTCGATCGTGGAATTTTAATTTGTGGGACAGGAATTGGGATGTCAATCGCAGCTAACAAAGTCAAAGGAATTCGCTGTGCTCTTGTGCATGATGTATTTAGTGCAAAAGCTACTCGGCTTCATAATAATTCAAATGTGTTAGCGATGGGAGAGCGAGTCATCGGTCCAGGACTTGCTAGTGAGATTGTAAAGGCATGGCTTTTAACTGAGTTCGAAGGTGGACGTCATCTTAATCGAGTAAATAAATTAGTAGAATATGAAGAAAACACTATTTTACGTTGAGGAGGAAAAGATGACGAAAATAGGATTGCTAAATTTAGATGTTTCTCCTTCAGGACTTAATCAAATGGATCATACTATTATTTCAGAAGTCGAAGATTATAATGTAATGGGAATAGAAATGGACCGGTTCAAAAATGAGTTTCATGTAAGAGACTTAAGAGAAGCGTGTGATGCCTATCATTACCCAATTTTGAAGCCAATACCATCAAGAAATACCTTAGCATTTCAGCAAGTTCTTTCAGGGTTTGATGCTGTTGTTATGATTGGTACTGGTAATATTCATATCACTTTGTAAAAGAAATAACGAAACAAATAAGGGAGACTCGTTTTTTATTTGTACCTGTCTCTATTCATAATGACATTGAAGGTTCGGACATTTCTTTAGGGCATGATACTGCTATTAACGCCATTATTGAAAATACGCTGAAAGTCAGAGATACGATACAATCCTTAAAAAATGATAGTCCAAGATTATTTGGTGTTCAACTCCCCGGGGAAGTACCACGGGAAATGCTAGAAGAACTTTCTCTAGCTGTTGAAGGATTTTTTCTTCCTTATAACTGGAATAGGTTACATCAAATCCAACTTGAACAAGCGTTAAGGACTGACTTCTCTATTGGTCAGACGTTTTCATTTTTGTTTATTGATGAGCGTATTGATCCCAAGCAGCTACCAAATACGATCCTGCCTACTTTAGCTTTTGACTGGAAAGTAATAAAAATAGACGAAGCGATATGTATGGGACAAAATCCCACAGCTCTTGATCGAATATTGGCTATGAAGTTTGCAGGTCAAGTTGTCAATTGGATTCATAGCAACTGGCAAACGGGCAGTTTGAATATATTTACACGAAATGTATGTTTCGAGGGAATGACAATGGAAGTTTAGTAAGTGAAAGGACGGCCTTAGCAGCATAATGTTGAGGCCGTCCTTTTTTCTAAAGGTGTTTAAGAGATATAGTGAGAAAATGATCATCACAATGTTGTACAAAGGGGAATCAATGAATGGGGATGAAAACGGATACATTTTGGCAGTTTTCGATGGTACTATTAATTTATAGAAAAGAGATAAAAACTCTGCTAGATAATCAAAAAAGGATTGTTGATTTCATCTACGACTGGCAATAATCACGAGACGATTATCGAAGCAATTTTTATCACTCATTCTTTCCATTTTAAATTGATATGAACGAATTAGATAAAAGGCTAGGAGAACTTAGGAGGACTTACAAAATGTTACTTGATGAAAATTTAATCTTGAAAGATGTAGAAGCAACAAGTGCTGAAGAAGCAATACGCTTAATGGCAGGAAATTTATTTGAAAAAGGAATTGTTAAAGAAAGTTACATCGAAGCGATTGTAGAACGTGAACGGAACTTTGCTACAGGGTTGCCAACGAAAGGATATTCCGTCGCAATTCCTCATACAGACAAAGAGCATGTTATTGAAAAGGCAATTAGTGTAGCGATTTTAAAAGAACCAGTTGATTTTGTCATTATGGGTGAAGATAGTGAAACGACACCAGTTAAGCTGATCTTTATGCTAGCCATGAATGAAAGTCATTCACAGTTAGAGCTGTTACAAAGGTTGATGCAAATCTTCCAAGATGATGAAGTTTTGAACTCATTGGCTCATGAGGAATCAAAAACAAAGATAAAAGATTCTCTATTACAATTATTAAACTTTCAATTGAAAGGAGGTGAGTAAGATGAAAAAGAAACAAATTTTAATCGCTTGTGGAGCTGGAATTGCAACTTCTACAGTTGTAAATGATGCAATTGAAACGATGTGTAAAGAAAATGGCATCGCAGCAAATTTAATACAAATCAAAATCACTGAAGTTGGTGGTTATGTTGATACAGCTGATTTACTTATCAGCACTACGATTGTTCAAAAAGAGTATCCATTCCCAGTGATCAATGCAAGAGCATTTTTAACAGGAATTGGTCTAGATGAAGCAAAAGCTGAAATTCTAGAGCAACTAAAAAAATAATAAAGAAGATGAATAGATAAAGAATCTTCAAATGTAAAACAACATTCTCGGTTCTGAGTTTGAAAGTTTCTCTTTAAAATGAGGAATCGAGAAAAAATGGAAGTAAAGGGGAATCCGGTTATGGATCGTATGGTTGAATTTTTACAATCATTTTTGGCACTAGGACCAACGGTTATTTTGCCAGTTGCAATCTTCTTAATAGGTATAGCATTCGGACAAAAAATTGGAAAGGCTTTCCGATCAGGTATCACAATTGGAGTTGCCTTCGTCGGGATTTTCCTTGTTGTAGATTTACTAGTTAGTAATTTAGGACCTGCAGCTAATGGAATGGTTGATCGATTTGGGATTGAGTTAAACGTCATTGATGTTGGGTGGCCAGGCGCTGCATCCATGTCATGGGCTTCACCAATTGCTGCATTCATTATTCCATTAGGATTATTAGTGAACGTAATCATGCTAGCAACGAATACGACAAGAACGATGAACGTTGATATTTGGAACTTCTGGCATTTTACGTTTACAGGTGCGATCGTGTACACAATTTCAGGCAGTATGATTCAAGGTTTAATTGCAGCCGTTCTTTTCCAAATTGCATGTTTGAAAATTGCTGACTGGACTGCACCGATGTTACGAGATTATTTTGATTTACCTGGCGTATCCGTTGCAACGGGTAGTACAGTATCTTATGCACCGCTAGGCATTCCATTAGTAAAACTATTACAAAAAACACCAGTAATTAAAAATTGGAACGCTGATCCTGACTCGATTCAAAGACGATTCGGAGTGTTCGGAGAATCCATTTTTATGGGACTATTCTTAGGTATTGGTTTAGGTTTATTAGCAGGCTATCCGTTTGGAGAGACAATTCAAATTGGGATGGCAATGGCTGGGGTAATGGTTCTAATGCCACGTATGGTTAAGATTCTTATGGAAGGACTAACACCAGTTTCTGAATCTGCTCGTGAATTTTTAAAGAAAAAATTTGGTCAAAAAGATATTTATATTGGGTTAGATGCAGCTGTAGCTATAGGACATCCATCTGTTATTTCAACAGCTTTAATCTTAGTACCAATTACAGTTTTATTAGCTGTTATTTTACCAGGAAACAATGTATTACCATTTGGTGATTTAGCAACCATTCCATTTATCGTAGCTTTTATCGTTGGAGCTGCAAGAGGAAATATTGTTCATTCTGTAATTGTAGGATCTATTCTAATTGCATTAACGTTATATATGGCAACGGATATTGCAGTTATTCATACTGAAATGGCAGTAAATGGTCAATTTAATTTACCAGAAGGTACAAATCTAGTATCTAGTCTTGACCAAGGTGGAAACTTAATTAACTGGGTAATTTGGAAAGTGTTTGCGATTTTTAACTAATAAAAAAACGAGTAAAAAAGAAAAATGATCCTCTGCCAAGAAGTTATTCTCTTTCTTACTCGATACACATACTAAAACTGTATTATAGTGAGCTAAACTTTTCAATAAGAAAAATATGAAAATAGGGTGATCATATGGTAGAGCAATTTGTAGATTATGCGTTAGGTCCACATGGAAGGTTTTTGAGCGATTTTTATTTACAGTACCAATTTCCCATTAATACGTTAGTAGTGGCAGTTGCTGTATATAAATTGTTTTCTGGAAAAAGAAAAAAAGAAGCGGGAACCAATTAACCTTTGATAATTAAATATGCGGATACTACTATTCTAAAATTTAAGCATATGTTTACACTAGTTCTATTTTTTCTTTTGAGAATTAAAGAAGATAGCAATAGCAAGGGGGATTAATCTACTAGTTTAATCCTCTGTTTGCTTATAACAAATAAAAGAATCGTCTATATGAATAAAATAATAAAGGGGCGGTATTCATGAGTACTTTAGTCAATCAAAATGTATCTCAATTAGCTGTGAATACGATTCGAACACTATCAATAGATGCAATTGAAAAAGCAAACTCTGGTCATCCAGGTATGCCGATGGGGGCAGCCCCGATGGCTTATACGTTGTGGGCAAAAGAAATGAATCATAATCCTTTCAATCCGAATTGGTTTAATCGTGATCGTTTTGTGTTATCTGCTGGTCATGGTTCAATGCTTCTATATACTCTTTTGCATTTATTTAGGTATGATGTGTCCATTGATGACTTGAAAAACTTCCGCCAGTGGGAGAGCAAAACACCTGGACATCCTGAATATGGTCATACCCCTGGAGTGGAAGCCACAACAGGACCACTGGGACAAGGTGTTGCTATGGCGGTTGGAATGGCAATGGCTGAACGTCATTTGGCAGAAACGTATAATAAAGATCAATTCAATCTTGTCGATCATTTCACTTACAGCATTTGTGGGGATGGAGATCTGATGGAAGGGATCTCTGCAGAAGCAGCCTCTTTAGCAGGTCACTTGAAATTAGGACGTTTAGTTGTCATGTACGACTCCAATGATATATCACTAGATGGAGACTTACACTTATCCTTTTCAGAAAGTGTTGAAAAGCGTTTTGAAGCATATGGTTGGCACGTAATCCGTGTCGAAGACGGAAATGATTTTGATGAGTTGCATAAAGCTATTCAAGCAGCAAAACTAGATACAGAGCGACCAACACTAATTGAAGTTAAGACGACCATTGGTTTTGGATCACCAAGCAAATCTGGGAAATCAGCTTCACATGGTGCCCCACTTGGCCTAAAAGAAACAAAACTAACAAAAGAAGCATATGGTTGGACTTATGAAGAAGATTTTTACGTGCCAGAAGAAGTAGCCAATCATTTTAATGAACTAGCTGAACAAGGAGCAAAAAAAGAGGCAGAATGGAATCAGTTGTTTGAACAATATAAAACAGCACATCCAGAGTTAGCAAGAATGTTTGAGGAAGCTATAAATGGAGTTCTTCCTAAAGAGTGGGAAGAAAGCTTGCCAGAATTTTCAACTGCTGAAGGTTTAGCGACAAGAGCTTCATCTGGAAAAACGTTAAATGCAGCAGCTAATGCCATTCCTCAGTTAATTGGTGGTTCAGCTGACTTAGCTGGTTCAAATAAGACTCTTATTTCATCTGAACAAAATTACGGAATTGATAGTTACTCAGCGAGAAATATTTGGTTTGGTGTTCGCGAATTTGCCATGGGATCAGCTTTAAATGGAATGGCCTTACATGGTGGAGTGAAAGTTTTCGGAGCTACATTCTTTGTCTTTTCTGACTACCTGCGACCTGCTATAAGGCTCGCTGCTCTTATGAAGCTTCCTGTAACGTATGTATTTACTCATGATAGTGTTGCGGTTGGAGAAGATGGCCCAACTCATGAACCGATTGAACAATTGGCTTCATTACGTGCTATGCCAGGCTTATCAGTTATTCGTCCAGCTGATGCGAAAGAAACGGTTGCTGCATGGAGGTTAGCCCTTAAAAGTACGGACACCCCAACAGCATTAGTGTTAACGCGTCAAGACTTACCAACATTAGACGTCGATCAGGAAACGGTATATGAAGGTGTTAAAAAGGGAGCTTATGTAGTATCTCAAGCAAAAGAAGAAGCGACAGGTTTGCTTCTAGCAACTGGTTCTGAAGTGTCTCTAGCCATTGCCGCACAAAAGGAATTAGAAAAGGAAAAGATTTTTGTTTCTGTTGTAAGTATGCCAAGTTGGGATCGGTTTGAACAGCAATCAGTTGAGTACCGCAGAAGCGTTCTCCCAAGTCATTTGATCAATCGTTTAGCAATTGAATTAGGAGCTTCGCTTGGGTGGAGAGAGTACATTGGGGATCATGGTGACAAACTTACAATTGATCATTTTGGGGCCTCCGCGCCAGCTAGTAAACTTTTTGAGGAATATGGATTTACAGTAGAGAATGTAGTTGCGAGATATAAGGCATTAACACAATAACAAGTTTAAGATTGGTCCAAATTTATAAAATAGAGGAGAGAATTAAATGCAAGAAAAAACATTTATCGTAATTGATAAAACAGGAATCCATGCGCGCCCAGCAACCGTTTTAGTCAAAGAAGCGGGGAATTTTGAGTCATCAGTTGAATTAGAGTATAACGAAAAAAGTGTAAATCTTAAATCGATTATGGGTGTTATGTCTCTAGGCATACCAGAAGGTGCTGAGATAAAGATTACAACATCAGGTCAAGATGAGAATGAAGCATTAGAAGCAATGACAGAAACAATTACGAGTCAAGGACTAGCAAAATAACAAGGTGAACCTACTATAAGAAGGATTAATTACTAGAGAGCAGAATCGAGTGGGGTTAAAAACAAAAAGGATATACCTTTCAAAACTATAGGTACATTCTCGGTAAAACAAATAAAAATAGTGAAAAAGAAGAAACGATCGCTACAATTGTTGATGAACCGGTAGTAGAGGAAACACCGCCCCAACCAAATCATGAACGGTTCTCAGGATACAAACTTATTGAAGTCGATGGTGGTGATTTATCTGGATAATGTGAACCTAACGTCATTGTTGACATTGGTTATGGGGACCGTGAATATTGGGCATTTACTAATGTTATATTTAGGTTAAGAGTCAAAAATCCTGATAATAAAAGGACCGCACATATTAGACATTGATCCTACCCCTGTCAAGTAGACAGCTAGAAAAAGATTATGCAGCCAGTGTGACTCGATACTCAATCGGGGCACGCTGGTTGAGCTTTTTTCTGGAATCGTTCGTAGTTATAGAAGTAGACATATTCTTGTAGAGCTTGATGAAGTTCTTATTCTGTTTTACACTGATAGAGATACAACTTCTCAGTTTTGAGATGCAAAAAAGAATGATTCGATGCACGCGTTATCAAGGCAGTTTCCTTTGCTAGAGTGGCTACCTTGAACGCCCAACCCTTCTAATCGTTTGTTGTATGCTGGAGATGTATATTGGAATCCTTGATCCGAATGGAGAGTGGTTCCTCGTACGTCTCTTTTTTATGTCCATTCTTCAATCGTCTCCATGATTAAACGAAGGTCATTTCGTGTTGAGATCTTCCAAGCCACGATCTCATTGTTATATAAGTCAAGAATCACTGACAAGTAGAGAAGCACCGTCCCCACTCGTACAAACGTCATATCGGTGACATACTTTTGATTGGGGAGATCCGCAGAAAAATCTCGTTTGGAGAATATTTGGGAACACGACCGATCCTTTTCGTCCAAAATAGCGTCGTTTCTTCCGAATCACCGAAGCGATTCCTAGAATCTTCATTTGCTTAAAAACACGTTTTTGATTGGCGTGAATGCCTTCTTCTTTTAGCGCCGTAACTATTCGTGGGTACCCGTAGTATGGATGAGCACGATGAATTGCAAGAAGGTGTTCCTGAAAGAGTGCATTCATCTTGGCCTTTTTGGCTCGAAGCGGTTCGTTTTGTCTCCACTTGTAATATCCAGCACGCGAGACACGAGCTGATCTCCACCAACTATTGCTTTCAAAACGGATCTCTCCCAAAGTGCCGCAAAGGAGAAAAGTGGTCCATTGCTCGGCCTGATCAAATACGGTTGTTTCCTTCCATCAAGCTTTTGTAGAAACCTAAACTCGGGATAATGCAACGACGTGACTCAAAAGCTCGCTTGAAAAACGGTTTAATATGAGTGGTTTCCAACCTGGCATTAATAAGATTATACGCAATCTTTTTGTCTGAAGCCCAGCTAGGGACAACCCCCCAATGTAACTGATCAATAAGCCGTTCATTGTTGGTTTAATAGCAGCAAGTACGTATTGAGAAGGGGAGATGTTTATCGCAATTCGTATTGGAGGAATTTGTTTGTGATGTCATATTCGTTCTGTATACTATCTTTGGATGCAAACAGTGTAAATCGACCACACATGTTTACTCATCCTTTTCCATTATCTATATCATAGTATGGCTTATTTATCTTTTCCTACAAAATAGGGGATAGAACATAACGACATCAAATCCACATCATTTTGTAATTGAAAAAGTAATTAAATATTACCTTTTGTTGAATTTCAGGAAATTATTTTCATGTTAGCATACAGTTATTGTTTCTAATCAAAATAATGTGTTATATAGTGAGAAAAGTCGCGATTGAATGTACTTTATTGGGACTTTTCTCGATTGTTGATTTCAGTGACTTTACCCTGCTCCATTTACTTGTATCCTAAATAAACATATAATAACAGTTAAATATTACAATTTTAGAAATTTTCATGAAAAAATAGATATACAATAGTTCCTATTGCTGATAAAGATTAGTATGGAGAAATATATTGTAAATAAAGAGAGCTAGATGAAATAACCATTTGTATCTGATTATATCCTGATATGTATTTAAAAATATTCGTTCTATATTATTGACTAAAAACCAAGCAGAGTAGGTGGTTAAGATGGCATTATTTTATGAAAACAAAGTAAATGACAGAAAGGCAATCTATGATGCAGCAGAAAAATGGAAGAATGAATGTTTACTAGATAACAAATCCTTAATTTGGGATGAAGAGTCTATATGGACGAATGCGAATTTGGATAGATTTCGAGCTATTTTTGTTGAAAATCCTGATGAATCAGGGGATAGTTTCGATAGTAAGTTTAAAAAGCAGTTGGAAAATGAATCTGATAGTGTGTACAAGCTCGCTATAGAAATTATGTTTATCTACTATATGTTCCCGTATAAGGGCTCAATTAGCTTTAAAACCAAAATGGACAAGCTAGACATGATAGCATCATGGAAGGGAATTGAACTAGATCACTCGTTAGAAGTGTTTAACGGGCTAAAGACAGGTCTTGGAGCTACTGGAACATTCTATAATACTAGCAAATATTTTGAGATTTCCTTTTTATTCTTAGTGGTGGAGAATTTAAAAGGGTATCCTTTAGAAAAGCGTAAAACGATCATAAATGATTATAAACTGCTAAAACGAGTTGCGGATGATATACGCCAAAAAGTAGGTAAGCGAGTGCAAATGCTTCATATCTTTTTACATTTGCTTTTACCTGATTACTTTGAGCGAATTGCTAGTTGGGGACATAAGAGGAAGATTGTAAAGGCTTATTCTGAATATGTAACAGAATCTTCCGTAAAAGATACCGATGAAAAGCTTTTGATGATTAGAGATAAGCTTCAAAGGGATTATCCGGACGAGCAAATAGATTTCTATGAAACACCTGAAATTGCAAAGGTATGGAGAGAGGAAGATGAGTCAGCTGGGAGAAAATTAACTGATCTCGAACCAGAACCTACTTATGAGGGATATATAATTCCTCGTGTAAAGTTTGAAGATGTTAAACTTTTACAGGTGGATTTGGTATTTGAGAACATTGAGTTACTATTCAATCAAGTGATAACTGCAATTCAAAACGGTAAGCATATTATTTTAACAGGACCTCCAGGCACAGGGAAATCCAAGCTAGCTAGTAAGATTTGTGAGTTGTATGGAGTGGACTCAATGATGGTAACGGCAGCGTCGAATTGGTCAACCTATGAAACGATTGGTGGATACCGTCCTGACAAGGATGGTAATTTGTACTTTAATGATGGGATCTTCTTGAGCTGTGTGAAAAATAAGAAGACGAACCAATCTGAAAATAAATGGTTAATTATTGATGAAATAAACCGTGCCAATATTGATAAGGCATTCGGCTCGCTATTTTCTGTATTAACTGGAGATGAGGTAACGCTGCCATTTGAATCAAAAAGTGGGGAGTCTATTATCGTAAAGCCACAAGGGGAAGCTAATAAGATTGAACCCAATGACTATACTTATGTAATTCCAAATGATTGGAGAATCATTGCAACGATGAATACGGTAGATAAAGCCTCGTTGTATGAAATGAGCTATGCATTTATGCGTCGCTTTGCCTTTATTCCTGTTGGATTACCAAAGGATATTACGAATGACTTAGTTCAACAATATTTAAACGTTTGGAATATGGAGACTTATCCAAGTGTTGAGACACTAACGAGTATATGGAAGTTAATTAATAACTATCGAAAAATCGGTCCTGCAATCGTAGCCGACATAGCCAAGCATACACAGTTTAATGATGACTTTACTTCGGCAATCATTTTGTATGTCCTACCTCAGTTTGAAGGGCTACCTGTTTATCGAATTAATGAATTTATTACTCAGCTTGAGGAACAAACCGATATTATTTTTAATGAAGGTTTTTTGCATGATTTTGTGTATGATTTCTTTGATGCAGGTGGTTTGGAATGAGTTTAAAAGAAGAGGAAATACTTGAAGAAATTTCTGGATTTATTCACGGGTACTTAAAAGCGGGAAAAGTAAGAATTAATTCCTTTTTTTCTAAAATAAACGTGAACATATCAAATCTGGAGCAGTTGTTAACGATACGCTTTCTTTTAAAGGAAGAAACGAAAGACTTTGTTAAAAATCTACCGATGTTATTAAAACGTTTTAAGACGACTACGGTTACTCAAAATGAAATCAATATTGGAGAGATAAGAGGGCAAATAGATTGGGGGCAAACAACTAAAGAGCGTCTAGTAAGAAACCATAAAGATAGCACGATATTTTCAACTAATGAAAGTATTCGTACTTATAGTACTCCAGAAAATATAGTTCTTAAACAACTGCTCGGCATCCTCTATAGAGTTCTTTTTCGAGACTCCTATATTAAGGGATTTGAAAAAGCAGAATGGTTCTCTGAATGGCAACAATTAAAGGTAAACATAGAACAAGCATTTAAAAACAACATCTATTTGCAACGAGTAAGTCAGATGCATGTTACTAATCGTGTTATTCAGAAAACCTTAAATAATAGAAAAAGGCTTTACCGGGAAGCAGCAAGGTTATTAATGTCTTATCGTAAAATCATAAACGGTCAGTATCACGAGGAAGATATTAAAAGCCTACTTCGTGAAACCTTTATCGCACCAGAAAAAATAGATGTTTTATTTGAGTTATACTGGATCGTACAAATTATTAAACAGAATACGACTAACAGCCAATTACACTTAATGGATGGCCAACAGAATAAGGTTGCAACATGGGGAGATGATTCCTATACCTATCACCTTTATCATGATTCTACTGGTTCAAATTTAGTTAATTTTGCTATACCTTTGAGCGAAATTCAAAATAGTAACCATCCATATCTTCAGCAAAAATATAAATCATTAATATCAACGAAAAAACTAGCACATGATCTATTTGGTCGAAATTTAACTAGCCATCTATGTCGAGGAAGGCCTGATTTTCTAATAGAAGTCTATGAAAAAGGTACAAATAAATTAATCGATCTAACAATCGGTGAAGTTAAGAATACTTCAAGAGTTGACTATGCCATTACCGGATTGGATGAGCTTCTAAACTATATATATTTGGTAAAGGGTCGTAAGGGGAATTATTTGTTAGACAGTGATGTTTCTGTTAAGGGAATGTTATGCGTAGATGAAGTGGAGTTCAATAATGAGTATGAGTTTGGGTTGGTTCGGGTTGCAGGGAGGAAGAGTAGTAATAAGATGAAATTGTGAGGAAAGGTCTTTTTTATATTAATCTATTTCTGGTATAGAAATTAAAGAATTAATTATGAGTTGAGGTCCGAGGGGAAAGGTTCAGCGTATTTGTTATGCGTTGACATCTTTCTCTTCGGACCTTTTTTATTACTTTAAGGGAGGTTTAATGTATGAAAAGAATTGATGACTTAAAAGCTGGGATTGCAGTTATTATTTTGAATGAGGAAAAACAAGTTTTGTTACAGAAAAGGTCAGATGTAGGACTTTGGGGTATTCCTTCAGGACATGTAGAAATAGGGGAAACAGTCTCTGAGGCAGCTATCAGAGAAGTAAAAGAGGAAACTAATTTAAATATAAGAATTAAAAAACTTATTGGTGTGTACTCTGACCCTAATTCACAGGTGTTTGCCTATCCAAATGGTAAGATAGTACATTTTATAACAACTTGTTTTCTTGCAGAAATGATTGGTGGTGAACTACGATGTCATTCTTCTGATTCGCTAGAAATTAAGTTTTTTAAACAACAAAACCTACCGCAAGACTTATTGAAAATCCATCCTCAATGGTTAAAAGATGCGCTTGCTAATAAAGAATTGGCGTTTATTCGTTAGCGAATGTCTTATTGAAGTAACGGGTGCTAGAATTTAATAAAATTGCTGATGCAGCTCTGTTGTTATTCTACTAATAGAGGCAGTAATGTGGAATAAACATTGTCATTCTTTAATGCATAGTAGACACATACTGTGCAGCAAATAATTTCGTTTATGAAAGAATGACTTTATTAAAGAGGTTATTTTTCGGAGGTAGGTATGCAACAATCGGGCGCTTTTCTTTAATAAAGAGGCGTCTTTTTGTAATGCCCCAACACATTTAAGGAGATCTAGTAGGGTAAAAAAAAGATTGTAAAGATCTCAACTTAAACTATAGGGTACTTGTGCGGCCGAGCCTGGGTCGTATCATATAGCGGATGGGATTCTCGTCGAGTAAGAACTAGCCATTCGCTCGTAGCGACTCTTCCATTTTAAAGGTAAATATTTAACTATTTTATCAGACACTAAATAATAAAATTATCCAATTATTGAAATTTGATATAGAGGACGAAAATCAAGCAATTAGAGTTATTGGAAATATCCTCCTGAAACTTTAAAGGAGGGATTACGTCTAATATAATGAATACTTATTAAGAATTTAATGGAGGTGTGTCATTTTATGAAGAAATCTATATCACTATTCCTAATAACAGTAATAGCCTTTACCCTATTAAGTGCTTGTGCGGATGGAAACAATATGGAAGTAGAACCAGGCAAAGAAAGTTCTAATGTTGATGTTACAGTAGAAGAAGACAAGCTTATATTAGAGAGTTTAGATAATCCGCTTATGAGTTATTATAGTGGTAGTCTCTATGATGATTATATTACATTGGACATTACAGAGTTTTTTTGGCAATATGCACAAGAGAGAGGTGCAACAGTAGAGGCAGTTCATACATTTTTACACGTCAAGCTTACACAGAATTTAAAGGTAGTAAGTACAAACGGAAACGAAATGACTGTTAATGAGATTAGTGAAGGAGATAAAGTTTTCTTAGATTTTAACTTCTCAGAGAGACAAAGTGAATTTAAAGGTAATGAGGCTATGATTGAAACTGATTTACTGATAGTTGAAAACGACACTCACTAATCTTATCTAATAATTTGATGGGGAATTCTAAGATCATACATCCGATGTGCTTCTTCAATAACATACATACAGCCATTTCCTAACTGGATATGGCTGATTTTTTGCCAGTAGGTGTATTATTTGAATCCTTGGACGATAGCGGCAATGCATTTAACCTGGCTGAATTTGCACTTTTACAAGAAGAGATCCCCCAGCTTTATGTCTTCAATTGTCCACCAGGGGTTGATAGTGAGTGCCCTGCATAATCACTGGCTGTTTATGAACCCTCAAATAATGTATATTCATATCCAATCGATAGAGCCCCCATCAAGTTTTGCAAAAAAGTTGGATATTTATGTTGAAATAGCTAAGGGTTGTGAAGGAGTCTACTTAAACTATAGGACAGTTTAGCGATAAAAAAGATGCAACGTAGTCTATCAACTTCGTCTAATATCAATAAAGGGGGAGTTTTATGTTTGTTAGGTATTTACCTCTTGGCTTCTGGCAATGGTGTTTCAAACAGACTCGATAGAACAATTGAAGTCCTGGTCTTAAGAAAACCGTTAATTTTATAAATTAATCCTCTTTGTTATTAAACGAAACCAATGCTTTTCTTCAATAAAGTCTTTAAAACAATCTTCAACAATTGGGTGCGATGCTTGAACAAAAAGTATCGCTTTCCTTGTTCGACTAACGGGCAGAATACTTGAGGAATGATGTAAAAACTATTGATATCGTTATTTTTAAAAGGGGTGAGTTAATTGAAGAGAATAACGTATTTAATAATTGCAGTTATAGTATTAATTATCGCTTCTTATGTCCTCTATGATAATGTTATAAGTCCGTCTTTTAGAAGGACAGTAATTCAAATTGACGATACCACTGTTTTAGTTGTTACAGACACCAAGATTCAAATTGAAGGTGAACCCACTGAGGAATTAATTCGAACTTATATGAATGATTCGATTTGGTTTTATACATCAGAGAATCAATTAGAAGATATTAAAATTGGAGATAGAGTAAAAGTGAAAGCTGGAAATGTTGTTGAAACATCCCTTCCACCTCGAATGGATGCTATAGAAATAAATAAATTACGATAGTTTTAACTTGTCTTCTTCAACTAAAGGGCGCGATTGTTGCAGAAAACTTAGATTTTTAAACGACTATATTATTACATCTACGAAGTGTTATTCAGCAATTGCACCTAAAGTTAAACAACCTTATTTTTACACCGTCCATATTTTTGGACGGTGTAATGCGTATTTGAAGCTTCAAAATTAAACATCTTTATTATCACGTAATACGATACACTTCACCCTATCTTAAGGGTGAAAGTAAGCTTTTTAATAATTTTGTGAAACCTCTTATTACTATTGTATTAGGGAGGTTTTTTGTTTTAGATGAAAGGTTAGGAATTAGTTCTATTAATTATTTCGATACATCAGGCAACTAATCAAATCGCAAAGGTAGGGGGGAGCTATGCGAAGGATAGTAGAATTAAATGACATCTTAACAGTTAAAGATATTGAAAAATTTTTGGATATTGGTAGAGGAAAAGCTTACGATTTAGTTCATTCAAAGCAATTTCATGTAGTTAGAGTTGGGAGTAGAATATTAATCCCTAAGAGATCCTTTCTTAGCTGGTTAAAAGGACCATATTAATGAAAGCGCATAAAAAGGTTTGGGGGCCATTAAATTAACCAATTTTTGTTTAAAGCACGGATCTTTTTACGATACTGAGAGTGGTGCAAACTTGGTGCCCATCCATTTATAAGGAGGAATATGAAGTAATGGTTGGACACGTTAGACAAGATAAAAACAGTAAAAAGTGGTTATATAGTATTGAGGCAGGATTCAATCAAAATGGAAAAAGAAAACGTATCGTTAAAAAAGGGTTTAGAACTAAAAAAGAAGCAAAGACAGCTATGGCATTAGCCACCAACGAGCTTAAAAAAGAAGAAATCAATCAAATAACCAACAATGATATCACACTAGGAGCATATCTAGATTATTGGCTTAAAGCCTATGTTCAATCAAGTACTTCACCGAATACTTTTAGGGGCTATGAAGGAATCATTAGAGTTCATCTACTGACAGGAATAGGAACCATAAAATTACGTGACTTAACTGTGCAGGATGTGCAAAATTATTACATGGAAAAATTAAAGATAGATTCAAGCGAAAATTATGCGGGATTATCTGCACAAACAGTTAAGTATCATCATCGCTTGTTATGTAAAGCACTAAATGATGCCGTGGATTGGGAATTTATAAACCATAACGTTGCCCTAAAAGCAAAAGCTCCTAAACCAGTCAAATTTTAAATTACAACCTTTACGCCGGAACAGTTAATTCGACTTTTTGAAAGTGCTAAGTCAAGTGAGATTTACTATCCTATCATTTTTTCAGCTGCACAAACAGGTGCTCGCGTAGGTGAACTTAGAGCGTTGAAGTGGGATGATGTAGATTTGGAAAATCGAAAAATTTATATTCGATCAACAGCGTGTGTTGTGAAAGGTGAAGGGGTCATAATTAAAAATAGTACCAAAAACGGCAAAGAAAGATCGATTATTATGGGGAAGAGTTTATCGGAGTTTCTAAAAAAACATTGGAATAAACATAAAAAGACGAAAAAGGCGTTAGGAGAATCTTTTAATCCTCAAAATTTGGTTTTTACCAACTCTAAAGGACACTTTTTTGATGCGCGTGACTTATGTAGGGCGTATAAAAAAGCACTAAAAACAGCAGGATTACCGAATAGTCGACTTCATGATTTACGCCATACACATGCAACTATACTACTTCAAAATAATGTACACCCTAAAGTTGCCAGTGAACGCTTAGGACATAGCAAAGTCTCCATAACCTTAGATTTATATAGTCATGTCCTACCCACCCTTCAAGATGGTGCGGTTACCGTTTTCGATGCTGCCTTAGATCAGTAAAAAAAAATGGCACCTTTTCGGCACCTATTTATGTTTTAGGTTCGGTTCTTCCTTTTGTTGTTAAAATAAGGAGAAAGCTCAAACCCTTGATATGTAAGGTTTGGCGGGACTGTCTAGGAATCGAACCTAGCGGAGACGGCACGCGCCTCCCAAGCGGTTTTGAAGACCGTGGCGAACACCAGTGTCGCAGCCAGCCCCGTGTTATAAAATTTAAGCAACAGAATTCATTATACAATCATGCTTTCATTTGTGCAAATCGTTTACTTGATGGAGCAAGCCCCTCGTGAGTGCTTGTTCTTTTTATTTTCCTTCATTACACGCATATAGTATGATTAAAGAATGGAAATAAGCAGTAATGTAGAAGGGATTTTGAATTGATGAATCATTATACGGTTGGAATGGCTGGTCATATTGATCATGGTAAAACAACATTAACAAAAGCACTGACAAATATTGATACAGATCGTTTAAAGGAAGAGCAGGAACGACAGATTTCAATTGAATTGGGGTATGCTCCATTGAAATTGAACGATGAAATGGAAGTTTCGTTGATTGATGTTCCTGGACATGAACGGTTTATTCGTCAAATGATTGCTGGAGTCGCAGGGATCGACCTTGTGATGCTCGTTGTTGCAGCAGATGAAGGTGTTATGCCGCAAACACGTGAACATATTGATATTTTACGATTACTTGGGATTGAACAAGGAATCATTGTTGTGACAAAAATGGATCGTGTTGATGAAGAAATGCATGAATTGGTTGAGCTTGATATTCGTGAAACAGTCGAAGGAACATTTTTAGAAGATGCAAAAGTGTTCTTTGTCGATAGTAAGAGCGGAGTGGGGATTGATCAGTTGAAAACAGAACTCGCGCATGAGCTTGCAGGGTTATCTAGTCGTGATGCAAGTGGAGCTTTCAGGTTGCCAATCGATCAGGTATTTACGGTTCATGGGCAAGGGACAGTTGTTCGTGGCACGGTATATGAGGGTGTGGTAAAAGAAGGAGACGTACTTGAAATTCTCCCACAAAAAAAATCGGTACGTGCAAGGCAGCTGCAAGTTCATCACGAACCACGTCAAAACGGGAGAGCTGGTCAGAGGGTTGCAGTTAATTTAGGCGGTATTGGAAAAGATGAAATAAAACGTGGTGATGTGCTAGCTGCAAGTGGTCATTATGAAGCAACAGATACGATTGATGTTTCGTTACATACAGTTGCCGAGCTTCGCTATAGTATAAAACAACGGAGCGCGATTAAGCTTCATATTGGAACAGCAGAAGTGTACGGAAAGATTGTCTTCTTTGATCGAAATGAACTAACTGAAGGAAATGAAGAAATGGTGTGTCAGCTTCGATTAGATGAACCGATCGTGACACGAAGAGGGGATCGTTTTATTCTTCGTCGTCCTACACCAATGGAGACGATCGGTGGAGGAACTGTCATTGACGCTCATGGGCAAAAATACCGTTTTGGAGAAGAGACGGTACGAACATTAGAGCAGAAGAAAGCAGCAACACCAGAAGAACAATTCCAACAACTAATACTTGAGAAAAAACTCCTGACTATTAAAGAAGCAAGTAATAGTGTTCATTTATCTGAAGAACAGCTTGCTAAATGGATGGATGAGCAAGCGCAATTCATCATTCTACCAACTGGTGAGATTACAAGTGAAAAAGTGATTCAGTCTTTACGTGAATCTATTGAGGCGGAATTGGCTCACTATCACCTAGAATATCCATTACGTCAAGGAATAAAAAAGGCTGAGCTCGTTCAAAGTTATCTTCAAACATATCCAAAAAAAATACTAGAATGGATGATTGAAGAAGGGGGCGATAAGCAATGGCTTACGCTTGAAGGTCCATATGTTGCACTAGGCTCCCACAGTCCTCATCCTCCTGAAAAATGGGCGAAACGAGTAGAGCATGTGATGAAAGCGATTCAAGAGGAAGACTTGCAAGTTTCACCAGTATTCGAGCATATTCAGAAACAGCAAATACCGCAAGATCTTTTTGAGGAATTAATTCACTACTTTCATCAGCAGGAAATTCTCTTTCAGATCGATGATAAGCTTTCGATTCATGCAGAGCCTTTCAAACAAGCTATTAGAGAAATGAAAGAAAAGACAAATGAATCGTTTTCTTTACAAGAGGCTAAGGAAGTGACAGGTTTATCTCGGAAATATTTGGTTCCATTTCTTGAGAAGATAGACAAGTTGGGGTTGACGATAAGACAAGAACAAGAACGTAGGTGGACAGACGATTATGAACAAGAATGGCTTTATAAAAGATAAAAAAATCCTCTTTTTCACGCCCTATTATCAACAAAATCGAGGTAATTCAACGACGGCAAAAAGGATAGTAAATGGGCTGAAATGCCAAGGGATGAATGTAGTCGTCTTCGCTTATGAAGAGGATACGTGGAACGCGAAATGGGACAACCATTTTCAAGAGGCAGCTCTTTATCATGTTCTTCATTTAAAACGATTTGCACAATGGTTTAAACGTCTTCCGCACTTAATGTTAGAGAAACCATACATTCTCACTTCAGGCGGCACTGATATTAATGAAGATTTAAAGAATCCTGATGCGGTAACGCTCATGAAATCAGTAGCGGATGAGTCTTGTGCGATTACAGTTTTCAGTGAAAACGGACAATCAAAAATGATTGACGCTTATCCAGAACTGACAGATCGTGTATATGTTATTCCGCAAAGTGTGTGGCTTCCAGAAAGCAAAGAGCCTGCCCCTATCAATCCAGTTAAAGGTTATCCTAAACTTTTGCTTCCTGCGGGGTTGCGACCAGTTAAAGATGTATTTTTCTTATTGGAAGAGTTAGTGAAAATGAGAGAAACTTGGCCAGAGTTAACCTTTTCGATCCTTGGGGCTGCCCTTGATGATGATGTTTTGCAAGAAGTGAAAAGGTTACAAGCTAAATATGACTGGTTTTACTACTTAGAGGAAGTGGCTCTTGATCAGATGTTTGATGTATATGACCAATTTGATGTTGTCTTAAATACATCGATTTCAGAGGGACAGCCTACGTCTTTGCTTGAAGCGATGTATGTGGGTAAACCAATTATGGCGAGGAAAATCCCTGGAAATGAAAGCATCATTAAGCATCGAAAAACGGGTCTATTGTTTGAAACGGCTACAGAGTTTCCTCTATTGTTAACTGATCTTTTACAAAAAGAAAACTTGAACGAACAACTTTGTCAAAATGCAAAGCAGCATGTCTCCCTTCATCATTCAGTAGAGCAGGAAATAAAGCAATTCCTTCATGTGTATCATCATTGTTTAGCAAAAAAGGAAGAAAATATCTATTAGTTGTTCAAGTGATATTACTTTACAAACTGAGTAACCGGTGATAGATTTTTACAAGTCAACAGTATAAAGAAAAGGTGGAGAAAAGAATGAAGAAATGGATGATTTCTCTTGGTCTTGCCCTTGTGTTAACGGCATGCGGTGGATCAGAAACGGAAGAAACAACTGAAACTCCTGCAGAAGGGTCAGAAGAGGCCGTTGAAGAAGGTTCAGATGAAGTATTTGAAATAGCTGTTATCCCGTCACAATCTATCGGTGAAATGGAAACAGGCTTAAACAACTTAGAAGAGCATCTTGCAGATCGTCTAGGTCGTGAAGTGGTAGTAGAACAGTACCCTAACTATAATGCGGTCGTTGAAGCTCTTAACTACAATCACATTGATTTGGCATACTTAGGACCTCTAACGTACTTAATTGCTCATGAACAGAGCGGAGCCAAGGCCATTATTACACAAGAAATTGATGGAAGTCCTTACTATTATTCAAACATTATTACGCATGCAGATGCAGAATGGGAGAATCTAGAGGACATGCTTGAGGACCGGGCTGAAGTTGATTTTGCATTTGCGAGCATTTCATCTACTTCAGGTCATTTAATTCCTGGACTAGAGTTACGTAATCTTGGTTACTACGAGAGTGAAGATAATCATGAATTTAATCAAATTCAATTTGCTGGATCTCACGATGTTGTTGCGACTTTAGTGCAAGATCAAACAGTTGATGCTGGAGCAATTGATAGTGCGATTCTTGAAGCATTAATGACGGAAGACGAAAACAATGGTGGTACGTTACGTGACGATATCAAAGTGATTTGGCAGTCAGAACAACTTTATCAATATCCTTGGGTAGTACCTGCTCAGATGGATGATGAGCTGATTTCTCAAGTTCAAGAAGCATTCTATGAAATTGAGGATGAAGAGATTCTACGTATCTTTGGTGGAGCAACAAAATTTGTTGAAGCGGATGATAGTCAATATGCGGATGTATTAGAAGCAGCTCGTGAATTCGATATGCTTACTTTAGAAGAAGAGTAAGGGATGTTCTATGGTTTGGTTTCGTAAGCGATATATCGTTTATGTCCTGCTGATTATTTTGGCATGCTGGTGGAGCATGTACATGACAGGCTTTGAATGGAGCAAGCTTACACAATTCGGGAATATTTATGAAATGGTGACCACTCGTTTTTTTCCGATTGAGTGGTCACTCTTTCCTAGTATGGCTTATCACAGTCTTGTAACACTTGCGGTGGCGTTTTTAGGGTCGATTATCGCTCTTGTTATTGCCTTGCCATTTAGTTTTTTTGCTGCACAAAATACGAGTGGGTCAATTGCGACGTATTGGGCATCTCGTTCTTTTCTTAGTGGATTACGCTCGATTCCTGAAATTGTGTTCGGATTAATCTTTGTAACGGCGTTTGGGCTTGGACCATTTGCGGCAGTAATCGCAATTGTTTTGCATAATATTGGCGTTCTTGGAAAGCTTATTTCAGAATTAATTGAATCAGCAGATACTGGCCCTCAAGAAGCAATGAGATCAGTTGGAGCAACGAGATGGGTTGGTCATCTTTTCTCGATTTTGCCGCAAATTTGGCCGAATGTATTATCGCAATACTTCTATCGTTTTGAAGTTGCGATTCGAACATCACTCATTTTAGGCTTTATTGGTGGCGGTGGAATTGGACAACAGCTTTTTAACCATTTTCAAAGCTTCCGTTATACAGCTGTTGCTCTTGACATCATTTGTATCATGATTCTTGTCATTCTCGTCGACTTCATTGGTGGACGTATTCGCGCAAGAGTCATTTAAAGTAGGAGGAAGATCTGATGCTTTCAATTTCTGATTTAGTCGTTCGCTATCCGAAGTCGAAGGAGAACGCGATTGATCATGTATCATTGACATTAAATAAGGGCGAATTTGTTTGCGTGCTTGGAAAAAGTGGTGCTGGTAAATCAACGTTTATTCGTTCGATTAACCGCCTCATGCAACCTTCTTCTGGCTTAATCAAATGGGATGGAACGGAACTAACCACATTATCAGAAGCAAAAATGCGACAGGTTCGAACGGAAATGGTGATGATTTTTCAACATTTTAATTTAATTCCGCGGATGACCGTTTTTCAAAACACGCTAACAGGTGCCTTTGGTCATCGTCCTTCTTATAAGAACCTTCTTGGACTTTTCACTGCTGAGGAGAAAAGACGTGGAATCGAGGCGCTTGAGCAGGTAGGGCTTACTGATCATGCCGATAAACGTGTAGAAGCTCTTAGTGGCGGCCAAAAGCAGCGTGTCGGCATTGCGAGAGCTTTGCTTCAGTCTCCAAAGCTTATACTAGGTGATGAACCAGTTGCGAGCTTGGATCCATCAACATCCAGAAAAATTTTTGAGTTGCTTAAAAAGATTCATGAAGAACGTGAATTATTGTCGATTATTAATGTTCATGATGTGAACTTAGCAAAAGAATTTGCAACAAGAATCATTGCTTTTCGTGATGGTCAATTAATTTTTGATGGAAAGCCAGATGAAGTCGATGATAAGATGTTTGCATATATTTATCAGTAATAGATCAGGATATTCCGGATATATTGACCAAAGCCAAGAGATAAGTATACATTTCATTTAAAACAGCGCTTAAAACAGCGTTGTTTTTTTGCGTGACTAGGTGTGAAAAAATAGCAGGAAAAGCTATTTATTGGATATGGTCGTAAATGAAAGGAAAAAGACGAATGAGTAAGATAGTACATAATGATACGCGTTTTCATAAAAGATGTTTTCGTTTTCATTACCTTTTTTCCGTTTTGATTAATAAGCGCCGTGAGCGCATAATGAGAGTACATTCTAAATGGAAGAAGGAATTAACATGAAGAGTTTCTTTTCAAAGGTTTTAACAAACATGACGAAGAATCAGCAAAGACGAGTAGAAGAAATGATCAAGAATCGTTCTTTTTACTGCTAATATGATATATTACCCTCTTACACTACATTGTGTGAGAGGGTATTTTTTTGGTTTGGTTAAAGTGGACATAATAATCTTAGCGACAGAGTAGTCACTAATTTTATTGATTCGTGAGGAAAGCTATGAAAAAAAAGACATCTTTGTGTAAGAAGGTTTATGAAGGCTATTTGGATTGAAATTCGAGACTCGATTTTATTTTCGATTATATGGAGTAGTTTAACTTTTCTTCCCAAGTTGGTCGTTCGCTTATTTAAAAATCTATATTAAAAGCGTAAAATTAAATGAAATGATGACAATGTGGTAAAATTCTTATGGATACGCAAATACATAGAATAAGGTGTGAATCGAATGTTGACGTTAAAATCAGAAAGAGAAATCCATTTAATGCATGAAGCAGGAAAGTTATTAGCTGCTTGTCATAAAGAAATTGCAAAGATGATTGAACCAGGAATGACAACAACAGAAATTGATCAGTTTGTAGAGAGCTTTTTAAAGAAGCATGGTGCTACACCAGAGCAGAAAGGGTACAAAGGTTATCAATTTGCTACATGTGCTTCTATTAATGATGAGATTTGTCATGGCTTTCCACGAAAATCAGAACTTAAAAATGGCGATATCGTTACCATTGATATGGTGGTCAATCTTAATGGCGGTTTGGCAGATTCTGCTTGGACGTACGCGATTGGAGATATTGATGATAAAACAAGTAAATTGATGGAAGTAACGAAAGAATCACTGAATAAAGGAATTGAAGCAGCTATTATTGGCAATAGAGTCGGCGATATTGGGCATGCGATTCAATCTTATGTAGAAGCTGAAGGATTTTCTGTCGTTCGAGATTTTACTGGGCATGGTCTTGGACCGACAATCCATGAAGAACCACAAATTTTACATTATGGTTCAAAAGGAAAAGGTCTCAGATTAAAAGAAGGTATGGTTATTACCATTGAACCAATGATTAACGAGGGAACATGGCATAGTAAAATGGACTCAAATGGATGGACAGCAAGAACGGTTGATGGTAAGTTATCCGCACAATATGAGCACACTTTAGCGATTACAAAAAATGGCCCGTTGATTTTAACAGAACAGTAATTTGAAGAGTGAGGCGTTTCTACTTCAAGGTAGAAACGCCTTTTTCAAATATCGTTATCATGTTCATCTCTATAAAAATAGTATAATTTAAACAAGAACTAGTATATTGATAAGAATAAGAGGTAGAGGTGAAGAGAATGAAAGTTGGTTTAATTCGGCATTTTAGAGTGAAGAGGGGATATCCAAATAAAATCATTACAAGCGAAGAGCTAATGAAATGGGTTGATGAATATGACGCTTCAGATGTATGGGAAAATGAAATAAACTGTCAGATAAAGTGGCAAAAATGTTACTCAAGTGATCTACCACGAGCAAAAACCACTGCTCAAAAGGCATGCAATGGAGAAATTATATATTTAAAGGAATTAAGAGAAATAACTTTTTCACCACTCTTTCATTCTAAAGTGAAACTCCCACTCTTTTTAAATATCTTTTTCATTAGGATTGCGTGGATGTTTAACCATAAATCCCAACCAAAAAGCAAACGCGAAGTGATCAAGCAAATTAATGATACATTAGATAAAATATTGCACGATGATGAAGATGTTCTTATTGTTGGGCACGGTGGGATGATGATGTTTATGAGGAAGGAATTAATGAAAAGAGGATTTACTGGACCTAGATTTAATAGACCAGAGAATGGACAAGTCTATGTTTTTGAAAAGGAGTAGGTTTTGATTTGAGTGAGGTTATGTAACTGATCAACATAAATAAAATAGATCTATAGTCTCATTGGAAATGTGATATCATTTGATTTAGTCGCTCTTAAGCGATGAAAAGTAAATATAGGGGTGTAATTAGGATGAGACAAAAACAAATCCGTGAAAATGTCCAGCATGCAGTTCGTTCGAAATCGAAACTGAATTGGACTATTAATCTTGTTAGTGTTCTTTTAGGCGTAGCACTTATATATACTATTAGTAATAACGAAGTATTGTTTAGGCTTTTTGTCATTCTCTTTTTGGTTGGTTTTGCGTATATTGTAAATAAAAAGCTTAAGGAATTAAAAGAAAATACAGCTCAAGTTCCCAAAATGGATGTGCAAGTTAATAAATCGTATGATGATACAGAGTCAACGAGAATTTTTGAAGTCGATCTGACAGAAAAAGAACAGGAACTGAAGAAGATTGATTTAGACCGAACACAATTGCTTGAGGAGCTCTTTACAAAGGCTCAGTTAGATGAAGCTGTTAAACAGTCTTATCGAGAAAAAATTAAGCAAAAGGATTCAGAGCAGTCAACGATTATGCAAGAAGTATTAAATATAAAAGGAAGGCTACAGTCTGCTGTCCTTGAAACGAAAAAATATTTTGTCAAAGTTGATCCGATGAAAGAAGTGGCTGCGGCAATAGAACCTGATAAAATTTTAGAAGGATCGATTACAACGTTAAATGATGAAGTTCAAACAATTATCACTTCTCTATCTGAGGAAACGGTTGAGACATTGCAGAAAAATGATTATATTGATGAGGACTTTAAATTAACGCGATCTGGATACAAGGCGTTGGTGAAAACTGTTTCAAAAGAATCGTAAGCTTTTATAGAAGGAAAAGAGCACTGGCAGTTTTGCTAGTGCTCTTTTCCTGTTTCATTATTTCACAATAATCGGTTTGTTTTGTTTGTCTGTAACAGATCCGATAATAGATGCATGTGCTCCTACACTATGCATTGCTTCTACATAGCGTACTGCCTCTTCTTGGGGTAAGCTAATGAGCAATCCACCAGATGTAATCGCATCACATAAAATACTTTTCTCGACGTCTGTAATATGCTCAGCGTATCGAACAGAATCTTTTAACCAGCGTTCATTTGCTTTAGAACCGCCTGGAATAATGCCTTTTTCAGCAAGCTCGCGAGTTCCATCTAGCATGGGGATAGAAGATAATTCAAGCTCGAATGTCACGTCGCTTCCTTTTGCCATTTCGAAACTATGACCAAGTAAGCCGAAGCCTGTTACGTCTGTTACGGCATTTGGATGCAAGCCTTCAAGCTGCTCAGCTGCTTCCTTATTAAGCTTGGCCATCGTTTCAGTTACTGCCTTTTCTTGTTCAGCAGTGACGGCGGATCTTTTGATACCAGTTGTTAGAATTCCAACACCAATTGGTTTCGTTAAGACTAACGTATCACCAGGCTTTGCCCCGACATTTTTGAAAATACGGTCTGGATGCGCTAGTCCTGTTACGGACAAACCAAACTTTGGTTCTTGGTCATCAATTGAGTGACCACCAACGATAATCGCTCCAGCTTCTTTCGTTTTATCAGCTGCACCTCGAAGAATATCAGCTAGTGTTTCTGGGGGTAGGGTGTTGATCGGGAACCCAACAATATTCATCACTGTTGTTGGTTTTCCACCCATTGCATAAACATCACTTAAAGCATTTGCTGCAGCGATTTGTCCAAACATATAAGCATCGTCGACAACAGGTGTAAAGTAGTCAACGGTTTGAATCATGGCTAAATCATCTGTTAAACGATAAGCACCTGCATCATCGGATGTGTCGAGTCCTACTAGTAAGTTAGGATCGTGATCTTGTTTAGGTAAGTGACGCAAAACTTGCGCCAGGTCTTCTGGACCAATTTTGCATCCTCAACCAGCTTTTGTCGAGAATGAAGTTAAACGAATTTGTTCTCTATTGTCCATTAAAGGACACCTCCTATCTATCGTTCAAGCACGATTCGTGTGCCTTGTGGTTGCACTTTTTTTGCATCCTGTTCCATCTTATCCTACAATAGAGATGAAACTAAAGTAAAGGAGTTTGAATTACATGGAATACAAGGTGACTGTTGAATTTTGTATGATGTGAAACTACGCACCTAAAGCCGTGAGTTTCACGGATGATATATTGGATCATTTTCGTGCAAATATTAAAGAAATCCAATTAATAACTAGTTCTGGCGGTGTATTTGAGGTAACCGTTAATGGTGAGAAGATTTATTCTAAAAAAGAAACAGGTGTATTTCCTGATTCAGAAGAGATAATTGAAAAAATGGTCCAAATGGGCAAGTAACTGAAAAGGCACCCTTCTTCTCAGGTGTTTTTTCATGCATGCTGTGAACAAAGAAGGGTGGTAACTATACTTGAATACAATCGTTAGACAATTACCTGCTATTCATGAATTGCAGCAGGATGAACGTTTTATTGCCATATTAGAGTCTAAACAAGTATCAAAAGAGAAATTGACTGAGTGGTTACAAGAGACGGTTGCTGATATTAGAAGAGATATACTTGAAGGGAACTGGAAAGTCGATGAATCGATTCCCATTCGCTTTCATGACTTTATATTTCATCGTTTGTCAAAGCGTCTTAGTCTTCATTCAACATATACACTTAGACGAGTCATAAATGGCACTGGTACGGTATTACATACAAATTTAGGTCGTGCGCGCTTAAGTGAGCAGGCGATTAAACAGGTATTTGAAACAGCCCATTCCTACTCGAATTTAGAATACAATCTCGAGCTTGGGAAACGTGGTTCTCGTCATGATTTAATTGAAGAGTTAGTAAAAGAAACGACTGGTGCTGAAGCGGCGATGGTCGTCAATAATAACGCTGCAGCTGTTTATCTTGTTCTCACTGCTTTGGCAAAAGATAAAGAAGTGATCGTTTCACGAGGAGAGCTCGTTGAGATTGGTGGTTCTTTTCGTGTATCATCGATCATGGAAGAAAGTGGTGCGAATTTAAAGGAAGTTGGTACCACAAATAAAACGCATTATGTTGATTATGAACGGGCTATAACGGATGAGACGGCAATGATGATGAAGGTTCATACGAGTAACTTTAAGATCATTGGTTTTACGAAAGATGTACCAGTTGAAGAGTTAAAGCCACTTGCGGCTAAACATGATTTGCTTTTGTATGAGGATTTGGGTAGTGGTGCACTATATGATTTAGGGAAACATGGCATTGGTCAGGAGCCTACAGTTGCTGAGTCCTTGCAAAATGGAGCAGATATCGTAACGTTCAGTGGTGATAAATTGCTCGGAGGACCACAAGCTGGGATCATTGCTGGAAAAAAGAAATGGATTGATCAATTGAAAAAGCATCAGCTTGCTCGAGTTCTCCGCGTTGATAAAATGACATTAGCAGCTCTTGAAGCGACGTTAAAGGAGTATGTGAACGAGGAGACAGTGACAAAACGACTACCAACTTTACGGGCTGTTCTTTTAACAAAGGAAGAGATTCGAAATAAAATCGACTACTTTGTGGGAGATTTATCGCCAAGCTGGAAGGTTGAAATCAAGCAGGATGTATCGCAAGTTGGTGGCGGAACAATGCCAGAAGTGGAGCTAGCAACATTTGTTCTTCATTTGTCTCACCCGACATTGAAAACCCAACATATCTATGATGGACTGAGAAAAGGCGCACCAGCTGTTGTAACGCGTATCATTGCTGATCAAATTGCAATAGATTTTCGAACGATAGAAGAGCATGAGTTTACTGATTTACATCTTCGGCTTAAAGAGTTTGACTAAAGAGAGTAGGAATAGAATGAACGGAAAAAATCCATCCGCATCGAAGACGATTTTAACAGATATTGTTTTACCACCAGATACAAATTATCATGGGACGATTTTTGGTGGCAATGTGATGGCTTATATTGATAAAGTCGCAAGTATTGCAGCAATGCGACATGCTAGGACAATGGTCGTGACAGCCTCAAGCGATAGTTTGGATTTCATCTCACCAATTAAAACAGGCGAAGCAATTTGTTTGGAGGGGTATGTTTCGTTTACGAAAAACACGTCAATGGAAGTGTATGTTAAGGTTGAGGCTGAGGATCTTTTAACAGGAGAAAAGCGTTTAACAGCAACTTCTTATCTGACTTTTGTTGCACTTGATGAAGACGGAAAACCAACTCCTGCTCCCCCTGTATTACCTGAGTCAGAAGAAGAAAAATGGCAATATGAAGGTGCCAAAGAGCGCCATGAGCAACGGAAAAAACGAAGACAGCAACGCAAAGAAAGACAAAAAATCGAAGAAGCAGCTGCTAAAAAAACAACGGAATTGTAATCCGTTGTTTTTTAAAAGATAAGAAAATTAGAGGATGTCTAGCTGAAGCATCCTAGCCGCTCGAGGTTGCTTCAGTTAGTCAATGGTTGCCTAATACCACGCAACACATTGACTGTCTTCCAGCACTTTTAGCTCGCTAAGGCGCTATTATCCTTCTCCGTCAGTTTGGCCTTTATGATTAGCTTTCTTCACTTTTTTAGAGCCGCTCATTGGTTCTGGTTGGCTAGAATCTTTTCCTTTATGCGAATTTCTACGCTGGTCTTTAAATGTATTATGTTCAGTCATATCCTCATCCCTCCTTGCTAGTAGTATGTCTATTGGAACCTCGTTTATGCGTATAAATCAGGAGTTTTGTTACATGCTAGTAAAGACTTTAATGAAGGAGGAGAGTAGGATGCCTTATCGAAAAGATAAACAACAAGCTTTTCAAGCAGCAGAGCAGGCTGTTGCAGAAGCAACCCAAGCAGTTGGAAACATTGACAGTTATCCAGCAGACGCAGGTGCTCACATAAAACGAGCAGAGAAAGAAATCAATGAAGCCGAACAGCAAATCAATAAGGCATTAACGATTTCGTCGGAGCATCAACATCAGCAGCTAGACCAGTATCAACAAACGATAGCAAATCTTAAACAGCAGCTCCCAAATGAATAATAGACTATTGCATAAGGTATGATTTTGGACATGACACTTTATTTGATCTTTAAAAAAGGCAGCCCATTCGAATAAATGGCTGCCTTATTCATTCCTATTGACGCTTTTTTGTTTTCTTATTATTCTGGCGCTGTGTTTCTGATAAAGGCTCATCTCCTATTTCTGTTTGGAAGGCGCCGTTATATCCAACATCTTTCCCTTGCGCTTTTGCATGATTCATCCCCGAAACTTGATGATTTGCTTTTTTCTTCGTCATTCTTTTCACCTCCATTTCCTAATTTTTGTAAAATTTATGCTAACTATACGCAAAATTTTAAATATTTTTTTCAAAACTTTGGACAATATGTGAAAAATCCATTTATTCTTTAAGCAAGTTTTGCTATGCTAAGAAGGGATTGTTTTTTCAATATGGGAAGCGCTTACTAGCTTCTCCTAATTGACTGACGGTCTTCTCACTTTGATTTAGACAATTTTTACAGTTTGCGGTATGATAGTCTTGTGAAGGAGGGGTAATACATATGTCAAAAAGCAATGATGTATTTAATGCACGTTCATCCTTTTCTTTGGATGGGAAAACAATTAACTATTACTCGTTAAAGGCTTTGGAAGATGCTGGTGTAGGTAAGGTTTCGAAACTACCATACTCAGTAAAGGTATTACTAGAGTCGGTTCTTCGTCAATATGATGGCTATGTCATCAAAGAAGAACACATTGAGAACTTAGCAAAGTGGGGAACGAGTGAACTCAAGGATATTGATGTTCCATTCAAACCATCGCGTGTTATTCTTCAAGATTTCACAGGGGTTCCAGCAGTAGTTGACCTTGCTTCTCTAAGAAAAGCAATGGCTGACTTAGGCGGAAATCCAGATCAAATTAATCCAGAAATCCCGGTTGATTTAGTTATTGACCACTCTGTTCAAGTTGATAAAGCAGGAACAGATGACTCCTTAAACTTCAATATGAATCTTGAATTCCAACGAAACGAAGAGCGTTATCAATTCCTAAGCTGGGCTAAGAAAGCATTTGATAACTATCGTGCGGTACCACCTGCAACCGGTATCGTTCACCAAGTAAACCTTGAGCATATTGCAAATGTCGTTCATGCGGTTGAACAAGATGGTGAAACAGTGGCGTTCCCAGATACATTAGTTGGAACGGATTCTCATACTACAATGATCAATGGTATTGGTGTCCTTGGATGGGGTGTTGGTGGTATTGAAGCAGAAGCAGGAATGCTTGGACAACCTTCTTACTTCCCAGTGCCTGAAGTAATCGGTGTGAAATTAATCGGTTCACTTCCAAGTGGAACAACAGCAACGGACGTAGCGCTTAAAGTAACGCAAGTACTACGCGAGAAGAAAGTTGTTGGTAAATTTGTTGAATTTTTCGGTCCAGGTTTAGCAGCGATGCCTTTAGCTGACCGTGCAACGATTTCTAATATGGCACCAGAATACGGGGCAACTTGTGGTTTCTTCCCAGTTGATGTGGAAGCACTTAACTATCTCCGTCTGACTGGTCGGTCTGAAGAACAAATTAAGCTTGTTGAAGCATACAGCAGAGCAAATGGCTTGTTCTATGTAGCTGGTGAAACACCAGACCCAACATACACGGACACAGTAGAAATCGATTTAAGTCAAATCGAAGCAAACCTTTCTGGTCCTAAGCGTCCTCAAGATCTTGTTCCACTTTCTGATATGCAGAAATCATTCCATAATGCAGTAGTGGCTCCACAAGGAACACAAGGACTAGGACTATCTGAAGATGAATTTAATAAGGCTGTTTCTGTTAGCTTTAAAGACGGACGCCAAACAACGATGACGACTGGTTCAATTGCTATTGCGGCTATTACAAGCTGTACAAATACATCTAACCCTTATGTATTAATTGGTGCAGGTCTAGTCGCTAAGAAAGCTGTAGAACTGGGACTTGAAGTTCCTGAATACGTAAAAACCTCACTAGCTCCTGGTTCAAAAGTAGTAACTGGTTACTTAACAGATTCAGGCCTTCTTCCATACATGGAGAAGCTTGGCTTTAATATTGTTGGTTACGGCTGTACAACTTGTATCGGTAACTCAGGTCCACTAGAGGATGAAATCGAAGCAGCAGTTGCAGCAAATGATTTAACTGTCACTTCTGTCTTATCAGGTAACCGTAACTTTGAAGGTCGTATTCACCCGCTAGTAAAAGCAAACTATCTTGCATCACCACCGCTTGTAGTTGCTTATGCACTTGCTGGAACGGTTGATATTGATCTTAAAAATGATCCGATTGGAAAAGATAAAGACGGTCAAGACGTATTCTTCAATGATATTTGGCCATCTGCTGATGAAATTTCAAAAGTCGTTCAAGAAACGGTAACTCCTGAGTTATTCCGTCGCGAGTACGAAAATGTATTCAGCAGCAATCCACGTTGGAACGAAATTGAAACAACTGATGATGCGCTTTATAAGTGGGATGATGATTCTACATATATCGCGAATCCACCTTTCTTTGAAGGTCTTTCTCCAGACCCTGAAGATATTAAACCTCTTAATGCACTTCGCGTTATTGGTAAATTTGGTGATACAGTTACAACTGACCATATTTCACCAGCAGGTGCGATTGGTAAAGATACACCAGCTGGAAAATACCTCATTTCTAAAGGTGTCGAGCCTAAAGACTTTAACTCATATGGTTCTCGTCGTGGTAACCATGAAGTGATGATGAGAGGTACATTTGCTAACATCCGTATTCGTAACCAAATTGCACCAGGAACAGAAGGTGGTTATACAACGTTCTGGCCAACTGGTGAAGTAATGGCGATTTATGATGCAGCAATGAAATATAAGGAAACAAATACAGGTCTTGCGATCCTTGCTGGTAAAGATTACGGTATGGGTAGTTCGCGTGACTGGGCTGCAAAAGGTACAAACCTATTAGGAATTAAAACAGTTATTGCGGAGAGCTATGAGCGTATTCACCGTAGTAACCTTGTACTTATGGGTGTATTACCACTTCAATTCAAGGATGGCGATAGCGCTGAATCATTAGGTTTAACAGGAGAAGAATCTTTCGACGTTCAAATTACGAACGATGTAAAACCTCGTGAAATGGTTAAAGTCGTTGCTACAGATAAAAATGGCAAGAAAACTGAATTTGATGTTCTTGTTCGTTTTGATAGTGAAGTTGAAATGGATTACTACCGTCATGGTGGCATCCTACAAATGGTACTTCGTAATAAGCTTGCTTAATATTACTACCTCCTTTTCCTTCTGGAAGAGGAGGTTTTTTTACGATTATAAATAATTTCACATACCATATTAGTAATATATTCAAGCTAATAAGACTTAAAAAGCTGAGCATCCTATGAAGGAAAGAAAAAGGAGGAAAAAATATGGGCAAACAAAAAAAAGGAAATGCAAATGCTCAACGAAATAACAATGCAAAGAAACAAGGGAAAAATAATCATCCAGAAACTGAATTCGGTTCTTACGCTGACATAGAAGCAAAGAAAATGAACCGAAATCAACAATCTTAGGTGACCAACATTGACTGTTCAAACACAGCTTCAACAGGCTATTGCTTCAGCACAAGCTGTTCAGTCAAGCTTAATTCAATTTTCCCTTGAAACGGAAAATGAACAAGCGAAACAGTTATTTCAAAACCTAGCAGAACAACAAAAGAACATCTTAACCTTACTTGAGGGAAGATATCATCAGATTCTGCAGGAAGAACCACAATTTTTTCAAACTTAGTTTTACTTTGGATACTAAGCCGACAAATCAAGAGCTGACTTAAGAATCGAAAATCATTATATACTCGATCAGTCAGCTTCTTGAAATGCCTATACATATTAAAAAAGTCAAATGGAGGTGACGGTATGTTTGACTTTTGGAACGGTTCTGATATATTGCCGGTCTATGGTTTTTTAATTCGTGCAGCAATCGTGTATATCTATATATTTCTTATTGTAAAAGTGTTAGGGCAACGATCTACGGGTTCGATTGATGCACTTGATTTTATTTTTGGCGTGGTTATTGGTGATATTCTAGGGGAGCCATTAACAGATGGAGAACTTCCTCTAGCTGGTCCAATCAGTGCAGCAGCTCTCATTGCTGGATTTCATCTATCTTTATCATTTGTAGCATTAAAAATGCCGCGTTTTCGTCGAGTGTTAGAAGATGAGCCGATTATATTAATGAAACATGGAGTCATTTTACATGAAGAATTAAGAAAGGCTAAAATTACGCTTGAGTCATTTCTAATGGATTTACGTTTAAACAGCGCAAGTGATTTAAGTGAAATTGATTATGCGGTCTTAGAAATGAATGGGTCAATTAGTGTCATTAAAAAATCGAAGTATGACAGTGCTACAGTTAGCGATTTAAATAAAAATGTTCCTTCAAAAGGTTATCCTAGTGTGTTAATTGAAGATGGGAGAATCATTGAAGCAAATGTGAATAAGGTTGGGAACCTTGATTGGCTACGCGAACAAATTCATAAGCATGGCTATGCAAATCCGTTAGAAATTTTTGTTATGACAATTGACGAATCAGGCAAGACCTTTATTAGTCCGAAAACTAGAAAGCCAGCCAAATAAAAAAATCATGTATAAAAATGCTCCTTTTGCATCAGAATGAGTAAAAATCAGTAAAGGAGTGTTTGTATTGAGAAGAGTCAAAAAATTTTCATTTGAAGAATTAGTGAGGCAAAATAAAGAAAATATTTTAAACGATAAAGAAGCAATGGATCGACTTGAAGAAAAATGGGAACTAAGAAGAGCTGCGAAAAACCAAGTTGAGATGTGAATAAGGAAAGCCTTTCGTGGTAACCTAATCATGAAGGAGGGGTTATTTATGAAAGGTGAAAATTCAACTTCTGCTCAGTTCCGTCCTTATCATCCTGGAACACAGTCAGTTGCAGTTGATGCAAATAATGGTAAAAAAATGAATACAAAAGGTAATAAACAACCTGATTATGTACCACCAAAAGGTTAAAAGGAAGCTCCCTTAAATTCTTATTTAAGGGAGCTTCCTTTATTTTTATTAGGAATATAGCTAAAGACTATTCCCCAGTGGATTAAGAGCATGAGTTATTACTCACAGAAGTTATTGTCGATGAAAAGAACTTGCCAACTAAACGAAGTCGCGAAATAATGAATGATAAATCAATTTGTTCCGAAGGGGTTGTCAGGCAAATGAAGCATCAGTCATTCATGTTAAAATCAGCTTTATTGATCTATATCATTGCAGTACTTTATATAACATTGCTTGCGTGGAATTATGGTGCCTCTCTTGGTCCAGCGGGACCTGGAGGGAGAAATTACAATGTCATCCCGTTTCGTAGCATCTATCGAATTGCAACGTTTAGTCCAACAATTATAGATCCAATTCGTATATTACTTGGAAATGTGATCATGTTTGTTCCACTCGGTTTTTTGTTGCCAACGATTTGGAGAAACATGCGAAAACAAATGACTATTGTTACGATTGGTTTTTTGTTTTCATTTTCGATTGAGCTAAGTCAGTTTCTTTTTACTCACCGTGTCGCAAATATTGATGATGTCATTCTGAATTCGTTCGGAACATGGATTGGCTTTATGATTTTTTCGTTTTACTTATGGACTAAACAACATGTTTTAATCATAACTAAGTAAAGGAGAAGTTCGTTAAAAATTAATCAGGGAGCTTCTCTTTTGGTATGGATGAAAAATGACTAAAGAGACGAAATAGAGCATAAACGATGAGGAGAAATACACCGTAGAATAGTGAAATATAAAGTAAGTCTCTAGGATTTGAGACGATCGAATTACCTACTACAGCAAATAAAATCATAGATGGAACTTTGCCAAGAGATGAGGCGATTGTATAATTTACAAAAGTCACTCGGCTTAATGCTGAATAAATGTTCACAATAATGGATGGCATAACTGGTATCAGTCTTGTCAAAAAGATTGTCATAAAGGCATTACGTTCAAATAAAATGGTCACTTTAGATAATTTATCATAGCGATAAAGCCATTTTTGTCCCCAGTCTTGATATCCATATCGAACAAATGAGAACATAATGATTGATGCTAATGCAGATCCAATCCACGTGACTAAACTTCCAATGATTGGTCCATAGGCCGCACCAAGCACCCCACCAATGAGTGGATAAGGAATGATTGGAAACAAGGCAAAGAATGTCGCTAAAATAGCTGTTAAGAATAAATAGTCCGTTCCACCTTGACGAACCCACTGTAATAATGAATCTTCGAACATATACATTGACAGAGCAATGAAGACATATCCGAGGAGAACAAGAGCTTTTCTCATAGGATCTTTCCTTTCTATTTTCAACACTTCTATTATTTTCTCATATTTTCATATACCTGTCTTGTCAGTCATGCTAAAATTGAGAAATTTTCGTAATAAGCCAAGTTCGTTGGACATACAATGGAACGGAGAAAAGTGCACGGAGGAGGGGAAAGGGTGCAAATTCATGTTGTGAGGCAAGGTCAGACGTTACAAGGAATTGCAAGAGCATACAATTCTAGACCTGAAGATATTATTCAAGCGAATGAACTGCCTAATCCTAATAATTTAGTCATCGGGCAAGCTCTTGTTATTCCGATTGTCGGACGCTATTATTTTGTACAAAAAGGAGACAGCTTATATTCAATTAGTAGAAGATTTGGCGTTCCAATTAATGAAATCGTTTCTCTGAATCAATTAAATCCAGATCAACCATTGCCAGTTGGTTTGAGGTTGTATCTACCTCCACGTCCGAAAGTACAACTAGATGTAAATGGTTATATTGAGCCTAAACCACCTGCTGATACTGAACCGAGAGTTGTAAAGAAAGTAGGGAGACATTTAACCTATTTATCTATTTTTAGTTATAAGGTAACGAAGGAAGGAGAGTTAATTCCAGTTGAAGATACGCCGTCTATTCAGGCCGCATATCCCTTTAAAATCGTTCCTGTTCTAGTGTTAACAAATATTGACAGGGATAATTTCAATACAGAGCTAGGTGAAGCAATCCTTAGGAGTTCTGAATTACAAAATAAGGTTCTTGATAATGCGTTTGCTGTAATGCGTGAAAAAGGCTATCTCGGGTTAAATATTGACTTTGAGCATTTAAGGCCAGAAGATCGCCAGCAATATAATGACTTTTTAAGATTAGCGGCTAAACGGACACGTGAACAAGGATTTACTATTTCAACAGCACTTGCTCCTAAAGTAAGTGGTGAACAAGTTGGTGCATGGTATGAAGCGCATGATTATCCTGCTCACGGGGAAATAGTTGATTATTCCGTACTGATGACGTACGAATGGGGCTGGAGTGGTGGACCACCAATGGCTGTAGCACCGTTGAATCAAGTAAGGAGAGTTGTTGAGTATGCGGTATCGGTCATGCCAAATGATAAAATTTTGATGGGAATCCCCCTTTACGGGTATGATTGGACACTCCCTTATGTACCAGGAGGCGCATTTGCACGGGCGATCAGTCCACAAGAAGCTATTCAAATAGCTGCAAAATATGGTGTACCGATTCAATACGATGAACAGGCACAATCACCTTATTTCACTTATCGCGATGAGCAAGGAAAAGACCACGAAGTATGGTTTGAGGATGCAAGAAGTATTCAAGCGAAATTTGATTTGGTCAAAGAGTTAAATTTACGTGGAGTCAGTTATTGGGTACTTAGAATTGAATTTCCGCAAAATTGGTTGTTAGTTGAAGATAATTTTAATGTTAGAAAACGGGTCTAATACTCATGGGTGGTGTCATAAAAGGTTGAAAGCCCTTTTGTGACACCTTTTTCTTTATCAATATCACTCTTAATGGATCATTATAATGAAATAACTATTTCGCAACACGAAGGAAAGGAGTACAATGAAAGGAAAAAAGGAGTCTTAAAGATGGAGAGAAAACGGCAATGGTTGATCTATGGCATGCTGACATTAGCGACGTCTACTTGGGGCAGTGGTTTTATAGCAGGGAAAATTGCGGTTGAAAGTTTTGAACCAGCAACAATATCCTTTCTACGCTTTTTGGGCGCTGCTTTACTTTTATTCCCAATTATGTGGATGGTCGAAAAGAATAGACCGAAGCCGACGAAAAAAGATTGGCTACTTTTTATGATTCTGGGGTTAACGGGAATTACTATTTATAATATTTGTTTCTTTTTTGCAAGTAAGTACGCACCAGTTATTAAAAGCTCCCTTTTTATTGCCTCTAATCCAATGTTGATCATGCTTTTATCAGGGTTGATGTTGAAAGAAGTGATTACAAAAAGAAATGTCATTGGTTTAATTCTTGCTTTTTTTGGGGTGATTATTATTATAACGGAAGGTGACCTATTGATGCTTGTTGGTTTTCAGTTTGAGCCAGTGGATTTTATTTTACTTGGTGCTGTCATAAGTTGGGCGCTTTATAGTGTCATCGGAAAAGTCGTCTTAAGAAAATATAGCTCAATCGTTTCCACGACCTACGCTGTCGGATTTGGGACGCTTTTTTTAATGCCATTTTCTCTACTTGAGCAGCCTTGGAATGATCTTGCATCAAGTTCATTATCTGCATGGCTTGCTATTGCTCACATGAGTGTATTTGTGACGGTTATTGGCTTTATTTTGTACTATTACGGCATACAACAAATTGGTGCAGCGAAAGCATCAATATTTATCAACGTAATGCCAGTTTCTGCTGTAATCATGGCAACGATTTTTCTAGGTGAGGCATTAACAGGAGTGATTATTATTGGGGCTATTTTTGTCTTATCAGGTGTCTATGTTGGAACTACAGGTAGAAGACAGAAGCGACAACCTGTTAATCATGCAGAGAGTGGGTAAGCGTGATAAAATAGAGGCGTGAATTGTAGAAAGTGGTGGTTTTGATGTTACAAGAACGATGGTCATTAGAGAGGGTACAACAGTGGCTTTCTGCTGTTGAAAAAGGTGAAGAGTTATTCCAAGAGACAAAAGCGTGGGAAATCCTTGAAGGTTTCGGAAAACATACAGATGAGGAACTTACTTCAACAATCTCTGCCAAGTTATATTCGTTGCTCGCAAAAGCGAGATATGAACGAATGGGGCGTAAGGACCATTTAGTTGAAAGCTGGGTAAACCAAGCTTTAAAAGAAGATAGCGAAAATAAGTTGGCTCATGAGCTAAAGCTTGAAGGACTTATAGAATTTGTGAAAGAGTTGAAAATTCCGACGAAATTTCCACCTATACGTGAAACGGATCATGGTTCTGCGAAGAAAAAAACGGCCGAAGAATATAACGAAATGGCTAAACACTTCTTTCGTTATATGGAAGATGTAGACAAGATGCGAGAGGATTTGAGCGATTCGATTGAAAGGTTAAAAGAAAATAAAAGAATGACTGTGATTGAAGAGCTTCTCTTATACATCGATAAGCTAAGAGAACCGTTTGCCACGATTGAAACAGCTACTGATGAGTATGCTCATTCATTAACAGGTGTCTACTATTCAGCGGCTCAATTCCAACAAATTGTTCGTGCGACTAAGGAAATTGAGGAGGTAAATGAACAATGGAATGCTTTGATTCAAACGACTCAAATAAAACAAAGTGATGGAACAGCTCTTGAAGAACTTCAGAAAATGATAGGGCTAGAAGGTGTAAAGGGAAGAATTAAAAAGCTATATCAATTTTTGCACTATCAAAAGGTCCGATTAAATCAAGGCTTTCAATCTAAGGACGGCATTAATCTACATATGATTTTAACAGGGAATCCTGGTACGGGAAAGACACATCTTGCAAGATTACTCGCGAAAATTTACTATGAGCTTGGCCTACTTACACGAGATGAAGTATATGAAGTGGATCGAACTCATCTTGTTGGTGCGTATGTCGGTCAATCAGAAGAAAATACAATAAAAGCGATTGAGCGTGCGTCTGGCGGAGTTTTATTTATTGATGAGGCATATAGCTTAAAACGAGCTGGTGCTGCAGGCAATGATTACGGACAGACGGTGATTGATACACTTGTCTCTGCTATGACAAGTGGAAAATATGCAGGAACATTTGCCGTTATCTTAGCTGGATATCCTGATGAAATGCGGGCTTTTTTAAGGGCTAATCCTGGTTTGCGTAGCCGTTTTCCTGAGCAAAATCATATTCATATTGAGGATTACTCTGTTAGTGAGCTTTTACAGATTGGTGAATTGGTCGCTTTAGAAAACGATTATTTGTTAACGAATGGAGCAAAAGTAGAGTTGAAGAAGCGTATTGAACGCGCGCAAGTTGATGATTCCTTTGGTAATGCTCGTACGACAAAAAATATTATCCAGAATGCGATTTTTCAAAAAGGCTCACAATTATCACTTGATAACGTAAAAACGGATGATTTTGTTTTTCTTGAAGCAGGTGATTTTAAAGAGAAGGAAATGGATGATGAGAAGAAAGCTCTTAAACAACTTGACGAACTGACAGGACTTGAAAATGTGAAGCAGGAGATCCATCAGTTAACCTCTTTTGTGAAAATCCAACAAATAAGAAGAGAACAAGGCCTAAAGGCATTACCGCTGCAAGTACATACTATTTTTAGCGGGAATCCAGGAACTGGAAAGACAACAGTAGCGCAAATATTTGCCGAAGCTTTAAAAGAGATCGGTTTATTAAAAAGAGGGCATTTAATTGTGGCAAGTCGGGCTGATTTAGTAGCGGGATATGTAGGGCAAACAGCACATAAGACAAAAGAAAAAATTAAAGATGCATTAGGTGGCGTCCTATTTATTGATGAAGCATATTCGCTTTTATCTACTGGGCAAGGTGATTTTGGAAAAGAAGTGATAAATACACTTGTTCAGGAAATGACCGTGCATAAAGATAACCTCGTCGTTATTCTTGCGGGCTATGCAAATGAAATTGAATTACTACTAAGTAGCAATCCTGGTTTGCGATCACGTTTTAAAAAACATATTCATTTTGATGATTACTCTAAAGATGAACTAATTGAGATTATATTGTATTGGACCGAGCAATCGGGTTATCTATTTTCAACAGAGGCAAAGGAAGCTTTGATAAGTGGAATTGAAAGGAATGGACATCCTGCAAACGGACGCTATGCTGTCGATGTATTTGAACGGCTTGTGCAGCTCCAATCTTTGCGCTTAACGAAACAAAATCAATATGACATGAAATCTTTATCGACTATTATAAAAGAAGATGTGGACAAATTGATATCTGAAAGGGGAGAATAAGGCATGCATATTACAGAGACAAAAATTCCAGTTCGTTATGCTGAGACTGATCAAATGGGAATTGTGCATCACTCAAATTACGTCGTTTGGTTTGAGCTTGGCCGAACAGAGCTGATTAAAGAAATTGGATTTAACTATGCCCAAATGGAGAAGGAGGGCATCTTATCTCCTGTTACAGACATTCAAGTATCGTATAAGCATCCAACAACATACGGGGAAACGGTCGTCGTCAAAACGTGGGTACAAGCATACGATGGGCTCCGTGTGACCTACCGCTATGAAATTTTAAATGAACAAGGCACTATATGTGTCCTTGGAGAAAGCACGCACGTCTGTGTGAGAAAAGATACCTTCCGTCCCCTTTCGATGCGTAAGCATTTGCCAGAGTGGCATGCTGTGTACGAAAATATAAAGCATCCTGAATAATCAAGTCGCAAAACTCCATACTAAAGTAGGTAAGTTACTTTAGTATATGGAGGGATGACTTATGGCAAAACCAGATGATCGTAGTGATAATGCAGAAAAGCTTAAGCAAATGAAAGAGAATACGGCACATAATATCGAGGCAGCAGAAGAATCAATTGCGCATACAGATATGAGTGAAGAACAAAAACAAGCCGTGAAAGAGAAAAACAAAAGACGTGAACACAGTATGCAAGCTTTCGATGCTGAAATGGCTGATGAAATGCATGCACGTAAAAATGGTTACAAAGAAAACGAGTAAGGCTAATAAGCCTTGCTCGTTTTCTTTGTATACACAGGAAAATTAGTTCATCTAAGCGAATAGAAACGTTATAGCTAACAATCAAATAAGGAGGAGGAATCACAGATGTTTGAAACGGTTATTGAACCAAGAGTATGTGAAACAGATGGAGTTGGTCATATTAATAATACGACGATTCCGATTTGGTTTGAGTCAGGTAGACAGGGTATTTTTCGAATCTTTAACCCAGACTTATCCTTTAAGGACTGGAGGTGCGTCATTATAAAGATGAATGTTGAATATATTGCGCAACTTTACTATGGCCAGCCAGTAAAGATACGTACATGGATTTCGAGGATTGGGAATTCTAGCTTTGAAGTATATGAGGAAATGGAGCAAGAAGGTCAAATATGTGCAAAGGGGAACTCTACATATGTCAATTTCAACCGACACACACAGCGATCTGAATCCATTTCAGCACCTATAAAAAATAAGTTACAAGAACATTTTTATGAGGAACCAAAAGAAAAAGGATAACTCATCAATTGGAGTTATCCTTTAAAGTGTAAAGTAATTTTCTACTGATTAGAAGTTAACTTTTTCGCCTTTAAATGCAGCGATGTAAATTTGTTTCATTTGTTCCACAGAAACTTCACGTGGATTAGCTGGTGTACAAGGGTCTTCAACAGCCCCTGCTGCCATCTTATCTAGGTGTTTTTCAAATTCCTGCTCGTCAATACCGAATTCTCTAAGTGTTACTGGAATATCCATTGCTTTATTTAAGTTGATAAGCAGTTCTGTTAATGAATCGATTAGCTCATCATCAGTGTTTCCAGCGAGTCCAAGCATTCTTGCGATATCAGCAAAACGTGATGTGTCAGCCTTTTTATTGAAATCAATAACGTACGGTAGATAAAGAGCATTAGCAAGTCCGTGTGGAATTCCAAAGATCGCGCCACTCTTATGAGCTAAGCTGTGAACAATTCCTAAAAAACCGTTTGAGAAGGCCATACCAGCAATTGCTTGAGCATAATGCATTTCTGCTCTTGCTTCTTTATCACCTGCATATGATTTTTCGATGTTATCGACAACCATTTTAATTGATTGCATAGCTAAAGGATCAGTAAATGCGTTATGCATTAAAGAAACATATGCTTCAATCCCGTGTGTAATTGTATCCATTCCAGTGTAAGCAACAATGTTTGGTGGCATTGAGTAAGTTAACACTGGATCAACAATTGCGATATCAGGTGTGATTTCGTAGCCGAATACTGGGTATTTTACGTCCTTGTCACGATCAGTGATAACAGCGAAAGGTGACACATCCGTACCAGTTCCACTTGTCGTTGAAATAGCTGCAAAGCGTGCTTTCTTACGTAAAGTTGGAAGTGGATTTGGAGCTTTAATGTCTTCAAATGTTAATTCTGGGTTTTCATAAATAACCCACATTGCTTTCGCAGCATCAATTGGAGAACCCCCACCTACTCCAATGATCCAGTCTGGTTGGAATTCTTGCATCTTTTTCGCGCCATTAAGGACAGTTGTTGCTGAAGGATCGTTTTCAACACCTTCAATAAGCTGAGTTTCAAAACCCGCTTCTTTTAAGTAAGAATCAATTTGATCAAGATAGCCTGACTTTTTAATGGATTCCCCACCGATAACAATGGTAGCTTTTTTACCTTCAAGACTTTTTAATACTTCTAATGAACCTTCACCATGGTAAACGTCTCTTGGTATGGTAAAACGAAACATGTGCAACATCTCCTTAAATAAATAATTGATTAGCCTAGTTCTACTTCACAAGAATGCTTCTTATTTATTATTTCCCTATCGCTGCTTTCTTATGAACGTAAACTACATATGGAAGCTCTATGCACAATAATATATACTATACTTATAAATTGTAAGTAGGCACTATTTTTTGTTATAGTGAAAAAAAGTATACTATAGGAGAGATCAACATGGTAACGAATGCGAAATTAAAGAAGTTAAACTGCGAAAAAGAATTAACTTTATCGGTGATAGAGGGTAAATGGAAATTAACGATTTTATGTCATCTAGGTTTAAAAGGGACAAAACGGTTTAAGGAATTAAAAGATTTAATTCCAGGCATTACTCAACAAACAATGACGCTTCAATTAAAAGAATTAGAAAAAGATGGGCTCGTCCATCGCGAGGTATATCCAGTTGTTCCACCTAAAGTCGAATACTCCTTAACAGAACAAGGAAGAAGTTTAATCCCAATTCTTAAAATGTTAGATGAATGGGGAAAGAATCATCAGAAATTTGACGAAAAGGAGGTACAGGGACCACACGATGTAAAAGAGCGCACTTTGTCAATGATTGAAGGGAAATGGAAATTAGTACTTTTATGTCATTTAGGGATCAAGGGGACAAAGAGATTTAGTGAACTAAAAAAATTGATCCCTGCAATCACACAAAAAATGTTGACAAATCAACTAAGAGAATTAGAAGATGACGGCTTAGTACATCGCGAAGTTTACCCAGTGGTACCACCAAAAGTTGAATATTCGTTAACGGATAAGGGAAAAAGCCTCATGCCAATGATTAAAATCCTTGAAGAGTGGGGAAAAAAATATATGAAAAATTTAGAAATGAAGATCACAGGTTAAGCGCTTTTAAAAAAAGCAATATATTTCCTTTTTCGAATAGTTTGTGAGAAAATACCTTTGTTCAAGAGTGAACAGAAGCAGAGGAGGAGTTCAATGATGGTAAAAAATCTACAAGATGTAACGACGCTTCATAATGTTGTGAAAATGCCTTGGTTTGGACTAGGAGTATATAAAGTAGAAGATGGAGACGAAGTAATGGATTCTGTAAAAGCTGCACTGAAAAATGGTTACCGTAGTATTGATACGGCAGCTTTTTACGATAATGAAGAAGGCGTAGGAACAGCGATTAAGGAGTCTGGTGTTCCTCGTGAGGAGATCTTTATTACAACGAAGGTTTGGAATGCTGACCAAGGCTATGACTCGACTTTAGCTGCTTTTGAAAAAAGCATGAAAAAGCTCGATATCGACTACTTAGATTTGTATTTAATTCACTGGCCTGTAAAAGGAAAATACAAAGAAACGTGGAAGGCTCTTGAGACATTATACAAAGAGGGTCGCGTGCGAGCGATTGGCGTTAGTAATTTTAATATTCATCATTTAGAAGATGTAATGATTGATGCTGAAATTAAACCGATGGTCAATCAAGTTGAATATCATCCGCGATTAACGCAAGAAGAGCTTCACGAATTTTGTAAAAAGAATAACATACAGCTTGAGGCATGGTCACCACTTATGCGTGGGCAGCTTGCTGATAATGAAACATTACAAGAAATGGCTAAGAAATATAACAAATCGACTTTCCAAGTCATTTTACGTTGGGATCTTCAAAATGAAGTCGTAACAATTCCTAAATCAATAAAAGAACATCGTATTATTGAGAATGCTGATATCTTTGATTTTGAATTAACTGAAGACGAAATGGATAAGATCAGTGCCTTAAATGAAAACACTCGGGTTGGTGCGGATCCTGATAATTTTGATTTCTAATAAATAGTACAAGTGCAAGAGTACATTCACTTAATGTTATCTTCGTTAAGTGAGTGTGCTTTTTTGTGTAATAGTTGGTTCGTTTCTAGTTGGATAGAAAAAGAATCATGCTTTTTCATTCTAAGTTGAGAGTAGAAGATGATGAAAGTTTTATGATAAAAAGATAGACACAAAAGAAGGAATAAAATCGAAAGTAGTAGAATAAATATGTAAGCGTTTACTTATGATAATGGAGTTTAAAATTGCGCATAAAGATAAACAAAATTTAGGATGAAGGGTTGATGAATCATGATCGAAAACAACTACTATTCACAAGAAAATCATGGACCTTATGAAGTCTATAATATTGGCGATTTTCAACTCGAGGACGGTGGCATAATTCCTGAATGTAAACTGGCTTATGTTACGTTTGGTACTTTAAATGAGGAAAAAAATAACGTGATAGTGATCCCGACTTGGTATTCAGGCACGACAAAAATTATGGAAACGTATATCGGTGAGGATCGAGCTCTTAATCCTAACAAGTATTTTATCATTATGATTAATCAAATTGGAAACGGCCTCTCTAGTTCGCCACATAATAGTCCCGAACCTATTAGTATTGCCAATTTCCCACATGTGCGAATTAGCGACGATGTCCGAGCACAACATCAATTAATAACTGAAAAATTTGGTGTGGAGGAAATCGCTCTAGTTGTCGGCGGATCAATGGGTGCTCAGCAAACGTATGAATGGGCAGTCAGATTTCCTAATATGGTTAAGCGTGCAGCACCTATAGCAGGAACAGCGAAAAATACTGATCATGATTTTTTATATACAGATACATTAATTGAGGCGATCACCTCTGATCCGGGCTGGAATGGAGGAGTTTATCAATCAGCGGGGGATGTTTCCGCTGGATTGAAGCGACATGCTAAAATTTGGGCAGTGATGGGACTCAGTACGGAATTTTACAAACAAGAAAAATGGAGATTATTCGATGTTGATTCGTGTGAGGAATTTATTTCAGGATTTCTACAACCATTTTTTGAAGTCATGGATCCGAATGACCTGTTAACGATGGCGTGGAAGTGGCAGCGAGGAGATGTGAGTAGAATGACTGGTGGAAATCTTGAAGAGGCCCTTGGTCGAATAAAAGCGAAAGTATTTGTGATGCCAATTGATGAAGACATGTTCTTCCCACCGAGAGATTGTGAAGCGGAGCAGAAATTGATTCCAAATAGCGAGCTAAGAGTTATTAATAGTATCTGCGGACATTTTGGCTTATTTGCTGCTGAAGGTAAGTATTATACCGATCAGATCGATAAGCATTTAAATGATTTACTTGAAACAAACGTATAAATGAAACGTCCCCCGAAATAAGGTGAGTGTTGTCCTTATTTCGGGATTTTTTATGTGTATTCATTAGTTACAATCGTCGTCAATCGAATTTTTCTTATCTTGTGCTATAATTTATAGATATGTTGAAAATAGGTGATTGAAATGGCGTTTGGCATTACGAAACAACAGCTCAGTGAATGGAAACAACAAGCAAATGCGGGTGAAATTGCATTTTTGACTCACTTTTGGATTGATGAGCGTTTTCCAGACTGCACAACTGTGACAAAAGTAGCTTGTGTCGATATAGAAAAGCTTGTAAAGTGGGGCGAGCAATATGGACTGAAGGAAGAATGGATTCATCACAGAGCGGAGTATCCTCATTTTGATTTATTAGGCGAGAGACAACGTTTTATTTTAAAAAGAGAGGGAAAAGAAAACCAACTTGTTCAACTTGGTGAATCCTACCAATAAGGATAAAAAACTTGCTATAATAGAGTTACTTAAACAATTTTTAGGAGGATGACAAAATGACTATGCAAAGTACGATTATTGCTGACTTACAAGCCCAGTCTAAAATTGATCCCAAAACTGAAATTCGTAGACGTGTCAATTTCTTGAAAGAGTATTTACTTTATACGGGTGCAAATGGTTATGTACTTGGAATTTCAGGAGGACAAGATTCAACCCTTGCTGGGAAATTAACTCAAATGGCTATTAATGAAATAAATGAAGAAGCAACGAATAAGAAAGTCACTTTTTTTGCTGTTAGGCTTCCTTATGGTGAGCAGGCAGATGAGCAAGATGCAATGGATGCCGTGACTTTTATTGAACCATCAAAGGCACTAACAGTAAATATTAAAGCAGCTGTTGATGCGTCAGTACAAGCTTTTGAAGCAGCAACAGGAGAGCATTTATCGAATTTTAACAAAGGAAATACAAAGGCTCGTGAAAGAATGAAGGCTCAGTATGACCTTGCTGCACATTACGGTTGTTTAGTCATTGGAACAGATCATGCAGCAGAAGCGATTACTGGCTTTTTTACGAAGCATGGTGACGGGGCATGTGATATCGCTCCTTTATTTGGTCTGACTAAACGTCAAGGAAGAGCCATACTTATTGAACTTAATGCACCAGAGCATCTGTATACAAAAGTCCCAACGGCTGATTTAGAAGATGACAAACCTGGGCTACCAGATGAATTGGCATTAGGGATGACCTATGAGCAGCTTGATGATTATTTGGAAGGCAAGGAAGTAGAACCAACAATTGTTGAAAAAATTGAAGCTCGTTATATACAAACGGAGCATAAACGTCAGCTACCAGTGACTATTTTTGATTCATGGTGGAAGTGAAAAGTTGACATATAATTTCTCCGTGAATCGTAGCTTAATATGAGTGTCAACTTAGAAAAAACAAACAAAGAACACACCTATTGAGGAGAGAGACAATGATGAAGGGGAAAATTTTAATCTTACTTACTTTATGTTTAGGCCTTGTATTACTTGTAGGCTATCAAAATTTTAACAAACCAAATTCACAGAAGGCTTTATCATTTGGAGATAATGAACAGTCAAGAGAAGTGAATGGTCTTGAAATAACATTAAATGATGTTCGAATTGAGCCAGATACAAGGGAAGAAGGAAATCAAATTGTTATTGTAGACTTAACATTAATGAATGTTCGTGATACTGTTTATGAGTTCTCAACGTATAAACTGACAATGGTCGATCAAGAAGGATTCGCGCATAGTCATGTATCGTATGTGGATACGAAGGGTATTCTTGGTGGACAACTTCATCCAGGGAGATCGAATCGTGGTGAAGTCGCTTTTTCTGTCCCAGTTGGCACCAATTATGAGCTTGTTTATACAGATCATTTACGAACAGGTCAAGTAATTTGGGACGTATCAGTTGAAAAGGAATGACATAAATGAATTCTCAAAAAAATAGTGATCTTCATATGCACTCTACGGCATCAGATGGGGGATATTCCCCTTCTGAGTTGATGCGTAAATGTAAGGAGAATGGATTAGAAATCGTCGCTTTGACCGATCATGATACTGTTGATGGCATTGAAGAAGCTCTACTTGCAGGCAAGGAGCTAGGTATAAAAGTAATACCGGGAATTGAATTCTCAACAAAGCATAAAGGCAAAAGTGTTCATATATTAGGATATGGATTCGATTGGAAAAATAAAGAGTTACGAGAGTTTCTGAGTACACAAAAAGAGCTAAGAAGAGAACGATTAGATACGATGATCGAAAAGTTTGATCTCGTTGGTGTCAAATTATCACCTGAGAGTGTGTTAAAGCATGTTGACGGTGGAAGTGTTGGTAGACCTCATGTAGCAAAAGCGTTAATTGAAGGGGGCTACGTGGAAACGGTAGCAGAAGCATTCGATCGGTTTTTAGCAGAGGGAAAACCTTGTTACGTCGAAAAGTCAAAAGAGATGACTGTGAAAGAGGCAATTGATTGGATTCATCAAACGGGTGGACTAGCTATTGTTGCTCATCCTGTTTACTACGATTTTGATCAAGATATTGTAGAGTGGGTTCATGAATTAGGATTAGATGGAATTGAAATCTATCATCGCGATCATAATGAAGAAGCTATCAAACGTTTTGAATCGCTTTGTGATCAAATCGAATTGAATCAGCAAAAAACACTTCTACGTACAGGAGGATCTGACTTCCATCACGAAGACTATGGAAGGGTTCCACAGCCACTTGGTATAACGAGATTAAGTAATGCATTAGCTAGTGAAATGATAGAAAAACAAACAAAGAGCGACTCATAAGGTCGCTCTTTGTTGATACTTCAAGAGTATACTTCGCTTATGCTCGCTCTATTTTACTTTCAATCTCTACACCTTTTAGAGCTTGCGTGGCTAGTTGATCAGCTTCTTTATTTGCGTTTCTATCAATTAATTCATACTGAAGAGTTAGTCCGAGCACTCTAGCAAGTTCATCTATTCTGTTTAGCCAGCGGATGTAATGGTCTTCAAGACATGGCCACTCTCCTGATGCTTGATTGACAACAACCATCGAGTCCATATAAACGGTGATTGGTTGATGATGCATACCAATTGTCTCTAGCTGTTGAATAAGACGATACAAGGCAGCGTACTCAGCTTCATTATTGTCTTGAAGTAACTCTAGCTGGTCATTAAATCTCACACGCCAGCTTTTATGATTTTGTTGAAAGTAGATGGCGATTCCGATGCCTGCTTTCTTAGATGAAAGATCATAGCCACCATCTACATACGCTTTGACATTATGAGGCTCTGATTCCAGTTGTTTTAAGAACCGCAGTAATTCTTTTTTTGTCCATGTCGAATCTTCTTGATCTAAAAAGACAACTTCCTTTAAACGTCCTGTCTTTTCTAAGTCAGCGACTAATGCTAATGATTCTTCCACACTCATCCATTCTGATTTCATAAAATACGTTTGTTTTCTTTTAAGTAAATGATACGACCATTCTAAACGAATTTGCATAAAAAACATCCTTTCTTATGTAATATAATTGCTAAAAATTTATTTTCATGATAAGTTAAATTATCGAAATGTTACGTCGTTTTAATTTATTAAAAGAATTCTAATGTAGTATTTATGTATAACTACGATAACATACAAATGAATTTGAACTAATTGTAAAGGAGTTTATGTTGCTATGCCAATTAAAATCCCTGATCAACTGCCTGCTAAAGAGGTGTTAAATGCAGAGAATATCTTTGTTATGGATGAGAGTCGAGCATATTCTCAAGACATTCGACCCTTAAAGATTGTTATTCTAAATTTAATGCCTGTCAAGGAAACAACAGAAACTCAATTATTACGTTTACTCGGGAACTCGCCGTTACAAGTAGAAGTTTCTTTTTTATACCCAAACACGCATGTATCAAAGAATACATCTCACGAGCATTTGCAATCATTTTATAAAACAATTGATGAGATTAAAACGCAAAAGTTTGACGGTATGATTATTACAGGAGCCCCAATTGAAAAGCTTCAATATGAAGATGTAGATTATTGGGAAGAGCTACAATGGATTATGGATTGGAGTATTGATAACGTCACATCCACTCTTCATATTTGTTGGGGTGCCCTAGCAGGCCTGTACCATCATTATGGAATTAACAAGCATCTTCTAGAAGAGAAAAAGTTTGGTGTTTTTTCTCATACGATCGAAAAACAAAACGTAAAATTATTACGTGGTTTTGATGATGAATTTCTTGCCCCACACTCCCGTTATACGGAAGTAAAACAAGAAGAAATTGAACAAGTCGCTGACCTCGAAGTGTTAAGTATATCTGACGAAGCAGGGGTCTATATCGTTGCATCTAAGAACGGAAAACAGATCTTTGTTACAGGTCATTCTGAATATGATACCTGTACCCTTCAAGAGGAATATGAAAGAGATATTAGTAAGGGTCTAGATATCGCTTTACCTGAAAATTATTTCCCTTATAATAATGATAAAAAACAGCCTAAATTACGTTGGAGAGCACATTCAAATTTACTTTTTTCTAATTGGTTGAATTATTACGTCTACCAAGAAACACCTTTTCATTTGAAATAAGACAGAAGAGCAGACAATCCTATCTGCTCTTTTTTGTTTACTCTTTACGTTCAAAGGCAATTAGCCGTTATTTATCTAGGATTAATGTCTCATTAAAAAAGCAAGTTGATGTCACAACTCACGCAATTTTAGAAGCTATGGTATAATAAGTAATGGATAAGAAGAAAAAATGAAATGATGGTATCCAAAGAGATGTCTTCACTCTTCTTGAGGTTATCGGTTTTTTTAGGTAGGAGGTTGGACAATGGATCCTTTAGACGTCATGATGAATAAAGATAATGTGACACCTTATTTTCAACCAATTGTAAGTGCTGATAACCAGCTGGTTGTTGGCTATGAAGTGGTTGCCAGAATGCAAACAGATGAGGGTCCGCAAAGACTTGATTGGTTTTTTGAGGATAAGACAATACCAGATGAATATAGATTAGAATTAGATGATCATATCCAACAGCGAGCTTTAAATGCTTTTATAGAGACAGATCAGTCTGCCATTCTGTTTTTTAACTATGATGCGGCTCTTTTGTTAAAGGATAATGGGGAAACATTTTTAAGTCGGCTTGAAAGTTTTAAAGATCAAGGTTTAGTGTACCGACATATTGTTTTAGAGTTAAAGGAAAGCGATATTATTGAACAAGTAAGTGAGTATAAGCACTTCTTTACGTACCTTCAAAGCCTAGGTATTCGCATTGCGATTGATGGTGTCGGGCAAGCAGGTAGCAATTTAGACCGAATTGCAACGTTGAAGCCAAATATTGTTAAAGTCGACGTTGCGTTTATGGAAGATGACGCGCTCCCTCATCTCTACCGCGAGGTTCATAACTCTTTATCCATGCTTTCTAGAAAAATTGGAGCAACTCTTTTGTTCGAAGGGATTTCTAATTTTAATCAGTTGAATTATGCTTGGCGTAATGGTGGTCGTTATTATCAGGGTGTTTACTTGCAGCCTCCAAAACCAGAATTTGTAGATGCTACGTGCTGCTTAGATAAGATGAAAAAGGATTTTCAACATTTTATCGTGTTCGAACGTAAGAAAATGGAAGCTCAATTGACATTAATAAACGAAATGAACGCTCGTCTTAAAATGGCGATGAAAACGATCCATTCAGAAGATACATATGATGAAATGATTATGAAAGTCGCACGTAATTGTGATGAGTATGCGTTCCGGGTATATGTGTGCAATGCTGATGGATTTCAACAATCGTCAAATGCTGAAAAGGACTTAGAGAAAAAGTGGGTTTTATTAGAAGAGGGTCGGTTTAAAAATTGGAGTTGGCGGCCGTATTTTCTAGAAAACATTGTTCGAATGAATATTGAAAAGAAGGGGATACTCTCTGACTTGTATACAGATATTGAACGTGATGAGCGTATCAGGACGTATTCGTACCCTATTTCCGATAACTTATTTTTATTTCTCGATATCCCTTATGATTATCTTTTTGAGCAAGAAGGATTGCTGTAAAAGTAGAATAAATAAATGGTAAAGAAATGAAATAAGAGAAAAATAGTGTATTCCTTGTCTAAGATCAGTGAGGTTGTGAGGTGAACGTAATCGCACAGATTTCTAAGATTAAGGAGAGCACTGTTTTTCTTCTTTTTTTGAATAAGTAAAGGGTAACGGAAACGTTCACTCTATTAAAGAGCTTGAAAAATAATGTGTTTCTTATGATGAAAGGGGGCATACATGGATAACCGTTCTTTGCATAGCTTAATGGTGTATCTTTTTTTTGCGTATTCGACAATGACGATTATTGCGAGTTACCTTCCTGTTTTCTATCAAAGCCAAGGATTAACGGGTGCGCAAGTTGGAATGCTGATGGCAATTGGACCATTTGCAACGATACTCGCTCAACCACTTTGGGGTTACTGGAGTGACAAGTACAAGTCGATAAGAAGAATGTTATTAATTGCCCTAGTTGGTTTTATTATATCAGTGACTGTATTCCTGTTTGTTAATGCATTTGCAGGGTATTTTATCATGATGTTTATTTTATTTATCTTTTTATCGCCAATAACTGCCTTAGGAGATTCACTTTCTCAAAAGACAGCGATTAAATACCGTATTAGCTTTGGGCGCATTCGAATGTGGGGATCAATAGGATTTGCTGTGACATCTTTAATTACTGGATATATATTAACGTGGATCGGTGTCGAGAATATTATGCTGCCAGTGTTATTCATGGCGGTAATAGCTCTTTTGGTAGCTTTTGCTATTCATGATGTTCCAGGAGTAAATAAGCCTGTGACGGTATTAAGTGCACTGAGGCTTGGGGCTAACCCTAATTTAATCCTTTTTTTAATATGTGTTACGTTGATTTCCGTTACACATAGAGCGAACGATACATATCTTGGTATTTATATCGTTGAACTAGGTGGACCTGAAGCTATGATTGGTTGGGCATGGTTTATTGGTGTGACGGCTGAAGCTTTGGTTTTTGCAACAAGCTATCGTTGGTTTAAAAACTGGTCGCCACTTACTTTTGTGATGATTGCAGCTCTTATTTATGCAGGCCGTTGGTTTTTAATGGGGTTACTGACGAATCCGTGGTTTATTTTACCTCTCCAATTGACGCATGGTCTGTCATTTGGTTTGTTCTACATCGCTTCATTTCATTATGTCAGTAAGTTAGTACCTGAGCATTTGCAAGCGACAGGGCACGTGTTATTTATTACGACTTTCTTTGGTTTATCTGGAATTATTGGTTCCTTATTTGGGGGCTATATGATTGAAACAGCGCATTTATCTACATTTTATGTAGTACTCGGAATTTGTGCACTAGTTGGGGCAGTCAGCCTCATGATTTATAAAAGGTTTGTGCATCTTAATAGTGAAATGTTTTTATAAATAAATGAAAGAAGAATGATTCAATATAACGAATCAACCTTCTTCACTCTTTATGCAGGTAGAGTGACTGTATTGTTTACTGTGTGCCGTCAAGAAATCTGCTACACTGTAATTAAATGATAGGAAAGGAGTAGATGTTAATGGAAGTGATCGTCACAGAACATGCTCTTAGTTATTTCAATCAATTAAAACTTGATCATCGTACGATTCGCATTCGTGCTGTTGATACATATGAATGAAGTACGATGATTGAGTATGACCTCGCTCTGGATGAGCCGAGGAAAGATGATAAACATGCTTATATTGAAGGTTTTACTTTCATATATGATAAGAAGGCTAGTGACGAAATTGGTCAATTTGTAAAAATTGATTATGTTCAGTCGCAAGGACTAAAATTAATTAACCAAAGTCAAACACTAGCCTATGCGCAGCAATTGAAAAACGCAATCACTTGATCTGCTTATCTTCTACCAAAGAGACTGGTTACTTGTTTTACAAAAGGAGTCACTTGTTTAACAATTGGTGTAACTTGGTTATAGGTTTTCATTACGCGATCAACGGTTTGAAACGTTCGCCCGACATCAAAGGTTCCGTTTTCCCCTATGAATGCCGACTTAATCATCGAGGGCTTCTTTTGTCTATATCCCATTTGATACGGAGGAATGTTCATTCTTTGTTGCTCGGGATGTGTATATCTACTCATTTGCGAGGGACGAGTAGGGTATTGGTACTGCATTGGATTGTGTGGTTGAGGATAGTTCTGGTAATGGTTTGTATGTTGTGCCCATGGTCTTTGGGAACGTGGTGGAAACATGTTTAAGACCCTCCTTACTCAATTGATATATTCTTATGTTTATTAGGAATCACAATTCTTAGTAATCCATTTTTATACGTAGCTTTTACACTTTGTTCATTGATAAGAAAGGGAACGGGAATGACGCGTTGTCTAACTTGTGTTTGACCGTGCCACTCCGTAACCTTTTTTTCTTGATCGATTATTTCTGTTTGTTCTGTGTGTTTGACTTGTATACGAATGGATTGCCGATATATATCTAGGTTAATTTGTTTTTTGTCGATTCCAGGAAGCTCTGCCTCAGCAATCCATAAATCTTTTTCCTCCCTAATTCGAATAGGAATTGGAGGAAGGAATAGTGGATTCGTTTGTATTTGCTCATACGTTTGTGTAAAGAAATCATCTATAGATTTAAGTGCGTCATGATATCTTTGTGGTAGCTTTTTAGACCATGATTCTTTATCAGACACAATAATCCCTCCGTTTCTTATATCGATTCTTAATTTATTAATATGTAAGCTTGTAGCATGTGTGCATCCTCATATGACCAAAATAGGGAGGGGAAAGAATGAAAAGAGCCATCATTGATACGCACTGTGATGCACTTTTAAAACTATGGGAACAGCCAGCACGTCATTATCGTAATTCCGAAGACATCGATACGAATCTAGAGAGGTTGCAGGCTGGAAATGTTAAAGTACAGTTATTTGCTATTTTTGTAGAGCCGTGGATAAAGCAAGAACAAAAATTTCAAGTGGTCCTTGATCAAATTAATCTTTTCTTTGATAAGGTTGTTGCCATTAACCCTTTTATACGGCATATCAAAAAATGGTCTGAACTTGATACTTTAAAGGAACATGAAATAGGAGCAGTCTTAACACTTGAAGGTGTGGATGCAATTGGAGACGATTTAACTAAGCTAGCGATTCTCAATCAACTAGGGGTACTCTCGGTTGGTTTAACATGGAATCAAGCAAATCTGTGCGCCGATGGGGTAGGAGAGCCCCGTGGTGCAGGACTTTCGCTTCTTGGAAAAGAAGTCGTTCGCTTAAATAATGAGAACAATGTATTAACAGATGTGTCTCATTTAAGTATTAGTGGATTTTGGGATGTGATTGAGTTAGCTGATTTTCCAATTGCAAGTCATTCGAATGCCAGAGCATTATGCGATCATCCACGAAACTTGTATAATGAGCAAATTGAAGCATTAGTGAAAAAGGACGGATTTATCGGAATCGTCTTTCATCCACTCTTTTTAACGACGGTAAAACAAGCCACGATTACTGATATTCTAAGGCATCTTGATCATATGTGTTCTTTAGGGGCTCAAAAGCATATTGGATTCGGCTCTGATTTCGACGGTATTTCCACGTATGTTGAAAACTTGCGACATAGTGGTCAATATGACAATCTTGTTAATGAACTTGAGAAACATTATTCTACATCAATTGTTGAAGGTTTTCTTTGTGAAAATTTCATCAGACATTTACCAAGCTAAATGAAGGAAGACCATGATCGTAGCATGCTATAATAAAAATGCAAAAGTGAGGTGAAGTTAAATGAATATTACAGATCGTGCAAGAGATTATATTTTAGACATCATGAATGAGCAAGGGTTAAATACAGTTCGTGTTGTATTTGCTGGCATGGGCTGAGGAGGTCCTAAGCTAGGACTGGCTCTGGATGAGCCGGCAGAAACGGATAAGAAGGATACGATAAATGGAGTTAACGTAGCGATTGAAGCAAATGTTGTGGATCATATTGCTACTGTAACGCTCGATTATCACGAAACAGGTCTTGTCCTTGTGGGAAACGATGATTGCTGTTAATAAGAAAGGATGACTCATGGATAGAGAGTCATCCTTTTTCAATATAAAGTTGAAGACCGCCTGAAATTATGTAAAGAAATATAGTTTTACATAGTTTTTGAAAAAACGGATCTAATGAAATCAAATCCCTTGAACTAGTAAGGTTTTAGAAAGTTTCCGTATCTCATAAGTTCTCATAATTATATGCCATATGTCCTATGATTGACATTAAAGTAGAGCCTTGTACCTGTACGAACATTTCATTTGTGTTACAATAACTAAAGGTTTTCGAGATGAGGAAGGAGATTGATAAGTATGAAGAAATTAACGATGATGATTGGTGTAGGAGTTCTTGCATTAGGACTTGCTGCTTGTGGTAATGAGGCTGATCAAGAAGATCCGAATCAAGAAACACCAACAGAGGAACAAGCTCCTGAAGGTGAAGAAACAGATCAAACTCCTGAAACAGCTATTGATATGGAAAGTATTCCCGAGGTCATAGCGACAGTAAATGGTGAGGATATTCAAAAAGAAAATTATGTGGCACTACTTGAACAACAAACTTTTATGCTTCAAGCACAAGGGATGGACTTACAAAGTGAAGAGGCTGCTAATTATATTAATATGATTCAAGATCAAGTCCTACAACAGCTTGTTAATGAGCGAGTGATTATTCAAGCGGCAACCGATGAAGGCATTGAAGCTACAGAAGAGGAAATTGATGCAGAGCTTTCGACATTTGTTAATGCACAATTTGAATCTGAAGAGCAATTTAATGAAGCGATAGAACAAGAAGGCGTTACAATCGAAGAAATTCGAAATAACATTGCTGAGTATATCAAGACTGAAAAATACGTCGAACAGAATACAACAACTGAAGAGATCTCTGAAGATGAGTTACAAGCAGCTTACGATGAATTAGTTGCAATGTCAGAGGGATCGGAAGAATCTGCAGAATCTGACATTCCTACTTTTGAAGAATATAGAGGTGAACTTGAAGCGCAACTACAAAATGACCAGCATCAACAACAGCTTGCTGAATTAGTAGAAAGCTTGCGTGAAGAAAGTGAAATTACAATTCATATTTAAATAGTGATAAGGACTTGTACATTTCGTACAAGTCCTAATTTATATGGATTTGGACAAATATGCTCTTAATGTTTAAAGTGAATATTAAGCTCAGCCATTTTTGAATTAATAAAAAATTCACTTGCGGTGCAAAGTCGCCTCTTATACACTGAAACTAATGGATGATACCCGATTAGTCGTAGTGAGAACGGCATACATATATTCATATCGCACTTCTCAGCCTGAACGTGTGATAACTGGAGGATAAATCATGATTCAATCAGATAATAATGGTATTTTACTAGAAAGCGGTACAAATGAATTAGAAATTGTTATGTTTAAGGTCGCGCAAGGAACTTTTGGAATCAATGTACTGAAGGTCAGAGAAATTATCAATCCTTTGCCTATTACAGATACCCCTAATGGACATGCGCATGTTGAAGGAGTCATTCGCTTGCGGCAAGAAGTAATCCCAGTTGTTAATTTGGAAAAGGTACTGAATTTGCCTGCGTCAGAAAATCCAAGTCAGAATAAGTTTATTATTTCAGAATTGAATCAAATGAAAGTCGCTTTTCATGTTCATAGTGTTTCACGTATTCATCGCATTTCATGGGAACAAATTGAAAAACCGAGTGAACTATCACAAGGTGGCTTAGGTCATACAATAGGAATTGTGAAGATGGAAGAGGAAATGGCGCTTTTACTCGATTTCGAGAAAATTGTTGTCGATATTAATCCTGATACAGGGTTAAGTGTTGATCGAGTGAAGTCAATGGGTCCTAGAGAGCGCTCGACAAAGCAAATTTTAATCGCTGAAGATTCGGCAATTTTACGTAAGCTGTTACACGATACTCTTTCAGAAGCTGGTTATAATCATTTACAGTTCTTTGAGAATGGTAAAATGGCATGGGACTATCTTGAAGAGCTTTCCAATAAAGGAAGGGAAGCTGTTGATCAAAAAGTTGACTTAATTATTACAGATATTGAAATGCCTCAAATGGATGGTCATCACTTAACATTACGAATTAAGGGTGAACAGTCCCTAAATCATGTACCAGTTATTATTTTCTCATCTCTCATATCAACGGATCTTTTTCACAAAGGTGAAAAAGTTGGAGCGGATGCACAAATTAGCAAACCTGAGATTGTTCAACTTGTTGAAACGATTGATAAGCACGTTTTTGAAAAATAAATTCGAAATGTATTGTTGATAAGGCACGTCGATGTCATCTCCACATAAAATACATCATCATTGATGGAATGAGGGGATGACAAGTGTCAACAAAACGTAAAAAAAAGAAAGCTACACCAAAAATTAGTGCTAGTGAAAAATATAAGTATACGATGAAAATGGTCACGTCCAATACGTGTTTTGTTTGTAAAACGCCTTGTACTAGAGGGTTAGCATATCTTGATAAAATGCAGAAGCCTGGAGCGGTTGGTCACGGGGTTCCTTGTATTTTGACTAAAGGTAGGGCTTTTAAATAAGAAAATAAAAATCTCTGCTAAAAAAGGGGCAGAGATTTTTGCGTTATTTCCTTATCTTTTGAGTTGAGATTGTTTAATTAATTCTTCTTTTTGCTGTTCGTCTAGAATACCTAATTTGCATAAAAGGTGTGCAAAGTATATTTTTTTATCATGAACATTCATTTGCTATTCTCCTTTTATACACAATATTCATTTTTGTAGAAAATGTTGTTAATAGGAAACATTTTGGGTGTAAGGCATGATTTTTTTTGAGAGTCTGATCATAGACAAGCTAATAGGAACATTGATAAGATGAAATACACGTGCAATTGATAAAGAGGGAGTGACAGCAATGAACATTCAAGTAACGAAGCCTGCACTGCAATGGTTTAAAGAAGAACTGGATTTAAAAGGAGAAGGCGAATACATTCGATTTTTTGCAAGATACGGTGGGTGCGGATCGATTCAAAGTGGCTTTTCTTTAGGAATTAGTCAAGAACAGCCTTTAATCATTGGAGCGAAAGAAGAAGCAGAAGGCATTACATTTTATATTGAGGAGAACGATTTATGGTATTTTAAGGGACATGATTTAAAAGTGAAGTATAGTCGTAAGAGTGATGAAATTGAATTTGTCTATGAAGAGCAAGCTTAAATAAAAAAACAAACCTTCACCATTATTTTAGTGAAGGTTTGTGATCGTTAGACTGGCATGATCCAGACGATTTCTTGGATGCGAACAAAGAAAGAAGCATTGTGGGCTTGAATGACAACATGATCAGGCTTAACATCTGAAATGCTGCCACGTACATTACCTCGTGTGGTTTCGATGACAACGTTACTTCCAGTAATGGATTGTAATGTTTGCACAACAAATGGATCAACATTTGCAATCATTTGTGGACGGTTATGTTCAGAATTATAATGATTTCTATCATCAATCATTTTCAGTCCTCCTTTTCTTTAAAAATCCACTGTTATCCTATGTAGGAGCCCTTACGTTGATTGGGCCATTGTCCAGTTTTACAGTTGATTAACAAAGCGAATGAAGACGATTTAGTTACGTCGATATAACTTGTTATGTTATACTAATGGCTATCTTGAATATAAGGAGGGGAAAGTGATGATCGAAAATAATTATGAAAAGGCAACGTTTGCTGGAGGGTGTTTTTGGTGTATGGTCCAGCCTTTTGATGAACAGCCAGGAATCATCGATATCAAATCTGGTTTTATGGGCGGAGTTATAAGCAATCCTACATACGAGCAAGTAAAGTCAGGGGAAACTGGTCATTATGAAGTCGTACAAATCACTTATGACCCAACGTTATTTTCCTACGAAAAGCTTCTTTCCCTGTATTGGCCGCAAATTGATCCAACAGATCCAGATGGACAGTTTCATGATCGTGGCTCGCAATACCGTACAGCGATTTTTTACCATACAAATGAGCAAAAAGAAGCAGCTGAAGTATCTAAACAAGCGATTATTGAAAGCAAACGGTTTTCTAAGCCAATTGTAACGAGTATTGTAAAAGCATCCACTCTTTATCTTGCTGAAGAAGAGCATCAGGATTTTTACAAGAAAAGTCCTAAGGCCTATAAAGATGATCGAAAGAAATCAGGAAGAGATGAATTTATCTCTGCGAATTGGGAAAAGAAAGGATGACTCTTGTGAGTTATCTTTTTTTTATATCTATTTGTCGAAATCTCTAACTAATTTCGACAAATATTTCATAAATGTGTAAAAATATATAATTAATTTGTAAAAACCTCTGACGAAATAGTGTTTTTCTGATATAATATAAATAATAAGAACAATTAGAATTTTATAGAAAGGGGGGAACTTTGTGAGGAGACTTATGAGAAAACTATTCATGTGGACTAGTATTGTATCACTTGGCCTAATTTTGATCGTACTGACGGTGATCATTTCGGTTCATTATTGGGCTCACACTGAAGCTGGAAAAGTCCCACCTAAAACAGCGGTCCTACTCCATGCTGTTCATCATAATCTTGTTACAACAGATATGAAACCACCTCAATTTTTTTCGAAGATTGAAACTGTGAATTATACAAGCGAAATGATTGAAATCCCTGTATCTGATGGAACAAAGATCGAGACGAAAATGTACCAACCTAAAGCAGAGGGCCCTCATCCAATCATTCTTTATTACCATGGTGGAGCCTTTATGGAGGGATATGGTGACATTCATACGCATGACAATATTGTACGAGCTCTAGCTGCTAGAACAGATAGTATTGTCATTTCCGTTAACTACAGAGTTGCCCCTGCTTATCCGTTTCCTGCAGCAATTGAAGATAGCTATGATGCACTTGTCTGGGCTGAATTAAATGCTTGGAAAATTGGAGGAGATCCTACTAACATTGCAGTCGTTGGTGATAGTGCAGGAGGGAATATCGCTACGGTTGTATCACTAATGGCAAGAGATCGACAAGGTCCTAATATAAAGGCACAAGCTCTCCTTTACCCATTAACAACATTTCAAGATATAGAATTTGAATCACGGATGAAATATAACAGTGGCTATTACTTACTATCTCGTCAAGTGATGATGCGTGCAAGAGATACGTATACACCTGATCAATCGATGTGGAACCTTGCGTATACGTCGCCACTTGAAGCAGAGCATTTATATAAGCTCCCACCTGCACTAGTGATTACAGCAGAGTTTGATCCTTTACGTGACGAAGGTGAAGCTTATGCACGTCGATTAGCTGAGCACAGTGTACCTGTTGAAACGATTAGGTATAATGGCGTCATGCATGGATTTATCTCCTTTTACGAAGTGATGTATAGGGGTAATCACGGACTTGCTCAAACCGCTAAATTTCTCAAATCGTCATTTGAAGATAAGCCTGTTTATCAACCCTATCACCTTCAAGTTTATAATGGAACAAATGGTCCAACGCAAGTGCGTGATCATATCGAAGCTTATGCGATAGGAAGTTTTCTCATCGGAAAGCAAGGCTTATCTCTGTTTGAATCTCAATAAAAAGATTCCACCTAAATGCCTATTGTTGTGCTCGTTTAATAAACATCCGTTCATCTTCAATTAACCCACATGCTGCACATTGTACTTTTAATTCAGGACCCTGATAAGTCAAATGGAAGGGACCAGCATCACTATTTTGATATTGCTCAATAATATCTCCACTTTTTGGATCCAATTTGACAGGTGTTGCTATTTGCTGAATCATATTAAAACGTGAACGATTTGTTTTACAATTTGGACATAAATAGGGATTAGGCATGTTAATTCCTCCTTAAATATAGTATTTCTTGAATCGGGAGAAATTATAACTACTGACACAAAGAAGAGCACTCGTGGGTGGAATGAGTGCTCTTCTTTATTCATTAGTTGGCTGGTTTTTGAAAGAATACGGACATCGTGAGAGCTAGTAATGATAGAATTCCTGGATTTCTAAGCTTACTGTTTGTCATGTGAAGTACCTCCTCAAGTCGTTTCGTTTATTTGGTTAACTTGATGATAACATCGATAAAAAATGTTGTAAGGAAATGCGTTAGGTTTTATACCAATTTAATTTAGTTGGAGAGTTTAGCTATTTTTATAGAGGGTAGAAAAATAAATATAACTATTTTCAAAAAAAGATGGATTGATTAAGAAAGAGGTGGAAAAATGGGTCTTTCGAAAGAGCAAGAAAGCAGAAAACTTCCTCCTAAATATAGGAGAGATGAAAAGCGGCTTGATGAAAATGAGCGTTTTGAAAAATTACTAGACAAGCTCGAAAATATGACGACGAATGGTAGATTAAAAGATATGGCCTATCATTTTACAAACAAGAAAGAAGTAATAAAGGTAAACTTCCTAGCTGGTTTAGCACGAGGTGTAGGCTTAACGCTTGGTACGGCCATTTTTATTGCACTATTCGTTTTTATTTTAAGTCAGATGCTTTCTCTACCAGTAATTGGGGAGTGGATTGCTAATTTACTTGAAGTTGTTGATCAATATAGGGAGTAAGTGAATGAAACGTTCATAAATATAAACGAAATAAAGAGGTGATAGATATGGATTGGTTAGGTATTGGTGTCTTTATTCTTGCTATTGGGTTTGCTGTACTAGTAGCCTTCATTATTCCAGTATTGAAAAAATTAACGGTAACGATTAGTAAAACGGCTGATACGGTAGATCAAGCAGAAAAAAGTTTGGCTGAGTTAACAAATGAAACGAGATTAATTTTGTATAATACAAACGAAACACTGATGGACGTAAATGATAAAATCGCTAAACTTGATCCGATTTTTGATGTAGTAGAAGATTCAGGACAAGCGGCTCATAGTGTGACGTCTACAATTGCTGATTTTACAGAGAAGCGTATCGAACGAGTGAAAGATGGAAACAAAGTGGTTAATAAGCATCATTTTAAAGGGTTAATGAAAGGTGTCGCTCTTATTTATTATTTACGTGAAGCGAAGAGGAAGAATAAATTTAAGCAAGAGCCAGTAGAGGTAAAGTTGAGGAATGAAGTAGCTAAATAAGAAAGATTGACTGTTGTCTCAGTCATTTTTATGTTAAAGATAGTCGTATTTTGTTTAAACAAAATACGACTATCTTTGTTATTGATATTAGATTGTTTATTAGAACGCCCAGTTTCCATTTCTGAAAATAGGCTCACGCTTATCATCAGCCGTTATCCCATCGATGTTCATATCAGCTGAGCCGATCATGAAATCAACGTGGGTAATGCTTGTGTTTAAGCCATTTTTCTCAAGCTCTTCTTTGTTCATTTCTTTTCCGCCTTCGATGCAAAATGCGTATGCAGACCCGAGAGCAAGGTGGTTAGAGGCATTTTCATCAAAAAGCGTATTGAAGAAGATGATATTTGTATCTGAAATCGGTGAACGGTGTGGTACAAGTGCAACTTCGCCAATAAAGCTTGAACCTTCATCTGTTTCTAACAAACGTTTTAATGTTTCATATCCTTCTTCTGCTTTAAAATCAATGACTTTCCCGTCTTTAAATGTAAGTGAGAAATTATCAATCATTGTTCCACCATAGTTTAAAGGCTTTGTGCTGACAACTGTGCCGTTGACGCCTGATTTCTTCGCTGATGTGAATACTTCTTCTGTCGGCATATTCGCCACAAATGAAACGCCTTCTTTATTTTCACTACCACCACTAACCCATAGATGAGTTTCAGGTAACTCGATTGTCAAATCAGTTCCTTCAGATGTGTAATGAAGAGCTTTATAATGCTTTTCATTTAATGTATTCATTTTCTCATCAAGTGTTTTTAAATGCTCTTGCCATGCGGCTACAGGATCTTCTTGATTAATACGAGTAGCGGCAAATATGGCATCCCAAAGCTTTTCAACTGCCTTTTCATCTGTTTCATTCGGGAATACCTTTTTTGCCCAACCAGTAGATGGTACCGCGACAATCGACCAGCTAATTTTGTCAGAAGTGATGTATGAACGAAAGCCTTCCATTGCTTTACCGTTTGCCTTGTTTGCATTTGAAACGCGTTCTGGGTCAACACCTTTTAATAAATCAGGGTCTGAGCCAGTAATGCTCAAGAAAGCAGCTCCGTTTGCCGCGAGATCTTCATAACCTTTTGCAATCCATTCAGGAGCTTCATGAAAGGCTTCATCAGGTGCAAGCTCATATTTTGTTTTGGTCAACTCTTCATCACTAAAGTCAACATGAACATTTTTTGCTCCAGCTTCGTATGCTTTTTTTGCCACTATTCGGACGAGTTCAACAGCTGTGATAGGAGTACGAACGACTAGCGTTTGACCAAGTTGGATATTAACGCCGACTTTGACTGCCAACTCTGCATATTTTTCTACATTCTTTTGAAAGGTAGACATCATTGCATTCCTCATTTCTATGTATAAAAGTGGATGTATCACTCATATCTTACCAAAGATTTTGAAGAAGTGAAAAGAATAGCCCTACATATGTTTATTATGCTATTATAGAATTTGAATAAAAAAGAAAGAGGTTCGCAAACTCCCTCTATAAAAAACTAAGGTGTAAACTGTGCGCTTAGTACAGTTTTCTTGTCATTTATGAAGACATTAATCAGTTCATGCAATGATTACCGATAAAAGTTGTTTGTATAGTTTATCCGAAGAAATGTAAATTATGATTGACTGTATCAAAAGAACTGATATACCAATTTAGGAGTTTATCGAATGCTCGTTCTCATGGTAAGGCATGAGTATATGCGAATGCCAGACAAAAAAGGAGAAATGAGACATGAGAAATGAAAAGGCGGTTGTCGTATTTAGCGGCGGACAAGATAGTACGACATGTTTATTGTGGGCGCTTAAACAATTTAAAGAAGTCGCTACTGTCACATTTGATTATGGACAGCGTCACTCATATGAAATTGAATGTGCACGTGAAATTGCTGAAGAAATAGGCGTTTCTTTTCACGTTTTAGATATGAAGCTTATTAATCAGTTATCTGCAAATGCATTAACTCGCAGTGATATAGAAGTCAAAGAAGGGGAGAACGGAGAATTACCGTCGACTTTTGTTCCTGGCCGAAATCATCTGTTTTTATCATTTGCAGCTGTCTATGCTCAGTCAATCGGGGCTCGACATATTATCACAGGTGTTTGTGAGACAGATTTTAGCGGGTATCCCGATTGCCGGGATGTCTTCGTGAAATCTTTGAATGTCACATTAAACTTGGCTATGGAAGAACAATTTGTCATTCACACACCATTAATGTGGTTAAATAAAGCGGAAACGTGGAAACTAGCTGATGATTTAGGTGCTCTTTCGTTTATAAGAGAGAAGACACTTACTTGCTACGAAGGAATTCGTGGAGATGGGTGCGGAAAATGTCCAGCATGTAAGCTACGGAAGCAAGGGTTAGATTCCTATCTTGCACAAAAGCAAGGAGGTGGTAGCTTATGATGCAGCAATTTTACCCACAAGTCCAGCACTCTTATCGCTATGAATTAAATAAAGACATGCATCTTGCTGCAGCTCACTTTATTCCAAGTGAAGATGCTGGTCAATGCCAGCATATGCATGGTCATACGTATTTCATTAATATTACAATTGGTGGCGATACTCTTGATGGACTTGGATTTCTTGTTGACTTCAAAAAAATAAAAGATATTGTTCATAAACGCTATGATCATTCAGTCTTAAATGATCATCCTGAGTACAAGGCAGTATTTCCAACAACTGAACGAGTGGCTGAACAAATTTGGTCGGCCATTCAAAAAGAGTTAAATACACAGGCTAATAAGCCAAAATGTCTACAAGTCGTCGTTCGTGAAACGCCGACAAGCTATGTCGTATACCGTCCAAAACCGGAGGAATTAAAATGAAAATCCCGGTTATGGAAGTGTTTGGTCCGACGATTCAAGGTGAAGGAATGGTCATTGGACAAAAGACAATGTTTGTTCGCACAGGTGGCTGTGATTACTCTTGTTCTTGGTGTGATTCGAGCTTTACATGGGACGGATCAGCAAGAAGTACGGCTATGGAAGCAAGCGAGATCGTCGCTAAGCTAAAGGAAATCGGAGGCGACGCTTTTTCGCATGTAACGATTTCAGGTGGGAATCCAGCACTTCATAAAGGAATTGATCAGCTTGTGGACTTGTGTCATGAAAATGGTTGGAAGGTGGCAATCGAAACACAAGGGTCAATTTGGCAAGAGTGGATGACGAAAATTGATGATGTAACAATCTCACCAAAGCCACCAAGTTCAAAGATGAAAACGAATGTTAAACAACTTGATTATTATATCGAAGAGCTAACAAATGCGAATTCATATTTTAGTTTAAAGGTTGTCATATTTAATGAAGAAGATTTTTTATATGCCGAAATGATCCATGAGCGATATCCTGAAGTACCATTTTTCTTGCAGATTGGGAACGAGGATATTTCATCAACGGACGATGCATCGTTAGTGTCGAAGCTTTTAAAGCGATATGAATGGTTAATTGAGCAAGCAACGAAGTCAGTAATAATGAATGATGCGAAAGTGTTGCCGCAGCTTCACACTTTAATTTGGGGAAATAAGCGCGGCGTTTAAGAAGGAGGAAATCCAGCTATGAGTAGTGGTCGAAATGAAAAAGAATTAGAAGGCGTTAGTCTACTTGGTAATCAGGGAACAACATATGATTTCTCATATAATCCATCCGTTTTAGAAGTGTTTGAAAACAAGCACCAAAACCGTGATTATTTCGTGAAATTCAATTGCCCTGAATTCACTTCACTATGTCCAAAAACCAATCAACCCGATTTTGCGACAATTTACATTAGCTATATCCCTAATGTGAAGATGGTCGAAAGTAAGTCACTAAAGCTGTACTTATTTAGTTTTCGTAACCACGGTGATTTCCACGAGGACTGCATGAACATCATCATGAATGACTTAATCGAACTGATGGACCCACGCTATATCGAAGTGTGGGGCAAGTTCACGCCTCGGGGCGGGATTTCAATCGATCCGTATTGTAACTACGGGAAGCCTGGGACGAAATATGAGAAGATAGCAGAGCACCGTTTAATGAATCATGATATGTATCCAGAGACGATTGATAACAGATAATTTTTTCATCATAATTCTTTTGCTGCACCTGTCACATATTAGTGGCAGGTGCTTTTTATTTCTTTACACCATAAGTAGTTTATTGAAGGGAATTTTCTTCCTTTTGCCGAATGTATGGGCTAGGGAGGGATAATGATGAAGGTTAAAATAATAATGGACAGTGGAAAAGAATACTTGTTAAATGAAATTGGTTATTCTGCGGACAGTTTCTTAAACAGTTTTTACGATATTAATGAAATTCCAATGGGGGGCAGTGTTAAAGTTATAAAAAACTACCTAGTCCAGTTGAGCAGAGAAGGAACAATTATGATAAACCCATCTCATATCTCATCAATAGAAATCATCAAATAGTTATCTTGGATTTGCTTAAGACTACTCAAAAGAGTGGTCTTTTTGTTTGTTATTTATAATACATAGCAAGACGAAACTCATTATCGCTATACGAAGTACCTTACAAAAAATAAAAATGTTAGACGTAATCTACATATGAGCAATGTGAAGTTTTATCATGAATGGGAGAAAAGAACTGAAATAAAACGTATCAGTGATAAAAACAAGGGTGCTAATGTTATTAAAGTTTCATCGTTCCAATTAAAAACCATGCAATTAATACAATATTTTTGAAGGTAGTAAATCTGTTACGTTTCATAAAACAAGTTAATCATCATACTTTTTAATAACAATGGTCATTAAAAAAGGAGTGAATCACTATGAAAGGTCCTTCGAGAATCATTATTTTCCGTCATGCAGAAAAGCCCGAATTTGAAAAAGAAAATGGATTAAACGAAAGTGGAAAATTAAGGGCGGAGCTTCTGGCTGACTTATTAATTAAAAAATATCCCCAAATGAAAGCCGTATACGCAGCTGGTTCTGGTCCAGCAGATTTAAGTGAGAGGAAAATACAAACAATTATTCCTCTTCTTATTAAGGTATTACTTTATATTAATCAAGCATTAGCCATTAACACCGTTCATTTAAAATTTGAAGTGAAGGACGTAGCCAAAGAAATACTCACTAATCCGTCCTTTCAAAGTCAAACGGTTTTGATTTGTTGGAGCCATTCCTATATCCCTATTCTTGCTGATGCTCTTGGTGCAATTAATGTACCAACAGTTTGGCCTGCGGATCGTTTTGATTTAATTTGGGAAATTGATGTTTATAACCATAGGCTCAATCAAATCCCTCAGCTTTTACTTCCAGGTGATTCAACAACCTTAATTCCAGTAGATTAGTAACTTTAGATAAAAAAATGATGCGATTTTAGACATTCATTTTCGTAAGTATCTAGAACAGTGGTTCAACGCAAAGAAAATTAAGTTGAAGCCGAGTACAGTTCAAAATTATGAGCAGCAAATCCGCTACAACCTTGTTTCGTATATCGGGTAAGTGCGAATGAGTGAGTTTGAAGAATCAATCATTCAAGCTTACAATCAGAAACTTCATGAAGAGCTTAAACTCTCTCCAACGACAATCCGAGCTACTTAGGGCATTGAGGCAGAAGTCCTTTATAAGGCTTCTCAGAAAGGCATCTTAAACAAGTCAATGATAGACGATATTTCATTGCCAAGAATGCCGAAAAAGCTTCGCGTAGAGACAGCGGATGAAATGATGTTGTTTTCAAACGCTCCTTAGCGAGTATTGAACTTAACAAGACACTTTATCGGCGTCAGTATTTCCACTCAGACAGGTATGCGGATGGGTGAGGTTCTTGGCTTGCGGTGGAGTGACATTGAATTTGAAGGTAACCGAATCTTCATTCGAAAACCACTTAGTAAGATCGACGAGAATAGCGTGTATGGCTTTGTAAATGAATGGAAGACCAATACCGCTCTGAGAGTTTTCTATGTCCATGACGCTCTTTTGGACAGCATGAAAGCACATCATAAGTGCATTTTTCGGGGAAAAACGGTATTGGCAGATGAATACCTTCCATACGATTTAATGGTATGTACGAAAAACGGAAGCTGAGTGCATCGGAATAACTTTAAACGAGCTTTCAAAGTGATCGTAGAGCAATTGGGACTTCCAAAAAATCCGTCTTCGTGATCTAAGACATACACATGCTACATTCTTGATGGCGAATAAAGTGATGTATGGGCTAGGGAGGGATAATGATGAAGGTTAAAATAATCATGGATAGTGGAAAAGAATACTTGTTAAATGAAATTGGTTATTCTGCGGACAGTTTTTTAAACAGTTTTTATGATATTAATGAAATTCCAATGGGGGGCAGTGTTAAAGTTATAAAAAACTACCTAGTCCAGTTGAGCAGAGAAGGAACAATTATGATAAACCCATCTCATATCTCATCAATAGAAATCATCAAATAGTTATCTTGGATTTGCTTAAGACTACTCAAAAGAGTGGTCTTTTTTTCTTATTCATAATACATAGCAAGACGAAATTAATTATCGCTATACGAAGTACCTTATAACTGTAATAGGACAAGTGTTTAAAGTGAATGGTCTATTCAGTTACAATCTTAAAGATATTAAGATTAAGTAACAATATTTAATTTAAAAAAGATAAAACTGAAATTTCTTGACAAAGCATTTTGATTTAAATATTATAAAGTCTATAAAACATATAAAACTTATCTATTTACTAAGAATAGGTGGTGGAAATTTAAACGTAAAACAAAAATCATTCGTTTTTCCCTAACAAAAAGGATTGGTGAAATTACTAGATCTAGATCAGGTAAATGTGATTGTCTTGATTAATGCGACAAAGAGATTATTTGGGCAGGTCAATGGTTTAAAATAGATCATGTACGTTAATAAGTGGGTTTTGTCATCTTAGTTATGATCGTTATTGTATCTCTTGAACCGATTGTGAATAATCTTGTCTTTTTAAATTTAGAACAGAATGATCTATTCAATAAAAATAGGAAATTTAACGGACATACATGTAAGAGTGAAAAGGGGGAATACTTGATGAAAAAACGAACGTTTTATACATTATTTGCCTTACTTGGTATTATTCTTGCTGGCTGCGGTTCAGGTGAAACATCAACAGGTGAAAAAACAGAAGTGAAGATTGGCTATTTTCCTAACTTAACTCACGTAGCAACTATTGTTGCACTTGAAAAAGGTTTTTTTGCTGAAGCATTTGGTGAGGACATTGAAATTAATGCACAAACGTTTAATAACGGTGGTGTATTTATGGAAGGTATGGCTACTAACGCAATTGAAATCGGTACAGTTGGACCTGGTCCTGCGATGAATTTTTATTTGAAAGATCCTTCCTACCATATTATATCTGGTGCTGTAAATGGCGGGGCCGTTCTTGTTGTGCGCAGTGATAGTGATATTCAGACGGTTGCCGATTTAGACGGTAAGCGCATTGCCATTCCAGTAATTGGAGGTACGCAAGACATTATGCTACGCAAAGCTCTCCAAAATGTAAATTTACAGACAAGTGATAATGGAGGTACTGTAGAAATGATCAGTGCTGCACCAGCTGATACAACAACGTTATTTGTACAAAAGGATGTTGATGGTGCTGCTATACCAGAGCCATGGGCTCAAGTATTAGAAAGCCAAGTGAGTGGACGTACGTTATTAGATTGGGATGAGTTTGCGTGGGGGAAAGAATCGACAAGTACAGTTGTTGTAGCGCATAAGGAGCTTATAGAATCACATCCTGAATATGTAGAGAAATATTTACAGGCACATATTAAAGCAGTACAGTTTATTCAGAATGAGCCAGTTGAAAGCCAAGAAATTGTAGTCAACCATTTAAAGAAATTAACAGGAAAAGAGATCGACTTAGATGAATTGGCTGCTGCAATGGAAAACTTAACAGTGACGTATGAAGTTAATGAAGAGGTTATTCAAGAAATGGCAACAATCAGTAAAGATGCGGGTTACTCGAATTCAGATGATTTAGAAGGATTAATTGATTTTAGCTTTCTAGAGAAAGTTTTAAAATAACATCAGATTGAATATATGAATAACTAACTAAGAATGAGATCGTATAAAAGTGAAGTGTTTTTAAAGCAGGGAAATCATAATTTGCAAAACACCGTCAGTAATTAGGCGGTGTTTTTTAGTATTTGTAAAGATAAATCAAAGAATCTTTTTTGTGAGTTTACAAAAAAATATTAAAAGAGTGGGAAGGGGTCATATGAAATTCTATTTTTACTATTCTTTTAAATAAGATACTGGAACATTTTATTCATTTTCAGGTTCGTCAAGATAAAAGAAACAGCAAGACGAAGCTCATAAATGATATAATTAATAGCTCTTAAGTAGTAAACTAATCACATGATACAATGGTGATTAAGAGGTGACATAATGGAATGGATTCAGCTGCCACTAGGGCCGCTTCAAACAAATGCGTATATTGTCTATAACAATGAGGGGTCATGTTTAATCATCGATCCTGGCGAAGAGAAAAATAAAATTATTCAGTTTGTACAAAAAAAGCGACTTCAACCTAAAGCGATCCTGCTTACTCATGCACATTTTGATCATATTGGTGCAGTTGATCCTATCCGTGAAGAATACAGTATACCTGTGTATCTTCACCAAGCCGAAAAGAAATGGCTGCCGAACCCATCATTAAATGGTTCAGCTATTTTTGAAGGTGTTCAGCCAATTATTGTGAAACATGCAGATCAGTTGTTTACAAAAGAGGGAGAGCTTTCAATTGAAGGATTCCAATTTTATTTGCTTGAAACCCCTGGTCATTCTCCAGGTAGTGTCAGCTTTTATTTTGAGGAGGATGGCTTTATTATTGTTGGAGATACGCTCTTTGAAGGTGGAATTGGCCGCACGGACTTAAAAGGCGGTCAAGAACAACAGCTTCTAAAAAGTATTCATAACAAGCTTTTAACATTGCCTAATGATACATATGTATTACCAGGACATGATGGTGTAACAACAATTGGCAAAGAAACGGACCATAATCCTTTTTTACATGTTAGGAAATAAATTTATTAAACATAGAGGTTTATCGACGTAGTTTAAAATTTTAAGTCCCAAGTTTTGTTTAAAAGGGAATGGACATCGATCATATATTTACTAAATATTAATTAGTTAGATGTAATCCGTTCATTTCTTCTTTCCCAGTTGTTTCATCATCCTTAAAACACCGTCAAGTAAAATTAACGGTGTTTTATCTTTGGAATTCTAACTTTCGTGTTCTTCTAAGTAAGTTAAAGGAACCTCTTGTTCATTTTCAGGTTCATCAAGAGGAAAAATTCGCGCTGTTTCATTATCTCCGTTTACATTCTGAATATAGATTGGTTTACCTTTGTAGGTGACATCGACCGTAACAGGTGAATCAATAATTTCCTGTGCACGTTGTGTGTTCATTAGAGTGACCTCCTTACATTCGTTATGTGATATCGTTTCCTTAACAATTTAAAAGTATTCAAAGTATTTGTCTTATCCCTTATCCTATGAAGCATTATTTTTAAAAGTTTTGTTCATGATGATGCCGGTCATGCTGCTAATAAAAGCACTTCCGATAATATCAGATGGATAATGATGACCTACCCATATTCGTGAAAATCCCGTTAGTGTAGATATCGCCAATAAGATTGATCCGAGAACACGCTCACGAAGAAAGATTGAAGTAGCAATAGCAAAAACTAGTAGAGTATGTTTACTCGGAAACGAGGAGTCCGTTTTTGAGGGAAGGAGTATGCCAACACGATGTTTCACAAAGGGACGGTATTTAAAAGAGAACAATTTAATTACAAAGCTAATGAACAAAGTAACTATTGCAGATGAAATCGAGGAGTAGGCAACTTTTTTGTGTGAACGATTACCAAATAACATGCTTATTAACACAAAAATAAACATATAATGAACTTTATTTGATATCAATATCATTAACATATCTAATAAAGAATAACGCCCCGCCAGCCGATTAAATGCACTAAACATTTTGTAATCCATGAGGATCTTCTCCTTATTTTATAGATATACATATCATTCCCGCTTGAATGACAAACATGTGAGATATAAAAAATAAAAGAAAATAGTGATGATTATAGGATAGAAAACCCAAAATAGATAATAAATGATGGTCATTGTATAAAACTATGATAAAAGGATAGTTGCAAGAAAAATTAGTTTTGATAAACGATCATAATACCTCTAGAGATGTAGCATTATTTTGTAATATAATAAACTATATATGATGAGTGGAGGATTATGATGAAGTTACCAAACTATCCAATAGAGTTTCATGAGTGTAGTAGAAATAAACGAATAACGGAAGAAGAGTTGAATACGAAAATTAATAATGAGATTGAGCGAATTATTAAGTTTATGGTCGATAATCAAACAGAGAATCATTCTGTTTCATTTGAAGATGTGTTAATTATTGTCGATCGTGTAGATGAGGAAGAAGAGTATTACTACGAAGTTTCTGTAGCAAAAGAGCATAGTAGAGTTAGAGTGAATGTTTAATACAATCTTTTAATAGATGGAGGTCCATATGCTCTCCTTTTCACTAAAAAAACTGCCCGACTTCATTTTGAAGCCCAGGCAGTTTTTTCTACTATTTTGCTTAATAATATAAGACATTAACTTTATTACATTTCACGCATTTTTGCGAGATTTGATCGCCTTTAAATTGATGATTACAGTTTTGTTGAATCATTGTTAAGCGATTTTTAAGAAGAGCAAGATTCCATTCTAGTTGATCAATTTCCTTTTCAATTTGACCGACCTTCATATCAAAACCTCCCAAGAAAGTTATTGATAAATCTTACTGCCAATATCCTTAAATTGCTCTGATTTCTCTTTCATTCCTTTTTCAATTGCTTCTGTTGTATCAAGCTTGTTTTCTTTAGCATAATCGCGAATATCTTGTGAAATTCTCATGCTACAGAACTTTGGTCCGCACATTGAGCAGAAATGAGCTGTTTTTGCACCTTCAGCAGGCAATGTTTCATCATGATATTCAATAGCACGTTCAGGATCGAGGGATAAATTGAATTGATCTCTCCAACGGAACTCAAAACGGGCTTTTGATAGAGCGTTATCGCGCTTATATGCACTAGGATGGCCTTTCGCTAAGTCAGCAGCATGGGCTGCGATCTTATATGTGATAACTCCTTCACGAACGTCATCACGATTTGGAAGACCTAGATGCTCTTTTGGCGTTACATAACAAAGCATCGCTGTTCCGTACCAACCAATCATTGCTGCACCAATTGCTGATGTAATGTGATCATAACCTGGTGCAATATCAGTTGTTAGTGGTCCTAGTGTGTAGAAAGGTGCTTCTTTACAAACTTCTAATTGTTTGTCCATGTTTTCTTTAATTAAATGCATCGGTACATGTCCTGGACCTTCAACCATGACTTGAACATCATGCTTCCAAGCAATTTGTGTTAACTCACCAAGTGTGTCTAATTCAGCAAATTGAGCCTCATCATTGGCATCAGCAATCGAACCAGGTCGTAATCCGTCACCAAGTGAGAAGGCAATATCATACGTTTTCATAATCTCACAGATTTCTTCGAAGTGAGTGTATAAGAAGTTTTCTTGGTGGTGAAATAAACACCATTGAGCCATGATGGAGCCCCCACGTGATACGATACCAGTCATACGTTTTGCTGTTAATGGAACGTAGCGTAGTAATACACCAGCGTGAATCGTAAAGTAGTCAACACCTTGCTCAGCTTGTTCAATTAATGTATCACGGTACACTTCCCATGTTAGATCTTCAGCAACACCGTTTACTTTTTCAAGTGCTTGATAAATTGGCACAGTCCCAACAGGAACAGCTGAGTTACGAATAATCCATTCTCTCGTTGTGTGAATGTTTTTACCCGTTGATAAGTCCATAATGTTGTCAGCGCCCCAGCGAGTTGCCCAAGTCATTTTTTCTACTTCTTCCTCAATAGAAGAAGATACCGCAGAATTTCCAATGTTCGCATTAATTTTAACGTGGAAATTACGTCCGATAATCATTGGTTCTGATTCTGGATGATTAATATTATTTGGGATAATGGCACGTCCTCTTGCAATCTCTTCTCTTACAAACTCAGGCTCCATACCTTCTCTAATTGCGATAAATTCCATTTCAGGAGTGATGATGCCTTGCTTTGCATAATGAAGCTGAGTTACATTCTTTCCTGCCTTTGCACGTAAAGGTTTACGTTGCAAGCGTGGAAAAACGTTATGATTTGCACGTGGATCTTCTAAATCCTTATATCCATTATCCTCAGGCTTAATGTCACGACCTGTATATTCTTCTACATCACCGCGCTCGACAATCCATCTATGTCTTAATGCTGGAAGACCTTTTGTAATATCAACAGAATGGTTAGGATCTGTGTAAGGACCACTTGTGTCGTAAACACGAAGGGGAGGGTTTTCTTCCTCACCAAATGAGCCAGTTGTTGGGCTTAACTCGATTTCGCGCATTGGCACTTGGATATCTGGTCTTGAGCCTGTTACGTACACTTTCTTACTACCTGAAAAACTAGACATGATGGAAATGTTTTTTTCGTTAAGTGATGATGTTGACATGATTCATCTCTCCTTTTAAAGTGCTGAAACTTATTTTTAATAAGGACGAGATCTAGAACATAGAAGGGAATACGGGAGTACATAAAATAGCCTGGTCCAAAAAAGGATGGACCAGGCTAGAAATGTAGAAGTAGTCGTAATAACTATTGGTGTATAGTCTAACTTCCCCACGCTGGTATGAGCCAGATCAGGTCCAAAGGGTCGAAAATCTTCAACGCGTTTTCTCTCAGCCCAACTTATTGGACTCCCCTAGTTAACAAGATATTTTATTTTCTTCACCAGTATATAGTAAAACAACCAATAATAAAACAGCTATTTTATAATTTTTTTGAAAATGGAGTAGTTTTATTTCGCCAGTGCAGGGCTTTTAAGATTTTTGTCGAATAGATTACATATATCGTAAAAGGGGGATGGTTGGAATGGATGTTAAAAACGTGCCTATATTAAACGACATTAATAAGGTTGATTATCATGCATTAGTCCCGACAAATCCCGAACTTGCTAGCCAATATTATGAAAAACTTGTAAATATGATTCGTGAGTTTGAAAAGAATCTTGATCATCTTCAAGAGGTTGGAGTCAGACTTGTTTCATTTGGACAAACGATCCAATTTCATATTGAAAATATCGGGTACTATGATCCGAGTTTGATTCGCTTTTATGGTCGATTAGAGAATGGCAGTAGAGTGGAGCTGATTCAGCATGTTTCCCAAATTAGCTTTCTTCTTATGGCGGTGAAACGACTAGATCCAAGTAAACCGAAAAATAAGATTGGTTTTTTAAAGGAAAAAGAGAATCAAGATGAAAAAACGTTAAATAAATGATCTTACATCATGAAACAGTACACCTAGTTGGGTTGACTAGAGTGTGCTGTTTCATCTGTAAAGGAAGAGAGGAAATCAAAAAAAAATCTTACTTAAACCAAGAAAAATAAATAGGAGACTTGGAAGTAGTCTAACATAGCGTAGAATGAACCTGTTTTTTGTTTCATGTCCATGAATGACTCCAATAAACATTGCGAAAAATATTAACAGGCCTGCAATAGGTGCAAAGCTTAAGGAACGCTCAGCGAGTCCTGCTTGAATCCCGTAACTAAAGCTATCAACATTCATGAACAGGGCAATCATGAGAAAAAAAGAGCGACGATATAGAGGGAGATCATGGACCATATTATAAAAACCAACCGCAATCATTAATATACCAGCAAAGCTCTGAATTCCGTTTGTTGGCAAAATATCTCCAATGAAATGACCTATCCCCATTGAAAATAAAATCACAAATGATGAAAATAAAGCAATCAATACAACGATCGTGATTGGAACGCGAATTCGTTTTAACCCAAATGAAAAACCAATGATATAGCCGTCTATACTGACAAGAATAGAAAGGAGAAGCACGACCAATGAGCTGAGCATATCTACACCTCTTATCAATACATATATGCTTATCCAATTCATGATAGTCATAGAAAAAAGTCTGATAAAATAGATATTTATTTTGCCTTTTTAAAAGCAGGCAAAATAAGTATCTATTCATCAGACTTTGTTTAATGTTTTGTAACGGGTAGAGAAACAAGCTCATAATGATCTACATAGGCTTTATAATACCCCATCACTTCTTCTACATAGTCATTACTTTGGTTATAGGCAAACAAAGCTCCTTCAATATCGCCATCCGCTGCACCATGGTCTGCTAAATACTTCGCTGCAGCATATGTTGCATCATATATATCAAACGGATCTGCCCTACCGACTCCTCTTGCATCAACGCCGTAACCATTATGCTCTGCTATTAAATCGACATCAGTTAGATCAATATCCTCATCAATTTCACCAAGTCGTCCTCCAGGATAAGTCCAACCAATCCATGTTCGGGGCATAAATTGAAAAGGACCAAGGGCACCGACAGGACTCACCATAGGATCCATCGTTGAAAAAATGGTTTCGACTCGATGAACAGCTGCAAGTAGCTCCCACGGGATCTCATACTGATCAGCTGCTTCTTGATAAATCGGAACATACTCTTTTGGAATATGATGTTGTCCAAGAAATGTTTTGTACGTCATTTGCCTTACTTGATCATTTTGTGTAAAGCTAAAAACAGCAACGCCAATCATACAAATTACTATACTAATAAAGAGTAAGAAGAATTTTTTCACAAGACGCCATCCTTTATTAAAAACGTGCTTTTTCTATTATATACGTTTCATTTTAATAGAGAAATAGATAAATCGTGTAAAGATCTCTGATTAGTTTAGAATACATATCAAGCATTGACACAGTCAACCAAAAACCTGTTTGAGTCAAGTATCGAGAGGGAATGGTTAAACAGGTGGTGAGTACGTATGAAGGTAGAGGTATTAATTATTGGAGGTGGCGTTGCAGGATTAAGCCTTGCTCTCAAATTAGTGAAACAGAGCATTAGTGTTATGGTTGTTGAGAGAGATTCAGGCTTTGGTCATATTTATAAAGGTGAACTTCTTCAACCGAAAACATTGATGATATTCAATCAATTAGGATTGGCTCCTGTCTTAAAACCAGAAGTAAATCCACTTCAAGAAATCATCACAAAAGAGCTTAATGATAAAAATGAGGAAATGTTAAATGTCGTTATGTCTTATCGTAAACTACCTACGCTATTTCAATCGGCTGCAATGATACCGCATAATCGATTGAAAGAATTACTGTTAAAAGAAGCAATAGCATATGACTGCTTTCATCTTATGCAGCCTGCTACCTTTCTTGAATTAAAGTCAAATCATCAAGCGATCGTTAAGAAAGAAGAAGAAACTGTCGTGATTAGTGCCAATATCATCGTTGGGGCAGACGGTAGGGGCTCAAAAATACGAAAGAGTAAAAATGTATCCTTAAAAACGCAGAAATATCAGCATGATTTTTTAACTTTTTCTTTTCCATCACCACCCAATTTGAATCATGGTGAGATGATTGCTGATGAAACTCGTTTTCTCGGCTTATTTCCGTTACCAAATCAGCGTGTGAGAACAGTGTTATTGATCCGTCCTGGTGAATACAAGCAATTTAAGCAGGAAGGTCTCCAAACTGTATATGATCATTACATACGACTTCAGCCTAAGCTTGATGGATACGTTCAACAAGTTAAGAAGTGGAAGGAAATTCAACTTATGATGCCGATCCGTCATACTGTCAATCGTTATTTTGTAGATAATATCATTATCATTGGAGACGCTGCTCATAGTGTTCATCCAATGGCTGGAGAAGGAATGAACCTTGCTATTCAAGACGCAGATATACTTGGAGAATTAATTAGTTGGATGTATGAAACAAATCAAGCGACAGAGTACAGTTTGTTTCAATGGTTTGAATCAGTTAGAAAAGAGCGTGTCAACTACTTATCTTGGCTTAGTCATATGTCTGCATACATGTATGGTATTCAAGGAAAAGGGTGGCAGCAATTGAGAGTTGCTGCGATTAAAAAGCTTGTTGAAACAGAGTTGTTACATGTTAAACATATGCTTAATATTTCAGGAGCAGGTTTGTGGCCATTCCAAGCTTTAGATGGTTTAAAAGCATTGACATCTGGGAAAAGGACGTTACATCAAAAGGAGATTGAACGACATATTTTTTCAACGTCCAGTGATTATCCATGGCAAATTGATAAATGAGGTGAACGAATATGCTAATCGAATATATGCGATTATGGAATGCACGAAAATGGATGAAACGAAACGAGCCTTTTCTCCCAACATGGCATGCTCATCTAGGTTACAGTCTTGATTTGTTTACTCATTTTCAAAAAGGGGCTCTTGTTGAAGAGGTTGCACAAGCGAATGAATTAAATCAAGATTTACTTCAACGTTGGGTAGAAGTAGGAATTGTACTTGGACATCTTAAAGAAGGGCGTAAGGGTAAAGTCAAAGCAAAGAAACAACTAGTTAAATATGTGTCTAAGGAAAGTCCAGCATCAGTGGGAATATTATTAAAAGAGATGATGGAACTCCATATTCCAACTATGCTCTCATATAAAGATTTAATGCAAGGAAAAGACATTAATTTCTTTGAGACAGATTATGGTGATACGGTGGCTCAGACATCAGCTCTGCTAGAAACGTTAGCGTTTCCAAAGATTTCTGAATACATTAAGAAATTACATGCTCGATCTGTTTTTGATATCGGCTGTGGGTATGGTGGTTATTTAAAACGCTTGCATGTTAAATTTCCAAAGATTGAGCTAAGTGGACTAGAAGTAGATGAAGAGGTTGCTAAAAAAGCACAAAAGGATGTTGAAAGCACCTTAATATCGATTGTTCAAGGAGATATTCATACATATGACGTCAACAAATCATATGATGTCGTAATGATGAACAATTTATTATATTATTTCTCAGAGGAAGATCGATTTAAGCTTTTTCAGAAGGCAAATCAATGTTTAAATCGAAAAGGGTTTCTTATTATCATTTCACCTCTAGTAGAATCAAAACACGGACAAGCTTTTGCTTCGGCTTTTAATAGCTTCATGTCAGCACATGAAAAAATGTATCCAGTGCCTTCTAAGTCTGAGTTAGAAGAATATGCGAGGCAAACAAAATTCCAATTAAAGGATGTCATCCCAGTTGTAAAAGAAGGCGGATGGTATATGCTTGCCTTTAAAAAGAAATAGTATAATCCATAAGTTAAATATGGGGGAACATACAAAAGCAATGCACGCAACTAGCCAGCTATGAGAAATTGACTCATAACTGGCTTTTAATATCTTTAGACATAATAAGCTTTGTAAGGTTATGAAGGAAAGTCTCCAATTTCTTCTTTCACAGAATGGAGTAGATGTAAATATACAGTCGGATCCTGAAACTGCAGCGGCTCCCAATTTCGTTTGACCCAAGCTAGTAATGCATGACCATCTGCAAATGTGCGGCCACTAGTATCAAATGTTCGAATCGTATAGACACCATTTTCAGGATCAACAGTTACTTGGCAAGGAAAAGCACTTTCATTTGAATCTAAATTCATTTCCATGTGCGCTTCACTCCTTTTACAATAAGTATTTGTCAGATGAAAGACTTTATACGTTAGCAAAAAATCTAAGTTATCTTGCAGTACGTGGTACACTTATTTTAATCATATAAAAGATAGTGGGGTTACTATGGAACAAATTTACTTAGATTATAATGCTAGCACACCTCTTGCTCCTGAAGTAGTCGAGGCGATGACGCCATTTTTAACACGTCATTATGGGAACCCGTCAACGACTCATTTTGCAGCCAGTGAGGCAAAAAAAGCAGTTGAGTTTGCAAGGAGACAGACCGGAGCGTTAATTGGAGCGACAGCTGACGAAATTATTTTCACTAGTGGTGGCAGTGAATCAAATAACCATGTGATCAAAAATGTATATGAGTGCAACACACATAAAGGAAGCCATATTATTACGACAACGATTGAGCATCCAGCGGTACATGCTCCACTTGAGTATCTGAAGAGAAAAGGGGCAAAGGTAACGTATGTTGATGTCGATCAATATGGACAAGTATCTGTAGAAGATATCAGACAGGCAATCCGAAAAGATACGATTTTAATTACAGTTATGCATGCTAATAATGAAATTGGTACAATACAGCCGATAGCAGAAATTAGCAAGTTAGCTAAGAAGCATAATATTTTCTTTCATACAGATGCAGCGCAATCAATTGGGAAAGTGAATGTGAATGTGAAAGACATTGGCGTGGATTTTATGTCGATTGCTGGACATAAATTGTATGCTCCAAAAGGGATTGGCGCACTCTATATTCGAAAGGGAGTGGAGTTAGACCCTATTATTCACGGTGCAGGGCATGAAAGTGGTATGAGAGCTGGAACGGAGAATGTCCTCCATATTGTAGGACTCGGAGCAGCTTGTAAAAGTGCAAAAGAACAATTAGTGAACATGGGTAAGATTCATGCATTAAGGGATACCTTTTACCGATTACTTCAAGAAGCTTTTCCTAATCAAATCCGTTTAAATGGTCATCCGACTGCCTGCCTCCCTAATACCTTAAATGTCAGCTTTGCAAATCGGATTGGGGAAGAAATATTACAGGCAGTTCCTGAAATAGCAGCTTCAACAGGCTCTGCTTGTCATTCAGGTAAAGTCAAACTATCGCCAGTGTTAAAAGCGATGAGGATTTCACAAGATGAAGGAAAAGGGACAATTCGCTTTAGTTTAGGTCGATACACGACGAAAAATGAAATTGAAGAAGCGGTAAAATTGTTGAAAAATCGTTTAACGTGAGCAAATGATTTTACAGATTGATGACTTTTCCTATACGATAAAGAAAGAAACAGATATAAAGGAGAGTTTACACCATGTCAAGTACGACTCATTTTGAGGAAATTGGTTTATTTCAAACAATGGAAGAGCGTCATTCGGTTCGTAAATACGAAAAAGACGTTAAAATCTCCAAAGAAGAGCTAGAAGAAATGCTCGCAGCAGCAGCTACTGCTCCTTCATCTTGGAACTTACAGCATTGGCGTTTTTTTGTTATCGAAGACCAAAAGAAAAAGGAAGAGCTTTTGCCAATTGCGTATAATCAACAACAAATCGTAGATAGTTCTGTTGTTGTAGCGATTTTAGGTGATCTAGAAGCAAATAAAGAAGCGGATGGTGTTTACCAACCAGCAGTTGACAATGGTTTCATGACTGCTCAAGTAAAAGATACGCTTGTTGGACAAATTAATGGCGCCTATCAAGGTGAAGGAACATTTCCTCGAGATGAAGCCTTTTTAAACCCTGCTTTAGCGGCGATGCAATTAATGCTTGCAGCTAAGGCAAAAGGTTATGATACAGTGCCAATGGGTGGATTTAATCGTAAGGCATTTATGGAAACTTTTAAAGTGCCTGAGCGTTTTGTTCCAGTTATGCTCTTGCCGATTGGTAAAGCTGCAAGTCCAGCACATCGTTCTGCGCGTAAAGCAATTGAAGAAGTGACGATTTATAACTCTTTTGAGTAATTGTATTTATAAATAAAGAAGCCTTCAGCTTGATGGCTTCTTTATTTATGATCTAATAGTAAAATTTTTTTTAAAAATGAGTTTAGTTAAATATGAAAGTGAGCGTACTACATTATGATTGACTTAACATTTGAACAATATAGTGAATGTAAATTAGAAAACATGAAAATCATTAATTCCTTTGAAGTTCAAAATTGGACACATTATATTGTTCAATTTGAAGGGAATATCCCAAATCAGCTTGAAGATCCAGAAGCTCTTGTCATAACTGGAGAGTCAGGAAATATACTACAAATTGTCCTTCAAGAAGAAGGGTGTGATTCGCCTTTATTTCAATTTACAGAGTCTGAGAAAAAGCAGATAAAAGATTGGTTTTACCAAGCGCAGCACTCTAAGTAATTAGATGCGCTATGCTTGGTAATCATAAGAAATAATTGGTTTATCAAATTGTTTTTAAATACTCGATAACTTCCTCTGAATGTTCACGTAAATTAATCCCTTTTTGTTTTAATACTTGTTCATGATACTTCTGAAAACCATGTTCTTCTGTTCTGATCTCATTGATAAATGCTTGGACAACTTGCTGATCATAGTGCAATGATTCTTCAATGTTTGTACAAATAAAAGAACGACAAACTGAATTTTTAAAAGAAGGGTCAAGAATACAACCTTTCTTTTCCTTGAAAAATTGACAAATGGAATAAGAATGACGTAAATCGTCTTTCTCCATTTGAGTAAGGAATTTTTTGGAAACTTTAAAATAAGCTTCGTGTACATGTGCAAAAACGGTCACTTTATAATCTTCAACACGAGCAGCTTGATGTTGAAGAATGGATTTGATATCGAAAGAGTGTTCCTTTTTGCTCATATTTGCTAATTGAAGTAGGTAGAATGTAGGGCTATATGAGCAACACCCAACTTTAGGAATTTCCCCTGAAGGGGGCTTGAAATAGACATCTTGACAATTGAGACACGATGTAGAAATAATTTGCATGTTTGCTTGATCTATTGTAATCATACAATCAGTCCTTTTTTAGAAATAAATGGGATTGTGAAAAAAATACAAATTCATCTAATATATCTAGATTTTCTATAAGGAAAGTTTTACACTTTATAGGAGAAGAGCTAGTAAACATCGTACTTATTACTTTCTCCATTATGATCATAACTGTCAATAAAAATAAGTTGTAAATAAATCTATGAATACTTCTATATGTTCTTTAATAAATGTGACAATTATGTTAAAATAGCCATGTAAGCGTTATATTGTTTGAACATTCATAGATTTAACTTAAAAGTTAACTAGGAGGTTTTTATCAGATGTCAAGCAAGGAGCACAAAGCGGAAGAACCATGGCAAGGGTTTCATGGTCCCAATCTTGGCGTGGCAATTGAGCTGTATGAAGAGTATTCTAAAAATCCTGAAGCTGTAGATGAAGACTTAAGAGAATTATTTGATGTATGGGGACCACCCCCAATTTCTGAAACTGTTCAAGTGAGTCAATCAACTACTTCCCAAGACTCTCCTGTTGCCTCATATGATATGATGAGGAAATTTGTAAGTGCGGTTAAACTAGCAGATATGATCCGTAGAAAAGGTCATCTTGCTTCAGACATTAACCCGATTCTAAAGAATAAGAAAGATACTAAAATGCTTGATTTAGATCAATATGATTTAACAGAGCAAGATTTAAAACAAGTACCAGTAGACTTACTTTGTCCCGATGCTCCTGCACATGTAAAAGATGGGTTGGATGCAATTAATTATTTAAAAGAGGTTTATACGAAAACACTTGCTTTTGAATTTAATCATGTACATGATTTTGAAGAGCGTCAATGGTTAATTAAAATGGTTGAATCAGGCATGTATGTACCAAATCTATCGAGACAACAACGTCTGAATCTTTTAAAGCGACTCACACAAGTAGAGGGTTTTGAAAAGTTTATTCACCGCACGTTTGTTGGTCAAAAGCGCTTCTCTATTGAAGGGCTAGATGTTCTTGTTCCGATGCTTGATGAAGCAGTTCGTGAAGTTGTCCATGAGGGAACAAAGCATGTCATGATAGGAATGGCTCATCGTGGAAGATTAAGCGTACTTGCTCATACACTTGGTAAACCATATAAGAAGGTTTTTTCGGAATTTCTACATGTTCCAAGTAAAGATTTGGTTCCTGCTGAAGGCAATAATGGTTGGACTGGTGATGTAAAGTACCACCTTGGTGCTGATCGACAAATTAGCGAAGAAAATACAGCTGAAGCCACCGTTTCTCTAGCTAATAACCCTAGTCATCTTGAGTTTGTAAGTCCGATTGTCGAAGGGTATGCACGAGCTGCTCAAGAGATTAGAACAGAAAAAGGCTTTCCTAAACAAGATGTTTCAAAAGCATATTCGATACTTATTCATGGTGATGCCGCATTCCCTGGTCAAGGAATTGTCACTGAAACCCTGAATTTAAGCCGATTAACGGGTTATCAGACTGGTGGGTCTCTTCACATTATTGCAAATAATAATATTGGTTTCACGACGGAAACGTATGATTCCAGATCTACTACATATGCAAGTGATCCTGCAAAAGGGTTTGAAATTCCAATACTTCATGTAAATGCAGATGATCCAGAGGCGTGTATGGCAGCTATTCATTTAGCTGTTCAATATCGCAAGCGTTTTAAAAAGGATTTCTTAATTGATTTAGTTGGCTATCGCCGTTTTGGTCATAACGAAATGGATGAACCAGCGGTAACGCAACCTGGTCTTTATGAGAAAATTCGTAAGCACCCAACAGCTCGTGCCATTTACGCAGAACAATTAGCTTCAAACTCAGTCATTGAATCAAATTATGGCGATCAATTAGATAAAGAAATTCAAGATAGTTTACAAGCTCAATACGACGAAGTAGCAGGTAATAAGTCAAAACAAGTGATTGAAATGGCTCCGCCTGACGTTGTCGTAAACGGATTACCTAAAGTGAAAACGAATGTTCCATTTAATACGCTAAAAGAAATAAATGAAGAGTTATTAACTTGGCCAGAAGGATTTTCAGCGAACCAAAAGCTAGAGAAAATCTTAAAGCGTCGTCTACAAGCCTTTGAAGAAAATGGGAAAATAGACTGGGCTTTAGCGGAAACATTAGCATTCGCGACAATTCTTCATGATGGAACACCAATTCGTTTAACTGGTCAGGATTCAGAGCGTGGTACTTTTGCTCACCGTCATCTTGTTTTGCATGACAGATTGAATGATAAAGTACTTACGCCATTACAAATATTTGAAAAAGCGAATGCTTCCTTTGCTGTTCACAATAGCCCATTATCTGAAATGGCTGTTGTCGGCTTTGAATATGGCTATAACGTTCGTGCACCAGAAACATTAGTACTGTGGGAAGCTCAATTTGGTGATTTTGCTAACGGTGCACAAGTTATGTTCGATCAATGGATTTCAGCTGGTCGTGCAAAATGGGGACAAAAGTCTGGCCTTGTCGTCCTTCTTCCACATGGATATGAAGGTCAAGGACCTGAACATTCAAGTGGCCGTGTTGAACGCTTCCTTGTTCTTGCGGCAGAAAACAACTGGACGATTGCGAACTGTACATCGGCTGCTCAATATTTCCATATCTTAAGACGTCAAGCGAAAATTCTTGAAAAAGATTCTGTTCGTCCACTTATTATTATGACTCCAAAGAGTCTGCTTCGTAATCAAGTCGTTGCTTCAAGTCACGATGCCTTTACTGAGGGTGAATTTCTACCTGTGTTTGAGCAAGAAGGACTTGGTAAGCAAGCTGATAAAGTTGAACGTATTGTTTTTTGCAGTGGTAAAGTAGCAATTGATTTATCTGATCGAGTTAGCAAGAGTGAAGATCAAGATTGGGATTGGTTGCATATCGCTCGTGTTGAAGAGCTATATCCTTTCCCTAAGAAACAAATTCGTGAGCTCTTTGCACGTTACAAGAATATAAAAGAAATTACTTGGGTTCAAGAAGAGCCTAAAAATATGGGCGCATGGCCGTACATCGAATCAAGAATTCGTGAAATCACGCCTGTGGGAGTATCAATCAGTTATATTGGCCGTACTCATCGTTCAAGTCCTGCTGAGGGTGACCCATATGCACATAAAAAAGAGCAAGAACGTATTGTAACAGAATCATTGACACGCAAACAATAAGAGGAGGCTTTTTCCCGTGATTGAAATTAAAGTACCAGAATTAGCAGAATCGATTACTGAAGGAACAATTGCTCAATGGTTGAAAGAAGTAGGGGAACACATTAATCAAGGTGAATATATTGCTGAATTAGAGACAGATAAAGTAAATATTGAAATTGTGGCCGAGCATTCTGGTGTGATTAAAGAATTTAAGAGAGAACCAGGTGACACAGTTGAAGTTGGCGAAGTCATTGCTGTTATTGAAGAAAATGGAAGCGCAGAAAGTGGTGAAGCACCAGCTGCAAAACAAGTTTCTGAACCAGTAAAAGAAGAAAAAACGGAGACGAAGCAAGAGGAAAAAGTAGAAGCAAAGTCAGAAGAAACTTCATCTTCTTCACAGGGGCGCCCATTAGCTTCACCTTCTGCTAGAAAGCTAGCTCGTGAGCGTGGTATTGATTTAAATGCAGTTTCTACGACTGATCCACTAGGTCGTGTTCGCAAACAAGATGTTGAATCTTATGAGTCTAAGCCAGCTGCTGCACAACCAGCTGCTAAGCAACAAGAGAAGAAAGCACCAGCTTCAACACCTGCTGCGACAGATCAATCAAAGCCAGTTGAGCGTATTAAAATGTCACGTCGTCGTCAAACGATTGCTAAACGACTTGTTGAGTCGCAACAAACGGCTGCAATGTTAACAACGTTTAATGAAGTTGATATGACAGCTGTAATGGATCTTCGCAAACGTCGTAAAGATGCATTCCTTGATAAGAACGGTGTGAAACTTGGTTTTATGTCATTCTTTACAAAAGCTGTTATTGGCGCATTAAAAGACTTCCCATTATTAAATGCAGAAATTCAAGGTGATGAAATTTTAGTTAAGAAATATTACGACATTGGTGTAGCTGTTTCGACAGATGATGGTCTTGTTGTACCAGTTGTTCGTGATGCTGATCGCCTTGGCTTTGCTGGTATTGAACGTCAAATTGGTGAACTTGGTAAAAAAGCGCGTGATAACAAGTTAGCTTTATCTGATCTTCAAGGTGGAACATTTACAATCACAAACGGTGGCGTATTTGGTTCACTTTGGTCAACGCCAATTTTAAATGCACCACAAGTTGGGATACTGGGCATGCACAAGGTTCAATGGCGTCCAGTTGCAATTGATCAAGAAAATTTTGAAAACCGTCCAATGATGTATCTTGCTCTTTCTTATGATCATCGTATTGTTGACGGAAAAGAAGCAGTAAGCTTCCTTGTTAAGGTGAAAGAACTTCTAGAAGATCCAGAATCTCTTTTACTTGAAGGATAATCGTATATTTAAAGGCTGACCACGGTGGTCAGCCTTTTTAGTCTTTATTTTTCAGGATTCTCTCGCAAAGGTTGGTAAGAGTTTGCAAATTAAAGGAATCGCTTTATAATAAGAACATAGATAATAAAAGGAGTGTTTTAACAATGATTCATCAAACATGGACTGATCGACCTACAATTCGCACGATTGAATGCATACATACCGATGCGAAGAAATATATGGTTAACCGAGCACTTACGGCTGGAAAATCATACGAATTGAAAAATGAAACAGACGAATTTTACTTTGTGGTTGATAACACGGGTAAAGTTGGCGGCTATTATAAAGAATATTTTAAAGGCTAAGGTGATCCAGAAGTCTCATTGCAGAAGAATGGAAAAGGAGGGGATATAGTAGTGGACGACTTGATGTTTTTTGTTGATATCATCAGACAACACGGCTATATCGCTCTCTTTTTGATCACTGCTGTTGGTCTATTTATCTTTCCGGTCCCAAATGAAGTATTATTAATGAGTGTTGGCTTGCTTGCCACGACTAAGTATCTTGATCCTATTCCTACCTTTTTCATTCTTTTTAGTAGTATCCTTTGTCATGGTACGATCCTTTATGTAATTGGGAGTGTGGTTTCAAAGAGGAAAGGGCTATCTACGAAAAAAAAGAGTTCGATTTGGCATACACGAGCAGAAAAAGGAAAAGAATTATTAGATAAGTATGGCTTAAAGGCTGTTAGCTTTAGCTATTTTTTTCCTTTTATTCGTCATGCTGTCCCGTTTAGTATTGGGATTTCAAAAGTACCATTTCATTTATTTGTTTTAGTGGGGTTTAGCTCAGCATTCGTTTGGATGAGCATTTATTTTTTTATCGGTTTTTATTATGGTCGCACGATTAATGACTGGGAAAGTTTCGTTATACAAATTATTTATACGCTAATAGTAGTGGCTAGTATCATTGTGATCTTTCAACTTTGGAAACGAAGAAGACAGAAACAAAAACGTTATGAGCATTAATACACTGCAATAGAATAAGAGAGTATTTTTACAACGATGGATGACAACATGAGGGTACGAATTAATCCAAGAGACGAACAAGAGCTTGCATTAATTCGTAAGAGAGGTGAAACAATTACCTTCTTACGAATTACGAATGTATCGGATATAAGAGATTCAACGCGTTCGAATAATCCTAAGTATAAGAACAGCAAGGAACTGACTCGATACTTGGATGTAAAAAAATGAAAAAGCATCTGCACTAGAGTCACATGGCTTGTGCAGATGCTTTTTTCATCTTGGCTTGTTTACTTGGTGATTCAGCTGCAAGAATAATTGAGAGAATGACAAGACTCACTCCGAACCATTGCCATAGGGAAAGAACATCTTGGAAAAAGAAAAATCCAATTCCGATCGCAACAACAGGCTCAATCGTTGATAAAATAGAAGCACGGCTTGATTCTATTTGACTCAACCCTTTTGTATAAAGTAAGTAGGCAAGAACTGTAGGGAAAAGTGCTAAACCAAGACTATTTAATAAAATGGAAGAATTTAAAAACAGCTCTACTTTGTGCGTAATTTGACTAGATAAAACCATAAAAAGGGTTGCACATATAAACGAATATGTTGTAATTGTAATTGTATGATAATGTCTACTACTAATCTTTGCAAAAATACTATATAATGCATAAAAAAATCCAGAGCCTAAACCAATTAATAGTGTTGAGGCAGTGAGAACAGAATCAATGGAAGGAAAGAGGCCGACAACGAAGCCGCATCCTGCTAATGTCACAATGATCGCTGCAGTCTTTCTCGGTGTTAAAAGCTCTTTAAAAAGAAAGCGTGATAAAAGTGTGACAAACAGTGGTCCTGTATAAAGTAAGACAACAGCAAGTGAAATGTTCGCTTGATCCATTACGGTAAAGAAGCACCAATTAAAAAAGACAAAGCTAACGACACCAGATCCAATAAAAAGAGGGATATGCTTCCATCGAATGTAAAGAGCGTCTCGTTTAAAAATTAAAACATAGGCTAGTAACAAAAGCACTGTAAACACAGACCGAATGGCAACAACATCCCAGGCCGAAAAACCGTATGCATAAAGATTTTGAACGAAAAGCCCCGTTATGCCCCATAGTGCTGCTCCTAGTATGGCAAAAAGATAAGCTGTTTTCACTGACATACGACGGTCCTCCTATTCTTCTTTGTGAAATTTCACGTACCGGAATAGTTTTCATATATATACGAAAGGAAAACTCCGGTGTTTATTCCGGAGTTTCTTTATTCATTATTTAGCTTCTTGAAGATATTCATTATACGTCATTTGTTTATCAATTAGACCATCTTCTGTTAATTCAATGATGCGGTTAGCGATCGTTTCATTAAATTGATGATCATGAGAAGCAAAAATCATTGAGCCTTTATAATTGATTAGACCATTGTTGACTGCTGTAATGGACTCCAAGTCAAGGTGGTTTGTTGGCTCATCTAGTAAAAGAACATTTGCACCACTTAACATCATTTTCGAAAGCATACAACGGACTTTTTCACCACCTGATAGAACGCTTGCTTTCTTCTTCACTTCTTCACCAGAGAAGAGCATTCGCCCTAAGAAACCACGCAAGAATGTATCGCTATCATCTTCAGGAGAATACTGGCGTAACCAATCAACCAAGTTCATATCGGATCCTTCAAAGAAAGCTGAGTTATCTTTTGGGAAATATGCTTGTGATGTCGTCACACCCCATTTATAACTACCATTATCGGGCTCCATTTCACCTGCTAATATTTTAAATAATGCAGTCTTAGCAATCTCATTGTTTCCGACTAAAGCGATTTTGTCATCTTTGTTCATTGTAAAGCTAACATTGTTAAGAACTTTTTCACCGTCAATTGTTTTTGACAATCCTTGTACTGTTAAAAGGTCGTTTCCAATTTCACGTTCTGGACTAAAATGAACATAAGGGTACTTACGTGAAGAAGGACGAATATCATCAAGCTCAATTTTATCAAGAAGCTTCTTACGAGAAGTTGCTTGCTTTGATTTGGAAGCATTGGCACTAAAGCGCGCAATAAAACCTTGTAATTCTTTGATTTTTTCTTCTTTTTTCTTATTTTGATCCTGAGCCATTCTTTGTGCTAATTGACTAGACTCATACCAGAAATCGTAGTTTCCTACGTAAATTTGAATCTTACCAAAGTCTAAGTCTGCAATATGTGTACAAACTTTGTTCAAAAAGTGACGGTCATGAGAAACAACGATGACGGTATTCTCAAAATTGATGAGGAATTCTTCCAACCATTCAATTGCTTTTAAATCAAGATGGTTTGTCGGCTCATCAAGAAGAAGGACATCTGGTTGACCAAATAAAGCTTGAGCAAGTAACACTTTCACTTTTTCAGAACCAGTTAAATCAGCTAACTTCTTGTTGTGCAGGTCTTCGCCAATTCCTAAACCTTTTAATAAGACAGCCGCTTCTGACTCAGCTTCCCAACCATTTAATTCAGCAAATTCGCCCTCAAGCTCAGCTGCTTTAATACCGTCTTCATCAGAGAAGTCTTCTTTCATATAAATCGCATCTTTTTCTTGCATTACTTGGTAAAGACGCGGATGACCCATAATGACAGTCGTCATAACTTCAAACTCTTCATATTCAAAATGGTTTTGTTTTAGAACAGCTAGGCGTTGCCCTGGCTTCATATGAACATCACCTGATTGTGGTTCAATTTCACCAGATAAAATTTTAATAAAAGTCGATTTTCCTGCGCCGTTTGCACCGATCAGACCGTAGCAGTTACCAGGAGTAAATTTAATATTTACTTCATCAAATAATTTACGGTCGCCATATTGTAGTCCTACATTTGTAACAGTAATCATAAATACGTTAGCCTCCAATGTACATAATCGAATGAATTATACCATTCATTTGGCATCAAGCGATAGTTTTATGGCAATCTTTTTCGAATTCATTGGTTTTTTGATGAGCTCTCGACCAGAAGAGAGATGAGTGGTAGGATGGTTATGGAAACGAACAGATGAAGTTTTAAACATTAATGAGACATGATATAGGTTGAAATCGTTCTATTATAGAAGAAATGTAAGAAGGAAGTGAGGGCATGCAGACAGTTGATTTTAAAGCAGCTGAAGAAAAGCTACAGTCGATTTTTGGTTATGATCAATTTCGAGACGGGCAGAGGAAAATCATCGAGCAAGTTTTACAAGGAATAGTTACTCTTGGAATTATGCCTACAGGTGGAGGGAAGTCACTTTGTTATCAAATCCCTGCGCTCGTTTTACCTGGTGTGACCATTGTCATTTCCCCGCTTATTTCGTTAATGAAGGATCAGGTAGATGCTTTATCGGAATTGGGTATTGCCTCTACCTATCTAAATAGCACATTAACGGCGGAAGAAGAGCGTCAGAGGCATCAAGAGATTTTAGAAGGGGTTTATAAGCTGATTTATGTTGCACCTGAACGTTTGGAGCAGACTTATTTTCAGCATTTAGTGGGTCAAATTCCACTTTCGTTAATTGCGATTGATGAAGCTCATTGTATGTCGCAATGGGGACATGATTTTAGACCGAGCTATTTGCGAATTACTGAGTGGATTGAACAATTAAGGGCTCGTCCTACTGTACTTGCGCTAACGGCAACGGCTACAGAGCAAGTGCGTGATGACTTGCAATCATACTTACAAATTGATCAGCAGCATGTAGTGACGACAGGGTTTGCTCGTCCTAACCTACGTTTTCAAGTGAAGAAAGGTGTCAATAAAAAACGGTTTATGGATGCATTTCTAGCAGCTCGTAAAGAAGAGTCAGGAATCATTTATGCAACGACGCGTAAAGAAGTCGAACAAATTCATGCGGATTTGCAAGCTTTGGGTTACGCTGTTGCGAGTTATCATGGTGGGATGAGCGAAAAAGAACGGTCCATTGGACAAGAAGCTTTTATTCGAGATGAAGTCAAGATCATGATAGCGACGAATGCGTTTGGCATGGGTATCGATAAATCAAATGTCCGATTTGTTCTTCATTATAGCATGCCAAGAACAGTTGAAGCTTATTACCAAGAAGCAGGTCGTGCAGGCAGAGACGGGGAAAATAGTGATTGTGTTCTCTTGTTTTCTGCACAGGATATTCGTACGCAAAGCTTTTTAATCGAACAATCTGATCGTCTGGAAGAACGCCAAGAAATGGAGTATAAGAAGCTCCAACAAATGACGGCTTACTGTCATACGGAGCGCTGTTTGCAGGCGTATATTCTCCAATACTTTGGTGATGAACGAGAGATGACTTGTGGAAAATGCTCAAATTGCTCTCATACAGGTGAAAAAGTAGACAGGACAAAAGAGGCACAGATGGTCTTTTCATGTATAAAAAGAATGAGAGAGCGCTTTGGAAAAACGATGGTTGCGCAAGTATTAGTCGGTTCTTCCAATCAAAAAATAAAGCAATTTGACCTGATGAACGTATCGACATACGGCCTGATGAAGGATTGGACACAAAAAGCTGTCGTTGAATTGATTGATGTCTTAACAGCTGAAGGCTATTTACAACCAACTGGTTCTTCTTATCCGACACTACAATTAACAGAAAAAGCGTTGCATGTGCTCACCGGTAAAGAGATCGTCCAATTAATTGAAGCGGCACCTCCTGAAGAACCTGTGGAACAAGATGACATCTTTGAAGCGTTAAGGAAATGTAGAAAGCAGCTTGCAGATGAACAAAATCTTCCTCCTTATATGATTTTTTCCGATCGGACATTAAAAGAGATGAGCCGTCGAATTCCGTTAACGTTAGATGAATTTTCGGACATATCAGGTGTTGGTGAGCAGAAGCTACAAAAGTATGGTGATGCTTTTCTAACGGTTCTTCAACCATTTTTTGAGCGGAAATCAACTGATTCTGTGTCAATGAATCAAACGCCACGCAAGGTAACAACTCAAAAAGCAACGAAAGGGCAGTACCTTGACACAGCCCAAAAATTTTTAGCTGGTGCAACCGTTTCGGACTTAGTCGAAGAATTCGCTTTAACGGAACAAACGATCATTAAGCACTTGATTCGCGCGCAAGAGGAGGGGATTGAGCTGCGCCTTTGGGAGCATGTAGATGAAGAAGATAGACAACTCATTTTTGAAGCTGCAAATGAACTTGGGAGAGAGCGACTAAAACCAATAAAAGAAGCACTACCAGAGCACATTACATACCAAGACATTCACTTTGCTCTTAGTCAGAAATAAGCGGGCGTTTTGTTTCTCATCAAAGCTATTTTTGTGATAAAATAAAGAAGAAATTCAATTTATTCGTGTAAAATCACTGAATTAGAATGAAAAGGGTTTCATTAAAGGGCAGATAGACCTTATGTCTGTGTGTCGTCAAAGAATAAGGAGTATATTTGAATGACAGTAAAGATTGTAACTGATTCGACGTGTGACTTAAGCGATGAGCTAATTGATCAGTACGGAATCACAGTTGTACCTTTATCGATTGCATTTAAAGATAAAACGTATGTAGATGGAATCGATATAACAAAAAAAGAATTTATTAAGTTATTAACGTCAGCTGATGAATTGCCGAAAAGCTCTCAGCCTTCAGTTGGCACTTTTGAAAAAACGTACCGAGAGCTTCTTAATGATCCAGAAACAACGCATGTTCTTTCGATTCATATGACGGAAGGAATGAGTGGAACCGTTAATGCTGCTAGAACAGCTGCCGATATGGTTGGTGAGGGTGTAACGGTTGTCAATTCACGCTTTATCTCAGCTGCGCTTAGTTTTCAAGTGATTGAGGCAGCGACGATGGCGAAAAAGGGGCACAGTGTTAACGAGATTGTTGAACGACTTAACGTCATTCGTGAGCACACTTCCTTGTATCTTATGGTCGATACACTTGAATATTTGGCTAAAGGTGGAAGGATTGGACGTGGAAAAGCCTTGCTCGGATCGTTGTTGAAAATTAAGCCAATTGCCTCACTTGCTGATGGGGTCTACACACCTGTGACGAAAGTGCGAACCCATATGCAAATGATCGACTATTTTAAGAGAAGATTTATTGAAGAAACAGAGGGCAAAGCCGTTAAAGCTGTAGGGATTGCTCAAATTGAGGCAGAAGAACTTGCGAATAAATTAAAGGAAGCCCTTCTGCAAGTTCGTGAAATTCCTTTTATAACGATTACCGAAACGTCACCTATTATTAGTACACATACTGGGCCAGGTGCACTCGCATTGATGTATTATGTAGAGGAAGTATAAATTCAATTAGGAGTGAATGAAAATGACAACAATGGTAGAATTAGAATCAATTGAACAATGGCATGAATTATTGGAGTCATCATCAGATAAGAAAGTATTTTTACTTAAGCATAGTACGACTTGTCCGATCAGCGCAGAGGCATATAAACAGTATGATGCATTTATTAATGATTATGCAGGTTCAGATGCGACATTTGCACTCGTAAAAGTAATTGAACAACGTCCTGTTTCAAATACAATTGCGGAAGAGTTAAGTATTAAGCATGAATCACCACAATTCTTTATTTTCGAAAATAAAGAGCCGAAGTGGGTCGATTCTCACTGGAATATTACAAAAAAGAAAATTGAAGCAGCACTTAGTTAATTAAATGAATGTAATATAGAAAAAAGAGAAGCCAACAAGCTAAACTAGCGAGTTGACTTCTCTTTGTTTTTTCGAGCCATTTGAATATACGTAAAAATCAAGCAGCCTGTTCCAAGTATTGAGCAAACGTATTGAAGTATGCGCATTGTCTCCATTTGGCCATCCTCCTGTTTGCTATTACTATTCCAAACTTAATGAACTTTATTCATACTTTAATGAGGCATGAAAACAAGTTGAATCAAAAAGAGCACAGCGAATAGATAAACGAGTGGATGAACAGAGCGTCCTTTTCCTTTTATAAGTTTCATGAGCGGGTAAGAGATAAAACCAAGCGCCATCCCTGTCGCAATACTTGAAGTAAGAGGCATGCTCAAAATAACAAGAAAAGCAGGGAATGCTTCATCAAACTCATCCCATTTAATATGTGCAACATTTCCTAGCATTAAGCTCCCAACAATAATTAAAGCAGGAGCGGTAATCGCGGCGAGTCCTGAAACAGCACTTACAGTAGGAGCAAAGAAAATTGTTAAGATAAACAGCCCTGCAACTGTCACTGTTGTTAAGCCAGTTCGTCCACCTGCCGCAACACCTGCAGATGATTCAATGTATGCTGATGTTGGGCTTGTCCCAAAAATAGATCCCACAGTCTTCGCAACAGAGTCAGCAAGCAATGCTTGGCGAGCTCTTGGCATATGGTTCCCTTTCATAAAGCCAGCTTGCTGGGCAACCCCAATCATTGTTCCAGTCGTATCAAAAATGGTTACAAGCAAAAACGAAAACACAACGGCGTATAGCCCGTATTGAAAGACATTCATTAATGCATCAATTGGCGAACCGAAGACAAACCATTCAGGCTGACTTGGAATTGCGACAAAGCCTTGATCAAATGATAACTGTCCCATAAGAAAGGCGATGACACCAGTTGCGATCATTCCGATAAATAAAGCACTATTAACACCCAATGTCATGAGAACAAGCGTGATCGCAAGTCCAATTAAAGCAAGGGTGACTTGTGGTGATTGTAAGTCACCAAGAGCGACAAGGTTCGCTGGATGTGGCACGATTAATCCTGTTAAGCGCATGCCAATAAAAGCGATAAATAAACCGATACCAGCCGTAATACCATGCTTTAAATTGGATGGAATCGCTTCAACTAATTTTTCTCGAAAAGGTGTTAACGAAAGGATGATAAATAAAATACCTGATACAAACACCGCACCAAAGGCAACTTCATAGCCGATCTCGGGATTTGCACCTACCACGGAATAAGCAAAATAGGCATTCAACCCCATACCAGGAGCAATCGCAATTGGATAATTGGCAAATATGGCCATCCACAGTGTTCCAACAACAGTTGCAATAATGGTTGCTAAAAATACTTGTTCAAAAGGAACACCAGCGTCAGCTAAAATGATTGGATTAACAACAACGATGTAAACCATTGTTAAAAATGTTGTCATTCCAGCAATTAACTCTGTTTTAACATTTGTTTGATTCTCTTTTAAACGAAACCATTTTTCAATCATGATAGTCCTCCTAGACCCGAACATAATAAACAACATTAACTATAATATTCGTTTTATTACTATTGTGCAACAGTTTTTATTATTAAATCATAATGTAAGAAATCGCTTGCATAAAAGTGAATTAATATAGCGAATCACAAAAGAAAGAAAGGATAATCGTGGCAATATAGGCATTAAAAGATTCCATCGAGAGAATGAACAAGCATTCCAAGGCATATCCATAATGAAAAGGATCGTATCTTTTAGTTTAATGTAATATGTAATGGTAGTGCACAAGTGGTTTTACAGGAAGGGTGTGCTTATTTTTTTGATGGGGGATCAAAAAAATACTGACGTCATTCTGAAATTATCGTAGAAACATTTATTTAAGCTACTTTAGGATGATCTAAATCCGATATGACTTTTAAGACGGTCGGTTTAAAGTAGATGGCAAGATCAGTTTCGCTCTTAAACTATAAGAGCTCGTTCGAACATATCAAACCGATTTAATTAAACTATTGTCAAATGAAAAGGTAAAAAAAGACGCTAGGAATTTACCCTAGCGTCTTTTTTTATCAGCTCAATTATGCAAAATAGATCGAATATACTACACCAATGACACCAATTAAAGCAAAGAGATAGACTGGTTTGATCGGCATCTCTCCATTACGTTCCATTGCTTTCCCGAACATATAAAAGACAAGCGGATGCACAAGAAATGGCATTGAAAAGATAAATGGAATTAGTAACGCGGCTTCTGATCCAAACATTTCACCTTGTACCGCAGCAAATAACCCAAAATGAGAAATAGCTGACGATTGTGCCATGACAGAATAGTCAAACGGTATCGTACTAAGGCTTAATAAGGCAAGGCCTCCAAAGACAGCACAAATTTGCCATCCAAATGAAAACTGCATCAAAGCTTTCACTTCTTTTCGATCATCACCGTGAGCTCTACGTAAATTCAGAAGAGCAAGTGCTGTTAACCCAACACCAATTAAGACAATGACCGCTGTTGGACCGAGCCAGAGTGTACCACGTTCAGCACTAATGGCTAATATGGAAAAAACAAAGACATGTCCAAAAAATGGGATGTTAATCATGATAGGTGCACGTTTCGCTGCGACTTGTCCAAAGTCACCAGCCGTACAAGCCCCTGTTAATCCCGAATGAGATAAAGACCCAGCCATACCTGGCGCGAGATTACGGATGTGAGCTGTTTTTGCAATAAGCATGACTAAAGCAATACCACCAAACATCCAAAATAGCTGTCCGAAAAATCCATAAGTGAGTACTGCATTCATCCCTTGGATGGCAAAAGCATCTCCAATTCGTGAGCCACCCACCATAAAATTGGCAGCGAGAACAACTGGAATCCCTGCAAAAAGAAGAGCCCTAAGAGTTGGTCCAAACGTCCAGTTGTAAAAAATCGCTCCTAACGCTGCCGAAATCATCATTGCAAAGAAAATTTGCGGCAAAGCAATGAGAGAATGAAATGCTTGTGCAATGTAGGCAGAAATAATAAGAATCATTACAATAAGAGCAATTTCAAGTAATCCTTTTCGAATATACACATGTTTATTCGAAATCTTGGCTTTATTATCGATAAGGATGACAGCAATGATTAATCCTATATATGCAATAAGCGGATTATAAGCAGCAAAGCCCTCAACTGTTTGACCTTGCATGATCATTCTTGTTAATCCTTCGATACCAATTAACAAGAAGAATGAACGAATAATGAAAAATAATTGAGTTCGGTTCGTTCCAAGGATGGTTTCTTCTTCTGATGGCACAACGATGTCTGGTGATTCCATTTCTTTGTTACCAAGAATTTTTCGTAATTCTTGCCCTCCAACAAAGAAAGAAACGATAAGAGCAATAATCGTTGTTCGTGCCATAAAATCGACAAATGGAAATTCAGGAAGCCCAGGTGTAGCAATGCCGACAGATACGAGGATAAAACCAAGAAGTAATCCAAAAATTACAATGATTAAAATTGGTGAAAAACGAGTTCCAGCAACAACAGTTCGTGAAATCAATACCATTGGAACTAGAAAAATGAGTAAAAGCCAAAACTGATTTAAAACTTGTAAATGTGTAATTTGTTCAACAATGTCCATTAAGTAACCCCTTTGACTGTATAGTGCTGATAAATAGTATCCTATTTCGATCACTGAGTAAATAAGTGAAACCGTCACCATGAATATGTTATAATAATAAGTTTATTCAAAACCTTTTTATAATACAAAATGATCATAAATGCGAAGGAATAGTGATGGATAATCTTTATTGTTTTCTCTCTTATTTTCATTTATTCCATTTGAAACCTATTTGATTTTGATACCGTATAAATAAAGAGGGAGGAATGAGCATGGAACAATATCAAAAACGTTTTGAAGAGGTAAATGAACGACTACGTCTTTATTCAAAATGGACAGATCGCAAAACTCGAGCTGAACATTATTTGAAAGAAGAGAAGACAAAGCTCGAACGTCTTAAGAGTATTGTAGAAAAGGAAAGCAAAGACGTGGAACAGCTTGAGAAGCTCTCATTCACAAATTTGTTTTATACAGTGGTTGGTCGTAAATTAGAAAAAATGGAGAAAGAACAGCAAGAGCTCCTGCAAGCGCAATTAAAATATGATGAAGCGAAAATGACGATCAATGATCTTGAAAAGGAAATCACTGAAATTGATAAAATCTTATTGCCGCTTGGGCAACCAGAAAAAGAATATGAACAGCTATTACAAGAGAAAAAGACTCTCATTCTTTCACAAGATTCATTGGCAAATGAGCAAATTGCTTCTTTACTTGAAAAGGAAGCAAAACTAACGTCCCAAGATAATGAATATGACGAAGCGATTGCAGCAGGAGAGAATGGGTTGCAAGCATTGAACGTGGCTATATCATCTTTGGAAAGTGCGAGTGGATGGTCTACTTGGGATATGTTCGGTGGCGGGATGATTTCAACAGCTATTAAACATAGCCATCTTGATGATGCACAGAGCCATATTCATGATGCTCAGCGGGCTTTACGTCATTTTGAAGAAGAGTTACGTGACATTAACGCCTATACAGACTTTAAAATAAAGGTTGAGGGTTTCCTGACTTTTGCTGATTATTTCTTTGACGGTTTTATCGTTGACTGGATGGTGCATGGTAAAATAAATGATTCACTTAAGCAAACGACTGATATGAAAAGAAGTATAAGAAAACTGTTAACAACATTAGAAAGTCAACGAGCAGCGCTTCAAAAGTTGATCCAGGACAATCAAGCAGAACGAATCCGTTTGATCGAAGAAGCGTAAGGAGAAGAGATTATGACAAAGCAATGGTTTCTCATCTTTGCTTTGTTCGTTGGGTTAACATCGTTTACGTTATGGTACCAACAAGAGGCTAGGGTAGTAGCTCCGATAGAAGAACCAGATGAAAATAATCAAGACAAGAGGGATCTGCCTACTCATTTAATTTATATCCGAGAAGGAACGGGTGATTTTTTGGAGAAAAATATTGGGGATGTAGATTTTTTTTAACAAGTAGTAAAAAGACTTTGCAATAAAAACAATATTCCCCTCAGAAACTTACATTTGAAATCATCGAGAACGTAATGGTTATTAGCATTAAGAATCAATAAAAAAGATGGAGTAGACTTAGATTGTTTTAATATTTGAAACCTTATTTACCGAACAATTGGACCTTTAGAAGAGAGCTGAACTAACAAGAAATAGAATTATTGAGACTTATACAGAGTGTCAAGGCATTTTATTTTGATTATAGCAATGAAATGAATACCATTTGGCGATGAATTATTTTACTAAGTTTTTAATGTTTTTACTGATATATGCAAAGTTAGCAGTACACTAATAAAGTAATAAGGTTTACTTCAGTAAAATAAGGTATATTATATTTGTTGAATAGATTCTTTTTAAAGACAAGAAAAGTAGGTGAACAAAGTGGGAAAATATCAATTGGATACCAAAGGTAAGGTAGCTGTGACGAAGTTTCATGAAAAACAGACGCCTGCCAAATTTGATAAAAAGCAGCAACTTGAAAAAATACGTGCGGAGTATTTGAAAAAGAAGCAAAAACAAACAGATAAATAATATGAATGAAAACATAGGAAGACTAAAATCTCCCTATGTTTTTCTTATTCGAAGTTCTTTTTTAATTGATGATAGAGTTTATTATTCCCATAAATTTCAGATTCGGTGACAAAAAACTTGTCATCAGATATCCACAATTGGTGCGATTGCGGAAGACCAAAGCCTAATTCCTCGTTAAAAATAAGGAGGATTAGGCTTTTTCCTTAAAATCGTTGACGTGCTTCTATTGGTAAACATGTTGACATCAAGTGGTAAAATTTGTGGCAAGTGCTGGTAAAAAACATGGCACAGGTGGTACATTCTTATGGCTTTAATCATATGAGATTAAATTTGATGATGTTATTTCAGTAAGCATTCCTCAAGAAATGAATGAATAGTTGGCTGCGATGATTCGCACTCTATAATAGAGGTGAAGTGTATGAATCGTCCTATGTTAACGGCATTAACAACCATTGGCCTAGCCCAAGGATTAAAAATTCCTATAAAAAGATGGCAAATGGGAGAGTGGGATTTTGGAACATTTTTTGAAACGGGCGGCATGCCAAGTTCGCACTCTGCTGGCGTGACAGCGTTAGCTACATATATCGCGCTTGAACGTGGAGTGTCTTCCATTGATTTTGCGCTTTCTACTGTTTTTGGTCTGATCGTCATGTATGATGCACAAGGTATTCGTAGACAAACAGGTGAATTAACGATCAAAGTCAATCAAATGGCAGAGAACATAGCAGAACTAACTGCTTTTCAGAAGTCACATTCAACTAGTAAGCGAGCTGTTCGTCTAAGAGAGCGTTTAGGGCATATGCCAGAAGAAGTGTTAGGAGGAGCCGTTTTTGGTTTGTTAACAGGGTCAATCAGCTATTTGATAGCAAAGGAATAATTGGTTCATCAAAGCGTTAGACAGTCAAAGGACTTCTTACGCTTTTTTATTTCATATGGGGTGAAACTTAACAATCACAATCATCGTTTCATATTTAAAATAAAAAATAAAGAATGGGGGATCAGTATGAAACGATTTGTAATTAGATGCTCTATATTTTTACTGCTTGGATTAACAGCTTGTGGGACGACAACTCAGGTAAATGAAGAGACGGTAGGAGGAGAACAGATTGAAGAACCTGCAGTGGAGCCAGACAAAGAACCTGATTCTCGGCAAGAGCCTAATCAAGAAGAAGATACAGCTGCTCCTGGAGCAAGTGATGCTTCTGATGTGAAAGATATTCCAGTGTACGTTGAAGGAGAGACTGAGATGAGAACAGCTCAGTTTCATCGTAGTGAGCTTGGATATGGAGTCTACGTATTAGAGGATTATAAACTAGAGAGTGAAGAACCGAATCGAGATGTGATTATTTCACAGTTAGACGAATCGTTTTTTACTCGAGTAACGACTCATGGTACCGAGGTAAATGCAGATGAATTAAAGCAAGCGATCATTGATCACGCAAATGGAGAAATTACAAAAGAGATTGACGTTCCACTCGATGGAGTAGAGTATGCGTTTCTAGAAGAAGTCACGTCTAATGATCAAAAAACGTCTGTCATCCATGTTGCAAAGGAATATGAAGGACAGTTGGTAGGTTATACTGTCTTCCTACCTCTTAAAGAAGCAGTTGAGGGCATTGGTCCAAGTATGTGGGCGATGCTTGATACAGTCGAATTCTAAAACGAAAAAATCTGCTTACTAGTTTCATTGATTGACTGAAAACTAGCTAAGCAGATTCTTTTTTTCTTATTGAAAAGAGGCATTCCATCTGATTTCACCAGATTGGTTGGCATGATCAATTTCAACTTCAAAATCATGTTTCTCATAAAAATGGATGAGTCTGTCAAGATGACCCCAATCACGTTTTGCTAAGTCTCCTTTAATATATTGAACATTTTGATCAGTTGCATGTTCTTTGAGATACTTCATACAGATTGAGCCATAGCCTTGATTTTCTTCGCCTTTCATATCACCAATATGAATGATATGTTGATCAAGATATTGTGCTTGAATGGAAAAGTCCCAAACACCTTGATAGGCGGCTTCACATTGATTGAGCATGATTTTGCATACATGCCCATCATCAAAAATTGACACAATCACCCATTTTTCTTCTTTAGTTTGCTCAATACCAATGACTTGCCATCGTTTTGCAATATCTTTCATGTTTTCTTGCATCCGAAATACTTGAAATTCAAGGTCTGCAAGGTCTTGTTCTAACGTTTCAGCATCTTTTTGCTCTTCCTCGGCCCGAAGCTTTGTTAAAAGCACCCAATCACTCCTTTTTATCTTTTGCTAACAAGTAAAATATTATAAAGGGGTAACTATAAGAGTGCAAGGCTTTTACCTGAATTTACACTAAAAAGCCACCTCTAAATGTAAGAGGTGGCAAATTGATTAGTTAAATGAATAGGTCCAAAACCGTTCATAATGGAGCCAATTAAAGGCATCTACATCATTATTTGCCCATCTTTTCTCCATATCTTCAAGCACCCAAGCCGTTTGCGAGATGTGTGCATACATCGCAGCTTTTTTTTGTTCTGCATATGCTGATACATCAACAATCACATCAGGTTGACCGATTTCTTGTTCATGGTTATTCGAAAATGCAATGCAATGAAGAGTAGGACGACTATCTTTTTCCATACGTTCGATTGCCCGAACAACTGCTCTTGCTGTTGCTTCGTGATCTGGATGGACAGAGTAGCCTGGATAGAAGCTAATCACTAGAGATGGGTTTAATTCTTCAATTAAATCTGAAACCATTTTCGTCATCTTATGATCATCTTCAAATTCAACTGTTTTATCTCGTAAGCCCATCATTCGTAAATCTTGAATCCCCATTGCTTCCACTGCTTTTAGGAGTTCTTTTTTTCGGATATTTGGAAGTGATTCTCTCGTTGCAAATGGAGGATTTCCTAAGTTTCGTCCCATTTCTCCTAAAGTTAAGCAAGCATATGTAACTGAAGTTCCTTCGGCAACGTGTTTTGATATTGTACCTGATACACCGAAAGCTTCGTCATCTGGATGAGGGAATACAACTAATATTTGGCGATCTTTACTCATTTTCTTCACTCCTTTCTATTCAAATGGTGTTTTACTTATTTCAAGGGCAACAGCAAGCTTCCCGTCAAAGCCGTGCCCAGCTAGTAAGAGTCGCCCGTATTTATCTAATTCATAATGAGTTAACCCCTCCGCATATACCCAGCCAATTTCAAGCTTAAGACCAACCCGATACGGTCCCTCACCAATGATTTTTCCGTGTTCATAATTAACTTTAGCATTACGAATATATGCACTAGCAGAAAAAAATGATTCATCAAAATGCGAGGCATAAGCCCCGTTAGTTGTTTCTAAATGAAGATAAATATCTTGTCCAGCAAAGCTATTAATAAGCTTTTGTACTTCATCTAACGAAATAAGTTCCATACGTTCCTCCTCTAATTTAAGCAACCGTCGTTCTTACCTTATAATAGTATAATGCAATCCAACCAGAACTAACAACGAATATACTTTCCTGCTCTCATCACACATATAGTTGCCTTGATTAGACGGAAAGTTTTAAGAAATGCTATTATTTAAGAAACGTCATTTTTTCTTTATATAGTACGGTGTATGAATGGGAGGATTAATAAATGAAAGAAGATAAAGAACAATTTGAAGAACAAAAGTATGAGGAACCAGCTCCTGAAGATTTTTTGTTTGATGAAGAAGAGACAGAAGAAGACGAGAAAAAAAAGAAAAGAAAATCTTGGTTTATTCGAATAGTTGGACTATCTATTGCTACATTACTCGTTATGCAAGGTGTAGGTACGTTATTTAATCATTTTTCGAGAGATTCTATTGAACTAGCGCGAACATCGGAAGAGTTAAGTGAGCAAGAGCATATAGCAGCTTTTAAAGATGCTGTCGTTACAGTGCAAGGTAATACAAGTAGAGGGACTGGATTTGCCATTCATCCCGATGGTTATATTTTAACCAACCATCATGTTATCCATCAGCAAAATCCTTTAGCTATTTCCTTTCCAAGTGGAGACCTTTTTCATGCAGAGGTCATTGAATCGAATGAAGAGCTTGATATCGCGCTTTTAAAAGTAGATGGCGATAACCTTCCTTATCTACCGATTCGAGAGAGGTCAGCCTTAGAACAAGAAGAGATTTATGTTGTTGGTAATCCTTTAACACAAACGCAAATTGTCAATAATGGAGAAATAATTAATGAGGAAGTACCTTTTCAAACGATGAAAATTTCTAATTCAATCTTTCCAGGACATAGTGGAAGTCCTGTGTTATCAGAAGAAGGAGAAGTTGTTGGTGTCGTCTATGCTAGATCATTATCACCTCTAGGTAGTCAGGAAGAAGGGCATGGATTAGCTGTACCAGTTGAACGTATTCTTGCTGAAATTCCTGAATTAAATCAACTTATTGATTCTTATTAATTGAATTTACAACATTTATGTTTTTGTTCTAACTGAATTTCTCCTCTCAAGATACGAATAGAGAAGAAGTATGAGCTTTTTTAAAAGGCTTATGCTTCTTATTAAGATGAATATTTAAAAAAATCAAGGTTATTTTCTAAGATACCCACATATAGTATTTCTATCAAAAGTTGACAGAGGTTAGAAGTACCATGGTATAATAAGTATACCCACGTACCGTATTCTCGAAAGGGGAGATAGCAAATGCATGAACATAAAACTGTTGATCATCGAAATGATCGAGAAAAAGAGCAGTTAATTAATCGTCTAAAAAGAATTGAAGGACAGGTTAGAGGTATTCAGAATATGGTTGAAAATGACCGTTACTGTGTAGATATACTGATTCAAATATCGGCAATCAATGCTGCGATGAAGAAGGTCAGCCTTCATTTAATGGAGAATCATACTAAGCACTGTGTGTCAGATGCTATTCAAAAAGGTAATGGAGATGAAGCGATATCAGAGCTTATGGATGTCATTGAACGTTTAACAAAAACATAGATTAAATAGTTTGACTTTATTACCCTACTAGAGTATAGTAATTGATAAATTAAAATATATTAAAAGGAGATGAATAATATGGAAACTACAACTTTAAATGTAAAAGGGATGACTTGTGGTCATTGTGTAGCAGCAGTTGAGGGGAATGTAGGAAAACTTGATGGTGTGAATGCTGTTAAGGTTGACCTAGGAAAAGGTACAGTTGATGTTACATTTGATCAAGGTGTTGTAAGTCTTGCTGCAATTAGAGAAGAAATCGAAGAACAAGGATATGATGTTGAATAGAAGTTGTGAGATTTCGTTAAAGTGAAAACGTGCCTTAATGGCACGTTTTCTTAGAACTTTAATATACCCTACTGGGGTAGGATGGTGATAATGAATGGCAGAAAAAAATATATCCTTCGAGATATCAGGAATGACATGTGCAGCATGTTCATCGCGGATTGAAAAAGGACTTTCCAAGATGGAAGGTGTTAATGAAGCACATGTGAATCTTGCAACAGAAAAGGCAAATATTCGCTTTCAATCAGACAATCTAAGTTTAAAAGATTTAACAGGAAAAATAGAGAAGTTAGGCTATCAAGTTAGACTTACGAAAAAAGAATTTGATGTTAATGGGATGACATGTGCAGCATGTTCGAATCGAATTGAAAAAAGATTAAATAAATTAGATGGCGTTCAAAAGGCGACAGTTAATCTAGCTCTTGAAACTGCTACAGTTGAATATTTTGAAGATGCTATTTCGACAAATGAAATGAAGGATGCTGTTGATAAACTTGGATACAAATTGAAGGAAAAAGCTAGCGATACCGAGCGTACTAATGATAAAGAAAACGAAATGAAGAGGCAATTAAGAAGATTTATTTTTTCAGCAATCTTAACACTGCCTCTTTTTTGGTCAATGGTCACTCATTTTGAATTTACTTCATGGATGTGGATGCCTCATGCATTAATGAATCCATGGGTGCAGCTTGCTTTTGCAACGCCAGTCCAGTTCATCGTAGGGGCACCGTTTTATGTTGGCGCATATAAAGCGTTACGAAATAAGAGTGCAAATATGGACGTTCTTGTTGCGCTCGGTACCTCAGCTGCTTACTTTTACAGTATTTATTTAGGGATTGAGGCAATGCGAACTGGAACAGTGATGCCTGATCTATATTTTGAAACAGCAGCTGTTATTATTACATTAATCGTCCTTGGGAAGCTGTTTGAAGCCCGTGCAAAAGGAAAAACAAGTCAAGCGATTAAACAACTACTTGGCCTTCAAGTAAAAGAAGCGACAGTACTTCGAAATGGTCAGACTGAAACGATTCCTCTTGAGCGAGTTGTCGTTGGTGATCACTTGATTATTAAGCCTGGTGAGAAGGTGCCAGTTGACGGAACAATTATTGAAGGTCAATCGGCTGTTGATGAATCCATGATTACAGGTGAAAGTATTCCTGTTGAAAAGCATATTGGTGATGCTGTTATTGGTTCAACGATAAATAAAAATGGCTCATTGACAATGGTAGCGACAAAAATAGGAAAGGACACAGCCCTTTCGCAAATCGTCAAAATCGTTGAAGAAGCACAAGGCTCGAAAGCGAACATTCAACGACTTGCTGATAAAGTATCCGGAATTTTTGTTCCTGTTGTTGTTGTGATTGCGATTGTTTCATTTTTCGTATGGTACCTTTTTGTCACACCAGGAAATCTAGGCGCTGCGCTTATTCCGACAATTTCAATCCTTGTCATTGCTTGTCCTTGTGCGTTAGGTCTTGCCACTCCGACATCGATCATGGCTGGTTCAGGTAGAGCAGCTGAACTTGGGCTACTTTTCAAAGGTGGTGAACACCTAGAAGCTACACAATCTGTTCAAACAGTTGTCCTAGACAAGACGGGAACGGTAACGAAAGGTGAACCGACATTAACGGATTTTGTCACAGAAAAGAACGAAGAAGAATCATTACTTCAGTTGATTGCTTCTGCTGAAAATAAGTCGGAGCATCCGCTCGCACAAGCGATTGTAAACGGTGCGAAAGAGCGTGATCTATTATTATTTGAAACAGAACAATTTGAAGCAGTACCTGGTCACGGAATTAAAGCAGTTGTCCAAGGTAAAAAGTTACTAATAGGGACACGACATTTACTATCTCAAGAAGGCATCTCATTTAGCGATGCAGAAGAACAAATGTTGCAGTTTGAAGGCCAAGGTAAGACAGCAATGTTGATCGCAGTAAACGGGCAATACTGCGGGATGGTGGCCGTTGCTGATACGGTAAAGGATTCATCTAAAAAAGCGATTGAGCGCATGCATAAGCTTGGCTTAGAAGTCATTATGTTAACAGGAGATAACACACGAACTGCTGAAGCGATTGCGAAACAAGTTGGAATTAATAATGTGATCGCAGAGGTTTTGCCAGAAGAAAAAAGTGCTGTTATTGATCGATTAAAAGGTGAAGGTAAAGTAGTAGCGATGGTTGGAGATGGCTTAAATGATGCTCCTGCACTTGCTGTTGCTGATGTTGGAATGGCTGTAGGAACAGGAACTGATATTGCAATTGAAGCAGCTGATATCACATTGATGCGTGGAGACCTTAACAGTGTCGTTGATGCCGTCATGGTAAGTCGAAAAACAATGACGAACATCAAGCAAAATCTCTTCTTCGCTTTCTTGTATAACTCACTTGGCATTCCGATAGCTGCTATTGGGCTACTTGCCCCTTGGGTTGCCGGTGCAGCAATGGCGTTCAGTTCCGTTTCCGTTGTCTTAAATGCCTTACGTCTACAGAAAATGAAGCTAAACAAAGAATAGAATCATACAAAAGAACTGCACGTTTTGTTTAAAGAGGCTCTCACAAAATTTGTTTAGATTCATATGTGCTATACTTGTATGGAGAAAAACAAATACGGAGCAATTATGTTGGGAGCATAAAAAGTAATGATGAAATCAGGAAAAGAAAGAAAAAACATTCAACCAGGAATCGAAGTAGATATTGTCTTGAAGCAAGACCAACGTACTGGTAAAACAACTCGAGGAATTGTGAAAGATATTCTAACCAATTCACAAACACACCCTCATGGTATTAAAGTTAGACTACAAGATGGCCAAGTTGGTCGTGTTCAATCGGTTTTATAATGCAAAAGAATGTCAAAAAGAGCCTTCTGCCTTCGGTCAGAAGCTCTTTTTTTAGATTTTTTTCTGTTTTATACTCTCCCCAATTCTGTATGGCAAGTAGCAAAAAGATAAAAGGCGTGACATACGTTAAGAAAAACGAATTTTTTGTGATAATAGCTACAATAAACAAAGCTACCGTAACAATTTCATTTTAAATTCATAAATACGTTTAAGGCAAAGGTGATAACGGCTAATAAAACAGCAGTTGCGCCAAATGGAATCAACGTACCAATAGTTTCATTTCCTTGAATTAAGAAGAAGAGACCGATCATCATAACAGGTAATCCGATATTGTGAAGCCAGAAATGTATTTTACCTAGAATGCTGCGTTGAGTTTGGGGAAATAAAGTATAAATAATCCCAGCGAGTGTCATCGATGTCCATCCCAATAAATTAATATGCACGTGAACTCCAGCGAATTGATAAGAATGAGTGACTGACATGTAGTAGCCTAATAAAACACCTATCACAAAATACACAGCTGAAATCTTTATAAATGTAATTCCCATCTGATCGTCCCCTCTAGTTGTATGATAAATTGCTATTGATATATGCTTTGAGGGAACAAAAGATACGTAAAGTTTTATTTATAGTACCCGAAACAGCGGTTTATTGATTTACAACACCCTTCGATCAAATCTGTTTTGGTTTATTCATGCGATTTTTTATAAAAGAGAGAATCGCTAAAACTAAAAAGACTCCACATAAAATTGTAAAGATAAATCGAAATGCAGTTTCATTAAAGTAGGCACTAATTCCACTTGCTAATGCAGCAATTAGGTAAATGACGCTAAAGAAAAGATGCTTATTGATTGTAGTATCCATAAGTCATTCCTCCTTTTTAGAATCATATACCCAGGGTTTATGGAAAGTTAAACGAGAAATTGGTTAGAAAAGATCGTTTGAACAAAAGGAAGATAACTCTCTTGATACAATTTATCTTTTTGATCTCTATTAAACTACAAAGTTAGAGGTAGTTCGCTAAATTACAACTTTTTAACTATAAAAAAGTCTATTATTGTCGAATTTAACCAATTTTTATCCAATTATAGTATAATGATTGTTGTATAAAGTCAATGGAGTATTAGATAAAAATAGATTACTCCTTGAGGAGGGGTTTAAATGAAATTAAGTTTTAGTGATAAAGTATTATTGGCTTTTTATGATGAATATCATCAAGTTAAACCTAACTTTATTAGTCTAAATATGAAGCTGAAAAATGAACTTAATCATGAATTATATGTACAAGTTTTAAAGAAGTTAGATCAAGAAATGTTATTAGATGGTGTAATGCTATGGTATTCTGCTGGTGGAAAGAAATTTGCAAGGGCGGACCTAGCAAAACCGACTTCTTTTGGAATCAATTATGTAGAGGAAAAGCTAGGTATTAATCCAAATGAATCAAAAAGCTTTAAAAGAACAATGGTAAATAAAATTATCGCCGATCAAAAAATTCAAGTTTAATTATGAGAAAATTATTAAGAGAAGGAGCGCCTTCTAAAACAGAAAGGAAGCGCTCTTTTTCTTTATCTATTAAAAGATCAATAACGCGATAAACGTTGATAATAGTAGCCCTGTCATAACTGGGGTGAAGCTTTTTCGTACGAGCTCCATGACGGGTACTTTTGCAAAACCTGCTACTGCAACGAGGGAAGACCACGCAATAAGTGTTCCGCCACCGACCCAAATGGCCCCCATTTGCCCAATAGCCGCGAGAGTTGCAGCATCTACTCCGACACTTTCACTTAAAGCTCCAGATAAAGCGCCAACGAGTGGTAAGCCTGAAAAACCAGAGCCGTCAAGCCCAGTAATCATTCCGACAAGTAGTATTCCGAATCCAGCTAAAAATGGACTTTCTGGTATTGTTTGTTGTCCTGCTTGAACGAGGTCAAATAAGAAAGAGGGAGCTTGGCTTGCTTCACTTATCGCAAAAATACGGGCAGATAATTCCCCACTACCAAGGAAGAAGAATCCAGCAATCGGAATGACTGGACCCATCGCCTTAAAGGCAAAGACGAAACCTTTTACAAGGTAATCACTACTATGACTTAAAGCAGTTCGGATTTGATAAATGCTAGATACACAAATCAAGAGAAGAACAGCAGCCCCACCGATCAATGCAGCACCTGCTCCACCTTCTAATTCAGGAATCGCACTTGAAAATTTCGATAAAATCATATACACGATAATGATCAAAAAAGTAGCTGGAACTAAGGCGGCAAAAAAGATCCGTTTCTGTTTTGATTGGTTAGTGAATTGTTCCATCTCATCGCTGGCTGTCATTTGATCATTTTCCCAAGCTGTACTGTGAGAGAGGGCAGGTTTTTTTATTGATTTACGTAAAGAGAAATAAGCAATTGAAAGTGCCGTTATACCAGTAATCAGCGAGAGTACGAAAGTACGATCTGCAACAGGAGCAACATCAATACCAGCAGAGGTGGCGCTTAGCATTGGTGCAATTTGTATCATGTAATCAGAGGATAGTGCCATTCCTTGCCCCGCAAAAGAAATCGCTAAAGCCGCTCCGATTGGGGGCAACCCTGCTCTAATGGCAACAGGAATGAGTAATGCCGCAATGAGAGGAACTGCAGGTGTTGGCCAAAAAAACAAGGAAAGAGAATACGTGACGAGAACGAGTATCCAAAACGAGAGATGTCCATTTGTCATAATCCGTTGAAATGGCTTGATCATTTGTTCATCAGAACCAATTGCTTTTAATGAATGAAGCAAGGCCGTCATAATCGCAATGATGAGAAAAATGTTAAAAAGCTCAGCAGCAGCGGTCAAGCTGGAGTTGAAAATGGTTTGTAATCCTGTTGAGAAAGAGCCAGAATAAACCCATCCGACTAAAAAAGTCATTAGAATAGCTGGAACAACAACGTTTTGTCGGCATAGCATTGTTAAAATAATAATGATTGTGCCAATTAGGTATACCCAATGTGAAGCTGTTAAGATCATTTTATTTTCTCTCCCTATTTTGATGGATTCATCGACTTCTTAGGATAATGTATGTTAAAAACTGGGCATTGGTGTAGAGAGAAGTCATAAAAATAAAATGAATATAATATTTCGTGTACTAATGATTTTTATTATTTATTAAACAAATAATTTGCATATTTACTAATGAGAGAGTAATATTTTAATATAATTTCATTAGGGGGCTAATAAATTAAATGCGAAATTTAGATGATCGAGTGGGCTATCATATTGGTATTGTGGCTCATCTTATGCAAAATAAATTTAATCAAAAATTATCAGAATTTGGCTTAACTGTTGCTCAATCAAAAGTGTTATTTTTATTGGTTCAGCACGGAGAACAGTTACAATCTGAATTACAAAATCGCCTTTATATAAAAGCGTCTACAATGAATGGGATAATTGATTCAATGCTAAAAAAAGGATTGATTGAAAAGATTGATAGTACGTTGGATCGGAGGCAAAAGCAAATCGTATTAACCGAAAAAGGAGAGCTATTAGAGGAAAGACTTTGGGATGAAGTTGGTGAGATGGATGATAGCTTAATGAAAGGATTTTTGCCTGAGGAAAGACAACTTTTTTTAGCGTGGCTACGTAAAATTTCAAATCATTTACAACAGTAACAAAAAAGGTAGGTGTTTCATGTGAGTCAAAAAGGACAGAGTGAAAGGCTCGGGACTGAGCCTATTCCACAACTCTTAAAAAATTTATCGATTCCTGCAATGGTCGGTATGTTTGTCATGGCGCTTTATAATATAGTTGATACGATTTTTATTTCGTATGGGGTAGGAATTGATGGCGTTGCAGGTGTCACAATCGCTTTTCCAATCATGATGATTATAATGGCAGTGTCAGCTGCGATGGGGATAGGTGGGGCTTCGGTTATTTCAAGGCGTCTTGGAGAAAGACGTGAGCAAGAAGCGAATAAAGTATTTGGGAATATGATTACGATGATTTTGATCATGAGTGTTTTAGGTTTTATTGCAGCTTTTACGGTTCTTGAACCATTACTTGTATTGTTTGGGGCTACACCGAATATTTTAGGTCATGCTATTGATTATATGTTTCCGATTATGCTAGGGACATTTTTCTTTTCTTTTGCGTTTGCGACAAATAATATCATTCGTTCTGAAGGAAATGCAAAATTTGCGATGATGGCAATGATTATTCCAGCAGTCATTAACATCATTTTAGATCCGATTTTTATTTTTGGTTTTAATATGGGTGTTCAGGGTGCAGCGTTTGCGACTGTCATTTCGCAAGCTTCAGTCACTGTTGTCATTTTGCGCTATTTCTTAACAGGGAAAAGCTCGTTGCAATTACGCCTTTCTGATCTGAAACTTGATTTTATTATTTTGAAAGAAGTCGTTGGGGTAGGTTTACCAGCTTTTGTTCAACAAGCAGCAGGAAGTGTGATGATGATTGCCCTTAACACGATGTTAATTAGATTCGGAAGCGATTTTTATGTCGGCGTTTTCGGCATTGTTCAACGGATCATTATGTTTACTATGATGCCGATGATTGGCGTCATGCAAGGAATGCAACCAATTGTTGGGTACAATTACGGAGCAAAACAATTCGTACGTTTACGTGAAACGGTTTCACTTGGCTTAAAGGTTGTAACGACAATTTCGATTATCATGTTTATCTTACTGATGTCGTTTCCACAATGGTTCATGATGATATTTACATCTGATCAAGCAGTCATCAATGCAGGAGTCGCCTCAATGCGAATCATGTTTGCTGCGGCCTTTTTAATTGGGATTCAAATTGTAAGTGGAGGGTTGTATCAAGCGTTAGGCAAAGCGAAACAGGCGATGATTTTATCGTTATCAAGACAGGTGCTCTTTTTAATTCCGCTAGTCTTAATCCTGCCGCATTTCTTTGGGTTAAATGGAGTTTTTCTTGCGTTTCCTATCGCTGATATTTTTTCATTCACTTTAGCAGTCATTTTACTCTACCGTGATCGAGCAACATTTTTCTTAAAAAAAGCAGATGAACAAGGACATATGCCTATTTCTTCAGGAACTTCATAAAAAATAAAATAGCATGTGTAAGCTTCTTATCTAGAGGGTAATAAATGAAGTAGATAGCAAAGAGGAGGTCATCACATGTCTAAGAAAGAAGAAAAACAAGAAAGTAAGGAAAAAGGAAAGAATAAAGAAGTAGAAAACAATAAAGGATTAGAAGAAACGAAAGAACAAGTAGAAGATACGTTTGAAGAAGGAACGATTGATCGTAAAAAGGAAAAGTAATTAGTGAGCTCGTACCAAAGTGGTGCGGGCTTTTGCTAATATATCACATTAAAAGACATAAAATAGTCAGAAATTTTCAGTTTTTTATTCGTGTTGTATAAAAAAACATAGTCTTGTTCCTTGCATGATGGTACACTTTTATTGTCTAAATATTAACGCTTTACTTATTGAAGGGAGTTACGTATTTGAAGGATTTACATTCATTTGGTTGGTATGCTGGAAAAATTAAGCCTGATTTACCTAATGAAGCCTTTGATCCAGTTCCTGCTCGATTATGGGGAGGGCTCGCATATTTGCTTGTAACAATTGCTGGATTACTCACAATTGGTTTGTTATCAATCAATCCAATCTTTTATCTAGGTATTTCTATTATTTTGGGTTGTAGCTTTGCTGCGCTTGGTTTTTTAGGTCATGAAATTTTACATGGTACGGTCGTTCGTAAGCCGTGGCTCCGTGATTTTTTGGGTGCTATCGCATTTTGGCCATTAACGACAGGACCACGGTTGTGGAGAAAATGGCATAATTTAACCCATCACGTTCATACTCAGCATGAAGAGCATGACCCTGATGCCTGGCCTACATTTGAAAAGCTTGCTAAGTCACGTTTTTTGCGGTGGATTTACCGGTTGCCACTAGGGATTCGTGCATTTTTTAGCTTTTGTTCGCTGTCTATTCAATTTTCTGCTCATTCGATGAAAATGTTTACCGTTTATTTAAAAGAATTCAATCCGAAAAAACGTCCTGCAGTTTTAATCGAGGCGATTCTACCTTGGATGACGTGGATCGGTTTACTAGTATGGGTAGGACCCTTCAAGTGGTTCTTTATGTTTCTGCTGCCATTACTAATTGCTAACCTAATTGTTATGGGGTATATTTCAACAAATCACCGTCTAAATCCAACGACTGAAGTGAACGATCCTTTAGCAAATAGTTTAACGGTAACGGTTCCAAAATGGGTCGATTTTTTGCACTTTAATTTTTCTTACCACACGGAACATCATTTATTTCCAGGGGTCAGTTCGAAATATTATCCTCTAGTAAAAGAACAAATCAAAAAGAGATGGCCAGAAAGATACCATGAAATGCCTATGGGGAGTGCGCTCGTTGCATTATGGAAAACACCACGACTTTATTATCAGCAAAGTGAGCTAATTGATCCGAGTAAAGGAACATTATTTGGCTCATTGGGTAATGGCTTGGATCCTAAAAATATTCAATCAAAAGGCTTGGATACATTAGATACGCTTAAAGCATTTCAAGAAAGAAAAGCGAAATAACATCTTGTCATCATAAGAAGGTAAGGATATCGTTTAGTACCGATATTCTTACTTTTTTGTTATGTGCGTAAAATAGCTGTTTAATCTGTTTAAACGTGTCGGTGAAGTCGTCCGAAAAATGTCAGAATATATTTGTTTTTAAGAATATAACTCGGATTCCACAAAAACTGATTTTAATTTGGTACTATTAATCAATCAAGATAGATAAAGCGGAAATGGATACGCTATTCTAAATAGTACATAAGGAGTTTTTGAATTGAAGAAAATAATGACAAAAGCCAATGAGACAGTAAAAAATCAAGCAATGATTTTAGCAAAAGTAAATGTAAAATCAAAGAAAAAACGAATTGTAAAAAAAGTTTTAAAAAAGGCCATTCATCAAGAAATGATCGCAAAAGTGTCACCTGTGATTTCTGAAGAAACGCAGATTAAAGAAAAAGAGAAAGAGAATGTTACGTTATCAGTCAATAACCTTCCTGTAACGACTCTACTTCAGCTTGGTAAGAAGTACTTAAAAGAAGAAGAGGTTGTGAAGTATTACTATAACGCTGAGAAAGAAGCGTTTTATAAGAACAAAACCATGCTCGTATCGGTTTTAGATGAAAAAACAAAGGAACTACAGCCTGATGAAAGAAAAGCTTATAATCAAGAAGTAGAAGAACTATGGAGTAAAAGAAAAAAGAATTAACAGAGTTCGAACAAGCGATAAAGCATCTTCTTTAGACGATTAAAGGGGATGCTTTTTACTTTTTTACTCATAATTGATAAAAAATGATATGATAAATAGTAGAATAGGCTACAATGTTTGCTTACTTGATACAGTTTTCAATTTATTTTGATCATAAGGGAGAGTTATGATAACGATGAAGCTTACTATTACAAAAAGTTCGAATTTTAAAACGAAGCCAGATCCTAGTAGTCTTTCTTTTGGAAAGCATTTTACTAATCATATGCTAATGATGAATTATACCGAGGGCGAGGGTTGGACAAGTCCGCAAATCGTTCCATATCAACCCATTACCCTTGATCCTTCGGCAATGTCGCTTCATTATAGCCAATCTGTCTTTGAAGGGTTAAAAGCCTATCGTACAGAAGATGATCGCATTTTATTGTTTAGACCTGAAAAGAATTTCGAACGATTAAACCGTTCTAGTGACCGATTGAGTATTCCAGCTGTAAACGAGGAGCTTGTCTTGTCTTATTTAAAAGAGCTACTCCTTTTAGATAAAGAATGGATTCCAACAACTGAAGGTACGTCACTGTATATTCGTCCTTTTATTATTGCAACAGAACCTAATTTGAGTGTCGCTCCATCGACTACATATACGTTTATGATCATTTTATCGCCAGTCGGTTCTTATTATGCTGAGGGGATTAATCCTGTTAGCATAAATGTAGAAGAAAAATTTACAAGAGCTGTACTCGGTGGAACAGGAACGGCAAAGACAGCTGGTAACTATTCTGCTGCTTACAAAGCTCAAGTAGGAGCAAGTGGACTTGGCTACTCTCAAGTATTATGGCTAGATGGAATTGAAAAGAAATATATTGAAGAAGTTGGTAGTATGAATGTGTTCTTCAAAATTAATGGTGAGGTTGTTACACCAGCGTTAAGTGGTAGTATTTTGGAAGGTATTACTAGAATGTCAACAATTGAATTACTTGCTGAGTGGGGAATAACCGTATCAGAGCGAAGACTATCGATGGAAGAACTTTATCAAGCGTATGAAAAAGGCGAGTTGGAAGAAGCTTTTGGGACGGGGACTGCAGCCGTTATCTCACCAATTGGTGAATTAAATTGGGGCGATAAGAAAATGGTGATTAACAATCGCCAAACAGGAGACCTAGCGAAAAAGTTATATGACACGCTAACAGGTATTCAGACAGGTAAGATTCACGATCCATTTAATTGGACGGTGGAAGTAAATTAGTGAACTGAATCTTTAGGCTAGGTACGAGTTTAGGGCATTGGAGAGAACTCCGATGCTTTTTCAGCTTATTCTGCCCAATCTAAATGATCTGATGAGAATAGTAAGTGAAAAGAGAGGTTTAAGATGAAAGAGGTTGGGCTTGTATTAGAAGGTGGAGGAATGAGAGGCTTATATACAGCAGGTGTTCTTGAATGCTTTATGGAGCATGATCTCTATTTTCCTTATGTGATTGGAGTCTCTGCAGGTGCGTGTATGGCTGCTTCTTATTTATCAAGGCAAAAAGGTCGAAATAAAAAGGTCAATATCGAACTTGTTAGTGATCACCGTTATTTATCTTTTCGTAATTTCATCTCAAAAAGAGAGCTATTTGGGATGGATTTTTTATTCGATGAGATTCCCCGAAAGATTGTCCCTTTTGATTTTGAGACATTTTTAAAAGGGAGTGAGCAATTTATCGTTGTGGCGACAGATTGTGAGACGGGGGAACCCATTTATTACAGCAAGCATGAGCATGGAAAACATATGCTAAAGCTTTTAAGAGCTTCTAGTTCATTACCGTTTATTTCAGAAAGTGTAGAGTATAACGGGAAATTTTTACTTGATGGTGGAATGATAGATCCTATACCGTTAAAAAAATCACAATCAGATGGTAACCAGAAAAATGTGATTATCATGACGAAATTGGAACAATACAAAATGAAACGTAGAAAAATCGCTTCAATGCTGAAATATACGTATAAACGACATCCAAAGATTGCTAGCCTGCTGCAAGAGCGTTATAAAATTTATAATGATACGTTATCTTATATTCATTCTGAAAAGAGTAAAGAAAACCTTTTTATCATTCAGCCAAGCTCACGTGTTCCTGTACGTAGAATCGAACGAAACCAAGTGAGATTAAAGGAATTATATGAACTTGGCTATAGGGATGCAAAAGACCAGTTACAACAGCTAGATCAATTTCTTAATAATTGAAGAATGTATGAAATAAGCATTGTTTCGCATCCTATTCATATAGAAAGGGTGAGTGAATTGGATCAACAATTAGCATACGTTCGTGAATCACTGTCAAACCATATTGACGATCACCAAATTTGTGCAAATATTTATAAAAAGCTAGAAAGTCGTTCATACAACAACGAGGAAGAGTTTGTTCGTGATTTGACTGAAAATGAAACAGCTATTTTAAATTTAGTTTTACGTTATGAAATGGATTATGCTCGTTTTGAACAAGATGATAATCGAGTTGCACAGCTGAACAGCATTTATGAGCAATTGCTCTTGTGACAAACGGAAAATCCTGTATTCGAATCGAATGTAGGATTTTTTATTATTTAGAAAGATTGTGTAATCGATTCGTCAATTTTTCACGCCATCTGTTCGCTAATTCTTCAACAGCAAGCACCTTTTTGATTCCTTCAATATTTGTTGGCTGATGGAAATAGAGTTGATTTCCAAATAGAACTGAAACTTGATGAGAGTGTCGCTCTATTAACTCGAGTTTTGAGTTCGTCATAACAGAACCTTCTTTAAGTACACGACATAAATAGCCAGTATACCCAGTTTCAACGATTCTTTTTAATAAAGTTTGTACGTTGGTTCTCTTATTAATCGTATCGCAAGGAATTCTTCCCTGTGTGATTTGAATCACTGCTTCACCTAGTTGAAAGATATCACCAATATGAACATCTTGCTCTAGCATATTAGTTACTGTTAAGTTTTCACCAAATGCTGCAGGCGGTAATGAGGTATTGAACTCTTTTTCCCAAAGAGAATAATGTTCATGAGGATACACACACACTGCACGATCGAAGCCTCCATGATGTTTTAAATCACCAACTCCATCTCCAAGAAACCCTTCTTTTGTTAAAAAAGCCTCATCAACTTTATCTTTACAAATTCCAGTATTCATTACTTTCTCGTTGTCGTATGTCATATTCTTTGGTAATCCTATTGCGAAGTTTACGATTTTCATATTTATTTTATTCATCATCTGAAAGACCTCACTTTCACTTTAAGTTAACAATGTAAAGCTTACCATAATTAGTTAAGGATATGTTCAATGACCTTAGATAATGAAAATACGTTGATTGACAAAACAAGTTTATTTCTGTGATAATGGACTATTGATTTCAAATGATACGGGGGCACTTTTGTGAAAACATTTAACCGATTACCTTTTTCTTATGATCCAAATCAGTCTTTTTTTGAACAATTAAATGAGTGGATTGGGGATGTCTTTTATGACATTTTACCTGAAGCTGGCTTGGAGCTTAGAGACGAACAAATCTTCATGGCTTTTCAAATGGAAAAAGCATTCATTGAGAAGAAAATAATGTTCGCTGAAGCTGGTGTAGGAACTGGTAAAACGATTGTGTATCTTCTATATGCATTATGTTATGCAAGATTTATGCGCAAACCAGCTATTATTGCCTGTGCTGATGAGTCATTAATTGAACAATTAGTTAAGAAAGACGGCGATATTGCAAAGCTATCTAGGTTATTAAACTTATCCATTGATGCTCGTCTAGCTAAATCAAAGGACCAGTACCTTTGTTTACAAAAGCTTGATTTAGAACGCTCTCATGGTCAATATGACGAGCAATATGATGAGATTTATCAAGGGTTGCCAGCGTTTGTGAATGCTAATCAAACGATGCAAACCTTTCATCATTATGGTGATCGAAAAGAATATCCAGACTTAAATGATGAAGCGTGGAATAAAATTGGTTGGGATAATTTTCAAGATTGTTTTGTTTGTGATAAACGTCACCGTTGTGGTCAAACACTTTCGAGGGAGTATTATCGTCAATCAACAGATCTGATTATTTGTTCACATGACTTTTATATGGAGCATGTATGGACATATGAATCGAGAAAGAGAGAAGGGCAGCTTCCTTTATTACCAGAAGCGAGCACTGTTATATTTGATGAAGGACATTTACTTGAAGTAGCAGCACAAAAAGCCTTAACGTATAAATGGCGTCACGATGTACTTGAAGACCTGTTAACGAGACTGCTTGAAAATGATGTGCGCGAGGAGTTTGCTGTGCTTGTTGAAGACCTTATTTCTCAAAGTATGCATGTAGCACGTGTTATAGGTCAGCATGCGAAGACGGTTGAAGGCTCAGATCGAAAAGAAATTGAGATGTCAAAGCCTCTCCTTAGTGAAGTGGAACGATTAGTAGCATTAATCGCTAAACTTGAAGATGAAATGGTTTTTGAAAGTGAGATGTATACGATTGATGCCTATCAACTAAAAATTGTCGAAGAGCATCTTGATATGATTCATCACGCATTAAACATTTTCGTAAAACAACAAAACGTTATTTCTTGGGTGCAAGAAGATGAGCATGGTGTTACGCTTGTGATCATGCCACGATTAGTGGAAGAAGTCTTGAGAGAAAGAGTCTTTTCGAAAAAACTGCCATTTATTTTTTCATCGGCTACTTTATCAACAAACGCTTCTTTTCAGTACATCGCTGATAGCCTTGGAATAGAAGACTATTTATCGTTCTCAGTTGAATCTCCATTTGATTATAAAGAGCAAATGGAATTGTTTGCGCCAGTCCTTTCAAAGGAGCAGACATTTACAGACAAGCTCAATCATGTGAAGTCTTTATTGAAAGAAACAGATGGAAAAGCACTACTTTTGTTTACAAGTGATCAAGAGATAGTAACGTTTAAAAAAGTAGTAGAGCAAGATGAGGAGCTTCAAAAGTGGAGCATGCATTTTGAAGGTGATAAGGAAATAAGCCAATTGATTTCTTCTTTTCAAACAGACATTGATTCTGTTCTTTGTGCGACAAGTCTTTGGGAAGGGTTAGATATTCCAGGTGAGTCATTATCAAATGTCATTATGTGGTCGCTGCCATATCCACCAAAGGATCCAGTTTTTAATGCGAAAAGAAAAGCGGCCGAAAATCCTTTTTGGGAAGTAGATGTCCCGTATATGCTACTTCGATTACGGCAGGGAATTGGTCGTTTGATTCGTACACATGAAGACAAAGGTATTGTGACCATTTTAGATGAACATCTCTATGATAACGAAGTACTCTTATCAGCTTTTGAAGCTGTTTTGCCCAAAGAGGTACAGATGCAAAATCAAAAACGAGATAGATTAACTCAATAACATATTAGCAAAAGTTGTGGAAGGCAAGCATCTTCACCACTTTTGCCCTCGTGATGAGGGTACTTGGCGTTGTACACACGACATGAACGGGTTTAGCGAAGTTTCATGCCCTCGTGACGAGGGTACTTGGCGTTACCCATAGGACGTGGGTGAATTTAGCGAAGTTTCATTAATTCCTATTTACTTATAACTATATTCTCGGTACTCTTAATATGATGATTGAAATTTCAAATAATCAACAAGATAAGAAATGGGGCATTGGTAGATGATTAAGGCTATCTTTTTTGATTTGGATGATACGCTCCTTTGGGATCAAAAGAGTGTACAAACGGCTTTTGATAAGACGTGTGAGGTCGCTCGAGATAAATATGGGGTAGATCCTAAAGAGCTTGAGGAAGCGGTTCGTAAGGAAGCTAGAGAGTTGTATGCATCATATGAAACATATCCGTTTACCCAAATGATTGGTATTAATCCATTTGAAGGGCTATGGGGTAATTTCTTAGATGATCATGATGATTTTCGTAAAATGAAAGACATTGTTCCTACATATCGTAAAGAAGCATGGACAAGAGGGTTAAAGGCACTTGGAATTGACGATCCTGAATTTGGTTATGAATTAGCAGAACGTTTTCCTGCAGAGCGTCGTAAGCATCCATTTGTATATGACGAGTCATATCAAGTTTTAGACGAATTAAAAGGAAAATACCAACTTCTTCTTTTAACAAACGGTTCTCCAGACTTGCAGCAAACAAAATTAACAATCACGCCTGAGCTAGTTCCGTATTTCGATCAAATTGTGATTTCTGGTGGTTTTGGTAAGGGAAAACCAGATCCATCTATTTTCGAACATGCACTATCACTGATGGAGCTTGATAAAGACGAGGCGATTATGGTCGGAGATAACTTAATGACGGATATCCTCGGTGCATCAAGAGTTGGTATGAAATCCGTTTGGATTAATAGACATGATAAAGAACGCAATGAGGTTGTTCCTGATTATGAGATTACTCATTTAGAAGAGCTGTATCCAATTCTTGCAGAACTAAATAAATGATAATAAAGATGATTGGTCAAGATAAGACCAATTATCTTTTTTTATTCTAAATACTTTACTTTTTATCAGTTTAGTTATAAACTGATAAAAAGTAAGAAAGGAAGTGAAGGCCATTTGGCTAAAAACTATTTCGGACGTTCCCATAAAGAACGACTTAGTTTGTTGCTGTGGTTTCGCTTAGCACGATTTTACAATCAAAGTATCCGATTATCGAACCAACATTTAAAAAAATGGGATTTAACGATTGCTCAGTTTGACCTTTTAGTGCAAATTGGGGCACATCAACCAATATCCCAGCAAGAATTAGCGGAAAAATTACTTGTGACAAAAGGAAATATGACGCAAATGCTTGCTAAGGTTGAAAAGTCAGGGTTAATTGAGCGCAAACAGGAATGGAGAACGAAACTAATTTCTTTAACAGAAAAAGGCGAGCAACTTTTCGAGGAAATTGTTCCGATTCAAGAGCAATTCCAAGCTGCACAGTTTCATTCATTAACGAAAGATGAACAAAAGCAATTGCTTACGTTATTAAAAAAGCTTCAGAAACAAAAGATATCAAAACAAAATTGAGGAGTGAGCATTCATGCAATTAAAACCATTAAAAGGAATTCACCACGTTTCAGCAATCACAGCTAATGCAAAAGAAAATTACAAATTCTACACACAAGTTCTCGGTCTTCGACTTGTTAAGAAAACGGTCAATCAGGATGACACATCGGTTTATCATCTTTTCTATGCAGATGAAAGAGGAAATCCAGGAACTGATTTAACGTTTTTTGAAATCCCTCATGCAGGCCAAACGTATCAAGGCACGAACAGCATTTCAGCTACATCATTAAGAGTAGCAAACGATGAGGCACTACGTTATTGGAAAAAACGTTTTGAAGAGTTAGATGTTGATCATGATGACATTTCGAATGAAACTGGTCGTGCTACACTTTCATTTCGTGATTTTGAAGGACAACGTCTAGTTCTCGTTTCTGATGAAACAAACAGTGGTGTTGCTGGAGGAAAGCCATGGGATAAGAGCCCTGTTCCGACAGAACATGGGGTGGTTGGTTTAGGTCCAGTTAAACTAACAGTTGCACAACCTGATATTACAGCGACTATTTTGACTCAAGTAATGGGCTTTACAGAGGTAGGTTCATACGCATCACCAGTGGAGGGTCAAAAAGACATTCGAGTATTTGAAACGGGTGAAGGTGGAACAGGGGCAGAGATTCATTTAGAAGAAAACTCAGACCTCGAAAGAGAACGTCCAGGTCGTGGTAGTGTCCACCACGTGGCTTTCCGCGTTGAAAATGAGGAAGAATTAAAAAAGTGGGTTACTCACTTACAAGAATTAAGATTACCTAACTCAGGCTTTGTTGAGCGCTATTATTTCCGTTCTCTTTATTTCAGAGAGCCAAATGGCATTCTTTTCGAACTAGCAACAGATGGTCCAGGATTTGAAGGGGATGAGGATTTCGATCATCTCGGAGAAAGATTATCATTACCTCCGTATTTTGAAGATCAAAGAGAATCGATTGAAGCAAAATTAGTACCTTTAAATACAAAATAAGGAGTGGTTTGAACGTGAAGCATCTTTTTATAGAAGGAAAACCAGAAAACGATGTAACCTTGCTTCTTCTCCATGGAACGGGAGGAAATGAAGAAGATTTATTACCACTAGCTAACATGATTGCTAAAGATGCGTCCGTGCTTAGTGTTCGTGGAAACGTACTAGAAAATGGAATGCCGCGCTTCTTTCGCCGGCTTGCTGAAGGTATATTTGATGAAGAAGATTTGCTTTTCCGTACGGATGAATTAAATCAATTTATTGATGAAAGTGCAAAGAAGTATTCTTTTAATTGCGAAAAAGTTGTCGCAATTGGTTATTCGAACGGAGCTAATATCGCTGCTAGTCTGCTGTATCATAAGGAAAAATCATTAAGTGGAGCAGTGCTGTTCCATGCGATGGTGCCTCGTCGTGGTGTCGAGTTACCTGATTTAACGAATACTCCTGTCTTTATTGGAGCAGGAAAGCGTGATCCGCTTATTCCAGCTGATCAAACAAAAGAGCTTGTTAACGATCTTAGTCGTGCTCATGCAAAAGTGACGGAGCACTGGGGCGAGGGCGGTCATCAATTAACAAGAGAAGAAGTAGACAAAGCACAAGAATGGTTTCAACAAGTATATAACGATTAAGCTTAAAGAAGCTGCCAATTGATTTGGCGGCTTTTCTTTTTTTATTTAAGAAAGTTTTTTGAGTTTTATTAAAGGTTTGCTAAGAGACCTCGTCTTATATAGTATGGAAACTTCGCTAAATTCATCCGCATTAAGGAAACTCGGGTAACTTCCTCCGCGTTATGGAAACTGGAAACTCGGCTAAAGTCACTCACGTCCTGTGAGTAACGCCGAGTACCTACGTCCTGTAGGCAGGCAAATTGGTTTCTTGATTTGGTAAATTGTAGTAAAATTAAAGGGTAGTTATTTTATCTAGGGAGTGATAAGAATGGTTACAAGTTTAAAGGATACAACAACACTACATAATGGTGTCAAGATGCCTTGGTTTGGTTTTGGGGTTTATAAGGTGGAGGATGGCTCTGAGGTAATTGATTCTGTTAAAGCTGCTATTAAAGCTGGTTATAAAAGTATTGATACTGCAGCCGTTTATAAAAATGAAGAAGGTGTCGGGCAAGCAATAAGAGAGTGTGGTGTTCCAAGAGAAGAATTATTTATTACTTCAAAAGTATGGAACGCAGACCAAGGCTATGAAACGACCATAGAAGCCTATGAGACTAGCTTAAAAAAACTTGGACTTGAGTACCTTGATCTTTACTTAATTCATTGGCCTGTTGAAGGGAAATATAAAGACACTTGGAGAGCACTTGAAAAGCTATATAAAGACGGCCGTGTTAAAGCCATAGGTGTAAGTAATTTTCACATTCATCACTTAGAGGACTTACTTGTAGACGCAGAAATTAAGCCAATGGTTAACCAAGTTGAATATCATCCTCATTTAACACAGGAAGCACTACACAGCTTTTGTAAAAAGGCAGACATTCAACTAGAAGCTTGGTCGCCGTTAAAGCAAGGAGAACTATTGAAAGACGAAGCGATTAATGAGATAGCGAAAAAATACGGAAAATCAGCAGCTCAAGTGATTTTGCGCTGGGATTTGCAAAATGATGTGATAACAATACCAAAATCGATTAAAGAAAAACGAATAATTGATAACGCAAATATTTTTGATTTTACGCTATCAGCAGAGGAAATGACTAGAATTAACAATTTAAATAAAAATGAACGAGTTGGACCTGATCCAGACAACTTTGATTTCTAAAATTAGTGTAGATGCATAATCATAGGAAAAACAATGGAGATTTGACAACAAAAGAGTTGTCAAATCTCCATATTAATCTAGCTTTTTATCTTGAACCCTTCTTCATCTAAATACTCTGCCGCTTCACCATACGTATTAAAGGTTCCGTCAAGATTTGCACCAGCGTACACATTCCACATATCATCTTCTTGAAGAAGAGTAAGCGTCTGCTTATCGCGGTTTATCCACGTTTCTTCATACTCTTCATTAATAACTGTGTCTTCTGTTTGTGTTAATGAAAAGGAAAGGGAAGCAATCGATTTTTCGATTAGTATTCGTAACTCTTCTTCAGAGAAATCACGAATATTCACCATTCCGTTCTTATCTGTTTTATATCCCTTTATTTTCTCTGCATAAACAAAACCGTTACCATTTGGATGCAGATGATAAACAACATTTTTCTTATCGGTAGCACTTTCTTCAAAATGAAAGTTCACCCGTCCAAGTGAGACATTTTTTCTTTCTAATTCTGAAAAGGATTCAATAATGGTTAATTTTTCTTCAAAGTGTAACATGTAGCCTCCGCATATTAAGAAATGAATTCATTGATCAAGTATACCATATTCTCTTTACGACGGAATGATTAGAGGATATAGTGAAAGTTAAACATCACTCAATAAATGCTTTATTTTAACGTAGGAGGAACAGCTATGATTTTATACCCAGGTAGTTTCATGTTTAATCTTGGGATTGCGACAATACTTTGTATTATAATTGGTTTGGAAAGAGAGTTAAAAAAGAAACCTTTAGGACTCAAAACTTGCTTAGTTATTGGGATAATGAGTTGTTTATTAACGAATGTATCAATAGAGGCAGCAACTGAATATGCTGATGCTTATGTTAGACCAATGGATCCACTTCGACTTGCGGCACAGATCGTATCGGGTATTGGTTTCTTAGGTGCTGGTGTTATTTTAAGAAGAAATAATGATATGATATCTGGCTTAACAACTGCGGCGATGATTTGGGGAGCTGGAGGGATTGGAATCGCTTGTGGTGCTGGTTTTTGGATTGAAGCCATTATTGCGACTGTTTTGCTCCTATTTAGCGTAGAACTTTTACCATTTTTATTTAAGTTTATCGGCCCTAGATCATTAAGAGAAAAAGAATTGAGAGTCAAATTAATTGTTGACGCAGGAGAAACAATGACTGATATTCTAAAAGAAATGAAGCAAAGAAAGATGAGGCCACGTAAAGTGAGAGTAAGGGACTTAAAAGACAGCAAATCACAGCAAATGGATATCATCATTTTAGTGAATGAGAAACGTTATACAACGGAAATTTATTATGAACTAAAGCAAATTGCACATATCATGAGTGTCGAATTAGAATCATTATAATCTTTACTCCATTTTTTAAAAACAATTGGGTCATCTTTCATGATATAATACGTAAAGGTTTTTTTAGAGATAAGGGAGTGGAGAGTTATTTTGAATAAAGATAGAGTCATGCTCGTAGATGGTATGGCATTGTTATTTCGGTCATTTTTTGCTACTGCGATGAGTGGTTATTACATGGTCAATAGTAAAGGAATACCGACTAATGCGATACATGGATTTATTAAACATTTATTTACAGCAATCAATGCGCATCAGCCTACCCATATTATTTGCTGCTGGGATATGGGGAGTAAAACATTTCGAAATGAGATCTTTCCTGACTATAAAGCGAATCGCGGCGAACCACCAGTTGAGCTAATTCCTCAATTTGATCTTGTGAAAGATGTCGTTGATGAGCTTAGTATTCCAAATGTTGGTTTAGCGGGCTTTGAAGCTGATGATTGTATTGGTACATTAGCAAGACACTATAGCAAGAATTCAGATGTACTCATTTTGACGGGAGATCAAGATATTTTACAATTAATTGATAAAAATGTTTCTGTTATTCTTTTAAAGAAAGGTTATGGAAATTATCAAGTGTTTAATGAAGGGATATTTTTTGAGGAAAAAGGGATTACCCCTCGTCAAATGGTCGATTTAAAAGCTTTAATGGGTGATAGCAGTGACAACTATCCTGGAGTAAAGGGAATTGGCGAAAAAACAGCCCTACAGTTATTAAAAAAATATGGCACAATTGAAGGGATATTGGATAATTTATCCTCTTTGACGCCATCACAACGCTTGAAAATTGAGAATGATCAAGAAATTCTTCACATTTGTAGACAGTTAGCGGCTATTCATTGTGAAGTAGAAGTATCCTGTGACATAGTTGAAGCACTTTATCAAATTGACGAAAAGAGAATGCTAGCAAAGTTTGAAGAGCTAGAATTGAAAAATTTAGACGGAATACTCCAATCTAGAAATTCAGTTATAGATGTGTAGGTATAGATCATTCATCATAAGAAGCAATATATTTAAAAAATGCTATCGATTAAGATAGCATTTTTCGCTATGAAGATTTTGTGCTATGAAACAGGGGTTTTTCAATTGGGAATAGAATCCAAAAAGTACTGCCCAATCCTACACTACTTTCTACACCTATAGATCCACCTAACTCTGTTACTAACTTTTGAACAAGAGCTAATCCAATACCAGTTCCTTCAATTAAAGAAGAATAATGAGGAGACCTATAAAAAGGTTCAAAGATTTTTGTTTGTTCTTCTTCATCAATTCCAAATCCAGTATCAGTAATAATGATTTTTATGTGATCATCTAATAGTTTGTAGCTCACACTTATTTGTCCATTTTGATGATTGTATTTAATCGCATTTGATAATAGGTTAAGAACAATTTGATTTAGTCGAAATGCATCCATACGAATGTTTGGAACTTTTGATTGGATCGAATGGTGAATGATAATGTTATGATTGTCTGCAGTTGGTTTAATGATCTCAATACTGTTTGAAACGATTTGACGTAAATCGACACTTTCAAAGTTGAGAAGTGGCGTACCTGTTTCAAATCGGACGAGATCTAATATATCATTTATTAGCGTTAATAAATGACGACTGGCTTCTAAGATTTTATTAACTTTGTCTTTTTGAAAGCTATTTAGTGGATTTTGTTCATTGATTGTCAGTACTTGAGCGAATCCTAAAATTGAATGTAATGGAGTTCTAAGTTCATGATTCATTAACGAAAGAAAATCAGATTTTGCTTTATTTGCTTTTTCTGCTTCATTTTTCGATATTAGTAATTGTTTATTGCTTCGTTTTAATTCCTGATTTCTCTCTTTTAATTCAGTGATTAGAAACAATCGTTCAAGTGTAACAGCTACTTGGTTGCAAATTTTCTCTATAACGAGTAGCTCCTCTTCAGTAAATTTCGTGCGCTGCTTTGAACCAAAAGATAATGTACCGATGAGCCGATTGTGAGAAATTAATGGATAACAGGCATACGCTTCAATTCCTAAGGATTGAATAAGGGCTACTTTAGGATCAACAGTCTGTTGAACATTTTCGACGATGATTTTTGATCGATTGCTGGCTACAGTGCCGCAAACAGCTTCTCCTAAATCAAGATGTTGTATTTCTATAGCTGTTTCATTTGAGATGCCTTGGAAATTCATTAATTTCAATTTTTTGCTATGCTCATCTAAAATGTAATTAAAATAGACATCAAGATCTAAATAATGAGAGAGACTATTAAATAATGTATCAAGAATTTTTTTCGGTTTTTCTTTAACAATTAAATCATTTGCTGTTTCAGTTAATAGGACAAGTGTTTTAAGATTTTCTTGAAGGGCAATCTCTATTTCTCTTTCATGCATAGCTTCTTTTATGAAAACAATGAAGCCTTTAGGAATGGGATAAACTTCTACTTCTAACTGCTTTTTTATATGTAAATCTATTTCAATCATGTATGAAGTTGGTGCGTTTTCTTTCATAGCTTTTCGTAACTGCTTTTCAAATGAAATAGGAAAGTATGTTGGAAGTACATTTTGTAATGGTTGTCCAATAGCTTCTTCCATGTGTAATTCCAGGTAATTCATTTCTGTAGAATAAAGGTACGTAACGTTCCCGTTATAATCAACAATAAAATAAAAATTTGTTGATGTAAGAGGCTTTAATTTAGAATGGAGGTTCATGAATAGTTCACCCTTTAATTTGATAGACCATGTTTATTCTACAATGGTTTTCTGGTATAATAATAGTGAAATTTTCTTCCAATACTGTTACATTTATAATGAAACTTGTATACTGACAAAAGAACGATCTTTAAAGTTTATTCAACATATCTGTGATTAGAAATCATAGATAACATACGGTGAAGCAGGTGTGTAATATGGAAAATTACAAAGTTATTATTGCAGACGATAATGCGGATTCTAAAGAAATCATAGCTGAATTTATAGAATATTTACCAGATTTTACGGTTGTCGCTGTTGCTTCAGATGGGAAAGAAGTCATTGAACAAGTGATGAAGCATAAAGATGTTGATGTCGTATTAGTTGATATTCGTATGCCTAAGTTAAATGGGGTTGAAGCAATCAAAATTTGTAAAGAATACGTTCCTGATTTAAAGTTTATCTTTATTACAGGCTATAATGATTATGCGGTAGAGGCGTTCACTATTTCAGCATTAGATTATATTGTGAAGCCAGTTGAAGCGGAACGACTTTATAAGGCATTAGATAAAGTAAGAAAAAGTAGTAAGCATACAGAAGGAATATCAAAAAGAATTGTAGAGGATCATAATAAACGAATCATTGTACGGAATAAAAAGCTAACGTTTTATATCCCAATCGATGAAATCTTATTTGTAGAGAAAAATGGAAAAGAAGCATTCATACACACTGTTGAAAAAACGTACATCACGTTTGAAACGTTAGATTCAATTGAAAAAAAATTAACACAATCGTTTTTCCAATCTCATCGATCCTATATCATTAACTTAAATAAAATTTCGCATATTGAAACATCTGGTAGAACTTACTTAGCTTATTTCCTTCGTTATGATAAGTCAGCCTATATTTCTAAACATAAAATAAGTACGGTCCAACAAAAGCTGATCATTTAAATATTGTAAATTCAAAAGAATAAAAGTCTAACCTCAGTTAGCATACTTAAGCATTGAGCGGTTATTGAAAATCACTCAATGTTTTATTTGTTGTGGTTAGACTTTTTTGAGTTAATGAAAGGGTTAAAGTTCTTTCTCAATAATACTTTGTATCATTTAGAAGGTCGTAAATATATGCTAAATGGGTGCAGATATAGATAGACATAGAGAGTGTATTGTCACTAGTATTGAGTGGATACGGGATTGCAAAAAGGTGTTAGGGAACTAAGTCATCCTATGTAAAACTTCATAAATGAAAGGGTGAAGCGATGGGGAATATTTTGAATTTTGAAAGTGTGTTATTAATCAATTTTGTGTTGATGATCGCCTTTTTCACTTATGACTCGCGGAGTATTTTGATAAATAATAAGAAGAATTTGTTGCACAAAAGACTTGCATTTTTCTCTCAATTATTGATAGTAGGACTGGGTACATATAGTGTTCAACTTATCTTAATGGGGTTATTTATTCCACATGCTTCTTTATCACTTCTTCTATCGCTTATCTTACTATATGTCATTTGGAAATGTGGTTCTGTTGTTGTTTGGAATCAAACGGATAAGAGAATGGTAAGCAATATCGTCTTTTGTCTGAGTATTATATTCCTTTATTTTTTTACAATCAACAATAGAACTCTTTCATTTAATATTGCTTATTCTTTTACACCCTTATCCTTTGAATGGGAAGGGTCTTTTTTACCTTATTTATTAGCCATTATCATTATCATTTTATTTATAAATCAGCAAATGATTCTTACTGTACAAGAAAAGAACAAAAGGATAAGAGAGACTGAGTATGAGCAAGAATTTCAACATTTGTACCAACACCCTGCAACTGTGGTGATTTCGACTAATCTTGATGGTAGAATCACACACGCAAATCAAGGCTTCCTCGTTGTATCTGGTTATTCATTAGACGAAGTGAAAGGAAAGTATTTACACTCTTTTTTATCTAGTGAAAGTAAGAGTAGGTTTGTTGAATTAATAAAAAACTTACATAAGAGCGATTCATTATCCCTAACAGTAGTCCTTCAATCCAATATTCATACAATTAAACAACTTTCCATTACTATTTATCCTATTTTAGCAGAAAGCAAGATAAAGGGAATATTTGTGGTTGGGAATTTTCATTCTGAACATATGTCTTTTCAAGAACATAATGGAAAGGCATCATTAGGTTCACACCAGTTTTTAACACAAATAAGTCATGAGGTCAAAACACCACTAAACAGTATTTTAGGCTATGCACAATTAATGAAAATGGATTCATCCCTCTCCTTAAATGAAAAGCAGACTGAACGAATAGATAAAATGATCAAATCAGGAAACCATCTATTACAGCTAATAAATGAAGTAATGAATTTGAAGAAGTATGAAAAAGGTCAATTAAATCTTTCCTTAGAACATATTTCGATTCATCAATTAATAGAGGACAGCATTCATATAGTAACCCCGCTTGCTTTAGAAAAAAAAGTTGAAATTATAACGAATCTAGACTTGAACCATGAAGTTTTTCTTCGTATTGATTCGATAAAGATGATGCAGGCTCTCCTTAATTTACTAGCAAATGCTATTAAATTTAATCACTATGAGGGAAAGATTGTCCTTTCAACTGAAAAAAAAGAGAATGATTTTCATATTTTCATATCCGATACAGGAGTCGGTATGAATGAAGAAGAAATGAAAAAAATATTTTTTCCTTTTTACCGGGCATCGAAATTGCCTAGTGATCAGGATGGGATTGGAATTGGGTTAACAATTTCCAAAAATTTGATAGAAATGATGGAAGGAACGATTACTGTTAAAAGCTCAAAAGACAAAGGGAGTACGTTTATAATCACATTTAATTGTAAGTGCGATATCGATCTTGATTAAGGTACACATATCATTTAGGCAGCTGTTGCATATAGTAATTTAAAGAACGATACAGGAGGTGAGTGATGCATCAGCACATTATTGGGCCTGGAGAGACGTTATGGACAATATCGGAGGATTACCGTGTACCTTTTGAAGCGCTTATCCAAGCAAATCAAATTACAAATCCCAACGTCATTTACGTAGGTCAACCTCTTACTATCCCTGGGTTGCCTGATCCAAGGAATCAGCCATACTCTATTCTCGTCTCACTCTCAAAAAAAACATTAACCTTGCTGAGAAATCAAATAATAGTCAAAGTATATCCAATTGCGGTTGGAAGAATGCTTCACCAAACTCCCATAGGTGAATTTATCATCATTAATAAAGCGCCAAATCCAGGTGGACCTTATGGAACAATGTGGATGTCTTTATCTAAGAAGCATTACGGCATTCATGGAACCAATAACCCTTCTTCTATTGGAAAAGAAGTATCAAGAGGATGTATTCGAATGTACAATCGTGATGTGGAAGAGCTAGCCAGAACGATACCCATTGGAACGCTAGTGAGAATTCGTCCTTAAGTATGAGAAAGGAATGAAGAAACAGAGAACCAAATTGGATCTCTGTTCTTTGACATATTGAAATTAAAATTGCTCCTTCATTATTTCATTTCATTTGACGGAAGAGAGATATTAGAAAGTGCTTCACCTGCTTCGTTCTGATAAATGGCTTCATTTGCTAAGTCTCCGATAGCAACCATTCCAACTACTTGTCCATTATCGACAACTGGTAAGCGGCGGACTTGGTGCTGAGCCATTAGTTGCGCAACTTCATGTACATCCATTGTAGGTGATGCGACAGTGAGGTTTGTGGACATGCAATCACGAACTGGAACACTGCTAGCTGTTCCTGCTGCTGTTGAACGTAACGTAATATCACGGTCTGTAATGATTCCGCAAATCTGTCCGTTTTCAACAACAGGGATTGAACCGACATTTTGCTGCTTCATTAAGACTGCAGCTTCTTGAATTGATTGTTGTGGACTAACTGTAACAACATTTGTTGACATTAATTGATTTACACTTTGAGACATAGATAACACTCCATTCATAATGTATTGAAACATTGATTAAGTTGCTCAATTTCTGCTAAATTATTCATCTTTATTGTTTACATTCAGAAGAAAGAGGATAATAAAATTAATAATTTCACATACTGAAATATAAGATGATTATAATAAAATAAAAACCGACTTTAAACAATTAAAATAGTTGCTTAAAGTCGGAAAAGAAAGCAAGGTTATTTGCTGTTCTCAGCTATCCACTTATCCGATGGAAGAAAGAACGTAGCGATTCCTAGTATAGGTAAGGATACGGTGAAAAGCATTGTATTTGTCAAACCGATCGCATCAGCCATTAGACCAAGGGCAATAGAGCCAAGGGCACCCATTCCAAATGCAAGTCCGATAATAAGTCCTGACACAGTTCCAATTTTTCCAGGTACAAGCTCTTGTGCATAGACAACGGCAACGGAAAAGCTTGATAAAATAATGAAACCAATTACAGCAATAAGTGGATATGCAGCGATTTCTCCAACATGTGGGAGGATCAGAGTAAGGGGAGCAGATCCTAACATAGATAGCATAATGATGTTTCTTTTCCCGAACTTATCAGCAAGTGGTCCACCAGCAAATGTTCCGATAGCCCCAGCAGCTAAAAAGATAAATAGATACACTTGCGCTTGCTGGATTGTTGCCCCGTATTGGTCAATCACATAAAAAGCGTAAAAATTAGTGATTCCTGCATGGAACCATGAGCGAGCAAAAACTAGGAAAATTAATAACGTAATTGCAAAAGTAACTGTTCGACGATGTAATCTTGATTGTTTTTTCTTCTTTGTAGACTCTTTTTTCACACTAGCTTGTAACCGTACTTGTTCTGAATACCAACGAGCAATATAAATAAGAAGACCAATAGCTATAGCCGCAACTAATGTAAACCAAATAGCCCCAAATTGTCCGAGTGGAACAAGAATTAATGCCGTAATCAAAGGGGCTAGAGCCTGACCGCTATTTCCGCCTACTTGATAAATCGATTGAGCTAAGCCACGACGAGTGCCAGCAGCCATAAAGGCTACCCGAGACCCTTCAGGATGAAATGTGGCCGACCCTAAGCCTATAAAAAGAACCGAAATCACCACAAACCAAAACGACGGTGCATAAGCTAAGCCAAGTACGCCAACGAAAGTAAAACCTAGACCAATTGGTAAGGCATATGGTGAAGGCTTCTTATCTGTATACATCCCTACTACTGGTTGAATAAGAGAGGATGTTAAGTTTAAGGCAAAAGCAATCAAACCTAGCTGAGTAAAGGTTAGTCCCATCGATAATTGTAAAATCGGAAACATTGCAGGAATAAGAGCTTGTATCGCATCATTTAATAAATGGACAAGACCAATGATCAGCAAGATTCGATACATTGTTTGATGCTGAGGTGAATTTTTTGTTATCTCTTTCTGTTGTACTTGCATGAAAATGGCTCCTTTTTTATCAATCAATAAATAAGATTATAGCATGATAAAAAGAGTACATTTAAAAAATTTCAACAAAAAACAAGAGCCGAATTAAAGCTCTTGTTTTTAAACAATAAATCATGATAACTGATCACGATCAATATCAATTTTTTCCTGATAGTCAAATTCAATATCTAAATCAAAATCTGTTACATCCGCATGGTTAATATTAAAATAAGTCAAAATCTGATCAATGATCTCATCTTCGTTAACATCTTTAGTCAGGTTTAGATCATTAAACATAAGTTCAATTTGCGATAAAGCTTCAGCTCCTCTTAAATTTTCCTCTCCGTCCACTGAATATGTTGCCTCTGTTTCAGCACGTTCTACTTCAAAGTCAACATCAACCTTGTCTTGATTAGCTACTTCAATCTCGAGGTTGAAATCAGTAATTTGTCCTGAGGATTGCTCTTCAGTTTGAGGTTCGTTTGTGTCTTGATTCGGTGTTTCGATAGGAGGTTCATTTGCCGTTTCATTTGGTACCTCATTGCCACAAGCTACTAAACTAATAGCTAAAATTAAAAATAAAATTGATTTTCTAATCTTTTTCATAATCATCTTCCTCCTACGATTTGATATAATTCATATTTGCCCTTTTTATACGTTTATAAACCAAAAACGCCCAATAAGAATGTTTATGAAAAAGCCATACACGAAAATGGTATAATAACAAAGTTGCTTCAAGCAAAATGTTACAGAAATTAAGGTGATAGCGATGGATTTTACAATTGAATTTTTATCTTTTTTTGTCGTTCAAGTAGAAGGGCAAGGAGAGCAGGCAGATAAACGTTTTAACCATTATCAAACGATAGATGAACAAGTATACATCACGAGCCCTCTCAAAGATTTTCTTGATGGGGAATTAATGAAGATTGCAAAAAGAAAAGTTGAAAGAAACCCTAAATCAGAACAAGTGCCAACAAAGATTGGACGCTTTATTGTTGAGCCTGGGTATGATTTAGATACGAATCCTAACTTTAATCAATTTAACCGGATTCGAATAGCGGATCATGCAGCTGCTTTTAGAAGCAGTAGTGAGGAGCTAGTACGAGCATATATGGATACAAGTGCCATTCGAGGTGGAGCCCTGCTTGTGATCCGTGCGAAATTCAATAAATATATGGATGATCCTTTTGTATTTGTATTAAAATGCGATTTCGAACAAAAGGTTGCTTCCATTACTGATGAAAAAACGATGATTCGTAATGTAGAAAGAGCAATCACAACGAAAAATATGAAGTCCATTCAATACCCCTACATGCCAGAAGAAGGCATGGTCGAAGAGTGGGAACTGAAAATCCACCAATCCTCTCATGCTCGCTACTTTGAAGACTTCTTAAAATTTGTCGAGTACCATCAATCAATGCCAGAGATCGTCAAAACACAAGTCATACAAATGGCCCAGCAACACATCGCAGAAACATATCAAGAGGAAAGTCCAGAACGAATCCAAGAGGAAGAATACATCGAAGCATGGTCAAACACACCCGTGCGTGAACTCCAAGAAAAATGGACACCAGAGCAAGTCGTAGAAGCCTCTGCACCGATTGTCGAGCATCAGCCAGAACTACCACTCAAGCTCAAACTCGATCATATAGACGTAAAGGCATTGCTTTCTGATTTTGGTGAATCTGTTCATATTGCCAAAGTGAACGGAAAGTATGTGATCATTATTGAGGGTGATTCATTTACGTTTGAGAAGGGAGTTTCACCTGTGGAGTTTTTGAAGCCTGAGCCCCTTGAGGAAGTGTTGAAGAGGGTTGGGAGGTAAAAGGAAGGAAAGGAGTCATCTATAAATAAGATGACTTCTTCTTTAATGAGGAGATAAATGATAAACGGCTTTTTCGGTATGTACATTGACCGCATTACCTTCCGTGGAAAAACGAAATGTCTCATCAAGTGGAATTTCAAATGATTGGTTTGGTAATGGTGAATCTTTTTCATTCCCATGAATTTCACCATTTCCATGTAGGATGAGTTCTTGGTGTGGAAGATAGTCATCTAACGAGGATTGTTTAGATTGACGTAAGGATATCGACTCAAGACTGATGGAAATCGTATCAAGATCAGATATATTTTCCATCCCAGTCGAATGTTCTCCCTTTTTGATAAATAACTTTTTTCCTTTTTGAGCCTCTAGCCATTCAGAAAATCGTTCTACCATTTGATTCATGATTAAATTACCTCCATACTTTTTATTATCTTTAAGTTAGTATGATACGTTTACTATTTTCTATGACTATTCCTCTTTGGCTTTAAAAATAAACGGGAATTTTGAATAATCGCTTTCGTATTGATGACACTACAAACGAATGGATCTTAAAGGTAGGTGTATTCATGTATGTTCGTTTTTTATTCATAGGAATCATGTTGTTTCTTGTCTTGGTGGCTTGTCAACAAGTTAGTGAAGACCAGATTACCCAGTCCAAAGAGCAAAGTCAATCATTTCAAAAAGGAAACATACAAAACCGTACTTTACAAAAAGAGGGTCGTTTTGCCAAGCAAAGCTTAGAATTAGATCAGGAAATGGAACAGGACTATCAACTTACATTTAATGATTTTAAAGAACGTTGGAATGCCGTATCTAAAGAATTAGCTTGCGATTTAACCATTGATACAGTAGAAAAAGTTTCAAATGAAAAATCCATTTATTATCAAGCAAAATTGAATAAGCAAATAGAACTTCAAGTGTTTGTTTCGAATAATCAAGTTGAAAAACTAATCTTATTATCGCCTATTACAGCAAATACATTTGACGTACTGGTTGGATGGAGGCAGATCATTCTAATGCTTATTCAAGAATCTGATTCGCTTGATATCGATGCTATTTTTCATGAATTGGGTGTTGAACCGAATGCAGAGATCGAATTGCATGAAAAGAAAACCGTTACATATCTTGGAATCGAGATGAATGTCTCACTAACTAATGAAACAATTGTCTTTGAAGCAAGCTATATCAATTGAATGGAGTTGAATGAAAGGAAGAGCTTTATGAATAGTCGAAACATATCAATTGGTGTCGTACTATTGATTGTTATTTTTCTCATGGGTGGTTCTTTTCAAAGTGCGCAACAGAACCGATTTAATATGTCATATATCTATTTTGGTTCACCAAGTAACTATGTAAATCAAGTGAATAAAACGAGAGGGAGTCTTCACACGGTTTCTCCTAATTATTTTGATGTTTCAAAAGAAGGAGAGCTTATAATCACGTGGAAGCTTCAAGAATCCTTTATAAGTGAAATGCACAAAAGGGGAATTAAGGTTGTTCCTTTTCTGGCTAACCACTGGGATCGTACTGCTGGTATAAACGGTTTATTAAATCGAGATCAAATAGCACGTGATATCGCATCAGCAATCAAACAATACAATTTAGATGGTGTAAACGTGGATATTGAAGGTATTGGACATGAATATCGAGATGCACATACTGACTTGATAAGACTGCTTCGAAAATACATTCCTAAAGACAAAGTTGTTTCCGTCTCAGTTGCTGCCAACCCAAACGGATGGAAGACTGGTTGGCATGGCTTTTATAACTATAAAGCTTTAGCTGGACATTCAGACTACTTGATGATCATGGCTTATGATGAAAGTTGGGAATCTACTGATAGCCCGATTGGTCCTGTAGCTAGTATTGGTTTTTCGGAGCGCTCGATTGAATATGCACTAAATCAAGGTGTCCAAAAAGAAAAAATCGTTCATGGAATTCCTTTTTATGGACGGATTTGGAAGCTAGACGGTCCAACCTTAGAAAATCGAATGATTACAGGTAAGGGACTCTCCATTACGAACGTTACTCCTTTAATGAAAGAATTTAATGGGCATACTTATTTCGATGAAAACAAACAAGCTCCTTATACTACATTTCAGATTCCAAAAGGAAAATATACGTTTATCGGTAGTACGAAATTAACGGAAGGAAGGTATCAAATTTGGTATGAAAATGAAAGATCGATTAAAGCGAAGTTACGACTTACGAATAGATATGATATAAAAGGAACTGGTTCATGGGCATTGTTACATGAAACACCTGATGTTTGGGATTATTATAGCCTTTGGTTAAATGGCCGTTATTTTGTAGACGTCCCATTAGGTAATTGGGCAGAGGGGAGTATTTATTTTGTGTCTGTAAAAGGTTGGATGAATGGAACAACTAATACAACATTTTTGCCAAACAAGAATCTAACACGAGCTCAAAGTGCAGTCATTCTTATCCGAGCATTAGGATATGGGGGACAAGTACCAGTATCTTATCATTTCAAAGACACGATTGGGCATTGGGCACAGAATGAAATTGAACTGGCAAAAGAGTTGGGTTTTTTAAATGGGGTATCGCCTGAACGGTTTGCTCCAAACGAACCTTTAACACGAGAGCAACTAGCAACCATTTTATATAATATTTTTCAATTTGAATATTCAGATCCAGAAAGTTCTCCGTTTACTGACGTAGCAATAAATCATTGGTCCTATCAGCCTGTAACGGCGATCTATCAAAAAGGTTATCTGTCAGGTTATGAGGATGGAACGTTTCGTCCCAAAGCTCCTTCAACACGAGCTCAAATGGCTGCATTGTTAGAAAGAATGGCTATAGAATTCGAAGATAGAAAAAGTAACCTTTAAAAAGTTAAGGTTACTTTTTCTATTGAATAGATTATCATTGAGTAATAAATTTCAAATGTTTATTTAAAATAGAGACATTTACTGGTGTTTTCAAATAGATCTCACCATCCATATCAACATCAAGTTTTTCATCTGTTTCTAGCTGAAAAGAAGAAGCTCTGATTAGATCAATGCCCTCTGTGTCTCTAGTCCAATCATCTGAAAATGCTTTGTTATACATATTTCGAATTAAATTAAGGCCTGACTCTCGAACTAAATAAATTTCTAGTAACCCATCATTCAATTTGGTTTCATTCAATTGTAGATTGGAGGTTCCTAAAAAGTATCCATTCATCGCTAAAATCATAACTGCTTCTCCTTCAAACTGTTCTTTATCGGTTTTTAATGAAAAGGAAAATGATGTTGCTTTTTTTAAAGATTGCAAGGCACTAATAAAATAACTAAACTTTCCGATTGAGCTCTTTAAATTAGAGTTAGTCGCTTCAGATGCCTCAGTTATTAAGCCTACACCGAAGAAATTAGAAAAGTAACGATCATTACATTGCCCAATATCAATACTCTCAACTTTTCCTGAATGAATGAATTCAGCCGCTTCAGTAATTGTTTGTGGGATCAAAAGAGAGCGTGAAAAATCATTACAAGTACCAGTTGGAATAATACTAACGATTGGCGGGTCTTCTAACTCCATTAAACCGTTTATGCATTCATGGACCGTTCCGTCACCTCCCATAATAATAAGCAAGTCGAACTCACTAGCACGCTCCTTACAATACCGTTCTGAATCTCCTTTTTTTTCTGTCTGTAACAACGTTAATTCACGGATGTTTTGAGCAAGATTTCCAACAATTTGATTCAAATTTTTCGATATTTCATTATTACCAGCATTTCCATTATAAATAAGCAATGCTTTATTATACATATCGATCATTCCTTTCATTCCAGTGAGAGGAGCTTTTTACTTACCTATATTCCCTCAATTTCTTTTCTTAACACATTTATCTTTATGCTGAAGGGACATTCCTTTTTATGCAAAAAAATAAAACGCCCGTGCTACACACGGACGCTTCGAAAGATATTATATTTTCACTGATTCTCCTGATATCTTCCAAGCTTGACGCCATGACGCCTGAACAACTAGAAGTAGAACGAGAGCTGCAATCGCAATAAGGGAGAAGACGATGAATCCACTCGCATATGTTCCAGTAATTTCTTTTAATGTTCCAAGAATATTCGGGAGGAAGAAGCCACCTAATCCACCTGCTGCACCGACAATACCAGTTACCATTCCAATCTCTTTCTGAAATCTTTGTGGCACAAGCTGGAATACGGCACCATTACCCATGCCAAGACACATCATACCAGCAAACAATAAGACGGTAACGAGAGCTAAAGGAGGCAGTAAGCTTACACCAAACATACAGATTGCAGCACCGATAAACAAGAAAGATAGTAATTTAACGCCGCCAATTCGGTCTGCGATCAAGCCACCAACAGGACGGAAAAAGCTACCTGCTGCAACACATAAGCTAACGAAATCTCCAGCACGAACATTCGATAAACCATATTGATTAACAAAGAAATAACTTAAGAAACTAGCAAGCCCAACAAAACCACCGAATGTGACGGCATATAGTAAGCAAAAGTACGCTGTATCTTTTTGCTTGAACACTTTGAAGTAATTTGCAATTGGCTGTGGTGCAGGTTGGTTTGGTGCATCTTTTGCTAAGAAAATATAAGAGAATAACACAAGGGTAAGAGGAATAAGGGCGATCCCCATCACACCCTGCCAACCATAAATTTCTGCTAACCTTGGGCCGAATAAAGTTGCAAGTAGTGTACCGCTGTTACCAGCTCCAGCTATCCCCATAGCTAACCCTTGTAAATGCGGTGGATACCAACGGCTTGCCATAGGTAGTGCAGCTGAAAAGCTTGCTCCTGCAACCCCTAAAAGAATACCGATTGCGTATAGTTCAGATATGTTCGAAGCACCGAGCCATCCCCAAAATAGAGGGATCATCGTCACAATCATTCCGCCAATGGCAGTTTTCTTTGGTCCGAAACGATCTGTTAACACGCCGACGACGATTCTAAAAAACGATCCACCTAAAATGGGTATAGCGACAATCATTCCAACCTGAGCTGGTGAAAGGCCATAATCTTGAGTGATATAGGCTCCTAAAGCCCCGAGTAAAACCCAAATCATAAAACTTACGTCAAAATATAAAAATGCTGAGAATAAAGATGGTGCATGTCCGCTTTTCTTTAATTCTGATAATTTCATATCAACCGCTCCTAACTATCTTGTTTTTCTGATAACTGAATTATTGCACAGTTCAGGTAACTTAAATAACAACCTTGGAAGATTAATTTACGGGGTTTTTAAGTTAGCATCAAAAAAGGTATCTCAGTCGTTGACTTTTTGAGATACCCTTTTATCCTTTATTTAGATGTTGGACGCGTTGTAATCTCCATTTTTTCCACCCGTTTTGCTCAGTAAAAAGGTTTCTTTAATGATCATACTTTTATCTACAGCTTTACACATGTCATAGAAAGTTAAAGAGGCAACAGAAACAGCAGTTAAGGCTTCCATTTCCACACCTGTATTTCCTTTACATGTCACTTTTGCTTGAATGATTAACTCATATCCATTATCAACTTGCTGATATTCAAAGTTGAAATCAACACCTTGAATTTGAATAGGGTGGCACATTGGAATCATATCAGGTGTCTTTTTAGCAGCCATAATTCCTGCGATTTGCGCAACTTGCAAGGGATCACCTTTTTTAATTTCGGCATTTCGGATCGCATCATATAATTCCTTTTTGATTAAAATGGTGCTCTGAGCAACGGCTGTTCGTTTGGAATCGTCTTTCTTTGAAATATCGACCATTTTTGGACGGCCTTCTTCGTTCCAATGGGAAAATTCACTCATCTACGTAATCTCCTTATTAATGATTTGTGTTAAATCTTCTTGATGATTAATATTCATAAAATCTTTCTGATCACTAGAAAAATGAACATATTTTACATTTGCTTTTTCTATTAATGGGCGCATGCTTTTTCTATTTTCAGCCAAAAGTTCTAACGCAATAGGTAAGCAGCTATGGTGATAGAGAGCAAGCAAAGGTTGTTCTTTGTCTCCTGTTATAGGAATAATAATATCATTTATTGATTGTTCAGCAAGCGTGCACATTTCACGAACAAAATCTGTGCTAACAAGCGGAATATCAGCTGCTAGGACAAAAAACCAATCCTTATCCTGAATGGTTCTCATAGCATATGATAGAGCATACAACGGGCCATGGTGACTCTCATCTTCTATGATGATTTTTGCTTTCATGTTTTTAAAGGAAGGAGCAAGTTGGTCATTTGTGACAATATAAATGGACTCAACTCCACTATTAAAAAGCGCATTTATACTATATTCATAGAATCGAACCCCTTTATACTCTTCAAACATTTTCGGTCTACCAAAACGAGATGATTTGCCACCTGCAAGTACGACTCCAGCCATACTCATTTTTTAACGAGTTCCTCTACAAAGTGAGGCATTGTCGGTAGGATCAATTTTTCCATTGCAAGTTTGACAGCATTCGTAGAACCTGGTAGGGCATAAATAGCCGTACTATCTATGCTTCCTGCGATTGAGCGGCTAAACATCGCTTTTGGACCAATCTCTTCATAACTGAGGCTACGGAAAAGTTCACCAAAGCCATCCATTTTTTTATTTAAAAGTGAAGAGACAGCTTCATATGTAACGTCCCTAGGAGAAAAGCCAGTACCCCCATTTAAAATAATCGCTTGAATTTCTGGGTCAACAGACCATTTTTTCACAATTTCTTGAATTGATTGCAAATCGTCTTTACTCATTTTATAGTCAACGATCGAATGATTTTTTAGAAGAAGAGATTCTCTAATCTGCTGACCACTACGGTCATTTTCTTCTATTCTCGTATCAGATATCGTTAAAATTGCAACATTTACATTAACAGAATCGCTAAAATTATGCATCTTAATTAATTCACCCACTTCTTTTATGTTAGAATGATGTATTGAACAGGAACTTTAATAGATTTCTCTTAATATAGTAACAGCTTTTTCATAGCTAACAACCATTTATTTTAGAGACTATTCTACGTCGAATGATGATATAGCACGATTAAAATCAACTAAGAGGAGGGAATGAGCATGGAAATCAGACCAGTTAGCGACAAATTTTCGCGTCCATTGCAAGATTTGCGTATTTCGATTATGGACAAGTGTAATTTCCGCTGTTCCTACTGTATGCCTGCTGAAATATTCGGCGAAGATTATGTATTTATGAGAGAGGAAGAACTACTTTCATTTGATGAAATTGAAAGACTCGTTTCTCAATTTACAAAATTAGGTGTGAAGAAAATACGTATAACAGGTGGGGAGCCACTCTTACGAAAGAATGTCGATCTTCTTGTGAAGCGTCTATCTGCTTTAGAAGGAATTGAAGACGTTGGACTTACTACTAATGGTGTATATCTTGTGAAGCAAGCTGAAGCATTAAAACGGGCAGGACTTATGCGTGTAAATATTAGTTTAGATGCATTAGATACAGACATTTTCCAAGAAATGAACGGAAGAAAAGTAAAACCTAATGTTGTTTTAAAAGGGATGGAAGCAGCAATTTCTGCGGGTTTGCTCGTGAAAGTAAATATGGTTGTGAAAAAAGGTGTCAATGACGAAGAGGTTGTGAAGCTTGCGACCTACTGTAAAGACAGAGGAATAACGTTACGTTTTATTGAGTTTATGGATGTTGGTCAAACGAACGGATGGGACTTTTCTCAAGTTGTTACAAAAAAAGAGCTTTTAGAAAAGGTATCAACGATTGCTCCAGTCGAAGCAGTAGATAAAGACTATTTTGGTGAAGTAGCCTCACGTTATCGGTATATTGGTACAACGACTGAGGTAGGTTTTATTTCTTCGGTTTCAGATACTTTTTGCGGTAGCTGCACGAGAGCGAGAATATCTGCAGATGGAAAACTGTTCACTTGTTTATTTGCTGAGGAGGGTTACGATTTCCGTCAATTGATTCGTTCAGGAGCATCAGATCTTGAGATTGAAAAGAAGATTGAAAACATTTGGTCAAACCGCACTGACAGATATTCTGAGGAACGTACCGAAGAGACAGTAAAGACGAGAAAGAAAATTGAAATGTCCTATATCGGTGGTTAACCAGGTGCAAGGGAATGTTCCCTTGCATCTTTAACAGTACCGAGTGATGTATAGTTGATGATGTCAAAGGAGTGAGTGTATTGGTAGAAAAGAGAAAGCCGATCCCTGTTGAAGAAGCAGTTAAGAAAGTGATGGAATTTTATATTGAACAAAAAAGTGAAAAGGTACCACTTGAACAGTCATATAATCGATTTTTAGCAGAAGATTTAGTTGCTTCACATGATGTTCCAGCATTTGATCGTTCGCCGTACGATGGGTTCGCCCTTCGTTCAGTAGATACAGAAAGTGCTAGTTCTGAGTCTCCAATCACATTTGAGGTAGTCGGAGAAATTGGGGCTGGCTACGTTTTTCGGGGGGAGGTTAAACCTTTTCAAACAGTGAGAATAATGACGGGTGCTCCAATACCAGCAGGCTGTGATGCTGTCGTCATGCTTGAATTAACACAAGAGGTTGCTGATGAATCAAAAAAGATCATGCAAATAAAGCGCTCTTTTAAACAAGGAGATAATATATCCTATCAAGGGGAAGATACGAAAAAAGGAACTGTGCTAGTAGAAAAGGGAACAAAAATTAATCCAGGGGTTGTCGCGCTTCTTGCTACCTTTGGTTATCATGAAGTAAACGTCGCTGTAAAGCCAGTTATCGGTGTTATCGCAACTGGTAGTGAACTTTTAAGTGTCGATCAACCACTTGAACCTGGAAAAATTCGTAATAGTAATGCCTATATGATCATGGCTCAAATTGATCGAGCTGGCGGAGAAGCGAGATATTTTGGTAAATTTAATGATGATTTTGAGGATTGTTACAAGGCAACAAAGGATGCCCTAGCACAGGTTGATTGTTTAATTACCACTGGCGGTGTATCTGTTGGAGATTATGATTATATGCCAGCGATCTTTGAGAAGCTTGGAGCGAATGTCTTATTTAACAAAGTTGCAATGAGACCTGGTAGTGTCACGACAATTGCCAAGGTCGGTGATAAACTGATCTATGGTTTATCTGGAAATCCTTCAGCTTGCTATGTCGGATTTGAACTGTTTACTCGTCCAATTCTTAAAACAGCTTTATTTAATAAGCAGCCGCATTTACGTAAAACGAAGGCCACTTTAGGAGTTGACTTCCCAAAACCGAACCCATTTATGAGATTAGTAAGGGGAAAGGTAGAATATGGTGAAAGTGAATTATTTGCATCACCATCTGGTCTTGATAAATCTGGTGTCGTAAGCTCTTTAGGAGGAGCCGATGCTCTCATAGTCTTGCCAGGCGGAACAAGAGGTTACGAAAAGGGAATGAAAGTTGATGTACTGCTTTTGGAAGATTTAGGAGGAAGTGAATGGCCTTGGAGCAATATTGTCCCGTCATACAGGTAGTTGGATACCAAAATAGTGGTAAAACGACACTTCTTGAAAAATTGATTCATAAAAGTGCTAAATCTGGCATACAGGTTGCAACAATTAAGCATCATGGTCATGGTGGGGAGCCCAAAAGTCAAATCACTTTAAAAGATAGTGAACGTCATGAAAAAGCAGGAGCTATGATGACAGCTGTTGAAGGTGGAGGCAGTTTACATATTCAAATTAAGAATCAGACATGGTCATTAGATAAGCTATTAACGTTATATGAATCATTTTCTCCAGATATTATTTTTGTAGAAGGATTTAAAAATGAGAAATATCTAAAAGTTGTCTTATTAAGAAGTGAAGAAGATCTTCCACTTTTAAGTAAAGTGAATAACATTATGTGTGTGATTAGTTGGCAGCCACTGCAGCTGAGTGAAAAAGATTATCCTTTTTTTAACATCAATGAAACTGACAAGTATATGCAATATATTTTACAGAAATTGAGTGATGAATATGGAACAACGTTTATTTGAAATCAGCGATCAACCGCTGTTGATCGAAGAGATAGTGGCAAAAGTTAGTCGAAGAGAATGTGGGGCTATTAGTACGTTTATTGGTACCGTACGAGAATTAACCCACGGAAAACGAACGCTTAAGCTTGAATATCAGGCATATATTCCAATGGCTATTAAAACCCTAGAACAAATTGGGGAAGAAGTACGAAAGAAGTGGCCAGGTTCTACGATTGCTATTACGCATCGAATTGGAACTCTCGATATTTCAGAAATTGCTGTTATAATAGCCGTATCAACGCCTCACCGTAAGGCGGCGTATGAAGCGAACGAATATGCAATGGAACGTATTAAGCAAATTGTTCCGATTTGGAAAAAAGAGTTTTGGGAAGACGGAACAAAGTGGATTGGTGATCAACTTGAAAAGACTCCTTATCCAGACGGCGCACCAAAGATAGGAGAGGACAAAGATGATTAAAATATTATTATTTGCAGAGCTTCAAGAGCAAGCAGGAGTCGATCAACTCGAGGCTGAAAAAGCAGGTATAACGGTAAGTGAATTAAAATCTTGGCTTCAAGATGCATATAAGCTGACGGCACTTTCTAATGCAATGCCAGCAATTAATGAGAATTATGCGGATGACCAAGACGTTTTAAAAGATGGTGATGTGATTGCTTTTATTCCGCCAGTAAGTGGGGGCTAAAAGTATTCATATAATAAAATAAGGGGAGACTCAAACAGTGAGTCTCCCCTTATTGTGAAGATTAATCTAGAACGATTCTTTCAGGATGAGAATAAACATTAAATGAAGTGCCACGAATAAAACCAACTGCTGTAATATTTAAATCCTCAGCTAGTTTAATGGCCAAATCTGTTGGTGCAGACTTAGACAATACGATACCAACACCAATTTTAGCTGCTTTCGTCAATACTTCCGAAGAAATTCTCCCACTAAATACAAGAACCTTATCTCTTACTGGAATGCCGTTTATTAGACAATATCCATAAAGCTTATCTAAAGCGTTATGTCTTCCAATATCAGAACGACTGACAAAAATACCTTCATCAGTACCAAGTGCCGCGTTATGTACACCACCAGTGTTTTTAAAAACAACACTATCTTCTTGCATGCTGTTCATCAACTGAATACATTGTTCTGCTGTAATCGTCGCTTTTGACATCGATGTTTTTACCGTTTGAACGTCATTTTGAAAGTAGAATTGTCTACTTTTTCCACAACATGAACCAATAAAGCGTTTAGAAAAAAGCTGTTGATTTTTTACTGTTTTAGAATGTAACTCAACATATGCAAATCCACGCTCTGAATCGATGGTTAATTCTTTAATTTCTTTTTTAAAAAGAATAACCCCTTCTGATGCTAGGAAGCCAATAACCATTTCTTCAAAATTAGTTGGGCTACATACCATTGTTGCAAATTCTTCGTTATTCACATAGACTGTCAGTGGAAATTCGGTTACAACTTGATCTTCGACTTCGTTTAGAGCTCCATTACTGTATTTTACTATTTTTCTCTCAATACTTAAATTCTCAGACAAAAAAGCTCCCCCATTCTATCAGTCAATTATAGCTTCTAACAAAGAGAATCTTAATTCTCAATTGATTAAAATATAAACACAAATTTATGAGAGTGACAAGTTAAGTTTGTTGAAATATGAGAGCGCAAGTAAAAAAATGTGATTTTTATTAACTTAATTATATAAATATATTGAAATTGTGAACAAAAAGAGGTATGATTTAAACGTATTCATAAAGTTGTAACATTTAAGGCTTGAGATAGCGAACCTGTCATCAGTTTTATGTGTTATATCTGTAAGCGATTACTGTTGGTGTGAAAGTAGCGAAACCTGCTTGAAACTAATCGTCGCACTTTTTTTGAACATAGAAATGCGTGCTTTTATTTCTATTTATTCAAAAAAAGGTTAGCGTCGTTTTTTTTGTGCTTATATGTAAGTTCTATGCAACAGGATAGGCGCACTTGCCCACAGGACGTGAGCAAAGTTAGCGAAGTATCCATTCTAATTTACATATAAGGGCAATGAAAGCTTATGCAAGTTATGATTGGGATCAAGCTGAATTTCTTATTTAGAAAAAGGGGGAACAATAATGGGTAAAACAAAAAATCGCTGGCTGATTGCATTAGCAGCAGTCGGGATCCATATTTCGATTGGATCTGTTTATGCATGGAGTGTGTTCACAAATCCAATTCAGGAGCAGTTTGGATGGGATTTAAGTGCAGTACAATTAACATTTAGTATTGCCATCGTCTTTTTAGGTCTTTCTGCAGCATTTATGGGTCACTTTGTTGAAAAATATGGACCGCGTAAGTCAGGATTAGTGGCTGCAATATTTTTTGGGGCTGGTCTAATAGGGGCTGGCTTTGCGATTAACATGGAATCAATTGGTTTACTTTACTTTACATATGGTGCACTTGGAGGAATTGGTCTAGGAGTTGGATACATAACACCAGTATCAACACTCATTAAATGGTTCCCAGATCGTCGTGGTCTTGCAACAGGACTTGCGATTATGGGTTTTGGTTTTTCAGCGATGATTGCAAGCCCAATAATGGCAAACTTAATTGGTTCAGTGGGACTTGCAAACACATTCTTTACTTTAGGAATTGTCTACTTTATTGTGATGATCTGTTCTGCTCTTTATCTTGAAAGACCACCAGCAGGTTACATGGAAGATTTCAAAACGGATGGTAAAAAAGTGTCTGCTGATTTATCGCAGTTATCAGCAAATGAAGCGATTAAGACAAGACGTTTCTGGTATTTATGGGTCATGCTGTTTATTAATGTTACATGTGGTATTGCGATCCTATCAGTTGCCTCACCTATGGCACAAGAGATTGCGGGACTTTCTGCAGCTGCAGCTGCAACAATGGTTGGACTTATGGGAGTCTTTAATGGTTTAGGGCGAATTGGTTGGGCATCTATTTCTGATTATCTTGGACGTCCGAACGTTTATACAGCATTTTTCATTATTCAAATTGCGTCATTCTTTGTGTTACCAAGTATCACACACGCTATTTTATTCCAAGCGGTATTGTTCTTAATCTTAACTTGTTATGGCGGTGGTTTCGCATCTGTTCCTGCTTATATTGGAGACCTATTTGGAACAAAACAACTTGGTGCTATCCATGGATATATTTTAACAGCTTGGGCAGCAGCTGGAGTAGCAGGTCCAATTATTGCAGCGTGGGTTCGTGAAACGACAAATAGTTATGCTGGGACATTATATATCTTTGGGTTCATGTTCATTGTTGCGCTAATTGTTTCATTAGTTATTCGTATTGATATTAAGCAACTTAGAGCCCAAAACGAATTAAAAGACTTAGCAAGTTAGTTGACTTTTATCACAACTACTAATACGATTTTAGTAGTAAATGATAAAAGAGGTAGAAAAATGAACAAATATGAAGCGGAGTTTAGTAATCTTGTAAGGTCTTTTCGTAAGAAGCATATGGGAAAAGGTCCAAGTAAAATCAGTACGACATTTTGTAAGAAATGGGCGATATGTGAAATGGAAGGGAATCTCTCTCCTATTGAAAAATTTATCGCATCTGCTGATGAAGGAAAACAGATGCTCCGAGCTGCACGAACAGAAATGGTAAAAGATATGTATCGCAAAACACCTCCAGTTGAGATGGAAGAGTTTTTGCAATGTAAATTCGTTGACCTATTTGTTGATATTGATATCGAACGAGATTTTGGTATCTCAATCTTTGTTTTTGATGAAGATATCGAAGAAAAATTCAGTAAAAATCTATAATTGGTTTGGTACTTCGTAGCGATCCTGCAAAAGACTAACCACCGTTGCCTTTTTCTTAGGAAAAGTGTACGGTGGTTTTTTTACAGAAAAATACAACATATGATTAAGTATGAAATTTCACTAAGGAGTGATTAAATTGGGTAAAACAAAACATTCTGGTCCTATTAAATTACCGAGCGCACCAGCACCTAAACTATGGGTAAGTAAAGTTCCTTTTGGGTTAGGTAAAGTAAAACCTAAACATATTCGAGATACAATGAAAGTCGTTTGGGATAATAAAGATAATTTAAATTATGCGAAAAATATCATTACGCAAGGTGTTTGTGATGGTTGTGCGTTAGGGGTTTCAGGTTTGTATGATCAAACGTTAGCTGGACCTCACGTTTGTACAACTCGTTTAAATGTATTACGTCTTAACACAATGCCTGCTATGAAAGAAGAAATTGTTCATGCAGATATTGATGAATTGCGTAAATATTCAAGTGCAGAGCTACGTAAATTAGGACGCATCCCGTATCCATTAATTCGTAGACCAGGGGAAAGAAAGTTTTCACGTATTGAGTGGGACGAAGCAATGGACATGATTGCTGATAAATATAAACAATTAGATCCTAAAAACACTGCGTTTTTCTTAACTTCTAGAGGGATTACAAATGAATCCTATTATGTAGCTGGAAAAGTTGCTAGATTCTTAGGTACGAATAACGTTGATAATGCATCTCGTATTTGTCATTCGCCTTCAAAGACTGCACTTAAGCGTTCTGTAGGAATTGGGGCATCTAGCGCTAATTATAAAGACTGGATTGGTTCAGACGTTGTAGTATTCTGGGGATCTGTTGCGGCTAATAACCAACCTGTTTCGACCAAGTATATGTATGCTGCAAAAAGAAAAGGAACAAAAATTATTGTCATCAACCCATATCGTGAGCCAGCAATGGAAAACTATTGGATTCCATCAGTAGGGGAATCTGCTCTATTTGGTACGAAGCTTGCGGATGATTTCTATCAAGTAAACATTGGTGGAGACATTGCCTTCATGCAAGGGATTATGAAGTACTGGTTTGAGATGGAAGAAGCAAAAGCCGGTTCTGCAATTGACCATGCTTTCGTAAAAGAACACGTTAATAATTACGAAGAATTAAAAGTGAAAGTACAACAAGAATCTTGGGAAACTATCGAAAAATCATCTGGTGTTAAAAAAGACCGTATTGGTGAACTAGCAACATTACTTGCTCATAGTAAATCAGGTGTGTTTGTTTGGTCATTAGGATTAACAATGCACACGTTTGCTTCTGATAACATCTCTCAAGTTGCAAACCTAGCATTACTGCGTGGTTTCTTAGGCCGTGAACACTGTGGTCTTATGCCAATCCGCGGACACTCTAGTGTACAAGGTAGTGGTGAAATGGGATGTGATCCATTCGTTCTTCCAGGTGGAGATTTTGAACCGATAAATATTGAGCGCATTGAAAAGCTATGGAACTTTGAATTACCAAAATGGCAAGGAGATGTTCTTGGTGTATCATTAGAGAATATTTTACTACCTGAGGATCATGAGCGTAAAATTAAAATGTACTATTTATCCGGCGGTAACTTCTTAGAAACAATGCCTGATCCAAACTTTGTAGAAAAAGCATTGTCTGAACTTGAAATTCGTGTTCACCAAGATATTATTTTCAATACATCTACACTTGTTGATGCGAAGGAAGCGGTTATCGTTCTTCCAGCTAAGACTCGTTATGAACAAGATGGTGGTGGAACCTCTACTTCAACGGAACGTATGGTTTATTTCTCTCCGACAATCGATGGAAATAAACAAGTGATCGAAGAAGCTCGTTCAGAATGGCAAATTTATATCGACCTTGCAAAACGAGTAAATCCAGAAGAAGCTCATCTAGTTGATTTTAAAGATGGTCAAGCGATTCGCGATGAAATTGCTCTAGCAAACCCGAACTACGATGGCATTCAACATTTGAAAAATCAAGGTGATGTTTTCCAATGGGGTGGTGCTTGGTTATGTGAAGATGGTATTTGCCCAACTCCAGATGGCAAAGGTAACTTAATTCCAGTTGATATCCCAGATTTAAATAAAGCAGCTGGAGATTTCTATGTAACGACTAGACGCGGTAAGCAGTTCAACTCCATGGTTTATAGTGAGTATGACTCATTTAACGGAGCTGATCGTTATGATGTATTAATGAATGCTGAAGATGCGAAAAATCTTAATATTGCTGAACGTGACTCTGTCGTTGTTTATAACCAACATGGTGTGTTCACAGGAAATGCTAGGTTTGTAGATATTGCAAAAGGAAATGTAGAAGTCCATTTCCCAGAAGGAAACTTCTTACTTCCAAAAGGTGTTTATGAAAAGCTAGCTAAAATTCCAAGTTATAACGTTGCTGTTAAAGTAGAAAAAGCAGATCGTTTTAACGCTCGTAAAGATACACAGTATCTTGAAAAGCGTGTAGATGATCTAGAAATGACAGCTGATTAATAATCATTTGCAACCTGAGCCATAGTTTTACCTTGGCTCAGGTTGTTTCATTATTTATGTTTATATACCCAAATATGGTATGATTAAAACTTGATATGATAAATTATGAGGTGATAGTATGATACGTTTTGCAGTGGTAGGTACAAACTGGATTACTGAATCATTTATTGATGCAGGCCAAAAGCTAGAGGATTTCTCTCTCCATGCTGTTTATTCTCGAACAGAGGAAAAAGCAAAAGAATTTGCAAAGAAATATCAAGTTGAGACAATTTATACAGATCTTTCTGAACTCGCAAAAAGTAATCAGATAGATGCTGTTTACATAGCAAGTCCAAATTCTTTTCATGCAAAACAAGCGATTACGCTAATGGAACATGGAAAGCATGTCTTATGTGAAAAGCCGATTGCTTCGAACACAAAAGAACTAGAAGCGATGATTCAAACAGCAAAAGAAAATCAAGTTCTTTTAATGGAAGCAATGAAAACGACATTCTTTCCTACATTTGAAAGCATTAAGCGAAATATCAACAAAATCGGAAAAATTCGTCGCTATTTTGCAAGTAGCTGTAAATATTCTTCACGCTACGATAAATATAAAGAAGGAATTGTATTAAATACGTTTAATCCGATTTTTTCAAATGGCGCTTTAATGGATATGGGCATTTATTGCATTTATCCAGCAGTTACTTTATTTGGTGAGCCAATAAGCGTAAAAGCAAATAGTGTGTTTTTAGAGTCAGGAGTTGATGGTGAAGGAAGTTTACTGCTTCAATATGAAGATATGGATGCTGTTATCATGTACTCAAAAATTACAGAATCATCAATACCGTCTGAAATTCATGGGGAAAATGGTCGTATTGTGATCGACAAAATCCACGATATTGAAAAAGCAGAAATTCATTATTTAGATGGAACAATTGAAGATATTACAGTGCCACAAGAGAAAAACAATATGTATTATGAAATTAATGAATTTATGAATCTAATTAAGAACCATCAGCTAGAATCAACAGTTAATTCATATGAGCATTCGATGATTACAGCACAGATCATTGAAAAAGCAAGAAAAGAAGTTGGCCTGATTTATCCAGCTGATAAGGAGAATGGAATTTAGTTGTGATCTAACTAGCTTATTGGTGAAGGTGAGGAATAAAGTGAAGGAAGTGATCAAATGAAAGCATTTATACATAAAGGTGAGAAAGGTCTAAAAGGAACTGCATATCAGGAGATCGAAGAAAAACAACCAGCAGCTGGCGAAGTAAGAATAAGGCTCATTTATGCTGGGTTAAATCACAGAGATCTTTTTGTGTTAGAGCGTCATAAGGAAAATGAACCAGCATTAATTATTGGGTCTGATGGAGCTGGTATAATTGAAGAAATTGGTTCAGGAGTAGAAGGATTTCACATTGGCAATGAAGTGATTATAAATCCAAGTTTAGGTTGGATTAACAAAAGTTCATCTCCACCTGAAGGGTTTGAAGTGTTAGGGTTACCTGATCATGGAACTTTTGCGGAAAAAATCACGATTTCTGCTGCAAATATAGAACCAAAGCCAAAGCATCTAAACTGGGAAGAAGCTGGTGTATTGTCGCTTGCTGCTCTTACTGCCTATAGGGCTTTGATTTCACGAGCGAATGTCAAACCAAACGATACCGTTTTACTACCAGGAGTTGGTAGTGGTGCGGTTACTTTCTTATTATTATTTGCCAAAGCGATTGGTTGTCGAGTCATTGTGACTTCTCGTTCAGAGGAAAAACGGAAAAAAGCTCTTAAACTTGGTGCAGACGTGGCGATTAATAGTGCGAGCAACTGGGAGGAGGCACTAAAGGGAGAAAAAGTGGATGTTGTCATTGAAACAGTCGGAGCGGCAACGTTTAATCAATCTATACACCAACTTAAAAAAGGTGGAACGATTGTTACATTCGGTGCTTCAGCAGGTGATGAGGTAACAATCAACATCCGTAACTTCTTTTATGGTCAATTTAATATGCTTGGTACAACGATGGGTAGCCGTGATGAATTTAGAGAAATGCTACATTTTATTAGTCGTTACAATATAAAACCAGTTATGGATAAAGTCTTTCCATTAAGCGAAGCCACCAATGCATTATTAAGAATGAATGAAGCTGAGCAATTTGGAAAAATCGCACTGAAAATTGGAAATGAACCCAATTAAATATGAATAGACAAAAAAACTTGGAGAATACATTCCTTCAAGTTTTTTTGTATTTGAACCCAGTCATACTAATAAGAAAAGCATACAATAACAGTGGACGGTGAAGTGTCCACTTCACATTTAATTACAAAGGAGTGATTGTAATGGGTATAGCTGGAGGATATGGAGGAGGCTTTGCTTTACTTGTAGTTCTCTTTATTCTCATTATTATAGTTGGTGCCTGTTGGTTTGGTGGAGGATACGGTTGGGGATATTGAAAATCATAAATTTTTAAGGTGCTGGAGCTGAATGTATGATATGAATGTGAGTTCCATCATATTCTTTTTCGAAATAATTGCTCACTATGTTTTGAATGCAATAATGAAGTGGAGAATGACGAGTAGGTTGACTTATAAAAATGAATAATACTGATCATAATTAGACACCCTACCTTTGGTAAGGGGGTGTAGACATGACAGTTCAAACACAATTACAACAAGCCATTTCATCAGCTAAAAGTGTTGAAGCGAGTTTAAGTCAGTTTGCTCTAGAGACGGAGAATCAGCAAGCAAAACAGTTATTTGAGCAATTATCCCAGCAGCAAAAAAACATTTGTGATCAAATTGAAAGTCGTTATCAACAAGTTATTCAAGAAGAACCTCAATTTCAACCAAATCAACAAAGCCAATAATTAATCTGAAAGACCCAAAGTGAATGACGTTCATTTTGGGTCTTTTTAATAAGCTTACTTAGTATGTTCTCGCTATTTCCATAACTTATCTGTTTAATTTGAACGATGATGACAAATAGTTAAGAGTGGGTAAAGGAAAATGATGATATATAGGTGGTCTTAGGGATGAAAAAGACGTTTTTATTAATGCTACTACTGTTTTACATAATGCAGCCTGTACAAATACTTGCTAAGCAAGCAGAAGCTGAGATGTCTTTTTTAGTTAAATCATCTGGCAACTCATTATTTCAAACAGTCTTAACCGTACAGTCTAATGACTTAATTCATGCTTTAACGAATGCAAAATCGCGCATGAAAGTGTCGGAAATACCGTCTTCAAACAATTATTTATTAATAGAAGATAATGGGATCATTCGAATTTTTATCGTGGATGATAATGGGGCTATTTATGATGAACAGACTAAAGAAAAAATAGCGATTTCACCAAATGTAACAAAGAAAATAAAAACCTATTTTAAGGTATTACAAGCCAAACATTTTGGAGAGATATTTACTTGGGAAGAAGTTAATTCAATCATTCCTCGTTATACAACATTTAGAATTACTGATATTGAGACAGGCTTACAATTTCAAGCACAACGAAGAGCTGGTAGTAATCACGCAGATGTTCAACCTTTAACAGAATCAGATACGAAAATAATGAAAAGAATTTATGGAGGAAAATGGAGTTGGAATAGAAGAGCAATCCTTATCCATTATCAAAATCATGTCATCGCAGCATCGATGCACGGAATGCCTCATGGTCATGGGGCCTTAAAGAACGGGTTTCCTGGACATTTTTGTATTCATTTTAAAGATAGTTTAACTCACTCGACAAAAAGTCTTGATCTTTCCCATCAGGTTATGATTTATAAAGCTGCTGGCTCGCTAGGTCAATTTGTAAAAGAACAAACTCCAGAAGCAATTATTGAATTATTTTTCATTGCAGTCAATCATCATGACGAAGATTTAATGGGCTATATTTATAGCGGTGATGTAACAGCTATTTCAGATAGTATGAAAGATGTTGAAATGATCAGAATGGTAAATAAATTAAATCCCCCCTTAATAAAAGGAGATGTACTACACGAAATTCCTATCGTATTTAAACTAAAAGAAGTAGGGAAGTCAGAAGTAGAATTATCTTTTACTTTTACTGTTAAAAGAGATTCTCCTACAAGCGCATGGGAGCTGGGAAATCTCCCTCTAAAACATGAGGATAGCAAGTAGGTGTAACTTTATGAGAAAAGAATATTTTCTACTAATAGTGATTATTATTTGTATATTCGCAGTACCACCATTTGCTTATGCTACAAATGAAAGGCAACATATTTATATTGATTTATGGAAAAACGAGCTTTACTTAGTACGTGATAAATAAATTATAGACACATTCTCCATTTCCTTTGGAGCAGATGAAAAATAAACACGAAATGGTGAATTTAGAGTCATTTATAAAGCAAAAAATTGGGGAAGTGGGTTTCGGACAAGATGGTTAGGTTTAAATGTTCCGTGGGGGACTTTTGGAATTCATGGAACGAATAAACCTTGGTTACTAGGTAAAAATGTCAGCAGTGAATGCATACGTATGAAAAACAAAGATGTTGAAAAATTGTACGAGTTAGTTCCAATAGATACTCCAGTTCATTTAGATGGCCCTGTTATGGGAAATGGAGATGGTGAGTATAAGCAATTAAGCAGAGATTCTAAAGGTGTTCTTGTCTACATCATTCAAACAAGGTTAAAAGTAGTTGGTTATTATGAAGGAGAATGTAATGGGATTTTTGATAAGAAAACAGAGGAAGCGATAAAATCATTTCAAAAAGATGAGAAAATACCAGTGACAGGAAGCATTAACATGAGGGACTATATTCATTTAGGCTTACTGGAATGATTTTATTATGATTAAAAGATCATATCCAATATTTGATTATCAATAATCCTCATTTTATCTCTAAAAACGAGAAATAATAAAGATAATTAATGTGAGGAGGTAATTATGGTAAATAAACAAAATGAAAAAATCCCTACAAAAACGTCAGATGCAGTAGCTACAAATTATTATCAACCATCTGATTACAAAAGTTCACAAGAGGTAGAAAGTGGGCTTGCGAAGACTCATGAGCAAGTAAGTGATACGTATGTGGAGGGAACAGTTGACGGTAATATCGTTGAAATTCACGGAGAAGATTTCGAACCAAAAAGAGAGGGTTTTACAGAATTTGAAGAGTGATTTTATAATGAAGAGGGTACTCAATATTTTGGGTCACCCTTTTCATTTATATTTCATCGAGAGGAATATCAGAAAAGGTCAATATGTTTGTATTGTAAGAACAGTGCAGATATAATTTAAGCAAAGCAGAGGAAAGAATTGTTATTTTTTCAGTCATACATAACAGATTAACTTTGATAATAATGAATAGATAAATAATGCTGCTTTTGGAAGGGGTAGGTAAATGAAGACATATAAATCAAGAGAGGAAGTTCCAGCACATGAAAAATGGAATTTAGAGGATATTTTTGCTACTCAAACAGAATGGGAGGAAGCATATAATTCTGTAAATGATCAGATTGGGAACCTGCGTGCTTTTAATGGAGAGATTCATGATGCTAAGTCCTTATATCATTATTTAGTGTTAAATGAAGAAGTTGGATATTTGTTTAAAAAAGTGTATGTGTATGCCATGTTACATGTGGATATAGACACAAGGAAGTCTACTGCACAAGCGCTTTTAGATCGTGGAAAACAATTAAGTGTAAAGCTAAGCTCGGCGAAGTCATTTTTTATGCCTTTTTTATTAAGTCTTGAAGAAGAGACATTAAAGAATTACATTGCTGAAGTATCTGGATTGAAATATTTTGAAGAAGATTTATTTGAAGCTTTTCGTTATAAGAAACATGTTTTAAGAAAGGAGCAAGAAGAAGTTCTCTCTCAACTAGGGGATGCTCTTTCTACACCGAGTCAAACATTTGGAATGATCAACAATGCCGATATTAAATTTGGCGAGGTTACGAATGAAGCAGGGGAAAAAGTAGAGCTTACAAGAGGAATGTATACGAAACTGATTGAAGATCAAAATCGTGATACGCGTAAAGAAGCATACATTGCCTATTACAAACCATACGTGCAACTTCAAAATACGATTGCGACGACTCTAGCAGCTGCCATTAAAAATAATGTGACCATTTCAAAAATGCGCCAGTATCCCTCTGCGTTAGAAAAATCACTTTTTGATGATTTAGTACCTAAAGAAGTCTATGATAATCTCATACAGACGACAAAGGCTCATTTAGAACCGATGCGCCGTTATGCTGAGCTACGAAAACAAATTCTTGGTCTAGATGAACTGAGAGCGTATGACTTGAATGTACCTTTAGTAAAAGATGTTAAAGATGAGATCTCATTTGATGAAGCGTATGAAACGATGCTCACAAGCTTAAAGCCACTTGGATCTGATTATGTTGAGACGTTACGAAGCTTTAAAGATAAAAGGTACTTTGATGTTCGTGAAACGCCTGGTAAAAGGTCTGGTGCTTATAATTTAGGTCTTTATGGAGTCCATCCCTTTATTTTACTTAACCACAGAGATGATTTAGACAGCTTATTTACCCTTGTCCATGAATCAGGACATGCGATGCATTCATGGTACTCATCAAAGCATCAACCACAAATTAGTGCAGGTTATTCGATTTTTGTCGCAGAAGTAGCGTCAACTGTAAATGAAATTTTACTTATTCGTCATTTATTGAAAATGACAGAGGATCCTCAAATGAAGAAACATCTTATTAACCATTTTATTGATGGTTTTAAAGGCACGTTTTTCACACAAGTAATGTTTGCTGAATTTGAGCAAATGACCCATGAAAAAGCTGAGAACGGAGAACCTCTTAATGCAACTGTATTTAGTGACATATACGAAAAGATTTTCACGAAATATCATGGTGAGGAACTTGTCTTAGATAATGAAGTGAAATATGGTTGGTCGCGTATTCCGCATTTTTATCGACCATTTTATGTATATAAATATGCGACTGGTTATGCTTCAGCTATTTATCTTGCTGATAGAATTTTAGCAGGAGATCAAAACACACTTAAGAACTATCTACAGTTTTTAAAGAGTGGAAGCTCTGATTATCCATTTGAGTTACTTAAGTCAACAGGAGTCGATCTAACAAAACCAGAATTTATTGAAAATGCTTTAGCGATATTTGCTGAGCTAGTTGATGAATTTGACAAAATGTAAGAATGAGAATGAAAAAAGATGTGTCAAAATACAAGGACACATCTTTTTTCAAATTTAATAACACTGTTTGTAGCAATCAAAATGACTATTCATAACAAAAGAACTTTAATAATTTGATAATAATAGGTGACTTAAAAACGGGCTTTTAATAATAATACCCTCCGTATCCATAAGGGAATCCGTAACCTCCATAATACGGGTACCCATATCCTCCGTACCCATAGGGATATCCATATCCACCTAAGCCATAAGGTGAAAATAATGTTCCAGCTAATAAACCTCCTGCAAGACCTCCTAAGAAAGGTCCACCAAAGCCCCCAAATTGTCTATCCAATATTCTATTATCGGAATTATCTATATTTCTATAATGGGAGTAACCAGGAAAATAGTTTAAATGTGTATTCATGAAATAACCTCCATTTTTAAATTTACTATTCATTAAAGCTTATGCATTTACCTATGTAGATTCTTGGGTGAATGTCCTAGAGAAAGGATTAGTAAGCTTATATTTCTAAAAAAATAAGCATTTTCTTTACATGGAGATCATGAACGATTAAAAGTTTATAAATTTGAATTTTCGAATTATTTCTGGTTATTTCCATTTTTGTAGTTAATGAACTACACTATAATTATTGCGATTTTACCATTGAAGTAATTAACGAATTGTATCAATATTTTTCAGTATAAAAGATTGTTTATTTAGGATGTGATGAGTAGATGAAACTAGTCTCTTGGAATGTTAATGGGATAAGAGCATGTGTGAAGAAAGGCTTTCTTAAGTATTTTGAAGAGGTAAATGCAGATATTTTCTGTATTCAAGAATCAAAAGTTCAAGCAGGACAAATTGAGTTGATTTTAAAGGATTACGATCAATATTGGAATTATGCTGAAAAGAAAGGTTATTCAGGTACAGCTGTTTTCACAAAAATAAAGCCTCTATCTGTTAGCTACGGAGTTGGGAGCGAGGACACCGAACCAGAAGGGAGAATTATTACATTAGAATTTGATTCTTTTTATTTAGTAAACGTATATACACCAAATGCTAAACGAGATTTATCACGCCTTGAGGATCGTCTCATGTGGGAAGATGATTTTCTAAAGCATATTAAAGCATTAGATGAAGTGAAGCCAGTTATTTGGTGTGGAGATCTAAATGTAGCTCATCAAGAAATTGACTTAAAAAATCCAACATCTAATAAGAAAAATTCTGGATTTACAGTAGAAGAGCGGGGGAAGATGACAACTTTATTAGAGAACGGATTTATCGATTCTTTTAGGTATTTTCATCCTGAAAAAGAAGGGGCGTATACGTGGTGGTCATACATGAGTAAGGTTCGGGAGAGAAATATAGGATGGCGCATTGATTACTTTATCGTATCAGAACGATTACAAACTAAGCTCTTAAATGCACAAATTCATTCAGACATTTTAGGTAGTGATCATTGTCCTGTTTTATTAAATGTTACATTATAAAGTGATTCTTTCAAGGGAGGCGATTTTCATTTATCGATTACATTAAATCATTTTTACAAACGGAGGCGAAATGGATTGAAAAATTTTAAAATATGGATTTTATTAATATTAACAACATTATTTTGGGCAGGGAATTATGTATTTGGTAAATATGTTGTTGAAGAAATTTCCCCTTTATGGATTACTTATTCAAGGTGGGTATTAGCACTTTTTCTCTTATTTCCGATTGCGCTCTATTTTGAAAAACCAGATTGGAAAATGGTGATGAAATCATGGATGCCTTTAGTGCTATTAGGTTTGTTGGGCATCATTGGTTATAATCTTATTCTTTATTCTGCGCTAGAATTTACATCTGCTACAAATGCAGCTTTAATTAGCGCCCTAAATCCAGGCATTATTGTTTTATTTTCTGTGTTATTACTTAGAGAAAAGCTATCACGTATTCAAATCGTAGGTTTATTTATTTCCTTATTTGGGGCATTGATTATTTTAACACAAGGAAATCTTGGTAGTATTTTAAACACTGACTATAATCGCGGTGATTTGTTAATGATCGGAGCGGTTATTGTTTGGACTTTTTATTCGATTATAGGGAAGAAAATATCTATTCCTCCGATTACTGCTACGGCAGTTTCGACTTTTTTTGCCATGATCATTCTTACTCCATTTGCATTAATGCAGGGTATCAATTTATCTGAAATAAGTTCAATGTCGATTTATGGAATCCTTTATATGTTTATTTTTCCATCTGTTTTTTCATTTGTTTTTTGGAATATTTCCGTTCGATCGATTGGTGCTAGCCAAGCTGGGATTTTTTTGAATTTAATTCCTGTATTTACAGCTCTTATTAGCTTACTTCTTGGTGAGGTTATGCGAATAGAACAGATATTCGGAGGGTTACTTGTCTTTATTGGGGTTTATTTAACGTCCGGGATGTTGAGTAAAAGTTTGTCTCATTTTAAACGAAAAAAACATGATCAAAAATGTGCTTAACATTTAAAAGGCTGCGTTCTCTTATTAAAGATGATAAAGAGAATGTAGCCTTTCTTGTATCAATTACTACTAAGCTAGATAGGAGAATTCCATTTCAACAATTGCTGTCACCGTAATATTACCTGGTTGAATCGGAGTAGCTTCACTTTTTGAGAGAAAGGACGCTGAAAAGGGGATAGGTGTAGTTGGTTGTGTTATTTCAATCACTTTATCTGGAGTTTGATTAAGTGTCACATTTAAATCTCGAGCAATGATCATTGCCTTTACCAGTCCATTTTGAATAGCTTTTGATAATGCTTGATTATAAAAAATGTCTAAGTCATTTACTGTAAATTGGATGGTTGAAACAGAATTTGCACCATTGTCAACTGCAGTATCAACTACTTGTCCAACCATAGAAATATCGTTAACGGTAATTTGAATTTGATGAGTGACTTTATACCCTTTGAAAATCTGTTGTCCATTTTCAAAATTGTATTCACTATCAATTCGATAAACAACTGTTTCGATTTGATCTCCTGGAATTCCTAGAGAAAAAAGAGAGGTAATAATGTTAGACATGGTAACTGAATTATTTACCTGAGCTTGACTTAAGTTTGTATCCTCTGTAACGACTCCTAACGTAATGATGGCTTGGTTAGCAGGTACTGACAGAGTTCCTTTTCCTGTCACTTTGATGATAGTAGTATCTTTACGAAAGGCAATAGGTGGAAGATGAAAAAATTGCTGGTCATCATACATTTTAAAAACAACTCCTTTTACTCTTGGATTTTGACGTGACTCATTATTTTTATTACTTGAGATCAAGTATTATGAAGTAAATCGGATAAATATATTAGAAAAAAGAAAACCTTTTAGAAGTCTAATTTAATAGTTTTCTAAAAGGTTTACGATCATATACATTTGTTTAAGTTAATTTCTTAATTCACTTGGATAAACAGTCAAATCAATTCCGAAAATAAGTGGCATTAAATAGTATACAGCAAGCACGATTAAAATGAGTGCTAATTTATTTATCCAAAAACCGTTTTTAACCATTTCAATAATTTTAATTTTCCCTGTAGCAAAGATAATTGCATTAGGTGGTGTTCCAACTGGTAGCATAAACGCACAGTTCGCTGCCATTGCTGCTGGTACCATTAACGCAAATGGATGAACGTTTAGAGCAAGAGCAAGCGCTGCTAGCACTGGTAAAATCATCGTGGCAGTAGCTGTATTTGAAGTAATTTCAGTTAAGAACAAGACAAGAGTCGTTGTTAAGATAATAATTAAAATAAAATTAACACTTTCTAAGACCGTTAATTGTCCACCGATCCATTCTGCAAGGCCTGATTCACGAAATCCACTTGCTATGGCTAGTCCGCCACCAAATAAAAGTAATATTCCCCATGGCACATCTTTAGCAACATCCCAATTTAACAAGCGACCTTCTTTATTAACAGATGGAATGATAAATAACAGTACAGCTGCAAATATGGCAATCATCGTATCATTAATCCCTGGTATTGCGATGATTAGCCCGCCATCCTCCCAGAAAAACGTTCTTGTGATCCACATAAATGCTGCAAAAGTAAAAATGCTTAAAACCATTTTCTCTTCAAAACTAGTTTTTCCTAAAGCTTTTTTCTCGTTTGAAATTAACTCTTTTCCACCAGGAAGACTTTTTAATTTAATGGGATGAGCAATTCTTGTGAGAAATAACCAGCTAGAGAATAATAGAATGATGACGACAGGAAAAGCAAAGAACATCCAGCTCGCAAATGAAATTTGAATTCCATATAATTCATTAATAATAGCAGCTAATATAATATTAGGTGGTGTACCGATTAATGTTCCAAGTCCACCAATTGTTCCAGCATAACCAATCCCGAAAATAAGCGCTTTCGAAAATTTCTCCTCTTCGTTAGGAAGGTTTTCTTTGCTATTCTTTAAAGCCTGGGCTACTTGATACGTGATGGCTGTACCGATCGGAAGCATCATCATAACGGCAGCTGTGTTTGAAACCCACATTGATAGGAACCCTGTTGCTGCCATAAAACCAAGAACAATATTTCTTGGACTTGTACCAATCACAGAAATGATCGTTAACGCTATTCTCTTATGTAAATCCCATTTCTCCATCGCTAAAGCAATAAAGAATCCACCTAAGAATAGGAAGATAATCGGGTCACCGTAAGAAGAGGTAACTGCACTCCCATCTAAAGCACCAGTTATCGGTAAGAGTATAATGGGTAAGAGAGATGCTGCTGGAATAGGAATAGCCTCTGTAATCCACCAGGTTGCAACCCATAATGTTGTCGCGAGAACCATACGCCCTTCATAGCTTAATCCTTCAGGGAAAAAGAAAAATAATACAGAAAGAAAAAGAAGTGGTCCAAGAATTAACCCCACTTTTTGAGGCCCTGTGTAACTAGGTGGTTTTTCATTGTCTTTGTGATTTGCTTCTTTTGAAATCGTTTTTTCAAGTTTTTTCTTTGTGTTTACAGGTAATGCAAACAAAAGTAAATTTTTCGCTTGATGATGAGAAGTCCATAAATGATTCCAAAGTGTTAAAATATTTGCTTTCATGATTTTAAACCTCATCCTCTTTTAAATTTTTAAGCGCTTACACGCTTGTGGGATGTCCCTTTCTTTATTTCTTGACCTGTCGTCTGTCGACAGGTAATATACTTATTATAACTTTCGTGAATATTTAGTCAATATTTCTTTTTAAAAATATTCATAATTCGTCGTCAATCTTGTTATTTTAACTGTTTTTTCATTGGTGATTATTAGAGTTTTTGCACTTTATAAGGGAGAGGTGAAAAGGTATGGATTTTTCTATTAAAAAAGCTGTTTCTTATCATCATCAAGCTCATGATTATTTAAGGGAGAAAATTATTAGAGGTGAATTTTTACCAGGAGAGCGAATTTACGAAGCAAAAATCGCTCGAACGTTGGAAATTAGTCGAAGTCCTGTAAGAGAAGCCATCCGTTCATTAGAACAGGAGGGGTTACTTGTCATTGATGAAAAATCGAGAATTTTTGTTTATGAACCTACAATAAAGGATGTTGAGGATATTTATCAGTGCAGACAAGCACTTGAATCAGTTGCAGTTGTTTTAGCAACGCGGTTGGCATCTGATCAGACATTGGAATATATAGCAGATCTTCTTCAAAATACGAAAGAAGTGTTTAATAAAGGGGAAAAATACTCAATTGAACAAATTGTTGAACTAAATTCGAAGTATCATGATCTTATAATAGAAGCTAGTCAAAATATACGTTTAAAAAGACAATTAAATGATTTACGTTCATTAACTTTCTTTTATCGAACGATGAATGTTGAAAACAGTAAAAGGTGTTTAGAAATTTTAGAGCAACACGAGGAAATTATTCATTTTATGAGAGCAAGAGATGTAGATAGGGCTGCAGCAGCAATGTCTACTCATATTGCACAAGACCTTAACTATTTAAAAGAAATATTAATCTAAGATAAAACAGAGAATAAGCTGTAGCCACAATATATACTACAATGTGACAAGTTTTGTATTTTATTCAGTATTATTAAAAAAGTTAAGTGAGTAGGCGTTCCTACTTTTTAAAAAATAGAAACGCCTTCGGATTCTTAGTTTTTAAGACTTCTTTTTTCAATTTCTTTTGTCACAATAAAAGCAAGATCTTCATTTCCAAAAAGGGATAGAACTCCAAGTAAGGTGTCATCACTAATTGGGCCTGCTTCTTCCTTAGGAACGGTTAACTGCATAGACTGTGTAAGTGAATAATTTGTTGACTGATTTGGATATGCGCGAGTGTATAATTCTTCTGGATCTAGGTTGTTATTTACACACCACTGTGCAAAGACGAGAATCATCATATTCTCATCGCTTTGGTAATTTTGAATGATCTGTTTTTCTAATTCTTTATTTTCCATCAGTCATTCTCCTTCACTTTCAGTTATAAGGTAATTGAATCTACAATGAAATTATTTCTTTAAAAGTGTAGCATATTTCGTCATCATTATTATCTTGTAAGAGCTAAAGTAGCTTAAACCAATGTAAACCGAAGATGGTAGAGATTAAAATGATTGATAATAGTAATACAAAAGGAATATTCTGTATAATGAGCATTTTAGGTGGTTTTCCCATTAAGCGTGAAGCCATTAGTACTTGACCTGAAAAAGGCGACAGTTGTGTCGCTAGTGTCCAAGCTACTAGAAGGAGCATGGCTAAGTATTCTGGACTAACGCCAAATTTTTCAGGAGACAAAGCACTACCAATGCCTATTACAATAATTATAGGATGAATGCCGATTTGCGCTAGGATGATAGCAAGAATTACGATGGAAAAACTTAATAAATAAACGGAACCAAATGATGATTGAAACAACATTTCTGAAATAGTTGCTCCAATTTCAGTCTCTGATATCGCTTTCCCAAAAAAGCCTGCGCTGATAAAAATGGCAATCTCATTTTTCAAGCGAAAAAAAGAAGATTGGACCTGTTCAGATACATCATGAATATAAGAAGATATCACTTTTGTTCCAAGTGCCCAGCATATAGGTAGAATAATAGCTAAAATCGAGACAATCGTAAGCATATTTACTTCTAATAAATAGTCTAATAGAAAAGATAATGTAATTAGTGTAAAACTGAAAGATAGCAATGGGACAAGAGACTGTTGCGACAAATAAGTCTTTTCTAGATGAGTATGTTCAATGATTGGATCATCAGGAAATGAGATTTTCCTAAACATCAGCCAACATACAAGTAAATAAATCAGACCAAGTATAAAACCGTAGCCACTAATATCTAGCCAAGAAAGGTTAAATAACACTAGAACGAGGCCCACGTTCACAAAATATGGAGACCAAAACATTCCGAAGGCGAACGCACGCATGATTGTTAGGGTTAGTTTTTGATCGCGGTAAGCAGAAAGACTCTCTTCAGCTATTCTTTTAACAATCGGCATTGAGCCGAAATTTAATAACACCCCAATAGTAGCCGTTAAAAAAAAGCTAAGACGATAAGGGTGTTGATTACCTTTTCGTTCCTTTTCTTGAACCATTTCTTTTAATGCTGTTAAATAGCCTGCACTAGACATAAAAGTGCCAATTAACGGTATTAATAAAAATAATGACAATAAATTTATGTTTTCGCCAAAACCAAGTAAGGCATCAAATAGACTTACTTCTTCAAGATAGTAACAAACAATCCCAACAATTAGAAGAGTTAATACAATGAAACGACTAATGTGTTGCAGGAAAAATAAACTAAAGACTAGCAAAATAGCGCCGAAAATACTATATAGTAGAATCAGTTTTTCGCTTTGAAAAAAGTGCTCTGTCAAATAAAGAATGGCCGTTACATAACAAACGACTCCTAATATACGGAAAAAACGATGCTGTTCCGTAGTAATCAGCTCCTTTTACACCCACAAGCCTGAAGTAGCAATCATACTACTATCTATTATAACCTTATATAATCATGTACAGAGATATAACTTATCTATTGGGACTATTATATCGTACTGTATAATGTTTGATAGGAGATTGGATAGTATATCAACGTCTAACAAGATAAGATTTCAAGTGACATTAAGTTGGATTCCTTTAAATGCACTCTATTTTGTTTTATAATAGTTTTTGGAGGTGCATAGGATGTCTAAAATTTATTTTACTTTAGAAGAAGCCAATGAATTGTTACCGACACTTGAAAAAGAGTTAGCAGAATTACAACAGTTACGAAAAGAATTTCAGTATAAATCTAAGCAATTAAAGAAAATTAAAGAATCTACATTTCATCATCTGCAAACGGAAACAGACAGTGTTTTTATGAAAGAAAGCGAGCTTGAATTTTTAGAAATTCAAGCGCAATTACATGTTTACAATATCGAAGCATCTGGTGCACAGTTAAAGAACATTGAAATGGGACTTCTTGATTTTCCTGCAATTATTCAAGGTGAAGAAGTACTTTTATGTTGGAAACAAGGGGAATCAGAAATTACACATTTTCACGGAGAAGATGAAGGCTATACTGGAAGAAAGCCTATAGATGAATAGTATAGATACAAGTCTGCATGATTTATTGCAGGCTTTTTTTATGTGTGAAAGTTGGTTCGTTTCTAGTTGGATAGAAAAAGAATAATACTTTTTCATTCTAGGTTGAGAGTAGAGGCTCATGAAAGTTTTATTTACCATTAAGCTTTAAAAATACGTAAGATGTATAAAAATTGCCCTAATGTAATAAAAATTAACTATAATTACGACATCAGAATAAAACTTACAATGCCTTTACAATATCTTTACAATATCTTTACACTTCTAACATTTACTTTTCTTAATCCCTTTTTTACTATAAGAAAGGGGATAAAATAGCGTTACATTTTGTCGAAATGATATAAAGAAGGGTTGATGAAATGGATTTACAAACAATACTGTTCATGTTTTTTGGAGGACTTGGGATCTTTTTATTTGGGATCACGTACATGGGAGATGGTCTCCAAAAAGCAGCTGGGGATCGATTAAGAGATCTTTTAGATAAGTACACGACTAATCCGATTATGGGTATCCTAGCGGGTTTAGTAGTAACGATCTTAATTCAATCAAGTTCAGGAACCACTGTATTAACAATTGGACTTGTAAATGCGGGTTTTATGACATTAAAACAAGCAATTGGAGTCATAATGGGGGCAAATATCGGTACTACGATAACAGCATTTATCATTGGTATTAAAATATCAGATTATGCGCTACCGATTATCGCTGTTGGTACCTTTTTGATCTTTTTCTTTAAAAACAGAAAAGCAAATAATATTGGACAAATTTTGTTTGGCTTTGGTGCTCTTTTTTATGGACTTAACTTAATGGGCGATGCCATGAAACCACTAAGAGAAGTTCAAGCATTTACTGATATGATGATAAATTTGAGTGATAATCCGCTACTTGGTGTATTCATAGGTACGGTATTTACAATGATTGTTCAAAGCTCCTCAGCGTCCATTGCATTACTACAAGCTCTTTTCTCACAAGGGCTAATGGATTTGAATGCGGCTTTACCTGTGTTATTTGGTGATAACATCGGGACGACTATAACAGCTGTTTTGGCATCAATTGGGGCTTCTGTTGCAGCGAAAAGAGCAGCGTTAACCCATGTTATTTTCAACTTAATTGGAACAGTGATTGTCTTACTGTTGTTTAGTCCTTTTGTCTATTTGATTTCATCTCTTCAAGATTCTTTAGGTCTTAATCCAGAAATGACAATTGCATTTGCGCACGGTATCTTTAACGTCTCGAATACGTTAATTCAAGCGCCATTTATTGCCATACTCGCCTTGATCGTTACAAAGCTGGTACCTGGAGAGGATTCTACTATTGAATATAAGGCAGTCCATTTGGATGAACGATTTATTCGTGAATCTCCATCAATAGCTCTTGGACAAGGTCAAAAAGAAGTGCTTAGGATGGCTGAGTTAACAGAAAAGGGACTTGAAGAGGTAGGGCTCTTTATGAAAACTCATGAAAAGAAACATGGGGAAATGGTTCCGCAATTTGAGAATGCAATAAATAATTTGGATCGGAAAATTACCGATTATCTTGTTAAATTATCTTCGCATTCTCTCTCAGGTGAAGATTCGAAATTACATTCAACTTTACTGAACACGATTAGAGATTTAGAGCGAATTGGTGACCATATGGAAAATATTATGGAACTTGTTCAGTATCAAATTACGAACAAAGTGATATTTTCTGAGTCAGCGATTGCTGATCTGGATGAAATGTTTGATTTAACGTTATCTACTTTAAAACAATCAATTAAAGCATTAGAAACGGGAAATCAAGATGACGCAAGATCCGTTCTAGAAAAAGAAGAGAAAATCGATAACATGGAACGTGATCTTCGTAAAAAACATATTATACGTCTAAATGAAAATAGATGTACAGGTGCTGCAGGTATTATCTATGTTGACATTGTAAGTAATTTAGAACGTGTAGGAGATCATGCCGTTAATATTGCCGAAGTTGTTATCGGAGAAGATTAATAGTCATAATAAAAACGACTGGAACTTAGATCCAGTCGTTTTTGTTTACTTTGAATGATGATTAACCTGCCTTTTTTATGGTTTTAAATTTTATACCGCATCCACATAAAATACTATGTTTTAGCTGTTTTATTTCAGTTTGACATTGTGGACATGTTTTTGTCTTTTGAATCATTTATCATCACCTACTTGTTTAATTTTTCAATGACAACCTTAGCAAGTACATTAATAAACCTAGAGTCAGTATTTGGCATTGGTGGTCTGTCATAGCTTACATTTAATTCTTCAGTTACAACCTTGCATTCATAATCATTATCATAAAGAACTTCTAAGTGGTCAGAAACAAAGCCAACAGGGGCATAAATAAAAGAACGGTAACCTTGGTCATATAAATCTCGTGTTAGATCTTGTACATCTGGACCAATCCAAGGATCAGGCGTATTTCCTTCGCTTTGCCAACCAACGACAACATTTTTAAAATGAAGTTTCTTTGCGATTAACTCCGCTGTCTCTTTAAGCTGCTCTGGATATGGATCATTATGCTCTAAAATTTTTTTAGGTAAACTATGTGCAGAACAGATAACAACCGTTTTTTCTAAATCATTATCTGTTTTTTGCTTCAGTTTTTTAGAGATTTCGTCTGACCAATATTGAATAAAACCTTCCTCCTGATACCACTCATTTACTGAGATAATTTCAGGACCATTGATTTCACTTGAAGCCTTTTTAGCACGACGATTGTATACCTCAGTACTAAAGGTAGAGTAATGGGGAGCTAATACGATCGAAACAGCATTTTCAATGTTGTCATCTTTCATTTGCTGGACAGCATCTTCAATAAAAGGAGTAATATGCTTTAAGCCGAGATACATTTTGAATTCAAATTCGTTTTGCATCGCATTTAACGTTTCCGCGAGCTTTGTTGCTTGCGCTAATGTTATTTTTGCAAGGGGAGAAATGCCACCAATGCTTTTATAGCGATCTGTTAAATCTTGGATCATTTCCGCAGTTGGCGTTCTTCCATGACGAATATGTGTGTAATAATCAACGACATCTTCTTCTTTATAAGGCGTGCCATAAGCCATTACGAGTAATCCAATTTTTTTTCTTTCCACTTTTGCCACTTGTCTTCACCTCTACTAAAATTCGTGACGATCTAGCTGTATGATTCCTCTTATTCTTCGTGAAAAGAGTAAATGAGTAATAGATTTATTTAATAATGATTATTGATAATGAATTTTAAAAATTTTTATAATTGAGAATAATATTGAGAATTTACAAAATGACTATTTTATTAACCGTAAAATATGAGAAAGCTTTTTTATGTTAAAGTTACTAGATCAGTAAATTTTTCGATCATTGAGATAACATTTAGATTATTATTATAACATCTTCTAAGATATAATCAATACTTAATTATAATTATTTTAATTAAGTATTGATTATAATAAATTATATGGATGATTTAATTGTCAATAATTATTGATCACAATTGAAAATATCTCATACTTTAAGAATAGGATTTATTAGTTTCGTCGTATAAATAGAGGGAATCACATCAACTGTTACCTATTAAATAAAATATTTCAGAAGGAGTGATTGGGTATGGTAGCAGATTTGTATTCTTCAAGAATTAGTAAGGAAGCAAAAATGATCAGGAGACAAGATGACGTCATTCACAAAAACTCCGAGTTGTTCCAAGGTCCTCTTAGCGCAGAAGATTTAAAAACTTATGAGAGGAATGGTTATCTTCTTTTTAAAGACCTTTTTTCTAAAGAAGATATTCAAGTATTAAAAGAAGAACTACGCCACGTTATGGAACTAAATAAAAACAACAATAGTGAAGATGTTATTCGAGAACCTGGAAGTAACGAAGTACGTTCTATCTTTGAAATTCATAAAAACAGTGAATTTTTTGAGCGACTTTCAAAAAATAAAAAACTAGTCAGTATTGCTCAGCAGCTTCTTGGTAGTCAAGTGTATATTACGCAATCGAGAATAAACTTTAAACCAGGTTTTAAAGGCAAAGAATTTTACTGGCATTCTGATTTCGAAACATGGCATGTAGAAGATGGAATGCCAAATATGAGAGCAGTAAGTTGTTCAATTGTTTTAACAGATAACCATGAATTTAATGGTCCACTTATGTTAATTCCTGGATCCCATAAGTGGTATGTATCTTGCTCAGGAGAGACTCCTGAGAACAACTATAAACAGTCGTTACAAAAACAAGAGCTCGGTGTTCCGGATGAAAATAGTTTAAAGACCTTAGTTGATCAAGCTGGAGGAAGAATCGACAGGGCAACGGGACCTGCTGGATCGGTTCTCTTTTTTGATTCAAATATTATGCATGCTTCTAGTGGTAATATTTCACCATTCTCACGCAGTAATGTCTTTTTTGTTTTTAATAGTATCGAAAATCAATTAACTAACCCTTTCTCAGATGCGAATCCTAGACCAGAGTTTTTAGCTAACCGTAAAAACATACAACCAATTAAGCCACTAGATGAAAGCATTATAAGTGTGCCTTCCTTGGTTGAAAGTAAATAATTAATCCATAATGAAAGCAGAGGAATAAGACATTTGACATTCATTGTCGTTCCTCTGCTTTTTAGTACTGTTCCTGTAATGAGCAATAGCTTTGTTTATCTTCCCAAAAGCTGATTTAATAAAGATAGTATATTGCATTTAAGCATCTCTTAATTTAGAGCTGCTAAGAATCAAAAATTTTTTAAGAGGGGGCAAATTAAATGGAAATTAATAATGTATTACAAAGGGAGCTTAAAGATAGCTGGTATGTTAAATATGAAGAAATGTCTTTTCCAGCCGTTCAAAAAGGGTGGGTGCTACCTCCAGATCGATGGAAGGACTTTGATCCGTTTATTTTAATGGCTGAGGATTGGTTTAAACGTGGGACGTTTTCAGAGCACCCTCATAGAGGTTTTCAAACAATCACGTATGTTATTGATGGACGACTTGAACATACGGATAATCATGGTGGTCATGATATTTTAGAGGCTGGTGATGTTCAATACATGAATGCTGGATGGGCTGCACTTCATGCGGAAGAAGCTGTCGACAATGACATTGCTCACACACTCCAATTATGGTTGAACTTACCTAAACATCAAAAAAACACTCCAACGACTTACCAGAATGTATATATCGAAAATGTACCGACAGTTTCCTTTGATGGAGGAGCAGTTCACGTTTATTCAGGAAACATTGAAGGATTAAAGGGGCCAATAGAGTCAGTAGTCCCATTTACATTAACTGAAATTTCTTTATCAGATGGTGCTTCTTACAATTTGCGTCTACCTGAAAATCATAATGGATTCATTTATATGCTTTCAGGAGATGTAGAATTTGGTCATAATCAAAAAAGTCTAAAAAAGACAGCTGTAGCAACATTGACATATAAAGAAAATGGTATAGATACAAAGGAAAGTGAATTACGATTAAAAGCAAATGCTCGTTCAAAAGTGCTTGTCTACACAGGCGTGCCTATCAAAGAAGAAATTGTTGCTTATGGTCCTTTTGTCATGAATACAATGGAAGAAATCAAACAGGCTTATACTGATTATCATAGTGGGTTATTTTCAAAGAAAGGATAAAAATCAATATTTTAAGCAACACTCTCTGCAGTAGGGAGTGTTCTTTATTTATGAAAAGGATTACGTAAAAATATATTAAAATAATTCATAAAATAAGTTTAATCTTATCGTTTAAAGGTTACTTATACTACATAACTACTACATAACCAAAAAAGGAGAATTCATTTTATGAAAAAGACAAGAAAAGTAATGGTAGGTATTTTTGCATCATCTCTATTAGTATTAGCAGCCTGTAACGAGGAAACAACTGTTGAAGATCCAGCTCCAGAGGATACGCCAGTGGAGCAAGAAGCTGATGGTGACATGATTCATACTGATGAAGGAATGGATACGGATGTGGACGAAGTGCTAGATCCTGATTCTGATGAACCTGAAACGACTGCATTCGGTTTTAGCTACTTACATTTGAATGTGAATTATAGTGATTTAGGTGATAGCTATACAATTCATTACGAACATACGACTGATGAAGTAAATGCAGAAATTGATGATTCTCGTATGGATATGCAGTTAACAGGAGATGAAGCTTATCAAGAACTTGAAAATAGATTTGAAAATTTCCAAATTGATAGTGAAATGAGTGAAGAAGAAATTCTTGCTGCTATTCATGAAAATTTTGATTTCGACCCAAATTATGAAAGTTTGGAGTTAGAAATGACTCTAGAAAATGGTACTGAGATCAACTTTGAACATGAGTCAGAAGAATAAAAATAACAGTTTAAAAACCACTTCTACTTATTTATAGTAGGAGTGGTTAATTGATATATAAATATAATCTGATTAATTGGAGATGTCATGATTGACGTGTTTTTAGATATGAATTGTCAACCGACTATAGAAGAAATGAGAAGTATTCCAAAGCCGAAGGATTGCCTTGTTGATTCAACTTTAAGGCTTTTTGTGATGTACATGTGAGTGATAGTCACGTTATAATCTAACTAATAAGAAATAGTTTAATAGTTTAATAATTTATATAAATGCAAACTAAGAGGTGGCGTAGTGACAAAAGGCACGGTTGAAAAGTCTCGCATTAGATTAAATAAGTTTGAAAACTTTGATGAAGCAATTAATGAAGTTCTGCACCTTATGAATCGTTTTATCGACATTAATACATTATTTATTGCTAAAAACGATACATATACCAATGAAATTATCAAAGTAATCAATCAAGACTATGTTTTGTTAGAAGAAGGAGGGACTCTACCTTTTAGAGAAACATTTTGCAAATTAAGTGTTGAGAAAGGTAAAGAGATTCTCGTCATTCCCGATATTACTAAGAGTGAACTGACCGCCCATCTTGAAGTAACAAAAAAATTAGGAGGTGGGAGCTTTATTGGTATACCTTTATATTTTGGGAATGGTGAGAATTATGGAACGATTTGTGGACTAGATAATAAACCTTTTGAATTTATCGATAAACATCTTGAGCTCTTTGAGACCATGTCCTCTCTTCTTACTTATATTCTAGAATTAGATATAGCTAATAAGCAAATAAAAAATTTAGTGGCACCAATTGTTCCAGTTGCTAAAGGAATTGCTATTCTGCCGATTATTGGAGATATAAGTGAAGAACTTGCAGAATCTATTACTCTTACTGCTTTATCTGAAAGTCAAAGACTATCCTTAGACTATTTAATTTTTGATTTATCTGGCGTTCAAGCTATGAATCGGTCATTCACTTCACATTTATTAAAAAAAGCAAATAGTTTAAATTTAATCGGAGTAACTCCTGTGATGACGGGAATTAAGCCAAACTTAGCAATGAAAGCGGTAGAATTTAAAGATGATTTACAAGGAATTAAGACTCATGCTACATTAGAACAGGCTTTAGTGAATATTGGTTTTAGCTTGAAGAGAACATAGATCAATTTATTATTAAGACCCACCGAATTTTCGGTGGGTCTTTTAAATGACCTATACATAAAAGCAAATCTAAGAGCAACCTAGTTCATAGTCTAAGTCTAATTATACATACTTTATATTAATTATTAATTGAATACTTTACCCATCACACATAGAAGTGTTCTGCAATATAAATAAACTATATTCCGAGTGAAAACGACTAAAGGGATATGTATATATGAAGTATAGATGATTAACTAGTAGATTTTAGATAAGGGGGAGGAAACAATGTCTGATCAGATATATAATTCATTAATTGGTAGAGTAGTTCAAGTCAATAAAAGCGGACCTGGAGCAACGGTTGGAAAGCTTTTAGCAGTAAAGGAAGACTTTTTAGTCTTTCGTGCAAAAAATCAAGAAATCATCTTTTTTACCTTGGAACATATTAAAACGATTACAGAAGAGACAGAAGCACAAATTCATTTTTCTTCTGAAGAAAAAGAACTTTTATACCCTAATAATTTTCAGAAGTTAATCCAAACTTTTATAGGAGAAAATGTGCGCATTAATCGAAGTGGTCCAGATTCTAGAGTAGGAAAATTACATGGTGAGGATGGAAGCTTTATTATGCTTCAAACCGAAAGAGATGGCCTTATATTCTACACAATAGAGCATCTTAAAAGTTTAAGTATAGTGGTCATGCAAAGTAATGAAGAAAACGAAGTAAGCGATAATTCTGACGAAGAAAGTCCAGTAGAAGAAACAATTGATATGGCAAGTGAGTCTGAAAACGAAACAGAGAATGATAAGGAAAATTAGGCTGAAGTGGAAGGAGAGCCCGAGAATAAGAACAAAGCCTACATTACTGATACGAAAATAAAGTAAAAAACAAACAAAGAATGATCGCTAAAGAAAAAGGAGAAATAGATAAGAACATTATTTTATGTAATAAAATTATCAACATAATCTTTCATAGCGAGGGGTGAGGAAATGTTTATTTCTTCTTTATTACTTTTATCGGGTTTAGTTTTCTATAAGTTTTTAAAACCTTCAAGCGAATTGAGTCAGTTTAAAAATAAGACTGATGCCGTAGAAAATTACAATAAATTAATAAAAGGGGTAAACTCCAATGTCTGATTCATTGGTCATTTTTACTCTGCTGATCTTTGCGCTTACTACTTTATTTATTATGTGGCGACCTCGAGGAATAAATGAAGCGGTACCTGCATTTGTAGGATCTGGGATATTGTTATTAATGGGAATTGTACCATTGAGTGATGTTAGGGAAATATTAGAAATCGTAAGTGGCCCTGCATTAACAATTATATCAACTATTATTATGTGCATTGTTCTTGAGACGATAGGTGTTTTTAGGTGGGCTGCTTATAATATTATCAAACGGGCTAATGGATCTGGTATAAAGTTGTTTTGGTATATCATTATTCTTTGTTTTTTAATGACGATTTTTTTCAACAATGATGGGAGTATTTTACTAACAACACCAATCATTATTCATATTGTTACAATGTTAAAGTTAACAAAAAAACAAAAATTTCCTTATTTGTTTGGCGGCGTTTTTGTTGCTACGGCTTCAAGCTTACCTATCGGAGTAAGTAATATTGCTAATTTAATCGGTCTACAAATAGTAGGTTTAGATTTAATATCATATACAAATATGGTTTTAGTTCCTTCTATGATCGGGATCTGTACATTAAGTTTATTAATCTTTCTACTTTTTAAAAAGAGCATACCAAAAAAAGTAGATTCTATTCAAGATGAGTCAACTGCTTTTATCATGTCTCAACAAATTCCTCTATTATCAAAAAAAGCAATAGGAAGGCAAGCAATTGATGTGCAATTACTAAAAATATGTCTTGGTATTGTTATACTAGTAAGAGCAAGTTATTTTATACTAACGCCTTTAGGTATAAATATTGAATGGATTGCTCTTGTTGGAGCAGCTATTTTAATAGTAATTAGATGGTTTAAAACAAGAATAGGCGTCTATGATATTATTAAAAAAGCTCCTTGGCATATCCTCGTATTTGCTTTTGGAATGTATGTGATAGTCTATGCATTAAACAATACAGGTTTACCAGTAATATTAGTTGAAATATTGAAAGAACCAATGTCTCAAAATTTACTTTATGCTAGTTTTCTATCTGGGATTATGATAACAGTACTTTCAAATCTAATGAATAATTTACCTTCAGTCATGTTAGGTGTCCTAATGATTACTGAAATGGGACTAGATATACAAACATTACAATTTTCTTATATCGCAATTATTATTGGGAGTGATATAGGAGCACTGCTTACGCCACTCGGGACTCTTGCAACTTTATTATGGATGTATGTGTTAAAGAGGGAAAACATTCATGTTACTTGGGTCCAATATTTAAAAGTTGCTATTTTTGTTATACCTTTAACTCTTTTCGTCACTTTGCTCTCATTATATTTATGGGTTACTCTTATCTACCTATAAAAGAAAGTGAATGAATGTTTAAGGTGAATTAGACCCACTGATGCTACTTAGTGGGTCTAAACGATGTTTAAAATGAACATTTTTACTTTAATGTGATTTAGGACGTGGAAATGAATACATGTCATTACTTGCAAACTTCATTCTTTCTACATATTTATTAACTATATTAACAATTGTAGATTAACTAAAAGGTGAAAGGAGAATATGAGATAAGTGTTTTTAATAATACGATCGTTGCTCGTATCGTATTATTAGGAGTAATACAATCGTACATTTTACAGACTAATTATCAGAAAGGAAGAACAATGAAACACATAATTTTCACAGCGCTTGTAGTCATTATTTTAGCGGCTTGTAGTCAAACTGATGAAATAGAATCATATACTCATATTCATGGACTTGAGTACGCAAATGAGTCTTTTTATATTGCGACACATCATGGTCTCATTCAAGTTGACGAGTCAGGCTGGCAGCAAGTTGGAGAACCTGAACAGCAGCACGATTTGATGGGATTTACCGTTTTAAACGATGGAACAATGATTTCAAGTGGTCATCCAAGTATACGGTCTGATTTAGCTAATCCTTTAGGTGTTGTTATAAGTGACGATCAAGGTTTGACTTGGGAACCAATTGCTTTATATGAGGAAGTTGATTTTCATAGTTTACATGTAAACGAAGGCGATCAAAATATTATGTACGGGGTAGATGCAGGGAATTCTGTCCTTTATAAATCTGAAAATAAGGGACATGACTGGAGTCAAGTAAATGTAGAGGGCTTATCAGTTGCAGAGATTATTACATTAGTGTCGAATCCGTTAAATCCTGATTATGTTTTAGCAGGCCTTGAAACAGGCTTATTTGTTTCTGAAAATGGAGGAGAAAGCTGGAGTCAAGCTGAGTCAGATTATACAGCTACAGCTTTTGTTTCAATGGATGAAGAAAGTGAAGTGTTAATAGCTTATTTGATTGGAAGCTATAATGGTTTATATGTAAGTGAAGACTTTGGACAAACATGGACGTCTTTACATTTAGAACTTGAAGAAGATGTTGTGACGATGATTAGTAAGCATCCTGTTTTGGAAGGAACTATTCTTGTTGGAACCATGCAACAAAGCATTTATGAAACAGCGAATATGGGAGAGGACTGGACAATGTTAGCTGAAGAAGGCGTACCAGTTTCAAATTAAAATTTGAGTAAAAGAGCTTTTACCTTCAGTGCAATATGTTCTAAGGGGAAAACTCGTTAATAACAGTAATAATAAAAAATGACCTATCCGCAAAGTGGGAGGTCATTTTTTATTTGTGATTAAGAATATTTTTGAATCAAAAGCGGTTGTCTATTAGCTCCTACTTTAAAAGTTTAATTACACCTTTCATGAAATTAAAAAATGCTCGAATAAGTTTCCTTGTTTTATTAAAAATAATAGAAGTAAATGAAAAAGGAGATGACAACTTGCGGAGGGAAATTTTAAAAATGTTATTGATGAGTGTTTTGCTATTTTGTGTTTTTGTGAATGGAAATACAACTGTTCTTGCTGAAGAGGAATCAATAGGCGATCATTTATTAGAATTGTGGGGGAGTAAGGATAAGAAGGATCAACCCCAACAAAGAGAGCAAGAGATCCCAGATCCTGCAGGTGGTCCCGAATATAGTGGAAGAGTTCGTCAACCTGTTTCTAATATCATCTTACAACAAAAGTATCCGAATACGGTTGTCTTAAGAGGACCATTAACCGAAAATAAAGTTGCATTAACATTTGATGATGGACCTGATCCACGGTTTACAAATCAAGTCTTGGACGTTTTAAAAGAATTTAATGTTCCAGCAACTTTTTTCGTGTTGGGAAAAAGAGCAGAAACTTACCCTGATATAGTAAGGCGGATGGTAAAGGAAGGTCATATTATTGGAAACCATACATATTCTCATACGGACCTTTCGAAAGCTGCTGATATTGAAACACTTGTAAGAGAAGTGAATCAGACAGAGGATGTTTTGGTAAATCTAATCGGCTATCGACCAAAACTATTTAGAGCTCCTTATGGTTTCTTGTATGATGAATTGGTAGAGAAGCTAGCTGAAATGAATTATACTGTAGTCGGATGGTCAGCTGACTCGTTAGATTGGCGAGAATTACCGCCAGAGGATATTGCATATAATGTGTTAAGTAACGTCGAACCAGGGGCGATTATTTTAATGCATGATGGAGGCGAACAGGAGGCCGATAGAACGGGGACAATCAAAGCTCTCAGGCAAATAATCCCGACCCTAAAAGAACAAGGCTTTGAATTTGTCACGGTTCCTGACCTTGTCAACATTCCATATCAGAAATAGTAACGAATGTCATAAGTGATCCTTTCAATAATGAAAGTGATCACTTATTAATTTAGAGTGAATATTTTATAAACTATTCACGATTCGTTCAGCGGATCTTCTTGCTCCAGATATATTTCTTGATACAGGACCGACTTCTAATTCTGCCAGCGCTCCAAGTACATATAAATTTTCATCCCATTCTAATGAAGAAGGGGAGACAATCGGAAACCCACAAGCTGCGCATTCTAAGTTCTGTTTCTTGATAAAAGGACTTAACCACTTTATGCCTGGAGGAATTGAATGAAAGCCAGTTGCAAGTATGACTGATGAACAAGATATTTGTTCATTAGACTTTAACGTTAAATGAATAATGTCCTCTTCATACTTAGCATGGTTCACTTCATCATAGATAATGTTAAGACTACCCGATTTTTCTTTGCTTTTTAATTTAATATTTAATTCACTAGTCATTGAGCCTTTATGACGAGCATTAGCAATCATTTTTCTTCTGTCTGTATAGTCTTTTAATTGGGTGAATGTGGACATAAACTTGGGTCCTAACCAGCCAGGATCTGAATCGAATTTCTTCACCTTTAGACGATTTCTTGTTAATAATGTAACGTGACCAGGGAATTTATCTGCTAGTCTAAGCGAAAGGTGAGCCGCACTAATTCCCCCTCCGACGATTGTTATATTTGTAGAGACGTTTGCTAAGGATTGAATATTCTCTGAAAAAATATGTTCAATATTTGCGCCGCTATCTTTTATTGAACGAGCCCAATCAGGCCAAATAGGATGTTCACTAATTCCCATTGCTAACGCTACTTTTTCTGCTTTAAAGGAGCGTCCATCCTCAAGTTGAACTTCCCATGCTCCAGTAGCTTTTTTTATTCCACAGGCTTTACCTCTTAACCAAGCTTTTTCAATTTGAATGTCTTCTAAGACTCCTAAAGAATGCTCATTAAATAATGGTAAAGAAGGGCGTGCGTAATGTCCTAACAATTGATCTTGTTCAGAGAGATTCAATTTAGCTTGTCGCTCTAAGCTAAAAGCATCGACATCAATATGATGGACAGAAGGTGAACGTAAATGTGGCATGGCAATTTTATTTGTGCACTGTATCCAATTTTGAAGAGGGGCATCATGGGGATCGATGATAATAAGTTCATCAATGGTCACTTTTTTCTTTTTTATTAAAAAGGTTGCGAGTGTGCAGCCTTGAATGCCGCCGCCGATAATCATCCATTTTTTCAAGAAGGTTCACTCCTATAATACGAAAATTAAATCGTAATAATTACGAATTATAAAGGTGATTTAATAATGATGCAAGGGAATTTGTACAGTAATGAACATTTTTCTCAATGAAAGAGGTTTTGTAATAATTAGTGAAATGCTACAGTGAGAGTATTAGTATCCTTGAAGAAAGTAGTGGATTGATCATATGATTGACGCACATATTCATCTTGAACAATACGAAAACATTCATAAAAAAATTGACGAGTGGAAGTTAGCAGGAATGAAAGGCGTTATTGCGGTTTCTAATGATTTGGCTTCTTCGTACCGAACGTTGGAATTACAAACGAAATACCCAAATTTCGTCTATGCTGCTGTCGGATTCCATCCTGAAAACCCACTCCCTAAAGAATGTGACTTTATGGAATGGCAATCATTAATATCAACGGAACGTGACAAAATTACCGCGATCGGGGAAATAGGTTTACCTTATTATAATCTTGATCAATTGCCCCACTCTCTTTTGTACTACATTGAATTTTTAGAGGAGTGTTTGGCAATTGCTCTTAAGAACGATCTGCCAGTTGCTCTTCATGCCGTTCATGATAAAACGAAAATGGTTTTTGATTTACTACAAAAACATCAAATGAAACACGCTCATTTTCATTGGTTAAAAGCGCCTAAAGATGTGCTCGAATTGATTGTAAAAGAAGGGTATTACGTCTCTGTTACTCCTGAAGTGTGTTATCGAAAGCGTGATCAACAACTAGCAAGTTCAGTGCCGTTAGATCAGTTATTAATTGAAACTGATGGTCCGTGGCGATTTAATGGACCTTATGAGAACCGTGATACATCTCCTTTGTTTTTAGAAGATATCGTTCATACAATTTCTCAGTTAAAGAAACAGTCATCAGAAGAAATACGGGAGAAGATTTATCAGAATACACATTTATGTTATCGATTATAAAGTGACTGATTATAAAGCTAAAAAGCGGAAAATCCCGAGAAGTAATTTTTATAAACGAATTAAAAAATTATCTTTAAAATAGTATAAAAGGTACCTTAAATAATTATGTGGTTGTTTTATCAGAAACAACTTTTTTCTTTTCGAATTCAAAAATGAATGCTCTTCTATTGACTTGCTATTATGGTGAAACTATAATGGTTACATCAAGAGGTGAATTGTATGAAAAAAATTAGTAGCCGATTTTCAATTGCTGTTCATACGCTATCTTTGATTGCGTTAAGTCCAGAGCTATGTACATCAGATTTTATAGCTGGAAGTGTTAAGACAAATCCAGTTGTCATTCGCAGAATTATTGGACAGTTAAAAAAAGCTGGGTTAATTAATGTTCGCGCTGGGGCTGGAGGAGCATATTTACTTAAAGGTCTTGAAGAAATTACGCTACTTGATGTCTATCGAGCTGTCGAAGTCGTGGAAAAAGGTGACCTTTTTAATTTTCATGAACATCCGAATCCGAAATGTCCAGTCGGAGCAAATATTGAATCTGTTTTTAGAATGAAAATGCTTCAAGCTCAGTATGCCTTGGAACATGAATTAGCTCAAGTTACATTGAAACAGTTAGTAGAAGAATTAAGCGAGAAAACTGGCTCTCTAAAGAGCTAATTTTTTCATTATCGGTGTAACCAATATGGTTCTAATGAAACTGCATTTTTGGATTTGTTGTAACCAATTTGGTTATACTATAACCTCTTGATAATTATGTATAAAAAGAATATGAGATGAAGGAAGGGATTTTTATGTCAATCGTTGTCACTGGTGCTACTGGATTTTTAGGGAATCAAGTTATAGAACTATTACTTAAAAAGTTACCTGCAAATGAAATTATCGCAAGTGTTCGTAATGTTGAAAAAGCCTCAGGACTTGTTGATCGTGGAGTTGAAGTTCGTTATGGAGATTACTTAGATTTGGATTCTATGAAGAAATCTTTTAAAGGTGCTTCTAAGATCCTTTTCGTCTCAAGTCCAGACTCTGATAATACATTTCGTATTCGTCAACATGCCACGGTTGTTCAAGCGGCAAGAGATGCAGGAGTAAAACATATTGCTTACACTGGATATGCTTTTGGAGAAGAGTCTCAAATTCCATTAGCAACTGTTCATATGGCGACAGAATATGCTATTCGATCATCAGACCTTCCTTATACTTTCCTTCGCAATGCCCTTTATACGGATGTTTTCGTAAATCCAGGAATTGCAGGTTCTGTAGCAGCGGGAGAAGTTGTAACGAATGCAGGGAATGGAAAATTAAATGCTGTATCTCGTGAAGATCTCGCAAAGGCTGCAGCTACCGTTCTTTTAGAAGACGGTCATGAGAACAAATCCTATAATTTAGTGAATCCACAACCTTGGACATTTGATGAACTAGCTGAGATTCTTTCTGAAGTGTCTGGCAAAAATGTCGTTCATCGCTCAGTATCATATGATGAAGCAAAAGAATATTTAAAAAATGTAGGTTTACCTGAACCGATTGCTGAGCTTTCTGCTGGCATTTATCATACGATTGCTCACGGTGAAACAGCTAAAACATCAAATGATTTAACAAATTTAATTGGAGAACCAACTCCGCTTAAAGACTTAGTGAAACGAGCTTTACAAGGATAAGATTTTTAAAGGTATTTTTTGAATAGATACAGGTTATTTGGGGAATTGATCCAACAAATAACCTGTTTTTATTTTGGTTTTTATCTAAAATTTTCAAATTTTGTTTTGGAATAGCCATTAATTGGATTAAAGATAGTAAAAATGGTAAAATTTTAAATGTTGAATGATGTGTCATCTGCATAGAATAAGAAATTGAATGCACGTGCATTTGGAAATCTTTTATATTGCAATTGGTAGCTTGAGAAATTAAATACCAAATAATCAGCTGAGAAATGAGGAATTTAACAATGGAAAAGTCCATTGTTTGGATAGATGATGTGAAGGTTTTAACCGTGAATATGGAAGGGCTGACAGCTTTCAAAGAATTAACGCCAATAATTGAATGGCAGGGGCGTGTCATTCAATGCAAGGTTAAAGAAATACAATCCAATAATAAAGCGATTTTAACTTTAGAAGAGGAACTCCCATTAGGTTTTGATATGTATTTAAAGTGGGGGGATAAACAGATGCCTATTTATTCAGGAGCTATTGTTCGTACACCGTGGTTTGATAAGATGTATGATGCAAGTACTGTTTCACTCGGGCCTGATTATTCTGAATTTAAAACGATATTTTCTGTTTGGGCACCAACAGCAACAAGGATGGTCTTACATCTTAATAACGATCGATATGTTATGGATCGCAAAGAAGCTGGAGTATGGATGACAACGGTTGAAGGAGATTGGAACGGGGCGTTATACGATTTTGAGGTTACAATAAACAACCAGTCGCAAAGAGTAAATGATCCAAATGCAAAATCAATGACAGCTAATAGTGGTCGTAGTGTTGTGATAGATCTAAAATCGACTGATCCTGATCAATTTCGTAACGATCAAAAACCTAAAGTTGAACATGTTAAAGATGCGATTATCTACGAATTGCATGTTCGAGATGCGACGATATCACAAAGCAGTGGTGTGAAAAATAAAGGAAAGTACTTAGGTTTAACAGAGATTGGAACAAAAACGGATTCGGGGTATTCAACAGGCCTTTCGTATATAAAAGAGCTTGGCTGTACTCATGTCCAGTTGTTGCCAATTAATGATTTTGCTAGGATTGATGAATTACAACCTAACGATCGTTATAACTGGGGATATGATCCATTGTATTATCAAGTTCCTGAAGGTAGTTATGCGACGGATGCAACTGTACCTATTAGTAGAGTGTTAGAATGCAAACAAATGATTCAAGCGTTCCACAGTGAAGGTTTATTAGTTATTCTTGACGTCGTATTTAATCACGTTTTTGATCAACAATCATCTGCGTTTGAGACACTTGTCCCAGGTTATTATTTTCGTTACAAAGAAGACGGTTTTCCGAGTAATGGAACAGGTGTCGGTAATGACTTAGCAACAGAACGAAAGATGGTTCGAAAATTTATTTTAGATTGCATCGATTATTGGTTAAAGGAGTACAGGGTCGATGGCTTTCGCTTTGATCTAATGGGAATAATCGATATAGAGACAATGAAAGAAATAAAAAAACGCTGTGATCAGGAAAAAGAGCCAATTTTATTATTAGGCGAAGGCTGGGAGCTAGACACCCCATTACCAGCTGAAAAGAAAGCGACGATTTCTCAATCACATCAATTAGAGGGTATAAGTTTCTTTAACGATCGTTTTCGCGATTTTCTAAAAGGGAACTTATTTGACTTATATGATCTTGGATTTGTAAATGGAGAAGGAAGGTTTATTGAGCATCTCGCGCAGCTTGTTTCAGGATCATGTCTTGAAAACTGTGGTGTTCAATTATTTAAGCGGCCAACTCAATCTGTCAATTATGTGGAATGTCACGATAACCATACACTTTGGGACAGACTAGAATTATCAAATGCTGGAGAGAACGAGCAAACTCGTAAAAGGATGCACCAAATTGCTACAGGCTTAACGATTATCAGTCAAGGCATCCCATTTTTACACGCTGGTCAAGAATGGTTTAGAACAAAAAAAGGAGATGAAAACAGTTATATCTCTGGAGATGAAATTAATCAATTAGATTGGAATAGACGAGTAGAGGAAGATAAAAATATTCAATGGATTAAAGCTCTTATATCTCTACGAAAACAATATAACGTATTTCGATTATCATCAGTTCAAGAAATTCAGAAACGCTTGCAGGTGTTAAAAACACCAGACCCTCTGTTTGGGTATTCATTAATAGGGGATAGTGAGGAATTTGTGATTTTTATTAACCCGATGAAAAGGCCTGTTAAGATTACAATGAAGAAATCTGGGACATGGGAGCAGCTTATTAGTAATTATAAAAGAGAGCTACCTTCAATGAATGAGACAAAGAGAAAAACAATAGCGATGAATCCGTTAGAGCTTCTTATTTTAAAGAAAAACCTATAGTCGTTCAAATCACTTTGTTCTCTTTAGAATCCATCAAAAAAAGAGATGTTCGACCTCTTTTTTGATGGATTTTATATTATAAATATAACGTAGGTCGAACAAGCCAACCTTTTTGTTTCATTAATTGTACTAATCGTGCCCCGACCTGTGCTTTACTCATGTGGAATCGCTCAAATATATTTCCAATATCTTCATGACATGATTCACCTACTATTTGACTGCAAACTAATAAAGATGATGAAATTTTTTCAGAAAAATCAGCAGCAATTTGTGCATCATTTAAAGTTAAGTTAGGAGGGAGGTTATTTACAGAAACAGATGGTGGTGCAGGCGGTAATACTAATCCATTTGTTTGAAGAAGGCTTTGTAGTATTTGGATTTCGGTCATTAGTCCCTTTTGTAAAATGTCTTCTGCAAATGTTTTGAAATCTTGATCAACTATCTTAGTCATAAAAACCTCATTTGCAGCTAGAGTGCCTTGAGCACTATTTAGATAACCAGTGATATGAAGAACATCACGAAATTGTATTGGTTCATGTTGCGAAATTTCACTTAAAACGCCCACTTAAACATTCCTCCTTAATAATGAGAACAAGTATTTACCTCACTTAATGTGTACATTGTCTATCGTTTTATTCATAAAGGGTAGATGAATCACGTGCTTTCTTACTTAACTCCGAATTCAACAGGATAGTAATAAATTTTTATAGTTGTGTATGGATGATAGTCATTTGTTTTGGGAAATACTTTAGATGATTGATGTCAATACACAAGTAATCATTCAATTGATTAAAATAAGGATTGGGAGTGGAAGCATGAAAGCAGTAACATATCAAGGACCGAATAATGTAATGGTAAAAGAGGTTACAGATGCAAAATTGGAAAAGAAGGATGATGTTATTGTCAAAATAACGTCAACGACCATTTGCGGTTCAGATCTTCATTTATATCAAGGAAACATGCCATTACCAAAAGGATATATTATCGGACATGAACCGATGGGGATTGTTGAAGAAGTTGGTCCTGAAGTGACAAAGGTTAAAAAGGGTGATCGTGTCGTTGTTCCATTTAATGTCGCGTGCGGACATTGTATTTATTGTGAGCACGATCTGACAAGTCAATGTGACAATTCCAATCCTCATTATGATTCAGGTGGCTATTTTGGGTATACGGAAAAGTTTGGTAATCATCCAGGTGGTCAAGCAGAATATCTCAAAGTGCCTTTTGGAAATTTCACACCATTTCTTGTTCCTGAATCATGCGAGTTAGAAGATGAATCCCTTCTCTTTTTATCAGATGTCATTCCGACGGCTTATTGGAGTGTTGAGCATGCTGGGGTGAAAAAGGATGATACGGTTATTGTCCTTGGATGTGGGCCAGTTGGATTGATGGCTCAGAAATTTTCATGGATGAAAGGGGCCAAACGAGTCATTGCGATCGATCACATCGATTATCGTTTAAATCATGCTAAGAAAATGAATAATGTCGAAGTGTTTGACTTTACCCAATATCCTGATATGGGTGAACATCTAAAAGAAATCACACAGGGTGGTGCCGATGTTATTATCGATTGTGTTGGTATGGACGGGAAAAAATCACCACTAGAATTTGTGGAGCAAAAATTAAAACTGCAAGGTGGAACGATTGGTCCCCTACAAATAGCAACAAAAGCAGTAAGGAAATTTGGAACTGTGCAGATTACAGGAGTATACGGGGGGAACTATAATAATTTTCCTTTAGGAGCCTTTTTCTCTAGAAATATTACGTTGAAAATGGGACAAGCACCAGTGATTCCAATTATGCCAATGTTATATGAAAAAATTGTAAATAAAGAATTTGACCCGAAGGAAATTATTACCCACAAAGTATCTTTAACGGATGCCAGTCATGCGTATAAAATTTTTAATGATCATCAAGATGATTGTATTAAAGTGGTACTAAAACCATAAGTAAATTAGCAACATACGTTCAAATGACTGATTAGAGTTATTTGAACGTATGTATTTTTATTTTTTTATTGATGCTTTCAATGCTTCTGCAAACCTATGGATCCCATTTGCTATTGTGTTCATTTCTGGTCGGCTGTATGTGAATCTGAAAAAATTATGTTGAGAACCTAATGTATTACCAGGTGCAAATATAACACCTCTTTTAATCGCATCATTAAAAAGAAGCTGATCATTGATAGTCTTATGATTACTTTCACACCATAAATGAATGCCTCCATTTGGTACAATAAATCGAATGTCTTGATGCAATTCATGTTTAAATGCTTCCACGATTAAATCTCTTTTATTTTTTAATCCTCTACGTAATTCTATGATATGTTCATTAAAATAAGGGGATTCTAGCAATGCTGTCGCATACCACTGAGAAAAATTAGAATGACCAAAATCAATTTGTTGTTTGACATCTGCTAAACGTTGAATGACTGGTTGAGGTCCCGAAATCCAGCCGATTCTTAGGCCTGATGAAATAATTTTCGATAAAGAACTAATATAAAGGACGAGACCGTTTGTATCCATCGATTTTAATGAATACATTTTTTCATCATCGTACGTTAATAGACTATACGGATCATCTTCTATGATTGCGATACCATATTTATTGCAAATTTCCATAACCTTTTTTCTTCTCTCGAGATTTAAGGTTGTACCAGTTGGATTTTGATGAATAGGGTTCAAAAAAATCATTTTGATGCGATGTTTTTTGTATAAATCGATAATTTGTTCTGGGTCAATCCCCTCGTCTTGAACGTCTAAAAAATGTGTATTCAATCCATCAGAATGGAAAATAGGTAAAGAATATGCATAGGATGGATTTTCATTAGCAACTGAGTCACCAGGACATAGCAGACATTGAATAATTAAATGAATGGCCTGTTGGGCACCAGATGTAATGAGTATAGAAGAAGCAGATGCTGTAATATTTCGATATTGTTTCATATGCGTTGAGATAACTTCACGTAATTTTATATTCCCTTGAATATGTTGGTACCCTAAATCCCCGTCTAATTTCATTGAACGATGCACATTTTCCATGAGTTTCATTGGAAGTAAATCGGCATGCAATTCTCCAATACCAAAGTTGATAATTTTCTCCTCAGTTTGGATAAGCTGATAAATCATTTGATTAATTGGATTATTAGATAAATAGAAACCTTCTTTTACAAATCGATCCCAGTTGGGTGTTCGATTCTGATCATTTTCCCATACATTTTTACTGACAACTGTTCCAACTCCAACAATACTTTGGACAAGCCCACTTGATTTAAGCTCCTCAAAGGCAGAATTTATTGTACTTCTATTGACGCGAAATGTTTTGGCTAAATTTCGTTCTGAAGGAAGGCGACTCCCTGATGGCCATTCTCCATTTAAAATGCAAGATTCGAGATAATTAGAAATTTGCTTATATAAAGGAAGATCATTAACCTTATCTGGTTTCCATTCCATCACTTAACCCCCTCAATTCATTCATACGAAAAACTATGTAAGATAACCTAACGTTAAAATTGTTTGAATATAAATCATTTTATTGAATGTAAAAGAGTGAAAAATCCTTATAAATCAACGTTTTAAAGGAAAGAAAGCTGAAATAGCGTTATTTAATTAGCTGAGTGGTTGGCAAAATTGTTGAATGAGTGGTCCGTTACATCATATAAAATTCCATGTAATATTCGTTTTGAAGAGATGTTCATGTCAATTTTATTAAAAAAATCAATTTGAGAGGTGAATAAAGTAAGATTATCTAACATTATCATTGAGGGGGTTTAACGAATGAATGAGTTGGATGTAACGAAGAAAAAAGTGAGCTCTCTATATTCAGTAGAAACGTTATTAGTCGATTTACACAATAAAGGCATGCAAACGACTGGCCTGACGATAGGCGGGAGAAAAGGTGGTGCAGGACCTACAGATGATCGAGCTTTTATATTAAATGGTAAACCTGTTATGATCCCAGTTTTAAATGAACCAGCAAAACATTCTCCTTATTCGTTGGTTCAAGAGTCTTCAACCCTCTCGCTGAAACATGAGGAGCTCAGATCTCCAATTGCCACTTTTTTAGAAGCTGTTAAAAGACCCAAATTTTACGACTTAACTACAAAAGACGGAATTCCTTATAACAAAATAGCTGTTCTGCATGGTGCAGATGTTCTTGCAAGTACAGTTATTCAAACCTGTATTCGTTGGTCAAAAGAAAAGCGATGCCAGTTTTGCGCAATTGGTCAGTCTTTAGAAAGTGGAAATACGATTGCTCGAAAAAAACCTAAACAGCTTGCTGAAGTCGTTAAAGCAGCAGAAAAGCTCGATCATATTAAGCACATTACATTAACGACAGGTACTCCTAATGAAACTGACAGAGGAGCTCTTTATTTAGCTGAGTGTGTAAAGGCAATTCGAGAAGTGAGTGATTTACCTATTCAAGTCCAATGTGAGCCACCAGAAGATGATACGTTATATCAAGTTTTAAAAGATGCTGGAGCAAATACGATTGGACTGCACGTAGAATCATTTGATGAAGATGTTCGTAGGAAAGTGATGCCTTCTAAATCTGAAATAACACTTGAAACCTATTTTAAAGCATTTAAAAAAGCAGTGTCTGTTTTTGGGAGAAATCAAGTAAGCACCTACGTGATTATCGGTTTAGGAGAAGATCTTGAGAAAACCATTGACGGTTGTGAAAAAGCAGCGAAATTAGGTGTTTATCCATTTGTTGTACCTCTTCGTCCGCTTCAAGGAACGATGCTCGAATTTGCTGAGCCTCCATCTAGTGAATTGATGACAACGATTTACGGTCGTGTGTCTAACATATTAGAAACAGAAAATCTGTCATCAACAAAAAGTGAAGCTGGCTGCGCGAAATGCGGAGCGTGTTCTGCACTACCATTCTTTGAGAAGGTGATTGATAAGGAGGGGATAGACTATGCTGAGGAATTACGTAATTAAAGTCGCCACAACAGATCAAGAAATCCAAGAATCATTCGCTCTAAGAAAACTAGTATTTGTGGAAGAACAACAATTGTTTCAAGAAACAGATGCTGATGAGCATGATAAACATGCCATCTATATTAACGCTTATTCTGTAAAAAAACAGCAGCTTGTTGGTACTGTTCGTTGTTATGAAGATCATCAAAACCTTGGAGTTTGGTGGGGTGGTAGACTTGCTGTTCAAATGAACTATCGAGTGAAAGGAATAGGTGTTTACTTAATTCGCTCTGCAGTTGAAGAAGTTAGGCAGCGACATGCAAGACGGTTTTTAGCGACAGTTCAAGCTGAGAATATCAGATTATTCGAAAAGTTAGGTTGGGAACAAGTTGAAGAGTTGTTTACTCTTAACGGATTCCAACATCAAATGATGGAGGTAAGTTGTCATGAATTTCATAAAGCAAGACAACATGCCTAGATATGTAAGCTCAAACGAACACCAAGGTTCACCAACTAAAATGGCGTTTGGTCGTAAGGTGATAAGTGCTCATAGTCATGTGGGTTATCTTGAACCATGGGCTTTTTATGAATCAAAAGAATTGATTTCTCCAATGGACCCCGCTCCTGAGACGACTGAGGAATTACTTTCTTTTATGAATGCGCGAGGAATTGAAAAAAGTCTAGTCATGCCAAACTACGGTGTCCCTAAACAAGAGCAACCATTTTCTCATAATCAATTAATAGTTCAAATGGCAAGAGAAGGAAAGGGCCGCATAGCGGGAGCGCTATGGGTTTCAGGGTTAGCACAGAATGCAGAGAGAAATGAAACAGCTTTTCGCATGCTTGATGAACCTGGAATCCGTGCCCTGAAAATGAGTTACTTACTTGGGGGTACTCCTAATCCGAAAAAATGGGATCTGGAAACGTTGCAACTTCACGAAAAAATTTTAAAAGAAGCGAGAGAAAGGGACATTCCGATACATTTTCATACTGGTTCTGGAGGAAGCTCTGACATTACCGAATATTTTGAGCTCATTAAACGATATGGAAAAGAAAATAAAATCCATCTTGTTCATATGGGTGGAGGTACTAGTGGGCATATTCGATTGATTACCCATTGGAAAGATTTAATAGAAGGTGGCTATCAAATCTATGTTGATTCAAGCTGGGCAATTGGTTTTGGGCCGCGTAAGCTCTTGCAAGAAATTGATAAAACAGGAGTAGGAGTCGACCGCTTCTTATTTGGTTGTGATGAACCTTGGAGCGATTTCGAAAGTGAGTTTTGGAAAATTCAAGGAGTTAACGTGTCAGATGAAATCAAAGAACGTGTCTTCTGGGGAAATGCAGAGGAGCAGTATTTTAGTTAGATGGCAATAGGGGCAAAAGCTCTTTTAACCATAAATAATATAACTATATGGAGGTTTTAACTATGGCAAACTTTACTGAAAATGAGATCAAATCTATGAATGAAATTCCACATCCATCTTTACCAACTGGTAGCAAAATTTATGGTGAAACGAAAGTATTTCCTGATTATAAAGCGAATGAGGGTGATAAATTTTTAGCTTTGGTTCACGGTATTGCACATGAATCATCATTATCATATGTAGCTGTTTTACAAGCGATTCGTGCCCAGAGAAAAGGGTTTGAAACAGCGATTTATTTTTATGGGACTGGAGCTATGAACGCTACAGCAACAAGAGGGTTTCCGACAACGGGTACGGCAGGATTCGGTGGTGAATTAAATATTAATGAAGGGATTGAAAAGTTTATAAAAGAAGGCGGTAAAGTCTATGTTTGTCGTTTTGGTCTTGGATTACACGGTATACGTGAAGAGGATTTAATTGAAGGGACAATTCCTTGTCATCCACTCGATTTACAAGATTGTTTAATTGAATACCATAATAGTGGAGCTTTTATTTTAAGTACATTCCAAATTTAGTTTCATATTCTACGATTTTAAAAATAAGGAGGAAAACAGATGTCAATCTATTTAGGGAATGAGGTTGATCCAACAAACCACTTTACTGTTACTGCAGAGTTAGTTCCTCCACGAGACTGGAACCCATATCCAATTATTGAGCAAGCAGCAAGCTACCGCGGATTGGTAGATGCTGTTGACATTAGTGATAACCTTCTTGCCGTAGCGAGAATGTCACCTACTGTCTGTGCCTTTTTCATTCGTCAAATTGGTGTTAACCCGATCGTCCAAATCAATCTTCGCGATCGTAATAGAATGGGGATTCAAAGCGATTTGCTTGGACTTGCCGCATTAGGGATTAAAAATATCACTATTCTTGGTGGTTATCCTGCCAAAGTAGGGACAGAGCCTGAAGCAAAGGAAGTCTACGATCTTAGAACGATGGAGCTTGTTAGATATGTAAAGACTTTCATAGAAGAAGGAAAATTGTTTGATGGAACTTTAATGGAAGAACCTCCGCAAATGACAATTGGTACCGTTGAAAATATTGCTGGTAAACCGATTCCAGAACTGATTGATAGTTTAGAATCAAAGGTAGAAGCCGGGGCCAACTTTGTTCGAACACAATTAGTCTTTGATATTGATTTAATAGAAGAATGGATGGAGGAGGCTCGTCGTCGCGGGTTACATGAAAGAGTTACGATCATGGCAAGTATTTTGCCGCTTCGGGATGCTGCACATGTTGATAAAGCCATCCAAATACCAGGAATCGTTGTTCCGGAATGGGTGAAAAAGAGGCTTGCGATGAATGACTCAGAGGAAGAAGGGCTACAAATTGCTACAGATATTATTAACAAACTTAAAAAGATAGAAGGTATGAAAGGGGTTCATATTCGTCCAATTGGTGGGAATGAAGATAGTGTACGAAAGATTCTTACTAAAGCAGGCTTATCTCCTTTTAAAAAGAACCTAGCAGTTGTCTAAATTTCTAGGATGAAATGAACTCTAGTACAAAATTTTAACCAGTTCGCAAAAAGGATGGCACAACTGCCTCTTTTTGCGAATATCTTTTTAATTTAATTAAGTTTTCTGGTAATGGAGGGTTTCGTATGGTGAATCTAAAGCTTCTTATTGAACGATTGAGGACTTCCAATGCCTTTAATCGAAAAAAAGCAATTCATCCACCCCTGAAAGCATTTGCGGATGTTTGGAATTTTGGTGCGACAGTAGATCCGATTGGAGATGATGCGGCCATTATTAAAAACGGTGATGAATACTTATTGCTGTCATGTGATGGCATTCTTCCGCAATTAGCTGAGAAAGAGCCTTTTTGGAGTGGGTACTGTGCTGTTCTCGTCAGTGTAAGTGATATTTACGCGATGGGCGGAAAGCCAATTGCTGTTGTTAATTTGCTTAGTGCTCCTGATGAAGCAACCTCTGTGCTTATCGCCGAAGGAATGGCAGAAGGATGTAGAAAGCTAGGTGTACCAATGGTTGGTGGCCATTTCTTTCCAGAGGAAGCATCAGGAGTAGCAACAGCTATCTTAGGAAAAACATCTAAACTGTTACGTGCAACAAATGGAAAACCTGGTCAATCTGTCATCGTAGCGATTGATCTTAACGGAGGTCGTTATAAGGACTATCTTCAGTGGGATAGTACCAGTTTCCTTGATACTGATGAAATGGTTAGAAAGCTTAATATTATTCCGTTACTAGCTGAATTAGATTTCGTTCAAGCTGCAAGAGATATAAGCAATGCAGGTATACTTGGTACGTTAGCGATGCTTGCGGAAAATTCCCAATGTGGAGCGGAAGTGGACTTAAGTTTGATTCCGATTCCAGATTCCATCGATTTGGAAACATGGCTACAGATTTATCCAGGTTATGGCTTTATTCTAACCGTTAATCCAGAGGTAGAGCAACAGGTTATTCAACAGTTTGAAGATGAAGGGATCACGGCTAATGTTATCGGTCGATTAACGAAAGAAATGCAAGTTGTTATTACATCTTTAGAAGAAAAAGAAGTGTTTGTTGACTTTACTGAAGAATCAATGGTGGTGGAAATGTAAATGAAAACAATTAAACAGTCTTATAAAGTAGCTGCCGTGCAATTTGAACCTATTCTAGGTGAAGTTCAAAGAAATCGTGATAAAATGCTTGAAAAAGCGATCGAAGCTGCAGAAAATGGTGCTAAACTAATCGTTTTTCCTGAAATGGCAACAAGCGGATATGTATGGGAAAACCGTCAAGAAATAGCTCCCTATGTAGAAACAATACCAGGTAAATCAACCGATCTTCTATTAAAGGTTACAGCAAAGTACTCCTGCTATATCGTATTTGGGTTACCGGAGGTAGATGATCCAACGGGTTCTTATTACAATTCAGCTGTTTTAATAGGACCTAAAGGAGTTGTCGGACGTTATCGCAAAACGCATTTGTTTGCTGCGGATCCAAGATGGGCGCGAGAAGGAAAAGAAGAAATTCCTGTGTTTCAAACTTCAATTGGTCGAATTGCTCTATTAATCTGTATGGATGCTATGTACTTTGAACCAACGAGATTGGCAGCATTGAACGGAGCAGATATCGTTGCATTTCCTACCAATTGGGTAGGAACACAAAACAATCCACCTAGCAATACTTGGCGTCTTAGAGCGAAGGAAAATGGACTGTATTGGGTGGCGTCCAATCGATGGGGGATGGAGAGAGGAGCTCAATTTACAGGTGGTAGTGGAATCATTAGTCCAACTGGCGAAGTGATAGAGCAGCTCGTCTCAGGTGAAGGTATTGTCTACGGTGAATATCAATTACCGAACAATATAAAAGCTGAGATAGTATCTAAACGAAAACCACAAGCTTATCATGAAATTTTATTACATCCATATTTATGGAAAGAAGGAGAGACTAGATCTGTCTTGTTAACTGAAGCGTTTGTAGTAAGTTCGTTAGCGATTGACTCTAAATTGTCCTTAAAGGAATCGAAAGAACAGATCACGTATTATTTACGGACAATGAATACAAAGATAAAAAATAGACTTTTTGTTCTACCAGAGCTTTCATGTAACAATCATTTTGAATTAACTAATTTTTTAATAGAGGCAGCTCAACAATTTGATTCTCATATTGTGGTGACGATTGAAGACGGCCAGAAGGTTTGTTTTGTGATTGGACCTCAAGGAATCCTATCGCATTACATCCAAGTACATTCGAATAATGCTTCATCAAAAGGCTCTTTTTTAACTGTACAATTACCATTCGCAAGAGTCGGCGTCCTCACTGGAGAAGATGCTGAATTTCCTGAATCGTACCGCATTTTATCTAAACAAGGCGCAGATATTATTGCGATATCTGCTAATAAAAAAACAACTGCAGAACCATGGATGTATAAAATTTGGGCATATGAAAATGATGCTTTATTAGCGGTTAGTAGTCCTCGTCATTCAATTAAAAGTATGATATTCCTTCACAGTCAGGTTTTTATTAATTCAAAGGAAATAGAATCTCATTATCTAAGCCAAAGTTTCACACTCGATATGTTTCAAAAAGTAAAAAGACGACCTTTTTTAAGCCGTTTAAATCATCATCTGTATGATCGAATTGTAGAATTAACCAATACGAAAGCAGGTGTTCCATCTTGAAACTGTTAGGAATATCAGGGACGATTATCGGAGTCAAACCAATTTCAATCGTTGAAGCTGTATTAAAGGAGGCGCAAAACTATGATCCGACTATTACTACAGAAATACTAGATTTAACCCAATTCAACATGGAATTTTGTGATGGAAGGCCGATAACGGAGTACAATGCTGATACGAAAAAAATGATTGAAATGATTGAATCGGCAGACTGTTATATAATTGCCACTCCGATTTTTCAAGCTTCTTTAACAGGTGTGTTAAAGAATTTATTTGATTTGTTACCTGTTTCAGCATTGCGCAATAAAGTGATTGGATTTGCGGCAACTGGGGGAACATATCAACATTATTTAGTCGTTGAAAATCAGTTAAAACCAATTGCAGGATACTTTAAGTCATATATTACTCCAGAATATGTTTATGCACACAGGGAACATTTTAATAATAGGAATGAAGTAATAGATACTGAGGTTGCGGCTAGAATTCAACGATTAGGCATACAAATTGTGCAAATGACCAATGCGCTAAAGCATGTGGTAACGGCTAAATGATTGAAAGGAATGATGTACTTATTTATCTAAAACAAGTGAGAAAACTCCCTCTTCAAGTTGTAAGTGGAGGGTTGTTCAAAAATAAACTTGAGGAGCATTTATATGTTAATCAACAACACATGGAATGAAATAAACTTAATACGGGAACTTTACAATTTAACTTAGCAAAGCACTCATCAAAATAATAGTGGTGATTTGATGAGTTTAATTGTAAAAATATTAACGATCTATTTAATGACAATTGCCATTATAAGTTTAATGGGAAAATCAACAATTATTCAAATGACCCCATATAATTTAGTCGCAATTATTATTGTTGGAATTGCTTCAGAACCATTAATCAGTACTGAATATGTTCCTACTTTATATGCCCTTGCTATTCTTGTTGGCCTGTATATTTTATTTGCATATTTAACATTGAATCACTGGGGCGACCATTTCTTTTTAGGGGAGCCAACACTGCTAATTAAAAATGGAACGATACATGAAGATTATTAAGAAGAGTCGAAATTATCAGTTTTGTAATTGCTTTCGATCTTAAAAAGTAAAGGGTATTCAAAATATCAGGTGTAGATTATGCTTTGCTTGAATTAATCGGAGAAGTAAGTATCATTCCGAAAGTCGAAAATACGCCTGTAACAGTCGAGCATATGGACGATTCAATTGGTGATGAAGGTTTGCCTATCTCTGTCATCATTAATGGGAAAATTCAATATTAAAACCCTGTGCTACTAGACAAGTCAGAAGGATGGTTGATGAATGAACTAAAAGGTCATCGAATAATATTAAAAGATATTATCTATGCTTATGTAAATGAAAAAACAAGAAATTAAATGTAAACAAGCGATCGAATTAAAAAAGGAACAGGATCAACATTCATTTAATCCTGTTCCTTTTATTAATCAAACTGAAGTGAATTAACAACCGTCAATTCCACAAGACATGCCATCCATTGATTCAATTGGTTTTTGCTTTTGTGTCTCGTCTTTGATGATTTTTTCCAAGCTTTCCTTAGAGCGCATTCCTGCAACTTTTGTTTCACCTATTATAAAAGTCGGAACGGCAGTGATGTTTGCTTCTTGATAGGAATGATCGAGTGCTTTTTGATGAGCTTCTTTGTATTTTCGAGTTACTAAAGCTTCTCGGTATTCTTGTTTATTCAAACCGACTTCAGTAGCTAATGATGTTAAGACATCAATGTCTCCGATATCCTGTTCCTCTTGAAAAAAGGCACTCAGAATACGATGGTTGTACTCATTACCTTTACCGTGCTCTTTAGCATACTGAAACCCTTCAAATGCTAAATGAGTATACGGTTGAGGAGATACTTTTGGAAGAACGATTTTAATGCCCATTCGTTCAGCCATTGGGTAAATCGATTGCTTCCAAGCATTTTGAAGGTAATCACCTTCAGGTTTCAATGTTTCATTCGGATAAGGGCGTAATTCGAATGGCATCCATTCAATTTCTACATCTTTTCCTTTAATGGCTTCGTTAAGCGGAAACTCCGCTAAGAAACAAAATGGTCAAACATAATCTGAATATACTTTAATTTTAAGTGTCATTATTGCCTCCTAAATATATAACGACTTCTTTCTTTTTTAAATTATATATCCAGATCAATCTTTATGTCTAATCGGCTGCTTCAACTAAAGTTAATAAAGTTGATTTTCTGAAATTAAGATACCATCTTCATCTGCATAAAGATAAGACCCTGGTTCAAAACTTACTCCAGCAAATTGAACAGGAATGTTCTCTTGGCCTTTTCCTTGTTTGATGCTTTTAAGTGGGTTTGTTCCGAGAGCAAAAATGCCCATTTCCATTTCATTTACTTGCGAACTATCTCTTATGCAACCGTAAATAACAATGCCAGCTAGCTTTCGTTTCACGGCAATATCAACAAGATTGTCCCCCATGAGCGCACGTTTGCGTGAACCGCCTCCATCGACAACTAATACACTACCTTCGGGAATCGTTTCTAAAGCTTTTTTTACAAGAACATTGTCTTCGAATACCTTTACTGTATAAATCGGTCCATGAAACGCTTTCTTTTTCCCGTATTGAGAAAAAATCGAGTCTGCCACTTTTATTTTGTCAAAATGATCATCACAAATATCTGCTGTATGTATTGTCATTAAAATCATCCTTTCTTCTTTAATAGTATAAGAATAACACAAAAAGGCCGACTCTTTGAAGTATTCTGATAAAAGAGTCGGCCTATGCCCGTTTCATTATATCTATTTTATTAATTCTTTTGAATTCTGTTATAAAACAGTATTCAATCTTTATATGTGATCAGTATGCCTCAAGCACTTGTCACATTGGTTAATATATGATTCGTGCATTTCATCAATTTTATTGCCGCAATCTGTACAAATTTTCGGATCTAACTTTCTGAAATATTCTGGTGTAGGTGTCATTGTTTATCCCTCCAAATGTTTTATTAACTGTATTGTATTATAACAGATGAATAAAAACAACCCTGTTTTATAAAAATTATTAAATTTTTAAAAATTTTTTTATGAATTTGACTTCATCTGTTCTATATCAAAAAAGGTAGAGAGTTGATAGCTATGCAAATATAAAGAGTCTCCTTTAATGGATGAAACAACTGATATAGACTGTCCGATTGTACATTTGGATGCAATATGTGAAAAAGTGTAGTAAGTACTAACAGCATGACGTCTACATTTTAGTAATGATTAACTTTAAGTAAAGATAAAGAACAAAGAGGGATTCTGGGAGAAAATGTTGAATAAAAGGGGAGAGATATTTTAAGTTTTTATGCGAAATTAGCTTTCGGTCATTTCGATATAAAATAATTAAATAAAAAATACACTTACAAAAGATAAGTTTAATACTTGACGTAATTTAATAAATATTATAAAGTTAATTTAACTTAATTAGTGAAAATTGTATGAGTTTTCTGTACCAAAATATATACAAAACTACAAAACTATTCTGGAGGTAGATGAAAGATGACAATTTTTAAATTAGACAAAGTACACAGCGGAGTAACATTTCAAGTTAAACACATGATGGTTTCAAAAACGAAAGGTGAGTTTAAAGATTTTGATGTAGATGTTAATGGAGATATTAATAATTTAGAAGGACTTAAAGTGAATATAATAGTGGATGCAGCGTCTATCGATACAAACAATGAAGATCGTGATGGTCACTTGCGTTCGGCAGATTTCTTTGATGTAGAGAGCTATCCAAACATTAAAATCGAAAGTGCTTCTATTAAAAAAGTTTCTGATGAAGAATATGAAATGACTGCAGAGGTCACAATTAAAGATGTAACTAAAACGGAAGTCTTTACCGTAGAATATAACGGAACTTCTAAGAATCCTATGGATGGAAGTACAGTAGCGGGCTTTGATGTAGAAGGGAAAATTAACCGTGAAGCATATGGCTTAACATGGAATGCTGCTCTTGAAACAGGCGGTGTGTTGGTAGGGAAAGACGTTAAACTCATTGCAAACTTTGAGTTTGTTATAGAATAAGTTATTAAATTTAGCGTAGCTGTGATAGGCTACGCTTTTATTAATGTTTAAAGAAAGGTAAGCAATTTTTTATATGAAACCTATAGATGATAAAAAACTTCGGATAGCGAAGTTTTTTTCTTTTCATAAGACAGATTAAGGATTATGATAAAGTGAAAGATTCAAAAATTAACCATTTTAAAAATTAGGTGGGGTCATATGTCATCCATTTCTATAGAGGCTTCCAAAAACAGTGATACAGAAAAATTTCAAGAAAACAAAATCATTCTTATTTGGAGTTTTACAGTTTGGTTAGTTGTCATGAATACGACAATGTTTAATATAGCACTGCCTAGCATTCTGACGGACCTTTCATTAACGTCTTCAACAGCATCTTGGATTGTTTCAGGTTATTCCATCGTTTTTGCCATTGCGACATTAACATTTAGTCGACTATCTGACTTTATTCCTATTTCAAAGCTTCTTATCATTGGTTTATTCATACTTGGAGTAGCCTCAGTCATAGGTTTTCTTGCAAATGATTTTTATGTTTTACTAGGAGCTCGTATTTTTCAAGCTGCTGGTGCAGGCGCAGTCCCAGGCCTTGCAATGGTTCTAGCAGGGCGTTATATTCCTCAAGCTAGAAGGGGGAAAGCAATGGCTTTTATTTCCTCAGCTGCGTCTTTAGGGTTTGGGTTAGGCCCAGTGATAGGCGGGTTAATTACACAATATTTAGGTTGGAATTTTCTTTTCGTCGTTACGGGTTTTGTGGTTTTATTCATACCGTTGTTTCAAAAGCTTCTACCCAAAGAAGAAACTGAAAAAGGAAAGTTTGATATTATTGGGGGAGTCCTTACTGGTTTAAGTGTAACAGGACTTTTGTTGTTTCTATCAACTTTTTCTTATCTAATTCTAATATGTAGTATCGTTTTTATTGTACTTTCGTGGAATCATTTTCATAAAATAGATGCCCCTTTTATTCAACCAAAACTTCTTAAAAATAAGCAATATATGAAATTGATTTTCATTGGATTTATAGCATTTTTGATTCATTTCGCAACATTATTTTTAATGCCCATCATCTTGTCAGTTGTTTTTCATAAAGAGCCAGCAGAGGTGGGAATGCTAATCTTTCCTGGAGCTATAGTATCAGCGATTACAGCTCAGTTTATTGGGAGTTTCATTGATCGCTACGGTAATATACCTTTAATCATTTTTGGACAGTCATTTCTTGTCATTGCGACATTATTATTTGCATTTACATCAACGATTTTCACGTATTCAATTCTTTTTATTTATGTGTTTATGAGTATCGGATTTTCCTGTATAAATGCTAGTGTATCAAATGAAGTGACGAGAATTTTAGTAACTGATGAAATTGGAACAGGAATGGGGATGGCTCAATTAATTCAATTTTTTGGTGGGGCACTTGGAGTCACGTTGACAGGGATTTTATTAACGATGCAAAAAGGGATGATTCCAGAGATAATGTATAGAAATATATTCATTGGCTTATTCATGTTAATCTTATGTGCGATATTGGTCTTTGTTTGGTATTTAAAAAGTAAAAATACCAATTAAATGATGATAGCAGCTCAAATTATTGAGCTGTTTTTTTATATGGGCGGAACCAAATAAATAACAATTATAACTAATTACAACTTAAGTAATAGAGTAAGAAAAGTATAACTTGAGATTTGTCGGAATTTGCTATATAGTACAAAAGTATGCCGACATCTAGATTATGAAATGGAGGAAACGTTAAAGGATGAGACTGACAATAAGAAAAAAATTGATAGGAAGCTTTTTACTAACTGCATTTATTTTTGGGATAGCGAGTTTTATCTCATTTGCGAATTTAAAAAGTACTCAGGAATCTTATACATATTTGTTAGATACCGTATCAGAATTAAGATCGATTAATCAAGAGATCGATTCATTAATTGGAAGGCAAACAAGTGATCTGAGAGGTTATTTATTGTACGAGAATGAAACGTTTCTTCATGATTTACGCTTTAATAATAGCGAGATTCAACGATTAATTGAAGAAGCTAAAGGGTTAGCAACGTTACAAGAAACGATTACGCGGTTTGATGATGTAACCGTTTTAAATGAATCTTTTATCAATGAAGTAGAACGAGTTATTACTCTTGTTCCGACTGATAAGGAACAAGCTATTTTAATGACGAATCAAAATATTGTTCCGATAAGTCGAGATATGCGTGATGCTTCGAGTCAATTAAAAGATTGGCTTGAGGACATACTTGAAGAAAATGAGGCAACTACTATTCAAACGTCAGAAGCTGCATTAAGAGTTGTTATGATTGTCAGTGTATTAGCTTTTGTCATTGCGATTGCTGGTGGAATAGTAGTATCGAATACAATTTCAAGACCGATTATGAAAATGAGTGCATTAGCAAGAGAGGTCGCTTCTGGTAATCTCGCTGCCGAGCGAGTTAATGTAAAAAGTAAAGACGAGATTCGTGATTTAAATCAATCGTTTAATCAAATGACCGATAATTTAAAAGAAATTCTTAGTAATATTGCAATAAGCTCAGATCAGGTTGCGGCATCATCCGAACAATTAAATGCGGGTGCTAGTGAATCTGTAAGAGCCGCTGATCAGATTACAGAATCGATTCAATCAGTTGCTAGTGGGGCTGAGAAGCAAGTTGAAAGTACAAATACCGCAAATGAGATTGCTAGTAATATTTCAAAAGGTATGGACCAAATTGCAAAGAATGTGCAGTCGGTTACAGAATCAACAACGTTGACACAACAAAAATCTAAAAATGGTTTAGTTGTCATCGACAAAACTGTAAGCCAAATGAATGAAATAAACAATAAAACAGATCAGATTTCAAATGTGATTATGAGTTTAGAAGGAAAATCAAAAGAAATTGGCAATATTATTTCTCTGATTACGGCAGTTTCTGATCAAACGAATTTACTATCGTTAAATGCGGCAATTGAAGCTGCAAGAGCTGGAGAGCACGGAAAAGGCTTCGCAGTTGTAGCGGATGAGGTACGTAAATTAGCTGTTGAATCAAATGACTCTGCAAGTAAAATTAGTCAACTTATTCATGACATTCAACAAGATATTCAGCGCTCGGTTACAGCAATGAGTGAAGGTAACGAGAGCGTAAAAGAAGGTCTTGTATATGCAACTGAGGCTGGTTCAGAGTTTACTGCTATTTCAGAGTCGATCAGTGATATTCTCAAACAAATTGAGGAAGTGTCGACCTCAATCAAACAAATATCGTTAAGTACAGTTACGATGGTTCAATCGATTGATGAAGCTTCAACGATTGCTGAAAATGCATCTGCATATTCACAAAATGTAGCTGCTTCAGCTGAGGAACAAATGGCTACAATGGAAGAAATATCTGCATCTGCTGAAACACTTTCAAGAATGGCAGAAGAATTACAAGCTACAGTGAGAAAGTTTAATTTATAATTGTTAAGAACCATGGTGCAATAAAGGCATCATGGTTCCATTTGAGTTGCGGTTGTTTGCATCACTGTAGACAATTAGGTATGATTTATATAAGGATTTCATTGTAAAAATACATTTAAAGGATGAAGCTAAATGGGGAATCACCTGCCACCAGGTCAATTTGAAACGGAGAATTGGCCTATTTTACATCAAGGCGATATATATGAATTTGATGAAAATACGTGGAATTTTACATTGTTTGGAGAAGTAAAGGAGGAAATTACTCTATCATATTCAGACATCATGAAATTACCAAAGACAATATCAACAATTGATATGCATTGTGTAACAACCTGGTCAAAATTTGGTAGTACGTTTGAAGGTATAGCCTTGCGTGAGTTAGTGGAATTGGTACAACTTAATGAAGGCGTAAAGTATGTAAAAATCTACGGTTATTATAATGGAGATCGATACGGTTATTCGGCCAATTTACCACTAGAAGCTTTACTTGGAGACGATGCTTTGTTCATTTATCGTTGGAAAGACATACAACGTGATTGGCAAGATATTACTCCAAAGCACGGGTATCCTTTACGTTTGATTCCGCCAGCCTCTTTCTATTTATGGAAAGGTACAAAATGGGCTTCGGGAATCCGATTTATGAAAGAGGATGAGGAAGGTTTCTGGGAGGAACTCGGATACTCAATGACTGCCAATCCATTTAAAGAGGAACGTTATCGTTGAAAAAACCGTTGAGAATATTCTTCTCAACGGTTTTTAAGCATTTAAAAATCTTTTAGTACAATTTTTCCAATCGTTCTCCCTGCTTCCAAGGTAGCGTGAGCTTTTCTCAAGTTTTCTGCGTTAATTGGAGATAGCACTTCTCTTACAGTTGTTTTGATTCTCTTTTGATCAATTGATTCACTAACTTTGTTTAACAAGTGATGTTGTTCTATCATATCATCTGTTTGGAACATTGATCTTGTAAACATTAATTCCCAAACGAACGTTACACTTTTGTTTTTTAATAGTGTTATATCGATTAACTCGTCTGTTTCTTCAATTGAACAAATCTTTCCTTGAGGAGCGATTGCTTCAGCCATGTTATTCCAATGTTTTTCGGTTGTATTTAAGCAAAGTATGTAGTCAACATGCTCGTGACCAATTTCTTTCAATTGGGGAACGAATGACTCAAAATGATTAATGACAAAATCTGCACCATGCTCTTTTGCCCATTTCACTGATTCAGGTCTTGAAGCAGTACCGATTACGGTTAGGTTTGCTAGCTTTGCTAATTGTGTCGCAATTGAACCAACTCCACCTGCAGCACCAATAATTAAGATACTCTTCTTTTGGTTATTTGAATCATCAATGTTAATTCCGAGACGCTCGAATAATGATTCCCATGCCGTAATCGAGGTAAGTGGTAATGCAGCAGCGTCTGCAAAATCTAATGATGCTGGTTTTTTACCAACGATGCGTTCATCGACAAGATGAAATTCACTGTTACCACCTTGACGAGTGATACTTCCTGCATAAAATACTTCATCACCAGGCTGAAATAAAGTGCAGTCTGGACCGATTTCTTCGACGATTCCAGCTACATCCCATCCTAAAATTTGTGGTTCTGATTCGACTTTTTCCTTTGGTTTACGTACTTTTGTGTCGACTGGATTCACAGCAATTGCCTTTACTTTAACAAGAATATCTCGACTAGTAGGAGTCGGTCTTTCAATGTCTAAATCAACTAAACTTTCTTGATTTTCTATTGGTAAATATTTGTATAATCCAACTGCTTTCATTATACAATCACCTCGTCAATTTGATTTTTTGATAAGTGTTTTTTTAATATAAACACTTATCAAAATCTGTCCATATAATACTATAAGTTAGTGGAGATATCCAATTAACTGACTTGTTATGTTAATGAAATCTGTTGCATCTAATAAAATAGTTCGTTAAAATAAATTTTGTGGAAAAATTGAGAAAGAAAAGAGGCACTCACATGATTAATCGCACAGTATTAGTTAAATTTTCAGAAGAAACGACTCAGAAGCAATTACAGGAAGTCGTTGATCGTTTTAAAGCATTAAAAAATCATCTTGCTGGAATTGTTGATCTTCAGGCGGGTCTTAATTTTGCAGAGAAAAGCAAAGAATATCAAGTCGTTTTAATGGTTCGTTTCGAAGATAAAGCAGCACTTGATGCATATGTGGCAAATGCAGAACATCAAGCTGTAGCAGCATACATAAGAGAAGTGGGAAGAGTCGATAGTATTGGAGTAGACATCGAAATTTAAGATTTAACACTATTTAGAATGTATTTAACCTTGATTAGTTTAAGACTGATCAAGGTTTTTAGTATATTTAGATATACAATTGCCTCTCGAAAATCATTTATACAAAAATCAAACCAAAAAATGATTATCTTTTTGGATATATCCACATATACATTCAAATTTGTCCATTCTATAATTTATTTAATAATTCTAAAAATAAAGTCAATTATTGCGGTGGCTTTAGAAAGGTGGGGATAATTAACATAATCTATATTGTAAGCGCTTTCTTATATATGAGGAGATTTAAAAATTTGATGATGGGGTGTTGTGATGCCAGCTCTTATTGCAATTGGTTTAAGTGTCGGGATATTAGCAGGGATTTGGACTTCTGTAAGTATAATTGGACAATTAGTAACATTTGCAGCATTTTTGGCATGGGCGAGTTACTTCGCTGCTGGAGGAGGAGTAAAAGGCTTAAGAGATTCACTCCTTTGTAATTTTAGTGGGGTCGTCTATGGCTTTCTTATTATACAATTCTCTGGTCTTATTTCACCATCGGTAGGGGATGCCATTGGGTTAGGAATTTCTCTTGGAGTCCTTGCTATGTTCATGTGTTGGCAGGCGAAGTTGTCATTTTTAGGATTTATTCCTGGAACGTTTATAGGCTGTGCTACTTTTTTTGCAACGGGATTAGATTTTACAGGTAGTGTAATTGGTTTGGTGTTAGGTGCATTGCTTGGACATGCTTCACAATTAGGAGGAAATCTATTTACCAAAGTTACTGCACCACCCCAATATCAAGCTCAAGTGCAAACGTCTGCAGAGGAAATAAAATAAAATATTATCAAAAAATGACTATTACTTATTACAGATAGTATCCATAATGTAAATTGACCGAATCAGTTGAAACCCCCAGCCTATTGTATAATCACAACAGCTGGGGGTTTTTCCTCAATGAATACTTGAAGTGTTTCATTTTAGTTTTTACTAGAGTGATATGGTAGAATGATTAGACAAAGGAACAAAAAATAAGGGGGGCACCTTACAAATGAACAAGCAAGTTATTGTTTATTCCACTCAGGACTGTATTGAATGCAACATGGTTAAACAAATGCTAACTCGTGAAGGAATTCCATTTGAAGTTAGAGATGTAATGACGAGTGAGGTATATCAACAAGAAGTAGAAAAGTTTGGTTATATGGGAGTTCCAGTTACGGTAGTCGAAGATCAAGCTGTCAAAGGATTTGTTCCTGAATTAGAGAATCTTATAGAATTAGCAAAAAAATAGTAAGATGGTTAAAGCCGTGGCTAAATGGAGTCACGGTTTTCTATTTAACTACATCTTAAAAAAATTTCATGTACTGAACGTGGTATGAATTCGTTAAAATCATATAGAATAATAAATACTGCCGGAGGATTCATGAGAACATTTACATCAAAAGTAATTGATATTATTCAAATGATACTATTAAGAAAAGTAATGGCATATGGTCAAATTGCTACTTTAGCTTGTAGTGCATGAGGGGCTAGGCAGGTCGTGGGAATTCTACATTCGATGATTGGAAAATATCATCTTCTGTGGTATAGAGTCGTTAAGTCAAGAGGAGAAATGACAATAAAAAATGATGAACATTAAGTTTTTCAAAATCTATGTTATTAGCTGATGGGATAAAATGTAATACAACAATCGTATCGATTTAAAATTATATCAATTCCATCCAAGGAGAGTTGACTTTGAGTGGAACGACATTGATGATAAGTGATAAAATAAACAAATGTTAGAGTTAATGGGACGAGATTAAAAGAAAAGATCTAATTATGTTTTATAGGATGTGCTGTTTTGAGAACGTTAAAATCATCACTTTTTTGGAAAATATTCATTATCAATTTACTTATCATGCTTACTTTATTAGGGTTAATCTTTTTTAAATCACAAATTACGTTACCAGAAATAGCAGCTGAAAAATACAAAAAAATGACCGATGAGACCGTTTTAAGGTTAAACGACCAAATTCAAAATATAACAAATGATTTAAGAGAACTTGGCAGTTATATACAATCAAATGATTATTTTAGAGATCAAAATATAGACCAGCTTAACAATCAATTGGAAGAAGTCATAAACTTATCTCCGTATATTGATAGCGGAACAATTGTAGATTCAAAAGGGATTGTAATTGGGTATTATCCTGAAGATCTAGAGTACCTGCGAAATCAAAGCTTGCAGGATAGAAAATATGTTCAAACGGCTATTGAAACAAAAGAGGTTTATATTAGTGAAGTGATATCGGCAACAACAAATCGTTATATTTTAGTGGTTGCTATTCCAATTCTTGACGATCGAGGAGAAGTGACACGCGTAGCCAATTTAACCATTCGATTAGAAGATAACCCTCTCATAAAATCGATTATCCAAAACATTGAACTTGGAGATGGGTATGCTTTTATTATCGATCGCTATGGGAGATTAATTTCTCATCCAGATCGAATTGGTGAGGATGTTAGTACAAATAAAGTTGTTCAAATGGTATTAAATCAACAATCTGGCTATGATGAAATAACTAATACGCAAGGTGTTCGCATGCTTGCTTCGTTTCAATACATTCCTGCCCTTGATTGGGGTGTGATTGCACAGGTACCCGTATCTGATACGGATGTTTATTTTCAGTCGTTTCAAAACTCCTTACTTATTTTTTCACTGCTTTTATTTTTCTTCTTAACCATTTTCACAGCTCTTTATGCGAGACAAATGATTAAGCCGCTAAGAAAATTATATGAATCTGTGGGTCAAGTAGCAAAAGGTAATTATAGTGAACGTATTAATCGAAAGCATATTGATCACACAGAAATAGGACTGTTATCGAAACGATTTAATGATATGGCTGAATATATTGAAGAAGCTAATGAAAAAATCGAAGCGAAAGAAAAACTCTTAGTGTATCAAAAGGAATTTTTACGAAAAGTGATTGATACGAGTCCTAATTTTATTTTCGCGAAAAATAGTCAAGGGCAATATACATTAGCTAATCGTTCCACTGCAATGTTTTACGGAGTGTCTGTCGAAGAAATGTTATGGAAAGCTGAAGCGGATTTTAATTCTGATGTTGAACAGCTTGCTAGGCATGAAGAGGAAGACCGATTTGTAATGGAGAAATCACAGGGAATCTTCATTGCAGAAGAGAAATTGCTTGACAAGGCTGGAAATGTGATATGGGTTCAAACGACTAAAATCCCTCTTGTTTTAGCTGATGGCAAGGAAGTTCATGTTCTATCTGTGTCCAATGATATAACGGAACGTAAATTGGCAGAGGATATTATTAGAAAATCGAGTAAGCTTTCTGCTGTTGGAGAATTAGCAGCTGGTGTAGCACATGAAATTAGAAATCCGCTAACAAGCATCCAAGGCTTTTTACAATTTCTAGAACCGAAATATGAGGATAAGCATTATTTCGAAATTATGCTATCTGAAATCGATCGAATTAAACTGATCATTGGAGAATTACTTGTATTATCAAAGCCACAAGCTGAAAAAAATGAATATAAAGATGTGAGAGTTATCTGCCAGATGATTATTAATTTATTTGAAGCTCAAGCTCATTTAAATAACGTTCAAATTAATACTGAGTATGATGCTGATCTACCAAATATATGGTGTGAAGAAAATCAGTTAAAGCAAGTCTTTGTCAATATTCTTAAAAATGCCATTGAATCGATGCCTAACGGGGGAAATATTACCGTTAAAGTGACTGCTAAAGATGACCATCATGTTAGTATTTATTTTATTGATAATGGAATAGGGATGGAACAAGAGAGAGTGGAGCGTTTAGGTGAACCTTTTTACTCAACGAAAGAAAAAGGCACTGGACTTGGATTAATGGTTAGCTTTCGCATTATTGAAAATCATAATGGAAAAATAATGATAAAAAGTGAGAAGAATAAAGGGACAACTGTAGAAGTGATTTTACCAGTAAGTACAGGACAAAATTAAAAAGATATATGTAGAATGTAAAACAAACGACCAATCTCGACAAGTATATAATCGAGATTGGTCGTTTTACTTCCAACTAATTGCTTACCATTTTTTATAAGGTAGAAACTTACCGTTTAATGTCACGATCACTCGATCACCTTTTGGATCTTCTAATTTTTTAATATCCATTTCATAATCAATGGCGGACATGATGCCATCGCCAAATTTTTCGTGGATTAATTCTTTAATTGCTGGTCCGTAGACAAGTAAAATTTCATAAAAACGATAGATTAATGGATCAGTAGGAGGCATTTGAACCGTTGTACCTCGATAAGGGACAAGAGTTAACGTCTCAACGATTTCTTCAGAAAGATCTAATAAAGATCCTACTTTTTCTGCCTCTTCAGTCGAAAGGGTAGCTTGTCCAAGTAGAGCAGTAGCTGTCCAAGATTCAGAGCGTTCAATTGCTTCGGCAATATCTCCCCATGTTAAATTTAACTTTCTTTTCGCCTTTAAAATTTCTGATGTAACTTGAGTTCTTTCCATCATGTCTCTCTCCTTTTATATCTTATGTATATATAATGAACAACCTTTCTATTAAGAAGCCTTAATTGTTCTCACTTCTTTAGAGTGTTGTTTATTATTGTTACTGAGAAGTGTATAAATCATTCCTACAAATACAGCCCCACCTACAATGTTACCAAGTGTTACAGGAACTAAATTTTGAGCGAATCCTGCAACTGTAATTGTTTCAGGGTGTGGTAGCAATAATGAAAGGGTTAGCACACTCATGTTTGCGATACTATGTTCAAATCCAGATACAAAGAAAGCAAATAAACAAGCATAAATGATGATCAGTTTGACAGGTTCACTTTTTGTTCGAAGGCCCATCCATATCGCTAAACAGACGATCCAGTTACAAAGGATGCCCCGAAAAAATGCCTCTGAATAGCTTAAATTCATTTTTGTACTAGCAATTGTCATCAATATATGATCAGGGGTAATTGTTGCAAAAATACCAGAGCCAAAAATGATTAAGCAAAAAAGAAAGGCTCCAAGAAAATTCCCTGTATAACACCAAAACCAATTTTTAATTGTGTCCTTTATACTTGTTGCACCAGCTAGTGTACTGACCGTAAAGAACATATTATTACCTGTAAACAAGTCTGCTCCAGCAAATATGACAAGTGTAAGGGCAAGGCCAAATGCAGCTCCCATAAAAAGACTCGTATAAGGAGAAGAAGCTTGAGATAACTGACCGCCAATGATCATGACTAGAACAACGGCTAAACCGATATATGCACCAGCCAATCCAGAAGAGACCAGATATTTCGGAATACTTTCTTCCATTCTTTTTAGTTGATTTAATGCATTTTTTGTTATTAACGTTAATGAATCTGCGTACATATGCTCCTCCTCAAAATGTTCAATATTGTGGTAAATATTCTCTTCTCTCAATATGAATACTCTGTTTTCTTTAGATATTGGTTTGTTACATTTTATCCTCACGTCTTACATTAGCATCTGTTATTTATAAATGTCTTTGGGTATGTTAGGAAACTTAACATGGTTTTTAACTTCACTTGTTTTCCTACCTATGTAAATAGTAAGAAAAGTGTAATGTGTTCACATTTACAATAAGTGTATTAATTCAGCTAAAGAGAAACCTCTTTTCTCTTAATTGGTAATAATTATGTATGTATGAAATTCTTTTTAGGAATACTTAGGATAGACTATCAAAAGGAGAAATGATCATGTTAATTGAAAAAGGAATGAATTATCAAATTTCTCAAGGGATTACAAGTCACTTTAATTCGGCAGAAATGTTAACGATTATTGGACAGAAGGGAAATATTGTTCAATTTACTCTTGGTAATGAAAAAGGATATGGTTCTATGCCGATTCAACATTTGCAGTATTTACTGAAAAAGAAAGACATCACGCCAATTTACGATAAGCGTTTATTGTTAAACTCTGCAGAGAATGATGAACGTACGGGTTAAATAGAGTCAAAAATTTTTTCAGTAGAATATTTGTCAAATGAGTGGTTTAAAATAAGTTTTTGACACTTATTAGTTATTCATATATATTTAAAAAGACTAATTAGATATTGTTGCAAGTAGGTGCCTTGATTATCGTATTAATCAAGGCTTAAAAGGGAAGTTCGGTGAAAGTCCGACGCGGTCCCGCCACTGTAAAAGAGTAATTCATATCCGAGATACCACTAACTTTCGAGTTGGGAAGGTGGGTATGAATCATGATCCTTAAGCCAGGAGACCTGCCTACTTCGATTGCACTGTTTAACCTACGGGGGATAGGGAGGTGTTGAGGTGGCATACGTGTTGAGGAATATTCTCATATACTAAGGCATTTCTAACATTCTTTCATTTGAATCGTTAGAAATGCCTTTTTTTATGCGAAAAGCTGAATCATAATTTAGTAATTTGTGAAAAAATTTATAGTTAAAAAATATCTAGTCACTTTGAAAATGAGATTATTTTTGCAGAGAGGAGTAGAGTGTGTATGAAAAAAAGATTCAATTTTATAACTCATAGTTTATTTTACTTACTATTCAGTACGTTACTTATCGGTTGTAATTCGCAGACGGTGTCAGATGTAAATTCGAATGCTGATTCTGTAGATCAAGCAGTTGACCAAGAACAAGATGAGGTGAAAACTTTACGTCTTGGTTGGCCGACAGATGCAGGCTTTCCTTCTCCATTTGCTTTTAATACATCAGGTCCAGCAGGATTTTTAAGAGTCAGTTACCTTTATGATACTTTGACTTGGAAAAATGAACAGGGTGTCGTTCCATGGTTAGCTAAAAATTGGGAAATTTCTGATGATGGATTAACCTATACGGTTCATCTTAATGAAGGAGTGAACTGGCACGACGGCGAGCCATTAACTGCTTCCGATGTTGAATTTACAATTCGTTATTTATCTCAGCATGCGTTTCTTTGGGGAGATATTAGTATGATAAACGCTGTTGAAGTAAAAGATGAAGCGACAGTTGTTTTTCATTTGGACAAGCCTTATTCTCCATTTGTTGAAGAAGTGATGGGGATAGTTCCTATTATTCCTGAGCATATTTGGTCCAATGTTGAAGATCCTAAATCGTTTCGAGAAGACGGGGCTGTGGTCGGAACGGGTCCCTATATTCTGAAAAGCTATAATCAAGAATCAGGCCAGTATCTATTTCAAGCCAACGCAAATTATTTTAAGGGGAAACCAGAAGTAGATGAAATTTCTTATATTATGGTTGGTAACAGGGCATTAGCTCTTAAAAATAATGATATTGATGCAATTTGGACAAACAATTATCACGACATGCAGGAATTGAAAAATGTAGGATTTCAAGTAATGGAAAGTGATCCGCATGGCAGCATTGTACGGGTGGTATTTAATATGGAGAATGATTTTCTTGGGAAGAAAGAACTACGACAAGCGATTGCTTATGCGCTTGATCGAGCTACCATTGCCGATAGAGTGTTAGGGGGTAATGGTGTGGTTGGAAGTGCTGGAATCATTCCTCCAGGATCACCTTGGTACAATCCTAATACAAAGCAATACGATTTTGATTTAGATAACGCAATGAAAATGCTAGATAAACTTGGATATGTCGATCGTAATCAGGACGGTATCAGAGAAACGAGTGGCGGGGAAAGTCTCGAATTTAATTTAATGGTCTCAACAGATGAACGAGATGCGCAACTCATTCAAGATATGTTGAAACAGGCAGGGATTAAAGTGAATATTCACAAAGTAGATATTGCTACTTTTACTGCTTCAATGAGTGAAAGTAATTATGATATGGCCATTACGAGTCATATTGGTGTAAGTGGAGATCCTGATTTCTTGCGCCGTTGGTTCATGGGTACAGAATACAATGCAAAGGCTTCCCGTGGATCCGTTTTAGAGAATGAACAATTTAAAAGTCTTGCTGAGAAACAACTGATGATAGCTGATTTTGACCAGAGGAAGGAAGTCGTTGATCAACTTCAAGATGTGTTGGCTGAAGAGGTTCCAACTCTCGTAATCTACCATCGTCCATTTTATTGGATGTATGATGAAGAATATTTTAATGGTTGGTTCAATACTTGGGGCGGAATTGCCAATGGTATAACGTCTTGGGAAAACAAGGCGGCGTTTTTGCCAAATGAAGAGTAGAAAGCTAATCTATCATCTCGTCTTGTTTTTTCTAATCATCACGCTTAATTTTTTACTCCCTAGGCTAATGCCAGGCGGACCTACTGCTTACCTTGAAGGTGGCGGAGAAGATTCGATGATGCTTATGATGAGTGAAGAGCAGAAACAACAATTGTTGGCCTATTACCAATTGGACCAACCTCTCTACATGCAATTCGTCCATTTTATTTCTGGTGTGTTCAACTTAGATTTAGGAACATCTATTCATTTTAAAACATCAGTCAGTGAGATCATTTTTTCCCACGCGCAATGGACTTTTCTTTTAGTGGGGGTTTCGATTCTCCTATCTGTTTTCATCGGCATGTTTCTTGGAGTAATATCTGCTTGGTTTCAAGGGACTAGAGGAGACTCTGTCTTATACTCAACCCTTATTAGTATAGGTGCGATCCCAACATTTGTATTAGCAACGATATTATTGCTGATTTTTAGCATTCAATGGGATTGGTTTCCGTTGAGTGGGAATGCGACTGCCTTTGCAGATTACGGTGATGGAATAATTGGATTACTTAGAAATGTAGGAGATATTCTCTACCATGCGACGCTGCCAGTACTTACTTTGACATTAGTCAACACTCCTAGTATTTATCTATTAATACGAGGATCTATGTTAACAGTTCTAAGAGATCCTTATATTTTTACAGCGGAAGCTAAAGGGCTTACAACGACGCGTATCCTTTTTTATCACACGTTAAGAAATGCTCTACTTCCAGTTGTGACAAGTATTAGCTTGCGGATTGCTTTTTTGTTTACTGGTGCAATTCTGGTTGAAACTGTATTTTCATATCCTGGAATGGGGAACTTGATGTACACCGCAATTACAACGAGAGATTATCCTTTGATGCATGGACTTTTTTTAGTCTTTACAGCGACTATTGTTTTGATTAATTTGTTAACTGATCTGCTCTATCCAATGCTTGATCCTCGTATTCGGAGAAAGGAAATGAAGGACTATGCATAGATATGTTGGAACCATTGGCTTACTTATTTTTCTTGCTGTAGCAATCTTTGCTCCTGTCATAAGTACCCATGATCCTAGTTCCTATGATGGTCCGTCGCTTTCTCCTCCTAATGAGGAATTTATTTTAGGAACAAATGATTTAGGGCAGGACTTATTCAGTCAATTAATTCATAGTACGAGAACGTCTCTCCTAGTTGGAGCAGTGGTTGCGATTATTAGTACGATGATTAGTGTTGTAATCGGTTTACTTTCTGGATATAACCGTCGATTAGATCCTTATTTAATGGGTCTTTGCAACATGCTTTTAACGATTCCTCAGTTATTAATCGTCATTATCGTCGTCGCTTTTTCTGGATCTGACTTATGGAATGTCATTTTGGTACTCAGCTTATTATCATGGCCTGCGTATGCAAGAATCATTCGCTCTCAAGTATTATCATTGCAAGAAAGAGAGTATGTAAAGGCTGCACAAATGTTTGGAGCTAAGCAACTTTATATTTTATATAAGCATATCCTTCCAAATATCCATCCATTGGCGAGCGTGAAATTTATTACAACAGCAAAGTCAGCCATTGTTGCCGAAGCTAGTCTTTCTTTTTTAGGCTTAGGTGATGTAACAGAACTTAGTTGGGGGATGATGCTACATTATGCTTTTCAATCAGATAGCATTTTCATTAGCTCAGCTTGGCAGTGGTGGGTCCTTCCTCCAACACTATGTATTATCTTGTTGACATTATGTTTTTCTTTTCTTGGATATAAAGGAGAAAGTGAGCCTTATAAGCAATGGAGAGGGATTAAAAAACAAGCTAATCGAAAAAATGAGTTGCTATACAAAGAGATAACCAAGCAAGAAAATAACCCAAATGTTCTTCTACAAGTTACAAATCTACAAGTACGCTACTTAGAAAAAAGAATTCATCAAAAGAATCAATATCAATTTGAACCAGCTCTTAATGATATTTCACTTACACTCTATAAGGGAGAGATTCTAACCTTAATTGGTGAGTCTGGGTCGGGTAAGACAACATTAGCAAAAGCTATTTTAGGTATGGTACCTAATGCTGAGATAAAGGGAGCCATTTATTTTCAAGGTGAAAGTTTAATGGATCTAGAAACGAAGAAACGAAATCAAAAAAGATGGATTGACATTTCAATTATCTTTCAAGATTCGAAACAGGCGCTAAATCCTGTACTGAAAATTGGTGAACAAATCGATGAGGTGTTAATACATCATCTAGGAATGAATAAACAAGCTGCACGTGAAAGAACAAAGTCTTTATTGCATGATGTTGGACTGGCTCCTCACATCTTAACTATGCATCCTCACGAATTAAGTGGGGGCATGTGTACGCGAGTTGTCATTGCAATGGCGGTCGCTTGTGAGCCTAAGTTACTAATTGCTGATGAACCAACAAGTTCATTGGATGCAATAACGAGACAAAAGGTCATCGAGTTGCTTCAAGAAAAAGCAAAGCAATTTGACCTTTCAATGATATTTATTACTCATGATATGACTGTAGTATCTAAAATAGCACATACAGTCGCTGTGTTAAAGGGTGGGCAAATTGTCGAGCAAGCACCTGTGTGGAAAGTCTTTAATCATCCTGATCATTTTTATACAAAAAAATTACTTGAAACCAGAGGTTATTGAAAAGGAGGGCGCAAATGCTTCAAGTGAGCCAAGTAAGTAAACTGTATAAACATAGAAGGAAAACAATTACGGCAATTAACCATATTGACTTTACAGTGAATAAAGGTGAAATAATAGCTCTTGTTGGTGAAAGTGGATCTGGTAAGTCTACATTGGCTCGTCTGATTATGACGCTCGAGAAACCTAATAAGGGCAGTATCTATTTTAATGAGATCAATATTTTTCATCCACCAAAAGCTTTTGACTATCATCGAAAGGTTCAAATGATTTTTCAAAATCCAGATCGTTCTCTTAATCCTCGGATGACCGTTGAGGAATTAATTTTTGAACCATTGGTTATCAATCGCATTCCTTTGGAAAGTAAAAGAAATAAATTATTAAACCTAATGGAAATAGTTAAACTTCCTATTTCATTAACGAAACGTCATCCGAGTGAATTATCGGGAGGACAAAAACAACGGGTGGCGATTGCAAGATCATTAGCCTTACAACCGCAATTGTTAGTAGCAGATGAAGCAACGTCATCCTTAGATGCGATTACAGAAAACCAGATCATTCATTTATTAAGGAGTCTTAACAAAGAAATAGGCATTAGCATTCTTTTAATCACGCATGATTTGGACATTGTACGTTCGATTTCTGATCGTGTCGGCGTTATGCAACAAGGAAGGCTTATTGAGATGAAAAGAACTAATAATCTTTTCAATGATCCTAAAGAAGCATACACAAAAGAATTATTAGATGCTGGCATATGTGTCCCCTTTAAAAGGTGTCGGGAGTTTATTGTTAATGATTAACTGAGTGTGATTTCATGGATTAGAGTCGTATTAATGATAGTATGGTCACAATATCATGTTTACTGGAATTTGATTAGTTTGTTATTTAAAAAAAATTGATACGGTGAAGCACTAAACCGTCATATTAAGAGGAGGGTTTGTTTTGGAAATTAAAACAGCCAAAAGTGGATTTTGTGTAGGGATTAAACGAGCATATAATGGAATGAACCGGATAGCAAAGACTAGAGAGAAGGTTAACGTCTTCCATAGAGTAAGTACATCAGCACAAGCGCGTGAATGGGATACGTTAAGAAGAATTGAAAAAGAAGACTCTGAACTTTTCGAAGAATATCCTAATCTTGTTAATGTATCAGTTATTGATAATCCGTCTATGATCAAAAGCGGGGACGATGTTGTACTTGGTTTTCATGGTATTGAAAAACCAGTGAAAGAGGAACTATTGACTAAAAATGTCGATATAGAAGATCTGCAATGTCCGTTTATTTCAAGATACAACTCTACATTAGAGGAATTAACTTCAGAGGGATATAATCTAATTGCTTTTGGTCGAAAAGATGATCATCATTGCTTGGATGCACAAAGTGTTGCAAAAGCATATGGTCGAACATGCGTCACAGTTGAAAAACCGGAAGATATTAATCATATTAATTTTAATGCAGAAAATAAGTGGGCCTGTGTTGGTTCTGTAACGGGAAATACAGTTTTATGGAAAGCTGTCGTTTCTAAATTAAATGAGAATGAAATTGAAATCAAAATAGTTGAAACCGTTTGTAGAGATTCTTTCAAAAGACAAGATGAGGCAAGTCAACTTTCAAAAGAAGCTGACATTGTTCTTGTCGTAGATGATGGAGGCGGGGCATCTACTAGTGTATTTGAAGTCTGTTCAAGCGTGAATGACACGGTTTATCGGGTTAGTTCAAAAGAAGACGTAAAGATAGAATGGTTAAAAGATATTTCAAGTATCGCGATTGTTGGGGGGATTTTAGTTCCGCAATGGACGATTGATGAGATGGCAAGTTATGTTAATACTCTTCATTCTTACCAGTAAGTCTTAAGAAATATGAAAGACAGTAGGTTCAATAAGCTAAATAAAAAAAGATATTTGCTCTTACGTCCTCACAACGAAAGTGGTTGGTGTTGCTCACTAAATGTATGTTTCTTAAGCATTTTATTGGACAATCTATATTAAGAGGTGTATATGTTAAGTGATGAAAAGAGGAGGAAGTCAAACATGAATTGCAAAATTAACAAAAATGCAGCGAAGGTTTTAAAACAAATGTTAGAAAGTGAAGAAGGACAAGGAAAGATGATCCGCGTCATCATTACACATATGCACGGTGATCACGCGCACTATGACGTCGTTCTTGATACACCAACTGAACATGATGAAATCGTCAAAACAGATAAGGACATAGATGTATTACTTGATTCTCGTGAAGAATTTTTAGACGGTGTCTGGATTAAATATTTTTATGTCCCGCAAGCAGGATTTGAAATTACCAATTCATTAAAAGGATGGCATGATCACAATCATTAAATTTAATGACTGTGATGAAAATGTTTTAAAAATAAGGTTAGATCCAATAGAGATCTAACCTTATTTGTGTTTAATGATAACCATTTTGACCATTTGCTGAACTACTTGTCTTATGCTTCGGTTTCTTTTTTGATTTTTGTTTTGTGCCGCCGTCTTTTTTAGACATGAGATCTCCCCCTTAGAAATGATAAGACACATATTAATGCATCCTTATTATAGAATTGCCATTTCTGCTCATTTCATGAAAGCAATAGTTGGAAAACAATCGATGAATTTCTTAGATTGATGGCAATAAATAGACGATCAATTATCAACTATATTTTTTTATTTGAACATTCTTTATTTTTATGACTTCACGAATTGCTGTAACTCTGATAATATAGAAATAGTGATAATGATTATTATTTACAACTAGATTTTTTTTGGGGTGAATGAAAAAATGAAAAAAATTTATTTTTGTGGAGATAATAAGTTTAAAACGAAAAAAATATACAAAAACTTAAAAGCATCTTATCCAGAGTTAGATATTAAACAAAAAGGGTGCCTTGGTAAGTGTAAGACATGCAAGCAATGTCCAATTACTTTAATAGATGGAGAACTGATCAAATCAAAAACAGGTAAAAAGCATTATCATAAATTAAATAAAAAAATCTTTAAAGAGTCTGTTTAAAAATGATACAACGCTAGGATGTCTTATCCTAGCGTTGTATCATTTTTAAATAAGAATAACGTGATTTTAAATCTAAAAAAACATTGATGGATTGTTATGATTTGTCTAAAATGAAAGCAACTATTGAATACGATTACTTCAATTAAAAAAACTTGGTCGAAGAAGAGATAACATAATATAAATATTCATATGATGATTGAGCGTTTGTTTAGTACAACGTATAGTTTTGCGTCCTCATTTAAAAGAGATGGAGGTTGGTCACAATGATGCTTCAAGGTATTAAAGTGTTTGACTTTACTCAGTACCTTCCAGGACCGTTTGCCACTTTAAGATTGTCCGATTTCGGAGCAGAAGTGATTAAAATTGAACGACCTGAAGGCGACCCCGCAAGAACGTTAGCTGATGGAAACGTTTTTCAAGCAAACAATCGAAATAAACGAAGCCTATCCTTTGATTTAAAAGATGAAATAGACAAAGAGCAGCTTAAGGACTTATTAGTATCAGCTGATGTAGTTGTTGAGAGTTTTCGTCCTGGTATAATGGATAGCCTTGGTCTCGGGTTTAATGAGCTTAAAAAATCAAATCCCGAATTAATTTATTGCTCGCTAACTGGGTATGGACAATCAGGACCACTAAGTAAACTAGGAAGTCATGATATAAATTATATGGCACTAAGCGGTTTGCTTTCACAGATGAAAGATGGGAATGGTAAACCTGTTCATCCCTCATTGACCTTTGCCGATCTAATTGGGGGGATGGCGGCGTCGGAAGCGATTTTAGCAGCGCTGTTCAAACGAGAAAAAACGGGGGAAGGTGGCTTTATTGATTTTGCGATTATGGACGCAGTTATTTCGCTATTAACGACGCATGTACAGTATCCAGAGGGTCGCGGCATATCAGGATTAGATGGCAGCGTGATCTCATACCATTTGTATAAAACAAAAGATAGTCGATATATCAGTCTTGGTGCGCTGGAATCAAAATTTTGGGCTAACTTTTGCTTGGCAATTGATAAAGAGGAGTGGCTTGCTTGGCATGTTGAAAAAGCAGAAGAGGGAAACATTGCATACGAAGAGATGTGTAATCTGTTTCAATCTCGCACTTTTGCTGAATGGATAGTATTCAGTGAATCTGTTGATTGCTGCCTCTCTCCTGTGTATGAAATAAATGAAGTTGTCACATCTATTTATAATAAAAATCGTGGTTTAATTCAACGATCTCCTTGGAATGATCTTCAAGTTCAAGCGACTTTTAAACGAACTGATATGAAACATCCTCCTAAACTTAATGAACATCAAAACGACTATTCCTTAAATAATTCGAATATTGAAAGAACATAGTTGAAAAGGAGTGATCATTTTGTTAGGAAATTTTAAACATACAACGATACAAGTTGAAGATGTGAAGATAAACGTTAAAATAGCGGGTAATGGGAAGCCTGTTTTATTTCTTCACGGCTATCCGCAAACTCATAAAATGTGGCATAAAGTTGCCCCGAAGCTCTCAGAAACATATACTGTCGTATTGACAGACTTGAGAGGATATGGAGACAGTTCCTGTCCTATAGGAGCAGTTGACCATTCCACTTATTCGAAAAGAGAAATGGCATTTGATCAGGTTCATGTCATGAGAGAACTTGGTTTTGATAGCTTTGATGTAGTAGGGCATGATCGAGGTGCACGAGTTGCTCATCGAATGGCTTTGGATTATCCAGAACAGGTAAAAAGTTGCACCTTACTTGATATAGCACCGACACACGCGATGTACAATATGACTAATATGGAGTTTGCTAAGAAGTACTATCATTGGTTCTTTTTAATTCAGCCATCACCCATGCCTGAGAAGCTAATTCATGCTGAACCTAACGTTTTTTTCAAACATATATTTCAATCTTGGTGTAAAACGCCTGGAGCCATTTCTGAGCCATTAATGGAAGAATATATTCGTTATTTCTCAAGAACAGACATTATTCATTCTTCATCTAAAATCGGCAATTCCTCCCCCACTTCAATCGTGTGCAACGATAAGTGGGGGAGGAATTGCCGTCAGATACGGTATGGTACGTTAAAATCGTAATTAAGTATCTGAAGCTGCCACCTTGCCCCTCCTTTCTCTATTTCAGTTACTAACCTTTCACTAAAAATTTGGTATCATTTAGTTGGTGAAAGGTGGTGGAAATAACGGCTACACTTACTGCAAAAATACAAATCTATGTGTCTGACAATCAAACTGAAAGTCTAAAAATAACAACTAATGCTTATCGTAAGGCTTGTAACTGGTTATCGAAACACATATTCGAAACGAAAAATCTAAATCAAGTAAAACTGAATGACTTGTATTATAAACCATTACGCAATCTATTTGATCTAAAAAGTCAAATGGCTCAATCTGTGATGAAAACCGTCATCGCTCGTTACAAGTCAGCTAAATCGAATGGGCATGAATGGTCTTTGATTGAATGTAAACGTCCAGAATATAATCTTGTGTGGAATCGTGATTACTCTCTAACCCAAAATCAATTTAGCGTGAATACACTTGATGGTCGGTTAAAGCTAAACTATGAGCGAAAGGCTATGAAGAAATACTTCAATGGCACTTGGAAATTCGGTACTGCTAAATTAGTGAATAAGCACAAGAAGTGGTTCTTACACATCCCCATGACAAAAGAGTATCAAAAGATCGTTTTTGAAAATGTAAGCACTATCGTTGGTGTTGATGTAGGCATTAACTTTCTTGCGACTACTTATGATAGTCAAGGTAAAACCACTTTTTACAACGGAAATGTTGTGAAGCATAAGCGTGGTGCATGTAAAGCCACTCGCAAGCAGTTACAAATGCGACAAACACCATCTGCTCGTAAGAAACTAAAACAAATCGGTTCAAGAGAAAACCGTTATGTCACTGATGTAAACCATCAAATGACAAAGGCACTCGTTGATCAATACCCTAGAGGTACAATGTTTGTTTTAGAAGATTTAACAGGTGTTCGTTCTGCAACAGAAAAAGTGCGAGTGAAAAATCGCTATGTTTCTGTGTCTTGGGCTTTCTACCAGTTCCGTCAAATGCTTGAGTATAAAGCTGAATTGAATGGACAGAAGGTCATTGTAGTAGACCCCAAATACACTTCTCAAACTTGCCCTAAATGTGGACACATTGAAAAAGCAAATCGCAATAAAAAGCTACACATTTTCAAGTGTAAAAATTGCCAATATCAATCAAACGATGACCGTATTGGTGCAATGAATCTACACCGTAAGGGAATTGAACATATTGGTGTAGGTACCATAGGAGTATAACTCTTGCGGTAGGGGCGAAGTCAACCGTCCTTATGTTCCATCACGCTAAGGTAGGAGAGCATGGCTCGTTCGCACTACTGGGTAGGAATAAGCGTAGTTGCTCTCTACGAGGGTAGAAGCACTGTCGAACTCCGACAGACGTAAGCCCCCACTTCAAACAGTCCGCAAGGTCGTTAAGTGGTGGGTCGTTGACGTGAAGATTATCGTGCAGGAGCATCAATAGATCTTGAACATGATGAACAGGATTTACATGTGAAAACAAAACAGCCAGTTCAAGTACTTTGGGGCAGTAAAGGAACTGTTGGGCAACTATATGATGTGTTAAAACTGTGGCGCAAGCGAGCGGAAAACGTGATTGGACAAGCATTTACATGCGGTCATTTTTTGCCAGAAGAAGCACCCGAAGAAACGTATCAAGCTTTAATTCAATTTCTAGACAAATAGAAAGAGATAAACGACTATCAAATAGGTCAACGAGTAAAATGTGTACGCTTATATTGATTTACATGATGTTTCCCATTAACTATGTAATTCAAGTATAATAAGAAATGCTGTAGCTATAATACAGTTTAAAATGTTTGATAAACGAGCCAACTAATTCGAAATAAATGAGGTTACTACATGAGCAACGGAAGTTTCAAAAATTATCACTTAAGTGAGGACATCGTAAGAGCGCTTGATCATTTACATTATGCCATACCAACAGAAGTACAAAGTAAAGTCATTCCAGTAGCATTGAAAAAGAAAGATCTTGTTGTGAAATCACAAACGGGAAGTGGGAAGACGGCATCTTTTGGGATACCGATTTGTGAGATGATCAAGTGGGAAGAAAACAAGCCTCAAGCGTTAATCCTTACGCCAACGAGGGAACTAGCTGCACAAGTAAGAGATGATATAACGAATATTGGGAGATTTAAACGAATTAAAGCAACGGCCATATTCGGAAAACAATCTTTTGATCGACAAAAATTACAATTAAAGCAGAAAACACATGTCGTCGTGGGCACTCCAGGAAGAGTGTTAGATCATATCGAAAAAGGAACGCTGTCTTTAGATCGTTTAACCTATTTTATCATTGATGAAGCAGATGAAATGCTTAATATGGGGTTCATTGATCAAGTAGAAGCGATTATTCAACAACTACCTACTAATAGAATAACGATGCTATTTTCTGCTACATTGCCAGAAGATGTTGAAGCCCTCTCACATAAATATATGAAAGATCTAATTGAAATCGAAATCAAAATGACAGAGAAAACAAAAAATAAAATTGATCACTCTCTTATAGAAGTAAGTGAAGAAGATAAATTTTCTCTTCTTAAAGATATTACAATCATTGAGAATCCAGATAGTTGTATGATTTTTTGTCGGACACAGGAGCAGGTAGACCAACTGTTTAGACAGTTACATCGTTTGAATTATTCTTGTGATAAAATTCACGGAGGTCTCGTTCAAGAAGATCGATTTGCGGTCATGGATGATTTTAAAAGAGGGAAGTTTCGTTATTTAGTAGCGACAGATGTGGCGGCAAGAGGGATTGATATTGATAATATTACCCTTGTGATCAATTATGATCTACCACTTGAAAAAGAAAGCTATGTCCATCGAACAGGTAGAACTGGACGTGCTGGGAAAACAGGTAAAGCCATCACTTTTATAACGTCAGATGAAGGGAAATTCATACCAGATATAGAGGCATATATAGGCTTTCAAATCCCTAAAATGACTACTCCATCAAAGGTAGAAGTGGCAAGGAGAAAAAACGCTTTTCAAGAAAAAATGAATGTTGAACCTGAAATCAAAAAAGATAAAAGTGAGCAATTAAATAAAGATATTATGAAGCTTTATTTTAATGGTGGAAAGAAAAAGAAGATTCGAGCTGTAGATTTTGTCGGGACGATTGCAAAAATTGAAGGAATAACAGCTGATGATATTGGAATCATTACCATTCAAGACAATGTTTCTTATGTTGAAATATTAAATGGTAAAGGACCAATTGTTTTAAAAACGATGAAGACAACGACAATAAAAGGTAAGCAGTTAAAAGTCCATCAGGCAATAAAATAGAAAGAATGTAAAGCACCTTGGAAAATGTGTGTGTTTAATAATAAGTCATCTAAATGAAAAATCTTATATGAAAAAAGGCGAGCAAAATAAACATGCTCGCCTTTTTTCATACAATCTCTTCTTTTCCGAAACTTGTTTCATATAAATAAGAGAAGTGACTGTTTCTAAAAGAAGGTGTAGTCAATGGGACGAGGCTGGATTCTCTCAATTCAAGTAGCAGCCGTTTATGTTGGAACGGTAGTTGGAGCAGGGTTTGCAACAGGAAGAGAAATTGTAGAGTTTTTCACTCAATATGGGCTTTTTGGTATAGCTGGCATCTCAATAGCTGGATTACTATTTATACTTCTGGGCACAAAAATGATGATTTTATCAAAAAGAATAGACGCAAATTCATATCAAGAACTCACTATTTTTCTCTTTGGCCGTTTTATAGGCAGATTTGTTAATCTATTAATGCTAATCGTTCTACTCGGAATAACATCGGTTATGCTTTCGGGTGCAGGAGCTATTTTTGAAGAACAACTGGGTTTATCAAAGCAGCTAGGAATGATACTAACGATCATATTAACAATATTTGTCATGTTATATGGTATTAAAGGGCTTTTTAGAGTAAATGTCGTAGTTGTTCCAATGTTGATTTTATTTAGTGTAATGATTGCTGCTCAATCATTACATATTCATGAATTTCAATTCATAGTCATCGAAACTCCTCGTACAGTTCATTGGATTGTTTCAGCTTTATCCTATGCAGCTTTTAATCTCACATTAGCAGCAGCTGTTCTAGTTCCTTTAGCAAAAGAAGTGAAAGATGAAGTTGTGTTAATAAGAGGAGGAGTGCTTGGTGGGGCTTTATTAACACTTATTTTATTAACTAGCCACATTTCTCTTTCGACTCTTCCAAATGTTGCGAGTTACGACATACCGATGGCAGAAGTGATGAAAACAACTTTTTTTGCTTTTTATTTCATCTATATCACTGTCATATTCGGAGAGGTGTTTACATCGGTCATAGGCAATTTATTTGGATTAGAAAGACAGTTGTTACAATACGTTAATGTTCCACGAATGGTTATGATTACCCTAATTCTTCTTATTTCTGTCATCATTAGTCAGGTTGGATACAGCTCATTGCTTACTTTTCTCTATCCACTGTTTGGAAAAATCGCATTAGTGGTGCTAGTATTAATGATCATTAAAAAAATACCAAAGGAATTTAGCTAGGTATCAATTGAAAGATTGGACTCCAAAATTACCCTATTATTGATATAATAATAGATAGAAATATTAAGTAATAGCAAAAGGGGTAAATAGTATGGCAATAACGCTTTCTAAGAAAATGAATTCATTTCAAACGAGTATTTTTAACGAGTTAGCTGCTTATAAAAAACAAAAAATTCAAGAAGGTCACAGTATGATCGATTTGAGTATTGGTAGTCCTGATTTACCTCCACCAGATGTGGTGATGGAAGAGCTATCTAATAGTGCAAAAGATCCTTCGCTTTATCGTTATTCTTTGGTTGGAACATCAGAGCTACTTCAAGCGATATCTGGATATTATGATCGGCAATATCATGTTCATCTATCTCCTGAAAATGAGGCTTTAATGCTTATGGGGTCGCAGGACGGGCTTGTCCATTTGCCATTAGTTCTTACTAACCCAGGTGATGTCGTTCTTGTCCCTAATCCTGGCTATACAGCTTATGCTGCTGGTATTGCTTTAGCCGAGGCAACGTCTTATTATATGCCACTTCAAGAAGAGCATGAATTTCTACCAGATCTAGAGCTTATTCCAGAAGATATTCGTAAAAAAGCAAAAATGATGATTTTAAATTTTCCTGGTAACCCTGTACCAGCGTTAGCAACAAAGGATTTCTTTGAAAAGGTCGTTCAATTTGCTAGAAAGTATCATATTGTCGTTCTTCATGATTTTGCTTATTCTGAATTATATTACGAAGAGAAGCCAATAAGTTTTTTAGAAATAGACGGAGCCAAAGAGATTGGGATTGAATTTAATTCACTTTCGAAAAGCTTTAATATGGCAGGTGCGCGCATAGGTTATGTTGTTGGAAATAGTACAGTGATTGAAGGATTGAATCGGTTAAAATCAAATCTTGATTACGGTGTTTTCTTACCAATTCAGAATGCCGCGATTCGCGCTTTAAGTATGTCCTCTAGTTTCAGTGATGATTTGCGGGACATCTATAAGAAGCGAAGAGATATTTTAGTAGATGGGTTACGTAGTCTTGGTTGGAATGTTCATTCACCAAAGGCATCTATGTTTTTATGGGCTAAGGTTCCAACGCCTTTTACGTCTACCGAGTTTGCGTACAAGTTAATGAACGAAGCAGGTATTGTGACAACACCTGGAATTGCATTTGGTACAGAAGGTGAAGGGTATTTACGTATTTCTCTAGCTCAAAGTGAAGAGGTTTTGAAAAACGCTATACATATGTTAAAAGAGAGTGGAGTATTTAAATAGCAAATGAATGAATCAATTGCTTAAAAGCGACCATCTTGAAGATGACAACGAGGTGGGTTTGCAAAAGCATAGAATGACTAAAGGACTGCGTTAGCGCAGTTCTTTTTCTATATAATTCTTTAGTAATGATAAGTGAACTTATTTTTTCTTTCTAATACAAATAATTGAGAAATATGTACTATTTTCTACAAAATTAGAGTTCTTTTGACATGAACAAGGTTTACTTAAGATCATTTTGCAAGTATTCTAAATTAAGACTAAAGGTTTATACGTATTGAAAGAGGAGATCAATAAAGAATGCGATTAATTACGTTAGATAGATGCCAGCCAGGAGTTAAATTAGGAAAATCACTCTATCATGAAAATGGAAGAGTACTTTTGAATCAGGGGACAGAGCTGACAACCAATTTGATCAATAAATTGGAAGAGTATAGTATTTTCACAATATACATAGAGGATGAAGTATCTGAGGGAATTGAAATAGTCGAAGCTATCCCTGAAACATTGCGTGCTGAAGCGGTAAATGTCATTACAGATGGATTGGATACAATTGCTGGTTTAAGTACAGCTAACTCAAATATTCAAGGAATGATGAAATCTGGAAGAGCCATTCGAAGTTTCCAAAAAATCTTTAGAGATATATTGAGTTGTCTTAATGGAAACCAAATGGCGCTTAATTTATTAGCATCAACAAAGATCCATGAAAACTACGTCTATACTCACAGCCTAAATGTAACGATTTATACTTGTCAGTTAGCACTTGAGAATGGATTACCACTTAAAAATATTGAAGAAATTGGATTAGGGGCAATGTTACATGACCTTGGGAAAATGTATATTTCACCTCAAATCTTAAATAAACCAGGAAAGCTAACAAAAGAAGAATTTGAGCAAGTGAAGGCTCATAGTGAATTAGGCTTTGAGCTACTTAGAAAGATTCATGAAATCCCATTACCTGTAGCTCATTGTGCGCTTCAACATCATGAAAGAATCGATGGGACAGGTTATCCAAGAGGGTTAAAGGATGAAGAAATTCATAAATATGCAAAAATAATAAGTGTAGCGGATGTATTTGATGCAGTTACTACTCATAGAGTCTACAGATCGTCAATGCTACCACATAAAGGTCTAGAGTTACTTTATGCTGGTAGTGGAACACAATTCGAAAGCAAACAGGTAGAGTTGTTTAGTAATTGTATAGCGATCTATCCTCAAGGGTTGACTGTTAAATTGAATGATGGAAGAACAGGAATCGTCTCTCAATATAATTTTAACGCAGTCGGAAGACCAGTGATAAGGATTTTTAGTGACGAAGAGCAGCAAGAAATATCACCTTACGAAATTGATTTATCAGCAAATGAACATTTAACAGTGGAAATTGTCGAGGCCGATGCATTGTTATAAGGATATTTGATTTGTTCTTTTCACATGTAGTATGATTTTCTTATCGTATGGGGGGATTAGACATGTTAAAAGAATTTAAAGAATTTGCTATGAGAGGCAATGTATTTGATTTAGCAATTGCCGTCGTTTTAGGGACGGCATTTAATCAAATCGTATCGTCTCTAGTTGAGGACATGATCATGCCATTAGTCGGGTTAATCATCGGTGGTATTGATTTTGGAAGTTTGCAAATCGTATTCGGGGATGCTGTCATTCATTACGGCGTATTTATACAATCAATCGTTGATTTTGTACTCATTGCCTTCTCTATATTTTTATTTATTAAGTTATTCAATAAGTTCAAAAGAAAAGAAGAGAAAAAAGAAGAAGTGAAAGCACCAGCTTTAACGAAAGAAGAAGTATTGTTAACGGAAATTCGGGATTTATTAAAAACTCAATCTAAAAGTTAATAATTATTACTTAGAGGGCTACAATAGGTGGCTCTTTTTTTGTATGAAGTCTAAGAAATAGCAACAAAAGATTACAGCTTTCGTATGACGTTTTCTTAGCGGTTTTTTGCAATAAATATCTTCGTTTTTAATTTAAAAAGAATAATCATTAAAGACAGTGGGGAGTAGAAGGATCCATTGCTTGGGGTTGCTGCACCTGTAGATTACTACCATACATTATTGGATTTGCTGGATAATTATGCATCATCATTTCTTCCTACTTCAGCTCTTAGGCATTTGTGAATAAATTTATATACGAATATAAACAAAAAGGCTAAGAGAAAATCCTTAGCCTGAATTTTGATATAAAGTTTTTTCTGCAAATCTAAGCAATATCCTTATCTTTTCTATTTACAAGACGAGATAAAAATCGTTCATACTCTTTAAGAAATAAAGCACTTTGATTTAGATTCACAAGATGACCTGCATCAGGTATTTCTACATAGTTTACATGTGGGATGATTTCTTTTAGATCATACGTACAAGTGCGATATAAAGAATCATATTCGCCGCTAATCCAAAGTAAAGGTTTTTTATATGTCTTTAACACTGCCTTTAAATCAAAGTGAAGTCTGATTTTAAGCGATTGCTTGATAATAGATGGATGAAGAAGAGCACCGTATGTTAAGAAAATGTCTTTTGATTTTTCATTGTAAGGGTTCGGCATTTCTTTTGTGTTTGGCTTGACCCTTTCAGCATACTTCTTTAGCCATGTGGGGTAGTCGTTTATTGGCTCTTGGAAAGATTGCGTAAATTGATCGAATAAGAAGGAAAGATTATTATAATGTCCGCCGATATTACAAATGCTTATCACCTTATCAGGATATTTTTCTGCAAATGCATGAGCAATATAACACCCAAAGCTTAAGGCGCATATATGAGCCTTTTTGATTTGCTCTGATTCATATACTTTGTACAGTTGACTGACTAAGTTTTCAATCGTAAAGACAACCTCTTCCCCGAGATCAGAACCATGCCCCAAATAATCATATGAGATCGTTTTATATTTCTCACTTAATTGCTTCACTTCCATTTTGAAAACATGTTGATTCCCAACCAACCCATGTAAAAATATGATCGGTTCTCCGTTGCCAAAACTGGTTATGTTCATCATTAAAAACCTTTCTTTTGATTTCTCTATAAGTCGGTATCCTCTGATTCTGAATAAACCGCAATTAAAATAACAGCAGGTTCATCTCCAATGTTTTTCACGAAATGAGGGACACTGGCATTCCAACTAAAGGAGTCTCCCTCTTCTAATATCATTGACTCTTCACATTGCTCAGCAAGAATGGTTCCTTTCACAATGACATGACATTCTTCTCCTTCATGAGAATGTGGTTCAAGTCCTGTTGAAGCCCCTGGAGCAAGCTCAACGTTCATTACTCGTAATCCATCTTTTGATATTAAATTTTCCACCTTCATATTTCGATCCGTATAGGTAGTGTATGTTCGTTCGTTTTTTCTAACCACTTGCATCCGATCGTTCTTCTTTAATAAAAGGTAAGGTAAAGGTATATTTAGGAAATTAGAAATCGTTTCTAATGTACTAATTGAAGGGGAAGTGTTGTTATTTTCTACATTACTAATAAACCCTTTAGAGAGGCCTGTACCTTCACTCATTTGGGCAATTGTTATTTTTTTTCTTTTTCGTATTGAACGAATTGTAGAACCTATATCCATTTTTGTCACCTCGAAATATTCTTTATAGAAAACTTATTTTCATAATAACAAAAATTTTATTGACCTACAATGTCGAATTTGTTACTCTTTAAATAACTTTTTATCATATAGAAAATATTTAAAGCTGGTTTTTTATTCTAAGAAAAATTTGTTAGTTTCTAGTTTGACAGAATTAAATATTTTTTTTGCTCAAACAAATGAAATGATTTTATTTTTATATAGAGTTAGAATTGTGCCCATTGATTAGAAGAGGGAGAGAAGACAAATGGATGTACAAGTGAAGCAGATTCTTAAACAAAAAATAGACATTATTAAGCAACAAGGCAGTCCTGATCTTGCGCTTGTTGGTCCAATTAAACTACCAGTAAAGCTTGGAGAACAAGAGATAACATTTAAATGGTATACATGGTTAAACCTTAAGGATTTACCATCTGATAAAGAAGAATTGTTAGAAGCTTTGCCTGAAGCGAATCTTGCTTCACTGCAGCAATCATCGGTTTTAGTTTATGGTGATTTTGCAGAATCTGATCATTCGTTAATCAGATTTCATAGTATTTGTCATACTGGCGATATATTTGGAAGTAAGCGATGCGATTGTGGTTTTCAATTACATCAATCAATGAAGATGATTGCAGAACATGGTAGTGGCGCGCTCTTTTATCTAGCTGATCATGAAGGTCGTGGAATCGGGCTTTTTTCAAAATCGTTAGCGTATCTTTTGCAGCAAGAGGGCTTAGATACAGTAGAAGCTAACCATAGCTTAGGTTTTGAAGATGATATGCGCTCATATGAAGAAGCGATTCGAGTTCTAAAATCATTACGGACGAAGCCAGTTAGTCTAATCACGAATAACCCAAGAAAACTAGCTTCCATACGTAATTATGGTATCGATGCCGATATTCATGTTCCATTATGGGGAGATATATCAGATCATAATAAAAAATATTTACAAACAAAAATCAATAAGTCAGGGCATTTGTACGACGCTGCAACAGCTATTATTAGTTAAACAGAGTGATAGGTGAAAAGTAAGGAATAAGAGAAGGTGGAGTAGATGAATTTACAAACGGATGTTTGTATTGTCGGCGGTGGTCCTGCAGGTGCTTTCCTTGGCTATATCCTTGCCCAAAAGGGAATTTCAACTGTCATCATTGAGCGAGCTACACTAACAGGAAGGAAATTTAGGGGAGAACATATCAATGCTGAAACGGAAAGCCTGTTAAAGAATTATAGGTTATTTGAAAAAATTGCAGAACAAGGGATTCTGAAAATGGAGAAGGTGGAGTTTTTTAACGGGAACGTGGTTGTAAAAACCATTACACCTACATCTGATCAAGGACATGTGGGGATTCATGTTCCCCAAGCTCATTTATTAAATACACTTGTTTCTGAATCAGAACACCATGAGCATTATCATTTTCTATTAAATACAACGGTCACGGAATTACTTCGTGATAAAAAAGGTTGCTATATAGGTGTGAAAGCTAAAAAAGATGGAAAAGAGATTATCGTGAATAGTTCTGTAATCGTCGGGGCAGATGGTCGTTATTCTACAGTGAGAAAGCTTGCTAACATACCTGTCACAATTACGAAGCATGGTTATGATGTATTGTGGACGAAAATTCCAGCTCCACAAGGGTGGGAGCCAACGACACGAATGGCATTAGTTAATGGTCATCAGCTTGCATTATTTACACAAGCTGGCGGGTTTATTCAAATTGGTTGGAATATTGACGAAGGTTCATTCTCGTCATTAACTAAGAATTCATTAAAGCCATTTCTCGAACCTCTTTTGGAAAGCTTTCCACAACTGAGAGAGATCGCTTTGCAGTACCTTCAATCATGGAAAGACTTTGTTTGTTTAAAAGTAGAAAGCTCTCGTTTAAAAACATGGGTACAAGATGGATTAGTCATGATTGGTGATGCAGCGCATACTATGACCCCGACTGGTGCGATTGGTATTAATTCAGCGATGAAAGACGCTCATGTATTAGCAAATGTGCTCGTTAACGCCATTTTAGGAAAGAACACGACAGCAGAGCGCCTAAAAGAATTTGAAGAGTTGAGACGAGATGAAATTGAAAAACAACAGGAACAACAGATTACACAAGAGACTTCATTTTGGAAAAATTATCTTCAAGCTTCAAGCGATCAATTGGCAGCAACATGTTGAATAAACGCTCACTTCTAATTTATTAAGAAGTGAGCGTTTTTTTGAATATATTGAAAATAGGCATTCACCCTTGTAAGAAAGTCTACATATGTTTTAGGAAAAGGAATGAAAGGGTGGTTTCATGAAAGGGAAGGTGCGCAACTATTATGCAGGAGGAAATACAGCGAAAGGTTTTTATAATCTGTATGATTCTGCATTAGAAGGTTTGGAGCGTCTTTTTATTTTAAAAGGAGGACCTGGAACTGGAAAGTCATCGTTAATGAAATCAATTGGTGAGAAAATGGAAGGTAAAGGCCTCGATATTGAGTATTTACACTGTTCATCTGATAATAACTCAATTGACGGTATGATCATTCCTGAATTTCAAATTGGGATTGTTGATGGGACAGCACCTCATGTCATTGAACCCAAAGCACCTGGTGTAATCGAAGAATATGTAAATCTAGGGATAGCATGGAATTCAGAAAAGCTTTCTCATTATAAAGAAGAGATTCTTAGACTTAATGAGACCATTTCTGCCACATTTGAGAGAGCTTATGACACATTTGCGGCTGCGTTAAGAGCGCACGATGATATCGAGGATATTTATATAAGCAATATGGATTTTGAAGAAGCCAATAGATTGACCGCAGAAATGATTTCTTTTTTTTACAATGATGATTCTCTTGATAAAAAGGCTGTTGTGAAACACCGTTTTCTAGGTGCAGCAACGCCTAATGGTGCTGTAGATTTTATTCAAAATCTAACCGAGGATCTAAATAAACGTTACTTTCTAAAGGGAAGAGCAGGAACGGGTAAGTCGACAATGTTGAAAAAGATTGCAGCTGAAGGAGAAGAAAGAGGTTTTGATGTAGAAGTGTACCATTGTGGCTTTGATCCACATAGTCTAGATATGGTCATTGTGCGAGAGAAAAATATCGCCATTTTTGATAGTACAGCACCTCATGAGTATTTCCCTGTACGAGAAACAGATGAAATCGTTGATATTTATGAAAGATGCGTGACCCCAGGAACAGATGAGACATTTGCTGAAGATATTGAACGAACAACCAGTGCTTATAAAGATAAAATGAAAGAGGCTATTTCGTATTTGAAAGAAGCAAAAGGCCTGCGTGATCAATTAGAAGCCTATTATATTGGAGCGATGGATTTTGCAAAGGTTGATCAAATCAAGCAAAGTTTGTTAGAAGAGATTGAAAAGTTGATCGTCAAGCCAAGTTAAGTTTAGAAAAGTTGTTGCCTCTTTTTGGCGGCTAACCCGACTCAAGCCGAGTTGGGTTTTTATATGTAAACCTGTTTATTGATTAGTCATATACCTTAAATTGTGCCACATATAATAATAGAAGAATAATAAATAATGGATAATTGGATAGGCACGTAGTAATTATGCAAATAAGAAAGCTTAAGTAGGAGGGGTCATGTGACACATACCGAGCAACAACACGAAGCTTTTGAAAAAGATGAAAAGTATATTTGGCATTCTATGAAGCCGTATAACCCTCAAGGAACAATGGTAGTGGCAAGTGGTAAGGGTGCTTGGATTACAGATATCGACGGAAATCATTATTTGGATGGCATGTCAGGTCTTTGGTGTGTAAATGTCGGATATGGAAGAACAGAATTGGCAGAGGCTGCATATGAGCAGTTAAAAGAGATGGCTTATTATCCGCTTACGCACAGTCATCTTCCTGCCATTCATTTAGGTGAAAAATTAAATGAACTACTAGGCGATGAGTATGTCATCTTTTTCTCAAATAGTGGTTCTGAAGCTAATGAAACAGCTTTTAAAATAGCTAGACAATATCATCAACAAAAGGGAGAACATCAACGACATAAGTTCATTTCCAGGTACAGGGCTTATCATGGCAATTCATTTGGCGCATTATCAGCTACAGGTCAAGCGCAAAGAAAGCATAAATATGAGCCTCTTGCGCCTGGTTTTATTCAAGTTGCCCCACCAGATTCTTACCGTCGGCCAGAAGATCATGATGTACCAACAAGACAGTTAGACTCAGTTCAAGAGATTGAACGTGTGATGACATGGGAATTAAGTGAGACAATTGCTGGTGTGATCATGGAACCGATTATTACAGGTGGCGGTATTCTTATTCCTCCTGATGGCTATTTGAAGGCAGTGAAAGAAATTTGCGAGGAACATGGTGCACTTCTTATAGTAGATGAAGTCATTTGTGGTTTTGGCAGAACAGGTAAGCCGTTCGGTTTTATGCATTACGGAGTGAAGCCAGACATTATTACAATGGCGAAAGGAATTACCAGTGCTTATCTACCTCTATCTGCCACGGCTGTACGAAGGGACATTTATGAAGCGTTTAAAGGTACTGAAGAATATGATTATTTCCGTCATGTCAATACATTTGGTGGAAGTCCAGCGTCTTGTGCACTAGCATTAAAAAACATTGAGATTATGGAGAAAGAAAAATTGTTTAATCGTTCTCTCGACGTCGGTTCCCAATTACTAAGTGAACTACAAGAACAGTTGCAACAGCATCCATATATAGGTGACGTCCGTGGAAAAGGTCTACTAATTGGAATTGAACTCGTGAAAAATAAGGAGACAAAAGAGCCCATTGAGGTAAGTATTTTAAATAAAATCATCGCCAATTGTAAAGAAAAAGGATTGATCATTGGGAAGAACGGTGCAACAGTTGCTGGCTTTAACAATATATTGACATTGGCACCACCACTATGCCTTGAAGAAACAGATTTAAATTTTATTGTAAAAACAATTGGTGAAGTGATAGAAAACGTCCAGTGATACGTGGAAAAGTACTTGTGAGTTAATAAGCACGTACTTTTTGTATAAAACTTTGCTTGATCGCTGTGATAGGTGAGGAAATTTTGCTAAAGGCGCTCGCGTCCACGTCCGTAAAATCAATGTATCTTCGCTAAATTCACCCACGTCGAGTGGATAACGCCAAGTACCTGCATCCTGTAGGCAAGTACCCACGGTCACGAGAGAAAGAAACTTTGCTAAAGGCCAACGTCAAGTACTCACGTCACGTGGGCACATTTTCTTAATTGCAAAATATACTAAGGAGAGGAGTGAAGAGATGAATTTTGGTTATGAAGCAAAAACAATTAAACAGCCCGAATTTGAAGCTCAACTCTTTTTTGATTATTCGAACGAACGTCTTCTTGTTAATGATTTTAGTGGAAATATCGATGATTTGTTACGTGCTATTAATAAATATGTCGAGAAATATTCTTTTACGAAAATCATTATTAAAACTAGGCCACAACATTGGCAGGAATTATTATCAAAAGGACTTGAATTAGAAGCTATTTTTAAAAGTTATTTTAATGGAATAGATTGCTATGCGATGGTCTTTTATAAAGAGACCAAACGTCGAACTAGTCATTACTGGGTGCAGGAAAATGACATTTTGATATCTATTTTAGAAAAAGATAGGCAGTCATTTTTGACTACGCCTCCATCTACTTATCATTTTAGAAGAGCAACCAAAGAGGATGTAGTCCAGCTTTCCTCACTTTACGATCATATTTTCAAACTATATCCAACACCGATGAACCAGCCTGAATATATTCATTATCAAATGAACAGTGGCAACATTTTTTATCTCGTTGAACACAATAAGCAAATTGTAAGTGCAGCCTCAGCTGATATAAATAAAACGTTTAACCATGCAGAATTAACGGATTGCGCGACATTGCCAGAGCATAGAAAGTACGGTTTAATGAAGAAAATTCTAAGCTTTCTAGAAGCTGACTTAAAACAGCAAGGAATTACATGTGTCTTTTCAATTGCAAGGGCACTTTCGTACGGGATGAATGCTGCTCTTTATCAGCTAGGCTATGAGTACGGAGGGAGAATGATAAATAATTGTTATATTTTTGACAAAATGGAGGATATGAATGTATGGACAAAAGATTTACCCGTATGAATGAGTAGGAAGATCTCTATAAAATTAAACTTCTCCCTCTTTTTGAACCTGTAACACTTAGAAATATTGACAGAAAGGGGAATTCATATGTTACATGACTTGTATAAACCAAAGCGTCACTGGAAAGACATTGAGTTATGGAAAGATGTACCCGAGGAAAAGTGGAATGATTGGATTTGGCAGCTTACCAATACCATTCGCACACTTGATGATTTAAAAAAAGTGATAAACCTTACTCCTGACGAGGAAGAAGGAGTAAAAATTTCCACAAAAACGATTCCACTTAACATTACCCCTTACTACGCATCATTAATGAATCCAGATGATGAACGCTGTCCGATCCGCATGCAGTCAGTTCCTATAGGAAAAGAAATCCAGAAAACCAAATATGATCTGGAAGACCCACTTGATGAAGATGAAGATTCTCCAGTTCCTGGCTTAACCCACCGTTACCCTGATCGTGTCTTGTTCCTTGTAACGAATCAATGTTCGATGTATTGCCGTTACTGTACACGCCGACGTTTCTCAGGACAAATTGGAATGGGTGTTCCCAAAAAACAATTAGATGGAGCAATAAACTATATCCGCCAGGCGACTGACGTACGCGATGTATTAATTTCAGGTGGCGATGGCTTATTAATTAATGACAACATTCTTGAATATATATTAAAAAACTTACGAGACATTCCTCATGTAGAAATTATTCGCATTGGTACACGAGCTCCCGTTGTCTTTCCACAACGAATTACAGAAAATCTTTGTACGATCTTAAAAAAATATCATCCAGTCTGGCTAAATACCCATTTTAATACGTCGATTGAAATTACAGAAGAAGCAAAACGTGCCTGTGAGATGCTGATCGATGCTGGTGTTCCAGTAGGGAATCAATCTGTCATATTAGCAGGGATTAACGACAGTGTTGCGATCACGAAGAAGTTAATGCATGATTTAGTCAAAATTCGTGTTAGACCTTATTATATTTATCAATGTGATTTATCAGAAGGGATTGGTCATTTCCGTGCCCCTGTATCAAAAGGATTAGAAATTATTGAGGGATTACGGGGGCATACTTCTGGCTATGCAGTACCCACTTATGTAATCGATGCTCCTGGTGGAGGCGGGAAAATCGCCTTACAACCGAATTATGTTCTTTCACATAGTCCAGAAAAAATAGTTCTTCGTAACTTTGAAGGAGTGATTACGACCTATCCTGAACCAGAACATTATATTTCAGGGCGTGCCGACGATTATTTTAAAGATATATATCCTAATTATGATAGTGAAAATTCCAAGAATGGCGTAGCGTCGTTATTAAATAGTGAACAATCTAATCTCATTCCTGAGTCGCTGTTACGCTACAGTCGAAGAGCTAACTTTAAAAGTGATCCTGCACACGCAACTTTAAAGGATAAGAGGGAACAGCGAGATCAATTAAAAGAAAAGAAATTTAAAGCCCAATTGAAACAATTTGAACAGGAGGGCAAAAATGAGGTGTGAATGGTGCGGGGAACAAGGTGCTAAAGAAGTGTCTAGTACTGTCTATTGGGAGCTGCCTGATGGATCAAGAGCGATTGAAATAAAAGAAACGCCAGGAGTGAAATGTGATTTGTGCGGAATGGAATATCAAGCGGAGAATACGATCCAAAGCCTTGAGGATCAACTTCTACTTATTGACACATTAAAAATTGGAAGTAGTACAACGTTTAAAATTCTGATGAAGCAACCGCGGCTCTTAAAGCGGAATTATTTTAGGTATGATTAGCATAACGAAAAGGAAAGCTGTTGTCATATTGAAGGCAGTTTTCCTTATTTCATAGGCTCTTGATCCAATAAGGAAGATTCATAACATGGCTTCCAAGGAGGCTTTAAAGGTGAAACGATCATTATTAATCAAACCGAATATGGATGATCATTATCCAACTGTTAGCCATGGGCAAGGTATATATATTTTCGATAATAAAGGGAAGAAATATTTAGATGGATCGTCAGGGGCAGTTGTGGCTAGCATTGGCCACGCTGTTCCTGAAATTATGAACTCAATGACAGAACAAGCCCAGCATATTTCATTTGTTTATCGCTCTCAATTTACTTCTGCTCCTGCTGAAAAGCTTGCTGACAAACTAAATAAGCTCGTTCATGCAAATCAAGACTATTATTCTTTTTTTGTGAATAGTGGTTCAGAGGCTACCGAAACAGCTATGAAAACGGCCATTCAACATTGGCAGGAAAAAGGGTTCTCAACAAAAAATAAAATCCTCTCACGCTGGTCCAGCTATCACGGTATCACATTAGGAGCTCTTTCTCTATCTGGACATGTTGAAAGACGAAAACGGTTCATCCCATTATTAGAACAATACCCAAGTGTCTCGGCGCCGTATTGTTATCGTTGTCCATTTCAGCAAACATACCCAAGTTGTCAATTAATGTGTGCAAATGAACTAGATACGGTCATTCGTCGAATTGGATCTGAACATATCGCTGCTTTTATGGCAGAACCGATTGTTGGTGCTGCAGGAGCTGTGATCATTCCACCAACTAGCTATTATGAAAAAATAAAAGAGATCTGTGATCATCATCACATTTTATTTATTACAGATGAAGTGATGACTGGTCTTGGGCGAACGGGGAAAATGTTTGGGATCGACCATTGGGGAGTGAAACCCGATATAATCGCGCTCGGGAAAGGAATGAGTGCAGGTTATACACCAATAGCCGCAACGCTTGCAAGTGAAAGCGTAATGGAACCCATTTTACAAGGATCAAAATCGATTATGAGTGGACACACATACAGTGCAAATCCACAATCTGCAGCAGTAGCTTTGGAAGTCCTTAACTATATTGAAAAACATCAGCTAGTGAAAAAATCAGCGAAACATGGCGAATATTTATTACAAAAACTTAAACAGATTCAATTTAAATATCAAATGGTTGGAGACGTTCGTGGAAAAGGATTAATGATTGGTGTTGAATTTGTCGCTGATAAAACGACAAAGGTTCCTTTTACTAAAAATGTCGGAGTAACAAAACTTGTTATTGATACGGCAATGGAAAAAGGTCTTCTCGTTTACCCAGCAGCTGCAGGGAGTAATGGGGGTGACGGAGATGCTGTAATGATTGCACCTCCGCTTGTCATTACGAGAGATGAAATCGATCATCTTGTTACCTTGTTTGAAGAAACGATACAAGACGTGCAAGGTCAATTAATTCCTCAGAACCGAGGTGAGAAGGACGATGAATAAAGTCGGTACTTTAGATGAGGCACTGATGCACATTCATAATGGCTGCGTATTAATGTGTGGGGGATTTGGTGGAATCGGAAATCCTCCGACACTTATAAAAGGTATGATTAAAAAAGATATTAGAGATTTAACGTTAATAGCGAATGATACAGCATTTCCTACTATCGGGATTGGTAAAGTAGTCAGTCAAGGTCGGGTAAAGAAGTTAATTACTTCACATATTGGCTCTAATCCTGTCGCTGGAAAGTTGATGGTGGAAGGGAAAATGGATGTCGAGTTTTCACCGCAAGGGACATTAGCTGAACGTATTCGTGCAGGTGGAGTTGGTCTTGGGGGCATCTTAGTTGATGTCGGAATTGGTTCGATGGTTGAGGAAGGGAAAGAAAAAGTATATGTGAAGGGTGAAGAATATGTAATCGAAACAGCTTTAACGGCTGATGTTTCGATTGTACATGCAAAAAAAGCGGATACGTTTGGAAATCTTATTTATGATACAAGTGCTCGTAACACGAATCCGTTAGTAGCGATGGCAGGAAAAATTACGATTGCAGAGGTCGAGGAAATTGTCCCAGTCGGGCAGCTTGATCCTAATGCGATTGTTACACCAGGTGTTTTTGTTAATATGGTGATTCAGAGTGAAGGAGTGGACTGGAAATGGGCTTGGGAATAGATGTGCGAAACCGAATGGCAAGAAGAGCAGCCAAAGAAATAAAGGATGGAATGATCGTCAATCTTGGCATTGGTATTCCTTCTTTAGTTTCTAATCATCTTTCTCGAGATCATAATGTCATGTTCCATTCAGAAAATGGAGTTTTAGGTATGGGGGCATCACCTGAAAAAGGAAAAGAGAACCCTATGTTGTGTAATGCAGCTGGATATCCTGTCACGATTGTACCTGGTGCATCTTATTTTGATAGTACAACCGCTTTTAGCATCATTCGGGCAGGGCTCTTAGATATTACCATTTTAGGAGGGCTAGAAGTCAGTGAAAAAGGTGATTTAGCGAACTGGATTATACCAGGTAAAAGAGTACCTGGTATTGGTGGGGCGATGGAGCTTGCAAGAAAAGCGAAAAGGGTGATTGTTCTTTTGAGCCATTTGAACAAAAACGGAGAACCTAAAATTGTACCAACCTGTACCCTTCCTCTTACTGCAGAAAGGTGTGTAAATATGATCATAACAGATATGGCTATTATTGAAGTAACGGAGGGAGGGTTAATTTTAACAGAAGTCATGGCTCCATTTACTGTTGAAGAGGTGATCGAAAAAACAGGAGCAAAACTCTTAATATCTGAAAACGTGGAAACTGTTTATTAGTAAGAACATTGCATGCTAATGTAGAGGAGGGAAGAGGCGATGGAAGGTTTACAAGAGCGGATTAAGCAATGGCTTTCTACTAACCGTGAATATGGTATCTCCCTATTACAACAATTGGTTCAGGTAGCTAGTACGCAAGGCAATGAAGCTCAAGCCCAACACATTGTTATTAAAGCATTACATGATATCGGTCTTATTGTGGATAGTTGGCAGCCAGAAGGAGAGCAATTAATTAATCATCCATATTTTGCTTCGTCTCGACATGATTTTAAGGGGAGCTCGAATGTTGTGGGGGTTTTACGTGGAGCTGGTGGAGGACGGTCAATTATTTTGAATGGGCATATTGATGTCGTCCCAGCTGGAGATCGAACGCAGTGGCAAGATGATCCTTTTAGTGGGAAAGTAGTCGACGGAAAGATGTATGGGCGTGGTGTAACAGATATGAAGGGTGGAAATGTCGCTTTACTAATGGCGATAAAAGCGCTGCAAGAAATCGGAATCCGACTTAAAGGAGATGTGATTTTTCAAAGTGTGATAGAAGAAGAGAGTGGGGGATCTGGTACACTAGCAGCGATACTCAGAGGATACCAGGCTGATGCAGCGATTATTCCTGAGCCAACAAATTTGAAGATTTTTCCTAAGCAGCAAGGATCACAATGGTTTAAAATTCATGTCAAAGGTAGAGCGGCACATGGCGGCACACGTTATGAAGGTGTTAGTGCAATTGAAAAAAGTTATTTAGTCATTGAGCATATTAGAAAACTTGAGGAAATAAGGAATGAAAGAATGATAGATCCTCTTTATCGAAATATTCCAATTCCGATCCCAATAAACATTGGAAAAATAACAGGAGGAGACTGGCCATCCTCCGTTGCAGACTTAGTCACAATGGAAGGAAGAATGGGAATATCCCCTGATGAAACCATCGAAGAGGCAAAAGTCGAAATGGAAAATTGGTTAAAAAATCTAAAGAATGTTGATCCATGGTTTCAAGATCATCCTCATATACTTGAGTGGTACGGGGCACGATGGCTTCCAGGATCGATTGATGTAGAGCATGATTTAATGAAGATCCTTACAAAGAGCTATCGGACTGTTTTAAAGGATGATCCAGTGATTGAAGCCTCGCCATGGGGAACAGACGGGGGGCTACTCACAACTGTCGGCGAAACACCATCGATTGTATTTGGTCCTGGAGTAACGAAAATGGCTCACTTTCCAAATGAGTATATCGAGATTGATAAGATGATAGAAGCAGCAGAAATTATTGCGTTGACGTTAGTTGAATGGTGTGGCTTAAAGGAGTAAATAATGTAGAGGAGTCTCAACTTTCCTATGAAAAGGGAGTCTTCTCTACCCATTTTTAATAGTAATAAGCTTGATGTGGAAATGGTTGGACGTTGAATCCGTATAAATGTTCAAATGCTTGAACAGCCGCTTTTGCGACTTTTACATCGTTGATAATTGTACTGCCACTAACACCTACAGCTCCCACAACGTTTCCATTTTGTCTAAGAGGAATACCACCGCCCAACACAACGACACGTCCTTGATTTGTTGTATTAATACCAAATAATTCTCCGGTTGGCAGGGCTATTTTAGCTAAGGCTGATGTCGGCATTTGCAATGAAACAGCTGTCCAAGCCTTATTTTGAGCAATATCAATGCTAGCAAGCCAGGCACCGTCCATTCTAGTTAAAGCAACTAAATTACCTCCTTCATCAACGATAGAAATAACTTGAGAAACACCGAGAGTCTTTGCTTTATATTCTGCCGCTTCAATTAATTGTTTCGCAATGCTTAATGTTATTTTTACCATTTTATTTCTCTCCTTTAAATCTCTTACTTTATTTTCGATACTCTTCACAGTCATCATATGAATCAGAAAAGGGAAAGGTTTAAAAGATATTTAATTAGAGAAATGTCATAAAACAGTCAATCTCAAAACGAGTATTTTTTTGATAAATCGTTTATAATTATGTGAAGTGTTTCACTAACTTATGGTTTCGACTATCGCTATTTTAGGTTGGGAGCTAATCACAAATGAAAGAATTAAAAAAGATTGCAAACGAACATAAAGCTACGAAACGATTTCTTTATTTTTCAGGAATAATGACTGGCGCGATCATTATCGGCCAAGCTTATTTCTTTGTGACGATTGTCGATCGTGTCTTCTTAAAGGGGCACACGTTGGCGGAGATTATTCCATATTTAATTGGGTTATTGCTTGTTCTTTTTGCAAGAGCTCTATTTACGTATTTAAATGGGCGTGCAGGAGTGAAAATGGCATCAAAGGTCAAGAGGGATTTTCGTATCGCCTTGTTAACGAAATTTTCACGTAATCCCGTACAAGCATCATTAACAGGGCAATCAGGTCAAAAAGTAAGTGTGATGATGGACGCTGTCGATGAGATTGATAGTTATTTTAGCAAATATATTCCTCAGATGATCCAAACATCGATCGTCCCAATAATGATTCTTATAGCTGTTTTTACACAACATGTATATACGGGCTTGATTATGTTGGTCACTGCCCCCTTCATCCCGTTATTTATGATCATTTTCGGGGAGAAAACAAAAAAGAAATCAGAAGAGCAGCTTGAGAAGCTAACAGCCTTTTCTGGGCGTTTCCTCGATACATTACAGGGACTTACAACACTTAAATTATTCGGACGTGCTAAGCAGCAAAAAGAATCCATTCATAGCAGTAGTATCGGATTTCGTGAAGCAACGATGGAAGTATTAAAGATAGCTTTTCTATCTTCATTAATGCTCGAGTTTATTTCAATGCTGAGTATTGGGTTAATTGCTCTTGAAGTAGGGCTACGTCTTGTTGTTTTCCAAAGTGTGACATTTTTTGCGGCTTTCTTCGTCCTTGTTCTTGCACCTGAATTCTATTTATCTTTGAAAGAATTAGGAAGTGCATTTCATACTGGTCGAGGTAGTATGGCAGCAGCTAAAAAAGTGACAGAGGAATTAGAGGAAACAGAAAAAGCGGTTGAGTGGGGAGAAGCAAGTTTAGCTTCAACAACAACTCCACCAACAATTTTATTACGTCATACAGGATTTCGATACAGAGAAGATGGTTTTGCTTTGAAAAATATTCATGCGGATATTCGACCATATAAGCAAATCGCGATTGTTGGACGTAGTGGGGCAGGAAAAACGACACTGTTGCACCTTATTGCAGGTCTAGTTCCGCCAACGGAAGGAGAACTAATCGTCGATGGTCGTCCATTGTCTGATTACAAAGAAAACGATTGGTTTAATCAATTGAGTTATATCTCGCAACAGCCTTATCTTTTTTCAGGAACTATTGCAGAAAATATTGCAATTGGGGGAAAAGCAGACGCTAGCCGTGAAGAAATTGAAGAAGCGGCAAAAAAAGCTGGAATTATTGATATGATTCAATCATTAGAAAACGGATTTGACACAGTTATTGGGGAAGCAGGGAGAGGTCTATCTGGAGGAGAAAAGCAGCGGATTGCAATAGCAAGAGCGTTTCTAAAACGACCATCTGTGATTCTTTTTGATGAACCGACAACTGGACTTGATCTTTATACAGAACAGATTTTGCAAGCATCAATGAAAGAGTTATCCAAGTCCTCAACTGTGATCACTGTTGCACACCGTCTGCATACAATCAAAAAAGCTGATAAGATTATGTTCTTAGAAAACGGGGAGATGGTTGCACAAGGTACTCACGCGGAATTGATTGAATCGGTTCCAGAATATCGTAATATGGTGACTGTTCAGCAAGGAGGCGATGCGTCATGAAAGATCTAGTTACTGTGATTAAGCTAATGATGGTCGAAAAAAAGGATATTCTTATTTCCATCATTTTAGGTTTTCTAACGGGAATAGCGGCAGTCGGTCTCTTTGCTTCAAGCGGCTACTTGATTTCAAAAGGGGCCCTGATGCCTCCTTTATATGCGTTAACAGTGATGATTGCGTTATTAAAGACTTTTAGTATCGTAAGAGCTGTAAGTCGTTACGGGGAACGTTATTTTTCCCATAGAGCAACATTCACCATTTTAAGCAATTTACGTGTTTCCTTTTTTGAAAAACTCGAGCCATTAGCGCCGAATATTTTTCAAAAGTATCGTAGCGGAGACTTACTTGCGCGGATAGTTGGGGATGTAGAAAGCTTGCAACATTTTTTCCTAAGAGTCTATTATCCACCGATTGTCCTTGTGATCGTCTTTCTAAGTACGATCGCCTTTACTTCCTTTTTTTCTATGTATATTGCGCTCGTCTTACTTGTCGGGCTTATTTTGACAGGGTTTATCATTCCTGCATGGTTTGCACTAAGCCAAAGAAAAATCGAGAGCAAAGTAAGAGAAGGAAGAGGCGCATTATCAACAGAAGTGACCGAGTTTTTATACGGTTATCGTGATTTGAAGATTTATCAAAAGATCGAAGTAAAAGAAAAACAGTTAATGCAATCCTCTGATTCGTATATAAAAGAACAAGAGCGAGAAGGTATTCAGGCGATGTTTAATTTTTCAATGAACACAGCAGTTTCACTCATCGTTTCTTGGTTTGTTCTTGCATTAGGAGCTTATTTAGTAATTGGTGATCAACTAGACGGATTATTTTTAGCGATGCTCGTCATGATTTCACTGACTGTATTTGAAAATGCCACACCAATGGCGATTTTACCAGGACATTTTGAAGATAGCAGAAGAGCGGCGACACGTCTTTATTCTGTTGTTCGTGAAGAAGGAGAATTGGTTAAAGAAGAACCATCTTTAACCATACCAGATGGAAAGTCTTTTTCAATAGAAATGAAAGATGTCACGTTTTCTTTTCCAAATGAGAGTAGATTAACATTAAAAGAGATTTCATTGAATTTACCAGCTGGATCAAAAGCAGCGATAGTCGGACCTAGTGGTTCAAGCAAATCGACATTGTTACAGCTTCTGTTAAAGATTCAATTAGCTGATCAAGGCGAGATTCGTTTAGCTAGAATGTCCACCGACGATATTGCTAAAGAAAGCATTTGGACAGAAACAAATGTCATCTTACAGGAAAATCACTTTTTCTATGGAACGATTCGGGAAAACCTGCTTTTAGCAAAAGATGAACTAACGGATGAAGAAATGAAAGAGGCTTTGATGAAAGTGAAGCTTGAGAGATTTTCTCTAGATGATCAAGTATTGGAAAAAGGTGAAAATCTTTCAGGCGGGGAAAAGCAACGTTTAGCGATTGCGCGTGCGATGCTAAAAGGCTCACATGTATGGTTGATGGATGAGCCGACATCATCAGTGGACGCCTTAACAGAACAATTTATCTTCGGACATCTTTTCGAACAAGCGAAAGATGATACTGTTATCCTCGTTAGTCATCGCTTAACAGGTTTAGAGAGGATGGATCAAATTATTGTTATGGAAAATGGAGAGATTATTGAATCAGGCACGTTTGATGAACTTATAGAGAAAAAGGGCTACTTCTTTGAAATGAAGCAAATTGAAAAAAGTGTGCTTATGTAATTAATAGACAGAATCAATACGCATTTAGTGCGTCATTGGTTCTGTTTTTTTATTTGCGTATGCTGCTTACAATAAGCATAATACATAATAATGACAATAAATTATGATAAAATGATACCCATAGAAGATACATATCAAAAAAGGAATGATACCTAGATGAAGAAAACACCGATCTGGAAAAAATGGTGGCTATGGCTTGCTATTGTACTATTTATCGGTATTAATCTATTGATCACAAACGATAGAAAAGAGCAAGATCAAACTCCAGCTGATCAAGTTAATATCACAGATAGTAATATTTCAACCCATTAATCTATGTTAAGAAAGGAGTGAAAATGGCATTGGATATTGAATTAAATGATAACGTTAAAAAGTGGATTGAATCAAAGGGAAGTCATTTAACAGTTGAAGCGGTGTCAATGAATGCCTGCTGTGGTGGGTATGAGGAATTTATGACTTCACCAAAAAAACCAAACAAACCACAAAACTTTAATGAGTTTAAAATTGATAATATCTCTGTTCATGTACATAGAAATATCCTCTTAAAAGATAAAATCACTCTTGAGCTTTCAGGTTTTAGTTTTTTTAAATCCATTTCAGCGAAAACGACAATGTTATGATTTTGGTCTGTTAAAGTGAATGTTGGTGTCATCTCTTGAATTAGTAAAAGGCTTTTTCTATAATAAAAGAAACGATAAGTTGGAGGTATATAATGGCAAAAGAAAGTTCATTTGATATTGTTTCAAAGGTTGATTTTTCAGAAGTTACAAACGCTGTGACAATGGCAACAAAGGAAATCCAAACTCGTTATGACTTTAAAGGCAGCAAGAGCAGCTTAACTCTTGATAAAGAAGAAATCGTGTTAGTCTCTGATGATGAATACAAGCTAGAGCAATTAAAAGATGTATTACTCAGCAAACTAATTAAACGCGATGTATCAATCAAAAGCCTTGATTACGGAAAGATTGAAGGTGCCTCAGGTGGAACCGTTCGTCAACGTGCCAAGTTAATTCAAGGAATTGATAAAGAATCAGCGAAAAAAATCAATACGATCATTAAAAATAGTGGTGTAAAAGTGAAAAGTCAAATCCAAGATGATCAAGTTCGTGTCACTGGTAAAAATCGAGACGATTTACAAGCGATCATTGCAGCGATTCGCGGTGCGGATTTGTCGATTGATGTGCAATTTATTAATTATCGTTAATTGAACGAGACATTTTTCTTTAATAAGTAGCCAGTGTGTTTCAGGACACACTGGCTTATTAGAATTGTTTACATCTTTTTAAAAAAGAAAAGAGACATAGCTCGGGATAAAAGTTAGACTAATTTTATAAATAATAGTAAATTAATAATTAATGAATAATTCTTGCTTCATATATAATGCAAACGTGTGTCTAAAAAACATATAACCATTCAAAAATAACGAAGCATACAGGAGGTGGATACCGATGGCGGCCACGATAAAAGATGTTGCTAAGATGGCGAATGTAGCACCGTCCACGGTATCTCGTGTGATCGCTAATAGCTCTCGTATTAGCGAAAAAACAAAAGAACGTGTTAGGGAAGCGATGAATGAGTTAGGTTATCATCCTAATTTTAATGCAAGAAGTCTTGCGAATAAGAGCACGAAAACAATTGGAATTATTATGCCGAACTCTGCTAAAATCGCTTTTCAAAATCCTTTTTTTCCAGAGGTTATTCGTGGGATAAGTATGAAGGCTTATCAAGAAGGATATGGTCTTTATTTATCGACAGGACAAACAGAAGACGAAATTCTTCAAGAAGTGAAGAATATGGTCTACGGAGGTCGTGTAGATGGAATTTTACTGCTTTATTCTCGAATCAACGATAAAATCATGCCATTTTTAATTGAAGAGGGCTTTCCGTTTGTTCTAATCGGCAGACCATATAAGATAGATGAAGACCGAGTTACCTTTGTTAATAATGATAACTTTAAAGCTGCAAAAACAGTTACAGAGTATCTGCTATTACTAGGACATGAACGAATCGGTTTTATTGGTGGTCATTTAGATTATGTGGTGACAATTGACCATATGAAAGGGTACGAGCAAGCGTTAACCAACGTTAATATTCCAATACGTGAAGAATTTATTGTGCATCATGAGGAAGTAAAAGAGGGTGGACAAAACGCGATTATTGAGCTCATGTCGCTTGTGAACCGCCCGACGGCTCTTGTAGTCTCTGATGATATTATGACATTTGGTGTATTGAGAATGCTTGCGGATATGGGTGTTCAAGTTCCGCATGACATGTCTATTGTTAGCTTTAATAATGTGATGATTTCTGAATTATCGTCTCCACCAATGAGTACAGTAGATATTCATATTTATGATTTAGGATTTGAAGCAACTGATTGCTTAATAAATAAGATTCATCATCCGACTTCTGGTGAAAGAAAGATAATCATCCCACACAGATTCATTAAAAGACAAACATGTAATAAGCAAGAAGAACGTGTGTGATTTAATCCATTTAAAGTTGAGAATTTCATTCATATTGTAAATCGAGTGTGAAATCGTAGTGATTTTTTCACTCGATTTTTTCGGTTATAGTTGCATGTCCACCATTTTTGTAAACTGATTAGGCAGGATGGTTGTCTATGACTAGAGAATACAATGAGGAAAAGTCTAGTTTCTTTAGTGAGGTTGAACATTTTATGAATGAATCATTACATCTAAAAGTGAATAAAGTTTCTCAGATTAAAGCTTAACTGATAAATTAGTAATTTTAAGTAGTTTATTACAATGTTAGCAAGATATTTGTTAAATGCTAGTAAGCCTTTATTACGTGCCTATATGACGTAATAAAGGCTTTTTTGATCGATGATAAAAAAGTATTCCTCGTGTCATTTATAAACTTTTTAAAAAACTAAAAGTTTATGCAACCGATTGCACAAACTTAAAAACTGTGATATTTTAGTAATAGATAGGGAGGAAGATATTTATGAAAAAAAGATGGTGGAAGGAAGCAGTAGCTTATCAAATCTATCCACGTAGCTTTATGGATTCAAATGGTGACGGGATTGGTGATATCCAAGGAGTCATTACGAAACTGGATTATTTAAAAGATCTAGGTATAGATGTTATTTGGATTTGTCCAATTTTCACTTCGCCAAATGATGATAACGGTTACGATATTAGTGATTATAAAGGGATTATGGCTGATTTTGGAACGATGGCTGATTTTGACCAACTACTTGAGGAAGTACATAGTCGAAATATGAAACTCATTTTGGATCTAGTGATCAATCATACGTCTGACGAGCATCCTTGGTTTATTGAATCTCGTTCATCAAAAGACAACCCATATAGGGATTATTATATTTGGCACTCTGGTAGAAATGGTCAAGAACCGAATAACTGGGAATCCATCTTCGGGGGTTCTGCTTGGGAATATGACACGGTGACAAAGGAATATTTTATGCACGTATTTTCTCGTAGACAACCAGATTTAAATTGGGAAAATGAAAACGTTCGCAAAGACTTATACGAAATGGTTAACTGGTGGTTAGATAAGGGAATTGATGGTTTTAGAGTAGATGCGATTTCCCATATTAAAAAGGTAGATGGTTTTCCTGACTTGCCTAATCCAAAGAAGAAGAAGTATGTTCCTTCATTTGATGGGCATATGAATCAAGAAGGCATTCATCTATTTCTTGAGGAACTGAAACGAGAAACATTTGATCTGTATGATGTAATGACAGTAGGTGAAGCTAACGGCGTAAAGGTCGAGCAAGCAGATAAATGGGTTGGTGCTGAAGAAGGCTGTTTTGATATGATTTTCCAATTTGAACATTTAGACCTTTGGGGAAAAAGTGCAGATGGAGGATTAGATCTTGCAGCTTTGAAAGAAACGTTAACGAGATGGCAAAAAGGATTAGATGGTATGGGATGGAATGCAATATTTCTTGAAAATCATGACCAACCTCGTTCCGTTTCGACATGGGGCAATAGTGAGACATACCGTGATAAATCTGCAAAAGCTCTTGCTACAATGTATTTCTTAATGCAGGGAACCCCGTTTATTTATCAAGGTCAAGAAATTGGCATGACGAATGTAAAGTTTAATTCGATTGATGATTATAATGATGTCGCCATAAAAAATTTATATTACAATGAAATTGAAGATGGAAAGTCGCACGAAGAAATCATGGAGATGATTTGGAAAAATGGTCGAGATAATTCACGCACTCCTATGCAGTGGACAAACGGTAAAAATGCCGGTTTTACTCAAGGAAAACCATGGTTGAAAGTTAATTCGAATTATATAGAAATTAATGTTCAACAAGCTATGAAAGATCCCGATTCGATTTATCATTATTATAAAAAACTGATTAAACTTAGAAAAGAACAATCTGCTTTGGTTTATGGAAGCTATGATCTCATTTTAAAAAATCATGAGAAGATTTATGCTTATACAAGAACATTGGGCAATGAGATGTTTTTAATCATCACGAACCTATTTGAAGAAGAAGCTCTTTTTGAAATGCCAAAAGATTTGAAGAATAAGACAAAGGATTTATGTATAAACAATTATCAAGTTGCTGCTGAAGACGATAATAATGTTATCTTGTTAGAGCCTTATGAAGCTAGAGTATATAAATTAACATAATTTTTTATCATTTCATGCAAACGTTTGCTCACTTAAAATATCATTAAAACAGTTAAAGGGGTAAGAATATGAAAATCACTTCTTTTGATTTTTGGCAAAAATTCGGTAAAGCCTTAATTGTCGTTGTCGCTGTTATGCCAGCTGCTGGGATTATGATCTCTCTTGGTAAGTTAATAGGAATGATGGAAGCCGATCTTGCTTTGGTACAAACAAGCGCTTCAGTCATCGAACAAATTGGTTGGGCACTGATTAGTAATCTCCATATATTATTCGCAGTAGCAATTGGGGGATCTTGGGCAAAAGAACGTGCTGGTGGAGCTTTTGCCGCGTTAATTGCATTTATCTTAATTAATCGTATCACTGGTGCCATATTTGGTATCAATAATGATATGCTAGGTGATCCTGAAGCAACGGTTACATCCTTGTTTGGCAGTGAATTAGCTGTTCAAGATTATTTTACAGGAGTACTTGGTGCCCCAGCTTTAAATATGGGGGTATTTGTTGGGATTATCTCAGGTTTCCTTGGGGCTACTTTATTTAATAAATACTACAATTATAGTAAACTACCACAATCCCTATCTTTCTTTAATGGGAAACGTTTTGTCCCATTTGTTGTCATTGTATGGTCAATTGTAACCGCTGTAATTTTAGCAATCGTCTGGCCATTTATTCAAAGTTCGTTGAATGATTTCGGTCGTTGGATTGCTACATCAAGAGAGACAGCTCCATTCATTGCTCCATTTATTTTTGGTGCGGTAGAACGATTATTACTACCTTTTGGTTTGCATCATATGTTAACAGTTCCAATGAATTATACTGCACTTGGTGGAACGTATACAATTTTAACTGGTACAAGTGCTGGTCAAATTGTTGCAGGACAAGACCCGTTATGGTTAGCGTGGGTTGCTGATTTGAATAATTTACGTGCAGCGGGTGATATGACGGCTTACAATCAATTATTAAATGAAGTGACACCTGCACGTTTTAAAGTTGGTCAAATGATCCTTTCAAGTCCAGCATTAATTGGTATTGCATTAGCGATGTACCGTAATGTTGATAAAGATAAGCGTACCAAGTACAAATCAATGTTCTTCTCTGCTGGACTAGCAGTATTTTTAACAGGGGTAACAGAACCAATTGAATTTATGTTCATGTTTGTAGCTCCTGTTCTTTATATTGTCTATGCCATTATGACTGGGCTTGCTTTTGCGGTTGTTGATTTAGTTCATATACGTGTTCATTCATTTGGATTCCTTGAGTTTTTAACAAGAACACCGATGATTATTAGAGCAGGTTTGTGGATAGATATTGTTAATTTTATCGTTGCTTGTTTAGTATTTTTCGTTTTAAACTTCACAGTTGCTAATTTTATGATCAAAAAGTTTAAATTTGCTACTCCTGGTCGATTTGGGAACTATATTGAAGAAGATACTGGTACAAGCGCACAAGGTGATAAAAAGGCTGCATCTAACGAGAACGATGGAAGTTTAGCAACGACGATTATTGGATTACTCGGTGGTAAAGAAAACATTGAAGAAGTTGATGCGTGTATGACTCGTCTACGTGTAACAATAAAAGATGTTTCCGCTGTCGCTCTTGAACAAGAGTGGAAGAAAAACGGCGCATTAGGCTTAATTCTCAAAGATAAAGGGGTACAAGCCATTTACGGTCCGAAAGCAGACGTATTAAAATCTGATATTCAAGACCACTTAGGAGCGTAATATATGAAACTATTGACATTAAATTGTCACTCATGGCAAGAAGTGAATCAACTAGATAAAATCAAAATTTTAGCGAAAACCATCAAAGAAAAATCGTATGATGTGATCGCCCTCCAAGAAGTTAGCCAGTCTATAAATGGAGAAAAGGTTGAAGGAGAAGTTAAGAAAGACAATTACTTACTCATATTACTAAATGAACTTAAAGAGCTCGGCGTAGAAGACTATGATTATGTATGGGGCTTTTCTCATATCGGATTTGAAATCTATGAAGAAGGCCTTGCTATTTTAACAAAGCACAAGATCGAAAAAGAACACAGTTTTTTCATTACTCAATCTGAAGATACAAATAACTGGAAAACAAGAAGAATTGTCGGTGCAACGATCCGCTTCAACAATAAGCTATTCTCCTTCTATTCTTGTCATCTTGGTTGGTGGGAAGATAAAGAAGAACCATTTAAAAAACAAGTAGATGCGTTGTACTCATATGTACAAAGAGACGAAACGTATTTTCTAATGGGTGATTTCAATAATAGCGCTCAAATTAAAGATGAAGGTTATGACTATTTGATGGCTAAAGGTCTTTATGATACCTACTATTTAGCAAAAGAAAAAGATGAAGGTACGACTGTAAAAGGAAAAATTGCTGGTTGGGATGAGAATAAGCAGAATTTGAGAATTGATTACATCTTTGCGAATTCTCTAGTTAATGTCGATAGATCGAATGTTATCTTTAATGGATTGAATAAGGCTATTGTTTCTGATCATTTTGGAGTTGAAGTTGAGTGTGATGTGTAAACAGTTATTTTTAAAAAAGGCATCTGAGATTAAAATCTCAGTGCCTTTTTAGATTGGAAACTGGTACATTATTAGTATTTATTTGCAGGTAAATCTTTTACAGGCGGTCTTGGCTATTCATATTTCTAGGTTAGAGATAGCTTGAAATACATCATGCTTTATAGCTGACACTTATCCCTCAACAACCGTTCGAAGTCGCGTTGCGCACATTGTGATCGCGGATGCTAGCTTTAGGTTGACAGCATTTGCAATTTCAGCATCTGTCATTTTTGCTCCTAAGGGGATTGAACTTGGATCTGATATCGGCTTTGGTTCTGAAACTGGTGGAAGGGAAACACCTTCATTTTGGAGGAATTCTTTTAGTCTGCTTGCTTGTGAGCTTGCACCATCCATTGTTTTGTGAACAATTTCTTTCAACGCTGGATTTACAGTTGTATGAAGGCCGAGTTGTTCTAAAGAGACGGCTTCTTCTAATAAAGCTAAATAAGTCCAACAAATGATGACTTCCCCTACATGTAAGACGGGTTTCGGCTCTTCATCAAATAAACTATGCAATACTTCAGTTAATGCTTCAAAAGCATGTGCTAGCATAATGTTCACCTCATTTTATATATTCTGTATGATAGGAATTTTAATTATTTTCTTTGTGGAATCGCATGGATTTTTTCTTCATTATTCGACTATTTTTACTTTTTCGTCATTTTATGAACAATTAAGGCAGGATAGTGGTTTATGGCTAGAGAATACAAATGAGGTAGAAATGTTATAAATTCTTTTAGATACAAGGGGGAAGATAACGTTGGAAAATAACCGTGTACTTTTATCAATTGAAAATTATGTAGGATTCATTACATTAAACCGTCCAGAGGTAGGAAATGCACTAGATTTAGATATGGCAAAAGAGTTATTAGATGTTGCAATCTTTTGTTCGGAAAGTGAGAAAGTACGTGCAGTCGTTATTACTGGAGCAGATAATAAGTTTTCAGTTGGCGGAGATTTAAAGAGTTTTGCAAATGAAGGGGAAGATATTAGCTCGCTTTTAAAAAGTGTAACAGGTTATTTACATCAAGCAATTTCTCTTTTTGCTAGAATGAATAAACCTTTTATTGGTGCGGTCAATGGAGTAGCGGCAGGTGCAGGCATGAGCCTTGCATGTGCATGTGACCTTACATATGCTACACCTAATTCAAAATTTGTAATGGCTTACAATAAGATTGGTTTAACGCCAGATGGATCAGGAAGTTATTTTCTGCCACGTATTGTAGGGGTGAAACGAGCATTTGAGTTAATGTATACGAATCGATTATTAAACGCAGAAGAAGCAAATGAATGGGGAATCGTTAATCAGGTTGTATCTGAAGATGAATTAATGCCTGTGGTGAAGGATTTGGCAGAAAAGTTAGCGAGCGGACCAATGAATGCTTTTGGAGCAACGAAAAAATTATTTTATCATTCTGACCGAGAGAGCCTTGAATCTCAAATGGCTATGGAGACTGAATACATTGCACAAAGAGCAAGTAGTGAAGAGGGCAAAGAAGGAATTTCAGCCTTCTTAGAAAAACGTGAAGCAAATTATGTAAAAGGAATAACAACGAGATAGAGTGAAGAAATGAGTAGGAGCCAGTTAAATGCTGGCTTTTACTTTTTGCAAACTAATTTTAGCAGAGAGCTTTAAAAGCTGAAAACGAAATGAGTATGATGAATTTTTTAATTGGTTATGCATATGATGACCTTGAAAACTAATTATGTAGTTAGACAGATGAAAGTAAGTTTCTTGATTGACATTTAGTCTTTTAAGTTTTTTTGTTTTCTTCAAAAAAATCTGTCATTTCAACAGGAATCGTTCTAAGCAAACTTATTAAATATTTAAATGGGATTTCTACTACACAAGTTGCTCTTGTATCTATTTCTATGGATAATGATGAGATGTACGACAAGATTTACAAGTTGAATACGACGCCATTCATCGCTATTTGCAACGTATCCACCAACTTGAAGCACTCGGTTTGTATGACTCTTCTCAAAAAAACCAGAGAAGTTGTGGCTACTGAACAAGAACATGCAATTGATCTAGAAATAGCATTAGGAATTGAGAAAGCTTTCGCTAGTCCTACTAAGCTACTATTCGAGTAATCCAAGTTCATTTCTTTATAAGCGCATTCCTCTAATCGGGGTGCGCCTATTTTTATGAAAGCATACACGGTAAAAGAATGATTTTTCATATATAATGATCAAATGAGAATAAATAGCTTAGTAAAGGATGAAAGATAACTTGGATGAATTTAATGTGAAACCAATAAATTATTTATACACCTATTCCTGTCATGAGGATGAACTTTCTTTATGTCGATTAGAAATGCGCTCATTATTTGGATTTGATACGGAATCTAGTATATTGGAAAGTTCATTACGAATCGATCCAAGTCGAAGCCCGTTTATTAAAGAACGAATTGATGTGTTGTATAAAGAAAATACAGTAGAGGATATTGCGAGACAAGTTAAGAAGTTACATATTGTAGGATCTACGTTTAGAGTGATTTTTATGAAAAATGATGAATTGGATGTAAGTGAAAAAGTAGGTTTTGAAGAGAGACGTTCGATTGAGCGTAAAATTGGATTACTGATCAAGGGAAAGGTCGATCTCGTTAATCCTGAATTGTTGTTTGCCATCATGAAAGGCAAAAATGGTTGGATATTGGGTCAATATTTCAAGAGTGAAGCCATTTGGTTAAGGCACCAAAGCAAGCCGCAACAATACTCAACGGCACTGAGCACTCGTGTAGCAAGAGCTGTGGTAAATATTGCTATTCCAAATCCATTAGGGATAAAAGCGATTGATCCTTGCTGCGGGATTGGGACAGTTCTGATTGAGGCACTGTCGATGGGCATAGACATTGTTGGTAGCGATTTAAACCCACTTGTGCTCCTGGGGGCGAGAGAAAATATAGCTCACTTTGGCTTTCAAACAGAAGTCGCTTTAAGAGATATACGAAACGTAACTGGTAAGTATGATGTAGCGATTGTCGACATGCCTTATAATCTTTGTTCTGTCATAACAGTGCAAGAAAAGCTAGAAATGATTCAAAGCGCTCGTCGCTTTTCCAAAAAACTCGTTGTCGTTACGATAGAGCCTATGGATTCAGCGATTCAAGAGGCTGGCTTTGAGATCGTTGATCGATGCGTTGCGAAAAAAGGAACGTTTTCGAGGGAAGTTCTTGTATGCGAGTAACCATTTTTAATATCTGAGAATAGCTTTCTTTATAACAAATATGGTGCATGACCACATTTTGACCACATTTTATTAAATAGTTTAGAACAAGTTTTTCATAAGTTCACTGAACTGGTGGGAAGCTTTTTCTTCCATATCAACGGTTAAGTGAGCATAAATATCCATAGTTGGGACTGGTCTGCAAAAGTTCTAAATGTTGAGGAAAACCATAAACAACTAGAAAGCAAGCTAAAAACTCTAGTAAAAGGATAATAAACAAGTGTTTTTTGCAAGACTTTAAATTTGTAAAAAAGGTCGATATGTTCCCGCTCATCAGTCATGTTGAGAGTGTTGTTAGGTTCATACGTAAATAAAGGCTTTGATATTTCATAAAAAGGCGCCACTTATATAAACGAGTGGTGTCTTTTTTTAGTTGCTTCCTTGAATTGATACAAATCGGTGATTCTAAAAATTTATCCATGACATCATAATCATTCCTCTTTATAATTAATATAAAGTATGTAGTTTAGAGGCTATTCATCTTGAGCGTCTCATCGGAAGGTTGTGCTGTGTTGGATAAATATAAAACGAAATTAATTGCTACCATTTTAAATCAAATAGATCAGTGGGAAGTTCAAGCTAGCGATATTCCCCATGAAGAAGTATATCGGTTTGTTCACTCTATAAAAGGAACAGCTAGGACAGTCGGGCTGGATGAGTTGGGAGATTTAACAGAAGCGCTATATGAAAAGATAAACGTGGTTGAAAAGAGTACGTGGCAGTTGGGAGAATGCCAATCCTTTTTGCAGGAAGTTATCGTGTATTGCAAAAAGGTAGGCGCACATACAGAACAAACAAAAGATCAACCAAGGATCGTCATCGCAGATCGTGATCCAGCTCTACTTGTAGAATTTAAAGAGTACCTGGAGAGGAAGGCTTTCCATGTATTGGTCAGTACAGACGTTGAAAAGACCATCGATACCTTCTATGACGTGAAACCGGATTGTTTGATAATGGACGCAGGGCTAAAAGATGAAAAAGGGCTTCCGTTATTAGGGAGACTCCAAGCAAGCGGTCAGCAAATGTTGACACCAGTTATGGTAATTGGTGACAATCCAAGTAGGGAAAGCAGATTAGACGCTTACCGTGCGGGAGCCGATGATTTTATGTCCAAACCTTTGGATCTGGAGGAGTTTGAAGTAAGGGTCTCGAGGCAAGTGGGGAGAAAAAAGCAATATGACGATTTGTTGTTGATGGATGAGCTCACAAAGGCGTATAACCGGAAGTACTTCCAGTCGTTTTTTGCGAAACAGCAGTCAATTCTTACAGGAGTCAAAGAGCCGTTTAGTGTAGGAGTCATTGATCTCGATTATTTTAAACAAGTAAATGATACTTACGGGCATGTGGTTGGTGATGAGGTGTTGAAGCAGCTAGCATCGTACATGAAACAAAATATGCGCTCAGGTGATGTATTTGCCAGATATGGAGGCGATGAGTTTGCTATGTTGCTGCCAAATATCGCTATAGAACAAGCAAAAAAGCTGGTTGAACGGCTACTGAATGGTTTTATGAAATTGAATTTTCAAGCAGATCAAGTATCTTTTACTTGTTCCTTTTCAGGAGGAGTTGTACAAGTAACAGAGGGTGGCTTGGCATTGGAAAGAGTAATGGAGCGTGCAGACAAGGCCCTTTATGGAGCGAAAAAGAAAGGAAAGGCAAGAGTGGAGGTATATGAGGGAGGCCAGGAGGTTGTTACACAGAAAGTTAAGGTAGCTATTGTCGATGATGATGAGATTGTAAGAATGATGCTTTCTGAAGTGATAGGAAAGCTGTCCCTTCCTGCGAATAGAATCATTGAAATAGAAACATTCCCGGATGGAAAAAGCTTTTTGCAATCGGAGTGGCTACTGAGTCAGGATCGCTATGTGGTCATTCTTGATGGAATGATGCCGAAAATGGACGGACTGGAAGTGTTACAAAGACTTCGTTCGGAAAGACGTCATGACCAGTTTAGAGTGATGATGTTAACTTCTAGGAAAAGCGAAAGGGACATACAAAAAGCGTTACAGCTTGGAGCGGATGACTATGTAACAAAACCTTTTAAGCTTCTTGAAGTGGAAGCAAGACTTCAGCACCTGATAAAGCGGGGGATGTGACATTGATTAGTAGTCTTGTTTCTATTGTACTGGTTATCATTCTTTCTTTTTTTATTTTGCTATCGATTTTATTTATCTATATGCTTGTCACCAAAATGATACAGAACAGCCTACGTCAAAAAATTGACCAACATAAAGAAGAATTAAGGGCTAAAGTTTTTGAATACTTATACAGGCAAAACCAGGACATTCTTGAACAGGAATGGAGCGGGAAACAGTGGAAAGCAATGGAAGAACTGTTTAGCGATTTTGCAGATGTCGTCCAAGGGGATGAAGTGCAGGAGCGAATTACGCTTTTTGCAAACACTCATTTTATGGAGAAATATAAGCGGAACGTTCTTCATCGTCGTTGGAGCATTAGGATGAATAGTTTGTATGCAATTGAGGATTTCCAACTAAAAAGCATGGTGCCTTATCTTCTTAATACTTATGAGAAGAGAACTCTGTCTCAGGAAGAAAGAAGACAATTATTAAAAATCCTAGTGCGGTTTCAAACAAATCACTGGGAGGAATTAGTAAAAGAATCAAATTGGCGTCTATCGGAATTTATGTATAGGTCTTTATTGGGAGTAATGACAGAGAGACAGTTTCAGGAGATGGTTACAAATTTTGATGCCTTCCCTGAATACATTCAGCTTCCAGTGCTAGATATGATAGGGATTGAGGGGAAAAGGGAGTTTATGCCCTTTCTTGAGGACATACTTCGGATTTCTTCAGGAGAAAAGAAAATAAGAATTCTAAAAGCACTGAATGAATTAGGGTATTCAAAGGTCCTAGAATGGATTGGGCATGTAGATCTCAAAGAGAGCTCATGGGAAGAGCGATTAATGCTTAGTAAATTACTTGGCAGAACCAACCGTAAGGAGAGCCTTCTTATTTTGACAGAGTTTCTTAGTGACACAAATTATGATGTCAGAAATAACGCTGCCAAATACATCTTATCCATTGAAGGAGGGGCAAACCATCTCCATCAGGTCCTTGAAACTTCAGCAGACCGCTTTGCAAGAGACATGGCGGAAGAATGGTTGCAGAGAGGAGGGCAAATTCGTGGACGGTAATTTTGTTTATTTGCTATTACAGGGAATTGGTTGGTTTGTTATAGCTTATATGGGATTTGTCATTCTTTTTTATCTTTTTATGTTGCTGGTTTCTCTGTTCCAAGTTAGGAAGAACTATCAGCTGGACAATACAGAGCCATATGAGGACCTATTGGATGTAAGTTATTCTAAACCGTTATCTATATTGGTGCCGGCCTACAATGAATCACTTGGGATTGTTCCATCTGTTCGTTCTCTACTTAGCATAGAATATCCGCAGTATGAAATCATTGTAATTAATGACGGTTCAAAAGATGATACGATGGAAAAGCTCATCGAGGAATTTCAATTGAAAAAAATAAAGAAAATAGTAAAACAAAAGTTGAAGACAAAAGAAGTAAAAGGTATCTACCAGTCTTCTATTTATGATTATTTATTTGTGATAGATAAGGAGAATGGTGGGAAGTCGGATGCACTAAACGTTGGAATTAACTTATGCACCTATCCCTATTTCTGTTCAGTGGACGGCGATTCTATTCTGGAGAGGGACGCTTTCTTAAAAGTAATGAAGCCTATCATAGATTCTGATGGAGACGTTATTGCCACAGGTGGAAGTGTAAGAATCGCAAACGGTTCTGCTATCGAAAACGGATCCATCATGAAGGTGGGCCTTTCCTCAAATCCACTAGTCATCATGCAGGTTATTGAATATTTGCGCGCATTTTTAGTGGGGAGAATCGGGTTAAGCAGACACAATCTTTTATTGATTGTATCAGGTGCCTTTGGGGTTTTCTCTAAAAAGTGGGTAATGGATGCAGGGGGCTATTCTCATACCGTAGGAGAGGATATGGAATTGGTCGTAAGGCTGCACCGGTATATAAAGGAAAAGAAGTCCAACAAGAAAATTGTATATGTTGCAGATCCAGTATGCTGGACAGAAGCTCCGGAAGAAATGACCTTTTTAAAAAGACAGCGGAATCGATGGCACAGGGGGCTATTTGAAAGTTTGTGGATGCACCGCTCAATGGCGTTCAATCCTAAATATGGATCCATTGGTATGGTATCCATGCCATATTTTATCTTTATAGAGTTTTTGGGTCCAGTTGTGGAATTAACAGGATATTTATATATAATCCTCTCTTTTTTTCTTGGTGGTATGAATGAAGAAATAGCGTTGCTCCTATTCTTGCTTTTTGTCATCTATGGTTCTATCTATTCCATGTTGGCTGTTTTGATGGAAGAGTGGAGTCTCAAACGATACCCTAAAGCAAGGCATATTGTTGTTTTATTCTTCTATTCTCTTACAGAAACCTTCTGGTACAGACCTTTAACCATAATCTGGAGATGTCAAGGCATCTTGGATGTATTAAGGAAGAAGAGAGGTTGGGGAGAAATGCAACGAAAAGGAGTATCCCAATAATCTGGAAACAAATGATAAATGGAGGGGTCAAATATGGCAAATATATTACTTGCTGAGGACGAGAGTGTTCTTCGCATGCTCATAACAGATACACTGGAAGATGAAGGACACCAGATAGTTGAGGCAAGTAGCGGAAAAGAAGCGATGGATATTTTGATGGCGGGGAATACTTATGATCTGGTCATCCTCGATTATATGATGCCTGTATACACAGGATTAGAAGTGTTAACAAAAATGAAAACGATGGGGCTGAAACCTGTTCCACCAGTCCTTATTCTTACAGCTAAAAGTCAACAATCCGTTCGTGAGGAGGTCGTTGCCTCGGGAGCTTCAGGATTTATGTCCAAGCCGTTCAGTCCGATGGAGCTGGCAGGAAAAGTAGAGGCAATGCTAAATGAAGTGGAAAAATAGTATATCTGCAAAATTTTTAACGATAAATGGTATATTTTTTCTGGTTTTGGTCACTGGGATTATAACACTGTTGGTGTATGAGTATTCCCTATCTGAAGAGTTCAAGAAAAGGAATGGAGCGCTGGAAGATAAGGAGAAGCTAATACAAGATATTGATGATAATATTAATAGTTCGTTTCTGAATTATCGTGGGTATGTGGCATTTTCTAACCGCAAGATGTTAGAAAAAGCGGAAGGGTATAAAGATGAAATCGAAAATGATATTGATAGCCTTGCGAAGATGGAGCAAAACAAGAATGACGAACAGTTTGTAAGTGAAGTAACGGATTTTCATCAATTCTTTTTTGATATATATCTTCCGAAAATTGAGGTTTTATATGAACAGGGAAACATGAATGAGCTTCAGGACTATGTGTTTAACCAGGGAGCGTCCAATAGAATCTTTGATTTTATGGATTATATGAAAGATTACCGGTATGAAGTAGACCAGGAAATAGAAAACAATGTGGACCTCATGTCAGATAAAATACAAGTCAATCAGCTTTTATTTTCCTTGTATTTTCTGTTTGTGATTTCCCTACTGTTCATCATAACTTGGGTGCTTATAAAACAGGTGGGAAGACCGTTGCGAGAACTTTCAGAGGCTGCAGATGATATTACTAATGGGAAAATAACAGTACTGCCTTCTTATCAGAAAAGCTCGGATGAGATAGGTGTATTAACCAACGCGCTCCATACGATGGTTAATACGTTACAATACAAAGAAGAAGAGTTGATAGCGCAAAATGAAGAACTACTTGCACAGCAGGATGAACTTCAAGCACAACAAGACGAACTTCAAGCACAACAAGTACAATTAGAAGAAAATATCTCAATAATTGAAGAAAGTAATGAGCAACTTGAGGTAAGGAATAAGTTTATTCATGATATGGCAGAGACGTTAAGCAGAGAGCGTCTGTTAGAAAATGTTGTCCGTAATATGGGGAAAGTATTAGGGGCAAAAGTGGGCATCATGATGATGCTTAATGAAAAAAAAACAGCTGCTTCTATTGGTCTACCAAAGAATTCGGTAGAACAATTAAGATTAGAAGAGAATAATGTATTCCTCCAACAATTATTGGATGTACAAAAAGCATTTAAGGTGGATAGAAAATGCAGTCGCATGGAGGCAACCTACCATTCGGAAGATATGGCAGCCTTTGATTTATTTATACCCGTCCTTACATCTAATGGTATAATAGCGGCTTACATACAGTTCACAAGATATGATGCACCTTTTACTGAAAGAGAAATTGAAACAGGGGAAGCATTGGCCATGCAGGTCAGTATGGCTTTGGAAAAAGTTGATTTGTATGAGGATTCGGAAGAGAATCGCCTTTTTTACCAGGACATTCTAAACACCATACAGGAGGGTGTCCTATTAGTGGATGAAAGAGGTAGTGTACTTCAGGCCAACACCAAAATGAGTTCCTTAATGAACTTCCCAACGCCTAATCGGCTGTTGCAATTATCGTTTGAAGAATGGACAACAGTCCTGGTTGAAATGGCAGTCGACAAAGAAAAACTGCGATCAGATTTATTCACTACTTTTAGTGAGAAAGAGTTTGCTGATGATGCCTTAATATTTGAGTTGTATCAAAGGCATGAAAGATGTGTCTTTAAAATGTATAAGGAAAAAGTATCACGACAAGACCTTTCCTACGGATACATCTTGGTATTCCGAGATATGACACAAGATTATGAAGTGGATAGGATGAAATCGGAATTTGTTAGTACCGTAAGCCATGAATTACGTACGCCATTAGCTAGTGTTCTAGGCTTTACAGAAAGAATGATCTACAAAGAGTTATCCGAAGAACGTAAAAAAACCTACCTGAAAACAATCTATCAGGAAGCAAAGCGTCTGACAGCTTTAATTAATGACTTTCTTGATGTACAGAAAATGGAAGCTGGGAAACAAATTTACCACAAAACAACGGAAGATGTAGTAGAGATTATTCAGGAAGCAAGTGATATTTTCCAACACAACGCCAATACGCATCCAATACTTCTTGAAGTAATGACGGGACAGACGAAAGTGGAAGCTGACAGGGAAAAGCTTGCACAGGTAATGGCTAATTTGCTTAGCAATGCGATTAAATATTCTCCTGATGGCGGTAGAATTCATATAACGGTCTCTTCTAAGGCTGAAATGTTACAGGTAACAATAAGGGACCGTGGTATTGGAATTCCGAAAGAAGCAATTCCTCATCTATTTACGAAGTTTTATCGGGTTGACAATTCCGACCTGAGAAAAATTGGGGGAACAGGACTCGGCTTGTCTATTGTGAAAGAAATTATCCATGCACATGATGGAGATATAAGAATAACATCACAGATCGAGGAAGGAACTGTTGTCACGATAGAAATTCCCTTGGCAAAATAAATGCTAAATTTATTGGTAAATGGTAACAAATATAGGGAATGAGCAATACAAAAAAGGAGTTTATACATGACTAACAACGATATACTAATAAGACTAAGATACGCACTAGACATTAAGGACAACGATATGGTTGAGATCTTTAAACTTGGTGATATTGATGTAACGAGAGAAGAAGTACAAATGATGCTTACTAAAGAGATAGATAGCTATGACTATGACACCGAGGAAGAGTACGAACAGGCCCTTGGGGAAGAAGAAATTCTGCCTATCAACAACAACAAGCTTGAATCGTTCCTAAACGGCTTGATTATTTTCAAAAGGGGCAGACGGGAACCAAAGCCCGGTCAACCAGCAAAACCGTCATTTTCAATTGAAGAGTATTCATTTAACTTAGGAATGTTATTTAAAAGCATCCCTATCGTAATTACAGGCATCAGAAGAAATATTTCTAATCATGCAAGTTGAAATAATTTTGAGCTTATCTTGGGACAATATACATTTTCAATAGTCAACTAGCAGATAAAAACATTCTTCAATCTAAGGAGCTCAACATGAGAAAACTAGAAATTTTTTTCGATTATAATTGTCCATTTTGTTATACGGAAGTAAGCTTAATAGATGATTTTAAAGGGAATAATGTTGAAATTGAATGGAAGACTTGGCGAATGCCAGTAAATGCGAATCCTCCTGAAAAGCCTACAGGTTATATGGAAGAAGCAAAACAGTATTTAAAAGAGTTAGCTAAACGTAAAGCAGTCACCATCAAACCTCCTTCTGAGAAAAGAAATACACGTTTAGCTCATATCGGAGCCAAATTCGCAAAAGACAATGGCTGCTTTGAAGCGTATCATAAACGAATTTTCCAAGCGATTTGGAATAAGGATGAAAACATTGAAGATAGAGATGTATTAAGTCAGATCGCTGAAGAGGTAGGGTTATCTAAAGAAATTTTTAAAAATGCATTAGTCGATCCTAATTACGTGCAACAAGTAGAGGAAGATATTCAAGAAGCTGAGGATAAAAAAATTTGGACCATCCCATCGTATATTGGTAATAATGGTGAGATTCAAGTTCATCATTTTAAAGATCTACCTAGTTTGGAAAAAATTGGAGAGCTTATATAAATAAAATTTTTTTGTGAAGCGGCTAATTAAAGTCGCTTTTTTCTTGGTTGCATGGATAGCTGATGATTGATTAATAAATCACTAATCTAACAGTAAAAAATTCATTTAATGGAATTTTTGTTGTGCATTTGCATTGAATTGAAATTTTATTTAAACATTAAGCAAATCTGTTTACAATCATCATAATTTGGTTTAGTATCACTTAGGTCCTAATCCAACAAATATGATCAGAAAAGGAGTGTTTACGTTGGCAGAAACAACTATGGATACAACATCTCAATGGGATCGTAAATCGACGACTGTTGTGACAAAGCTTAGTCCAATGCAAAAGCCTTATACGATACTTGGAATTCTTGCTGCTATTATTCTATTTATCTCGATTGTCACAGTGATAGACATCGTGCAAGGTGTTCTATTTATCATTGGTCTTGCGCTTGGGGCTACATTACTTCATGCCCGTTTTGGATTTACATCTGCTTTTAGACGATTAATGTCAGTCGGAAACGTACAAGGATTGCAGGCACATATGCTGATGCTTGCAATTGCGACCACGTTATTTGCCATCATTTTAGGTACTGGTTTTAGTTTTACAGGGGTGACTCCTCAAGGATATGTTTTCCCAGTGGGAATGAGTGTGTTAGTTGGCTCATTTATTTTTGGGATTGGGATGCAACTTGGTAATGGATGTGCTTCAGGGACCCTTTATTCTGTTGGTGGCGGAGCATCCTCAATGATTTTAACTCTTCTTGCTTTTATTGGGGGTTCTGTTATTGGTGCCTATCATTTCACATTTTGGATGGAAGATACACCGTCTCTTCCACCAATCTCTCTTGCTGAATCCACTGGTCTTGGCTATTTTGGTGGTTGGCTTGTTCAAATGGTACTATTTGCTGTCATTTATTGGATTACCGTTCAAATTGCGAAAAAGAAAAATCCTCCAATGATGAAACCACTTGCGACAACTGCAGGATGGAAAAAAGTATTTCGCGGAGCATGGCCTTTATTTGCAGCAGCTATCATTTTAGCGCTTTTAAATGCTTTAGTATTAGCAGTCCGTGGTACTCCGTGGGGCATAACATCAGCTTTCGCCTTATGGGGTGGAAAGGCATTAATGGCAGTTGGTATTGATGTAACTAGCTGGGGTTATTTCACTGGTGCGAACGGAGAAGCATTAAGCCAAACTGTTTTAGCTGATTCTACAAGTGTTCTGAATTTCGGAATCATTTTAGGAGCGTTTATTTCTGCAGCTGTTCAAGGAACGTTTAAACCAAAAAGAATGAAACTTGGTGTTGCAGGTGCTTCAATTATTGGTGGATTACTGATGGGATACGGGGCTCGTCTTGCATTTGGCTGTAATATAGGTGCTTACTTCGGTGGTATTGCCTCATTTAGTCTTCACGGCTGGGTTTGGATGGTTATGGCAATGCTTGGAACATTACTTGCATTATTTATTCGTCCATTATTTGGCCTTAAAAATCCAAAACCAACTGATTCTGTTTGCTAGTAGAAATATCATAGTGTTTCCTTAGTCAATTAGGCTATCATTCAATATCGTAATATTGTATAATTTATTATAATTGAAGACTAAAAAAGGGAGTTGACTCAGTCTTTGAGTTCACTCCCTTTTATTTTATTTATTAAGAAGGTGATAAAATATGAGAATGGTTCACATAAATGATTACCAGGAGAGTATGATGGAACTGGCGAAACCAGTTTATGATTCAAAAAGGCGAATTTTATTAGGAGTTGGGAGTAAAGTTCACCTAAAGTATTTAGAGAAGCTTGATCAAATTGGGGTTAAATATTTATTTGTAGATGATGTAAAATCAAAGGGAATTTCTCTAGATGAAATGATGGATATGCCTACTTGGATTGATATGATTTCCATTGTTGAACAAGCATTCGAGGCCGCAGCAAAAGATGAATTTTTACCTTTACTAGAGATCCAAAAAGCTGTCAAAAAGTTAATCGAGGAAGTAAAGCAACGTAATGCCATTGTTCTTATTCCAACAACAGCAGTTGATCGTGCATTGATCCCATTTGCTCATATGGTGAATGTTACGCTTATTGCCTTACAAATAGGTAAAAAATTAGGATACACGAACTCACAGCTTAACGATCTTGGTATCGGTTGCTTGTTACATGATATTGGAAAAGTAAAAACATCTATTAGAGAAGATCATCCTGAATCCGGGTTTAATATTATTAGAGCTAATAGGGAAATTAGTTTAATGTCGGCTCATATTGCTTATCAACATCATGAAACATTAGATGGAGAAGGTTTTCCTAGAAAGCTTGCACAAGATCAAGTATTAGAATTGGCACAAATCTGTAGTATCGCTAATGATTATGATAATTTTATCTCGCTTGAAGGCTTATTACCACACGTTGCTCTTGAGAAGATTATGACCCTCTCAGATAAGAAATATGGTCACCATATTGTCGTAGCCTTCAGTAAAGGAATTATTAGCTATCCTCCTGGTACGAATGTTCAATTAAATATTGGTAAAGGGATTGTTACTAGAATACAATCTAATCCTCATCGACCAGTTGTAAGACTCCATCAATTACAAAAGGAAATCGATTTAAATGAACAACCGACAATTTTAGTTGAAGTAGTCTTAAATGAAGAAGAGGAAATGAGCAAATTATAGCTTAAATAATAAAAAACATAGAAATGCCACAACGAAAGAATATACATAATGAAAGGACGCACCGAAGATTAACGGTAGCGCCCTTTATAAATAAAAAGAAGGGAGGGACCTTGATGAAAATTATTGTTTTGTCAGATACGCATATTCCAAAGAAAGCCCGTCAGCTTCCTTCTCGTCTGGTCAAAGAATTAGAAACGGCTGATCGGATTATCCATGCTGGAGACTGGCAAACTCTTGCGGTGTATGAAGAACTAAAACAATACGCTCCAGTTGATGGTGTGTATGGGAATGTTGATGGTGAGGAAATAAAGCAAGTGATGCCTGATAAAAAGATTATGACCATCTCAGGATTTAAGATTGGCATTGTTCACGGGCATGGAGAAAAGAAAACAACAGAAAAAAGAGCGTTAGAAGCATTTGAAGAGTTTCTTGATTGTATCATTTTTGGTCATTCGCATATTCCTTACGTGAAATATGCAAAGAAGACTTTGCTTTTTAACCCTGGATCAGCGACGGATAAACGGAAATCTCCTTTTTATTCTTTTGGTATTTTAACAATCGATGATGAATTACGAACGCAGCATATTTTTTACAGTGACAAAGAATAAAGATTGGCTTACTTCTGAATAGTACTATAGCATCAACCTGTCTATTTTATTTGTTAATAGAATGATTAACCTTTGACTTTTTTGACAATTAACATAATAATAAATGTATGTTCTTAGTACATAATACGAAACACTATTAATATAGTAAGAAGCAACAATTGTAAATGTTTTTAGAGCTATAGAAATAGAGTTTCCAAAGAATGGTAAAGTTGAAACTATTTCATTTTGGGAATAGTTTTTTTGTTTTTTACTAGACCACGACTGTTGGGAGTTTTATAATGGATCAACATCATGCTGAAGAAAATATACAACAATTAAGTGCTCTAATTCAGGAAATGCCTGATTTTATTTGTTTCAAAGATGGGGAAGGAAGGTGGATTCAAACAAATCCATTCTCTCTTCGTCTTTTTCAACTTGAGCATATATCTTATCAAGGGAAAACGGATGATGAATTAGCTAATTGTTCGCCCTTTTATAAGGATGTCCTTTTAAATTGTGTTGAATCAGATAAAAAAGTATGGGAATCTAAAACCGTCTCACGCGAGGAAGCGGTCATTCCACAACCTGATGGTCTGGCAAAGGTTTTTGATTTCATTAAAGTGCCACTTTTTAATCATGATGGGAAACGTAAAGGGCTTATAGTGATAGGTCGCGATATAACAGAAAGTAAAATAGCAGAAAAGCATACTAAGCATTTGGCTTATCATGATGAACTTACAGGGTTACCCAATCGCCGTCATCTCTATGAAGTATTAACAGAGGAATTATTACAATCTAGTAATATGGCAATCTTATTCCTAGATTTGGACCGCTTTAAAATGATAAATGACTCTCTAGGCCACTTGACTGGTGATCTATTGTTACAAAAAGTGTCAAATAGGCTAGAGGCATGTGCGACAAAAGGGGTGGTTTTCCGTCATTCAGGAGACGAATTTATCTTACTCATTCCTCATACAAACGAAGTAGAAGTGAAGGAACTAGCAGAAAAAATCATTCACCAGTTGAACGATCCTTTTGATTTAGAAGGGCATGAAATCTATATATCTCCTAGTATTGGAATTTGTTTAGCCAATCATGTAGGGTCTAATACTTCTGCACAGGAGTTCGTTAAATTTGCGGATATTGCGATGTATCAGGCAAAACGAGAAGGGAAAAACACCTATAGATTTTACTCAGAAACTATTAAATCTAAGACACCTACCTCGCTAGAAATGGAAACAAAATTGCATAAAGCGTTAGAGCGCAATGAATTTATTTTACACTATCAACCTCAAATCGACTTACAATCAGGAAAAATATATGGTATTGAAGCTTTGATTCGATGGAATCACCCTCATCTAGGATTTATCTCACCAGCAGAATTCATTCCACTAGCAGAAGAGACAGGGCTGATTGTTCCTATTGGGGAATGGGTCCTTCATACAGCTTGTAAACAGACTATGAAGTGGCAAGAAAAGGGTTTTCCTCCACTAGTTGTTTCGGTCAACCTGTCTGCTCGTCAGTTTTACCAACCGAATTTAGTTGAAATGGTTTGTGAGGTTCTGAAGGAAACAAAACTTAACCCAGCCTATTTAGAATTAGAAATTACAGAGAGCGTGACGATGGATGTTGGAAGATCGATTAAGATTCTAAGCGATTTAAAAAAGTTAGGCGTAAAAATTAGCATTGATGATTTTGGGACGGGCTATAGTTCGCTTGCTTACTTAAAAAAATTCCCTATTGATAAGTTGAAGATCGATCAATCATTCGTTCGGGATTGTTTAAAAGATGCAAGTGATGCAACGATTGTTCAGACAATCATCTCGATGGCTAAGAACCTCCATCTTCGTGTTATTGCAGAAGGTGTAGAAACGCAGGAACAATTGTTGTTTCTCCAGGAGCAACTTTGTCATGACGCTCAAGGATATTTCATTAGTAAGCCCTTAGTATTTGAAGATTTAGAAAAAATGTTTCCCAAAATTGAAAACACACTTGCTAAATATGGTATTTCTGAACAAAGAAATGACCAGATGTGGATGGAAGAGGCCTTAAGAATTGCTAGACAAAATTTTCAAGATACGATCCGGTTACAACAAGGAATGACATTTAAATATCAGGAAGAAGATGGACAATTTATTCATACTTTAGCTGATGGAGAATTACTATACCGTATGGGGCTTTCTCCGCAAACGATGTTTGGTAAAAGTTTATTTGACTTATTTTCTTATGAAAAAGCGAGTGAGAAATTAGTATATTATAAAAGGGCTTGGGCAGGAGAGAACATCACATATGAAGGAGAAATAAATGGAATCTATTATTTAGCAGCACTCAGACCTATTACTCGAGGTGGACAGGTAGTAGAGGTCATTGCTTCATGTGTAGATATTACAGAACGTAAACAACTTGAGGAAGAAGTGAGGGAAAGTGAAGAAAGATACCGACAATTAGTTGAAAATAGTCCAGATGCTATTGTCGTTCATCAAAATAGGGACATTCTGTATATTAATCGAGCAGGTATTAAACTTTTGGGAGCTAAATCTTCAAAAGATATTTTAGGTAAGTCTTTTTATGAATTCATTCCAAAAAATGACCATATAAGGTTGAAAGAACGGATCCACCAGGTTGAGCAATTAGGTATTACGTTAGATCCTTATATGAGTAAAATTATTCGATTAGATCTTAAATGCATAGATGTTGAAACAACTGCTGCTCCAATCCATTATCAAGGATTAACTGCTACTCAAAAAATAATAAGGGATGTTACAAATTTCAAATGAAAAGCGATAAGTGCTGTTTTGTTTCTAAGAGAAAGTACAATAATCATTATGTGATTTGAATTCACTTATTTGTGCGATGACGTCAATAGATGATCGTACATTTTAAAACATTCTTAAGTGATATTAGTAACCTTTAATATCTATTAGGGACGGTGAATTATCTCTGTTGTTCTTAATCTATAGTATAGTAGCAATACAAAAAGTAAGGAGCATTTATCATGTTAAATATCATTCATACACATGGTACCCATAATATGACATTGGTTGTATTCTCGATCATTCTAGCTATATTTTCTTCCTATACAGCACTCGATTTAATAAGCAGATATCGTTTCTCAAAAAGGTTTATTATAGGAAAATACTGGTTTGTTAGTGCTTCCATCGCAATGGGTAGTGGCATATGGGCAATGCATTTTGTAGGGATGCTAGCTTACGATATAAATATAGATGTTCGGTATCATACACTTTTAGTTATCGTCACCATGATTTTGCCTATTCTTACGTCAGGGCTTGCATTTTATATGTTAAGTCGATTTGTTAGTCAGGAGTTACTGATCATAAGTGGTACCGTTTTAGCGGCTGGTATTTTACTCATGCACTATATAGGGATGGAATCGATGATTATACAAGCTGATATACAGTACGATCCTTTTTGGGTGTCGATCTCTATTCTTGTTGCTCTCATTTCTTCCATCGTAGCTATTCAAACATTTGTTAAATTTAGAGATAATCATACGTTTGACAAAACCTGGTTGAAAATAGTTATTGCCATTTTATTAGGTATTGCTATTTCTGGTATGCATTACACGGGAATGAAGGCAACAAGCTTTGTAATAGAACCTAATCATGATTTTAGTGGAACACATGATCATGTAGGGAGTAATGCTTTAGCCCTTAGCATCGGGATTACGATATTTATTATTCAATTGTTTATCTTAATAAGTCGTCATATCGACCGGCGATCATCTATAAAGTTACAGGAAAGCGAAGAGCGTTATCGAAAATTAGTTGAACTATCTCCTGTAGCCATAGGGATTCATCAATACGGAGAGTTTAGTTATATTAATCCAGCAGGAATGAAAGTTTTAGGTGCTAACTCAAAAAAGGATGTAATAGGTAAAAACTTCTTAACTTTTATTCATCCAGATTATCATGAAATTGTTAAAGAACGTTGGAAAACAATGCATCAAATTAACACACATGTTGGACTTTTAGAGGAAAAAATGATTCGCTTGGATAACGAAATTATTGATGTTGAAATAATGGGATTACCTATTACAATTAATGGTGAAGCCTATGTTCAAGTTATATTTCAAGATATAACAGAACGAAAAAAGATAGAAAATGTGACACATCAATTAGCTTATCATGATTCATTAACAGGACTTCCGAATCGTCGCTTATTTGAACAACGTCTTGAAAAGGCATTAAAACAAGCCAATACAAAGACAAACACAGCTGCTGTAATGTTTATTGATTTAGATGGATTTAAACAAGTGAATGATACATATGGTCATGAAGCGGGAGATATTGTATTAATTAGTGTCGCACAGAAATTAACAAGCTGTGTCCGAATAAACGATACAGTGGCTCGTTTAGCAGGGGATGAATTTACAGTTCTCTTAGTTGATAGTGAGGAGGACACAGTGGTAACAAAAGCGAAAAAAATACTTGAAATATTAAGTTTACCAATTGAATTTAAAAATGAAAATGTTCATGTTACTCCAAGTATTGGCATTAGTTTCTTCTTAGATGAAGATAAAAATGGCGAATCTTTGATTAGAGAAGCAGATATCGCTATGTATCAAGCTAAGCAATCAGGGAAGAATAATTTTCGAATTTATGGTAGGTAACCTCGTCTCTTCTAAAAAAGAGCCGAGGTTTTTTATTTAAGGTTGATAAAAGGATGAATAATCCCACAAAATAAGCATGGATAAAAAAGGTAATTATTTGATTATGTTGAAATATATTAGCATATGCATCATTTAGGGTATTTAATCACAGTTATGAGGAAAGCTAGTTTTATAAGTGAATAACAGTTTCGTTAGGAGGGTGTAAATTGAAAGTTCCAACTAAACCATGGACATTGTTATATAAAATATACAAAGATGTGCATCCTGACGTTTATCAATACTTAGATAAATGGAAAGAAAAAGCAAAGAGTATCCCTAACGAAGAATTGCGCCAACAAGCGCTTGCTAGTATTAACGATAAAGCATTTCACTGTGAGGGTGGAGCCGTGTATGGGTTACTAGCAAGAAAAGAGCGTAAAAAAGTCATTCGGTTTATTGTTGCATATCAAACAATTAGTGATTATTTAGATAATTTATGTGATAGAAGTACTTCTATAGACCAAGAAGACTTTCGCGCCCTTCATTTATCGATGCTTCATGCTTTAACTCCTGGGGAAAAGCCTGAAAACTACTATCGGCATCGGAATGATCAAGATGATGAGGGATATTTAGTTTCCCTTGTTATGGAGTGTCAGGATGTCCTTAATGAATTGCCAGGCTATAAAGATGTCAAAGATGCAATGCTTCAACTAGCAAATTATTATTGTAATTTGCAGGTATTTAAACATGTTGAAAATGATAAACGAGTAGAATTACTTGAAAATTGGTTTGAACAGCATAAGCATGAGTTACCTGAAATGACCTGGTACGAATTTTCTGCGTGCTCAGGGTCTACTTTAGGGATTTTTTGTATGGTCGCCTATGCGTCTAATGGAAAAATGGAAAAAGAACAGGTGACTCTTCTCAAAAATGGTTACTTCCCATGGGTTCAGGGTCTTCATATTTTACTTGATTATTTTATTGATCAAGAAGAAGATCGAGAGGCAAATGATCTTAATTTCATTTTTTATTATGATAATGAAGAAATGATGGTTCAAAGGATAAGACATATAAAAGAAAAAGCTGACGAAAGTATAAGAAGCTTACCTGACTGGCAGTTCCACAAACTAATTAATAGAGGTCTTATCGCTATTTATTTAGCAGATAGGAAAGTTCATGAAGATAAAAAAATAAAACATACAGCGAAACGATTTATTAGTTTTGGTGGATTACCTACACTGTTTTTTTACTTAAATAGCTGGGTATTTCGCCGTGCATAAGAGAGAGTAATTTGATTATGCGAGAAAGATTCGTCGTCTTTGGAAGAAGGGTGTATTGAACTGATACAATCTTCTTTTTATTTATTCTTACAACTTTGTTAATTCACCCACTCCAATATGTGTGATAAATCTGAATAGATATGGTGAGGATTTACATCTAACTCTTCTAGTGGGAGCTTTTTGCGATTGATCCATGCTGTTTTAAAACCAAAATTCCTTGCTCCTGAAATATCCCAGCCATTCGAAGACATAAATAGAATCTCTTCCCGCTCTAATCCTAACGTATGTAACGCATGTCCATAGGATGCAGGAGTGGGTTTATATTGCTTGATATCATCGACGCTTATTATTTTATCAAATAGTTGTCTTAAACTAGAATATTCAATAAGAGGATCTAACATGTCTCTAGATCCATTTGAGAAAACAGCAAGCTTTTTATGTTTCAGCTGGGTTAGTACATCTTTCACTTCAGGGAATAATGAGAGGTGCTTGTAGGCATCAATTAATAGCTGTTCTTTCTCAGAGTCAGATTGTATATTTAAGTAGTATAGAGTATACCTTAACGAATCTCGTGTTATATTTGAGAACGTATCGTATTTTCCCATTAATTGACGTAGAAAAGAATATTCCAGCTGCTTTTGCCTCCATAGCATACTGATTTCATACCCTTTCCCATTATATAGTTCATCAGCCTTTTCTTTTACCGAATAAACATCAAATAATGTTCCATATACATCAAATACAAATGCTTTAACAGAAGCTGTCATGTTATCTCTCCTTTTTTATTAATAAAATAGCTATATTTTATATACCCCAAATGACTTAAAATCTACTCAATTAGTAAAAAAGTTCGAAAATATTGTATACTTTAAAGAGGAGTAAAAAAGAGGAATTTAAAGTTAAATTTATTTCATGGTTACAAATAGATGAAAACTGTAAAGTAAAAGCTTCAGTTTGTACGGGCTCTTTATCATTTGGTACAGCGGAATTTTTGAATGGGAAAAAGGCAACCACACATCCAAATGCTTTTTGAGAACTTGAAAAAGTATTATTTGGTCGTTGATTATCGTATTTTAATTGAAGGAGAAATTATTACTGCAAGAAGGGGAAGTTCGTCGATTGATTTAGGACTATATCTATGTGAAAAATTAGCAGGTAACGAAGCAAAAGAAAATAGACTATCAAACGAGTTAAGAGCAAATTTAGAGAATAAAAAGGGTGAAGATTTTAGGTTATACTAAAATCTTCACCGATAGGTAAAATTAAACGATACCTTGTGTCATCATTGCATCAGCAACTTTTGTGAATCCTGCGATATTAGCACCTACAACTAAGTTTCCTGGGTGACCATATTCTTTTGCAGCTGCAACACTGTTGCGATAAATATCTTTCATAATTTCGTGTAATTTTGCATCAACTTCTTCAAAAGTCCAAGAAAGTCTCATGCTGTTTTGAGCCATTTCTAAAGCAGAAACTGCTACTCCTCCAGCATTTACTGCTTTTGCTGGACCAAATAGAACGTTATTATGAAGGAATACATCAATTGCTTCTAGTGAAGAAGGCATGTTTGCACCTTCACCAACTGCTTTGACTCCATTTGCTACTAATAACTGAGCTGATACTGCATCAATTTCATTTTGTGTCGCGCATGGAAGAGCGATATCACAAGGGATCTGCCAAATTTCAAATCCTTTATCTGAATAAGTTGCGTGTGGATGTTCAATAACATATTCAGAAATTCTCTTTCTTTCAACTTCTTTCAGTCTCTTAACTGTGTCAAGATTGATTCCATTTTCATCATAAATATATCCATTCGAATCACTACAAGCAACAACTTTAGCACCTAATTGAGTTGCTTTTTCGATTGCGTAGATTGAAACATTACCAGAACCAGATACAACAACTGTGCTACCATTGAAGCCAAGTCCTTTGTCTTTTAACATTTCTTCAACGAAATATACAGTGCCGTAGCCTGTTGCTTCTGTTCTAGCTAAACTTCCGCCGTAGCCAACACCTTTACCAGTTAGGATACCTGCTTCGAAGCCGCCGCGGATTTTTTTATACTGTCCAAACATAAATCCGATTTCTCTTGCACCTACACCGATGTCACCAGCAGGGACGTCAACATCTGGCCCAATGTACTTTGAAAGCTCTGTCATAAAACTTTGAGTAAATCTCATTACTTCACCGTCTGATTTTCCTTTTGGATCAAAATCCGATCCACCTTTACCGCCACCAATTGGTTGGCCAGTAAGTGAGTTTTTGAAAATTTGTTCAAAACCTAAGAATTTAATGATACTAGCGTTAACAGAAGGATGGAATCTTAATCCGCCTTTATATGGCCCGAGATTACTGTTAAACTGAACACGGAAGCCACGGTTTACTTGTACTTTTCCTTGATCATCTACCCAAGGAACTCTGAAAGAAATAATTCGTTCTGGCTCAGAGATTCTTTCAAGGATGCCGTTTTCCATATATTTTGGATGCTTTGCAAAAACTGGGACAAGCGAATCGAAAATTTCTTTCACTGCTTGATGAAATTCACTTTCATTAGGGTTTCTTTTAATGACTGTTTCGTATACTTTATTTACATATTTTTTTGCTTCTAGCAATGAGTCTTGTTTAACTAAAGTTGTACTCATATTAGTTAATCCCCTTTAATTTAATTAATTTTGTTGAAAATAATTAAATTTATTTATTGTTAGAAAATCTGACAAAAAAGTTGTTAGATTTTCTACTAAGGTGTATTTTAATACTTTGTAATAATCTAATCAATCTAAAAATAAGATGATATTCATGCCGATATTAGATGAAATAGGAAGGTTTGATATATATGGAGATAAGACAGATTCAGTACTTCATTGAAGTGGCCAAGAGAGAGCATGTGACAGAAGCTGCGCAAGAGTTACATGTTGCACAATCTGCTGTAAGCAGGCAAATCTTTAATCTAGAAGCAGAATTAGGTGTCGATTTATTTATTCGAGAAGGCCGAAATGTTAAATTAACGCCGATTGGTCGTGTTTTTCTAAACAAAATGAAACAGGCAATAAAAGTAATTGATAATGCAAAGCGAGAGGTTGAAGAGTATTTAGATCCTGAACGAGGTACCATTCGGATTGGATTTCCCAGTAGTTTAGCTGCCTACACTTTGCCAACTGCTATATCTGCTTTTCGTGAATCTTATCCTGAAGTTAAATATCATCTGAAGCAAGGATCTTACCATAATCTAATTGATGATGTTATAAAAGGTGAGATAGATTTGGCGTTACTTGGTCCTGTACCTAGGCATGAGAAAAAAGTAGAAGGTACAACATTATTTACCGAAAAACTTGTCGCGCTGCTGCCATTTAGCCATCCATTTTCAAATAAAACCTCGTTAAAGCTTAATGAGTTTCGAAATGAATCATTTGTATTATTCCCTAAAGGATTTATTTTACGTGAAGTCATTGTTGATGCATGTCAACAGCTTGGTTTCCAACCTAACGTATCATTTGAAGGAGAGGATATTGATGCAATTAAAGGATTAGTATCAGCTGGTCTTGGTGTTACGCTTATTCCAGAAATAACTTTAATTGATGGGTTGCCACGATCGACAGTGAAAATACCAGTAGTCGAGCCTCAAGTTACACGAACTGTTGGTGTTATTATTCCTAATGAAAGACAATTGCTCCCTACAGAAAAAGTATTCCATGACTTTCTTTCAGATTTCTTCTCAAAATTAGATGATTTTCAGAAATAACAAAAAGTTTTTCGGTGAATAAAATACGAATAAATATGTATAGGTATGTATATGCATTTCTTTTATTATATGCTGAACTTCCTGTCATTAAGGCTCTCTTGATGAAACAATTCATCTCAAAAACAGATTGATTCATTCTAAACCTTATATTGTTTAAATGTAGCATAGATTTTAAAATAGATATCGGGAAGAAAAAAAGAGAAACGGGGAGAGAAAGATGACATATAATCAAATACCAAAAGCGCAAGGTCTTTATCGTCCTGAATTTGAACATGATGCATGTGGAATCGGCTTATATGCTCATTTAAAAGGATATGCAACACATGACATTGTAAAAAAAGGATTAAACATGCTTTGTAAATTAGATCATCGTGGTGGACAGGGGAGTGATCCACTTACAGGTGATGGTGCAGGTTTAATGGTGCAAATTCCAGATGAATTTTTCCGCCTAGAGTGCCCAGAGATGAATTTACCTAATAAAGGGCGATATGGTGTAGGGATGCTTTTCTTTTCAAATGATACTAACGAACAAAAAGAAATAGAAGCTAATTTAAATAAATTGATTGAACAAGAGGGACAGAAAATTCTTGGATGGAGAACTGTGCCTGTTGATGTCGAAAAATTAGGAATGGTCGGGAAACAAACCTGTCCGACTATTCGACAAGTATTTATCGGTGCAAATGAAGAAATAAATGATGATTTAGCATTTGAACGAAAATTATTTGTTATTAGAAAGCAAGCTGAACATTGGGCCAGTGAACGTGAGTATCGTTTTTATTTTGCAAGTCTATCAAGCAAAACAATCGTCTATAAAGGTTTATTAACGCCAGAGCAGGTTGATGCCTTTTATCTTGATTTGCAAAATGAATTGTTTGTTTCGGCTTTTTCATTAGTGCATTCTCGTTTTAGCACAAATACATTCCCAAGTTGGGAACGAGCGCATCCAAACCGCTATTTAATTCACAATGGCGAGATCAATACTTTAAGAGGAAATATTAATTGGATGAAAGCACGTGAACAACAATTTGTATCTGATGCTTTTGGGGAAGATTTGCAAAAGACGTTGCCAATCTTAGATACAGACGGAAGTGACTCATCTACTTTGGATAATGCTTTTGAATTCTTAGTGCTTTCTGGTCGAAAGCCTGCTCATGCAGCGATGATGCTTATTCCTGAGCCATGGACAGAAAATCCACATATGACAAAAGAAAAGAAAGCTTTTTATGAATATCACAGTTGTTTAATGGAACCATGGGATGGTCCAACGGCAATTTCTTTTACAGATGGTAAACAAATCGGTGCTATTTTAGACCGTAATGGATTACGTCCAGCACGTTATTACGTAACAAAAGATGATTACATTGTTTTCTCATCTGAAGTCGGAGTAGTCGACATTGAGCCAGAGAATGTATTATATAAAGATCGTTTAAGTCCTGGGAAAATGCTTTTAATCAATTTAGAAGAAGGGCGCATTATTTCAGACGAAGAAATCAAAACAGAAATGGCTAGTGCCGAACCGTACCAGAAGTGGCTTGATGAGCAACTTGTAAGATTGAATGATGGAGAGAAAGAAAGCTCAGAACTGATATTTAATGATCTATCTCTTCGTCAAAAAGCATTCGGTTACACATATGAAGATATTCATAAATATTTGCTTCCAATGATCACAGAAGGTAAAGACCCACTTGGATCAATGGGTAACGATATTCCTCTTGCTGTATTATCAGAGCGCCCGCAATCATTGTTCAATTACTTTAAGCAATTATTTGCGCAAGTAACAAATCCGCCAATTGATTCGATCCGTGAACAAATTGTTACGTCAACAATGACTTTACTCGGAGCTGAGGGGAACTTACTTCACCCTAATGCAGAAAATTGCCGTCGAATTCAACTTGAAACACCAATCCTAACGAACGGTCAGTTAGAGCAGGTGAAACAAAATGTGAAAAAAGACTTTACAAGTAAAGTGATTGAAACATTATTCTCTGATGATTTACAAGCTGGACTTGATCAAGTTTGTCAAAAAGCTGAAGAAGCAATTAAAGAAGGTGCAAGTCTACTTATTTTATCAGACCGTAAGATGAGCGAAAATGAAGTAGCGATTCCTATGTTACTTGCTGCAAGTGCACTACATCAGTATCTTGTTCGACAAGGAAATCGTACAAAGGTCAGCATCATTGTAGAAACAGGAGAAGCAAGAGAAGTTCATCAATTTGCAGCGTTAATTGGCTATGGTGTTGACGCGATTAACCCTTACCTTGTTTTTGAAACATATAAGCAAGCTATTAATGATGGTAGCCTTTCAGTTAGTTATCAAGATACTGTTAACAAGTACGTTAAAGCAGTTGCTGAAGGCGTAGTAAAGGTCATGTCGAAAATGGGTATTTCCACTGTACAAAGCTATCGTGGAGCTCAAATTTTTGAAGCAGTTGGGATTAGTGCAAACGTCATTGATCGTTACTTTACTGGAACAGCTTCTCAGATTGGTGGTATTGAATTAGACACTATCGGCGAAGAAACGAAGATTCGTCACAAAACCGCTTATGCTGACTATTTGAATCAACCTTTAGATTCTGGAAGTGATTTCCAATGGAGAAAAACAGGTGAACATCACGCTTTTAATCCAAAGACAATTCATACACTTCAATGGGCTACTCGTAAAGGCGATTACAAATTATTTAAGGAATTCTCGCAAGCAGCAAATGAAGAGAGAATCGGATTTTTGCGTAATTTATTCTCGTTTGATAAATCACGTCAATCTGTACCGATTGAAGATGTAGAATCAGTTGATTCAATTGTTCGTCGCTTTAAATCTGGTGCAATGTCGTTTGGTTCATTGAGCAAAGAAGCACATGAAACATTAGCAATCGCAATGAATCGTTTAGGTGGTAAGAGCAACAGTGGTGAAGGTGGAGAAGATGCGAAACGCTATATCCCTGATGAAAATGGTGATAACCGTCGCAGTGGTATTAAGCAAATTGCATCAGGTCGTTTCGGAGTAAAAGGTCATTATCTTGTAAACGCAGACGAATTACAGATTAAAATGGCACAAGGGGCAAAACCTGGTGAAGGTGGACAGCTTCCTGGTAACAAAGTATATCCGTGGGTTGCTGATGTCCGTGGATCAACTCCAGGTGTTGGATTGATTTCACCTCCTCCACACCATGACATTTATTCAATTGAAGATTTGGCACAATTGATTCATGATTTGAAAAATGCAAATCGCGATGCGCGAATTAGTGTAAAGCTAGTATCAAAAGCGGGTGTTGGTACGATTGCTGCTGGTGTAGCTAAAGGTTCTGCTGATCTTATTGTGATTAGTGGTTACGATGGTGGAACAGGAGCATCTCCTAAAACAAGTATTAAGCATACAGGACTACCTTGGGAGCTTGGACTTGCTGAGGCACACCAAACATTAATGCTAAATGGTTTGAGAGATCGTGTTGTTTTAGAAACAGATGGAAAGTTGATGACTGGTAAAGATGTCGTAATGGCAGCGATTTTTGGAGCAGAAGAATTTGGTTTTGCAACAGCGCCGTTAATTGTTTTAGGATGCATTATGATGCGTGCATGTCATTTAGATACATGTCCAGTAGGAGTTGCGACACAAAATCCAGAGCTTCGTGATAAGTTCACGGGTAATGCCGATCATGTCGTTAACTATATGAAATTTATTGCGCAAGAAGTTCGTGAAATCATGGCGGAATTAGGCTTCAAAACGGTTGAAGAAATGGTAGGTCGTACAGATGTGTTACAAGTAAGTGAACGTGCAAAACAGCACTGGAAAGCAAAGCATTTAGACCTGTCAACATTACTTTATCAACCAAAAGGATTCCGTACATTTAAAACACCGCAAAATCATAAAATCAATGAATCTCTAGACATGCAAGAGATCCTTCCTGCTGTACAACAAGCTTTAATGGAGCAGAAAGCTGTTGATCTGACACTACCAATCACGAATGTGAACCGTGTTACTGGAACAATTGTTGGAAGTGAAGTATCGAAACGTTACGGAGAAGAAGGCTTACCTGAAGATACGATTAATCTTCGTTTCATCGGTTCAGCTGGTCAAAGCTTTGGTGCATTTGTTCCTAAAGGAATGTCTCTTTACTTAACAGGAGATGTAAATGATTATCTTGGAAAAGGATTATCAGGTGGTAAGCTCGTTGTAAAGACACCATCTGTTTCTACTTTCGTCTCTAGTGAAAATGTTATTGCAGGAAACGTTGCTTTATATGGTGCTACAAGCGGTCAAGCGTATATTAACGGTAAGGCTGGAGAACGTTTTGCAGTTCGTAACAGTGGTGCTGATGTGGTCGTTGAAGGTATCGGTGACCATGGCTGCGAGTACATGACTGGTGGACGGGTTGTTGTATTGGGAGAAGTTGGTAAAAATTTCGGCGCAGGTATGTCAGGAGGAATGGCCTACATTCTTGCTGATAATGAAGAGGAATTTAAAGCTTTGTGCAATACAGAAATGATTGGATTTGAATCACTTGAAGATAAGCAAGAAGTGAATGAAGTGAAACAATTAATTTCAAATCATTTCAAATACACAGAGAGTGCAAAAGCAGATTATGTGTTGAAAAATTGGGATGAGATGGCAAAGAAATTTGTTAAAGTAATCCCACACGATTATAAGCGAATGGTAGAACTTATCCAAGATCAAAAGCAGGCTGGATTATCAAATGAACAAGCAATTATGAGTGCTTTTCAAGCAAATTCAACACAAGAGAAACAAGCTAAAAAACAATTAGAAACAGTTTCGCAATAAGAAAGGAGAGAGGAATATGGGGAAAGCAACAGGATTTATGGAGTATTCTCGTGAAAAGTCAAAAGAACGGAATCCTCTCGAACGTTTAAGTGATTGGAAAGAATATTCAGCTCCTTTATCGGATGAAGCGTTAAGTAGACAAGGAGCAAGATGTATGGACTGTGCTACTCCTTTCTGTCATATGGGTACAGAAATAAATGGAGTAACAACTGGCTGTCCGATCCATAACTTAATTCCAGAATGGAATGATTTAGTTTACCGCGGAAGATGGAAAGAAGCTCTTGAGCGGTTGCTAAAAACTAATAATTTTCCAGAATTCACGGGGCGTGTTTGTCCAGCCCCTTGTGAAGGCTCCTGTACGGTTGCAATTTCTGACCCTGCCGTAGCAATTAAAAGTATTGAGCGAACGATTATTGATAAAGGTTTTGAAAATGGCTGGATTGAACCACGTATTCCAGTGAAGCGTACTGGAAAGAAAATTGCGATTGTTGGTTCAGGCCCTGCAGGTTTGGCAGCTGCTGATCAACTTAATCAAGCTGGACACAATGTAACGGTTTATGAACGTGCAGACCGTGCTGGTGGACTTTTAACATACGGTATTCCTAACATGAAATTAGAAAAAGAAATCGTAGAACGCCGTATTAACTTATTAACTCAAGAAGGTATTGATTTTATTACAAATACAGAGATCGGAAAAGACATTACAGCAGAAGAGCTGAAAAGTCAGTATGATTCTGTTATTTTATGTACAGGTGCACAGAAGCAACGTGATCTAGTCATTGAAGGAAGAGAAGCAAAAGGCATTCACTTTGCAATGGACTATTTAACAACCTCTACTAAAAGCTTATTAGACTCTAATTTTAAAGATGGTAAGTTTATTGATACGAAAGGTAAAGATGTTATCGTTATTGGTGGCGGTGATACAGGTGCAGACTGTGTCGCTACTGCACTTCGTCAAAATGCTAATAGTGTCGTTCAATTTGGTAAACATCCTCAATTACCTACAGAGCGTGCTGCAGATAATATGTGGCCAGCATACCCTCAAGTATTTACGCTTGAGTATGCTTATGAGGAAGCGGAAGCAAAGCACGGAGAAGATCCGCGTCAATACTCGATTCAAACTAAGAAAATGGTCGCTGATGAAAATGGCAACTTGAAAGAATTGCATACGATTCAAATGGAAAAATTAAAAGATGAAAATGGCAAGTTTTACTTTAAAGAAATACCAGGATCAGAAAAAGTATGGCCAGCACAATTCGTCTTTATTGCAATTGGATTTGAAGGTACAGAGATGCCACTATTATCTCAATTCGGTGTTAACAGTACAAATCAAAAAATTGATGCAAAATATGGTGAGTACAGAACAAATGTGGAAGGTGTATTCGCCGCAGGAGACGCTAGACGTGGCCAAAGTTTAATTGTTTGGGCGATCAATGAAGGTCGAGAAGTAGCTCGTGAAGTGGATCGCTACTTGATGGGAGCTTCAGTTTTACCATAAAGACAACATGACAATAAATTTATTAAGACTCGTTTCTATTTATAATAGAAGCGGGTCTTTTTTGTTATAAAGAATTGTTGTTTGCTTACTAATCAGCATAACAAATTAGTAAAGGTAAATACTACCTTTGAAATGAATTGTAAATCTTAAGCATTCATTGATAATGGCTTTCATAACAGGAGATTGAATATATGAGTAAATGGAAAAAATTCAAAAAATACCTTATACCAGATCTATCCAAGGACGAAGATTTTTTCTCTTTAGGAAGTTGGGGAGAAAATTCTAAGGAAGAGAGAAGTGAAAATGAAACATTAACAAGTATGCCCAAAGTAGACAACCTAATTAAAGATTATGGTTTTTTATCATCTGACTTAAAGACAAATATCAACTGGTTTAAAAATCATTTTTCTATTCCAAAAAATACAGGAGTCATTATCCGAGAAATTACGATTGGTCAGTTAGCGATAAAAGGTGCCATTTTATATGTAGACGGACAAGTAAACTGGGAACATCTAAATCAAACAGTTTTAACACCATTAATGACAATGGATGAGCAAATAGATCAAATTAGTGCAGATTTGCTAAAAGAGCAGATTTTAACGAAGGGTCAGACATCTAAAAAAGAAAAGCTAGGCCAGATTGTTAATGATATTTTAATGGGTTCTGCAGCAGTGTTAGCAGAGGGATTAAATGTCTCGATCATTGTTGAAGTAAAAGGTTGGGAAAAAAGATCCATAGAAAACCCGAAAACAGAGGTTGTCATTCGGGGTTCACAGGAAGCTTTTACAGAAGATATTCAAACCAATTTGTCAATGATCAGGCGTAGACTTAGAACACCAGATCTCATGATTGAATTAGGTTCTGTTGGAAATCTCTCACGAACTGATATTGCTATCGTTTATTTAAAATCGATTGCGAATAGTGATCTTGTTGGAGAAGTACGTAAGAGAATCGCTACTATAGATTATGATTACATTGGGGATAGTGGAATGATTGAACAGCTTATCGAAGATCATCCCAATGCGATCTATCCGAGCATATTAAGCACAGAACGCCCAGACCGGGTTTCGGCGCAGCTTGCAGACGGTTATGTAAGTATTATTGTTAATAATTCACCATTTGCCTTAATCGTTCCTGCACAATTTTTCGTATTCCTGCAAACCGCAGAGGACTCATATCTTCGCTGGCCATATAGTTCTTTTCTACGGATTGTTCGAATAGTTGGATACTTTTTATCATTATATTTACCTGCCGTATATGTAGCTATCGCAAACTATCATCAAGAAATGATTCCAACTACTCTTATTCTTGCTATTGCAGCAACTCGTGAGACGGTTCCGCTTCCAGTGGCTGCAGAGACGGTTATGCTCGAGTGCATGTTTGAATTGATCCGAGAAGCAGGTGTTCGCATCCCGAGTGTAATTGGTCCAACCATAGGAATTGTTGGAGCGTTAATTCTCGGTCAAGCTGCAGTTCAAGCCAACCTTGTCAGTCCGATAGTTGTTATTATTACAGCCATTACAGCTTTAGCGTCCTATTCGATTCCTAACTATAACATGCAGTTTGCGACACGTATTCTTCGTTTTGTTTATTTAATTGCTGCCTCTATTTTAGGTTTAGTAGGAATTGTTCTAGTATGGATCACTCTCATCTCTTTTAGGGTTTCAAGCCGTACATTTGGTGTGCCTGTACTTTCTCAAAAAGCACTAGATCGAAAAAGTGAGGACAAGGTGATTAGAAAAGCAATAAAAAAACAAAAATATCGCCCGCTCTCGATTCGCCCTAAGCTAAGAAAAAAAATACAAGATAAACGGTAAAACATTTGGAATTTTCAGGAGGAGTAGAAGTGAAAAAGCATCATATTGGCATTCATGAGGTGGCTTCTGTCGGCATTATTTTTATTATAACAAAAATATTCCTCCCATTACCTAGAGCGATGGTGGAAATCGGGGGGACGGCAGCTTGGATGATTATTCTTATCGCAGCACTTTTTTGCCCGTTGTGTTGGTGGGGAATAAAAGGAGTAATGACCAATGCCAAACCTGGTTCATCTCTTATTACAGCAACCGAAGAGATAATGGGTCCATACCTTGGGAGCCTAATCAATCTTTCTTATTTTAGCTTTTTCTTTATGGTAGCGTTTATGATTTTACGTGAATTTTCGGAAGTGCTAGCAACTGATATTATACCGAGAACCCCGCTAAGCTTCATTTTATTGTCTCTTCTTATACCTGCTTCTGTAGTCGCTCACTCTGGAATAGAGGTGCTAGGGCGCATTTCTTGGATTACGATTGGGTTAGTTGTTTCAAGTTTAGCCATATTATTATTTGGAGGTGTATTAACCCATTCAGAACCAAATGCATTAGTACCTTTTTGGGGAACTGGTAAGTCACAAGTAATTTCAAGTGGAGTCGTAAAAAGCTCTCTATTTTCAGAGTTTCTTGTATTTGGTTTCCTTATACCGAGAATGCGAAAACAAGAAGAATGGGCTAAAGCTGCATGGTGGTGTATAACGATTTCTTTTCTCATCTTATTATGTACCATTATAGCATACCTTTTTATCTTTCCTTATCCGACCGCTATAAGAGTCAACTTTCCTTTATTAGAAATCAGTCGAATTATTATTTTTGGACGATGGATTCAAAGGGTCGAAAGTATATTTCTAATTGTTTGGTTAATATGTACGGTAATCAAACTTTCTATAGCTGTTTATTGCAGTACTGTTACTCTTTCACAAATGCTGAAGTTGCCTACACATCAGCCTCTCATTTTCCCATTAATGATTTGCATTTATAGTTTTGCGATATTACCAACAAGTGAAATGTCTGCAGTTAATTGGGACCAAGATTTTCTTCGAGTATACGGTTCAATCTTTTCGATTTGTTTACCATTATTAACTTGGGGAGTCGGTATATTAAGAAAGAAAAGGAGGACAACGTGAAACATATACCACCTTTTTTCAGATTAGCATTAGTCATTGTTTTATTGCTTCCTATTTTAAGTGGCTGCTGGGATAGACTAGACCCTGAAAATATGGCATTTGTGATCGCTATTGGTGTTGATCCTGGACCAAGAAATGATTATTTATTCACTTTTGCTTTGGCTGTACCAAAACCTGTAGGGGGTGGGACTAGTGGGGGAGGAAGTAGCTCAGGAAGTAAATCCCTTGCTGTACATACTGTCGAAGGATCAAATATTACTTCTGCTTTACTTGTAAGTCAAAGCTTTATAGCGCGTAGGCTAAACGTCTCCCACGCAAAAGCTTTTATCATTGGGGAAGATCTTGCTCGTAATGGAATAATACCAATTATGGGAGAAGTTGTTCGTAATCGTGAATTTCGACGTTCATTTCATGTTATGACAACAAGAGGTAAGGCACAAACATATATAAATAATATTAAACCTACAACAGAAACTGATATCAGTTTATGGTTTGAATTGGAAACAGATCCAAATAATATGGGGGCGATGTTACCAAAAAATTCTCGATTTCATAACTTTACCATGGAGATTGAAAGCCCAGGCACAGGAGCTATTACCATGCAAACAGCGCCAAGACCCGATATTAAAACTGGGACTGCAAGTTTGCCTTCTGAGAACTACTATTCAGAAGCAGACCAACTGTTTGTAGGGAACCAAGAGGCAGGACACATTCATAGAGTTGGTGAAGTTCCTGTTGAATTTTTTGGTAGTGCTGTTTATAAAGGTGATCTTCTAACAGGTTACTTAAACGGTGCAGAAACACGTGTTCTTAACATGCTTCGTGGTGAGTTTACGAGAACAACTTGGGATTTTTCTGATCCATCTGATAATAAATTAAATTTATCAATTAGTATGAATGCTCAAGATCAAACCAAAATGAAAGTGGAACGAAAAAACGATCGAATTTTAGTCACTTTCGATATAGCAATGGAAGGTGATTTGATTAGTGTTCAGTCTCTAGTAGATTACACCACACCAAAAAACAGAAAAAAATTAGAAGAAGCAATTCAAAATCAACTTAAAGAACAGTCATCTAATTTACTTAATAAGACTCTTTATGAATGGGAAATCGATTGCTTTGAAATTAACAATGATTTTAAATCATACTTTTCGACATTAAAAGAATGGCAAGATTATCACTGGGAAGAGCATGTTAAAGATATCGAATATGAATTAAATATTAATTTTAAAATACGTCGTCATGGTGACCAAGTAGGTCCAGCCATCGAAGGGAGATAAAATAATTTTATGATAGAATTTGCGAAAATGGCATTACTTTTAGTGATTTCGATGTGGGCTAGCATTTATATTGGGAGTCTTGCTCCAAGGCTTTGGCATCAGAAAAATTACAGAGGAGCAGTTGGCGTCACTCTAATTGCTTGTTTAACCTTTCTTCTTCCTATTGTCTTAAGAATTTATAGTAAAAGTTGATAATCCGTAGACAATCAGATTGAGTTTAAACAAGCTGTTCAATTTATTTTGAATAGCTGGTTTAATTTTGTTAGTGATTTTTTAAATTATATATTATCTAGTTGTTAATAAAAGAGCTCGAATAGTAGATTGTTTAAAATCCGAATGTTAAGGGTATAAAACAAAAAACTGAATCTTTTAACAGTTTTTTGACATTTCAATATAAGAGAGGAGAGTCAATCTTGTCCGATAATATGAAAATTAAAGTAAATGGTGCAGACGTAACTTTAGCAGAAGACAAGAGCGTTCTTCAAGTTCTGACAGAAAGCAATCAAGAAGTTCCCAATGTTTGTTATCATCCTAGTCTTGGTGCAATTGAAACATGCGATACCTGTATAGTGAGCGTGAATGGGGAGTTGGTTCGTTCCTGTTCTACGCAAATTAAAGATGGTGATGTCATTGATAGTGATTCGCCTCATGTAAAAGAAGCACAAATCATTGGAATGGACCGAATATTAAATAACCACGAGCTTTACTGTACCGTTTGTGACTTCAATAACGGTGGCTGTGAAGTACATAACACCGTAAAAGAAATGAAAATCAACCACCAAAGTATTCCCTTTGAGCATAAACCTTATGAAATTGATAACTCTAATCCATTTTATCGTTATGATCCAGATCAGTGTATTCTTTGTGGACGTTGTGTTGAAGCATGTCAGGATGTCCAAGTAACGGAAACGTTAACGATTGATTGGGAACGTGAAAAACCTCGAGTCATTTGGGATAAAGATACTCCGATAAATGAGTCCTCCTGTGTCTCATGTGGACACTGTTCAACGGTTTGTCCTTGTAATGCCATGATGGAAAAAGGTATGGAAGGAGAAGCTGGTTATCTCACGGGCATAAATAAAGAAACTCTCCGCCCAATGATTGAACTCACAAAAAATGTTGAAACTGGATATGGATCAATCCTCGCGATTTCTGATATGGAAGCAGCAATGCGAGAAGATCGAATTAAAAAGACGAAAACTGTCTGTACGTATTGTGGTGTAGGTTGTAGTTTTGATGTGTGGACAAAAGACCGAAAAATCCTTAAAGTAGAGCCTCAAGTTGAAGCACCAGCTAATGGAATTTCAACCTGTGTAAAAGGGAAGTTCGGTTGGGATTATGTTAATAGCGAGGAACGCTTAACAAAGCCGTTAATCCGTGAAGGAGATTCTTTCCGTGAAGCGGAATGGGAAGAAGCACTTGAACTAATTACTCGGAAATTTACCGAAACGAAAAAAGAGTATGGTCCAGATGCATTAGCATTTATTAGTTCTTCAAAATGTACGAACGAAGAATCCTATTTAATGCAGAAGCTTGCTAGAGGCGTGATTGGAACAAATAATGTTGATAATTGTTCAAGATACTGTCAAACTCCAGCTACGCTGGGGCTTTTTAGAACAGTCGGATATGGAGGGGATTCTGGATCGATCACAGATATTGAAATGGCAGAGCTTGTCATCATCATTGGCTCAAACACATCAGAATCGCATCCTGTTTTAGCAACTAGAGTAAAACGTTCTCATAAGCTAAAAGGTCAAAAACTAATTGTCGCAGACCTTAGAAAGAATGAGATGGCTGATCGTTCAGATATTTTTATTCAACCTTCACCAGGAAGTGATATTGTTTGGCTTTCAGCTGTTACAAAGTATATCGTCGATCAAGGCTGGGCAGATGAGAGCTTCTTAAATAATCGTGTAAATGGATTAGATGATTATATTAAAAGCCTCGAGCCATTTACATTGGAATATGCAGAAGAGGCAACTGGTATTAAAAAAGATGTGCTCATTAAAATTGCAGAAGATATTTCTAACTCAAATACTGTATCGGTTTTATGGGCAATGGGTGTCACTCAGCATCTTGGTGGTAGTGATACAAGTACCGCTATTTCCAATCTACTCCTCATTACAGGTAACTACGGCAAACCTGGAGCTGGAAGCTATCCGTTACGTGGGCATAACAATGTACAAGGTGCTAGTGATTTTGGTAGTATGCCAGATCGCTTCCCAGGATACGAGAAAGTAACAGATGATGAGGTCCGTTCGAAATATGAGAAAAACTGGGGAGTTACAATACCGAAAGAGCCTGGTCTTAACAATCATGAGATGATTTCGGCTGTTCACGAAGGAAACCTGAAAGTGATGTATTTAAAAGGGGAAGATATGGGCTTAGTTGATTCAAATATTAACTATGTGCATGAAGCATTTGAGAAGCTAGATTTCTTTGTGGTGCAGGATATTTTCTTATCGAAAACAGCTGAATTTGCTGATGTGGTCCTTCCAGCTGCTCCAAGTCTTGAAAAAGAAGGAACATTTACAAATACAGAGCGACGAGTTCAACGCTTGTACCAAGCTCTTGAGCCACTTGGAGATTCAAAGCCTGATTGGGAAATTATTATGGAAGTTGCCAATCGTCTTAATGCTGGATGGAGCTATTCTCATCCTAGTGAAATCATGGCAGAAGCAGCTTCACTAGCTCCGCTTTACTCTGGTGTTTCGTATGAACGACTAGAGGGTTATAAGAGCTTGCAATGGCCTGTGGCCAAAGATGGTACAGATTCACCATTACTCTTTATTGATAAATTTCCTTTTCCTGATGGGAAAGCTCGTTTATTTCCAGTTAAATGGACAAAGCCATTAGAATTTGATGAAGAGTATGACATTCACGTTAACAATGGACGTTTGCTTGAACACTTCCATGAAGGGAATATGACGTATAAATCAAAAGGTATTACATCTAAAATACCAAATGTGTTCCTTGAGGTATCACCAGAGCTTGCTAGTGAGCGAGGTCTTGAAGATGGTACGCTCGTTCGTCTAACTTCACCATTTGGAAATGTAAAAGTGGAATGTTTAATCACAGATCGAGTCAGGGGGAAAGAAGTCTACCTACCAATGAATGATACTGGTGAAGGAGCAATCAACTATTTAACGAGCAGTCACGCAGATAAAGACACAGACACACCTGCATATAAAGAAGTAAGTGCTAAGATGGAAATTCTAAGAGCAAAAGGCGATAGTCCGTTACCTGACATTAACCATCGCTTTGGAAATCCTCAGCCTCAATTGGGTGTACAGGTTGAGAAAAAATGGGCTCGTAAAGACTACATTTTCCCTGGAGATCTAGTGAAAAAGGAGTCGAAGTAAAATGGCTAAAGCGACGAAAGTAATCCATCGAATTGAGCTCAGTGAGGAAGAAAAACGAAAAAGAGATTTAGAAAGTATTGAAAACACCTTGTTGGAAAATAAGGAAGTCATCGAAGAAACGTTTGAGATTTTAAAACACATGCAAGATAAAGGCGTCTTGACTTTACTTAACGGAATGTTTGGACAAGGTGATAAAGTATTAGACATCCTTGTTAAAACAGCTGATAAGCCTGAAACAGCTAATTCAATCAAGAACCTCCTGCTAATGTTTGGCACACTAGGAACGCTGAATGTGCAACAACTTGAGCCAATGATTCTCAAATTGAATACAGGTATAGCAAGAGTTGCTGAGCTTAGCGAATCTGAAGAAAAAGCAGGTTACATGACTTTGCTTAAGTCCTTAAATGATCCAGAATTCAAAAGATCAATAGCTGTTGCTACTACATTTTTAAAAGGCCTTGGTGAAAAGCAAGATGATCTAGAACGAACAACACAAAGGCCTGAAAACCAAACAGAGCAACTACATGAAAGTATGGAAGGATCAGACATTACGGCTGATGATAGTACGAAAGAAGTAACCTCATCTTCTCAAAAAAAACCACCTTCAACAAGTAAAGGTGGAAACAGTTGGATGCTTGTTGTAGCTGGAGTGACGCTGTTATCCATACCACTTTCAATGATGTTCAAGAAAAATAAATAAATAAGGTCTATAGAGTAAAATTCTTAATTGTGCCAGCGTAGCATATACCACGCTGGCACAATTGTTAATGAAGGATTTATTTCGTCACTTCAACAACCATTTGAATTAATTTCTGAATAGTCAGAATTATATAAGGGGGATTTTCAATGGCTAAAACGAAAAACCGCTGGTTAATTGCTGCGGCTGCAGTTGGTATTCATATATCAATTGGTTCGGTATATTCCTGGAGTGTATTTACCAATCCATTGAGTGAAAAACATAACTGGGGATTAAGTGAGATATCAATAACGTTTAGTATAGCCATATTATTTCTTGGATTATCCGCGGCATTTATGGGCCACTTTGTTGAGAAGTATGGACCAAAAAGAGCTGGAATGATTGCATCAATTTGTTTTGGTCTTGGAATGATTGGTTCGGGATTTGCCGACAGTATAGGCTCTCTTTATTTATTATACTTTTTTTACGGAGTTCTTGGTGGTATAGGTCTGGGTATTGGGTACATAACACCAGTATCTTCACTTGTAAAATGGTTTCCAGACCGTAGGGGACTTGCGACAGGATTAGCTATTATGGGATTTGGTTTTGCTTCATTAATAGCAAGTCCAGTCATTGCGTCTTTAATCAGCAGTGTGGGAATTTCTAATACATTTTATCTTTTAGGATCTATTTATTTCGTACTGATGATTTCTTCTTCGTTTTATCTTGCTCCACCTCCAAAAGGCTGGTTACCATCAGGCATGAAGGAAAAAGAAGCGGAGATGAAAGAAAAGAACGAGAAAAAACATTCTGAAGATCTTTCACAGCTAACAGCAAATGAAGCTATTAAGACGATTCGTTTTTGGGCACTCTGGGCAATGCTATTTATTAATGTCACTTGTGGAATTGCGATTATTGCTGTCGCCTCACCGATGGCACAAGATGTCGCAGGACTTTCTGCAGTAACGGCCGCAACTATGGTAGGGATTATGGGATTATTTAATGGTCTAGGAAGAATTGGATGGGCATCGATTTCTGATTATATTGGAAGGCCAAATGTATATACAGCATTTTTTGCTATTCAAACCGTTGCTTTTGTTCTTTTACCTAACGTAACGAATGCGTTTGTTTTCCAGTTATTGATTTTTATTATTTTATCATGCTACGGCGGAGGGTTTGCATCTATTCCTGCCTATATTGGTGATCTTTTTGGGACAAAGCAGCTTGGTGCAATTCATGGTTATATTCTTACAGCATGGGCAGCTGCAGGACTAGTGGGGCCAATAGTCGTATCGAGAATACAAGAAGCAACAAACAGCTATTCGCTGACAATGTATATTTTTACAGCAGCCTTTGTAGTTGCCCTTGTCATCTCACTACTAATTCGTGTAAATATTAGAAAAATACGAGAAGAAAATCAAAAGTCTCAACCTGCAACAAGCTAATAATTCATGTACAACATATATTAAAAATACCACCGTCTCATTTAAATGAAACGGTGGTATTTTTTGTACGAGATAATTATACATGATTTTTATAATGCTGGATCATATTTAAATATAACCATAATGAAAATGAAATCATATAATAGTTGAAATAACATTTGGGGTGAATGTTATGGATATAAGGATACAAAGAACAACCAAGGGTGAAGTGTCAGAATTGCTAAAGATTCAAAAAGAGGTTTTTCAAGCTGATTTACAAAGATACAAAGATTACGAGTCAAGTCCAGCAACTGAATCACATGATTCATTTATTCAACGGATAAATGAATCTTTTCACTATACAATCTTCATTGAAGGAGAATTAGCAGGTGGTATAAACATCTGGAAAATAACCAGTACTCATATGGGACTGTTCCGCATTTTCCTAAAAGAACATTTTCAAAATAGAGGATATGGCTCTGAAATTATGCGGCTAGTAGAACATCAATTCCCAGAAGCGCAAAAATGGAGCTTAAACACCCCAAAGGATAATGTGAGAAATCGATATTTCTATGAACGAATAGGCTATCAAAAAATAGGAGAGCTACAAGTCAACGATAAACTTATTCTAATCGAATATGAAAAGGAGTTTTAATGAAAATTAAAGCTATGCTAGGCCAGTTATTAAGAAATCTTTTGGATTAAGGATAGATAAAAATGACAACAAATAAATAATTTCACATACCGTATTTATTTTAAAAAATAACTTGAACAAAATCTAATAATATACCATATCCTTATCAAAAATAGATAAACAAACATAAATCGTTAAAAATTTTTATTGGACAATTATCATGTGCCTATTCACTATCATATATTGCAAGAAAGACTTAAAAGAGGTGAGAGGAAATGCAATATTACGATTATTATGTCCGTCCAGAAAATACGATTATTCAAGATATCATTAAAGCAATAAATGGTGAGTATTCTGCGATTGCATGCTACGAACAATTAGCAAGAATGGCTCAGACACAAGTGGCAAGGAATCAAATAATGGAAATAAGAAATGATGAAATAAGACATTATCATGAATTTTCTCGAATTTATACTTCACTAACTGGAAGTCAACCAACACCACAAATAACAGAAGAGTGTGCACCAGATTTCAACTCTGGATCACTAGCATCTTTTAAAGACGAACAAGAAACCGTTGACTTTTACCTAGAAATTGCAGATAAAACAACGGACCCTACTATTCAACAATCATTTAGAAGAGCAGCTGCAGATGAACAAAACCATGCCGTTTGGTTTTTATTTTTTTTAACTCAATACAGATTTTAAAAAATAAAAGTATGATACATGTATGCAACAAAGAAGTATTCTAAAAATTTTATAACAAACTTTATCCGAATAATGAACTGATTTATGTATATCAAACACAGTCAATAGAATTAATCCATGGCTGTGTTTATTTACAATGTGGTCTATACAATTAACACTTTTTTAAAAGGGCTATTATACCTTTTACAATAAGAACGAAAGAAAAAAGCGAAATAGCTAAAATTGCAATTCCAGTTGCAACTGGTCCCAAACTAGTTAAAAATGCTGGTAAGGTAATATTAATTAGTGCAAAACCAGCAAGAATTCCAGCTAACATTAAAAATATAAAACCGCTCATTCTCATCACTCCTTTTTATATTTATATGTACAGGTTGTTAAATGGCTACAATCGTTAAAACGTATAATTGAAAGTTAGTTTAATTATTACCGATATTTACAATGTAAACATGTTGTTTAAGGTCAAAATTGGACTAATAGTTCATGTATTCATTTATAATAGAATGGTTGGTAGCAAAATGGATTCTATCTTTGAACAAATTAAGAGAACAGAAATTATGAATGCTAATACTATCCTTACAGTGCAGCAATATATTTATAAGAAAAACCCAGACTTTTTGTCGCAACAAAAAGCACGTATACTAGCAGATGCCCTTCACAAAATGATTGATGCAGCACTACCAAACTATGACCAAGAAACAAAAACAAAAATTCGTAACAGGCTCCTGCAGCAAAAGCTATCCTCTACGTCGTTTTCTATTAATGTGCAAGATATTGTAGAAGTAAGTATAGAACTAGTAGATGAAAATGACATAGTTAACCATCTGCCACTTTGGTTAACCGATAAGCTAGCTGGGGAAATAGAAGAAGTAGAAACATATATTAAAAAGCTTATAGAAAGTTCATATAATATTAATAGTGAAATAGCAGCTACTGATGATATTGATTCACCTAGTCCTATGACTATTTTAAATCCATTGAATGATTCTGTTCGAAATGAAGTAGAGCCTCGGGGTAAAAAATGGAAAAAATCCCATTTGACATTAGTGACTATCATGATTGTTGGCAGTGTATACATAGTAGGGAATAAGGAGATAAGTTCACACCTTTTTAAAGAAGAATTGCAAATAGAAGAAGGATTAAAAGATACAAATTCAGGAGAAATGAAAGAATATAATGGGCCGCCTAATGATCTAACTGGCTATTTGCAATACGAGCAAGTTAATGAAACGAGTTTAAGGAATTGGCTCAATAACAGAGATTCACTATTAGCTGATGAACCATACTTTTCAACAATCCTTTCTGTCGCTAAGGAATTTAATATTCATCCATTTCTACTGTTTGCGATTACTGGACAAGAACAAAGTTATGTTCCACGGTCTAATCAAAACGCAGTTGAAATTGCTAACAACCCTTTTAATGTGTTTCACAGTTGGGAGGATTATAATACGGACATTTTAAATTCGAGCCAAATAGCAGCAAGAACCATCGTGAATTTAAGTAAAGATCGACCAGAGGGGACTGACCCTATCCAATGGATCAATCGAAAATATGCAGAAGATAAAAACTGGTGGCGTGGAGTGAGCTCTATTTTTGACATGTTAACGAGAGAAGTTGCTGATTAGTATCATTTTTAAAATAATGGAGGGATTAAGAATGAAAACAGAGAAACTCGACCTTCTTATTGTACATAAAAAGTTAGAAGAAATGGACGGATGGAAAATAGAGGAAGAAAAATGGCTTCTTAAAAAATATCGTTTTCGATCATATTTAGATGGAATTTCATTTGTGAATAAAATCGCTGAGTTATCTGAAAAAGAAAATCATCATCCTTTTATTTCAATTGATTATGTTGTCATAACGTTAAAACTCTCATCATGGCGTGCAAATGGAATTACAGAACTTGATTTAAAGCTTATTGAAGAGTATGACCAGTTATATAGAAAAATAACTGAGCAACTGTAATAATAGAAAAATAGTTACTGAATCCTGTATAAAGTCGTAAATACAGGATTTTTATATTTTCTAACTTTACTTTTAACACCGTTTAAAAGTCAGAAAATTAAAATTATTTATTGACGCAAGCTGGAAAACTTTATAAACTTTATGTATCTACCTACTATTTTGTACGTAGATTATGACGAAAGCGCTTTCTAATAAAGGAGGTGAAAGTTATAATTTACAATTTATAATAAACCATGGAAAAAGCATTAAAAGATGAAGAAAAAACGATTGTAAAGAGAGGGATGAAAGTGGCTAAAAAAAGGAAATACGGAGAGATTCAACCTGGAATTAAGTGGGGACCCTTTGTTTTACGATTACCTGGTGTTCATGTTGGTATTTCATGGCCAGAAGTCTTGCAAGGTGGTGTTCTATCTCTAGCTACTGGAGGAGCACTTGCTCCGCTTATGATGCAATATTTTGATATTTCTTTTGAAGTAGCTTGGTCAATTGTTGCCATTCATTTATTTTGGGTATGGACTCAAACTTTTTTATTTGGTGATGCATATACAGCAGGTTGGATTACACCAAGTTTGCCACTTACTTTAGTCTTTTTAGGGAATTACGCACCTGGAACCGAAGCTGTGCAAGCAATGATAGCCATTACATTTATTGTTTGTGCTTTATTCTTGTTTTTTGGTTTGACAGGTTTAGGAGCGAAATTTAATAGCATTATTCCTGTACCTCTCAAAGCAGGAATTATAATGGGAGCGGCGATTGCTGCTTTTCAGTCCGAACTAACTCGAGTTCAGACATTACCGATTACACTTATTACTGCTTGGATCGTGGTTCTGACAATTATGTTCTCCATTCCATTTAAAAAACTTCCGAATTCAAAAATAAAATTAATTGTTACATCAAATGCGATACTTGCAGGATTTGCATTTGCAGCAATCGCAGGATTAATCAGTGGTGAGCTAACCTTTGACATTGAATGGGGTATTTTTATTCCACAATATGGTGAAATGTTAGCAACGATCTCTCCATGGGGAGTGGGAATGCCAACATTCTCAATGTTTATAGCTGCTATCCCAATATCTATTATGATTTACATTCTCGTTTTTGGAGATCTTTTAGTGGCTGATACCCTTTTAAAAGGCGCAGATAAAGCACGTCCAGATGAAAAAATTGATGTTAATCATACACGGACACATTTTGCCCTCGTTTTTCGTAACTTAGGTCAATTATTTACAGCTGGTGTGTTAATTCCTCTTCACGGACCGATATGGACAGGGGTTCAAGTTTATATCATTGAACGGTACAAATCGAGTAAAAAAGCGCTAGATTCTATCTTTACTGGGACGATTAATTGGTATTGGTTGGCTTTTCCTCTTGCATTTTTAACACCTATGATTGGAATCATGGCTCCTTTACTACCAGTCGCTCTCTCGTTGACTCTTTTGTTGACAGGTTTTGCATGTGCATATGTGGCCATGTCGATGGTTACTGATAATACATCAAGAGGTTTAGCCCTGGCGATTGGAATGTTGACGGCGGTTCAAGGACCAATCTGGGGAATTGGAGCAGGTCTTCTTCTATACCTCATACTAATTGGTAAGAGTAATCAACCTTCAGAATCAGAAAATCAAGAACAGCAGCAAGAAAATTCTGCTTAATTAAGAAATGACTTATGCCGATAAATCTGGTCTTTTGGACTGATTATCATAATCTTCCCAAAAGACCTTATTATTTTTTCATGAAAGTTAATAGACAAGACTACTATACTGAGTATTTATGTTAAAGTGATCATACAGATCGAGATCGTTTCTTACCATCTATAAAAATTTGCGAGTTAGTTAAACGGAAAGGCCAAACAAAGAAAGAGGTCGAAATTAATGAAATTACAGGTTAACTCCTTTATGAGTTATGAAGAAAAATGGCAAGAAGGAATGAAAGATTTGGAGGGCAAGCTTCCTCAAAGAATGGTTAATGATGAATGCGAAGAGGATTTTTGGAAACGTCTAATAACAGAAAGGAAGCATAAAGACGTTCCTGATCCATATGCAAAAGAAATATTTAAAGAAATATCTTCCCTTTTTTCTTCTGAAGATCATGTTTTAGAAATAGGACCTGGTTGGGGGAATTATACGTTTCCATTAGCCGAACGTACAAAGCAGCTAACTGTTGTAGATAGTTCGTTGGCTGTACTCGAATATTTAAAAGATGCGACAAAAACGCGTAAATTAGATAATGTAGAGTTTTTGCATGAGAAATGGGAGGAAGTGAAACTCGAAAAAAATTATGATGTTGTTTTTGGAATAAATTGCTTCTATCGCATGTATGAAATTAAAAAGGCATTATCTCTAATTAATCAACATGCGAATAGATTAGCAGTCCTTGGGATGACGACAGGGCCTATCCAACCTCATTATACCAAGCTTCACGAACATTACGGTTATGATATAAAATTTCCACGTCGAGATTATATTGATTTGCTTAACCTATTATATGAATTAGGAATATATGCAGAATGTAAAATCATTCCTTTAAAAAGAACGTATCAATTTTCTAGTTATGAAGAATTAATTAGTAAAAATGCTAGTAAAATTCTTACAGCAACGTATAAAGAATCTGACGTAGAAGAAGCGCTTCGTGATTTTGTACGATTTGAAAATGGTATATATTTGTATGATCATCACTATTTTGGTGCCATTATTTTGTGGAAGCCTCAAAAATAATGTGGAAATTTTGAACCTATACTTTTAAAAGGTAAAAAGTGTCTGACATGCACTTTCCATTTTGATTCGTCTAATAAGAGTAGAGAGAGAAAGAGGATAGTTGAAAGGATTTAGGTAAGTATAGACATGTTCTATGTAGCAACGAAGGAAATTCAAATTTCATACGCAGACACGGATATGATGGAGATTATTTATCACGGAAACTACATAAAATGACTTGGGCTAGATAGAATACAGTTGATTGAAGAAGTCGGGTACAACTATCTTAATATGGAAGAGGCAGGGTATTATGGCCCTGTCTATAATGTAGTCATTACATACAAAAAGTCAATCAAGCTAGTTGACCAGATATTTGAGAAAGCATGGATTGATCTTAATCAAGGATTGAAAACGGCGTATGGCTTTCAAATTGTCAATGGAGAAGGAGACATTTGTGCAGAAGGAAGTACGAGGCATATTGTTGTGAAGAAAGAGGGAGACCAATTCAAACCAGTTCAATTTAAAAAAGCATATCCTGAATGGTTTTAAAAATATGAAGAAATCAAAAGGAAATGATAAGGGTGAAGTGCCTTTTTTAAATACTTTAAAAGCAACAACAAAAAGACGGTATCAATTAATTAACAGTCTTTTTGTTATGCTCCTAATTATTACAGTTATCATTTTCGCATCTGCTTAAAATTTAAAACATGATTTCAAATAGCTCATTTTTTGTTCTAGGATAGGTTGTATGGTTAGAAACCGTTGTTTGACGAAATTTTTCATATACTTCCATAACCCATGGCTGTTCTAGATGGCAATGTGTGATAACATCAACATTTTTAAAAACGTCTATTGGATTTCCTTTTGCAGCAATTTGACCATTGTTCATTAAAATAACCTCATCTGCCCACTCAAAGGCAAGATTCACATCGTGAGTTGAGAGAATGACGGTTTGATCTTTTTTACGTACATCCTCTAGTACATCCATAATCTTTCTTGCATAATAAGGATCAAGCCCTGCTGTCGGTTCGTCTAAGACCATTAACTCAGGATTCATCGCTACAATGCCTGCAATAGCGACCCGCTTTTTTTGACCAATGCTTAAAAAATGGGGAGGCTTATCTTTTAACGATTCCGTATCTGTTAATGCCATTGCTTGATTAACAGCTTGTTCCACTTCCTCACGGGAGAGTCCTAGATTATTAGGACCGAATTTAATATCCTCATGAACGCTCGAAGAAAAGAGCTGAGCATCAGGATTTTGAAAAACGATCCCGACCTGCTTACGTAATTGGCGAAGCTCATGTCGTTTATAGGATAGATCGTTCCCTTTATATTTGATTTGACCATTTGTGGCTTTTAGAATTCCATTAAAAAGTAAAAAAAGCGTTGACTTTCCCGCACCATTGTTCCCTAATAAAGCAATTTTCTTTCCCTTTTCGATATTTAATGTAATGTCTTTTAATGCAACAGTTCCATCCGAATATTTATAAGAAACCTTTTCAAAGGTGAGGATTGGTATATTCATTTCTTATGACTCCTTTCATTAAACCTTGATTACTATCTCTAACAGATTGAAGATAGCGAAAAGAAAAACATTTGAAATGCTAATTCCTATCCAATGTTTTTTCTTATATGTATGAGTTAATTCGATCTCATGTAGCCCTTCTTCACCAGCACGACTATCTAGTGCGATTTGCAACTCCTTGGCAGATTGCATAGATTTTATAAGTAGCGATACTATGAGTTGTCCTAGTGATGTGAGCCAAAGTCGGTACTTTTGATAGCCTAGTCTACTAGACTGTGCTAAATAGATTTCAGTCATTTTCTCAAAAAGTACAAAAATGAAGCGGTAGATAAACACTAGTAATTCAATAAATAGAGTAGGTAGTTTCAATTTTTGTAGCAACCAAGTAATTTGATGAATAGGTGTCGTTAATATAAAAAAATACATACAGCTAACACTTGCCATCACAGTAAAAAAGATCTGAACTGCCTGATATAAACCATTTGGGCTAACGAATAGTTGCCATTCTCCTAGTTCAATTTGCCAAAGAAAACCTTGTATGTTACTTTCAATTGGTACAATTGACATTATCATCACTAATAAGCTCGTCAACAGAAAAATGAGTGGGAGTGTAAGTAGCTTTACATAATAACGGAGCGGAATTTTTGCTCCATATAGGATACTCACACTCATAACGAAAAACGTAATGAGTGCGATTATGATGCTCTTCGTTAGGATTGTGAAAAGTAAAAAAGAGAATGAAAAGATTATTTTTTCTAAAGGATGGATATGATGCCATCCATTCATGATCGCATACTTATCAATTTGTAGCATAAGATTATTTTCTTTCCGTGTTAGATGAATATTTTTTTCTAGCACGGCCGTAACCAATAACATATCCAATTACAATAGCACCAATTGCTGCTTGAATGGAAAAAAGTAAGCTTTCAATTTCTCCACTTGGAGGCTCCCAAATCGTATGAAACCAAGGTTCATATGTTGGTGCGATTTCTCCAATAACTTCTTCAGCTTGTCCGTCTGCTCCTTCAAATGCAGCATCTTTCTGAAGAAATAATGGAGTGACTGCTAGTAAGATAACAAAAATGAACAACACGATATTTTTCATGCTTTATGAGCCTCCTTAGTAGTAGGTAAATTTAATACGCTAAGTTCAGCTAAATGATAATTTCGGATGACATTCATCACAATAACAGTTAAAAGCCCTTCACTAATTGATAGTGGAATTTGAGTTAATGCAAAAACACTTGAAAATTTTACAAATGAAGCCAGTACGCCACCAATTTCTGCTGGAAATGCAAGTGCTAATTGTAAGGAAGTCACAACATAAGTAGCTAGCCCACCAATAAAAGCTGCTAAAAATACAGAAATGGAAAAAGATAGTTTAATAGATTGAGCCGCTTTAAATACAACATACGTTATCATAGGTCCTGCGACAGCCATTGAAAAGGCGTTGGCACCAAGCGTCGTTAAACCACCATGAGCTAATAATAATGATTGAAATAACAGAACGATCGTTCCTAAGACAGTCATTACTGCTGGTCCAAAAAGAATCGTTCCTAACCCTACGCCTGTAGGATGGGACGTACTGCCTGTTACTGATGGAATTTTTAAAGCAGATAAAATAAAAGCAAAAGCCCCAGACAGTGCTAGCAACGTTTTAAGTTGAGGATTTTCCTTTAATTTTTTTTGGATAGAGCGGAAACCAACAAAAAGAAAAGGAATGGTTAATGCCCACCAAAAAAGAGCCCAGCCAACAGGTAGAAATCCTTCCATAATGTGCATAGCATAAGCAGGCTGATACGAATTCATCCAAAAATAACTTGTGATTGCAAATACAGATATAAGTAAAAGCAATAGTGATTGTTTCTTCATGTCTTTTCCTCCAATTTAAATAATTGAATAATAAAAAAAGAGCATTCAAACATAAAGAGTTTGAATGCACAGAATAATAAAAATTACTTAAGTGAGAAGTAGCTAAAAATAATGCATACTTTTATTATATTCTCGGCACACACCTCCCTATCTCCCGTAGGTTATTTTGTGTTTCATTATACAGGCAGGTATCCTGACTCATCTTCATAGCTTCCTGCGCCTTCCCATTTTAAAAACAGTGACAACATGCAGGTTACTCCGAATCACAGTGGCGGGAACCGTCTCGGAATTTCACCGATCTTCCCTTTTAAGCTATACACTCAAATTGTGCGTACAACACCTGTAATCATTAATATGAAATTATTGTTAATTATACGGATAGAGTTCTTTGTTGTCTACAACTTATTCTATTTATAAATATGTACACCTAAAAGTACAGCTTACCGCTACATATTTTGAATTAAAAGCAGGTAGCTAAGAGGTGTCTCAGCTACCTGCTTACTTTGTTTTATATAAACGGGTTAAATCAGTTTTTTACTATTTCTGTTTTTTTAAAGTGGCTGATCAAGTAGCCTAGAATTACTCCAATAAGCGCTGGAATTATCCAACCAACGCCTTCTGGATTAAGAGGAAGCTGCCCTAATAGCGTCTTTAGAGAGTTTAGTGATAAGAGATGAGTCAATGTATCTAGAATACTAAATACCCCAGTAAAAAGAATAGTCGTAAGGTACATGGTGTTATTCACGTAACGGTTTAGCAAACCTAGTGTGATTAAAACAACTGCTAATGGATATATGGCACCTAAAATAGGAACTGATATAGCCAAAATATGGGTCAATCCTAAATTTGCAATAACTAGGCTAATAAGAGATAGAAGTATTGCCCACCCTTTGTAAGATAAAAATCCAAATAAATTTGAAAAATATTGACTACAAGAAATAATTAAACCAATCGAAACACATAAGCAAGCTAGAGTAAATAAGACACCTAATAAAAGAATCCCACTTTGACCAAACAATGAATTCATAATGATTGTCAATGCTTGTGCTCCGTTTTCAGCTTGACCAATTGATGCACTAGTCGCCCCAAGATAAGCTAAAATGCCATAAATCGTTGCGAGTAAAATGCCTGCTCCTCCCCCTGCAAATATCATATATTTCGATATTAGTTTTGAATCATTTACCCCTTTAGCACGAATCGTATTAGCTACGACAATTCCAAACACAAGGGAAGCAAGGGCATCCATTGTTAAGTAGCCATCTAAAAATCCTTGAAAGAAAGGATTGTTTTGATAAGTTTCAGTAGCAGATGTGAATGTCCCAAGCGGGGAAATGATACTTTTTATAAATATAACCATAATTAATGTTAATAAGAGTGGTGTCAACAACTTGCCAAACCGATCAACAAGTTTTGACGGTGATAAACTAAACCAAAGCGCAATTGAAAAGAAAACGATTGTGTAAAGTAACAGCATAATAGGTAAATCCGAAAATGATGTCGGTAAAAAAGGCTTTAGTCCCATCTCAAAAGCAATTGTTCCAGCTCTCGGAATCGCTAAACCAGGTCCGATTGAAACATAAATTAAAAATGGAAAAATAAGAGCGAACCAAGGATGAACACGAGTAGCGAGCGTATGAAAACTACCTGCCCTTGCAACCGTAATAACTCCCAGAATAGGTAAACCTACAGCTGTAATGATAAAGCCCAAAAGAGACAACCATAATTCATCACCTGAAGAACGCCCTAAAAATGTTGGGAAAATCAAATTACCTGCCCCAAAAAACATTGAGAACAACATAAAACTAATAAAAATTTGATCCTTATAGCTTAACTTATTCATCTTTATCTCCTTAATAAAATAATGAGTAGTATAACAATTTTTAAGTATAAAAGCTATAAAAATCACGAAATAGAGAAATTAAAGTTTTTTTAGAATACTTTTATATGTCATTTTGTAGAATATCAACTTTTTATTAAAAAATATTTCGTATGATAAAATGAAATCTTTTTACCAATCTTCATACTTTCTAGACATTTATCGTTTAATGTAAACGATAATGATGTTTCATCAATTAAGAACTAAGTTATAGGTGGTTATCATGTAGGCAAATCTTATTTATAAACACTCGATAATGAAAGTTCTTAAAATAAAAGATGAGGTGATAGTAGATGAAAAAGAAAAGAATCGTGATAGGAATGGTCTCTTTAGTCTCAGCAATTATATTATCTGCGTGTGGTAGTGATAATGAGGAAATGAGTACAGGAGAAAATATGCACATGGATACTAATACTGAAGAGAACATGGAAATGGACCATTCTGATATGGATGGTTCCGAAATGGATCATTCTGATATGGACCATTCTAGCTCAGGTGAGGTTCCAAATAATTTGAGAGAGGCAGAGAATCCAACTTTTGAAGTTGGCAGTCAAGCGATTATCGAAAGAGGTCACATGGAAGGAATGGAGGGAGCAGAAGCGACAATCGTTGGTGCTTATGACACAACCGCTTATGCTGTTTCATACACACCTACAACTGGTGGAGAGAGAATAGAAAATCACAAATGGGTCATTCATGAAGAATTAATTGATCCTGGTGAAGAAACATTAGAGCCTGGATGGGAAGTAACACTTGATGCTGATCATATGGAAGGAATGCAGGGTGTAACTGCTGAAATTGATTCAGCTGAACAAACAACGGTATATATGATTGATTTCACTTTAACTACTAGTGGAGAAGAAATTAAAAATCACAAATGGGTAACAGAAAGCGAGCTATTGGCACTTGCGCATCATTAATCTATTTCCCTTTACAAAAAAGAGCTTATTCCTTAACTGGAATAGCTCTTTTTTGTAAGACGCTTCATTTTTCTTCATGTAACCTTCTTATATTATGTATTGACTTGACATATTCTCTTAAACAGCTTTTGATATAGGTATACACTAGATGAGGAGGCATACAAAATGGAACAAGAACAACATCACGTATTTAGTGTAATTGATTTCGAAAACACTGAACATAATACCACTTTTGTAAAATTTTCTGGATACGATGCTGTTTTAGGGAAAAAATTTGAAGGGGAAGTCAAATTTGTTCGTGACACACCATTTGGAGACTTAATTCACCCTGAAAGGTCTTCCTTATCTTCAGAATGCAGACAATTCGTTCGATCAATTTTGTTGAAAAAGTATAACGCAAGCGAATTTAATTAAAGGAAATGATAATAAAATGATTCCTAATATCAGTTGAAGATAGTAAAAAAACAACTTAAATTTTGGTGGATTTTATCGATTTTCGAAAAAAATTTGACACCTGAGAATGAATCATGATATAAAAAGAACAAGACATTTTAGTACATAAAAGCATAAAAGCACGAAAGCATGATAGTTGAAAAATAAGTTTGCTAATAAGCAGAATAAATTGGGGGAAGTTACTACTATGGAACATCGCAATAAAATTTTAGATTGCACCATTCGTGATGGAGGTTTAGTTAACAATTGGGATTTCAGTGTCGAATTCGTTCAGGACTTGTATAATGGACTAAGTGCTGCTGGTGTGGAATACATGGAAATCGGCTACAAAAATTCAGCTAAGCTACTTAACGCTACTGAGCCCAATCCATGGAGATTTCTTGACGATAACTTCCTTAAAGAAATCATTCCTGAGAAAAAGTTCACGAAGCTATCAGCTCTAGTAGATATTGGACGTGTAGATCCAAATGACATCCTGCCACGTGAGGAAAGTGTTTTAGATATGATTCGAGTGGCATGTTATATCCGTGAAGTGGATAAAGGATTAGAGCTTGTACAGATGTTTCATGATTTGGGGTATGAGACTTCACTTAACATTATGGCTTTATCTAGTGTACCTGAACATCAGCTTATTGAAGCGTTTGAACTTCTGAAAGAAAGTCCTGTAGATGTTGTATATATCGTTGACTCTTTTGGAAGCTTAGATCCTGCTGGAATTGAGCATCAAGTGAAAAAGTTCAAGTCGATGATTCCTAACAAACAGCTCGGTATTCATACGCATAACAACATGCAGTTAGCATTCGCCAATACATTAACTGCTTTACAAAATGGGGTTACCTTCCTTGACTCGTCTGTCTATGGCATGGGGCGTGCAGCTGGTAACTGTAACACAGAGCTTCTCGTTAGCTACATACAAAAACCAAGCTACGAAATTAAGCCTGTACTTGGCGTAATTGAAAAACATATGTTAGAAATGCGTCAAAAGTGGGAGTGGGGCTATATCATTCCTTACATGATCTCTGGTGCTCTTAATGAACATCCACGTGTCGCTATGGCATACCGTGATAGTGCTGATCGTGACAAATTTGTAGATTTCTATGACAAGGTAACGACACCTGAAGCTAATTTGGCCCCAGCGTCAAAATAAGTTAGATTATAAAAGGTACATTTGATTATTAGAGAAACCTTTTAGACTGTAGGCAAATCTCTAATAAAGTGTTTGTCTCAACTGAAAAAAGAATACTGAACTGCACCTCTAATTTTAGTTAAGTCTAACAATTTGAGGTGCGGTTTTTTTATATCCAATTATTATTTAAAGGTTGTTTAAGTGCTTTGAGAGTATTAATGCCGAAACTCATAGCTTAAAAGTACAGTTTTAAACACTATAAAATAAATGATGTTTGAAGACATAACTTAATGGAAATCTTCATGATGAAATTGACTAGTAGCGCTGCCGTGGTGACTAAACGGGCATTTTCCTGTGCAGTGTTATTAGTGTCCGTAAGTTTTTCTCTTTTTTTATATAAATTAAATAGTAAAGAATTATGCCCGTTTGGTTGGTTAGCGTGCTATTTTCGCGTGTGAAAAATCTAATAGCTTAATAATGACATCGTTACTTTTTGAATTGAATAATTGGATAATGACACGCAGTGGGGTTGCTTTATACATATTACTGTTTTTATTTAGGATACCTCGTTATTTCTTGAAAATGTTATCAATCACAGAAGAAGATCATTTTCGTATAGGAGCTTATAGGAAGTTCTGCTCTACGGAATACGATATATTTAGTATGTTTCTCGGAGATAACTCACTTTCATTTATAGGTTTATATGATTTTGTTACACAGGGGTGACTGACTAAGCAGGAAGATGAACACGCAATAATGAAAATGGTAACAGAACAATTTAATCAAGATAAAAGTGAATTTAGACAAGGAAACAAGGAAACAAAGAATTAAAAAGTGAAAAAGAAGAAAAAGAACAATACAACGGTCTGATAAATGATTTAAATGATGAAATGGAAGTAACTAAAAATAGCTCTAAGGTATATAATTGAACTCATAGCTGATATTAATATTGTGTTATATCGAATTATTAATAATTGGTTCGGATACTCTCATTTGAAAGTCCTTTTGGATATCACGCAATATCTTTTAGAAGATGATCATCTGTATACATTAGCGAATGTAGGGATAAGTGGCAATAGTCCTTGTGAAATTTCGATAGACGATAGAAACGATGAACATTATGCCATGATTGCAGTTGTAAAAAGTGTTGATGAAACACCAAAGATGAGCGAGCAGAGAGAAGGATATTATGTCATATCCACAAAATAATGATGGTAACGAATAAAACCGAAAAAGAAACTTGGATCCTAAACGCCCTTAATAAGCTATAAGCCTGTAAGTAAAGAAGTAGTAAAGTGAGAAAGGGATAATATATTACGGGTTGAATGATCCTTAAGAGATTATAAAGTGAAAGGAGTAGGTTTTTAATGAAAAAGGTAATACCATTCTTAATGTTTCAAGAAGGTAAAGCAGAAGAGGCAATGAAATTTTATACATCTTTAATTGAGGATTCAGAAATTACAAACATAGTTCGATATGGAGCTAATGAATCTGGAGATGAAGGAACTGTAATGCAAGCAACTTTTACCTTAAAAGGGCAAGAGTTTATGTGCATTGATAGTAATGTGAAGCATGAGTTCTCTTTTACACCTTCGTTCTCAATTTATATTGTTTGTGATACTGAGGAGGAGATAGAGCAACTTTATCAGAAACTAAACGAAGGTGGACAAGCACTTATGCCATTAAATGATTATGGCTTCAGCAAAAAATTTGGTTGGCTAAATGATCGTTTCGGAGTTTCATGGCAACTAAATCTTCTTAAATAAAAGGGCAAATAACTTTTTTCACTTATTCTATATCGACGCATCTACAAAAAGTTCGATAGTTACCGAATCGTTAGTACATAATTTTCTAGAAGATAAATATAATGACCAACAAACTAGTGCGGTTATCCTAGGAGGGCAGCACATTAGTTTTTATAATAACGGAGCAGTTTAGTCCTTACTCAATTAAGAGTAAAAAACAAGGGGGAAACTAATATGACAAAGAAAAATAATGAGTTGTCTCTAGAACAACGTGAAGAACTACTTAGAATTTTGGAAGCCCGTTTTGAGAAAAATATGAATCGACATAAAGGTCTTGAATGGGCTAAAGTACAAGCTAAGCTCGAAGCTAATACCGAAAAACTGTGGTCACTTAATGAGATGGAAGCTACGGGCGGTGAACCAGATGTTATTGGCCATGATAAAAAGACAGGCGAATACATTTTTTATGATTGTTCAGCGGAAAGTCCTAAAGGTCGAAGAAGTGTTTGTTACGACCGTGAAGCGCTAGAGTCAAGGAAAAAACATAAACCAGAAAATAATGCTATTGATATGGCAGCTGCCATGGGCATTGAACTGTTAACGGAAGAACAATACCGGGAGCTGCAAAAACTTGAAAAATTCGATATGAAAACGTCGAGTTGGGTGCAAACTCCTGTTAATATTAGAAAACTTGGCGGGGCCATCTTTTGTGATTGTCGTTACGACACTGTGTTTGTGTACCACAATGGCGCAGATTCCTACTATGCTGCAAGAGGTTTCCGTGGCTCAGTAAAGGTCTAATTTTGCACAGACAGCTTATTTGCCTGGAACTTCTTAATGGTGGCCAATAAAGAAAAGCAAGAATTCATCTATAAACTAGAGAATGGGGAAGAAGTGATTTTTAATAAGGAGCCTGTTTACATGTAAAAGCGATTTCTCCATTGACATTTTACAAGCTTCCCTAAGATGTCCAATCTCTCTTTCTGTGAGGAACTTGGGGATTCTTTCCCGACTTTTGGCTTCCTTAATCTTTTTGAACCAGCAACTGAACGACAACGCGCAATTTAGAAGGGGTTAGAAATGAATAAAACAACGGAACAATTAGCTTGTTTTTTTCAAGAAGAATGGTGGTGAAAAAAATGGAACGTAAAGTAACGAAAATCGGAAATAGTTTAGGCATGACGTTTCCAGCAAAATTATTAAAACGTCTTGGTGTAGCGCACGGTGATGACGTTTTTATTGAGGAACAAGATGGTACAATTGTGATTCGCAAAAGTCAAAAAGTACATTTGCCAAAAGGTGTTAGTGACGATTTCTTTGATATTCTAGATAAGAACATGAAACAGTATGATGAAACCATTAAAGGGTTGGTAGACCGTTAATGCGTTATTTAACCGAACAAGAAGTGATTGCTATTAATTTAATGAACAATAAAGGTGTCAAATTGCCGGATCTTCTTAATTCCGCCATTACTCGACCAAAACAATCCGCTTTTAGTGAAGAGGCTTACCCAAGCATTTTCTGAAAAGAGAGAGCTTTGTTTGAGTCATGAGTAAAAAATCATACCTTTCATAACGCAAACAAACGAACGGCCTTTTTGGCATTGATTCAATTCCTTGCCTACAACGGTTTTCAATTTAACATGAGTCAAAAGCAAGCTAAGGATTTTGTTATAGATGTCGTTAATCAAAAATATGAAATTAATGAAATCGTGGTGATGATTAAAGAATATAGTGTGGAAATGTAGCCTTGTAATCATGATACAAGGCTTTTTATTATGGAAATGCTTATAGGTTTTCTTCAGTGAACTAGAAAAAGGGGGTTCGTTAGAGCATTCTTAGAAAGACAGAAAGTCATTTTCCATATAGCCAAACAGGAATTGGCGGCAGCACAACAGCTTTTAGATGCAAGTCAAAAACCTCCTAAATCAATTAGATTAGACGATAATTCATTATCCGTAAAAATATAAACCATTATCGTTCAAAAGGAGAATTATCGTTCACAAGAAAAAAGACTAAAATTATAAGGAACTTGAGGTGATTAAGTTCCAAAGTACAGATATTATAGGAACTTTAGGGGATAACTCTAATCATGACGCAAATTAATCCTAGTTTACATAATATATATTATCGGAACCAAATGAAAATAAAATAAATCCGTCTCGTATTATGAGTTTACTCTTAATTTTGAGACGGAAAAGTTTTTATTGAGCTAATTAAAATATAAAATGTCTTTAAGTGTTAGTAAAATTTTATTTCGTATAGATCGTAGTAATTATTAATGATTCTGTCCGATTAGATCATTCTTAAAGTTTAAATCGTAGGAATGTCTAAATTACGATATGTCTTATAGCACCAATTATTAAAACTTAAACATACAATTTAGTTCTTTATAACAAATGATCAATAAATTTAAATATACATCATCACCACAACCCCTAATAAGACCAAACATACAGCTGTCTCTCCAATTACTGATCCTGTCTGTGAAGAAAATGGAAATCGAAAGCTTGTTTGGATTGGATATAATAGTTTCACTCCTCGTGGTGTCATAGCATCTAATATAATATGGCTAATGATACCTGCGACGAGTCCAGTTTGGATGTCTGCTGCATTTTGAAATGTAACTAGACTTAATAGCCACATAGTTACTAATACGAATAAAAGACTATGTGTTATTGTTCTATGACCAAAAATTCGGCCTAAACTAATAGATATGATTGGGATCATTCGTCCAACCATTGATTTTGGATGACATATATCTGGAATAACTGAACCAAATAATGCAGCCGTATAGAAAATGATTGGCTCTTGTACAGGTACATTGAATGTATGAGTTGTTATTGCTGCTGCGGCTAATCCGCCTATAATATGAGTTGTTCCCTTCATGCTGCACCTCGCTCTAAGTTCTCTATAAACAACAGTTTACATAACGTTATTATGGTTTACTTATTGTATTTCTTTTTAAGTTAATTTTAGCTAACCCCTTTTTAACAGTTGTAAAGTTTAAAATAAAACGATGATGAGTGCTTAAGACTCATCATCGTTCAATTCTTTCTCTACAGTACGTCTTACTTGATTGATCGAACCTTCTGCTGCTGTATCGACAATAAACGAACCATTGCTGTAGCGGTCACTATTGCGATATGCGCTGCTATCTAAAATGATTTCTTTGTCTTTTTCAGTTATGATAATGAACATTTCTTTTGGTTTTAACAAGCGTTTGCATGCCACTACTCGATGAGGATTTGACTTGAGTTCTCTTAACATAACTAAGCCACGCTTTGCACGAGATGACTTTTCAAACTCTGTAATCGAGATTTTTTTGACTCCGCCTCGGTGTGTGACGATAATAAATTCGATCTTTTCATCTAGTGAGAATGTAGATGCATCAATCACGGAGTCGCCTTCTTTTAAATTAATAGCTTTCACACCTGCTGCTCGCTGACCAACAAGGCTGACTTCTTCCTCACTAAACCACAGTCCATAACCAAAATTAGTGGCAAGAAATAACTCTTGGTTCCCATCTGTTTTCATAATACTAATAACTTCATCATTTTCTTTTAATTTAACAGCCATTAATGGTTTAGAGAAACGCTGTGCTTGATATAAAGAAAGTTGTGAGCGTTTTGCCATCCCTTCTTTTGTAATAAAGAGCAGTGATTCATCCTCTTTAAATTCAACGATCGGCATAGCTGAAATAATCTCATCCTCTCGATCAAGTCCGCTTACTAGGTTAGCTACATGCTGCCCATTATCTTTCCAGCGAATATCTGGTAATTGATGAATAGGAATATATAAATAGTTCCCTAATTTTGTGAACAAGAGGATTGTATTGATTGTATTTGCTGGATAATAGCCAAGGAGATAGTCTCCTTCTTTCATTCCAGGTAGCTCTCCATTTGAAGCTGTATAGGAGCGGATGCTTGTCCGTTTAACGTATCCTTCTTTTGTTACAGTAACCATAACATCTTCTGAAGCGATCAAAACGTCCATATTGATTTTAATTTCTTCAATTTCTGCTTTAATCACTGTTCGTCTTGGATCTGCGAATTGCTTTTTGATACTAAGTAAGTCATTTTTGATGACTTTAATAAGCTTCTTTTCGCTCTCGAGGATTGCCTCTAGCTCATGGATACGACGTTCAAGTTCAGCTGCTTCCTCTTCTAATGTAGTAATGTCCGTATTTGTTAAACGGTAAAGCTGCAAAGTAACGATCGCTTCAGCTTGTTCTTCAGTGAATTGATAACGCTCAATCAGATTATTTTTGGCATCCTTTTTATCTGTCGATGAACGAATTGTTGCGATTACTTCATCGAGAATGGAAATGGCCTTAATAAGTCCTTTAACAATGTGTTGACGATCTTGCGCTTTTTTTAGATCGTAATTTGCCCGTCTTGTGAAAACAATTTTCTGATGGTCAATATACGCTTGAATCAAAGCTTGAAGCCCCATTAATTTAGGAGCTTTGTTGTGAATAGCGACCATATTAAAGTTATATGTAACTTGTAGATCCGTATTTTTAAATAAATAGTGTAAAATGGCTTGTGCATCTGCTTCTTTTTTCAGTTCCACAACGATACGTAAGCCAGTTCTATCCGTATCATCACGGACTTCAGCAATGCCGTCTACTTTTTTATCAAAACGAAGCTCATCCATTTTCTTGACAAGATTTGATTTCACGATTTCATATGGAATCTCATGAATCGTAATTTGCTTTCGACCACCGCGTAGTTCTTCGATTTCTGTTTTTGCTCGAACGATGACTTTCCCTTTTCCTGTTCGGTAAGCTTGACGAATCCCATCAAGTCCTTGAACGATACCACCTGTTGGAAAATCAGGTCCTTGAATGACTTGCAGAAGGTCATCAAGGGTCGTGTTAGGCTTCTCCATTTGCATGATCACACCATCTATGATTTCCCCTAAATGATGTGGTGGAATATCAGTTGCATAACCAGCCGAAATTCCTGTTGATCCATTGACGAGTAGGTTAGGAAACATCGCTGGAAAGACGACAGGTTCTTCTTCTGAATCATCAAAGTTTGGAATGAACTCAACTGTATCTCGATCAATATCGCGTAGAAGCTGCGCGGCAATAGATGACAGACGTGCTTCTGTATAACGCATGGCTGCTGGAGGATCTCCATCAATCGATCCATTATTTCCGTGCATATCAACTAGCAGATTACGTACCTTCCATTCCTGACTCATACGAATCATTGCTTCATAGACAGACGAATCACCGTGTGGATGATAATTCCCGATGACATTACCAACCGTTTTCGCTGACTTTCGGAAAGGTTTATCTGCTGTATTGCCATCTTTATACATGGCATACAAAATCCGTCGTTGAACAGGCTTCAAACCGTCTCTTGCGTCAGGTAGGGCCCGTTCTTGAATAATATATTTACTATAGCGACCAAATCGGTCACCTATGACATCTTCTAAAGGAAGGTCTAAGTAACGCTCTGTTTGTGCCAAGCTTACTCCTCCTCAACAACTGCTAAATTTTCGTTTTCTAAGATGTTTGATTCTTCATCAAGACCAAAAGCAACATTAGCTTCAATCCACTTTCGTCTCGGTTCGACTTTATCACCCATTAAAGTAGTGACACGTTTTTCAGCTCGTGCTGCATCGTCTAATTTGACACGGATAAGCGTTCTTGTTTCTGGGTCCATCGTCGTTTCCCAAAGCTGAATTGCATTCATTTCCCCAAGACCCTTATAACGCTGAAGGGTATACCCACGTCCAACTTTCTTTGTAACGCTTGCTAATTCTCGCTCATCCCAGGCATATTCAACTACCTCTTTTTTTCCAGATCCTTTACTTACTTTGTAAAGTGGTGGAAGGGCAATATAAATTTTACCTGCATCGAAAAGAGGACGCATATAGCGATAGAAAAATGTCAGTAATAGAACTTGAATATGTGCACCATCGGTATCCGCATCGGTCATGATGACGATTTTGTCATAGTTGACATCCTCTAATGCGAAGTCTGCACCAACTCCTGCTCCAATCGTATAAATAATCGTCCGGATTTCTTCGTTCTTCATGATGTCATCTAATTTCGCTTTTTCCGTATTGATGACTTTTCCTCGTAATGGTAAGACCGCTTGGAATTTACGATCACGCCCTTGTTTGGCAGATCCTCCTGCTGAATCCCCCTCCACTAAATACAATTCGTTGCGCTGCGGATTTTTTGATTGAGCTGGTGTTAGCTTACCACTCAACAAGACATCTTTCCGCTTGCTTTTTTTTCCATTACGAGCGTCTTCACGAGCTTTTCTTGCTGCTTCACGAGCTTGCGCTGCTTTGACTGCTTTTTTAATTAACATCGTACTGACTTCTGGGTTTTCCTCGAAAAAATAGGATAACTTTTCAGAGATAAGTCCATCAACGGCTGAGCGAGCTTCTGAAGTACCTAGCTTGCCTTTTGTTTGACCTTCAAATTGTAATTTCGCTTCGGGAACACGAACTGAGATAATAGAGGTAAAGCCTTCACGAATATCAGATCCATCTAAGTTCTTGTCTTTTTCCTTAAGTAACTTCACTTTTCGAGCATATTCATTAAAAGCCCGAGTCATACCAGCCTTAGCTCCTAGTTCATGTGTCCCCCCGTCCTTTGTTCGGACATTGTTAACGAAGGACAGAACATTCTCTGTATAGCCATCATTAAATTGAAACGCAAATTCAACTTCAATATCATTTTGTTCCCCTGAAAAGAAAACAACTGGACTAATCGTTTCTTTATCTTCGTTTAAATATTCAACAAACGCCTCAATTCCATTCTCGAAATGAAATTCTTCACGAGACCCGTCTCCACGAAGGTCAACAAGCGCAATTTTTAACCCCTTTAACAAGAAAGCGGCTTCACGTAAACGTTCTGTTAGCGTTTCAACGTTATACGTTGTCGTGCTAAAAATAGTCGTGTCAGGTTTAAAATGAATCGTCGTTCCAGTTTTCTTCGTTTTTCCGACGTATTCAAGAGTAGTAACAGGCTTTCCACCATTTTCAAATCGTTGCTTAAAAATTTGACCATCCCGCTTAATTTCAACAACAAGCCATTCTGATAAGGCATTTACAACAGAGGCCCCAACACCGTGAAGTCCACCGCTTGTTGCATAGCCTCCTTGGCCAAACTTACCTCCTGCGTGAAGAACCGTTAAAATCACTTCAGGAGTAGGTTTCCCTGATTTGTGCATACCTGTTGGCATCCCACGTCCTTCATCAGAAACGGAGATGCTGTTATCACGGTGCACGGTCACATTTATGTAGTTTCCGTATCCAGCTAACGCCTCATCAACGGAATTATCAACAATTTCATAGACTAGATGATGAAGTCCACGACTATCCGTACTCCCAATATACATACCAGGTCGTTTTCGAACGGCTTCAAGACCTTCTAGTACTTGTATTGCATCATCGTTATAATCCAAGTGCTGTTTCTTTGCCAAAATTGGTGCTCCTTTCAACATGCTACGCTCATTGTAGCATAAACGAACAAATGTTTCCATCGTGCCTTTTCCTTGCTTTTTCTATTGTAGCGATTATTTCAGTATTCGCAACCTCTTTTCGATTATCCTGCATTTTCACAAAGATTCAATATATGAAAAAGCGTACCCCTTTATCAATAGAGGTACGCAAGAAATGTTATTTCCATTTAGCATGTTCCACTTTAATGCAACGATCCATAATCGTTGTCACATTATTTTCTTTTAAATAGTTATAAGCCTCTTCATTTTCGACACCGAGTTGAGCCCAAAATGCCTTTGCTCCAACTTCTACTGATTCGCGAGCAATTTCAGGAAGAAACTCGCTTCGTCTAAAGACGTTGACAATATCAATATCTCCTTGAATGTCTTTAAGAGAAGCAACAGACTTGACGCCAAGTGCTTCATCAATAGCTGGATTGACAGGAATAATTTCATAACCAGCTTTCTGCATTGCCTCAGACACCATATAAGACGTTCGCTCAGGGTTAGCTGATAATCCAACAACTGCAATTCGTTTACTTTTCTGTAATAATTCTTTTATTTGCTCATCTGATGGATTCTGAATACTCATGCCTAAAAACAACTCCTTTGATAATCTCTATATAGTGTACTTCTCCTTTTTAATCATTTATTCCTTTATTTCATGAAAATTAACCGTTAAGTGTAGTTAATGAATATAGCCATGTTCTTCTAAATAGTCGCGTGCAACTGCTTCTGCACTTTGATCTTCATAATCGACAAGATAATTAAGACGTTGAATTTCTTCTTCTGTTACTTGACCTGCTAGTTGTTCAAGAATGCTTTCAAGCTCTGGATAACGGATAAGTGTTTCTTCTCGTACAAGTGGCGCTCCTTGATAAGGAGGAAATAACTGTTGATCATCCTCTAATACTTTCAGGTTATATTTGACTAATTGAGAATCTGTTGAATAGGCATCAATCACTTGAACATCTTCTGAAACAAGAGCACGAGCACGAAGAGACGCGTCCATCGTTTGCACATCTGCAAAGCGGAAGCCATACAACTCTTCAAAGCCAGCATAACCATCTTGTCGATCAATGAATTCAAACGTGAAACCTGCTGTAAGTTGATCGCGAAATGGTCGTAAGTCTGAGATCGTCTCGACGCCCGTTTCTTCAGCAAATTCATTTGTCACCGCAATCGCATATGTATTTTGGTAGGCCATCGGTTCTAGAAAGACGAATTGCTCTGCTTCATAAATCAGATCACGAGCTTGCTCATAGGCCTCTCTCGGTTCATAACTAAAATCTTCAACATTCAAAATGCCCCCTAAAATAGTCCCGGAAAATTCAAGGTACATGTCAATATCACCGACGCGAAGAGCATTAAAGACAATATCCGTTCCACCAAGTCCTGCTTGAACATCTACCCGTAGGTCTGTCTCTTCTTCAATTAAATGCTTGTACATATTTGCGACAATTTCTGGTTCGGCATTTAATTTCCCACCAATCACAAGATCATAGCCATCATCTTCTGCAAATAAAGGAGGAACAATTATGAAAGCTATTGCAAGTGTGACAAGAGCAATAATTGGTTTGTACGATGATCCTCTTGTCTTATTTTGAGTTACTCGAAGGATGAAATCAAAGAAAAGAGCAAGTAAAGCGGCTGGAATGGCACCTAGTAAAATATACTCATTGTTTGCACGCTGGATGCCAATCATGATTAAATCACCGAGACCACCTGCCCCGATGAGTGCAGCAAGAGTGGCTGTTCCAACAATAAGCACCATTGATGTCCTTACACCAGCCATAACAGTAGGCATAGCGATAGGAAGCTCAACTTTTAGCAAACGTCTAATCGAGTTCATCCCCATCCCTGTTGCTGCTTCTCGGATAGCTGGATCCACTTCATTAATTCCTGTATATGTATTACGCAATATAGGTAAAAGGGCATAGGCTGTTAATGCAATAATCGCAGGTGTTGTTCCGATACCAACAAAAAGAATCATAAACCCAAGTAGAGCAAGGCTTGGAATGGTCTGCAAAACAGCAGTAACACCAATAATAAACTCTGCAAAACGTTTTTTACGAGAAAGAATGACACCTAATGGAACCGCGATAAAAACGGCAATTAATAAAGAAATAAGGGATAATTGCAAATGCTGCCATAAAGAAGACCACACTAAGTCTTGTCTGAGGAGAAATAAATCAATCAAACGTTGGATTCCTTCCATTAATTCACTCCTCCTTTAACAGCAAGTTGGGCTAATTCTTTGTACGAAACTGTCCCAACAATTTGCTGTTCGTCTTCTACATAAAGAATTGTATCCTCTGATGTAGAAAGTTGTATAAAAGCTTCATCAAGTGTGGCTGTTATAGGGATAATAGCTGACTGTTCATTTATTTCAGCTTGAACATTGTCAATTGATTTCATCACCATGTTTACGGTTGACTTATCAACAATCGTATGCTTGCGATCACCGATAAAAGTCGCAACAAACTCATCTTTCGGACTTGAAAGGAGTTCTTCTGGTGTGCCTACTTGGACAATTTTACCCTCTCTCATCATACAAATACGGTCTCCAAGCTTTAATGCTTCATCCATGTCATGAGTGACAAAAATGATGGTTTTCTTAATGTTTTTTTTGAGATTTATAATATCTTCTTGAAGCTGTTCTCTACTAATCGGGTCTAATGCACTAAAAGGCTCGTCCATTAATAAAATGTCAGGATTGGCAGCTAGTGCTCTCGCAACACCAATTCGCTGTTGTTGACCACCTGAGAGCTCAGAAGGTTTCCGCTCGCGAAATTGTGATGGTTCAAGTCCAACCATTTCTAGTAATTCATTGACACGTGCTTCTATCAATTCTTTTGACCATTTCATCATTTCAGGCACGACTGAAATATTTTCTGCCACTGTCATATTAGGAAATAGCGCAATTTGTTGAAGAACATAGCCAATGTTCCAACGCAGTTCGTGGATATTTATTGATGAAATAGGTTTTCCATTCATTTCAATGGTTCCATCAGTTGGTTCAATAAGACGATTCACCATTTTCAGCGTCGTTGTTTTCCCACAGCCAGATGGACCAATTAAGACAAAAAATTCTCCTTCTGCTACTGTTAAATTAAATTGCTGAACAGCTTGTGTCCCATCTGGGTAAGCTTTTGATACATTTTGAAACGTGATCATTCTCTTTTTCACTTCCAATCAATTATACTTTCTTAACAGAATCTTATACCCTTTTTCGTAAATTTATAAACATTTAGAGGTAGGTAGTTCGTTGTGTTAGAATAATAAAACAGGCTATATGCAATGAAATAGCCTGTTTTAATTAGTTTACCCTTTTTGGGGGATTTGATCTCTATATTTGACTCATGCGGAAATTTTGCTCCGTTTAACTTGTGTTTCAGGTGAAAAACAAGCTTTTTATAAAGCTAGTCTCAATTCAACCATTACAAAACTACGCCACCATCAATACTTAAAATCGTCCCAGTGATAAACCTCGCTTCATCAGATGCAAGAAAGGCATATCCGTTAGCGATGTCTTCTGGAGTTCCAAGGTCCTTTAAAACGGCTTTATCTTTCATGATTGTTAAGACCTTTTCAGGCATTTTTTCTGTCATGGGGGTAAGGATAAAACCTGGAGCAATAGCGTTCACACGAATATTGTAACGCCCTAATTCCTTCGCCCATGTTTTCGTCATCCCGTTTACTCCCCATTTCGTGGCAGCATAGTTCGTTTGCCCAAAATTACCGTATGAACCAACAACAGAAGAGGCATTTAAAATCACACCGCTATTTTGCATCTTCATGATTGCTGCTGCTTCTTGAGATACAAGAAATACGCCTTTTAAATTTACATCAATAACGCGATCCCACTCTTCATCTGTCATTTTCAACAACTGCGCATCTGCTGTAATGCCAGCATTGTTTATAACGATATCAATGCGACCAAAGGTTTCGACCGTCTTCTTCATTAGTTGTTTCACGTCTGCTCGTTTGGTTACATTGACAAGCAGTCCAATAGCTTCAGCACCCTTCTCTTTTACAGCAGCAACCGTATCCTCTATAGCTGCTTCATTCATATCAGAAATCACAACCTTGGCTCCCTCAGCTGCAAACTTCAATGCAGTTGCTTGACCAATTCCTTGACCTGCTCCTGTAATAATCGCTACTTTATCCTGTAGTCTCAATTGAAATCCTCCTCACATCATGACAAAAGCTAATACAACTAGACATTTGACATGTATGTACTTTACTATTTCTCTTACTTATGGACGTTCAACAATTAAGGCTGTTCCTTGACCTCCACCAATACAAAGCGTTGCTAGTCCGTGCTTGGCATCCCGTCGCTCCATTTCATATAAAAGCGTAACTAGAACGCGTGTTCCTGACGCACCTACGGGGTGACCTAGTGCAATTGCTCCTCCGTTCACGTTTACTTTATCAGGATCTAGACCTAAATCTTTTACAACAGCAAGAGACTGTGCTGCGAATGCTTCATTCGCTTCAATAAGATCTAAATCTTTAACAGTCATCCCAGCACGTTCAAGTGCCTTCTTAGTAGCTGGCACAGGTCCATAGCCCATAATGCTTGGATCCAATGCTGCATTTCCGTATGATTTAATCGTTGCAAGTGGTGTAATGCCAAGCTCTTCAGCTTTTTCCTTGGCCATTAAAACAACCATAGCAGCACCATCATTAATGCCTGAAGCATTTCCAGCCGTTACGGTCCCGTCATTTTTAAAAGCTGGTCTCAATTTGGATAGTTTTTCCATTGTCATTCTGTGTTTTGGATGTTCATCTGTATCGACAATAATTGGTTCGCCTTTTCGTTGAGGAATCTCAACAGGAACGATTTCAGCTTGGAAACGCCCTTCTTTTTGGGCTGCTTCTGCTCTTTGTTGACTACGTAATGCAAATTCGTCCTGCATTTCGCGAGTTAACTCCCATTTCTCAGCAATATTTTCTGCAGTCATTCCCATATGATAATCATTAAATTTATCCGTTAAAGCATCATAAATCATCATATCAATTAACTCCCCGTTACCCATACGTTGTCCCCAGCGTGCTTTAGGTAGTACGTACGGAGCATTACTCATGCTTTCAATTCCACCAGCTAAAATGACATCCGCATCACCTAATGCGATAAACTGAGCTCCCATACTCACTGTCCGTAAGCCTGATCCACAGAGTTTATTAATAGCAAGTGCAGGCGTCGTTTGTGGAAGTCCTGCATAGATCGCCACTTGTCGAGCGACGTTTTGGCCTAACCCTGCTGATAAAATATTTCCGATTAATACTTCATCGATTTGCTCTGGCTGTATCCCAGCACGAGCGATCGCTTCTTTTGTTGCGACCACTCCTAAATCTACCGCCGATACAGACGATAATGCTCCTCCAAACGTTCCAACTGGTGTGCGTACGGCACTAACAATAACAACTTCTCTCATTTTTTAGTTCCTCCTTCATGATTGCGAAATCTTGTATCCGCTTTCTTAATAGACACTCTTTCGACTCTTTTATGGCTAAATCCTGCACAATATAAACAAGTAAGTTTTATGCCAACTCTTCTTGTAATTTGTTTTATTAAGTGCCTCTCTCTTCCGCATTCAAAATCTTATCAATGAATAGCTCACGTGCATTTGAGTGAAATCCTTCATTTCCTTGTATAATCGAAAGGTTTCTCGTAAAGGTACGATTCTGGATATTTATTCGCTTGATGTCGCCTGCTTCCAATTCTTTACGAACAGTTAATTTAGAAATCATCGCAATCCCTAGCCCTGCTGAGACGGCTTCCTTTATTCCTTGACTACTACTAAAGATAAAGAAATGTGCTACATTAAGCTGTAAATTAGCCATTAATTGATCACTATAAGCGCGCGTTCCTGAACCGCTTTCTCGCCAAATCCAGACTTGATCTTGTAGCATATCAGGCTTAACCGTACGTAGTTGCGCCAAAGGATGAGTAAGAGGAGCTATAATAATCATTTCATCTTGCATAAAGGGTTCTGCTTTCACTTCTTTTTGTGTCACTTCCCCCTCTATCAGGCCAATATCAAGCTCGTTTAAACGTGCCTTCTCAATAATTTCTTCCGTATTGCCTACCATTACTTCTACTTTTACTAGTGGATATTCTTGAGCAAATGCCCCTAGCATTCTTGGTAAGATATACTCTCCGATTGTAAAGCTTGCTCCAACTTTTAATGTTCCTTGAACGGTATGTTTTTGGGCATTAAGCTCCTGCTTTGCTTCTTCGTAAAGCTCTAACATTTTTTTGGCGCGGATATAAAGAATTTCTCCTGCTTCTGTGACCGTTACTTTTTTAGGTGAGCGAATAAAAAGAGTCGTATCTAGCTCGTTTTCAAGATTTCGTATATGTAAGCTTACATTTGGTTGCGAAAGATTCAGTAAGCTCGCTGCCCTTGAAAAATGACGTTGTTCAACTACTGTTACAAAAATTTTCAAATGATCAATCATGACGAGTTTGTCTCCTTCCATGCTTCTTTTATTTTATCATAAGTTTTTCAAATGATTATGATTACAAATATGTATTTTACTTATTGTTGAATCGTCATTATAGTAAAAAAGAAAACAACGAGAAATGACACATGTACGGAGTGATGAGCAATGGAAGACAGATACAAAAATTATCTATATTTCACCCTTGGAATCATGCTTACACTGGGAATAGCTATTATAGCAAAGTACTTGGCTGACCTCCCTTTTCTGAATATAACTGGTGAATTAGTTCTTGCTATTATGATCGGGATGATATGGAGGGCTTCGATCGGCCTACCTAATCAACTAGCACCAGGGACCAATTTTTCTAGTAAAAAGCTTTTACGAGTTGGAATCATTTTACTGGGTATGCGGCTTGATCTTTTTGCTATTTTTCAAGCTGGCGCAGATGTGTTTATCATTGCGAGTGTTAGTCTCTTTTTTACGTTGATTGTAGTGTTTTTATTAACAAAACTATTTAAAGTAGAGAAAAGGCTTGGGATTTTAACAGCATGTGGGACCGCCATTTGCGGGGCTGCAGCTGTTGTAGCTATCGCACCACAAATAAAAGCGAAAGATGAGGAAATTGCCATAGGAGCCGCAACTGTTGCGATACTTGGAACAATGTTTACCATCATGTATACGCTTATGTTCCCCTTTATTGGTCTCTCAGCAAATGGGTATGGAATTTTTTCAGGGGCAACTTTACATGAATTAGCGCATGTAATTGCAGCGGCTGCACCAGGAGGTAATCAAGCGGTTGATACGGCCGTTATTGTTAAATTAACACGAGTGGCATTGCTCGTACCAGTAGCGATTGTGATAGGAATATGGATCAACCACACTGAATTACAGAAAAATAGTTCCGATGAAAAGGGTACATGGAGGTTGATTCCAGTTCCTTGGTTTATCGTCGGGTTTCTAATAATGAGTGCCGTGCATTCATTTGAGTTGATTCCGTCAACGATCGCAGAGCTGCTTGTTTCACTCTCTTATGTCTTAATTGCAATGGCGATGGCTGGTCTTGGTTTAAGTGTCAATATGACTACGTTTAGACAACTTGGATTACGGACATTTGCTGCAGCGCTTATTGGTTCGATTTTATTGTCTGTATTAGGTTTTGCTTTAATTCATTTATTGGATCTTGTCTAGAATAGCAAAAGGAGCTGATTTTTATCTGTCAGCTCCTTTTCTTGTTTATTTTTCTTTAACCAGTTCACTTACTAGCTCATACGACTTCAAACGTTCTTGATGATCGTATACATGTGTATTAATCATAAATTCATCTGCTTGCGTAGCATCTAAAAAGGCTTGTAATTTTCCTTTTACCGTTTCGGGGTTTCCAACAATGGAAGAACGAAGCTGTTGCTCAACAGCATGTCGCTCACCCTCTGTCCAAAGCTCATTCATGCTTTCTACTGGTGGCTGCAACTGGCCTGGACGTCCGCGAACGAGATTTAAAAATTGCTGCTGGAAAGAAGTAGCTAACCATTGTGCTTTTTCATCTGTCTCTGCAGCAATGACATTTACTCCCACCATTGCATATGGCTTATCTAACACTTCCGAAGGTTTGAAATGGTCACGATACACTTGCAAGGCTCCTAAAGTATTATCTGGCGAAAAATGACTGGCAAAAGCAAAAGGTAAACCGAGTTCGCCAGCTAATTGAGCACTAAATCCACTTGAACCAAGTAACCAAATAGGAATATTTAAATCTTCGCCAGGAACCGCACGAACTAAACCACGATACATGGATTCTGAAAGTGGGGCAAAAAATGATTTTAATTCTGCTAAGTCTTCAGGAAAATCTTGACCTGCGCGTGCATCTCTTCGTAGAGCAATAACAGTATTTTGATCCGTTCCAGGTGCTCGTCCAAGACCAAGATCAATACGCCCAGGATAAAGTGTTTCCAGTGTACCGAATTGTTCAGCGATTACTAATGGAGCATGGTTTGGTAACATAATCCCACCAGAACCAACACGAATTTTCGAAGTCCCTCCTGCAACGTGAGCTATCAACACAGACGTTGCTGAACTAGCAATGCCAGGCATATTATGGTGTTCGGCTAACCAAAAGCGATTGTATCCCCATTTTTCAACATACTGAGCAAGATCAAGTGTGTTTTTAAATGATTCTTTTATCGTTCCCCCTTCAATGATTGGAGAAAGATCTAAAACGGATAAAGGAATATCGCTAATTTGTTTTTTACTTTTATTGTTCGTTTGATTCGTGTTCATATTTACCCTCCTATTAAACTTTTATCCCTTATAAATGAAGGATACATTTCGTGTTACTAAGTATTATTGTGGTATTGTATTACAGCCAAATGGGTAAATCAAACAATACAACTTCACTTATTTTTCTCTACCTTTTAACGTTCCGTGAAATATCAATTTCACAGAACGTTAATTTTGCGTTAAACTAATAGAGAGGTGAATCATATGTCGTTATTTGCAAAATTAAACCACATTCAAACAAGCATTGAAAATACAACTTCTACACATAAAGCTCAGCTTTTTTCTACATATAAAAAAGCGAATGAACTTCCTTCTTTTATACAAGACTATTTAGTAAGCCGAATGTCACTTGGTTATTCACCATCTACGATTCAGCGTTACATTTATGATTTCTATTTTTTCTTTTCGTATGTCAAGCGTCACACAGACGATCCGGCATTCTCAGCTTCTTCCATACAATTAGTAGATTTTTTACAGCTTGAAAAAGCAGGGATTCAGCATTACATATCGTATCTAGCCTTAGAGGTTGAAAATGAACCAAGAACCATTAATCGAAAATTGTCAGCTCTCCAGTCTCTTTTCGATTATTTGATAAAAGAAGGATTAACAGCAACGAATCCAGTTGTTGGCGTGGAACGACCGAAACTCGGTAAAAGAGAACCTGTCTATTTAACACAAAAAGAAGTAAAACAGTTACTCAATGCTATTCGAGCAACCGAGGATCATCATGTCAGTCTTCGCCAAAAGATGTATCAAGAAAAATTAAACTCACGTGATTTCCTAGTCTTTTATTTATTGATTTCTACAGGACTACGTATTTCTGAGCTCTCTTCCTTGAAACTTAAGCAAGTGAATGTTGAGCGAAGAACATTATCCGTTCGCGGAAAAGGGAATAAAGAACGGACGATCCCTCTTGCAACAGAAACAATCAATATGATCGAAGACTATTTACGTTCATTGCCAAAAGACGCCCGCCCACAATATCCTGATGATGCCTTATTTATAGGTTATGATTTCAAAAAAGGTTCCTATATAAAGTCTGTTAGCTTAAATGCGTTACAGAAAATGATTCAACGACAAATAAAACGAGCTTCACAAACCATTGCATCGCTTCAAAACAAACAAATCACTGCTCATAAGCTTAGGCATACATTTGCAACAGCTTTGATTGAAAATGGCGTTGACGTGTTAACGATTCAAAGCTTACTTGGGCACGAGTCCATTGCCACAACGCAAGTATACGCTCACGTTCAAGACCGTGCGAGAGAACAAGCAATTGAGCAGCTTACTTATTCGTAAAAGGGAGAGTTTATATGATGCATATTCATTTTACAAAGGAAGAAAAGAAATTAATGATGGACGATTTACAGTATTATTATGAGGTTGAACGCGGGGAAGAATTAGGTTATATTGCAGCCGAGCAAATCCTAGATTTTATGTTAGAAAAATTAGCTCCCACTATTTAAAACAAAGGAGTAGAGGACGCGCGTGAAAGAGTTGAGCAATTATTTGGTGGGGTTGATGAAGATCTTCGCTCGCTTAAACGTGTGATACGGTAAGACATTGAGGAGGGTACTTAGTGAATTCAATCTTTGCCCGTGAATCCTATGTAGAAACAGCGCTTTTTCTTTCACCAGTTCATTTGATCACGATTTTTTTATTTTTAATTCTTCTATGGTTCCAGTATCGTTTTCGGAAGCATCCGTTGATGAAAACATACGGAAGATGGGCACTTGTAGCTGCCTTATTTTTATCTGAGGTTAGTTTAATCATTTGGAGTATATATGTGGGGCAATGGGATCTTAGATTTAACTTGCCTCTTCAGCTATGTACGATTAGTTTATACCTTTGCGTGATTATGCTTTTAATCAAGCAGCGCTTCATCTTTGAGATTGTCTATTTCTTCGGTCTTGCTGGCGCATTTCAAGCGATTGTGACACCTGAATTGTACTATACCTTTCCACATTACCGCTTTCTGCATTTCTTTATTGCGCATTTTGCGATTATTTTAGCGATCTTACATATGGTATGGGTGGAGCGGATGACGATTACCTTGCGCTCAATGATAAAATCATTTGTAGCGTTAAATATATTTGCGTTAGTTGCCTTTTTAGTTAACATCGCTACAGGGGCAAACTACATGTTTCTTGCTCGAAAGCCAGAAAATCCAAGTATTTTGGATGTTCTTGGACCTTATCCGTGGTATATTCTCTTTTTAGAAGTCATTGCTCTGCTAATGTTTTTCATCCTATATTTTCCATTCTATGTTAAACATCATAAAAAGAAATGGTGATTTAAGTTGTTTTTCTTTGTTTATAAACAGTAAAGAGAAGAAGAGTGATGGGCTCTTCTTCTCTTGGTAGTAGATGTTGAACTTAAAACTTGTAAAGACGACGATACTTTTCTTCCAAATAACGCACGAGCGGTTTGGAATCAATCCCACCACCTGTAATATTTTTAATAATCTCTCCAGGTTGCTTCATTTTTCCATATTGATGCACATGTGTGGTTAACCATTCACGAATCGGAGCAAAGTCACCGTTACGAACAAGCTCGTCAAAATAAGGCAGATCAGCTAGCATGGCTTCTTTGATTTGAGCAGCATAAATGTATCCTAGTGCATAAGACGGGAAATAGCCAAAAGCACCAAATGACCAGTGAACATCTTGAAGAACACCTTCACCATCATGCGACGGTCGAATACCTAAATATTCTTCCATCTTATCATTCCAGGCTTGTGGCAGTTCTTTTACTGTAATTTTATCTTCCATAAGGGCTTTTTCCAGCTCATAACGAATGATGATATGTAGACAATACGTGAGTTCATCACTTTCAATACGAATTAATGATGGTTTTGACTCATTGATCGCAAAATAAAAATCTTCTAATGATACATTATCAAACTGACCACTTGAATGCTTTTTCATTAAATCATAATTTCGCTCCCAAAAACCAACATTTTGACCGACGAATTTCTCCCAGAAAAGTGATTGAGACTCATGAATACCCATCGATGTGCCGTCACAAAGCGGTGTACCAATTAAATCTTGTGAGATATTTTGTTCATACAGAGCATGCCCACATTCATGGATTGTACCAAAGATCGCAACACGAAAATCGTTTTCATTGTATTTTGTCGTCACGCGAACATCATTTGGATTAATGCCGATTGCAAATGGATGCACCGTTTCATCTAGACGGCCTGCCTCAAAGTCATAGCCAATCTCGGTTAAAATATCTAAGTTGAGCGCTTTTTGATTTTCTTTCGGGAACGTTTTGAACAAGAAATCTGTTTTTGGCTGATGCGTTGATTCTGTTACCCCTTTGACAAGTGGAATTAATTGATCGCGCAACTCGCCAAATACTTTATCAATTGTCTCCACAAATACGCCAGGCTCATAATCATCTAAAAGGGTGTTATAAGGATGCTTCTCATAGCCCCAGTAGCCAACAAACTTCTTTTTAAATGCAACTAGCTTTTCAAGATTCGGACGGAACATTTCGAAGTCTGCTTTTTCTTTTGCTTCTTCCCATAATGCTTCTGATTGTGATTGCAGCATCACGTATTCTTTAAATTCGTCTTTAGGGATTTTGACGTTACGCTCAAAGTCTTTATGACATTCATCAACTGTCTTTTGCGTAATTTCTGAAAGGTTATTATAGACACTCTCTTCACGTAACTCTCCTAAAAAACTTGCCATTTCTTCTGCTGTCGAAAGGGCAAATACTTCAGATGATAGCGTTCCAATGACTTCAGAGCGCTGCACAATTCCTTTCTTTGGTGCTCCTGTACGTGAATCCCATGCAAGAACAGCAAGTGCTTGCTTATAATCTTCAATTTTCTTCACAAATTGTCTAAATTCAGATTCGATTTGCTGTATTCGTTCTGTCATTCTAAATATCCACCTCTTTAGTCATAGTCATGCTAATGTAATCATATCGAGAGCATCCAAAATAATCAATTGATTCACATTTTTATTTTTATGAATAACGGATGATTTATTTCTTATAAAAATCATTTACCTAGAAATACGTTGAATGCTATGCTATTGTGTGAAGTGAATAAGGAGGAATGCAAATTGAACGTAACAATCACTGATTCAGCGGCAGCTTTATATATAGAAGAAATACCTCTTTCAAAAGGAGATACCCTGCGCCTTTATGTTCGTGTAGGCGGAATTGGATCTGGAGGATTCTCAGTAGGTGTCATGAAGGACGAACCAACCACCTCTTCTTATAAAATTGAGAAAAACGGAGTCACATTTTTCATAACGGAAGATGATTTTTGGTATATGGATGGAATGACAATTGATTATAAGGAGGATTTAGGATATTTGGACTTTTCAAATCCTGTATTTGAACAGCTAGATCACCCAGATGCAAAATAAAAAAAGACTGGCTTACACTCGAAAAAATGCAGTGTAAGCCAATCTTTTTTTCTATTCGTTATTCTTCGCTTCTTTTAATTGATGATCGGCTTTTTCGATCAACTCTGATGACATTTCTAAAAACATGTCGTCAACTCCCGTTTGATAAGCAACAGCTTTATTCAATTTTTCTTTTGCATCTTGTAATGCATTTGTAGCAGCTTGCAACTGTTCTTCATCCATGCTACGAGTCGCTTGTCCGACCATATGCTCTGCAGATTTTATCGCCATTTCGACTTGTTTAAGATCATTATATCCAGATTGAAAATGTTCCTGATTAGCCATACTAGTTCCTCCTTTAGCTGTTACCGTTCATGTTAAGTTTATCCAGTCAATAAGAAAAATATGCGGGTGAATCAAATTAGTTTACATAATAATATTATGATCATTTATTTGCGATGAAAATAATATTTCAAATAAAAGGCTCACTAACTTAGCCAGTTTCTTAGCCAAATTAATGAGCCTTTCATTTTAACATATTCACCATGTCTAACCAGTGATCTAATTCTATCTCTTCTGTCCCTGTTTCCAACTTTCCATATAATTAGCGAGGTCAACTCGGTCAACATTACCTACAAGTAATTTAAATCCCCATTCTCTATCAGATTCTGACTTCAATGATCCAATGAATAGCTGCTTTAAGTCTCTCGTGAATGATATCTTCAATCAATATTAAATAAACATATTTATTATCTCTAACATTTACTTTTATAACTTTAACCATGTCACCATGCAACTGCTATGTCAATGTCGGTATGACTGAACTCAAACCAAGTATGATTTAAACTTGTACGATCTTACTCTTTCCTCGGAGGCCTTGGTCCAAAGAATTGATAATAATCTGTCTTCAAATTCCCATTATACAGCTTCCGCTTTTTCGTTGCTTTCTTCCCGTAAAGCTCTTCAAAGCCTTCATGAGAGGTGAGCATGTAAACAGACCATGTATCTAATAGCTTGAATGTCTCTCCCATATCTCGATACATTTGTTCAACTTCGGCACGTTCACCAAGTCTTTCCCCGTATGGTGGGTTGCCAATTAGAATGCCATATTCACCGCGGTGACGGAAATCCTTCACTTGCATTTGTTTAAATGTAATCATATCACCAAAACCAGCTTCCATGGCATTATTTTGGGCTAGTTCTACACTTCGGTGATCGATATCTGAGCCTAAAATATCAAGAGGCTGATCATAGTTTGCTAAATCTTCTACTTCTTGTCGCGCTTTATTCCAACGCTCTTTGCCAATCCAGTGCCAGTCCTCAGATACGAATTCACGATTAAAGCCGGGTGCAATATTTTGACCGATCATCGCAGCTTCAATCGGAATGGTTCCAGATCCACAGAACGGATCAGCAAATGGGCGATCTGGTTTCCATGGGGTAAGCTTAATTAATGCCGCAGCTAACGTTTCTTTTAATGGCGCTTCATTATGTAAATAGCGATATCCACGTTTGTGAAGACCTGTTCCACTTGAATCAATTGTCAATGTGGCAACATCATTATGAAGAGCTACTTCGATTCGATAGAATGGACCATCTTCATCAAACCAGCCTCTCTTATAGCGTTTTTTCATGCTTTCAACAACTGCTTTTTTCACGATCGCCTGACAATCAGAGACACTAAATAATTTTGACTTTACTGATCTCCCGATAACAGGAAACTCAGCATGAACAGGAATGAAATCAGGCCAAGGAAGAGCTTTCGTTTTTTCAAAGAGCTCATCAAATGTATAAGCCTTAAATTCCCCAATCTTGATTTTCACTCGGTCTGCAGTACGTAACCAAAGATTCGCACGTGGAATAGCTGATACGTCAGCTGTGAACGTGACTTTTCCATTTTCCACCTGTACATCTTCGTATCCTAAATCTTTCACTTCTCGTGCAACAATTGCTTCTAAACCCATTGTTGCTGTTGCAATTAACGTTACTTTTTCCATTATGAATAAACTCCTTATCAACGGACATGTATCTTTCATTATACGAGTAAATAGGCTGGCAAACAACATCTTCTGACATAAGAAATAGGGTATCTCTAAAAGTTTTAGAGATACCCCGTTATATTAACCAAGTACTGCTCGATCACTTTCCATTTGCTTACCGCGAATACGTTGAAACTCTTGCAGGAGCTTCTCGATTGTCAATTGACTCTTCTTGTCGCTGTCTACATCTAAAATAATTTGACCTTTATCCATCATAATTAACCGATTTCCAAGATCGAGCGCCTGTTGCATATTATGTGTAACCATAAGCGTTGTTAGCTGAAATTTTTCAACTATATCATGAGTTAAATTTGTAATTAACTCAGCTCGAGATGGATCAAGTGCAGCTGTATGCTCATCTAACAAAAGGATTTTCGGTTCAGTAAAGGTAGCCATTAAGAGGGAAAGGGCTTGCCTCTCACCACCAGATAATAAGCCAACCTTCGCTGTTAATCGATTCTCTAAACCAAGATTTAACGATTCTAAATGAGTTCGAAACATATCCTTCCGTTTCTTTGTTACGCCGACTTTAAACGTACGCTTTTTATTTCTTGAATAAGCAATAGCGAGGTTTTCCTCAATTGTCATTGTTGGTGCTGTTCCTGCCATTGGATCTTGAAATACACGGCCAATTAATTGAGAACGTTTGTATTCTGGTAAGTACGTTACCTCTTTTTGATCAATAAGTACATCGCCAACATCTGGTGTAAGAGAGCCTGAAATAATGTTCATTAATGTCGATTTCCCAGCTCCATTACTTCCAATAATCGTGACAAAATCGCCTTTGTTTAAAGAGAGATTCGTGTTTTGCAATGCTTTTTTCTCATCAGGAGTTCCTTCGTTAAATGTTAGTGAAATATCACGTAGATGAAGCATGTTGATTCCCTCCTTTTCCAGCAGCACGTTTATGTCTTCTTCTAATCTTTTCTTTCCGAGCATCGATGATTTTTGGTGATACTAATGCTGCGATAACAAGAACAGCTGTAATCAACCTCATATCTCCAGCTTCAAGAAAATCAACTCTCAATGCCAATGTGACGACGATACGGTAAATAATCGCTCCAGCAATAACGGCTAATGTCGTTCTGAAAATAGTTTTCGTTCCAAAAAGAGCTTCACCAATAATAACAGATGCTAGACCAATGATAATTAAACCAATTCCCATACCAGCATCAGCAAAACCACCTAGCTGAGCAATTAAAGCACCCGATAAGGCAACTAAACCATTAGAAAGACCTAAGCCGAAAATAATATATGAGTCCGTGTTCGCTGAAAAACTGCGAATCATTTTTTGATTATCCCCTGTTGCACGCAAGGCCAAGCCAGCTTCAGTTTTCAAGAAATAATCAGTTGCATATTTGATAGCTATCGTCAAAATAGCCATAACAATCAAAATCGCCCATGTACGTGGTACTTGAGCAAGTCCCATCATTTGCAGCATGCCATTAAATGCTCGGTCAACACCGATCATTTCCCACCAACCAGCAATTTGATTAAAAACAGTTGATTCATTTAGTAATGGAATATTCGGTCTACCCATAATTCGTAAATTAATCGAATAAAGGGCAATCATCATGAGAATCCCAGCTAAAAGTGGATTGATTTTTCCTTTTGTATGAAGCAGTCCCGTAAAGCAACCAGCAATAAAACCTGCGATCACAGCAAAAGCCGTTGCGACAAAAGGATTAATGCCATTAACAATTGACACCGCAGCCACTGCAGCACCTGTTACAAAACTACCATCCACTGTTAAATCGGGAAAGTCCAAAATCCGAAACGTTAAATAAACACCAAGCGCCATAATAGCGTAAATAATTCCTGATTCAATTGCGCTAAAAATTGATAAAAACATATGAACCCTCCCATAAAAATGCCAAAACACCTACCAAACTTGTAGTAGCTAGATAAACTATTTAGGCATTACTTGTAAACACTTTTTTAAAACATGGAAACCGACTTGCCGTTAGTGACAGGTCGGTCCCTATTTCTTTATTCAGCTTCTTCAGCTTCGTAAAATTCAGCAATTTCGTCCCATTCAGAATTCCATTCCACTCCTTGAGCTTCAGCAGCCTCTTTATTAATAAATAACTGCATTTCTGCTGGATACTCAACCGGAATTTCTGTCGTTGTTTTCTCACCAGTCAATACTTCAACAGCCATTTCCCCAGTACGGTAACCAATTGAGTGATAGTCAATACCATAAGTTGCAAACCCACCTGCTGCTAATGAATTGGGTTCTCCGACAATCAATGGAATTTGTTGATCATTTGCAGCGGCTACAACTGTTGCAAATGCTGAAACAACTGTATTATCTGTGAAAATGTATAAGACATCTACTTCGCTGACTAGTGATGCTGCGGCTTGTTGTACTTCAGCTGATGTAGCTACAGTTCTTGTCATAAGAGTTAAGCTCGTTCCCTCGGCAGCAGCTTCAATTGCTTCCATTTGAGCAACCGAATTTGACTCACCAGCATTGTAAATAAGTCCTACACTTGAGTCTGGAAAATATTGATCAATAAAGCTAACGGTATTTTCGATTGTTTCAGGGTGTAAATCAACTACACCAGTAATGTTTTCTCCTGGTTGATCCATTGCTGTGACTAATCCTGATCCAACTGCATCTGTTACAGAAGTAAATAGGATCGGAATGTCACTCGTTGCTTGCAACGCACCTAGAGCACTCGGTGTCGAGTTAGCAAAAATAAGATCGACTTGATCGGCAACAAAGTTGTTTGCAATGGCACTTGTGTTATTTTGATCACCTTGCGCACTTTGGAAATCATAGTTCACATCAAGTCCAGCATCTTCAAGAGCTTGTTGGAATCCTTCATAGGCTAGGTCAAGCGATGGGTGCTCAACAATTTGCGTAGCCCCAATTTTAAACTGAGTTGTTTCTTCCGAAGGTGCAGGCTCATTTTCTTCAGCAGGCGATGCGGATTCTTCCGTTCCACATGCAGTTAAAGCCAAACCAATAGCTCCAATCCCAATCCAATATTTCAATGTTTTTTTCATAACAATACCCCTTTTTATTTTTCTAATAGTTTAGTATTATCTTAAAACAATATTATTGGAAAGTAAACAAGAAATTTTATCGCTTTAAAGCGTTTAGGAATAAAGGGTTTTAATATGAAAGGGCTTTCAGTAAAGGTATATTAATAGCTTGTCTACACCGTTCTACTTTTTTTTCATTTGCTCCAATTTACAAGAAAAAGACCCAATTCTCTATAAGGAGAATTGGGTCTGATTTCTATAAAATGTTTTTAGTTTATTTCATCCATTAAGCATTCGATAAGCCATGTTCTGTACCTTTGTACTGCAAACGGTGATGAGCCTCGTACTCCAGTGGTAACCATCTATCTACAAGGATACCCTTGTTCTTCTCACCTGTTCATTTCCAGTTAAGAAGATGCCCCTACCATGTTTTGGGTTTCTCGCTCGAGGGGTTTACCGCGTTCCACTCCGTTTGTTTCCAAACGGACTACGTCACTGTGGCACTTTCAAAGGCCTCACACCATATCAATCGACTTAGGTGCTTACCTTGCCGTTAGCCCAGTCAAAACCAGACTACCCTAGCTTATGAATTGGCTAGGCACGAACACTACGAGCATCTCAGCCCGTGCGAGCATGGACTTTCCTCTACACGACAAGCGTGCAGCGGTCACCTGAATGCTTAAAGTTGTCTTAAGCGACAAAAATAATTATACCTCGAATCATGATATAATTCAAGGAGATAATTATTTTCCATTTTTTTGTATTGCTTGCCTTGCTAGTGCATCTGCACTTTTGTTTTGACTACTCGGAATCCACTTCATAAAAAACAAATCAAATTGATCTGTTCTTTTTAGTGCTTTTTCTAAATAAGGTTGGAATCGTTTATTTTTGACATAGCGCTTCTCAATTGCTTCATCAATTAGTTTGGAATCTGTTCGAAATGAGACGATGCTTAATCGACGCTCTAGACATAAATCTAGTGCATGGATTAAGGCCTCGTACTCTGCTTCATGATTGGACATCTCTCCTAATGGAATCGAATGGTTCTCGACTTGCCCATTTTTATAATTGATGAATACTCCCGCACCAGATGGTCCAGGATCTCCAGCACTTGCCCCATCAATATAAACATCAACCATATGCAAATCCCCTACTCGTAAAGTTTACTTCCAAATACTTTTTTCTCTAAGTTCGATAAACGTTGAAGAATATCATAGTTCGTACTTCCAACTGTTTGTGTCGGAGTCTGTCTTTGCGATCGTTCAGAGAGCTTTTTCATTTCACGCTTTAATTGCTCATTTTCTCTTTCAAGGTTTGCTACTTTGTTTTGAAAAGCCTCATAATCTTGAATAATAGCATCTAGAAATTTATCCACTTCATCTGGATTGTACCCTCTCATGCTTGTTTTAAAATCTTTTTCAAGAATTTCTTTGGCTGTAAATCGAATATCCTGTTGACTCATTTTCATCACCTCTATTATGCGACGTGTACGTACAGCTTTTCCTCTATTTTTTCAAAAGATCGTGAACTTGTCAATTTCAATTAATAATATTTTCGCTTTATCTGTCTTCCTAACACTCTTCATACTCTCGGAATTTAAAAATCAGCTTGTTCTTCTTGAACGAGTAAATCAAGGTCAGTTGGTGTAATGGTATAAATAGGAAATTCATCTGTCATTTGTCGTTTTTTTGCAATTTCTAAATAATATGTAGGAGAACCTGGCTTTTCCTCATCATATAGTAATAATAAGCCATCAGCTTTTGAAATAATAAATTCATTTTTAAGTCTAAGCTGAGCAGGACTATCATATGGACGTTTTGTGATACTATCAACAAAATCAGCTTGGTTAAGAATGTCTAGATAATAGTCCCTTGTAGATTCTTGCCATTTTTCTTCTTGCTTTAAAAAAGGTGTTAAGATCGCCAATTGTAAATGAGGGAAATTTTCTTTCAAAGAATATACGACTTCTGCTGCCCATAACTCTACACCAAGTTGACCACTTATAATGACCCATTCGAGACCCTCTTCAGCAAATGACCGCAAACGTTGTTCTAATGCTTTTTTTATAAAGTAAATCCCTTTATGCTTTTGATCAAAAATACCAAGCTCGTGCGCTTTATAACCTGAAACAGCTATTGTTTTCACACGATCACCTCTTTTCTAAACGGAAGGAGTTGAATGTCAATCTTACTATAAAATTCAAACCTTCAAAAAAAGCGAACTGGACTCATTCAGCTCGCTTTTCTCTCGCTTCTTAACGCTTGCAACCACATGACTTATGATGTTTTCCATGATGCATTGGAGACATTGCTCCCATCACAGGTGCATTGGGCATGCCATAACCACCCATTGGCCCCATCATATTTGGTCGTGGTGGTGCCATAGCGCCCGCTACTGGACCTCCAGCTTGTGGACCATACATAGCTCCTGCTACTGGACCTCCAGCTTGTGGACCATACATAGCTCCAGCTTGTGGACCGTACATTGCGCCCGCTACTGGTGCTCCCATTCCAGGGCCTGCCATCGCTCCTGCTACTGGTGGTCTTCCAGCTGTTGGATCGACAAATTGCTGATGACTAATATTCTCTTCAAATGATTGTGTCTGTGGGAAGCTTTTTACATGCTTATAAACATGATTTGTTACGTTCGTTGTATGAGATGGAAACACTTCTGGAACAATATACTCACACGTTTTTTCGACAATATTATGTTGAGTTGGCGCAACTTGTGCAGGCATCATTTGCGTTGTTGTCGGTAATTTACAAACAGTTGGTCGTGGTCTACAATGCATAAGTTAATTCCTCCTTTTATAATTGAGTCAATATTAACCTATGCCTGTATAAGACTTGATGTACTAGTTGTTTCACCTATTTATCAGCTATAACCACAAATTTCACTCAAGTTTACCTTCTACAATAGAGCAATAGCACCATCACGAATTCCACTCATGACAAACAAAGTAAGCCCAATCATTACAAAAAACAACAATAAAATAGCACGATACATTATTGTTCACTCTTTCTATTTTCAATATCGATCATATTGTAATATTTTCACCACAAAATGACAATCATTTTATGAAAATGATAAAGCTCATATCGATTGGTTCACAAAATTGTTGGTTATTGTAACAAAATAAAGTTTTATGCGCTTACCCAGGAAATAGAACTTGATTATTTCTTATTATATTTCTTTTCAAGTCTTAATTTCCTTTGTTGAAGTTCTAAAGCTATTTGCTGTTTTTTTTCATTTTTGTGAGGAGCTAAAGATGAAGTATTTGCTCTAGCAACCTCGGTAAAGTATAGTGCTTTTTCTATATCTTTATATTGATGTTCATAAATCTTCGCGCATTCAATGGCAGCTTCAAAAATAAAGTGATTCTTACCTACAAGCTCTTCAAATAGAAACAAAGCTAGTCGCCAATCACCGCTTTGTTTCTTTGCTTTTGCAAAAGCAAACTGACTTAAATGGGCAACCTCATCATCTTCTCTAAGGAGTTGTTCATATAAACCTTGAGAAAGCTCTTTTTCACCCATCGCTTCATACCATCTAGCTATTTCAAATGCTTCTCTTCGTTGCAAATACTGTGTACTGTGAACTGAGTTAAGAAGCAATGAAGAAAGATGAGTATATAGCGTCATTAAAGAAAGAACATCCCACTCATGATGTTGAAAAATCCCTTTCACGAAATCTGGATCTTGTTCCTGTAAAAAATCAAAATACAACATAGGTGCCATATAACTAGGTGTATCCTCAATTCGCTCAAATTGTAAAATCTCCTGTTCGACAATTGACAACTTACAAGAAGGTAGCGTATTCTTCCAGAATCGTCTTGATGCATGAAGCAAGTCAAAATGACCGAACTTAGGCAGCTTTGGAACTTGATCACGAACGAACGTATGACGTGTCTTCACTTGAGGCCAATCAAATGCTTTACCATTGAATGTGACAAGATTACCTGTATTCCCTACGTCCGTTAAAAAATGATGATAGAGAGCCACTTCTGCTTCTGGACCTGGCAAAAAATATTGCTTTACGCGAACTTGTTCTTCTTGAATTTGGCAATAGCCTAGCATAAAAATCGTATTGCCTACCCCACTACTGAGACCTGTTGTCTCCGTATCGAAAAATAACAAATCTTCAGCGCGACGTCCTTTTGCTGAAAGTGGGTGCTCATAAATATGATCCTGCCATCTCTTTACTACTTCACATAATTCAGAGAATAAATAGCGTCCATGTTTATGGTCGAGAGAATATTCTTTTTCTCGCATCAATGTATAATCTTCTTCAAACCAAAGTGGATTGGTATCATATGCTCGCCATTCTTCTTCAAACGGAATCGTTTTAGAATTCGTTTTAATCTCTTCAACAGGGGGAGGTGACAAGGTACTTTGTTGTTCTTTCTCTATCCCCATATGCTGTTTCATACGAAGAAGTTTTTGTTTCATCATCGCTTCATTACACCTCTCTTCTCTCTTGCAAAAGATGGATAAAGCGTTTCACTAGTGATTTGGTATCCGTTTCACCTGTAGAGCCCACGCATGCTGGACAACCATTTTGACAAGGACAAGAAGAGATGAGCTTCGAAACTTGGTCAAGAATTGTCGGTAAATGTCGATATACTTCTTTCGCTAAACCAATTCCACCAGGATACCGATCATAGAGAAAAATCGTCGGTTGCTCAGAATGCTCTGCTTTCACTTGCGGGACAACATGCAAGTCACTCCGATCACACATGACAAAAACGGGAGCAACTTGCTGCAATAATTGGGCTAAGCCCGTTAACGCTTGATCAAATGGCCCTTCTCCGAATTGTTCAACGAGCTCTTCCGAAAAGCTTATCCACATGGCATTGGTATGAAGCTCTTCTTCAGGTAAATGAATTGGTCCAGACCCGATATTTTCAAATGTTGATAAACGGATTTTTTTAAAAATAGTCGCCTTAGCATTAACCATGACATCTCCGTAACTCACAGTTGTGTTTTCTTCAGCGCGTGTTTGATCTTCTTCTAATACCCGTAGTTGAACCGCAAGATTAGCATCAGTAAAATATTCAACAGCAACCTCACGTACAAAAGCCTTCTTTTCATCCCAGTCAAGGTATTCAACTTGGTATTGGATTCCTTGATGTAAATAAATTGCTTCATCATGGAGAAGTGTCATTGCGCTAAAACGATCCATTTCACCAATAATTGTTGGATTAGCGACATCACTTTGATCAATAATCACGACATTTTCCTGCGATGCTGAACGAAGACTGATTCCATGAGCAGGAAAGGCATCGTTCATCCAAAACCATTTATTTCCCCTAGCGTGAAGGACTTGTTCTTCTGTCAAGAACTCTAAAATGTCTTCGATATCGACGCCATCAAACGTTTCACCACGTTTAAAAGGCAATTCATAAGCAGCACATTTTAAATGATCGACAAGAATTATCAAGTTGTCAGGATTAATTCGTGCAGATTCAGGACTTCGTTCGAAGAAATACTCAGGATGTTGAACAATGTATTGATCAAGTGGTGTCGAACTAGCTACCATAATAATGACTGATTCATTTTGCCTTCTCCCAGCTCTTCCAGCCTGCTGCCATGCACTTGCGACAGACCCAGGGTATCCTGTCATGATACATACTTGAAGCTGACCGATATCAACACCGAGTTCAAGCGCATTTGTACTTACTACTCCGATAATCTCACCTTGTCTCAATCCACGTTCAATTTCACGACGCTGTTTTGGTAAATAACCACCACGATAGCCGCGAATCGTTTTTGGACCTAATTCTTTTTTCGTCAGGTTTTGTAAATGACTTAAAATAATCTCAACACGAACACGACTACGAGCAAAGACAATGGTTTGAATCTGGTTTTCTAAAAATCGTTTTGCCAGTTGGTTGACTTCAACTGTTGCACTTTGGCGAATATTTAGCGCTTGATTCAGTAATGGTGGGTTATAAAATAAAAAATGTTTTTTTCCACGCGGTGCCCCGTTTTTGTCAATTAAACGCATGGAAGTACCAGTTAATTCTTCCGCTAACTCTAGTGGATTAGCAATCGTAGCCGATGTACAAATAAAAGTCGGATTGCTTCCATAATAATTAGCAATCCGTTTTAATCTTCGAATCACATTTGCCACATGACTGCCGAACACACCTCGATACGTATGCAGTTCATCGATCACGATGTATTTTAAATTTTCAAAGAAAGCAACCCATTTTGTATGATGAGGTAAAATAGCAGAATGGAGCATATCTGGGTTCGTTATGACTACATGTCCAGCTTTTCGAACAGCTTGCCGAATCGTTGGTGCTGTATCTCCATCATACGTGAAGCATTTCACATCTATACCGATTTCATTAATGATTTCATTTAATTCACTTTTTTGATCTTGGGCTAATGCTTTTGTTGGGAATAAATATAACGCTCGATTTTCTTCATTTTCTAAAATTTTTTGCAGTACAGGTAAGTTATAGCAAAGGGTTTTGCCAGAGGCTGTTGGAGTAACTGCTACAAAACTTTCACCTTTTGCCGCATACTTAATAGCGTCGTATTGATGAATATATAGTTCACCGATCCCTCTTTTTTGAAATGCATGCTGAATTCTTACGTCTATTTCTTCTGGAAAAGGCTTTGTGACAGCAGGAACCGCTTCAATTTCATGCCAATGAACAATTCTCTCTTTAAATTCTTCATTTGTACGTAATTCTGTTAATAAATCCTGTAAGCTTTGTTTAAACATCCGTTCCACCTCAATTATCGATTACGCTCATTGTACCGAATGTTTGTTTGTTTTTCTAGGTATTTGCACTAGAAAAATCCTCACGTTATTCGAAAGAAAACAGCTGATCTCTTTTTATCAAAAGATCAGCTGTTTCGTATTAAAGAGCTTGTTCATAGAGTTTCAAGTTCACGTAAATGCTTTTTAAAATCGGTGTCTCAATCTGATGGAGTCGAGCTTTTTTTAATAAATACCCTTGTAAATGATCAACTTCAACAGCGGCTCCTTTTTCCATATCTCGCTGCATGGACGACTTCATTTTATACCCTTGCTCTTGGAAACGTTTAAATTGAATTTCTTCTACATGACTAGCAATTGGTGCTTCCTCAGCACGCATAACATCTGCTATCTCTTTGATTAAACCTTTAACAACTTCCTCTCCTTCTGGCAACTCGCGAATCGGACCAACAGGCTTATGGAACAATGTTGTCACACCTGACATTGTCGTAATAAATAAATATTTATGCCACATGTCTTCCAAAATCGAGTTACTTACTTTAACCATTGCATTTGTATCTAAAAAGGCTTTCTCGATTTTCTGAATTCGCTCTGTATATTCACCATTTAATTCACCAAACATAAAGATGTGCGCTTTACTTGTTTGTTTAATCACACCCTCAGTAGTAACAGTGGATTCAATAAAGCATAGTCCGCCGATTACTTGTTCCTTTGAAAATGCATTTTGTAATTGCCTTAGATGAGCCATTCCATTTAACATCGGAATAATCACGCTTTTTTCATTTGTGAAAGGCTTTACTTCTTCAATTGCTTGATCAAGATGATACGCTTTCGTTCCAATTAAAATGACATCAAACGTTTCATCCTCACCAGCCATAACGGTTTTTGGTTGAACGATCGTATTTCCATTCACACTTTCAATGACAAGACCATCACGATCTAACTGTTCTTTACGTTTTGCACGTACTAAGAACGTGACATCTTCTCCTTTTTCAAGAAGACGTGCACCAAAATAACCGCCAACAGCTCCTGCACCTACAATAAGAAATTTCATATGTACCCCAACTCCTTACTTTTTTATGTTGCTTTAAGTATACAATGTGTCAGAATTGTTTAGTAGTTTTGTTTTTAAGTTTCTATATAAATTATGGTACGTGAAATTTAAATTTGATTAGAAAAAGGGAACTTTATACCCTACTCGTTCTAATTGGGCAACGAAGAAAAAAACATGATAAGACGTTATCGAATTTATGTAGGACAAGGAGTTATTTCAGTTATCTTCATTTGGTCCCACCTCAAAGAAACTTTCTTAATTCATCAAGCGTGAATCCAATCTTTCTTGCTTTTTTTATAAGAACAACCCATTCCTCATCAAGTTTTACTAACTGTCCTCTTCCTTTTATATATATATTTTTTCTCCTCCTATTATTTTGATATTTATATAGGACTAGTTAGATTTGGTAAACATGCTGTACAAAAAAAGATTCACTATCTCTGCTATTACCTCTTCAGGCTTTTTTATACCTGGAAAAAGTTTCGTGATCGTTATTCGTTCCATTATTCCCACTAAGCTATCCGATGCTGTTCCCATATCATTGAGATCTTGAAAATAGTCATTTTGCTGTTCTGAGATCAAATTTTCAAATTTAAAAATGAACCAAGCCTTAAAATGAGCCTGGTTCTTAAATTTAGTCGATTCATCACACCTGACAACCTGAACAAGCAAACGATTTACGAGATGAGACCTCGAGCATTTCAATCCTATGACCACAGCGATCACATGATTCATTTTCGCGCTCATATACGAGGAAATGATGATTGTATTGACCTGTTTTCTCGTCACCTGCGTAGAGCGGGTAATCCATGTATCCACCTATCTCGATCGCTCTTATTAAAACAGGCTTAATGGCTTGAAAAAGAGTCTCTATCTCTGCATTCATTAATTCATTTGCTTTTCTCGTTGGCTTTAGTCTTGCCTCAAAGCATATTTCATCAGAATAACAGCTGCCTATCCCTGCAATAAACGTCGGATCAACTAGAATAGATTTTAATGTCCCTCTCTTGTTCCTGATCCGCTCATAAAAATCATGAAACTGAAATGCGTCATTTAAAGGCTCAGGACCTAATTTTTCTAGTTTCGTATGTAATTCTTCTGTAGATAATAAATGGAGATAGCCAAGTCTTAATCCAACAAAGTATAGCTTCCTCTCCCCGAAAGATAAAATAATTTGTGCTTTGCTTTTAGGTTGGATACCGAAATCGCCTAAAAACAGCCAGCCTCCAATCATTAAATGAAGGAGCAAATGCTCACCAGAATGTAAGTCAAATATTAAATGCTTTGCTCTCCTATTTATTGTGGTTATATGGTTACCCTGTAAGTGGGAGATGAACTTAGAAACAGGTATATTAATCGATTTTTCTCTGTGTACCTCAATGTGAGTCATTTCAATTGCTGTAAGATGAGGAGTTAAAACTGTTCGATATCTTTCCATTTCAGGAAGCTCGGCCATTACAATATCCCTCCAACATTTATTATTCTTATTGTTGGTAGGTTTTTATTATTTATGTATGTAACCAAGTATACTCGCAATGAGTTTGTTTCATTTTATGCTTTAAAAACGATTAACACCGTTCGGACAAGAGAACGGTGTTAATAAAAGTAATTTTTATGGTATTAGTAAAATCTTACCTGTGCTCTTTCGGCTTTCTAATAATTCATGGGCTAATTTCCCGTCCCTTAATTGGAAAATAGCAGGTTCGCTCACCTGAATGTGCCCCTTTGTTATCCAATGAAACAGCTCGTTTGAACGTTTCACTCTTTCTTCATGAGTTGTAAGAACATTCCAAAGATCCCCTCCTGTAATGGTTTTCGAAGTGTCCATTAACATTCTTGGATCAACTGGCTCTGGGTCTCCTCCTGCCATTCCGTAAAAAACAACGGTTCCAGCTATTTTTGTTGCTTGAAAGCTTGAGGATAAAGTGGAGCCGACAGATTCATACACCACATCAACACCACGCCTGTCGGTCATTTCAAGAATTTTTGTAACCCAATCCTCTTCATATAAAAATACGTAGTCTGCTCTTACATTTTTGGCTATTTCTGCTTTTTGCAAAGAAGATGTTAGCCCAATTACCTTCCCACCGAGGAATTTTACAATTTGGACTAACAATTGACCAACCCCACCAGCTGCTGCATGGATCAACACAGTGTCCCCAGTGTTTACTTGATAACTATCTTTCGTCAAATAATGCGCCGTTAACCCTTGCAACAGAACAGAAGCTGCTGTTTCAAATGAGATTTCATTTGGAAGTGGAATTACTTTATCCTTTGGAACAACGACATACTCTGCATTAGAAAAGGGCACATCAGCGAAGGAGATTCGATCACCGACTTTTATTTCCGTTACGTTACTTCCTATTTCTTCAACAACACCTGAACCTTCATATCCTAAAATGTACGGGGGATTACCTGACAAATGATAATTTCCTCGCCTACGATATATATCAGCAAAATTGAGTCCAATTGCCTTCATTTTTACTAGTATTTCATTCGTTCCATAAGATGGCGTACTGATCTCTTTATATTGCAATACTTCTGGTCCACCAAACTTTTCAAAAATAAGTGCTTTCATTTTACTACCTCGTTTTCTTTCTTAACTTTTATGTACCTTGTCGTAATCCAGCAAATATATGGATCTGCTACAACTAGTATATACATTTTTTTAAGAAAGCTTAAACTTTTACTAACATGATTTTATGTTTATTTTGGTGATTTGCGGTTTAGCTTATACCACATTCTATTGTGGTAAGTGAAATTATATAGTCTTTAAATATTATTTCAATAATTTTATTAATTGCTTAAACTGCTCACCTTCAGCACTATGCATGATCTCAAATAAAGCGGTTTCAACACTCGTTATCGTCATTCCTGCTGCCTTCATTTTTGCAAGGCCTATCTCTTTATTTTCGAGTGTCCGTGAAGATATTGCATCCGCCACAACTTGGACTTCATAACCCATATCATGTAATCCCATTGATGTTTGATGGACACAAATGTGACCTTCAATTCCAGCAACAAGAATTTGTGTGCGGCCAGATTTCTTTAATGCTTGAATAAAGGATTCATTTTTACAGGCATCAAATGTCAATTTAGGAATTGGCTTCATTCCTTCTAAATGTTGTGACACTTCTTCAAGTGTTGGCCCCAAGCCTTCTGGATATTGTTCAACCCAAATGATTGGAATATTTAAAATCTGTAATCCTTGTATTAAGTCTGTTAGATTTTTAACAAGCTTTTCGCTTTCATGAACAATTCGTGCTAATTTCCCTTGTACGTCAACTAAAACAAATACCGTTTGATCTCCTTTTAGCATGATCAGTCCTCCATTTTCGAAATTGTAGAGATTTTTTAGTCACATGTTTCTTCACAAGGTTCGTCATTCACACATGTCACACAATCCTTGCAAGTACCTTCAACTTTCGCAAAGCATTTTAGCTTTTCTAAAATATGAACCTTCTGGCTTTCAAGATCATAATTTCTGACTGCAGACATTCTCATAGCTTCTGGTGAACCGCCGCCATGAAGACTAATAACAGAATAGAATCCACCTTCCTTAGAAGCCGTTAAATCTTCAAGAAGACGCGCCATATTGATTCTTTCATTTGCTGTTGTGCCATGTTTGCCAACTAAATAGCGCTCGATTAACTCTCCTGATTCTTCTACGCTAATATCTTCTGGTGTTGGCGCTGTAACGACAATACCTCCACTAATTTCGTGAGCAATCCGGAAAATGTCATAAACTTGTTCTGCTAACATGAGCTTTCCGATATTCGATTGAACCGAATCAGGTACGACATTCCCAGCTACCGTTTTACGACCATAAACAGAAGCTGCGACACCAGTTGCGTAAAATCCTTCGGTAATCCTGATTAATTCGCCCATGTTTCTGCGAATATGTGGGACTTCAACAGGAGGAAGACCGTTATATTCAGACATAAGAGCCGATGCTCCAATAATCATATCTCCTAGCCCGGCACGAGCACCGATACAGGAATGACGATGATGATTGGCAAATGCCTCTGCTAATTTGCCGGTGTATTCCCATTCTCCACATAAAAAGACTTTGTCCCATGGGATAAAGACATTATTAAAAATAACTAGCGCTGTCGACTGCCCAAAATTAGAGCTAAACGGAGCTTCGCTATCACCAGGTCGTCCCGCTGGCTTGGCGATCATTTTTAAACCTGGTGCATCAACAGGCACAGCGAATGAGACGGCGTAATCGACATCTTCTTTTTTCATTGCACGTGTTGGTAATACAATAAATTCATGCACATAAGGAGCTCCTGTAATATTCGCCTTTGCACCACTTACAATAATTCCTTTTTCATTTTTTTCAGTGACACGCACATACAAATCACGATCCGCTTGCTCATGAGGTCGCTTGCTTCTGTCACCTTTGGCATCAGTCACAGCCGTTCCACATGTTAAGTCAAATCTTTGGACATGCGTCAAATAATCATTGAATACGGCATGATAATCCGTTTTCTTCTCTGCATCCATCATTGCTGTGATTTCAGCTAATGCACTAAGCGCGTCATGCATCAAATAACGCTGCCCACATCCTGTCCACTTACAAATTAATCGAGTCATTTCTAATTTTTTTAACAAATCATCTGCGCTATAATCCAATGCATTCAAACGATTAACCCTTGTTCCATCAGCTAACGTAGCAAGCATGATATCCTGATGTTTCTTTTGATGGGCCAACTCATACGTAACAGCTATCGCATTAATACCTGGTTTAAATAGTGGCTCATCTGCAACACTCGTAACCTTTTTTCCCTTTACTTGAATATCAGGATTATATTCTCTCAAACTCTCTACATATTCATTACCAGTCATTAATTTCATCATAATGCCTCCTCTAATTTTTGTAGCTTCATTACATCTTTCTAGAAAAAACCTCTTCTTACTGACTAGTTAGTCAGCAAATATGTAATGAAAAACTCTTACATATTACTGTAAAAGAGTTTTTAGTAATGCTATTCTTTTTTGGCTATATTCTTCTAAACTAAATCTTTTCGATAAAGACCATCTGCGGAAAGCCCACATTTGAGCTTGGACAAGAATATCTTCTGCAATAAGGGAAACAGACTCTTTTTTTACCTTAAAAGAACCAACTTCAATCCCTTTTCTAATTTGCTTTTCTAGATGGTTACATAATCGTTGTTCACGTCTTAGAAAAGAGCTTCTCGCCGCTTTGTCTAATGACGATGTTTCTTGATACATGAGAACTACATAATCTGACACTTGGTCCACTACTTGATACAGAGCCTTCACATCATTTGAGATGATATTCATTGGGTCTGTATCATCAGTTGTAACAGCAAATAACGCTTGTTCAATTAGTGAATGAATATGGCAACAAACTAAATATAAAATATCCTGCTTATTTTTCACATATTGAAACATTGTCCCAACATTCATACCAGCAGCATCTGCAATTTCCTTAGTTGTTGTAGCATGATAGCCTTTTTCTGAAAAAATCTGGACAGCAACGTCAATGATTTCAGCTCTTCTTTTTTTTACTAACTCTTGGTCTTTAACAGTTGTTTCTACAATATATTCGTCTTCATTTGTGTACGTGTGACTCATGTTACTCCTTTTTGTCTTCAGAACGTGATTGGATTTAGCAAAGCTTCTTAAACATTTTAACCTTACTGACTAATCAGTTAACTTAATAGTAATCATATAAGCAACTTAAATATTCGTCAACAATAATTTAAATAATTCTGACAACCCTTAAAAAGTACATGGCCTCGTTTTAACAAATAAAAAGAAGTAGCAGAACACTCACTACTTCTCTCCCCTTTTTATTGACAAGCCTGCCATTCTTCATACAGCTCAGCTAATTTCATTTTAAGCTTCTCTATATTTGTTACATTATTTAATTTCTTTTGTCTGTGCAATTCTAATAAACAATCGTCTATTTCTTGATAAATGAAGTCTTTCTTTGTCTTATTATTATCAACTGATTTCTGATATACCTTAACCGAGAAATCTATACATGTATCTAATGTTTGAATCAAGGGTTGGCTTAAAATATGAACATCTACTAATTCAAGAAAACCTTTATGTCTTATAAAAGTAAGTTTATTATTAACATCTTTATTATAAATATTAAGAATCATTTTCCCTTTACTAAATCCCCAAAATATTTGGTAATTACCCTCTAACACTGTCGCAACCATTGAATGTAATTGCTTTTTTGTAACTTCAAGTGATAGATCGCTAAAATTGATTGTCTTCATTTCGTTCACCTTCCTTTCACTTTCAAGCCAAAGCAAACTGGATAAACAAATAACCATAATGTAAGCCCTTACATAAATATTTTCACTTAAAGCTTCATTTTCTCTAACCGTGGTAACCGACAAAAGGAATACCCAACTTGTTTAATCGATCACAGATTACTTCTGAGGTGATGTCACTTTCTTTCCAACCTTCTTTTTGAAGTTGTTTCTTTATTTCTAAAATGATAGCCAATGGGTTCACCTCTCACATAATTTTGAATTTTCAATCTTCTATATTTTTATTATAACGCTTTTTTCTACTCACTTCAAATCCTTTTTAACTATGAGAATAAATAATTCAAAATTTGTTAACATAATATAATTATATAAAACTATAATCATTATTTTCAAAGATTCATTTCAGTAGCTTTAAAAATATAATGAGCGAAATGGATATTCACACTTATATGGAAGTCCTACTATATAAAGTTATTGATTTCTTTTTCAAGGATTTCTGGGTATTCAACGTACACCTTTATAAATGCTTCCCGCATATATTGATCTTTATCTTCCTTCATCATTTCGATTTTATTTTTTAATTCCGTACCATCAGGTTCAGGTTCTCTAGCCATTTTAGAATACTCATTCATTTTCATTAGTGGATGTATTTTACTTCTTTCACAGATGTAACATGAATGATCTATTTAGTTAGTAAACACAAAAAAGGCAATGCCTCAAATGAGACACTGCCTTTATATTAAGCAAATTAAAGTTTTACAACGTTAGCTGCTTGTGGTCCACGGTCGCCATCAACGATTTCAAATTCAACTGATTGACCTTCGTCAAGAGATTTGAAACCATCGCCAGTAATAGCACTGAAGTGTACGAATACGTCGTTTCCGCCTTCTACTTCAATGAAACCGAATCCTTTTTCTGCGTTGAACCATTTAACTGTACCAGTTTGTGTCATGCTTAAAACCCCAATCTTAAAATTATTTACTTAATATGCCAATCATATTTACAATCTGAGGTAAATAAAAATTCACATATTATAAGGAACATCAACCACCAATTGAGTGAATATCCCTTATAACATGTGAATACCGAACTCTTTTCAAGTGTTGCATATTGATGAGCAAATCATATAATTGGTAAACAAGGATCTAGAGTATCAATCTCCAAACAATGAAAGCCCTACCTCTCGTTCATCCTTGCGGCTCCTTGGCCGCGCCAGGTGAATGAAAAGTGCTATTCACTAATAAAATTGACAACCGATGAGATAAATATACCTTATTTAAATTGAAATTGCAAGTGATAAAGAATTATTTCTCACCAGAAAATCAAACATAAGTTCGTCTTCTACTCATTCATTACATTGAATAAGTCATTTTCTTCTGAATTTTATTTTAACTACTCCTGTATCACAACAGATCATGTATGCAACAAAAGAAGTTCTTTACAATCAAAGAACTTCTTTTGTTCAAATGTTTGAAACGTCTTTTGACTAGTTACGGCTATAGTAATCGTTAATTGATTCAAGAATTGACGGTTCTTCATTTACTTCCATCGGATTGTTCTCATTGTTTGTTTGTGCTTTTTTCATCATTTAACACCCTTTCGATTTTAATTGGTTGAATGTTCCTTCTCTTTATCTTGTTTATAGTATATGCGACTGTACTATAATAGTCAACATTTTTTTAAATATTGTATTAATACAATATTTAACTTTTTTGAAGTTTATACAGAACCTGTTTTCAACATAAAAAAAATGACTCAAAGTAAGGAGTTTGACCACTAGTGCCAGTACTAATAAACGCAGAATAAGCGTTTATTAATATGAACTAAAGTCAGACCCTTATGAGTCATTCTTTTAAATAATGATTTTAATGATTAAGACAATTCTCTTCCTTTCCCTGAGTCGCTTATGGCTACTAAGCCCTCTGGATAAGGTTCAAAATAACTCTGCTGCAATAAGTATTTATTTTCAAATCGATAGCACCAAGAGCGTAAAACCCCAAGAATACTGCTTAAAGGCATCTTCTTTTTTCGTAATTGATCAAGCAGGTGAAGAAAATGCTTTTTTTCAGCTGATGTTAAATACTTCGAAAAATAACCAAATACATGCTGACAAACATTAATATGATCACCAACCGATACTGGTCTTGCAAACAACTGTCTTAGTCCTTGTTCATACTGTTCAAATACTTCAGTCATTGGTTTCTTCTCGTGATTTGCCGTAATACGACCAAGTTCTCGCATTGTATCCTGATGACAGGCCATAAACAAATATTTATTTCGAGCATGGAAATCCATTAACTTCGATGAACTTGGATCTTTCTTGATCACACGAAACTCAGCCATTGTGAAAATTCTCGTTAGAAAATGCTCACGGATCATAAAGTTCTTTAATCGACCTTCATCTTCGAGTGCCGTTTCAGGAAAAAATTGAACCACCTTTTTCGTGAACGTACCACTACCAGTACGAACGACCGGTGCTTTTTCAACACCATTGTACACTTTTGCATCTGTTACGCCACAGCTTGGTGATCGATTTTTTAAAATAAACCCATCAATTTCTTCTACTTCAGTTAAGAAACGGTCAGCAAATTGGTTCATAGTAGTTGTCAAATCTCTATTGGACTTTGGTTGTATTAATTGATCTTCGTCCCCATTTGCTACTAATCTAATTGCCTCTCTTGGCGTTCCTAAGCCAATTTCAACTTCTGGACAAACGGGAAAAAAATCAACATACTTTTCTAGCATCGGCATGATTTCTTCATTAATTTGAGCACCATTATGACGACAGGCTTCAAATCCTAAACATTTACTAACAACAATTTTTGGCCTTGTAAATGCTCTCATCATTTCACCTCGTTCTTTATACCAGCTTATTAGCTAGTAACTGTTGAATCGCGAAAGCCACTCCATCTTCTTCATTCGTTTTCGTAACAAAACTTGCTAATTCCTTAATTTCTGGATTGGCATTTCCCATTGCGACTTTAATCGCAGCTACTTCAAACATTGAGATATCATTAAAGCTATCGCCAATGACCATCACTTCATCCATTGGTATGTTCTTTGTTTTTGCAAAAGCTGCTACTGCTTTCCCTTTTTGTGCTTCAATGCTTGTAATCTCAATATTATCTGATGCAGAGGCACTAATCGCTAAACCACCAAGATTGATTAAAGCTTGTTTTGCCGCCTCTCGATTGACATCATTTTGAGAGAAAGCTAGGACTTTCATTAAAACCGTATTTTCTTGTTCGATCAGTTCCTCATAACTTTTCGTTAGGACCACTGCACCAGTATCAAAACGTTCACGAGCTATCGCGCGCATTGTTTCAATATCGTCCTTTGAGCCAGATGAGATTAACACATCAATGACAACTTGAATGCCTAGCTCATAATGATCTGTGTAAGCACCATGATTTGTGTACAATTCTAAATAAACATCATGCTCTCTTAAAATATTTATGATGTTAAAAACCTCTTGTTTCTCTAATGGGAAATTCGCAAGTACTCCCCCATTTTCATCACGTGTTTCTGCTCCATTCACACTAATAACTGGCAATGTAAGACCAGCCTCTCTTAGTGGCTTTCGTGCTTCTCTTTCGTCTCTACCCGTTGCCACTACAACTGTAATTCCCTGTTCTTGCGCTTCTTTGACTGCCTTTGCATTCTCAAGGGTTACCTGTCTTGCATCACTTAGTAAAGTCCCATCCATATCGATCGCAATTAATTTCATCTGTCTATAAGTCCTCTCCACTACTGTTTACAACTATTTTAATCAATTATGCCTTTTTTACGCAAATAATTAGGACACTTAAAAGACTTTATCTGAAAATAGACTTCATCCATTTTTATACCTTTTATATAACGAATTTAAACAAACTTCTTCATCCATACCTTCTCAACTAAGAAAATTTGCTTTCATTTCCATTCTTTTTACTATAACATACGATGTATATGACTTATTTCCAAGATCGTCACCTATTAAGACGAGATGTCCTAATCCAATGTTTTCATTCAGAATGGTCCAAATTAAGATTAAACGAAACAGGTGAGTCAATCATGAAAGCAATTTTGCTCGGAACATTTTCATCACTTTTTTTTGCCGTTACATTTGTATTAAATCGTTCAATGGAATTATCAGGTGGTAGCTGGGTGTGGAGTTCATCTTTACGCTTTTTCTTTATGGTCCCCTTTCTCCTCTTCCTCGTTCTATGGAGAAAGAACTTTATTCAATTGTGGCTGGAATTAAAGCGTAACCCAAAACCTTGGTTAATCTGGAGCTTTGTTGGTTTTGTTCTTTTTTATGCGCCATTAACATTTGCCGCAGCATATGGTCCTGGCTGGCTTATTGCTGGAACATGGCAATTCACCATTATTGCTGGTGTCTTATTAACACCTTTTTTTAAAAGCAAGGACCATGAGTCGAATCGCCTAAAGATTCCCTTAAAAGCATTAGCTATTTCTTCGATTATATTAATTGGCATTGTTCTTATTCAATTTCAACATGTTCAATCCGTCTCACTATCGATGCTTTTGCTTGGTTTTTTACCAGTTATCGTTGCTTGCTTTGCCTATCCTTTAGGAAACCGAAAGATGATGGCTTTTTGCAGTGATCGACTTGATACGTTTCAACGTGTACTCGGGATGACTTTAGCAAGCTTGCCTTATTGGTTTGTTCTTTCCATTTATGGATTGACCACAGTCGGATTACCAAGTATGAATCAAGTCATCCAAAGCCTACTCGTTGGTTTAAGCTCAGGTGTTATTGCAACCATTTTGTTTTTCTTTGCGACAGACCTTGTTCGCAACTCACCAGAGCATTTAGCTGCAGTCGAAGCAACTTTATCGATTCAAATTATTTGGGTTATTCTTGGAGAGGTCTTTTTACTTTCAAGCCCATGGCCAAATTCTCTCGCATTCTTTGGCATCTTTTTAATTATGATTGGCATGATGTTGCACAGTTACTTTTCTGTAAGAACACCCAATCTACCAACAATTGTAAATCAAAGGAAAGTAAAAGCTTAATAAAAAAGCGCGCCACACAATTGGCGCGTTTTTTCTATTTCATCTCGTCTTGTTTTTCATTTAAATGTAGACTACGATCTGCCAATTCTTGATCGGCTTGCTTGTTCAGTGTTTTTTCGAATTGATGAGAAAGATGATTACCGAGCATCATTACACTGAGAAAAAGTAAGAAAAAGACGCTAACCATTATGACCACTATCATAGAACGTCCCCCTATCTCCTTTCTACTATCTATACGGAGAAAGCATGGGGTTAATGTATATTTTTTCCTTAATCTCTCATACTAACATGAAGATGCTTAAACGGAGGTTGAGAAACATGGCGAACATAAGATTGTCAATATGGTTAGCGGTCCTTTTAGTGATTATAACAGCTTGTGGAGCTGATTCTGAAGCTGACATTGTAGAAGATGTAGAAGCACAGCAATCTGCTACATCCACTGGTATGAAAATACTTACAAATGATACAGATCAAAATAAACGACGTGTCCAAAAAAGCGAGCAGTTGGAAAACTATGCAGATGAGGCTGGCTATTATTTAAATCAATCAGCAACCTTATTGATGCAATTAAGCCCTTATTTTGACCGAGCTGAGCTTTCAACCTCTGATCTTAATGATGTGCTATCCATTCTTACTACAATTAGAAACGAAAGGGATGCCTTTATAAATCTTGAAAGACCTCGAGCATTTGAAGGCTTCCACAATGTTCACTTAAGTACTCTTATGGAAATTGATGCGCTAGAACGTATTTTTCGAGATATGAGATCCCCGACACATCCCTTACAGATCGATAACGCAAGAGTGCATTACGAAAATGCCATTATGTCACATAAATTAATGGAGCGCGAATACCTTACACTTATGGAAGAGTATGGTATGTATTAGAAAAAACGTTTATTTAATGTTTTTAAAAAAGATGACTTATCGTTTAATCGATGAGTCATCCCCTTTTTCTTTATTTACGGCCAGAAACTGTATCATCCACTAAATCAACAAATTCACCAATCGTACCACCCTGTGATTTAAAAGGCGACGGTACATGCACATGATGCTCGATTGCTTTCATTCGATTAAGAATTCTGCGATTTGTTGTAATGGACACGCTAGTCGGATTAACGATATCCTCTATTTCTTTTTGAATAGATTGAATGAGCTTTTTACGATCTGATTCATTTGATTCGACACCTATTACAATCAAGTCTCCATCTGTCATAACATGCGCATCAGCAACATGTTCCAATGATTCCACTCGTCTCTCAATTTGTTTTGTTAAAGGCAGTGTTGCTTGCCGTTCAAACGTGTGCGTATCTTGTCTTTTTTCCAAATACGGTTTATCCCCGAGAACATACTTATCTCGTATGACACCAAGTCGATTATTTAAAATTTTTGTCCCTACATATCGCTTTCCGTGATGCTTTTCACTAACATTACGCTTGGCATTTATTGACGTACCTGTTTTGTCTAAATATCTAGCTGCATCCGTTAATCCACTTGGTGCTTGGTCTGGAATCATCATATCAGAAAGAGGACCTTCCATTTGCCGTACATTGTCTACTCCATAACCACTAAAACCTTGACTTCGATTACTATTTGCACCCATTGTCTGCTTCTGATCGACCTGACAACCACTCATTAGGATCATCATGATCAATAAAAAACGTAGCTGTTTAATTCGAATCACCTCCTACGTTTAGTTTGCGACATGTTCTTTTATTTCAATCTAACAATAATAAGGCATTTTGCTTTCATTTATTCATCATTTTCTACGTGTGAAAATTGTCGAATTATTACAGATTTATTCTAATTATGGCTACTTTAGTAGAAACACTTTTCAACTTTTTTTACATGGGTATAATATTAACATTGTATAAAGACATTGCTTATTTTTTCAGCTCTGTAGAATACTCTCATCTACCCAATATAAGTTGTCTTTATGATTAAAATTATTATAATGGAGTGGAAGAATATGTATTGTGACAGAATCGAACTTAAACGAAAACAAATGTTAGACTTTGCAGAAAAATATGGTTTCACAGCTGAGATTACTGTGAAATGTAGTCAGGAGCTCGATAAACTGCTTAATTGCTTTCAAATGAATTCAGAAGAATAGAAAAATTGAATGAAATCGCCTAAATTTTAGCCAAACCATTGCAATTAAAGCCAACATCTGTTAAGGTAGACACAAATTCACGTAATAACTTACTTCATACATTGAAGTGAGGGTAGAGGTGCAAATGTCATCAGTAAGCTTGCGGGAGGAGAATGAGCTCTATTGAACCAAGCTAAAAGGGGTATTTGCCGAAGCTAATGGATCCTCATTTCCCATTAGCTGGGACTGTGCTAAATAAGTACAGTACTGTCATATAGCTGCGTTGCTATATGGAGGGCTATCTCACATTGATTTGGTTTAGCATTTGCTATCCATACAACAATGAGTAGAGGCCTCATTGTTGTTTTTTTGTGCCTCCCAAAAGTAGCCCAAACGCACAGAGAAAATATAGAGAATTGAGGGTGAATAGGATGAATTTTGGACGTATTGTAACAGCGATGGTGACACCATTTAATCAGCATGGACAAGTGGATGTAGAAGCAACGAAAGAACTTGTAAAGTATTTAATTTCAAACGGATCTGATGCATTAGTAGTAGCAGGAACAACAGGAGAATCACCAACTCTTTCCACAGATGAGAAGTTGCTGCTTTTTCAAACAGTGGTTGAAGCGGCAGCTGGTCAAGTACCTGTTATTGCTGGAACTGGATCAAACAACACATATGCATCAGTTGAATTGACGAAACAAGCTGAGCAACTTGGCGTAGATGCCATTATGCTTGTAACTCCTTATTATAATAAGCCGTCCCAAGAAGGCCTTTATGCTCATTTTAGTACGATTGCTGAGGCAACGAGCCTTCCCGTGATGCTTTATAACATCCCAGGACGCACAGGTGTGAACATGACTGTAGAGACGACTCTGCGTCTTGCACAAATCCCTAATATCGTTGCAACAAAAGAAGCAAGTGCTGACCTTGATGCAATGGCAGCGATTATCGAACATGCTCCTGAAGGGTTTTCTCTTTATAGCGGAGATGACAGTTTAGCGCTCCCTATTCTTGCAATTGGTGGTATTGGTGTTGTCTCTGTTGCCGCTCATATCGTCGGTAATGAGATGCAGCAAATGGTTCGCAATTTTCAAGCAGGGCAAGTACAAGCAGCTGCAATGCAGCATCGTCAGCTCGTACCTGTGATGAAGTCTTTATTCACAGCTCCTAACCCAACGCCAGTGAAAGCTGCACTTGAAATGAAAGGCGTCAAAGCAGGCTCTGTTCGCTTGCCACTCGTTCCATTAACAGCTGAGCAGCATCAAGAGCTTCAAACAATCATTAATCCAACGATGAACTTTTTCGTCAGCTAACGTTTAAAAGCATGTGGCCGAGGCTACATGCTTTTTTGATGAATGATATTTGTTTTAAACCATGTTCGTTCAGCATATCCTGTTCCAAATAAGACACCAAGCACAATGATGACAAATCCAAGTGATTGATACCAATAAATTTGCTCTCCTAAAAAAAGGGCAGAGCTTACTAAACCAAAAAAAGGAACAAAATTATTAAATATTGCTGTCTGTCCTGCACCAATTCGCTGAATCGCTGCATTAAATAAAAAGTGTCCAAGGGCTGTTGCGATAATAGCAGAAACAAAAAAGACAACATACATAAAGAATGGAGCTCCAACCATCTGGCCAACACTCGCTGGTTCCATAATAAAACTAATAACAAGAAGACCAGCAGAACCAATCACCAACATCAACGCAGTGACTTGTTTGGAATCAAGTGTTTGAGTTACTTTCTTAATATAGATAAAACTAATCGCTTGCACGACCATCGCAATAAAAACATAAAGTTCACCAAGCTGAACCGACCAGTTTCCACCACCACCTTGGATGAACATAACACCTATAAAAGCAAGACCAACACCGAATAAGCGCCATTTTGTTAGGCGATCTCCTAAAAAGATAACCGCAAAAAGAAAGGTTGTTAATGGTAGAAGCGCTAAAATTAAAACCGCATTTGAAGCATTTGTTAATGTTAACCCTTGCGCTAAAAATGTATGATGACCAACCACACCAAACAGGGTACCCATCGCTGTATAATACCACTGCTTTTTTGTCATTTTTTTCATTTTCTTACTTAACAACACAATTCCAATTGTAACAACACCTGCCGTCATAATGCGAAAGGCTGTCATCGTTGCTGGAGGAAATTGTTCAACAAGTAATTTCAACATTACAACGTTTAACCCCCAAATAATCATGACAAAAAAGACAACGCTATATGTAAAAAGAAGCGATTTTTCTTTCATTGGCACACTCCTTTCTCGCTCTCATTATTTGTCATTTTACACCTACCTTGCTAATACGTCACGTCTTTTATCTCCTTATTATTATATTAAAAAAGAAAAAAGCCGCGGGCTTGCGGCTTTTAAGACGTATATTCTTCAGGGATGATAGAAAGCATTGGCTTTTCATATAGCTCACGCGGAAAATTCGTTAACGTTTCAACTCCAGTGTCTGTAAGACGTATCGTTTCTGTAATTTCAACCCCATAATCCTGATACCAAATGCCTGGCATAAGATGAAAGGTCATATTCGGCTTCAGAATCGTTTTATCTCCAGGTCGGAAACTAACGGTATGCTCACCCCAATCTGGGGGGAAACTTAAACCGACAGAGTAACCAAGTCTAGAGCTTTTATGATGACCATACCTGCCAATTGTTTGATTCCATTTACGTTCCACTTCCTCTGCCATTATGCCTGGAGCAATAATTTCAAGAGTCGCTTCTATCCCTTCTTGAACTACTTTTGAAAGTTCTTTAACCTCATGAGGTGCATGCCCTACTGACATTGTTCTTGCCATCGGCGCATGATAACGTTTATAAGCACCAGCAATTTCAATCGTTAGAAAATCTCCTTCACAATACTGTCGATCCGTCCAAGTTAAATGAGGAGATGACGTGTTTTCATTTGTTGGTAGCATCGGCACAATTGATGTGTAATCCCCACCAAAATCTGGGGTTCCTTGAATTTGAGCATGAGCAATAGCTGCAGCAACATCACATTCTCTTACGCCAATATGAACTCGATCATAAGCTGCTTTCATAGCTCTTTCCACGATCTTAGCCGCTTTTTTCATATATTCGATTTCTTGGTCTGATTTGATTAAACGAACACCATTCACAATGCTTGAAGTGTCCTTAAACCTGGCATCAGGTAATCCGTGTTTTAACCGTTCATAGCACAAGCCAGTAAAATAATGAACATCCATTTCAATTCCTATTACTCTTTTACTTTGACCAATTTCCGATAAAATATTTGCTACAAAATCAATCGGATGTCGCTCGGTTGACTGTACGAAATAATCAGGATAGGCAATAATATGATGCTCATCTAGCCAAGTCGTCTTCGCCACGCCGCTCGCGTCCATTTGTCTGCCGATCCAAAGTGGTTGATCATCATCTAACGTGACAACCATCATTTGATGAACATAAAAGCTCCAAGCGGAATAATTCGTTAAATAATACATGTTTGATGGGTTTGAGATAAGGAGCACATCTACACCTACATCGACCATTCGCTTTTTTGTCTCTTCTAACCTTTGCTTGTATTCTTGTAATGCGAACAATCGCTTCACCCTCTTTCTTTTGCTTTTCATCCTTTTCATCTTTTAAAATAGAGATTGCTTTAAGCGAAATGCGACAACTTTCTGCTCTGTCATCGAGTCAATTGCGTATTTGACTCCCTCACGTCCTACACCAGAACGCTTCACACCGCCAAATGGCATCCCGTCAATTCGCACATCACTGCTATCATTTACCATCACACCTCCAAAATCTAAATGATGAACGGCATGAAAAGCTTGATCTACATTAGCCGTAAAAATACCTGCATGTAAGCCATATACCGTGTTATTAGAGAGTTCTATTGCTTCATCTAATGAATCAACGGTTTCAATGGTGACAACTGGACCAAATACTTCTTGTGTGGCAATAGTCGCTGTTTGTGGAACCTCAGTGAGGACAGTCGGCTCTAAAAAGGCTCTTGTTCGTCTGCCACCATAGCAGATGGTTGCTCCTAGCTCACGCGCTTCCTCAATCCATTGCTCTACTCTTTTTGCTTCTTTTTCTGATATCATTGGACCGACATCAGTACTCTCATCTGTTTTAGGACCGACCTTTAGCTTCTTAGTTTCAAAAATAAATCGATTTAAAAAATGTTCATAAACAGAGCTTTCAACGTAAATGCGCTGCACTCCGATGCAATTTTGGCCTGCAACTCCGAAAGCTCCAGAAACAGTGGATAAAATAGCTTCTTCGATATCGGCGTCTTTCAGTACGATCGTTGGAGAATTAGAACCTAATTCCATCGCGATTTTCTTAGCACCTGCCTTATGAGATATTGACTTTCCAGTTTCATACCCACCAGTAAAAGAGACAAAGCGTACATCTTCATGTTCAACTAATGGATCACAAATGTCAGCTCCACGACCTGTGATAACAGATAAAATTCCTGCTGGCAGACCAGCATGTTCGAACGCTTCGGCTAAGCGAAGTGTGCTTAATGGCGTTTGAGAAGCAGGCTTGACAATAACCGCATTTCCACAAGCAATCGCTGGTCCGACTTTGTGAGCAACAAGATTTAACGGATCATTAAATGGCGTAATAGCTGCGACAATTCCAATTGGAAAGCGATAGACATAACCTACGCGACTCTCATGCCCTGGCATTTGCGAAAACGGAAGCGTCTCTCCCTGAATTCTCCTCGCTTCCTCGGCACTTAAACGTAACGTCTCAATACACCTTTTCACTTCTTTTCTTGCTTCACGTATTGTTTTACTGCTTTCAAGGACAATCGTTCGAGTAAAGAGATCACTCTGTTCCTCAATATAAGCAGCTGCCTCATGAAGAATTCTCATTCGTTCATGAACAGGTAAATTCTTGCTTAGCTTTGCTCCGTGTTTCGCTTGGGAGATCGCTAACTTGACATCTTGAGTTGTTGCTGCTGGTACTGTTGCAATTAACTCAGCAGTGCCTGGATCATAGACAGAAATCGAATCCTTGCCTTCCATCCAACGTCCTCCAATAAGCATCCGTTCTTGAATAATTTGCTTTGCCATGATCATCCCTCCATTTACTTAAAGGTAATCGCGTTCGATCTGGATTAAATCAATTAACACTGCAAAACCTGTTTCCTTTATCCCTGCACCTGCACCAACGAGTGTAATCGGGCCAGATAAATCACAAGAGTACGTTATCGCATTCATCGCACCTGATACACCTGCAAGCGGATCATCTAAAGCAAGCTTTTCAGGTCTAACGGAAGCTTTCACACCTTCACCTGTTTTTTGAATCGAGCCGATCAGTTTCCACCGCTTCTGCTCGGCTTTTGCTTCTTCAATTTGTGTTGGTGTTAATGACGATATGCCTTCACGGTGAACATCAGCTGGTTTCAAAGGAAAACCGAGTACAACATTTGCTAAGATTAAAACTTTATACATGACGTCGAATCCTTCTACATCAGCAGTTGGATCCGCTTCAGCATATCCTAATTTCTGAGCCTCTTCTAACGCTGTTTCATAATCCAATCCATCTTCCATTCTCATGAGCATATAATTAGTCGTACCGTTCAGAATCCCTTTTATCTCCGTTATTTCATTTCCAACAAGCGTTGTCTGTGGTAGGCGTAAGGCTGGTGTACCACTCATGACGGCTCCTTCAAAGAGCCAGCGCACCCCATTCTCACGCGCTTGTTTTGATAATGTTTCATAAGCAAGTGCCACAGGACCTTTGTTTGTCATGACGACATTTCGCTTATTGGCAAATGCTCTTATGCAGTGATCTATCGCCGGTTGACCTGTCAAGACATCAGTAAATGTCATTTCAACAATCGAATGTGCATTCGTTTGCTCAATTGTTTCTAAGCTCGACAATCCTCGAACTAAGTCTGGTTGATCAGGGTAGTGTTCAAGCGTTCCTGTTTCACGAATGGAGGCCATCACTAAATCAAGATCAAGACCATCAGGATGATGCAAAGAACCTTTGTACAAGTCAGAGATCGATACGACTTGAAAAGACAGCTGATGCTTAACGTGTAATTCAACGAATTTTTCACGAAGAATGTTCACAAACCCTTGGCCAACTCCTCCAAAACCGATTAAGGCAAGCTTATGTGTCATTCACATTCCCTCCTTTTAAAAGCATCTTTTCTGTTGCACAAATAAGTGCTTCCATCCCAAGGACAAGTGCTTTTTCATCAATAGTAAAACGTGGTTGATGTAAACTCGTGTTCGGTTTTGTCAGATCTTTCGCACCAAGAAACATCATCGCACCAGGAATCTTTTTCGTTAGATGACTAAAGTCCTCGCCACCCATACCGTATGAATCATTATGAATGATGACATTTGGTTCAACAGCACGAATAGCTTCTTCAAAAATGGATACGATTGTATGATCATTGTAAAGAGCAGGCTCGCCGTGATGTAGCTTTAATTCATAAGATCCGCCCAATCCTTTTACTGTGCTTAAAACTAGTGCTAATTCATTAGCAAGACTTTTTCTCGCCTCTTGAGAATAAGTTCTCATCGTCCCTCTAATGGTAACTGTGGAAGGGATCACATTTGTGGATGCTCCCCCTTTGATTTCACATACACTTAGTACCGCTGGCTCAAGTGGTGAGATTTTACGAGCTGGTAAACTATAAAGAGCAGGTAGAACGATAGACGAAAGCCAAATAGGATCGACTGTTTGCTCTGGATATGCCCCGTGGCCTCCCGTTCCGCTAATGGTTATAGAGAAGGTATCAACATTCGCCATCACTGTTCCTGCCTTAAGCTTTACTTCCCCAAGAGGGATTTCAGGATCAAGATGGAGCGCAATAAGCGATTCAACATCATCAAGAGCATTTGACTGAAGAACATATTGGGCACCCGTTTTGCCGTATGAATCTTCCGTCTCTTCCGCTGGTTGAAATAAACATTTGACCGTGCCACGAATTTGACCTGCTTCATACATCTCTGATAACCGGTGTATGACTCCAATAAGCATTGCCGTGTGTCCGTCATGGCCACATGCATGCATCACACCTGAATGAAGAGATTGATAGTCTGCATTGGTCTCTTCTGTTATCGGTAGCGCATCAATATCAGCTCGTAGCCCGACTACAGGCTTTTGACCTGTTCCGATTGTCGCAAGTACACCCGTATTGATTCCGAGAACATCAACCCCGTATTCTACCTTTACTCCAGGTAATCCAGCTAACTGCTCGATGATATAAGCTGTCGTCTGCACCTCTTGAAAGCTCAGCTCTGGATAACGATGAAGATGCCTTCTCCATTTTGTGAGTCGCTCATACCAAGTATTCATAGTCATCACTTAATTATCGATCGCATCAAGTGCTTGAGTTAAATCAGCTAGTAAATCATCAATGTCTTCAATTCCAGCTGAATAACGGACAAGTCCTTCTGGGATCCCGAGTGCAGCACGTTCTTCAGGCGTATTTTCAACATGACTTGTTGTTCTTGCTGGCCCTACCGTCGTTTCAACAGACCCTAGATTGGCTGCTCGATTCGCAAATTGTAAGCGAGGTAGGAATTGTCTAACAGCTTCAAGCTCCCCTTTTAAAGCGAAACTAAGCATTCCCCCAAAACCACGCATTTGTTCTTTTGCAATCTCGTGATTTTTATGAGATTCGAGACCTGGATAGAAAACCTCTGCGACCTTGTCATGCTTTGCTAAATACCTAGCAACAGCTAATGCATTTTCCTGCTGCTTTTCGATTCGTAGCTTCAAAGTTTTCATACCTCTTAGTAGTAGATAAGCAGCCATTGGATCTAACGTCGCTCCGTTAATTTCACGGTAATGATAAATGCTATGCACAAGCGTTGAATCTCCACAAACGACTCCACCTAACGCGTCAGCATGGCCACCGAGGAATTTCGTTGCACTGTGAATCACTAAGTCTGCGCCTAATTGAAGCGGATTTTGATTAATTGGTGTGGCAAATGTATTATCAACGAAGACTAAGGCACCGACTGCTTTAGCCGCTTTGCTGATTCGTGTAATATCGGTAATTTTCACTGTTGGATTCGTTGGTGTTTCTAAATAAACAATCGTACATCCTTTTTCGATCTCAGACTCCATTTCTTCATGGTTACCTGTTTCAACGAGTGTGACTTCAATGTTAAGACGTGGTAAAAACTCTGAGAAAATTTTATTTGTTCCACCGTACGTATCTTTAATAGAAACAATTCGATCTCCTGGTTTTAGAATTGTTAGCAGCGAATTTGATATAGCTGCCATTCCTGTTGAAAAGCTTGTTGCAGCCTCTGCTCCTTCTAGTTCCTTTACTTTATCTTCAAATGATTGCACGGTCGGATTCGTATTCCGACCATAAATATGACCTTTACGCTTTCCGATCGCGACTTCATACCATTCATCAATATCATCATAACTATAAGCAACACTATGGACGACTGGTACTTGAGTGGCTCCAAATGCTAGATAGTCCCTCTCACCAGACCAGACGGCCATTGTTGCCTCGTTTATTTTTTTGTTTTTTACCATGGTACCACTCCCTTTCTGTTCTTATCTTCATCCTACTCTGAAACAACCATAAAAACATTCATCACTTTGTATGAAAAATAAATACCTTTCATCATCTAAATTTCACAAATGTTCTGACTAGTATTGCTGAATCAATAGGCTTCTTTTACAATAAAACAAACATCTATTTATATTCATTAGAGTTTGCTTAAAAATTAGGAGGTGATTTCTTGACAATTTTGATGAAGGATGTCTTGGCATTAAATCTATTAAAAAACGCTGACGTTTGTACTGGGGAAGTATATGTAGAAGAACGACAGGTTGAATGGGTATCAGTCATCGAAACACCAGTCGAATCATTTGTCAAAGAAAATGAATTCGTTTTAACATCGGGTGTTGGATGTAGCGAAAGTCCAGATCAATTGGAGTCCTTTGTCAATGATGTGATTCAATCAGGGGCTTCTGGGCTTGCAATTGCTCTTGGACCTTACATAAAAGCGATCCCCGCTTCAGTCCTTCATCTAGCAAATCAACACCAATTTATTCTCTTAACCCTCGATTGGAAGATCCGATTTTCAGACATTTTAGCTGCTGTCATTGAAGAAATACATGATAAAAAACGAGAGTATCTTGAAAAAATTGAAAATATCCGCAAATCTTTGCTTGAATATATTCTCGCTGGAGAATCGCTTGATGTTGTGGCAAACCATGTATCAAAAGAGATTGATTGTGATGTTTTAATCGCGGATAAACGTGGCGTTATTCTCGGCAAATCGCCAAATGTTAATTCTGATTTGCAAGATAAATGGTTATTGTTTCTGCATAAACAACTTGAGGATGACGGCATCTATCAATCCTTTGATCATATATTCGATTGGCTTCATTATGAGGGTGGGTTTGCCTTGCAATTAAAGATTCATTCTGCTGGAAATATTCAAGGGTATATCATCGTCGGAGGCTTTGGAGCAGAACCGTTTAGTGAACAAGAACATAATGAGTGGGTGATGCTACTTGAGCACGTGACGACTGCGGTTGCGATCCATTTTCTTCATGAGCAAGCAGCTAAAGAAACCGAATGGCGCTTGCGTGATGATTTTGTCTGGGAGCTATCACGTAACTCTATTCCATCAAAAGAAGCCATGCTATCTAGAGCAAAATCACTAGGCTATCACATTAATCTTCCCTATATCAGTCTTGTCGCTAAACCTGAACAGCTTGAGAAAAGCTTTCGTTCAATGGAACATCTCTCTATTTCATTTGATCACTGGTTACATGAATGTATTCGTTATATCGAAGAAGAGGCTGAAAGCATGGCTAAGTCGATGGCATTAAAATCAATGGTCACCTATCAACAGCATGAATTAATTATTTTCCTTGAAGTTACTCATTACGAAGCAACAGAGCAAGCTCGTGTCTATATTTCAAAACTGGCAGAACGTCTGCAATTGCTTTATCCTTCATTATCTTTAACGTGGGGAATTGCTAAGCAATATGGCTACTCCTGCTTTGATAGTAGCTATCAAGAAGCCAAAAGGGCTCTTGAAATTGGGCGTAAACGAATAGGTCCAGCGTCTATTTCGATTTATGCTGATACAAAAGTCGATCGCGTCATCGAAAGCATCGTTCAGAACAGAGAGTTAATTGAAATGGCAGAGTCAGTCCTCAGTTCCTTGTTACACTATGCAAACGAGCGTCAAATTGATTTATTGCATACTTTTACTATATATCATCGTAATCGCAGCAATGTGAGTCAGACAGCACGTGAATTAAATTTACACAGACAATCGTTACTCTATAGATTACGTAAAATTGAATCATTGACTGGCTGTTCGCTTGATGATGCTGATGATTTATTTCTCTTAGATTTGAGCGTCAGACTATGGTTAAATGGGATCGACCAAAAAGAAAATGAGTACGGCTTTTAAAGGCCGTACTCATTTTGACATTCTTTTAATTTTTCTAAACAAGCTCTTGACCAATCTGTGTCTTGAGACTCAAGTTCACTGATTTGCTTTTCTAAAGCTTTTTTGAGCGATGTTTTGTAATCAGGCACCTGCTCGTCATAAGATTTTAATGAAGAAAGTGGCACCCATGTTTTCTCAAACTGCGCCAAAGCCTTACGCTGATGAAAAAAAGGAACATTTGTCATCTTTGGATTATGAAGATCCCCTTGTGTTGGATGCCTTAAAACCGCTAGCACTTTCACTAATGCGCGCTGGTTTTCTTCTTGCATTTCGATCAGCTCGGCCACATACACACCCGTTTTATAAAATGCACGAACATATGTCTCGTTCTTCACTGCACTTACCTCCTAATGGTCTACAATCAAATTAATCCAAATGAAAACATAATTAATAAATAGACTAAAATGAAAAGAAATCCAATGCTAAAGCTCCAAATTGCCCGCTTTTTGTTGTGATGAAGAACACTATAAATTCCTATTGCCCCAAACACCCCTGTAAGAATAAAAAGAAAAAACACCGATAAAATTATGATTATTTCTTGTTCCATCATACACCCATCACAATCCAGGAATCAGCCATGTAAAAAGGCTCCACATGAACTCTGAAATTGGTACAAGATACGTCTCAGAGAACATTCCTAATGAAGTAGAATCTGTAAATCCATCAATCACAATTAATGCAAATGTTATTAAAATGACAATAATTGTAATAGCCAAAATAACGGCTAGTAGCGCCGCGTAACCTAGGACAACACGTAATGTCCATTTTAACCATGCAGGACGCTTTTTTTGTTCAGTTTGCGATTCCACGCAAATCCCTCCCGTCAATCCTTAAAACAAATCTATCTTTATCCTATCAAATTCACAGATCCATTTAGAGAGGTATTTACGAAAAAATCGTGAACTTGTTACTCTAATTCAAGTTTTGTCAAAATACCATCAATTGGTACCCCATCTGATGTCGAGATATCACTAAAATCATAATCCCGCAAATCAACTTCTTTTACTGGTTCATCATCAACTCGACTTCTTTTTGTTTCACTTTCCTTTTCTTCAACCACTGCTACCCTAGTTTCAGATTGTGGTTCAGTTGATTTAGTCGATTCAGGTTCATTGTTTGAAATATCCGTTCTATTTTCATCTTGACTTGTAATGGATTCTGGCAAATCAATGGCTCTTTCACTTTGATTATTTTCTATAGAAATTGGATCAACGTATCGACTATTATCAAATTGAAAAATAACAAGAACCCAAACACCTATAAACATAGTCGCCACAAGTCCTACTAAAGTTAATTGTTTAATCATTCTTCCCACTCCAAATGTAATATATATACTTTCATTACGGTAATTCTTGCACAGAACTCCAGTAATGAATACATATTTTAAAGTAGGTCTATCTTATCATGATAAACGATCATTGTCATCGCCAAAAGACTTACGTTCAACAAACTTCCATAGGTTAAAAAAGTCCTATTTTTCTATCCGACTAGGAACTAACCAACTTTTACATAGAAAAGACCACGTCTTTATACGCGGTCCTCTCCATTCCATCTTGGCGGCATATCCTTTCCCCAATAGATGGTTCCCAGATTATGATGGTTTTCATAGTGGTCAAGATAGGTATGATAATGAAAATTAAAGTAATATCCTTGCTTTGGCGGCTGATCTCGGCGAACGTGAAACCGAAAAATATCTTTTCCGTTTTCTTCATTATAAAGATGCAAAATTTTCTCACCAAGACCACCAGCTGGATTAGTAGAAACTTTTAGATGAGCCCATTCTTCTTCAGGTAACGTTTTTGTCGTTTCTCTAATAACTGTTTGTAAGAGAGGCAGAATGGACTCCTCAAATGGATTGCTTATTTTTCCACTTATCGTATCACCAAATTTTCTCATACTTTGTTCATGAGCTTGTTTGACAATAAAATGGTTAATAAGATCAGCTGATGACGCATTACGATGAATGTAATCGTCCGTTTTAGAAGGCAATACTTCATGAAAAAGCTCGTAACTCTCTTGATTTACTTTATAAATGAGTGGATTCTCAGTTTTTTCATCTTGCGTTTTATCTGGCTGTTCAGCGTGCACATCCCTTACAAAATCTGTTGGCACGCAAAGTCCAATCGATAAAAGAGCTGATGAAATGACGAGTCCACGTTTCATCCACTGCAACACGTTCATACGCCCTTTCATAGTTTCAATTTTCTATCTACTTCTAGTTTCTCATGAAATCTATGAAAAAACTATTACAAAACCGTTACAACCTTGTGTAATCCTATGGTAAATTCGTACTACCTATTAAATATCGATCACATTCTCTCGACGCTTCTCTTCCTTCATGAATTGCCCATACGATAAGACTTTTCCCGACGATGATTATCCCTAGCCGCAAATACATCCTCTACATTTAATGCGTTCTTCCCGTACTCTACTTCAATGGTTGATCGAGGTGATGTTTTTATAGTGAGCTCTTTAAGGATTTGTTCTTTTGGACCTATAAAACCAACAGCCAATAAAATGAGATCAGCCTTCCACACTTTTTCTGTTCTTCGAATTGGCATGCGGACCTTTTATGGCTCGGCAATAATCCACCCTTTCTGAAAGCCTCGTTCGACAATATGATATTCTATATTTTTAATCGTCACTGGCTCAATTACAAACAAAAGAGCATAACTACTACTTATCTCAACATAAATATTCATCAAAAATAGTAGAACTTGCTATTTTAAATGAATCATTTCATCCTTTCTCCCTTGTAGAACAGCATTAGGTCCATAGCTTTGTTCAACAAAGTGAATCTGACCATCTCGTCTGAGGAGAATAATCGTTGATGCTCTCGTCCCATAATGCTCTCCATTAATAAATATTGGTGAAAGCATTCTTTCAAGCTCTAGCCCCACTCCTGTATGAGGAAGCTCTTCATCGGGGAAAGTTGTTTGATCACGGAGAATCATGAGCCATTTTTCAATATACTCTGCTTCAAACAGCTCGTTACGTAAACTATCAGTAAAATTTTTCTTCAATTGCTCTGCTTTCGGCCAACTTGTATTCAACTTTGCGTTGCTGATCACATGAAATCCTTGATCAAGTTTGACAGAATCACTCACACGATTAGATGAATAGTGAAAGTCTTTGTTTTCACCTACAATGACGTTATAGCCTTGATAATCATGTTCCTTTGTTTTCACCTCCTCTATGAAATGCTTAGGACTGATATCTCCTTTTAAAAAATCTGTGACAAGCTCTCCCCTTGAGAGAAAATCGGTACCAATATCAATCTTGTCTCGAACATTTGTTACAGCGGCTATTTTTCCCGTTGTGGTCACACCAAGCCACGTTCCTCCCTTTTCAAGATCTCTTCCTGCAAATATGTGCTTTACATCTGACCAATAATCGGCTTGTTTCGTTGGTCTTTGATGAAATTCATCTCTATTTCCACAAAGGATGAACGGATAGTCAGGATGCTGATCGATCGCAAGGATAATTAAACACATTTACAAACAACCCCTTATGCCTAGTGATTCTATCATTTTTATGCTAAAACAATTTTCTTCCTTCTTAAGACTGACTAGGTAAGCTATTCACTCCTTCTGCAGGATGATTGTGTTCCACTCTAAAATCAATCATAATAGAAATGACACCATTCTACAAAAATGAAACAAAAGTATTCGATAATCCGTATATATAGATAGCTTACACATAATTCGGGTAATAGATAAATGGGTAACGAAGGAGGAATTAGGATGAATGATGTTCTAAACAAAAACGAGAAGGCGATTGAACAATATAAAAAAGATGAAGACCTTACCAAATTACTTCGAGCATTAGAAACTTTAGGAGAAGAAGAGCAGCGTGAAGCAGGTGAATCATTAGAAGCACTAAAAAGACCTGTAAAAGAAATGATGCAGGATCAGTCCAACCAACTACCTAGCCAGCTTCTTCAATTAAAAGAGACGGTCAGTCAGCTAGAACCGAGCCACTTAAGAGAGAGTACAACAAAGAAATGGTTAAACAAGGTGTTAAGACGTAATCCAATGGAACAATATGCCCGTAAATACCAAACGGTTGAGGCACAAGTCGAAAATATTATTGAAGGGCTTCTCAGTGGGAAAGACAAACTTCAAGAGGACACATTAATGCTTCATCAGCTCAAAGATGTCGCCAAAGAACGAATCAATAATTTAAATGAGCAAATTCAATATGGCAATCAATTAAATGAAATGCTTGAACAAGAAATGAAGTCAGAACGCTGGGCAGATAATCCAAATGAAATCAAAAAAGGCCAACTAAAAGTCATTACACGGATTAAAAATATGTCGCAAGCTGTAATGGTCTTACAACAATCACTAGCTTCAGTCGATTTAATCGTTGAAAATAACGATAAGCTAGAAGAAGCCATTTTCAATGCGATTACTATGACGAAAAATGTGATCACTGTTTCAGCTTCTATTCAATTAGCCCTTTCTAACCAACAGAAAGTGATCAAAGCTGTAAAAAATGTTAACGAAGCAACAGAATCAATGCTTCTCTCAAATGCTGAGCTTCTAAAGCAAAATACAGAGGATACGTTAAAAACATTAGAAGAGCCTGCTATTGCAATCGAAACATTTAAAAAAGCCTATAATAACGTTTTTGAAGCAATTGAACTTACGGAGAAATCCAATGAGCGGATTGTTCAAAGTGGAAAAGAATTCATTCTTGAGTTAGATACATTAAATAAGGAAATGAAAACAAAATTACTCGATTAATAGAGCGAGAGTGAAGAATGATTGGTCGATTGGAGGGTTAGCATGCAAGCATCATGGATGAACAAAATCCAGTTTTTTTTTACACCATCACATAAAAAGCCTGTTGATGACCATATTCTTCGTGATCGAACGACTAGAAACCTAATTGAAGATACGGAGGAACTACTCGTTCGAATGGTCAAAAATGCACCATCTTACAATAAAAAACGTACGATTAAAAGAAAGCAAAAAGAATGGTTCATTAAGGTAAAAGTAAGCCATACATTTATCACAGTTACCATGATGGACCTAAAACATTCCACTTCTCCGATAAACAAACGAATGGTGATCACTTGCTATCGAAGATATATGAAAGCGATCGACGGTGTGGGTGTATGCAAGGAAGCTTCTATTCGCTATATAAAGGATGGGCGAGCCCAAACTCGCTCCATCCGCGAGTCTCCTTTACTACACAGTCTGTTTTACAGGATCCACCATCTTGATTTAGCTTATTCCAATGAACGTGTCGGCTCAGCTCAAACATCAAAGGAATTACTCGCAAATCAGCAACAGCTTTTACAGACAACTAGCGCCAATGATGTCACATTATTTGTGGAAGAAGCAAGAAGATATATTGATACCGTCAAGCAATTTACTGTCGATCCAGCCATATCGAATCGTCTGCAACGCATTATTGCCCAAGCTCATAAATTACAAGATGACTTTCAATTACTAGATTTTGAAGAACGGCATACAGTAAGAAGAATGTTTCGTGAAGACATTCCTACTCTTATTCATACGTTCTTATCACTTTCTATGAAGCATCAATTAGAACAAAAAGAAAATGTTTATGTTGCTTTGTCAAAAATGGAATTGACATTGATTGACTATGTCGAACAGCTTGAAAAGTTAAGAGTAGAGCGAATGGATTATCTTCTTAAACTCCAGGCCCTACGCTATGACAGACAATTATAATGAAATAAAGCTCGTCCTAAATCGATAAAAAGCATGAAAGGTAATCAATCAATTTTTTTGATTGATTACCTTTCCTCATTCCCCTCTTCCCAGAAATATTTTTCTTGTCACAACCTTCATACAACCGTACACTATTTGTAAAGGTTTTCATATATTATTAATGGGAGGGTTCTATTATGGCTGCAATTAAAACCATTTCTCCAAGAATTAGTTTAATTGATGGGTATGATCTAGGAATGGATGATCGTACTGGTACATACGTTTTGCATGAAGAGGAATACACGCTAATTGAAAGTGGTCCAAGTCCTTCAGTCGACCATGTGCTAAAAGGGTTAGAGTCATTAAAGATTGATCCAGCAGATATTAAATATCTTATTGTCACTCATATCCATCTCGACCATGCTGGTGGAGCAGGTCTCCTACTTACACATTGTCCTAACGCAAAAATGATTGTACATCGACGAGGAGCTCGTCACCTAATTGATCCTTCTCGATTGATTGCAGGAGCCAAGGCGATATACGGCGATCAATTTGACAGATTATTTGATCCAATTTTACCTATACCTGAAGAAAGAATAATCATTAAGGACAACTTAGATACGTTACAAATTGGAAAAGAGTGTAAACTTACCTTTTATGATACACCAGGCCATGCTGCTCACCACTTTAGTATTTATGATCCGATATCAAACGGGATTTTTACGGGAGATACAATCGGTGTTCGCTATGAACCACTAACGCTTGATGGATATGATGAGTTCGTCCTCCCTTCTACTTCACCTAATCAATTTGATCCTGAAGCAATGTTAAACTCGTTAAATCAAATTGAAGCACTTGGAGTAGAAAAGATTTATTTTAGCCATTTTAATACTTCAACCAACCCAGCCAACGTTTATGCACATATAAGAAAATGGTTACCACTATTTATGGATGTTGGGACTAGTATTCATCAAAAGGAGGGAACGCATGAAGATTTAGCTGATCAATTATTCCTGCTAGTTTTAGAAGAGCTTGACCGCGTAGGAGTTGATCGAGGTCACCGTGTGTATGAACACATTAAGGTAGACATAAGTGTAAGTGCAATGGGTATATTTGATTACTTATCAAAACGTAAGTAAAACTTTCATGAGCTACTACTCTCAACCTAGAATGAAAAAGCACTATTCTTTTTCTTTCCAACTAGAAACGAACCAACTTCTTCTCAGAAAAAGCGAATTTAAACTAATACCAGTTGCGATACTTGCGAAATGAATCAAGTCCTGTCTATAATAATAGTAATAATGAACTCGGATGCATGGATTTGACACCGAGAATGTAGAAGTGAGGGTTTTCATGGATCGCAAACAAGCACAATCTCTAATTGGAAAAATGGTCATGATTGACGAGAATCAGGAAGGACGTTTTTTTGGAACTTTAATTGAAGTAATCGCCCCCCCTCGTAAAACTTGGCGCGGAAAAATCGAAATTAAAGCTGTTGCTGAACTTCCTATTTTTAAAGAGGAAGGAAGTATCATAGAGCTCGAGTCATTAAAGTATACGGAAAATGAAATCATTGAATGCAATGGTTCAAAATTATCAATTGTTGATGAGGAAATCGAGTGTTCGTACAAAGAAAGTCTCACACGTGCTACGATGCAACGTTGGAATGAGCTCGACAAAGAGCAAAATAAAATGAAACGACAACAACATGCTCTAACGTCATTTGTATCAATACATGGGTTAGATCTCACTCTTCAGGATGATTATCATGCTGCGCGTGTTGACATACGTGAGAATGAACAAGAACAAGAACATGTTGTTACGTATACATTTAAGAAACAACGTAATCAATATATCCTCATCGACGGACAAAATGAAGTCCTTGAACTAGAAGGCTGTCCTTTTGAATTTGAATGGACTCATAATGGAAAATCATTCATTGGTTTTTATGAAGAAGCTGGCACGTTTATTTCAAAAGATGGTGAACGTTACTCACCTAAAATTGGCGCTGCTTTTTCAATCGATAAAAAACAATTTGACCCTTATTTCATTTTACGAAATGAATTAGAACCAGCTGCTCTAGAATCATTTGAGAAAAGTCTTCAGTCTCATGGGCTAACACATGAGAACATTGTTGACTGTCATAACGCTTTACTCGGCCAGCTTTTGAATGCTGAAGGGAATAATACGTTCCAAGGTGTTAATTTCCTAACATTTAGAGGAAAGCAAGGAGTTGTAATGGTTCAGCATCATTTTAATCGTACGTTACATGATCATTCTAATGATGAAATTTATGACCGTTTTGAATTTACAACCGAACAAGGAAAACGAGCAATTGTTACGTATACGAATGAGTTTTCGAGGTAATAAGATAAACAAAGGCGGCTAGGCTGCTTGCGCTAGACTTCATTGAATTTTATACGTTCTGATCTTTTAACACAAGAAAAATCTGGCCATACTATGGTCAGATTTTTCTTATTTCTCTTCTCTTTTCGACTCTGTTGAAAGCCACAACCTCATATGTTCAGCTTGTTGTCTTTCAAGATCGAGTACTGTAAATGATTTTCCGACGACACTCGATAAAACAGAAAACTTGAAGCTTGCCAGTCTATTTCTCTTTTGCATCGGTGAAATCATAACTTCAGCCGCTTGAATTTTATTGCGGGCAGAAATAACAGTCTGTTGGCTTACCTGCCTATAGCGAATCCAAAGATGTGTATGATTTAAGCCTGATCCTGCATCACGATATTGAAAATAGCCGAGTATGAGGCAAATCAGAGCAATGATAAAACCGTAATAAGCCAAAGGAGTCAAAAAGATACCAATGAAAAGCGACGCAACAAAAGGAATAAGTGCTACACGTAGTAAAAATCTTATAAGCGCTCTTCTAGGTACAGCTTTTATAGTGTGCTCAGTCGCATAATCAGGCAATACTTCAGTAAACAGCTTGATTAAATCAGCTTTTTTCACAATTGGCAATAATACGGTTGAAAGTTGCTCATCATTTGAACCACCTCCAGCGCTTTCGACATACACCGCTGTATAGCCAAATGGTTGCCGAAAAACGTTTGAAACAATTCTTACTGCTGTCACACGAGTAATATGAATCGTCAACTGCCTCGTTTCAACCAAACCTCTTGAAATGACTAATTCATCGCCATATTTCTCAATTTTAAAACCGCCATATTTTAAGACAGTTCCAATAAAAGACATGAGCCATCCAATCAATGCAATGAGTACAGCTATTACAATGACTAACAATACTCCTGACCCTGACAAGAAGCCAAATACTTGTTCATAAATCGTTTCAGGTAAAAATTGTTCAACCTGACTAAAAAGCGCAGCCACTGCTGATATAGCAAGACCAAGACCACTTGAAGTCAAAGCTGCAATAAATAGTTGATTTTTATCTAATTTCCATGTATAGTCAGCTTCTTTTACCTTCTCTTCTTCCACCCATTCCTTCTCGCTTAAATCCTGTTTTACATCGTGCGAATCGATTAATGGCTCAACTACTTTCTTACGTAAAAGTTCTGAACGGATATCTTCAGCCTCATCACGACTAATGGCAATTAGACTGACTTCTGGCTCCGCACCTCCCCCAGCTGTTTCAATTTTGACCTTTACCAGGCCAAACAACCGTTGAAAGAGTCCAGCAGAAATATCGATGCTTTGAACACGCTTCTGTTGAATGTAGCGTTTTTTCTTAATAAAAATACCTTGTTGAACGTATAGCTCTTCATTTTCAATACGATAACGGAACGAGAACCAATGCAATATACCTGTTATAAAGATCAAAATAATAATACCAATCCAAATAAATTCAAATCGAATAAAACCGCCTGCTTCTCTCGTTCCACCGATGAAAAGACTGATAATTAATGGGATCAGAAAATCCTTCAATGCTTTAAAAAAGGAAACAAAAATCGCCGCTACATGGAGACGTTTAAGATTACTCATCTTCTGCCACCGTTGCAAGTTCGGCAATACGATCTCTTAATTCATCAGCCACTTCGATAGTTAAAGATGGAATCCGGTGAACCGTGGCGGCTGTCGAAATGGATACGACTGCTAATTTATACTTCCTAAGCAATGGACCTTGCTCCGTATCAACATGTTGTACACGTGTCATTGGAATGAGAGTCCGCTTAACAACAAAGACACCATGCATAAGGTCGATTTCATTTGTTAATACATCATAACGCCAACGCTTCCAACGAATCGGTGGAATAATGACAACTGTTAAAATGAGATAAACTAAGTAGCATGCGATTAACACCCATAAAATCCAAACAGGAATCGAAAAAAAATAAAGGAAGACACCATATCCAATAGGGATCAGTGCCACAAATAAACTTTCAAAAAATGCATGGAGTCTCCACACCGGCAGTGCTTTCGGTGATAGAGACTGAGTTGGCTCAGGACGCAATACCTTTCCTCCTTAAAAGATGATTAGACTACTCATCTTCCTCTGTTACATATATCAATGTTACACCTAATTCCTTAAGGACATTCAGAAGGGCTTCATTCAATTCTCGGCCATAAACAAGCCCAATCGATTCTACAAGCTCCAATTCTTGAAGGTGACCAGTCTCGGCATCTTCAATCAATTCTAGCATTTCTGTCATCCCTTTTTCTTGCAGTTCCCGGATCAGTTGTTCCTTTGTCATCATGATACCTCTATTCTTCATTTTTACGAGATTCAGTCATTTGCTTCCAAACTGAACCTTTTGCCTCTTCCCCACCTTCAATTCGCTCAAGGGCCATTTTCACTTGAAGGGCTACTTCAAATTCTGGGTCTGATTCAGCAGCTCGTAATGCTTCAATTGCTCGTTCGTCACCGACTTCATATAAAAACATTGCCGCTCTCCAACGAACGAGTTTATTTTTATCTTTTAATGCTTCGATCATCGCAGGAATCGCATCAGGGTTTCCTAAATCAGATAAACAATCACCTGCGGTTCGGCGTACAGTTACGGATGAATCTTTTAATGCCTTATATAAATAAGGTAGGACAGCTTCTGTTTCGATCATTCCAAAATAAACGGTTGCCAAACGACGAATCGATGCTTTTTCATCCTCTAATGCTTTTTCAAGTACAGGAATGTCTTTTTCTTTCGGATCAAGTCGTTCAAGTACCGCATAACGTTCACGCCAGTCCTCTTTATCAAGCATATCAAGGGTAACATCAATGAATCTCTCTGCCCCTGCTGCTTGAACATCTGATTCCCTACCATTAGCTAATGCGACAAGTCCAGCAAGACGTTCATTTGTGTAAGCAGCCGAAATTTCATCAGCTACTTCTTTTGCCACATCCTCAAGCTCACCGTAGCGCACGCCCTTATCGACCCACTTACGCTCCATTACAACATTATCTTCTGGCTTTTGCGCTTTCGCAATCGCTTCAACAAATCGCTCTGGTAGCCCTTCTCTCTTTTCTTGCTCACCGTCCGTTAGCTTGATTTGCATTGGAATCCCTTTAAACATTTGTACAGAAACGTTTACCTCACCAAAATGATCATTGATTTGTGCATTCACTTCTGCTTGGTTCTCACTGTCTTCACCAAAAACAGCGCGAACCTGTGGTAAAATCACCTTCCAATCTACTTTTGGATGACGATCAATCGCAATAAAATCAGCTACATGGTATACGCTTTTTACTCCTTCAATCTCAAATAATGCTTGTATGTATGACGGAGCCTCATTCTTATTTTTTTCTGTATAGCTACTTCTCGAACCTCCACCTAAAGTTTCACTTAGCGTTAATTTCATGGTATTTGGACTTGGCGTTGGTTCAATTGATGTAATGTTCATATCTGTATACCTCCTATCACTTGTTTCCTATTTATAGCTTCTATTTGATCTTATCATACGACTTTCATTCGTGCCAATAAGACGCAAACCGCACGAACATTCTATGTATCTAGCCATCTGTTTAACACAAAACATGAATAGTTATTCAATTTAATAAAATTGAAACAGCAACCTTTGCACTTGTCTGTTATAATAAAGAAAAAAGGAGGTTTTAATTGATGAGAATTGCTTTTTTAGCTGATATTCATGGTAACGCAACTGCATTAGAAGCAGTATTGCACGATATTTCACAACAGCGGGTAGATAAGATTTGTGTTTTAGGAGACATTTCTTTCCGTGGTCCAGAGCCTAAACGAGCACTTGATATCGTTCGAAGCCTCAATTGTGATGTAATTAAAGGTAATGCTGATGAATGGCTTACTCGCGGTATAAAAAAAGGTGAGGTTTCTGATGAAGCTCTTGAAATCATGCAACTAGAACGCGATTGGGCATTACAACGTTTAAATGAAGATGACTTAGAGTATTTAAAAAATTTACCGACAGAGCTTGTACTTGAAGACGGTCTTGATTCAATCGTTCACGCGTTTCATGCAACGCCTACAAGTTTATTTGATGTTGTCTTACCTGATAACACAAAAGAAATTGAAGATACGATTATGAGACGTGATGATGCTGATCTTTACGTATATGCCCATATTCATCAACCATTTATCCGCTCTATGCACGGTAAAAATGTCGTAAATACAGGTAGTGTCGGCTTACCATTCGATGGTCATCCATTAGCTTCATATCTTCTTGCAGAGATTGAAGAAGGCAGACACCGTCTCCAAATAAATCGTGTCCCTTACAATAGAGAACACGTTGTTGAAATTTATAAGCAAGGCGGATATCCAAATATTGAAACGATGGGTCGTGTTGTTTTCTACGGCGTTAGACCTTAATCATTTTGATCATAACGACGTTAATCCTCTCATCATATTGATTAACGTCGCTTTGTCATCGTACATATCGGCAATCTCTGTATTGTGCTTATACTAAAAAATAAAAGAAGAGACTGACTCATAAAGGTCTGATCCATTATTCCCTGCTAACGCCCTCAAGTATGAGAGTGAGCAAGAATGTGGTTCAGGCTCTTATTTTAGAGTCAGCCTCTTTTTTTAGATTTATTTGCTGCAATGTTCATTATACGCTAAGGCAAGATTCCGAATAATCGTTTCAGATGTTGAACCTTCTATATGCTCTCTTGGAATAAAGTGAACGACTTCTTTACCTTTTAGTAAAACCATTGATGGTGAAGATGGTGGATACTCTTCGAAATAAGAACGCATTTTCGCCGTTGCCTCTTTATCTTGACCAGCAAATACGGTTACAAAATGATCTGGTGTGTGATCGTGCTGTAATGAAGTAACGACTGACGGACGAGCAAGACCAGCAGCACAACCACAAACAGAATTGATAACAACAAGTGTCGTTCCTTCAGCCTGTTCCATATATTGTTCAACTTCTTCGGCTGTTGTTAATTCTGAAAAGCCTGCTTCTGTTAATTCTGAACGCATAGGTAGTACAACTTGACGCATATATTCTTCATAAGCCATTGACATAATAATACCCCTTTTCTATTTTTCTATTGATGAATGCATTGACGCAATAGCCGCATATGGCTTTAACACCCCATGCAAATATTCAAATGATCTAAAAGCGTAAATACGTTCAACACCCAAACCTTTTTGAAACAAGAGTAGGCATGGCACACTCTCAATCTTCCATTTTTGTGCAAAAGACGGAGCATGATTAATGTTTAAAGAATACATCGGTAACGAGTCAAAAGAAACGCCAATCACTTCGAGCATTCGCTTAGCCATTTTACAAGTCCCACAAAGTGGAGTCTGAACAAAGACAATAGTAAGTGGTGGTCGTTCTCGGAGCATTTCTTCTACTTCGTTGATCGTAATATCTTTCATATTAAGTCCCTCATTTCATCAACTATTATTGTATCAGAAATTAGATAGTAGTGCATAGTATGAAGAATCATAGCGACAGACTAATCCCTTTAAAATAAAAAGCGAGTCTCACCTAAATGATAAAAGTGGACTCGCTTACTTTTTAGCGTCGTAAAATAAAATGATTTTGTAATTGACGTAATTGCTGTTGTGTTCGATTTAATTGGTTTCGCTGCTCTTTCGTGGCTGCACGCATGATCACATCCAGTTCAATACTCATCTCTTCAAGATGCCTTTGCGCTTCAATGTATTCATCTGGATCTCCTGGTTGAACACGCTGTGAGTTGTCAAACGTCTGCTTTGCTTGTTCAATTATTTCTTCTGCTTTCTCTAGCCATTCTGCAACGATTTTACGCTCTGCCATTGATCATTCCTCCTCATGTAAGTGAAGCAATGATATTACTTTGCGCACGATCAAACAGCCTTATACATTATAGCTCATGAACCATAAAATCATAAGCTATGAGCGTATTAGGAAAAAATGGCTCGGCTTCAGCTTTCAACTCTTCTTCCACATCTACATAACGAGAACTAATATGAGTAAGGATAAGGGATTTTACGTTTGCTTGTTTAGCAAGCTTTGCCACATCGCAAATCGTAGAATGACCAAATTGATCCGCATGGCTTTTTTTATCTGACCTAAATGTCGCTTCGTGAATCAACAAATCAGCATCTTTTGCAAATTCACACATTGTTTCCATTGGTCTGGTATCACCCGAAATGACGACAATCCGACCTTTTTTTGCCTCACCAATAAATTCTGCCCCGTTTAAATAACTACCATCTGGTAATTCAATCACTTCTCCCCGTTTTATCTGTTGATAAATAGGCCCTGGTTCGATTCCTTTTTCTTTTAGAAGGTCGACTTGTAGTGTACCAGGTTGATCAGCTTCAATCAGTTTATATGCAAAACCTGGCATAACATGATCGACGTGAAGTGCTTGGACTGTTATCGTCTTATCAGAATAGATCATGCCTTCTTGCGTCACGACATACTCAATCTCATATGCTAAATAAGATTGGGATACAGATAATGTCGTTTCTACAAATGTCTGAATCCCTTCCGGACCATAAATAGTGAGCTTCGACTTGGCTCCTTGTGCCGATCTTGAGCACAAAAGACCAGGTAACCCAAATATATGGTCTCCATGCAAATGACTGATAAAAATTCGATCGATTTTCGATAACGTGACTGGGCTATTCAGGATTTGGTGCTGCGTCGCCTCTCCACAATCAAAAAGCCATTGTGTGCTCTTTTTTTGTAAAAAGCGAACAACCAATCCACTCACATTTCGCTTTGTTGCTGGCACACCTGAACCAGTTCCTAAAAAATGAAATTCCATGATACGTCACCTATTCTTTTATTTGCTCAACTTCGATTATTTTGCAAGAGCATCAGCAAATGCTTTAGCATACGGTGCTAAATCTGGTGGACGACGGCTTGAGATAAGATTTTCATCTACGACAACAGCTTCATCAACCCATGTTGCTCCTGCATTCTCCATATCATCTCGAATACCCGGCGTACTCGTTACCGTTCTTCCATGAAGAATCTTAGCAGAAATAAGCACCCAACCCGCATGACAAATTTGTCCAATCGGCTTTTTAGCTTGATCCATTTGCTTCACATATTCAAGCACTTCAGGATAACGTCTCAGTTTATCTGGTGCCCATCCCCCTGGTACAAGAATTCCGTCATAATCATCTGCTTTAATATCTGCAAACGCAAAATCAGAAGTCGCAGGCACTCCATATTTCCCTATGTACGTTTGATTTCGTTCGTTTCCGATAAAGTGAACCGTTGCTCCTTCCTCTTGTAACCTAATGACTGGATACCATAGCTCCAAATCTTCAAAATCATGGTCTAGAACGGTCATCACTTTTTTATTTTGTAAACGCATCTCATCACTCCTATTTCATTCATATAAACTAAAGTATAGCACGTTTGTGGCCTCTGCAAAATGAAAACAAAGCTATATCGCAATAAACTGACTGCCAAACTTTTCTCTTTGAGTTGAAAAAACAAACACAAAAGGAAGGTCACAATTGTAACCTTCCTTTTTACCATTCACATTATGAGGCTTCATTTATAGATTCGGCAACTACTTGTGCATCTGGAACTTTAATTGGTGATTTTTTGTATCGACCAATAATTAAACTAGCAATGAAAATTGTACATACAGATAACATCGCATTACCCCAACCTACAAATAAACCAGCAAAAACAATGATCAGAAAATCACTCATAAAAATTGTCAAACCGCGATTAATTCTCCATTTTTGATCAAGGTAAAGAGCAAAAATATGAATCCCTCCAAGTGAAGATCCATTATTAAGAACGAGTGTTACACCAAAACCGATACACAGTCCCGCAAGAATGGGTACTAGCCAAATCGGAAGGGTTATAAAAGGCAGAAAAGCGAGACCATCACGAATAATCGAAATTGTGGTTATCGACATTAAACTTGAAATCGTAAACCACATACCGAGCTTTTTCACAGACATCCAAAAAAACGGTAAGTTTACTAGGAAAAACAGCACACCCCACGACAGTGAGCTTGCAAATGTTAACACTGTCGCAAGTCCTGCTGTTCCACCAAATGTAAGGTCATACACACCGAGCAATTTCAGCCCAAAAGATGTTAAAACTAACCCTAAGAATACAAATGAAACCTTCTTTAATTTATCACACAATTCACTCACCTCACTGTTCTACCATACAAAAAATAACAGCTACCGTCAATGTATACAGATGTATTTTTATTCATCCGAATTATCTGATAAGTTATTATGAAGGTGTTATTACAGTTCTCATCGAAATATAATGCATGATTTTATGCAAAAAAAGGAGAGGATAACTCGTATCCTCTCCTTTCTCTCATAAAACAAGCTTATCAATCATTTTGATTAACTTGACTATTTCAGGTTTGCTGATTTGTCCATCTGCACCGACACCTTTTCCTTTGTGATAAAGGTCATCTGTAATAAGTGAAGAAAAGATCACAACTGGTAGTGATTGTAATTGTTCATCACTTTTAATTCGTTTTGTTAAGTGATGGCCGTCCATTTTAGGCATTTCTAAGTCAGTAATGATCAACTGAACTTCATCCTCAATGTTGTGATTTTCATCTTGTTTTAGAAATTCTAAATATGCCCAAGCTTCTTTCCCATCATCAAAAAAAGTGACTTGATCATATCCTGCCTCTGCTAATGTTTCGTGCAATAGCTTACGCAGCATCGCTGAGTCTTCAGCCACAACTATTTTCTTATTACTACGCTCTCTTCTCCCAAGTGTTTGAACTTGCTTCACATTAATGCCCTTATCTGGATTTATATCAACCACGATTTTCTCAAAATCAAGCAATAAAATCATTTGCTCATCCATTTTCACGACACCAGTAGTCGCATTTTCTAAACCTTGAGATAGCTCAGTAGGCTTTTCGATTTGCTCCCATGAAATACGATGAATCCGTGATACTCCTTGAACACGGAAAGCGACTTTTATTTGATTCAACTCTGATACAATGAGCTTGTCCTGATTTGGATTTTCAGAAGGAGGAAAGCCTAATACTTTTGTTAAATTGACAACAGTCAGAACCTCATCGCGCAGACGAATAATTCCTTCGATATGCGGATGACTATTAGGCATTGATGTCACAGATGGTGCTTGAATAATCTCACGCACTTTCATAACATTTATACCAAATATGCCAGATCCAACTTGGAAGACAATTACTTCTAGTTCATTCGTTCCACTTTCAAGTAAAATCCCTTTTTGTTCTTCTCTCACTCATAACCGCCTCCTTAAATAAGTATGTATGAAATCCACTCTTATAAAAGGTAGCTTTTAAATAAGTAAATTAAATAAATTCTCATCCTTATTTATTTCTTGATAATCGAATCCTTTTTTCTTTAAGCGATTAATGAGTGGCTCGTAGTCCTCTACACTTTTTAATTCTATGCCAATTAAAACAGGTCCATTTGATTTATTGTTTTTCTTTGTGTATTCAAACCGAGTAATGTCATCATCTGGCCCTACTACATCCGTAATAAATTCTCTTAACGCACCAGAGCGTTGCGGGAATTGGACGATAAAATAATATTGAAGTCCTTCATAAATAAGTGAACGCTCTCTCATTTCCTGCATCCTACCAATATCATTGTTTCCCCCACTTACGACACAGACCACAGTCTTCCCCTTAATCTCTTCTTTATAAAAATCAAGTGCTGAGATGGACATTGCTCCTGCTGGTTCTGCCACAATCGCATTTTGATTATATAATTCTAATATAGTTGTACAAATTTTACCCTCTGGAACTAAAACGATATCATCAAGAATCTTTTGACAAATTTCAAAAGGAAGCTCCCCTACCTTTTTAACAGCTGCCCCATCTACGAACTTATCAATTTTTTCAAGCTCGACAACCTTTCCTTGGCGCAATGATTCTTTCATTGATGCGGCGCCTTTTGGTTCACAACCAATAATTTTTGTACGAGGGCTAATACTTTTAATATACGTGCCAACTCCACTAATGAGGCCACCTCCACCAATAGAAGAAAATAAATAATCAATATTTTCATCAATGTCATTCATAATTTCCATCCCAACAGTCCCTTGACCTGCTACAATCTTTTCTTGATCAAAAGGATGAATAAATGCCATTTGATGTTCATTACAATAACTCATTGCTTCATTAAAAGAATCGTCAAATGTGTCACCTGTTAAAATGACTTCTACATACTCTTTGCCAAAGAATTTAACCTGATCTACTTTCTGACGAGGTGTTGTTGAAGGCATAAAAATCTTGCCTTTTATTTTTAGCGTTTGGCAAGAGTATGCGACGCCTTGCGCATGATTACCCGCGCTAGCACAAACAACTCCATTATTTAACTCCTCATTCGTTAAACTAGAAATTTGATGAAATGCCCCACGAATCTTAAATGAGCGAACCACTTGCAAGTCTTCTCTTTTCAAATAGACATTACAGTCATATCGTTCTGAGAGTACTTGATTCTTTTGTAGTGGAGTATGTGTGACAACGTCTTTAAGTCGTTGGTTAGCAATGATGATGTCTTCGATATGTACGGTTCCCATAATTTAATCCCTTCATTTCATACTCATTCAATTTAAATACGATTCTAATTACGTTCATTGCAGTCAGAAAATGTACAATATGTTTATCTTATCACAACCCTTTTCGTTTGCGAACCCCTATGCCACGGCATGTGGGATAATAAAATGATGTATACGGTTACTTAGTCTTGGAATCGACTATTTTTTGGATTGATTATTTTTTATCGGATATCTATAATAAAGAAGATAGAGATTTGGTATCATCAGACAATTTATATGTTTTGTTTTTTAATGTCTGTTGTTTTCAGTAAGGAGGGTTGATTATGGGTAAATTAATGTCATTAATTGGAGCATGTGTTTTCACTTTATTATTCGTACCAGTTCAGGTACTAGCAGCTGGTGCGGCTGAAGGTGCTGAAGAAGCAGCGCACGCAGAACCATCTGGCTTGCTACTTACGGCTTTAGCAATCATGTCTTTTGCGACACTGATCTCAATGATTTATTTTTCATTCCGTGATAACGGCTAATGCAAATGAAGCGTGGACCATTTGAGTCTGCGCTTTTTTGATGGATAATAAATGATTTCAACACCAAAGGATAAACGAAGGAGAGACTTGGTGATGACGTGGGATATTTTAAATATTATTGGAACAATCGCTTTCGCATTAAGTGGTGTTATTGTCGCTATGGAAGAAGATTATGACTTGATCGGTGTATACATTTTAGGTCTAGTGACTGCTTTTGGCGGAGGGGCGATTCGAAACTTGCTCATAGGAGTACCTGTCTCTGCCCTATGGGATCAAGGTACGTTATTTACGATTGCCATTATTGTGATGACAATTGCCTTTTTATTTCCCAGCCTTTGGGTAAACCGTTGGATGAGATTCGGGCTTCTATTTGATGCGATGGGTCTTGCTGCATTTGCGATACAAGGTGCCTTATATGCGACCGAGATGGGACATCCACTTAGTGCGGTCATTGTCGCTGCAGCCCTTACAGGAACAGGAGGAGGCATGGTACGTGATGTCCTTGCGGGCCGAAAGCCACTTTTTCTGCGGAAGGAAATTTATATAGGTTGGACGATGATTGCAGGTCTAGTTATTGGTCTTAATCTTGTTTCAGGTGTGATCGGACTTGGAATATTATTTGTCGCAGTTGTTGTCCTAAGGATGTTATCTGTTTATTATCAGTGGCAATTACCTCATCGTAAACTTGAACAGTTTCAATCTCCTTAATAAGAAAAGCGAAAGCGCCTTGACCAGCCGTGACAAGTACTGGAGGCCTGTCAATGTGTTGCCGGATTTTAGGCAACCATTTACTGGCTGAAGCAACCTCGAGCGGCTAGGCGCTGGAGCTAGACATCCAGAAAAGCGAAAGCGCCTCGTTCAGCCGTGACAAGTGCTGGAGGCCTGTCAATGTGTTGCCGGATTTTTGGCAACCATTTACTGGCTGAAGCAACCTCGAGCGGCTAGGCTGCTAGCGCTAAATATTATCGAATTTGATCTTTTCTTAGAGGTCCTACCCTTAGCTTTAAGGTAAGATACAGACTAGCTAAGGGTGGCACTCGTCTTATTGTTCACTTTCAATAGCTTGAAGGATTTGATCAAGTACGTAATCCACTGATTTAAATGTTTCCATTTGCCGTTTCAAACTTGTTTTTGGATAGAACGATTTGATTGCTACGATTTCTAAATTCTCTTCTGTTTGCTGAAGCTGGCTCGGATGCAAATGCAATGGCTTTGCTTGTTGAACAAATGCCATCGCTAGTGGGAGCCATTTATCGCGAATATCCTTTACTTCATCAGCGAAAGGTTTAACTTTCCCAAAGAAATCGGGTTCGTATCCTTCTTTTCTTGCTATTTTTGTATAAAATGTTTCTGCTTCCTTATTTAATCGTTTTAATTCATTTGTCCAATTTCTTAAATCAGAACGGGATTGGTTGTCCATTAGTGCACCTCCGCTCCCATCTTAGCAAATGAACCCAAAACTTAAAAGGAAAATAGCTGCATAAAGGAGCGCCACTTCTTTTTTGGTACTCCCCCTACAGCTAACGGGAGCTCTTCTTCCTTTGTAGGCTCTCGTAATTCAATTTTTCTTTCCATTTCTGTTAAACGCCCTTCAAGATTTTTTATCATCTTAATCATGTCTTCTAACTCCGAGCGATGTTTTAAAAGTTGATAGCTCACCACCTCGTCAGCTTTTTGAGAGATTCTATGCTCTAGCTCTTGTACACGCTGCATCACTTCCTCAAGCTTCACTTCATATTTGATTGTATCGACCATTTGTAGATCCTTTTTCCCCTCTTGTAAAATGACTTCTGGGAAAAGGCTAAGATCGATCTCCTTCATTCGTTTTCCTTCTTGAAGTTGCTCTTGAACAAATGTCATGACTTCAACATGTCTCTCTGTAAACAAATAATGGCCATGTTCATTCGTTTCGCAAGTAAGTCCAAAGTATTTCGCCCAGCGCTGCACAGTTGTAGGATTAACCCCTAATCGTTCAGAAACTTCCTTAGTTTTTAATATCTTTTCCATTTTGATTCCCTCCCTAAAATTAAAGTTGTCTCAACGATTTCGTTCTCCCTACCTGTCTTCCCTTCACTGGTGACAAAACTAGAATCTATTCGCCAAAGAAAGTGACATTTCCTTATTTTTCAAAAAAAGAACGGTATTTTGACAAAAAAAGTGAAGAAAGTTAGATCTCGATCCGCATAAACAGAAAGTCGACATCACACACTAGAAAGAGAAACGTAAAGGAGGTATCATTCAATGGAGCATGATCGTACACAATCTCAGCAAAAGAAAACGAATGCAACGAATGCAACGAATACCACTCATCAAAAAGAAGAAAAAAAATACACGGGTGATAAAAAATTAGGGGGACCAAATCGGCCTGCTGAATAAAGGAAATAATAATGTCAGGGTGTTTCAAAGGATTAGGCTTTACCTTTTGAGACACCCTTCTCTCTGTTTAAGATTGTGCTAAACCATTCCTTTACCTTCATCGTTATATAAAGTTCATAATACTTTCGTTTTAACCAATTCGTCCGTTCAACTGGCTTTGTTGCTCGAATAGGTGTAAATAGTACCTCGACATTATTTTCTTGCATGGACCAATCTTCTTTTACGTGCCAAGAATGCGGTACAATCGGATACGTTTTTCGAAGTACTGGACTCGTATTTCTAGTTGCCCAGCCCATATATTGATAATAGTCATTTCTCGAACCAGTAGGAGGTGTTTTCAAAGCAAATGTGAAAATGAGCTCATAAATAGAAGGATGAAAAAGAAGTCGCTGCAACTGTTTTCCTAACCAAATACGCGCACGAACATCCTTAAAATTCCTTACATACAATCCGTATATTTTTCCGTTAATCGTAGGAAACAACACATAACTCATATGCGCATGTTCCTCTAAGAAATACCGAAACGTTCCAAATACTTCGTCTCGATATATAGGATATTTCATCACCGTTTGCTCAAGCATATACTGCTCATTAATGATTAGTGCTGTACATAAACGATCCTCGTCTCCTCTTTCAAAAAAACATCTCCATTCATCTTGCATGAATTGACTAACACCAAGTTTAGCAAGGTACTGATAACGTGGTTCCCTCCTCTGTTTTTCAGCTTCATACCACAACAACTGTGGGTAAGCATCCGCAAAAATCGTCCAATTTGCCCGTTCGAATGTTTGAAACAAAAGTTGACGCTCTCTTTTTTTTAGCAAAGTTTGAAACCATTCGCTCTCTAAATCCGTCATATTCCAGCCAGCATTTCTTGACACCATTCCTGCTAGTAAGGACCATTTAATTTCTTTGTTGGCCTTAAAAAATTGTTCATACATTACGGTACGTGAAATATTATCTTTGTTGGCTTGAATTGTTTTGTTTCTCATTTCATTTAATAATTGATATTCTTTCATTGGCATTTTGCTCCTTCTTCAATTAATTGCCATAAAAATGAAGTATCTCTTCCTAGTGTGTTTGTGATAAGATAATATGATGGAATCTACTTTCTTTACTATTTCTAGTTCTTACAGATTCCATGCACGCATATGAATTTGTTTGGAAAGGTTTGTGAATGCAATGGCAATACGTTATCCAAATGGGCGAAGTTATGTAGGACGTGAACCAAACAAAAAGCCAAATCGACAAAAAGAATTAACGTATAGCAATCGCGGTATGACATTAGAGGAAGATTTAAATGAAACCAATCTCTATTATTTAGAGAAAGCTATCGCTGTGATTCATAAAAAGCCAACACCAGTCCAAATCGTTCAAGTTGATTATCCGAAACGAAGCGCAGCTGTCATTAAAGAAGCCTACTTTAAACAAGCATCGACTACCGATTATAATGGTGTGTACAGAGGTCGTTACATTGACTTTGAAGCAAAAGAAACGAAAAATAAAACGTCGTTTCCACTAAGTAATTTTCATGCACATCAAATCGAGCATATGAGGCAAGTTCTCAAACAAGATGGTATTGCTTTTGTCATCCTTCGTTTCTCACTTACAGATGAAATTTATTTACTTGATGCTTTGCACTTGCTTTATTTCTATAATCAAAAAGATGAGACACGAAAATCGATCCGTAAATCAGATATTGAAAAAATTGGTCATTCTATTAAAATAGGATATCATCCACGTATCGATTATTTGCACATTGTAGATGCCGTCTATTTTTCAGACAAATTATAGTGGATGAAGAAAGGAAGAAACACGATGTCAGAAGAAACAAGTACAAGACAAGGGCGTCGTCAAGCCCGCCAAAAAACAAAACCAAAAAATAAGAAACCTAAAAAAGGCCTGTGGAAAAAAATATTGCTTTCTATTGTAACACTTGGGATCATTGCGATTATCGCAGGAGGTATAACAGCATTTGTGATGATTTCTGGAGCACCTCCTCTTGATGCAGAAAAGCTTACTCTCTCTCAAGCAGCGCAAATGTATGATCAAAATGATGAATTAGTCTCCCAGCTTGATTCAGAAGAACGCCGAGTGAATGTCAGCATTCAAGATGTTCCTCAAGTTGTTGAAGATGCATTTATCTCTGTTGAGGACATTCGTTTTCGTGAGCACTTTGGAATCGATATCCGCCGCCTGTTTGGAGCCGTCGCTGCCAATATTACAGAAGGTTTCGGGGCTGAAGGAGCCAGTACCATTACTCAACAGCTCGTTAAAAATTTGTTTTTGAACCATGAAAAGGCGATAACAAGAAAAGTTCAAGAGCAATATTTGGCAGTGAAGCTTGAGCAGCAATATTCGAAAGACCAAATTCTTGAAATGTATTTAAATCAAATTTATCTTGGTTCTGGCGTCTACGGCATTGAATTAGCCTCTCAGACTTATTTTAATAAGTCTGTTGAAGACTTATCACTTGCTGATGCTGCATTACTTGCTGGTATCCCACGTCGTCCAAGCTTCTACGACCCAACTAAAAACCCTGAAGCTGCAGAAAGTAGACGTAACCTAGTTCTAGATTTGATGGAACGACATGGAAAAATCACGAGCGAAGAAGCTGCAGCTGCAAAGGCTGTGCCACTTGAAGATCAAATTGAGTTAACTGAACGCGAATCATACCCTTACGAAGCTTTTTATGATCAAGTTTTAGCTGAATTAGAGCAATTGGAAGGTATCGCGGTTAGTGATTTATATAACGCTGGTTTAAAAGTTTATACAACCCTTGACGTAGAAGCGCAAGAGCATGTTGAAAAGGTGCTACAAACGGATGAGTTTATTTCAAATTATCCAGATAACGAGGACTTTCAAGCTGGGGTAACATTACTTGATACAAGAACAGGTCAAATTAAAGCTATTGGAAGTGGACTTCAAGACACAAATATCAAACGTGGATTCAACTTTGCAACAGATATTCGCAAACAACCTGGTTCGACAATTAAGCCTATTTTAGATTATGGTCCAGCAATTGAGTATTTACAATGGTCAACCGGTCGCATCATTGTTGATGAGCCACATAATTATTCAGTTGGTGTGCCAATCCGTAACTTTGATCGTTCTTACAATGGTGCAATTTCGATGCGTACTGCGTTAGCTCGCTCACGAAATGTCACAGCCATAAAAGCACTGCAAGAGGTCGGAGTTGATCGTGCAGAAGCGTTTGCAGAAGGTCTCGGAATTCCAATTGAATACCCTGATGGTCAAATGCCAGAAGCATTCGGGCTAGGCGGGTTTACAAATGGTATTTCAACGCTTCATTTAGCAGGTGCCTATGCTGCATTTGGTAATAACGGAACATATACAAAACCTTATACAGTTCGTAAAATCGTCTTTCCAGATGGTCGCGAAATTAATATGGAGCCAGAATCTACTCAAGCAATGAGTGATTATACGGCTTATATGATTACAGACATGCTTAAAACAGCTGTTACTAATGGAACTGGAACTACAGCAAATATTTCAGGACTACCAATGGCAGGTAAAACAGGTACGACAAACTTTCCTGAAGATGTACGTACTTCACTTGGCATTCCTGAAGGAGAAGTTCCCGATGTATGGTTTGCAGGCTACACGACAAACTATACCGCTGCAGTGTGGACAGGTTTTAATGAAAATGGTCCTAATAACTATCTAAGGAGCGGCCAAGATCGACAGCTTGCTCAGCAAATCTTTAAAGAAATCGTTGGAAAAGTCTCAGAAGGAAAAGAAACGCCAGATTTCACAAGACCAAATTCAGTCGTAGAAGTTGGTGTGGAAAGATCCACTGGGCTCTTACCAAGTGCCTATACTCCACGAAGCGAAATTATCTATGAGTTATTTGTTCGTGGAAATGAGCCTACTCGTGTATCAGAAGAATTTATTAACTTGGCATCTCCGTCTAATTTTATGGGAAGTTATAATGAAGCAGCAAATCAAATTCTTCTTAGCTGGAACTACCCACAAGAGAGTGCTGACAATGTTACATTTGAACTGCAGGTTAGTGTTGATGGCGGTAGTGCACAATCACTTGATCGAACAAAAGACATGCAATTTGTCTTCGGTTCTCCAGAACGAGGAAGAAGCTATGTCTTTACAGTCATTGCGATTTCAGATGAAACAGCAAACTTAAGAAGTGATCCAGCGACAGTCCAAGTTGTGGCTGGTGAAGTAATGGAGGAAGAAGAAACGTTGCCAGATCCTCTTGAAGAAGTTGATGAACCTGAACAAGAGCTAGAGCCAGAACAGCCTCCTGTTGAGGATGGAAATAACCCTACTGATGGAGAAGGAACGTTACCTGAAGATGATGATGAAGGCAGCGAACAACCGACTCCTGATACGGGCACTGACGAAGAAGAAACATCAGAAGAAGATAACGCATAATAATCACACCCCCCGATCCAGTCATCGGGGGGTGTTTGTTTATACCTTTTAATGCAAAAGCTCTTGCATCTCACTGTACTCTTGCTTAAGAGCTTGATGATTTTTTGGATCCATTAACGTATCAAAACGCTCAATTTCTCTTTCAAGTGCTTCATTAAATGTCGCTTTCGCTACTTGAATCACATCTTCAAAGACCGTTTCTAATTGTACTAGTGTATTTTTTTCCAATTCTCTAAGGCTACTACTTGCGAGTTCTGTTCCCTTCTCAACAAGCTCATTTTTCAATTTTCTTACTTGCTGTTGTTCAAAGAAAGATTTAAGCGATTGGAACGTTGCTGCATAGTCCTCTGGTGCAAGAGGTAGGAAACGATTGGATACATCCATTTTTAATCCATACTCTGGTTGTTCAAACGAATGTGAGAATGCTGGGAAATCCTCGCGAATAGCATTAACTGTCTCTGCCACCCACTCATCAATTGCTCGGGACAACGCTAATTCAATTCGGACAAAGGTTGCTTGAATTTCCTGTTGGAGGAAATGCTCGGCTTCACTTCGCCATTCTTTTAATGCTGACAATAACGCTTGTTGCTGAGCACGTTTACTAGCGCCAACTACTGTTGTGACATTGACAGCATCTTGAAAACGATCACCTAACACATAACGCATACGTTCACGTAAATATAAAAACAGCTGAGTCACTTCTTGACTGCTCATTTGATAAGCCGTTAAAGGTTTTAGTTCACTTACTTTCCTTTTCCATGCCTGAACGTTTTCTTCTAATTTAATCCGCTTCTCTTGCTTTGTTGACTCTTCACCTGTAGCATACTCCACTCCATTTGCCAGCGTTAATTCATAACGTTTTGCTTCTTCTCGGAGCAATTCATAGCTTAAACGTTTCAATTCTGAAATTGTTTGCTCATAAAATGCACGCTCAAAGGTCACAAATAACAAATCCTCATCTTCTCCAGCTTGTTTCCCTTTTAGACCTTTTTTACTTGATAACGGATAAAGTCTCGGCTGATCAATTCCACATTGAACAAGCTGGTCATAGACATGCTTTCTCACGCCATTTAATTCAAGTTCACTGCTTGCTAAATCCGCTGCATTTAAAATGAAATAAAGCTTGTCGGTACGGAAGCCTTCGTTAACCTTTGCCATTTGCGAAAGGAATGTTTGATCCGCTTTCGAAAATGCATGATTATAGTAACTTAAATAAAAGATCGCATCCGAATCACGCAGCTGCTTGAAAGCCACATTTGTATGGCGTCCATGGATCGAATTCACACCAGGAGTATCGACTAAAACAATTCCTTTTTCCGTTAATGGACAGTCATAATAAAGTGTTACTTGCTCAATTAAACAAGCGTTGTGTTCATTAGCAACAAATGGTTGAAGCTCGTTAAGCTCAACCTCGAAGCTTGAACCTAGCTCTCTCGTTGTTGTAGCCAAACTATCCTTTAACGTTGTTAAATAAGCTTGATACGTTTTTTGCCAGCTTGTCGTTGCTGACTTCGGATCAGCTTTCCATCCTCCTAGGCTATCAATTGTCAGCTTCAAGTCCAGTTGCTCGGCTACAACTTGTATTTCTTGATCTAATTGAGCTCTTGTCTTCACTTTAACAATAGCTGTATGAGAGCGATGCCCTTCTTCTGAGTGCTTAACCGTGTTTACTGTTGCCGTTGTTGGGTGTGGCGAAACAGGAAGAACATCATCTCCAAGCAGAGCATTAGCAAAGCTAGATTTACCAGCACTAAATGCACCAAATAGAGAAATTGTAAACGTTTGCTGTTCAAATCTTTCTTTTCTCTTTATTAACTCAGTTCGTTCATGTTGCAGGCGCTCATCATTACGGTATTGATCAAGCAACTCAGATAAACGTTTGACCCAAGCTTGTGCCTCTTTTTCATCAAATTGGTCATCTGACTTCGAAAAATCATTATCCCAGTTTGTATCTATCACTGTTTCTGTTGGTAACGTAATCCCTGCAAATATCGAAACTTGATCAAATACTGGAATTTCCTTTTGCATCGATTCTATCAATACACGCTCATATCCACCAGCATCTTGAAATTGACGTGCTTTTTCTAGAAATTGATCTGTTACATTTGAATAGATTTGCTCAATTTCTTTCATTTCTTGCACATATGTATCAATTTCCTGTAGCTGTTGGAGCTCTTGCTGTAATTTGATTTGATTTTTCTCCCAATGAGCCTCCATCCCTTTTGTCATTAAAGTAATAATAGTTGCAGCTTTTTGACGTAAATCTCTCACTATAGCTGCCGTACGATCCTTCGTATATGTATAAACATATTCACGATTTTTAGGTCCTGTTTGAACAGCTTCTATAAAGAAAGCAGGCTTTAGCTTTAAATGGAATTGTTCGATTTCCTGCTCAACTTGCTCTCTGTTCGTAAGCAACGTAAAATCATAAGACTGAAAGAGACGATGGAGATGAAATTCAAGCTGACTTTTCACTTTATCTTCCACTTCCTCCATTAGAAGATTCAGTCTTCTTTCTTGCTCCTCAGCCGTTTTCTTTTTAGAAAAAAACAATCCTACTTTAAAATTAGGTGCCATACTTTCAAGCCAAACTCTGGCAAGCTCTGTCGTAGTATAAGGAAAAATTGTCACATCTTTTGTAACCTTCTTCCACTCAGTCTCGAAAGACTCTTCAAAAAGGTGCTTTGCTTTTAGAGCATGTTCATATGCTTGAGCCACTTCTTCCCTTTTATCCAGTTGAAGAAGATCATGTCCTTCTCCTTTCATTTTTTCTTTTACGCCGTCAATCTCATCTTCTTTATCCTCAATAAGACGGTGAACAATACTTAAATAATAGCCCTGCTGCAAGCGTTGTTTCGCATAAGGAAGTAGCTCAGCTCCATGATAAAGCATCGCTTTCATATCTCGCTCAAATTCAGCAAGTTGATTTAACTTGTGATCTCGCATTTTCATACTTGTATAGCAAAGCTTTAAAATGTTAATGCCCCAAGACGCGAACGTATCGCGTACTGACTGATCAAATGCTTCAAACGAAAGCTCCTTTTCATCATGCTTGTCAACTTGATTGATAATTAAATAAAGTGGCTTCTTTTCATCTGATAGCTGTTTTAAAAACGTTAAATTCGTTTCAGATTGCACATGATTATAATCCATCACATAGACGATAAAGTCTGTTGTGTATAAAGCTTCAAGTGTTACTGCTTGATGCGTTGGGTCTGTTGAATCAACACCAGGTGTGTCATAGATCACACTTTCCTCACCTAAAAATGGAAGAGGTGCTTGGATCATAAGGGAAGCAATTTCTCCTCCATTCATCCCCCATTCTCTTACTCGTTCCCAAGGAATTTCACCTTCCCAGTTTTTCTCTGATCCATCTATCGAATGAACAGTTAAGCCAAGATCTCCGTTTTGAATACCAATAATATTGGCACTCGTTGGAATCGGACTTGTTGGCAGCATCTCTGCTCCAAGTAAATGATTTAAAATTGTCGACTTCCCTGCAGAAAAATGACCACAAAATGCCACTTGAAAGGTGTGTCCTTTTCGTTTTTCTTCAACAATTTCCGCTCTTTCAAGCTCTTTTTCCGTAAGCTCCACTACCTTAGTTTCTTTTTCAAGATATTTAATAGCCATCCTTACCACCACCTAATCATTTGTTTGACGTCTTTTTTGTTCTAATATAAGCATTTTTGCAAATATTTTTTCTTGTTCTGTAAAAAGCGCTTTCAGTTGAACGTACGTTGCATATTTTTCTGGAGCTGCAAGGAGAAAGAATAATCTCTCCTCGCAGTTGATCGGCTTAAACTCAAGTTCCTCAAGCATTGTAGCTCTGCTTAAAGAAGGAACTGGTTTATCGTGACTCCAAAAAAGCGTATTAAGATAAACAGCAATCATAGCGATCATCAGACCTTTTGCTGCTTGGGGATTACGATTTCGATAATGAACAGCGAGCTTTTGTTCTTCGTCCTTCCATAAATCAAACAAGGAAGGAACGTATAAATGTTTCTGTTGCCAAGGTGATAGCTCATCTGTCAATTCATAATAAAAGGGAATATACCGTAATATCGTTGGAAAAGAACAAACTGTCATGTCGATAAAAACAGTCTTTGTCTGATAAAACGGCGCAAACCTAAATGAGTCAGGAATGTGAATATTCATCCTTTCACTCTGGCTTTCATCCGCTTCTGCCCTTCACGGCACATTTCAAGTAGTGGACACGTTTCACAGCGCGGCGACTGAGCCTTACAATGATATCGACCAAAAAAAATCAGCTGATGATGAGCATCTGACCAACGCTCTTCAGGAATTTTTTTCATTAATGTTTTTTCCACTTCCATGACGCTATCTTTCCACCTGCAAATACCTAGTCTTTTAGAAACTCGTTCAACATGGGTATCAACAGCAATCGCTGGTATGTTAAAGGCTACAGAGGTCACTACATTCGCTGTCTTTCGTCCAACCCCAGCTAGTTCAACGAGTTCTTCTCTCGTTTTTGGTACTTCTCCATTATGCAGCTCAATTAACGATTGCGAAAGCTTTTTAATGTTTTTCGCTTTACTTCGAAAAAGACCAATAGAACGAATATCTTGCTCTAATTCTTCAAGTGGAACAACTACATAATCTTCTGGTTTTTTATATTTGGCAAATAATCCTGGTGTTACTTTATTGACAAGCGCATCCGTACATTGTGCTGATAATACAACAGCAATCAATAGCTCAAACGGATTCTCATGTGTTAGCTCACACTCAGCATCTGGATACATGCTAGCAATTACATCGAGTGCTTCCATTGTTTGCTTCTTTGACATCATGCTACTAACTCTCTCCTTAGATACTTTACGACTGTTCTAGCCAGCTAAAGCCAGGGTATGATTCTCGTCTGGCTCGCTGCTTTTGTTCAACTTTTTGTGGTTGATTATATTTTCGAAACTTTTCACCATGTGCTTTAGCTTGATCGAGACTTTTCACACCATTTCGTTTCCATTCAAATAAAATGCGATCAATGTATCGGAAATTTAATTTGGCTGAAACAACAGCTTCGCGAAGAGCTGCCATAATTAAAGCTGGGGAATGATGATCTTGGTCAAGCCACATCGAAAGCGTTTCGGCTTCAATTGGTGAAAGAGGCCGGGCAAATTCTTCTTCAAATCGCTTAAATAATTGCCCTTCCTGAACATGCTTTTCTTGTTCCTTCGCTTGCACTTCTTCCCCTTTTAAAAGCTGAATTAATTTTAACCATAATGGCTCAAGGGTTAAATATTCATATAAAATGCCTTGTTCATCCCACTTTTTTTCTAATGATAAAAAGCGATTTCGAACAAGTCGACCAAACATATCAGCACAATCACTATGCGTGTGCGTCATTCGCTCACTTAACAACTCTGGTGTTGGAAATCCATTACCTTGTTCGATAAAAGATTGAACATGCAGAAGAGCAACAAGTTCATCTTCTTTTAATCCAATCTCTTTGTAATGCTTCAAAAGGATTGTTGGGATCGATAGCTGTCGTTGTGTCGTCCATTGAAGTAATAGCTTCTGTTCCTGTTCCATCTTCAAACACCTCTACCTATTAGTATAACACGCAACTGTGTAATCGTCGTTTTCTTTTCATCAGTTCAAAATAGAAAAAGATGACTCTAAATAGTTTTAAACCTAACTAGAATCCTTTGCATCATCATGGAAACTAGTGGGCAAAAACTTTGATTATGAGTCACCCTTTATGAAATAAATGTATTAAGGATATAGGCGGTTAAGCAGACGCGGGAATGGAATGGTTTCCCGAACATGTTCAACACCAGATATCCATGCGACTGTACGTTCAAGACCTAAACCAAAACCAGAATGTGGAACAGATCCGTACTTTCGTAAATCCAAATACCATTGATATGCGTCTTGCGATAATTTATGTTCTTCAATTCTTTGTTTTAACAGGTGATCATCATGAATACGCTGTGAACCACCAATAATTTCTCCATATCCTTCTGGAGCAATGAGGTCTGCACATAATACGACTTCCTCACGACTTTCATCAGGCTGCATATAAAATGGTTTTAATGACGTTGGGTATTTTGTAATGAACACTGGCTTGTCATAATGCTCAGCAATCGCTGTTTCATGTGGAGCTCCAAAGTCATCACCCCAAGAAATATCGCCGAAGCCCTTCTCTTGTAAAAATGTGATCGCATCATCATACGTAATGCGCGGGAATGGCGCTTTAATGTTTTCAAGCTTAGATGTATCTCGACCAAGAGTCTTTAGCTCAAGTGCACAATTTTTGAGGACAGATTGGACAATATAGGAGACAAACTGTTCTTGGATTTCAAGGTTTTCTTCAAATTCCACGAAAGCCATTTCTGGTTCGATCATCCAAAATTCAATTAAATGACGACGTGTTTTTGATTTTTCTGCACGGAAGGTTGGACCAAAAGAAAAGACACGTCCTAACGCCATAGCAGCAGCTTCCATGTATAACTGACCGCTTTGTGACAAATAGGCATCCTCATCAAAATACTTAGTTGCAAAAAGCTCAGATGTACCTTCTGGCGCACTACCTGTTAAAATTGGTGGATCCACTTTCACAAAGTCATTATCATTGAAAAATTCATATGTTGCACGAATAATTTCATTTCTAATTTTCATGACAGCGTGTTGACGCTTCGAACGTAACCATAAGTGGCGATGATCCATTAAAAATTCGGTGCCGTGTTCTTTCGGTGTAATTGGGTAATCTACGGCAACGTGTAGAACCTCGACCTTTGTCACCGTTAATTCAAATCCAGATGGTGCACGTTCCTCGGCGCGAACAACACCTGTAACGTATAATGAGCTTTCTTGTGTTACATTTTTCGCTTGTTGGAAAATATCATCGCCGACCTCAGCTTTGACGACAACCCCTTGGATGAATCCTGTTCCATCACGCAATTGTAAAAAAGCAATTTTCCCACTTGAACGCTTACCAGCAAGCCAAGCGCCTATCGTAACTTCTTGGTCTACAAATTGACCAACTTTTGCAATCGTTGTTTTCACTCTATTCCCTCCAATAAAAAACTAGGCTTTTTACCGCCCTTTAGTTGTAAAAACCATAGTACCACTCTCTAATCCATTTCCTCTTGGATAAACGTACTAACATCTCCATACAGTACTGAAGTGGTTTTTCAATCAATCCTTCACACCTTTTAACATTATGAAAGTATAATAAATCACCCTATCGATAACATGATTCATTATACCCTTCTGCTTTTTTTGAAGTCAACGCCATGTCGTAAATCCCGAATTCACAGAAACATTTGACAATACCAACTCGTTTTCCTGCCAAGAAAAAGACGCACGCCAAGCAAGCGTACGTCTTAATCAATTATTTTAATTTTGCACGTACAAAACGCTCTACTCGAGTTAATGCTTCCTCTAATGCCTCAAATGATGTTGCATAAGAAAGGCGAACATTATCAGGTGCGCCAAATCCTGATCCTGGTACAAGCGCAACCTTTTCCTCTTCTAAAATAGCTTCTACCCATGCATCGACGTTATCGTAGCCATTTAATTTCACAGCTTCGCTAACATTCGGGAACAAATAAAATGCACCTTTAGGTTTCACGCACGTTACACCTGGAATAGACACAAGCTTTTCAAAGATACCATTTAAGCGCTCTTCAAACGCTGCACGCATCGTTTCAACAGAACCATCATCTACTGTGTAAGCAGCAATTGTACCGTATTGAGCTGTTGTCGTTGGATTAGATGTTGAATGGCTAGCAAGATTTGTCATCGCTTTAATGATCTCTGCATTACCAGCTGCATACCCAATTCTCCAACCAGTCATTGAATGCGATTTCGAAACACCATTGACGACAATTGTTTGTGCTTTTAACTCAGGTGATAATTCTGCAACTGACGTGTGAGTTGCTCCCTCGTAGACAAGCTTTTCATAAATTTCATCGGACACAATTAATACATCATGCTTGATACACACTTCACCAAGTTCGCGAAGCTCTTCATCTGTATACATTGCACCTGTAGGATTACTTGGTGAATTCAAAATGAACGCTTTTGTCTTCTCGTTAATCGCTGATTCTAATTGTTCAGCTGTTACTTTAAAGCCATTAGCTTCAAGACCTTCAATATATACTGGCTCTCCGTCTGCAAGCTTCACTTGCTCTGGATAGCTCACCCAATAAGGCGTTGGGATGATGACTTCATCGCCTTCATCTAAAATCGCTTGAAATAATGTGTAAAGAATATGCTTAGCACCAGATCCTACAATAATTTCTGCAGGAGTGTAAGTGATTCCTTGATCTTGTTTGAATTTACCAATAATCGCTTCTTTTAACTTAGGTAAACCAGCAGATGGCGTATATTTTGTGTGGCCCTCTTCCATAGAACGTACAGCTGCATCAATTATGTACTGAGGTGTATTAAAGTCTGGCTCACCAGCTCCTAAACCAATCACATCATGCCCTTGTTCTTTTAGCTCCTTCGCTTTTGCTGTAATAGCAAGCGTAGAAGATGGTGTTAGTGTCGATACTCTCTTAGCTAGTTTCATGACTATTGTCCCTCCAAAATCTTTTCATATATTCTACTATAGTGTGTGTGCATTAATCATTCAAGTGTCAATTCTGAATAGACAAAAATTTATTCGTTCATTTTTAATTAATTTGCCCGTAATTGATATCTTTTCACAAATTCTCCATCTTCAAATCGTATATAATAATACCCTTTACTGTTTTGTACTGTTGTATAAACGACTTCATAGATAGGAATACCTCGCTCAATACCGAGCCGAATTGATTTCAATCGCGAAATATCATTTACTTCGTTTTGCCAAATCGCTAACGCTTCATCTTCTGAAATACCATCCGAGCTAAGTTCTATATGATAAGAATCAAAGTCATCTCGAATCCAAACGATTGTCTCTTCCCCAGCTTGATTCTCTCCTTGAAGCACATAATAAGCAGTTGTTCCATGATAATAATCAATATCGCTTATTGTTGCTAGTAAGGTTTGGTCCCTTACAAATTGCTCGGCTTGCTCAAAACCGTTCAATAATGGGCTTCGGACCGTTTGATAAGCGAACACACTCGCACTGATAAATATAACAGCCACAACGAAGAGTGAAATAAAAAGCCATTTCTTCATCTTGATTACGTCCGATAAATGGTGAAGACCATTTTTTCTTGGTCTGTCTCATCAAGTGAAAGTCCAAACATTAAGTCCTGCTCTTTTAATGTCCGATTTAATGAGTCAACAATTTTATAAAGTTCTGCAGCTTTTTGAACACGAACAGTTGATAATACTTCCATTTTTTGATCCATCAATCATTCCTCCATTCACATTAGGTACTTCCTTGATCAACAAGTATTACTAATTATAATAAGAGCACTTGGGGCGATACTATAAGTACGCCAAAAGAAAGGAGGCGTACTTTTGTTACACACAAACGAGACTAATCATATTGCCTGTAGGTTTCAACAAGATAAAGAGGAAGTTGCTTTACTTCGCAGAGATGGCTTCATTTGGCATCAAGTTTTACCACTTTCGATTCACCAAACGATGTTCCCTACTGTTTTCCAATTAGAACGCAAAGATTAGGCTGTATAACAATGATATTTAACATCAATCCTACTCACACCTCAATCGATGTTCTGCACAAGCCCAGTGCAGAACATTTTCCTCTACACTACGTAAGCTTGCAGATACGTTGATACTGTTCTTTCGCTTCAAAGCGTATTTTCTCTTCGTCTAATGTTAACAGTGTTGATTGCTCCATTAAAGGCTTTCCTTGTACATACACATCAGTCACATCAGATCCTTTTGCGGCATATACAAGATGTGATTGTACGTGAATATCAGGCTGTAAGTGAGCCTTGTCCGCATCAAGTAAAATAAAATCAGCTTGCTGACCGATGTTTATTTCTCCAATATCCGCAAATCGTAACGCTTTAGCTCCATTTATTGTGGCAAACTCTAGAGTTAAAGCTGCTGGCATTAACGTTGAATCCTGATTAATGCCTTTTTGCACCAAATTGCCGAGCCTCATTTCCTCAAATAAATCAAGTGTATTGTTAGAGGCTACACTATCTGTTCCAAATCCAATTGTAATCCCTTTTTCATGCATGTCATGGATTGGCGCAATGCCTGAGCCAAGTTTTAAATTACTCTTAGGATTATAGCTAATGGCCGTATCATATAAAGAAAGTCGTTCGATTTCCCTTTTAGGCATATGGACTCCATGAGCAAACAACCACGGTACAGCACTTAATACATTTATTTGTTCTAAATGCTCTAACGGGTGAAAGCCATATTGCTGCCTGTGATCATCGACTTCTTTTTTTGTTTCCGCAAGGTGCATATGAACAGGTAAGTCTAATTGCTTTGCCTCCTCAACAATCCGAGAAATAAACGGAGGTGGACACGTATACGGTGCGTGGGGAGCAAGCATCGTCTGAATTCGCCCGTTTGCTTGTTTATGCCATGTTTTTGCAAAGGAGACAGCCTCTTTTAGCTTTGTTTCCTGTTCCTCCTTTGAACATAAACCAATCATCGAACGCATTAATGTTGCGCGCATTCCGACTTTTTCAATCATTTCTGCAAAATCATCCATAAAAAGATGATACATTTCTAAAAAAGTCGTTGTCCCAGACTGAATCATTTCAACAAGGGCTAATGCACGACCTGCCTTGACAGCTTTTTGGTCTTGCTTCGCTTCAAATGGCCACATTTTCTCTTCTAACCAGCGGTGTAATGGTAAATCATCAGAATGTCCTCTAAGCAATGCCATGCCTGTATGACCATGTGTATTAACTAAACCAGGAAGCATCCATTTGCCCTTTGCCGAAATCACGCGCTCTGCCTTAGATAGCCATTCAGCCGACGGATCACCTTCTGTTACCTGTTCAAATTGACCATCCTTCACAAAAGCATATCCATGTTTAATTAGTGGTTTATCTCTATTCATCGTTACAATTGTTGCATCTTTGACTAAAATCGTCACGATTTCACCATCCTTTTCATACTTACTGCTACGAATCCAAATCTTGAAATCGCACTGTAACGAGTTGATAATCATCTTTATTTGCTTTTATGATAACAGAACCATTTTGACTCGTTTCATACGTATCAATCCATGTCTCTTGAAGGCGTTCTAATAATTGACTACTAGGCTTTGCATTCTGTTTTGAAAAAAGAATGGCGACCTGTGGATCGATTTTACTTAAAAACGATTCAGTTGTGCCATTTCCAGTTCCGAACTCAGCAACCTTTAACACTTCAACAGCAGGTAGCCCCTTTTCCAACCATTTTTCTTCGATCGTCTCACTCGCCTCTGCAGCAAAGAAAAAGGAGTGTGTATCATGAACCATAATCATAAAAGATAACATCGGTATTAGAGACACTTCACTTGAAACGGTTTTTACCTGAAAATGGTCAGACAGTTCGTACGATTGATCATTTTTCCAGCTTATGATCTCTACATTATCTTTTTGTAAAAGTTCTTGAGCCTGTTTTTGGCCTTGAATTGGTACAACAACGGTTTTGACATTATATTGGGCAATAAGCTTCTCAGTATTTGCACTATACTCAGATTCAAATCTCGGTAGGACGATCGTGTCTATTGAGGTGATGGCAAGCTTTTTTAAGCGCAAACGTAAGGATTCCCATGAGTCTTTTGCTCCAGTACCGATCAGAATCGACTCTTTTTCGGGTATATCAATATAGGTCGCCTCACCATTTGGTAAGTCAAGAAACACAAAACCAATCTCATCATCATCCAATTGAAGATGGAGCTCAGCTTGTTCCTCCTCGATTGTCGTCATTACCTCTTGAACTTCACAGCCAAGCATTGTTGCCAAAACAAAAAAGCATACTAGTCCGACTAGACTTATACGCATATCGTATTCCCTCCAGCTTCGAAATCTCAGCTTAGTTTACGTTAGGAGACGATAGGTTATGTTATCGATTATAAGTAATCGTTAAACTTCTCAAGTAATGTTTCAAGCTTTCCCTCATGGACAGGAACATCTGGTAATGAACGAATAAACTGTTTTCCATAACGCGTCGTCGAAATGCGTCGGTCAAACACAAACACACATCCCTTATCTTGTGTCGTCCGAATTAAACGGCCAAAGCCTTGCTTAAACCTGATAATGGCTTGTGGCAAAGAAATTTCCATGAATGGATTACGTCCTTCTTCCTTAGCCTTTTCATATTGTGCGGCAAGTAACGGCTGATCAGGAGGTGAAAACGGCAGACGAACAATAACAAGTGTCTTTAATTGATCGCCTGGTAAATCAATCCCTTCCCAGAAGCTACTTGTCCCAAACAAAATAGCATGCTCACTTTGTTTGAACATTTTCATTAATTTCGCTCGGCTTCCACTTGTGACCCCTTGGCCAATTAAGTGCAACGAACCAAACTCATTAAAATCTTTCACATGCTGATAAACTTGCTTCAACATTTCGTAGGACGTAAATAAAACGAGCATTTTCCCACTCGATATCTCTGCCATTCGCCATAATTTCACCGCAACCTCTACTGCAAATTCATCATCTGAAACGTCTTTAATGTTTGGTAAATCTGATGGCAGAAGGAGCCTCACTTGATCATGATAAGAAAAAGGTGATGGGATCACACACTGCTTGGCGCCGAAATCAGTTAAACCTAAGCGTTTTTCTTGGTAAGTAAATGTCCCGTTGACAGATAAGGTCGCTGACGTTAAGATCACACTTTTTTTCTTCATAAAAAATTTATCAGCAAGTAAATCTGAAACATCAATTGGCTTACTATAAAGGTACGTTGCATTTTTAGCACCCTTTGGCTCGACTTCAATCCAATAGACGACATTCGGATCATATTCCAGTAATAAACGATATAGTGTTTGCTCTTGTTCATATAGTGAATGGATCATCCGTTCTACATCGGCAATAAAGCCACGGTCACTATATGACAACTCGTCCTTTTTCTCAACTAAGGGCTGTACTAGCTCACGAAATATTGCAATGAAGTCTTTTGCCTGCATATGAACACGCATCGCACATTCAAGAATCGCCTGCCATATTGAACCTTTCTCATTATAGCTTTCGTATCGATAGCTAATACGGCCAATATCAGTTGAACTCTTTTTCCTTGTTTGCATCACAAAACTATTCAGCATGCGAAAAAGCTCATCTACTTCTTCTTTCGTCTTAAGACACTGCTCATCTAATTGTTTTGGTGAGATTCGTGTTTCAACATTGTGATCTGTTACTAATCGATACAAATGTTCTAGCACACCGCCTTCTTGATTTAAACCAAGACGTTGAAATAAATAAGAAAAAGTAAGGTAGTCCGTATGTTCTCCTAAATGATCACTAGCGGTTTCTTCAAGATGATGCGCTTCATCTATAACTGCATGGGTATAAGCAGGTAGTAGCCTTTGCTCATGAACAAGATCCGTACACAAAAGAGCATGGTTCGTAATAATTAAGTGAGCCTCTTGAGCTCTACGTCTTGCTCTGTGGTAAAAACATCTAGAAAACCATGGACTGAAACGCCCTAAGTCCGATGCCGCATCGCTTTGAACCTCATACCAAAATCCTCGTCCCCCAGAAGGCAGATTTAATTCTTCAATATCCCCGTGATCCGTTTCTGTTAGCCAAATAAGTAATAAAGCTTTTGTCAAAAGGACATCATAACTATCTGTGGCAATCGTTTTGAGCGACTGTTCAAACTTACGCAAGCATAAGTAATGACTTCTTCCTTTAAGCAGTGCCACTTTGACGTTAAAAGGCAGCATTTTTTGTAACAATGGTAAGTCACGCGCGAGTAGCTGCTCCTGTAATGGAATTGTCTGTGTACTAATGACAACAGACTCCTTTTTTGAATGAGCATAAAAAGCGGCTGGGATTAAATAAGCTAGGGATTTTCCAGTACCTGTCCCCGCTTCAATCATTTTATGCTCAGATTCTTGAAAAGCCTCATCTACTTCTTTCATCATTTGCTGTTGACCGAGACGAAGCTCGTAGTGATTAAAAGCTGACTTCATTTTCCCGTCCTCAAATAATGAATCAGCATATTCTGCAAACGTAAGAGCTTGCTCAGCCTGTTTACGCTCATCCTCTTCTTTTTGCTCACTTTTCTTTAGCGCTAGTTGCCTGTAACAATCGTATGACTTAGTATCATCTACGCCTGCTTCAAGTTTTTCTTGGATAAAGGTTTGCAAAAGTGGCTCTAAGTCACTTTTAAATTTGCGTGACATTAAAGCAAGCTGCTGTAAGGTTAACAATGGTAACTGTTTTAATTTATGTAATAAAGCGATAAATAACGTTGCTGTTACTTCCGCATCACTATCAGCTTGATGTGGCCTGTCATGATCAAATCCCAATTGCTCAGCTAACTGACCCAGCTTGTAGCTTTCTTGCTGCGGCATTAAAATTCGCGCTAACTCTACGGTATCAAATAGAGGCATCTTTGGAAACTCATATCCTTCAAGCTCTAACTGACTCGCTAAAAATGAACGATCAAAATGCACATTATGCGCTACGAAGGCACCACCTTCTAGCAAATTTAGCAATACTGGAATCATTTCATGAAAAGAAGGGGCATCAGCAACCGTTTCATCTGTAATCCCTGTCAATTCTTCAATAAAAGCTGGAATGGGCTTACCAGGATTCACAAAAGAAGAAAAGGATTCAATGATTTTGCCATCTTCAATGACAACTGCCCCTATTTGAATCACTCGATCACCTTTTGAAACAGCGTGACCAGTCGTTTCAACATCTACAACAACATATCGTTCATTCAAGCCTAAACTCATACTTCCACCTCTATTATTCAAACAACACTAATTAAACACGTAACTCCGCATAAAGCTCTGGCCAATATTCGCTTAACCAGAAAAGGGATTTTTGGATATTAACATTCCTTGGATCAATCCTGAGAGCCTCACGAAACGTTTTGATTGCATTTGTTTTATCTTCTAATAATGCATAATTCCATGCTATTGCGTGAAGAATATTTCCTTGATCGTGATCTTTTGTTTGGATTCGCTTGTAACAGTGAATCGCAGCCTGATGATGTCCATGCCATTCGCATACATACGCTAAAGCGAGCAAAGCATGTACAGAATCGAGTAAGTTCACACTTGTCAGCCACGATGTCCATGCCGCATCGATCGCTCCATTTTCCCATTGACAGCAGCCAAGTAAAAATAACGCTTGTCCGTCATCTGGAACCTGTCTTAAATAATCGACCAAATAAGGCTCGGCAAGATGAAAAGCTTCGATCGCAAAATAACATACGCCTAAATTATACACGACATCGTTCGTTGTGGTAAGTCGCTTTGCATTTTCGAATGCCTCAATTGCATCCTCTATCCGCATGAGACGAGTATGAACACAGCCGAGACCGACAAATGCAAAGTGTTTTATATAGAAATGTTGACTAACTTGAATCAGATATAAAAATGTTTCCTTCGCTTTTTGTAAGCGATTGGAAAATAAACAAGCAAATCCTACATACAATTGACGTAACTCGTCTTGCACACCAATTGTTTTTTCTGTAGCTAACAAATCAGCGGCTTGGCCAAACATCTCTAATTGATAATAAACCGTCCCAACGGAGTGATAATCAACCAATGAATCAAGTTGCTCCTTATCTACTCTAAGATGATTAAGCATCTCATCTAATTCACTCCACTGGTCAATAAGAACTCCAGCTATCTCTTCTAAATAACGTAAATGCTTTTCTTGATTATGAGCAGTCATTAGTGGCCATTGTGTTTTTGTCTTTTGATAAATGGCATGCCATGACGTAAGCCAATCATTCAAAAAAACCCCTCCTCCAGGTTTACACCTTAATCAAAGTGTTTAACGAGAAGGAGGGGAATATGCAAACTACAAGACGGTAGAAGCTGGCTCAGTACGTAACATTTCAACAATTTGATTATTTTCGTCCATGATCGCCACTTTTGGATGGTGATCTTTTACCTTTTCCTCAGCAACTAATGCGTAAGAAATAACAATGACAACATCGCCTTCTTGTACAAGTCTTGCAGCCGCCCCGTTTAGGCAAAATACGTTGCTTCCGCGAGGCCCTTTAATGACATATGTTTCAAAACGGGCACCATTGTTATTATTAACAATTTGCACCTTTTCATTTTCTGCAATATCAACGGCATCCATAATATCTTCATCTATCGTAATGCTACCTACATAATTTAAGTTTGATTCTGTCACACGCGCCCGGTGAATTTTCGCTTTCATCATTGTTCGAAACATATTCGACTCCTCCTCTTTACTGATCTACCTTCATGATAAGATTGTCGATTAAACGAGCATGCTTATACTGATAGGCAATCGCCAAAATGATTTGCCCTGATAGCTCTTCGACTTTTTCTAAGCTAGGGTACAAAAAGATGTCTAAATAATCAACAGTCCCACTGCCCCCTTCTAATTTTGCAAGCATTTTGTGAATGACCGTTTGCCGATTATACTCACCAGATCGAATAAGCTTCACACCATATTGCAATGTTTCATATAAAAACGGGGCTTCCTCACGTTCATCCTCCGTCAAATAGACATTTCTTGAGCTTTTTGCTAGTCCATCTTCCTCACGTATCGTTGGACAAGCTACAATTGTTACTGGTATATCAAAGGTTTCAACCATATTCATGATGATTGCTACTTGCTGGGCGTCTTTCTGGCCAAAAAACGCTTCATCAGGCTGAACAAGTTGAAACAGCTTCATGACAACTGTAGCAACCCCGTCAAAATGACCAGGTCGACTCGCCCCACATAAAACATCTACACCCTTTGTCACGCGGATGGTCATTGGTGTTTCTTTCGGATACATCTCCGTTACAGATGGATAAAAAATCACATCTGCTCCTGCCTTTCGAGCAAGCCTTTCATCACGCTCAAAATCACGTGGATAGCGTTCAAAATCTTCGTTCGGTCCAAATTGTAGAGGGTTCACGAAAATACTGATAATAACTAGATCATGTTTTTTTCTAGCTTCTGAAATCAAGCTTAAATGCCCTTCATGTAAATAGCCCATCGTTGGTACGAAGCCAATTGACTTGTCTTCCTTTTTTGCTTGCTTGACTTCTTTTCGAATCGCTTGAATCGTTTCAATTATTTTCATGAGCTCTCTCCCCCGTATAAGCCCTTTAGTTCCTTTTCATCCATTGTAAATTGATGTTCTGGTGCAGGGAATTCACGCTCTTTTACTTCTTTTACATATGATTTCATTGCTTCTAAAATAATAGGAGATAAATGTGCATAGCTTTTAACAAACTTTGGTACATGAACGTCGCCATAACCAAGAACATCATGATAAACAAGCACCTGTCCATCTGTATCAACACCCGCCCCAATACCAATTATCGGAACTTGACAGGATTCAGCTAGTAGGGCCCCGACTTGTTCAGGTACACATTCTACGACAATCGCGAACACTCCTGCTGCTTCTAGCGCCTTCGCATCGGCAATCAATTGCTTCGCTTCGCTGGCATTCCTCCCTTGAACACGGTACCCACCTAGCACAGCTACCGATTGAGGTGTTAAGCCTAAATGGCCCATAACTGGAACACCAGCTGAGGTCAGTTTGGCAATCGTCTCAACGACTTCACCAGCACCTTCTAGCTTCACAGCATTTGCTCCTGCCTCTTGCATGATTCGTTTCGCATAATGAAACGTTTCTTTTAAATCCGTATGGTAAGAAAGAAATGGTAGATCACAGACGATAAACGTATCTTTCGCACCGCGACGAACAGCTTTTGTGTGCATAATCATATCGTCAACCGTAACAGGGATCGTAGAGTCATATCCAAGTACGACCATGCCCAGCGAATCGCCGACAAGAATCATATCCATACCAGCTTCCTCCACCAATCGCGCTGCTGGCGCATCATAAGCAGTCATCATCGTGATCTTTTCTTTCTTTTGTTTCATCCTTAGTAAACCTGATGTTGTCTTCACTTCATTTCCCCCTTATTTTAGAGGAGGGCTTCATTACACACTCAGATAGAATTCGCAGTTTCTTTCTGATTCGACATAAAAATCCCTCTTTCAAAATGAAAAGAAGGATGTGCATACGAAAATATTCAATTTCTCTACATGAAAATGATAGAAATTGACGTCTGTGTTTTGAAATCCCTCTGTCCTAGTCCGATATAGATCAAGGCAGATCTGTTATTCATTTACTTTTTAAAGATTCGGTGCAGCTCCAATTAATTGGATACCGCCCATTACAAAAAAAGTATAACAGAAATCACTTACGGTTGGGTAGCAATTTCGATATCTGCTGAATAAATATGATGAGTTTTCCCATTTTCATCGACGAGTAACAGAATGCCTTCGTCTGTAATTCCCTTCGCATAGCCAAAAATGACCTCGTGCATCGTTCTCGCATACAAATATGTACCTACGCTGATTGCTTCTGCTTCCCATAGCGGCCGTATTGCTGAAAATCCAGATTCTAAATAGAGATCATATAATTGTTCAAATTCTTGAAATATCGCTGCGATAAGCCGAGCCCGCTCTATTCCTTCTCCTTTTTCAATCGCTAGAGATGTGGCGATTTCGCGAATATCAGGTGCCATTTCATTAGCTTGTTGATTTACATTAATGCCAATTCCAATAATAACCGATTGAACTCGGTCCGTCTCAGCTTGCATTTCCGTTAAAATTCCAACAAGCTTCTTGCCATTAATTAAAATATCATTTGGCCATTTGATCTGACAATGGATCCCCACTTCTTGCTTAATAGCTCGAACAACTGCGACAGCTGTTAGTAATGTCAACTGCGGAGCTTGATGCGGTGGAAGATTCGGACGCAATATGATACTCATCGAAATGCTTGTACCAGAACGCGAATGCCATTTTCGCCCAAGACGACCTTTTCCAGCCGTTTGTTCGTTCGCGATCACAACATGACCTTCATAAGCTCCGTCCTGTGCAAGCTTATGAGCAATTATTTGCGTTGATTCGGTTGCATCAAAATACGTTTGCTCACGACCGATTCTTTCTGTTTTTAGCTTCGATTTCACCTCATGGGGCTTTATCCCGTCCCCTTTACTGACCATCCGATAGCCTTTTCGCGTCGCTGATTCAATTTCATAGCCACTTTTTCGAAGCTCATCAATATGCTTCCAGATCGCCGTTCTCGAACAACCAAGCTGCTGACTAATTTTTTCACCAGAAACAAATTCTCCTTGATGCTCTTCAAAAATTTTCAATAATTTTTCTTTCATCGCTCAGCTCTCCTCCTTTCAAGTGCTTGTAATAACACAGTTTTCTCATTTGTAAGCTCCTTTGTCACAACAGCGACTTCTGCTAACCTAAGCTCCTCCTTCACCCATGGTCCAGGACGCTTTACTGATTGTAATAAATCACGTCCAGTAATGGCGAGCTCTGATTTATCGTGAATCGGAAGCTCATCCCAAAGACGCGATAATTCTTCAAAAGAATAAGACGGAAGGCCACATAACTCCCTGAGCCTCTCGACATCAAGAGCGACATCAAGCGTTGCTTCATATAAAGCTAACGGTAGCCAAGACTGCATTTTCCTTTTCTCAAAAAAATGAAGTCTAGCACGAATGCCACGCAGAAGCTCATTGGAAAGAGCAAGGCGCTTTAACGGCATATCATCTACATAATTTGAACAAAGACAAAAGAGCGTCCAGCAAATGAGGTCTGATTCTTCATGCAAAGGAGGCAACTTTTTCAGCTGCATAAGTGAATCCTTAGTTAATGAAAGACCTGGAATAAAAGAGTATAATTTTGTCTCCACCATTCCAGTTAATGCAAGGTTACACTGCTTCCCTTTTATGAGCTTCACCCACTCTTTAACGACTCTCTCGACAGCCACTTTTTGAATCGCTTCTCTATTATGTAGAATCGCTTCTTTTAAGGATGTATCAATGTCAAAACCAAGTTCACTTACGAAACGGTAGACACGAAGCATTCTCAAGGGATCTTCACCCATCCGATCAGCAGGGTTAGAGGCTCTTAACCGACCTGCTCGTAAGTCGACCTCTCCCCCCGTCGGATCAAAAAGCTCATTTTGATCATCTATAGCAATACTATTAATCGTCAAATCACGCAAATGAAGATCGTCTTCAATCGACTGCCCACGAATCGTAGTCACCTCGAAATGCTCGAGATTGGAGCGAACAATGACTGTTTGATGCTGATTGTTCATTCGGAACGTTTTTGAAAAAAGAGATTGCACTTCTTCGGCTGTTGCGGTTGTCACGATGTCCACATCAGCTATTTCACGCTGCAATAACCAATCACGAACAGCTCCCCCTACGATATATGCGTTATGATTATTTTGCTTCAATATATGTATGACTTTTCTCGCTTCGTTCCAAACCACAGACATTGCACTTCCTCATTTCACTTTTGAATCACCAAGCATCTCGTAATACAGTCTCTCATATTCAGCTACAATCAACGATGAACAGAAGACTTCTTTAACACGCTTTCTCCCCTTGAGAGAAAACGTTTCATGACGATGATCATCTGTCAGTAGATCAATGGCTTTTTCTGCTATACAATCGACATCGCCAATTTTACATAAGTAGCCAGTTTCACCGTCGACGACAACCTCTGGAATTCCACCTGCTTGTGTACCAATCACAGGGACACCGCACGCCATTGCCTCTAAAGCAACAAGACCAAAGCTTTCCTTTTCACTAACTAAAAGCATGAGATCACTCATTGAAAGAAGCTCGGCAATATGCTTTTGATTCCCTAGCATCAATACCTTGTCTTCGATTTGAAGCTCCTTTACTAATTGTCTTGCTATTTCTAAATCAGGCCCATTACCGATCAATAACAGTTTTGCTTTCACTTTTTCTACAATTTTGGCAAAGCTACGAACGACATCGGGCACACGTTTTACTGGACGGAAATTCGAAATATGAATAAGCACACGTTCGTCTTCTTCTATGTGATAATGTTTCTTTAAATCATCGACTTCAAGCTTCGTATAGACTCGCTCATCGATAAAATTATAAACCGTTTCAATCGCTTTGTCTGTTTGAAGAAGTTCACATGTTTGTCTGACTAAATCGTCAGAAACAGCTGTAACAAGGTCTGATTGTTCGATCCCAAAACGAATAATATCCTTTAGTGAAGGATCATATCCTAAAACTGTTATATCCGTTCCGTGCAAAGTCGTCATGATTTTCAAATCATTCCCAAGCATCTGCTTTGCTAAAATGGCACAAATCGCATGTGGAACAGCATAATGAACGTGAATAAGATCAAGCTTTTGTCTTTTTGCTACTTCTGCCATTTTACTAGCGAGCGTTAAATCATAAGGAGGGTACTGAAAGACAGAGTATTGATTCACTTCAACCTCGTGATAATAAATATTCGGGTAGACGCGATCAAGACGAAACGGGACACTGGATGTAATAAAGTGCACCTCATGTCCCCGCTCAGCTAGAAGTTTTCCAAGTTCCGTCGCAATCACCCCTGAGCCACCAACAGTCGGGTAACAGCTAATCCCAATTTTTAATTTCTTCATCGTCGTTTTCCTCCAGCAAATAAATCAGAAACGACCATCGTTTTCGAGGTCATAAATCCTTCTGCGTACTCAACCCCGATATCTTTTCCAAATAATCTCTCTCTCGCTTCTACCATAGGAATATAGCCATTGGTAAGCGGTGTTTCAACAGATTGCTCACTTTTGACAAATTGACTTTGATAAGCGAGTAAGGCTTGTTTTTTCTTTTCCATAAACTCTGAGACTGGAATCACAAAATCAGGATGCTCGTAACCATTGATAAAATAATAATGGACATTATCAGGACGAAAAGCAGGAAGATCGAGTTTGCAGCGGTATTTACGAATCCCCGCATTAAAAACAGCTTCCTTTACAAGCCCCGTACAGGCACCATGATCGGGATGGCGATCCACATGATACGGTGAGAATACAAGCGTCGGCTCATATTTTCGAATAATGGAAACAAGCTCAGCTAATTGTTCTGATATCACCCTTGTTAAACCGCGATCAGGAAAATCGAGCTGAATCCGCTCTGCTAAGCCAAGAATATCAGCTGCTTTTTTTGCTTCTTCTTGACGTATCGCAACCGTGCCATTAGAGGATAATTCTGCTTTTGTTAAATCACAAATACCTACACGATAGCCTTCTGCTGCATATTTGGCAAGTGTAGCGCCCATCCCAATTTCCACATCATCAGGATGAGCACCAAATGCTAAAATATCAAGCTTCATCTTATTCGCCCTCAGCTTTGTCTGGTTCACGCCATGCGAAGTCGCCACGTTCCAAACCCTTAATCAAAATTTCTGCTGTTCCAAGGTTGGTCGCAAGAGGCACTTGCCGAAGGTCACAAAGCCGTACAAGTGCCGTTACATCTGGCTCATGGGGCTGAGCTGTTAATGGATCACGGAAAAATAAAATCAAATCAAATTTATTCTCAGCTACGAGCGCTCCAATTTGTTGATCGCCACCAAGAGGTCCTGATTTGAACCTTGTCACAGAAAGATTCGTTGCTTCCATGATTTTCGTTCCTGTTGTTCCTGTACCATATAACTCATGATCGGCTAAAATCGCTTCATAAGCCATTGCAAATTGCACCATATCTTCTTTCTTTTTGTCATGCGCAATTAAAGCTATTCTCATCCGGCTTCTCTCCCTTTATTCGATAATATGCTCTAATCCATATACGAGCGTATCAAGCTTTAAAACCGTTTCTACTGCTAATTTCACTCCAGGCATAAACGACGTACGGTCAATCGAATCATGACGAATTGTTAGCGTCTGACCGATACCACCAAAAATAACCTCTTGATGAGCAACAAGTCCAGGTAATCGAACACTATGGATTTTCATCCCTTCAAAGTCTGCACCGCGCGCTCCAGCCATATCTTCTCTTTCATCAGGATGCCCTTGCTGTTTCGCCTCACGTACTTGAGCAATCAATTCAGCTGTTTTGACAGCTGTACCGGACGGGGCATCAAGCTTCCGATCATGATGTCGCTCGATAATTTCAACATCTGGTAAGTAATTTGCAGCCATTTGCGCAAATTTCATCATTAAAATCGCACCGATCGCAAAGTTAGGGGCGATAATTGCACCAAGTCCCTTTTTCTCAGCAAGAGTACGCAAGCTTGTGATATCTTCTTCTGAAAAACCAGTCGTTCCCACAACAGGACGAACACCATGTTCAAAAGCAATTTCCATATGCTTCCTTCCATATGCTGGAGCCGTCAAATCAATTAAAACATCCGCATTATGTTCAGTAAAACATGCTGTCATATCCGTATAAATTGGCACATCCAGTCCTAGTCCTGAAAAACCTTCAAGATCTTCAAGCTTCATACCTTCGTGCTTAGAATCTACAACAGCAACTAACTCAAACTGCTCTGTCTTTGCTACCATTTTCACAGCTTCTTTTCCCATATTACCACGCGGTCCAGCAATAACAATTTTGACTTTATTCATCTCCGACACCTTCTTCTTCTATTCTTGTCCAACGATTTTTATCGCGGGTTTCAAATTTGTTCATAACGAGGTCAAACGCCTCTTCTAAATCAATATGTAATGAATTCGCAAAGCAGATCAGCACAAATAAAACATCGCCCATCTCTTGTTCCATCGACCGTTCTTCTTCACTTGATTTCTTCGGTTTCTCACCATAAAAATGGTTGACCTCACGTGCTAACTCTCCTACCTCTTCCGTCATACGAGCAAGTAGAGCAAGCGGGCTAAAGTACCCCTCTTTAAATTGACCAATATAAGCATCAACTCGTTCTTGCATTTCTTTTAACGATTTATCATTCAACATCCCCACCTCACATTCCTTCTCATCCATGTTAGCGAATAGTTCGGATTTTGACAAATGCAAAACGTCGGTTTGCTGAAAAAAAACATTTTCTATATAATAAGCATGACTTTCAATTCTATTTTTTTCATGTAATTGAAAAAGGAGGATCTAATGGCACACCAAGTGAAAATAAAAAACATCCTGTTTATCTTATTAGGTTCTGCGATTTTAGCATTTGGTCTCGTCTATTTTAATATGGAAAATAATTTAGCTGATGGTGGTTTTACTGGGATTACCCTCATCCTCTATTTTATTTTTTCCATCAATCCCGCTATTTCGAACCTTGTATTAAATATTCCGCTATTTTTTATCGGCTGGAAAATACTCGGCCGCACAACATTTATTTACACGATCATCGGTACAATCGGTGTTTCTGTTTTTCTCGAGCTCTTTCAACGTTATGAAGTGATAGATATCCCTCTTCGTGACGATATGACTCTGGCTGCTCTTTTTGCTGGCGTTTTTATTGGAGTTGGTCTTGGAATTGTTTTTCGCTATGGTGGAACAACAGGAGGTGTGGATATCATCGCCAAACTCGGCTTTAAATATTTAGGCTGGAGCATGGGTAAAACAATGTTTCTCTACGATGCTCTCGTTATCGCTTCATCCTTAATCTATTTAAACTACCGTGAAGCGATGTATACCCTTCTTGCTGTTTTTGTTGCAACAAGAGTGATTGATTTCATCCAACAAGGCGCTTATTCAGCAAAAGCTTCATTTATTATATCAGATAAAGTACCAGAAATTGCACATGCCATTTTAAGTGAAATGGACAGAGGAGCAACCTTTTTAAGGGGAAAAGGAAGTTTTACAGGAAGTGAAAAAGAAGTTCTATACTGTGTAGTTGGTCGAAATGAATTAATTCGTTTAAAGACGCTGGTTGAACGTATTGATCCTCATGCTTTTGTGACAGTCAATGATGTTCAAGACGTGATTGGTGAGGGCTTTACACTTGATGAAAACAAAAAGCCACTTCGGTTATAAGAAGAAAAAAAGGCTTGAGTGCAGTCACCCAAGCTTTTAAACAAAAATTATTCTTCGTTGTTCATTCCAAGATACATGAGAATAAAACGAACAAGTTCTAGTAATGCAACAAGCGCACCTGCTACATATGTTAATGCTGCTGCATTTAACACTTTACGCGTATCACGTTCTTCGTCGTTACGAATCACACCTGACGAAACAATTTGCTCCATCGCGCGACTAGATGCATTAAACTCAACTGGCAATGTGACGAGTTGGAACAAGACAGCTGCAGCCATCGCAATAATCCCTAGTAAAATAAAACCAGAAGCACCCATCAAAATACCTGCTAAAATCAGGAAGAAGGAAGCGTTTGAACCAAAACTTGCAACAGGTACAAGTGAGTGACGAATGCGAAGAAATGCATAATCTTCAGCGTCTTGCATCGCATGGCCAACTTCGTGTGCAGCAACCGCAGCACCAGCAACTGATGTCCCGTGATAGTTGTCAGTCGACAAACGAACAACTTTCGAACGCGGATCATAGTGGTCTGTTAACACGCCCTGTGTTTCTTCAATTCTAACATCATACAAGCCATTTTCATCAAGGATTTTACGAGCAACTTGTGCCCCTGTCATTCCAGAAGATGCATGAACTTGTGAATACTTTTTGTACGCGCCTTTCACTCTCATTTGTGCCCAGATCGGGATAATGAGTAGAAGAATAAAGTAAATCAGAAAACCCATCTTTACGTACCACCTCTGTATTCATTCTAGTATTTAATTAATTATCATTCTAAAGTTAAGATCAAATAAAGTCAAACAAAAACCGCTGTAATCCCTGTGATTCGCACGTTTCTCACACAATTGTCACATTATTCTTTCATGCGCACCTTTTGTTTTTCTGCGCGATATTTTCTCCAACCAACATACGATAATGACAAAATAATCATTCCTCCAATTGTAAATATCACCCACCATAACGAAGGATCTGCGCTATCTTCCTTGACTTGATGATACAGATTTGCCCATTCTTTTTCCATTAATTCGAGATGAGGTGTTAGTTTACTTGGATCGAGCTGATTCGCTCGTAGTTTTTCCAAGAAGATCACTTGTGATTCAAGGCGCTGAAGATGTTGGGGTTCAATATCAATAAATAAGGCAGGTTTGATCATTTGGTAATGACGAAGGAATTCATTCAAACGATGTTGATAAGCGACAGAATCACCTTTAAAGATAGTGGCTTTTATCGCAGCTAATGCATGCATGACAGCTTGTTCAGAATGAAGCCAAAGAGGATGATGTTCGCTTGAAAGGGCATCGACAGCTAAGCGAAAGGTCGTCACCTGATAAATTCGCTCCTCTAGAGGCAAATCAGTTGCTGTGACAGCTTCAATCGCTTTTTCATATGCCATCGTAGTCGTCCGAAGTGAACTCATTGTCACTCCTTCCGCTTGAAAATCCACTTCTAAAAAGTGCTTCGAAAAATAATCTAGCAACTGCTTTGCTTCAGCATATTTTTCTCTTTTGACAAGTTGGAGGATTTGGTCAGATGTTTGATTTAATTCTTTCCATGTATGTAACGATGAGTGGCCATCTGCAAAACTTTTTGTTGGAAAACTCAGTAAAACTACTATTATGATCGCGCTCAGCAATTGACGCATAGTTCGTCCCTCCTTCTTCTATTCTCATCATATGAAAAGAGGGACAAGAGTAGACCAAGAAAAGCACAAACGTCTTTTACTAGCGCAATCAAGCTATGGTCCTCCTATTGAAGTTCGAGCTTATTTGTTCCTTTTCTTACAGAAAGATAATAGACTGTCGCAATCGAAAAGACACTTAACCAAAAGGTAAAGTAGCCAATATGATTAAGATATGGAACCAACGTCAAAGAAACACTAGGATGCATCATGTATACATAATCAATGATGTCATTATGAACTGTCCACAAAGCCACAACAATCAAATGCCACATTTTAATCCGGTAAAATGGAGCATACAATACAGCTTGCAGGGCCATTCCTGCATGAGAGAAAATGAGCATGTAGTTTTGCCATGTGAGAGTGGAACCCGTCCATCCTGCTGCAATATTCATAACTACTGCCCAAATTCCATACTTTATCAGTGTAACAGCGGCAAGAGCTTCAAGTAGTGGCCAATTTCGCTTAAGTAGAAATGCGATTAAGACAAAAACAAAAAAGAGACTAGCAGTAGGACTATCAGGAACAAATGGTAAGAAAACAGTCGGTGTTCTTGCTAATTGCGATTCATACCATATGTATCCATAAATAGTTCCTGGGATATTAATAATCAACAACAATACAATCATCGATTTTTTCCCAAACAACGTAAAAACAGTTTTCATCATCACATTTCCTACCTTTTTATGTATTTATTATCTATTACTTGGCATAAACTCTTAAATAAGGAAATTGATACGAAAAAAGCTGACTATGACAGTCAGCTTTTCTAACTATTATTCTTCTGGATTACCGTGAGCAGCAATGTATTCAGCTAGAATTTGAAGCTCTTCATCTGTTCCTTCAAACATACCAGCTGGCATTGAACCTTGACCATTCACGATCGTATCAGCTACTTCTTCAGGAGTTTTCTCTGTTTCAAGTAGTGAAGGTCCACCTGCTCCACCTGTCATTGTATCTCCATGACAGCCGATACATGAAGCTTGTGAAGTATAAATTTCATAGCCTGCTGCTTCCGTATTAATGTCAGCTTCTTCAGCAATCGCACCTTGCTCCGCAGCCGCTTCCCAGTCATGCTGGTCAACAGATTCCCAAGTCAAGTAAATTGTTGCGATTAAAGCAAGCATCATCATACTTGTCGCAATTGGACGCTTTGATGGACGACGTTCTTTTCCAGTGTCCAACCAAGGAGCGATCAAAAGTGCACCGAATGCAAGACCAGGAATAACAACTGTTCCGATAACGTTGTAGTCACCAGAAGCAAATTGATATTTAAGTAATTGATACAAGAATAAGAAGTACCAGTCAGGTAATGGAATATATCCAGAATCAGTCGGATCAGCCATACGCTCAAGCGGCGCTGGGTGACCAATTGTTAAGAGAAGATATCCCATTAAGAAAACAGCACCAACCATCCACTCTTTTAAGAGGAAGTTCGGCCAGAACGCTTCCGTTTTACCTGGATACTCAGAGTAGTCTTTAGGAATATTTGGTTTACGATTATTTGCCTTGACACGAGAGTCACCGACAAACTTCATCCCTTTACCACGTTCCATCTCGTTCCCTCCTTTTCATTTGTTAGCTTTAATTTTGATTTTACAATGGTCCAGAAATACCTTGTTTACGGATCATGTAGAAGTGAGCCGCTAGTAAGCCAAGTAGTGCACCAGGCAAGAAGAAGACGTGAATCGCGAAGAAACGAGCAAGCGTTGCAGCCCCGATAACTTCTCCACCAGCAAGCAATGTTTTTGCAAATCCACCGATTAAAGGCACACTTTCTGCAATTTGCAGCCCTACGACTGTTGCGAAATATGCTTTCATATCCCAAGGTAATAAGTACCCAGTAAAACCTAAACCGAGCATAACGAAGAAAATAAGGACACCAACTACCCAGTTTAATTCACGAGGCTTCTTATATGAACCTGTAAAGAAGACACGTAACGTGTGTAAAAACATCATAACGATAACTAAACTTGCGCCCCAGTGGTGCATCCCACGTACGATCACACCGTAAGCGACTTCTTGTTGTAAGTATGCTACTGATTGATAAGCGTTGATAATATCTGGTACATAGTACATTGTTAAAAACATACCTGATAAAATCTGAATAACTGTTACGAAGAATGTTAGTCCTCCAAAACAGTAGACGAACGCAGAGAAGTGGTGAGCAGGGTTAACGTGCTCAGGTACTTCGTGGTCGGCAATATCGCGCCACATAGGCGTAATATCAAGACGCTCATCAACAAAGTCGTAAATTTTTTGAAGCATCGATTACGCCCCTCCTTATGTTCGCTGTGTAATTTGACCTAAGTATACTTTTCCGTCTTCCACTGTCACTTCATAAACATCCAACGGACGCTGTGGAGGCGTTCCTGCGATGTTAATACCATGATGATCAAACATACCAAAGTGGCATGGACAATAGAAGCGATCTGGATGTTCAGCATTTGTTCCGAACGCAACCGTACAGCCTAAATGAGTACATGTTGGCGATAAAGCGGTTACTTCATTACCTTGAATGTAAATGTACGCATTACGTGAAATCGTTGATTCGTACCATGCATCCACTTGATCAAATTGAAATTCAAACAGTTGCGGTTCTTCAGTAAGATCCGCTACGTCACACACATAAACATTATCTGATGCTGCACCTGCTTTTAATGCAGGGTCAAGGGCAAAGCGCGCCATCGGCATAATCATGCCCGCTGCCATGAAACCACCCACACCCGTCAGTGTGTACGTTAAAAATTGACGTCGTGATACTTTGTGATCCTTTTCGTTCACTCGTTTTCCCCCCCTACACAATAAGGTAGACCCAAAAATGGGCATAAGATAAACACATATTATAACTAGGACATACCCATGATAATACATTGCACGTTATTGTGCAAGATAATACATCAATTGGCACAAAATCGGCAAATTTCTAAAATGTAAATTATTTTCCCAATAAACTTAAACCTCCTCTTGAAGCTGAAAAAAGCGCCCACTCCATTAAGAGTAAACGCTCATAACATTCAGATAGCCATTTAACAGTGTCTTTTATTAAGGATTTAGCTAAATTCTTGATTTTGTCTCAGAAAGTTTCAAACGCTTTAATGCTAATTCTCTCAGCTTAAATTTTTGGATTTTCCCTGAAGCAGTCATCGGATATTGTTCGATAAATTGGATGTAATGAGGAACTTTATAGCGGGCAATTTTACCTCTACAATAGTCTTTTATTTCTTCAGCTGTAGCTGTCTCTCCTTCTTTTAAAATGATAAAAGCGGAAACCTCCTCTCCAAATTTCGGATCAGGAACACCTACAATCTGGACATCGAGAACTTTTGGATGCTTGTATAAAAATTCTTCAATTTCTCGTGGATACACATTTTCTCCTCCACGAATAATCATGTCCTTCAGCCTTCCAGTAATTCTGCAATATCCGTTATCATCCATAATAGCTAAATCACCTGTGTGAAGCCAGCCGTCATCCGTAATAACCGCTTTTGTCGCTTCTGGATTTTTATAATATCCCTTCATGACATGATAGCCTCGGGTACATAGCTCCCCTTGTACCCCTCTAGGTACTTCCTTACTTGTACCTGGTTGTACGATTTTCACTTCTACATTTGGAAGAGCACGGCCTACACTTTCAACACGAAGATCAAGTGAATCATGGACTCTCGTTTGCGTAATAACTGGAGAAGACTCCGTTTGTCCGTAGGCAATTGTAATTTCAGTCGACCCCATCCTTTCTATAACTGCCTTCATTACTTCAATCGGACAATTAGATCCAGCCATGATCCCTGTGCGCAAAGAAGTTAAATTATACTTTTCAAAGTCTTTGTGGCTCAACTCAGCAATAAACATTGTCGGCACACCATGCAGGGCCGTACACTTTTCTATTTCAACCGCTTCTAAAACTTTTTGCGGATCAAATTCCTGAACCGGCACCATCGTTGCTCCTACTGTTACGCAAGCAAGTGTTCCTAGTACACAGCCAAAACAATGAAAAAATGGAACAGGGATACACATTCGATCTTGATTGGATAAATTCATACATTCAGCTATATTGACTGCATTATTTGTTAGATTATAGTGAGTGAGCATCACTCCTTTTGGAAACCCTGTTGTTCCAGACGTGTACTGCATATTGATGACATCATCAGGGTCAAGGGAAGCCATCCGTGAATTGAGCTTTGAATCACTCACAACATTTGCCATCTCTAATAGATCTGACCACAGATACATTCCTGGATAACGTTTTTCTCCGAGAAAAATAACATTTCGTAAATGCGGTAGCTTTTCTGATCTCAGCTGACCTGGTTCACAGTTTTTTAATTCTGGAACGACTTCATATAGCATTTCTACATACGAAGATCCACGATACTCTTCCATTAAAATAAGCGTTGTGGAGTCTGATTGTTTCAGCAAATATTCTAGTTCTGCTACTTGATAGTTCGTATTGACTGTAACGAGCACAGCCCCGCATTTCCCTGTTGAAAATTGAGAGATTAACCATTCTGGCATATTAGTCGACCAAATCGCCACATGCTCGCCACGTTCAATTCCTAGCTTCATAAACCCTTTAGCGGCTTGACGGCACAAATCATCAAATTCTTTATAGGAATAACGCAGCCCCCTATCAGGATACACAACTGCATCTATACTCGGTTGCTTTTTCGCCATTTCTTCAAGCAATTTCCCAACCGTAATATTTATAATATCTGCCATGATAAGATCCCCCTTTCTTCCATTTAGGCTTTTACTTTTACCATACCAGTGCAACCTAATTGCCTAGCAATAACAAGACGTTGGATTTCAGAAGTACCTTCACCAATTTCAAGTAATTTTGCATCACGAAGCATGCGTTCTACTTCATATTCACGCATATACCCATAGCCACCATGAATTTGAATGGCTTGGTTGCTAATACGCGTGGCTGCTTCAGAAGCAAATAGCTTTGCATAAGCAGATTCTTTTCCAAAAGATTTGTTGTTGTCCTTAAGCCATGCCGCTTTCAACACCATATTGCGCGCAAGTTCAATTTCCATCGCCATATCAGCTAGTTTAAATTGAATTGCCTGGAAATTTGAAATTGCTTGCCCGAACTGCTTACGCTCTTTTGCATACGCCAACGCTCTGTCAAATGCAGCTTGGGCCACGCCAACAGCAAGAGCAGCAATCGAAATACGACCACCATCTAACGTATAAAGGAACTGACTGAACCCTCGCTCAGCATCTCCTAATAGATTGCTGCGTGGTACACGTACATCCTCCAAAATAAGTTCACATGTATTCGATGCGCGAACGCCCATTTTTTCATAGTTACTATTAATTTTAAAACCTGGTGTATCAGTAGGAACAATAATCGCTGAAATCACATTTCTACCTTGCTCATTTTTCCCTGTTACAGCTGTAACAATTACTTGTCTCGCATAACTTGCATTCGTAATCCAGCACTTTTCTCCATTAATGACGAAATCATCATTATCAACGACTGCTTTTGTTTGTGTACCACCTGCATCAGAACCAGCATTAGGCTCTGTTAATCCAAAAGAGCCAAGCGTTTGACCAGATGCCATTGGGATCAGATACTCCTGTTTTTGCTCTTCTGTGCCAAAATAATAGATTGGACTTGCCCCAAGTGACACAGCAGCAGCATAGCTGAGTCCTGTCCCACCACAAGCACGTCCGATTTCTTCAACGGCTAGTGCATAACTGATCGTATCACCACCCGAGCCACCGTATTGCTCAGGAAAAGGGATACCAAGCATACCGAGCTCGCCCATTTTCTTGAAGTTTTCTTCTGGAAATTCACTCGTTCGATCATATTCAATCGCTTTTGGGGCAATCTCATTCTCTGCAAAATCCCTTACCATATCTCTAATCATGCGTTGTTCTTTCGTTAATTCAAAATTCATCATCCATTCCTCCTTATTCTAGTAAAATCATTTTCAGATACTACGTATGTTTTAGATAGAATCCTTTAAACAGAAAAAGACTCCTTAAAGGTAGGTTTGGCCGTTCTGTCCAAATCCTACTTTCAAGGAGACACCCTCGGACAAGAACACGACAGCTTTTACGAGAAAAAAACTTGTAACAAATGTCTCGTTGGGACATAGCAAATAAACTTCAAGGAGCCATCCTCTTAAACATATGCTCCGTATTCAGAAAACTGAATTATAGTAAATGAATAGAAAGGCAAACATTTTTCATTACCAAGCAATCCTTCTACGTCTCTTGTAAGCCTTTACATCTCGATAGTTCTTATTTCCTTCTTTACTAACTCCCAAATAATATTCACGAACTTCTTCATTTGATAGAAGAGAGGCGACCTCCCCCTCCATCACAATCCGACCATTTTCCATTATGTAGCCATAATCCGCAATTGAAAGTGCTACATTAGCATTCTGTTCTACAACTAAAATGGACATTCCTTCTTCTTTATTGATTTTTTTGATATTTCCGAAAATTTCTTTAACCAATAAAGGTGCTATGCCTAGTGACGGTTCGTCTAATAGTAGTAATTTAGGTTTTGCCATCAGTCCTCTTCCAATCGCAAGCATTTGCTGTTCTCCACCAGATAGCAAACCAGCTGCACGAGTACGAATCATTTTCAGCTTCGGAAAATAATGATAAATTCGTTCCATATCATTTTTAATACTTTTGCGGTCTCGACGAGTATGGGCACCAGCCATTAAGTTCTCTTCAACTGTTAGATGCTTAAATACTCGGCGTCCTTCCATCGATTGAAAAATCCCCTTTTTCACAATGGAATCTGGATCGACATTTGCACTTATTTTTTCACCTTCAAATTCAATGAAACCATCAGTTATTTGACCACCTTCTCCTTTTAATAAACCAGAAATGGCTTTTAGAGTGGTCGATTTGCCTGCCCCATTACTTCCAAGTAAGGCAACGATTTTTCCTTTAGGTACTTCAAGAGAGGTTCCTTTCAGAACGAGTATCATTTTCGAGTAAACGACCTCAATATTTTGAACACGGAGCATGTTATCACCTCTCACTATTTAATTAGCGAGAGGACGAACCCCTCGCTTTATTGAATATGGTGCAATTAGTCACTTACACCAAAGTAATCTGTAATTGGTTCCCAACGTCCGTTTTCAACTCTCGCTAAGCGAATTTGCGAAGTACCAGCATGGTTGTCAGCAGAGAAGGAAACTGGTGCACCAAGCCCACCTAAATCTAAGTTTTCAATACTTTCAATCCCTACTTTGATGTCTTCCCCAGTTAATTCCGTATCTGCTGCATTGCGAATGCCTTCAGCCATAATTTTAGCTGTCACCCAGCCTTGAATGAATTTCTGGTTAATATCTTCAAGTGTCTTGCCTTTAGAGTGAAGGTATTCTTCAACTTCTGCCATTCCTTCAAGCTCCTCGTAAGGGAAAGCGTGAGTTAAAACACCCATATAGCCTTCAGCTGCATCTCCAGCAATGTCAATGACTCCTTCACCAGTCGCCCAGTTGAGGCCTAAAAACTGAGTATCAATTCCTAGTGTTTGAGCCTCTCGTAAGATCGTAGCGGTTGCCCCCCATGTTTGGTTAATAATCGCATAGTCAGGATCTTGACGCTCCATGTTTAACATTTGTGATTGCGCTTCAGTTGCTGACAAATCAATCACTTGCTCATCAACAACTTCCACTCCATTTTCACTTGCATACGCTTTTATATCTTCAATAGGAGAACGTCCGAATGCCGTATCATTATAGAGCAATGCAAGCGTTGGGTTCTCTCCATCATGATTTTCAACAATCCAGTCAACGATTGCGCGACCTTGGTCAGAATATGTCGCACCAGCGATAAAGTTTAACGGACTTTCTGTAAGGTCTTTTAAGTTCTCTGAGTAAGATGCAGACATGAAAGGTAGATTGTCATTGGCGACTTGCTGACGTAATGCTTCTGTGTCGGCTGTTCCCCAGCCTAGGATAGCAGATACGTTATGACGGTCACGTAACGCTTGGTATTGACGCTGAGCTTCTGTAATATTGTACGCGTAGTCATCACCGATTAAGTCGATAATGATACCGTCAACACCACCTTTAGAATTAATGTATTCAACATATGCTTGTTCTCCCTCTGCATAAGGTGTACCAACATCACCAGTCCCCCCAGTAATGTCATAGAGCGCACCAATTTTTACAACACGCTCTCCTTCTGGTGTCTCAGTAGCAGGATCATCCGTTCCTTCTGGCTGCTCTGCTGGAGTAGCCACATCATCACTTCCGCACGCTACGAGAAATCCTAGTAACATAACAAGACAAAACAACATTCCTAAACCCTTTTTCCACCTGTTTAACATCCTTTTTCCCCCTTAAATAATTGTATAAGTATATGGAGAGAAGTACTCAATTGGCAAGTACTTCCTAGTCCCGCTTAAACTAATGTGAGAATGGCCAGAGTTTGAAATAATTCTTGATGTTATTCCAAATATGGGCAAGTCCACCTGGCTCAAAAATTAAGAACAGGATAATGACGAGCCCAAAAACGAGCTCCTTAAAAGCAGATAACAAATGATGCATATTTGGTAATACTGATGAAACAAATTCCATTAAAAAGCCAAGCCCGACAGGTAAAAGGGTAATAAACACAGCTCCGAGTATTGCTCCAAATACACTACCAAGACCCCCGACAAGAATCATTGCTAAATATTCAATCGAAACTTCAATGGAATAGAGCTCTGGACTAACAATCATCGTATAATGAGCAAGCAAAGCACCAGCAATCCCTACAAAGAAGGAACTAATCGCAAATGCCATGACTTTATAGCTGAATAAATTGATCCCCATAATTTGTGCAGCCACATCACGGTCACGAACAGCAAGAAATGCTCTACCAGTTCGTGTTCTAAATAGATTGAGCGCATAAAAGGTGGTAAGCACTAAAATAATGAAGCATAAATAGTAATAGCTGGTAGCACTCATAAAGTTGAATCCACCAATGGAAGGACGCTGCAGCACCATACCAGATGTTCCTCCCGTTAAGCCAGTCCAACGGCTAATCACAAAAAGGATAATCACTTGAGCTGCTAGAGTGGCAATCGCTAAATATAAACCTTTTAGACGAAGGGAAGGAATACCGAATAAACCTCCGACCACTGCTGTGATAATTCCAGCAAGCGGCAATGCAACCCAGAAGCTTAGTCCGAGTGTGCTCGTTAATATTGCGGATGTATAACCACCTACACCAAGAAAAGCACCTACACCAATTGAGATTTGTCCAGTAAACCCTGTTAAAATATTAAGCCCAATGGCGCCAACTGCTGCAATGCAACAAAGTGTGGCAAGCCCAACCGCATAATTTGATGCAAACAATGGATATAAGAAGAACAATCCAAGTAAAGCGATAGCCCTCAACTTCACTCTCGGGATTCGGTAAAGCTCCATATCTTTACGATAACTCGTTTTATAATGTCCACATTCTGCAACAAATGGATTACGCATCCGCTCACACCCTTTCTATGCCACCTTTTCCGAACAAGCCATATGGTTTAATCATTAAGATAATTACAACGATGATAAAAGGTACTACCTCTTTCAATCCTCCTCCAACAAGCGGATCAAGATACCCCCCTGCTAAACTTTGCAATACCCCAATAATAAATCCGCCAACTATTGCTCCTGGAATACTATCAAGCCCACCAAGAATCACTACAGGTAATACTGTCAAGCCGATAATCGCCATTGAAGCGTTCACACCATTGATATTTCCAAGTAAGACACCACCGACAGCAGCAACGACAGAGGCAATCGCCCAAGTAATGGCGTAAACCGATTTAACACTGATCCCCATTGACAGAGCTGCTTGTTGATCATCAGCTACTGCTCGCATCGCAATCCCCATTTTTGAAAATTTAAAAAACAAGGTAAAAACGATAAGTAGAAACATGACAATCACAAATGACCATAAATAAACAGGTGAGATAATAACATCTCCAAAACGAATCGGTGTCGCAGGGAAAATTTGCGGATAGGTTCTAATTTGATGTCCCCAAATCATGTGTACAGCTCCACCAAGTAAACTTGCCAGCCCAATCGTAGCCATGATAACGGAAATAACAGGGGCATTTAATAAAGGTCTCAGTAGCACCCGCTCCACCGTCAATCCTAGTAAGGCATTAAAAGCTAACGTAATCAAAATAGCGACGAAAAAATTTAGTTGATAGGCGGTGATTAACGTTAAACAAATATAGGCTCCTATTAAGACAAACTCTCCATTTGCTAAGTTAAGGGCATCACTCGCTTTATAGATCAGTACAAATCCAAGAGCAACAAGAGCATAAATACTTCCAATAACAATCCCTGTTACAAGCATTTGCATGAAAAATGTCATTGCTATGCCACCTCCCGTTCTGCCTCAAGTTGAACGACTTTTAAATTCGTTTGAACAACCGACTCATCGCCATTTCCTGTTACAATCTTCTCCGTAACTACTACTTCAGTACCTCCCCCATATAAGCTAGCAAATACAGCTTGGTATCTCTCTTCAATTAATTTCCGGCGTATTTTATACGTTTGGGTCATTTCCTCTTCAGAAGCATTAAACGGTTTGTGGAGGATGACAAATTTCTTGATTCTCGCATCATCCGGTAAATCATCCATTAATCGCACCACTTCTTTTTCAATTAATTGACTCACTTCTGGCTTTCTCGTTAAATCTGAATACGTTGTATAAACGATTTGATTCTTTTCAGCCCATCTTCCTACACTCATCATGTCAATAGTAAGAATGGCTACCATATAAGGTTTTTCCTTTCCATAAACAACTGCTTCTTGAATGTATGGACTCACTTTCAGCTTGTTTTCAATCAGACTTGGTGAAAATGGTTCACCGTTATGTTGATTAATCACTTCTTCTTGACGCCCGACAACATGTATGTGACCAAACTCATCTAGGTAACCTGTGTCCCCAAGAGAAATAAAACCCTCTTCCTTCTCGTTAACAGCTTCTTGATGATGATAGCCACGGAAGGCAACTGAGCGCTTAATCAGAATTTCTCCATCACTCGCCACTTTCACTTCCGTATTCGGAAGAGGAGGCCCTGCACTATTGACATTTATTTGATTATCACGATGCACACAAATAATTCCCCCAAGTTCTGTTCCACTATACGTTTGCTTGACATTTACACCAATACTATGGAAAAAGCGAAAAGATTCTGATCCTAAAGTAGCCCCGACAGCATATCCTCTTCTGATTCTTGCAAATCCAAGATGGTCCCGAATCGCACTAAAAACAAGCCACTCTCCTAAACCGTACATACATTTTGTACCTAAAGAAGCTTGTTTGTCTTTCAGTTTTGCATCCGCAACTTTATCAGCATATTTTTTAAAGAAATGATAAACTTTTGACTTAAACCAGCTTGTATCTTGAATTCGAATCGTAAATTGGGACATTAGTGTTTGATAAACTCGCGGCGGGGCAAGTAACGTATGAGGACCAATCTCTCGCAAATCAGACAAGACCGTATTCGACTGCTCAGGAAAATTAATAACAATCCCTTTCAAAAGAGACATCGCAAAGCTCATCACTTGTTCGTCGATCCAAGCAAGTGGCAGAAACGACAAATAATCATCTTGTTCCTCCATTCGATCAACTTCTGAAAGACCAATCGCTGTTATTAATAAATGTTGATGACTAATCATTACTGCTTTTGGGGTATCAGTTGTGCCAGAAGTGTATGCGTACAAAGCAATATCAGTGCTTTGTCCTTTTTCTAGTTCCTCCCTGAAAAAGTCTTGATATTGTGCTTTTCTTTCTAGTCCTAGATGAAGCAAATCGTCAAAACTCCTTAACTTTTCATGTTCATACCTGCTCATCCCTTGGTCGTTGTAATAAATAATATGTTTTACATACGACAGCTCGGCTTCTACTTCAAGTAATTTATCTACTTGTTCTTGGTCCTCTACGACCACGATTTGTGCCTCACACTGATTTAGACTATAAACAAGCTGATGAGGAAGGGACTCTTGATAAAGTCCTACAGAAATTGCTCCTAATGATTGAGCTGCCATTTGTGAGAACAGCCATTGTGGTCTGTTATCACCAATAATAGCCACTGTCTCGCCACGTTGTAGCTTATATTCAGTAGCTAGAGCAATGGAAAAATGTTTCACATGCTCAAGATACTCAAACCACGTTACCTCATTCCAAATCCCCAGTTTTTTCTGACGGAGGGCAACGTTATTTCCTGTTTTTTCAGCTCTTTCTAACAATAGTTTTGGTAAAGTCTTCTCTGTAGACATCTACTAACGTCTCCTCCTTTTGTACACATAGACAGGTTGCATTGACTAAAACATTCGAGATAAAATCTTATTGAAACTTATTTAGAGATAGATTTACGTTTATAAAAGGTCACAAAATAAATTTAATATTTAAAGTATTAAATTTATAGAATTATCTTTACCCTACTTCTTCCTCACCAATATACGCTTTAATGACTTCTGGATTGTGTTGAATTTCTTTTGGTGTTCCAAAACCAATTTGCTTACCAAAGTCTAAAACAGCGATATGGTCGGATAAATTCATGACCACACCCAAATCATGTTCAATTAAGACAACTGTCATTTCCTTTAATTCATGCATATCAAGAATAAACCTAGCCATCATTTCTTTTTCAGCGTTATTCATCCCTGCCATTGGTTCATCAAGCAAAATCAGTTTTGGCTCAAGCGCAAGAGCTCGCCCTACTTCAACTCGTTTTTGCAATCCATATGGCAATGTTCCAACTGGCGTATGACGAATCTCTTGCAATTCGAGGAAATCAATCACCTCTTCAACAGCACGACGATGATAAACTTCTTCTTGTGCTGCTTTGCCCCAATATATACCACCGCTTAACGGTCCTGATTTCATTAAAATATGTCGTCCGAGCTTAAGGTTGTCTAACACGGACATATGGGCAAAGAGGGCAATATTTTGGAAGGCACGAGCAATTCCTAAATTCGTTCGTTTATAGGGCTTCATGCCAAGAATATTCTTGCCTTCAAATCTGATTTCTCCATTAGAAGGTCGATAAAGACCACTAATACAATTAAGCATACTTGTCTTTCCTGCACCGTTTGGACCAATTAACGAGAAGATTTCACCTTTGTTAATATGATAGCTGACATCATCTAATGCTTTTACTCCTCCAAATTGTAAAGAAACATTTCTCACTTCTAAAATGTGATCCAACAGGCTGACCCCCTTATATATGTACAAGTGAATGTAAGCGTTAACATGATTATATAAACACACAACTCGATTAGTCAATGCATTTTAAATATTTCGACAATATAAGACTGATTTAGTTTGGAAAATTTAAAAAAGCTTCTCTCAAGTTTAGAAGCTTGATGAGAAGCTAGAAAAATACAGTTATTTAGGATTGACAAATCTACCTTAACGTTTGGCGGAATTATTTTGCCATTTATTTGTCATAATCGGAATTAGCTGCTTTAATTGATCGCTAATCACCTCTCGTTTGTAGCTTGTTTCCATATGTTCAAGAGGAATCGTTGGTAACCAAATCAGCATGCCTTCTAATTCTTGCTCTGATATTTTCCACTCACCGTCAGACGTTAAGAAAATAATATGAGAGACACCGCCACTCGTTAATTCTTTCACCCATTCTTTCAATCTGCTTACTCTCTCACTCATTTCCTCATTCTTCACATACGTAAAAGCAGGAAAATGTATCACTCTCCCGTGGAATTGTCTTTCGACTTCATACGTGATAATCGAGATAAATTCTCCCATGGCAACTGTCGATTTCACATCTTTTTGCCAAGCTATAGGGATAAGCGGGATAAGTGCTGTATCAACATACTCTTTTGATTGTAAGTATGTATCCATTTCTTTTGCTTGCCATTTCATATGTACACCTTCTTTTCAATACTTCATTACTACACATTTTTATTTTAACGTGAAATATAGATAGATACAATAAAAGGCTAACTGTTTATGATCTAAGCTCTGTTACCCCACTCTTCATTCATTATATGAGGTGGTAACAGAGCCAGATATATTTGTTAGCCTTTTATTGATCTAATTTTTGAAGCTCGCTTACCAATAAGTTAAATTGTGTTTTATCATCTTGATCAAGCGCAGCATCGATGGCCTTAAGCAGACGATCACGTTTAAATGTCTTAATGGAAACATCCAAAACTTTCTCAGCTTCCTGTTCGTAAGCTACTGCAAGCTCAAGATTTTCAGGTATGAAAGGATTTTCTTCTAGGACTGTTAAGTAAGGAGGAAATTGTTTCGCTCCATTAAAATGAAGTTCGATATATACATCTTCCGTTTGATTCAAACGAATATCATGAAACGCTTTTTCGGCATCTGTTGTAATATGTTTTTGTTTATGAAAGGAGAATGGGATACTGTCGACTCCTTTTGTTGAAATGATTAAGGCTTTAGGAGTATGTGCTGCCTTTTCAACAAAATGAACTCGTTCCATTAATTGATCATCGCTCATCAAATAATTTAACAACCAAGCACACTCACGACGTTTTAATTCATACTGTTTTAAGAAACTTTTTAAAAAGTCTTTCTTTTCAACAATTGGAATGATGTTACCCATATTTCACCCCTCCTAGGTTCTTCAATCCTTTATTTAACCTATTTAAAGAACGTATGTTGTTACTATTCGATAAACCATCTCCAAATTCCTTTTTTAAAACGTGAAATTCAGTCTAAATTTTGTAGTAATTCTTGGATATCAGTTCGTTCTGGTTGGATAACAAGAAGCTGTGTAAATACTTCTTTCGCACGATCACGTAAACCGTATTCTAGTAAGAAATAGCCATACTCTTCTAGAAAATCATGATCTTCTTCAAACGACTTTTCAACTTCTTGGTACAGCTTATAAGCTTCATCATAATGATCTTGTTCTTTTAACCCAAAAGCCTCATACCAAGTAAAAACAGGATCCTCTTCACCAAACTCTTTCATGTGATTGAGTAATTCAAGTAATTCCTCATATAATTCATTATGCTTAAAATAGCTAGCTAATGTTTGGACCGCTTCTATATTTGAAGGGTTTAAGGCAATAACTTTTCTTAAGAAATGTTCTCCCTCGTCTGGATTTTGTCGTTTAAAGCTTAACTTGGCTGCTTGGATATAGAGCTGCTCGTTATATTCATCTATGGAAAGTCCAGCCTCTAACGCTTCCATCGCATCATCTAAACGACCTTCAGCTTCATATGCCCTTGCTAGAAGTGGGTACAAGCTCGAAAAATCTGGATCAAGCTCTTTTAATTTTTCAAGCTGTTCAATAGCGATGACCATATCTTCTAATTGAAACGCGGTAAAACCATAGCCAAATAGCGCATGAGGATCTTGATACTTCTCAAGTCCAATTCGGTAGTAATGAACAGCATCTTCAAATTGACCACTTGCACTATATGCTTCTGCTAATTGCAATTCAAGGTGAACATTGGGGATTTTCTCTGTTGAATGAACAGCCTTTTTTAAATATGGAATACTCTTTATGTAATCCCCACGCTCTAAATAAAATTCCCCAAGACCATATGAGATAATCACTTCATTAGGTGCTTTTTTAGCAGCGTTCAACAATTTTTGCTCCGCAACTTCATCAAGTGATTGCATTTGATATAAGTCGGCTAGTAACAGTTGCGCTTGTAAAAAAGCCTCATCACCTTCTTTAATCTCTAAAAGAAGCTCAATTGCCTCATCTTCTTGATCTAGATCAATCAATAATTCTGCAGCAAATGCATATAGGCTTCCCTCATCAGGATAGAGCATGAGTAACTCATCTATGATCTCCTTCGCCTTATCAACATGACCAAGCTCATGATACACCTCGGCAATAGCATACTTTGATTGATGATCCGCATCTTTTTCAATTAGCAATAATTGCGCTAAACCTTCTTCAATCTTGCCTGTCTCAATTTTTTCGAGCGCCTCTTCAATTTTTCTCATCATTATCTTCTCCTATCCTTCTCTTACAGCTATATGTGTATCCAATGATCTTTTCTCAGGCAGAATGTGGTTATTCCCTTTAATAGAAAAAGAAGAAACCATCATCTGGTTGATGACGGCATATATTGTAGTCTTTTTACTTAAGTAGATCTAGACGACTAGATCATCAAGTGATAAAAATCTACCAGGTCGTTTTACTTGAATGCATCGACCAAAACCAGGCTTTAATGAAATGACATGACCAGCTTTTATGACATGTCCTCTTAATATTACCACGAATGGATCCTCCTCATGATAAACAAAGAGCTCCTTTCTTGCAACTGTTTGATCTTTTGAAAACACCGTTTCTGTCTTATTATTAATAAAAAGCAAATAATCGGCATCACTTCCTACTAGCATTGCCCCTTTTTCTGGATAGAGGCCAACTTTTTGTACCATCGCCTTTCGCCAAACCTCATGATCTTCTAAAGGAGGTGATGAATGAATGCGATATGCTGCACAGTAGGATGTCCATGTTGAAAGAATAGAGGTTCTAATTTTCGGCGATTCCTCTTCTATAACAGGAATAACAACAGTCGAATAGCTTGATAAAGTCTGGGAAAGATGTGACCACGGCAGCTCTTCTATTTCAGCAACAGAGTTTATTACAATGCGAACAAATGGAACCCTCAAATGCCGGCAGCGTCTAAGCACTTGAGGGGAAAGAAGTTTTAAAGGAAGCGTAAAACCAATAATATAATCAAGTGTACTGCTCGCCATTGCGTGCTTCGTCCGTTTATAAATCGAATCAAGTTGACGTTCGAATGGAACGTAGGAAGCCACCGCAACCGTTGTACATCCTTTTTTAATGAGGTCGTTTTGCTGTTGTTGAAAGATACTATAATCATGAGAAAGGGTCAGTTCATTTGATAACATCACCCTTCCATTCATCATAATGATACTAGACATGACGACTCGCTGTTTATTCCATTGTTGAAACGTTTTGCTAACATAACGAACTTGTCCATTATCAATTAAATAAGAGCTTTTATAACTTGAGTTTTCTTCAACTTTTTCAGCTTGATCCAACAAATACATCGCCATTCTCCCCCCATCACTTGTTATAGACAAGATATGTGAGGGTTATCCAATTAAGAACACCTTAGTGCATCTCAATTGCTTCGGATGATGAAGATTTTTAAATTTTTACAATTCATCTATTGACTTCTTTTTTATTCTGGATATAATCAAAGTAAGCGTATGGTTTCTCTCCACTCCTATCCATACAACATTAGCTTTTGCTAAACCTCAATTTGAAAACGCTTACGTTTTCAAATTGAGGATTTTTTTTGTGCTTATGATGATAGGGAGCTTAGTGTAACTCAACAGTAAAAGAATACAAGAGCAAGCATAGCTAATGGATGAAGTTGATAGTATGATCAAACAAAAACAAGACATAGTAAATCTTTTCCCTGCGCATTGTACTACCTCCTAAAAAATCGCTATTAGTCCTGTTTCTATTTGTTATGTAACGACATTTTCTTTAAGTAAGTTTCGATTAAAGTTGCAATTGCATGATCCTTTTTGTTATTTAAATAGCAACAGGAGCTGCCATAAAGGCAACTCCTAGTAATTTAAAATGCTAAAATATATGAACTTCTTTTACTTTTGCAACTCTTCGATATGCTCAAAGAAATTAGGGTATGACACAGCAATCGCCTCACTGCGCTCGATTTCGACGCTACCTTCTGTAATAAGTCCTGCAATCGCCATTGCCATCCCAATTCGGTGATCACCATAGCTGCTAACAGATGCACCATGTAAAGATGTTTTTCCTTCAATGATCATACCGTCATCCGTTGCTTTAATGGATGCACCAAGCTTTTTCAATTCACTAACAACTGTATCAATTCGGTTCGTTTCTTTGACTTTTAATTCTTCTGCATCACGAATCACTGTTTTGCCTTCTGCTTGAGTAGCAAGAACAGCTATGACAGGAATTTCATCTATTAGTCTTGGAATAAGATCGCCACTAATTTCAATTCCTTTAAGTGACGATGTCTCAATTGTAATATCGGCAATTGGTTCACCACCAGCAAGGCGCTCATTCATTACATTCATGGTTGCGCCCATTTCTAGTAATACATCGACAATACCAGAACGAGTTGGATTCATGCCAACACCTTGTAGTGTCACTTTACTTCCAGGAACAATTGCCGCTGCGACTAGGAAAAAGGCCGCTGATGAAACATCCCCAGGCACTGTAATATGTTGTGCCTTAAGAACTTGTCCACCTTCTACAGAGACTTTTAAACCTTCTCGCTTCACTTCAACACCATACGCCTCTAGCATTCTTTCAGTGTGGTCACGTGATAAGGCAGGCTCGGAAACAGAGGTAACCCCTTCACTTTGCAGACCCGCTAAAAGAATCGCTGACTTCACTTGTGCACTTGCTACCTTTGATTCGTAAGCAATTCCTTTTGTCTGCCCACCACGAACTGATAACGGCGTAAATTGACCATTTTCACGTCCATCAATGTGTGATCCCATTTCACGTAGTGGAGTGGTGACACGAGCCATTGGACGCTTTGCAATGGAATCATCACCTATTAAAACCGAGTGAAACGGACGTGTTGCGAGAATACCTAGCATTAAGCGAGTTGTCGTTCCTGAATTTCCAACATCAAGAATCTCGCTAGGCTCTTTTAAGCCGTCCCAGCCTTTTCCCTCAATCGTCACATTCTCTCCGTTTTGTTCAATTCTCACACCTAATTTACGGAAGCAATCAATTGTGCTTAAACAATCTTCTCCAGCAAGGAAGCCTTCCACCGTTGTTGTTCCTTCTGCAATTGCACCAAACATAACAGCTCGGTGTGAAATCGATTTATCCCCAGGTACACGGATTGTACCATTTAATCCTACTTCTTTTTTATTTACCGTAACGACAGTCATGATCGTCCTCCTTACATAATATACGTTTCATACATTTCTTGTTCAAGGTTAAGGCGTGCTCGCTGTCGATCTTCTTCTGACCTAAAGCTCAAACGTAGAACCCCCATAATATTTTCGCGTATTTCAAGAATGCGAATATTTGTTAAACTAATTTGATACTGAGCGAGAATGCTTGTCACATCTGAAATGACCCCTGGATGGTCAGGTACGTCTACAAATAAATCATAAAAAGCAGGTATCGCCCCTTTTTCGCGAACAGGCAATCCATCTCTAAATGACTTTGCATCTTGAAAGTATGTATAGATATCATTTGCATTCTCTGCTTCAATCATCGTTTTCACCGTATCCATTTCATTCATCCACGATTTTAGTAACTGTAGCATACTTTCTTTATTATGCAATAAAATATCGCGCCACATTGTCGGACTACTAGAAGCAATACGGGTAATGTCACGAAATCCCCCAGCAGCTAACCGTGAGATAAGCGGGTCTTCTTCTTCAATTTTCGCTACCTGATGGACCAGGCTTGCGGCAATAATATGTGGAAAATGACTAACTGCGCCAGCTAGTCTGTCGTGCTGCGTAGGTGATAATTCAATAAAAGTGGCCTTCGTGCCCTTCAACCAATTTTGCAGCTGAATAATCGCCCGAACATCGGTTCCTTCTGCAGGTGTTAAAATATAAAAGGCATTCTCAAATAAATGCGCTCTTGCCGCTTCAACACCACTTTTATGAGAACCAGCCATCGGATGCCCCCCAATAAAAGACACACCCTTAGCTTTTAGGCAATCAGCTTGTTCTACAATTCGCGTCTTGGTACTTCCTACATCGGTTACAATCGCTCCTGGCTTTAAATCATATCGAGCAAGGTCACCAATAAGCTGCTCTGTTTTAAGAACAGGCGTTGCCAAAATAATTAAATCAGCCTCTTTTATTCCTTCTTCGATCGAGGATACAGCTTCATCGATTACTTCCAAGGAAAGAGCCATTTTTAATTGTTCTTCAGAAATGTCAAAGCCGCGGATCAACGCATCATGTTCCTCTCGTATGGAAAGGGCAATCGAGCCTCCTATTAATCCGAGACCAACGATTAAAACCGTTCGTTTCATCTTATTCTCCTTCCACCTTACGAAAAACCGCCCTTCACATTTGATGAAAGACGATTTTTCAAAATGCATTATCGTTGTTCAACTGGCTTTGAAGCAAGCATTTCTTCTAATATGGTGAGTATTTCTTCATTTTGTTCTTTGCTTCCAACTGTAATACGTGCACAAGTCGGGAATCCTAACGCTTCTCCAGAACGAATGATAAACCCTTTCTTCAATAGAAAGTCAAATACTTCATCACCAGATCTACCAAAATCAATTAAAATAAAATTCGCTTGAGTTGGATAGTATCTTAATTGATGCTTCTCACAAAATGTCACGTATTGTGTTAATCCAGCTGTATTTTTTTCGACACATTCAGCAATAAATGCGTCATCCTCAAGAGCTGCTGCCGCTGCAACATGAGCAAATGTCGTGTTGTTAAATGGCGGACGAACAGGATCTAAAATCGAGATCAACGCTGGATTAGCAACACCATAACCAACGCGAAGGGCCGCTAGTCCATAAGCTTTAGAAAATGTTCTAAGAATCATTAAATTGTTGTATTTCTCAAGTAACGGTAATGTTTCTGGATAGTCCTCTGCAGTGACGTATTCGATATAAGCTTCATCAGATACAACGAGTACATGAGAAGGAACCTGTGCTAGGAAGCGTTCGAACGCTTCTTTGTTCACATATGTACCAGAAGGATTGTTTGGATTACATACCCAAACGATACGCGTTTGCTCATCAATTGCAGCAAGCATCGCATCTAAATCATGCATGCCATCAGGGCCTGAGATTTCACGAACCTCAGCACCCTCAATGGTTGCGTTAAGCTTATATTGAGAAAATGTTGGATGAGCTGTTACCGTGTTCGTATTTGGTGATAAAAAAGCACGGCATAAAAACTGGATGATCTCATCAGAACCATTTCCAAATACTAATTGATTTTCATTAACGCCAATTTTATTCGCTACTTTTTCGCGCAGTAATGCTGCATAGCCATCAGGATAAACAGCTGTATTTTCTGCCATTTGACGAATTGCTTCAGCTACTTTAGGTGACGATCCAAATGGATTTTCATTTGAAGCAAGCTTAATGACTTTAGTTAATCCAAATTCTTTCTTTACTTCTTCAATTGGTTTCCCTGGCTTGTAAGACGGGAGCCCGTGTAACTGTGGTTTTGCTTGCATCTTTAGCACCTCAACTTGTTAAAGTATGATACTTCTATGTTACGACGAAATGAGCGAAGTGACAAACATTTTTATTTCATTTAACGCATTTGGACATGTTTCTTCGTCTCGTAATTCATCCGCACGTTTACCAATTTCGGAAACCAAAGCACTTCCGACAACGACACCATCAGCATGCTCATTCATCAGTTTAACCTGCTCTGCTGATGAAATTCCAAATCCAACAGCTGTTGGAATATGACTTGCTTCACGTACTGTTTTCAAAAAGTCATATACTCTTGGATCGAGTTCTGAACGCACCCCTGTTACACCGAGTGATGAGACACAGTATAAAAATCCTTCGGCGCGTTCAGCAATTTTCTCCATGCGTTGCTTCGATGTTGGCGCAACGAGTGAAATTAGTGCAAGATCATGCTTTTTGCATAGATCTCCTAGATCTTCACTTTCTTCATAAGGAAGATCAGGAACAAGTAGGCCATCAATGCCTAACTCCGCTGCTTGTGCAGTCAAACGTTCTTCACCGTATTGAAGCAATGGATTAAAATAAGTAAAAATAATAACAGGAATGCTTAAGCCTCTCTCACGCATCTTTGGAACGAGATGCAAGGCTTTTTCAAGCGTCATGCCTGCAGATAGAGCCCGTTTAGACGCTTCTTGAATCGTTGGACCATCAGCAAGCGGATCTGAATAAGGAATCCCCAGCTCAAGAATGCTTGCTCCTGCTTCCTCTAACGTAAGTGCTAGTTCAACTGTTGCATCAGCAGTTGGATCACCAGCTGTAATAAAAGGAATGAATAACGGTTTATCAGTCTTTGTCGCAGCTTCCATTCGTTTATTCATTCGACTCACCTCGAAAATGTTTCATTAATGTATGCACGTCCTTATCGCCACGTCCTGATAAGCAAACCAAAATAACATCATCAGCTGTTAAGTCCTTCGCACGTTCAAAAGCCTTTGCAAGCGCGTGAGCAGTTTCAATTGCAGGAATTATTCCTTCTGTCTCAGATAAAAGCTTGAGTGCATCAAGAGCTTGCTGATCCGTTACTGCTTGATAATCGACACGCCCACTACTTGCTAAATAGGCATGCTCAGGACCTACGCCAGGATAATCTAGTCCTGCAGAAATCGAATACGGCTCCGTAATTTGTCCTGCCTCATCTTGAAGCAAATACGTTAACGATCCATGAATAACTCCTTTACGGCCTTTTGTAATCGTCGCCGCATGCTGATCCGTTTCAACACCAAGTCCAGCAGCCTCTACTCCGATTAAACGAACATCGTCTTCTAAAAACGGATAGAATGTTCCAATCGCATTACTACCGCCACCTACACAAGCAATAATTTCAGTTGGTAGCTTGCCTTCTACCTCAAGCAGCTGCCGTCTTGCTTCATCGCCAATAATTCGTTGAAAATCACGAACCATTTTCGGATAAGGATGCGGGCCAACGACAGATCCGATTAAATAAAAAGTATCTTCTGCATTTGCAACCCAGTAACGAATTGCCTCGTTTGTCGCATCCTTTAGTGTTTGGCTACCAGATGTTGCTGGAATCACTTCTGCACCTAGCAGTTCCATTCGAAACACATTAAGTGCTTGACGTTCCATATCTTCTGCACCCATAAACACCTTACACTCTAATCCGAATCTTGCGGCAATTGTGGCTGTCGCAACCCCATGCTGTCCAGCCCCTGTTTCAGCAACAATTTTTGTTTTGCCCATTCTTTTTGCAAGAAGAGCTTGTCCCATTGCATTATTTAGCTTATGAGCACCTGTATGAAGAAGATCCTCGCGCTTTAAATAAATCTTTGCGCCTCCAAGTGATTCTGTCAGATTACGTGCATAAGAGAGCGCAGTTGGACGACCTGCATATTCACGAAGATTTTCATGATAGTCAGCAACAAATGATTCATCCGCTAACGCTTCTTCTAATGCTTGCTCTAATTCTTCAATGACGCTCATTAACGTTTCTGGCACATATTTTCCGCCAAATTCCCCGAATCGTCCTCGCTTATCTGGATACGTCGCTGCCATTTCTGTTCATCCTTTCTTCTAGCTGTCTAATTAGCTTGCTTGATTTTTTGCCATTCTCTTCAATTCCGCTTGATACATCAATACCATCTGGCTGATATCTAAGTAGTTCATCGATATTCATTGGCTTAATTCCTCCAGCAATGAAGACAGGAACCTGCTGCACGCGTCCCTCGTTTATATAGCTCGGTGTATATTTCCAATCAAATGATACACCCGTTCCACCCCATTGATTTCCAACTTTACAATCAACAATGTATCCGTCGGCTATTCCTTTATAAGTTTTCATCAAAGAGAGCGCATCCTCGTTATGATGAATGACTTTCCAGACGTCTAGTCCTGTTTTGTCTTTCACCTCAGCTACTTGTTCAGCTGATTCATTGCCGTGACATTGAATGATGTCAAAAGGAATGCCTTCAATTGCTTGGACAATGTCTTTAGTTGCCGCATTGACAAAAAGAGCTACAAGCTTCTTATTGCCTTTTGGTCCTTGCTTCTCCAGCCATTCAATGACCTGGTTCCGTTCAACTTTCCGCTTACTTTTTGCAAAAACAAAGCCGACATAATCAGCTGAACTATGAAAAACAACCTCAATGTCGCCCTCAGAATGATTCCCACAAAGCTTAAGAAGAGGTGCCACGAGCTTCGCCTCCAAATAATGTCTCAATCCCTTGTTCAGGCGTTTTGGCACGCATTAATGATTCACCAACAAGAACACCAGCTGCTCCTGCACGTTTCACGCGATCAATATCAGCACGATTATAAATCCCGCTTTCGCTAATAAACAAGCTTCCCTCTGGAATGAGTACTGCCATTTCTTCCGTTTGCGTTAAAGATGTTTCAAATGTTTTAAGATTACGATTGTTCACACCAATGATTTTGGGTGTAAAAGTTGATAATAATTCTTCTAACTCTTCTTTTGCATGAACTTCAACAAGACACTCAAGTCCTAGCTCATACGCTTTATCATATAATCGTTTTAATTCTTCAATCGGCACAACGCCAACAATTAATAGCATGGCATCAGCACCAATTCGAACCGTTTCTTCAATTTGCTTCTCGTCAATAATAAAATCTTTACGCATAACAGGAAGTTTAACGACTTGCTTAACAGCGGACAAATACTCAGGATGACCTTGGAAATAATCACGATCCGTTAAAACAGAAATTGCATCTGCTCCTCCAGCTTCGTAGCCCTTCGCAATCTCAACAGGATCAAATTGTTCACGAATGACACCCTTTGATGGAGAAGCCTTTTTTACTTCAGCAATTAAGCCAACTGAACGCTTTGATTTGTTTAATGCTTCAAAAAGCGAATAGTGCTCGACCTTCACTTGTTCTGGCATTGTTGTTAACTCACTTACTTCTTTTTTCTTAGTCTCAAGAATTACCTCAAGCATGTTGTTCCGTCTCCTCTTTTTCCGTCTGCAATGTTTGAAAATGTTGATAAACAGAGCCAGATTTTATCGCAGCCGAAACAAGTTCGACACCTTCATTAATTGACTCAACACGTTTTGCAGCGTAAAGAGCTGCGGCTGCATTAAACATGACAATCCCTTCTGCAGAAGGATTGGCTGTCCCTTTGAGGATTTTCTCAATTAACGCTGCACTTTCAGCAGGTGTTGCTACTTGGATCTCTTCTAGTTTACCACGTTTTAGACCAACATCTTCTGGAGTTAGTGTGTACGTAGTGATATCCGTTCCATTTACTTCAATGACCGTTGATTCATTTGTGATTGAAAGCTCATCTAAGCCTTCTCCACCTGTTACAAACAACGTTCTTGTTGTTCCTAGTCGGCCGAGCGTTTCAGCCATTTTCGCAGCAAATTCCGTATCATAAACACCAATTAATTGATACTTTGCATTAGCTGGATTTGTTAAAGGTCCAAGCATGTTAAAAATAGTCCGAAAGCCAATTTCTTTACGAGGAGCAACAGCGTGCTTCATCGATTGGTGATAAAGTGGCGCAAACAAGAAACATAAATTTGACTCCTGTAGCGAACGATACGCTTCTTCAGGGGAGTGTTGAATCGAAATTTTTAGCTCCTCTAACACATCCGCACTACCACTTTTTGAAGAGACAGCACGATTACCATGCTTTGCAACGGGTACACCGATTGCCGATAAAACAATCGCTGTTGCTGTAGAAATGTTAAACGTACCAAGATCATCTCCACCTGTTCCGCACGTATCGACAACAGGAAGATCATCAGCTGGTATTTTAACCGAGTGTGCACGCATTGAACGCGCAAACCCCGTCATTTCGTCGACCGTCTCACCACGAAAACGCATAATTGTGAGTAAGCTAGCAATTTGACTAGGAGTCGCTTCACCATTCATAATTTGATTCATCGCTTTTTCCGCTTCAGTTTTAGTCATCGTATGTCCTTCCATACACGACTTTAGAATCTCTTTAAGCATGCTCAATCGCCTCCCCATATTCAGCTTTCGTTGATTTCTCAGCATTCCCAAACATCTTCTCTGCTAATTGAACAGCTCGAATTAATGCTTTTGCTTTGTTCTCTGTCTCTTCAAATTCCTTTTCTGGAACAGAATCTGCTACAACGCCTGCACCTGCTTGGATATACGCTTTCCCGTCTTGAATGACCATCGTTCTTATTGCGATACATGAGTCGATATTTCCGTCATAACCAAGGTAGCCAATCGCTCCTGCATACAAGCCGCGTTTTGTCGGCTCAAGTTCTTGTAAAATTTCCATTGCACGAATCTTTGGCGCACCCGAAACTGTGCCTGCAGGAAAAGAGGCCATTAATGCTTCAAGTGGCTCCGTACCTTGACGTAATCTGCCTGTCACCTTCGAAATGATATGCATGACATGAGAGAATTTACCGATTTCAAGTAAAGTCGGTGTTTCCACTGAACCGTACTCTGCAATTCGACCAACATCATTTCTCGCTAAATCAACGAGCATATAATGTTCTGCTCTTTCCTTTTCATCAGCAAGTAATTCTTTAGCTAATGCATTGTCTTCAGCTTCATCCTTGCCACGTTTCCTCGTACCAGCAATCGGATGAATTTCGACATGACCATCTTGAACTTGAACAAGACGTTCTGGAGAGCTTCCGACAACTTCTAAGTCATCAAATTTCAAGTAAAACAAATACGGGGATGGATTGACCATTCGAAGAACCCGATACACTTCTAGCGCAGAAGCGGACACTTCCATTTCAAACCGCTGCGATAAAACAGTTTGAAACACATCACCTGCACGAATATATTCTTTTATCTTCTCTACATCAGCGATAAACGCTTCTTTACTGTAATTTGATTTCACATTCGCAAACGATACTTCCTCATCAAGTGTCGGTGTCTCTTTAAGCATTAATCCACTTACAGGCTGTTCAAGAAGTGATGATACACGCTCTATTTCAGCTGAAGCTGCTTGATACGCTTCAAGATGACCCTCATCTTCTGGCCTTGCATGGACAAGAACCGTTAATTCCTTTTTTGTATGGTCAAACGCAATCAGCGTTTGACAAAACAAAAACTGATAATGAGGTACTCGTTGCTCTGTGTTTGAAGCAAGAGTTGGTTCAATTGTTTCAATCGCATCATAGCTCATATAGCCAACTGCCCCGCCCCGAAATGGAATCGGAATATCTAGTGGCTGTACATGTAAAAAGCTCATCGTTTCATCAAATGCTTCTTGGAAAGTAGTCTTTTCTAACACAATGTCACGGTCTTTTGAATACGTACGGTAGAGACCATTCTCTTCGATTAATTCAAACATTGGATTTAAACCAATGAATGAATAACGCGACCAAGGTGAATGCTCATCCTTACTTTCTAGAAGGAAGGACACTTGATCTCCTAGCTGATGAACAATTTGAACAGGCGTTAATCCATCTGCAAAAAAACGTTCTACAACTGGAATCGTTCTATACTTACTTGCTGCTTTTTTAAAATCAGAAAATAATGGGGTTATCATTTGCAATCACTCCTACATATGGAATGAATGAAATAGGAAGGGAGGGGGGAATAATCACGACACGGTAAACATACATACCACATCATTTAATAAGGAAAAACCTCCTAGACCAAAAAGGTTTAGGAGGATTATAGATAGACGTATCCCTCAACTAAACTCAGCTCTCCTCAACTCAATCTCATTCTCAACTAAACTAGTCTTTCATTCTTCAAACTAATACTCATTCTCTCGGCTCTAAGTAAAAGAAATGAATTCTTTCACTCATCTGCAATTAGTCTACCTTTTTCTTATTGATTCGTCAATAAGAAAAGCCAGATAAAGGTATTAGTCAGATGAATTTAGACTTGTTTATCTTTGAATAAATCAGGACGCAGTTTAATTGCTTCACCCTGGTAAACGTGAACGATTTGATCTTGCCTTACATCTGTATTCACCGTCATTAAAACGCGAATACAAAGTGGCAAACTACCTGGCACAGGAATCTCTTGCGCACAAACAACGGGTACATATTCCCAACCCGAGCGTTCTCTTAGCACTTTCGCAGGAAAACCAGCATTTATATCTTCTGTAACAGTGATCAGAATATGTGCAACACTCTCTGGATCAATTTGATTTTTTTCAATTAACTCATTTGCAAGCTCTGTTGTTGCCTCCATAATCTCTTGTTCCGTATTATGAGAGATTGTTGTTGCACCTCGAACTCCTCTAACCATTCGTTGCTACCTCCATTCGCTCGTCTAGCATTTTCTCAAGCAGATCAGCCGAAACTTCCTTCGTTGTTGCTTGACCAAGCTCACTTAGTAGCACCATTCGAATCGCACCTGCTTCTACTTTCTTATCCTTCGTCATCGTACTCACCAATTTTGATGTTGTTACATTAGCTGGAAGCTTTGTTTGATAGCCTAGACTGTTAAACCATTTCTCGTAATGATCAATATTAAGTTTAATATCAAACAATTCCTCACTTAATTTTAAAGCAAAGACGATCCCAATGACAACTGCCTCACCATGAGTCATAACTCCGTATCCTAATTCGGTTTCAAGCGCATGACCTAAAGTATGACCTAAATTTAAGTGAGCTCGGACTCCTGCTTCTCGCTCATCTTCAGATACAATTTGAGCTTTAACAGCAATCGATCTTTCAAGGAGGCTATTTAGGCGCTCAACTGGTATTTGATCAAACGTCTTCACTTCACGCTGTAGCCATTCTAAAAACTCTGGGTCGCGGATAAAGCCGTGCTTCATTACCTCAGCAAATCCAGAACGCCACTCTCTTTCCGATAAAGAATAAAGTGTTTCTGTATCGTAAAAAACAGCTTCAGGCTGATGAAAGCTTCCGACCATATTTTTTCCGAGCGGGTGGTTAATCGCCACTTTTCCACCGACGCTACTATCATGGGCAAGTAAGGTCGTTGGAACTTGAACAAAACGAATTCCACGCATATACGTTGCCGCAACAAAACCTGCTAAATCACCAACAACGCCACCGCCTAAAGCAACAACGACAGATTTTCGATCTAATCCGTATTCTAATGCTTTCGTTAGCATTTGTTCATAAACTGCAAACGATTTTGACGCTTCTCCACTTTCAATAACAGCCTTATAGACAGGTAACTTCTCTTCAAAGCTTGCTACGACATCATCTAAATAAAGCGGCGCAACCTGTGAATCCGTCATAATAAAAATTGATGAAGGAGCTTGAGTTAACACTGTCTCCAATTGTTTTCCAATCGAATGACGTACCCCTGCTTCTATAAAGACTTCATATGCTTTGGATGACGTATCGATCGTAACTTTCTTCATTAAAACTTCCTCGCTTCGTCTTGATGACGTTTCACATTTCCTTGAATGATATCAATACGGTCCGCTCCAAATGTTTCAAGCAAAGCATTTGCAATTTCCCAAGCGACAACTGCTTCAGCGACCACAGAAGCTGCTGGTACAGCACAACTATCAGAACGCTCAATACTTGCTGCAAATGGCTCCTTCGTTTCAATATCGACACTTTGTAGTGGTTTGTATAATGTAGGAATTGGCTTCATGACACCACGTACAACGATTGGCATTCCTGTCGTCATACCACCTTCAAATCCGCCAAGGCGATTCGTTTTACGACGGTATCCATGCTCCTCATCCCAGATGATTTCATCATGAACTTGGCTTCCTGGTAAACTTGCCGCTTCAAAACCAATTCCGATTTCAACACCTTTAAACGCATTAATACTCATAACAGCAGCTGCGATTTTCGCATCAAGCTTACGATCATAATGAACGTGACTTCCTAGTCCTACTGGGACGTTCTCAATCACAACCTCAACAATTCCTCCGATTGAATCGCCGTCCTGTTTTGCCTTATCAATTGCTTCCATCATCTTTTGACTAGCTTCCTCGTCAAGACAACGAACTTGTGACGCTTCAGAACGTTCTTGTAAGTCCTTAACAGATTCATAAGCAACATTTTCTGCCTTAACGCCGCCAATTTCTAAAACATGGCCCCCTACGCTAATCCCAAATTGTGCAAGGATTTTTTTCGCAACAGCACCTGCCGCCACACGAACAGTCGTTTCTCTTGCAGACGAACGCTCAAGCACATTACGCATATCACGGTGTCCGTACTTAATCGCCCCATTTAAATCAGCATGTCCAGGACGCGGGCGAGTTAATTTACGCTTTACTTCTTTTTCTTCTTCACCATCAAGCGGCTCAGCACCCATGATTTTCGTCCAATGAGTCCAATCTTTATTTTCCACAACTAGTGCTACTGGCGCACCAGTTGTACGACCATGTCTAACACCACTTAAAATTTGGACTTGATCCTTTTCAATTTGCATTCTTCTCCCACGACCGTAGCCACCTTGACGACGTGCTAAATCCGTATTAATGTCCTCGGCTACCAATTCCAGTTGCGCTGGAATTCCTTCAATAATTGTCGTTAATTGTGGGCCATGTGACTCACCAGCTGTTAAATATCTCATCTTGACTCCTCCTATGTACTTGACGCTCCTTACAAAACGGGATTACTTATCACAACATCTTTTGCTAAATAAAAGACGCTATGTTTTTTCTATGTAAAACGTAGCAAGCAAACGAACGTCTTTCTCTTTATCGCTTTTATGCGTTAAATTATAACATGATTTTCAAACACTGTCTTGTAGAAATATAAGAACATTTCGTTAATAATAAGTTATTGTACCAAATTAAAATCAATCCGTCTAAGTATGAAAAGAAACTCAACCAATTCTTTAGTTTAGTTTCCGATAAAAGAAAGTATCTTCCGTATCAAAACCATAAGATGAAGGATTAAAAATTTGTTCTGTGCTCCCAACAAATAGTACTCCACCAGGACGTAAAGCTCGACTAAATTTATGATAGAGCTCATGCTTTGCCTCTTCTGTGAAATAAATCATTACATTACGGCAAATGATTAAATCATATTGTTCTTCAAAACGATCCGCCAATAAATTTTGCTGTTTGAAGCGAACCGTTTTTTTTACTTCCTCTTTCACTTTATAACCCATCGGATCTTTATCAAAAAAAGATGTGATCACCTCACGCGTAGCTTCCTTTAAGGATCTGTCTGTATATAATCCTACTTTAGCGCGTTCGAGAATAGCTAGGTCAAGATCCGTCGCTAAAATCGACACTCTTTGAAGTGGCATAAATTTAGACATAATCATTGCTAACGTATATGGTTCCTCACCAGTTGAACAAGCAGCACTCCAAAGCTTTAACTTAGCGTTTTCCTTAAGCAAACGAGGAAGGATCTTCTTCTCTAGTACATCCCAACGTTTTGCATTGCGATAAAATTCTGAAACATTAATCGTCATTCGTTCTAAAAATTCATTAAATAATGCCTCATCTTTTGTCATCGCTTGATAAAAAGAATGAAAATCCTTAAAGCCTTTTTTATCTCTTAATGATTCTAACCTACGTTTCATTTGAGCTTCTTTATATAAGGAAAGATCAATTGCTGTTTTTGCTTTTACATTTTGGACAAATTGACTATAATCTTGGCTCATGGACATTCCCCTCGTTACCTATATCATTCCTTCTTATCATACGATGATTCTACAAAAAAGGCCATGAGAATCTTCATGACTTAGAATAGTATAAAACAAAAAATTGCTCATCCAAAAAGGACAAGCAATCAGACACTCTCATATTAAATCGCTTTCATTAAACCCACTTACTGACAGCCTTTTCATAATTGTTTAATTCATTTTCGTTAAAAAAGATGGCAATTTCACGCTTAGCACTTTCTGGTGAATCAGAGCCGTGAATCACGTTCATTGCTACTTGTACACCGAAATCTCCGCGAATAGTTCCTGGAGCTGCATCAGCAGGGTTTGTAGAACCCATCATCGTCCGAGCAGTGGAGATCACATTTTCACCTTCCCAAACCATTGCAAACACAGGGCCTGAAGTAATGAAATCAACAAGTTCACCGAAAAATGGACGCTCTTTATGTTCAGCATAATGTGTTTCTGCGATTTCTTTTGTAACCGTCATCAATTTTGCACCTACAAGTGTAAACCCTTTCTTTTCAAAACGTGAAACAACTTCTCCAATTAAATTACGTTGTACTCCATCAGGCTTAATCATTAAGTATGTACGTTCCATTTGGACATTCGCTCCCATCAAACTAAGTATTAAAAAACCTCTATTAGTATAGCAAACATTCGAAATAGTAACAATATCATTTGTGAAATATTAGATAGAAAACGCAATTATTAACAATTTTATTAGATAAAAAGCTGATTTCTATCCTTTGTGAACAAATCAATCACAAAAATAGAAATCAGCTAGGAGTCGTTTTTTTAAAATTTACGTTCACCAATGTAAGCAGCAATTTCAAGTAAATATGTTTTTGCTTCAGTCTCTGGTAATGATTCTAATGCATGGTATGCCTTCTGTAAATAACGATCACTGATCGAAAGAGAATACTCAATTCCACCCGATTTGTTTATCGCATCAAGAATTGGCGTGACATCTGCGTGTTCTGGATATTCATTACCCAAAATGTCTTGAATCAATGACTTTACTTCAGGTTGGTGATGCATGGCATATAGAGCTGGCAGCGTTACATTCCCCTGCCTTAAGTCACCTCCAGCTGGCTTACCTAATTGTTTTTCTGTCCCAACAAAATCAAGGATGTCATCGGTAATTTGAAAGGACATTCCAACGTTATAACCAAAAATGGAAAGTTGGCGTTGGATATGACGATCCGCACCAGCTGCAAGCGCTCCTAATTCGCAACTAACCGCAATAAGTAACGCCGTTTTTCGTTTAATTCTTCTTAAATAAATCCGAAAGTTTTGCTCCCAATTATACTGGTCACGAATTTGTTCAATCTCACCAATACTCATCTCAACGATTGCATTTGATAAAATTTGATGAATTTCTGGATTATCAAAGAAGGTCGAGGTTTCAACGGCCTTCGCAAAAATATAATCACCTGTATACATCGCCACTCTATTATCCCACTGTGAGTTTATTGTCTTTTTCCCTCGACGAAGGTCGGCATCATCAATTACATCATCATGAACAAGAGAAGCCATATGAATTAATTCAAGTGGAACAGCAGCGTGCTTAAGAACATTAATATCGTAATGTCCAAATTTAGCAGAAAGAAGCACGAAAACAGGACGAATTCGTTTTCCACCTGCTTTTAATAAATGAGTTGAGGCTTGCTTGAGCACGTCATGTCTTGCTTGTACCGTTGCCTCAAGTTCTTTTTCAATCACAGCAATATCCGATTGGAATTTCATATAAATGTCAGCTAGTTTCATATCGTCCACCTTATTTCATCACGACGATTCATCATATCACGTCAGTTTATCTTTTTATCAGTACAATTAATTAGAACATTCAATTCCTTTATTGGCAAGCTTTTGCTTGAACACTAACTGAATCCCATACATTTAACTCAGTAATTGATTCAGGTAAAAAGCCCATTTTATAAGCTAAAGAATAAAAATAGAGTAATCCCTTTTGCTCAGCTGCACCAAAATCATTACAAAGCTGATTGAAGTATTCATCCCAAAATAACTTCTCTCCACCATGTGTCTTAACAATATCAGCAACCATTGGTTGATATTCTCGTGACTCACTTAACTGTTTACTTTTCAAAAATGAATGATAAACCGTTCCAACTAGCTCAGTCTGCTCTGCAATCGCTTGATTTCTAACAGCAAATACAGCATAGGTCATCGGTAAACCTGTCTGTTCATACCAAAGCTGTCCTAAATCATAGGCATACATTCCGTCAGGCAGTTCACGTTTTGAACGGATCGCATCATCACCGATTAACATGCAAGCATCGTTCGCTTGAAGCATTGCCAGTAAATCCGGCTCCATTGTTGTATACTTATTTTCAAAAGAATAAAAATGCTGCAAAATAATTTTCAACAAATGCACCGATGAAGCAGAGCTTGACGTCAGGGCAATATTTTTACCGTTGATTTCTTGCATAGGTACTTTTGAAAAAAGAAAAATAGAATTGACCTTACCATATGAAGTGACAGATAAATTTGGTAATAATGTATAAGCACTTGCATTGGCTGCATAAGCAAAGGAAGAGATTCCACCAATATCGATCCGCCCCGCAGCCATTCCTTCATTAAGCTGAGATGGTACTTGCGGAACAAAATGACATTGTTTTTCTTTTAAAGCATCACGATCTAAGTGGTAGAAAAACGGTAAGATGTTTGTGTATGAAATTTCTCCGATGACAAGGCTCATCGTCCTTCCCCCCAACGTGTAAAAAGATCATGCCGAACCCCAAGACTATCAAGCGCTTTTCCAACGAGAAAATTGATCAGATCATCCATTGTCTTAGGTAAATGATAGAAACCAGGCATGGCAGGAAGAATCTTCGCACCAACCTTCGTCACTCGAAGCATATTTTCTAAATGAATCTGATTAAGAGGGGTTTCTCTCGGAACTAAAATAAGCTTCCGTCCCTCTTTTAACATCACATCAGCAGTCCTCTCAAGCAAATTACCAGAAGCACCAGTTGCAATACCAGAAAGGGTCCCCATTGAACAAGGAATAATAATCATTCCATCATTCTGATACGATCCACTTGCTATCGGTGCGGTATAGTCATGAAGATGATGAACCAAAAGCTCCCCTTCATAACCACCAAATAAATCAGCAAGAACCGTTTCACGATCTGTTATATCAAGTAAAAGCTCTTCTCTAAATACTTGCCAAGCAGCCTCCGTCAATACTAAGTGAACCTTGTATGATTGCCTTAACAGCTCTTGAACAAGTCGAACGCCGTAAAGGCCTCCACTAGCACCTGTTATTCCCACTGTGTATATTCCTTTACGCTCTGTACTCATAACAGTACATCTCCAATCGTAAAAATGAACATAACCAAGCTTAAAATTCCATTCATCGTAAAAAAGGCAACATCAACTTTAGATAAGTCATCAGCTGAAACGAGGGTATGTTCATATACCATAATTCCACCAGCGATGATGACACCAACTAAGTAGAGCCAACCAAGCGGCGTAAGGAAAAATAGGCTAACAAAGGCTAAGAAACTAACTATATGTAAAAAGCGTGCAATGATCAGTGCACGTCGAATCCCAAAACGACTTGGAATCGAATATAAATTGTTCTCACGATCATAATCCGCATCTTGTGTCGCATAAATCACATCAAACCCTGCAGTCCAAAGAGCAACCGCGGTAAAAAGAAGCATCGTTTCCCATGTTAACGTTCCTGTAGCTCCAACCCAGCCCCCCAGAGGAGCAATGGCAATTGTAATACCAAGAATAAGATGACAAGCCCAAGTAAACCGCTTTGTATAAGAGTAAATAACAAGAAAAAAGACCGCAAGTGGCAAAAAATAAACCGCTAACATATTTAACATAAATGCTGAATAAAATAACAGCGCAAATGAAACAACAATAAAAAAGAGCACTTCCACCTTTGAAATCAAGCCTGCTGGAATCGCTCTGCTCGCAGTACGTGGATTATGCTTATCAATTTGTTCGTCAATGAGTCGATTCAATGACATCGCAGCACTTCTCGCACCAACCATTGCAACCGTTATCCAAATCCAGTGCGATAATGTTGGCCATCTACCATCGATAATAAAAGCACCCAGCACTGCTCCAAAATAGGCAAATGGTAAAGCAAAAACAGTATGTTCAAATTTGATCATTTCTAAGATGATTTTTAACTTTCTAATCACGATATCTGCCTCAATTCTACTTCCCTATTTAATCTTCGGCTTCACTCCGAGGTGCATTGCTGCCACTCCCCCAGAATAGGCCTTCACTTCCACATTCGTAAATCCTGCTTTATGAAACATGCTTGCTAGCTTTTCTCGATCTGGAAATGACATTGTTGATTCCTGTAACCATGAATACTCATCATAACTCTTTGCAAACAGCTTCCCAAACACAGGCATAACACGACGGAAATAAAAAAAGTACAGCTGCTTAAATACTGGTATCGTCGGCTGAGACGTTTCTAAACAAACAACCATTCCACCAGGCTTCACAACACGGTGCATTTCACGCAATACTTGGTTATAGTCAGGAACATTCCGAAGACCAAAACCAATTGTTACATAATCAAATGAATTGTCTTCATAAGGAAGTTCCATTGCATTCCCATGTTTTAATGTCACTTGATGAAGCCCGCGCTCCTCTACCTTTTGCTCACCAATTTTCAACATATTCTTACTAAAATCCAACCCTTCAACCTTCCCTGTTGAGCCAACAGCTTCAGCTAATGCAATCGTCCAGTCTGCTGTTCCGCAGCACACATCAAGAGCTTTGTCTCCATTTTGAACGTTCATTCTCTTCATTGTATCCTTTCGCCATGCTTTATGGCGTTGAAAACTAATCACAGAATTCATCACATCATATTTTTTATAAATGGATTCAAATACTTGATGAACGCGTTCTTCCTTCGTTTGTGTCATCCTGCTCACCTTTCTTCTGCTACTTTCTCCTGAAATGGTTGACGCGATAATAATGCATCAACATGTTCAATCACAAAGCCTTCATATGACTGAAGTAGCTTACTACTTTTCAGTAAGCGATCCTTCACTTCTTCAACCTTCTTCTCAATTTTACAAGAAATATCATCAGATTGATTAGTTTCTTCTTTAATAGCATGAATAATCGGATGTGTCTTCCCTTCTGTCCACTCACTCTTTTCAAATAAGAGTCGTTTCAAGTAAAAGTAATCCTTAATTACATCTTTCCAACTCGACTGTTCAAAGTGTAATGCGATGTTTTGCATTAAAAGTGACTCTATTAACGTTATATTCTGCTCTGCTTCATTGTACGAAAGATTCTCTGAGCCATAGACATTCATTTTATGTTCATTAATTTCTTGAATGCTCGAACTAAAAACACGTATCAATGGTAAATGTTTATTTTCAGCTAGTAAATAATAATAGAGACTACTATAATAATCCCCTGCAAGAATGGTCAGCTGACGATTTTTACGTACCGAGTCTGTTGTCACTTTATGGAGGGATACTGCCTCATGAACATTAAGTGCAGCTTCGACAAGTAGAGCTGAAATCGTAAACATTTTTGCTTCCTTATTCGGTAGACTCTCATGTAACATCGCATACAAAAAGCGTAGCTTGTCTTCATCTACTTCTGGATCTGCTATGTATAATTCCAAATAAGGATGTCTAATTAAGCTATAAAAGCTTTTTTTGATCTCATTTACTTTATCGTTAAACTGACTGATTCTAACCATTTTTACATCCCCCAAATTTCGACAATCATTGTTGTATTCGTCATACGTCGCATCTATTATAACATAGGTTTTAACCGACAATGAACCAAAATACTACAATCATACCCGTTCCAATTTTTTATTCCTCAGTATCCATGATTCCGTGACTCGTTTGTATAAGAGCCTTCCCTCTTATTTTCACAGCGGAGGTATGTTCCGTAAATTGAGCAATCATTACTTCCCCTTTATCTAACTTTTCAGAATGGTGAAAGCGAGTATCTGAACCCCTTGTTAGACCAATCACATTCACACCATTTTCCTTCGCTTTAATGACAAAAAACTCGTTTTGATTACTCATTTCTCCACTCTCCTGTTCAGTTTGTACAACATGTTATGAACATACAACCTTATATTCTAGCATACATGCTTAATGACAATCGTTCGACCTCACATAAAAATGTATGAGTCTGCTTTAGTTTATCACGATTTAGCTGTTTCCGCTCACCAAAGCTTATTTCTAAAGTAGTATACGTTAAAATCTTAGCATAATCTTTCAATCAAAAGCAAAAAGAACTTCCCTGATTAAAGGAAGCTCTCTATAAATTAAAACATTGAGAATCCAACCTATCTTTTTGCAAATCAGCTTAATACCTTAAAGGTAAGAAAGAATAAATCTGATGATGTCTAGCTACAGCGCCTAGCCGCTCGAGGTTGCTTCTACCTGTAAATGGTTGCCTAAAACCCGGCAACACATGGACAGGCCTCCAGCACTTGTCGCGGCTGGACGAGGCGCTTTCGCTTTTATTATAATATAATTGCAATTAGACCACCTGAGCCTTCATTGATAATTCGTTCTAACGTTTCTTTCAGCTTATAGCGAGCATTTTCAGGCATGAGTGAAAGCTTGGCTGAGATTCCTTCTCGGACAATTGAATTAAGAGAACGTCCAAAAATATCTGAATTCCATATAGATAATGGATTCTCTTCAAAGTCCTGCATTAAATAACGCACAAGTTCCTCGCTTTGTTTCTCTGTACCAATAATAGGAGCAAACTCTGATTCGACATCGACTTTAATCATATGAATCGACGGAGCTACTGCTTTTAAACGAACCCCAAATCTGGAACCTTGGCGAATAATTTCTGGTTCATCAAGACTCATATCAGATAAGGCAGGGGCAGCAATCCCATAACCTGTCTGTTTGACCATTCTTAATGCTTCTGCTACCTGATCGTATTCTGCCTTTGCATAGGCAAAATCTTGCATCAACTGCAGCAAATGATCTTTCCCTCTAATCTCAACCCCAACAACTTCTTTTAATACTTGATCATATAAATCATCTGGAGCATAAAGGTCAATTTCTGCAATTCCTTGACCCATTTCAATGCCAGCTAAACGTGCATCATCGATAAATTCATATTCAAAAAATTGTCCAACGACACGATCGACATCGCGAAGTCGTTTAATATCCTTTACTGTTTCCCGTACAGATTCTTCATAGCTTTGGCGCAACCAATGCTCTTCTCTTAACACCATTACCCAGCTAGGTAAGTTCACATTCACTTCATGAACAGGGAATTCAAACAATACTTCACGAAGAACATTGTTAATATCCTGATCTGTCATGCTTTCAATGCTCATCGCAAGAACAGGAATGTCATGTTCATCCGATAGCTGACGACGCAATTTTTCAGTATCTGGATGATGAGGTCTTACACTGTTAACAATCATAATAAACGGCTTGCCAACTTCTTTTAATTCTTCGACAACACGTCCTTCCGATTCAACATAATCATAACGCGGGATTTCACCGATCGAACCATCTGTTGTTACGACAACCCCGAGTGTAGAATGTTCTTGAATCACTTTACGTGTCCCAATTTCAGCTGCTTCCTGGAATGGAATTGGCTCTTCATACCAAGGAGTATTAATCATTCTCGGACCATGCTCATCTTCATATCCTTTTGCTCCTGGAACAGCGTAACCAACACAATCTACTAATCGAATATTAACATCTAACCCCTCATCAACATGAATCGAAACAGCTTGATTCGGGACAAACTTCGGTTCCGTTGTCATTATGGTTTTTCCAGCCGCACTTTGTGGTAATTCATCCTGTGCTCTTGCTTTGTCGGCTTCATTTTCGATATTAGGTAGGACAACAAGCTCCATAAATTTTTTGATAAACGTTGATTTTCCTGTCCGTACCGCACCAACGACACCAAGATAAATATCACCGCCAGTACGCTCAGCGATATCCTTGAAAATATCAACCTTTTCCACGTGATCCCCTCCCGATCGAGTAAAGATTTGAGATTTATCTTATTTCCGTAAACGTTTGACACTATCATATGTATGACGTTGTCCCACGTTTATGACAACAGTTAAAAAGATTCACTTCTACACGAAAATAAGACGATTCTCGTTTCAACTACCGAGAAGGGGTGTTACAAAAAATATGCCCCTTCCTTTGATATGTATATCAATTCGGAAGAGGCATTAGACCACTTTTATCATCGATTTCTGGTTAATTTTTTCGGAGCTCCATCGCATATGTCGGTTCTCCGTTTTCATCAATCACATACGGTACACTTCGATTCGGTACAAATGGTGTATTTTCGTAGAGAAGGGGCCGGATATCCTCTCCTTCTTCAAATGAATGCTCAGCCTCTTGTAATATCATATTTAAATCAATCCGATAATCGATAATGATTTCGCCATCATTTGTTAATAATAATGGGAGGTACGTATCATGATACGGACTTCTTACAGTAGGCGGCTCCTTGTAGTTTAAAGCTTCATAATCAAGTTCAAAAAGACCCACATCAAGCATTTCCGCCACTGGTGCGTATCTATTTTCACGCATATAATCATTGAGACGCTGTTGAAATTGTTGAATAGCCCGTTGTGTCGTTAAATCAATGACTTTTACTTCAGGAGATTCTTCAACATTTACTAGCACATATTGAAACACCCCACCGTTTTCAAAAGCCGTACCTGGTGGCTGTTGCATATATCTAGGAATCAATTGATTGAAATCAATGACATATCTTTGATAAAAAGAGGTTGTCTCATCAAAAGTCCTAATCGGCAAAACACCTGTATCCATTTGAAACTGTTCAACGGCTTGTTGAACAGCCTGAAGCTGATCAGGATAAGCGATGCGATTTTCAGCAAGCTCCTCATTTGGAAAAAGACAACCACTTAAAATCAGACTCATCAAGATAAAGCCAATTAACGCATTCCATTTTAACATCATATTTTCCTCCAAGCACTTACATCGTAGCTGTTGGTCCGCCAATCACAATAAGAAATACAATGACTCCAGAAACAAGCAGACACACAAACGAAAAAGCTAAAACGATTTTTTGTATCCATCCTTTTAATTTTTCACGGCTAAAAATAGCTGCCCCCGCTGACACAAACATTAGCGCAAGAGCAAAAAAAGAAATCCACATATTCAGTAACGCTTGAGACATTTTGATCACTCCTTCTTACACTCAATCGTATTATAGCACACGAAAAATTCTTTATGGCATACTAGCTTAAAACGGTCACAAAAACGATCATAATTTTTTTATTAAGATTCAAATTAAAAAAGTTGGAAAAGTGGGGGCACACTTTTCCAACTTTGACGAACCCTTCGTTTTTCCAGCCCTATTTTAATGTTCGTACCTTATATTTATATGCAAAAGGCGCAAACGCGCTTTGGCAATGGCCTACGCATAACTATTTTTTATTGAACATTTTAGCAAGAGAAGCAAAGTCCATTGGCATGTTGTTCTTAATAATCGCTTGAACGATTTGGTCTTCTTTTTCTTTTGAAACAGGTGTATTAGCAAGCTTTGAAACTTGAGCGATAAGCTGTCTTAACGTCGCTTCATCTTTTAAATTAGCGTTACTGACAGAGTTAGCCAGCTTTAATATTTCGTCTGGTCTTATACTTGTCTTTTTTTGAATGTGATCCATAAACGATGAGTCATTTCTTTGAACCATAATTCACCCTCCCTCATTCGTCATTTCACCATATCGTATGCTGTGAAAATGAAGAAGGTGCATGCTTCATCCATCGTCTATACAACCGATTAGTTGCTTATATTGCTTCCGCCTAATAAATCAGATGAAAGTTGTTCGACTTCATGCTTTTTTACTCGACCCATAAGCTCTTCTGTTGCTTCTTTAGGATGCAAGCCAGCAAATAATACAGCATGAAGGGAGGCCGTTATTGGCATATCGACATTCAGTTTTGTCGCAAGCTCATGAGCTGCTTTTGTTGTACGGATTCCTTCGACTACCATTCCCATTGATTCAAGCACTTCATCAAGTGATTTTCCTTGTCCGATCATCTGACCCGCGCGAAAGTTTCGTGAATGGATACTCGTACAAGTGACAATTAAATCACCTAAACCTGATAGGCCAGCAAATGTGAGAGGATTAGCACCGAGTTTAACACCGAGACGTGCAATCTCTGCCAGACCCCTCGTCATAATTGCTGCTTTTGTATTATCTCTCATGCCAAGACCATTTGTTAAGCCACACACAAGTGCGATAATATTTTTTAGTGCCCCACCAATTTCAACTCCGACCAAATCCGCATTCGTATAGACACGAAAATGTTGATTCATAAACAAATCCTGTGCTAATTCAGACGCATGATGACTTTTGGAAGAAACTGTAACAGTAGTTGGCTGTCTAAGGCTAACCTCTTCCGCATGACTTGGTCCAGATAAAACGACCACGTTACGCAAAGAATGAGCGCCGTTAAATTCTTCTTCGATCATTTCTGAAATCCGTTTATGAGTTCCAGGTTCAATTCCTTTACTAGCATGGATAATCGTCACAGGCTGTGAAATCACATTTATTAATTGCTTGACCGTTTCACGGACCGCCTTTGTCGGTACAACGAGAAGAATCGTCTCTGCATCACTCACTGCGGCCTTCATATCGTGACAGCCAACAATCGATTCTGGCAGCACGACGCCAGGTAAATATTGAGAGTTTGTATGAGAGTCATTTATTTCTTCAATTTGTTCCTTACGCCTTGCCCATAAATGAACTTGATGGCCATTATCAGCTAATACCATCGCCAAAGCAGTTCCCCAGCTTCCAGCTCCTATTACAGCAATTTTACTCAAAAGAGTCACTCCTTTCTAACGGAATGGGCTTATTATGCTTTCTTTCCAATCTTACTTTCTGTACCATTGAACAAACGGGTAAGATTGGCCCGATGCTTCCAAAAAGATAAACAAGCAACAATGAACGTTAAGTAAACGTAGATAAACGGATAACCAAATTGATCCACGAGGAAAAATGTAAATACTACCGTTAGTAAAGTAAATAATAAAGAACCTAATGAAACATAACGAGTTAAAATAATACTAATAATAGCAATAATACCCGCAAAAAGGGCTGGGAAGAAAACTAAGGTCGCTAATACACCAATCGTTGTCGCAACACCTTTCCCACCACGAAAACCATAATACACAGGCCAGTTATGCCCTAATATCGCAGCAAAGCCGGCAAGTGCAGGAAATAACCCGGTATTATCTGCCGCAAATAATACACCGATCCATACAGAAGCGATCCCCTTTAAAATGTCAAGAGCAAGCACAGCGATAGCTGGCCCTACTCCAAGTACCCGAAGTGTATTAGTCGCACCAGCATTTCCACTACCATGCTGACGAATATCAACTTTTTTGATTTTCTTTGCAATGATATAGCTAAAACTAATCGATCCAAGTAAATAGCCAATTATAATGGTAAAAATGAGTGCAATGAACAGCATTCCTTCCCCCATCTCACTCTCTCCCTTTAATCATTTTTCTTTCTAGCAATGATTTTAATCGGTGTACCTTCAAAATCAAAGGTAGCTCGCAAGCGATTTTCTAAGAATCGTTGATAAGAAAAATGCATTAATTCAGGTTCATTGACGAAAAAGACAAAAGTTGGTGGCTCAACTGCTACTTGTGTCACATAGTTAATTCGAAGACGCTTACCCTTATCTGTCGGCGTTGGATTCATCGCCACTGCATCCATAATCAAATCATTTAATACATTTGTCGGCACACGTAAATGATGATTTTCCGAAACTTTTTTCACCATTGGTAACACATGCTGTAAGCGTTGCTTCGTTTTCGCTGAGACAAATAGAATCGGCGCGTAGCTTAGAAATAAGAACTCATCACGTAACTTTTGTTCAAAGTTTTGCATCGTTTTATCATCTTTTTCAATCGCGTCCCATTTATTCACAACAAGGATGACCGCGCGACCAGCTTCATGAGCATATCCAGCAATTTTCTTATCTTGTTCAATAAGTCCCTCTTCCGCATTAATCACAACAAGAACAACATTTGAACGTTCAATCGCCTTAAGAGAACGAAGCACACTATATTTCTCGGTGCTTTCATACACTTTTCCACGCTTACGCATACCTGCTGTATCAATGAGAACAAAATCTTGATCATCACGAGTAAATGCTGTATCTATCGCATCACGAGTCGTTCCTGGAATGTTACTAACAATGACTCGCTCTTCTCCTAGCATCGCATTAACGAGCGAGGATTTACCAACATTCGGACGTCCAATTAATGATATGCGAATTGTGTCTTCATCATACGGATCTTCAACGTCTTCAGGAAAATGCTTAATCACTTCATCCAACATATCTCCGAGTCCAAGGCCATGAGAACCAGAAATTGGATACGGTTCTCCTATTCCTAATGAATAAAATTCATAAAGTTGTTCCTGCATTTCAGGATTATCTACTTTATTAACACCAAGTACAACTGGCTTATCTGAACGGAATAATAGCTTTCCTACTTCTTGATCCGCTGCGGTAATGCCTTCACGACCGTTCACAATAAAAATGATTACGTCTGCTTCTTTGATTGCAAGTTCTGCTTGCTCGCGCATTTGTACTAAAAGCGGTTCATCTCCTAGCTCGATCCCACCTGTATCAATTAAATTAAAATCACGGTTTAACCATTCTCCTTTACCATATAAACGATCTCTCGTTACTCCTGGCATATCTTCTACAATGGCAACTCTTTCTCCTACAATTCGATTAAAAATCGTTGACTTCCCAACATTCGGACGTCCGACTATGGCAACTACTGGCTTTGTCATAGCGTCACAACCTTTCTATGTAAATTTGCGCCTACAAATGTAGGTGCTTCGCTGAAACGTTTTCCTATCATCTAACAACATGCTTTGAATGATCTCTGGTAAAGAGAAAAATATCCTCTTTTACTGTAACTTATTCATATTACTTGATTTATCTAATCTTGTCGACTACTTCTCTTAGATTGAACCGACTCTTGTACTCTACACCTTGCCTATGAGCTTTGTTTAAAAGGAATCGTATCTCTATTAGGCATTGCCTTACTTATCCAATAACTTACATAATGCATTAGCCACACCACTCCAAAGAAAAGGGCAACAATCGACATCGTATCAAAGAAAGACAAGCTACCGATTTCATACTGCAAGTGTAAAAGACGCTTAATGGCCAAACTGAGCACATAATCACCTTGAACGAGACCAAATAAAACTAAAACGAAGCGATTCCTTAATTGAGTACCTAAAATAAAAGCTAAAACAGAAACGATACAAGCACTCATCCACCTTGCATCGAATAACTGAATAACAGGATCAATGATCAGCACCAAATGAAAAGCACTATAGGCAGCTCCTATCGTCCACGATGCGAATAAAAAATACAATAACTTCAAATTAGAATATCGCCTTATGCACCAACATAAATAGAATGATAATGCCAAAAAAACAATTGAAATCGATATCGTAGAAAATTCTATTTTATATGGTAGAAGAGAAAGAAAGACAAGTATCGCAATCGCATAACATAAGCGTTGTTTTGTTTTCCCCCAAAAAAAGCTAATAACAATCCACATCCCCCAACCAAACCAATAAATAAACATACCATCCAAACCATTCACCTCCATCATCAGTATCGACGAAGGAACACAATTTTAATCCTTTCATACATATAGTCTCTTACTAATGGAATACTAAAAATGAAAGTAAGTGGGAGCAAAAAAAGCTAATAACCTAAAGGAGGATGATATAGTGGGAAAGGATCGACAAGAAAAAAAGTTAAAGCACTCAAGGAGAGTTGAATCTGATCGAGATCAAAGTTTAGAGTACGGAGGATCGGCAAAGCTCCAATCCTCTGAGGAAGCAAGACGGCAACAAAAGCCATAAATCAAAAACATAATAAAGTAGGCTGACTTTATAAAAAAGTTAGCCTACTTATTAACATTCTTATAAATTAAAAGCGTTGACTGAGTTTTGAAACATCAAAACCTCGTTGACTTGCCCAATGGTATGTTTCTCCAGAAATAACGAGAGGCACTTCGCGTAATGCTAGTACCGTATTTGATTGTAATGCGGTCATGATATACCGTAAATCTGTTTGAATCGCTTTGATTTCTTCAATAAGACCTTCTTGGCCATGGTCAATCATTTGTTTTAAGAAATACCCTGCAAATCCACCTGCTGATGCTCCCATCGCAATTGCCTTGGCTAAATCGAGCGCTGATTGCATGCCACCAGAAGCAATGATATCTACATCTGCGTTCGCTTCGCTAGCTTCCAAAATCGAGCATGTCGTTGTAATCCCCCAATCATCGAAAAAATCGAGACGACGATGCCTGCGTTCATTTTCAATTTTTGAAAAATTGGTTCCACCAAAACCACCAATATCCACAATCGAAACGCCAAGAGATCCGAGTATCTCAACTGTTCTTGCACTCATCCCATAGCCTACTTCTTTTACAACGACAGGAACCTCTAACTCTTTTACAATTGCTTCGATTCGATTGCATGTTCCAGTAAAATCACGATCACCTTCTGGCATGACCAGCTCTTGAATGACGTTCACGTGAATTTGCAGGGCATTTGCTTCAATCATGTCCACCGCTTTTTTCGCTTGATCAACTGTTGCCTCACTACCAAGATTAGCAAAGATGATGCCATTTGGATGGGCTTTTCGAACAACTTGATAGCTTGATAGCTGTTCACTTTCTTTTAGTGCAGCCATTTGTGAACCAACCGCCATGCCAACACCAGTCTCTTGTGCCACTTCTGCAAGCTCACGGTTTATTTTCTCTGTTTGAATTCCGCCTCCACCAGTCATCGCATTGATAAAAATCGGCGAACTTAAAGTAAGTTCGCCGATTTGCGATGTGAGAGAGATTGAATCCACATTCGTTTCAGGGATACTATTATGAATAAACTTAACATCCTGAAATCCATGAGTACGCTCTTGTCCCGTTAAAAGAGCATGATTAATATGATCCAGTTTCCTAGCTGCTCTGCTCACCATTTATCACCTATTACTAATTTTTATATTTCTTTAATTGATCCCCAATCATGTCACCAAGCGAGAATCCACTTGGCTCATCGTCTTTTGACGATTCATATGCCTGATAATCACTTTCTCCATTATCATCTTCAAGTAACTCACGAATACTTAAGGAAATACGCTTCTCTTCAATATTTACATCAAGAACTTTCACTTCAACCTTTTCACCCTCTGATAAAACTTCTGAAGGTGTCCCAATATGGCGATTCGCAATTTGAGAAATGTGTACTAAGCCTTCAACACCTGGTGCGACTTCAACAAAAGCACCGAATGAAACTAGACGGCGAACCGTTCCTTCTAATACATCTCCAACTGAAACCTGCCCAGAAAATTCTTCCCAAGGTCCAGGTAATGTTTCTTTAATTGATAAAGAAATTCGTTCGCTATCTGCATCAACAGAGAGCACTTTTACGTTGACAACGTCACCTTCTTTAACCACATCAGATGGCTTATCTACACGATGGTGAGCAAGTTGGGAAATATGGACAAGGCCATCAACCCCACCTACATCAACGAAAGCACCGAAATCTGTTAAACGCTGAACCTTCCCTTCAACAATATCACCTGATTTTAATGATTGAAGAACATCTTTCTTTTTCAAGTTAACTTCTTCGTCTAAAACAGCACGTTGAGATAAAATCAACTTGTTATTTTCTCGATCGATTTCAGCAACCTTCAAGCGGACTGTACGACCTTTGTAATCAGAAAAATCTTCTACAAAATGACGTTCAACAAGTGATGCTGGAATGAATCCGCGTACACCTAAATCGACTACTAATCCACCTTTGACCACATCTGCTACTACTGTTTCAATGATGCGACCAGACTCAAAAGCTTGCTCAAGATCATCCCATGCTTTCTCTGCTTGCACCGCACGCTTTGAAAGGATAAGCTCATCGTCCTCTACTTTAAGAACCTTAAACTCAAGCTCATCGTCAACTGAAAGAACATCACTTACCTTTTCCACATGTAAACTAGATAGTTCACTAATTGGAACAATGCCATCCACTTTAAAACCGACATCAACAAACGCTTGTTTATCTTCGACTTTTGTCACCTTGCCTGTCACAACTTCACCTACAGCAAAGGACTTCATTTCTGTCACTTCATTGTTCATTTCTTCGACCATTGACTTTTGCCTCCTTCAATCTCCGCAGCCTAGTCGCGGTATCTGACTAATATTTTAAACATCTTTCACTCTTGCGAAAGAAATTTAGCAACATCGTTTAGTTTTTATGTTCCTCCATAAGAAGTCCAATATGTTTCATAATATACTCAGTTGCTTCATCTGCCGAAGCCTTCTCTTCTCTTAATTGGGAGAAATCAATTGGTTTCCCGTATACAAGCTTTAATGGTTTCGAACGCTTATATGGTCCAATTATCGCACAAGGAATAACTGTTGCTTCCGTACGGAGGGCAAAAAAACCAGCTCCTGCTAACCCTTTTCCAAGAACTCCGTCTTTACTTCTTGTTCCTTCAGGAAACAATCCAATCATATGACCATCTTTCAAATAGTTCATCGCTGTACGTAATGCCTGCTTATCACTCATACCTCTACGTACAGGAAAAGCACCTAATTTCGGAAGTAATGATTTCAATATTGGCTTCTCGAATAATTCCTGCTTCGCCATATAATGAATAGGACGTTTAATATAAGCACCGAGCAAAGGTGGATCAAAATTGCTAATATGGTTACAACAAAGAATGACTCCACCTTCAGTTGGAATGTTTTCTTCTCCAACGATCTCCACCTTATAAGAGCTAGATAGGAATGTTCTACAGACAAATTGACCGATTTGATATATACCCATGTTATCTTGCTCTCTCCTTTACGATATCAATAATAGCAAGAACAACATCTTGAATAGAAAGAGTTGTTGAATCTATCTCAACTGCATCACTCGCTTTTTTTAAAGGCGCAAATGCTCGCGTTGAATCCAACTGATCACGATGGGCGATATCTTTCTTTAATTGATCAAAATCTGAAGCGATACCCTTTGCTAGCAGCTCCTCATGTCTACGCTTAGCTCGTTCATCCACTGACGCAGTCAAAAAGATTTTAACCTCAGCATCTGGCAATACATATGTACCAATATCTCTACCATCTAAGACTGTTCGTCCATTTTCCGCTAGCTGCCGCTGACGTTCAACCATTTCCAGACGTACAGGCTCATGACTTGATACAAGTGAAACATTCGATGTGACATCCGCTGATCTAATTTGCTCTGTTACATCTTCATCATTAAGGAAAACTTGGAATCCATTTTGTGTATGAGCTAGTCGAATGACAATCGTATCTAATAATTCTTTTAATAGATTCCCATCTTGAAGGTTCACTTTTCTCTGCAATGCCGCATACGTCAACGCCCGGTACATCGCTCCTGTATCAATGTACAAAAACGATAATTTCTCAGCCACTAACTTCGCAACAGTACTCTTACCTGCTCCAGCAGGTCCATCAATAGCAATTTGCATCTTGTTGTTCATTTACAATTACACCTCGTATACAATCCAAACAATCGCATTTGTTTACAATTGTTCTCATTATCATATTATCATACTCTAACATGTCGGTCTAACGAAAGGTTTAGAATCATCAATCTATTCACTACCAATATTTACATTAATTCCTGCTGCTTTCGACGAAGAATCAATTGTCTTTCAAAACAATATCGAATAATTTTTTGACGCTCATGCTCTTCTATGTTTAAAAACTGCAACGATACTCGTTCTCTCGCTCCAGGACGATTTTTAAACACTCGAATGATTTTACATGCGGCCTTTACATAAGAGAGATCACCTGTCTGCATTGGCAAAACAAGCCATATCATCAATTTCCCTTGTTTCGGCAACGATTTTCCATGAGGAATGACGACTGCACACCCACCTCCACTAAGATCAATTGAAACAGAAGTAAATGGAGAGAACTCTTGATTCAATGGATGTAATGCCGCATCAACCGTAGCCTCTACTCGTACATAGTCACGACGTTGGATTCTCATATACCTTTCTTTTCCAGGATCTTTCAACATAAGCATCGGTATATTGCTTTTTCTTCTACCGACAATTTCCGTATCAAATGCATATACCGCTTCGTCTTTCCCCATAAACCAAGCACGAAATTCGGTCCCATCAAAAAAGAAGCTTGGTTTATCTGTTTCTTGATTAATCGGATAATCAATCAAAAAGATATCTTTATCACGATCAACTAAACGACACCGAAAATGTAAAATCTTCTCCTTCTCTTCTTTTGTATCATTTATCTCTAAAAAAATCGTTGAACCAATTTCAATCACTTGACTAGCTCCTCTCTGACAACTGATCAATCATTGAAAACCAATCATTTTTCCATAGTTTGTCCTTATTATCTCATGAATGAAGAAAAGCGCAAGCGCCTCGTTTAGCCTCGACAAGTGCTGAAGGCCTATCTGTGTGTTGCCAGGTTTTGGGCAACCATTGACAGGCAGAAGCAACCTCGAGCGGCTAGGCTGCTTGCGCGAGACTTCATCGAATTTCCTTTCTTATCTTTTAATCAAAACCACCAGTGTGAACTGGTGGTTTGTTCTGCGGCTGAAAGCCTCTCTTACCGGCCTTGGCCTTAAAGGCCCACTGAAAGGGTTTCCCGTCTGCACCACATTCACTCACTAATTCTAAAGAATTTCCTTATTTCTTCTTATTTTTCTCACCAGTAAAAGGGTCATGTTCTTCGAATAATGTTAACTGATCACCCATGTAGTCTTCTCTCAGCTGATTCTTAATATATTCTTGTATTTGTTTCTTATTTCTGCCTACTGTATCGACATAGAATCCCCGGCACCAGAACTTCCGGTTCCCATA
>NZ_VLKZ01000001.1 GCF_007830185.1 Halalkalibacter nanhaiisediminis | reverse complement strand
CGAATTGAGTTATAAAAGTGAGGATACCTTATTTTCTCCATCCTCTCTCATACAACTAGTTACCCAACACCAATTCGGTTGGTTGAGGTTCTTACTTCCCAAACTACTACCTCACTCACCCGAGTTACATGCCAATCAAAGAATTAAATCACACAAAAAAGATCACGCAAAATGCGTGATCTTTCTTAGATTAACACTCTTCTGGTGTACCTGCATTTACTGCAGTACGGAATGAAGATCCACAGCCACATGATGCAATGGCATTCGGGTTATCAATCGTAAACCCGCCACCCATCATGTTTTGCTTATAATCAATAACGACTCCCTTAATGATCGGGGCACTTTCTTTATCAATTAAAACAGAAAGTCCATTAATATCTAATTTTTCATCTTCTTCTTTTTGTTCGGTGTCAAAGCCCATTCCATATGAAAGACCAGAACATCCGCCACCTTTTACACCTACGCGAAGCATTAAGCCTTGTTCACCTTCTGCTTCCATCATGTCTTTAATTTGGCTAACCGCTGCGTCTGTTAACGTAATCATGACATCCCTCCTAATCATTCTTACGTTATAGTATACTCCTTCGTCCCTTGAACCTCAAGGTTAGTGCTCACTAGAGAACTCTCATAATTGTAGCGAACTCTCCCACACAGAGGACTTAGAAATATTTAACATCATCATGATATTATGAGCGCAATCTAATTCTTGACTATAACGTAAAACGAGAGGATGAGTCATGCCGTGTTGTCTGGCTGCATTTACCATCTTGCTACGAAGTTCTTCAATTTTTTCTATGCATGCTTCTTGGGTCAATACATTGTTCATCTCGATCACCTCTCCGCCAATAGTCTAATTTTTTCTCTGTCTATGATAAAATGTGCAAAAATACTAATTTTAAATGATTACCTTAAGTTTACAAAACAAAGAGAAGGAACGCAATAAATAAACGTAAAAAACAGGATATTTTCATCTAATTTTACAATTATCTTTTTCCATCTCACACTTTACTGCAATTTCCAATTGACTCTATTTCTTTTAATCGAATCTTTCTGATAGTATAATAGTAGGCAAACACGAAAGATCTATATAACGGCTATTGCAAATGACTTTATTGCTTTAGCTTTTTGATATGGCTTAAGTAACAGGCAAGTGCGAGTAGAAGGTAGTGCAATCTTTTATTTGTGTTACGTGTCTACGACATTGAAATGGAGGAATTATAAATGGAAACAATTTTAACCGATTCAAATTTGCAAACGATTGCCGCTAAAGTTCAGAGTGGCGAACGCTTGACGATAGAGGATGGATTATACCTTTATGAAACACCTGATTTACTCGGAATCGCTCAATTAGCTAACCAAGTAAATCAAAAGAAAAATGGCGATAACGTGTACTTTATTCAAAATATGTACATTAATCCTACGAACGTTTGTGAAGCAAACTGTGGCTTTTGCGGATTCAAGCGCAAGCCTGGCGAAGAAGGTGCTTACACAATGGATAGCGATGCTCTTCTTCAATATGTAAGCGAAAGATGGAATGACAACATTCGTGAATTTCACATTGTCGGTGGACATAACACAGAGGTGCCATTTGATTATTATTTAAACACGGTTCGTACATTAAAGAAACACTATCCACAAGTAACAATAAAAGCATACACAGGTGCGGAAATTGAATTCTTCTCCCGTCTTTCTGGATTATCGATGAAAGAAGTACTTGAGGAACTTATCAAAGCTGGCCTTGATACTCTTCCAGGTGGTGGGGCAGAAATTTTAACGGAACGCTATCGTGCAAAGATGAGTCCAGATAAAGCTTCAACTGATCAATGGCTAGAAGCACACGAAATTGCTCATAACCTTGGATTAAAAACACATGCAACTATGCTTTATGGCTCGATTGAATCAAAAGAAGAACGTCTTATTCATATGGATCGTCTTCGTCAGCTACAAGATCGCACAAACGGATTCATGGTATTCATTCCACTCGCGATGCAACCAAGAAAAATCGAAGCTGGGATTAAACGCCGTACATCTGCTTATGATGATATGCGTACACTTGCAATCAGTCGCTTAATGCTTGATAACTTCGACCACATCAAAGCATACTGGATTAACATTGGTGTACAACTGACACAAATGGCTTTAACATTCGGTTCAAGCGATATCCATGGTACGTTAATTGAAGAACGAATTTCTCATTCCGTTGGAGCGTTAACATCACAAGGAATCACACGCGATGAATTGATCCATTTAATTAAGAGCGCCAACAAAATTCCAGTAGAGCGTGACACATTCTACAATGTTGTAAAAACGTATTAGAAGACCACTGGTCGATCAACAAAAATTTTCATCAAAAAAGTCATGTCTGAATGTGTGACATGACTTTTTGCATTATTTCCTTTGATAAACTCCCTCACAGATAACTTCAGCTGCACCTGTCATTAACACATGGCCATTTTCTTGCCATGTAATCATTAAATCTCCACCAAGCAAATGAACGACAACCTCTTCATCTTTCTTGGCAAATCCGTTAAGCACAGAAGCAACTACCGCTGCACATGCTCCCGTTCCACATGCTTGAGTAATGCCAGATCCTCTTTCCCAAACGCGGAAATGCACTTCTTGTTTAGAAACGACCTCAACAAATTCAACATTGACCCATTCTGGAAAGCGCTCGTCTTTTTCCATTAATGGACCAACCGTCTCCACTGGCGCTTCATGAATGTCAGAAACAAACATAACCGCATGTGGATTTCCCATTGAAACGGCCGTTACTTCCATTGTTTCTCCGTTAATAGTAAATGGTTCTGCCACAATCTGCTCCTGATCTTCACCGAGCATCGGAATTGCCTTTCTTGCTAGTATTGGTTTGCCCATATCAACCGTCACATTTTTAACAACTTGATCCTCAACATGAACTGTCGCTTCGACACAACCACCGAGCGTTTCAATTTGAAATGTTTTTTCTTGAACATAACCATGCTCATAAGCGAACTTAGCGACACATCTTAGGCCATTTCCACAATTTTTCGCCTCAGAACCATCATTATTAAAGACTCTCATCTTTACAGGCGCTACCTCTGATGGACAAATGAGAATCAAACCATCAGAACCAATACCTGTATTTTTATCCGCTACCTCAATGGCAAGCTGCGGGAGATCCTCTTCTTTTAAAACCTCTTTAAACGTATCGACGTAAATATAACTATTTCCCAAACCATGCATTTTCGTAAATTGCACGCTACATTCCATCCTTCCGTAATGCTTTATTTGTCCAAAAATAATCTTGATCAGCTTCTAAAATGATCATTTTCTCGTGGCAACAAGGTAAGATCAACGTCGTTTTGATCCCTTCCTGAGCCCGCTTAAATTCAGATTTTTTCATATTCGTTAACACGTTTTCCGCATGACAGAATGGACAGGATTGCAGATAAATGTCATCAAACTGACGCTCATATGGCCATGTATTAATAAATGGAATAACGTCCATAATCCGCACTCCTTTTTTGTTCTTCATTTTCCTTACTTTCAATATAGATGAAAAGGGCCTATCCCAAGACTTTTCATTACGTCGGGATTAGCCCCTTAGAAATTGGGCACAGCTATATTAAAACATTGGATTTTCTTCTAAGAAGGTGTAGATATTTTCAACTAGTTCGGCACTCGTTTCCCCTGAGACGTACTCACCGTTTACGAGAGCAAACAATTCGATTGCACAGTTACCACAACTGTTTAAGCAACCGTATTCAATAATATCTAGATTGGGGTCCTTCTCAAGCTCTTCCATTGCTTTTTGTGAACCGCTCGCTAAATTACTAAGACAAAATTCAATAATCGGACGCATACTCTCACCTCATCAATCTTCAACCTATATGCTACTCTTGAGCTTGAAAGAAGTCAATTGTGTTGTTTTATTTTCGCTAGAACTCAAAGAAGAAATACAGATAAGAAAAATTCACAAATTTGTTGTTTTTTCGATCATTCCTCGGTATAATCAAAACTGACCAAGGTCATTTTTAAGGAGCGACGTCATGACCGAACGAGCGAAAAAAGAACAGACAAAGGAACGAATTGAAAAAGCGGCACTAGCCCTGTTTCGAGAAAAAGGCTACACACGTACAACTGTACAGGAAATTACCAATGCAGCTAATGTAGCCAAAGGAACCTTTTTTAATTATTTCCCAACGAAAGACTCCATCATGCAATCACTTGCGAATGAACGTCTGCAAGGAGTCATGCCCTATGTTAGACAATCTCATTTAAAGTACCGACCTTTACCTGTCCGTTTACGCTCTTACTTACAATTTATCTTAGTTGATTTTGATCAGTACCCAGCGCTAACAATTGAAATGTGGAACCATGTTCTTAAGGAACGGTCACTTTTGTTTTCACACTGGGAAGAGCTTTTGCAATCTGCGAAAATACGTGGCGAATTAGAAACAACAGCTTCTGTCGAAACATGGGGACATATTATCCACAGTTTAATTTCTCATGGCATCCATACCTTTGCAACAGAACCATCAAAGGCGCGGTTACTTACCAATGTAATGACTTTGGTCGAGGCAAGTTTAGACGCAATCATCGAAAAAAGGGGACATTCACTTATGAAAAAACTTGTTATTTTAGGCGGCGGCTACGGGGGCATGCGCATGCTCCAACGTCTCCTTCCAAATGAATTACCTGAAGATGTAGAAGTAACGTTAATTGACCAATTACCTTATCATTGCTTAAAAACGGAGTATTACGCATTAGCAGCAGGAACTGCAGCTGATCATCATCTTCGTGTTGAATTTCCTGAAGATGCTAGACTAACAATTAAGTATGGAACGATAACGAACGTAAACCTTGAAGAGATGAAGGTTGAGCTTGAAGACGGGGATCAAGTCTCTTATGACAAACTCGTGATTGGCTTAGGCTGTGAGGATAAATATCACAACGTACCAGGAGCAAAGGAATTCACACATAGTATTCAGACAATGGGTGCAACAAGACGTACATACGAAGCACTTAATAATGTACGCCCGAATGGTGTCGTCTCAATCGTTGGAGCAGGACTAAGCGGTGTTGAATTAGCAAGTGAACTTCGTGAAAGTCGTCCTGACCTAACAGTTAAGCTATTTGATCGTGGTGATATCATCCTTTCGATGTTCCCACGTAAGCTTTCAACCTATGTGCAAAATTGGTTTGTTGATCATGGTGTCGATGTAATCAATAATTCAAATATTACAAAGGTTGAACCTGGTGCTCTTTATAATCATGATGAGCGAATTGACTGTGATGCCATCATTTGGACAGCAGGGGTGCAGCCTGTTGAAGTCGTACGAAACTTAGATGTAGAAAAAGATTCACAAGGAAGAGTCGTGTTAACGCCTCAGCATTTCCTTCCTACTGATGAAAATGTCTTTGTCGTTGGTGACTGTGCAAGCCTCCCTCATGCTCCTAGTGCTCAGCTTGCTGAGGGACAGGCGGAACAAATTGTGACCATTTTAAAAAAGCAATGGAACGGTGAACCATTACCTGAGGAACTACCACGAATTAAACTAAAAGGTGTGCTAGGCTCACTTGGTAAAAAGCATGGATTTGGGCTAATGGGTGAACGCACTCTTCTCGGACGTGTCCCACGAGTATTAAAAAGTGGAGTCCTTTGGATGTACAAACACCATTCAGGAGCGTAAAATACAAAACAAACAATCCCGTCTCTCTTTATTCAGAAACGGGATTGTTTTCATTCCACTTTTCAATTTTCGCAAAAATATCTTTTAAATTCGGATTACCCTCTGCTACAATTTCGTCATTCAGAAGCACCAGTGGATAGAAGTATTCATCATCTCGGATGGATTCTGCAAGTCTTACATGTAGCTCATCTTCTCCAGGCATATCAATATCCACATACTCTATTTTCAGTGATACCTCAGGGAATTTCCTTGATATAGCTGCATCTAACCATTCCATCGTCTCTCTCGCACTTGGAAGATGGATACAGCTTGCACACTTTTCTTCCGCTCCGAACACAGTCATCGATAATACCTTCATCTTTTCCACAACCTTTCCACCTTTACATTTAGCATATCTTCTCATCTTTTGACACGCAAGCTCTTTAAAAAGGTTTAGAAAATGCTAAGAATTTATTTAATTTCCATTATATGACTTATTTTGTTGAGAAAATCGAGCAGATGGATGGATTTTTTTACGTTACGCCTTTATAATAGATAGTAGAAAGGAGTTGTTTAATATGTCAGCAACAAGTACTGAAATGATCGAACAAGTCAAGGAAGTATTAGATAAGCTTCGTCCTTTCTTGCTACGTGATGGCGGGGATGTCGAACTCGTAGATGTTGAAGATGGTATTGTAAAGGTGCGTTTGCTTGGAGCATGCGGATCTTGCCCAAGTTCAACAATCACACTTAAAGCAGGAATTGAACGCGCACTTCTTGAAGAAGTTCCAGGTGTAAAAGAGATCGAACAAGTATTTTAATACAGCAAAAACGCCCGACCAAGGTCGGGCGTTTCTTTTTTTACAGTAGAATAGGTAACTTACTTGGCTACATTCACTCACGTCCTGTGAACGCCCAAGCACCTTCACATCATGAGGGCATTAAAACATATATTCATCATACAAAGATTCCGCTTCTGCATATGATGTAAAAATTGCATCATCCTCTTCAATCGGATGATAATAATCGTATAAAAGAAGAGACAATTGACTTGGATTCATAGGATCTCTAGCAATTGTCGCCTCTTGAATCGTTGAAACAGTCGGCGTGTGGGGATTCCGATAAATGATATAAACTTGTTGACCTTCTTGTAGCTGATTGATTTCAAACATGGACATTGGCCTCCCTTTTTAAATGGTTTGCCCGCCATACATGAATCTTATTCAGACTGTCTTTACTGGTGTCCCCTTGTATACAGTGATACCTTCACGAGCTGGCTTAAGGACATCGACTTCAAAGTTAGGAAAATATCCTTTAAGCTTCTCTTGAATGATATTCCCCTCATTTTGAGGAGCTAAGCATAACATCGTTGGACCTGCCCCGCTAAGAGCTGCACCATATGCGTCTGTTTCTTCTTGCACAACGCGAATCACATCCTCGAGATGAGGAACGAGCTCTTTTCGATACGGGTGGTGAAAAACGTCTTTGTTCATCATCTCTCCTGCTACCTTCCAGTTTCCTTGGAGCAATGCAGCCACTAGAACATTGGCAACTCCGCTTCCTCTAACAGCTTGACGAAACTCAAGCTCACTCGGTAGCACACCACGAGCTTTTTTCGTCATAAGCTCTTCAGATGGAACAAGTAAAACGAGATCCACTTCTGGCACTCCACCAAATAACACATGCGTACTCTCTTCCGTATGTGTTCCAATAATTAGCCCTCCGTAAACAGAGGCTGCAACATTATCAGGATGACCTTCCCACAGGCTTGCAAAGCGAACTTTCTCCTCAGCAGATAAAATGTCACCAAGCAATTGATTAGCTAATTCAATTCCAGCTACGATCGCTGCAGCACTGCTTCCAAGACCACGCGCTAATGGAATATTGCTCGACATGGTTACATGGCACGGTGTGAGATCATAGCCAAGCTCTGATGCTACATGCTTGGCTACTTCACAAATTAAATTATCTTCTCCTGCTGGGACTCCTTCTAACTCACTTGAAGATGATTGAAAGAACCACTCGTTCGCATTGACTACCTCTAATTCTAAATAGCGATTAACCGCAATCCCGACCGAATCAAATCCAGGACCTAAATTAGCTGAACTACCAGGAACCTTTATGACAAATGGTTCTGGGTTCATGATGTGACACCACCTTTAAGATGTGCAAGGAAGGCCTCCTTATCATTTGGAAGTACGACTGGCTTAACAGTAACTGTATCCATTGCTGTACTTGGATCCTTTAATCCATTACCAGTTAACACACAAACAACTGTCGAACCTTTTTTGATTTCACCAGATTCAATTTGCTTTTTGAGGCCAGCAATAGATGCACAAGAAGCAGGCTCTGCAAAGACACCTTCACGGCTTGCAAGTAGCTTATACGCTTCTAAAATCTCTTCATCTGTAACATAGTCAATTTTCCCATTTGATTCGTCTGCTGCCGCAACAGCTTGCTTCCAGCTTGCAGGATTACCAATTCGGATTGCTGTAGCAATTGTTTCAGGCTCTTCAATCACTTCATCGCGAACAATCGCAGCGGCACCTTCCGCTTCAAATCCACGCATTTCTGGTAAACCAGTACCTTTTTTCTCGTTGTATTCCTTAAATCCTTTCCAGTATGCAGTGATGTTACCAGCATTACCAACAGGAATGGCAAGGACATCAGGTGCTTTCCCAAGGGCATCACACACTTCAAAAGCAGCCGTTTTTTGACCTTCAATACGATACGGATTAACAGAGTTCACAAGTGTGATTGGTTCTTGTTTACTAATTTCACGAACAATATCTAACGCATTATCAAAATTTCCTTTGATTTCTAACACTTCAGCTCCGTACATAACAGCTTGGGCAAGCTTACCAAGGGCAATCTTCCCTTCAGGGATAACGACAATACAACGTAATCCTGCTCTTGCACCGTATGCTGCTGCAGCTGCTGATGTATTACCAGTAGAAGCACAAATAATGGCTTTACTTCCTTCTTCTTTTGCCTTCGCAACAGCCATTACCATCCCACGGTCTTTAAATGAACCTGTTGGGTTAGCTCCTTCATATTTCACATAAATATCTACACCCCACTCTTTTGATAAATGCTCAAGTGGTACTAGTGGTGTATTACCTTCACGTAATGTAAGCATAGGTGTTTCATCATTTACTGGTAAAAATTCCTTATATTCATGTAATAATCCATTCCAACGACTCATTTTATCGTCCTCCCTCGACGCGGTAGCAGCTTTCAATCGATTCAATGACTTCAAGCTCAGATAGTTTTTTGTATAATTTTTCATAATTTTCTTTGTTCGTATGATGTGTGATCACAATGACTTCAGCTACCTCTGCCCCTTCAACTGGAAGCTGCAAAAGTTTTTCAAAGCTGACTTCATGGCAAGCAAATAAGTTTGTCACAGCTTGGAATGTTCCAGCTTTATCAATGACACGTAAGCGCAAGAAATATTTTGAATCAATTTCATTATCTCGCTTCAAAATACGTTCATGCAATGGACCTTGAACTATTCTGCCACTAACACCTAAGCGCATATTTTTCATCACAGAAACTAAATCGGAAACAACTGCCGTAGCTGTCGGTAGCGAACCTGCTCCTGGACCATAGAACATCGTCTCTCCTACCGCTTCACCATATACATAAACAGCATTGTATTCATTGTGAACGGAAGCCAGTGGATGCTCTTTCGGTAATAATGTTGGTTCAACGCTAACCTCAACGCGACCATCATCACGCTTAGCCAGTCCAATTAACTTCATTGTATATCCAAGCTGATCACAATAATCAAGATCAGACTTTGTTACCGAAGAAATTCCACGTACGACAACATCATCTAGACTGACATTCATCGAGAACCCAAGCGTAGCTAAAATCGCCATCTTTCTAGCTGCATCTAATCCTTCAACATCAGCTGTCGGGTCACTTTCAGCAAAGCCAAGCAATTGCGCTTGCTTCAGTACCTCTTCATAGGAGCTTCCTTCTTGCGTCATTTTTGTTAAGATGTAGTTTGTCGTTCCATTGACGATTCCCATCATTTTCGTAATTCGATCAGCAGCTAAACCGTCAACTAAGCTACGTAAGATTGGGATACCGCCTGCAACACTCGCTTCATAATACAAATCACAACCATTTTCAGAAGCAACACGAAGCAACTCGGCACCGTGTAAAGCCATCAAATCCTTATTTGCCGTCACGACATGCTTACCATTTCGTAATGCCTTAAGCAAGTGTTCCTTTGTTGATTCTACTCCACCCATGACCTCGATCACAATATCAATATGCTCATCTGTTAAAATTTCATCTATATGTTCAGTCACCATCGTCTCATCAACATCAACTGGACGTGGCTTCGCTTTATCACGCACTAGCACTTTTTTGATCGTAACAGGACAGCCAACTTGATGACGTAATTCTTCTTGGTGTCGGCTAATAATGGAAACAACACCTGTCCCTACTGTCCCAAGACCAAGTAAACCTACACGAACCTCCGCTGACATGCGCTCCACTCCTTCTCTATCTCTTTTTCTGTATATCTTAAATGAACAATTGTTTATCTATAAAGGACATTATAGACCTCTTCCGAACGAAGCACAAGAGCCATTTTAATAATTATTAGAAAACTTTAGAAGAACACAAGCCAACTCGAGGGTTCAATCATTGAAACAAATAAATCTACTCATTCCCCTCTTATTAATAGAACTTAAATTTAACCGAGGCAGCTTGATGATCTTCTTACCTAACCACCTCATTCTTCTCATTCTAACAAAAAAAGCCAGCTCATCAAAGAGTCTGACTTCATAGCCATTCAACAGGCGGTATTTGATTTGGTGCTATCGCTTTGGAGGAGAGCACCCCCACTGCGAATTCTTTTAAAAATCGTTCATTTTGCTTTTCTTGTTTAAGTAAGCGGAAGAATGCTTGACCTGCTTCAACCTTTTCTTCTTTAACCTGACTACGGTAATAATGTTCAATCGTTTCAAAATAATGCAGGGGAAACAACAAGCGCGCATAGAGCAATCGCCAAGAAAACGTTGTTAACGGCTCATATTGTTCATACTCTCGCAAAAACAAATCAATATCCTGCCATGAAAAAGACTTTTCATTTAGCTGATATTCACGAATCCATTCCGCCAAGTCACGACATGGATGATCATAAATAAATTCGGTTGGGCGTTTGACAATCTCCCCTTGTTCAGAAAGGACGAGCCACGTTTTGTCAGTGAACCTCCGATGACAGATCGTCGGTTTCTCTTCTGCTCTTCCTGGATCATCAAGCATAGCATCGACAACATATTGAATCGCATTCTCGGTTAACCCCATATAATAAGGATACGAAAATAAAAAAGCCTCATCTACATATGATTGTGGCGATTCATAGAGAATCTGCTGATACCATCCTTCAAGCTGCTCCAGTCTTGTTTCCCAAAGCTTATGCCATTGCCCAAAAAAATCATACTTTCGCTTCTCATATGGCATTTGTGTTCCGTAATAATGAATCATAGCTAAATGTTTTCCTTTTTCCGCTCCATGCTCAATACGTGTCTGCCCATAGCGCATATCATTAGGGAGAGGACAAACATATACATTTTGCCCATCAATTAATCCTGAAGGTTGTTTGTGAAGTGTCATCATTGGCCGTAGAACAGAACTATCACCTACAGAATGCAAATAATCAGCAAAAGCCATCATCTCTTGCTCACTTGAGCTTAACTCCTCTTTCGGCAATAAGATATACGACTGTCCTCCAGCTTGGAAACTCTCGTAATCCCCTAATGCAAATCTCGACTCACAGTAGAGCCCGTAAATATCGTACAGATTTCGCTCAAACATCTACTTTCCCCCTTACACGTTCATTCCTTTTCCTAGTCTATGACCCAGATGAATAAAATGTGTGTGTGTCCCGTAGACTAGTACTATCCCTTCTGTCTTTAACAAAAACGGAATGAGTGCTCGCTGGAGGTGCTACCATGACAAAAAAGAAGATCAATGAAGTTGAAGCACACGCAAGAAAATTGCTTGAGGATCGCGGGGTGACGTTAGACGATATTGCTGACCTCGTTTATTTCCTTCAAGTGAAATATCATCCTGAGCTTCAATTAGCAGAATGCAAGGAGAACGTCAACCGTGTAATTGGAAAGCGTGAAGTTCAAAATGCGATTTTGACTGGAATCCAGCTTGACATCCTAACTGAAAAGGGCTTGCTTGAAGAACCACTGCAAGGAATAATCGCCCGAGATGAGGGTTTATATGGAGTCGATGAAATTATCGCCTTATCGATTATCAATGTCTATGGTTCAATCGGATTTACGAATTACGGATATATTGATAAACAAAAACCAGGCATATTAGAGAAGTTGAACGACAAATCAACAGGGGAGTGCCATACATTTTTAGATGATATCGTTGGTGCCATTGCTGCAGCTGCTTCAAGCCGCCTTGCTCATAGCGCAGAGAATGTAGAATAGCTTATCCTACTATAAAAGGCTGACTCAACTTGAGTCAGCCTTCGTTCATTCTTATTCAAATGTCCACTCAGCTAATGAGTTTAATTCATGTGTTGGTTTTTCCTCATACGTCGCAACCTGTTCTCTTGTCGAGACACCCGTATAAACCATCAATGTATCCATTCCAGCTCGCAAACCTGCCAAAATATCAGTATGGTAATAGTCCCCTACCATAATCGTTTCTTCCTTAGCTGTCCCTATTACTTCTAATGCTTGTTCAACGATGATTGATTCAGGCTTGCCAATAAACGTTGGATTGACTCCTGTTGTTACCGACAACACAGAAACAAGCGAGCCATTTCCAGGCATAAGGCCACGCTCAGTTGGTAAGGCAACATCCGCATTTGTAGCAATAAATGTTGCACCAGCACGAATATTGAGTGCTCCCTTTGCTAGCTTTTCATATGTAATGTCACGATCAAGACCGCTAACAACAAAATCAGCACCTTCATCAACAAGCTCATGACCTTCTTCTGTAAGCGCATAGCGCAAGCCTTCTTCACCAATCGCATAAACACGAGCATTCTTTTTTCGTTCAGAAATATATGTTGCAGTAGCCATGCTTGTGGTAAAAATATGACTCTCTGTCGCTGGCACATCCATTGATTGCAGCAATGCAGCTACTTGTTCTGGCCTCTTCGTTGAATTGTTGGTCACAAAGAGATACGGAATCTTACGTCTCTCTAAATCCTTAACAAATTGGACAGCTTCATCGATTTTTTCACTTCCACGATACATGGTCCCATCTAAATCAATTAAAAATCCTTTATACTGTTTCATTTTTTAACCTCATTTCTATATTAGAAAAGCGAAAGTGCCCGACCAGCAATGACAAGCATTGGAAAACCACTATTGCGTTTCTAGGTTTCAGGAAACCAATCACAGGCTGAAAAGCCCTCAAGCTGCTAGGCTGCTTGCGCTAGACATCATCGAATTTTCTTTCTTATAAAAAATCCTGACCTTTAGTAGATATCCCCTCCAAAGGTCAGAACAATGTGTAACTACTTTCTGCGCAACTCATGATTGTTCCTTTAATCTATAAACACAACAGTTCGTATTTTCTTTTGCAATACAAGATTTCCGTTCTACATTGGCCGTTTCAAGTAGCTTATTAAAAAGCTGTTGCTCGCAGTTACATGCGACAGGATACTCCTTAGCAACCTGAGAAATCGGACAATTATATTCAATGAATTCATAAGATCCATCTTCTAATTGTTTGTAGTCAACCATATACCCATTCTCATTTTGGATACGCGCTAAGGCTTTTACTCGTTCAGATAAAGAACCCTTCACTTCCGTTTCATATTTCTCTTGTAGACGGTCTCTTCTTTTCTCAAACAAACGATCAACCATTTCATTACCACTCATTTGCTCAAGATCTTTGAGAATACTGAGTGATAAGTCTCCGTAATTCCGCGGAAAACGTTCATCGCCTTTTGCTGTTAACGAGTATTTATATGTTGGCCTTCCCATCGCTTGACGCTCTATGCGCGACTCAATAAAGCCATCTTTTTCAAGCCCTTGCAAATGTCTACGCACAGCCATCTCTGTCACACCAAGCTCTGTTGCTAATGCAGAAACCGTCTGTTCTTGGTTACGCTTCAATAATGTTAAAATGATTTGGCGCGTATTAGTCTCTTTTCCCAAGACGATCACCACCTTTATTTATCATTGTATGCGATGAACCGTACATTGTACAATTTAGGCGTTTCCTTTACTTTCATTAGGTAAAAAAGCAGAAACTGGACCAAGCTCCTCAATCAAATAACGTCTTACATCAATTGGAAATTGTTTAAGTGCTTGCGCGTTTCCTTTGAGTGTATCAGCCAACTCTTGATGATTTACAGCTGTATACTCCTGCACTAGTTGTTTTCTTAGTCCAATGACATATTTAAAAGAGCGAGCATGGTCAGCATTTATGACCTTCTCATCCTCAAGAATATCAATAATATCCTCATATCCACCTGGATCTCTCATAATAAAGCCATCAATCATACTATTGCCAACATCAATAATCGATTCAATGACAACATAGGCCATTCTCTCAAGTGCAAGTCGTTCAGTCATACCTATTGGCTCATTCATCGTGTCAAAATGTTCTTGAATGGTTTCCATATAAAGAAGCGTTTCTTCGATTTTCTCTCTGTTCACAAAATACATTATAATCCCCCTACTCTTATTAGTTTGTCCAAATATGATTTAAAAAGCTTAGGTATTATATAAATAGGCAATGATTTCTTTTTCCTCATGAGTTCATTGTGACTGAACCCCTATCATTAGTATACAACATTAGGCACCTTTCAACATCGCTTGCAAATAAGCAACCATAAATATAAAAAGACTCGTTATATAAACGTTACGCGTTGCATGATATGATAGCTATATTGATTTTTTGTTACGTTAATGAAAAAGAAAGGAGAATGTCAATGTCAGAACGATTTTATTTATATGATGATATAGAAGAAACGCGCACACGCTTTGTGAGCTTCATGGGTGAACAACAACGCTTTGACCTAGCGATTATTTCTTCATCTAGATATTATGGCAAGCAGCTTGTTCTCGACGTCTTATCGAATCGCTTTGCTATTATTGGAGCAGATGACCTTGAAGAGCCTGGTTATCTCGAACATGCGTATAATCTCTCTGCTGATGACGCAGAAGAATTACGCTCTTTTCTATACGAAATCGTTTAATCATGAAGTAATTAACACCTCTTACGGACATCCTACGTGTAAGGAGGTGTTTTTTCTATGCCCAATCGACAGCAACCTGGTAATGACGAAGAGCAAAGATATACTGATTTTACAAATGTTGAAGCAATGCGTAATTACCTAGCCGTAGAACAAACCCCAGAAGGTCCTTATGGATCACCGATCAATAAGGACACACCAGTTGTCAACAAAAGTACGCCTTGGAAACCAGGCCAACGCTACTACAGCGCTTTTAATTACGAATTTAAACAGTTACATGAGAACCTACCAAGAGAGTATCCTGGTTCCCACCCTACTCACGATGATCCAGATATTGACGAAGAACCCACCGTCTAAAGCATGGAAACATATTTTATTTTTCGTCATTTCCAAAAAAAGCGAATGTCTTTGTTGCAGGTATACTCGGGGCTTCAAATCTTTAGCTACTTCAATAAAGCTTCTGCGTTTTACTTTGTTAACAGGAAAAAGCAGTCTTCGCTTTTGAGCGAGACTGCTTTTCATTTTTCTTTCATTCGTTTGATGACGAAGTAGGCACAGCCGAAATTACAATATTCGTATAAATAATCTGGCAACGTACTTATTTTTGTATCATAAGTCGCTTTCTTATGTCGGTCTTCGAAAAAGCCTCGCAGTCTCAATTGATTATAGCCCCAATCACCAACTATGTAATCGTACTTATTGAGAACATCACTGAATCGCGCCTTAAAAGCTTCTTCATCCCAACCATTCTTCACATCTTCAACGATTTCATACTGCATCCCTTGAATGCGAACCATTGGGCTCACCTCTGCTTTATTTTACTTCCTTTATTATAGCACATGTCTTTCTTTCCTACAGCTTTTCCTTTGTCCAGCATTTACTAGCTGTAAAAAGGCTTGAATGTGGTCACTCTGAAGAAAGAGGAGGTGTACACATGATAAAAAAATCAATACTCATGACAGGACTATGTACCATGTTGCTTCTAACAGGTTGCCAAATGACAGACGAAGGTCAACCAGAAATTCAGAGTTTAGCTAATAGTCATAGCACAAAACTTCATCCGATGACCCAAATGAATCAAGATGGTTCCGTTTCAAACTATGGATACAATCGCTATCAACGAGAACAAGTAGAAAATCAACATTTCACACCGACATTTGACCGTAATCAACTGGCAGATGGTGTGACTCGTATGGTTTTAAACAATAAAACGGTCGATGAAGCGGCAACCCTTGTAACGGATAAATATGTCTTAGTTGCTTATGACACCCCGTCCGATAGTCGAGAATATGTAGCCGATCAAGTAAAACGAAGCGTCCTTTCAATTGTGCCTCGTTATTACCATGTCTACCTAACGGATAACCATGCGCATTTCCAAGACATCGAGCGTTTCCAAAACCTATCACCCGCAGCTCCACATGTAGATGAGACGATTGAACAAACGATCCAAGAAATGCAAAAGGATTCCCCTCAAGGCGAATATAATGAGCGTACAGATGATCATTTAAAAATCATGCAACAAAAACAAAAGCAATTAAAGAAAAAATAGCTAGATAAAAAGGGAGCGTCAATCGACGCTCCCTTTTTAGAGTTTTAAGACCCGGCAACCTTTTTTGCTTCTGCACGAACTTGCGCTTCATTAACCTGTTCATCGGCATGATACGATGAACGGACAAGAGGACCTGCCTCGCAGTGACTGAAGCCTTTGCTTAACGCAATTTCTTTCAATTCTGCAAACTCATCTGGGTGATAGTATTTTTGAACCTTTAAATGTTTCTTTGTCGGCTGTAAGTACTGCCCGATTGTCATGATATCAACATCAACTGCACGAAGATCATCCATTGTTTCAATGATTTCTTCTTTCGTTTCACCAAGCCCAATCATTAAGCTTGATTTCGTTGGAATATCAGGGTGCAGTTCCTTTGCACGACGTAAGAATTCAAGCGAACGATCATATGTTGCGCGAGCACGAACTCTTGGCGTTAAACGACGAACCGTTTCAATATTGTGGTTCATAATATTAGGACGAGCAGCCATCAATGTCTCAAGATTTTCAATACCACCAAGCATATCTGATGGTAGTACTTCAATCGTACAGAACGGACTACGACGACGAATGGCACGGACTGTCTCAGCGAATACAGCCGAGCCACCATCTTTCAAATCGTCACGTGCAACAGCTGTAATAACCGCATGCTTTAATCCCATCATTTCAACAGACTCTGCAACGCGTTCTGGCTCTTGTAAATCCAATTCATTAGGAAGGCCTGTTTTTACCGCACAAAAACGGCATGCACGTGTACATATATCTCCTAAAATCATAAATGTCGCTGTTTTTCTAACAGCCCAACACTCATGAATATTTGGGCAACGTGCTTCTTCACATACGGTATGTAGATTTTTCTCCCGCATCATTTTCTTCAAACCCGTATAGGATTCATTCGTATTTAATTTTATTTTAAGCCAATCAGGCTTTCGAAGGTGTTCTTCTTTTTTTGCCATTCTATTCACTCCATCCAATGATACATTTTGTCGCGATGAACAAATTTTCTCTTTCTACTTTATCATGATTCCACAAAAATGACCAAGTGAGCGCTCAAAATTTCCATTGATTCACTCCTATTATTTCCTTTCATTTATTACACACTATGTAAGAGCGAAAAACAATGCAGGAAAGGAGACCATGGGAATGAAGCGTAAAATGATTGCCTTAATCCTTATCATCGTTTTTATTTCTTTGCCTCTAACTGGATTTGCAGCAGAGAAAGTGGAATTATCCGTGCAGCAAATATACGAAAAACGAATGGATTTATATAAAAAAGTTGAAACCATCACAAACGTTCCATGGTACTACTTAGCAGCTGTTGATACGTATGAGAGAGGGTTACGTAGAGCACAGCGCGATCGGCCAATTGAAGAAGGTGTTATTGCCATTTTTTACTCTAAAGAAGAGTGGGCAGGCCCATCTAATCCAGATGTCACTGACACAAATCCTCTCTCGATTCAATTCTTTGGAGGAGTAGGATTAGATGGAGACGGAGACGGATTAGCGGAACTAACAAATGACGAGGATGTGTTGTATACATTTGCTCATTATCTTGAAAAATTCGGCTTTGATGAGACTCATTTTCGGATTGCATTATGGGAAAAATACAAGCGTGATCAGTCCGTAAATATCGTTCACAGTCACTCACTCATCTATAAACATTTTGACCGTTTAGATTTACACACACATGCATTTCCGATGCCTCTTAATTATAATTACAGCTATCGTAATACATGGGGAGACAAAAGAGGTTGGGGCGGAAGGAGGATTCATGAAGGCACGGATATATTCGCAGGCTACAATGTTCCGATTCGAGCAACAGCTTACGGAAGAGTTGAAATTAAAGGCTGGAATAAATACGGTGGCTGGCGTATCGGTATTCGTGATTTGGATAATATTTATCATTATTATGCTCACTTGAGTGGGTTTGAAAAAGGAATTGAAGAAGGTAGTATCGTTTCTCCAGGAGATGTCATTGGGTATTGTGGAAGTTCAGGTTACGGAAAACCGGGTACTCAAGGAAAGTTCCCTCCTCACCTTCACTATGGCATGTACCGCGATAACGGCTATACGGAATGGTCCTTCGATCCTTATCCATCACTTAAATCATGGGAACGCCAAGCATATAAAGACCGTAAAAAGAAAAGAGGCTGACATCAGCTCAGCCTCTTTCATTTCTTATTTATTTCTTTTTGAAACCCGCACAGCATTGGCAATACTAAGTCCCATGCCGCCCCAGATAATAACAATGCCGATAATCATCATAGCGATTGCACTTCCACTCATTATTGCTCAACTCCTTTTTCATTTTTATCTTTAGGCATTTCTAAAGCATTCTTTTGCCATTTTACTGCTGCAAAGATGAAGCCAACCACGATAACTGCAATGGCTACTCCCCATCCTGATAGGAGAAGAAAAGAAGTTGGATAATCTTCATAGTTACTCGTTAAGTTAGTAATGGTGTTTTGAATAAACATATATCCAAGTACGATTGGCGTAATAACTCCTAAACATACTTTCCACCATAAACCTGTGCGAAAATCAGATACACTATTCGCATGATCTTGTAACTCTGGGAGTTTTCTCAAGAACCACGCAACAATAATAACCGAAACAAGTCCTGCAAGCGCGATTCCAAATTGGTTAACGAAATAATCGGCTGCATCTAGGAAGAATAAACCACCTTGTGTTGCAAACAAAAGGGAAATGAGTGCTGATAACCCTCCACCAAAAGCAACAGCTTTTACACGTGATATGTTGAATTTATCCTGTATCCCTGCGACAAATGTCTCAACAATTGAAATCAACGACGTTAGCCCAGCTAAGACGAGTGAACCGAAGAATAACACTCCAAAGAATCCATTAAAACCTGGGAAAGTATTAATGATTTCTGGGAAGACAACGAAGGCAAGCCCAATTCCTGCACTGGCAACATCTGCTACTTCTACACCAGAAGCTGAAGCCATAAATCCTAATGCAGCAAATACACCAATACCCGCTAAAAGCTCAAAGCTTGAGTTACTAAAACCTGTAATAAATGCATTATTATTAATATCCGCTTTTTTTGGTAAATAGCTCGAATATGTCACCATAATCGCAAATCCAATCGATAAACTAAAGAATATTTGCCCGTAAGCAGCGACCCATACTTCTGGAGACATAATTTCATCCCAATTAGGTCGGAAGAATGCATCAAGACCCAACGCCGCTCCTTCAAGCGTTACAGCACGAATAACGATCAGAAGAAACATCACAACAAGAAGCGGGATGAAAATTCGGTTTGCCACTTCAATTCCACGTTTGACCCCTTTAAATAAAACCCCTAGCGCAATGACCCAGACAAGAATTAATGGAATGAATACCCCTGGCACTAATGACCCAAGATCACCAGGTGCACCTCCTGAAACGATATCGACACGTTGCAGGTATTCACCCATTAAGAATCCGCCTGTATCTTCACCCCAACGTTGATTTACAGCGAAGTACGTATAGGCGATCGCCCATGCAATAATAACCGCGTAGTAAGTTGAGATAACAAAAGAAATCGCAACTTGCCACCAACCAATCCATTCTGTTTTCTTGTTTAAACGCGCGTATGACAATGGAGCTGAACCACGGTTCTTATGACCGATAGTGAATTCCATAATAAGAAGCGGAATGCCCGCTGTAAGAAGGGCGAATAAATACGGTAAGAAAAAGGCTCCTCCTCCATTCTCATAAGCTACATATGGAAAACGCCAAATATTACCTAATCCAACTGCAGAACCAATTGCAGCTAAAACAAAACCTGCGCGTGTTCCCCATTGCTCTCTTCCACTCATTTTCCTTTCTCCTTTCGTTTTTAAATGATCTTTCTATAAATAAATATTCAGAAAATTACAACTTTAGCATAATTGTTTATACACTTTTTGTCAAAATTATTCGAAAATGATATTGTTATTTTAGCGTATTTATTTAATGCTCTATAAAAGCATTTTATTTATCATTAATGACATAACCTTCGCATTAATTTTCTGACTATTCGCTATGCTATTATAATAATTAACTCGAATTTTGTCAAAATATATTTTTTCTTGTCGTATTATCTTTTCTTTTTTTAAAAAAAGAGTTTGATCCTATTAGGAAAATATAACATGATTCACCATCTTATATTTTCCTAATAAACGGATTCAAACCCTTCATTTTTATTAGATATAGGTTTATGCTTCTTTACTTTGCATTCGTTTTAGTACGAAGACTGTTAAAACAAGGAGGATCAATGCTGTTACCACCCCAAGAAAGACACTAGTCGTTGCTCCAAGGACAAGATAAGACATCATTGAAATTCCAGCTGCAATTAACGCATATGGCAACTGGGTCATCACATGATCAATATGATGACTCCCTGCGCCTGTAGACGAAAGGATTGTCGTATCAGATATTGGCGAGCAATGGTCGCCAAAGATAGACCCTGCAAGTACAGCAGCGAGCATTGGGAGTAACATCGAAATATCAATAACAGATGCCATTTCACCAGCAATAGGTAACAGCAAGCCAAATGTTCCCCAAGATGTTCCTGTTGAAAATGCAGCAAAACCTGCAATAACAAAGAGAATAACTGGTAAGAACATTGGGTGAATACTACCATCTACAAGTGATGCTAGGTAAGCCCCTGTCCCAAGATCACTAATAATGGAAATAATCGTCCATGCAAAGAATAAAATATAAATCGCAGGTAACATCGATTTCATTCCAATTCCAAGTGATTTCACTAATCCTGTACCATTATTTTGCTTCGTCATATTAAGTAGTAGAGCGACAAGCAAGCCGAATAGTCCCCCATAAACAAGCGATGCCGATACATCCGTATTTTCAAAAATGGTCAGTAACGTCGCTTGCCCTTCCGTACCTTGTATACCTGTTAAAATCATAAAGAAAACCGTTCCGACAATAAGAGCGATGATTGGCCAAACCAAGTCACCAACTTTTCCGTTGTCACTAGCTTCAAGCTCATCTTGTGATCCAGGAATCGCTCCTGCAGATGAATCAACGAGTTCTCCTGTTTCGATCGCACGTCTTTCGTGAACTTTCATCGCCCCGAAATCAAGATTAAACCACGCTACTATAATCACCATAGCAAGCGCCACTAACGCATAAATATTCATTGGTATCATTAACATAAAAGCTTCTAGGGCACCATATTCCGTAATGGAATACGTCGATAAAATCCCAGCAATGATCGCAATAATATAAGCTCCCCAGCTCGACACCGGCGAAATCACACACATAGGTGCTGCTGTTGAATCGACAATATAGGCTAGTTTAGCACGTGAAACACGATGACGATCTGTTAATGGCCGACTCACATTTCCAACTGTCAAACTGTTAAAATAATCATCAATAAAAATAATAAAACCAAGAGCAATGGCAAACAGTTGTGCACCAACGCGTGTCTTTACTCGTTTCATAGCCCACTCACCAAAGGCCCGGCTTCCTCCAGAACGAGTCACTAAAGCCGCTAGCATTCCAAGTAACAATAAAAATAAAACAATATAAAATTCCCACGTATTAATCGTAAATCCACTTTCAAGGATAGCCGACGTCACACTAGCAAACGTCACAATATCCACATCCCCATAATCAAAAATAATGCCTGTCACAATTGCATAAATATTCGCCAGTGCATCAATTGGATTATAGCCGTTCAACATAAGTGCACCAACAATAATTCCGACTCCTAGTGATAAGAGAACCCGTCTTGTTAAAACAACCATCACAAGCGCCAGAATAGGTGGTATCAATGATAACACTGATGTTTCCATCCTTCTAACCCCTCCTCTATTATCATAAAATAAAAAGGACAATAATGGTCGACCCACTACTGCCCTAAAAGATGCAAGTGTTAGTCCCCATCACCATAGTAGTCCTCCACAACGAAAGATCGTTGTGACAGTGCTGTCCTTCTTCAACACAGCCCCAGCAAGAGTTGTATGACGTCCAACTCTCACTTCGGCAACTGACCCTTTCTACACTCATCTTTGTTGTCATCCTCCAAGAATATACTGATGACAGTTGCGCCTCTACCCCATCATGACGATGAGGTTCATCTATTAAGTTTTCAATTAATGATACTAGCATAATATATCTGAATAAACAATGTTAAATACTGTTATGATGTATATGTGATTAAAATAGTAAAAACATGTTACCTTCATCTACTTCTTACATATTGTAAAAGCTTGATTTTCTTATATTCCAATTCTACACCTTACAGAATGATAAAATCGACCATTCTTCATTATTCAATTGCTCTCATAATAAAAACCCTCTTTGCAAAATTATATGCAAAGAGGGTTTGCTGTTTACCTTTAAATTTATTTCAGACTAGTTATGCGTTCATATACCCGAAATTCATGGCGATAATGATTTTTTTCATCTACTGTACCTTGTTCTGCTGAAAGAAGTTGCCACTCACTTTCTTTCATCTCAGGAAAGTAGGTATCACCTGGAAATTCTTCATTAATATATGTGATATACAGACGATCAACATCTTCAAAAAATAACGAGAATAGTTCACTTCCACCGATGACAAAGCACTCATTTTCTTGTTTACAAAGCTCAACAACCGCTTGTGTATCATGAATGACCTCGCAACCCTCAGCTTGAAAATCTTGATTTCTAGTCAAGATGATATTACGTCGCTTCGGTAATGGGCGACCAATTGATTCAAACGTTTTACGCCCCATAATAATGGTATTTTTAGATGTGATTTTCTTAAAGTACGCCAAATCAGAAGGTAAATGCCAAGGGAGCTGATTGTCCTTTCCAATCACACGATTTTTATCCATTGCTACAATGAAAGACATCATACCGACACTTCTCCTTTTATGTGAGGGTGCGAATCATAGCCAACAAGCTCGAAATCCTCATATGTAAAATCAAAAATCGATGTACGATTAGGATTCAGCTTTATTTGCGGTAATGGACGTGGTTCTCTCGTTAGCTGAAGGTTAATTTGTTCTAAATGATTTTTATAAATATGAGCGTCACCAAATGTATGAACAAATTCACCGAGCTCTAAATCCGTTACTTGCGCAATCATCATCGTTAAAAGTGCATAAGAAGCTATATTAAACGGAACACCTAGGAAAATATCTGCACTCCGTTGATAGAGCTGACAAGATAACTTCCCATCATTCACGTAAAATTGGAAAAGACAATGGCAAGGTGCTAATGCCATATCGTCGATTTCAGCAACATTCCAGGCACTAACGATAAGACGGCGCGAATCTGGATTATTCTTGATTTGTTCAATAACGTCACTGATTTGATCAATTGTTTTCCCGTTTGCTCCTTCCCAAGAACGCCACTGCTTCCCATATACTGGACCGAGCTCACCATTTTCGTCTGCCCATTCATTCCAAATGCGAACACCATGTTCTTGTAGAGCACGGACATTTGTATCTCCTTTTAAAAACCAAAGAAGCTCATGAATAATGGAACGCAGGTGAAGCTTTTTTGTTGTTACAACAGGAAAGCCCTCTTTAAGATCAAAACGCATTTGATAGCCAAAAGTACTAATTGTTCCTGTACCTGTTCGATCAGACTTTTCATTTCCGTTCTCAATTACGTGTTTGCACAAATCTAAATATTGTTTCATCGCCTTCACTACCCCTTCTAACTCGACATACTCTCAGCAAGCGTCGATTCTGTTTCCACAATGGTTACATTAAGCTGCTTAGTCAAATCCAAATCATATGGAGACTCCAATTCTTCTCCATCTTCAGAAATAATCCGAACGACTGGATGAGTACTTAACTCTTTATTTTGTTTAATAACAATACCAATTCTTCCATCACTTAATGTCACCGTCAACCCTACAGGATATACTGCTATCGTTCTGCGAAATGCGTCAATTAATGTATGATCAAATTGCGTTCCAACTCCTGCATAAAGCAGCTCTAATGCCTCATGAGGAAGCATCGGCTTTCTATACACTCGATTAGAAGTCACAGCATCGAATACATCAGCAATTCCAATGATTTTTGCATATATATGAATGTTTTCATCGATCAGTCCTTGGGGATAACCAGTCCCATCCAATCGTTCATGATGCTGCAGTGCACAATGAGCAGTAAGCAAAGAAATATTGGGTGACCGTCGAAGCATATCGAACCCCGCTTTGGCATGAGTCTTAATGATGGCAAATTCTTCATCCGTTAACCGACCTGGCTTGTTTAAAATTTCAGCAGGAATTGACAATTTTCCAACATCATGAAGCAAAGCACCCATGCCAATTTCTATTAGCTGCTTTTCATTAAACCCAAGATCAACTGCAAGTCCTAACGTATAGACTGTCACATTTAAAGAATGAGTAAAAATGTAATTATCATAGACATAAACATCTGATAATAACGCTAAAGCTTCCTCGTTGCTTTTAATATCTGACAAAATAGCTTGTACAATCTTTGAGAAATCTTTACTAAGATGATCTCCATTGAAGACCTTTTTCAACTGAATCTCTTTTCCAATATGCAAGAACTCTTCTTTGATCGTTTTGACAGCCATTCTTTTCGTTTCATCCGTCACAATATCTGCAACGTCAATTCCCTCTGTCCGTGCATCTTCAATATAAACAAAAGAAATCCCCATCTCAGACAGTCTTGTAATGACTCTCTCTGTTAAAACGACCCCCTGGCGCAAAAGAATTTGCCCATTATCGTTATAAATAGGCTTTCCAAGCTTTGTACCTGCAGACAATGATCTTGTAGCCACTAACCTCATGAAGTTCTCCTTTTACGTTCAATCTAAAACATTATTATTTAGTTTCACATGATTAGGAAAAGTCCGCAAGTAAATATCTATAAAAATTAGTAGAAAAATCCATAAATTTCAACAGTTTTTTCATTTAGCGCAGAATTCTGACTATGGAAATAAGCTCTCGTTTGCATGGTTGCTTTCGAGAGCTTTAAATATTAATATTTCATTTTTAGCAATGCATCCTTCCCTATCATACCTGTTGTGATCCCTAGCTCCTCTGCTTCATGCGTAACCGACTCTAACGGGGCCTCCAGTAATTGATCGATCGTCCGTACCCCTACAGCGCGACCAGCAACAATCTTTCGCTCTTTCAGCTTTTCATTTAGAAGACCGACATCCAAAGCTCCACACATGATATATCCAGTATCATTCATGACAGCCATGAAATTTGTTTTTGGTAGTTTTAATGTCACAGCGATAAAGGTTTCACCATTAATTGCAATCGGATTCATCTCAATCATCCCTGCCACACTCCCTTCTCATCAATCATCCATTCTCCTTATTACGATATGATTGAAATCGATGAGGTGTGAGGCAAATTTAAGACCACAATTGCTCTAACTTCCACGCTAGCACATCACGAAGAAATTCAGGCATAAAATATTCCTTCTCCGCTGAATCAGAAATTGCAGGAAAAAGATGGCCAAATGTATACATATCAAGTGTTGCTAATGAATAAATCTGGTCCTTCTTTACCTTCTCCCCAAGAATCGTAATCTGTTTTACTTCCATTCTTTTTGTCAGTTCAACATCGATTCCTGTGAAGATCATTCGGCCAAGAATTTTGCCACGGAAGCCAAACCCTTTCAGCTCAAGCGATCGCATTTCTTCGGTAAAAGCTCGTTCAATTGTTTTTTGCAATTGTTCGCCTGTCAGCTTGACAACGCAAGGATTAATGGGATGAGGACAAATTCGGTGAATGTCTCCTTTCGTCACCGTGCCTTGTTCAATCGATTCAAGCAAGACACCAGCATTCATCATACCGATTTCCTGATCACACCACTCGGTCATTGCATCACAGAGTAACTGGACGGCCTCTGTTTCTTCTTGCCAGTTAACAGGAAGTCGTATCGGGATCGTCGCCACTCTTCTTTCTAAAATCTGACTCGTTTCCATCTTCATCGTCGCTAAAAGATCATTCGTTCTTTCATCATGATCATCATGTTTAACGTCTAACAAAACCGCTTCACTGCCAACTATTTGTTTTCTTTCCAGATCATAATCAACAGTGACTTTTCCTAAGTAAGCACCGTGCTTTCCTGCCTGAGCAACAAGCGTACCTAAAATACGTTTTCCTTCTGCTAAAACATGATGGGTATGAGCACCTAAAATAATATCTATCTCTTCAAACTCTGATGCTATCTCCTCATCACGAAACAAACCTAAATGCGACATCAACACAACAATATCAGCTTGCTTCCGTACAGTTAATATTAACTTGTTTAAAATTTCTTTAGGCTGCGCCACCTCCCAACCTAATTGGCGATAATACTCAGTAAATGGCGCCGTTAATCCGATTATTCCTAGCTTCAATCCATTTTCCATCGTATGAATAACGTACTCCTTTGCCCAAGAAGGTCGGCTACCATCAAGATGGAATACATTTGAAACGAGTACAGGAAAATTTGCTGCTTCATAAAGCTCCTCTAGCTGTTCTTTGGCAAACGTGATTCCTTCATTATTCCCAATTGTGACGTAATCAACTTGAGCTTCGTTGAGTAATCGTATGTTTCCTTTTCCAAGCGTCGCCTCTGTTAATGGGTGACTTCGATCTGTATGGTCTCCCAAATCTAAATAGAGAGAATGTTTGTCACGATTTCGCTTAATGTATGCAACCATTTGCGACCAATGATCAAAACAGCTATGAATATCATTTGAGTGGAAAAGAGTGATCTGTTCTGTCGTCATCTACTAGACACCCCCTTCTTAAAAAACTTTGCCTCCCGTCAAATCTAATCGCGAGAACAATAGTCATATTTAATTGTTTAGATAACAAGATCCTCACTCATTCTTTACCTATACTTTAAACAAACGTTTATTTAAATCGTTAAGATTAGTCAAACTATGTATGAATATAGTTAAAATCAGGCGTTTAGACTCCTCTATTCCGAAAATAAATTAAGCTGTCTAGGCGCCAAATCGACATATTCAATTCCTAACATGTTAATGAATTGCTTTGCATTATCTGCCGCGTCTCCACCTGAATTATTATTAAAGATAACATAAATATCTTTTGATTGGCTCGTGAGCTTCTCAATATTTTCCTTCCATTCTGTTAATTCAGCATGATTATACCGATATAAGTACCTAACATCCCTCCACGTTCCATCACCAGGATCTCTCCAACCATGCACATTTCGTCCGTGAAGACGGATAAGTGTTTTACCTGTATCTGTTGCCTCTAATACAGTAGGAATGGAGCCTGATCCCGCCTGAGGCTCATCACAAATACTATGAATCCAATCTTCATCTTTCATGAACTGGAGCGTTTTTGGACGCATCTCTTGTGTAAACCATGATTGATGTCTAAATTCAAGTACAACTGGTAAGCCTTGTAATTGTTGTTTTACATAACGAAGCCATTGAACGCTTTCTTTCTTACATTCAAACCAAGGTGGAAATTGACAAAGCACCATGGCGAGCTTCCTTGTTTGGATAAGAGGTTTTAGAGAGGCACGAAAAGCATCAAACATTTCTTCTTTCGTTTCAAATGGAGCATAGCCCCGTTGATGACCTGTCATCGCTTGATACGCTTTTACGACAAATCGAAAAGAAACAGGAGTTTCCCTCGCCCACTTTTCCATATTCCGAATTGGTTGTACAGCATAAAAAGAAGAATCAAGCTCTACAATTGGAAAATGCCCTGCATACTCCGCTAGCTTTGATTGTCGCCCTACTCCTTCATACAGTGTATCATGATCTCCCCATCCTGCGAGGCCAATGTAAATCATCCTTTTCATGTCCCTCCTCACTTATTTTCTAACCACTAAAAAAACAAGGGTCTGACCCGATACCCGGGGTCAGACCCTTGTGAGTCAACCTATTTATCTTCTACCTATTAACCGATAGAACCTTCCATTTCAAAGCTGATTAGACGGTTCATCTCAACAGCGTATTCCATTGGAAGTTCTTTTGTAAACGGTTCAATGAAGCCCATAACAATCATTTCAGTTGCTTCTTGCTCAGAGATACCACGGCTCATTAAATAGAACAATTGGTCTTCTGACACTTTAGAAACAGTTGCTTCATGCTCAAGCGTAATGTTGTTGTTAAGAATTTCATTGTAAGGAATTGTATCAGATGTTGATTCGTTATCCATAATGAGAGTGTCACACTCAATCTTAGATTTTGAACCTTCTGATTTACGGCCAAAGTGACAGATACCACGGTATGTTACTTTACCGCCATGCTTCGAGATCGATTTCGATACGATCGTTGAAGAACAGTTAGGCGCTAAGTGCATAACCTTCGCACCAGCATCTTGGTGCTGACCTTTACCCGCAATCGCGATTGAAAGGATTGTACCCTTCGCACCTTCACCACGCATGATAACAGCAGGATACTTCATCGTTAATTTCGAACCGATGTTACCATCAACCCACTCCATCGTAGCACCAGCATCAGCTACAGCACGCTTTGTAACGAGGTTGTAGATATTTGGAGCCCAGTTTTGGATTGTTGTATAACGGCAATATGCATCTTTTTTAACGATGATTTCAACAACCGCACTATGAAGTGAGTTCGTTGAGTAAACAGGTGCTGTACAACCTTCAACATAGTGCACAGAGCTATCTTCATCAGCAATGATAAGGGTACGCTCAAATTGCCCCATGTTTTCAGAGTTAATACGGAAGTAAGCTTGTAGCGGCGTATCTGTCTTAATACCTTTTGGTACGTAGATAAATGATCCACCAGACCATACAGCTGAGTTTAGCGCAGCAAATTTATTGTCAGTAGGCGGAATAATTGTACCAAAATGCTCTCTAAAAATTTCTTCATGCTCTTTTAAAGCCGTATCCGTATCTGTGAAAAGAATTCCTTGCTCAGAAAGTTCTTCCTTCATGTTGTGGTAAACAACCTCAGATTCATACTGTGCAGAAACCCCAGCTAAATACTTTTGCTCTGCTTCTGGGATACCAAGCTTATCAAATGTATTTTTGATTTCCTCTGGTACTTCATCCCATGTTTTTTCTGTCTTCTCCGATGGCTTTACGTAGTACGTAATGTCATCAAAGTTTAGTTCAGATAAGTCGCCGCCCCATTGTGGCATAGGCATTTTATAGAAAAGCTCAAGTGATTTTAGACGAAAGTCCAACATCCACTGAGGCTCACTCTTCATGCGAGAGATCTCTTCAACGATTTCACGTGTTAATCCACGCTTAGAACGGAAAATCGATACATCGCGGTCTGAGAACCCATATTTGTATTCTCCGATTTCAGGCATTTTTTTAGCCATTTGAAACCCTCCTTTTGATTATAAACAAACCTTACTGGTTGTTATCCTCGATTCCCTTCTCCATTGCTTTCCATGCAAGTGTAGCACATTTGATTCGTGCTGGGAACTTAGTAACACCTTGTAACGCTTCGATATCACCTAGATCAAAGCGATCTTCATCATAGTCTTTACCGAGCATCATATCAGAAAAAATTCCTGACATTGCTACCGCCTCTTCTGTTGTTAAGCCTTTAACAGCTTGAGTCATCATCGAGGCAGAAGCTAAACTAATGGAACAACCTTCACCTGAAAACTTCGCTTCGGCCACTTTTCCATCTTCAATTTTTAATTGAAGTTGAATGCGGTCTCCACACGTTGGGTTGTTCATATTTACCGTAACCGAATCGTCACCATCGAATTCCCCGTTATTACGAGGATTCTTATAATGATCCATAATAACTTGTCTGTACAGTGTATCAAGATTATTAGAAGACATCTCCGAAGTACTCCTTTGTTTTCACTAATCCTGCAACAAGTGCATCGACATCTTCCTTTGTGTTATACACATAGAAGCTAGCACGTGCAGTCGCAGAGACTTCAAGCCATTTCATTAATGGTTGAGCACAATGATGTCCTGCGCGAACAGCAATTCCCTCTGTATCAAGAACTGTCGCTACATCATGTGGATGCACGTCATCGATATTAAATGTGACAAGGCCAGCGCGATGCTTTGGTCCGTAGATCGTCATACCATCAATCTCAGATAAACGCTCTAATGCATAACCAGCAAGCTCATGCTCATACTTTTCAATTTCTTCTAAACCAATCTCATTTAGGAAATCGATCGCTGCACCAAGTCCAATAGCACCTGCAATAATCGGTGTACCCCCTTCAAATTTCCAAGGGAGCTCTTTCCATGTTGACTCCTGCAAACCAACAAAGTCAATCATTTCTCCACCAAATTCAATTGGTTCCATCTTATCAAGCAACTCTTTCTTTCCGTAAAGAACACCTATGCCAGTCGGCCCACCCATCTTGTGACCTGAAAAAGCAAAGAAGTCACAATTCAAGTCTTGAACATTCACTTTCATATGCGGTGTGCTTTGTGCGCCGTCCACCACCATGATTGCACCGTTTCGATGAGCAATTTCCCCAATTTCTTTTACAGGGTTGATCGTTCCAAGCACATTAGATACTTGCATGACTGAAACAATCTTTGTCTTTTCCGTAACGGTTTTCTCTACATCCGCCAAGTCAATTGTGCCATCAGCTTGTAATGGAATGTATTTTAACGTTGCTCCAGTTACACGTGCAACTTGCTGCCACGGGATGATATTACTATGATGCTCCATTGGTGTAATCACAATTTCATCATCAGCAGTCAAATTGTCACGACCATAACTAGAGGCAACGAGATTTAATGCAGTTGTCGTTCCACGTGTGAAGACAATTTCTTCTCTCGCCTTTGCTCCAATGAAAGCTCGAACCTTGTCACGAGCTCCTTCATAGCCATCAGTCGCTAGTGTTCCAAGTGTATGAACCCCGCGGTGTACGTTAGAATTGTAACGACGATAGTAATCATCAATCGCCTCAATGACTTTTACCGGTTTTTGAGAAGTTGCCGCGCTATCCAAATAGACGAGCTGATTTCCGTTTACTTGTTGGTCGAGAATCGGAAACTGCTTTTTAATCTCTTTGGCATTCATTAGCGGACTTTCCCTTCAATTGCCTCGCGCAAACGCTCCTTAACTGATTCAATCGGAAGTTGAGTCACAACAGGAGCTAAGAAACCATGAATAACAAGGCGTTCTGCTTCTTTGCGTGAAATTCCACGACTCATTAGATAGAACATTTGCAGTGGATCTACTTGGCCTACAGAAGCTGCGTGACCTGCTGTTACATCATCTTCGTCGATAAGAAGAATTGGGTTCGCATCACCACGAGCCTTTTCACTCAGCATAAGAACACGCTCTGTTTGAACACCATTTGATTTCGTTGCACCATGTTCGATTTTTGAAATACCATTAAAAATCGCTGTTGCTGATTCACGCATAACACCGTGCTTAAGGATATGACCTTCAGAATGCTTACCGTGATGGAAGATTGTCGTTGTAAAGTTTTGTTTTTGTTCTCCACGTCCAACTGTTACTGTCTTCGTATCAGCCCAAGAGCCATCACCAATAAGATGTGTTGTATTTTCTGATACTGTGTTCCCATCATTCATTTGACCAAGAGCCCAATCAACACGAGCATCTTTATCAACATGACCGCGACGAACAACATAAGTTGTCACGTTACTAGAAAGATTATCAACAGCACCAAACGTTATTTTCGCACCAGCTTTTGCATATACTTCTGCAACAATGTTCGCAACAGTTTCACCTTCAGCTTGTGAAATATAGTTTTCAACATAAGTAACAGAGCTATTCTCTTCAGCTACAACAATTACATGATTCGTGAATGCTGCTTCATTTGTTTCAAAAGAAAATACAGCTTGAAGTGGCACTTCAACGTGTACATTTTTCGGTACATAGATAAATGCTCCACCATTAACGATTGCCGCATGAAGAGCAAGAAGGCGATTTTCCGATGGTTTTACTGCTTCACCAAAGAAATAAGGCTTTACTTTATCAGCATGCTCAGCAAAAGCTGTCTGTAAATCTGTAAAAATAACACCTTTTTCTGCTAAATCAGCACTTACTTTATTAAGAACAGCTGATGAATCTTGTTGAACTAAAAGATTTTGATCAGCTGATTCTTCACCAATTAACAAACGAAGCGCTTCAGGTAACTCTGAAACAGCATTTACTGCAGGTTTTGCAGCTAAATCAAAGTTCTTTTGTGTGAAATTCCACTTATCTATTTTCGTTTTGTCTGGCTTTGGAAGCTCAGTTGTTTCTGTAAGCTCAAGTCCCTTTAAACGGAGATCGCGTAACCATTCAGGTTCTTTGCGAGCATCTGAGAATGACTCGATTTGTTCTTTTTCGAACAATACTTTCGTCTCGACTGACATACATACCCACCCTTTATTATTAAAATTGCAGCTCACTTTGTACGAGCAATTTTAAGCTTTTTTTATTTATATACTATGTCGTTATTATGCTTCTTGGTTTACGTTCACACGCTCATCTTCGATACCAAGCTCAGCCTTAATCCAGTCATAACCTTCTGCTTCGAGACGTTGTGCAAGCTCAGCACCACCTGATTTCACAATGCGACCTTGCATCATAACGTGTACTTTATCAGGAGTGATGTAGTCTAATAGACGTTGGTAGTGAGTAATAATTAAACAGCCAAACTCAGATCCACGCATTTCGTTAACACCTTTAGAAACAACCTTTAAGGCATCGATATCTAGACCAGAATCGATCTCATCAAGAATCGCGATTTTCGGCTCAAGCATTAATAATTGAAGAATTTCGTTACGCTTCTTCTCCCCACCAGAGAAACCTTCATTTAAATAACGTTGTGAGAAAGACTCATCCATTTCAAGTAATTCCATCTTCTTATCTAATTGACGGATAAACTTCATAAGAGAGATCTCGTCTCCTTCTTCACGCTTAGAGTTAATAGCTGAGCGTAAGAAGTCTGCGTTCGTAATCCCACTAATTTCACTTGGATATTGCATTGCTAAGAAAAGACCAGCTTGAGCACGTTCGTCGACTTCCATTTCCAGAACGTCTTCGCCATCAATTGTCACAGATCCACTAGTGATTTCGTATTTTGGATGACCCATAATAGCAGAAGCAAGAGTAGACTTACCTGTACCATTTGGTCCCATGATCGCGTGAATTTCTCCACCTTTAATTTCAAGACTGAAATCCTTTAAAATTTCTTTTCCTTCTACTGATACATGTAAATTTTCAATCTTAAGAAACGGTGCTGACATTACAATGACCTCCAATGTATTTTGCTTCATCTATTTATGGATAAAGCTCATTTAAATTTGTTTTTTATTCTCAATCTATTCTCATTACAATCTTATAACAAATCTATTATAAGTTCAAGGTAAGCGAATGATTCTAGGTTAGAACTCATAAAAAGGTTTTGCAAGGAGGCTTACTACGTCTTTTATAAGTGGAAATCCCTTAATTAAAACGAGAATTTGTAGTATTAAAATGAAGAAAAACAGAGCGACACCATCAGGTACCACTCTGTTCTTTTGTTTGGATTATATAGTGACAATTACTTTAACTGCTCAGCAAGCTTGTTGCCTGCCTTATAGTTCTTATCTCGTTCCATTTCAATTTCAATGCGTTTATCCATATTCCGATCATACTCTGCATAACCTATTCCGTGTGCTTGATACATGGCCTTTTCCATCTCACTAGTATGCTTGGTACTTATCGACTGAATAATGAATCAACCCTTTCATGTTTTGTAGCATCATCGTATCATAGTCAGATTATTTCACCAACTTCCATATCAAGCGCTAAGACAGCATTTTTCCTCTTTAATAACGATGAGTCATTGTCAGAAAATTTAACGGCAATATTTCTCCTATTTACTCTTTATTTGTTCTTCTTTCGATTACTGAATTTGCTGATTTGTGTCACTAAACTCCGAAATCGCATCTTGAACGAGGGTGACTCCTTGACTCATTGCTGCACCACCGCCAAAGGCAGCCGTTACTCCGATCACCTCATGAATCTCATCTTCTGTACAACCTTGATCAAGACAACCCTTTGTATGATAAATCATGCAATATTCATCCTGAGCAAACACACTAATACCAAGTGCAATCATTTGCTTCTCTTTTTGTGAGAGCTTCCCTTTGGCAAAGCATGCTTCGGTAAAAGCATTATACGTTTTCGCGATTTTCGGCATTTTTTGAGTAAAATAACCTATTCCCTCTTTATAGTCTTGTAGCGCCATTTCCATGAAATGATCTTGCTGTTCCTGTTGCTCCATCATAAAAGCCTCCCTTTTTCAAATAGTAACATGATTAGTATTTGTTTTGAGAAAGGCTATTATACGAAAGAAAAGAGGTACGCTTCATCGAGCGTACCCCTTTCTATTAATTACCTGACATTGGAATTACAGCACCATCATATGTGTCTAAAATAAATTGTTGAATTTCTTCAGATTGTAAAACTTCAACTAATTTTAACACTTCTGGGCGTGTTTCATCTTCAGAACGAACAACCACTAAGTTTGGTTGAAGAACATCTTCACCTTCAAATGCGATACCAAATTGCTCAATATCAACTCCGCCTTCTAGAGCGTAGTTTGTATTAATCACAACAGCATCACCTTCGCCACTTTCAAAAGATGGAGCAAGCATTTTAGCTTCTACTTGCGTTTCACCAAATTGAAGGTTCTTAGGGTTTGAAACGATATTGTCAATTGTAGCCAATTCACCTTCAGCCACGTCAAGTTCAATTAAACCAGCACGCTCGAAAATCGGAAGAATACGACCATGATCACTGATCGAATTACTCATAATAATGTTAGCACCTTCTGGAAGTTCATCAAGGCTAGCATATTCTTTTGAATAAACACCGATTGGCTCTGCATGGATTGCACCAACACTAACAAAGTCGAAATCAGGATTCTCGCTCATTTGCATGTCTAAGTATCCAGGAGTTTGGAAATAGTTCACATCAATATCACCATCACGTAATGTTTGGTTCGGTAAGATATAATCTTGGAACGTCACTATTTCAAGTTCAATGCCTTCTTCAGCAAGTAAAGGCTTAGCTGCTTCAAGAATTTCTGTATGCGGCACTGCAGATGCACCTACCACTAATGTGCTTGTTTCTTCTTGAGCTGGCTCTTCTCCTGTTGCATTTTCTGTTGTTTCTTCTTCTGCTGCTCCGCATGCTACTAGCGAAAGTGATAATGCGGCTGCACCAATAATACTTAAAAATTTCTTCATGTTTCTTTTCCCCCTTAGTTATCGTTTATCTGTTTTATTTGTAAAATAATCACCAATCCATTGAATAACAAAAACAACCAATAGAATAGCGATCGTTGCTACTAAAGTAATTTGACTATTATTCCTTTGAAACCCTTCTAAATAGGCAAAGTGTCCAAGACCACCTGCACCAATGACACCTGCCATGGCTGTATAACTCACTAAAGCAATAGCCGTAACCGTAATCCCAGAAATAAGAGCAGGTAATGCTTCAGGAATCAAAACCTTTCGAATAATCGTCCCATTGCTTGCCCCCATTGCCTGAGAAGCTTCAATAACACCTTTATCAATTTCTCTTAGAGCAATTTCAACCATACGAGCATAAAATGGTGCTGCACCAATAATTAGTGCAGGTAAGGCTGCATTAGCCCCTAAAATAGAGCCAACTAGAGCTCGAGTAAATGGAATCAGCAAGACAATTAAAATAATAAATGGAATTGATCTAAAAATATTGACAATCAAACTGGCAATTCGGTTAAATATAACACTTTCCCAGAGGTTCCCTTTACTTGTTAAATATAATATTAAACCAAGAATAATCCCTAAAAAGAATGTGGCAACAACAGATATGCCTGTCATATAGAGAGTCTCTAATGTAGCTTCCCAGAGCTTGTCCCACTTCACATCACCCAACCATTGATCAAGCATAGGTAATCACCTCCACATCAACTTCCTTATTACGAATAAAGGTGATCGCCTTTTCAACCTCTTTTTTCTGACCATTTAACGCTACAAATAATGTACCATAAGAGCCTTTTTGGATCTTCGTAATCTTCCCTTGAACAATATTTACTTCAATGTCAAATTCACGAATTAATTGTGTGATTAAAGGACGTTCAGCTTCTTCGCCGACAAATGTCAGCTGGACAATTTGACCCTCAGGGTGTTCAGCAAGCATTTGCTTAATCGCATCGGTTGTTTCTTCAGGTTCTGTGATTTGCTTTACAAATTCCTTGGTCATATTCTCTTTTGGTTTACGGAACACTTCAAGAACTGGACCCTGCTCAACCACTTTACCAGCTTCCATCACAGCCACTTGATGACAAATTTTACGAATCACGTGCATCTCATGTGTAATAAGAATTATCGTTAAGCCAAGCTTTTCATTAATATCAACGAGCAAGTCTAAAATCGAATCAGTTGTTTTAGGATCAAGAGCTGACGTTGCTTCATCACAAAGTAGCACTTTCGGGTTATTCGCAAGCGCACGTGCAATTCCGACACGTTGCTTTTGTCCACCACTGAGCTGTGATGGATAACTTTCGCCTCTTCCCTCTAGTCCAACTAGTTCAATTAATTCATTCACTCGCTTGTCTCTCTCGCTTTTCTTTACCCCAGCAATTTCAAGAGGAAAAGCAATATTATCCCGAACTGTTCGTGACCACAAAAGGTTAAAATGCTGAAAAATCATCCCAATTTCTTGGCGGGCTTTCCTTAACTCATTATTACTTAACTTAGAAAGGGCTTTTCCAGCGACCTCAACATCGCCCTCTGTTGGACGCTCAAGCATATTTAACATTCTAATAAGCGTACTTTTACCAGCACCACTATAACCAATGATGCCATAAATTTCGCCTTCTTTAATCTTTAAGTTTACGCCATTCACGGCAGCAACCGGTCCATCCTTTGTTTGGAACACTTTACGGATGCCGTTTAACGAAATCATTTCTAATCCCTACTTTCCCTATCAATAAAGTGATATTACGTTATCAAACAATGTCGCTGTCGTCAACGAATACACTTCGTTTTCGACTTCAAATAAAAAACCCTTCTGCAGATGAACAGAAAGGTGAATAGTCATGAGCCTCTCTCTCATCTTCCAAAGCAAACATGCTTTTGCAGGATTTAGCACCATTAAGATGATGACTAGATCAGATCATCTAAGGTTGCCGGGCTTCATAGGGCCAGTCCCTCCGCCACTCTGGATAAGAGTTTATAAAATTTATCAGTCGTTTTACATGAATGAATAATAGCACGATCAAAAAAAACTTGTCAATCATTATTGTTATTTTGCAATAAAGCTCTTTATCATTTCTGACAAAGAGCTCAAACTATTTAGATCCTAACACCAGCCTTCTTCACAACTATCGACATATGACTTCACTTTACTTGGCTGGTCGTGCTCATAACGGAAAATCTTATCCTCTTCAAATTCAAATCCTTCTGCCATTTCATGCTGCAAGCCTTGATTTGTTTCAATAACCTTGCCGACCTTCGCTTCACCCATATACAAATTCATTTCGCCATTTTCATACATGCCTTTTACTCTGCTTGTTACGTCAACACGTACAAGATCCATGATCTAACCTCCTTCTTCAGAAGTTATTCTTATGATTCTCGTTAAAGCTCAAGTACACTCATGGTGAATAATTGAAAAGTGTAGTTAAAGGTTAACGCAAAAAAGGAAGAGCTATCGCCCTTCCTTTTCTCATCATGATTAGTCTTCGTTAATCATTTCTTCGTATTGCTCAGCAGACATTAAGTTATTCACATCATCTGCATTTGCTGGTTCTACGACGATCATCCATGCTTTTTCATATGGAGACTCGTTTACAAACTCTGGAGAATCATCTAGCTCTTCATTTACTTCAACGACTTTTCCACTGATAGGAGCATATAATTCAGATACAGTCTTTACAGATTCGACACTTCCGAATGGCTCGTCCGCTTCAATTTCATCCCCTACTTCTGGAAGCTCAACAAATACGATATCACCTAATTCAGATTGTGCAAAGTCCGTAATACCAATACGTACTTTATCTCCTTCTACTTTCACCCATTCATGTTCTTCAGAATACTTTAGTTCTTTTGGTAAATTGCTCATGACTATCCCTCCGTCTTTGTGAATAAAAAATCTTTCTACATTATACCCGCATTTCCAGCGAAACAAAATAGGTTATCCCCACGTTTGCTCGAATTGTTCCTCTTTGAAGCCTACTGTCACTTTCGTTCCATCTGTTGTAAGCGGTCGCTTAATAAGCATGCCGTCTGATGCGAGTAGCTCGAGTGCCTCGTCTTCAGACATTCCCTCAAGCTTATCTTTTAAACCTAACTCGCGATATTTTTGTCCACTCGTATTAAAGAACTTCTTTAATTCAAGTCCACTTTTTCGGTAAAGGTCGCGGAGCTCTTCTATTGATGGTGGTTGCTCCACAATATGTATGTCGTTAATCTCAATTCCTTTTTCGTCAAACCATTTTTTCGCTTTGCGGCAGGTTCCACATTTAGGGTATTGATAAAACGTAATCGCCATGTTCACTACCCTCCTTCCTTATAATCATTACCATTATTATTGCGTATCTTCTTCTTGATCACAATCACTTTGCTCATTTATGTTCCATATTGTTTGAAGAGCCTCATGCGCAGAGTCTACACTTACATCCTTCGAAAACTCCTCCACTGCAGTGAGGGGAGCCGTATATTTGAGTTTTTCTTTCTTTTTCATCAATCATCCCCCATTTTCATCACCTTTTAGTAGCATGCTTCAAAAAAGACAGAATCATTCAATATCGAGAACGACAAAGAAGCCCCATTGGGACTTCTTTGCACTTGAGAGGAGAATGCTTCATAAGAAAGGAGCTATATGGTATTTTGGGGATTAAATTTAACCCCCAAAGTTAATAACAATTTTAAACGACGTAACGCTTCTCTGCTAAAACAGCTGCTGCAATTTCACGTTTTTTCGCGACAACATTTATTGGTGTATGACGTGAGAGCTTGCGAAGGATTCCAAGCATCGTACGAAGCGTATCGCCTTCCTCCATTGTAACAAGGGATTCCTTTGCATGTGCTTCAATACGATTGAATGCTTCTTGGCAAAATACTTGTGTCATGAGTAATTTTTGTCCTGCTTTATCTATAGACTTCCTCATTGCCTTTTCTGTACGCAAAATAACTGACTCCATTGAGAACACTTCGCTAACAATATCAGCAACATTTGAAAGAAGCTCTTGTTCATGCTGTAGTTTTTCCCCGTATTTCTGAGCTCCTGTGCCAGCAATCATTAAGAAAATCTTTTTGGCCATACTAAGTAAATATTTTTCTTGCTCTAGTGGCTCATCACCTATTTCCTGAGGCATGAGCATCATTAATTCTTCTTGAAGAGCCATTGCTTTTTGCAGTAGTGGAAGCTCCCCTTTCATGGCTTTACGCATAATCGTTCCCGGGACAAGTAGACGATTGATTTCATTTGTCCCTTCAAAAATACGATTAATACGCGAATCACGGTACATACGCTCTACCTCGTATTCAGCCATGAAACCATATCCACCATGAATTTGAACAGCTTCATCAACAACATAATCAAGCGTTTCAGAGCCAACTACCTTGTTCAGTGAACACTCGATCGCATACTCAGCAATCGCATTTGCGACAGCGCGGCCATCTTTTTGCTCTTCATCCGATAACCCACCAAGTTTCGCTTCAAATAAACCACCTGTGCGATAAATCGAGCTCTCTGCAGCAAATGTCGCTGTTGCCATATTGGCAAGCTTTTCTTGAATAAGCGTAAACTTGCCAATCGGTGTCTTAAACTGCTTACGCTCGTTTGCATATGTTGCCGCAAGCTCTAATGCGCGCTTTGCACTGCCAACACAACCAATGCCGAGCTTATAACGACCTACATTCAAAATATTAAAGGCAATCACGTGACCTTTGCCGATTTCACCAAGAACATTTTCTTTTGGAACAAGCGCATCTTGAAGAATTAATGTTCGGGTGGATGACCCTTTAATCCCCATTTTCTTTTCTTCAGGACCAGTCGTTACCCCTTCAAATCCTTTTTCAACAATAAAAGCCGTAAACTTTTCACCATCAATCTTCGCATAGACAACAAACACATCAGCAAAAGCAGAGTTTGTGATCCACTGCTTTTCTCCATTTAACACATAATGAGTTCCTGCTTCATTTAAGACAGCTGTTGTTTTCGCACCGAGAGCATCAGATCCCGAGCTAGGCTCCGTTAGGGCGTAGGCAGCAAGACGATCACCTGAAGCAAGATCGGGAAGGTACTTTTGCTTTTGCTCATGATTCCCGAAAAAGACGATTGGTAACGTTCCAATCCCTACGTGGGCACCGTGACTCAAACCAAATGATCCAGCGCGAACAAATTTCTCAGAAATTAATGAAGAACTAATTTTATCAAGGCCTAAGCCACCATACTCCTCTGGCACATCAGCACCAAGTAGCCCTAAATCCCCTGCTTGCTTTAGTAACTTAACCGTATGCTCAAATTGGTGTTCTTCAATTTTTTCTAGCACTGGGGCAACCTCTTTAATAGCAAATTCTTCTGTTGTACGTCCGATCATGATTTGCTCATCCGTGAAATCCTCTGGTGTATATACTTTATCCGCAGCAATATCCTCGATTAGAAAGCTCCCGCCTTTTACAACTTGTTCCGATGTTTGACTCATTTTACGTTCCTCCCTTTTTTATCTATCTATAATGTTTAGCCGATTAATTCAAATACACCAGCAGCGCCCATTCCTCCACCAATACACATGGTCACCACACCAAATTGCTCATTACGACGCTTCATTTCATGTAAAAGTGATAACGTCAGCTTCGTACCTGTACACCCAAGCGGATGACCAAGGGCAATCGCACCACCATTTACATTCACTTTGTCATGATCAAGATTTAAATGACGGATCACTTGAAGAGATTGAGAAGCAAAGGCTTCATTTAATTCAAATAAACCGATATCTGCTAGCTCAAGCCCAGCTAGTTTAATTGCTTTAGGGATGGCTTCTACTGGCCCAATACCCATAATTTCTGGAGCAACCCCCGCAACAGCAAAGGCACGGAACTTCAGTAAAGGCGTAATTCCATTTGCTTCTGCTTCTTCTCTGTCCATTAGAAGAACGGAAGCTGCACCGTCACTCATCTGTGATGCATTACCTGCTGTTACGCTACCTTGCGGGTGAAATGCAGGTCGTAGTTTGGCAAGGCCTTGAACCGTTGTATCAGCTCTGACTCCTTCATCCATCGAAAATATCACTTGCTTCTCTTTTAATTTGTGATCGCTACCGATTGAACGCAATGTCACATCTACTGGCACTATTTCATCTTTAAATCGCCCTGCCTCTATCGCAGCTACAGCACGTTTATGACTTTCCACTGCAAAAGCATCTTGATCCTCACGACTCACACCAAAACGACTCGCCACTTCTTCAGCCGTATATCCCATTCCCATGTAATACTCTGGCTGCTCTTCAACAAGAGTCGGGTTTGGTGCAATCACATGACCGCCCATTGGAATCATGCTCATTGATTCTGCTCCACCTGCAATGATTGCTTTTGAATGTCCAAGCATAATCCGCTCAGCACCGTACGCAATACTTTGCAAACCAGATGAACAATACCGATTGATCGTAATGGCAGGCACCGTATTTGGTAAACCTGCTAAGGCTGAAATATTTCTAGCAACATTCATCCCTTGTTCAGCTTCTGGCATTGCACAACCAATAATGACATCATCAATGTTAGATGGGTCAACATCGCCAGCTCTCTTTAACGTTTCTTTCACCGTCAACGCTCCTAAATCGTCTGGACGAACATTCGCGAGCGTACCACGTTTTGCTTTTCCGACTGGTGTTCTCGCACCAGCAACAATAACCGCTTCTCTCATTTGTCTTCCCCTCCCACGTCTCTTCATTTAGTTACGAAGTGGTTTGCCCTTTGCTAACATATATTGCATCCGTTGCTGTGATTTCGGTTCAGCAATCAAGCTTAAAAAGGCTTCACGTTCTAAATCGAGTAAATATTGTTCATCTACTAGCGTTCCTTTTGGTACACGCCCGCCTGCTATGACAAAGGCTAGCTTTTCAGCAATTTTAAGATCATGATCAGAAATCATGCCACCGAACTTCATCGTTTTTGCACCTAGTAAAAGAGTTGCAAACCCAGTTTCTCCAGCTACAGGAATCTTCTTACGTTCTGGCGGACGATAGCCCGATGCTAATAAATACTCAACTTGTTGTTTCGCACGATCAATGAGAAAGTCGCCATTAATGACCACGCCATCTCGCTCACTTAAAAAGCCATTTTCAACCGCTTCATGTCCAGAGGTTGAGACCTTTGCCATCGCAATCGTTTCAAATGTCGTGATTGCTGCTTTTTGTACGTCATAATTCGTTCGTTCAAGGTTGCGAAGATACAATTCCTTGTTTCCGCCACCACCAGGAATGAGACCGACTCCAACTTCAACTAAGCCAAGATAGGTTTCAAGTGACGCTTGAATACTTGCAGAAGGAAGACAAATTTCTGCCCCACCACCAAGTGTCATGCCAAATGGACCTGTCACAACTGGCTTTGCTGAGTAACGAATATTTGCCATTGCTTGTTGGAACTGACGAACAACAAGCTCAACTTCAAAGTAATTATCATCCTGTGCTTCCATTAAAATCATCATCAAATTCGCACCAACACAGAAGTTCTTCCCTTGATTACTAATAACAAGCCCTTTGTAATTATTTTCCACTTCTTCTATCGACTTATTGATCATTTGGATCACATCAAGTCCAATAGAATTGTTCGGCGAGTGGAATTCAAGTAAGGCAACATCATCACCAATATCAAGAAGCGTTGCACCACTATTTTTCATAACCACATTGTCTGGCTTAAGCGATTTTAAATGCACAATCTTCTCATTCATTTGCTTTGGCTCATAGCCGCCATCATGGTAGAACGTATCTCCTTTATAGAAGCTTTCGTGTCCTGTTTGCAACATTTCTTTGACCCAAGCAGAAACGGTTTCACCTTCTGCTTCCATTCGTTCCACTGATTTAGCAACACCTAGTGCATCCCACATTTCAAACGGACCGAGTTCCCAGCCGAATCCCCATTTCATTGCTTGGTCCACTGCATAGAGGTCATTGGCAATCTCATAAGCCTTTTCAGCTGAGTAGAGAAGAACTGGCTTAAGTAAGCTCCAAATCAGCTTTCCTGCACAATCATCCGCATATGCGAGTGTTTTCAACTTATCAGCTGGTTTTTTTGCCTGCTTTGCTTGTTCAATAGAGGCTGCTTTTAGCTTTTTACGCTCTTCGTACTCAAGCGTTCCAGGATTCAATTCCAGAATCTCAGTGCCTTTTTCACTCTTCTTTTTAACAAAGAATCCTTGACCACTCTTACTTCCAATCCAGCCTTTCTCAGCCATTTCTTTCATAAAAGCTGGCGGATCAAATACATCCTTTTCGATGCCGTCAACAACCTCATAGACATTTTTGGCAACGTGTAAAAACGTATCAAGGCCAACTACATCCAATGTACGGAATGTTGCGCTCTTTGGTCTGCCAATTAACGGACCAGTTACTGAGTCAATCTCTCCAACTGAATAGCCACCTTTTAGCATTTCGCGAACGGTAACAAGTAGTCCGTACGTTCCAATTCGATTGGCGATAAAGTTCGGCGTATCTTTCCCTTCGACAACTCCTTTACCAAGGGTCTCTTCAGCAAACGCTTTCATAAAATCAATAACTTCTTTATTCGTTTTGTGTGTTGGAATGATTTCAAGTAGTTTTAAATATCTTGGTGGGTTAAAGAAATGTGTTCCGAGAAAATGAGCTTGAAAATCTTCTGTGCGACCTTCTGCCATTGCTTCAACTGAAATACCTGAAGTATTTGAGCTGATGATCGTACCAGGCTTACGAACTGCATCAATCTTTTCAAATAATTGCTGTTTTATCGCTAAATTTTCAACAACGACCTCGATAATCCAATCGACTTCTTCAAGCCGCTTAAGATCATCCTCAAGGTTGCCTGGCTCAATATATGTAGCTTTCGTTTTTACAGAAAGCGGGGCAGGCTTCTGTTTCGCAAGCTTTTTAATGGCTTCGCTACTTAAACGATTTCGTACAGCCTTATCCTCAAGTGTAAGTCCCTTTCCTCTCTCACTTTCCGTAAGTTCTTTTGGCACAATATCAAGTAATAATGATCGAATACCAATATTAGCGAGATGTGCAGCAATGCCCGATCCCATAACACCCGAACCAATTACAGCAACTTTACGTATATAACGAGTCATGGTTCTCCTCCTTTGTGTACGTGTTGTCCAACAGTTTTCTTTATGCAATAGTTCTACAAGACATGATTACTAATTACCGAATGAATACTCATTCATTATTGGCTCAAAAAAAAGAGCAACCATTTCTAATGTCATTTTCTAACATTATCATAGCTGATCATAACCATTTTCGCAATACATAATTCAGAAAATTTAAATCTTTCTATTACATAAGCGTTAACATTATGCTTAGCATGCAAGGAACCCGAATTCCACATTCCTCTAAATTTCCCTACTTGTATCTTGAATAAGATTCCCAGCTTTTTTTCACACTAATCTTGTATCCGAATAATGGGTACGTTGCCGATCGCCAGTATCCAAAGGAGGGTTTCCCCTATGCAACAGCAACAACAGCAACCAGTTAGCATGCAGCAGCCGATAATGCCAGAACCGCCTGCTGTTATCACAACAAAGGATCATCTCTACATTTCAGATATGCTTTCATGGAACTTGCTAGCCATGAAAAAAGCTCATTTCTTTGCTCAACAATGTCAGGACCAAGAAATCAAGCAAACACTTGAGAAAGCTGGAAGCATGCATCAACAGCACTATCAGAAAATTTTATCTCACTTACAAGTGGCAACAAATCAACAGCAAACAATACCAGTACAATAAGGGGGAGCCAACATGAATCAACAGCAAAAGATTCAAAACCCAGAAATGCCTGTACCTAAAACCCCACAAATGTCTGATCGGGATTTCATCAATGATCAGCTTGCAACAGAAAAGTACATGACAGATGCTTATAGCACAGCATTAAATGAAGCAAGTCATGAGGGTCTGTACCAAGATTTAGTCGGTATTTTTAAAGAAACACAGGATTGCCAACGTGAGTTATACAACGTTATGTTCAAAAAAGGCTTCTATGCATTAGAAGCAGCTGATCAGCAAAAGCTTCAGCAAACGTACCAGCAATTCTCTGGGTACAGTACTCAATTTCCATATCAGCAGTAACCACTAATAATAACCGCTAGGAATTCCTAGCGGTTATTGTTCATCTACCCTACAGATCAAGGAAAAATATTAATTAAACGTTTGATTAATTAAGATATCTTACAAATTATTGCTCCAACAACGTAACAGACACACTTACATCTAACGTCTGGCCTCCCCCTCGATAGACACCTTGAAGAGGGCTCACATCAACATAATCTCGACCTGTTCCTACTTGAAGATGCTGCTCTAGAGCCTCTACATTATTTGTCGGATCTAGTCCAACCCAACCTATACCTGGCACCATTACTTCAACCCATGCATGGGTTGCTGAATCTCCTACTAATGCTGAATTTTCTCCTACGTATAAATAGCCACTAACATACCTAGCAGGAATATTTCTCATACGTAAAATACCGAGCATCACATGAGTAATATCTTGACACACTCCGCCTTTTAACTCTAGCGCTTCCTGAGCTGTCGTATTAACATTTGTCGCTTCAGGATCATAAGTAAATAGATCAAACAAATATTTCATTAAATCAAGAGAAAACTGAACAGGGTTTTCTGTATCGCCAATTTGATCAACAACTTTTTGTACTTGCTCTGGCGTCACATACGTATAGTTTGTTTGATTAAGGTAAGCCAAATAATGATGATGAAATAACGAAGAATGAAAAATCCTCTGCATTTCTGGAGAGTATTCAATTTTCTCGATAAATGGACTCCTTTGAATGCTGATTACTGAAGTCGTCTCTACTTTCAAACTATGATGTTGTTCTGGAATAAAAAAGGTTTCAACATTATTACCCCATAAATCTGTATGCAACTTAATAAGCGAAGCAGGTTGAATATCTGCTTGATATGAGAGTAAACGCTGACACTCATCCGTACGAGGCTTTAACCGAATCGTATTCAAGCTTTGATCAACTGATGTGTCATATTCAAATCTATTAATATGGTTTACTTGATATTTCATTCCCCATACACTCTCCCTAGATATTATCATTTCCATTCAATTAATGATTAACCAATACGTTTTTTAGGAGCATTATTCCAGCTATCTCCCTTGATTAATTCAAAGAAATCACTCTTATGATCCATCAAATTCATATTCTCTACTTTCAATTTGTTACACCTTTCTACTAAATCATTCATTACCACCTTTAGCTGGCGACTATATACAAAGGCTCCTTCGTTTTCTAATTGTTGGATTCCTCTGTTCACCTTATTAAGGCAGTAACGAATCGACCGTGGGAAGGTAGAATCACTGACTAAAAAAGGTAACACCTGGCGCGAGTCCATCTTTGGCCTTGCCTGCTTTAAGTAAGCATTATGTCCATTCACTAATTGAAGAGCGGAATGACCGCAGTGAAAATGTTCGATCTTGTTTCCTTTTATGATTCTATTTGTTATTTCACATGCTTCATTCACAATACGAATAGTATTTTCTGCCCTTTCTAACCACTTGCCGATATTTATAATGTGATAACAAACATCTTGGGGCATTAAGGATTCAATAATTCCTTGAGTTGTTAAGGAAGCCATTTTCACTTGCTGCAGATAGGAGTGAATATGTTTAGAATTCCACTGCAATTGACTTGTTTCATTTAAATATAAGTAAAACTCATTTACACTCACCCAGAGGTCATTCGGAACATGATCACGAGTTATTCTCGCATTTTCACGAGCAATTTTTGCACAATTATAAATTGAATTAGGATTATGCTCTGAGAAGGTTATATATTCAATAACTGCTTCTTCCTTAGGTAGCCTATTTCCATACAAATGTTGAAATTCAGAAGCGGAAGCACATATCTCAAGAATGGTGTTCCAATTATGATTTTTCGTGATTTCTTTTTCTGAACCTTCTAATTCTTTAATTAGCTGCACACCTAATACACGAGCATTATTCTCTGCTCTCTCAATGTTTCGCGACATCCAGTATAACGAATCAGCTACCCGACGCAACATTTGCTCCACCACCTTCATTTTTTAGAATCCATGTATCTTTTCCTCCTCCTCCTTGAGAAGAGTTAACGACTAACGACCCTTCTTTTAAAGCTACACGAGATAGCCCCCCTGGTAATACATACGTGTCACGGCCTCGCATGACAAAGACTCGAAGATCAACGTGGCACGGATAAAACCTCTCATTTTGATACGCTGGTGCCGTTGATATTTTCATAGTAGGCTGTGCAATATATTGTGAGGGATTTTCAGTTATCTTCTTTCTGAAACGTTCAATTTCTTCAGAGGTTGCATGCGGACCAATGAGCATATCATATCCACCAGATGCTCCTACATTCTTGATGACCAATTGATTCAAGCGTTCGAGAACCCATTCTCTTTGCTTAGGATCACGCAATAAATACGTTTCTACATTTGGAATAATAGGTTCTTCTTTTAAATAATAGCGAATCATTTCAGGTACATAAGCATATATGGCCTTATCATCAGCAACTCCATTGCCAACTCCATTTAATATGGCAACATTACCTCTCTTATAGGCCTCTATTAGTCCAGGTACACCAAGAATAGAATCGGAACGAAATGCATCTGGATCTAAGAAATCATCGTCAATACGACGGTAAATAATATCCACTCGTTTTAAGCCACGAATCGTTTGCATGTAAACCTTATGATCCTCTACTACTAAGTCTTGCCCTTCTACTAATTGCAAGCCCAGCTGCTGCGCTAAAAAGACATGATCATAGTAAGCAGAATTATAAATGCCAGGCGTGAGTAAAATCGCGCAAGGCTCAACCCCCGCTTCTACTGTTTTTGGTACATGTGAAAATATCGTTTCATGTAAATAGGAAAGCTGTTGTTCGAGGGTTTCGATCGATTGATTCTCGAAAACCTCTGGATAGACTTGCCTCATGACAAAACGATTTTCATAGACATAAGATATGCCTGATGGGTTGCGAAGATTATCTTCAAGTACACGGTATTCTCCGTTCTCATCGCGAATTAAATCAATTCCCGCGAGAAAAATATGATTCCCTAACGGAATATCAATACCTGCTACTTGCTTAGGATAATAGTAAGGATTTTGTTCTATTAACTCAGATGGAATAATCCCATCATTTAAAATGTGTTGATGATGATAAATATCTTCCAAAAATTGATTGAGGGCTTCTGTTCGTTGAATCATTCCTTTCTCGATTCTTAACCAATCCTCTGAAGGAATAATAATGGGAATAAAATCAAAAGGCATCGTCCGCTCTGTCCCGTCCTCATCAGCATAAACGGTAAACGTGATCCCTTGTTTTAAAAAAGACTTTTGAGCTAGTTCATGCTTCTCTTTTAAATCATTCTTTGAAAACTGGCCAAGTATTTGATGAAATCTACTATAATGTTTCTTAGGTTGTCCATTTGATTGGAACATCTCATCAAAAAAAGGTCCTGTGTTATATGACTTGAGCAACCTGACCATCCTTTCTCCACAATTTCTTCTCTCTCTATTTTGCATGATAAATATCCTGAAATTTCAAAAAATAAATAAGAGTAAAGCATTATAACTAATTTTTAAGCCAATTAAATAGCTGGCTTAACCTTTATCACCACTCCATCTTTTGAACGAATGTATCACCTTTTTCATACTAAATAACTAGCTAGCTTACCGTACCCGTTTTCACTTAATATTAAACTTAAAAAAGAAAGAAAATTACGGTTACCTGCTAGCTTGTTCTTAGAATGTTCACGGATAAGAACTTAACCAAACAAGAAAAGAAAAGGGAATTGATTATTATCCCCTTCTCTTCAACATAGAATGGTTGTCAAATTTTATCATTTTCCGTGCTGAAAAGGACATTTACCTTCTATCGGCAAAATGTCATCACCAATAAAAAATTGCTTCCATTCATGATGATTAGGATCACCATAATGGCTGATATCTGGATGTTTAGGCAATTGATCCCAGACTTCTACTCTCTCCCTCACTTTCGCTCGTGACATAATACCGCCTTCTTCCGTCCCTTCAAGTCCTTTAAAAATCTTTCTGGGTTGAAATCCTAGGATCATGCTTTTTCCTAAGTTTCTCGTTTTCCTTTGCTTATATGCTGGTGCGTTTCCGAAAACAAATATAGGCTCACCTCCAAAGTGAAAATCCCAAAGATAATGATCAGGATTCGTTTGACTCTCCTTTGGCCAAGGTTTACTGTCATGCTGATGTAAGTATTGGAGAATTCGCCAAAAATAATTTCGATAATAGTTAAGATCTTGCTCTTCTTTCTCTGGTTCGACAAATACAAACAATCCATGCCTTATCAGTTTAGGCCTCTCAAACAGTGCTAAAAAGCTCTCAACTGCTTTGGGGAGAGTCGACCAATCATCATGAGATATATAAGCGTAGCGAAGCTCTCCCTTTTTTTCAGCTTTCATCCCAAAATAACAAGGAAACGTCGGATTTGTCACGATACGCTGAAAGCTCTGATATTCTTGCAAAAGCCACTCTGGTACTCGCTCTGGATTTGTCATATCTTCTTTTACTAGTAACGATTGATTAGTAGTTAGCATATCTCTTCTCCCATATCTTATTTTTTAAAACCCTGACTTATTCAAGGGGGAAGTCATGAGCAAATACAATTTTAAAGCTTTTTTCTTAACAGTTTATTTCAATTCTTTTTTAACATGTCTTTTATTAAGGTCATGATTTATAACATATAGGGCAGTTAAAATAACAGCCAGCCCAAAGAATAAATAGTTTGACTGACCGCCAATATTAAACACACTTCCTATTACCGTTAACGAAAATAAAATTGAACCTAATATTAAATACATATGACGCTCTCCTTTATCTAGCTTTGTATCTTTCTTTTCACTTTTTACAGCAAAGATAAACATAAATAGGCAAAATAAATCTTCAAATTTAAATCGCACCTGAAGAAATAGTTAGTAGGATCTTTACCTCTCTTATTTCTCTTAGTTTTTCTCCTTTTTCAAACAAATATATGTTAAAATATTAGAAAAAATTTAATTCTTTGGACAAATGGAGGAATCAAGTGGATTTAACACTTCAACTTAACCAACAATTAAAAGAGATTACAAACACAATACTCGAATCAAAAGAAGACCTTGCTAAACAACGACAAATAACGGACCATCACATTTATACTGACGAGACTAACGTTTCATTGAATTTCTGGAGAGAATATTTAATTGAAATCTATGCTCATTCTATTTCAGCTGAATTGAACAAAACGTTTGATCAATTAGAGAAATGGGGGAAAGATGTAGTCAATTTACTCGTAAATTTGCAAATTCCACTTGATGTTGCGATTGAGGAAATTCGTTTTTATCGTGACTCTATTGGAGTGATTATCAAAGAAGAAGCAAAAGCGAAGCAATTTACGTTTGATACGTTTTACGAAGTGTTATCTCGCTATGATTTAGTCGTTGACCAAGCAGTCCATTGGTTAAGTCTTTCGTATTCAAGAGAACACGCCGCGACGATAAATGCGGCAGAATATAGTATTCAGGAACTAGCTATTCCGATCGTTCGTGTGACAGAAGACATCGGAGTCATTCCTCTTATTGGAGAGCTTGATACCAAAAGAGCTCAGCAATTAATGGATACAGCCTTATCAGAAGGAGCTGCATTTAACCTTACATATATTATCATTGATTTATCAGGTGTACCGATTATTGATACAATGGTTGCTTCACAAATTTTCAAAGTTATTTCTGCTTTGAAAATGATGGGGATACAGGCTAAAATAACAGGAATTAGGCCTGAAATCGCGATAACAATGGTCAACCTTGGTATAAAATTTGAAGATATTTTTACCTATTCAAGTCTTCATTTGGCCATTAAACAATTAAGCAAATGATAAAGGGTGAATAAAATGAAAAATACATTTTATTTAAAAACAGATGCACGTGATCAAATGATCGATATTACATCCATGATCGAAGAATGGATTCAATCCATTGGAGTAGATGACGGAATCTTAGTTGTTTCCTCCCTTCATACAACTGCGGGAATTACCGTTAATGAGAACGCTGATCCTGATGTAAAAACAGATATGCTGATGCGACTAGATGAGGTTTACCCTTGGGCACATCCCAAGGACCGTCATGCTGAGGGAAACACTGCTGCTCATTTAAAAACGAGCACAGTTGGTCATTCCCAGACACTGATCATTTCAAATGGAAGACTCGTTTTAGGAACATGGCAAGGTGTTTATTTTTGCGAGTTTGACGGACCACGAAACCGAAAATTCGTCGTAGCTGTCCATGCCTAGATGTTTATATTTAAGCAAATCAAGACTCACCAAAAGAGTCTTGATTTTTTTATTCCAAATAGGAGGACATATAGACTTCTTTACGAGTTAAACATCCTTTCATACTCCCTACCTTTATCAATAAAACACATGATTTTCTCATTATCATTTCATTTCGTAAATCTAATCGATAATACCTTATATTCCTCCAACATTCATTTATTCTTCATAAACTTAAAATATTATTACTTATTCAAAAAGTGTCGAATAAGCATTAACCGTTGATCTATAAGGTATAAATAAGAACTAATCATATGACAAATTTCAATTCAAAACTAAGTTTACTAGCGGTTCTCCTTACACTTTGCTAGTCAATTACAATTAAATATATTCCCTCTTTATAATAATTATAAAAAAGTATTGATTTCTTCATGATAAGTGTTATCATTATAAACATAGTAAGCTTTACAAACTACTTAAGAGGTGATTCTATTTATGACAAAGAACAATCTTACTACTAGTTGGGGTGCTCCTGTTGGAGATAATCAAAACTCCATGACAGCTGGTTCACGTGGCCCAACATTAATCCAAGATGTTCACCTTCTAGAAAAACTAGCACATTTTAATAGAGAACGTATTCCAGAGCGTGTTGTTCATGCGAAAGGTGCTGGAGCACACGGATATTTTGAAGTAACAAATGATGTAACGAAATATACAAAGGCAGCATTTTTATCAGAAGTTGGTAAGCGCACACCTATGTTCGCTCGCTTCTCTACAGTAGCTGGTGAAGCTGGTTCTGCAGATACTGTACGTGACCCGCGTGGATTTGCTTTGAAATTCTACACAGAAGAAGGCAACTATGATTTAGTTGGTAACAACACGCCGATCTTCTTCATACGTGATGCGATTAAATTCCCTGACTTTATTCACACACAAAAGCGTCATCCACAAACTCACTTGAAAAATCCTAACGCAGTGTGGGATTTCTGGTCATTATCACCTGAATCATTGCATCAAGTAACCTATCTAATGGGGGACCGTGGTATTCCTGCAACACTTCGTCACATGCATGGTTTCGGAAGCCATACATTCAAATGGACAAATGCTGAAGGGGATGGCGTATGGATTAAGTATCACTTTAAGACAGAACAAGGCATCAAGAATCTTACACAAGAAGTTGCTGACAAGATCGCAGGTGAAAACCCTGATTATCATACAGAAGATCTTTTCAATGCTATTGAAAATGGTGACTTCCCTGCTTGGAAAATGTATGTACAAATCATGCCACTAGAGGATGCAAACACATATCGTTTCGATCCATTCGATGTAACAAAAACATGGTCGCAAAAAGACTATCCGTTAATCGAAGTAGGTCGCATGGTATTAGATCGTAATCCAGAAAACTACTTTGCAGAAGTAGAGCAAGCAACATTCTCTCCTGGAACATTAGTACCTGGTGTTGATGTTTCTCCAGATAAAATGCTTCAAGGTCGTTTATTTGCCTACCATGATGCACATCGTTACCGTGTAGGTGCAAACCACCAAGCACTACCGATCAACCGTGCACGTAATGAAGTGAAAAACTATCAACGGGATGGCGCCATGCGCTTTGATGATAACGGCGGATCTTCTGTTTACTACGAGCCAAACAGCTATGGTGGCCCAACAGAATCACCAGAAAATAAGCAAGCTGCTTATCCTGTTTCTGGGGTAGCTGACAGCGTCGCTTATGATCATAACGATCACTACACTCAACCTGGTGATTTATATCGCTTGCAAAGTGAAGAAGAGCGTGAACGCCTTGTTCAAACGTTCGTTAATGCAATGAAGCCAGTGGAAAAAGACGAAATTAAGCTTCGTCAAATTGGTCACTTATATAAAGCAGATCCAGAGTTTGGTACACGCGTTGCAGAGGGTCTTGGCTTACAAGTACCAGAAGAAGTGAAGTAATCAACAATAAGTTTTTAAGTATCGTTAATCTCAACATCTATTCTCAATTACGTCTCATTTTGTAGGTATCCGTTATCAGGATACCTCCTTTTTTCTGAAAATGATCCCCTCACCCTCTTTAGATAGTCTATTCACAAATCTTGATCTCTCTTTAAAAGTCTTTAAACTTGATAATTAATTCAAATCTTTTGTATCTGCAGTAACTGAATGATTAGTTCTAAAACCGTTTTTTGATGGAGGCGTTTGTCCTCCTCTTTTAGTGTGGATTCATATGTAGCAACATACTCAATTATCTGTTCGATATAGCCATCAAGAAACAATTTCCCCTTTAATGCTGAACGGAATCCCATCTCTGAGTGATCTGTGAATTTGGTTGGTACAAATTGTCCACTTATAAGGGTAACCTCTTTGGAGATGTTTTTCACAATATCAATATCCTCTTTTAGCCCAATCTCTTCCTCCAAACAAAGTTCAATTTTGTATTCTCCTGCTACAACCGGCACTTTCAGATTGAGCCAATTAGTAAATCTTTCGCTTGATTTAGGTTCAGGTATTGGAGTGAGAACAGCTGGCTCAATTCCTTTTTTCATTCTAATATTCATAGCATAAGGATCTTTTGTTTTCGTCATATATAGAATATCGTGTGAAGAAAAGCTAACTAAGTGACAATATGGACCTTCATGATAACACGCAATTGTGTGAAATAATTTGGTATCAAATGCTGGGATTTGTTTATTGTTTGGATCAATAAATTCAAAAGTATCTTGAGAGGAACTTCCAAAGATAAGTGGATGTAAAAAGTGATCGACTTCAACAAAAGTTGAGAAGGGTATTTTCCCCTTCCATAAATGGATTTGTGCTATTTCGTTAGGCTTCTCGGAGTTCTCAATGACTGTTAATTGGTCTAAACCATCATTACCATCACTTTCTACGAATTTACTTTCCGATAATTCCTCATAGTGTAAATAATTATCATCATTAAAAGAATGATCGGTTTCAAGGCTTTCATCATAATCGTCGTCAATACCCTCATGGATGATATCTAATTTTTCTAAAACTGTATCTTTCACTGTATGATCACTTTCTATTACATTTATAACCTCCACCAATTCAACGGGTTCTTCTTCTAGCTCTAGCTCAATTGTTCTCTTTATACTCTCTTCCTCTTTCATGTTATCGTTTGTTTCTTTCTGAGCTTGAGACCGCTTATAAACACTTTTTTGTTCAGAATTTATTTCCCACATATTATCATAATTGATCCATGGAGTATTCATTTCTTTTCACCCCTTACTAAGGCTCATTATTACTTTATTTATGTATGGGATATGTTTATTTATGCTTATTTTTCACTTTCTTATCATTAAAAAATCCCCTTTCCGACCATTAGTCAGATAAGGGGAATTAAAACATTTATTGCTTCTATCACCAAAGAATGAAGAAATGATTCATCAATCGTTGATACTTTATATTTTACTTTTAGTCATTCTTGTATCCGTCATGCTTTTTATCGTCATTCTTGTAGCCGTCATGCTTGTAGTCATCATGCTTGTGATGATGGAAGCCTAGTGCATCAACTTTTACTTGTCTTAGTTGTAATACTTTCACAGTAAGATCGAGAACAATTTTTTCTCTTAGCTTTTTAAACGGTTCATTCGGCTCTACAGGAGATGGAGAGAAATCCAATTCAAAGAAGTCAGCTTCGACTAATTCACAATACGGCTGTTCATTATAGAAAACACTATTTTCAAAGAAATATTTATCTAAACGAGGGATATCACTGTTTTTCGGATTAATAAAACGAGCATTTCGCTCTTTTGTTTCACCTAAAATAGGGTTTAAGAAAAAGTCCTCATCTTTTAGATCTGCAAACCCTGAAAAATGTACATTGGCAATTCGATCATGGATTACTCCGTTACAATCAGCAGCAGCATATTCAATATTTTTACGGATAAAGCCTTCTACGAATAATTTCGCTCTTTTTACTTCTCGAACGCCATAATGATCGCCATATTTGTCATTAAACTTAACAGGTACAAGTTTACATTGTGTTAAAAATACATCTTTTAATACTCGCTTAATTTCAACAGCTGGCGGATTAAGAGGGATATCAGCTTCTACTACAATTTGAATTTTTGGTTCTGCTAAAAGAGCCGGAACTTTAATAATCGGTTTTTCATGCTTTTTAACAAGAATTGGTTTTGTTTTTTCATCCTTAAATGGGATTTGTGTCTCTGCATCTACTTTACATGGAATGTTGATCTCAGTACCTTTTCCATCGTGTTGTTTCTCACTCATAAAAAATTCCTCCATTCAGTAATTTGCGAATTGTGTTATCAAATCACATTACTACTGTATTCAGTTCGCAAATTAATGTATGGGCTTATACTATTAGTGAAATATATCATTTTTTCCATTTTATAAATTCATTTAAGCAGTTAGAATAGATAAACATTTTTTATGGTTATTAATGATACAATCGCCTTATTTTATCTAAATCACTTATGAAATCATTTATTTCCTTTTGGCTTAAAAGCACAGGCATTTGATCATACAAAGTAAGCACTTGTCCATTACCTTCAAGTTTGTGTTTATTCAAGTAATCGTAAATAGTGTTTAATTGATTTTCATTAAGTATTGATTCAGTGGAAAAATGCTTAACTTGTTGCAAGACAAATTCGTTTTTTTGCTCATCAAATTCTCCAGAGATCATGCTTCCTTCTAGCTTCATGCTTTCACCCTTATATGTTTATACGGTTGAATTTCTTAAATAGTTACTATCATTCTTCCTTCTCCTTGTTTCTATCCTGTTTAAAAATTTTTTTCTGCGCCTCGCTCAAAATACTAGCCAGTCTTTCCACACTTACATAAAATTCATTTCTCTTCTTATACTATATATGCTTAATCTTAATATCTTGGACACTTAGTGAGCATGAAGGAGACAGCACACGATGATGGATGAATCACTCGTTGTTATTGTACGTGCCTTAATTTCTTTTTTCACATTACTACTTTACACACGCCTTTTAGGAAAACAACAAATGGGTAATTTAACTTATTTTGATTATATTAACGGAATTACGATTGGATCAATGGCAGGTACCTTGGCAACTGACCTTTCTTCTAAAGCATGGATTCATTGGCTCGGTCTGACAGTTTATGTTGTCATCGTATTTGGGATTCAGTTTACAGATTTAAAAAATCGTTACTTTTCTAAAATCATTGACGGAGAGCCTGCAATTGTTATGCAAAACGCAAAATTTTTAGAGAAAAATTTAAAAAAATCAAAGCTAACAAAAGACGAACTGATGATGCTGCTCAGGGAAAAAAATATTTTTGATCCAACCCAAGTCGAATTTGCCATTATGGAGCCAAATGGCGTTCTTTCCGTCCTCCCCAAATCTGAATACCAACCAGCCACTCCAAAAGATTTACATATTCCAGTTCAGCCTGCTGGACTTACAACAGAACTTATCATTGACGGGGTTTTATTAGAGAAAAATTTAACACAACGACAAAAAGATAGACAGTGGCTTGACCTTCAGCTAAAAGCGAAAGGTATTAAGAATATAAAAGAGATTTCCTTTTCAGCTATATTACCGAATGGACAGTTATATGTAGATACGTTTGAAGATCATATTGGTAAAGAATCAGATATAAATGATTACGATAACCAATTTTAAATGAGGTGAATAACTTGAACATAAGAAAATGGCTCATTTATGTAATTCCTATCGCCTTTCTTCTATTAAGTGTTGGAATGATGACAAGTGGAGGTTGGTTAAAACAATCGTTTGGCGAGGATGATCGTTTATTAACATCGATAAACAATTTAGAAATGGACATTCAACATAAACATTGGGAAGCAGCTAAAGAAGAGATCACGTATGCACATACAGCATGGAACAAGATTGTCGATCGTATTCAATTTAGTGTCGAACGAGATTACATAATTGATATCAGTGGAGCATTGGCTCGAATAAAAGGTGGGATTGAGATAAAGGATGATCAAGCCGTAATGGAGGAAATCTATTTTTTTTATGAATTGTGGGATGATTTAGGGAAATAACGACTAAATTGAAAAAGCACCACTTCTTCAAAAAGTGATGCTATCTCACATTACTGAATCCTCTCTAATGCATGCTTCACATTTGCAAACGTCTTAAAAAAGGTCATATCAATGCCACTATTTACAACTGTTTGAGCTAATTCAGGGCGTAGACCTGTTACAACGACATCTATTCCTAGTAACCGAAGCATATTTCCTATTTGATGCAAGTAACGTGCAATTTCGATATCAAGATTCAGTATTCCTGAAAAGTCAGCAATAAGATATCTTAACTGTAGTTCAACCGTTTTGGGCACAACGTTCTCTAAGATAAATGTTGCCCGATAAGAATCGATCTCACCAATCAAAGGAAGAACAGCAATTCCTTCTTTAATCGGTACAAGAGGAGCTGACAGTTCAGCCATTTCCCTTTTCGCCTCATCTTTAAATTTATCTGAAAGGCGTTCGAATGCGAACACTGTTTCATTGAGACTAATGTCCAGTATTGCGTTTATCCTTTTGATAAGAAAGGCATTTTCTTCTAAAGAAAGCCCAAGCTCGATACTAATTCTCGTTAAAAGGTCAGTAAGGATGTCCCTCGTTGTTGGATAACGAACAACAATTTCTGAAATGTTCCCTCCTGATGAAACTTGTCCTTCCGCGTTCTTTTTACTCCATTCAATCAAACTTTCGGGCACTCTTTCTTGATCTCCATCAAGAAGTGATTTCCCTAAACTTTTCATCAGTTCTATATACATCGTAATTGCTTGTTCTTTTTCACGTTCAGGAATGTCTATTTTCATTGTGTAAAGGACACCTTCAACAATTTCAACAGCCAGAGATTCTGCATGTTCGCTTAAGTAGTGAGCAGAGTTGAAAATCGACGTCATCTATAGTCCACACCTTTTTTCTATATTTTTAAGTTATTATAACGTGAACTACTCCCACCACTTACCCCCTTGCGGGTTGCTTGAAGTGGGGGCTTCTTGGGTAGTCACCACTTTTACTAGCTGACGAAATCGACCAAGCTAACCCTCTTGTTCCAAGAGTTTATTTTGTTAGGCAATCGCTAATAAGCGTATGCCTTCTTTCTTGATGTTGATTGCAGAGTTATAATCTCTATCAAGTTTTAGACTACAAGAGCATTGGTAAGTACGTTCTGATAACGTTACTTCTCTAACTAAACCACAATACGAGCAAGTTTTTGTTGATGGAAACCATTTATCTATTTTGACAAGTTGTTTCCCTTGTTCTTTTAGTTTGTACAGTAAGAAAGAAGTGAACATTCCCCATCCGTTATCAGCGACACTTTTGCCAAACTTTAGCGCTTGTGACATACCTTTCATATCTAAATCTTCAATCGCAACAGCATCATAATTCGTTGCTAATTCTTTCGATTTATGGTGAAGAAAGTTTTTGCGTTGATAAGCAACTTTCTCTTGAATTTTCGCTACTCGAATACGTTGTTTATTCCAATTCGAAGAACCTTTCTTTTTACGAGAAAGTTTACGTTGTTCTTTTGCTAATTTCTCAAGCATTTGTCGATAAAACTTAGGGTAATTGGCTTTCTCACCCTCGCTATCAACAAACAGCCCATCCATTGCAAAATCTAACCCAACTACTTTTTTGATTGCTTTGGTTTCAATCTCCTTCTCATACTCTGCCAAAATAGAAAGATAGTATTTTCCTGATGCAGTCATAGACAGGGTACACGATTTGATTTTTTGTTCAGAAGGGATTGTTCTATGTTGCTTGATTTTTACCATTTTCAATTTAGGTAATTTGATATGACCATCTAACAACTGAATATTCCCGTTTACGACATTTGTTGTGTAGCTTTGTTTATGGCGTTTGCTTTTGAATTTTGGGAATTTGGCATTCCTTTTGAAGAATGCTTGATAAGCCTTATCCAAGTTTAGTTGTGCGTTTGCTAACGCTAAAGAATCTACTTCTTTTAGCCATTCATACTCTTTTTTGTACTTGGCAGGAGTCGGATGTTTTACCTTTTTCAGTGCATCTTTATCATCTTTCAGTAATTCATACGTTTCTTTTCGTTCTGCTAACATTTTGTTATAGACAAAGCGAACGCACCCAAAGGTTTTGTGTATCATTAATTTCTGTTCATCTGTTGGATACAACCTGAACTTGTACGCTTTATTTTGTTTAGTCATATCAAATCACCTCACTTTATCCCTTGATTTTCGATATATTTTTTCACCACTTCAATAGGCGAACCACCAGTCGTCAACAAACAAAAACTTCTTGACCAAAACATTTCTTTCCATAACTTTTTACGCACATGAGGAAAATCCTTCTTGATAAGTCTTGAACTGGCACTTTTATAGGCATTGATGAATTTCGATAATTCACTATTTGGTTGTGCTTTGAACAAAATATGAACATGGTCAACATCGTGATTCCATTCAACTAATGCAATATTATATTTCTCACTCAACGATACAAATTTATCTTTGGCAAAGTCTGAAATAGTATCATCTATCACTTTCCTTCTATACTTCACTACCAACACAAGATGGTAATACATCAAGAACACTGAATGATTATTACTATCTAATTTCACTGTTATATCAGTCCTTATACTTTATAATACTGATTATACCACTTTGAGAAAAAAAGACAAAACTAAAATCCTTTGGGCTGTTGCCCTTCGCACGCTTGAAGAGGGAGTCTTCTTTCGGAAATACGTTAAAATGAAGAACAGGACATGGAAATAAATTACTAATGAGTCACAAAAAAGATTATGTCTGTTAGGCTACTAACCGAAACATAATCTTTTTTTAATCCTTATTTCACAATCAACGTCTTTCCTTATTTTTATCACTTCCTGTATCTGTCATATCGTCGTTTATTTCAAAAGACTTTAAAAATGAAAAAATGAGATAAAGAAACATTCGATCTCACATAAATAAAGCCCTTTTCATTCAAAGAAAAAGGGCTTTTCGATTCTGCCGGATTTGTTTAAAATTTTAATCAATTCCAATCATATTACTTCGTCTTTCAAAAAAAAGAGTATCACGCCACACTCCATTCATTTTCCCAATTCGCTCACGGCGACCAACTTCTCTAAATCCATTCTTTTTATGTAAATGGATACTGGATATATTCTCTGGAAATATCCCTGATTGCAAGGTCCAATATCCTTGTTGTTCCGAAACCACAATTAATGCCTTAAGAAGGCTATCTCCTACCCCTTTCCCTTTGGCCTCGGGATGGACATAGACACTAACTTCACCAACACCAGCGTATACGGCTCGATCAGATACTGGAGAAATTTTGCTCCATCCGAGTATAGTAGATCCATCGTCAGCAACGATGCAACACTTTGCATGTGTCCGTTTCATCCAATCTGCATATGTAGGTACTTTGGTTTCAAATGTAGCATTTTGTGTAGCAATGCCCGCCTTGTAAATACATGCAACTTGCTCCCAATCCTCTTCTTTCATTTCTCGAATCGAATACTCCACTCTGTCCACTCCCTTAACAGTTACTCCTCAAGATAATCCTATTATTTATTATATTACAGGTGATTTCAATTCACCTAAAAGGGTTATAAAATCAATTCTTTCATTTTTTTATAGCCAAGCGTTTCTTCTGGTTGCCATGGAATAATCGTGGTATGACCAGCAAGTTCCTCACTAACTTTTTTTATCCATACCTTTTCGCTCTTTGCTTTTACGCTTAATATTTGATCTTCCGTATTTGTTCCATACAAGCTTTGATTGATAATCCATGATTTTGGATCAATTCCTGCTCGTTTTAAATCCTCTTGCAGTCTTGTTGCTTCATAGACTGGCGTTGCCTCGGCAAGAGTGACAATTAAGACACTTGTCTCCTCTGAATTACGGAGACGCGGAAGTAAATTGCGAACACTTTCAGGCACTTCTCCTGTCGACCTCGTTAATTCTTTTTGATACGATTGGGCCGCATCAAGCAATAATAGTGTATGACCCGTAGGAGCTGTGTCGATCACAACTACTTCTTCTTTTGATCGTTCCACTACTTCAGCAAATGCACGGAAAACAGCAATTTCTTCAGTACAAGGGGAATTTAAGTCTTCTTCCAAATACACAAGAGCATCTTCATCTAATTCTCCACGAGCATTTGAAAGAACTTCTTCTTTGTACTTAGCAACTTCAGCCGTTGGATCAATTCGACTAATCGTTAATTGACCTTCAACTTGCTCATCTTGAAAAAGAAGCTCTAAGTGAGCAGCTGGGTCTGTTGTCGTTAAATGTACTTTTTGCCCTTTTTCTACTAATCCCACAGCAATAAGAGAAGCAATCGTTGTTTTGCCAACTCCACCTTTGCCCATCGTAAAAATAACGCGTGTGTTTTGTTCATACAAATCATCAATCGTTTCCTTCATGTTCAATAATTCGTTATCATGCAACTCAACTGTTTCTTCGAATGCAATCGGTAACGTTTTTGACTTAAAGAGATAGCGAAGACTCTCAGCACCAACCAGAGAATACGATACATATGGCAATGTATACGTCTCTAACTGCTTTAAACTAGAAGGTAACTCTTTTAATGCATTTTGTTGGCGACAATAAAAAGCATCTGAAATCGTGTCTTTGTTTGAACCCTTTTGAAGGACTCCATTAATAATCAGACATTGATTTTCAATGCCTATTTCTTTAAGTTCATTTGCAGCTCTCTTTGCTTCATAAAAAGTGGCAGTGTCTGGTCTCGCAACAAGAATCACCTTTGTTTGACTAGGATCAGAAAGAGCTTCCACTGTCTTCGCATACAATTCTTTCTTTGCGCCAAGCCCTGATAATGGACCCAAACAAGATGCACCGTGCGAGCTTTCTTCTAAAAATCCAGTCCAAGCACTTGGCAGTTGTAATAGGCGCAATGTATGGCCTGTTGGAGCCGTATCAAAAATAATGTGATCAAAATCATTTATAAGCTCTTTGTTCGCTAATAAATTTGTGAACTCATCAAACGCTGCAATTTCTACTGTACAAGCTCCAGATAGTTGCTCTTCCATTTGATCCACAACTGTATCTGGCAACTTCCCACGATAAGGTCCGATCACTTTGTCGCGGTACGATTTTGCCGCTTGTTCAGGATCTAAATTACACGCATACAATCCATCGATTTTTTTAACAAGTAGAGGTTGATTTCTAAATTCCATATCGAATACATCTTGAAGATTGGAAGCTGGATCGGTACTGACCAACAGCACTTTTTTTCCTTCATCTGCAAGAGTAACGGCCGTTGCACAAGCTGTTGATGTTTTCCCTACGCCTCCTTTTCCTGTAAAGAATAGATAAGGCGTCGTTTGGACCAATTTGGGGTTAAAACGTTGCATCATGCTGATCCTCCTATTTATTTAAATTCGACATCTAATCGGTTTTTAGACTTCTCTGCTTTTAAGCTTTCTTCTTCCATTCCAAACCATGTTGCAAACTCAGCATTTGTTGGATATTCACCAATCTTGACCACTTCCCCATTCACCATAATGATAGGTAGAGCCTCTGTTCCTTTTTCGTGAAGAAGTTGATTGACCTTTTCATTCTCAACGAACATACTAGGTTCGGTCCCCAGGTTATACCGTTTAATATCAAGTCCCTTTTTTTCAATGAAAAATATAGATGAAGCAACTCTTGTTAATTCTGGATCAACGCTCGGCCCACATACACCCGTTGGACAACATAATGCAGGATCAAATATTTCTACTTTCGTCATGTGTATCATCCCCTTTAAATTAAATCATCATATGCTTATATACTAAATATAAGATAAGTCGAGAGGATCTTCTCTCGACTTATCTGTGTATGTTACTCTCCTGTTTCTGCAAAACGTTTAATACGTTCTCCAATTTCATCACGAACGCGTTGAAAGAAAGCCCATTTTTCTTCTTCTGTTCCTTCCGCTTTAGCAGGATCATCAAAACCCCAATGCTCACGTTTCACGTGTGGAGGCGTCATTGGACATTTATCAGCTGCATCACCGCATAACGTCACAACTAAATCAGCATTATTCAAAATGTCTGGATCAATCATATCAGATGTTTGTTTTGATATATCAATTCCTGCTTCTTTCATTGCTTTTACTGCATTCGGGTTTAACCCATGTGCTTCGATACCAGCACTATATACTTGCCAGTCATCACCTAAATGCTTTTTCGCCCAACCTTCAGCCATTTGACTTCTACATGAGTTACCCGTACATAAGAAATAAAGTGTTTTTTTAGACATTGTTGTGATCTCCTTTTGCTGTAAAGTAATAGATTATATAATTAAAAGCCATACATAAAGGCCAATTAATGTAATGAGTAGGGTTGGAATCGTTAAAATAATTCCTGTTTTAAAGTAGGTACCCCACGATATTTTGACACCCTTTTGACTTAACACATGGAGCCATAATAATGTAGCAAGAGACCCAATTGGTGTGATCTTCGGACCCAAATCAGCGCCAATCACGTTTGCATAGATTAACGCTTCTCGGATACTTCCAGAAGTGCTTGTCTCGGCAATCGCAAGGGCATTAATCATAACAGTCGGCATATTATTCATAACTGAAGAAAGGATAGCAGCAATGAATCCCATTGAAATCGTTGCAACAAATAACCCTTGATCGGCCGCCGCTTGAATGAGATCTCCTAAAACAGCTGTTAAGCCTACATTTTGCAAACCATAGACGACGACATACATCCCAATTGAAAAGAAAACAATCGCCCAAGGTGCCCCTTTTATGACTTGTTTCGTTTCAACGGCTGTACTTCTTTGAGCCATGATTAAAAAGAAAATTGCTACGACTCCTGCAACAACTGATACTGGGAGGTGTAAGGATTCACTGACCAAATAACCTATTAAAAGAAAAGCTAGTACAACCCATGATAAACGAAACATTTTCTGATCTTTAATCGCTTCTCTAGGCGCTTTCAGATCGGCCATCTCATAATTCTTTGGAATGCTTTTACGAAAGAAAAGATATAAAACCAAGATACTCGCTCCCAAAGAAAAGAAGTTTGGAACGATCATTCTAGACGCATATTCAACAAACCCAATACCGAAAAAGTCAGCTGATACAATATTAACTAAGTTACTGACTACTAAGGGTAAGGAAGTCGTATCAGCGATAAATCCACTCGCAATAATAAATGGGAAAACCATCTTTTCTTCAAAATTTAAGTTTCGAACCATCGCAAGGACGATCGGGGTTAGGATTAATGCAGCTCCATCATTTGCGAAAAAGGCAGCAACTAATGCTCCTAAAATACTCACATACACAAACATGCGTAACCCGTTGCCTTTAGCTGCTCGTGCCATATGAAGAGCAGACCATTCAAAGAACCCGATTTCATCTAAAATTAAAGAAATGATAATAATAGCAATGAACGCGAGTGTCGCATTCCATACGATTCCTGTTACTGTTATTACATCTTGAAAATCAACCACACCGACTAGCAATGCTAGTATTGCACCACCAATAGCAGACCATCCAATCGATAGAGTTTTAGGTTGCCAAATAACGAAAATCAGCGTGATAAGGAAAATCAAAGATGCCAAAACTACTGATGTCATATAATTTCCTCACTATTCACAAATAATTCTTAATCCTTGTTTCTCTAACTCGGTAATTCGCTCATCCTGATTAGGAATAAATTCAAGGATGTTTTGGACCATTTCATACACATCACTATTCTGATTTAACGAATAAAAAATCCACTGTCCTTTTCGATTTTCTCTGACCAAACCAACATCCCTTAGCTTGCGAAGATGCTGACTAATAGCCGATTGGCTAATGTTGAAAATTGCAACAAACTCACACACACAGCATTCATTTTTCTGTAAAAGCTTCAGCATAGACAATCTCGTTTTGTCGCCTAATAATTTTAGAACCATACTTGCTTTTTCAAGCTCAACTTGTGTTGTTTGTACCGTCATTTTTTATCTCACCCCTATCTGATGATAATAAACTATATTATTATTTACTTATATAGATTCTCAACTGTCAGAATCATATCATCATATGCTTATATGGTCAATTGATTATCATTCTTTTTTCATTCCTCGTACCTAGTCTATTATGATATCCGTTTTCGATTTTTAAAATTGTTTTTGTTAACGCTCCGTCATTATTCCAATCTTAAATCTTACGTCCACAAGATTTTTGAACTTAACATACATTCAACTTTTCTTTCAACATAAACAGTGGTATACTACTCTAGCGATGAGCATTTGCATAAGACGAGATTGACGCGCCTTTGGGCAATGCACTATGTGGAGTGCTGTCTCTCGCCGCAATACGCATAAAAAGACGTCCTATTGGGCGTCTTTTTTCTATGATATGAGCTCTTTACACCATTTAAATATGTTCGATTAGTTTAGTACAATTCTTCACAATCTACACGTCATCGATATACATTTGACTATACAAGAATGACAAAATAAAAAAGAGCTACATTCAGCTCTTTCTGAAAATGACCTTACTATCCCATTCATTCATACCAAGCTTTCGTCGGTCTTGACTTGGGATAGCCTTTCTTTTTACGATATTCTTTTCGTTCTTCGGTAAAATCAAACCACTGTTTATCACCATTTGAAGAATGAGCAAAACTAATGACACACCGTATTTGGTCTTCTACAGATCCATCTATCCAAACACCAAGAGTCTCCTCTAACTGATCGAACAGTTCTGCTCCATCTTTACCCTTTATATCATCTAAAGAATAAATTTGAAGATGATAAACTAATTTTTCAGCTAACTTTTGTCCAATTGATGGTACATATTGGAAAATCGCTAAACCTCTTATGATATTTGCTCTTTCTAGTGTTACATCTAAAATTTCCGATAAATATTCTAGATCTAAATGATAGATATCCCGAATTTTAATTTTGAACTTTCTTAAGGAATCTCTTTCTGCTTTTGTTAATGGTAACTTTGGATTATAACTTGAACTCAAAAATACATCTCCGTCCTATTTATGATATCAACTTAAAGTATAAACAACTATACGTTCGCAAGTAAATGAATGATCGAACATTTTTCACATATTCTCATCATACTGCATAACAAAAAAGCTGACATTAACTGTTTGCTTTAATCAGTCATTCAGCTTTTTTAATTTATTAGCAAACAAAACGAGCCTGCAATATGCTTGCGACTCGTTTTGAGAGAATCCTCTCAAAATTTCCGACTAATTTCTGAGAGGAACATACAATTGAATGATTTAGAAATTCCAAAATAGTTAAACCTGCAAAAAAGAGGTTACATAAAACCATATGCTCTTCTTCAATTTTATATCATTATTAATTTGATTCATTAGTCATGGTGAGCTCCTTCAGCAGCCATAGCCATTGCTTTTGTTTTATGAACTGTTCCAAATGGATGCTCAGGCGGGGCATAGATCGAGTAAAGTTTAAGTGGTTTATTACCCGTATTGGTTACGTTATGCCATGTTCCAGCAGGTACCATGATCGCATAGTCATCATAGACATTTGCTTCAAAATCTAATCTATCTTTACGATCACCCATTTGAACAAGTCCTTGCCCTTCCTCAATACGGAGGAATTGATCAACTGTCGGATGAATTTCTAAGCCGATGTCTTCTCCAACATTGATACTCATTAAGGTCACTTGCAAATGACTTCCTGTCCATAAAGCAGTACGGTACGTATTGTTTTGTTTAGTAGCTTCATTAATATTAACGACAAACGGTTGTGATCCATAGTCCCTTAATCGATTTAACACTTCCTCATTTAAGAAGCCAAATCGTGCAGCATTCTCTTGTTCACCTGTTAAGGCCCATAAAAAGACATTCCGAATTTGCGGGTGCTGAGTAAGTACACTACTCTTTTGATAGTGTTCATATCCCTCTACTTCTGCTTCATAAGCTTTTTGCAATCCCTCACTATAACGATAAAAAGGAATATGATCGATTTCATACTTGGGCTCGCTTCCAGTAAGGTTCATATAAAGATTCGTAAATTGTGTCAGATGAGCTTGTTTTTGTTCTAAAGCATGATGAATGTCATTTCTATGCTTTTGATTTGGCGCTGCATTTGCTAATCGCCGATAAAGTTCAATCGCTGACGCCTCTCTTTTTATTCCTTCAAGGATCGCTTCCAATATTTGTTGATCCTGTCCGTGGTGATTTCTTGCCATAATGTCTTGGTGATAATATATTGGTGTGCTACCATTAGCGTAATAAGGATATGGATACGTTTGAGAATAATACATGCTGCTCATTCCCTTCAGAGGTTTATCACATTTATCATATGCCTATGTGTAGAGAATGTACTTCGAATGTATTATTCATTAAACCCGAATGCTACCTCGTTAACGTTAACACCTCAAGTTAATTACTCAAAAAGTTCAGGAGAATTATTTGAAATGAAAAATATGAAACCAATTATCATTAATTTAAAATGAAAAACAGTATATCCATTTCATGTCATTCTTTCTGTTATTAACATTTTTTCACTAACGCGCCCTTTACTTGAACAAGAAGAATTGAAATTCCCACTCACTTGCATAAAAACGTTTATAAACCTATTGTTAATTCCTTCACCTTTCTAATTTCATCATTGCTCCAAAGTATTGTGAAGCGGTAGTGAAAGAAATAAATGCACAAAGTTCACTAACTTCTTCCTCAGTCATGTATTCCTGCAAAATTTCAAAAGATGAGTCTGATATTTCACCCTTTTGTTTTAAGAAGACCTCCGCAAACGCAACTGCAATAGAGGTTTTTTCGTCGAATTTATTAAATTCAGGTTTACCTTTCGCTTTACAGTACTCACAACCATTACTTTGAGCTAACGTTCTTCTAACTTGCTCTTTCAATTCAGGAGAGAGGAAACCTTCTCTTTCTAATACAGTTCCCAAATAGGACCATCCTTGCATTACTTCTACATTGTGTCCTAAAAGTCGTTGAAAGGGTGTATCTCCAAAAATAGATTCCTTAATTCTTGCCATTTTAAATCCCCCTTTTGTATATTTAATTATAGATAACAAAATATAGAAATCACATAATGAAAATAACAAAAAAATCACTAAAACATTAAATAATTAATGTATAAAAGGAGAAATCATTTAAAAATGAAAATTGATGATATTGATAGAATGATATTAGATGAATTACATATTAATAGTCGTCTATCCATGAGTGAGATTGGGAGGAGGGTTAATTTATCTTCTCCTTCTGTAACAGAACGAGTAAGGCAAATGGAGTCCTTTGGCATTATCAAGAAATACACATTGGAAATTGATTATGAGAAGTTAGGGCTGCCTATTCAATGTATAATAGAGGCTACCGTTAAAAACGGTGATTACAAGGCTTTTAAAAATTTTATTCAAAAGTTCCCAAACGTGCAATTTTGTTATCGTGTAGCAGGTAATGCATGTTATATGCTTAAAATGCACTTTGATACCTTTTCAAAAGCGGAGCAATTTATAGAAGAGGTAAACCCCTACGCACAAACGGTCACACATTTTATTTTTTCACAAGTACCCATAGAGCCACAAATTAACGGAGCTATCTTCTCATGAAAATATAGAGAGATTGTTACACTAAACTGTCCTCTATTTTAATATTAATTTCCTTTTCAATATCCCCAAAAAGTTGCGTTTCTTATGTAAGGAACGCCCCATTACTTTAAGTGTATCTGTTCACACACTTAACCTATGCAACGGTTTTTAATCCTTTAACGGCATGAGAATCCACTCTATTAATTTGGCGGATCCTCATTCCGTTATTTGCTCTAAATTTGAGGGCACACCCGTTTAACGTTCTACTTCGCTTTTACCTTACATTGGGACACTTCTACTGTTCCCCATTCCATCAAGATTCTTTGCTTCAAAGTTATCGAGCAATTCACGCACTTGATCTGGTGACTCTGTGATCATTAGTTGATTTCTCAATTCACTTGCCCCTCGAAATCCTTTAACATATATCTTAAAAAAGCGATGAAGAGCAGTCTTAAACGGACGTAGCTCTAATTCTGCATATTTATCATGGAGATCTAAATGCAATCGTAAAAGATCAAGTAATTCCTTACTGCTATGATCTTTCGGCTCTTTTTCGAAGGCAAATGGATTATGGAAAATACCACGACCGATCATAACCCCATCAACACCATATTGATCAACAAGCTTCAAGCCAGTTTGACGATCAGGAATGTCCCCGTTGATTGTCAAGAGTGTATCTGGTGCCACACGATCACGAAGTTTCTTAATCTCTGGGATCAGCTCCCAATGAGCATCTACTTTACTCATCTCCTCTCTTGTCCGCAGATGAATGGAAAGATTCGCAACATCTTGTTCCAATATGTGCGTCAGCCATTCGTGCCATTCATCTACATCCGTGTAACCAAGCCTTGTCTTTACACTTACGGGCAATCCGCCTGCTTTTGCTGCTTGTATTAAATCTGCTGCAACTTCCGGACGACGGATAAGGCCACTTCCCTTCCCTTGCTGTGCCACATTGGGTACAGGACAGCCCATATTGATATCCACACCCCTAAACCCAAGTTTCTCCATACCAATACTCATTTGCCGAAAGTTTTCAGGCCTATCTCCCCATATATGGGCTACAATTGGTTGTTCATCCTCTGTAAAAGTCAAGCGCCCGCGAACACTTTGCTTTCCCTCTGGGTGACAATAACTCTCACTGTTTGTAAACTCTGTAAAAAACACATCGGGTCTGGCTGCCTCACTCACTACATGGCGAAAAACAACATCCGTCACATCTTCCATTGGTGCGAGTATAAAAAAAGGTCGTGGTAAATCACGCCAAAAATTATCTATCATATTCAAATTCAAATCCTTTCATGATGGGACACCAGTCAAACCCTTATCCCAAAATTAAAACCAAAATGTTTCTGTTTCTTTTTACACTTATACCATGCCTAAGCCCTTTTTATCAAACTGATCAGAAATGTTTATTTTAACTAGCAAGAGTATGTTTAGTTAGACATCTTTCATTCCAAATCCATCACTCAGTCAACATGTGCCAAGCGTATGTGGCAACCTGTCGTTTCAATTGATGAACTTCTACAATCACTTCTAATTTCAACACCTTTACACCTAATCTATTTTAACTCCACAGAGAAAACGTGGTCAATTCAGTTTTACTATCATATAAACCATCGCCGTCTTATCTCTTCCTTTACTTCACTCTTGATTTGTTTTATGATATAAATCGTAATGATTACGTTTATCTAACTTGAGGAGGGTTAAACATGGCAAAAAAATCAAAAGTGGCAAAAGAAAAAAAACGTCAAGAGCTTGTCGCTCGCTATGCTGAAAAAAGAAGAGAACTAAAAGCGAAGGGTGATTACATAGGATTAAGTAAGCTTCCTAGAGATTCTGCCCCTGCCCGGTTAACGCGAAGATGCGAACATACTGGCAGACCTCGCGGTGTTCTGCGTAAATTTAGGCTTTCACGAATTGCCTTTAGAGAAATGGCTCACAAAGGGCAGATCCCAGGCGTAAAAAAATCAAGCTGGTAAGAAAGTAACGGAAAGGATGTGGAAAGATTGGAAAAGCAAATACCTTTAACGATAGTGACAGGTTTTTCTTTAAAAGGTAAAAATGAATTACTAAAGAAAGTGTACTCAAATGATGGTAATAAACGACTAAAGGTTCTTTATCATGATACCTCGTTTACATTTATTAAAAACGAAGAAGAACCCCTTCCAATGACAAGCTTTATTGGAACAGCTGTTCATGATGCAGAGGTCACGCTTTCCAATCTGGACACATGGATAGAGCAACAACCGCAGTGTGATATTGACGAAATCGTACTAGATATTTATCCATTTACAGATGTATCGTATCTGCTTGATTCTCTTGTATCGAATACAAGCATGTATCTTCACTCACATATTCACGTCATCGGTGCAGATGAATTTTGGTCTGCGTACTTTTCAGAACACGAAATACAATTTACATGCTCTGAGACTAAAGAAAGAATAATATACACACTCGGGGAAACGCTCATGAGCCAACTAGAGATGGCTCAAACAGTCGTACTTTCTAATAGCGATAGCCTCTCATTTGAAGAGCAAGGTGAGCTCACTACTTTTATTCAAACGCTCGTTCCAACATCAACGATAAAAAGAATCGATGATTTTTGTTGGGAACATGAAAAAAGAGAGACCACCTTTGAATTAAAAGGAGCCTCCTATCTCTATACACAGCAGGTAGATTTGTTTGAGTCGAGAAATGATATTCCGATTATTGGCCATTATGGTATTGACACGTATGTGTTCAAAAGCATATATCCAGTTGATTTTCCTAAGTTGGAACAATTTTTTTCCAAACTTCCTAATGAAGTCTTCCGGATGAAAGGAACATGTTATAACCCATCGTTAAAAGAGAGCTATATTATCTCGCAAGTTGGTTCTTCCGTTCAAGTTAATACCTATGAGGTTGATTTATTGCCCTTAGACGGCGTTTTATCCGAGTTTCTTTTTATTGGTGCAGAACTTGACCGCGTACATCTTAAGAATTGTTTAGATTTCTGCCTTCATATACCGGAAAACACTCGGTATCTAGGTTAAAGATAAATATAAGGGTCTAGTGGGGGTTGAATTCTTTCCCCGCTTTCAAGCTGAATAGTCGGTATTTTAAAACCGTCTGACTTTTTGACATTCAACTTCCCTTTTACTTTGACCCATTCATTTTCCTTCATGCCATGAGCGGCACCGTCTTCTATATTTAAAAAATAAATTGAATTTGTGATATTGTGAAAGTTTCATCTCAGTTACTACATTCATCTTATTTTTAGTACTTATAACTAGCATATAGTATCTGTTCATATAAATCGGTTAACCTTTCAGACTCATCTTCGGATAATACCATTGCACCATAAATAATAATTCCCTCTTCTGCATCTAGGGATACGTATACGATATCTTCATCCTTTCTACTTTCCCCCATTTCAGCCATTTCAGCGGGGATTTCCTTATTTTCTATCCATTTCATTAATTTCTCTATTGAGAATGGTTCTCTCTCGAAAAAAACACTAGTTCCGCTTTCTACTAGTTCTAATACATCTGAATTATCTAAATGCTGCAATTGATCAGACATAAAAAAAATAGCAAGGTAATCTTCGGATGTTATGTTTTCAATATCGATATTTTCTACAGAGTTTTGAAATTTTGAAGGAGGATTATATTTTTCTGAATCTCCAACTAAAGCAATTTTATGTCCATCCTCAATGATTTTATTTATTAGCTCATGGAAAGGAAGGTCATGTGAAGGATGAGATGACAAGTCTTGTTCATTTTGTTCTGGCGTTTCAGAATTTATGTCCTGTTCACTTCCATTTGGAGAAGCTCCCATACCACAGCCAGTTACATGCAATGAAATAATTGTAAAAATAAAAGCTAAGAAAAGTTTTTTAAATATCATTATATTTATCCTCCTAAAATATGAATCTCCAACTTAAATAAATTACAACCTATTTACTATGTATTTAAGTTAATAAGAAAAATCATACTACATCAACTGAAACTAAAGTCAAAACTTTTAGAAGTCTATGGAAAGGAACCTTATCCTCACAGCTGGACCGAACAAGATATTCAGAAAGGTTCAAGAAGAACAATCATGGAGTATTTCAAGAATAACTTAAAGTAACAAACTGTTTATCAAGATAGACTCTACGGATAATAAATATAATATTGAAAGCAAATAAAAGCTAGGTAAGGTATAAAATAAACTGAAATGTCGAAAACAAACTCTGATATCTGATTTTCTATTAATAAATTAAAAAATACCCAAACTATTATAAAACTTAATAACCATGATGCACATAAACTTAAAACAAACTTAACTAATTTTATAAATTGTTCATCCTTCGATAATAGTACAAAAATAATTGAGATAGAAATGTAAGCAATCATGGTATAAGTAATAATTTTTGGTAAATCCATAATCATTCTACCCCCTCCTTTTCTCATGATTAAAGCTATGGGCTCCCGTTATGTGAATGCAAATAAGAGTGGTGCTCCTTGCATGTTTTCACTGATGACAGTTTTTTCGAATGTTTCGGCGTGTTGTGCTTCTTCTGTTTCCCAAACTTCCCAGCCAACTGCTTAACAGTATGAAATGTTATACTTAAACTATTGAAGCATTTTGTAAAGAGTGATAAAAGAAATACTTTTTTAGTGTTTGAATTTATAAACAATGGGGTGAATTCATTTGGATTATCTTTTATAAATTCTATTGGGGTTAATTTTCTTTAGTGTATTAGTAATTGTTCTTCAAAACTTAATTGATCGTTCAATAAAGCATTTTAAAGAAATAGAATATGAAACGAAAATTAAGGAACTTGAAAATCGAATTGAAAGATTGGAAAAACAAAATAAGTGAATATTGCCACTCAAAAAGATCCACTCAGGATTTAGTAATCGATCCTTTGCAGCGAGTTGTTCTCAGCTCAAATGGCAAGTGCCTTATCGAGTTCCACCCTTTTATTAACTTCTGAAACGAATAAAATCTTTTTAGTTTCCTAACAAAGATCTATTAACTTTCCTTCATTTAGAAATCATCATTTATTATATTTAGAGATTCTATTATCAAAGCTGTCTCATCAAAATCATTTTATATTATTAAACTCTAAAAGGTAGGACTAGACACTAAATTTTGAATATGCTTCGCTAAGATACTTACTCCTTTTTCTAAAATTCTCTTTCCCTTCAAAAACAAATGAAAATCTAATTGAATTATTAGAGTTTGTTTCCAAATCATTAATTTTTCTTACGAGTTTTTTATCACTGGAAAAGAAAGACCACTTACTAATATTTTCCCATTCGATTGTCGCTTGTTTTAGCCTCAAATCAATTATTTCTGAAGATACAAATGTTCCACTACCTTGAATCCCCTTTAAGTAACCTAGAGATTTTAATTCATCAATCGCTTTGACGATTGTACTACGATTAACATTATACTTTTTAGAAAGCTCATTTTGAGTAGGGATTTTTAGATAAGGTGGCCATTCTCCAGATGTAATCTTTTCTTTTATATCTAAAACAATTAAATGATAGTTAATCAAAATTGGTACCCCCTTACTATTTGTTTGTTCTTTTTCTCCGAAATTTGTTGATTTCTATAACAAAATTCTATTATAGAATGATTTTAGATTTAATACAAAATATTTACAAAAGGTGGAGTAGAAATGAACAATTTTAAAGAGAATGGTTATAATGTATTTGATTTAAACGACAAATTATCTCCAACATTTTTAGAAAAAGAGCTTAAAATAATCCAAGAATCCTTCACACTAGGAATTAGATCCGTAATTCTTATCGATTTTCAACCAACTATTGTACCTGAAGCTCAAGAACAAAAAATGAATGAAAGTATACTTGTAGCGGTTTAAATGAAGGTAAGAATATTTATTGCTTATGCTCTTGCTGTTATTTTGTGGGCATCTGCCTTTCCTGGTATACGAGTTGGACTAGAACATTATTCACCAGAACACCTTTCATTATTACGACTATTATTAGGGTCTGTTGGTTTAATAATCTTTGGATTTATAGAAACAATTGGATTACCTCACTTAAAGGATGTTCCCATCATATTGTTACTTGGATTTCTCGGTTTTTCAGTCTACCATACAGCCTTAAGTATTGGAGAGCAAACTGTAAGTGCAGGAGTAGCATCTTTGCTGGTATCCACAACACCTATTTTTTCAGCCATACTCGCTACTATTTTCTTAAGAGAGAAGATGACGCAGGTTCATTTCACAAAAAATAGTTTTCATAGCGTCTCACAAGCCTTGTATCAAAAGTGTTAGCGTTGTAAATCCGCATTTTCCTAACGCTACCCCTTTCTAAGTCAATTATTCTCCCATCTGGATCATAGACAAAATAAAATTAGTTAACGTAGAGAAATTCAATTAACCCAATTACAACCAATACAACCAACCAACAAATAAATTAAATAAATGAATTCCATATTGTATGGCTCAAAAGTAAAAAAGAACCGCATGACCTTTGCAGTCACGCGGTTCTCAGTATGGATGATTTGATGGAGACGGTGGGAATCGAACCCACGTCCAGAAATAACGACACTTACGCTTCTACGAGCGTAGTCATTGTATTAGCATTTCGCCAACACTTCGGCCCAATGACAGGCTTTAGTGAGGCTAGTCTGATTGTTCTCTTCCTTCACCCTCAGACGGAGGGTAACCGGCGTAGCCCACTTAGAGTGAGTCCCAGATCCTACCACATGGGCGATGGAGGGTGGAACCGCAAAGCGCTATTAAGCTGCTAGTGCGAAGTTATTGTTTTCTTTGCCAGTTAATTGGCTTTGGCGTTTTAACGAGGCCGACCCCCTCGACTCGCCACGTAAGCACGAACTATCCCTGTCGAATCCTAAACGTCCCCAAATTAGAAACTACAAACACTCTTATTCAGAAGTGATGTAGGTAAAAACGTTGTCCAGAACAATGACCTGCTCTGGACTTCTAATTATAGCATATCAGCAAATAGATGCAACTGGTAGGTTTTACCCCTTCTGACGCTCTCTAAGTGCACGGTCGATATCACGCTTTGCGTCTTGACGCTTAAGTGTCTCACGCTTGTCATAATTCTTTTTACCCTTAGCTACACCAATCAAAACTTTCGCAAAGCCATTTTTCAAGTAAACCTTCAATGGCACGATAGAATACCCTTTTTGCTGAGTCTGTCCGATTAATTGGTTAATTTCCTTTTTGTGAAGGAGTAGTTTACGCGCACGAACTGGGTCATGATTATAACGATTGCCTTGCTCATATTCACTAATATGCGCATTATGAAGATATGCTTCTCCATTTGAGATGCGGGCAAATGAATCTTTTAAATTCATTCTACCTGCCCGCATTGATTTAATTTCTGTTCCTTTTAGTACAATACCTGCTTCAAATGTTTCTTCGATAAAATAATCATGACTAGCTCGTTTATTTTGAGCGATCACATTACTTTCCTTTTTAGCCATCTACGACACCCTCTTGCCTCAAGTCATTACTTTATGATAGCAAATAGAAAAGAAGGGCGTCAAACTCCTATTTGCGACGCTTCTTTCCTTTTTTGCGTTTTACACTTGGTGCATTTTCATAAAAAGCTTTCTTCTTGTTTTTCTTACGACTAGACCCTGACTTTTCCCCTTGTTTAGAGCTCGCTCCATCACGCTGTTTACGTTTACCACCTTCAATAACCTTTGGACGACTTTGTGATTCGCGTTTCTTACGAGGCTTCATCCCGACGATTTCAAAATCGACAGACGCTTCATCAACATTGACGCTAACCACACGCACTTCAATTTCATCGCCAATTCTAAATACCTGTCCCGTTCTTTCACCGATCATCGCATAATGCTTTTCATCATAGCGATAATAGTCATCCGTTAAATAGCTGACATGGACGAGACCTTCAATCGTGTTCTCAAGCTCAACAAACAAGCCAAAGTTTGTCACACCACTGATCATTCCTACAAATGTCTCACCGATTTTGTCTTCCATATATTGAGCCTTTTTGATGCTATCTGTATCACGTTCAGCATCAACGGCACGACGCTCTCGCTCTGAGGCGTGACGGGTAAGCTCAGGTAATATTTCATTCATACGAGCTTGCGTATTTTCATCCGTCTTGCCATTGATTAAATACGTACGAATCAAACGATGAACAAGCAAATCTGGATAACGACGGATTGGTGATGTGAAATGGGTATAGAATTCCGTTGATAAGCCAAAGTGACCAAGGCTATTCGTATCATACTTTGCTTGTTGCATCGAACGAAGCATGACCGTACTAATAACCGTCTCCTCAGGCTCTCCTCGTACTTCCTCAAGAAGCTTTTGAAGCGCTCTTGGATGAACCGTATTGGCATTCCCGCGAACGACGTATCCAAAATTTGTAATAAACTCAAGGAACTTGTTTAGCTTATCAGGATTTGGATCTTCATGAATACGATACACAAATGGAAGCTTCAACCAATGGAAATGCTCAGCAACTGTTTCATTTGCACAAAGCATAAATTCTTCAATAAGCTTCTCTGCAACAGAACGTTCACGTAACACAACATCTATCGGTTTGCCTTCTTCATCGACAAGTACTTTTGCTTCTTTGAAATCAAAGTCAATAGCACCGCGGTCAAAACGTTTCTTTCTTAATATCGCAGCTAAAGTCTCCATTTCCTCAAAGAAAGGAACGAGTGACTCATAACGCTTAATCGTCTCTTCATCTTTGTCTACCAAAATCTTGTTTACATCTGAATACGTCATTCGTTCAGTCGTACGAATTACACTTTGGAAAATTTCGTGCTTCACAACTTGACCAGAATGATCAATTTCCATTTCGCAAGATAGAGTCAGACGATTCACTTTTGGATTCAAACTACAAATACCGTTTGATAAACGATGTGGAATCATCGGAATAACTCGGTCCACTAAATACACACTCGTCGCTCGGTCTGCTGCTTCCTCATCAATTGGTGATCCTTCTGTCACATAGTGCGTCACATCAGCAATATGAACACCTAAGAGATAGTTCCCATTCTCGAGTTGTTTTACATGGACAGCATCATCTAAATCCTTAGCATCTGCCCCGTCAATGGTCACAATCGTTTCATCCCGTAAATCCCGCCGATTCTTCAAATCATTCGGATCAATCTCATCAGGAACCGCATTCGCTTGTGCTAGTACTTCATCTGGGAACTCAATTTGAATACCGTGTTTGTAAATGATCGAGAGAATATCCATACCTGGGTCGTTTTTATGCCCAAGAATTTTCACAACTTCACCCTCAGCACTCATTCGGCCATCTGGGTATTTTGTGATTTTCACGACTACTTTATGGCCATCTACAGCACCCTTGTCATTCCCTTTTGGAATAAAAAGATCATTTGGAATTCTCTTATCATCAGCAACAACAAAGCCGTACTTTACCTGATCGACATACGTACCGACAACCTCAGTTGTCCCTCTTTCAAGGATGCGTATGACTTTTCCTTCAGGGCGAGACCCAGATGATTTTTGATGAAGACGAACTAAGACTGTGTCACCATTCATCGCACTTTCTAAATCAGATTGTGTAACATACACATCATCTACGCCTTCTTGTTCTGGAATAATGAAAGCGAAGCCCTTCGCATGTCCTTGAACACGACCACGGACTAGATTCATTTTCTCAGGTACGCCGTAACGATTACTACGTGTTCGTACAATCAGCCCTCTATTTTCCATTTCATTCAGTGTTTTGACCAGCTCTTTAAACTCTGTACTTCCTTCAACCTCTAACGCTTCTTCAATCTCAGTCATAGAAAGAGGTTTCTCCGCTCTATCGCGAAAGTACGTCAATAATTGCTGGATTTGATCTTCATTTATCATTTTAAACTCCTTTCGTTTTCGAACAGCTTCTTTCTATTCTAAGTTTTATGATTAAACGGTCCAATCAAGTCCCTCTAGGAACTGATAGACGTCCTCATGAAGCTGCTCCTTTTCCTTACCTAGTGTAATAACATGTGTTGATTCCTCATACCATTTTAACGATTTCTCATCCGCTTCAACATTGTCATGAATAATATCTGCACTATTTACATCAATCATTTCATCATGACGAGCCTGCACAACAAAGACTGGTGAATAAATATGGTCTAAGTGCGCTCTGACATCCTCAATGAGCTCTTGAAGCGCTTTTAACGTTCCCATCGGTGTTTCTTTAAATGCTTCCATCTCTTTTTTAATTTGCTCTGAAGATTTCTGTTCGTATTTTTTATATTCTTCTGCATAAGCTAAAACACCTTTATACATCGCATCCTCTGTTTTCGGACGCATTGGTGCACACATTGGCACAATTCCCTTTATAGGTAAAGTGTAACCGATTTTTAATGAGAATACCCCTCCAAGTGAAAGACCTGCCACTGCGATCTCATCATATCCTTGGTCCTTTAAAAATTGATAGCCTTCTTCAACATTTTTCCACCAATCATTAGGTCCTGTATGAACAAGCTCTTCTGGCGGTACACCATGCCCTTTATAAAGCGGGGCATGACATGTATAACCTTTCTTTTGTAAGTGTCGACCAAGCATTCTTACATCTGCTGTCGTTCCTGTAAAGCCATGTAATAATAAAACTGCTCGTTTCCCACCTTCAAATGTAAATGGTTTAGGAGCAACCACTTTCATGCTCATCTTCCTTTCAATGTAAAAAGTTGGTTAGTTCCTAGTTAGAAAAAAATTAGGCTTTTTTCATCCTAGGTTGAGAGCATAGACTCATGCAAGCTTTCTTCAAATAAAGTGTAAACGTTCCACTACCGCTGAAGTGACTTCTATTGGCTAGACGTTGGTGTTTGTTATCTTTGAATTTTGCGATTGATCACACAAAAATGTTTCGATTCTCTTTATTAATTGATCACGCTCGAAGCCATGACAGATCATATGCTTCGTCTCAGGCAAAAACTGAATCTCCTTCACCTTTGATCCTATCGTTTCATATAAATAAGTTGCGCTTTTCCGTGGAACAATCCCGTCCAATTCACCTTGTAAAATAAGCGTCGGAATTTGAACACGACTCAAATATGGCTTAATTCGCTTCACCGCCTGCATAAATTGAAAAACAGCAGACATTGGCGTTTCAATCACTTTCTTACGATATAGCTGGTAATGTTCATCACGGTCAAGTTCCCCACGTATACGGAGCCTGACAACATCTTTTAATTCTTGTAATAGCTGCAATGGATTCACATAATAAGCCGCAGCACTCAAAAGCACTAATTTCGAGACTGGATATTTTGAAGCGATATAACCAGCAAGCATGCCACCCATTGAAAACCCAATGACATACACCTCATCACAACGCTTGAGCAATTCTAATGCTGCCACCTCGGCAGTATAAACCCATTCTTGATAAGTGATATCCTTTAAATTACCATCAGGGCCATGACCAGGCAGTGTCGGCGTATAAACAAGCCAACCTTTCTGCTCTAGAAAATAGGTCGCTACAGGCTCAACTTCCCACGGCTCTCCAGTAAAACCATGCAGACAAAGACAACCAATCATGCTCCTTCACCTTTTTCCTCGTAATACTACGATTGTACCCGAAAACAAGTGAACTAAATCATTTAGAAGAACTAGAATCGGATTGAGGGTTCTTCATGTAGCACTACTTACTCACTCTCTCCTCTATTCTCAACGAAGCCATAGATGACCAAGTCGATTCCAAGTTCTTCTTAACCCAATATACTAAAGAAAGCAGTAGGTATCACACCTACTGCCCTCGAGATTACATAAAATATGCCACCGTAATGGTAAGAATAAAAAACAATACGGCAAGAACAATTGTAGCTTTACTAAGCACCGCATCAATTCCGCGTGCTTTTTGCTTTCCCATAAGCTGTTCAGCTCCACCTGAAATCGCTCCTGAAAGACCAGCACTTCGGCCTGATTGCAGTAATACTACCGTAATTAATGCAATTGAAACGATAATCAGTAAAACCATAGCAAGCGTTTGCACCTTTATTACACCTCCAAGCACAGTATGTGCTTCTACTACTGTAACACAAATCGATAAGCTTTCTCAACATAAAAATAAAGGGGCTGACCCCGAATGAATCAGAATCAACCCTTTACTTTGCATTTTATTACTTCTTCAAGTTATAGAATGCGTCAAGACCACCGTATGTTGCTACGTTTTGAAGCTCGTCCTCGATGCGAAGAAGTTGGTTATACTTCGCAACACGATCTGTACGAGACGGAGCACCAGTCTTAATTTGACCTGCATTTGTTGCAACAGCGATATCAGCAATTGTCGCATCTTCCGTTTCACCAGAACGGTGAGAGATAACTGCTGTGTAACCAGCACGCTTCGCCATTTCGATTGCTTCAAATGTTTCTGTAAGTGTACCGATTTGGTTTACTTTGATAAGGATTGAGTTACTAATACCTTTTTCAATACCTTCAGCAAGCTTCGTTGTGTTTGTAACGAACAAGTCATCACCCACAAGCTGAACTTTTGTGCCAAGACGCTCAGTTAAAAGCTTGTGACCATCCCAGTCATTTTCATCTAAGCCATCTTCAATTGAGATGATTGGATATTTAGAAACAAGCTCTTCATAGAATCCAACCATTTCTTCTGAAGTAAATACTTTGCCTTCACCAGAAAGATGGTATTTTCCATCTTCTTTGTTATATAGCTCAGAAGATGCAACGTCCATTGCAAGCATAACTTCTTCACCAGGCTTGTAGCCAGCTTTTTCAATTGCTTCGATGATAGTTGAAAGAGCTTCTTCATTTGAAGAAAGGTTCGGTGCGAATCCACCTTCATCACCAACTGCAGTGTTGTAACCTTTGCTCTTAAGAACTGATTTAAGGTTGTGGAAAATTTCCGCACCCATACGAAGTGCTTCACGGAAGTTTTCTGCACCAACAGGCATAACCATGAATTCTTGAATATCAACGTTATTGTCAGCATGTTCCCCGCCATTGATGATATTCATCATTGGTACTGGAAGTTGCTTTGCGTTGAATCCGCCAAGGTATACATACAATGGTAAACCAAGCGCTTCAGCAGCAGCATGTGCAACAGCCATTGATACACCAAGAATCGCATTAGCACCTAACTTGCCTTTGTTATCCGTGCCATCAAGCTCGATCATTAACTTGTCAACGCCAAGTTGGTCAAGAGCATCCATACCGATTAATTCTGGTGCGATAATTTCGTTTACATTATCAACCGCTTTAAGAACACCTTTACCCATGTAACGGTCTCCGCCATCACGTAATTCAACTGCTTCATATTCCCCAGTTGATGCACCACTTGGTACAAGTGCGCGACCCATTGCACCCGACTCAAGGTATACCTCTACCTCAACTGTTGGATTACCACGAGAATCTAATACTTCGCGAGCATAAACATCTGTAATCATTGTCATGATAAAATCACTCCTTCATATTTTTTCGAATGTTAGTATTTCCTGTTTTTCATTTAAATCTAAAATAACGATTTTCCTGTCATTTCAACTGGCTGCTTGCCACCTAATAACTTCAACACGGTTGGGGCAAGATCAGCAAGAATGCCATCTTGTCGTAAAGTCAGGCCATCCTCTGTTACGATAACTGGAACTCGGTTCGTTGTGTGAGCTGTCATCGGCTGTTCATCAAGCGTTACAACCTCATCAGCGTTACCATGGTCAGCTGTTATAACCGCGGCCCCGCCCTTAGCAATAATCGCATCGACGACTTTTCCCAGACACTCATCTACAGCTTCAACCGCTTTAATCGTCGGTTCAAGCATACCTGAATGACCGACCATATCAGGGTTTGCAAAGTTTAAAATAATCGCATCATGATGATCAGCTGCAATGTCTGCTAGTAACGCGTCCGTTACTTCATATGCACTCATTTCAGGCTTCAAATCATACGTTGCAACCTTTGGTGAATTGATGAGAATTCTGTCTTCACCTGGAAACGGCTCCTCACGACCTCCACTAAAGAAGAAGGTAACATGTGGATATTTCTCTGTTTCGGCAATTCTAAGCTGTTTAAAGTTTTGTTGAGAAAGAACTTCTCCTAATGTGTTATCAAGATTCGTCGGCTTAAATGCCACAAATCCATTAACACTTTCACTAAATTTCGTTAAGCATACATAGTGAACATGCTTAGGGTGCTTCGGTCCTCGGTCAAATCCGCGGAAATCATCGTTTGTAAATACTTGAGACATTTGAATCGCACGGTCTGGTCGGAAATTAAAGAAAATAACGGCATCGTCATCTTTGACAGTCGCCACAGGCGTTCCATCAGCTTGCGTAATCACAGAAGGAATCACGAATTCATCAAAGATTCCATTCTTGTAATTATCCGTAATGACTTCAATTGGATCTGTATACGTTGGACCTTCACCGTAAACCATTGCTCGGTATGACTTTTCAACACGTTCCCAGCGCTGGTCACGGTCCATTGCATAATAGCGACCATGCAGTGAGGCAATCTCTCCAAGTCCAAGCTTAGTAAGCTTTTCTTGAAGACCACGGACATAAACTTCTGCCGATGTTTGTCCAACATCACGTCCATCTAAAAAGCCGTGGATATAGACTTTCTCGACATTCTCTCTTTTTGCTAAATCAAGTAAAGCAAAAAGATGATTGATATGACTATGAATGCCTCCGTCAGAAAGAAGACCATAGACATGCAAAGCACTATTTTTTGCCTTTACATGATTCATCGCATCAAGAAACGTTTGATTTTCAAAGAAATCTCCTTCACGAATCGACAAATTCACACGAGTCAAACTTTGGTACACGATACGTCCTGCGCCAATATTAAGATGCCCTACTTCAGAATTCCCCATTTGGCCTTCTGGTAATCCAACGGCTTCCCCTTGCGCTTCAAGTGTAGCATGTGGATACTGCTCCCAGTAACGATCAAAGTTCGGCTTTTTTGCTTGAGCAACTGCGTTTCCTTTGATTTCGTCTCTTATCGCAAATCCATCTAGGATGATAAGAGCGACTGGCTTCTTACTCATTTGCTTTCCTCCAACAATGCTAAGAATGAAGCTGGCTCAAGACTAGCTCCGCCTACAAGTGCACCATCAATATCCGATTGTGCCATGTACTCTTTTATATTAGCAGGTTTTACGCTACCGCCATACTGAATTCTTACTGCATCTGCAGCTTCTGTTGAAAAAGCTTCAGCCACGACTTTACGAATATAAGCACAAACTTCATTTGCATCACTCGCAGAAGATGATTTACCTGTACCGATTGCCCAAATTGGCTCATAAGCGATGACTGTATTTTTCACTTGCTCATCTGTTAAACCAGCAAGACCAGCTTCCACTTGAACTTTAACAACATCATTTGTTTTACCAGCTTCACGCTCTTCATCTGTCTCACCGCAGCACATGATTGGAACTAAGTTGTGCTTAAATGCAGCATGAACTTTTTTGTTTACCGTTTCATCCGTTTCAGCAAACATTTCACGACGCTCAGAGTGACCGATAATCACATAGTCAACCTTCATATCAGCTAACGCTACAGGGCTAATTTCACCTGTGAATGCGCCGTTTTCTTCGAAGTGAACATTTTGAGCACCAATTTTTAAATCCGTGCCGCTTGTTTCACTTACTAAGCTTTCTAAAAATAGGGCTGGTGAACAAACAACTGCGTCCACTTCGCTATTTGCTGGAATGCTTCCTTTTACTTCTTGAACAAATTGCTTCGCTTCGCCAAGCGTTTTGTTCATTTTCCAGTTACCTGCAATAATTGGCTTACGCAAATTTCTCACCTCATAGTAAAATTTAACCTGATCTAACTCAGATTATTACTTATCACTTAAAGCTACGACACCTGGAAGCTCTTTCCCTTCCATGAATTCAAGAGAAGCGCCTCCACCAGTAGAAATGTGACTCATTTTATCAGCAATACCAAATTTCTCAACAGCTGCTGCAGAGTCTCCTCCACCAATGACAGAGTATGTGTTTTCACTATCAGCAAGCGCTTCGCCAACGCCTTTTGTTCCTTTTGAGAATGCATCTAATTCAAACACACCCATTGGTCCGTTCCAAATCACAAGCTTTGAATCCATAATGACCTTACGATATGTATCAATCGTTTTCGGTCCAATATCTAACGCTTCCCAATCAGCTGGGATCGAATCGATATTTACCACTTTAATGTTGGCATCATTTGAAAAATCATCAGCAACTGTGACATCCACCGGTAAATAGAAATTCACACCATTTGCCTTTGCTTTTTCCATAAATGATTTTGCAAGGTCAATCTTGTCTTCTTCAAGCAGTGACTTACCGATTTCATGACCAAGTGCTTTTATGAATGTATAGCCAAGACCACCACCGATGATTAAGTTATCTACTTTATCTAATAGATTATCAATAACACCGATCTTATCCTTCACCTTCGCACCGCCGATAATCGCTGTAAACGGACGTTCAGGATTTGATAAAGCTTTACCTAATACATCAAGTTCTTTTTCCATCAAAAAGCCTGCCGCAGCTGGTAAGTGGTGTGCGATCCCTTCCGTAGAAGCATGTGCACGGTGAGCAGCACCAAACGCATCGTTTACATACACATCTGCAAGTTGTGCAAATGCTTTTGCAAGCTCAGGATCATTTTTCTCTTCACCAGGATAGAAGCGGACGTTTTCAAGCAATAAAATGTCACCATCATTAAGAGCATTAGCAGCAGCTTCTGCCGCAGAACCATGTGCTTCATCACTCTTTTTAACGTCTTTACCAAGCAATTCGCTAAGACGAGCAGCAACTGGCGTTAAACGAAGCTCCTCTACTACTTCACCTTTTGGACGACCAAGATGTGATGCAAGAATGACGCGTGCACCTTGTTCTACCAAATATTCAATCGTTGGAAGGGCTGCGCGAATACGTGTTTCATCCGTAATGCTTCCATCTTTCATTGGTACATTGAAATCAACGCGACAAAATACTTTTTTTCCTTTTAAATCAAGATCACGGATCGTTTTTTTGTTCATATCGATCGACCTCCTTTTGTATGGTAAAAGCAGACAGCTAAAAAGAGGAGGCAGAATTTATGTTCTCCTCCTCCTCTGCAACTGTCTTCTTAATTATAGTCCTTGCTTAGCAATATATTCAACAAGATCTACAACACGGTTTGAGTAACCAGACTCGTTATCATACCAAGAGATTACTTTTACCATGCTACCTTCCATAACCATTGTTGAAAGAGCATCGATTGAAGAAGAATAAGAAGTTCCGTTGTAGTCACTAGAAACTAGTGGCTCTTCACTGTAATTAAGGATTCCTTTTAATGGACCTTCAGCTGCTTCTTTAAGAACTGCATTTACTTCTTCAGCCGTAACGTCTTGATTTAACTCAGCTACTAAGTCAACTAAAGAAACGTTAGGTGTTGGAACACGCATAGCTCCACCATTTAATTTACCTTTAAGTTCAGGAAGAACAAGCGCAACTGCTTTTGCAGCACCTGTAGAAGTTGGGATGATATTTTCAGCAGCTGCACGAGCACGACGGTAGTCCTTGTGTGGAAGGTCAAGGATTTGTTGGTCATTTGTGTAAGAGTGAACAGTTGTCATCATACCACGCTTGATACCGAACTTATCGTTAAGAACTTTTGCAAATGGTGCAAGACAGTTTGTCGTACAAGATGCGTTAGAGATAACGTGGTGACTTCCAGCATCGTACTTATCTTCGTTAACACCCATTACAACTGTAATATCTTCATCAGATGCAGGAGCAGAAATGATAACTTTCTTCGCGCCAGCTTCTAAATGTTTTGCAGCATCTTCACGCTTAGTGAAGAAACCAGTTGATTCTACAACAACCTCTACTCCACGATCAGCCCAAGCAAGCTTAGCTGGGTCACGCTCAGCAGAAATGTTAATTTCTTGTCCGTTTACTACTAGTGCATTTCCGTTTACTGATACTTCAGCATCGATTCTGCCGTGTACAGTGTCATATTTAAGAAGGTGAGCAAGCATGTTAGCATCAGTTAAATCATTGATTGCTACTACCTCTACATTTGGGTTATTTAGTGCCGCGCGGAATACGTTACGTCCAATACGTCCAAAACCATTAATACCAATTTTCGTTGCCATTTGATATTTCCTCCTAGTAATTGATTAGATTTATCTAAAAGGGCAGGCCCTTTTATCTACATATGAAGCTTAAGTAATGACTCAGCTGCTGCTTCGTCTGTGATCAACACATCGCTTGGGCGATATTTCATATAAGCTGCAATCGCTTCTGCTTTTGAATGCCCTCCAGCAACAGAGATGACATACTTATCACCTAAGTCATCTAACTGAAGGCCGATCGTACGTTGCTTATGAATCGGCTCACCGCTTCGGTTAAAGTAATAACCAAATGCTTCTGCTACAGCTTCTTCCCGTTTAATCTTTTCAATAAACGAGTCAGCGGAATCTCTTCGTAATGCCATTGTGCTCGCATCACCAATTCCATGAATAACTGTGCTAGCAGACTTTATCAGTTTTAGGATATCCTTTACCGACGGTTCTAATACAAGAGATGAATAAGCTTCTTCGCTAATTTGATCTGGAACATGAAGCAAACGATACTGCGCTTTTGCTCGGCTTGCCAATTCGGCGCTGATTGTGTTCGCTTGGTTTTCTACTTTCTCACCAAGACCACCTCGTGCTGGTACAAACACAACTTCGCTTGTTTTTGCATCTGGTGTCATCATTTCAGCAACAGCCGCGAGCGTTGTCCCACCCATAACAGCGACAACATCCTTTGGGACAAGTCTTTCCTTCAGCTCACTAATGCAAGCTCGGCCCATCTCTCTTTTCACCCAGTCATCTTGGTCACTGTTCCCAGCGACAACCAGCACTTGCTTAACACCCAGCTTCTGTTCAAGGCTTACTTCTAGTTCTCTGAGCCCAAGCAATTCTTTCATCACGTCTTCTAGCTTTAAGAAAAGTTGTTCCCCTTCTTCAGTGACACTCATCCCCGCAGAAGCAAAATGAACGAGACCTTGTTCTTTTAAAAACGTGACTTCGCCTCTTAAAACACGTTCGGATATCTGCAAATTAGCGGATAAACTTCGTCTTCCAATCGGCTGCATTAACTTAATGTAGTGAAGGATACGATATCGCTTAACCATGATATCTAGCACATCGGGCAATAATTTTTTTTGAATGTCTAATAATAATAGCATTGAAATAACTCCCTTGGACTCATTTTGTCCCTCTTAGACGTTTTATGTCCCTATCAAGGTAAAAAAAAGACCAAATCCTTATCTACAGATTCATTCTATCAAGGATAAGGTCCTTTCACAAGTATTAAGAATCAGTTTTTTCAAGTAAACGCTTTCTGACTTTCTCCATAGAAACTTGACCATAATCAACTTCCTCACCATCAATAACTACGACAGGAATCATGAGCTGATACTTCTCTAATAACGAATCATCTTGATAAATATCCACTACCGTTATACGAAACTCAACTTCATCCTGCAATAGTCTCATGACTGCGATCGCCTCGTCACAAAGTGGACAATCCACTTTTGAAAACACTTGTACATCTATCATTTCTTGAACCTACCTCGTTTATACTTTTTTCTTATTCAAATCGTTTTCTTTTAGAAGAAGAAGGAATACCTAGCTCATCTCGGTACTTAGCTATTGCTCGTCTTGACACAACAATTCCTTTCTCTTCTTGCAAGCTCTTTACAATTTTTGCATCAGAGAGCGGTTTTTGCTTATTTTCTCGAGCAATTAGTTCCTTCATCCAGTCTTTTATCGTTTGACTTGATGTTGTCTCACCAATATCATTTCGGACAGATGACGAGAATAATGACTTTAATTCGAGCAGCCCTCTAGGTGTTTCAGCATATTTATTCGTTGTGGCTCGACTCACTGTTGACTCATGCACACCAATTTCTTCTGCAACCTCTTTTAACGTTAAAGGCTTCAATACGCCATTCTTAGTCAGAAAGTACTCACGTTGATGCCTAGCAATCGCTTCTCCAACTTTAATAATCGTCTGCTTACGCTGGGCAATGCTACGAATTAACCATTGAACTTGCTGTGCTTTTTGCTTAGCATAGTGTGTTGCTTCCACTTCACGTTCATTACGTAAAAGCTGTTCATAGTGACGATTTAAACGAATGGTCGGAATAATATCATCGACCAATTGTACAAAAAGCTCGCTGCCATCTGCAATAATTCTTAGCTCTGGTGTCACAAATTGAATCGGCTCTACACCGAACTGTGTACCTGGACGAGGGTCTAGCGTCTGAATTAAGTCATTTACTTCTTGAATGTCCTGAAGTGTTACACCTAATTCAGTCGAAATATCCCTCCATTTTCGTTTTGCTAAATCATCCATATAAAGCATCACAACCTGTTCAGCTAATGGATGACGTGTTTCTAATCGCTGTAATTGAAGTAACAAGCATTCTTGCAAATTCCTTGCCCCAACACCAGCTGGCTCTAATCGCTGCAAGATGTGAAGAATTTCCTCTCCTTCAAAGCGTGAGATCGTTAAATCATCACATACATCTTCGAGCGAACGAGATAAATAACCATCATCTCTTAAGCTATAAATAAAATAAGTGACTTTCTCTCTTTCAGACCTTGAAAGGCTTATTTCTTGTAATTGTTGTAGAAGGTGATCATTTAAGCTGATTCGATCAACCAATGCATAATCAATAGGGGATTGACGTTCTTCTTGATCAGACTGAGAATAAGAAATAGACGTATAAGAATGCAGTTCAATCCGCTCTCTTTTACCTAATTCCACTGCTTTTGGTGGTTCTTGAACATCTAATAAAGGGTTTTCAAGCGCCTGCTCATGAATAAAAGTGGACAAATCTGTTGCCGAAAACTGCAACAGATGAATAGCTTGACGTAGTTCTTGGGTCATAATTAAACTCGTTGACTGTTGTTGAAAAAGGCCAAATTCCATCATTATCCCCCTTCCTTTATCTATTATCTATTTTATCATACTATTTAACTGTAAGCGTTTTCTTAATGATATGATCAATCGGCTTATCTCATGCTTGCGCGCATAATTCAATTATACACATTCGATAAAGAATCTCTAGGTTCACTTAATTAGTTTGAGAAATTTAAAAAACGGATATCATGTAAGAAGGTTTTAAAGTATGTGATAGGGAATTATATTTATAGTGAAGGTTTATAATTTGACCTTCTTTGACCTATTAGGTATGATGTACATAACTTATCGTCGAACATGTATTTGTTCGCAACACTAAAGGAGGAATTACGAATGAATTTAATCCCTACAGTTATTGAACAAACAAATCGCGGAGAACGCGCATACGACATTTACTCTCGTTTATTAAAAGACCGCATCATTATGCTTGGTAGTGGAATTGATGACAATGTCGCAAACTCAATCGTTGCTCAGCTTTTATTCTTGCAAGCAGAAGATCCAGAGAAAGACATCTCGCTTTACATTAATAGCCCTGGTGGTTCGATTACGGCTGGTATGGCTATCTATGATACAATGCAGTACATAAAGCCTAATGTATCAACTATTTGTATTGGTATGGCTGCTTCAATGGGTGCATTCTTATTAGCTGCTGGTGAAAAAGGTAAACGTTTCGCCCTTCCTAATAGTGAAATTATGATTCACCAACCACTTGGCGGAACGCAAGGCCAAGCATCTGATATCGAAATTCACGCTCGTCGCATTATTGAAATGCGCGAAAAACTAAACTCTATTCTTTCTGAGCGTACTGGACAACCAATGGATGTGATTGCACGAGATACAGATCGTGATAACTTCATGGTTGCAGAAAAAGCAAAAGAATACGGTCTAATCGACAAAGTTATTCCTGCATCAAAATAACATTTTAATCATTTTGCACTAAATAAAGAGACACCGATTATCGCTTCCACGATTTCGGTGTCTCTTTTCTATTTACTCTTTTTCAATAAAAGTCACAAGTGCATCAAGGGCTTCTTGTTCATCTTTACCATCTGTCACAAGTGTAATGGTTGCACCGTTCGCAACTGCAAGACTCATAAGGCCCATAATACTTTTCGCATTTACTTTCTTATTGTCTTTTTCAATGAACACCTCAGATGTAAAACGATTAGCCTCTTGTACAAACAAAGCAGCAGGTCTTGCTTGCAATCCTGTCTTCTTTTTCACGGTTACGTCTTTTTTTACCATTTTTCCCTTCTCCTCCTTAGCTTAATTAAATGAACTGGCCGTAATTACACTTCAAAAGGCTGACCATTTCTTAGTTTGTCTGCAATTTGATCAATTTTACGAAGGCGATGATTCACTCCAGATTTACTCACCTTACCACTCTCTACCATTTCCCCTAGTTCCTTTAACGTGACATCCTGATGCAATACACGTAGTTCAGCAATCTCTTTTAGCTTAGGTGGTAACTGATCTAATCCAAGTTCCCGTTCAACTAAGCGGATATTCTCCACTTGTCTAAGCGCAGCACCAACTGTCTTATTTAAATTAGCTGTCTCACAGTTAACGAGACGATTAACTGAATTTCGCATATCCTTCATGATACGCACATCTTCAAAATAAAGCAGAGCCTGATGAGCACCAATAATATTGAGAAACTCAGTGATTTTTTCGCTCTCTTTCATATACGTAATGAAACCCTTCTTACGTTCCAATGTTTTTGCATTTAATTGATATTCGTTCATTAATTCACATAATGAGCGATTATGTTCCTCATACAGCGAGAAGATCTCTAAGTGATAAGAAGAAGTCTCTGGATGATTAATGGAGCCACCAGCTAAAAAGGCACCGCGCAAATAAGCACGTTTGCAGCAAGATGCTTTCGTTAATTCCTTTGATATTGTTCGAATGAAGACAAAACCATCAGCCAAAATCCCTAAATCTTCAAGCAGCATTTTCGCTTCATGCTTCATTCGCACGAGGTAGACATTGTTCTTCTTTAATCTCATTTTCTTACGGACAAGAAGTTCAACAAATATATTCGGATATAATCGTTTAATATGAGTATAGATTCTTCTAGCAATGGCTGCATTCTCTGTTGTGACATCCAAGACTAGTTTCATTTGATTGAACGAAATGGATCCGTTCATCCGAATGAGAGCAGCAAGCTCAGCCTTAGCACAACAATCATCTTGCTCCAGCTGTGTCAATTCTTTCTTTGTTGTGGCTGCAAAGGACAAGGTCCTCACTCCTTTCAGCCGTGTAGCACTTACCCATATAGTATAGTAAGCCACATCCCTACACGTGCATCTAACCGTTATTCACTAACTCGCAAAAGTGCGTTTGATACCTTTATTGCATCATGGCGTATCATATGCTGCCTTTCCAAAACAAATTGATCTTGGATAATCCCAATGTTCATTTGTTTCAGGCGCTCATGATCGACGATAACAGGAACAGAGCCTTCCTCCGCATATCTTTCTCTTAGTTGCGTTGACACTGGTGAACCATTCACAAGAATTTCTTTAACCAATCCATGACCACAATGATCAATAATCGCTTGCAGGTGATCAGCAGCTGAATAGCCATCCGTCTCCCCGCCTTGGGTCATAACATTACAAATATATACTTTTCTAGCGTTTGAATTACGAATGGTATCAGCAATTCCTGGCACAAGCAAATTGGGGAGAACACTCGTATATAAGCTACCAGGACCAAGCACAATCAAGTCAGCTTCTTCAATGGCACGTATACTTTCTTGCAGCGGGTGAATCTCTGACGGTGTCAAAAACACACGTTTAATCTGCTTTTTGGCATGTGGAATTCTCGACTCTCCTGAAACAATACTTCCATCCTCCATTTCAGCATGCAAAACAATGCTTCGATTAGTAGCTGGATAAACATTTCCTCTTACATTTAATACTTTGCTTAATTCAGCGATACCACGTGCAAAATCCCCTGTTATCGATGTCATTCCTGCAAGCAATAAGTTGCCTAGCGAATGGCCCGATAAACCGTTTCCATTTGCAAACCGATGTTGAAACATTTCCTCAACAAGTGGCTCAACCTCAGCTAATGCGATCAGCACATTTCGTACGTCCCCAGGAGGTGGAATATCTAATTCTTTTCGTAGGCGCCCTGAACTTCCGCCATCATCTGCAACGGTTACAATAGCTGAAATGGAAACAGGAAACGTTTTTAATCCTCTTAATAAGACAGATAACCCTGTCCCTCCACCAATGACGACAATTTTCTTATTTCTCACTTTGTCTTTTCCTTCCCTTTTTCAATATCACGATGACTCACATGAAGAGAATATTCATCAGCGAAAGCTTTCCCAAAGTACTCTGCCAATGTAACCGAACGATGCTTCCCTCCTGTGCAACCAATTCCAATAACAACTTGGCTCTTTCCTTCACGTTTGTATTGAGGAAGCATAAACAAAAGCAAATCAGTGAGTTTTTCAATAAACTGCTGAGTCTCCGTCCACTTTAAAACATAAGAGGATACTTCTTGATCAAGTCCAGTTTTCGGACGCATATGATCGACATAATGAGGGTTAGGAAGGAAACGTACGTCAAACACGAGATCTGCATCAATCGGTATGCCATATTTAAAGCCAAACGACATCACATTCACTGAAAACGGGTGACGTTCCGTTGAAGAAAAACGTTGAATAATACGTTCACGCAATTGAATAGGCTTCATATCAGTCGTATCAATAATTTGCTGGCTACGACCCTTCATTTCTTCTAGCATTTCACGTTCTAATTGAATTCCCTCAAGTGGAAGACCATTCGGAGCAAGTGGATGGGAACGTCTCGTCTCCTTATAACGCTGTACAAGCTTCGCATCCTTTGCATCAAGAAAAAGAATCTGCAATTTAAAATTTAAATTCGGCGAAAGACTGATGGAATCAATCGCTTCAAAAAGATGGTCAAAGAACTTTCTTCCTCTTAAATCAATGACCAGGGCAACCTTATTCATTTTCCCATTAGCCCCGTCAATTAGCTCAATAAATTTCGGAATGAGCGCTGGAGGAAGATTATCGACGCAAAAATAACCTAAATCCTCGAAGCTCTGCACCGCTACTGTCTTACCTGCCCCCGACATACCCGTTATAATAACAATTTGAATTTCCTCATGTTCAACCTTCATCCTCATCACCCTTATCATTGCTTATGTATAATTTGGCTCTAAACGGTAAGAAAGCAAGTCAAAATCTGGTGTATAGTAAAATGTTCCGTACATAATGCCTTTACCACTTAATACATGGCGAAACATATGCTTATCGCCTTCTGCCATCGGTAATTGCACTAGTTCATCAAATGGTTGCCATTTGAGCTTACCCTCTGGAGACTCTTTCATCATTTCTCCGTGATAGCTCTTTGCTTGAAACGTGAACATCATCCATTCCTTAATCGGCTGATTATGTTCCATCATGACAATGGTAAAAACAGCACGCAATTCCGTACCTTCAAGCTTTAGCCCTGTTTCTTCCCAAAATTCACGTTCAGCTGATTCTTTAATTGACTCACCTGGTTCCATTTTCCCTCCAGGGGCAACCCACCAGCCACGACTAGGCTTTTGTAATAGTAATGCTTTATCTTCAAAAGTTAGGACACAATTCGTAACTCTTTGCAAAAACCTCACCTCAGTTCTCCTATCATCTCATTATACAATTAATTGAAACTTTAATTCAATTAGAAGTACAGAACGAATACGAGAACAAAACATGAGAAATGATCGATATATTATTCAGCTATAAAGGGAGGTAGAAACGTTATAATTTCTACACAAAATCATTAACATTGGAATATAAAAGATACGTGGGTAAAAAAAGGGCACGGACATTTGTCCGTGCAAATTATATAAAAAAGGGGGTCAATTACTTATTTATATCATACGCTTTTAATGTTTCATATGTGTTACAAAAGCATTAAAACCGAGTGACGTTTTGCCCCTTTATGCCTGTACTTTCTCTTCAAGACTTTCAAGATAATGCTGCACATTTTGTGCCGCTAAACTACCGTCACCTGTAGCTGTAACAATTTGACGAAGTGATTTTTCACGAATGTCACCAGCAGCAAAAATCCCTGGAATCGTTGTCTCCATTTCTTCATTCGTTACAATGTACCCTTCTTCGTTTGTAATACCTAGGTTCAGTACACTGTTGTTTAGCGGAAGCATACCAATATAGATGAACGCTCCATCTGCTTTAAACTCTTTTTGTTCACCCGTTTCAGTATTCTCGATCGTCACGCTACCAACTTTTCCATTTTCATCATTGATCTCTGTGACAACATGGTTCCAGATGAAATCAATTTTCTCATTTTTAAAAGCACGATCCTGAAGAATCTTCTGCGCACGAAGCTGATCACGTCTATGGATAATCGTTACTTTGGAAGCAAAGCGAGTTAAATAAACAGCTTCCTCAACAGCAGAATCACCACCACCGACGACAACTAGCTCTTTCCCTTTAAAGAATGCCCCATCACATACTGCACAATAAGAAACTCCACGACCACCTAATTCTTTCTCACCAGGAACGCCTAGCTTCTTATATTCCGCACCAGTTGTGACAATAACAGCACGCGCTTTATATTCTTTACTACCTGTTTTGACAATTTTAAGTTCGCCTTCATCGATGATTTCTTTTACATCACCGTATCCGTACTCAGCACCAAATTTCTTTGCATGCTCGAACATTTTTGTTGAAAGCTCTGGACCAAGAATATGGTCAAAGCCAGGATAGTTTTCAACCTCTTCTGTGTTTGCCATTTGTCCACCTGGCACACCACGTTCAAGCATAATTGTTGAAAGATTTGCACGAGATGTATAAACAGCCGCTGTCATTCCAGCAGGGCCAGCACCAGCGATGACAACATCATAGATTTTTTCTTCACTCATCATTCTTCCACTCCTTTACATATACCACTTACTCCGTTGGCCATTAACCAATTTACTAAAATTTGATGATTGTATATTTTACATCGTAGCGAATTTCGCAAAAGTTGTCTAATATCCTGCTCAAATTAGTCTATCCATATATGATAGCCAATATCTTCCGTTCCACTCTTATGATTTCTCTGTCTACTCACAAAATTCTCTGCTTGCTCAGAACCTAGATTAGCAGCACGCTCAATATAGGTCTGGGCCTTTGTTTGCTCTCCTAGATGAGATAAGGAAACCCCTAGGCAGAATAATAAATCAGGGCGAAGCTCTAACTCAAAGCGATTTAGCTCTCGCAAACGCTCATAGGCAAGTCGATACTCTCCAACCGCACATAGCGTTTCGGCTACTTTCACATAATGGTCACCGTCAATTGGATACACCGTCTTTAAAGCTTGAATAAAAGGTTCTGCCTGCTTAGTTTCCCCTTTTTTTGAATAAAACAAAGCCAAATTACAAATCGCAAATAAATTTCCTTTATCTTGCTCCAAAATGGCTTCAGATATCTCAAATGCAGAATCATCACCTAAACGAAAGTACGCTTCAGCTAAATGATTTCGCGCTGCCCAACACGTAGGGTGCTCTTTAATAATTGCTTCAAGAATCGGGATTGACGCTTTCACTTCACCGTTGCGCAGCAAATAGTGCGCGCGTTCATGCCGAGCGATCAGTTCATCCTCTTGTGCATCAATCTCTTCCCAATCGTCAGCTTCTTCACGTTCAAAGCGAAGCAACTCTAGCAGCTCTTCTGCATCCTCAGTAAAACGTTCATTCGGACTTAATTCCAAATAACGTAGTGTCGCTCGTTCTGCTTTTTCAAATAAACCTAAATAAGCATAGTTATTAGCCATGAAAAAATAGCATTCCGCTATCGCATCTCCATTTTCAGCTAACACTTGCTGTAATATATCAATGGAGCGTTCATACTCTCCAATTTCCGAAAGAACGGCTGCCAATTGAACATGGAAAACCGGTTCTTGATTTGTTAATTTCACCGCTCGTTCAAATAATTTGATAGCGCGATGGAGATGATTCTTACGATACGCTTCTAAACCACGATGAAAGAAGTAATCACCGCTTTGAAACAAAGGGACGACCTTACGTTTTTGGTGTTCGTTATTTGGTGTTAATTCCATGAAGTTCCGTTCCCTCCAGCTTCTTAAATCTTCAATTTAGTATACAACATTTTAGCATACGTGAATGCTTCTTTTTAATGAAAGAGTTAAATATTCAATTAAGTGGAACACTCATGATATCATATGCCTTTCCTATAAATAAACACCAGCACTAACCTCATCCACCAAATTTTTTTGAAGAAAAAAAGCCTGAGTTCTCCTATTCAGAAAAACGTCAGACCTTTTTGACTTTAAGCTTTATGTCTTTCTTTTAAAACTGCCAAAACATCATCAAGCGGTAGCTTCTGTTCTCTTAAGAGGACGAGAAGGTGATAGAGCAAGTCAGACACTTCCCACTTCAACTCTTCAGGATCACGATTTTTCGCTGCGATAATAACTTCTCCAGCTTCCTCGCCGACCTTCTTTAAAATCTTATCGACACCTTTTTCAAATAAATAGGTCGTATAAGCTCCTTCTGGAAGTTCAGCTTCTCTTTTTGCGATAACTTGTTCAAGCTCTTCGATAATCGCAAATCGGTTTAGAGTTGTTCGCACTTCATCCTTCATTAGAGAATCACTAAAGCAAGTGTATTCTCCTTTATGGCAAGCAGGTCCTGCTGGAACGACAAGCACGACAAGAGAATCAGCATCACAATCATAACGCATATCGACGATCTTCTGAGTATTTCCAGACGTTGCCCCTTTATGCCATAGCTCCTGGCGCGAACGCGAATAGAACCATGTCTCTTTTGTCTCAAGTGATTTCTCGAGTGACTCCTTATTCATGTAAGCAAGCGTCAGAACCTCTTTACTTGCTGCATCCTGAACGATTGCGGGAACAAGACCATTTTGATCAAATTTAATTTTATCGATTGTCATCGTACGCTCACTCCCTTCTCTTTTAAATACGATTTCACTTCTGCTACAGATGTTTCTTTATAGTGGAAAATAGACGCAGCTAGAGCAGCATCGGCTTTTGCCTCTTCAAATACATCTGCAAAATCTTCTTTCTTACCAGCACCACCTGAAGCAATAACTGGAACCGTCACAGCTTCGCTCACTGCTTTTGTTAATGCCTTATCAAAGCCTGTTTTCGCACCGTCTTGATCCATACTCGTTAGCAAAATTTCACCAGCACCGAGACGTACGGCTTCCTTCGCCCATTCAATCACTTCCCACTCCGTCGCAACGCGGCCACCGTGCGTATAAATCCGCCATGAACCTAGCTCTTGATCGTACTTTGCATCAATTGCCACAACAATACATTGCGAACCGAAAAAGTCAGCACCTTCTCGAATCAATTCGGGTCGTTTAACGGCTGCTGTGTTAAGCGATACTTTATCCGCTCCTGCACGCAAAACACGCTTCATGTCTTCAAGTGTATTAATTCCACCACCAACAGTAAACGGAATCGCAAGTGTACCAGCTACTTGCTCAACCACTTCGACCATCGTCTCGCGCCCTTCATGTGAAGCAGAAATATCTAAAAAGACAAGCTCATCTGCACCTTGTTCATCATAAAAAGCCGCAAGCTCAACTGGGTCACCTGCATCTCTAAGATCAACGAATTGAATGCCTTTAACGACTCGTCCTTCTTTTACATCCAAACAAGGAATAATGCGTTTTGTCAGCATCCTATTCTTCGCCTCCTAAAAGCGCTTCTCTTAACGTAAATTGATTCGTGTAAAGGGCTTTACCGACAATTGCACCGCTCACACCACGATCTTTACGCTCACGAAGCTCTGTTAAATCAGCTAATGAGCTAACACCACCTGAGGCAATCACTTGCTTACCTGTTGCTTCTGCTAAGTTTGTAATTGCTTCTGTATTCGGACCGGATAGCATTCCATCTCTTGAAATATCTGTGAAAATAAATACCTCAGCACCAAAACGAGCAAGCTCTTGCGCCAACGTTTCCGCTTTTACAGAAGATGTTTCAAGCCAGCCTTCTGTTGCGACATAACCATCACGAGCATCTAGACCAATCGCAATTCGCTCTCCACCATATGTAGCAAGCATTTCTTTCGTAAATTCAGGATTGTTTACTGCCACACTACCAAGAATAACTCGGTCAACCCCTTGATCGAGGTAGAATGCGACGTCTTCCGCTGTACGAATTCCACCACCAACTTGAACCTTTGCATCAAGCTCTTTCGCCACACGGAGGACATGCTCATGATTGACTCGCTTTTTCGCCTTCGCACCGTCTAAATCAACCATATGAATCCACTTTGCGCCAGCTTCGGCAAATTCCTTGGCCATATCAAACGGTGAATCCCCGTAAACCGTCTCTTGATCATAATCACCTTGAACGAGACGAACACATTTCCCGTCTCTCATATCAATCGCTGGGTAAATAACAAAATTACTCATGCACTTTTCCTCCTTGTGCGACTAGTTCACCGAAATTACGAAGAATCGCCATTCCGACATGACTACTTTTTTCTGGGTGGAATTGCGTACCAAGAACATTGTCACGCCCAACAACTGCAGGAACCGTGCCATCATAGTCGCTTGTCGCAATTAACACGTCATCATCACTTTGCTTCACGACATGCGAGTGAACAAAATAAACATGACCTTCTTCTACATCTTTTAGTAAGCTGTGCTTTGGCTTTTGGAACGTTAAATTATTCCAACCCATATGCGGAACTTTATACGTGGAGCCATCCTCAAACTGTCCACGGAAACGCTCCACACGACCTGGAAGTAGCTTCAGTCCTTCTGTGTGCCCGTGTTCATCACTTTCTTCAAATAACAGCTGCATACCAAGGCAAATACCGAGAAGCGGCTTACCTTGTGCAGCCCATTCCTGCAAAAAGTCAGTCAATCCCATTTTATTTAATGTAACCATTGCATCAGGGAACGCCCCTACGCCTGGAAGCAAGAGGCCATCCGTTTTCTTTAATTCGTTGATATCGTCTGTTAAAATGTAGTCAAGCTCCAAGCGTTCTAGCGCTTTACTAACACTGTGCAAATTCCCCATTCCATAATCAACAATGCCGATCATTTACAACAATCCCTTCGTAGACGGGACGCCCTTCACCCGATCATCAATACTCGTTGCTTCATCTAACGCACGCGCCAATGCCTTGAATACAGCTTCAATCATATGGTGCGTGTTATGTCCGTAGTGAACGATAATGTGTAGGTTCATACGAGCTTCAAGAGCGAGCTTCCACATAAATTCATGAACAAGCTCCGTATCAAATGTCCCTACTTTTTCTTTCGGGAACTCAGCACGGAATTCTAAATGTGGACGGTTGCTTAGGTCAACAACGACTTGTGCGAGCGTATCATCCATTGGAACGAATGCATTTCCGTAACGACGAATACCCTTTTTATCGCCAAGAGCTTCCTTAATCGCTTGTCCAAGAACAATTCCAATATCCTCTGTCGTATGGTGATCATCCACTTCCGTATCGCCATTTGCATCGACCGTTAAGTTATAGTGACCATGCTTTGTAAAAAGGTCAAGCATATGAGTCAGAAAAGGAACGCCTGTTTCAAGCTCAGACTTTCCTTCTCCGTCGATTGTAAAATCAAGTTTAATCTGTGTTTCACCTGTATTACGTTCAATTTTTGCGCGACGCTCTGTCATTGTTTTCCCTCCAACCTAATATCAATCGCTCGTGCATGGGCTTCTAAGCCTTCTAGGCGAGCAAGTGCTGAAATTTGTGCTCCATTTGCTTGTAGTGCTGCTTTGCTATAAGCAATGATGCTTGATTTTTTCGTGAAATCATCGACGTTTAATGGACTTGAAAAACGCGCTGTTCCGTTCGTTGGCAACACGTGATTTGGTCCTGCAAAATAATCACCAACAGGTTCTGAGCTATACGGTCCTACAAAAATGGCCCCAGCATGACGAATTTTTCCGATTAAATTCATTGGCTCTTCTGTTAATATTTCAAGGTGCTCTGGCGCAAGCTCATTAACAACTTCAATAGCTTCCACTAAATCACGCGCCACATAAATAACACCATAATCACGAATCGATGCTTGGGCAATTGCTTTTTTCGGCAAAGTCTCAAGCTGCTTTTCGACTTCTGCAGCAACCTCTTCTGCTAGCTTCGTTGATGTTGTCACAAGTACGGCAGATGCTCGTTCATCATGCTCTGCTTGCGACAAAAGATCAGCTGCAATGAAGCTTGCGTTCGCATATTCATCTGCTAATACAACAATTTCACTTGGTCCTGCAATCATATCAATATCCACTTTTCCAAAGACAGCACGCTTTGCTAAAGCCACATAGATGTTTCCTGGTCCAGTAATTTTATCGACAGACGGTACACTCTCTGTTCCATAAGCAAGAGCCGCAATCGCTTGTGCACCACCAATTTTATAAATTTCTTCGACGCCAAGCTCGCTCGCTGTGACAAGTACACCAGCAGGAAGCGTTCCGTCAGCTTGCGGAGGAGAAACCATTACAATTCGTTTTACTCCAGCAACTTGGGCTGGAATGACATTCATCATAATCGATGACGGATAAGCGGCTTTCCCGCCTGGTACATAGACACCAACAGAATCAAGCGGCGTTACTTTTTGGCCAAGAATCGTGCCATCTTCCTTCGTCGTCATCCAAGACTGTCTTTTTTGACGTTGATGGAAATCCTTAATATTTTCAATCGCTTGGCGAATCGCTATAATGATATCTTGATCAACATGTGCATAGGCAGCTTCCATTTCCTCTTTTGACACTCTCAGTTCCTTCAAGTCAGCACCGTCGAGCGTTTTTGTTAATGTAAAGAGGGCGTGATCACCCTGCTCGACCACTTGGGTAATAATATTATCGACTGCATCACGCTGCATTTCCGTTCCTGTATCAATGTCGCGCCTAATGCTGACATTTGCATCAATGCTTACGATTTTCATTATTCTTCCCCCTCAATCAAACGAGACAGGCGCTCCACCATTTCATCAATACGTTCATCTTGCATCCGGTAACTAACTGGATTCACAATGAGGCGAGATGTGATCGGTACAATCGTCTCAAGCTCAACTAAACCATTTTCCTTTAACGTTTGCCCTGTTGAAACGATATCCACAATGCGATCAGCAAGGCCGATAAGTGGTGCTAATTCGATCGAACCGTTCAATTTAATAATTTCAACCTGTTCGCCTTGCTCTTTAAAATATTGTGTTGCTAAATTCGGATATTTTGAGGCAACTTTTGGATTAATATCTTTCTTTTCATAACCTGGGAGACCCGCAACGGCCAAGTAGCATGCACTAATACGAAGATCGAGCACTTCATACACGTCACGTTCCTCTTCAATCATCACGTCTTTGCCTGCCACACCAACATCCGCCACACCGTGCTCGACATACGTCGGAACATCCATTGGCTTCGCAAGAATAAAACGCATCTTTTCTTCTGGAACATCGACAATAAGCTTGCGCGAATCATCGAATTCAGCTGGGAGATTGTAGCCTGCCCTGCGCAGCAATTCAACTGCTTCTTCGAAAATACGCCCCTTCGGCATCGCAACCGTTAACCAATCTGACATCTTACGCCTCTCCTTTCTTTACTTTACCAATGTAATACAACACATCTGAAAATTGCTCTGACATACTATCAACATCCGCTACGCCCGCAATATCTTGAAGAACAACCGCAAGACCAGCTTCACGCAAGCTAGCTGCTTGTTGGAACGCCTCCGCGCGACGCTCTTTACTAAAAATAATACAAGTTTGCTTGCGCTTTTCAGCTGTCTCCCCAAGCGCTTCTAATAATAGATCAAGACGAACACCAAAACCTGTCGCTTGACCAGGTCGCTTAAATTTATCGAGTAGTTCATCATAACGACCACCACTACATAACGGCACACCAAGATTATTTCCGTATCCCTCAAACACCGCACCCGTGTAATAGCTCATGTGAAGAACGAGGTTAAGATCAAGCTTCACGTAATCTTCAATTCCGTAGCTCTCAAGCACACTCCATAGCTCTTCTAACTCAGCTAAAGCTGCTGTTCCTTGCTCTGTTTGCACAAGCTCAGCCGCTGCCACAAGCGTATCCTTACCACCACGAAGCTTCAATAAGCCAAGCAGTCTGCGTTGATCAATGGATGATAGCGGCAAGTTTTTGACATGTTCACGGAAGCCAACATAATTCTTTTCATATAAGAAGCGTCTTAGCGCATCTGCTCGTTCTGCATTTCCGACAATATCAAGTAACAGTGCATTCACATAGCCAATATGTCCAATCGCCACTTTAAAATCAGACAATCCAGCACGCTTTAATGCCGCAACCATTAAAGCAATCACTTCTCCGTCCGCACTCACTGTTCCGTCACCAATCAATTCAACACCAATTTGTTCAAACTCAGCTGGCTTTCCACCTTCATGCTGCTGAGCACGGTAAACATTCGATTGATAAGATAGTCTTAACGGATACGATTCACCTTTCAAACTTGATGCCACAAGTCTTGCAATCGGTGCTGTCATATCTGGACGTAGCACAAGCGTATTCCCTTGCTGATCAAGCAATTTAAACAATTGTTGATCCAAAATAGCTGACGCCACCCCTACTGTCTCATAATATTCAAGCGTCGGTGTTTCAATCATTTGATAACCCCATCCGCTCATTTCAGCTTCCAATTGCTCTCGAACCTGCTTTTTCATCTCATACATCGCAGGTAATGTATCCCGCATTCCAAGCGGCTTCTCAAACATAAACGGCTTTGACATAAACAAACCCTCCATTTATTTCTTACTCATCTATTATTCATTCTTCCCTTACTCGCATCTATATTTATTTCATTCGCTTTAGTTCGCTAATATACTACCAAGATAAAGTATAGACTTAGTTTACCTTGCTTAAGTAAGAGCGTCAACCAAAAGATGCTCATGATGCTTTGTTGATAAAAGCTTTATATAAAATAAAAAAGGGACTCTCAATCAACAAGAGAGCCACCACCATATTTCTTAATTTATTATAAATTGCCCCACTTGCAGGACGGTCATACCAATTCCAATAATCAACCTCGCCCGCATTTTCTTCGTAGAAAATGGTTACTAATCTTACAGTATAATCATCGTAACAGGTTTAATTGCGGATAAAAACACATTAAATCATATAATTTTTAGCACATCTGAATGTTTAGTGTACAAAATGAACTAGTATACATTCATGACATCTGTTTTTATTTCAACCCAAACTGTGTTACACTAATAAGATACATGAAAGGGTGATGGGAATTGAAAAAAGGCTATGCTGCCCAACTGTTTACAATTGTCAAAAATTCTAAACGAGCTGTCTCATATGAACAGGCTGCAAAGACATTGAAAGCTGCAAACCCTAATCTAGAAGATACGGAAAAAAACACAGTCGGGATTAAGAACATTTTAGATCGCTTCGTCGTAAATGGTAAGATGAAAAAAACACAAACAGGAAATTACAAGATAGCCAAGATCTCTCGTGTCCCTGTGAATTAATGGCTTCCTGTCAATTGTGGCGGAGGGCCTATACTCCCGATTTTCTCTTTTAAAAAACCAAGCTGACTAGCTTGGTTTTTTTACCTTTTTGTTGCCATTGTCAGAGATTTTCAAAGTCATTTCCCCGATATAATGACCACAACATTCCGTATACAGCCTTAAAAAAGACCGTGATTACACAAAATCACGGTTCTTTTTAGAAGCATATATGATTTGAAATACTTTTTATCTACGCTAATGACTTTTCTCTAAGGAGAATATCTTGAAGCACTTCTTCTAAGTATTTTCCAAATACTTCATGATTCTCACTCATTGGGAAATGACCGATGTCTTTCATCTCGATAAAATTAGCTCCAGGGATTTGGTCAGCAGTGCGTTTCGAGTCTTCTGGTGTAGAAAGATAGTCGTATTCTCCAGTCAGCAAATACACAGGGCATTTATTTGTATCGATTTGATGAAGCTTGCCACGTAAATCATGATCAACACTGTAAAAATAAAGGTCACCTTTAAATACACCTGGAGCTCCTTGGCTATAGTACCACCATGTTAAACGACGATCTCTTTCAGGACTTTGGGGTGCCATTAACCCCCAAACTCCTGATGCACAAACTTCCCCACCATGAGTATGTGGATGATGCCATAATTCTTGGTAAAAACCAGGGGTATGATCCGCCGCTTCAACAGGAATCGTAGCTCGGAAATAATCAGGATACTCAAGTGCTAATTGTAGTGCAGCATTACCACCAAATGAGCTGCCCATGAAAATTGGATTTTCCAACTCAAGTGCTTCACAGAAATTACGAACAAATTGAATATAAAATTCTGTTCTGAGCTTATATTCGTCTTTCCACCACTCAACATCATGAGGAGGATCAGATTTACCATGTCTTGGTAAATCGTAAGCGATGACTCTAAACTCTTTCGTAATGTTTGCATCTTCAAGCAAGCCGCGCCATTGTCTACTATCGCATCCAGCGGTATGCTGACATACTAGCGGAATACCCTGTCCGTTTTCTTCGAAGTACACCTTGTATTCAATATTATCAACGTTCACATACACATATCGACCTGTAACAGGAGAGATTTTTCCCATGGCTTTACGCTCCTTTAACTAATGTATTGTTTACTTCTCTAGTAACATCGAGAAAACGGGTTATATACCTTAAATTGGCCATTAATACTTGAATGTCGCCTTCAATGTGCATATTTCCTTGGAAAAAGGCTGCGAACAACTCATGATACATTGGAGGTGGTGTTGGTTGAGTAAATTTAGTCCACGCATCCAAAGTCCCTCTAATAGCAAAACTATATCCATCTAGTGGTCCTTTTTCAGAGAAATTCGTTAGTTTCCCTTGCTGCAACTCGACTACATACTCCTTTGAACCAATTTGTAAAAGAAAATCAATTGAACAATACTTCCCAATGACATTCAGTTCTTGATCTGCATTAACAGTCTCCTGAAACTGCTCCATCCATTCTTTTGATCCTACTTGCATGTTTAAACCTCCTCTTAATCACTTTAGTATGAAAGGCCTTACACTTTGTTATAATGCAAGACTCATGCCAATTTAGAGAAAGGTTTAAATACTAGTAAAACTAAGGTTTCTATCAGCAGTTAAATGATTGAACTTGTCCAATTGTTCGGTCAGCGTTCGAACAATTGGACAGTCATATAACCCTTATTCAATTTTATATTTTTGTAGTTTTCGATACAACGCACTTCTCGATATTCCGATCTCCCTCGCAGCTTGAGCGCGATTTCCATTGGATTTGCGAAGAATATAGGAGAGATACTCCTGTTCATCCAACTTTTCATTTGAGGGATAAAGATTAATATATTCCTGCACATCATTCTCAGTAAAATGATCTTCATCATGAAGATATACAATTCTTTCAATGACATTTCTCAATTCTCTCAAATTACCAGACCAAGAATATTGCTGTAATAGATGAATGGCTTCTGGAGTGAACTCAATCATTTTTCTTTCTGCTTTTTTACAACTTGTCGCTATTATTGAAGTGAAAATAGTTTCAAAGTCTTCCATTCTATCTCGTAGCGCAGGTATTTTTACATGAAACACATTTAACCGATAATAAAGATCCTCTCGAAATTCCCCTTTTTCAACAAGCTCTTTCAAATTTTTATTAGTCGCCGCTAAAAACCGCACATCAACTGGAATAGCAGTAGTACCCCCAACTCTGACCACATGCTTTTCCTCTAAAGTCCGAAGTAGAGTTGCCTGTAAATCGAGTGGTAGATCAGCGATTTCATCTAAAAATATCGTCCCGTGGTTTGATGCTTCTATTTTCCCTTGACTACCTTTAGGTTTAGCACCAGTAAATGCACCACCTTCATAGCCAAATAACTCGGATGTGATAAGATCTCGAGAAATAGCAGCACAATTAATCGCTGTATAAGGATTGTTCCTTCTATTACTTTGCTTGTGAATAAAGCGAGCCATAAAATCTTTTCCGACTCCGCTTTCTCCTTGAATCAATATGCAAGCATCACTTTTGGCTGCTTTTATCGCTGTTTTGATCGTTTTTTGGAAAGCTAGATTTTTGCTATCAAATACAGGCTCATCTTGATTATTAACAATTTTGGATACGGTTACAATATTTTGTGGTTTAATAAAAATAACTGTTGCTAACTCTTCATCCATGTTCCTAACTTCTTCTCGATTAAGTAAATACCGCTTCCCTTCTACTTCAATTTCCATAGGTTCTTTTTTGATAAAATTCACTAGAGATTCGTTACCTGCTTCCAGCTTTAATATTTTAAAGAAGTCATTCGCATACTCGTTTTTATATAACTCTATCCCCTGTTTATTGAATGTAATAATACCTGTGTTCTTAGTGAACTTGTGAGTATATTCAGATAGGAGATGTGATAAAACTTGTTCCTTACTTTTCATAAGATTAAATTTGTATCTTTCGCTAACAGCATGAGCGCCAGCAACGGCGAGTGTAGATAACTCTCGCAGATCATTTCCTGGACCCATTCGGCAAACATCAAATGCACCGACAAACTTTCCATCCACAAAAATTGGGCAAGCTGAACAATCCCAAGTACGTAAAGCTAGGCAAAAATGTTCATTTCCTGAGGTCGCCATAGCCGTTTTTGTTTGAATCGCAATCGATAATCCAGTTGATCCTACATTTTCTTCCTTCCATCTTGCACCAATGGAAATACCACTTCGATCAGCAATTGTTTGCGACTTACGATCAGCCACCATTTCAACCAAATAGCCCTCCGCATCTGCAAGTAAAAGGAGATAGCCTCCACCTTTTAATCGTTTATATAAATCTTGCATAACGGGTAAGGCAGCATGAATAAGTTCAGAATTTTGCTGACGTCTTTGTACAAAATCAAGTTGTGAAACACGCGAAAAAACTTCTTCTCTATCATGAGATACACCTAGCTGCTTACATCTCTTCCATGAATCTAGAACGTTCTTTCTTATATCTATATCCGTTCTACCCTCAAGAACAAATTGCTTCCACTTCTTATCAGCTATTATACTCATACTCATTCTCCTCCTAAAAAGGATTATTAAAGCAATGGACGAAACATTCATTTCGAGATGATGACTTCTTACTCTTTTTCGAGGAAAACATCAATAATCCTTTTAAAATCAAGAAAATTCAACAAATAATCCCCCACCTGCTTCATAGGTGAGGGATATAAAAAAACAAATCTTCATTTAATTAACATAAAACCATTTATCTACCAGGTAATTTCACCGCAAGTATATCAACATTTTCAATCGTCGGTGGTTGCGAGAAAAGGTCAGGTGCGTTGTTCATCAATTCCTCTGCGACAAGTCCTGCTAAATGGGCTTGTCTACCTTCATCATCTGGAAAAGCATCAAATATACCATATGTTGTCGGTCCAAGACGAAGCGCAAACCATGCGACCGTTTCTTCCTCCGCCTGAACAACTGGCAAGCTTCCACGGAGAAAGCTTTCTATTTCCCCTTCTTTCCCAGGCTTTGCTTCTAGTCGAACATATAATCCTACATTAACCATTGTTCTTCCTCCTCTAATGTGAGTATGACCAATTCATTATTGAGCGTGAAATAACTAGAAAAGATCAGAGCATATTGCTTTTATACCCACAATTTTGCGAAGGCAAACCTTAATTTTCCCTTTATTAAAAGCTAGATAAAAGCTGTTCACACTAGCATTTATCTAGCTTTTTTTACTTGGATTCTTTTAAATGAGCGGATAATTCTGCACATAACGTGGGTTACAGTAGTATGGTGGTCTTGGTCCTATATCAGGCATCGACCAAGTAAAAGGATTCGAATTATACAACATCTGCACCGTTTCTTCTGAATGGTTTTTTAATAATAATCTCACCTCTGGACTGTACTGATAGTATTGCAACATGATAACCTCCTTTCAGTTTTCCTCCCCTTTACCTTATTCAGCACAATTTATTATGAGCCCGTACTCCTTTTTCTTTTTAACAGCATTTACCCTCAATCCCTACGCCCCTTCTACAAACTCCTTAAAACAGGCACGACAATCACCTAAATAACATACAGTAATTCGAAATTTGTTTTTATAGGAGGCCTTAAAATGGAACATTATTATCAATCGCATCCCATGCATCAAAATCAACAAATGCAGTCAATGAATCAAATGAATCAACCCCATCATACTCACCAGCACCACCCTTACCCCATGCACCCAAACTACGGGACAATCACTCGTTACAAGGATATCCCGATCTCTGTTCCTGAGCAAAGGCAGCTTCGTCATCCTGGTATCGAAGGAGCAATGGTGCCACGACCCATTATTGAAAATCCTAATTATAGAGGGAGCGGCAAATTAAACGGAAAGGTTGCACTCATTACAGGTGGAGATAGCGGGATTGGCGCAGCGACTGCGATCGCATTTGCGAAAGAAGGTGCGGATGTTGCGATTGCATATTTAGATGAGCATGAGGATGCACAAAGAACCAAAAGAAGAATCGAAGAACTCGGTCAACGTTGTCTTTTAATGCCTGGTGACTTACGTGATAAACAACAATGTATCAATATCGTTGAACAAACGATTCAAACATTCGGCTGCTTGGACATTCTCTGTAATCATGTGGGTATCCAATTCCAGCAATTAAGCTTACTTGATATTACGGATGAGCAGTTTGATGACACCTTTAAGGTCAATATCTACTCCCATTTTTACACAACAAGAGCCGCACTTCCTTATTTAAAGCCAGGTAGCTCGATTATAAATACTTCCTCTGTTGTTACTTATATTGGGGAAAAACAAATGATTGATTATACAGCGACAAAAGGAGCGAACATCGGCTTTACGCGCGCTTTAGCCAATAACCTCGTCAAACAAGGGATTAGGGTTAATGCTGTGGCCCCAGGTCGGATTTGGACTCCACTCATTCCATCAAGCTTTTCAGCTGACCAAGTGGCTGTATACGGGGCCTTTAATCCGATGGAACGAGTCGCGCAACCATTTGAGCTTGCGCCAACATATGTGTACCTTGCTTCTGATGATTCACGTTTTGTCACAGGGCAAACCCTTCACGTCAACGGCGGAGAATGGACATCATCTTAACTTTTTAAAATTAAAAGCGTAGGATAAAGCCGATTTCCTCTTAGTTATAGAGGGAAATCGGTTTTGGTTTGCATGTCATTTTATCGTAGCACCAATAAATATATGTTTATCCTTCTTCATTTTGAGGTATACGTTCTTGGTGCATGGATATTACAACTATGAAAAGGAGCAATGAAGTCATGAAAACATTCTTTCAAATAAGTTTTGCGTTTCTAACGTTTACGATTCTGCTATTTGCGTCACCAAAAGAAGGACAAGCCTATCCTCTTCTAAGGGAAGGTGATCAAAATGCTGAAGTAACTGAATTACAAGAGAAGCTAATTCAACTAGATTATTTAGATGAAGATACAACAGGAGTGTATGGACCATTAACGAAACAGGCAGTAATCGACTTTCAACATGATTTCGGATTAGCAGCTGATGGTCTAGCAGGAATCGCTACCCTCACTACATTAGAAGATGTACATACAATCGCAAAAGTTGTGTACGGGGAAGCACGAGGAGAATCATTTGAAGGACAAGTTGCTGTTGCGGCAGTTGTTCTTAATCGTGTCAAATCTCCTGACTTTCCTTCTACTGTGTCAGAAGTTGTTTTTCAAAGAAATGCCTTCACAGCTGTTCACGATGGTCAGTACGATCTAGAACCTAATGCGAACGCATACCAAGCCGTTAAGGAAGCTTGGACAGGCACTGATCCTACTGAAGGAGCGCATTATTATTTCAATCCTGACATTGCCACATCAACATGGATTCAAACGAGAACGGTGGAACGTCAAATTGGAAACCATGTTTTTGCTAACTAATCTTTGAAACTAGTAAGCATTCATTTTAAAAGAAGCTTGGGCATGTTTCCCAAGCTTCTTTTAAGCACATAAATAGAAGTTCTTCATTAGCGATTACATAAATAGGACTCAGGGAAAACATTTTGTATCGATCTTTTCCTTTCGCTTCACGTACTAAATCAAGGTACGTAGAGTCGTCCAAATGAGTTCAACTAAAAAAGCCTGTCGACATTCTCGTAGAACGAGACTTTGCCGACAAGCTAATCATATAACCTTATTGTTTTTCTGGTTCAGGATAGTCAATTCCTTTTGTATCAACTGTAACTGTTTTTATTCGTTGATCTTCAAGTGGTTTATCTGCAGCATCTCGCTCAACAGCAGCGATTGCATCAACTGTTTCCATTCCTTCAACCACTCGTCCAAAAGCCGCGTATTCATCATCAAGATCAGGTATATCCTCTACCATGATAAAGAATTGTGAGCCAGCTGAATTCGGATCCATCGTGCGGGCCATCGAAAGAACGCCACGTTCATGCTTTAACTCATTTTCAAATCCGTTTGAACTAAATTCACCAGCAATGGCATAGTCAGGTCCACCTAAGCCACTTCCTTCAGGATCTCCACCCTGAATCATGAACCCAGGAATCACACGATGAAAAATTAACCCATCATAAAAGCCTTCCTCGACTAATGACACAAAGTTTGCAACGGTATTCGGTGCAACGTCAGGATATAATTCAAGCACAATGGCTTCATCATTTTCCATAGTAATCGTGACAATTGGGTTCTCTTCATTTGTCACTTCTCCAGCTTGTTCGTTCGTTTGCTCTTCTGTTGACTCACCTGTTTCCTCTACAGGCTGCTCACCTGCTTGTCCATCATCAGACTGTGCTCCGCAGCCTGCTATGATGAATAACGTAGCAGCCAAAATGGCAAGAAATAATGTATTTTTTGATAAGATGCTTCTCATACTAATCCTCCAATATCCAACAATGATAGATGTCTGCCATTTAGTATATCATAGCACGCATCGTCGATGTAAGAGCGAGCAAATATCAGCTCTCTACCATTAATGCGTCCCCTATGTATAGACACAGCCCATCTTCTTCTCTAAGATGGACCGTATCTTTAAAATCAAATCTTCAGTTAAATCTTAGTAGCCGCCGTACATACCGTCTCTGCAGCACCAGCTAGCTCCTACAATAATGAGCAAGATGAATAAAACAACAAGTAACGCAAATCCTCTACCATGATCCATAATTACCCCTCCTAATTTAATTTGTGAAGCTTTCCTTCACTACTACAAGTTATGCGACATGATCATTTATAGATTGGACAAAGCTCCTACTACAATCGCTGAATTTTACCCTTCATTTTCATTTTATTCTCTGGGGGAAAGTTAATTAGTTGGTTAGGGGCTAGTTGGACAGGAAAAGAATACTTTTTCATCCTAGGTTGAGAGCAGAAGCTCATGAAAGTTATCTGTGCTAATGCTAAATAGATTCTTGTACCTAATGAAATCGCTTGTTTTCTTCTTTATTCCGCTATTAACTGACTCACTTATGTAATTTTTACATAAAATGTACTAGTCCTGACAATAGGAGAGTGCTTATTAATTAGAAGTTGTATCTAGCGATAAAGTCTATTCTGATCATCCTTTTAAGTTAATGGCTGAATCGTTAAAAAAAGATAACGATATTAATAGGGTTTTTATCTCCCATTGCAGATGACATCAAAGAAGTCATACCTTAATAGAAAGGAGGAACTTATAATGGGATACTACTGCGGTAGAGATTATGGATACGGGGCACCTGTTGCTGGTTATCAATATGCTCCTGTAGCTGGAGCTGGATACGACCGTAAATGTAGCAACTTCGCTTTAATTGTCGTCTTGTTCATTTTGTTAATCATCGTTGGAGCAGCGATGATGGGTGACAAATGCTAAAATATCTTAAGCCGAGCGTGATTATCACGCTCGGCTTTTTCATTTATTTGTTATACTCCTAACATTTTCTTGACCCTTAAGACATCTTATTCTCATTTAAACAAACGTTTATTTAAGACAAAAAAGAAGAAATTCCAAATATGAAACTCTTCCTTCTTTTGCTAAAAGTAACTAGTAACATAGTTTTATGACAAACTTTGTTACATTCTGTAATAAAAAACTATCATTTTGTTAAATGACTGTAACATTAAAAATAGGACATATATGTTACAGTATTCCCTGCAGGCAAGAAATTAAACCTAAATTTTGATTTTTTAGAAGGAGTGCATTATGTTTAAAAAATATATATTTTTACTACTTACAGCTTTGGTTACATATTCAGCTATTGGAACAGAGACGATATATGCGCAATCAACTGCGAATCAAATTATCTCAGCAGGAAAAGAACAAATAGGAACACCTTATCGCTGGGGTGGTACAACTACGTCAGGCTTTGATTGTTCAGGTTTTACTGGCTATGCATTTGCTCAAGCAGGTATTTCACTTCCAAGAACAGCAGCAGAGCAATATAGGGTAGGAACTTCAGTTTCACGAAATGACCTGCAGCCTGGTGATTTAGTCTTTTTTAGAACATATAATAGTGGTCCATCGCATAACGGTATTTACATTGGTAATAATCAGTTTATTCATTCTTCCTCATCACAGGGAATAACGATTTCAAGTCTAGGTAATTCATATTGGAACCCGCGTTACCTCGGAGCACGTCGTGTTATATCTGCTGCTCAATCACAACCAGATTCACAAGTGAAAGCAGCGTCTATGGCGTCACACCACAATAGTGTTACTGTAGAACTTAACGGAACGGCTCTTTCTTTTGATCAAAACCCTATCATCGTGAATGGAAGTACACTCGTTCCAATGAGAGCCATCTTCGAATCTCTTGGTGCAAACATTGAATGGGATGGAGCTAACAAACAAATTAACGGCGTTCGCAATGACCAATCTGTTTCTCTCATTATTGGTCAAACATCAGCACAGACTAATAATGGAAGTATTTCACTTAACGAACCTGCTCAAATCATCAACGGAAGAACGATCGTACCACTTCGCTTTATTAGCGAAGCACTTGGAGCAAATGTTGAATGGAATTCAAAAGAAAGTAAAGTCATAATCACCGATTAAATAGCAAACGGGGCTGTCCCATAAGGTCATTTTATGACCTTATGGGACAGCCCTCTTTTTTGTCATTTTAAATAAAAAAGTGCACAAAAAAATCGCCCTATCGTTTAAAATGAAGTCACCACAACAAACATTCAACAAGGAGCGATTTTTATGTGCAACCATCTGGCTACTTTTAAATATTATAACATGAACCAACTGATTCTTCCTATGGATTATTCAGATTTAATCCCAGAAAATCACGTTGCTCGTGTGGTAAACGACATGGTGAACAGTCTCGTTACACGAGACTACTTTTTTGTATTTATAGGCGCAGAATTTTGAAGAAATCGCAACTTTCTTAACGTTAATAAGAAATAACTGACTGCTTATAGTTGTAATGCTTTGTTTTCATTCAAATGCTATTCTTTTGTTAAAAGGGTTACTGATTGCATATAACCGATGTTTGTCGATCTTATTTCAAAGCCATATACAAATTGTTCACCAGACTTCTTTTTCCAAACGATTGTTCCTAATAAATAATTCTCTCTGCCGAACAACGATACTTCTAATGACAAAATCAATTCTTTCATAATTGGAAAATCCAAATCTGATCTTAAGCGAAGGCCTGTTAAACTTATATTTTCAACATGAAACAAAGCATACCGATCAGATACCAATTCGACATTTTCAAATTCAAATATTTTTGCCTTTGCCGCTATTGGAGGTTTTAAATTTATTCTTTTGTTTAATCGTCGATTGATCACATAAACACCGCCACATTAAGTTCTTTTTATACTTATATCGTCTTAAAATAGTAATCATTTATACGAATAGATCTCAAGTCCTAAATATTTTTTACTCAGTCAACCTGCTGGCTTCTTTGTACTTCGTAATCATTCTTACTTTTAAAAAATAAATAGCAGGAAGCATCTTTCATTTAGATGCTTCCTGCCTTGCTTTGGATGTTCAAAATGAAGTTCCGTATTTCTCTAGGAGTAAGCAAAACTTCCTGATTATTTAAAATGATTCTGTACGCTTTAAAATCAATGAGTAGATGACCAAATTTCTTAGTATCCCGATCTTCTTCTGTCTGACTCGTTCTTCTTAATACATTTACACGAGCAACGACTTCATCTACTCTGTAAGGCTTTGAAATGTAATCATAAGCGCCTTTATTCAACCCTGACAATGCAATATCATTTAAACAAACGTTTATTTAAATAATATTGCAAACAAAAAAAACAGCCGTCCTAGCTATTCGCTAAACGACTGTTCAGATTTCATTTCTTCTGGATGCTTAATTACTTGCATTGGATTTCCGCCGACAAATGCTCCAGCAGGGACATCTCGGTGGACGAGCGTACCAGCCGAGACAATCGCACCATCTCCAATTGTCACTCCTGGTAAGATCGTGGTGTTTGCTCCGATCATCACTTCATCCCCAATGATCACATCCCCAAGTCGGTACTCTTTTATTAAATACTCATGAGCAAGTATTGTTGTATTATAGCCGATGATCGTATTGCGCCCGATCGAAATCCGTTCTGGAAACATAATGTCCATCATCACCATTAATGCAACCGCCGTTTCATCACCAATCTTCATCCGTAAAAACGTACGATACAACCAGTTTTTCACTTTTAAAAGCGGGGTGTAACGCGCTATCTGGATGACGATAAAGTTTTTAACGACTTTAAAAAAGGGAACGGTACGGTAAATATGCCAGAGCGAATTCGCTGAATCTACAGGGAAACGCTCCGTTTTCCGACTCATGATTTGTCAGCTCCAACAATCGCAATCAAGTCACGCATATTGGAGAGAATGTAGTCAGCCTCGTAAGTACGAATTTTTTCTTCACCTTTAATCGACCAACCAACAACAGCTGTTGGAACACCCAGGTTCTTTCCAGCTAGCACATCAAATTGGCTATCACCAACCATCATGGCCGTTTCCTTCGTGGAACCAAGTGCAGCAAGTGCTTTTTCAAGCGGTTCAGGATCTGGTTTTGCGTTTTCGACATCATCAAGCCCAACAACGACATCAAAAAATTTATCAAGCCCTGTTAATTTAAGACCCATTAATGCTGTTTTACGAATTTTTGTTGTGACGATTGCCATTTTGAACCCTAGCTCGTGCAAACGTTCAATCGTTTCATAAACCCCTTCATACTCTTCAACAAGTTCATCATGCTTCTCATGGTTAAAGGTCCGGTACGTCTGAATCATATCTTCAACTCGGTTCGCATCAACTGTGATAAAGCTATCCGCAAGGGGTGGTCCAATAAATTCAATGACCTTTTCACGTGTGTATTCTCCTGGCTTATACTGATCAAGCGTATGAAGAAATGATGCGATAATTAATTCGTTCGTATTTATAAGTGTTCCATCAAGATCAAATAAAAGCGTATCAATGTTCATAGGTTGCTTCCTTTCTCTCTAGCTCTTGTTTCTTTTCAAGCCGTCTCCATACATAAGCGACAGCCATTGTAAGTAGTATTGCAGTAATAATTCGAATAATAAGCAGTGGCCAAACAGGAATGCCAAGAGGGATGAAAATCAACGTATCCTCGATAACCGCATGACAGGCGACAAGAAAGATAAAGACAAGATACAAATCCTTCTTTGATACGCCGTCTTCCTTCACAGCCTGAATCATCACACCTGCTCCGAATGCAAGGCCAAATAAAAGACCCGAGGCAAGTGTTGTCGAAGTATTCTCCTTAATTCCTAACATCTTCGTAACAGGCGCCATTCCATTTGAGACAACCTTCAGCCAGTTGCGCTCTTTCATAATTTGAACCCCAACCATCAATGGAATAACAATAATCGCAAGCTGAACGATACCAAGAGTTGCGCTTGTGACACCGCTCCAAGCAATAGCAAGCCAACCTTCTATTTCAGGCTGTGATACTTGGGATACGAAACCGTACTGAGCCGTTTCTTGTCCTCCTGACCAAAAAAGATGGATCAAGAATGCCGATAAAAGCGCTAAAAAGATGCGTACAGCAAGAACGACAGACATCCGAATACCGACCTTCGCAGCAACAGCTGATTCAATCAATAAACTATGCGAAAAAGAGAGCATCATCGCCAGAATAAATACTTCCTTGACCGTTAATTCTAGCGTTAAAATCGCCCCTATTCCCGCATATAAGTTCAGCACATTTCCGAGCACAAGTGGAATCGCAGCTTCCCCAGGCAATCCAATCACACCCATTATAGGAGCAAGAATACTCGCAATCCATCCAAGAACAGGAGTATGACCTAGAATTGTAACAAGAAACGTAATTGGAAAAATAATTTTCCCTAGCGTCCATGTCGTCTTTAAACCAACTAATAGTCCGCGCTTTAACATGCCCATGAATCCCTCCCCTCCTATCTCCTCCAAAGAGAAGGTTCAAAAAAGACCGTCTTTCCTTTTAAAATATCCCTTTTGAACTCCATTTCTCTATTTCTTTTTCTTCTTTTTCGTTGCTGCTGTTTTTTTTGTACTCTTCACTGGTAGAGCTAGATCATGATAGCGCGGTGTGTCTGGCTGCTTTCGGCGATAAATCCAGAGAATAACCGCTCCAACAATCAATACAATGGAGATCACTTGTGCAGTCTTTAACACACCACCAATAAGCAAATAATCTAGGCGAATGCCTTCGATCACGAACCGGCCAACTGAATACCAAATCACATACGTAAAGAAAATTTCACCTTGGCGAAGATTTAAGCGACGCAACCATAATAATATGGCCACACCGACTAAGCTCCAAAGCGATTCATATAAAAATGTCGGATGGTAATACGTCCCGTCAATATACATTTGATTAATAATAAATTCAGGTAAGAACAGACCTTCTAAATATTCTCTTGAAACAGATCTACCGTATACCTCTTGATTCATGAAGTTACCCCAACGACCAATTGCTTGCCCAAGTAAAATACTTGGCGCAGCTACATCAGCAAGCTGCCAAAATGATAGATTATGCTTTTTGGCAAAGAAATAAGCCGTCAACACGCCACCAATGAGCGCCCCATGAATCGCGATCCCACCTTCCCAAATATAGAAGACGCGAATGGGATCATCTGCAAATTGATCCCATCTAAAAATCACATAATAAATTCGGGCTGAAATAATCGAAATAGGAATCGCATATAAAAGTAAATCAGCAAATGTCTCCTTTGGCATGCCACGCTTAACAGATTCCCTTGATGCGAGCATGTATCCTAAAAAGACACCTAATCCAATAATGGCACCATACCAATAAATTGTAAATGGACCGATTTCGAGAAAGACTCGACTTAACGGTTCAATATTTCCCTCCATACTTTCACCTCACTTCATTTCTATTGAAATTCGTCGTGATCTCCTGCTTCGATCACACTCGTTAACCTTTCCGAAAACTCTTGTGCTGCATCAATACCAAGACGCTTTAAACGGAAATTCATCGCAGCGACTTCAATAATAACAGCTAAGTTCCGCCCAGGTCGGACAGGGACTGTTAGCTTTGTTATTTCGGAATCGATAATTTTCATTTTCTCTTCTTCCAAACCAAGTCGATCATAGGCTTTGTTTTGATCCCAAAGCTCAAGATTAATACAGAGTGAAATCCGTTTAAAAGGACGCACAGCTCCAGCACCAAATAGCGTCATGACATTGATAATTCCCAGTCCTCTAATCTCCAGTAAATGCTGGATCAGCTCTGGGGAACGTCCAACCAATGTACCTTCCTCTACTTGGCGAATCTCCACAGAGTCATCCGCTACAAGACGATGTCCACGTCTAACGAGATCAAGCGCTGTTTCACTTTTCCCGACTCCACTGTTCCCTGTTATTAAGACGCCAATCCCGTAAATATCAACGAGTACACCATGTACGGCCGTCATGGGGGCAAGATGGCTATCTAAAAAAGTCGTTATACTACTACTCAATCTTGTTGTCGTCATATTCGAACGCAGAAGGGGAACACCAACCTTCTCCGCTGCCGCCAGCAATTCTTTTGGCGCTTCTAAACCACGTGAAATGATAATCCCAGGTGTATCATATGTACACAACTTTTCCATTCGATCTTCTTTATCATAATTGCTTAGCTGCTCAAAAAAAGAAAGCTCCGTTCGTCCAAGCAGTTGCAATCGTTTAGCGGGATAATACGTGAAAAAACCAGCCATTTCAATTCCTGGTCTGGAAATATCACTCGTCGTAATCGGCCTGTATATTCCCTCTTCACCTGCTAAAATTTCTAGTTGAAACTCTTCTAACAAATCATTTGCTGTTACCTTTGCCACTTTATTAATCCCACCTTCACTGTCTCATCTAAACGTGTCAGTACGTTTTCCATTTTAGCACAAAAACGGATACGGACACGAATTTTCAAGATGAAGTGCTGCCATTTTTACAAAGCAAAAAGATCTGTCTCTTTCCTTGTAGAAAGACACAGATCTGATTCTCGCATTATCCATTTCGAATTGGCTTAACGATAAAGGTTTGAATCAGCGTGATCAGAATCGCAGCAACAATTGCCATTCCGAGCCCATCAATATCAAACGCACTGCCCATAAGTGCCGCTGTTAGCATCAATGTTAAAGCATTAATCACAAAAAGAAATAGTCCGAGTGTGAGGAGCGTAATCGGTAAGGTGAGCACAATCAAAATCGGTTTGACAATGGCATTTACAATCGATAGCAACAAACTCGCAATGATCGCTGCCAAAAATCCTGATAGATGAAAGCCGTCGAATAAATAAGCAATCCCCATCAGAATCACCGCATTAATCAGTAACCCAATGATCCATCTCACTCAGCGCTCACATCCTTTTCGTTTGGAATGATTGCAGCTGCAATCAGATAACCAACAATAACAGGGAATGCTGCCGTAAAGAGCGCTAATACAACGACAAGGATCCGAACGATCGTCGGGTTCATAGAGAAGTATTTTGCCAGTCCACCACAGACACCTGCTATTTTTCGCTCATATTGTGAACGGTATAACCGCTTCATTTCACTCACCTCATTCTGATCGATCTTTCACATTGACCGATCCAGTATTCGTCAATGCACTCAACTTAATCCGCGGTGATGAATGCTGATTGCCGATAAAGCTCAAAGACTTTTGCGCAAAGTCTTTTCTTTCTTCTAATACTTCATAATCCGTTAAATCAACGGAAAAGCTCCCAACATTAGTTTTCAACTTACCTTCCACACGAAGCGTTTTCGGAATAAGTAAGTGAATACTGCCTGTTGTTGCCTTTAAGTCTGCATAGCCCGATTCTGTTAATTGATCCATTTCATACGTAATCGAACCATTGACCGTTTCAGCGTCCACATCTTGAATTTGACCAGCTAGCGTGATCGCGCCATTAATCGTTTTGACATCTAAGACATCGACCTTAACGTCCTTATATTCAATCGCACCATTAACCGTTTCGGCCAACACTTTGTTCGCTTTGACAGACGAGAACGTGAGCGCCCCGTTCATCGCATTCACATCAAATGTATCGACATCAATCTGTTCCCCATTAATTTGACCATTAAACGTATAGAGCTTAATATGCTTAAAAGTTGTCCGTGGCACATAAACAGTCGCTTGAACCTTCATCGATTTTGTCTTTGTATGAAAAAGCAGCTTATTGTCATCAACGCGGAACACAGACTCCTGTGTAAAATAACGTCTCGCTTCCTCACTATCCTTGACCCTGTACACCTTTGCCTGACACTCAACTCGTACATCCGTTTCATCCCAAGGCTTAAACGTTATTGATCCATTCTCAAGCGAAACATCAAGAGACGTTGGTGATACATCGCGGTGTTGGAAAATATGATCAACTTCCACAGCAGCACCAAAATTAAAGTCTAAATCGACATCCTTGATTTTTTGAATTGTATTTTCAATAAAGGAAGTAAAGAAATTTGTTGCTGATACCTTCGTTTGACGCGTATGCTTGCGGTAGCTATCACCTTCATCCCAATTCACGTTCGTCGATACATTCGATGCTGGTTTTTCTACCTTCTCCGTTGATGAATCACTTTTTTCCATCGCTTCAAGAAGCTTGATTCCTTCCTCGGCCGTGATTTTTCCGTCCTCGATCATCTTCAATATCATTTTACGTTCTTCCATTCATCCCACTCCTTAATAAAGTTGATTTAGAAAAACTGTGACATAACCTAGCAAAAACGTATCTAACGCTTAAATGGACTACATGCTTCTTTCTTGTGTAAAAGTTGGTTCGTTCCTAGTTGGACAGAAAAAAAATACATCCTAAGTTGCGAGAAAAGACTCATGAACATTTTCTATCAATAAAAAGGGTACAATCGTTGAGAAATGTTTTCTACATTCATGTACCCTCTTCATCTATTCATATATACGTCTTGATGAAAAAGTACGTTTCATCTTTTTATAATGTTAATTCTTTTTCACGAATACGTTCATCCATTCGTGCTCGGTCTCGCTCGAGGATAGGCTTTAAATACGTTCCTGTATAAGATCCTTTCACTTCCGCTACTTGTTCTGGTGTACCTTCTGCCACAATCTGTCCGCCTTTATCTCCACCTTCAGGACCAAGGTCAATAATATGATCCACGGTTTTGATGACATCAAGATTGTGCTCAATCACAAGAACGGTATCGCCATTATCGACAAGACGCTGCAACACGTTTAAAAGACGGTCAATGTCATCAACGTGAAGCCCCGTTGTCGGCTCATCGAGAATGTAGAGTGTTTTTCCCGTCGCTCTCTTATGAAGCTGGGAGGCAAGCTTCACACGTTGTGCTTCCCCACCTGATAACGTAGTCGCTGGCTGACCTAAGCGAATATAACCAAGACCTACGTCGACAAGCGTTTGGATTTTTCGTTTAATCTTAGGAATGTTTTCAAAAAATTCAACGCCTTCTTCAACGGTCATCTCAAGTACATCAGCAATCGTCTTCCCTTTATACTTGATTTCAAGTGTTTCACGATTATAGCGTTTGCCTTCGCAAACCTCGCAAGGGACATAGACATCTGGGAGAAAGTGCATTTCAATTTTAATAATCCCATCACCACGACATGCCTCACAGCGTCCGCCTTTAACGTTAAAACTAAAACGGCCCTTCTTATAGCCACGCACCTTTGCTTCATTCGTCATCGCAAACACATCACGGATATCATCAAAGACACTCGTGTATGTCGCTGGATTCGAACGAGGCGTCCTACCAATTGGTGATTGGTCAATGTCAATCACTTTATCAATTTCCTCAAGCCCGACAATCTCCTTATGCTGACCTGGCTTCTCTTTTGCACGGTGCAGCTTTTGCGCAAGCGACTTGTAAACAATTTCATTAATCAGCGTACTTTTTCCTGATCCAGATACACCTGTGACCGCAATAAACTGGCCGAGTGGAAATGTCACAGATACGTTTTTAAGATTATTTTCACTTGCTTTTTTGACTGTAAACGAACGTCCATCAGACGAACGTCTCTCACTTGGAATGGAAATAAACTTTTTGCCTGATAAATATTGACCTGTTAGCGACTGGTCATTGTTCATAATCTCCTCAGGCGTTCCTTGCGCAATAATCTGTCCACCGTGAATCCCTGCACCTGGCCCGATATCAATAATATAATCAGCCGCCATCATCGTATCTTCATCATGCTCGACGACAATGAGCGTATTCCCAATGTTACGCATATGCTCAAGCGTTTCAATTAAGCGATCATTATCGCGCTGATGCAAGCCAATCGATGGTTCATCTAAAATGTAGAGCACACCCATTAATGAAGAACCAATTTGAGTTGCAAGTCGAATGCGCTGCGCTTCTCCACCCGACAGTGTTCCAGCTGGTCGTGCTAATGATAAATAATCAAGACCGACATTCATTAAAAAACCTAGTCGATCATTGATTTCTTTTAAAATAAGACGCGCAATGGCGAATTCCTTTTCCGTCAGCTCGACTTGATCAAAGAAACGAATCGCCTCTTTGACAGAAAGGGAAGCAACTTCTCCTAAATGCTTACTACCAACAAAAACAGCACGTGCTTCCCGTTTCAAACGAAATCCTTTACATGTTGGACAAGGCTTATGTGCCATGTACGTTTCCATTTGTTCCCGAATATAATCCGAGCTCGTTTCGTGGTACCGTCTCGCGACATTGTTCATGACACCTTCAAAGACGATATCATTTTCTCGAATTTGACCAAATTCATTCTCGTAACGGAAGAAAATCTTTTCTTTCCCAGTTCCGTATAACACTTTATCAAACAAAGCTTCTGGAATATTTTCCACTGGCATATCAAGATCAATGCCAAGATGAGCTGTCACAGCTGCAAGTAATTGCGGATAATACTGTGAGCTCGTTGGTTCCCAAGCAGCAATCGCATGATCACGTAATGATTTTGTTCGATCAGGAATGACTAAATCGATATCGACCTCAAGCTTTGCCCCAAGCCCGTCACAAGTAGGACATGCCCCGTACGGACTATTAAAGGAAAACATGCGTGGTTCTAGCTCAGGAATTGAAAATCCACATTCTGGGCAGGCATGATGCTGGCTAAATAAAAGCTCTTCCTCCCCAATCACGTCAACAAGCACACGACCATCTGCAAGTGCTAGAGCTGATTCAAGCGAGTCAGCCAAACGCGTTTCGATCCCTTCTTTGATCACGATTCGGTCAATCACGACTTCGATGCTATGCTTTTTGTTTTTCTCAAGCTCAATTTCCTCTGCGACTTCACGCATTTCACCGTCAACACGTACGCGCACATAACCTTGTTTCTTCATATCTTCAAGTACCTTCACATGCGTCCCTTTTCGGCCTGACACAAGCGGGGCAAGAATTTGCATTTTCGTGCGTTCTGGATACTCTATTAATCGGTCGACCATTTGTTGAATTGTTTGCGACGAAATTTCGATCCCGTGCGTCGGACAAACAGGACGTCCAACACGGGCATATAGTAATCGTAAATAATCAAAAATTTCCGTAACCGTCCCAACCGTTGACCGCGGGTTACGACTTGTTGTTTTCTGGTCGATGGATATGGCAGGAGACAAACCTTCAATGGCATCGACGTCTGGTTTATCCATCTGACCAAGAAATTGACGAGCGTATGCGGATAGCGACTCGACATAGCGTCGTTGACCTTCTGCATAAATCGTATCAAAAGCAAGCGACGATTTCCCTGATCCAGACAAACCAGTCAAAACAACTAGCTTATCTCGTGGAATTGTCACATCAATGTTTTTCAAGTTGTGGGAGCGCGCTCCTTTAACAACAATATTCTCTATTGCCAACGTCCTCACCCTTCCGCTTTCAATTCAAGGACAAGGTCACGAAGCTCAGCTGCACGCTCAAAATTAAGCTCACGCGCTGCATCCTTCATTTCCTTCTCCATTCGTTCGATCATCGCTTGCTTCTCCTTTTTGCTAAGCTTAGCTGCAGGTACGGCATACTTGTCATCAGCAGCATCTTCAGCCACTTGAGTCGCTTGAATGACCTCTGGAATCTTCTTCTGTATCGTTTTAGGTGTAATACCATGCTTTTTATTATGCTCTTCCTGAATCGAGCGACGACGCGCCGTTTCATCTATAGCAATTCTCATCGAATTCGTCATCTTATCGGCATACATAATGACATGACCGTTTTCATTACGAGCAGCACGCCCAATTGTCTGGATCAATGAACGCTCCGCACGTAGGAAGCCTTCTTTATCAGCATCCAAAATCGCCACTAGTGAAACTTCTGGTATATCAAGCCCTTCTCTAAGCATATTAATCCCGACTAACACATCGAACGTTCCCATCCGCAGCTGACGAATGATCTCAATCCGTTCTAATGTTTTGATTTCAGAGTGTAAATAACGGACTCTTATACCGATTTCCTTTAAATAATCAGTTAAATCCTCAGACATTTTTTTCGTCAATGTCGTCACAAGAACACGCTCATTACGCTCGGTTCGTGCATGGATTTCACCAATTAAATCATCAATTTGCCCTTCAATCGGACGAACATCAATCGTTGGATCAAGTAAGCCTGTTGGACGAATAATTTGTTGAATCATTTCTGGTGTATGTTCAAGCTCATACGGACCAGGTGTTGCGGATACGTAGACTGCTTGATTCACCTTTTTCTCAAATTCTTCAAAACGAAGCGGACGGTTATCCAAAGCAGAAGGAAGTCTAAAGCCATGATTAACCAAGACCTCTTTTCGCGCTCGGTCCCCGTTAAACATCCCTCTCACTTGCGGCAATGTCACATGCGACTCATCAGCAATTAAGAGAAAGTCTTCAGGAAAGAAATCCAGAAGCGTATATGGTGTGGCGCCTGCTTCACGCAATGTCAAATGACGAGAGTAGTTCTCAATCCCTGAACAAAATCCCATCTCACTCATCATCTCAATGTCATAGCGCGTTCGTTGCTCAAGCCTTTGTGCTTCAAGAAGCTTACCTGCTTCATGAAGCTCCTTCAAACGCTTCTCAAGCTCGATTTCAATATTTGCAATCGCCTTCTTTAACTTTTCCTCTCGTGTAACGAAGTGGGAAGCAGGAAAGATGGCCACATGATTACGTTCACCCTTAATCTCACCCGTTAAGGCATCGACCTCTGTCATCCGATCGATTTCATCCCCGAAAAACTCGACACGTATACACTGCTCATCACGTGAAGCTGGGAAAATTTCCACAACATCACCACGAACACGAAACGTTCCACGTGTGAAATTAACATCATTCCGGTCATATTGAATATCAACGAGACTACGCAACAGTTCATTACGATCCATTTCCATCCCAATACGTAAGGAAACAACCAAATCACGATATTCTTCCGGCGAACCTAATCCGTATATACACGAAACACTGGCTATAATAATGACATCACTTCGTTCAAACAAAGCGCTTGTCGCCGAGTGACGTAGCTTATCGATTTCATCATTAATACTTGCATCTTTTTCAATAAACGTATCTGAACTAGGCACATATGCCTCAGGTTGATAATAATCATAGTAACTAACAAAATACTCAACTGCATTATTTGGAAAGAACTCTTTGAACTCACTATATAATTGTCCAGCAAGTGTCTTATTGTGTGCCATAATTAACGTCGGCTTGTTCACGGCTTGAATGACATTTGACATCGTAAATGTCTTCCCCGTTCCAGTTGCTCCAAGCAAGGTTTGATGCTTCTCCCCTTTTTGGATTCCTTCGACGAGCTTACGTATAGCCTCAGGTTGATCCCCCTCTGGTTTATATGGCGAAACAAGCTCAAACGATTGACTCAACGACAAAACCTCCTCAACAACTGTTATCAGTATCCATTATTATATCACAGACAAACGCTAAAAACGCAAACAATACGAACAAACGTACGTTTAGATAAAGAAGAGAGCGGCCAATACAACCGCACTACGGGAGAAAACCTGTTTATTATCCGAAAAGACCGTTTATTAGCCTAATTCTCTTTATATTAGCTGAAGAGACGTCTTTAGTAACCAAACTCGTATTTTGCACCTTCTATTCATTTTTACCCCCTCCAAACGATCGCAAACCATGCCCCTCCTAAGAGGCTGTCACACTTGTCCTTTTGAAGACAGAAAAAAGAGCCGGTTTCCCGACTCTCACATCCCAGGTTTACGTTGTAGTCTCTTGCGTGCAACAACAAGACCTCCCGCAAATGATAAAAGAGCAACCACCCCGACCATCCATGATTGCTCATGGATTCCTAGTACAAAAAAGGCTACCATCCAAGTCACAATACAGGCCCCTATCAAACTGAAGGTTACGCGTGTAACGACAATCATCAAGAGAAACGGGATGACAAGTGCAAGTGCTATATCCATCATCCGTCTTTTCGAACTCCTTTATCCTATTTAGTTTTCTTGTTCAGGTTGAACACTCTTTATAATAGTACCATTAATTTTACTCTAAGCTATAGTTTGGTAAGATATAAACCTCAACCCTACGATTTTGTTCTCTTCCTTCGCTCGTTTCATTGGATGCAACGGGATGATATTCTCCGTAACTGGTTGCACTTAAATGACCAGGGTTTAGCTGATCGTTTTCCAGTAAGATTTTCATGAAATTAAGCGCCCGATCTGAACTTAAGTCCCAATTAGAACGGTATTCTTCATTGTTTATCGGAACATCATCTGTGTGTCCAGCCACAACGATTTGTCGCGGTGGATCTGATACAAGCAAGCCTGAAATGGCCTCAGCTAACCTTCTCGCTTCAGGATGCACTTCTGCACTTCCAGAATAAAAGATCGCATTGTCTAAAATCGTTAAAAGTAAACCATTTGATGATAAATTAGTCTGAAGCTCTGAGCCTAGGTTATTATCTTCAATATACTTATCGATTTCTACTTTTAGCTCTTCTAATTGTAGACGCTCTTGGGCTCTCATATTTTCAACATCACTATCTTCTGGATTCACAGTGCTCTCAGGCATAGGCTGTGGATATTCCATCACGCCTGTACCTCCTTGAAGATTTTGATTAAAGGAAATCATAACCTGTTGATATTTTTCTGCATCAACAGAGCTTACGGCAAATAAGACGATAAAAAGAGCGAGCAAAAGCGTTAACATATCAGCATAAGGAATGAGCCAAGTTTCATCGATATGATCCTCATGATGCTTTCCTCTTTTTCTAGCCATTATCCTTGTCTCCTTGGCCTAATGAGTCTTCTAATTTATATCTTTCTGTACTTGGTACATATACCTTTAACTTGTCTTCAATCGCTCGTGGAGACACACCAGACTGAATAGATAGCACACCTTCAATCATCAAACTTTTGATCATGATTTCTTGCTTAGATTTACGCTTTAATTTGTTCGCAAACGGATGCCACATTACATAACCAGTAAAGATACCGAAAAGAGTCGCAACAAAGGCAGCCGCAATCGCATATCCGAGAGCATCAATATCATTTAAATTTCCAAGAGCTGCAATTAATCCCAAAACAGCCCCGAGTACCCCAAGAGTTGGGGCATATGTACCCGCTTGACTAAAAATAGCCGCCCCTGATAAATGTCTTTCCTCCATGACTTCAAGCTCAACTTCCATGGTATCTCGAATAAAATCTGGATCTAGCCCATCGACCACCATTTTCATTCCTTGTTTTAAAAAAGGATCTTCAATGGAATCGACTTCCGCATCTAATGCCAAAATACCTTCTCTACGAGCAAGTGAGCTGAGGTTAACAAATAGCTTAATTAATTCTGCGACATCAGGAACCTTTTGGTTAAAAAATAAGACTTTCATTAACTTAGGAATCCTTTTCACTTCACTTGCAGGAAAACCAATTAAAATTGTCGCAGCCGTCCCTACTAAAATAATGATAATTGCCGCAGGATTAAGTAAAACCATTAAGCTCGTTCCTTTAAAGACCATCCCAATAATGATGGAAGCAACACCCAAAATAATACCTATTAATGACATCTTGTCCATAATCTCACCCATTTCTCAATCTAAATGACCTTAAAAACATAAAAAAACAAATCATTTTAGACTTATGTATCCATTTTTCTTGATTATATTTGATCATCCATCCCCCTAACATCTTACTGATTACCTATTTAATAGGTAATTAAAGGATAATTGTCGAAAAATGTATAAATTTAAAATGAGGTACTTGAGGCAAGGTTGGTGCTCTTAGCCACATACTATTGCTTTTTGCGGCCTCTACAAAGTTTGACCTACTAAAATAAAAAACACAGAAGAGCATGTAGCCCCTCTGTGTTAAATAATCGAATTTTGTAGCTCGACGTCATCTTTTACGAGTAACACACCGAGCTGATGATGTCCGCCATCATAGAGGGCCCCTTGAGCAAAACGAACTTCTCCGTCCGTATTAAGGACATCTAGTTTGCAAAAAGCCGAATTAAGCTGTAACGCTTCATAAAAGCCTTCCTCACTATTTACAGCTTGTCCATTAACCTTCGTGATCACCTCTCCAACCTCAATCTTCATCTTATCAGCTGGACTTCCTGGTAAAATTCCGAGAACGATACATCCCTTAGGTAGAGATGAGAAAAAGGCAGGCTGCCTCTCATCGCGAGCTTTCGCCAACACCCAAAGGAGCTCACGACTGACAATCGCTAATCCACCTAGCACAACGGCTAAAAATGGAACATAATAACTTCCAACTGCAAGTATGGCAAATAGGATTCCAAGAGCCATCACTCGAAGCCCCATTGTACGCATTGGGATCGTCGGCACAGTCGCACGCACTTGTTGCTGAAAACCAATGAGAAGCGGAAGCAATACTGGCTGCCATCCTCCTTCACCAACTGGAAAAATCGGCCAATATGATGCGGCAGGAATCATTCCTTCTGGCACAAAGAAAATAATGGGAACAATCCAAAGCCGCTTCGTCTCATGAAGTCCGATCCATTTCCCACGCTTGCTTCGCACAAGCTTCGGTGACGTATAGCTCACACCGTTCGTTCGAATTAATGTTCCTTCTGCGATGACCAATAATGCTAGTAAGCTAGCAATGACAAACAGTGGAACAGCAGAGAGCTCTTCATAGACTGGCGCAAAAAGCTCTACACCTCCAAGAAGTGGTTCGCTACCATAAAAAAGCAACAGAGCTCCGAGCACAAAGGCAGGAGTCATCCATCGAACTTGAAACGTCAGCACAACAAGTATAGACAATACACTTAAAATCAAAATCAATTCTAAGGTCAACACAATTCCTAATCCAACAGTTATAACAGACAATCCAAGTCCTGTTAAAAGTGCTGGAACAAACGGAATAACCCAATCAGATACTCGACCATATACTCTCGTATGAAAAGCTTCTCTCTCCTGCTTTACTCTTTGCGCCGAAAGCCAATAAATGACGGCAAAACCAAGATACAGGAGCGGATTTGCAAAAAAGTAGGCAAAAAATAATCCAATGCTTATGAAAATATCTATCATAGTTGATACTCCTTCAACTGTTCTGCACTTCCTTAACAAAAGGTACACCCATCGTGACACACGTAGGATGTACCTTATTTATTCGACACTCGTTATGCTTGTTCCTTTATTAAAATTCGTTTGCCTGTTTGATGACTAATTCAATGGCCGTTCGCAGCTGCTTATCGTTTGCCTGTTCTCGCACTTGCTCGACAATACGCTCTTGCAAAATCGAAGCCGTCTCCTCATCTAATTCTCCACTTGCTTGCAAGTCATTTGATTGCTGGAACGCAAGCACAGCTTGTTCTGTCTGCTCATCAAAGTAACCATCTGTTCGACCAGGCTCAAAACCAAGACCCTTTAGCATAATTTGAGCATTTTTAATGTGCTCACTCATCATATCTATTTTGAAAGGTTCTTCTACAGTAATTGGAGCACTGTAGAAATAATCAGGCTGTCTGACTTCGACAGTAGGCTTTACCCCTTCTCCATTAATATCATTTCCGTCTGAGGTTAACCATTTGAAAAGGGATAGCTTCAATTCACTACCATCCTCAAATGGAATCGTTTGTTGCACTGTTCCTTTTCCAAACGTCTGCTCACCGACAACATCATAATCACCTGCTTCAATTAATGCAGCAGCCAAAATTTCAGATGCCGATGCCGATGCCCCGTCAGTAATTCCAACGATAGGGTATGGCTTTGGCTCCTCTAGTGAAGACATGTAGCGAACTTTCTCCCCTGCTCGGTTTTCAATTTGAACAATCGGTTGACCACCAGGAATAATTAACTTACCAATATCTTCGACCGCATTCAAATAGCCACCAGGATTTCCACGCACATCAATAAGAAGCCCGTCAATATTTTGTGCTTCAAGCTCTTCTAAACCTTCCTGAAAACGAGCTGCTGTATCCTCAGAAAAAGAGGTAATCTCAAGCAACCCCACTTTCATTCCGTCACGTTCAATCACACTTGATCGAACCGTTTCAATCGGAATTTCATCACGCTCTACAGGAATTTGAAGAAATTCATTGACTCCAGCACGTTCAATTGTTAGGTGAACCGTTGTTCCTTGTTCACCACGAATTTTTAATACCGCTTCATACAAGGATAACCCTTCAATCGAATTTCCATCAATTTCAATAATCTTATCATTCGGTCTAAGTCCAGCACGTTCTGCTGGCGACTCACGGAACGGCGCAACAATTGTCACTTTCCCGTCCGTCATGCTCACTTCTGCGCCGATCCCTTCAAAATGTGAGCCTAAGGACTCCATAAACTGATTTGCTGTTTCTTGATCCATATAAACAGAATATGGATCATTTAGTGATTGAAGCATTCCTTCAATTGCACCTTGAAGAAGTTCTTCTTCGCTAACGTCTTCAACATATTGCTCTTGAATGATTTCCATCGCTTTCTCAAACTTGGCTAGTAGCTCCTCATCTGTCATTTCCGAGGATTCTGCCACCTCTCCGCTTCCTACCGAGGTAGATGCTTGGTTCGGAATCCTAGCCTGATCTGTTAGAAAGAAGAAACCATATGCTCCAACAGCAAGTACAACAATAATAAGCAACAGCATTTGTTTCTTATTCACCTGCATCAACTCCCATTCCGTCTCACAGAAAACAGCATATTTTTCAGGCACTCGCAACTGCCTGCTATTCCATTTTCTTCATTTAAGCCTACACGTTTAGACAATGTCTTTACTTCATGATCACACTAAATTCATCTACACCTATTCCCTTAACTTTATGACTAGCTTGGACATGTTATGTTTCTTTTCGAATACCCTCATTCTAGTCAAAGATTTACAATAAGTCAAAGAGATAAAAGAGCTTGATTGTTAACAGTTTCTGTTAGAAAAAACCCCATTGCTCATAAATACTTCTGAGAAAATGGGGTTTAAAAACATTATTATCGAGGTATATATCTTAATGGATCAACTGAATTTGATTTAGCGCCGTTCCAGCCACCTTCATGAACTTCAAAATGAAGATGTGCACCAAATGAACGTCCAGTATTACCCATTAATCCGATTGTTTGACCTTTAGAAACACGTTGTCCTTTTGAGACACCTAGATTTTCCATATGAGCAGACAATGTGGTAATGAGTTGACCGTCTACATAATGAGCAATGATAACCGTGTTACCGTATCCATTCATGTAACGTGCTTCAACGACAGTACCATCTTGAACCGCTACAATCGGCACGTCACCAGAACGTCCGTTTTTACCAATATCAATACCGTGATGCATGCGACCCCAACGTTGACCATATGTTGACGTAATCGACCCAGTAGCAGGACGCATAAATCCTGAATTCGTTACAGCTGGTGCACTATGCACTTGAGCACTGCCACCACCATTTCTTGAAGATGGTTGGTTTTGAGCTTGACGCTCCGCTTCCGCTGCTTGACGTTGACGTTCAGCTGCTTGACGCTCTGCTTCCGCTGCCGCTGCCGCTTCCTGACGTTGACGTTCTTCATATGCAGCTAGCTCTTCCTTTAATGCCGCTTCCTGAGAACGTAAGATTTCCTCTGCATTTTCAAGTTCACCTAAATCAGCATGTAAATCGTTTTCTTTTGACTCAAGACGAGACATTAAATCATCTTTCTGTGCTCTTTGTTCTTCCAAATCAGCCATTAAGCTTTCTAATTCAGCTTGCTGTACTTCAAGTGAAGCAAGCTCTGATTCGACTTTAGCTTTTGTCTCTTCAAGCTTTTCCTGATCCGCGAAATGAGCTTCTATAATATTGCGGTCTTGTTGAGCAATGACCGATAAGGCACTGACACGCTCAAGGAAATCACCAAAGCTTTTTGATCCAAGTACAACTTCTAAGTAATTAACCGAGCCTCCAGATTGATACATTGAACGTGCACGATCTTTTAACAAAGCATCGCGTTCTGCAATCCGTTTTTCTAGTACGACAATTTCCTCTTGTAATGTTTCAATATGCTCACGTACCTTTTTAATTTCAGCACGTTTTTCACGAATGTTTTGGTTTGTCGTTGCCACTTTATGGTCAATTTCGCGAATTTCCTCGTTTAATTGATTCATTTCTTTTTCTAGCTTTTCAATTTCCTCTTTCGTCTTTTGTGCCTCTTGTTGCTTTTGATTACGCTCTTGTTTGACATCAGAAATTCTATTTTCGATACTGTTTGCCGATGCCGTCTGATCAAATGAACCCAACCCTACAGAACTAGTGACAAGTAACAATGCTACCGCGACAAGTTTACACCTTTGCTTCATTCAAATGTTCCTCCTCATGTCCTTACCAAATAAATCTATTTTTTCTTTTTTAGTTTACTAGACTTAAACTTTTAAAAATTTCCGTACTGATACTAGGCTACCCCAGACCCCAATAAACGCACCGATTCCAATAAGTAATGCAGCAATCTGCCACATTGCAGGGAATACAGGTATTAGGGTGAAGAACGTAACTTCAAATCGTTGTCCAAAATTAGTCAACAGGTACGAATACCCGAATCCAATAATCAAAATTGGAATAAAAGATCCGATAACCCCTAGCAGCATCCCTTCTATAAAAAACGGCCAACGGATAAATCCATTTGTTGCACCGACAAGTTTCATAATTTGAATTTCACGTTTTCTTGCAACAATTGTCAGCTTAATCGTATTCGCAATCAAAAACATAGCTGTAAGCATCATTGCAACGACGAGGACAATTCCAACTGTACGAAACAGTTCGGTAAAGGCGAATAAACGTTCAACGACATCTTGTCCATAATTAATTCGTTCAACATAAGGCAAGTGTCCAAGATCCTCTGCTACTGTCTCTGTTAGCTGTGGACTATGTGCCCGGACAATGAAAACATCGTTCAATGGATTTTCTTCTCGGGTTGATTCAAACACCTGACCTTGATCACCTAAACTATTAATTAATTGATCTAACCCTTCTTCTTTACTCAAGAAAACGACCGATTCCACATTCTGTGTCGTTTCGATCTGGGTGCGTAGCTCGTCTTGTTGTTCTTGCGAAGCAGTTAGCTCAATGTACACACGAATCTCAACATCGTCTTCAATCGTTGATGCGAAATGATTCATATTCATAATTAATAATAAGAACGCTCCTACAACAAACAGCATCACAGCCACAGCACTGATTGATGCAAATGTCATCCAGCCGTTACGTCCTAAATTTTTACTTCCTTCTCGAACGTGACGTCCAAGGGTTCTAAGCTTCATAGCCGTAGCTCCCCCTTACTTCATCTCGAACTACTCGTCCACCTTCTATCGCCAAAACACGCTTTTTAATCGTATTAACAATATCTTTATTATGCGTTGCCATGACAATCGTTGTACCATTGTGGTTGATATCATCTAAGATGTTCATAATTTCCCATGCTGTATCTGGATCGAGATTCCCTGTCGGTTCATCAGCGATCAGCACTTCTGGCTTATTTACAATCGCTCTAGCAATTGCTACTCGCTGCTGTTCGCCTCCTGATAATTCACTCGGTAAAAATCTCGCCTTGTTTTTCAAACGAACAATTTCTAAAACATCCATCACTTTACGCTTAATTACAGTTGGGTCTTCTTCAATGACCTCTAATGCAAATGCAACATTTTCATAAACTGATAGAGTTGGAAGTAGTTTATAATCTTGGAAAACGACACCGATTCTTCTTCTTAAAAGAGGAATCTCCTTTTCCTTCATGTTCGACAAATTCACTTCATCAATTAAAATATCACCTTTTGTCGGTTTTTCCTCACGATACATCATCTTAATAAAAGTTGATTTTCCTGCCCCGCTCGGACCGACGACGTAAACAAATTCACCTTTTTTAATCTTTATGTTAATTCCATTAATCGCTTTAACATTATTGGAATAACTTTTCCAAACATCAATCATTTCGATCAAACAAAATCACTTCCTTACTAATCCGCTAGAGAATCCTGTAGAAATACTGAATTTTTTACATCATCCTGTCGCTTGCCTCATTCATTATACCATTTATTAAAAAGGATGGTGGGTCATTTATATTACAATTTGATTTCAAGGCTGTCATCTCAGTTGCAATTTTGTGAATATTTCCCTACTAACAAAAGCGTTAACTAGCGATTTTCTGCGTATTCGCCTTAACGGCTAATCATTTTTCGCAGCAATTACTGAAAATATTGGAAATGACTTTAATGATCAAAAGTTTCCATAACTAAAAACCCACTCTTTTGAGTGGGTCATGTCCATCCTAATTATTGAGCTTCAATCCAAGCAGCAAGATTTGCAGCTTCTTCATCAGGAAGATTTTGTGCAGGCATTGTACCTTTTCCATTATGAATGATGCTTTCAATCTCTTCAGCAGTTAAAGTACCGCCAGCTAGTGCAGGACCCATAGCACCTTCTAAGTTGCCACCGTGGCAGCCAATACAGCTAGCTTCGTATGTTGCACGTGCAGCTGTTGCATCAAAGTCACCTGCTGCTGCTTCTTCAGGAGCTTCAGCATCTTCTGCTGGTACTTCTGCTTCGTCAGCTGGAGCTTCCTCAGCTGGTACCTCTTCTTCAGGAGCCTCTTCTGCACCACCACAAGCTGTAAGTGCGACAACAGCACCTAAACCTAAAGCAAGTAGAAATTTCTTCATTCAAATACCCTCCATTCAAGATCGTTTTTTGTTGGAGTTTCCTCCAAGCATATTATAGCTGATTTTTCCATCTTTAGGCGCGCTTAAATCCTTCTCCAAGCACTTCAGTAGCATTTGTAACAATCACAAACGCCTGTGGGTCAACAGCTTTGACAATATGTTTCAATTTTGTGACCTCGCTTTGATTGACGACACACATTAGGACAGGACGTTCCTCATCTGTATATCCGCCATATCCACTCAACCTGGTCACACCACGATCGACATCTTGCAAAATACTTTGACGAACTTCTTCTTGATGATTGGAGATAATTAAAGCTACCTTTGCATATCCTACCCCCATTTGCACTAAATCAATCGTTTTTCCTGTCACAAATAATGCAATTAACGCATATAATGCTAATTCTATTCCAAAAACAACTGCAGACGTGATCACAATTAATCCATCTATTAAGAAGACACATACCCCAATCGAGATTCCGCTATACTTGTGAATGATTTGCGCAGCTAAATCCGTTCCACCTGTACTCGCGCTGGCCCGAAATACAATTCCAAGCCCAAGGCCGACCCCAATTCCACCAAATAAAGCTCCAAGTAATGGATCTTCAAAGCCAACTGACCAATCTCTCGTTAAAAAAACGACAAGCGGTAGAAAAACAGTACCAACAAGCGTTTTCACCCCATATTTAAACCCACCAAGAAGCAGCACACCAAGAATAAATAACGGAATATTAAATGCCCATTGAGTAAAAGCTGGTTCAATACCGATGACGTGATTGAGGATTGTACTAATCCCACTCACCCCACCTGAGGCAATTCTATTGGGCAGCAAAAACAAATTAAACGTAATGGCGACAATCGCCGAGCCAATCAAAATATATGTATAATCAATCAATAATTGCCTCACACTACTACGCGGCTCTCGCCTTTTACGAGGTCTTCCCATCAGCCTCTCATCCTTTCTCAACTAGAGTGCCCCAATAGCCCTCGCGTAGTATAGCATCGTGAAAAAAATATGTAAATGAGACCCCGTTAACGCGGTGAAGAGAGGATTCATCAGCTCTGAATCGCAGTAAAGAAACAGCGTGAGGCCTCGATTTAACTAACTGAAAGGGTTTTTTCGGTCAAAGGTGGAGGGTATTCGGTCTAATTCGGCATTAATTCGGTCTAACTCAACAATAATTCGGTCTAGCGCGATGGTTTTCGGTCTAACTCGGCATTAATTCGGTCTAGCGCAAGTTTTTTCGGTCTAGCTCGGCATTAATTCGGTCTAAGGCATAGATCGGTTTATCAACGGAGTGCAGTCTTTTATTAAGAGATTCATATAAAAAGAGAACCCTTGCTTTGATCAAAGCAAGGGTTCAAGAAAAGTTTATCCTAGTGATTGACGCAAGTAAGCATCAATGAAGCCGTCAAGGTCTCCGTCCATCACACCATTTGTATTTCCGATCTCATAATTTGTACGATGGTCCTTAACCATGCTGTACGGGTGGAATACATACGAACGAATTTGGCTTCCCCACCCAATGTCCTTTTGCTCACCACGAATTTCAGCAAGCTGTTTTTCTTGCTCTTCAATTTTTAATTGATAGAGCTTCGCCTTCATCATTTTCATAGCTTGTTCACGGTTCTTGATTTGCGAACGTTCACTTTGGCATGTGACGACTGTATTTGTCGGTAAATGCGTAATTCGTACCGCTGAGTCAGTCGTATTAATGTGCTGACCACCAGCCCCACTTGCCCGGTACGTATCAATTTTCAAATCTTCTGTTGAAATTTCAATTTCAACAGTATCATCAAGCTCTGGCATCACTTCACATGATACGAATGATGTATGACGTCGTCCAGATGAATCAAATGGCGAAATTCGCACAAGTCGATGGACGCCTTTTTCAGCTTTTAAATAGCCATATGCATTATGACCTTTGATTAGAAGTGTCACGCTCTTTACTCCAGCCTCGTCACCAGGCAAATAATCCATCGTTTCCACTTTAAACCCTTTACGCTCAGCCCAACGTGTGTACATTCGTAGCAACATGGATGCCCAGTCTTGTGATTCTGTCCCACCTGCTCCTGGATGAAGCTCAAGAATCGCATTATTTTTATCATATGGCTCACTTAATAATAGTTGAAGCTCGAATTCATTTAATGATTGAGACAACGACTTGACCCCAGCTTCAAGCTCCTTTTGCAATTCCTCATCTTCTTCTTCCTTCACCAAGTCATACAATACTTCCAAATCCTCAAACTCTGCTTCTAATTTAAGAAGAACATTCACTTGGTCCTTTAAAGCATTTGTTTCATTAATCACAACCTGTGCCGCATCTTGGTCATTCCAAAAATCAGGATCGGTCATCTTTTCTTCAAGCTCAGCTATTCGTTCCTGCTTCTCTTCTAAGTCAAAGAGACCCCCTAAAGTCTGTTAATCGCTTCGCCATCGACGAAAGTTCATGCTTAATCTCTACTAATTCCATCTTTTCACCTCATAATATTGGTTCCCCTCATCTAATGAAGAGAACCATACTTCAAATTAATTATTCATTTGCACCATGACAATTCTTATACTTCTTCCCACTGCCACAAGGACATGGATCATTTCGGCCAATTGTTTCACCTTTCACAATCGGCTTGCGCTTCTTCGGCTTGTCACCTGGTTCGCGTTGCTGAACCGCTTCACCTTCTGCAACCTTTTGACGCTCAAGGTTTTGCGCAACCTGTGCTTTGATGATGTACATCGACACCTCTTCTTCAATCGATGCAATCATCTCTTCAAACATGGCAAAGCCTTCAAAGCGATACTCACGCAACGGATCATTTTGACCATATGCACGAAGATGGATCCCTTGGCGCAGCTGATCCATTTGATCAATATGATTCATCCACTTACGGTCAACCGTACGTAGCATAATGACCTTTTCAAACTCACGCATATGCTCTGGTGTGAATTGCTCTTCCTTCTTATTATACTCAGCTAACACTTTCTCCGTCACTAGCTCAATCATCTCTTCAGAATCAAGACCACGTAGTTCTTTTTCTGTTAGCTCAGCTTCATCTAATAATTGAGCATTGATGTAATTCACTATTTTTGAAAGATCCCAATCCTCTGGAACCTCACTATCTGGCGTATGCAAACGAACCGTGCGATCAATCACAGATTTCATCATACTCTCTACGATTTCACGAAGATTTTCTGATTCAAGCACTTCCATACGCTGCTTGTAAATGATTTCACGTTGTTCACGCATAACATCATCATATTGAAGAATTTGTTTACGTGCATCAAAGTTATTTCCTTCCACACGCTTCTGAGCCGTTTCAACCGCACGCGAAACAAGCTTACTTTCAATTGGTTGATCTTCTTCCATGCCAAGACGTTCCATCATTGCTCGCATGTTATCAGAACCAAAGCGACGCATTAATTCATCTTCCATCGATAAATAAAACTGAGATGAACCTGGATCCCCTTGACGACCAGCACGACCACGCAGCTGATTATCAATTCGACGACTCTCATGTCGCTCTGTACCAAGTACGTGCAGGCCACCGACTTCTCTTACCCCTTCGCCAAGCTTAATGTCGGTACCACGACCAGCCATATTTGTCGCAATCGTAACCGCGCCTTTTTGTCCAGCATTTTCAATGATTTCCGCTTCACGCTCATGATTCTTCGCATTCAAAACGAAGTGAGGAACGCGGCGTTTATTTAACATTTTTGATACAAGTTCAGATGTCTCAACACTCACTGTACCAACAAGCACCGGCTGCCCTGTTTTATGTCTTTCTTCAATTTCCTTCACAACAGCTCTGAATTTCGCATCCATCGTCTTAAAAATAAGATCAGGTCGATCATCACGCGCAATTGGTTTATTTGTCGGAATCGCCATAACATCCATCCCGTAGATATTACGGAATTCTTCTTCTTCCGTTTTCGCTGTACCTGTCATCCCTGCCAGCTTTTGATACATCCGGAAGTAGTTTTGGAACGTAATGGAAGCAAGCGTCATGCTCTCACGTTGAATTTGCAAACCTTCCTTCGCTTCAATCGCTTGATGCAGACCATCACTATAGCGACGACCTTTCATTAAACGACCTGTAAAAGAATCAACAATTACGACTTCACCATCTTCAACAACATAATCAGCATCACGAATCATGACGACATGTGCCTTAAGAGACTGAGTTAAATGATGATTTAGTTGAACATGCTTTTGATCATATAAATTCTCAATACCAAAAGCACGCTCGGCCTTGTTCACGCCTTCTTCTGTTAACTGAACAGACTTCGTTTTCTCATCATACGTGTAATCTTCTTCCTTCTTTAACGTACGAATAAACGAGTTAGCCTGTTGATATAACTGAGTGGAACGCTCTACTGAACCAGAAATAATTAATGGTGTACGAGCTTCATCGACTAAGATCGAATCCACTTCATCGACTAGCGCAAAATGAAGCGGACGCTGAACCATTTGTTCTTTGTAAAGCACCATGTTATCACGTAAATAATCAAAACCAAGCTCATTATTTGTGCTATAAGTTACATCAGCGCGATACGCTTCTTGCTTTTCTTCTTTAGACAGTCCCGTCTCGTTTAACCCAACAGTTAAGCCAAGAAAACGATAAAGCTCTCCCATAATTTCGCAGTCACGACTAGCAAGGTAGTTATTGACTGTTACAACATGAACACCCTTCTCCGTTAAGGCATTCAAATAAACAGGCATCGTTCCAACAAGCGTTTTCCCTTCCCCTGTCTTCATCTCTGAAATATTTCCTTGATGCAGAGCAATCGCACCAAGAAGCTGAACACGATAAGGAGTCATATGCAAGACACGTGTTGCCGCTTCACTCACTACAGCATATGCCTCAACTAATAAGTCATCGAGCGATTCACCTTGCTGATGACGTTGCTTGAATTCTTCTGTTTTTTGACGAAGGTCATCATCTGAGAGCTTCTTCATCTCATCTGCTAACGCTTCAATTTGGTCAACGATTTTTTCATTCTTCTTTAATTGACGTTGACTCGGGTCACCGATCACTTTCTTCAATAAACCTAACATCGAATTCGTCCTCTCTTCTTTCAGCTCGTCAATCGTTTTTGACGGGCGTGAAGCATTTTCACACTTACGCTAATTTTAGCAGGTAACATGTGTGCTTACAAGTAAACCCCATGGCATCTTAACCTTCATTTGAGTCAAAAAAAGCAGAGATTCAATCGAAATTAAGCGTCGCCCTCTCCGCACTTGTCGCATACTGTATACGTAAGGAGGGATAATATGGCAATTTTGAATTGGGGTGTTGATTCCGCCGCCCGCGTAACAGAGGAGCTCTATCAATGTGTCGTCAGCCATTTTGGGCAACCAGACTTTTGGGGCCGTTACTTATCTCAAATTCCAAATGTTAGTGATGGATTAACAGTTGAGGAAATTCGTTTGATTCATAATAAGGGGATAAAGCTACTACTGATTTACAATAATTTTACACAAGCTACTGGAGCAAGAGAGGGGTCTGTTGCTGCTAGAAATGCCATTTTCAGAGCGCGAAGCTTAGGGATTGCTGAGGGCAGCTTTATTTTTGCCAATGTCGAAAACTTTTTTAATGTTGATGCGGACTGGATTATCTCTTGGGTAAATACCTTTTTTGATAGCCCATATCGACCTGGATTCTATGCTGATCCAGACAAGGGAACATTTAATGAAGCGTATTGCCAGGCCACAACAAGAAACAGCCGTGTTCGCGAGCAAGCTGTCATTTGGAGTGCTGAACCAGAGATTGGGCCTACCCCCAAACGAAGAATCCCACGTTATGCACCAAGCCGTCCAGATTGTGAAGCGAATGTTTGGGCATGGCAATACGGGCGTGATGCAGAGGCTTGCCCAATTGATACCGTGTTAATGCAACAACAGCTTTATCAGACATTAACATAAGTAAGAAAAGCGAAAGCGCCTTGAGAAGGCGCGACAAGTGGTGGAAGCCTGTCAATGAGTTTCCAGGTTTTAGGCAACCATTGACAGGATGAAGCAACCTCGAGCGGCTAGGCGCAGTAGCTAGACAAATAGAAAAGCGCAAGCACCTTGAGTAGGCGCTTGCGCTAGACGTCAGCGAATTTTATACTTTTCTTATCTTTTTAAAAAGGAGCACAGCATCTAAGCTGCACTCCTTTTATTTTCGGCTTAAGCCTCAGGCTCAATCAGTCCGTATTTTCCATCTTTTCGGCGATAGACAACATTTGTATTTCCATTTACCGCATCAGAGAAGACGAAGAAATTATGACCAAGCATATCCATTTGCAAAATTGCTTCCTCAGCATCCATCGGCTTCAAATTAAAACGTTTCGTCCGAACCACTTCAAGGTCGTCAGTAACAAGCGGCTCGTCCTCTAGAGGCTCAAGATCATTTTTAAACATGTATTTTAAGCTACCTTCTTGGCGGAACTTGCGATTCACCTTCGTTTTATGCTTACGAATTTGACGTTCAAGCTTTTCAATTACATTATCAATCGCTGCATACATATCAGAGTGAACTTCCTCTGCGCGCAATACAAGCTGCGGCATCGGGATTGTAATTTCAATAATATGCTGGTTATTTAACACCTGCATCTTTACGTTGACGTCGGCAACAGGAGTCGTATCAAAATAACGCTCTATTTTACCTACTTTCTTTTCAACGTAGTCTCTTAAAGCTGGAGTTACTTCAATGTTCTCACCACGGATATTATAATTCATTAAGAACTCCTCCTTTTCTATGTACTTGTATTCTATATACCCAATTGTAAATCCTTCTTAAACATTATGAAGAAACTTTACTTAATATGTGTCTTTATGCTTACTTTTTACGATGGGCATGATGACGTTTGAAATCCTTCCACCATGAAAAAGCCCACCTCGGTAACCGAGATGGACTTGAATAGTTATAGCTATGATTCATTTCCTACCCAGGAATGTGAATTAAAGCTTAACAACGTTCGCAGCTTGAGGACCACGAGCACCTTCAACAATTTCAAATTCAACGTCTTGACCTTCGTCTAATGACTTGAATCCATCAGAATTGATAGCTGAGAAGTGTACGAATACATCGTCCCCATCTTCGCGCTCGATGAAACCAAAACCTTTTTCTGCGTTAAACCATTTTACTTTTCCTTGCATGCTTTCACATTCCCTTCGTAACTAAAATACTGTGGATAATTTCCACACATTTACTATAACAGCGCTATCAATCAAAGTCAAACGCTTAAATTGTCTAAAAATGCGCGGAAATTGTACGATTTTGGCGAATTCTTTTTATTTAGTGATACCGCTTTCAAATTAATGTTAAAATAAACCTATAAATAAAGAGTTTTTACAGTTATACAATAAAAATAGAAATTAGTTTATTGTCGAAATAATTTAATTATTTTTATTTTTCCCTTGTATTATATCCATTTTCCTAATACAATAGAAACAAGAAATTACATATATCACCATTATTTTTACATATTCTTATAGATGAGTTAACTTTCTTTTATTCCATTCTAGTTTGTGGCTCTCCTTAACTTACATATCCCTCCAAAACATAAGCCGCGAACTAATTCACCTGTGTGAAGCGCCTCACCTCTTGAGGATTGTTTTTCCCCGCCTTCACACAATATAAACAAATGCGCACACTCACTTAGATATAAGAGAGGTGTGCATTTTTAATGTCTTTCGTTCACTATAATCAGCAACTGAATTCAAACTTGACTTCAGTGAATTTGAAGAAATGAACGGAGCTGAGTTAGGTGAGGTAGTGATGTAGTGCAGGAATAAGATGGGGAAGCGGGGTCTGGTTCTGCGCTGCTTTTTTTGATACAGATAGCCGCACATTGTTGATCTCTTAAAAGCTCTCAAAAACCATTCCCAAAAAAGAAAAAGCCAACCACTATGGTTGACTCTCGCTCCTTAAACACCGCGCTTATCAAAGAAAACCCCGTCCGTCGATGGACCGTCGTATGGGTTTTCATATTTACGACTTGTTGCTTTTTTAGCTTTTAGTTGATTCAAATTTCCTTGAATCTCCGTCCGCACCTGCTCCATTCGCTTTGTTAACTGTTGATTCAGCTTAATAAGCTCCTGACCAAGTTGCTTTTCTGCATCTGACAAAGAGTCTTCATCCACTTGCTTAATAAACGGTTCACGCTTTACAAGCCTTTCATCTAGCTGAGCTATATACTGATCACGTGCATCATCATCCTTTGGAAAAGGCTCATTGATAAAATCAAGTAGTTCCTTTGTTTGAAGATAAAGCTCCTTCACAGCAGACATTATGCTTGTCCGCCTGCCCCGTGACGTTGCTGACGATCGAGCTGAATCACCTGTTTCCATGTGTCACGAAACTCAATAACAAGCTGCTCTGCCTCTTCAAGAGCCTTAACATCATTTTGAACATTCGCATCAATCATCCGACTCAAAATAAAGTCATACATCCGCATCATATTCTCGCCCACTTCAGAATCAGTCTTCAACGTCACCATCAGCTCACGAATAATATTTTGCGCCTTCGTCATCGCTACACTACGACCCTGAATATCATTTGCCTCAATCGCTTGCTTTGCTTGCTTCAAAAACTTCAAACAACCATTATAAAGCATTAATGTTAACTCTCCAGGAGACGCTGTATTCATTGCATTTTGCTTATAAGCCGCTTGCATATTTGTCGCCATCGTGTCACCCTTCCCATTCATTTAAATCGATTATACTACAGGTCTGTTGTTATACATGAAAAATTTATTTTATTGACCTTGGTTCCCCATTAATTGCGAAAATAATGTCTCTGCTTGCTTGTTCGCTTGATTCACCGCGGCATCCATCGCATTAAATTGGCGCCAGTAACGATCCTCTACTTGTTGTAGGCGGCGCTCAAAATCGGAAATTCGGTTATTAATAGAATCTAAATTACGCCCAAGTGTAAACTGTTTATTTTGAACCTTACCCCGGAATCCACCAGCACGCTCCGCAAGCGAGTTAATCGCTCCGTCTAATGTCTCACGAACGCGTCGAGCAATTCCTTTCTCCTCAGAAGAAGCCCCGTCCGCTGAAAAAAGTTGAAAAACACCCTCAGCATCACTTTCAATCGCTGCACGAAGCTTGTCTTCATCAATGACTAGCTTCCCACGCTCCATAACATCACGTGAAGTCGTGATCCCAATCGTTGAGAGCTGACGGAATTCTGTATCAAGAGATCCACTTACAGCGCTATACATATCGACACGCATTCGATCAAATTGATTACGTAATACTGAATCATTTCGAAGCAAACCACTACGAGCACGCTCTTCCCAACGCTCTACTTCTTTTTCAGATAGCGCGTCTTTTTGCTCATCCGTTAGTGGACGGTAATCACGGTAACGCTCTTCCGTTAACTTTCCGTTTGTAAAATCTAGAAGCTCATTGTATTCGTCTATAAACTTTTTGATTGTGTCAAACACTTTGTCCGTGTCGGTAGAGGCGCTTAGCGTAATAACCTCAGCTCCCACTGTTTTCTCTTTTAACGTAACCGTCATTCCCGCTACCGTAAACGTATTAGACTGACGCGTTGTTTCCAGGCCATTTAACGTAAAGGTGGCATTCTTCGCTCCTCCGTCTCCTGTTCCATCCATCTTTAACACACTCTCGAAAAGCTGACCAGTAAACGTAATTTCACTTCCGCCTGCCGTTGGATTAAAAAGACCAGTGGCTGTTCGTGACATATTAATTTTATCAGCTGATTCATCGTAAAAGCCATTTACTCCGACCGACGACCGACTGATCTCCGTAAAAACGGTGTTCAAGGACTGATTCGCTGTGAAAATAAATTTATCACTGACTTCTTGCCCCTCAGCGTTATACGTAGACAGTCCAGTCGCTGTGTAACGTTGCTGATAGTCCACACTTACTTTCGACTGGACTTCAAAAAATTCAATCTGTCCTGTATCAAGATTGACAAAGACTTTACCAGCTGCTAACTGATCTCGATCAGTCACGAGATTATTTTCCGCATCGGAATACGTCGTCCCTCCAGCTTTAATCTCCAACGTATCAAGAGCCAACCCACTCTTTTGAACTTGGAAGTTCTTTCTCGCTGTCTCAACCTCAAAATTCTGCACAGCGTTTTTTGTCGTATAAACGGTTGATACCGTCGTACCTTGATTAATAGGGCTTTTAAACGTTAATGTCCCTCCTGCCGCATTCAAGAGCACTTGATCATCGGTAATCGTGTCAATCGTATTCGTTGCATCCTCCAGCACAACGTCATATACTTTTCCATTCGCTTTGACAACCATATCTTGGTGATTGGTAATATCTTTTTGGCCGAGCTGAACGATCTCTGACGTTGCTGATTGCCTTACATTTTCACGATGCACAATCCCTTTAGACCACGTAATACCTGTGCCAAATTCTTGAGACCCAAGTGATCCAGTTGATTTAATTTTAGTCGCACCAGAAATTTTTGCCGTACTACTATATGAAGCAGCTGTTGCTAATTCAGTCACATTGCTAATCCGTAGCGTCATATTTCCCGCATTCGCTGTTGCTGTTGCACTCACACGACTTTCATTCGTACTCGAAACCGTCTTCGCAAGCATATTCGCTTGACGAATAACAGAATCAAACGTATTGTTCCGAAACGTATCAAGCTTTCTGTTGATTTCTCGGTAATCCTCCATCTGCCATTGAATAACTTGACGATCCTGCATCATCTTATCAATCGGCAGACGTTGTGCTTTCATTAGATCGCTTACCATTTGATTGATATCCATACCCGTTGCGAGACCTGCGATTCTCATCTATACTACCCCTTTCGATTCACCTGCTTATTCAATCTATCAGTCCAAGTAATCGTTAAATTCTCTCATCTACAATTAATCCAGCATGCTTTAACATCGACGCGACCATGTCCAAAAACTTCTCTGGAGGAATCTCTTTGACGACTTCATCCGTTTCACGATTCACTACTTGAACATACGTACGCTTTAAATCCTCATGCACATTAAACTTCAATGAGGTCATGCTCGCATCAAGCAACTTATTCATGCTCTCTACTTGCTTATCAAGCATCTCCGTAGAATTCGTATCTTTACGCTGTTCTTTAGCTACCTCAATTCCCTTCTCAATAATTGAGCTAGGAGACTCTTCTTTCTTAGTAGTAGCCAAATCCTGCGTTTTCCCTTTAAACAATTCTGAAAGCCCTTGAGACGAAACACCCTTCACATCCATTTACGTGCACCCCCATATTTTCTTCTACTTCTTCTATCGGTCATGTGAACCTTTCCCTTTAGAAAAACAGTAAAAAAAGCCCTCAAAAGAGAGCTGTTATTTTACAATTTAATATCAATCGATCCACCCAGATGAGGCTGAGCCGCATGCTGAATCGCAGCAGCATCCGCTGAACTCATTAACTTCTGCAGAGCATCACCTTGCTGTTCAGCACTTCCCATCGCTTTCTTCATGACAGCCATACTTGCCTGTTGTTGTACTTGACCTTGACTAAGCGCCATTGACATTAATGCGATATCCATGTTAACGCCTCCTTAACTAGCTCTTATTATAAACATTATGAAACGATGTATGGAGCAAATGCTTCTGACAATGATTGTTCCATTTTTTGTAAATAAGGAAGCAATGTAAATTGAATCACTTCTTTTACCCGTCCATACTCCTTCTGCTCATATCCCGACACAACTAACTCTAACGGCTGAGCGAGCTTCTCAAATTGCGGTGTCACTTCATCCTCTTTCAGTTCTGTCAGCACTGGTGTTACTGAACGTTGCAATGCCGCATAAGCTGTCATCACATCTTGAAATAAAACAATGGACTGCTCAAACTGCCCTTCATTTAGCTGTGTCTGAATATGAGCGATCCCTTCCTGCATCGTCTTTACTAGCTCTACCGCTTGCTTCATTACATCAACATACCGTTCCACCAAATCACCCATTCCTAAAAAATTTTACTATCTTTTATATCGGCTAAAAATGCTAACATTTTAGGAATTAATGAATAACAGTCGAATGTAATTCACGTTGCAAGGAGGCAACCTCTTGCTGAAGCGTTTGAAACTGCTGATTTAAGTCATCTATTTCATGAGCTGACAATTCAACATCCTGCACATATTCAGCAATCTCTTTCATTTGATGGAGCTTGATTTCAATTTTCTCTAAAAGAATCGCTTGCTGTTTGCTCCACTCTAGTTGCTCTTTAAGAAAGGCTAGTTGTTCTTCGGTTTCCTTATCCATTTGAAACTCCTTTTTCAAGAAATTGTGATGCCTTTATCGTATCATAGCTTAGTGAAATACATGTTTAATTAATAGAGACTTTACCTATTTATCTAGATAAATAAAAATGAGCAACCTCAATTGGTTACTCCGTCTATCTCTTATTGAAGCAGCCTCAGCACCGATTGAGATTGCTGATTCGCTTGAGCAAGCATCGCTAATGCCACTTGTGAAAGAATAGAATGTTTTGTATATTCCATAAATATTCTTGCCATATCTACGTCGCGAATGCGAGATTCAGCTGCTTGGAGGTTTTCACTCGTATTGGCGAGATTTGACATCGTATGCTCTAATCGATTTTGATAGGCGCCCAATCGTGAACGATCAGAGGAAACACGCTCAATCGCTTTCGTCACTCGGTCGATGACAGCACCTGCCTTCACATGATCAGAAACATCAAGCCCATCCTCATTTTGATCACCTTTCAACCCCAACGCCTCTGAGCGCATGTCATGAAATTCAATCTTCATGCCCTGTCCAGCATTCGCCCCTATTTGCAGCGAAAGCGTCACCTTTCCATCTCCACCAGATCCATTTAACAGCTTGCGCGTATTAAATTCCGTCGTGTTCCCAATGCGATCAATTTCTTCTCGCAATTGATGGAGCTCATTTTGAATCGCTTGTCGCTCCGAAATAGTATTCGTATCATTCGCCGCCTGCACAGCTAATTCTCTCATTCTTTGCAAAATCGAATGCGTTTCTTCAATAATCTTTTGGTGTGTAGCAATGAAGGGCGAAGTATTAGGTGTATCTAAAACTGAAATAATCCATAGAAACCGTCCGAAGAGTAAGCAAAACGTGTTAAATGTAAAAACCCCGAAAATTTTCGGGGTTTTTTACAGTAAAGCAAATTATCCAAGTAACTGTAAAACAGCTTGTGGAGCTTGGTTAGCTTGTGCAAGCATAGCTTGAGAAGCTTGAGCTAAGATGTTGTTCTTAGTCATATCCATTACTTCACGAGCCATGTCAACGTCACGGATACGTGATTCTGCTGCTTGAAGATTCTCAGCCGCATTGCTTAAGTTAGAGATTGTGTGCTCCAAACGGTTTTGGAATGCACCAAGATTAGAACGTTGAGCAGAAACAGACTCAATTGCATTATTAATAACTTTGATTGCCGCTGCTGCACTCTTATGGTCACTCACATCAAGAGCATACTCTTCCTCTGAATTATTCGTACCATCAGTAGCAGTTTTAGTCGCTGTGAACTTCGCATCTTCAACACCTGTTGCTACTTTAGCATCGCCACCTGCAGAACCACTTACTTTTAAGGCTTGTGAACGCATATCCTTGATGTTGATATTAAAGCTCTGTCCTTGGTTTGCACCAATTTGCATTTGTAATGATCCATCTGTTACAGTACCGCTTACTTCAAGTGAAGCACTCCCTACTGAAAGAGTAGAACCAGTATGAACAGTTAATCCATTACCAAAATCAACTGCACTATTTGCAGAAAGAGTTTTACTAGAAACAGCTGTTCCACCAGAGTCTTTTAAAGTACCAGTAAACACATTAGTATCAGCTACAGTAAACGTTGCATCACCATCTGCAGCAGTCCCAACATCAAAATTCACACCGTTATTAAACGATACATTATTTTGATTATCTGAAAGAACAATTGTATTCGTTCCAGACACTTGAGTACCACCGGAATCTTGAAGAGTTGCTACTTTAGCAGTTCCTGAAGTCACATCAAACGTTGAAGTTTCTGTTGCAGTTGCACTATATGCACTTAAACTAGCTGCAGCATCAAACGCAACACCTGACCCTAAACTTACTCCAGTGTCATTAACATTGAATGTAACAGCAGAACCAATATTTGTTACTCCATCTGTGTCTTTTAATTGAGCTGAAATTGTGTTTTCAATTGTAAAGGCAGTAGATGTATCAGAAGCAATAGTACCAACATCCATTGTTCCGTTTGCTGCAGCAGTATTTCCACCATGCTCTAGTGCTAATGTTCCTGTACCATCTGTTACAGCATCAGTTAGAGCAATATTGGTTGTACCAGCAGCTGTTCCTGCTGCAATCGTTGCTGTTCCTACTGTATTTGAAGATGCATCCTTAACAGTTAAAGTTTGATCGACATCAAAAGTAAAATTATCCTCTTCAGCATCAGAAGCAGCAGTAGCAGCTCCTGCAGTTACATCAAAAGTAATACCCATATCAGTTCCAGCATTGTAAAATCTGTATGTTTGTACATTATCATCCAAAGTTACAGTATCAGATAATTGGGTTAAACCATCACTACTCCATAATGCAATTCCGCCTGCACCATCAGTTTTTATTTGTAGGTCAGCTCCACCAATACCTTGAGCTGCAAACAATCCTTGATCATCAATTGTAATACTTGATACTAAATTGGTACCACTAGTATTAGTTAATCCATTAGTTTTCGATGCAGTCTCAATTGTATAATTTCCACCTGTTAAACTTTGTGCATCGCCTGCTGTAAAAGTTGAAGCACCAGTTGCATTTAGTCCATTAGCAGCTGTAAAAGTACCAATTGCATCCGTACGAGTTACTTCTACTCCATATCCTGTACCTGCAGCTAAAGAGCTATTTGATGCAACTGAAAGATTTGTTACACCATCATCTAAATCTACTGTCGAAGAGTCTAAGCTTTTAGCTGTAGTTGTACTTACATTAATTTTATAATCACCAGCAGTTAGGCCAGAAGCATTTGCTGCATCGATATCAGTAATACCTGTACCTCCGTCAGCTTGTGCTGTAACACTTTTCTCAACACTTGAAGCCACATCTACTGTGTAATTTCCACTTACCAAAGAAGAATCAGCTTTAAGTGAAACTGCTGAAACTCCGCCACCTGCAACGAAACTACCTGCCTCTTTTTTAGTTGCAGTAGTTGAGATATCACCATTTAAAATTTTACGAGTATTGAACTCAGTTGTATTCCCGATACGATTAATTTCAGAAGTTAGCTCATTCATTTCTTTTTGAATTTCATCACGGTCAACTTCAACGTTTGTATCGTTTGCTGATTGTGTTGCAAGCTCACGCATACGTTGTAGAATGTTGTGTGTTTCTTGTAATGCACCCTCAGCTGTTTGAATCATCGAAATCCCATCTTGAGAGTTACGACTTGCTTGATCAAGACCACGGATTTGTGCTCTCATTTTTTCGGAAATTGCAAGACCTGCTGCATCATCACCAGCTTTGTTAATACGAAGTCCTGAAGCAAGCTTCTCCATAGAATTTTGTGCACCTGCTTGGTTAACGCCCATTTGACGGTACGTGTTTAAAGCTGGGATGTTATTGTTAATAATCATGTTTTATTACCTCCGTGTGAGTGTGTTTTTTTGAATGCACATCCATTTGCATTCGTTGCGATTCGGTGTATGGTTGCTTGCGGTTCGTTGCTGAATTGCGCGCTGATTCAAACAATCGATTGACAAGGTACATACTCCTCTCTTCCTTGACCCACACCACTCATCCTTAAGTGGAAGGTAATCTACTTGTATAAAAGTTAGTTTGTCAGTTCCTAGTTGGACAGAAAAAGAATAAGAGTTTTCCATCCTAGGTTGAGAACATAGTCTTATGAAAGTTTATGTGTGCTAATAGCCCTATTTTTTATTTTGCTTCTGCTGTTCTTCGTATAGCTCTCCCCGAACAATGGCAATATCCCGTGGTGCATCAATGGCTAGACGTAAGTGACCTTCATCACTTTTTACAACTTTCACAATGATATTGTCATCAATCACGATATATTCTCCTGGCTTCCTTCCGAGTACTAGCATGTATCTCATCTCCCTATGAGTTAGAATAAAAAAGGATGAGCAAACAAGCCGTTGCGCCTCTTCCTCCTGAAGATTGACAATCGACCTATCTGCTCATCCTTAAGCGTTCATATAAACTTGTTAGTTTCCCCGCATTTCTCCGCGTTCGATCTTGACCTCTTTTGGTGCTTGAATACCTAGCCGTAATTTCCCGTCTTGGGACTTCACAACACGAATTTCAATGTTCTGATCAATCAAAATCGATTCACCAGGTCTCCTCCCTATGACCAGCAATGTCACACTCTCCTCAGTTTGTATAATTCATCATTAAAATCTAGTAAATTACATAAATATAATACCATAGTTTTAATTAAAATAAGTGATTATATACCTATTTTTATGTGATAAAAAGTTAAGACAGCATATTATTCGTTTATAAAAAAGACGAGTAAATAAGCATAGTTACTTTCACATCCTAAATAAGTAACCATGCTTATTCACTCGTCCCTGAGTGTATAATGTATCCTTTGATTCTTATATCGACCATTTAAAGGAGATGTTTAGTGTTTTTTGAAGAAATTTGTGAAAAAAATAGTGCTAATTATATAGTTGAATCAAAGAAAGACTTCCTCTATTTTAAAGGAAGTCTTTCTCTATATTCACCCTAGGTTTTGGGTTCGCTTGTGCAAGCATTGCTTGAGAGATTAAATATTATATTTTGTAACCGCCATTATTTCCTGAGTATGCCGATAAGAAGAATTATTATTTTAAAATCCGCAGTGAATGTAACACCGAAAGGATTATAAATTCTATTTCCTTACTTCAGTAAATTGACTAAAAAAAAGACTCTGGAAAGCCCAGAGTCTTTGAGGAATAGAATTATCCAAGTAATTGTAATACTGATTGAGGTTTTTGGTTAGCTTGAGCAAGCATAGCTTGAGAAGCTTGACCTAGGATGTTAGCACGAGTCATTTCCATTACCTCTTTAGCCATGTCTACATCACGGATACGAGACTCAGCTGCTTGTAAGTTCTCAGCAGATGTATTTAGGTTACTAATAGTATGCTCTAAACGATTTTGATTAGCTCCTAATTTAGAACGCTCTTCAGATACTTTAGAAATTGCCTCATCTAAAACACTAATAGCTGTTGATGCTTGACTCTGAGTACCAACTTGTAGATTTCTTACACCAAGAGTATCAGCTCTCATATCACTAATAGATAGGTTAAGAGTTTGACCTTGGTTTGAACCAATTTGGAATTCTAAGCTACCATCTGCACGAGTATCAGCCGCAGCTGTAGTAGTATTGAAACCAGAAAGCGTGTTGGAAGCGGCTTCTTTTCTTACTCCAGTAGCTGATTTTACTTCAATAGAAAAACCATTGATTTGGTTAGTAGTTCCTGTACTTGCAGCTGTTAAGTTAATTTGACTAGTATCAGTTCCATCAAATGCCGCCCCAATAGTTGCATTTCCATCAAGTGCAGTCACTAAAGCTCCTAAATCTTGAGTAGTAGCATCAGTTACATTAAGTGTTACAGTTTGTTGTGTTCCATTTACAGACCATGTAGCAGTAATAGTATCACCAGTTGCAATTCCTACATTGTTTCCATTACTATCAACCAAGCCATCTAATTTAGTAGCTGTACCCATTGTACTGTGTAAATCATTTGCAGTCACATGAGCAGCTGCAGTTGAAGCTGAAGACACGTCTCCATTGATTAATTTTTTTGTATTAAATTCCGTTTGCTCACCGATACGTTGAATTTCGTTTCCGAGTTGATTAATTTCATCTTGAATATTACTACGGTCTTCAAGTGTGTTTGTGTCGTTAGAAGCTTGAACTGCTAACTCGCGCATACGTTGTAAAATACTATGTGTCTCGTTAAGAGCACCTTCTGCAGTCTGAATTAAAGAAATACCATCTTGACCATTACGAGAAGCTTGGTCTAAACCACGAACTTGTGCACGCATTTTTTCAGAGATTGCTAGACCTGCTGCATCGTCTCCTGCACGGTTAATACGAAGTCCTGAAGATAGCTTCTCCATTGCCTTTGCACCTGCATTGTTGTTCACACCCATTTGACGATACGTATTTAACGCAGGGATATTGTTGTTAATAATCATAAAAAACTTCCTCCTTGAAGTGTCGCCCACGTCCTTGTGGGCCAAATTAGTATTTTGTTAGTCAACCTCAACTTACCTGCACGGCCGTAGCAGGTTAAGCTGCGGCTTACATTATTATTATCGACAGAACTTTAGCGGATGTTTACTGTTTTGAAAAAATATTTTTTGACTTATTTTCTCCCGAAAAACGTTCATGAGCCAATGCTCTCAAACCTTGGTCACCGTATTATGTTTTTTCTTTGCTTTTTCTTTTCAACTAAGAACGAACCAGCTTTTACACACAAAAAATCTCCCCACTTAACAGAAGTCTATTAGCAAGGAGATCTCCTTTTATTGACTTTTTAGTTGGGCAATGTCCCGTTTGTTTGTTTGGATTTCTTGGAAGAGGAGGTTGATGTCTGTACTCATTTTGCGGTCGGCGAGTTCCAGTTTGTCAAAGCGCTGGTTTGTTTCGATTCTTAGTGCGGTCATGTCTTCGGGGTTTTTGGCAGTCGTTTTGATGAGTTGTTGTAAGAGTTCTTCATGACGACCGAGACATACTTCAATATTTCCAACTCTAGACTCAAGCTTTTCAACCTTCTCATTCATTTGCTTGAGAAGTGCCAAGATTTGATTTTCCATTTCCGTGTGACGTCACCTACTGCGTCTAGTATCAACTCATCTTAGTCAATGTCGAATCATAACGACTGTAAAGTAAATAATCGTTAATAATAGAGGGAGATAAAAGATACCTCCCCATGCATTAATCTTTCTTTGGAGGTTTTTGCAGAAATCCCTTCAGTGCATCAAGTGACACGGTTTTCGCAGCTTCACTATTTTCACTTTGGATCGCTAAAAAAACTTCTTTTCTATGGATATCGACATGCCGAGGGGCTTTTATACCGACCTTTACTTGGTCGCCTTCAATGGCAAGGATCGTTAGCTCAATGTCATCGCCAATTTGAATCGCTTCTTTTAATTTTCGTGAGAGGACGAGCATTTATTTCCCCTCCTTCGCAGCTGCTACTTCTTTAAAAATAGCGTGCTTCGTTTGGTAATGAGTGTCGCTCATAAGAAGTTGCTTACCTTTTTGCTTCGCTGCATTAATAATCACAGGTGCTTGAAGGTTTGCGGTCGTTCCAGCAAATGGCTCACGGACAGTTAGCATGACAAAGGTGGCAACCTCTTCTTGTTTTTGGATACCAAGCTCATCGATCGTTGAATCTGGTAGCTTCACTTGATAGTTCGGGACAAAGTCAAAAGGATTGACGACAACGAAAGCCACTTCAACCGTTTTCGTAGACTGAAGCACGAAAAAAGGCGTATTTTCTTCAAATGGTAGTAAGACAAAAGACGTTTCATCCTCAAATGCCGGTATCCCTTTGGCAAATGTGATGACACGTTGTTCATCAATTTCAATGTTTCCTTGGTACTTCGTTTCAATATTCATCGTTTCACTCACCTCATCCATCCAACTCTATTTTCCTCATTGTACCATATACCCTCGTGCCCACACGACGCGGGTACTTGGCGTTGCTTACAGGACGTAAGCGGTTTTAGCGAAGTTTCCTTACCCTTAGGAAGTGAAGCTTATCTTAGCTAAGTTTGGCTTCTTGACTAAAGCCGCTTTAGCAAAATTTCTCTCCAAAGAAAACTTTCATTAGCCTACGCTCTCAACGTAGAATAACAAGCCTCCTTCTTTTCCTCTCCAACTAACCAACTTTTATAAACAAAAAAGCCGCAATAGCGACTTTATTTTAATTATAAACTTCGATTAACATTTACCCCTACAGCTTGAAACGATATTTGATTCTTCTGCCTCATATACGCTTCCGTTTGCCATTTTGGAATCTCAATTTGCGGTGCTCGGCGATTAACGGTAATTTCCGCTTCTTTAAAAGGCGCATTAACCGATATCTCGCTCGGTTGATAATCAAATTTCACTGAAGACATGGAACGTGGCATATTGGCAAATGTTGTTTGGACAGGTGGTCGCTCACCTTTTGCCTTTGCTATCTGAGCCAGGGCACCGTTGCCGTTCTCAATTCTCATCATTTGATTACCTTGCTGTACCGTTTTAGCGAGATACTCGGCAACGTGGCTTTCTGTTTTCTTTAAAAAGTCACTTGCCATTCGCAGCGGTGTTTTTAAGTTTGCCTCGGCAAAAGCTTGTGTTTGATCAATAAAAAGCTTTGAAGCTGTTTTGCTTATTTCAATCAAGCCCACATGCTCTTGATGAATTTGGAGATCCGCACTCTGCTGCCTGATTCGCATGTCAGGACGAGTGGAACGAAGACCAATATAAGCATCAGTTGCTTGAATATCAAGAGACGGCAATCGCATCTCCATCCCCCCTCCCTGCCCACAGGACGTGGGTACTCGGCGTTACCCACACGACGTGGGTGATCTTAGCCTAGTCTCCTTCTCGTCTCGATGTGGGTGATCTTAGCCGAGTTTCATCCCCTCTCGACGTAAGCAATTTTAGCGAAGTTTCTTTATATGATATCTAAACAAACTTTCTTTTCATTAATTAACGAAGAAAATCCATCAATGAAGGCTGTACGATTCTCGCTCCAACAGCAAGCGCGGCACGGTGCACGCTTTCTTGAATCGTTAAATCAATAATAACCTGCTCGAGATCTGCATCTTCATTATCAGACATGATCCTGTTTGCCGTCACTTCCTGCTCCATCAATCTGTTTTCCATCATTTGTACACGATTGACACGGGCACCAAGCTCGGCACGTTCAGCGACAAATGAATCAATATGCGTAAACATATTATCAATGTAACCTGTTAAATCTTTACCATTGACCGTTGGATCCTTTAGCGCTTGCTCTAGGCGAAGAATATCACCGAATAACGCATTGTTAAACACATTACTTGGGTTAATGCTCACTGGGATCGTTACACCTTTTAACAGTTCAATTTCCACGGTTTGTGTGTTAATCGAGACCGCACCTTTATCTGCGACAATCACATCCTGAGATCGAACATCTTTTTTTACGGCTTTCTCACTTGTAGGATCATTCGAATTATACGCTCGATTCGGTTCCGAAAAAGTTACACGTCCACCTTCTTGAACGATTAGCTGTACTGCTTTATCATCAAAATCAGCCTCTCCATACACAGGAGATGTTTGACTGACATCTTGAAAAATTTGCTTATTGCCTTCTATACCGACTTGTTTAAAAATCTTGCCGTCGTACACAACTTCTATTGCATTAAAATCTGTTCCAGTAGCAAATAATTTATCGACGCCATACTCCATTGAATTAATATCAATGACTGGCGGCTTCGTCGTATCTGTCCCATTAAAGATATACTTGTTGCTATTTTTTGTGTTACCAAGTGACTGCAAATGTTCACGTAGCTGCTGAACCTCTTTAGCCATATTTGCGCGCTCACCGGCATTGTATGAATCATTCGCTGCCTGTGTCGCAATCTCTCGAATACGACGCAACGTTTCAGTTCCTTGATCAAGCGCGGCATCAGCTGTGTCCATCCAGTTGTACGCCTCACCTAAGTTTCGCTTAAACTGCTCAACCTCCGTCACCTGCGTACGATAACGCATTCCTTTCATCGCAACCACTGGATCTTGCGAAGCACGAGTGATCTTCTTCCCCGTCGCTAGTTGGTCTTGAATGGTAGCAAGACGATTATATCCCTGATTGATATGACTTAATGAACTGTTCGCTAGCATCGTTTGAGTAACGCGCATCTATTTTTCACCTATCCTTTATCTACCGACTACACCCATATTATTAATAATCCGATCAAGCATTTCATCTACCATCGTAATGTTTCGGGCAGCGGCATTATATGCGTGCTGGAATTGAATCATTAACGTCATTTCTTCATCAAGCGAGACGTTACTAACAGATTGACGTCTAAAATCAACACTATCTTTTAGAGATGATGAGCTAGCAAGCATTCGAGTTGCTTCTTGTGTATCAACAGCCATATCACCGATGACACTTTGGTAGTAACTGCCAATCGTACCAGAGCTTCCATTGAAATCCATGATGATGCCTTTCATATCAGCAAGTCGCTTCGCATTCGAGCCATCACCAGCAAATGCTTGAGGAAGAGCATTAAAGCTATCAACTGTTACTCCACCATCATCCTTTAGAGTACCCCTAAGAAGATCTTGAAGATTGGCGTATGCTGTAGCAGTTTTAGGAGACGTAGTGATCCACTTCTCGTAAGCCTCCCTAGGACTACCGTAGTTGACTCCGCCTAATGTAAAAGCACCGCTATCATTTAACGAATCCACATTCACACTCGCAACCGCGATGTTATCTCTACTTGCGATAATATTGTCATGAATTTTAATAGACTTCGCTGCATCACCAGAACCTAAATCAAAAAACAATCCACCATTTTTAACGTTTCCATTGTTATCTGCAAGCGTAAAACCAAGTTGATGAATATTGTTAATTTCTTTCGCAAAATTCTCTGCCATGACATTTAGCTCGGCAATCATGTCAGGGTAAGTCCCTTGTACAATAGCAATACCATTTGTATCTCGATACCCATACCCATATGCATCAACTAACGCTTTCATCTCTCCACGAGGCATCTGATCAAGATCAATTGTGTAAGCAACAGAGCCACTGTTATCTGTAAATGAAAACGTATCAACAAAGTTGAAGTTGTCAGTAGTGTCAAATCCTATTGACATCTTCATATGTTTGTCTGCACCTGTCCCATCAACGAGTTTTAATGGAGTCAAATTACCTGCACCATCATCCTTCATTAAAGGATTCCCCGCATCATCAACTAAATACACCGTCGCAGCTCCTTCTGCTGCTGAGTTAGGCTGACCTCCACTTTGTTCACGCTCTACTTTAATGTTTACAATACGAGACAATTGATCAATCAGGCGGTCTTGCTCGTCATATAAGTCATTTGTAACATAACCATGGGGCTCTGTTTTACGAATTTGTTCATTTACGTTATCAAGCTGATTTAAGAGTGCGTTAACTTCCTTTTGGGTCACTTCAATCTCATTTTTGTAATCATTTTTGATTTCAGAGAGCGAATCATGTAAGTAATTAAAGGTTTCAGCCACAAATCGACCACGCTCACGAACAACGGAACGCGCCCCAGAATCTTCTGGATCTACTGTTAAGTCTTGTAGTGATGACCAAAAGAGGTCGATTTGATTATTTAGTCCTTGTTCAGACGGCTCATTTAAAATATCCTCCATCTTTTGAAGCGCATTAAAACGCGCATCCCAGTAACCAACCTTATTTGCTTCATTTCGGTATTGAATATCAAGAAATTCTTCACGAACACGTTGAATGGAACCAGCTTTTACACCTGTTCCAAGGTGACCTGGAAGACGAGGCGCATTTTTGCCGATTGATGGGTAAGGTTCTGTTTGCGAAAAATTTACTCGCTGACGAGTATACCCTTCTGTATTCGCGTTTGAAATATTATGACCGACTGTATGCAGGGCATACTGCTGGGTCATCATGGCACGTCTAGCTGTTTCTAATCCGTGGAAAGTTGATTGCATGAATTTATCCTCCGTTTTGGCCTATGCCTTTGAATCAAAAAGCGAGTGTCCAGTGTCGTAGCGGCTATCATCCTGTTCATGTGGCCGTTTGTAGCTAATGTCTTCTTTATGGGGAACCATTAAATCAAGGGAAAGGTTCACAAATCGCAACGATTCCTCTATTAACAGCTGATTCAGTTCATTTTGCCTCTTAAGATTTTGTACCTGGTTTAGAAGCTCATTTTGAATCTGCTCAAGCTGCTGCTCTTCTTCTTTCGTTGCATATTTTCTTATATCCGTCATCGTCGCGTTCTCTGTTACCTCTCCCTTAGTCATCAAGAAATTCTTCACGACCTTTGTTCGCAGTCCTTCCGTGGCTTGAAGCTTTCGCACGAGCTTTGACTCTTCTCGTACAAGCACCTCTAGGGCAGACATATCTCCTTTTTTAATCGGCTCAACTTTTTGTTCTCCAAGCGTATACAGCTCTTTGTGAATCCCTGTTAAAGATTCGATAATTTCAACAATTGCCTTCATCGACATGTCTTTCCCTCCTTGCTTCCACGTGCTTTTGTGACTAAGTTAAATGATTACTCATTCCAAAAATCATAAAATTTATTCGCGACTGCCTGTGGGTTCACTTTGTATTCACCAGCTTCAATCTGTTGCTTTAAAGCCTCAACCTTTTCTTGGCGTTCATTCTCAATGCGTGTACCCTTTTGCATTTCAAGCGCTTCAGTGGAAATTTCAAGCTTGTCACTCTTCGCTTTTAGATCAGCTACCATTTCTGCTTTGTCGATTTGTTTACGATATGGATTTTGCTGAACTGGTTGAAATGGATTAATTTTCATATCATCACCCCTTCTCTTTTATGGTTCATACGAAAACGTACCGATACTCTTGTCAATTATATCGGCACGTTTATTAAAATTGTTAATTACTTTTTACTAATTCGATCATTAAGCGAGTGATAGGTACCCACTGATCGTTTTTTCTCAGCTTGCTCTGCTGCAGCTCTGCGCTCTGCGAAATCTTTTTCTTTCTCAAGCTGCTCAAGTCCACTTGTAATGTTATCCTTGCAGCTCTCACAAACGCGCCCTTCTTGAATAATCGTTCCACACGATTCACACGGATAACCGAGGTTCGGAAATTGGCTAACAAGTATTCGTTTTTCACGGATAAACTGATGAATTTGTTCAAGCGGAACCTTCGTTTCTTCGTGAACTTGGCGAAGTGTAGCCATTCGGTTCTGCCTCGTTCTCATAAACTTCGATACTTTATCAAAATTATCCTCTTGCTCCCTAGAGCAATGTTGGCAAATAGGTCGTAACGCTTTAACAAAAATCTTTCCACACCGCGGACAATTTGCTACATCCTTCATACTTATTCTCCTTCCACTATTCCTTTTCCACTATTATAGCTTGAATTAGAGAGAACACAACATCCCACCTACCGAGCTACGGTTATTGATGCTACTCTGTTTGCCCCGTGATCCTTTAGTACTCGCGCCGCCTGCCTAACTGTCGTGCCTGTCGTATAAATATCATCCACAAGAACGATATTTTTTCCAACAATGAGACTTTTCTTTTCCAATTTCATCTGAAAAGACTGATTTTCTACTTGAGCAATACGTTGTTTACGGTTTTTCTTGCTTTGCTTTTCACCTGAATGTCTCATGAGCAGCCCTGCTTCTTCGGCCCAGCCTTGCATAAGTAAGACAGATTGGTTGAAACCTCTTTGCAGCAATCTCTCTTTACTGAGCGGAATCTCAATGGGTATATACCCGTTAAATTCATTTTTGTATAAAATGGCAAACTTTTCAGCAAAAAACGATGCAATGATTGCATCTCCACGGTATTTATACGTCGCAAGCCACTCTTTTAAAAAAGAGTTGTACTGATAGAGGGAGACATTTCGTTCGAGTAGATCTCTCGTATAAGCCTGCTGTTTCCAATTCCAACAGTCGCTGCACTCATCCCCCTTCACATATTGTATCGGCAATGAATCGAGCGACCTTGAACACCCGTAGCAACGTTTGCCCCCAATTTCGACAAGTTTACTCTCACAATCTGAACATAGCTGCGCTGGTGGATCGAGCATGAGAAGCTTATGCCAGCTTGCCTTTTCAAAAAACGGTTCATGACAATGAAGACAACGACTCATTTTTTCATTCCTTCCTGATTCATTGCTTGGATGTGGCGACGGGCAGCACGCATCGCTTGTGAAATACCGTAATGAAAAAAGACGATATCACCGTTTGGTTCTTGTGCGCTCCGACCAACTCGTCCCGCAATTTGCACAAGTGCGGCCTCGGTGAAGACATCATTTTCTGCTCCTAGAACAGCAACCTGAACACCTTTAAATGTTACTCCGCGCTCTAGGATCGTTGTCGTGACAAGGAGCGGAATCTGCTGATCTCGAAACGATTGTATGACTTCATGCCGCTTTGGATCTTCTGCGTGAACATGAGCATGGGTTATCTTTTTATTTTGTAAGATGGACGAAACGGTTTTGAGAGTTGAAATCGACGGGACAAAAAGAAGGGCTGGCTTATTTTGGCTATGTTGGTGATCAAGCCAGGATTTTATCTGCTGGGGTAGGCGTTTTTTCTTGAGTGTCTTTGACCAGTTGCCACACCAGCTAAAACGCGGATCTGGTAAGGGAAAACCGTGATAACGAAGAGGGATTTTAATAATGTCGATAGCAGGGTCTCTGAGGAGGGCTCGACTTGGGGTTGCACTTAAATAAATCGTTGCGGATGGATCTTTTTTCGCCTGTGTTACAGCATATTGCAGACTTTTATCAAAGGAGAATGGAAAAGCATCGACTTCATCAATGATCACGACATCAAACGCCTTGTAAAAGCGCATCGTCTGGTGTGTCGTCGCAATGACAAATTGTGCACAAGGATGGCGCTCCTTGCTGCCACCATAAAGAGCCGATATCAGAACGGTGGGGAAACTCTTTTTCAAGCGCGGATAGAGCTCTTTGACAACATCTGTCCGCGGCGTCGCTAGTAAGACTCTCTGACCCTGTTCAAAAGCCCGTTCCAGTCCACGAAACAGCACCTCGGTCTTCCCCGCACCACATACCGCCCAGACGAGCAAGGACTTCTTTTGCCAAATCGCTGCGATCACCGCATCGGACGCCTTTTGTTGACCAACAGATAGCTCGCCCTGCCACATTAAGCTCTTTTTCACTTGAGGCATAGGTTGTTCTTTGCCAGTCCAGCGATAAAGCGACCCGCATTCACTGACCTTGCCAAGTGACAAGCAATGCCTGCAATAGGTGCACGTCTTTTGACATTTTGCACAAGGATGCTTCGCAAATAAAAAAGGATCATCGTTTCCGCAGCGCCGACACATCATCCTCCCTTTCACGTGAATAAGGCCATTTTCCTGCATTAAAAAACCTGCGTTAACAAGCTGCGTTACTTCTTCACTTGAATTAGAAAGTTCCGAGCGTAATAAGCGTTTACCATCAAATTGCTGCCATGTCGTTGTCATTTTTGAAGCACCTCTATTTCGGGGAATTTGTAGGAAGAGAATAAAAAAGAGCATAACAACACGATTTGATCTCGTTGTCATACTCTTTGTTGAGGAAATTAATTTGATTTTTTATACCAGCCAAGACCGAGGCTACCAGCTCCTAAATGTGTGCCAATCACTGGTCCGAAATAACTAATATCGACCTCTACATTGTCAAAGCGCTCACGAATCGTTGCTGCCAGTTGTTGTGCACCACTTAATTGGTTGCCATGAATGACTGTCGCAATAAACTGTCCGCCTTGTTGCACGTCTGCTTCAAGTAAGCTCAACATACGAGCGAGCGCCTTTTTCTCTGTGCGCACTTTTTCAAATGGAACAATACTCCCTTTCTCGAAATGAAGAATAGGCTTAATTTTGAGGAAAGTACCGACTATGAGTTGAGCACCATTTAAGCGCCCACCTCTATGTAGATGGTTTAGGTCATCCACCATGAAATAAGCTTTCTGGCTAAGCTTAATCTCGTCTAATCTAGAGAGAATCTCTTTTGCATGAGCACCTGTTTGGGCCATTGCAGCTGCTTCTTTAACGAAGTATCCTTGCGGCGAGCAGCTTATTTCACTATCAAATCCGTATACGTCAATGCCATCAACCATCTCACCTGCACTGACAGCCGACTGATAGGTTCCACTAATTTTACTCGACAAATGAATGGTGATGACCTCTTTATAGCCATCCTCTTTAAGCTTTGTAAATAGCTCAACAAATTGACCAATCGCTGGCTGTGATGTCGTCGGAAGCTTTTCGACTATCTTCATTTTCACATAAAAATCATCTTGTGAAATGTCGACTTCCTCTTGATACGATTCATCGCCAAAGACTACATTAAGTGGAACCATATATATATCAAGCTTATGACATACTTCTTTTGGTAAATAAGCCGTACTATCTGTTACGATCGCTACCGTTTTATTCATGAAATAAATCCTCACTGTTCTCTTCCTCACGAAAAGGAAGGTAATCCCTATCCAAATCTAGCAGTTGGACATTTCTCTTATTTAATGTACACGCAAATTCTTTTTCTTACAATAGAAAACCTTAGCTGAGTGAGTGGGTAGTTGCTAGGTGGATGTGTCGAAAAATGATGATTATTGTCGCTTGACCGATAAGTGGTCGAGTTAGACCGAATTATGTCGTTGTTAGACCGAATTATGCTCTCACTCGACCGAATTAAGTCATCGTTAGACCGAATTATGTCTGAATTAGACCGAATTATGTCGTTGTTAGACCGAATTAAGTCATCGTTAGACCGAATTATGCTTTCATGCACCTTAAAAAGATCAGATTATGCTCGCTCAGCCTCTGCTTCGGCTCACATATCAAGCTGTACTTCGCCTACATGCACCCCACCTCAGCCTTGATCACCGCATTTTGCTTAATAATCAGACTTCGCCACAACAACATGCAGCTCTTACCCCTGCCTAAGCTACAGAAACCACAAAAAAGAGAGACCCGCCCTCCTCAGGCGACCTCTCTCAAGCTTGTCCCTATCTCACAATGACATAACCCTTTTTGATCGCTTCAACAACCGCTTGTGTACGGTCATTGACGCTCATCTTTTGCAAAATGTTACTTACATGGTTCTTGACGGTCTTCTCACTAATAAAGAGTGATTCGCCAATCGTGCGGTTACTTTGTCCATCTGTCATAAGTTGCAGGACTTCACACTCACGACGAGTTAGAATATGAAGCGGTTTGCGATACTCGACTTCGCGATAGCCGATGGATTCTTCGTACTCATCATCCTCTGTTGCAAGACGACGATATTCTTTAATTAAATTATGCGTAACCTTCGGGTGAATGTAGGCACCACCTGAGGCAACAACTTTCACTGCTTCTACTAATGCAGCGGCGTCCATTTCTTTTAATAAATAACCCGATGCACCAGTCTTAAGGACATGTGTGACGTAAGACTCATCATCGTGAATCGATAAAATTAATACCTTCACATGTGGAAATGCCTGAACAAGCTCCCGAGTTGCCTCAACACCGTTCATTTGCGGCATATTAATATCCATTAAAACGACGTCAGGACGATGTTCCTTTACAAGCTCGATTGCCTCTGAGCCATCTTCCCCGTCTGCGACCACTTCTAAATCTGATTCCATAGCGAGAATACGCTTCACACCTTCTCGGAATAGCTGATGATCATCTATTATCACAATACTAATTTTTTTCTCATGTGTCTCATTCATAAAATCACCTCTCCGCTTACACGGTAATATAATTAGAGCAATAACGTATGTGCATTCTTAGGCTGCCGAACCGAAGGGAATATCAATCGTCAGCGTCGTTCCAACATTCAGCTTCGATTGAATCGTTAACTCTCCCTTTAGCACATTCACGCGCTCTTTCATTCCAATTAGTCCAAATGAACCTTCTTTTTTCATCGCTGGGTCAAACCCTTTGCCATCATCTTTAATTATCATTATAACCTTTGTCGCTCTTATTTCAATTTTCACTTGGATTTCAGTCGGATCAGCATGTTTATAGGCATTTTGAACCGCTTCTTGAACAAGACGAAACAGCGCAATTTCAAAATGCTGAGGCAAACGCCGATCCCGTCCTAAATGACGAAAAATGATTGAAACGTTATTACGTTCTTGAAATGTACTCAAATATTTTTCCAACGTTGGAACCAGCCCTAAATCATCAAGGGCCATCGGTCGTAAATCATAAATAATTCTTCTCACTTCTGCAAGTGATGATTTTACCATTTTTCGCAAATCACGTATTTCACTTAACGCCTCATCAATGCCTTTTTCTTGATAGATTCGTTCAATCAAATCAGATCGAAGCAACACATTCGCCATCATTTGTGCTGGTCCATCATGAATTTCGCGTGAAAGTCTTTTTCGTTCCTCTTCCTGAGCCTCAATAATTTGCAGACCGAATGCTTGTTTCTCACGCGCATCCTCCATTACCTGACCAACCTGCTTCAAATCATTCGCGAGAAAATTATACACAACTGCCATTTGGCTAGCAAGCTCCTCTGCACGCTCAACGGTATCCTGCACATCAACTAATCGCCTTTCAATCTGATCACGACGATTACGTAGCTGAATTTCCTCTTGTTCAAGGATAGCTAATTGAATTTGATAATCATTCGCCTGCTCATAAGCTGTTTTCACTTCATCACTCGTATAATTACCAAAGGCCTTACTCACTTCGACAAGACGACTACGGGAAAAACGAGCATATAGCTGAGTTTTATCCGTTTTTTCAATAAGCGCCGCTACTTTAAGCCTCACTTCACCCAGCTCCCGCTTAAGTGATTCAAGCTCTTGACGTGATTTCTCACCAATTTCAAAAATCTGTTCGCGACTGTCTCCTACCGTATTTAACGTATTATCGATAATTTTTTCTAACATACTATTGTCAGTCAAAGCCTTATCACCAACCTCTTAATCCATTCCATTATAGCGATATAAGGGGATGACCTCTACGCTTTGCGGCTTACTATTTGCCACATAACGAGGTTTTCGCTATCCTTATCTTACATGATCCCTACACTCAATCATAAAACACCCTTTAAATAATGACCTAAACCTTAAGTACCCTATGCGCTAAAAAAGAAACGCTAGCATCTTTATCGGCTTCTCGAGCTAGATTATAAACAAATATAATCATGACCTTTTACTATTATCGGTCAACTTCGCGCAAGTTTGTAGGGATAAAGACCATTTTATGCTTTCTGACGCTACTATCGTAACAGACCTATATTACATAAGGATGACTGACATTTGTAAAACTATGAAAAAAAGAAGGAGGAGTGATCATGGCTCTTTTAACCTATCAGACCGTAAAAGGATTTGGCGAGCACGAAATTGTGATCCAAAAGTCGAGATTTATTGCCCATTTTGCACGAGTGGAAACAGAAGAAGAAGCACAAGCCTTTATTGAAAAAATAAAAAAACAACATTGGAATGCCACACATAATTGCTCAGCTTATCTCATTGGTGAGACCGACCACATTCAAAAAGCAAATGATGACGGTGAACCAAGTGGAACGGCTGGTGTTCCCATGCTGGAGGTTCTAAAAAAGCGTGGCCTAAAAGACACAGCCGTCGTTGTAACCCGTTATTTTGGTGGGATTAAACTAGGCGCTGGAGGATTAATTCGCGCATATGGCGGAGCTGTTAGCGAAGGCTTAAATGCAATTGGCGTCGTCAAACGGACACTTATGCAAGTCATTCATACCGAGATCGACTACCAATGGCTCGGAAAAGTGGAGCACGCTCTTAGAGAATCACCGTATCAAGTAAAAGGCATTGAATACCTTGAATTAGTTGACGTCCAAACTTACGTGGAAGCAGACCAACTCGACACATTCACTGATTGGATGACAAATCTTACGAACGGACAAGCCAAGATTGAAAAAGGTGAGGAAGTATACCTTGAGATGTTAGTCTAGCCAAAGCGGGGTAAGATCCCGCTTTTTTCTGTGTAAAAGTTGGTTCGTTTCTAGTTAGATAGAAAAAATCATGCTTTTTTATTCTAGGTTGAGAGTAGAAAATCATGAAAATTTTATTTCTCATTACGCTCTCTCTGTTCAAAAATCCGACATCTTTCACCATTCTACTAAATCTCCCTCAATCTTCTTCTTTACGAACCTATTCTTTTTCGCTATTATTGGGTGGATGCTTCTATATATCTTTGAAAGTTATACTTTATGAATAAAAGCGAGGTATTGCGATGGCGCAATCAAGGTTAAAAAGTCGAAAACGACGATCAAGAGGAATATTGAAGATGTTTATGATAATGGGAATATTTTCCTTTATTATATTTGGTGGTACCGTTATTTATTTTTTCTCCTCAATCTCTAATGTGACGACAAATGCCCAGCAAGAGCTTGAACGTGGCGAAATGTCAGAGAGACGAGATCAACCTGTCAGTCCAAGCAAGGATAATATTTCGATTTTATTCCTCGGGGTTGATGATCGTGAGGGTGACCTTTCTGGAAGAACAGATGCGATGATTCTGGCGACATTTAATAAAGAACTCGGGACAGTAAAGCTACTCAACATTCCACGAGATTCACTCGTTGATATACCAGGAAGAAGAAATCAAGATAAAATTAATCACGCTCATGCATTTGGAGGCGTTGATTTAGCTGTAGAAACAGTTGAAGAGCTTTTTGATATCCCTGTTGATTACTATTCAAAATTAAACTTCTATGCGTTTGTGGAAATTGTCGATGCACTTGGTGGTATCGACGTCAATGTACCTTTTACTTTTACTGAAATGGATAGTAGCGACCAACATGACGCGATTACGTTACAAGAAGGCTTACAAACATTAAATGGTGAAGAAGCACTTGCCTTTGCTCGAATGAGAAAATCAGATCCACGAGGCGACTTAGGCCGCGGAGAACGTCAACAAGAAATTATCAAAGCTGTCATTACAAAAGGCGCTTCTCTTTCTTCCATTACAAGTTATGGCGACGTCTTGAAAAGCATTGAAGATCATCTTTCCATGAATTTAACATTTGGAAACCTATTAGCATTACATTCGTACTCAAGTGCTTTAAATGATATTGAATCATTAACTTTAGAAGGAAGCGATACACGAATTAACGGAACGTATTACTATCAGCTTGACCCAGAATCCGTTCGTGAATTATCGGTTACCTTCCAAGTACACCTTGGCTTAATTAAACCTGAGGCATCACAAGATAGCGAAATCGAAAGCGAAATCAATTAATCCAAAAGCCGATTCCACTTACAGAGGAATCGGCTTTTTTCGTTTAGAATAATCGATCAAGAAATGATTCATACTAACGAAATCCTTTTAAAGTTGCTGACAACCTGACAAAAGCAAGACAAACAAAAAAGTGACTAGCCTCTTACTTTTAAGGCTAGTCACTTACTCATTTTTTCGTTATAGAGGCCGTCTTACATTGGCAAGGCGACGGAAAAAGTTCATCATTGGTCGATACTCAGCGCTAATAAGTCCTACACGCTCAACAAGCAATTCAATTGCAATGAGGATAAAAAAGATAATTGCAAGCGAAATCCATAGTGTCGACATTGTTAGCATAACGGCTGCTAGACCAAAGAATGCTGTCATCGCGTAAATGGCAAGAACCGTTTGCTTATGCGAAAGACCTAAACGTAGTAGACAATGATGCAAGTGTGATTTGTCAGGTGCAGATAAAGGTTTCTTTTGCACCAAACGACGAACAATCGCAAATAGCGTATCTGAGATTGGAATCGCTAAAATAATAATTGGAATTAATAACGAAAAAGCAGTAACATTCTTAAATCCAAGTAATGAAATAACTGAGATCATAAATCCGAGGAACAACGCCCCCGTATCACCCATAAATATTTTCGCAGGATTAAAGTTATGAACAAGAAATCCAAGCGTACTACCTAATAGAATCATCCCAAATGAAGCAACAAAGATATTTCCGTCCATAATCGCAAGTCCTGAAATCGTCAGTAAAACAATCGACGAAACACCTGCAGCAAGACCGTCAAGACCGTCAATTAAATTAATCGCGTTCGTTACTCCAATAATCCATAAAAGTGTTAACGGAATACTTAACCAGCCAAGGTAAAACTGATCCTCGAACAACGGCAAATTAATAAGCTCAACGCGAACGCCACCATAGATAACTACAGCAGCTGCTGCTAGTTGACCAAATAGCTTCCACTTTGCTGAAAGCTCAATCATATCATCAAGAAAACCAGTTACGATGATAATAAAGCTACCGATTAAAATCGGAACTGTATATCCACTATCAGGTTGTAAAATAATAAATCCGACTAAAAATCCAATATAAATAGCTAACCCACCAAGCCTTGCCATAACCTTTTGATGGACTTTACGATGATTGGGCTTGTCTGTGGCACCAATTTTAATTGCAAAACGCTTCACTAATGGAGTAATCAAAACTGTAACAATGAAGCAAATAACTAAAGCCAAAGCGAGCATGATGACCCTCCTTAATTCATACCTTTTCCACAAATACTTCTTTTTATTTACTATCTTTTTCGAGCAAATTCGGAATATTCTTTCAAATAATTAAGATTCAATAATCTTTTAATCTACTACATTTACGGATTATAGCACATTGTTTAAAACACGAACAGCCATTTTTAAACAAACCCTACCCATTCCGCAATTTCACATAAGTTAGAAAAACCCATGTCAACGCGAGGGTTTGAGCATTGAAACAGATGAAACTATCTATCTGATGTGATTCTCTTTGTTTTTACCCGAACAAACTCGTTTATAATCAGTTCCTTGAAATTTTACAAACATACTCATAATGAATCATAAACTTTTTCTTTGCGCTTAAAATAATACTTGTCTTGATGTTAACTGAACATGTCGAATATTGGTGATAATTGTTGATAGACTGATAAATGCTTAACCTAGACCGAAAGACCTTTGAGTTAGACCGAAAAATGCTTAACCTAGACCGAAAAACCTTTGAGTTAGACCGAAAAATGCTTAACCTAGACCAGAAAACCTTTGAGTTAGACCGAAAAATGCTTAACCTAGACCGAAAATCCCACTAAAGCTCATATCTTATCAAAAAAACACTTACTATCTTCACAATAAAAAAGAGTTTGCCGAGTGACATTACTCGTGCAAACTCTCTAATATTATAAATGTTTTAACACATCAACAGCTGTTTGCTTGGCTTTTTGCTTTGCTTCCTTTGTATAAATAAGCATCTGCTCAACTGCCTCTTCTTTGTTCGCTAGTTGCTCTTTCGTCATTTGAACAAGCTTATTTTCATCCCATTCAACATTCACATGACCCGCGACAGGCTGCTTGCAAAGCTTCGCAAACGAATCGATCTTTGGGTCATAGGATAGTGCCACAAACGGTGTATCACCAACAGCAGCAAAAATGAGCGCGTGTAGCCTCATCCCGATTAGTAGCTCACTTTCAGCAATCCATTTTACCTTCTGCATAATCGATCCGTCATGAGGAGCAATAATAGCCTTCTCCTTCATGAGATCTGCCGTTTCAGCTGATGACTTTGCATCATGCTCACCGTGCATCGGAATAAAGACAATTGCATAGCCATCTCTCGCAATTTCATCTAAGCTGCTAGCCAGTTTCTTTTTATAATCAATTTCACTTGGCCAATCGCGAACGGAGACGGCTACATAAGGAGAGGATACAATACGCTCGCCTTTATCATCTGCTCGTAGAACAAAGCCAAGGACAGGATCTGGAACAAGCTCAGCCGTCTTTTTAATCCCAATCTGCTCTAGCAGCTCCTTTGACTCTTGATCGCGAACAGTAAGTAATTTACTTCCTTCAAGAGTGCGTCTCACGATCTGCTGATTTCGGCTCCCGCTTAAAGGACCGATCCCTTGGGCATAAACAAAATAAGGCTTACGAAACAGCTTTGCAATCCACATAATGCCTGAATAATAGATCACACTTCGATTTCCCGTCTTGTCCTGCAAAAGACTGCCCCCGCCACTTATCACACCATCAGCTGAGCGAATGACACGTGCTACCTCTTTAAGCTTCCAACGATTCACAGCTTCTACACCATACTCTTTTGCTGTCTTTTCTGGATCATTCGATAAAACAGTGATATGCACAGCTGAATTGGCTTCTCTCAATGCTGAAATGATCGAATAAAGGATCGCTTCATCTCCAACATTATTAAAACCGTAGTAGCCTGATAAGACGAGTCTCATTGCATCCACCTCTTTCGCACTTCAGGAAAGATGTAGCGTTCAAGTAGACGATACACCCCAATCACCATAAGTCCGATGATAAATCCAAGAATAATCGCATAAACGGTTCGTAGGATTGAAATCAGTAAAGCCGTATGCAAATGAGTAAACGTCCCAACCATTGAAGCAAAACCGAGCATACCCAATGTAATAAAAATAGGTGCCGCCTTATGTTTAACCATTCTTAGATATAGACCTAACATAAACAATGGGAAGCCGATGAGAAACTCCGATGTTCTTGGACGAGCATATAGTATTGACTCTAACCAAGCACGGAACTCAAGCTCATAAGGTAGAGCTAGGCCTGCATTGCCTGATCTCCAGACGTAAAATGCGAGCACCCCTGCCAACAGCACCATAATCGCTAAATGCCAATAACGAACTGGCTCGACCATCAGCTTCTTTAAGAACGAAGCAAACAAGATGAAACCAACAATGAGCACTGGTAACGCCGCAAGAATTTTAACCCCTCTAAATTGATCGACCTTTACTAAGAATGTTGGACCATACATTATCGCAATGACTAGCCATGCAGCTATTAAGCCAATCGCAATAGAAATCAAATATTGTAATATTAACTGCTTCCATCCTTTGATTTCGCCAACAGATAAGCCTGCATAAACCGCACCACTAATGGCCGTTAAAAGGGCTAATCCACTCCACGCCAGACTCACATTCATTAGCGCTAAAGCAACAAGACCAAGTCCGCCTAATCCAGCAATCACTCCAATATAGCGATGAAGCTTAAGGCCTGTCAAACTTAGAAATGCAGTAGCTCCGAGAAGAACTAAAATCGTTACAATAAATGGTTGTGAAAAAGATCGAAACGGTTCAGCCTGAGTGTTATACTCTTTACCTAGCTTCGTTGTTAGTGAATCGATCATGTTAAGCGTATATTGATAACCTTGCAGGGCCTCACCTGGATGATGGTACGCTTGTGGGCCTGATGGGTGATTCACAACTGGGTTCACATACATCATACGAATGTTTCGTTCCTTGTAGCCACGAAGCCCTTTTTCAACCTCAGCCTCATACTCTTTTTCATTTCCTTTGCCAAGCGTCATACTAAACAGACGAATGACATCTTCCTCTAAATCACCAACTCTAAGAAGTGAATTCATTCCACGCTGGTCATTGAAATCAATTGACACAACCGAAAAGCCGAGCTCGTTTATCTTTTGCGCAAATGTCTTTAATTGCTCAGGCTCTCCTGCACCAATCACATCTGTACCCGTAAACGATAACGTATGCGCATCGAAATCATGCGCTAACACGTCTAGCATGTCATAGACATAATGATCTTCATTTTGAATGTTCGAGAAGCGATTTGGTAGACGAGGAATCACATTCAAATCTGCATCACGAATAAGCTGAAGGGCGTCATGATCAAAGCCAATTGGCATTGTATTTAGATTCACTTCGTATGGAAGAAACAGGTATGTGTCATCTCCATAAGCATGAAACGAGACCTTTAATCTTTTTGGGAGAATCTCTTCTTCCTCCATGATCATATAATGGTTGTTATATGCCTCTTCAACAGTGGTAATATACTCACTACCAGGTTCTAAAATTTTAATAAATTGTCCATTAATCTCTGGAAGCTCACCTTCCGCCTCAGGATGCTCATGTTCAATTTCATTTTTTTTAATCCGGTCAAATATCCCATCCGTCACTAAATCAGATACCGTAATCGGTACAATACTTATCGACGTTAAGCCATGCTCCTTAAGTTCTTCTAAGGCATGTTCTGCAGTAAAGCTTCCATTTAACATTTCTGGCCACTGCACAAATTGTTCATATGGCAACACTACTTCATAAGATGGGTTTTCCTGTTCAACTTGAACGCGCTCGATTAATGAAGGTATCGATGCAAGAAGTGCAATAATAACAACGGCCCAAAGCCCTTTTTTAAACAACGTTATGACATCCTTTCAGGTTTGTTTACAGGTTTTATAAATTTAGACACGAACGGAAGTGATTGTAGCATGTCACGATCAATTCCTTTTAATAATATAATCAACCCACCATAAATAATGGCTCCAACACCAATTAAGAAAGTGAGGTAAATACTTGTTAATCCTCTAGACCAACCCTCAGTACCAAAAAGCCATTGAATAAGCACAAGTACGCTACCCATCACAAGGCTCGATCCAGCAAAAACAAAATGAGCACGCTTCACCCATCCGAATGGGATCGTTTGGTTCAAAACGACCATATTAGCGATCGTAATCAAAATATACGTAATAAGTGTTGAAACCGCTGCGCCCATAATGCCGTATTGACCAACAAGAATAATATTTAAAACAACTTTCACAATTGAGAATACAAGAACAACGATAGCTGCTGCCCGCTCACGATTGGCTCCTTGCAAGACCCCTGTCGTCAGTACGGAAAACGACGTGAAGAGAGCACTTAATGATAAAATAAAAATAACATCACTACCTAAAGTATCTCCAAACAAAACGTAATTAACTGGTAGCGTAACAACTGCCAACCCAATAGCAACTGGCCATGACGTAATATGGGTAAATGTCGTTGCCTTATCAATAATCGTGGCTGCCTGCTCAGGTTTGCGTTCAGCAAGCGCCTTTGTAATCGCTGGGATAAGCGGAAGAATGAGCGCACTCGCAAAGACAACCGCAATTTGAACAAGCGCTTGTCCACGTCCGTAAATACCATATAACGCCGTGAGCTCTTGTTCTGTATTGCCAATAGCTGCAAGCTGACGCGGAACCGTGAGTGAATCCACAACGTTTAATAGCGCCATCGTAAGCGCACCAAAACAGATCGGTAAGGAGACAATCAGGATTCTCTTTGTCCAAACTTTAAATTGCTGAAGATTGTAACGCGGTCGTTGGGCTAGAAGCTTACGTTTAGCAAAAATGATTCGTAAGTAAATTAATGAGATGATAACCCCTACAACAGAGCCAATCATCACCCCACCAGCTACGATATCAGTAGAATAAGCTTGATTTGTTAAATAAACCGCCGCAGCCAAAATAATAATCACTCGCACAAATTGTTCAAGCACTTGTGAAATAGCGGTTGGAATCATATCGTCAAATCCTTGGAAAAAACCTCGAAATACAGCCATATAAGGGGCAAATATAAGTGTAAACGAAACGACTATAACAGAATAAGTGACGAGTGATCCCCCAAGCTGTCCAGCAACCTTTTCAGCAAAAACAAACATAAGAATGAAACTCAAAAGCCCCGTAAAGATCCCAAGAATCGTCGAGGTTCGGTAAATAAAATAAATATCATCCGTCCGACCCTCTGCTCTTGCTGTTGAGATTAACTTGGAGATCGCAAGAGGAATCCCCGCAACGGTGATAATCAAAATCGTCATATATACAGGGTATACGACACTAAATATCCCGAGCACTTCATCCCCTGCAATATTTTGTAGTGGAATACGGAACGCACTGCCCAACAGCTTTGATAAAAAAGTAGCGATTGTTAGCCAGATTGCTCCCTTTAAAAAGGTTGACTTACTCATGACGTTGCTTCCGTTTCTCCCGCAGCACTCGTCCAGCAAAAATCGGCAGGGCCAGCATTCTCCGCCAACGCGACGGCTGCTTTAGTAAGCGGTAGAACCATTCAAGATGGATCTTTTGCCAAAATATTGGCGCACGCTTCACTTCACCTGCAAGAACATCGAAGCTACCACCAATCCCCATGAAAAGCCCCTTTGAAAACTTGTCATAGCGCTCAGCAATCCACTTTTCTTGTCGTGGAAACCCTAACGCTAAAAAGACCATATCTGGCTGAAGTGAGTGGATCTCATCTTCTATTTCAGTCGAATCCCAATCAAAAAAACCATGATGGGAACCAGCAATCCTCACGTTTGGAAACTGCTTATTGATTTCAGCTATCGTTTTTTCAAGAACTTCATTTTTTGCGCCAAGTAAGTAGATGCTGTACTTACGTTCATTTGCAATATCAAGCAGCGCCATAAACATGTCAAAGCCTGTCACGCGTTCAGGAAGAGGTTGTCCAAGCATTCCAGCCGCTTTGACGACACCAATCCCATCAGCTGTTACGTACGTCGCTTTTTCAAGATACGAACGATACGCCACGTCATCCTGGGCATGCAAGACAATTTCTGGGTTTGCTGTTACAACAAATGTCTTGTCTCCTCGCTCAAGATGAGCCTTTAATCGTTCAATCATACCAGCCATTGTTGTATGTAAAAAGTCAACACCAAGCACTGAAACTTTGCGGTCTGACATCGTTCATCACCAACTCATTTCATATATTTCATACCATAGCCGATCATATCAAAAATCGACAACGATGGGAATTGATTTTTAAGATATCAACACAATCGCCTCATTTTTCCAATTGCACTTCACTATCCCTTAAAAATTTCATAATCCGATGCTTAGAACTTAGATTAGAAAAGCCTTATTCTTTTTTTTACAACAAGGAACGAATGAAGTTTGACAGAGGATTCGTTCAGAACATTTTCACCAAAGCTACTCCTTTTTACGCATTGACTTCACGTAAAAGAAGTATGATAGACTGATAGATAGATGATTTCATAAAATGTTAATTTTTTGTAATCCTACTACCCTTTCATTCGCCTAATAGAAAGAGAGAAAAATAATAAGGAGGAGACTCAATTGTACCAAACGTTCAAATTTAGAATGATCCCTATCCTCATGATGAGTTTACTAATATTTGTCACCCTAGGAACCCAGACAAGTTATGCAGCCGAAAATGTAGCTGAGAAATGTGGGTATGAACCCCGACCAGGTGTGAATCCTTCCTATCAAATGACGAACTGCTTATTAACGGAAATGGCCCTTACCTACGATATTCCACCTGAGGTTGTCAAAGGTGTTGCTCATATGGAAAATTCAAGTTGGGCTCAATTCAATGCAAATGGTGAGGCTATTGAATCCTTTGATGGTGGGATTGGTTTAATGCAAGTAACCTTGTATCAACATTATGATATCAATCGCCTAAAAAATGATCTCGTCTACAATATCCAAGCAGGAGTCGAAATTCTTAATAGCATGTTTACTAGAGGGGACCTGCCAAAAATCAATGATCATGAACGAAACATCATCGAGCATTGGTACTTTGCAATGATGGCTTATAACGGAACGATGCCGATAAATAGCCCCGTCATCCAAAGCTCAGGCGAACGTAACTCAGAGGCGTATCAAGAAAGAGTATTTGATCTGATCAACGAGTATCATCTGCTATCGTTAGCGAGAATCCCGTTTGAGCCGAGCGATTTTCAATATGACCCTGAAGCTCGCGAACCAATTCAATTTGTGACAAAGCATGTTGAAACAAACCAGGCACTCACAAAGAGTAGCTATTATTTCGAACCAAACGAATATGTACAATCAACGACAACCCGTTTACAGCTACGCGAAAACCCTACTAGTTCAAGCAAAAGCTTAAGCACAATAAATGAAGGTGAAGTCATTACGATTACTGGCGATTTTACTTATGATTCGAATCCACAAAGTAGAAACCATTTTGTTTGGTACCCTGCAACAAAATGGGACGGAACGAGTGGTTATGTCGCGTCAAGCTACCTAGAAGCTAGTGATTATGTAGAATCACCAGAAAAACCAGTTATTGTCGAACCATTCCCTGATGTGCCCTTAAGCCATTGGGGGGCAGAAGCGATTTATTTTTTAACCGAGCAAGGGATTATTAAAGGGTATCCAAACGGTTACTACGGTGTCAGTGATTCGATTACACGAGCACAAGCAGCTACACTACTAGTTCGATCAGAAAATCTATCAATGGACAATCGTCCAAACCCGAACTTTCAAGATGTACCAACGAATCACCCTTATTACGATGCGATTGCAGCAGCTGTAGATGAAGGGATTTTTTCAGGAGTAACAGCAACCCAGTTTCAGCCAAATGAACAGTTAACACGAGCGCAAATGGCTGTCTTATTAAATAGACTATATACATTTGAAGAACCTACGATCGATCACCCATTCACCGATGTGCCAGCAGGAGCATGGTATGAGGACGATGTTCATACTCTATATAGTAATCGCATCGTTGCAGGTAAGACCCAAACGACATATGCACCTAATTCAGACGTGACCAGAGCTGAATTTGCTGTATTTATGCATCGTGTCATGACAGGAAATAATGAAATTGTGACTCCAGCTTAGCTGGGGTCACTTTCTTTGATCATAGCTAAGCCGATAAGCAGGCGAATTCGACTAATAAACTCCTCTTTTCGGAAAAATAAATACCTACATTTGGCTAATATCCTTTCCACTATCCTATTGAACTTAACCTCCCAATTTTGCCCTTATTAGCTCGACCTTCACTTCATCCCTTTGCTAAAACTTATGTCCTCCTTGCAACAGCCAAGTGTCCTCTCCCCGCACAAATCTTTCATGAGTCGATGCTCTCAACTTGGATAAAAAAACATCATTCTTTTCTTTTCCTGTCCAACTAAGAACGAACCAACTCTCAAAAAAAAAACTGCCCCCATCACTTAGCGCGATTGAGGCAGCTTCATTTCTATCTTTTACTTATAATAATCGACTAATCCATCATAGATTGCTTGAGCGGAGTTCTTGCGGAATGAATCTTTTTTCATTAATTCTGCATCAGATGGATTTGAAATAAATGCTAGCTCGAGTAAAACACTTGGCATTTTTGATTGGCGGATAACTTGGAAGTTCCCTTCTTTCACACCACGGTCGCGAGTGCCAAGCTTCGCAATCATTTGCTTATGAATGGCATTCGCAAGGCGTTCGCTTTCTTTTGACGAATATGTGGCATTCCAGAATGTTTCCGTTCCATTTGCTGAAGTAGACTGTGCAGCATTCGCATGAACACTAATAAAAATATCAGCACTCACGTCATTTGCTACCTTTACTCGATCAGTAAGGGTTGGGTAAACATCATTATCGCGCGTCATAATCACATGCGCGCCCGCTTCACGTAATAGCTTTTCCGCGCGTAAGCTGACATCTAACACGATATCCTTCTCATTTAATCCATTTCCTACTGCCCCTGGATCGGTTCCACCATGACCTGGATCAATCACAATTTTCTTACCTGATAATGGCTTGCCTGTCGCTTTAGGGCTCACATTCACAATTAATTCGCCAACTGTATGGCTAACGGATACTTGATAATCACTAGCAACAGTAAATGTCATCGTTTGTCCTGTTTTATTTTCTGAATACGAGATATTTGATAATCCCGTCACTGAACGAGCAAGTCGCTCAAAGTCTTTTGCATCTGTTTGAATCGTTATTTGATTACCAGATTGCGTATGAGTCGTAGAGACGGTCCCGCCAAGTTTTGGCCAGGTAATAGAAGTCGTATTTCCTGCATTTGCTATTGCTGGCTGACCAAGCATTTTTAATTGCTTGTTGTCGGAATACAAATCTAGATAATAGGAATGCACATAGGCATCTTTCCCATTGTATTTAATCTTTGCCCAGCGATCAGAAAACCCTAGCACTTGTACCCGCTCTCCTTTTGCTAATCGTCCTAAAGAAGAATGATCTGTGCTTGGTCCTGTGCGTACATTTAATGTTTCCGCACGGTTTACCTGACCAAGATACGCCCCCTTCACATTACTATCAGGCTGTGGGATAACAGGTGCAGGTGCTGAGGCTCTACGATTAATCCGAACTTCCTTTTTCGCTTCGATCCAGGAAACATCTGCCCCAAATGTTTCAGCAAAAAAGCGCAATGGAATCACTGTACTTGCACCTGCAATACGCGGAGCAGGCCTAACATTTTCGAAACGATCATTCACAGCTGTTCGTTCTTGATTAAGAGTAAATAAAATTTCTGTCCCGCCATCCTTGGCCCATACTTGACGAGTTTGCTCTCTCCACCGAACGTCAATTCCGAGCGCCTCACCTATCGCCCGAAACGGAACCAACAACTGGTTATTTTCCAACGGTAAATTGGAAATCGGCAGCGTGAGCTTTTCATTATTCACATAAATCGCTATTTCATTTGAAGAGGATGAGGAAGATCCTACCCTCACATAATTTTTATGTACATATGCTTTTTTTCCTTGATACAAAATTTCATGCCATTCTCCCGTTGTCCTTACAATCGAGATAACATCCCCTAACCGGAGGAAACCTAATCTCTCACTTGTGGCAGATGCATCAGCCCGGACATTTAATGTTTGGGATGTCACAGTTCCTTGCTGTGCGGCTGCTTCTACACTCGTTCCAGAGAAAAGGACACAGACCAATACAAAAGCCATCAATGACAATAATCGACTTCTTTTACCCATCGCTATTTCCTCTCCTTTCATGTGAAAAGAAGGACGGCAAACACAATCAATTTGTTCACCTATCCTTCTCTTTTTATTAAGGCTTCATTAACGGAACACGTTCAACATAGTTTCCATGGACATAGCCAAACTCTTGATTTTTATCGTCTGAGAAGACTTTATACCAAGTTCCATCGTTTTGCTTCGATTCTTCAAGTAATGCAACGTAGTAATTAGCATTAGGATAACGATACTGGGCAGCTAATTGCGTATTTGGTTGATAACGGACGTTTAATGCTTCTGTCGTTCGGGCAATAGTATAGTAACCATAATCTTTCTTACCAAGGAACGTATCAGCTCTATACATATGACTAGCTATTTTTTGTCCCCATAAAGGATCAGAGGCATAGTTTACGTTCATTCCATGACTCTTGTTACCAAGTACAGCACCACGGTAGTTGACGCCTTCTGGTGTTAAATACCGCTCATTCATGGCTTGGGCCACAAACATAATCGATTCTTCAAAACTAGCAAATGGTTTGGCATTGCCTAATGGATCACGATCATAAGCTTGATAGCCAAATAGATTTTTACGTTGATTGGCAATTTCACTTAAACCATAGCTACTTTCATGAATCGCTTTAGCAAATAAGTAAAGAGCGTTAATGCCATATTCTTCTTCTGCACGCTTAAAGACATGTCCTAAATTACGTAATGGACTTTCATTCGCGACAACTTTTCCGTTAATAGTCGAAGTGACCGAACGGATATAGCTATTTAATTCTTCTGCTGTGTAATTCGATTTCGTACGTAGTGGCAAGTAGGTAAAGTACTGATAACCCTCTCCTACCTTTTGGCCCGATGCACTGTAGAAATCACGTCCGTTAAGACTATAGTAGCGCTCACTTTCCTTCATAAAGGATGGAGCATCACCGAACGGATACATGCCATATGAATTCGTCAACGGATTGTACACGTAATGTCTAAGAACACCATTTACAGGCTGGTAATACGATCTCCCTTGTTCAAGGGCGGTCGGAATCAGCTTCGCATCCTTTTGACTAACAAATCCAGTACCATCGGCATAGCGAACTTCAATCCAATTCTCATCAGCATTCAGATACCTTAATTCAGCCCCTGCCATCACGTAGGTTAACTGCGTTTGCTTGTTAGAAGCGAATATTCTTGTCGTTGATTGACCTGTTGATGGAGTCGCAACGACTGCTCCACTGTTCATTTTCAATACATCTTCACCTTGGATAATCACTTCTGCACCTGATTGATTGGCGTCACGAAAGCTCATATACGGTTGTGGCTGCAAACGAATTTGTCCACTTGCATCAATTGTGCCCACATGATAAAGATCCGTTCTACCCGCACCTGATTCAGCCGCTTTCAACATGCGAATAATAAAGGCTGCACCATGAGCTCGTGTTGCATCATCCTTCGGTCCAAAGCGAAACGTTTGGTTTCCGTTTGGCATCCCACCAATAATCCCAAGGTAGACATTGTTTGCAACAGCATTACGGAAAGATGGATGAATCCGCTCTGTATCTGTAAAAGTCAGGATGATAGGTGTACGATTGACACCCTTATAAGCAAGGGCACGATCAATCATGACCGCCATTTGCTCACGAGAAATATACTCTGATGGTTTGAAAACATTCCCAGGATAACCACCAACAATACCAGCTGCTGATGCTCTTCCAATCCCTGTAGCCAATGGGTGCGTGACTGGAACATCATTAAATGATGCTTCTCCTGGAGGCAATTCTAGTGCGCGTGATAGAAATGTCGCAAATTGAGCTCGTGTTACCTTATCATTAGGACCATAACGTCCTGGACCATATCCACCAAGAATGCCTCGCTTAACAGCCTCACGCATTTCTCCCTCAAGTGAATGTCCTGTTAAATCATCTGTATTCGCAGCTGCTTTGTTCGATTGAAGCGGAAAAAGGACCGCACTCGCCACAAGAAGCAGAATAAGAAGATGTTTCAAGAAAAAAAGCCCCTTTCTTAAGCCTCAAATCCCGTCTACTCTTTCCTACTTGTGAGATCTGAGGCTTTCTTCATTTTACGTTCTTCTCATTTCTTTCATCCTATCTTTCTGTTAACCAGATTAATAGAAGAAAAGAACAAGTTAATTCATCTTACTAACACGATCTAAGAATACAGAGAATTCCGCTCTAGTCGTTGGTAGTGATGGACCATATCCTCCGCTTGGTTGACCTGCTGCAATATTTCTTGCTTTCATAGCATCAATTGCTCCAAAAGCCCAGTGCGAACGATCAACATCAGGAAACGGCTGGGATGACGAGCTACGAATGTCATAAGCACGCTGCAGAATAACAGCCATTTCAGCACGTGTTAATGTGTCCTTCGGGTTGAAGCTTCTTGCTGTCTTCCCGCTCATAATACCTGCTTGGTCGACGGCCGCAATCGCATCATAGTAGAAGGAACTACTAGCAACGTCGTTAAACGATGGCTTATGAGTACCTGCAAAAAGATTCAATGCTCGTGCAATCATCACAGCTGTTTGTTCACGTGTAATCGATTCCCCTGGACGGAATGTACCATCACTAAATCCACTGATCACATTACGATTATTTAATTCAAGGATCGATTGACGAGCCCAATAGGTAGGTGTCACATCTTTAAATCTCTCTACTTGATAAGAAGATTGGTAGATTGCTTCGAGCTGATCGAAGTATACTGCGCCTTTTCCTTGCTTAGCCGTATTCGCTTGAGCGATATATACTTGCTCTAGCTTGATTGGTTGCGTGACATTCCCTGGCACGTCAGCCCTTACATAACGCCAGCCTGACCAGTTGAACTGATTTTCCGCTGTGAAGTTAATCGTATGTCTTTGACCAGCACCATCGATGATCGTTCCACGAAGCCAGTGTTCAGCCCCGTCACCAAATGCCCACATACCAAGCTCTACAGGTCTTCCTTTAAGCGAAATAGCCGTTTTCGCCTTCACATAAGCCGCAGAAATGCCACTTTCACCTTTTGTATAATCATAATTTAATTTCAGCGCACGTGCGCCAACGCGTACTGGCTCATATTGATTTGTTGCAGCAATCGACGCTTCAGCACGAGCACTACTTGCTTGCCAAGCAGAAATTTGATCAAGCGTATCAATCGTTAGCTTCGGCTCTGTTACTTGCTTCGGCCCTTCTGTGGAAATGACCTGCAATGTATTTGGTACAGAACGCTCGCGATTATCAGATGGACGGTTGACAACAGTTGCCTGCTCAAAAGATGGCAATCTCGCTACCATTGTCGTGGAACCTCCACCATCTAAATTAATCGCTTGATAAGCGCCGATTGAACGCATATACTCCGCTAACTCACGCATTGTCGCTCCTTGACTGTAACCGGATTGTCTGCCATCAATTGTGACAAGAAATAATCTCGTACCATCGCTTGAAATCCCTACCGCAGAACGAGGATGTCTAGATGTCGCAAACGATCCCGTTTCATTCATTGAAATAGAAACTTGACCATTGCGTAGCAAGGTCGGTCCCGTTGCCATCATAAATTCAGCATCTTTCCATGTGTCATTGATCGTCGCTTCCACCACAATCTCATCACCCACAGCAACTCCTGCTAACGACTCAGCTAATGCACCACCGTTAGCTGAAATAACAAAGCCATCCGCTGGAATGGTCGCATTCGCTCCTTCGCCTAATCGACGAATTTCCGATACTGTTCCAACAATACGATCGCTAAAAGAAAATTTCTTTGCACTCTTGTTCGTATTTGTCACGACAATTTCAGTTGCATAAGGACTTGCTCCAGTTGTAGTCGATAAATGTCCTCCTGTATAGAGAACAGCCTCACCACTTCTTCTTTCACTATTTACTGCTGTTAGCGGAATCGACCTTCCCTTATGTTGAAAACTCATCGACGGTTCATAATCAGCAATTGTTAGTGCACCATTTCGGTTCACCCCAAATGCAAACGGAGCATTTACTGGACCATCATCATTTGATAGGATCCCGTAGTTAATAATTTCATTGTTTTTCACAAGCATATTAACGGGTATTCCGTTAGCCAAATTATAAAAAGAAGCATTTACTGCCCCAACGACATAATGACCTTCTGATGTGTTCGCAATTGCATGCTGTGATGTCGGCAGAACACGACCAAGAGGTGAAAGTTGATAGAGTTCGAGATCGACAGCTGGATTACGATAAACAACATCTAGTACTTGGACAGCTCTTGGCGTAATTCCGTTTATGTAATGCTCACGAATCAAGGAAACACCACTTGCTAATTCTTCTTTTGTTGACGACTGTTTTGTTCCAAATCCACTATAGGCATCCACATGGAGAGGTGTTGCCACTAAGACAATCCCCATCGTACAAGCTACTAATTTCCTTTTTATACTATTCAAACGATTCACTCCAAACTAAGTCTTAGTACCATTGACTTCCTCTGTAATTGAAGGTTTCCCACATTCTTGAGAAACTCCTACATATACGACTACAATCTTACAAGATTTCCTAACTAATGAAAAGGTAGATTGTCAAACTTTGAGAGCTTTCAAGAGAATTGATACTTTTTACTCAGTAATGCAAAAAATTTTATGCTAATTAGAAAATACTATTCATATTTAGTAAAATCTAGTATATTAAGAGTTAGTGAATACTGTTAAAATTTACATATCAGGAGGTTCTTATGAAGTTCCAAAAACGAATTCCATACGCTGTTCTATCAACTACTTTTGCCAGTCTCTTACTCGTATCCGCTGTATCCGCTGAAGAGACAATTGACGCTCAACCGATTTCAGAAGAGTTCTCTGAAAAAGAAGTAACGGAGGAAGTACCGATCGGAGAGGAAACTGACGAAGAGGTCGAGGAAGTCATTGACGAAGAAGCTGAGGATGAGATCGTAGAGGAAGAAGAGGTAGTACCGAGCTTTGCTGATGTTCCTAAAGATCATTTTGCCTTTGCCGCAATTGAATATCTGTACCTTCAAGGTTTAATTAATGGAAAAAGTGAAGGACAATTTGCACCAACTGATTCGATTTCACGTGCAGAAGCCGCTACAATGGTTGCAAATGCCTTACAATTAACGGCATCAACGAACTACCAACTGAAAGCTTCCGACGTCAAAAGAACACACTGGGCTTTTGATTCATTACGCGCTCTTGAAGAACAAGGTATTTTAACAGGCTATAATGGAGACATTCGTCCAAATGACACAATGTCCCGCGCTGAGGTAAGTGCCATTTTGGACAGAGCATTCAACTACGCTAGTCCAACTCGCTTTTTTTCATTTAGCGATCTTAATCGTTCACACTGGGCTTATGAGTCAGTAAACGTGCTTGCAGCGAATGGGATTACATCACAAGCAGGTGGAGCATATCGTCCTCTGGCTAATACATCACGTGCAGAGTTTGCTGCTTTCCTAGCACGCTCACTTGATGATCGTTTTAAATAAAAGCAGAAAAGCTGTTGAGAGGATTCTCTCAAGAGCTTTTTCCTTGCTATCTCATGTCTCACCTGGACCTTCTTACACCTGATGGGTCATTTTATCAACGAAATTTTGGATTTATCAACGAATTTCCAGCTTCAATAAAAACATCCATACCCCACCCCACAAAAAAGCGATGACCCTCTGGCCACCGCTCTTTCTCTCATCGCATTATCGCTTCACTACTTTTACACGATAGGCATGCAAGCTAGAATTTCCATTTGCATCTTGAACACCAATTGTGTATTTTCCTACTTTCAAATTAAGAGACATCATCTCACTATCACCTTGACCATAATGATCAACCTTTGTTACTACATTCCCTTTTTCATTGTAGACAGTAAGAACCCCGTCTACATCCTCTGGTAATGTAAGCGTGATATCATACGTTCCAGCCTCTTGGACATTTAAGCTATGCTTTGTCTCCGTTTTCCCTGCTTCTGCAGCTACTGGTAAGAAGCCAGCTGTCTCCCATTTTCCACTTCCTCGCCCGTAAAACGGGCTATCCTCAGCACGACTACTATCAATACTAGAAACCGTTAATTGATAAGGAGCCAACGTCGTTTGCACACCATTGTAGAAGGAGTCATTTGTGATAATCACAAAATAACCAGCATCCTTTTTTGCTTGGAACGATCCTTTTATTTCCGTATCTGTAATGTACATCGGTAAAAAGGCTGTTACATTTTCTTTTTCACGATCTGATAATTCACCATCGCCATTTGTATCTTCTACAACAATGGCAAACGGAAGAATTTGTTTAAATAATTCATCAGGCAGCCCTTGCTTTTGAGCAGCTGTTGCTTTTAAGCTTGCAAAATGTAGACCAACTAATTCGTCCTGCTCCGCTTCATAATAGAACATAGCTGGACTTCCTGTCATAGCCATATTTCCATTAATCGTATAATTAGGCACAGGCTTCGCGTATTCATAATCATTGTTCTTCCAATAAGAATCCTGAACATTCTCTTTTACTAATTCTAATTCAAGCTCATATTGATCAAGAGACGCTTGCCCATAACCAAATTGATTGGTCATAATGAAGATATATGTTTCGCCTTCTTCAAGACCGACATGAACATTAGTCGGAGGCTCTTTCACTGATGAGTCAAAGATACCAAGCATATTACTATACGCAATATGAGTTAATTGCGTCTTCTCTTCCTCTTCATCAACACGAAGTACTTCGACAACTGGTTGAAGCGTTTCTGTCTTATTCCAGCTTAATTCATAAAGCCCATTTGCTTCAGGCGTAAAGGTAAACACGTCTTGATCATAACCTGTTTGGAAATAACCATTCGCCGCTTCTTCTAACGAAATCGGAAGAGCTGCATTTATAATTTCTTCAATATAGCTCTCATCTGGGAACCATATGAACCCTCCAAGTAACCAATCAAGGATCATTTCTTTTTGTTGCTCTTTCGATTGATGATATTGCTCAATGAACTCTTCCTCAACAATCACTTCTTCCGTCCAAGTCATCCCACCCATCATTGGAAATCCATCTTCATCTGGCGGTAACACCTCACCCTTCACTTCAATCGTATAAGGAAGGTGCGACGAATATTGTGGCTCTTGTAATGTCTCTTCCATTCCCATGAACATCATAAAAAATGGATCATTAAAGTATAGTGGAAGACTCGTTACTTCGATGACATATTCCATTTCAGGGAAAGTCTCAAATGTAAGGGTCTTATCCTCGCCCACTCCATACATTTGATCCGTATACATTGGGTAAGGCCCCATACCTTCGTCGAGCATTTCTTCATCGAACGGACTATCGTCTCCGTAATACATATCGAATTCTTCGGCCATATAAACACGAATTCCTACTTCAACACCAGGTACACCTGATACATCAACTTGGACCATTTCTCCTTCTTCAGACGTAAATCGGAAGAAATCACGATCTCCATCTTCACCAGCTAAATAAAGCGGACCATCCCCTTCGCTTGCAGAAGAGTACGGAAGGGATTTCAGCTCCAATGGATCTGTTGCAGACAACCCATCTTCCTTATATTCAGTTGCTTTTTCAGCCGTGAATTCAAATTGGTGCGTACCATCTTGACTGTACTTCCCATTTGCATCCTTCACTGTTACCGTTAGCGTTCCTGCACGCTCTGCTTCATACAATCTTGCTTCTGTTCCACCCGCTACGGTTTCATCTACTTCAATCGGATCAGCATCACCTCTAGCTGAGCTTTCTTGAATAGTAAAAGCGAGATCATAGAGGTCTGTTCCTTCTAACACAAATTGAACCAGATCACCTTCTTCGACTGCCATCTGGTATCGATACTCTTTTTTAGGCGCATCAAAGTGACCATTTAACACAACTTTATTCTCATCCTGTAACGTCACTTGAGCCTCTTGCATCGCTGGCTCTGTAGGAATCGATGTCACATCAAATTGAAGAGCAGCCACTGGATCGATCATTCCATAGCCATATGTTAAATCATAGCCAGCCTCACCAATATCCTGTGCCGTTTGTTCAAGAATATATTTCACTTGATAAGGCGTTAAGTCTGGATGCTTGGATAAAAGAAGGGATGCCACCCCTGCCACGATTGGACTCGACATCGACGTACCTGACAGCTTATCAAATGTAGAGTGCTTATCTACATCAAAAGCAGGACCATATACATCTTCACCAGGCGCAACAACATCAATGACAGCACCGTAATTAGTGAAAAATGCACGTTCATTGGCATCATTTGTAGCCCCTACACTAATCACACCTGGGAAGCCTGCTGGGTATGGCTTCATTTGATCCGTGTTCTCGTTTCCAGCCGCTGCGACAACCACAATCCCTGCGTCAATCGCTTTTTCAACAGCATCCTTTAACACAGGTGACGGATAATAAGTTCCTAAACTTAGGTTAATCACATCAACCTCTTGTTCAACAGCATAAAGAATCCCTTCAGCGATGTCATAATCAAAGCCATAATAGCGATTAAATACATCAATTGAAAGTATTTTCGCATCAGGGTTCACGCCATAGCCGCCAATTCCATTTCCTGCTTCAGCCGCAATAATACCTGATACGTGAGTTCCATGAAGATCAGCAAGTGGACGTTTCATTGGATCATGCGAATTATATTCACCAATTAACTGGTTTTTTAACTCAGGATGATTACGGTCTAACCCCGTATCAACAACCCCAACAACGACTTCATGATCACCAGCAAGCTTCCATGCTTCCTCGATGTTCAATGTATCTAAATGATACATATCGGCGCTTTTCGGATCCCTTTGACTAAATAATTCGACAGGGACACTCGGCTGAACGGAGCGAACCTGACTCATAGACGCATAACGCTTAATCACATCTTCCATCTTCGCGTTGCCTTGAATCTTGACAACATCATATCCAAGCGAAGAAATACGCTTTTGTAAAGTCGTTCCTGCCTGACTATGAGCCTGAGTCGATAGTGGAGAGGAATAGCGAACAACAAGTGTATCCTCACTCAGCTTTCGTTCCTCCATTTGCGCTTGAACGCCTTCCCCTTCAGGCTTGAGCTCAAGTCGTTCAAGGATGCGGTTTAATCCCTCTTGTCTTTGCTCTTGAAAGCTCGTACTAGCAGTGCTAGCATATCCAGTCTGAGCAAAAGTAGTACCCACAAGCAGCGCAGACATGGCGAGAGCTGAAATCATTCGTATGTACTTTTTCATCAAGTGAACCCCCTTAATAACCTTCCTACATTTCTAATAATTGCTAATAATTTCATTGTAATAGAAATAGGAATGTTTTGGTAGAATTATTTTTTCATAGAAGGTTTAAGTCCGCACACACCCTTTTCAAGCAAAAACGTTCATGAGCCTATACTCTCAACCTAGGAATAGCCTTATTCTTTTCCTGTCCAACTAGGTACTAATCAACTTTTAGACAGAAAATAGAAGCAAGACACATCCGCCCTGCTTCTACTTGTTTTTTTATATTCTATTAACATTATTTCGAACTCCGCCAAAGAAGATATCAATTTGTGCTTCTGTTAATTTCTCTAGTGTTTCTCCGTCTTTTAATGGATAAAAGTAGACAACCCTTAAACTATGAAGCATCGTACTCGCGGCTATTCGCGGATGGACATGACGTAGCTCTCCTGATTCAATTCCATCATGAACAATCTCCTCTAGTTGATTAATCATAGCTTGTTCCTGCTCAATCAGCCAGACTTGAAGCTCCTCTGATATTTTCCCGAAATCATTCATCATTAAATCGCGAAAACGCGTCTCCGTCCGAAAAATCTGGTGGTGACGCTCGTACATGCGAACCATCTTCTCATAGACCGTCCCCTCCCCAGAAATCGCATTACTCAGCTCCGTAAAAAAATAACGAAAGCCTTTTTGCATCACATCATAAAACAACGCTTCCTTACTTGGAAAATACTCATACGTTGTCCCTTTGCCAACCCCAGCCGTTTTAGCAATCTCCTTCATCGTCGCGCGATCATACCCCTCTTTTAAAAAAATATCCATCGCCGCATTCAGAATACGCTCACGCTTCCCATCCTTACTCACTTATCATCAACCGCCTTTTCCGTCTCACTTATATTACTTGAGCATGACATAATTTGAGGAAGAGGACAAGCACAAAGTTACTGGTGTAGAGGCTTTATCCTTAACCTTCATCAATACAAAAAAGCCCTTGTAGCTGCATTACTAGTGCAACCGCAAGGGCTCGTTACTTTATTCTTTCTCATTGGAAGTACCATAATAATAATAGTACTGACTTTCATGCTTTGGTTTTCCATTTAATACAGCGCCAAGCAGCTTTGCTCGTGCTTGCAAAAGTTGGTCCTTTGCCTTGATCGCACCTTGACGATCGGTTTTACCACTACTGACAACGAGAATCGAGCCATCACAAAGATTAGCAAGAACCTGCGCATCAGCCACAGCTAAAAATGGTGGTGTATCAAATAAGACATAATCATAATCGGTCATCAACTCTTCAATTAGCTGACTCATCCGACGTGAACCAAGTAATTCAGATGGATTAGGTGGAATCGGCCCGCATGTGAGCACCGACAAATTGGGTACTTTAGTCGAAGAAATCGCAGCCTCTCTCTCCACCTGTCCAGTCAAAACATTCGTCAGTCCAACAAGGTTCTCGACCTGAAACGTATAATGAACCGTTGGCTTTCTCATATCCCCATCAACAAGAAGAACACGTTTCCCCTGCTGCGCGATTACAACCGCTAAATTAGCTGCTGTTGTCGACTTGCCCTCACCAGGTCCAGCAGAGGTAACCAAAATTGTCTGCAAACCCGTTTCCGTTGTCGATAATTGTATATTCGTTCGTAATGTCCGATATTGCTCAGCAATAGGTGATTTTGGAGCAAAATGACTAACTATTTTCCTTATTTCACTCTGACGTTGATTAGCTCGCTGATTTTTCGTCATTGCCTTCACGTCCTAACCGTTTGGACCGCGAATTGGCCGGTCCATCATTCTCATCCATCTGAGCAACGGCCCCAATCACTGGAAGCCCTAAGTACTGCTCAATATCTTCTTCTGTTCTCAATGTTTGATCAAGGTATTCAAGTAAGAATGCTAGCCCTACCGCCGTCATTAATCCTACAACAAAGGCAATCGCCATATTTAGTCCAGGATTCGGGCTAACAGGTGCTGGATTTTCTAATAGCTCTGCTTCTGCTAATACGACAACATTATCAACTCGAAGCAAATTGGAAATTTCACGTTGAAATACCGCTGCAGTTGTATTCGCTATATCAACTGCCAGCTGTGGACTCGGATCTTGTACCTGAATCGTCACAACTTGAGATTGACCCTCTTGCGTAACATTCAATTGTCCATTTAACTGACGATGCGAAGCAGGTAAATTAAGCTCATTAATAACTTCATCCAAAATATAAGGACTCTTCAAAATGACATTGTACGTTTCGATGTATTTAGAATCCACATCAAAACCGACAGCCTGCAAAGCTGAACTCGCTGCCCCAGAAGCTTGCTGACTTACAAGAATTTGAGTGGAAGCCTGATAAATCGGCGTTAGCATCAAATAACTAACAGCTCCACTCGCCCCAACCGCGAGCAACGTAATAAGGACAATCATAACGATTCTCTTTTTTAACGTGTCGACAATTTCGCGAAGACTTATAGTTTCTTCCATTCTGTTTAATCCTCCAAGATGGTCCATTTCATTATTTCACAGAAAGTATATCACATTTTTTGACAAAGTGTGTCGATTTTTCTAAAACAGCTTTAATATGTATCACTTTTACGCCAATAGCAACTTTCCAAGACTAATGAAGAAGCAAGCCCTCAAGCTGAGGACTTGCTCTACTATTATAGTAAGCTACCCTTCTTTAATAAACGCTCGATCATCGCAGCAACCTGTCCACGTTGTGTAGCGCCTCTTGCTTCGAATGTACCGTTCGCATGTCCTTCAATAATACCCGCTTGTACAGCACGCTTAACATCTGCTTCAGCCCAAGGTGCAATACTTGCTACATCCGTGAATGAACCAACAGATTTACCAGCATCTAAAGCATCATCACTTACATTTAAGAAGCTTAGGGCACGAGAAACAACTGCTGCTGCTTCTTGACGAGTGATTGGATCATTTGCTCCAAAAGTACCGTTTGCTCGACCTTCAAGTAAGCCTGCCTCTACAGCTGGAATTAGACTTTTAACATACCATTCATTTCCCTTAACATCAGAGAAACGTCCATTATAGTTACCTGCTTCAGGAAGAGCTAAACTACGTGTTAACATCGCTGCAAATTCTGCACGAGTTGTCACACGTTTAGGCTTCACTTCACCATCAGCAAAACCAACGATAACATCACGAATTGTTAGGCGATCAATTGATTTCTTTGCCCAGTGAGTGTTCGTTAAATCACTGAATGTTACTGGCTGACGCTCAACTACAACATACTTACTGAATGCTAGTGACGCAAAACGAACACGTTCTGTACCTACTTGAGTCGGTACCGCTACTGGCTCAGCATCAACATTATAAGCAACCGCATTGTCTACGTTGACAAGACCACTTACTGGAATTTCACGGAAAATATAGCTATCGAAGTTCGTGATTGCAACCTCACGATCACCTGAACGAACTGTCATTGAAAAATCGATAACGGCAGATCTTGCTTGTAAATTCCTCGCATCAGCTGCAAGACGTTCAGTAACTACTGCTGCTACGGCTGCAGATGCTTGACTAATAGAAATAGATACCTCAAAGTCTGCATCACCTGATAGGCCAAGAGCTGCACGTAACTTCTCCTCAGCTAACTCACTTACAGGAATACTTACACTTCCATCCGCTGAATCGATATCAACAACAAGATTCGTATTTGTTGCACCAAGTAATGCTTCTACTGCTGCTTTTGGAAGACGTAGTTCAGCAACCTCACCTTCAGCACGCTCTAATGTGAATCCAATACGATCCGCATTTGGATTAGCAGCTACAACACTAGCTAAGCTCCCACCATTAACAATTGTGACTGCTTTCGTTTGACCAGTAGTAGTTTGTTCACGCTCAACTGTTGTCGTATTCGTTGCATCAATTAATTGACCCGGACGTTCTGGAACCGTTGGTGTTTCTGGAGTTGGTGTTGGAGCTGGTGCAGCACCACCGCCGCCACCACCGCCTGGGACTGCAGGAGGAATAACACCCTCGCCTGGATCAGCAAGATATGCCTTTGTTACAGCATTTACAAAAGCAGCTCTTAATTCAGTTCTTTGTGTATCTGTTAGACCAACTTGGCTATCTAATCGAGACTTCATATCAAACAAATCACTAAATGTTAGACCAGTGCTTGCTTTAATCTCGTTTTGAAGTGTTAAATATTTAGCATCCTTTGCTACAACCTCTTGGATGTTATTTTTCATAAATGTTGAATAATTAAAATTAGCTTTACTAAAATCGGAAATCAAATCACTTATATTTTTCCCTTTAAGATGCGCTTCAAAAGCTACGAAGAAATCAAGAAAATCATCAACAGTAACTTTTCCACCGAATATTGCTTGAAAATCAGCACTATGTTCCGTTCTGAAATTATTCACTACTGTCTTCAATTCATTTTTATTAGTAGTGTAAACAATTTCAGCAACCTTTTTTGCTATCTCGGGGTTAATTTTTGCTTCTAATTCACTACCTAAAACAACCGACCAATTTACACCAGCTAGTTTGCTCTTTAATGAATTAATTGTGCTCGTATGCTCAGAGTCCATTTCATCATAGACAGCTACTATACTATCTACAAAAGTATCAACAGTTGCCACAGACGCCGCCTGCACAACAGTATTTCCACCAATCGGCACCAAAGTCGCAGCTGGAGTCACAACAAGAGCTGTTGCGAGCAATAGACTCATTGCTTTTTTACTAAACGGATATTTCCTCATCAAATATTTCCTCCTTGTTATAAAAACTGGTAATTAAATACGATGATGTATATAGATATTATGTATCATCTTCCATACTAATAGACTTTCTTAGTAGTTTCAACAAATTTTTACAGGTATTCTACAATCTTTTTATTTTTCTAGCAATATAATAAAAAAACCAAACCTTTGAAATCAGGCTTGGTTTAAAATCCTTCGACCAATTCTCTTAGCTCACGTTCTCTAGATGCTTTCTTTGATTCATAGGATTGTTTAAAGTTTGCTGCAGCTTGTCTACTATGACCATTTGCAACAAGCTCATCTTGCATTTTGCCATATTTGCTGTAAAAAGCTGAGTCTGCCGATGACTGTAGAGCACTTGCTTGAGATCGATATTTTCCTGCATCAAAATGACCTCGTTCGCTTGTTATATAGTCTTCAAAGGCTCTTTGAGCAAGTGCTTCTAGCTTTCCATTTTGCTCCCACTCAAGCTGCTGAAATTGCGGGAAGTAACGATTTTTGATTGATGTGACTGATTCAGTTTTGCCTGATGAGTTCTGCTCACTTGTACCTGAACCACCCTGGCTACTATTACTTGGTGACGCGCTCTGTGTTCCGCTACTTATTTCCCTACCATTTGACTGTGTGCTACCTTGACTCGAAGTACTTTGGCCTTGATTCGCCATAGCACTCGAACTACTTCCAGCACCTTTTTCTGCTTGAAGACCGTCTCCACCTTGCCCAGATGATCCACTTGTTAGCTGTGCATCTAAATCTTTACTTGCAGCAAACACCGTTCCATTGCTTTGACCATCTGTAGACAAATTTCCCTGCACAAGCGGGTCTCCACTTTCATCTACAGTAATAGGATTTCCATTCTCATCTATCGTTACAACATTTCCATCCTCATCTACCGTTATAACATTTCCATTTTCGTCAACTGTAACAGTTTCTTCTTCATGGACCTCGCTCAAATCATCACCACTTGTCTTCTCTACCCGTTCCTTAAACAGCATATTTCCAACGATGAGCAGAATCGCAACAAGTCCAATACTTGAGATCAGCCAAACTTTCTTCATATTGATACTCTCCTTTTCTTCCTCTTTCTTTCATCCTACCCTAAATATAGACAATTTTCCAACTACTTTCGATGTTTTATTTTATAAAAAATCACATAAACGCCCATTCCAATAAGTCCACCGACTGTATCAAGAACAACATCCTCAAAAAGCCCCGTACGTCCTGGATGAAGAAAATGTCGATACTCATCAATCGCAGCGACTGTCATAACAATAAATAACGTGATTGCAGCTCTTATGACCATCTTCATCGACCAAGCAGTTAAAAGACGTATGCATAAAAAGCCAAGCGTTGCAAACACCGCCACATGTGCTCCCTTGCGAATAAAAAACTCCAAGAACGCTGCTGGACCACGATACGCCACACTAATCTCACTTGACGCGTAGGTGAAATTCACCCATCCTAACCACCGTTCAACCCACGATAAGTCAAACCCTCTAAGCATCGGCCGTAAATCCTGCTCAGTATACGGCTGTGCCGACATATACGCCATCATTCCCGCCCAAGCGAGCAGTAGCAACAGCGTCACGATCAATTTTCTTCGTTTCTTCCTTTGCAAAAAATCACCTATCTCTAGATCAACTTCATCATTCATTTTTCTATTATCCTATTGCATCATAAATTGTACCATATTTCATTCCTAAAAAAACCATTTCTGTTCATTTTACGTACAAAGGGTAGTCATGATCAAAAGAGATTCTCTTTTGATCATGACTACCCTTTTGGATCTTTTACTTCAAACCTTTTCAGTCGTCGCATTAGTCATTACATATGGCTGCAAGTTTTTAGCAATCTCTAAAACAAGCTCTTTTGCATCAACTGTCGCCGATTCATTCATCCCTTTTTCATAGACGCCTTGCAAGATTTCTAACAGCTCCTGCTCTGTAAAATTTCCAACTTTTTTCATCGTAATATCCCCCTATTTTCTCTCTAAAAACGCCCTCATTTTGTCTTAGTTTTATTCCTCTCATTCCATACCCATCTACTAACAGTTACAAACCACTAACATATGTCTTCTCCACATTTTTTTCATTCCCCTCACCTATTTTTCGTGAACTGATCTATTTGTAAAGTGACGGGACGTAAAATAAGGAGGTAAAAACCTATGAAATCAGGACATATTGAACAATTCGCTCACTTAAGTAACTTCTCATCTGTAAAAGAATTCAACCAATCCATTGCCATCGCCTTAGACTTACACGGGTATCGCTTTACTAAAGGAGAACGAATGGCCTTTGAAAAGCTTGTTCAGTATAGTGTTAAGAAACTCGGTGTGTGCAATGCTCGTATTTGTAAGCTCGTCCAAGCAACTCAACAACAATCAGGTGGCATTTCCCGCTCGACATTCGAACGCATGATTAGAAAAGCAAAAAAGCTAGGTATTCTGACCATTCACCGCACACTTAGAGAAACAGGCGGCTACTCACACAACGTCTATGTCTTTAACCGTTTTGACAAACCGAACAGCGAACAATTGACTAAACGCCCATCAGCTAAAAATCCAGACGAGACAAGCCCTAAGCACGATAAAAAGAACACCGAAGCTACTTTGTTTAAAACTACTCAAAATCAAAACCACCGTATAAAAACGTTAGACTCCCTTGACGCAACATTCACTCCAGGCTATGTTCCACAACCATTTGTCAAAGCTGTTAAACCCTTTTTCAACTGCGCACAAGAAATAAGCCATCTTTGGGGCCGAGCAGCAATCGCTTATCACGCTAAAAAATTCGATTCGCCAATCGAGTCATTTTTACCGACGATCATTCAGGCATTCAAGGAAACCATCTACCGTTATAAACAAAAACAGATCCAAAAGAGCTTCACCCAATACTTCTACGGCACCGTCGCCAAGATGCTCTCCTTAATCAAGCAGGAAAGCCTCGCAAAGGAACAACCCTTCATGCAATGGCTGATGAACTAAGATCGACCAGAAGTGACAAACCTTTTTAAATATACTATACACCACTGGATATATGCACCATATATCTAATTCTTTTTCCTTATTATATGAACATTTACAGGTTTGTTATTTTCCCTCTCTCATAATCAGTAAATTAGAACCACCATTGGCAATGATATAATAGATGACAACTAGATTAAGAGGAGGGAAAACAAGATGAGATTACTCAGCTTCATGCTTAGTTTCATAATCGCTCTGACAGTTACCGTCACACCAGCAAATGCCAGCAGCCAATTTCCTGATGTAACAGGTAATCATTGGGCAATAGAGGAAATAAACTTTTTATCTAATCAAGAGATTATTAAAGGATTTGAGGACAACACATTTAGACCAAGTCAGACAGTCACTCGCGCAGATGCCGCGATTATGATTGCTAGGACACTAGAATTAGATCCAACTGAGGCAACCACTGCCACCTTTCAAGATGTGAGCGAAGATTTTTATGCTTATGGTGCCATCAATGCAGTTGCAGCACAAGGCATTATCGAAGGCTTTGGTGGCAATTATTCGCCACGAAGCCCGTTAACTCGCGGACAAATGGCAGCGATTCTTGAGAGGGCATTTGATCTTTCTGGTACGTCAGATCATGAGTTCAGAGATATTCAGCCAAATCACCTATTTTATGCAGACATTCAAGCTTTAGTCGCTAACAAGATTACAGCTGGCTACCCTGATGGTACGTTTAAAGCTGGCAATGCGATGAAAAGAGCCGAATTCTCTGCTTTTTTAGCAAGAGCATTAGATGAGAGATTTCGAGAATCTGTTCAAATCAAGCCTGTCACCCCTGAACTTGAGGAGATCACTCAATTTGAACAACAAGTTCTCGATTTAACAAACGCCGAAAGAGAAAAACGCGGATTGAGTTCGCTCCAATTAGATGAAGAAACGCAAAAAGTCGCTCGCTCGAAATCCGAAGACATGCGCGACCAACACTATTTCGCTCACACATCTCCAACATATGGTTCGCCGTTCGAGATGATGAGCGAGTTCGGGATCACCTATCGTACTGCTGGTGAAAATATCGCAGCTGGTCAAACATCTGCAAGTGAGGTCGTAGAAGACTGGATGAATAGCGAAGGACACAGAAAAAATATCCTTAATCCCGACTATACGCATTTAGGTGTAGGCTACGCAAAGGGCGGCAGCATGCAGCATTACTGGACACAAATGTTTATTGGGCGATAATTATTAGAAATAGTCACCTGACTTGGTTGGGCAGGGGGCTATTTTTTTTGAGTGAGATTCTGGCTGCTGACTAACTAGCTATCAAACTCATATCGAAAAATGTCATAATATGTTGTTAGACCGATAAATCCTCACATTAGACCGAATAATACCTGAGTTAGACCGATAAAACACCACATTCGACCGATAAATACCTCCATTAGACCGAAATAACTAATCCAACAACACCACATGACTGTATCTACCTAAAATAACGAGAAAAAAGCTGTTGAAAACCCTTTTTCAACAGCCTCCCTTGACTCCTTATCATGTTTTTTACCAAAACAGCACCCTAAGCCGTTCGTTTCTTCTCTTGCTCATTCACTTTCACCTGCTGATTCTCAATATACTTGGCAATGAACGTACCAATTAACACAGCCCAGACTGGTGCACTAATATTAAAAACAGTCGTTCCAGATACTGCAATGATAAATGTAAAAGCCACACTCAACTTCATTGCCGGATTTGAAAAGCTAACCTGCAAGCTATTGCCGAACACTCCAAGCAGTGCAAATCCGAGAAGCATTGCCACAAACGCCTCTGGCAAGCCTTGAATAAACGGCACAACCTTCCATGAAAAAATACCAAAGAACAGAATAATGACCCCTGATACAACAGCACCCATATACCTTTTTTCCCTTGGACCTGACACTTCATCTGAACAAATCGCCGTCATCATGCCTGCAATATTAGCTGATTGCCCTCCAAAGAAGCTTGCCATAACCGAAAAGATCCCACTACTAGAAATGATTCGATTGATTGGAGGACGATAATGATTTTGTTCCAATGCCCCAATCCCAACAGCCGCGTCATTACTTAAAATGAGCAGCACCAAAGGAATGGAAACGGAAACAAAGCTAATTAAATTAAATTCGGGCATTTGCATCTGCGGAAGAACAAAAGACGTTGCCAGCCCACTAGAATTCAGCGGCTCTATGATAAGCAAGACAACAAACCCAGTTATAATCGCCGCAACCATCGGCGGAATTCGAGTTTTCCATTTACTAAAAACAAAAAAAACAATTAGTGCTACACCACCAACCAAGATCATTTGATTAATCGACACAATAAAATTAACCATATATTTCATGATCATGCCTGCTAGCATCGCGGCAATAATTTCTCTCGGAACATAATGAATTAATTTTGAAAAAGCCCCTAAATAACCAACAAGAAAGATCAACAATCCTGACACAATATAGGCACCGATTAGCTGATGAAACGTAAATTGAGTGGTGACTGTCGCTAAAAATGCAACCCCAGTAATCGAATGGCACGCAACAATCGGCATTCTGTAATAGAGAGGCAAAAGAATACTTAAAATCCCCCCAAACACATGAACAGCAAACACCCACATAATCGTCTGCGTCATCGTGAAATCACCATTCGCTGCCGCAGCTAAAATAAGAACTGGTGCGCCCACCATTGCAAGTAATCCTGAAACAAATCCTGCTGCTATATTTTTTGAATTCAAATCTCGAATAGGATTGGTATTTCCCCTCCTACCTAGAAGCGCTCCTAACTTAGCCATTTCGATTCCCCTCTTTAGTTGTAAAATTTTAGCTGATCTCATTATACAGCTTTTCGAAAATTTCGGAAGGGGAAATATTGATCTCCTAAAAACTCACGGCAAAAAAAGAGCTTAACAGTTTAAATGATAGGCTCTTTTTTCTACTTTATGATGTCTTCATCTTTAGACACCCCCCTCCGTTTCAATATAATTTTCAACGGGAATAATATATAATAGTAAAATCCTTTTTTAAAAAGTTGAATATCCTATATCAAGGGGGAAGTGTATGAAAAGCGCAGGACTCGCAGCCGTTCTTTCATTTTTCATTACTGGCTTAGGTCAGATTTACAACGGTCAATTCTTAAAAGGAATCATGTTTATCATTGCTTATGCTATTTCGTGGTTACTTATTTATGTACTTATCGGCTTTATCACGACGCCAATTATCTGGCTATGGGGCATGATTGATGCCTACCGTTCAGCCGAACGCATCAATCGGCGACATGCCAGGTACTGAAGCAATCGATCACAAAACAGCCCTTCTCTGAGCTTCCATTCTCATAGAAGGGTTTATTAATTTGCGATGGACTCCATTTGAATATTTTGACCAAGCAGCAACAACGCTTGGATAAACGTATGGGTTGTTACCTCAAGAATCAGCTCATGCTCAAATTCAAAATCAAATGCATCCTCGCGCCAGTAACCATTCTCAACCAATTCGAGCTGAAGCTGTTCATATTCACGCCAAAACGTTTCAGACCATTCTGTTTGCGCTTCAAAAAACGCCTGCTGATAGGCATCGACCAATTCCTGATGGCTTTGTTCACCAGTAAGAACGACCTCAACATATTCCTGTTCAGCCTCTAGCATAAGCTGAGAGATCGTTGCCTCGTATGCTGTATTAGCCTCCTGAAAACTTGTCGCAAACTCCGCTTTTATCTCTCCCATTGGTCTCTCTGATTGATTTGGCTCATCTACTGCTTGCGGCAGATATTCCTCTTTAGCATTTCTTTCATTCTCAAGCTCAATATTCACTTGTTTCGCTGTTTCATTGATTTGATTTTGCCAATGCCATTGCCCAATTCCGATGACAGCAATAACTAAAATGATACTAATGACAACTGCTCTTTTCATGTATATGGCTCCTACATTAAGTCAAAAATTCATTCATCCCCCTTTATCATAACACAAGACAAAACCCAATTCTTTCTTATATGATGCTGTCACACACTCCTTGCTCCAACCGTGAAACAACAGCCTCTCCGTCCCACACTCGCAATGATTCTGCCTTTCGACTCACCAACTCAGGTTCTTCTAGCAACATGAGAAAATTCCTCGACGGCAGCGGACCTAAATGATGTTTTGTACAAAAGTGCCGAAAACGGGCTTTTCTCTCTTTTGAAGCCACATTTTTAGATAAGTTATCTCCCATATTCGAAAAAGCATAGAGCACACTCGCTACTGGCACACGCCTCACCAACCCCACTTCACTGACCCGCAAGAAAAAATCCCAATCCCAGTAGTTATACACTTCAGCATCAAAATAGCCGATTTTTTGATGAATGTCCTTTCGATACAAACTACCAGATGATAAATAAGTCGAAAAGGTTCTCATTCCTGCTAGATCATTATCGTACGCAAATAAAAGTCGCTGAGTAGGAATGCGACTTTTATCCTCGGTTACATAATCAAAAATCTCTGCATCTGTATAAACGAGATCCACATCTTCAAGCTCACCCACCATGCGCTCAAGATGACAAGGTGTAATCATATCGTCGTCATCAAGCAGCATAATGTATTCTCCCTTAGCCACTTGGACCCCTCTATTTCGTGCCTTTACTGGATGATTTTCTTCAAATGGAAGAATCGTTATACCCAACTCAGGATACAGCTCAACGACATAATCAATATCCTCATCACCATTGTTGATGATAACGACTTCTAAGTCTTTACATGTTTGACGATGGATAGATTCTAAAGCTTCACACAAATAAATTGGACGATGATAAGTCGGAATAATAACAGAAACTAAAGGCATACACTAACCCCCAATATTTTACATTACACCTATAGTACTATATTCCAACTGAGAAAAATGTCACAATCTATCAGACGAAAAAAGCATCTTTTTCACTCATTTGATCGATAACACACAAAAACCCTCAGAATAAAAGACGACTCATCAGTCCATTATTCTGGGGGTATTGTCTGCTTTAGCTAGTAAAAACACCTTCATCAACCAGTACATATTATGAACACTTTGGCATTTGCTGCTCACACATATCCATCATTTCTTCAAGCAAATCTTGTCCTGCAAGCGGTGTCCAAGGAATCTCGATCCCCTTACCAGGAGCTAATGCCTTACCATGATATTCTTCCTTCTCATTAGCTGCAATATAGATATCCCAGCTCCACTTATTTTTATACTCTCTTTCACCGATATAATCAATTTCTGCTAAATAATGATTCTTCACTGTCAACCCTTTAGTATGCTCTCTTCTCATATGATCCACTCCTATCTCATTTGTATTGTTTGGTCAGCTCTTCCTGTTAGTTATTATAATAGTCTGAAAAAGGTGATTTGAAAAGCAATTTGTAAGATAATCGAACAGAGAAAAGTGAAATGCTCTTATTTGATGTTAGAAAGTGATGAGTCGATCTTTACAATTAACAAAATAATAACTAGTCCCCTAAAAAAGAGGGACTAGTTATTATTGTTAAACTAAATGGTTTCATAGATTTTTTTGTTAAATTCTTTAACAGGATCGATAAAATCGCTATATGGGTTATCATATGGATCTTTAATTCCCCAACCTCTAGCCTTATTCTCGACGTGAGCGCACCAATGCCAACCAATAAACCATGGTTCATTTAAAAGTTCATTAATGGAAGCAATGTAATCCTCAGCACGATCAGTCTGAGTTTTTAAATCACTTACTCGGTTAGGATTCATCTTTGTTTGGCACCAGTTACCGATATCAGCATTGATTACTGGCTTATCGACAATTTTCTGCCATTTCGCAAAGTCGTTGCGCATTTGCTCATATCCTTCTTTGTTGTTGCTTGTAAAGTATTGAATAGACAGCACATCTACGAAAGGCTTCATTGCTTCAAGAACTGGTTCTGGAATGCCTTTGTTTCCGTTATATCGGTCCCCTAAAATAAGGTGGTTTGGATCATATTGACGAATATGTTTTGTCATCGTCTCGTAATATTTAGTTGCTACATCAAATAGCTTTTTATTATGCTCTTCCTCGCTAAGTCCTTCAAAGCCTTTGAAAAATCTTCCGCTAGCATGAGGAATCCAACCAGGAATATCTACTAAGAAGTAACCAATCAGGTTTTTACTGTCTGCATGATCTGCACAAATGCTACGAGCAAGATAGCCGCAATACTTATCAAATTCATCCGAATAAACATCTGGATAAGCTGGCTGTCCATTCCAGTCTTCAATTTCTGAAACTCGAATTTGTAAAACATATGGCATATCAGCCACTTTATAATCAGCCGCAGCCCAACCAGTGGAATGTCCTAGATTGATAGGGTCCCCGTACCAATCAAGTGCTTTACCCCAGTCTCCACTAATATAATCTCCTGTCCAACCAATCGTATTAAATCCCCAATCTTTAAGATCCTTAGATAAACCTTTCAGCCAGTTTTCCCTAGATCCATACTTTTCTTTCCAAATATCAAAATTATGCTCATACTTCAAATTCGTTTCATCTGTGTGATTCACACCAATTGTGACGAAGGCATTTCCGTCAGGATCAACCATCCACCAACGATCATCCGCTTTTTCTACTCTAAAGAAGCCAGTTGCCTTAAACTTTCTGTTCTGATCTCCACCGTAAGAACTGATGTTTGACATTCTTTTCACTCCTTATCTTTTTAATGTAATCGATTACATTTTCGTTAAAAAAGAGATTGTTAGAACTCTATTTCCCTTTCATTTGAACAAGTTTTATCGATGACAATTAGTCATATAGTGTGTAAAGCGAAAGTGTAAGCCCTTTCACTTAATATTTTAAATGATATGATCAATTAAATCAATGTTGATACTCGTTAGACTGAATTATCTTCTAATTAGACCGAATTATCTTCTAATTAGACCGAATTAAGGCCGAGTTAGACCGAATTATCTGCTACTCGACTGAATTATGCTCTAGCTTCGGATAATAAATGTTAATAAATACTCATGTTTGACACACACGCTCTCAAATACAAAAAATCAACCACCAGCAATAACTGGTGGCTCTTCTCTCCTTCATTCAATTAATCTCACATCATGCTCTTTTTGCAAAATCATAAAATACTCCTGTTGCTTTAGCACAAGCTAACTCGAGTTCTTTTTTCTTCGCATCTATTTCTTTACAGGACTCATCCGATAAATTCAAATAGGTACTGACTTCCTTTCCTTCTTTCAAAACATCTCTTAACACCACTTCTTTTATCCATTCATTAAAGCCATATTCAATGATATCGATAATTTGCCACAAATCATATTTATACATAGGCTCCCACTCGCTTTGAGCATTTTTTTGTTCTATAGAGGGTTGCACACGATACTTATTATTCACTTGGAAAAATGGGATATCTAATGCTTTGTCCTCCCATACTGTTATATGATAAAAGTCTTCTCTTTGACTATCTTTGTATTCTATGGCCAAGCTCTCTTTCTCCAATTCAACTGTCATCCCGTCTAAATTCCCGTTTTGTTTGTTATTCGCATACACTTGTAAAACTCGAATAATAGGATCATCTACGAAGCATCCAAAATGACGAAACCACACCGTTGCCCTAGATTGATCTTCTAAATAGACAATGACACCACTATCCATTGGCTTTAATTCAATCAATCCATTTTTTATTGAGTTCGTAACTACGACTCTATCTCCCACTTGCATACTTCTATTTTTTGATTTGACTGCCCATTGTTGTGTTGGCATCATTATTCCTACCTCTCATGCTCATATACAAACACTTTTAAACTAGACCTTTTATACTGTATACAGTCAAAAAATAAAACTTTTTTAGTTTATCAAGTTTTATTCATAAAAAGGTTTAACTTCATATTTTTTACAAAAATAAGTGTTTTGCGAAAAAACTAGCTTTGTTCATTTATTAGTGGTAGCCAAAGATTCACATCCTAATAATTGAGATATCATTCTAAAAAACGGAATCACAGTATCTTATTATAAGAGATCATTTTTGAAATTTCAAACTCTTTCAAATAAATTTTTTTAAAAATAATGTTATAAAATCTCACATTCCTGAAACCTTACGTTGAGCTAGTTCAGGTGATAATTCCTCCCATTCCACTAAAACACTTAACACTCGCTCCCAAACGCACAAAAAAGCCACCAGTAACAACGACTGGCGACTCTCTCATTCCTTATGCAGAAAATTCATCAATACATGTTTTCACAGTAATTTCAAGCGCCTTCACCATAAGGTCAAGCGGCATCGTAGGCATAGTCGGTTTTTCCACTGCCATTTCCACTGATGCTGGAAAATGAACAAACCCTGCTTTTATGTCTAAATCATTTTTCTTAATGTGATTTAACACTCCGTAAAGTGTGTTATTACAAATATAGGTCCCTGCTGTATTCGAAATGAAGGAAGGAATATTCTCTTTTACTAGATTGTTGACAATTTGCCTATTTGGAAGGGTTGAAAATAATCCGTCCTCCCCTGCTGGGTCGATAAGTTCATCCATTGGTTTCTTCCCTCTGTTGTCTGCGATCGGTTCTTCGGCCATTGTATCTTTTACATTGATTCCAATTCTTTCTGGAGTAATAGCCGTTCTTCCACCGTAAAGGCCACAAGAAATAACAACATCAGGTTTCACCTCATCAATATAATTCGTCATTTTTTCTAAACACTCGTCGTAATGAACTGGAAGCAACACAGTCTTTATCTCTGCTCCATCAAACTGAATGCCTGATACTCTCTCAACAATGGCTTGCGTTGGGTTTACCTTCATCTCACCAAAAGGTTCAAAACCTGAAATTAATATTTTCATTAGTAGCACCTCATTTTCTCGTTTTTAAAATAACTAATGGTAGAACAACAACCATCCCAAAACAACCGATGATGGCATACATAAGCAATAAGTAGATAATACTACCAGGAATTTCCCACACAATAGTAGGAAATAAGGTTGCTACTAAATAAAATAGACAATAAATCACGACTGCCAAAATGGTTCCTTTGACTACTTTAGGCACTGTACTTCCCTCCCTGCTGTAAATCTGTGTGTGCATCTTTTGAAATGTAGGAAACGACGATAATAACAGCTGTTGAGATGACAAGCGAAGCAAGGTTTGCCAAAGGGCCTAAATTAAGCACGAGCATCGTTCCACCTATCCCGATGCTAAGTACCATAGACCAAAACGCACCACTCGAGCTTGTCCCCTTCCAAACAAGACCTAAGTATAAAGGTAAAATCAAAGCGATATTAACAGCACTATTAATGACAAGCAGTCCTAAAATACTTGTAAAACCTAATGCACCAGCAATACTAATAACTCCCAAAACAATTTGTAACGCAAAGCCAATATATAAATTTTGTTTCTTTGTTAAAGGCTTCTTCACAATTTTTTTAATGATGTCAAACTGGACGATCGATGCGATGTTATTTACCGTTGCATCACCAGATGAGAAGACGAGTGCCAATCCACCTAATAAAAATAAAATAGCAGCCCAGTTAGGGAACAATTCCATGACAAAACGAGTTGAAGCAGAAGCTGGAGCAATATCAGGCATGAGCATAAATGCAGCCATTCCCATGATCCCAGCCCCTACAGCAAATGGAGCCCAAATTGGACCAAACCACCAGATTGCTTTTGATGCTGACTTACTATCTTTTGCCGAAAAGATTCTCTGCCAAATAACTGGAGAAGCAATGGTTAATGCAGTTAAGACAAGAAAGAAGTCGACCATTTGAAGTGGTCCCCAAGCAAAGAAATTCAAATTTTCAGAAGGAATCCCATCAACAAATTGTGTAAAGCCCACATTTTGTATCGTTAAAATTAATGCAACAATAACAGAAAGCCCAGCAAGCACAAGTTGATATACATGAGTCCAAACAACCGCTTCAAATCCACCTAACGCAGTATATAAAACAAGAACGGCTCCACCTATAATTGTAGCAGTACTAATATCAATATTTAATAATGAGGACAACACAATTCCAACTGCCATGACGACGGAGATCAAATACAAAATGTTCGATACTAACACGATAATTAATGAAGCAAGTCGTGATTTTTCATCGTAACGCTTTCCCACATATTCAACGATCGTGACGCCATTCGGCATGGCTTCTCGTATTTTTGCGACAATATTAACTGGCCAAACAAAGAAAAGAATTGGTAAAGCGACCCCTAATGCGTACCAAATCGGTCCAGATATCCCATTACGAAACCCACTTTCTGCTGCTGCCAGCAACGTATAGTTACTTGCCCATGAAGCTACTAGAGTGGCTAAAAGAGGCCACGTTCCAAATGAACGATCACCAATGTATTGACTTTCCAGAGAGACATCTGTTCGTTTATTGCTTTTAATGAAATTGAACAGGCCCCATCCAATTAAGATCACAAAATAAATTCCAACAACAATTGCCACATCCACTCTCAAAAGCCATTCCTCCTAAGTTAAAAACTATTTATCTAAAGCCCATTTGGGACGAAATCGAATTGGCACACTCTTTTGCTTGACGAACAAATTGCTCAATATTTTCTTGATTAAATCTTTGGATCGGACCTGCGATACTTAACCCAGCAATAACAGTCCCAGAATGACCCCTTATTGGCACAGCCACTGCTGCAGAATCCGTTTCAAGCTCACCGTAGCTAACCGTAAATCCACTTAATCGGCACTCCTCAATTGCTTTGTATAATTCTTCTTTGTCTTGAATCGTGCCATTTCCAATTTTTTTAAGATCAAGATTGGAAAAATACTCTTCAATCTCCTGATCAGACAGATTGGAAAGCAAAACCCTCGGGCACGCCCCCGCATATAACGGAGCACTCCTCCCTACCTTTGTGTAAACTCTAACAGGGTGCGAGGTATCAACTTTTTCAATATAAATGGCTTCATCTTTCTCTCTTATCACTAGATTTACTGCCTCATTCACACTATTTCTTAGCTCTTCCATATATGGAAGAGCTACCTTCCTAATTTCCAAATGACTAGAAACGAGATTTCCTAATTCTAATAAAGTTAGCCCTAATTCAAATCGAGGCTTAGCAGCGTCACTATCACGCTTTAAAAAGCCTTGATGCTCTAGCGTCAACACAATTCTATGTAAGGTACTTTTAGGTAACTGGGACAGCTCCTCTAATTCCTTTAAAGAAAGCTGAGGTTTCATTTTGAAATACTGTAAGATTTCTAAGCTTTTTAAAACAGTCTTATTTAAATAATTCATTTCCAAAGCTCCCTTTTCGCTTATTCAAAAGAACTAATCCCTATATTTGAGACAATATTCTGAAAAACGGGATTTATAGTAGCTTTATTATAAGAGAGTTATTTATAAAGTTCAAACTATTTTAAATAAAGCCACTATAAAATATTGTCAGAAAATCTTACAACTCTGTTACTTCGGTTGATTCTTATACCAATTCTACGCATGAGTGACAATTGTGTTGAGATCAGAAAATGTCGGATCCCAGCCTAACTCTTTACGTGCCTTTTCTGAAGAAGCAATACGAAAACTGAATGCTTACGTGCAGCTGGACATAACTGATCGACTTCATGCCTTGGAACCGTAATGTAAACAGAGGTGTGGTGACGGGCTACTAATCAACTTATAAAGCGTTAGACCGAATTATGCTCGAGTTAGACCGAATAAGACTGAGTTAGACCGAATTATTCCCTAATTAGACCGAATAAACAGCCTATTGGACCAGATTATGTTGGTGTTTGGCTAATAACGTGTCTCTTTCCGCTAATAAACCACCTCACTCAGCCAAAAAACACGCAATTCTCGCTCCAAAACCAAAAAACAAGCCACCAGCTACAATAACTGGTGGCCAATTCCTACTTACTCTTCTTCATCTTGTGATTGTGACGAGGTATTTCTCTCACTTTCATGTCCATTAATCCATTCAATAAATTAGTAATAATATCTGACATAGAAAGTAGAAGAATGAAAGAAGCAATGTCAATCAAAGAATCAACTTGTCGAAGATCATCTAATATTAAGTTAGACCGAATTAAGTCTGAGTTAGACCGAATAAAGCGTGGATTAGACCGAATTATCTCCAAGTTAGACCGAAATAAGCCTGAATTAGACCGAATTACCACCTAATTAGACCGAATAATGCTAGCGTTCGGATAAAAAACGGCCTAATTCCGCTAATAAACCGCTCACTCAGGAGGTATTCACCCTACTCTGTCAATTTTCCGATTAATCCGCCATATTAAATACTCCGTTTGCAGCTGTGACCATAAAAAACCAGTTACCATTAAAGCTATATATAACGTGCGATTTCGTTTATTTTCACTTTTTTTCATCCATGTAATTGTAAATAATGCAGCAATAGCATGGGTTACGATTGTCGATAAGAGGTTCAACATGACATCACCTATTCCGTATTTTTTTGTAGTGTGTACATGTAAACGGTCATTTTATTCCTATTTTTGTTTTCACCAGTTATCTCTCAAGAAGTGCATATTTCACGGGAAAGGAAAGAAAATAAGAAAAATAAGTCAAAGAGGTCTTCGTATGCACATCGCACTCATTTTGTTTCTTATTTATTTAAATATTAAATCGCAAACGTGGAAGGAAATACGAAAGCATGCGTGGGGGATTGTATACGTTGTTTTTATCAATTCTCTCTACTACTATCTTTTTAAGGAGAAAAAACTCTGGGATCTAAAAGATAAACGCATGAAACGAAACACATTAAGAGCGCTGCATTTATTCATCATCATGCCATTATTAATTTTGGTCTTTTTATCAAATATGCCACAATCACTATTTAAAAAAGCATTTCATTTAATGAAGTGGATTTTCATCTCTCTCACTTTTGAATTCGTTGGTTTGAAAAAGGCCCACGCCATTTCCTTTTATCATGGCTGGAATCTCAAGTGGTCCTCGATCATTTATGTCTTAATGTATACATTTAGCTATTTAGTCACAAGAATGCCTATTTTCACATCGGTCTTGTCTCTTGGATTTATTGTTTTTTTGCTTATTACATTTAAGATTCCTATACGAAAGGAATTATTATATGGACCATTCGTACGTCGACCAACTAAATAAAAGCATCTTAACATTCACATAGGAGGAATGGACACGAGGAGGGGTTTAATGCAATTAACTCTTAAACAATTAAAAGCTTTCAACAACATGCCAAAGAGAACAGAAGGCTTTGAAGAACTTTCTCAATTACACCAAAAGAAAGTTCTAGCCTTTGTTCTCTGCAACCAATCATTTCTTAATTAAGGAATGGAAAAAGAGTTATCCCTTTAGATTCACCCAAGAATCTCCTTCACTTTTTCCGCTATTGCCACACCTAGCTTCTGATGTCCGTCTGCGTCTAAATGAATTTGATCTAAAGGAGTTGCTTGTGCGAACTCGGCAGCATCCATAAATTCGCAGCCGTATTTTTCTGCCACACGTTTAAACTGTTTGGCAAATTCCTTTGAAGTAGTCAGGCTCTTTTCAAAGTTAAACATGTCAGCGAATTCAGCCTCTTTAATTCCTTCTCCTACTTGAATAGGAGAAATGAGTAAAATTTTTGGTGTACCACCATTGTAGCCAGAACCGCTTTTTAATACGATATCAGCTAGTACCCCAGCACCTTCAGCAATATCATAAGCAGAATAGCCAAATATACTCTTAAGATCGTTCGTCCCTAACATAATAATGACAAGATCAAGCGGGCGATGCGTTTCTAAGCACGGGGCGAGATAGTCTCTTCCATTTCTTTTTTCCATGAACGGATCATCCCACAATGTTGTTCTTCCATTAAGACCTTCTTCGATAATATAATAGTCATCCCCTACTATCTTCTTCAGCACACCTGTCCATCTTACATCTGCCGCAAATCGATCCGTTGTTTCCGCGTTATAGCCCCATGTATTGGAATCTCCATAACAAAGTACATTTTTCATCGTCAAATTCCTCCCCACTTTATTCCTAAAATCGTTTATTGTTTAGCTGCTTCTTGCAGTTCAACTGGAGGTTCTGTTTGATAAACCGTTTCCCAAGCTTCCAGAACATTTTCCTGTGTAACACTCATCGCAGGAACAGCCACATATGGTGGAGCTTCTTTTCCTAATAATGAATACCCACCTAATATCGCTTCGGCCACTCCCTGATCATATGGCAATTGAGCACCTAACCCTTTCGTCATTCCACCTTGGGCAATACTAATCGCAGCATTTATCCCTAAATCAATAGTCGAAATTGCTAAATCTTCTCTACCTGCTGTTCGTGCTGCAGACATGACCCCATCTCCAAGTAGGTCCCATACAGAAAACATTCCATCTAAATCAGGATGTCTTGTCAAAAGAGCTGAAGCTACTGCATCTGCCTCATTTGGATCTGCAACTCCCGCACTCGCCACAATCTCGATATCTGGATACTGTTCTTTGATCGTCTTTTCAAATGCTTCCTTTCTTTGATTCGTTACAAAGAAGTCGATATCAAGAAATAAGACCCCAATTTTCCCTTTTTCCCCTAGTGACTTAGCTAAAAGATGTGCCGCTTCGACACCATTACCATAGTTATCAGCAGACACCACACTAACATAATCTTCTCCAGCGACAAAATCTTGTGGAGGATTGTCCATAAAGACTAATTTCACTCCCGCATCAAGTGCTTGCTTATAGGACGGAGCCATTGAGACAGGATCAACTGGAAAACTAACAAGGATATCTGGATTTCTAGCTAGGATCGTTTCAATGTCCGCTACCTGCTTTTCAGGTCTAAATTGCGCATCCGTTACAGAGATCACTTCTATACCCATCTTTTCAAACGTTTCCGTGATCCCCTTCACCTGAGCATTAGACCAGTCATTCCCTGCATAATGGAGAGAAATGGCCGCTGTGAAATTTCCTTCTTTAATCTTTGCTACTTCTTCTGCTGTCAGTTGTAACGTCTTAGCTGAAATGGCACTTTCCCCGTAAGGCCCAGTACTAATCACTTCATTATCTGGAATGTCTTGATTGATCGTAATAGCCTCAGAGTTATTTGTTTTTGGTTCAGAGGAAGCCTGTGACGCTTCTTCAGTGCCACATGCCGATAAGACGAGAATTAAAATAAAAACGAATAATCCAGCATACATTTTTTTCATGTCATTTCCCCCTAGGATCGTAACCTGTTATGTAATTCTTTTTGTTAATGTGTTTTTCTTAATCTCACCGCAATGTCAAAAACCCTCCAAATTTGAAAACCCTTATTTTATTGGAAAGCTCCCTCCTTCATTCGTTCGTAATCTATCAAACAATTTGATACTCCATAAATGTAAACGTTTACATTTTGACGATGTGAAATGAACCTGAGATTTGGAATGACAGAATCTACATTTACGATGTATCAATGAAAACAATCATTTTGATACTCGAATTCCCCCAGCCATCTCATAATAAATGATATCACCTTGTAATCGTTTACATTAAATAAGGAAAGTTCTATTTATTGTTTATATAGTTACTATTGATTATAGTCAAAATTCCAAAAAGTTCAAATGTTTTTCACGATAATATTATTTGAGGAGTAACAGATGTATTTTAAAGTAAACAATGGACCTTTGATCGTTTTAGGCAAACGATCAAAGGTTTGTATGTAATGGCTTAGTATAATGAATCAATCTAAATCTCCAATCCACCGTCACCTCTCAAATCACAATTTAACTAAATAACTGATGCACTTCCAATCTAGTATAGATCCCAAAATTCCCTATTAGACTATTCTTCTACTCATTAACCACTTGTTCCTGCTATTTCGCCATACTCACAGATTCAAGCAAGACAGATGATAAAAGGCCTTAGATCAACTCACTAGCAAACGATCTCAGAGCTAAACATTGAAATCCCGCCCTAATATAAGCAGCCATTCTCTTGCTCAAAATTTTTTTTGTAAATTTACTAATATAATCCTTTTTGATGCTTATCATCCGTCGATCACTTCCTTCTAATGACTAGATAATAGTTTAAGAAGGAGGTGGAATTTTGGAGAAAGAATACAAAGAGGAAGAAAAAAAGCTAGAAAAGCTATTAAATAAAAACACTGGTAGTCACATTAGAGCTTTACGCCAAAACCTAGACATGACAATTGAGGAATTGGCTCATGAAATTAAGATGGACCGTTCACATCTTGGAAGGATTGAACGAGGTGAAGTGACGATGTCATACATTATCTTATTAAAGATTAGCTATGGTCTCGGAGTAAAAGATCCTAGAGTCCTTTATTTAGAAGCAAAAGACGAAATTTATCGCTTCCTTAGAGAAAAAGAGCAATAAGAATGGGTTTTCCCCTAAGTCTTATCCTACTAAATACATATGCAAATAAACAATTTGATAGGAAGAGCAGCAGCCTCCTTCACCCCTAGCCCCTTAAGTCTTAAACATTTTGTAAACGCTCTAAAAAAAGAAAATAACCCCAAAAGGAGTCTCCGTCATGACAAAAACGATCCTACATACCTACGAAATTAACAAAGATACGATTTCTCTATCCCCTGCCAATCATATGGACTACGACACAATCGTTCAAGAACGAAACCAAAAATACTACGTGAAAAAGACACCGATCCAACTCATTGAACAAGCCTGTCTGGAAGGCGGAGCTACTTACGACGGAAGGCGGGTAGCCGTTACCTATCAAACGGGTGCACAGAGCAAAGTACCCATTCCCATTCATCCACTCGAGCAAATCTTCGCCTTCCCTACCCACTCACCCAAACTACAGGAATGCAGCTGGATTTTCTACCACCACATCAAGGCCATCAAACCCAACCCAAAAGCACCCAACCAAACCATTATCACCTTTAGAAACTACAAAGAAATCACCGTAGATGTCTCTTATAATGCCCTGGAAAGACAAATACACCGCACCGCTTATTGCATCGTGAGGTTTACGAATCGATATGATGAGCCACCTATGTTTGGGTAAGAGGATGCTTTTAACGAACTGACGCAATTGTTCTATCATCAAACGAATAGGTTGTCTTATTTCCTTATTCAGTTGCGTATTCAACACAACTCCCAAAAGAAGTCACGACCATTCTATTAGAAAACAAGCAGCTTACTCTTGAATAAGTAAGCGCCTTCAACAAAATTCCAAAGAGAACAAAAGGGTAGAAAGAACTTTATGAAAGACAACAAAAGAACGTTCTATCCTTTGTTCTCTGCAACTAAGCCTTCATCATCATGGAATGTATTGCTTCATTATTAAATATCAGACTTGCGCCATTTACTCAGTGATCACTCGAACGTTCCATTTAGCCAACCTAAAACGCCGTATTTATCTAATGCGACGATATATACATCCTCTAAAACCCTGTCATCATATCCATAATAATCTATAGTCAAATAACTTTGTACAAACCCAATTTCTACTTGAGACATACTATTTGCTATAAGCGCACACAATTCTTCAAAGGACTTTACCTCTATTGCTGTTCTCAAGCTTTCTTCTACAGATCCTCTTTGCCAACCGAATTGAACCATCCTTAATCCTCCTAATGAATATATGTTCACACTATGCTCCATACACTATATCATATATGGTTATGATATCTTCATCAACGAATCAGTATAAAAGGAACCTTGGCGTTCGAAATGTGTTCTTGGTAACGTTCATATTGCCTTTCCCGAGCTTTTTCTACTCACTCTGAAGCGAAACTCTGCGGATGGTTGTCGTGTATGCGAAGGCTCCTCCAAATTGACCGACTCTAAAGAAAGCAGGATATCAATTCGATCATAGACAGGGCCTGAAATTCTGCTTTGATACGATTGGATTTGTTTTGGCGTACAAGTACAATAAAGATTGTTCGAACCAAGAAAACCACACGGACAAGGATTCATGGCTGCCATGAGGATAAAAGAGGCAGGATACGTAACCGTTGATTGGGCACGGCTGATGGTAACCTTCCCCGCTTCAAGTGGCTGCCTTAACATATCTAATGTTTTTCTCGGGAATTCTGCCATTTCGTCTAGGAATATAATCCCAAGAGTCGAGATAGAAAAAAATCTATATACGTTATTTTATCTATTTAAAAACACTAGATATTGTATCTACTTCGTATTTTTTATCTTTATATAATGATGTTTTTGTAATTTTGAATACTATGTAGGATAGATAGCAAAAAAGCCCTCCACCGGTTAAAGTGATGAGCTCAATAAGGAGTTTCTGGTCTAAACTGTAAAGCGTTAACACCATTACTTTATAAAAAAATTCATTTCCGCTTATCTTGATGCTAAATTGTAATTTAAAATTACCTTTTCAGAAACCTTTTTGATTAAGTTGATGTACTGCTTTAGCTCAACATTCGTATTATTGAAAGTAGTTTTGAAAGGATACGTTCTATTAGAATGCGTACATTGGCATCTGAAATCATATAATATAGAGGATAAGTTTTGTAGATCCTTTAAGTCTTTATCTTGATTAATCTTTTTAAGTTCGTTTTTTAAGATCTCAATAATATCTCTATTTGCTAAAATAAAAGCTTGGTCATGGACTTCTCCCTTAAAATATCTCTCTAGAACTAACTTCAATTTTTCTCTATCGTTTTTTCCTTTATTATATTTTTCTACTGTCTCAATAATCTCTGTAATATCTTTATCCTTATGTGATGAGAACCAACTAGAGTTCATTATTTGCTTTACATCTTGTACAGTTTCATGCAAGTACACTTCATCAAATATACATTCTAACACCTGATAGTAGGCCAAATATTTAAATTCACTATCTGACATTTCTAGAGCCCTATGATAATAATCAATTAAATCCGAATCATATTCCTTTTTAAAATAGGGTGCTTTTATTTCATTTAATTCTTCTGTGATATGCTCATAATCGCCCTCATCCTCATCATCTTCTGGTAGCTCCTCAAATGTAATTTCCGCTGAAAATTTATAGGATAAATCAAACAATATGCATCTTGCATAATAAAATTGTTTTTCTTCGATATTCTCATTTTCAATGGGAATATTTGATACTTTATTGATATTATAGATTTTTAAAGTTGTAAAATTGTCCTCAACTTCAAGATGCCTGTAAGATTGTTCATTTTCTATTACTGTTGAGAATTCTTTAGAAATAGGGCCAATTTCATAATAAATTCTGTCTTGTGAGCGATTTTCATCTTCGACAGTAAAAGAAATATGAGATAAACCGTCACCCCATACCATTTGAGTGTGATTAATTAATACCTCAAAATAATCTTCTCTATAACAAGCCTTAACAGGAATATATTTCAACGTAAAAAAATTTTTCACTATCTCATAAACTACTGGAAAATCATGTTTTTCAAGTGTTACATTATATTCATTTTGCCATTCTTCGTGAAAAATAGTTAGCTCTTCATTTTTAAACCATATCTCTACATTGTCTTCTTCTACAATGGCCTCAATTTCATATAAATTATTTATGTATTCACTAAGAAGCATAATAGTTTGGTCTAAATCATCTTCGTCAAGAACAAACCGAAAACTAACTCTCCAACTTTCCTTTGTCAAACTAACATTATTATAATAGTTATCATAATCAAATGTTATAGTAATCTGACTATCAATATTACCTACTAACTGTTTTATTTTTTCTTCCATTATTATACTCCTAGCGCGAAATGTATTTTATATAATTTGAGTAGTCCCTCTCTTTCTTTTTCATAAATATAGGGTTACTCCAAAGAAATAGAAATTATTTTTTCATTTTTGTTAAAATGGTTTTTTGTATTTGTAACTCTTAGTTCATCTTGTTCCAACTTTACTTTGGTACCTATTCTAAACTCACCGGGGTAGTATCCTAAAAACTTGGCTAGCTCGATATCATCTCCTCGAAATATCTCTTCCCCTTCATAACCTTTTATAAGACAATACACTGTTTTATAGGATTGACACGACTCTGATAAGACATCCTTTATTAATTCTTCCATTACTGGGAGAACAGGAAAAGCAGTTAAAGCCTTTTCTTGCTTTATTTTTGTAAAACAGGTTGGACAAAAATACCTTTCTTCCCCGTCCCCAAAATGATCCGCAAATCCTACCGAGTACATCTGTTCTCTGCTAAATGTAGAATTACACTTATTGCATACTATATTAGGATAAAGATGACCTCTGTTGCAAATAAATGTATACCTTTCTAATCCTTCCATATTGTAATCAAAAGCATTAAACTCGACTAGGAAATGCTTGACTACATCATTTATTTCTTCAGTACAATCTTTACAAAATAACTTACCCGCTTTGTATGAAATCTTTTTATTAAGTTCCGAACTTAAGTAGGCTCCAGTGTTCCACATATGATAAAACTCTTCTTCATATGATTTGACTAATTCATCTGAACCTTTTATACAAGTCATGTTTTCCCAGTTCCGCTCTTTAGCTGCATTAGTAAAATTATACGAACCAACCCAAATACAGTTATCCAATATTACAAATTTATGATGCATCGTACTATAGTATCCCTCGTCTGAACCTAGCACTTTTGTTATTTTATCAAAAAGCCCCTTAAAATGTGATTCATAGTTTTCAAGATTGTTCTTCACATGAGCTAAATTCAATATAACCCTTTTATCTGATACTTTACTTTCGATAATTTGTGAAATAATTTCTTCGTCATCTATATATGCCATAGAAAGATAGATCTTATCATTTGCTGCCTTTATACCTTCAAATAACGCTTCCCTAATCTCACATGTATTTCCTGGTCTTGAAAAGAAAGGCCTGATCTCCATTAGGCTAGACTTTCCCCTTTCATGAATTATTAGTTACCTTACACAAGGATAGTTTTTTACATAATTTTACTATACTACTAATTTAATAACATTGTATACATTAATAAAAACAAGAACCACCGAGAAGCTATTTCAACAATCGGTGGGTTGTTTTCTAACTAATCCTTTTCTTACGCTATTAAAAATTAAGTTTAAGTTGTTGAGAATAAAACAAACTATCCATCTCTAATTGTTCTTTCGTTTCAGTCTCAGAGTGTAAGAACAACCTCCCACGCTGTTCGACGTATTGATTACTAATCACTGTATCAAACTCCATCTGAATCCTTTTATCTTCAATTCCTGTTAAACAAAATAATTGTGTGTTGGTTTTCCTTGCTAACACAACCATCGGTTTTACAACATGATCGGCACTCGCTTCACCAAATGGATTATCAGCAATCAGGAATTTCCACGTTTCACCTTGAGAGAATCTCTTCTTTCGAATGAAGGTATTTAAGGTAATGAACATTGCCATTCGAGAAGCGTGTTTTTCTCCGTTACTCCAGCCAGACACCTCATCCCAAAGGAAATACTCTTTCATTTCAGCAAGTTGGGCATTTCTTGGCTTTAATGCTTTTAGTACACAGCGATCAATATCGGCATAACAATTTAAGATATTTATATCATTAACCTTTTCTTGGAAGAGTTGATCCAGTACTTCTTGGGAAGCTCCCTTTTCTTGATACTCTGTCAACTCAGTTAAAACCTCATCAACAAACATCCGTAATTTATGTTTGCAATCTAAAATATCATGCTTCGGCCACCGAATTGTAAAGAGGGAAATATTTAATCCTTTTTCTTCTATTTGAGAATACTTAGGTAGCTCACAAGTATTTTTATATAACAGTTCGCCTCTTTCAAACATCATCTCTATTAATTCATCTCTGCCTTCTTCTGATTGAGCTCGTTGGAGTTCAAGGCTCTCCTTAAACTTATCCATAGCTTTTAATACAGAATAGAAGTTTCCAATCATAACTTCATAATTCCCTTTCGAAGACTCTAGAACATTGGTGAAATCCCTACTCATTCCTAATAAATGTGGGTTACCAGTTTGCTCAATCTCAAGATACATAGCCTGGATGTTTTCTCTTATTAACCTATCCTGTTCACGTAGGTTTTCTCTCTTTTCATCAAACGTCTTTCTCATACGATGAAAGTCTTTCATTGGATTATCCTTTATCCATTGGCCTTCTGCTAATAGCTTATTATCTTCAGGGACTGTGACCAAAAACTCTTGGTAAGTTTTTAATTCTGTCAAAGTATTTTCATATTTGAAGGAAAGTTGTTGAGCGTTTTTTTCTTCCTCTTGTTTAGCCACTTCTTTACTTTCAATAGCTTTATTCTCTTGAACCAACAACTGATACTCACTTTGATGGTCCGTAGTGTACTCATAAGGGTTATTTTCATAGACTTCAATTATTCTTTCTTCTTCAGTACTATATCGTTCTTTCTTTTTTATCAATGCCTCGTTTAGTTGTTCATAGCTAGATTGTATATCTGAATATATCTGTCTTTTCTCTTTAAGTTCTTCTTTAAATTGTTCTAAAAGTGCTGGCTGAAAAGTGACATTTCCTTTTTTAAAGAACTCTAGGGAGTAAGACAACTCTTCGATTAAATTTATTGCTTTTTCCTTTAAATCTTCATATTCACTTTTACTATTGCGAAATACGTCCAGTTGTTGCTTTTCAGAGGAATATTTCATATTTAACTCTTTCAAAAGATATTTCTCTTTTTCATACTCCTCAAAGCTTAACTCCTCTGGTTCTATATTGGCTTCAAAATCATATTCTTTAAAGTCACGTTTGAATTCCTGAATTCTAGATTCAATATTCCTAAGAGCCGAACTTTCTTTCTCTTTTTCTCTTTCATAATCATCAATTACTGTCTGATGATCATTCTCAATATCTTTTAATTTCTCTAATGCATTATTAATCTTTACAAATTCTTCTCTCTTCTTAACTATATTAACGTAGCGCTTAATAAAATCTTCGACACGGTAGAGGATTTTTCCGGTATCAGAAATACTTCCTTGTAGGGTTTCACATTCTATTTTCTTCTTCTCTTTTTCTTCTTCTGTATGATCCCTGGTTTCTAACAACTTCTGTATTTCTTCTTGAAGATTACTTATGTTTTTATTAAGAGTATCAATTTTTGAACTGTACATTTGTCGTGAATCATAGGAGTATTCAGACCAGAATTGTTTTATTTGATTTTCAAAGCCTTGTAGTTCTTGCTCTTTTACCTGTAGTTCTTTTCGTTGTTCTTGGTAGGAAACACATTCTTCTTCTATCTGTACTGCCCATCTTTCCCAATCTTCTTTTGTAAAGCGGACATTAAATTGATGGAATACATACATGTTTTGTAGTAAAGCGATAAAATTCCCTTTTATTAATCCGTCCTCTAATCCCTGTTTGCTTATGAAAATAAGTGGAACCGTCAATTCTTCCTTAAAGGTGGATAGCGCCCTTGCTGCTTCTTTAACTTCGCTTTCTTCAATTAAAAGTGAGAACGGCAACAATGGATTTTTTTCTACAATCTCTTCTTTCCTCTCCTGTGGAAGGGTAGAATGTAAAAGCCATTCTATCCCAGATAAAACGTATAACTCTTTTGATACTAAAAACTGTTTAATTGACTGAATTTCAGAATGGATGTGAAAACCTACTTGCACAATACTCTTTTTAATTTGCTCCACTTGCTCTATCTTTACAGACAGCCTAATAATTTCCTTATTTAATTCTTCTTTGTTCCGGTGCAGTTTATTACGTATATGTTCTTGTTGTTCGAATAAGTTTTCTCTAGCATATATAGACAAAAGCCTATTAAGATTATTTTTTAATTCGTGTTCAACATTACTAAACTTCTCGAATGATTGCTCTGCCTCTTCTTTATTTCTTTGTGTATCAATTTTTTCATGTTTTTTTTCATTTACCTCTATATTCAGTGATGAGTATTTATCTTCAAGTTCTTTCACAACTGATTTTCTTTCTAATAAGGTTGCGTTAAGGTTTGTTATTCGTTCTTGGACAGCTTTATACGAATCCTCAATTGTTTCTTTCTTAAATTCGCCTATAGCTTGAGTAACTTCAACACTCTCTTTCTCATACTGATTTATAAATTCCTCTAATTGACCCTTTTTCACTTCTGCTTCTGTGATTAAGTCCTTCACTTTCTTAAGTAACTGACTTTCTTCTTTGGCATTCTTTTTTAAATTTTTTATCTTTTCAATAACTATCAGTTCTTTTTGTTTTTGTTGCTCAAGTAGAAACTTATAGCCCCCAGATACACGTTTACGTGATTGTTCTAGTTCTTGCAGCTGTTCCCCCACTTCCAATCCAGCTGCATGGAGCTTTCCATCTAGCTCTAACACTTTTCTATGATAATCCTTATAGTCTTCAAAATGACTAGCCGCCTTTTGTTCTTTTACATTTATTTCTAATTTTTGAATAATACTGTGTGACTCATCTCTTTCTAAACTCACTTGGTTAAAGAGCCGAGTTGCTTCGTTTAGTTGAAGTTTTGCGAGGTGAACTTTATAAGATTCTATCTTCCATTGCAAGTTTTTCTTTAGTTCTTCAATCTCAGATAGTTCTTGTCTTATTTTTAATATCAAATCTTGGTTTTGTTCTTTTTCATTTTGGACTGTATGAAACAACTTGCTTAAGTACACTTGAGTGGATTCAAGCTCATTTTTTATATTTATATAATTTTGAGTAGCGTCAATAATTCCGTCTGCATTTTTCGTTACAACTTCGAAATCAGTTAGGTTCTTTTCTAATAATGGCAATTCGAGCAACCTATCTTTGTAAACTCTAAATGCATTAATAATAGCGTTCTTTTCCTCTTCATTAGGAAATAGGTTATCTAAGAATGCAGGAATTAAAAGTCGCTCTATTAACGTTTGTGTCTTATCAGCTTTATCAAAAAACGCTGTAACACCCGCTTCAGCCCCATTTACTTTAGAGATATTTCGCCACTCAGATGCTAAAATTCCATATTGCTCAAGAGCGTCTTGATATGTATGATTACTTGCAAACACTTGGGTATTTACGTCTTCCTTTAAGAAAGTGTGTAGTGTTGAGTACGGTGCAATTTTTCCATTATCAACAAATGGAAGTGTTTCAAGAGTTAATGTTTCCGTTGTATCTCGCTCAACTATGTAATTAAAATAATCATATGTTGTATTCGATTTCCCTTGTTTTACTCCGTAATTATGAAAACTAAAACCTGTAATAAACATCGGTTGACTATTATTGTCAGGAATCCATTCAACTGCAACATTAATCGTATTTCCTTTTGGGACTATACTTTTTAACTTTCTTCCTTGGATGTCGTGATTAGGAAGAATAACTTGGTGAAGAAGTTGAATCACACTCGTCTTTCCACCACCGTTTTCCAATAAGAAAAGAGTGCTTAGACCATTGGGCTCCCATATCTTATCTCCAATAATTTTCTTTCCCCCATCTAATTTAACATTCGACACACGGAATCGATTAATCCTTGGCATTCAATTCACCCCTAGCCTTTGCCGTTACTAAACCTTCAACCGAATTTAGTAGCTCCTTTATACGATTTATTCTTTCTTCATGATGGTAATAATGAGCTGCGATATTTTTCGTTTTTTCTGTTAATACAATTTCTTCATTGTTGTGGATAATTAATAATTTTTCATTTTCCCAAAAGCCCAGTACCTTTAACAGAAAACCATAATCTCGTTTTGTGGCAAGTCGAAAATTAGTTAAGTCCTCAGTCATTGCACGTAGTCCACCCCAAACTTCAATCATCCCCTCCAAATCCATATCATAATTTATTGCCAAATCGGCTAGCTCTTCCTCATCTATTTCTTTAAACTGCATTACATACTCTTCAACATTTCTTAAAATTTCTTCTACTTTGACATAAGTTCTAGGTTCATTTGTATATTGAAACTGATCGCCATAAAATTCACTTAGGACATTTATCCATACAAATTGAGCCATATACAGTTCTTTATTCGTGCTTAATTTCATTGCATCTCGAAGTTCTTCGTTTGTATAAGTGATCACTTCGTTATCAAATTCAGGAACTAAATATATAGTTTCATCTATATGAAAAATTCTCACTTTAGCATCAGGTTGAATAACATTTTGAATTACTTCTCTGACCTTTGGTGAAAAATACGAACGATAAATTTCCGGGTATCTTTTCTTATCGATCTTTTTGTATTTAATCAGCGCTTGATATAGAATAAACGCTTCACTAAATACTCCTTCTTCATAGTTCATATTAGTTAATCTTCCTTTCTATGATGTAATCCGTAACGATTACACCTTTATCAAATTCGACTACACGTTCAGTCGAGATCACTTCAAACCCTTCTAATTCTTCTAACTCTGGGTGCTGACGCCCAAGAGTAGCCATCATTCTATTTTCGTCTGGTTCAAAAGGAAGTTCTTCAGGTGGAATCGGATCAAATGCTTTATAAGGACTTCGATGTATCTTTATGCTAATATTTAAAAAATGCTTTAATAGAACTTCTTGAAGATGGGTATAACGTTCAGGCTGTTCTGCCTTTAGTTCTTTTATAGTGTCTGATAGGAAATACCGACTTTTCTCTTTTAATGGCGACAAAATAATACTTAATGCTTCCATTTCCTTTTTGTAGACATCCTCTTTTTCTTGCTCCAACATCTCTCGATGGTTAGCAAGAGTTGAGTCATCTAATGTATCTTCTACTTGATCCTCTTCGTGACGTTTCTTCTTCACATATTGTGAATCATATGCAGAAAAAGGATTATAAAATTTATTAACTTTTATTGGTGTAACTGCCTTTAAGATATCTCTTGCCTTAGATTGGTTAATTTTTTTCTCAACCCATGATTCAAGAATTTCTTGTTTAAAATGTAAGTGTTTAGAAAATGCATTTTCAATTAACAATTGCAATGAACTAGTTAGCGTTTTTAGTAATTCAAATTTTCTAATGAACAAGAGTTCGTGTTTAGCAATACATGAGGTTAATTCTTTCTCAATTTGTAAGACTTGATCATATGCTTTTCTTTCCTTTCGACTAAGTTGTCCTGCAATATAATTAGCTTTTACTTCATCAACATTTAATCGCAAATCATTTAACTGGCCCTTTTCCTGTTTGGTTTGTTCATAAGAATCCTTGTACTTCTTCTCCAGTTCATTTCTTTTAAACATCGTTAGAGCGTTGGAGCGAATATCATTTTCATATTTAACAATAGTGTTTATTTGTGTTTGAATTTGAAGCTTTAACTCCTCAACAGCCGCTAAGGCTTGCGTGAACATTCCTTTATCAAGTTGTTGCTTGAAATAAAGCATTGTAATACTGATTTGCATTTCTGCAAACATTTCTTTTGTCTTGAACAGTAACTCTATTCCTTCTTGAGTCAACTTAAGGTACAGATTTTTTTCTTTCAAGTTTTTATATGAAAAATCATCATATGTTATTAAATCAAATGAGTGAACTTTTTCTTCACCAGTTGCAAGATCTATATAATGATTGATAAACTTTCTACCACTATTTCTGAGTTTGTCATCAATGAGATAACTTCTAAACTCGTTAACTTCAGAAGAATTCATTTGTATATCATAACGTTCTTTTAGCAATTTTTGTAAAAAGAGATTAATATGCTCAGGAGATATTTTACTTTGACCTGTTAGCATTCTTTCCAACATCATTAGTAGTACCGCAATTCCAATTTCCATAAGGTTTAGATGGGTATATTTCGGGTCTTTACTTTGGGATAATTGAAAGATTGGTTGAAAAAGAATAATATTTTTATAGCGTTCTGAAAAGCCCTCAAACAGCTTAGAGAGTTCCATCCGATAACCCCCTTAACATCTTTAAGTGAACACCTTCTTGTGGAACGCACCCTTTATTATCAAAGAATAATCTTATTTTTTCTGACCAAGTTGACGGAAAATAACTAAAAAAATCATTGTAAGCTTCTTCGCTACACCGATGATTTTCCCATTTTCGCAGCTGGTTCCTTCTTTCCCACAACGCTTCATAAAACAAAGTAAATGGCTGGATATCTCTAGTTGTTTTAGCCTTGGTTCGATAATAAATGCTGATACCTTCTGGATCTAAATCTCCATAGTAATAAATTCGGACGTTGTGATTAATATCGAGTTCCTCTATATAATCAATACTCTTAGTAATTTTTCCGCCTTCACCATAGATTAAAAAAGATATATTCTTATTGCCCCATGTTGTAATACCTTCTAGCATTAAGCGTTTCATGCTAAAAAACGTATCTTTATTTTCAATAATTAATATATTTTCTATCTGCATATTTGGTTTTTGATAGTAAAAAAATGGCTCGTAGGTTTCAAAGGATAAGAGATCTTCAGAGGTAACAGCTATATCCTTCAGAAGTTTTTTTCCCTCGTTTGAGGCTAAGAACTTTTCATCACCAAATAAATCATATGAGCGCTCGTTTATACTGATCCAATCCGTACTTTTATTCTTTTGATTGAGAAAGGTGCTGATCTCTTTTATATAAGGAAGATCATTTTTTAATTTCTTAGGATTCTTTAAATAAATGCTAGTCTTAATACTAGGATGGAACTCGGTGAACAAAGTTGTGACTAATTTTTCGTCTACTTCTTCTTGTTTCTCTATACGTTGATATTTATTAAACAAGTCACTATTAGAAGGGTACTTTTTCGAATTCATAATCCTTTTTATCGTCCCTTCGGACTCCAACTCTAGGATGGCTTGACCGAAATTTCGGTAAAAGAAGATACCTCTATTTTCCCCGAGTAACTTTTTCATTTCTTTTTCCAAATCTACTGTGCTAAATCTTTTTGTTTTCTTTGATTGTAGTACATCTAAAATTTGCTCTTTCAACTTATACACCATCCAACATAGATTTGTAACACTATTACTAATTATAGCATTTTATGTATTTTAAGTGGATAATAATCCTTTTTATTACTAATTTCGCACTAAAATTCTTCTATTTAACTCCAATAAAAAACCACCAAGCAGTAATATGGAAAACTCCATACGCTAACTCGGTGGGATTCTATTTATTTTCCTCATTTATAAAAACTTCGAATAAGTCTCTTTAAGACGATAGCTTTCTTCGTTTACCTTATGAGTCACTCGATCTAACAAGGCGCAGTCAACTGCTCATCATGAAATACTTCTACCCATCGGCCTAATTCACGATTGCTTGTGATGATCATACTTCCTCTCTCATAACAGGCAGAGAAAAATTGAAATAATAGTTCAGCTGCTCTTTGATGATAGGGGATATATCCAAGTTCATCCACTATCATGATATCGGCGCCTAACCATTGCTTTTCTAGCTGAAGAAGTTTTTTCTCATCTTGTGCCTCCATTAATTCATTAGACAGGCGGGCAGCTGTATATTACTTAACTTTCTAGCCTTGATTAATCGCCTTTTCACCTAATGCAATAGAAAGATGCAATTTTCCCGTCTCTGAATTCCCTTAAGCAATAGGAAGCCAGTTCAAACGGAACCTTCTCATGGAGTTAATGGGAAATATGGAAGAAGCATAAAAATCGGCTTGTGTACGAAAAAGCGGATCGCATCGATTGCCTCGGCAAACAACATGATAAAAACGTTGAGGAATCTAGGCTCTTTTTTTGTACGGCATTATCTTTCCCCCACCTTCATCTATTTCTTAAGGTGATTTACACGCCTTAATGTAATAGCTTTCCAAATGGATTCATCCGTGATTTCTTCACTACCTGCTAAATCAGCTATTGTTCTTGCCAAGCGAATAATTTTAATTTGAACACGCTTGCTCCATTGGTGTTTGGACGACAATTGTCTGATCATATTATACTGATTTTCTTTTAGTGGACTCGTTGCCGATAATTGATCAAAAGGAACCTTGGCGTTCGAAATGTGTTCTTGGTAACGTTCATATTGCCTTTCCCAAGCATTTTCTACTCTGGCGAAACTCTGTGGATGATTGTCGTGTATGCGAAGGCTCCTCCAAATTGACCGACTCTAAAGAAAGCAGGATATCAATTCGGTCATAGACAGGGCCTGAAATTCTGCTTTGTTAAGATTGGATTTGCTTTGGCGTACAAGTATAATAACAATTGTTCGAACCAAGAAAACCACACGGACAAGGATTCATGGCTGCTACGAGCATAAAAGAGGCAGGATACGTAACGGCTGATGGTAACCTTTCCCGCTTCAAGTCGCTGCCTTACATATCTAATGTTCCCCTCGGAAATTCTGCCATTTCACCCAGGAATAAAACCCCATGATTCGATAAAGATAAAAACTATATCAGAATTATCACCAGTCTAAAAACACTAAATTGTATCTAAGTCATCTTTTTTATCTTTATATAATGATGTTTTTGCAAAAATAGATACTATGCGGTTTAGATGGTATTAAAATGAGCTAATAAAAAAGCCCACCACCTAATTAAGTGTAAGTGATGAGCTAAAAACGAGTTTCTTTTATAATATAAGACAACGATGATTTCGTACCTCTTTAAATCATAATAAAAAGCACCCGCCAAAATGACAGGTGCTAGCACGATAAACTTAAGCGAAGTATGACCCCGCTATTGCAAACCGGGCGAACCGATTTTTTCCTTAGATAAAATAATACACTAATTAACTTACGAAGTCAATCAGTTTTTTAAAGTATTTATACACTGCAATTAAGGAATCTTGATTATTATATGCATCTTCTAACCGTTTTGTACGTTCCAATAATTCCCTCAATTCCCTATATCGTGCATTTTTTATACCTTCACTATTAATATAAGTATAATGAACATAAATAAGTGCAGTCAAGTCATGTACCTTTCGATTAGATAGCCTTTTTTTCCTCGCTTGAGGTGACAATCCTGCAATCTTCTTAGTAAAACTGGTAATCGGTTTTATAACCTTTTGAGGATCAATCTGCCCATTTTTAGTTATGTCCATCAAAATAGGACTGTTGTGAGCAGCTGTGTTACGTATGTTTTTCACATACCTTAATACTTGCTGAATTTCTTTGTATGCAGGTGGCTTGTTTTTTCGACGATAATAAAACTCCACAAACTTCACAAAGCCCCCGAAGGTCATAACTTCAAATAGGACCCAAATAGGAGGGTTTTCATGGTGTTTTACATATAACCCATAATTGTAGTGACTCTCTTTACTCAAGGCATTCATGTAGTAATCTATAGATTTTTCATCATGATCTAAAAAATCAGTAACAATACTATAGCCATCTTCAGTTGAATCATTAGTTATATCCATTAAAATTTTCGTTTTAATCACATGTTCTATGTCTAGACTCATATGTAAAACTAAATAACGAAGCCTCATATCAATAGTGGCAAGGTCTTGCAAGAATTTAAAATCTAAATTGACATACTTATCATTTTTATTTTTTTCAAAGTTCTTTCTATAAGCTGTAATTTTGTAAAAGTAATTTGATGTTTGGAGAATGTTTTTGGCTTCGTCTTTCGTTATTAATTCAAATTTAACATTCTTTTGATCTAGGTGTTCAATCATCTCATCGAAGCTTAATTTCTTTTTTAAAACTTTCTGTGTGCTTTGTTCCATCCAGCTCACCTCCCCCTTTAAATATGAGGTATTTTATAACTATCATATCTTAAGGAGTTGGAATTGGAAAGGCTTGTATTATTTGCTTTATAATAATAAATAATATGCATTCATCTAGATTTTTATTCTTTGATATGACTGTTCAACAAATTATTGGAAAGCTAAATGAAATTCTGATTCTAAACCTTCAATTGCTTTTTTACTAAAGTTAATCATATGTTCAAAAAAATCATTATAAGAACGTACATCTTCTAAATGATGAATTTTTATCAACAAATGAATAACACTATCAATATGGTCCTTGAATTTAATGCCGTCAGGTGGCTCGTACAAGAGTTTGGAAGTATATAATGCTATATTACTCAATTCTTTACAACTGGAATTAAATCTTTCTTTGTACTTATGATTAACTTGTTTAAAGTATCATTCAGAAAGTAAGTCTGTATACTCTCTTAATGGAAAACCCTCATGTATATTACTTAACTTTATAGCCTTGATTAATCGCCTCTTCACCTAATGCAATAGAAAGATGCGATTTTCCCGTCCCTGAATTCCCTTAAGCAATAGGAAGCCAGTTCAAACGGAACCTTCTAATGGAGTCGATGGAGAATATGGAAGAAGGCATAGAAATCGGCTTGTGTACGAAAAAGCGGATGGCGTCGATTGCCTCGGCAAACAACATGATAAAAACGTTGAGGAATCCAGACTCTTTTTTTGTACGGCATTATCTTTCTCCCACCTTCATCTGTTCCTTAAGGTGATTTACACGCCTTAATGTAATAGCTTTCCAAATGGATTCATCCGTGATTTCTTCACTACCTGCTAAATCAGCTATTGTTCTTGCCAAGCGAATAATTTTAATTTGAACACGATTGCTCCATTGATGTTTGGACGACACTTGTCTGATCATATTGTGCTGATTTTCTTTTAGTGGACTCGTTGCCGATAATTGGTCAAAAGGAACCTTGGCGTTCGAAATTTGTTCTTGGTAACGTTCATATTGCCTTTCCCGAGCATTTTCTACCCTGAAGCGAAACTCTGCGGATGATTGTCGTGTATGCGAAGGCTCCTCCAAATTGACCGACTCTAAAGAAAGCAGGATATCAACTCGGTCATAGACAGGGCCTGAAATTCTGCTTTGATACGATTGGATTTGTTTTGGCGTACAAGTACAATAACGATTGTTCGAACCAAGAAAACCACACGGACAAGGATTCATGGCTGCCATGAGGATAAAAGAGGCAGGATACGTAACCGTTGATTGGGCACGGCTGATGGTAACCTTCCCCGCTTCAAGTGGCTGCCTTAACATATCTAATGTTTTTCTCGGGAATTCTGCCATTTCGTCCAGGAATAACACACCTCGATGAGCCAACGATATTTCTCCTGGCTTTGGATTCGAGCCTCCTCCGATAATAGCAACAGAGGAAGCGGAATGATGAGGGTTTCGAAAGGGGGTGATCTGTGGAGAAAGGAGATTTTCTTGGGCCAGCTGATATAAGCTGAGCACTTCCAGTTGAGCTTCTTTGGTCAAACGAGGAAAAATAGAAGGAAATGCTTCAGCCAACATGCTTTTGCCGCAACCAGGAGGACCGCTCATTAATACATTGTGTTCACCGGCAGCAGCAATTTCTAATGCTTCTTTTGCTCGCTCATGGCCAATCACATGGCAAAAATCCTTTTCATGTTTATAAGTTTGGGTGTCGATAGGTTCTGCTTTTGGGGGCATATGAAGTGGGAGCAATACTTGTCCAGCCAGATGCTGCAGGACATCATTGATATGCTGAACGACAATGTATTCTAAACCTTCTAGCATATCTAATGGGAGCAGTGGATCATAGGGCAGATACACTCTTTTGAATCCAAGCGTCTTGGCTGCGATCAGGGCAGGAAGCATGCCTTCTACTTTCACGACTGTTCCATCGAGTGACAGTGCTCCAATAAACACCGCATCTTCCGGAATCTTTTCTTTCAACTCACCCGCTTCTTTTAGTACCCCGATGGCCATAGCCAGGTCAAAAAACGGACCATTTTTCTTTTGTTCTGACGGCGACAAGTTCACGACGACCTTTTTGTCTGTTACATCACATTTTAGTGTCCGTATCGCAGACAATACTCTTTCCTTTGACTCTTTCAGGGAAGCATCTGGTAGCCCTACAATCACCATTGATTCCGTTCCCGATGAGATCTGGACTTCTACCTGTACTCGGTATCCTTCGAGCCCTTTTAGACCAATACTTGAAATTTTTACGGTCATAGAAAAAACCTCCTGGCTTGAACTATTCATTTTTGAAAAGAAAAAATAAGATGGGTTTTGAAATGTTTTTGTGTGGATAAACAGAAGAGTTAAATGAGATAGGATTGGGGTATGACTATGTTGTATATTCCACATCTATGATAAAAGTCCTGCACGCAGACCCTCACTTAGAAACTGACAATAACGTTACCCCCTTATCATTTTTGCTCAACGTATTTTTGATAGTGGTATTTTTGTGGAGAAGGAAAATAAGCTAATATTCTCTCTGTCACAACATGAGGATTACTATTCGGAGAGATGTAAGCAGAATAACTACTCCAACGATAGCTCCCTGGCCGAGCAACCATTCTAGCTTCTACGGGATTAAGATGAATATATTTGCTAACTTCTAAAAAATAAGGATCATTATCAATTAATTCAGCATGATAACGCCCTTGAAACAAATGACCACTAATTCGATGGCGCTTATTGAAATATATTGCATACAGAGAATGGAGTTTTTTGATAATATCTTTGGTAGGAGTATCAATCGTTTCTAGGAGAAGATGAATATGATTTGTCATTAAACAGTAGGCATGAAGGTGAAAAGGATACTGAAGGCGGGTTTCCTCCAGTAGGGATAAGTACATCAACCGATCATCTTGATCGTAAAAAATAGAAGCACGTCGATTTCCACGACTTGTAATATGAAACGCAGCCCCTGGAAACCAAACTCGAGGCTTACGGGCCAAACGCACCACACCTTTCTATTCCAATATTCCACATACATAATTCTACATCATTCATCCTATTCCTGCTTAACGTTTAAAAATTAATCAAGATTATACAAATACAGGTATAAGTATATGGACCGCAGAAGGTACTGCCTATATTAATCACTTTAACATATTAACGTAGTGGGGGTCAGACCCCTGAATCATAATTTTACCATTAAATTAGTAGATTTACATTTAGGGATTTTGTCATCGAAATAAAAAAAGAGCCCACCACCAATTAAGGTAATGGGCAAGAGTAGTAAAATATAAGATTAATAGATTGCTAGATTATCAAACAACATTTATTCCTCTGTTTCTTTCACATAATACAAATACTCACTAAAATTCTCTCTTTTTCTCAAGAAGCGCTCAAACGTACCTTCTTCCAACAGCGGCTTAACCACTCGATCAACAAGTTTTGTTTTCCCTATTTGTACTCTTTCCTGCATAAATGCTAACATCTCTTTCACCGTTCTTGGCTCCTGGCAGTACACAAGGAGAGCTGCCACTTCTGGCCCTCTTAGAAATGTTTCATGTTTTTCTCTTAACTTCGCCCACCGCTGTGCTTCGCATTGTTCCTGAAAAGTAGAGTACACCTCGTCAGTCGTCCATTATAGGAAGCCAGTTCAAACGGAACCTTCTCATGGAGTTGATGGGAAATATGGAAGAAGGCATAGAAATCGGCTTGTGTACGAAAAAGCGGATCGCGTCGATTGCCTCGGTCCGGCAATTCATGGTGGATGGTACCACAATTGGTACACTTCAACCTCCGAATGTTGTATGTCTTACTTTGTCCCGTATGATCCTTGGCTTTTCGATTCTTAGTTCCTCTAACCAGCATGTCTTTCCCGCAACATGGAGAAGGGATCCTCTCTGCACCCCTAACTAAAAACTCCAGTAAGTATGTTTTCAATCAGCTGATAATCTGATACAATAACCATATACTTTTTTGGTGAGACGTCTCCCGTATAACTGTTGGCGCAGTTATACGTTATGGGAGATGTCTTTTTCCTTTCCCCAGAATTATAAATGTCGAAATGTTTCGAATTATATAAGGACATTATAATCGACTAATTCTGGATAGGCAATACCGTCAACTTTCGGTAATTTAAAGGTGTCAAAAACAACCAATACTTGAAATTTTTACCGTCATAGAAAGAACCTCCTGGCTTGAACTATTCATTTTTGAAAAGAAAAAATAAGATGGGTTTAGAAATGTTTTTGTGTGGATAAACAGAAGAGTTAAATGAGATAGGATTGGGGAGTATTATGTTGTATATTCCACATCTATGATAAAAGTCCTGCTGCGCAGACTCTTACTTATAGAAACTGACAATAACGTTACCCCCTTATCATTTTTGCTCAACGTATTTTTGATAGTGGTGTTTTTGTGGAGAAGGAAAATAAGCTAATATTCTCTCTGTCACAACATGAGGATTATTATTCTGTAAGATGTAAGCATTATAACTACTCCAACGATAGCTCCCTGGCCGAGCAACCATTCTAGCTTCTACGGGATTAAGATGAATATATTTGCTAACTTCTAAAAAATAAGGATTATTATCAATTAATTCAGCATGATAACGCCCTTGAAACAAATGACCACTAATTCGATGGCGCCTATTAAAATAGATTGCATACAGAGAATGGAGTTTTTTGATAATATCTTTGGTAGGAGTATCAATTGTTTCTAGGAGAAGATGAATATGATTTGTCATTAAACAGTAGGCATGTAGGTGAAAAGGATACTGAAGGCGGGTTTCCTCCAGTAGTGATAAGTACATCAACCGATCATCTTGATCATAAAAAATAGAAGCACGTCGATTTCCACGACTTGTAATATGAAACGAAGCCCCTGGAAACCAAACTCGAGGCTTACGAGCCAAACGCACCACACCTTTCTATTCCAATATTCCACATAACATAATTCTACATCATTCATCCTATTCCTGCTTAACGTTTTAAAAATTTATCAAGATTACACCGATACTGGAATAGGTATATGTATATAGACCACAGAAGGTACTGCCATATTAATCACTTTAACATATTAACGTAGTGGGGGTCAGACCCCTGAATTTCCTCCGTATGGGTTAGTTGTTGGTAAGAGATCCATAGTCTCTATGAATGGAACCTTGTTGTCTCCATATACTGTTGCCGATGAACTAAACACAAATTTATTTACATTATATTTTTCACAAGCCTTTGTTAGAACCATTGTACTAACAATGTTATTGTAGTAATAATCCAGTGGTTTTTCTACTGACTCGCCAACCGCTTTAAGACCAGCAAAATGTATAACTCCATCAATCCTATAATTCCTGTAAATAATATCAATAGTTTCTTCATCCGTTACATCAATCTCGTAAAAAGTAACTTCTTTATCAGCTATATCCATGATCTTCATAACAGTCTCACTCTTACTATTAGAAAGATTATCAGCAATAATAACTGAATGTCCTGCTTCCAAAAGAGCAATACAGGTATGTGAACCTATATATCCAGCACCACCAGTTACTAGTATGTTCATTTAACAAACCACCCAATTTCCTGTAAATTTCCCATGGTAATTCCCGCAATTAAACCACAATTAAATTTTAATTGCACTTAATCTCAATTCATTTTTAATTTTTGTAGTTGATATTTCTGGAGTTCTATTTAAATATACCACTTCACAATAATCATTTAAGGAATCAAATTCACCTTTCCAATCGTCACCTATTACAAAGGTATCTACCCTATATTCTTGAATGTCATCAACTTTTTGTTCCCAACTATTTTCAGGTATAACCAAATCCACGTAACGAATTGCTTCTACAAGTTTTTTTCTTTCCTCATAAGAAAAGTAACACTTTTTTCCCTTTACCTCATTGAATTCATTTGTTGACACTGCAACAATTAGATAATCGCCTTGTTCTTTAGCTCTTTTTAATAAATTTATATGACCATAATGAAGTAAATCAAATGTTCCATAAGTTATAACTTTTTTCACGAGATTTCAACCCCCAATATCCTTTTTAATAAACTAATCCAAGATTAATTTATGGCTCTATACCAAAACATATTCTTGACTAAGAGCCATACTGAATCCATTCTTCATTGCATTCTAATAAAATATGTTGTTTATAGCACTCCCAGTTACGCGTGAAATAGTGACGACGTTGAAGCGCCTTGATTTTATTGTTTTTCCCTTCAACGGCCGCATTCGTAAAGCGTAATTGATGGTAATTACAGATTTCCTCTTGCCAATTAAGCATTGTTTTTAAACAGAATTCTACAATTGGATGCCCAATTGCTTTCCCTTGTGCCAACCATCTTTTGTAGCTTTTTTGGGCAATGGCATAGGATAGACTACAGTCATACCAAGCAATGAAGGCTTCTTTCCATTCATACACTTGGCGAAGTAATTTCGCATAACCAAGCAGTCATTTTAAAATCACCATTTCGTCTCTTGTGAGCTGGTCATGACGTTTACCAAGAATACGGAAGTGTTGTTTTAAATCGGCTTTCGCAAAGGGAGAAAGGCTCTTTTGAACCTGTTTTCGCATAGTTTGTAAGGTATCCGTTACGTAACGATTGACGTGAAAACGATCGGCAATTCGAATGGCATTTGGGTACGTTTCTTTGGCGAATGTATGATAACCTTGTGCTAAATCCATGACGACAGCGACGGGGTTAAGTGTCTGCCAAATCGGCTGTGCTTGATAATAGTCCTGTAGTTCTGCAATTGTACGACCTGGGATGACATCTAAAAACGTGCCACCACGTAAGTCGTGTAAGCCTGTGTTATAGCGATGTCCTTTACGAATCGCAAAGTCATCGATGCCAAGTACAAGCCCCGTACTCACTTTTGCCTGTTGTTCACACTGACTTTGAACGCGAACCGATTCCGTGGCCATCCATTGACGCACAATACGGTGAACGGTTGTTGGCGGTGTTTCACAAAGGCGTGCTGCATGCGTAATCGTCGCCCCTACCGCTTGTTTCGGTAATTGCCTTTGTATAGCGCTTTTTGGGTGAAACACAGTCGTAGTGCCACACAAAATGGGCGTGACAATCCTTGCATGTTAAACGAATAGCGGGCAGCAGTAAATACACCCGTTTCCCAAACGCAGGGAGGTGACGTACTTTTCGTTGATAAGCCGTGCCACGACGAATCGTTTGCGCCGATGCACAAACAGGACAGGGTTATATAGAATCAATCGGTGTCACCTCAATGAGCACTTGATCCTTTTCTTTTTTAAAAGAACAGACATTTAACTCTGGTAAATCGAGTAAAACCTTGATAGAATGGGAATGCATCTGTATACCTCGCTCTGTTGTTTGGTCGTACTCTCAACATTAGCGGATACAGATGTTTTTTTGTACTCTTTTTTAAGCAAGAACAGATTTTGGCGTAGAGCCCTTTTTCTATTTATTTTTTAAATTTTCTTCTAAATGCATATAAAATATTTCTTACATCTTCAATATTCATAAAATATATAATAATTAAATAAACCAATACACAACATCCTATTGATATAAAAATTGCTAAAATATCAATGAACACACTATTCATCGCTTGGTAAAAAAGGATTAATACCCCTCCCATTACAAGGGATGCACTAAGTATTTTGCTAAATGTAACTACTATATTTTTAATTCCAAAATCACCTATTCTTTTCCTCAAACTAATAAATAATAATATAGTACAAAACACTGCTGATATGCTTGTCGCAAGAGCTAGCCCCCCTATCCCTAAGTATTTTGATAGAGTTAAACTTAATATTATATTTAATATTACTGCAACAGCGGCATTTACCATGGGCGTCCTAGTATCTTGAAACGAATAAAAAACTCTTGATATAACTTCACGTAGTGCAATTCCTATCATACCTATTGAATAGAAAAACAAAGCATTGGACGTCAGTAAAATTGCCTCATGGTTAAATGCACCTCTTCCAAATAATAATCCTACTATCTGTTCTGCAAAAACCATAGTTATTACTGTAGCTGGAACTACAAGCAAGTTAATACCAGCAATAGATTCATTTACAGTTTTCTTTATACCTTCTATATTTTTCTTTACTGCCATTTTTGAAATTATAGGGTACATTACCGTCGTTATAGATAATACAAATATCCCCTGCACAAAGGCGTTTATTCGATCAGCATAACTAAGGGCTGATATTCCTCCTACTGTTATTTGTGAGGCAATAGTTCTATCAACTAATATGTTAATTTGATTTACAGAAACACCAATAATAATCGGCAATGCAATAATTGCCATATTTCTTATATGCTTGTCTTTGATATCCAATACTAATTTGTACTTATACCCTAATCTATAACTGGATGGAATGAGTAAAATCCATTGAGAAGCCAATGCAATAACAGTTCCTATAGAAAGGATTATTATATTTGTCGTAGGACTTAAAAAGATAGCAAATATTATAATTATGTTTAATGGAAGACCTATTAGTGCTGGAATAAAAAAGTTACCTTTAACTTCTAGAAAAGCCTTAAATATAAAAACAAATCCAGTAAAATATATACCTACTAAACTTATTTTTGTAAACTGAATAGCTAATGCGAGAGTATCCCCTTCAAAGCCTAGTGCAAATACCTTAACAATTTGTTCAGTAAATACTAGCCCAAGAATGATGATTAATGTGCATATTATAAATAGAATATTAATAAGGTTATTTGTAAATCGGTTTCCCGCTTCAGTTCCAGAGGTACTTTCTATCTTATTAAACATTGGTATATATCCCGTTTTTATACCAACTCCAATTATTGAAAACAGTACTGTTGGAATAGTTAGTGATATTAAATATGCATCACTAATATTAGATGCTCCATAAAAGTAAGAAAGTGTAATATCCCTTGCAAAACCAAATAATTTAGATAGTATAGTAATTAACATTATTATAATGACTGTTCTTTTCATACGATTCTCCAAAGCCCTGTTTATGTTTCCTAATAAAACCAATAAACATAGGCAAACATTTTAGAATTCTAAACCCCAAAAGAAAAGTAATCTGTTTTTGCAACAAATTTCATTTAATTTATTTATTCATTATGTTATTAATCAAATTTATAACTCTATCAGTTGAATTACCATCCTGGTATTCGTGTACTATATCTCGAATAATTTTCCTTTCACCTTTATAATACTCTTTATTATTCAAACTTTGTTTTATCTCGTCTTGAAGGGTACTTTGATCTAAACATTTCGGGCCTGGCGTCCAAAAATCATAAGGATCTAATAAAAAACCACGATTTTCTCTATATTCTATTAAGTCTTTAGGAGTAAAAATGATAGGCCTATCTAATAATAAATAATCAAAATATATCGATGAATAATCCGTTATTAATAAATCTACAGCATTTAAAATTTTATAAAAATCCATTTTTTGCTGCTCTAAATCCTCTTCTTTTATTAGTATTATGTTTTTACTACTGTATTTTTTATATTTCTCACTAAAAAGTGTCTCTTCATTAGGATGCAATTTGAGTAATAAAACTAGACTATTCCTTTCTAAAAAACTATTAAACTTTTGAAAATCAAAAGATGTAAAACCAAACATATTATTCTCACGTTCATTTTGGCCTTTTGACTCTGAACTACTTACATCCCGATATGTTGGCATAAAAAGTAATACATTTCCTTCAGGTCTTACTTTAATAAGTTTCTCCAAATTTCCTTTTCCCTCTTGATTAAATAAATAGTCATTTCTAGGGTACCCAGCTATACAATATTTTTCTACAGTTAAACCTATACAAGAGTTCATTATCGTATTATAGAAGTTTGAAGTTGACAAAAAATAATCATCCTTGATTTCTTCACTATTGTCTGTTTTCATTTTATTCATATATCCCATTGATTTAATAGGAATACCATGCCAAAGGTTTAATAATTGATTATCACTTCTTAATTTGTAAAAGCCATGTGTTGAAATCACAAGTTGACTTTTTAATGCATATTTATATTTATGGTATTTGTCTTTTAAAATGGCCATCTTACTATTTCTTTTTTTATCAACTCTTAATACTTTGATTTTATAATTTTTTAAATTTGAATTTTCTAAACGCTCAATTAATGGTGAAACATTTGAACCTGAATAACCTCTAAAGAAAATTGTAATTAACTTCTTATCTTTTTTGATTACTCTAGAAAAAATATTTATTATTTTTATTATTATTCTCATTCAAACTAAACCCTTTCTTTTTTGAAGGAATTTAACAGCAACAATTTTATTCGATTCGTGGCATTCTTAACCTTTTGAGTTCTAACCTAGAACTGTAGTAGTATACACTCAAAATTATCGTAATCTTACCTTTGACATTATATAAAATGACCCTATGATTATAGTTCCTACAAACCCAATAAAAAGACCATTATAAACAGAACCTCTTGCAATAATAATATAAACTGTACAAAGTAAAACCATTAATGTAATTTTTATTACTACGTTTCTTCTATTTATTAATTTGTCTAATATATAGGTAAAAACAGCCCAAAAGGCACCAAATAAAATTCCAAACCACCAAAAGTTTGCAAATACATCTCCATACAATGTTGGGTGCATTGAGAAATTAGGATTTATATGATCACTGATATAAGCACTTCCCATTGATACAGCAAAGTCAGGTGGTTTAATACCACCAGTTATTCCGGTTGGTATAGGCATCAATAGTAGTCTAATATAAGTATGTCCCTGATTAAAATTCTCGAAGTAATTGTTAAAGTAAATAAAATGGTAAAAAGCGTTTCGCAAACCTAATTCACCATCACCAGTCAAAATCATTGTAAGAATTTGATTATTTACCTCTGTAAAATTGAAATCACTAATAAAGTTATAAACACCACCATAAATTCTCAATAACCTCAATGAATAAACTGTATAAATTGTTATACATGCTAAAGAACCGTATAAAACTACCTGTTTAAATGATATGCTTCTTTTCTTATTGAAAACTAAAGGAATTAATACGGCCATAATAGCAGGAAGAATAATAATTCTATTTCCTGTAAGTAAGGAATAAAATACTATCATACCGATTGATATATAGAATAAAAGGTGTTTGTTGTAATACCTAAACACTAGTGCAACTCCTGCAGAAGCAAATAGTAAAAAGTTAGCATATCTTAATGGACTCCTAAATCCCAATTCTCCATTTAAGGTATATAAATTACCCCACGAACTATTCATTAAGCTACCTAAATGTCTGATAATGAAGCCTAATAATATTATTAAAGATAAAGTAAGTAATATAAATAAAAAAGAAGTTAAAACTTTATCTTTCATTGAAGGTTTATCTAGATTACTATTTTTAATTACAAAGGGTTTATAATTAGGAAAAACTTTTATAATAATCAATTTAGTAATAAAGTATACTAAGTTAAAACAAATGACAAAAAATGAGGCTTTTATCATAACCTCACTACCATAAGGTGTTATACCAAGTAAAACTGAAAGAAAGTGCGGTATTCCAAACATCACTAATAGTGCTGCCCACAAAAAAACGGATGTATACTTTCTTTTGTACTCATATATACATATTAAAAGTATTGTTAGAAGTTGGATAATAGATAAAAAAACACTCATGCTTTTTGACTACCTCTTAACTTATAAAATAATTTAACTTCTTCTTCTATTGTATTTTTCGAAAAATACTTTTCGTTTTTATTTTGATTAGGTTTGTTTAGTTTCTTATATATTGGCTCTATATCTATTTCTTCTTTTTGGTTATCTATAAACCCTACATTTTCGAATTCGGAAAAAATCTCTTCACAGACATCAATTCTAGAAGTAATTACAGGGATTCCGAACGTTGCCATTTCACAAGCCATTACTCCTTGTGCATCTGCCCTTGTAGGTATAAGCGCACAACGAGACTCATTAAGCATTTCAATAACTTCCTTATGCGTTAAATTCTTATCTATCCATATTAAATTATCTGGCTTTTTATTATACTCATAAAATTTCCCTTTACCTACAACACAAAATGTATATTCAGGGTTATTTTTAGCAACCCGCGTAACTATATCTATTGAATATTTTGAGCCATCTAACATATTTCTTATGGTTATAAAGTCATATTTTTTTTCTTTAGTTGTATCATAAGTAACTTTTTCAAAATTTTCACCTACGCTATTATATATGATACTTTTTTTAGGATTTATTAAGTTTCGGTCAACTTTTACAAACTTAATAAACATGTTAAACATCCAGTGACTTACAAAAACAAAATGTGATTTATATGCCATCTTACTAAAATAGCTCCTCCAAATTCTCAGTTTGAATAGATCATATAACTCCCTACTAACAACTGATACTATTGGAGACTTTTTTACAAAACTATATGGTTTAGGATAAATTTCTGAACAACGTAATACTTCATGACCATGGAAAAAGAAAACAACATTATTGAAATTCTCACCATATTTTTTTAAAAACCTATAATGATTTCTAAGATTAGGTGCATGGGATATTAATAAGTCAAAACTAACATTTTTTAGTTGTTTTTCATATGTTTTTAATGTGTATACTTTTACTCCTTCTAAAGTATAATCACTCTTTGCGTTAAATGAAACCACTGAGACATCTATCCCTTTTTGAAGGTACCACCTGTTCCTTGTGTGAATATAGTGTAATGATACTATCCCATCGGGTCTAGAATAGTCTGTTGCCAAAACCAATATTTTCAAAATGATCCCGTCCTTTAGATATCGTTCAAGTATTAAATTATTAAACTTATTATTTGAAAAATAGTGTCCTAAAAATAATGTTTCTTTAGAGCATTTATTCCATAAAAGAAAAAGTAATAGAGACATTTTGCTAAGGATAACTGCTCAATATTTCTGCAATTATTCCAATGAGTTTTTGCAGCTTTAAATTTATTATTAGAAATTGATCCTTCTACTTTTCTATAAAATGCTAAGTTTTCATTTAATCCATAAGCAAAATTCCCTTCTCTAAGAAGCTTTGCCCATGTCATTGAATCATGATCTTTTTTTTACATTTACTAACCTTACTTCTCCAACTATATCGGTGTTTATCATAACAGTTAGTGTACCAATAATAGTATTTTTCATAAATTGACTATAATTTAGTTTTTGCGGTACTTGTATGACCTTGTTTTCAGTTCCCTTTAATATTTCATATGCTGTAAATGAAAAACCAATTTTATCTTGAACCATAAATTCCAATTGCTTTTCTAGTTTATGAGGCTTCCACATATCATCTGCATCCAGAAATGCGACATATTTTCCTTGTGCTTTTTCAAGTGCTTTGTTTCTTATTCTCAATCTCTACTAAACAAATCTCTAGTATATACCTTATCCTCTACATCACGTAAATCATCAGATAATCGATTTGCAACAATTACATGCGAAACTCTCTTAAACTCTTCAAAGTCATTGATTACTTTTGAATTAAAGAACGTTTCTTCATGGAGTGCTGGTTCATATACAACAATTTCAATACCCTTAGCTTTAATCCGTTTCATTACACCTTGAATTGCAGATTGTCTAAAGTTATCTGAATCCATTTTCATGGTAAGCCTATATATACCAACAATTTTAGGATTCTTCTTAATAATCATATCTGCAATATGGTCTTTTCTTGTTCTGTTGGCATCAACAATGGCTGTCATTATGTTATTTGGAACATCTTCATAATTGGCTAATAGCTGCTTTGTATCCTTAGGTAGGCAGTAACCACCATAACCAAAAGATGGGTTATTATAATGATTACCAATACGTGGATCCAATCCAACTCCATCAATTATTTGCTTACTGTCTAATCCTCTAACCTCAGCATAAGAATCGAGCTCATTAAAAAACGCGACTCTCATCGCAAGGTATGTGTTAGCAAAGAGTTTAATAGCTTCAGCTTCTGTTGAATTAGTAAATAATACAGGAATATCCTCCTTAATCGCTCCTTGAACTAACAAATTAGCAAAAACTTGTGCTCTATCAGATTGTTCACCAACGATTACACGTGAAGGGTATAAATTATCATGCAAAGCCTTACCTTCACGTAAAAATTCAGGTGAGAAAATAATATTATCTGTTTCAAATTTCTCTTTTATTTTTTCTGTATAACCAACTGGAACTGTTGATTTGATTACCATTACAGCATCAGGATTAATAGATAATACATTTGCGATAACCGCTTCAACAGTTCTAGTATTAAAGTAGTTTTTCTCTGGATCATAATTTGTTGGCGTAGAAATGATTACATAATCTGCATCCTTATAAGCTTTATAATTATCTGTAGTAGCAGTCAGATTTAGTTCTTTAGTTGATAAATATTCTTCAATCTCATTATCAATAATCGGAGATCTTTTATCATTGATCATATCTACCTTTTCTTGGATTATATCAAAAGCTATTACATCATTATGTTGAGCTAATAAAATAGCGTTGGATAAGCCAACATAACCTGTTCCAGCAATGGTTATTTTCATAATTTATTTCTCCTTAATTTTATCTTACCTTGTACTCTCAGCTTTCTCCCAAAACGGCTTTGCCTTCCCAGTCAATATATTATAGACTCCTGCCCATTGCGCAAGTATTGTTACGCAGTAGTAATAAACTAAAGTCAAATACTTATTATTAGATTTAGTAATTACTCTCGCCAATGCCAAAAGGTAAAACAATACCTGTCCTAGAAATGTTATTTTATAAAACAATGACTCTGGTAGTAGTAAGCCATTAGATATAAATACTAATAGATGAGAAATCCATAATAAATATCTACATGTTCTATGTCCAAAATAAAAATATGAAAACCATTTATATTTAAATACGTTCAGAATTCTTACATCAGGTAATATATGCTTAAGGATAATTCGGTTCATCCTTACTTTGCGACCGAATTCATCTTCTATAACTTCTCCAGCTTTCTCGTAAGCTATAGCATCATGGTTTGCAATGGCCCTTTTACCCTGTAAAGCATATAAAGGTGGCATTGCACTATCGTGGCATTGAATGGGATCAAAGTCATAATAGTCCTTTGTTCTACAAGCATATAATGCACCATTACCTGCAGTTATCGTCTGTATTCTACCTTCGATCTCACGAGTAGCTAGATCACTGTCCCAGTAGCTCGATTCAGCATTACTCACATCGCTAGATTCCTGATTGACAATTGATAGTCTTCCTGATACATAAGCAATATCTTCTGAAGTAAAAGCTGCCATGAGTTCTTTTACAGAGTCTCTATCCATAATAGAATTGGCATCAGTCATGACTAAATACTCTGTAGTTACAGTTTTTTGCGCTTCATTTTGAGCATTTGTTTTTCCTTTCCTTGCCTTAACCTCATAGAGTCTTATATTTATATTTTGATGTTCTTTTATGAACTGTTTTGTTATTTCATTTGTGTTATCAGTACTATTATCAGATGCAATTAAGAATTCTATTTTTTCCTTAGGATAGTTTAACTCTATAATATTGTTTAGTTTTTCTAAAATTACTTTCTCTTCATTGTGTGCAACCACCATTACCGTTACTGTAGGTTGATGAGAATAATCCTTTTTGAGAGTTCTATTTTTAAATAGCTTTCCAATAAACTTCAAAGATACTGGATACCCGACCATTGCCCACACAATAATAAATCCACTTATATAAAATAATATTTTATATAATAAATCCATGTGATTTCTCCCTTACTATATTTAGTAGTCTAACTTTTTTGCAGGTGCCCCAACATAAACTCCGGGTTCTGATATGTCCTTAACCACAACAGAACCAGCACCTACCTTGCATCCGTTAGTGATGTTTATATTATTACTTACTACACTGCCGATACCTAACCAAGTTCCTTTTCCAACTTTGACCGTGCCTGCTAAATGTGATCCTGGTGATATATGCACAAAATCCTCGATGAAATTATCATGGTCTATTGTAGAACCTGTATTAACGATGCAGCCCTTTCCTATTATGGTACAGCAGTTAATAATTGCTCCCGCCATAACAGCTGTGCCGATTCCTATATCTACTTGTGATCCTATAACTGCGTTTGGGTGAATTAAAACTGGAATACTAGCCTCAAATGTTTCAAGCATCTCGTGAATCTTTTGTCTCGTAGTATTACTTCCAATACCTACAAATATTTCGTACTCATCTAAATGAGTAAAAACATCATCTGAAGTCCCAATGACTTCTAAATCCATTGATGATTTGATGCTTTTGTCGTCATCTAAAAAAGCAATACTGTGCCATTTATTCATTTTTATTGCAATATCCGCAACTACTTTTCCGTGGCCGCTAGCACCAATTATTAAAAGTTTGTTATTCATATTTCCATTCTTTCCTTCTTGGTTCCCTTAAAAGGCTCAATTGTTGCAGCAGTTTCTGAATTTATACCCTCTCTAGCGAAAACCTTTTTTACGGTCAAAAATATTATCTTCCAATCCTCAATGAAACTTACATTATCCACATACTCAACATCAAGATTAAATTTATCTTCCCAGCTGATTGCATTTCTACCACTAACCTGTGCTAACCCCGATAACCCTGGCCTCACTTCATGACGGCGCTTTTGATGTTCATTATAAAGAGGCAGGTACTGTACTAATAATGGTCTAGGGCCAATAATAGACATATCCCCCCTCAAAATATTAAAAAGTTCCGGAAGTTCATCAAGAGATGTAGAACGTAGCAACCTACCAAACTTCGTTAACCTAACACTATCAGGTAATAACTCCCCTTTATCATCTTTCTCATCAGTCATAGTCCTAAACTTATACATCATAAAAATCTCTTCATTAAGCCCAGGTCTCTTTTGCTTGAAAAGAACAGGGCTACCTAATTTCGTTCTCACAAGAATTGCAACTACTAGAAGTACCGGACTAAGAACAATAATGGCGATTAATGATAGCATGAAATCCATCGGTCTTTTTACAAATCTTCTATAAATACCACCTTTGGAATTATTCATTACCTAAACCACAACCCCTTAATAGTCTCTACAACTCTTTCTAAGTCCTCATCCGTCATCTTCGTATCAGACGGCAAACATACACCATTCTCAAACAATTTCTCCGATACACTTTCACCAATAAAGTCGTATTTCTCAAAGAAAGGTTGCAAATGCATCGGTTTCCAAACGGGTCTTGACTCAATATTCTCAGCTTCCAATGCATCGAATATATCTAAAGGTCTAACTTTACCGGACAAAGTTATCGAGCTTAACCAATAGTTCGGTTCATTCCATTCATTACTAGGCATAAATTCAATACCTTCTAGCCCACCAAGTTCCCTCTTATAAAACTCAAAAATGTAGTTCTTTTTGTCAACTCTTTGATCTAACACTTTAAGCTGTCCTCTACCAATCCCAGCAACAACATTACTCATCCGGTAATTAAACCCTAATTCACTATGTTGATAATGCCTTGCTTGATCTCTAGATTGAGTTGCCCAAAATCTAGCCTTTGCTATGCGCTCTTCATTATTTGAAACAAGCATCCCACCACCAGAAGTAGTGATAATCTTATTTCCATTAAAAGAGAAGATACCATAGTCACCGAAAGTTCCAGTATGCTTACCTTTATAGTAAGTACCCAGTGACTCAGCAGCATCTTCTATAACCGCTACATTATGCTTCTTACAAATCTCCATGATCTTATCCATATCAGCGGATAAACCATATAGATGAACAACAATGACTGCCTTTACTTCTGGATACTTCTCAAAGGCCTCTTCCAAAGCTTTTGGACTCATATTCCATGTTTCATAATCACTATCGATAAAAACAGGGATCGCATTTTGATAGATAATTGGATTAGCAGTTGCTGAGAAAGTAAGCGTTGGACAGAATACAATATCCCCTTCACCGACTCCTGCAGCTCTTAATGCTAAGTGAATAGCTGCCGTTCCTGAAGAAAGTGCTGCTGCTGCTTTAGATCCAACTTTTTCTGCTAGTTCTCTTTCAAATCCATTTACGTTCTCCCCAAGAGGAGCGATCCAGTTTGTATCAAATGCTTCCTTTACATATTCCATTTCATAACCTTCATCACTCATATGCGGTGAAGAGAGGAATATTCTTTCTTTCACTTTTGTCGACTCCATCATCTAGACTTCCTTCCATTATTAGTCGTTAGTTGGTTAGTGCTTAGTTGGTTAGGAATTATAAATCATTTTCTGACCACCTAACTACTAGCCAACTAAATACTCTTTATCCTTTTCCTATTCCCTCTCGTAATATCTATTCAATCTACCAATCAAATACGAAATAGATTTTCACTTCATAACCACCCAAAACCGAGTTTCTAGTATTCCTAAAATAGTAAGAACTGCAATCACTTCGATTAAGGTGATACCTCTATTATGTAATTTTCTAAAGCAAGTTAGCTTGTATTTGCACATTAAAAATTACCGCCTTATAGATGGGAGGAAGCTGCTATTAGTTGGTTAGGGGGATAGTTGGGTAGTTGGGTAGCTACTAGGTGGGTAGGACGATCTTAAACCTATCCAACTAACTAACCAACCAACTACCCCCTACTTTACCTTCTCCCTATTCATAACTTCCTCAAGATAACGAAGTACATCTGCTCTCAACTCATTATTTTGTAGGGCAAAGTCTATTGTTGTTTTTACATATCCTAGTTTCTCTCCAACATCGTATCTGTCCCCTTTATAATCGTAGGCGAATACGCGTTGGATTTCGTTTAGTTTTGAAATAGCGTCGGTGAGTTGAATTTCTCCACCAGCTCCTACTTCTTGTTGTTCGAGGAACATAAAGATTTCTGGCGTTAAAATGTAACGTCCCATAATAGCAAGATTAGACGGGGCTGTGCCTTGTGGTGGTTTTTCAACGAATTGATTGACACTGTATCGTCTTCCTACTTTCGTGATTGGATCGACAATTCCGTATCGATGTGTTTCTTCGTCTGGTACGGAAGTGACACCGATCACCGATGATAACGTTTCGTCGTACTGCTCGATCAGTTGCTTTAAACAAGGCTTCTCCGCTTTGACGATATCATCGCCTAGTAATACAGCAAACGGTTCATCTCCAATAAATTTACGTGCACACCATACGGCATGTCCTAATCCTTTAGGTTCCTTTTGACGGATGTAATGAATATCGACCATGTTAGAAGCATATTGAACTTTCTCCAATAAATCGATTTTCCCTTTTTCGAGTAAGTTGTGCTCTAATTCAAAGGCATGGTCAAAGTGATCTTCAATCGCACGTTTTCCTTTACCTGTCACAATGATAATATCTTCAATTCCAGATTGGACCGCTTCTTCGACAATATATTGAATCGTTGGTTTGTCCACGATCGGCAGCATTTCTTTTGGCATGGCTTTCGTTGCTGGAAGAAATCTTGTTCCAAGGCCCGCTGCTGGAATAATGGCTTTTCTTACCTTTTTCATGCGCTTAGTCTCCTTTTTTCTAGTTGGTTAGGTGGGTAGAGGTTGACTTTCCTATCCAACTAACCCCTAATGACCAAATAAGAAAAGCCATTCCCTGCTTTTATCACAAAGGAAATGGCTCTGTTTTTTACTACTTTGACTACTACTCCACCCGACCAAGCACCACCAATTCCCTCACTCGGAAATTAGCAATATCTAATAGGTGCTTCCGTAATTCTTCTTTTGATTGATCTTGAAATCTTTCAACTAAATCATACGTCACATTGATGTTTACTTCTGGTGTCTTGCCGCGATAAATCTTCGGATAGACTTGTTCATCATGGACTTCGTTTTTGCCAAGCAGTTCTTCAAACATCTTTTCCCCTGGGCGGATTCCGCTAAACTCGATTGGAATTTCGTCTTCTGTATAGCCTGATAGTTTAATTAGGTTACGTGCCAAGTCGACGATCTTCACTGGCTCGCCCATATCAAGGACAAATACTTCACCACCATCAGCAAGCGCCCCAGCTTGAAGGACGAGTCTTGATGCTTCAGGAATGGTCATAAAATAGCGAACCATATCAGGGTGCGTCACCGTTACGGGTCCACCGTTCTTAATTTGTTGCTTAAATAATGGGATCACACTTCCGCGACTGCCAAGCACATTTCCAAAGCGAACCGCTACGAATCGGGTGTCGCTAATCATGTCCATATGCTGGACGACCATTTCAGCAATTCGCTTTGTTGCGCCCATGACACTTGTTGGATTAACAGCCTTATCCGTCGATACCATCACAAATGTGTTTACCTTGGCTCTACTAGCTGCTTCGGCAACATTTTTTGTTCCGATGACGTTGTTCTTAACGGCTTCTTCTGGGTTCCGTTCCATTAGTGGGACATGCTTATGAGCCGCTGCATGGAAGACAACGTGCGGCTGTCTCGCTGCCATAATGGAGAACATTTTTTCTCGGTCTTGTACGTCGGCGATTTCTGTGACGATGTTCAAGTCAGGCAATTTTCGGCTTAGTTCCATCTCGATTGAATAGATGCTATTTTCACCGTGACCGAGTAACACAAGCTGTTTCGGTGTAAAGCGTGCAAGCTGGCGACAGATTTCCGATCCAATCGAACCTCCTGCACCTGTGACGAGAACGGTTTTATCGGTAATGTATTCAGCAATGCCATTTATATCAAGCTGAATCGGCTCGCGTCCTAGCAAATCCTCTACTTCCACGTCACGGAATTGATGGACCTCAACGTTTCCAAGCATAAGGTCCTCCATCCGTGGGAGAATCTGCGTCTTTGCTTTTGTTTTCGAGCATTCTTGAAAGATTTGATTCAAGCCCTCTTTATTTAATGAAGGAATGGCAATGATAATCTGTTCAATATTGTTGCTCTGAACAATGTCTGCCATTTCATTTGTACCACCTAGAACAGGAACATCCATAATTTCAAGGCGATGCTTTCTAACATCATCGTCAACAAAGGCAACTGGCTCAAGCTCAGCATCGGAATTATTTTTCAAATCACGTACGACCATAATCCCAGCTGCACCCGCACCAACCATGAGTGTTCTTTTACGGTCTTCACGTGGCTTTATATACTGACTTCGATACATTCGCCAAGCAAAACGAGAACCACCAATGAAAAGAATATGCATCATCCATGTAATCGCTAAGGTGCGGGAATAGGTGTCTTGAATCACGATCATTTGAACAATCGCTGTCAGGATGACTGAAAACGTCACGGCTTTCACAATCGATGATAGTTCACTTATACTCGCATATTGCCAAACACGCTTGTAGAGCTTGTACTTATGGGCAAAGACATGGTGACCAATCAGAAGAGTCACCGCACTGACGAATAAGGCAGAAGAAAAAACATTTCCTGTTGGTAATAGAATAAAGTTACTTATGTATATGGAGAATATCACAATCATTGAATCAACAAAAACAAGAACAGCTAATCTTTTATTATAGGTCATGGTGGTGCCTCCCTTCTGTTGTTAGTTGCTAGTTACTAGGTGCTTCAAAACATTAAAATGTAGTGCAATCTGTCACTTTAACGACCATTCCCTACCTACCATTAGGAAGAAATGCTGGTTAAAGCCTTACCTTGTAAGTATCAGATTATCCTTTATCTACTACTATTCTTGGGGATCTCTCCCCTGAGGCATTTAACCTCCCCTCACATCATCCCACTGGCAACACAGCGCCTAAGGTGGAATGATTTCATTCCACCCACAGGATTATCGAGTGCCTCCAACAATACCGGGTAGGAGACATAACCGTAAATAATGAGAAAAACTTGAGTAGACACATCTATTCAATATAATAAACAGATGCACATGACCTCTCCTCATCTCAACATATTTAGTCGATAACAAACTTTTCTCATTTCAAAAAAACTAGCTATCTAGCTAGTAATTATCCTGTTTTTCTGTGTAAAAGTTGGTTACTAGTTACTAGTCGCTAGTTGTTAGTTGGTTAGAAAAAGGATAAAGCTTTTGCATCCTCGGGTGAGAGCTTGGGCTCATAAAGTTTTCTTAAAAGATTCCGAGAAATTTCTTTTTCTTAATTCTGCTTGGAGGCTCTGCATATACCGTGTCTCCATATAAAAGAGTCTCGGCATTTTCTTGAATATAGTAGACCGTATCCATACCAAACGTCTTTTCCATTGTTTGATAAGCGGCTTGTAAGTCATTTGGTCGTGATGTTGTGTTATGTGTGTCGGATGCTAGAAAGTGTACGAGCTGATGATCGATGAGTTGCTCAGATAGTTTCTTGATGTTCTTACCGAAGCGGCCTGTCAGGCTTGATGCAGTCAGCTGTGCTAGAGCTCCTTGTTCAACTAGTTCATAGAGCTTATTTGTGTTGGCAGCTATTTCACGATTGCGTTCAGGGTGAGCAATAATGGGCTTCACTCCCGCTAGCTGCAAATCATAAAAGATTTTCGCTGTATAGGCAGGAACATGGTCTGACGGCAGTTCGACAAGTACATATCGTGAATGATTAATTGTGAGAATGTCGCCTTTTTTGTAGTCATCAACGATTTCGCCGTAAAGACGTACTTCTTGTCCTGCCACGATATTTAGATCAATGCTATGTTCGTTTAGCACTTGATTTAGTTCTTTTATGTATTGTTCGATGTCTTCTTTTACGTTCGTGAAGCTACCGTTCATATGATGTGGAGTGGCTGCCATGGCGTAAATACCTTGGGCTTGGGCTTGCTTGGCCATTTCAATTGCTTGCTGGATCGAATTCGCTCCATCATCTAGCGATGGGAGGATATGGCTGTGAATATCAATCATCGCTATCACTCTTTCTTTCTTTATTTAGCATCATTTGAATTATTCAGTTAAAATTATAGGTCTTTTGATATAATATCTTCTAATAATCTACCATGTTTTCAGATGGAATTCGAGCATTTTTAAGTTAATATTTCATTTATTTCTCAATTTTTCTATCCATTCTCCATAATGATAGTCATTTCTACACTATTCGACATTTTAGGTTAGTTGGTTAGGGGGTAGGTAGTTGCTAACTACCAACTACTAACTAGGTGGTAAGAGATTAAGGACTTTGCCTATGACTTTTCATTTGATTGATCTCTGTGTATATTTATGATGGAAGGAGTTGTCAATATGAGGAAAAATAAGAAGTTACTTATTCCTTTTTCGATTGGTGGCTTGATGATCATTGCTATCTTTGTATTTGGAAGCATGAGTGTTGAGGAAAATATTCAACTTACTTCTGATAAGGAAGAAACGAATCAACTAGAAACGCATGAAGATACTTCTGTAGTAGTTAATGAAGAAGCTGATACATCTGAGAATAAACATCGTGATCAGGAAGAAATCGTTCAAGGTCAAGAAGCGGGTACGCACCCACAACAAGAGACGACTCCAAAGACAGAAACAACTCATGAAATGGAAGAAGATCTGGTACATGATGCCAAACAATCGCAGGAGCAACCTTCTGGGCTACACTTTTCTTCAAGAGAAGAGGCAATACAATTTGGGTTGAGTCGATTCACTGAAGAAGAGATTGCAATGTATCATCGCGTTGCAGCAAATGGCCTGACACCTGAACAAAAAGCTACAGCCATTCAAATCGCTTATTCGAGATTTACTGCTGAAGAAATAGCCGCACTAGAAGCAGCATTAGGACGATAGCTAGTGCTAATTGGTATAAAGATACTGTTACCGCCCCATAATGACAGGTAAGGGAGTGGTGATAGTGAATCATCAAGGTAACTTTATGTTAGGACTAGTATGGGGCACGATACTAAGTATTCCACTATGGTTATCGATAGTTGGTTGGATCAAATTTTTTCTGATAGTGGTGTTGAATGTAGGGCTCTAGGTGTGAAGCTTGGGGTCTTTTTCGTTTGGATGTAGGCCTTAAGACTTAAATTCTTCATCATTTTAAACACTTTTTTATTTATGACCGATACATAAGATGTAAATCATACGATAAGGGCAAAATTTGCGAAAGTTGATGACGCAAAGCTATAGGGGCTAAAGTGACGACCTGTCATCATGCCAGCCAGCTACCGCATATGGGCCTCCGTGTGATGATAATCAATGTTGGAGGAGATTTCATGTTTTTAACACCTGAAGAAGTACATAAGAAAAAGCAGCGCAAGAAGTTTATGATGACATTTATTCTTTTTCCGCTCATTGCAGTAGCAGTCGGAGCCATTGTCGCTTTTTTAGGAAACACGCTTTAATGTGATGTTCTTCTTAAAATGGTGACGTGAGAGCCTTTTTGTTTTCGTTGTTGCCTCCTTATTTTTATTTCAAATGCAGGGAAAATAGCCAAGCAATTTGAGTGCTAGGATTTGGACGGGGTGCAACAATATTTCGTTATGGGTAGTGATGTTTAGTTGGTGTGAACTACCCACCACTTAAATCCTTCGGATTTTGAAGTGGGGGCTTCTTGGGTAGTCGCCACTTTTACTAGCTGATGAAATCGACCAAGCTAACCCTCTTGTTCCAAGAGTTTATTTTGTTAGGCAATCGCTAATAAGCGTATGCCTTCTTTCTTAATGTTGATTGCAGAGTTATAATCTCTATCAAGTTTTAGACCACAAGAGCATTGGTAAGTACGTTCTGATAATTTGATATCTTTTACTGAACCACATTTCGAACACGTTTTCGTAGAGGGAAACCATTTATCTATTTTGACAAGTTGCTTCCCTTGTTCGTTTAGTTTGTACTGTAAAAAAGAAGTAAACATTCCCCAACCATTATCAGCTACACTTTTCCCGAATTTGAGTGCTTGTGACATTCCTTTCATATCTAAGTCCTCAATGATAACGGCATCATAATAAGTAACGAATTCTTTTGATTTGTGATGCAAGAAGTTTTTGCGTTGATTCGCGACTTTCTCTTGGATTTTAGCGACTCGAATGCGTTGTTTATTCCAATTCGAAGAACCTTTCTTTTTACGAGAAAGTTTACGCTGTTCTTGTGCTAACTTATTGAGCATCTGTCGATAAAACTTCGGATAATTGGCTTTCTTACCCTCACTATCGACAAATAGCCCATTCATCGCAAAGTCCAACCCAACCACTTTTTCTATTTCCTTTTTGACTATTTGCTTCTCGTACTCTGTAAGAATGGAAATGTAGTATTTTCCCGATGCAGTCATGGATATTGTACAAGACTTGATTGTATGTTCAGCAGGAATCGTTCTGTGTTGTTTGACTTTTACCTTTTTCAATTTAGGTAATTTGATATGACCATCTAGTAATTCAATGTTTCTGTTCACGACATTCGTTGTATAGCTCTGTTTGTGTCGTCTACTCTTGAATGTTGGAAACTTGGCATTGCCTTTAAAAAAAGCTTTGTACGCTTTATCTAAATTTAGTTGTGCATTTGCCAAAGCCAAAGAGTCTACTTCCTTTAACCACGAGAACTCTTTTTTATAGTTGGCAGGAGTTGGATATTTCATCTTCTTTCGTGCTTCTTTATCAGCTTTAAAAGTTTCATAGGTTTCTTTCCGCTCTCCTAGCATTTTGTTATAGACAAAGCGAACACACCCAAAGGTTTTACGTATGATCAATGCTTGTTCTTCTGTTGGATACAGTCGAAACTTATATGCTTTATTTTGTTTAGCCATATCAAATCACCTCCTATTTGCGATCATTATAGGTTGATTATATCGTAAAAATACCGTACAATCAAGTGTGAGGTGAATAGCGATGTCAGATAAAGAACGTGTAGAAATCCGTATGCCTAAACCTATTTTAGAAAAAGTTGACGAATACCAAAAAGAAAACAGCATATCTACAAGAACAGCGACTATTCTTGAATTGTTGCGAAGAGGATTAGAAAAATAGCTTTGGCTTACGCCAACCGACATTCATCTCCCCCTTAGCGTTGGGCTTTGCCCGTTACACGCTTGAAGAGGGAGACTTCTTTCGGAAGTTCGTTAAAGGTGGTTTTAAAATTGGGGCTCTAAGTATTATGCTTAGGGTCTTTTCTTTTTTTCCTTTCGGTAGCGTAATTTGTCGGAGAGAACTTGGCTCTCGGCGACAAGGTTCACCTTACTTCTTCTTTTGAATACCGTACAATTGGTTGTAAGTTGAGATTTATCTGGGAGGGATTAAGGTTGCCTTTGATTCAGCTTCAATCAATTTGGACGCCTTTGAGTTTAATAGGGATTAAAGTGTATAAGGATGAGGACAAGCATTACTACATGGGCTTTGGGAGAAAGAGACCGAAGCGAATACGATAAAGCCGCGCCTTAAAAGGAACGGCTCTCTCTATCTAATCCAACTCGATCAGGATGAACCACATATGAATTCAACTAGAAGCGTTTTACTTAACAGGAAGTAATATTCCGCTACCGCCTTCAGGAACTGAAGCTGGAAGAACTTCAATCTCAGCCTCGGCTATTTTTCCATTGTATCTTACTGTAATGACAGCTATTCCCTCCTGATGCGCTGTAATCTCGCCTTCCTCATTAACTGTGACGATCGCTTCCTTAGAGCTAGTATATGTAGCCTTGCTTGTCACATTTTCGGTATGGTTATCAAGGTAATACGCTCCCACCGTGATCCTTGTGGCTTCTCCTTCTCTTATCTTATAAAAATCTCGATTTAGTGAAATCTTTCCTAATGGACGCCAAGGATTCACTTTGCCCTGACCTTGATTACTGCGAACTTGTACGCTAACTTCTACCGTTTGTCCTCGATACGTTGCGCTAATTACAGCCGTTCCACTTGCAACACCTGTCAGGATGCCCGTTTCACTAACAGTAACAATTTCCTCATTGGAGCTTTGATAAATGGCCTCACTAGTAACATCCTTTGTCATTCCATTCGAATATTTTCCTGTCACAACAAGCTGTTCGGTCTCTCCAATTCGAAGCTTGGAAGCAGATGAATTCAATGTAAGTGCTTCGAGCACAGGTCGTTCGTCAGTCATACTTCCACTTTTGATTAAAATATTAGAATCCAAAATAGAATCTTTATAGTCTGCAATCGCAAGCTTGATATGATTCCATTGACCTACATTAACAGAAGACTCTGCTGTTAAGACGACAGTCATTCCATTCATTGATGTGTTATAGATAGGATTATCCTCTGGATTATCAAGATAGTATTCCGAGTTACTTACATGATTGATATTGGTAATGGTCACAGGGATTTCTTTACCTGGCAGCCAGGCAATGTTTTGACCATTTACAAAGAAACCAAATACATCACTAAAACTAAGGCTATCCGGGTATTCTTCTGATGTGAGGACATATTGAATCGATATTGTGTCACTTTGTGGCAAAAAGTCGAATTCCAAAATCGTTGCGTCATAAGTCGTACTTCCATTCACTAAGGCGGAAAGATCCGCATCTCCAGGCTTCCCTAATTCCGTTGACTTCGGTTCATTTAAACGATTTGGACCGATAATATCTTTTGCCTGTCCAGTACTAAGAACAATTCCACTGTCGACCCCAAACGTCTCCAAGCCTTCATTAAATGTCCCAACAGCTAGTTCAGAGCCTGTAAATGTTACGTTTCTTACATCGAGACTATTTTCACCGATGATTTTCGCAACGAGTTCCTCCGCAGTAAGTCCTTCATTTAAATTTGTCACAACTACATCAGGACCTAATGCAGCCGCTTTTTCTGTATAAGTCATTTGAACCAAAAGCAGGCAGGTTATCAAGAAAAACTGCCATGTATATTGAGACCCTTTCCTTTTATTCTTATTTGTCATCACGCGTAACAATGAACTTCCCCCTTTTTAACCTTACTTAGCAATAAGACTAAGTGCCCATTTCTATATATACTGAATTATGGATCAAACTGTTAATCTTGTAAAGGGAAGGTTTAAATAATGATTAGTTGTAAATAAACTAGTTCTAATTATCTGGTTTTCACTATGTATATATGATGTAATGTTCAGGCCATAATCACCGAGTAAACTAGTTGAAAAATACCAACTGCTGTCGTTTGACCGATATATTACCTACTTAAACCGAATTAGCATCTCCTTAGACTGAAAAAGCTCTGACTTAGACCGAATTAGCATCTAGTTCGGCTAATAAACCAATAAGATACGATCAAACTGACTCATACACCCTCTCAATAAGAGCAACTTCAAGCTCATAGTTGCCGTTTTGGCCAAGGAAAGAGCTTTCCAAACAAAAAACCGCCCTTCATAAAAAAAGGAACGGTTCTCTCTTATTCACTCTATACTTCTATAATTACTCTCCCGCTAGTAGCTGTTCCATTTCTTCTTCATCTAAGTCTAGTGCTACATCAGTATGATAAATCTTCCATTTACCATCTATCTTTTTCATATAGTAAGTGGCATCATATGGCATTGTTGTTTTAAATGATGTTGTGTCGTCTTCAAAGCTGATATTGATATCAGCCGTTAGTGAGACTTGGGCATAGCGGTTGCTTCTTTTTTCTACTTTGATGACAGGTTCATTCAAAAAGGATATTGTTTGAGACACGCCGCCTTCATTAGACCATGTGACTAATTCATCTGAGCTTACTTTTTGATAACCTGTAAAATAAGTTTCATTATGTGCGAGAAGGCCATCGATATCGTTTGCTTCAAATAATGGGAAGCTTGCTGTTTCGCTTTGTGCTGCAATTGTTTTTAGCTCGTCTTCATTTGGTAGAGTGCTTTGTTCTTTTTGCAGGGCACGGTGTAGCATCACTCCCGCTTCGGCCCGTGTTGCTTTTTTGTTTAGGCCAAATTGTGTGTCATTGATGCCTTTTACGATTTCGGTTCCACTTGCCTTAGCAATGTCATCCTTCGCCCAATATTCAGCTGGAACATCTGAGAATGCCTTGGCACTACTGCTGTTAAAATCAATTGTACCTTCAAATGCACGGACGATTATCGCTGCCATTTGTTCGCGAAGGACAGGCTCATTTGGAGCGAACTTTCCTGTGTCCACACCAAAAATAATGCCATGATCACTCGCAATGGCAATTTCGTTTTTTAAACTATGATTTGCTGGTATGTCGGTAAAGGTTTCGCCTTCTCCAGTTGGTTTTAATTCAAGAGCACGGACAATAATCGCTGCAAATTCAGCTCTTGTCATGCTGTTATTTGGTTTGAAAACATACTCATCTTCTCCGATAGGAAACCCTTTGAAAATATCAGCGTTCACAAGATCATCTAGCTCTTCTGATGCCCAATGCTCCCAAATATCAGTGAGCATATAACTATCGCTTGTACGTTCACTTTCTGCAGCAGAGGCTGTTTGGAAAGAGGCAAACGACGACATGATGACTGCACCTGATAATAGAATGGATGCAAGCTTTTTCACGAAACTACCCTTCTTTCAGATAAAATATTACGACATGATTATGTAAGTATTTGTCGCTATTAATCATAATATTGCACGGGAAATGATTTTGCATTAGGGGATTAATGGGTATTAACATGCTTTGTTTTCATGTTAAAAAAATATTTTGATATAGTTAATTAATTTTGTTGCAATTTGTCGAATTTCCCCTTATGATGTTTTCAATAATAGAAAGATATCTTTTTTTATCTCATCAATTGGTAATTTATGTATATGAAAAAAGAAGGATATATGGGGATATTTGACATGTCACAGTCGTTAAGGAACATTATTGGCGCGGTATTAGAGTCGATTCCAGACGTTGCGATTCTTTTTGAAGTAAAGGATGGGCAATTTACCTTTTTAAAAGCAAACAAAGCAGCACGTATTGCTGGTTTTAGAGGAGAGCGAAAATGTGTTCTGAATTTTAAAAATGTTCTGAATCAAGTATACCTTTCAGGCTCTTCTATTAGCTATGAAGGGAATACTATTTTCACCCCTATTTTTGATGACGAGGGTACATGCACTCATATCATCGGAATGGCCAGAGACAGGCCCGAACAAAAAGAGGAATTAATTCGTACAAATACATTTCTAGAATCTCTTTTATCTAGCACAACAGACGGTATACTCGTGACTGATGTGGACCAAAAAATCATTCGTATCAATCAAGGCTTTACATCGTTATTCGGCTGGGACGAAAAAGACCTGATTGGCGAGCCAGGTGGTCATATCGATTTTATTCCTGAAGGCTATGAAGAAGAGAATAAAGATTTATATATGGAATTACTCCGAGGCAGAAATAGACCATTTTACCGGACGATACGGAAGAAAAAAGACGGCCGTTTACTTCATGTGAATGCCTCTTACTCTGCTATTTTAGGAACAGATGGTGAGATTACTGGCTTGATTGCGACATACCGGGATATTTCAGAACAAATCGAAAAAGAGCAACAATTAGAGATAAGCAGACAACGCTATGAATCTCTCTTTAAGCATCATCCAGATGTTGTGTTTCAATTCGATTTGCAAGGTCTCTTTGAAAATGCGAATCATGCACTAGAAGAAATAACCGGTTACGCATTAAATGAATTGATTGGTCGCTCTTTTATACCTTTAATAACTCCCGAATCGTTGGATCTCGCACGGGAAAATTTCCAAGCGGTTGTTCACGGGGAAACAAGAAATTACGAATGTTCTATTTTTAATAAACAGGGGGAGTGTGTCGACCTCGACATAACAAGTATCCCTATAATTGTAAACGAAAGCATCACGGGTGTATTTGGAATTGCTAGGAATACCAGCGAGAAGAAAATCCAAGAAAGACGGATTGAAGAGAGTGAAGAAAGATATCGCTTAATCGCAGAAAACATGACTGATCTAGTTGCGCTCATTGATGCCAACTCTACCGTTTTATATGCGTCTCCTTCTTATCAAACAGTGGTCGGTATTCAAATCAAAGAGGGCGATTCACTCCTTTCTGAACGGATTCATGAAGGTGATTTTCAAAGAGTGACCGATTGTATCAAAAATGTGCTTGAGACTCATCAAGATGAAGCACTGGAGTATCGTTTTATGCACGGTGACGGTCATTTTATTTGGCTAGATAAAAAGCTGACAGCGGTGTTCGATAATAATGGCGAATTCCAGCATGTTCTTTGCGTCTCACGAGAGGTAACAGAACGTAAACAGCAAGAGAAAGAGCTTGAGAAAATGGCGTTTTATGATTTCCTTACAGGAGCATCGAATCGCCGTTTATTTATGGATCGTCTCACTGAAACGATGGAGGAAGCAAAACGTAATCAGAAAGCATTTGCCGTGATGTGCTTTGATTTTGATCGCTTTAAATGGGTTAATGATACGCTAGGGCATGATGTAGGCGATGAATTATTGATTCAGTTCGCCAAGCGGCTTAGAACCTGTATTCGCAAAGGCGATACGCTGGCACGACTGGGTGGGGATGAGTTTGCCGTTTTGTTACCAGGGGTATCTTCAAAAGGCGAGATTGAGGAGATGGCTAAGCGATTTTTAACAACGCTACAGGATACTTGGCACATTAAAGGGCATGAGTTTATGACGACTTCATCAATCGGCATTGGTACGTATCCGCAATGCGGCAGTGATGTGTTGGCGTTAATGAAGCATGTCGATCAAGCTTTATACAAAGCGAAGCAATTTGGAAGAAATAATTATCAATTCTGTAGTCATAACGTCAAATTAGATAAAGCGGAGGCCTTTGTATCATTTGAAGATAATGTTCAACGGGCGATTCGCAATAATGAATTTTATTTGGTTTATCAGCCGAAATTTAATCTTTCGACAAAGCGGGTTGAAGCGGCTGAAGCGTTAATTCGGTGGGCGCACCCTACGAAGGGCTTGGTTGTTCCAAATGACTTTATTGCTCGCGCTGAGGAAAACGACCTGATTATTCCGATTACACAATGGGTCCTTGAACAAGTAGGCAAGCAAATAAAGGAATGGCAGGTAGCTGGATTTAAGGACATTCCCATTTCGGTTAATATTTCGCCAAATCATTTTGAAAAAGGCACCTTGGTTGAAGATGTGCTTACGATGATTGAAAAGACTGGCATCAATCCAAAGTCTCTCATTATCGAAATGACAGAACGGACAATGGTTCATGATGTCGAGAAGACAATTGAAACGATTAAACAGCTAAAAGAGATCGGCCTGAAGATGGCGATCGATGATTTTGGTACAGGTTACTCCTCCCTGTCCTATTTAATGAAATTACAAGTTGATATACTGAAGCTTGATAAATCATTTGTCCAAGAATTAACCGATCAAAAAAATGCCTCACTTGTCCATTCAATTGTGTCTCTCGCTCATCATTTGAATTTATGTGTCGTCGCAGAAGGCATTGAAACAGAGGATCAATACAACATCCTAAAACAATACGGCTGTGATAGCGGACAAGGCTACTTTTTTAGTAAGCCTTTGATGAGTGACCAGCTTGAGCGAGTGTTTTTAAGTAAAATATAGAATGGTGAAAATAACGGAGCTGTTTAAAAGGGATTTTTCAGCCGTTTTTTTGGTGTTGGGAGTAGGGTTAAGGTGGAATTTGGGACTTTTTCGGTCGAAATAAGTGGTTTTTCGGTCGAAACTGATCATAATTCGGTCTAAGCAGGACATTATTCGGTCTAATTAAACGTTTTTCGGTCTAAGTAGGTGACTTTTCGGTCCAAGCTTGGGTTAGCTTAAAACCTCTAGCGCACTGCACCACCCCTCCTCTAATCCTAGGTCTTTAAGCTGTGATTTCGTCCTTTATTAGCATATTTATGAGCTTTTTTCCTCTTATCAAATTTAGACGAATAATTTGTTTTGAATGTGGGTAGAGTAGTATAAGTCTACGGTAAGACTTAGGTTGATAAGGACAATGCTCGTTTCAGGGTCGAACATTGTCCTTAGTGGGTTTTATAGCGTCAAAGTAAACACCGCACCTCTAAACGGGTGCGGTGTTGTTTATTTTTTCTGATGCTGCACAACGCCAGCAAGTGCATACAGGGCAAGTGTGGAGGCGAAGTGGGATGATACATCGGTTGGATCTTGCTGCGGATAGACCTCGACGAAATCCATACCGACAATGCCGCGCTTTGTAAATTCATACACGAGTGTTAGAAGCTCATAGGAAGTTAAGCCATTCGCATCGACTGGTCCTCCAGGATTGAAAGCGAAATCGAGTACGTCACTACAAATGCTCAGATAGACAACCTCAGCGCCTTCGCTTGCTTGCTCATAAATAGATGCTGCGAGGGCGCGCAGGTCTTTTGTTTCGCGGATATCATTGATTGTTAAGGTTTTCGCTCCTGCATCGCGGGCAAAACGGCCGCTTTCTGGCTTATTACGTGGGCCGTGAATACCTGCATGAATCAAACTCTCATTGCGCACGCCGTCTAGCTCATAAATCCGTGCAAATGGCGTTGAGCGTGCATATTTATCACCTTCATGATGGGGCATATTATCGTAATGCGCATCGAGATGAATAATGCCGACCTTGCCTTCTGTTCGCTCTGTCAGCGCCTTAACAATTGGGTACGTAATGCCATGGTCTCCGCCGAGCGCAATTGGGAATTTACCTGTATCCCAAATCTTACCCGAGAAATCCTCAATTCGGTTCATCGTCTCAGTGACATCAGCAGGGACCACATCGACATCCCCCATGTCCGCAAGCTGCAAATGCTCAAACACATCGATATGATCAAGCTCTGGCAAATAGCCACTGTACCGTCCTGAACAGAGTCGCATCACCTTAGGCCCAAGCTCACAGCCTGTATAATCTCCCCACGTCACGGCTCCTTCCCACGGCACACCATAAATCAGTACATCTGCTTCATCTATGCTATCTGTCGTTCCATTGATTGCCCCGAGAAAAGGGGGCGTATTCCCGTATAACATCTCACTCATCCTCTGACACTCCTCATTTTTTCTTTATTATGTATCCTATACCCGATACAGGAAGAGATAATCATGAGAAGGACCAGACCGCGTAGCATGAGAAAGTTACTTGCGAATAACGAGATAAATAATAAACCCTGCGATCGGGAAGAAAAGTGTAGCCACTAATATGATCAGGCTATATTCTTTGCTATTTCCCTGCCTAAGTGAATCACGGTAACACCAAATACTCGTTACGACATTAAGAATGAATCCGCCAACGACAAATAAGAGCGCAATGGGTAAAAAGATCAGATCCATGCAAATTCACTCCTCTCTATGTTTCATTTACGTCTTCCTATTCATTAAAGTTTCAGTTTTCAAAAATAAGACTGTTTCTTTAAAACGACCTTCGATTTAGGGGTCGTTTTGGCAAAACGCCCTAGCGATTTTTGATTTTTTCCCTATAGTAAGGGGGCGATTTCGTCTTTTTTCAAAGATGCAGGATAACGATAAGTCGCGTACGCTAAGGCTACCGCGGAATACGATTAGGAGTGCTCCTAAAAAAGGAATGCACGCATGCACAGTCAATCATTTGAACAAGTTCTTTGTGATTTTGAAGGATTGATTAAAAATCAGATCAAAAAACTCCGTCTCACTAGCTATTTCGATGAATATTATCAAGTTGGTGTAGTCGCTCTGTGGGAGGCATATCGAAACTTCGATCCAGAAAGAGGCTCATTTGCTGCCTTTGCTCTCCATACTGTTCGCGGACATATGCTTACGATGCTACGTAAAGAGAAACGGTTTGGCGACCATCATGTTCTTCACGATGAACAGCAAACGACTGCCTATATCGATGAACAGCATAGTTATCACCTAGATTCGAGCTTATTTTCTTCCCTAACCCCGTATCTTTCCCACTTAACTGAGCGTGAGCAGCTTTGGGTCGTCGAGGCCATTATTCATGATAAAAAGCTTGGTGAGATTGCTAGAGAATACGGTGTCTCAACAAACACTGTATCCTCCTGGCGCAAACAAGCGATTCGCAAGCTAAGAGCCGTCCACTTGCCTGTTGGGGTCTGATGATAGTTGGCTAGTGGTTAGGAAAAGAATATGGTTTTTTGTTCTGAATTGAGAGCCTTGGCTGATGGAAGGTTTGTGTTTATGGTATGTATTGAAAAAAGCTTGTGAAAGAGTACATCTCTTCACAAGCCTTTTATTTAATCTTACGTTATCGCTTCAGTCGTTTCTTCTTGCGGTACTGCTCTTAGCTGTAAGGCTACCTGAAGGATTTGATGATTTTCCATCTCTAAAACGGTCCAGAGATGTCCATCTTGTTCAATGGAATCGTTCGGCATCGTTTCTGTGTTCTGTAATTGAAACCAGCCACCGATTGTATCAACATCTTCACTATCTTTAAATGTAAGTCCGAATTGTTTTTCAAGGTCAACTAGTAAAACACGACCGTTAATATGATAAAGCTCTTCACTTTTTTGTTGAATATCTGGTACCTCATCGCTATCAAATTCGTCACGAATCTCACCAACGATTTCTTCCAAAATATCTTCCATCGTGATAATTCCCGCTGTACCACCATATTCGTCCATAACAAGGGCAATATGAACTCTCTTTGATTGCATTTTAAGTAGCGCGTCTTGCAAAGGAGTACCCTCATGTATCATGATTAGCTCATGCAGACTGTCAACAAGACGACTTTCTTGCCCCACCGCATAATTGGTTAGCATTTCTTTCACATTGACAAAACCAATGATACGGTCTTTATCGCCCTCTTCAGTCACAGGGTAACGTGTATATTTATGCTCATTGAGAATATCAATAATTTCTTCACGTGTCATCGTCTGTTCCAACGTAATAATCTGCGTCCGCGGTACCATAATGTCCTTTGCGACTCTTTCATCAAAAGAAAAAATGTTCTCCATGTACGAGAGCTCAATTTGATTAATTTCACCACTTTTAAAGCTTTGCGCCATAATGATTTTCAGCTCTTCTTCCGAGTGGGCTTGTTCATGACCTGCAGGCTGAACACCAAACGTACGAAGCAGAACACGTGCTGACCCGTTCAAGCTCCAGATAAGCGGGTACATAATCTTACCAAACCAGTAAAGTGGGCCCGCTAATAGCAATGTCATCTTTTCAGCAAACTGAATCGCTAGCGACTTAGGGGCAAGCTCACCGACTACAACGTGAAGAAACGTTACAACCGAAAAGGCCACTGCAATCGAAACGACCGTAGCAACAGCCTGGGCAACCCCCCAACTTTCAAACAAGGGGTACAAAAGCCTTTCGACCGTTGGCTTTCCTAAGAAACCAAGTCCCAGGGCCGTCACCGTAATACCAAGCTGACAAGCAGATAGATAGTAGTCTAGATCATTGGCTACTTTTTTAGCGAGAATGGCTTTCTTATTACCTTCTGAAATTAATTGATCAATTCGAGACATACGTACTTTTACAACTGCAAATTCAGCACCAACGAAGAAAGCTGTTAGTCCAATGAGAAGCGCTATTAAAAATAAATTCAATAAAGTTATACTGTCCAATTATTTCCCTCAATAGAGGGATTCACCTCCGAAAATTCTTCATATTTAAATAAATCGTTGCATAACTACTTTGAGTTTCTCTGTTATATCTTTATATATGAGCTCTTTTTCTTTTTGAGAAGTATTTTTCATCGCATCCTCTAATGTTGTTAACTTTTGCTGCAGGACATGAATTTCCTCTTGTACCTCAAATACAAAAGGTTCTACTTCTTCATCACTCGGTACTTGCATCGTTTCAGCAATTTCATCGAGCGACATCCGTTGTTCCTGAAGCCATTTAATTCTTTCCAATGACTGAAGGACATTCTGAGGATACAGTCGATAGTTCGCATTTGAACGCTTGAATGCAAGTAATCCTTTTTTAGTATAGTAATCAATCGTTCTTGCCGATAACCCACTTAATTCTGCTACTTGACCAATACGAAGCAACGACTCCCCAAGGTAAATCCCTCCCTTATAAAAAAAGTTGTCACTCTATTAAGATATCATATTTTTTATGAAACCGTACAGTAGAACGTTTTGGTTAACCAATTTTCATACAAAATATAAGACTACATTTGTCTCACAATTCCTGCAATTTTCGTTTTTTTATGGTATACTTTTGTTTCTTAATTAGTTATATTATCTACTTGCTGCTGGCCTTTAGGGGATAAACTAAAAATTTATTTCGTGTTTGGAGGCGTAAATGGAAGAAACGAAAAAGAATATACAACAGATTGATTACACCCTTCTCTTTTTATTATTTATACTCATGTGCTTCAGCCTACTATCCATTTATAGTGGATCTGGTCAATATTTCACTGAAGACCCTACGCACTTTGTCAAACGACAACTCATTTGGTTCGTTGTTGGAATCGTCATTATGTTTGGAGTGACGGTTATTGACTATGACTTTTTTAAAAATTTATCTTTTCTACTTTATGGAACTGGGATGGCCTTAATCCTTCTTGTCGCATACTCGCCACTTGGCGTTTTTCGAAATGGTTCACAGCGGTGGTTAGATCTTGGTTTTACGGAGATTCAACCGTCAGAATTCATGAAAATTTTCTTAATATTTGCCCTCGCTCATTTGCTTTATAAAATCACAACTGAGCGCAAAGACTTCGATATAAAATCAGATATCATCATTGTTGCAAAGGTTCTAGCAGTCGGTTTACCGCCATTTTTCCTTATTTTGCAACAGCCAGATCTAGGGACAGCGCTTGTTATCGCAAGCATTATGGCTACTATGCTGCTGATGTCTGGAATTTCATGGAAAATTCTGCTCATTCTGAGTGCAGGAACTATACTAGGGATTGTGATGCTTGTTTGGTTATACTTCAATCATTTTGATCTGTTTACGCTATTTATTAAAGATCATCAGCTTGATCGTTTTTATGGGTGGTTAAGCCCCTATGAACATTCAGCGGGATACGGATACCAGCTTGTACAAGCAATGAGAGGAATTGGCTCAGGTCAACTCTATGGTAGTGGTTTCTTACAAGGTGTACAGACTCAAAGTGATCGAATTCCTGAAATCCATACTGACTTTATTTTTACGGTCATTGGAGAAGAGTTTGGTTTTATGGGCGCGACCATTCTCATCGTCACCTATTTCCTGCTTTTTTATCGCATGATTGTGATTGCTTTAACTTGTAACAACCTGTTTGGAACGTATCTTGTTTCAGGTATTATTGGGTTACTTGTGTTTCAAGTGTTTCAAAACATTGCGATGACAATAGGTTTAATGCCGATTACAGGCCTTGCTCTACCTTTTCTTAGTTATGGTGGCAGCGCCTTATTAACCAATATGGTTGCCATTGGAGTTGTACTGAATGTCAATATGCGTACTAGGCATTACATGTTCCAAACAGAAGAATCAGGCTAAATTTTGTTAATAAATCTGTTAGAAAGGTGTTCTTCTCACAAAAGAACACCTTCCTAATGACTATCATCTCTCATTCCTATATACTCTACCTACTTAACGACCTTCGATTCAAATAATCTTCCAGTAAGCCAAGCTCCTTATTGACGAGCACTTCCATTTTCCATAAATCCGCATTCCCCACTATTGGATCAGACTCATCCCAATAGATGTGTCTGACAAAGTAATAGTGGTTAATTTGTGCTAGTATAACAGGCGAAGATGGATGTGTATCAAAAAGAGCCTTGATCCGATATCTCCGCATATAACCCCATTTGATTAACTTCAACCTAATCACTCCTCTCATCAGAAAAAGCACTCGATCTGACAATAAAAAAGGACTACTCCTTTTTGGAAGTAATCCCCGCATAAATTGGTTGGCAAACCTTTTAGTATCTTGAAACCGTCCTTAAGTTAAAGTAGTGCTAGAAATGAGATCCACTCATCTTCTTCCACGGATAAGTAGTAAATACCTCTCGACCTCCAAATGAAAACAATGGTGATAATTTCAAAAGATTGTTTAGCCAGTTTTCATTCCCTTAGCCTGCAGCTCCCATTAATCTCACACGATTGCATTCCTCTTTATGTATACATTGGAAATATATCAATAAAACATCATTTTTATGTAAATATATGTCATTAAATTCCTTCCATTTAGCTAGTCACTTTTTAATGAAAAAGATATATATTTAGTATGTTATTTTTCTTATATAGTAATGAAGAAAATAATGATAAAGAAAAACAAACGCTGAATCGTAGAGGGGAAAACAATGAAAGTACTTCAACAATTAAAAATTGGTCGAAAATTAACTGTCCTTATCCTAATCTTTTTATTTGGTTTATTTGCTGTCGGTTTTATGGGAGTTTATCAACAGTTTTCGATGCAAGATAAGCTAGAGAACATGTACGAGGGTAAGTTGCTTCCGATTACATATTTACAAATGATGGAAGCGAATCAGGAAATGATTAAAGCTCATTTATTAGAGCTTATGTTAACAGAAAATGTCGATGAAAATAACCGAATACTTGAAGAAATTGATAGATTAGCAAAAGAGAACGCTGAATTAAGAGAGCAATATAAAACTCAAACAGATGACCCCTTTGAGTTAGAAAAGATGCAGGAAATGGAGCAAACTGTGGAGGGTTATATTGCAACACGTGATCAAGCGATGGATTACGCCATGTCGAATCGAAATGAGGAGGCCTACGCTCTATATAGAGAACAGGTTGCACCAATTGTAAGTGAACTAGAGAGCATTATTACAGAACTTGTTGATTACAATATTCAAGATGCACAGCAGGTCAATCAGACGAATAGAGAAGACATCCAACAATCATTTATGTTGGTCATAACTGTCCTTATTGCAGGAAGTATTGTGTTAATCATGATTGGTTGGATGATGACACGAACTATTACGAAACCAGTGAAAGAAATGGAAGAATTAATGGCAAAAGCAGCAGATGGTGATTTAATGATAAAAGGAACATATCAATCAAAAGACGAGCTTGGTTCATTAACTGCTTCTTTTAATAAGATGATTGAAGGCTTACGCGGGATCATGGCAACGGTTCATGAAACGTCTCAACAAGTAGCAGCTTCTGCAGAGGAGTTAAATGCAAGTGCAGAACAGAGTAGTAAAGCAACGGAGCATATTAGCTATACAATACAAGAGTTAGCTGTTGGAGCAGAAAACCAAGTGCACAGTGTCCAAGATAGCTCGATGATTATCAATGAAATGTCAAAAAATGCACAGCAAATTGCTGACCATGCAGAGGAAGTCTCACATACTGCATCAAACGCATCAACCCAATCCGAAGAAGGAAGCCTTGTGATTAAAGAAACGATCGATCAGATGAATGAGATCAATCAAAAAGTAGACCGTTTATCAACTTCTATTAATGGTCTTGGTGAACGTTCAAAAGAAATTGAACAAATTACACAATCGATTACGGCAATATCTGATCAAACAAATTTACTCGCTCTTAACGCCGCAATTGAAGCTGCACGGGCTGGCGAGTATGGACGCGGATTTGCCGTAGTAGCTGATGAAGTTAGAAAATTAGCGGAACAGTCATCAAAATCAGCCAAGCAAATATCAGGTTTAATTACCCTTATTCAACAAGACACAAATAATGTCATTGAGTCCATGGAATCAACCACCGCTGAAGTCGCAAATGGAATCCAGCTTGTCAACTCAGCCGGCGATAATTTTACCCTTATTGCAGATGGAGTAACAATCGTTACAAGCCAGATTACAAAGATTACAGCAGCCGTTTTGCAACTGTCTGCTGGATCAGAACAGGTCATCCAGGCGATCCGAACCGTTTCGAGCGTAGCTGAACAGTCTGCAGCAGGAACACAAAATGTCTCCGCCGCAACAGAGGAACAGCTGGCTTCAATGGAAGAAATCAATTCATCCGCTACAACACTAGCTTCCATGGCTGAGCAATTACAAAGCCTCGTCGGACGATTTAAAGTATAAAAACAAAAGACCAGACTCCTCGCGTTGGGGAGACTGGTTATTTTGTATATGAAAGTTGGGTAGAAAAAGAATACGGCTTATTCCATACTGAGTTGAGGGATAGTGATATCCCGCTTGTCGAGTGGCATTACTTATACAAGATATCGTCCTTAAGTGACGCAACTTTTTCAAGAGCCTGTTCAATATCTGCTTCACCCACACCAAAGTGCGCCAGTGCATCATGTAAGTGTTTGGCAATCGCGTTAAAGTGCTCTGGCTGCACATTCAATCCTTTATGAGCTTTTGCCATTGATTTTCCTGAGTATTGTTTTGGGCCACCTAATGCAAAGCTAATGAATTTTGTCTGATGACGGAGTTGTTTTTCCATGTCTGTGTTTTTGAAGAAATGATTTACCGTTTCGTCTTTTAACACTAATTCATTGTAAAAATACTCAACGACTTTTTCGATTGCTTCTTCTCCGCCGACTTTGTCATAAAGCGTCTGTGCCATGTTGATCATTCCTTTTTCAAAAGATGGACTTACTTTTTCCCTTTTGATGTGTATTTATCCTTTTTCACCTTATCATTTTTTTAATGCAGAAGTAAGTACCCACAGAACCGAATAAGTTCCTCTCATTTTGTCGTTTTCCTTTATAATTAAGGTATTTTTCAGCTAAATGGAGGCAGGCATAACCGAATTCAAACAGTTTTCGGTCTAACATAGGATGATTTCGGTCGAATCCAGATTTTTTCGGTCTAACGCAGCACTTTTTCAGTCTAATCCAAACATTTTTCGGTCTAACGCAGCACTTTTTCGGTCTAAACCAAACATTTTTCGGTCTAACGACAAGTTTCGTCATATTTCGTCACAAAGAGTATCTTTGAATCTCACTACAAACTTAGCTATTTTTTTACAAAAAAAACAATTATTTTTACCTTTTTATAAAGGAGATTTCATAAGATGCATGGAAATAATTAAGCATATGTCAAATCTTATTTTACAAAACTATTTCTTCTTGCATCTTAGAATGAGGAGCGATTGTATTGAATAATCATAAACGTTCATTAAAGGAGTTCAAGCAACCACCTTCATCAATAGTCGAGTCAATCATTCATCATACGGTTGATGCCACAGCCGTTATTGATAATGAATTCAACCTTTTAAAAGTAAATAAAGCCTTTGAGCAGCTATTTGGTTGGACCGAGCAAGAAGTGATGGATGGTAAGTTCTCTCTATTTGCAGATCTCAAACAAGAGTTCGAACATAGTTATCTCACGACTTATGAAACGGCTAAACAACATAAAAATGGGAGTCTACTCGATCTCAGTCTTATTATTTCTCCTATCTTTCATCCAAAAGGACATATTATTTTGCGAACTTGTACAATCAAAAACATTACTGAAAGCAAGCGGAGAGAGGCAGAATTAATTGAAAGGGAAAGACAATTACAAGTCTTGATCAATAAAATTCCTGATACAATAGATTTTCATTTTTTACCAGAAAAAGTAATGGAAAACGAAAGACAAATACACACTGTCATGAACAGTATCCCTTATATTATTTACTTCAAGGACAGTGAAAGTCGTTGGATTGAAGCAAATGACCTCGGTATTTCTATTTTTCAGCTTGAGGATGTTCCTTATAAAGGAATGGTGAATGCTGATCTTTATGCTTTAAATGACTTTTTTCGTGATCCACTACAAAATTGTGAAAAAACCGACTTGCAGGCTTGGGAAAGTAAGAAACCCGTTCGCTATGAACAGATTATTCCTCAGCTAAATAGCCAACCGAAAATTTTCGATATTGTGAAAGTACCTTTGTTTCATCCTAATGGAGAGCGACGAAGTATTGTGATTATGGGACGAGATATTACTGAATTTAAGAAAACAGAGGAATTATTACGTAAGACAGAAAAATTACATGTTATCGGGCAGCTGGCGGCAGGTGTCGCTCATGAAATCCGTAACCCTTTAACAACGATCAGAGGCTTTCTTCAATTGTCGAAAGAAGGGGGTTTAAAACCAGAGTATATTGATACGATGCTCTTGGAATTAAAACAAATTGAAGAGATGTCAAATGAATTTATTACGCTTGCAAAACCGACATTAACATTCAAATTAAACGATCCTTTAATGCTATTAGAACAAGTCAAAAAATTCTTTACGACAAGCGCTACTTTAAATAATATACAAATTGTCACAAAGTTTAATGTCAACACTCCCTTTATCTACTGCGATGAGCGTCAATTGAAAAAGGCTTTTGTAAACGTCATCAAAAATGCCATTGAGGCTGGACCAGCTGGGAGTAAAATTACCATTCAAGTGCAACTAGAATCCAGTAAAGACGTGTTAATTCGGATTATCGATCAAGGCTCTGGTATTCCGCATGAACGCTTAAAAAAATTAGGCGAACCGTTCTATTCAAACAAAGAAAAAGGCATTGGGCTAGGTCTAACCGTTTGTTATAAAATTGTTGAAGCGCACCAGGGCAGTATCCAAATTAACAGTCAAAAAGGAATGGGCACAACAGTCGATATCCTCTTACCAACGTTTTATCAGGACAATAGGTATGACCAGTACTAAGTCTCAACAGGCTCTAATCTGTTGAGACTATTCATATCCATACAAGTTATAGGTTTAAGTTCGGATATCTTTTTTGTAGCTTTGTTAGTAAGGATGCAAGTGGCAATTTAATCGTAAGGAACCCAACCATCATTCCTACTAATGCTCCTACTATGCTGTCTGTCGGATAATGAACCCCAACGTACAGGCGCGAATACGCAAATACAATTGCAAGTAGAGGCAACCAATATTTCGTCTTAGGAAAAAAGTAAACAAGAATGAACATAGCCGCAAAAGATGTAACGGCATGTCCAGATGGAAACGAACTAGATAAAGGTAAGTCAACCAATTGACGGACCCCTTCCTCTACCTCTGGAGGACGCGGCCTTCCTACTACCGCATTAATGACTTCATCGATAATCAGTGCTAGAATGATGCCGATGAACAACGTAAAGCTTGATAGCGCCCCTCCAATTCTCTTCCTCTTAACAAAAAGAATAACAGCAACAACAAACCAAATAATAGCTAAATTACTGATCGTTGTTAAAAACAGCATAATCGGATCTAAGAAGCTCATATGCAACTCCTGATTGATCCAGTGAAACAAATCTCGATCTATTTGGATAATGTAATCGATCATTTGCGCTTCCTTTCAAATGAATGTTTTCTTCTCTATTCCCTTTATAGCCCTTACGAAAACCAGCGTTTTATTGAACATCAAAAGCAAGGCTTAAGTTTGGATCAAGCATTGCTTTCGATAATCTTAAACGTATTCTTCCCATCATTTTTCGCCATATATAACGCTTCATCTGCTTGCATTAGTAATTCTCGCTTTTGCACACCATGATCTGGGTACATCGCAATACCGATGCTAAGGGTCGTCTGAATTTCATGCCCCGCTATAGTCATTGGTTCTTGTAGTGACTGAATAATGCTTTTCGCAAGCGCTTTTGGTCCTGTTGAATGGTCCACTTTCGGCATTAAAATGAGAAATTCATCTCCTCCTAATCTAGCGATGATATTTTTTTCAGAGACAATGTCTTTTACTTTTAAGGAAAATTGAACGAGCAGCTCGTCGCCAATCAAATGCCCCTTCGAATCATTGATTTCTTTGAAATGATCTAAATCAATATAAAGCAAAGCTAACGAATGGTTGTTTTGGCTAGCCTCGATTAAAGCAGCATCAATTTCTTCATTGATCGCTCGCCGATTCGGTAAATCTGTTAGCGTATCGCATAGCGCAAGTTTTTTCAGCTTTTCCTCTGCTTGCTTTTGTAAAGTAATGTCTTGCCCTACCTCATATACCCCTTTAATTTCACCATTTTTTTTTATCGGAATCGATTTAATTTTCAAGTCAACCCGGTTGCCTTTTTTATTGTATACACTCAATTCGTATGCCTGTGTTTCTCCTTGCAGTGTTTTGTTGACATATCTGATTCTTTCTTTTATTTGATCCTCTTTATATCCCATCAGGACATTGATAAAATCGTCTGTAATGTCTTCTTCTGTGTATCCTAACACCGTTTGCACAGCAGAATTGACATTTGTAATGTTGCCATTTTGATCTGTTGCCACGATGAGATCAGGGTTATGTACAAACAAGGACTTGAACTGTTCTTCACTCTCGCGCAACTTCTGTTGAACGACCTGAATATTTGTGACCTCCTTATACATCGCCACCGCATAGTTTTTCTCTTCTAAAATGATTGGCCTGTATGAGGCGAGCACATCAATAATTTTCCCATTCTTACACACGCGCTTTCTTTCAATATTATTGAAATTTTCACCTGAAAAGAGACGCCGTAAAAATGCTTCATGCTTTGCTTGATTATGGCCCCAAAAAATAGGCGGGATGGGCTCCTTTGAGATCTCTTCTTCCGTCCATCCAAGCATTTCTTCAAATGCAGGATTCACTTTATAAATCGAGCCATCCTCCTTCATAATGAAAATTGCATCTGATGTATAATTCCAAACAAGCTCAAGCTCATTCGTTTTTTGAGTGATCGCTTCTTTCATTTTGTTATTTTCTTTTAAATCCTGTGTGACCGAGAAAATATATTCTACATGGCCATCATCATCAAAAATAGGAGTTAATGTTGTTTGACCAATCCAACCATTGCTTTCATAGCGTTCAAATGTAACAGGCTCTTTGTGCTGCAGCACTTTCAAGAAATTTCCTTGAATATAGGTCGCTTTCTGATCTGGAAAGATATCCGCAAACGTTTTTCCAAAAACATCTTCTCTGACCCCGATGATTTCTTGTGCCTTCTTATTCATAAAACGATAAACAAAATCGCTTCCATCCACGACTTCTATCACCATCACCAAATCTACAATACCATCCATCATCATCTGAAACTGACGTGAATTTATCTCAAACATTTTTCCCATGTAACTGCCCCTTTTGGAAGATCGATTTTGCTTTTTAGATGAACAAATGTAATCCATTACAAATGGGTACTTACTACAATACTGCTTTTACCCCTTTAAATGTCATATTGTTTAGAATCATTCTATTTTATTCCATATAAAATTATGAATCTCCTTTTTATTATAAGAGATCTCTTTCATTTTTATTGTCGAATGTTGAACGATTGAAGAATTATTAAAAGTGAATGCGAATGTTAAGACTATGTAAAAATACTCACGAGAACTTGGATCGAGCAAATATTCATGTTATCCTCTTTATATAGATAATCGATATCGTCTTTCGATATTGATTTCCGATAAGGGGAGGTGAAAGCTTGGAGGATAAAGTATTACGAAAACTTTTTCTTGGATTTATTCACATACACATCTTACACCATGCTAGTGAACACCCGATATTTGGTGCGTGGATGCTTGAGGAGCTTAAGGAACATGGCTACAACATAAGCGCTGGTACGCTCTATCCGATTTTACACACAATGGAATCAGACGGACTATTAACAAAAGAATCACGCAACGTTGAAGGGAAAATTAGAAAATATTATACGACTACAGAAAAGGGAAACATCGTGCTCATTGAAGCGAGAAAAAAAGCCTATGAGCTTTTCAAAGAAATCAAATAGTAGCATAAGGAGTTACAAATGGATCAAAAAAGAAGTTTAAAATCATTACTAGAAATCCTGATCGTTTCAACGAGACTAGGATTAACCTCGTTTGGCGGACCGATTGCTCATCTGGGTTATTTTCACGAAGAATATGTACGCAGACGTAAATGGATGGATGAAAAAAGTTATGCAGATTTAGTTGCGCTCTGTCAGTTCTTACCTGGTCCTGCTAGTAGCCAGGTCGGTATTGGGATCGGAGTCATGCGCGCAGGTGTGTTAGGTGGGATCGTTTCCTTTATTGGATTCACTCTTCCCTCTGTCATTGCCCTTATTTTATTTGCCATCCTTCTTAACGGTTTTGACGTAAGTACTGCTGGTTGGATTCATGGCTTAAAAATCGTCGCTGTCGTTGTCGTTGCTCATGCGATTTTAGGAATGGCACAGAATCTCACTCCTGACTTGCAACGAAGAACCATTGCCTTGTTTGCTTTAATTGTAACCCTCTTGTGGCAAACGGCTTTTACGCAAGTCGGCGCTATCATACTTGCTGGATTCGTTGGTTACTTGATCTATCGCAAGCATCAAGAAAGCGATCAAACGAGAATGCAATTTCCGATTAGTCGCCGCTTTGCTGTTCTATGTTTGGGACTGTTTTTCGGTTTGCTTATTTTTTTGCCTATTTTACGGGAAATGACGTCGTTAAACTGGGTCGCAATGTTTGATAGCTTTTACCGCGCTGGTTCATTAGTTTTTGGTGGCGGGCATGTTGTTTTACCATTACTAGAACGCGAATTTGTGCCAACTGGTTGGTTAAGCGAAGAAGCCTTTTTAGCGGGTTACGGAGCAACACAAGCCGTACCTGGGCCATTATTTACATTCGCTGCTTACCTCGGGACCGCCATAAGTGGCTGGCAAGGCGGACTTTTGGCAACGGTGGCGATTTTCTTACCAGCGTTCCTGCTTATCCTCGGTACATTACCGTTTTGGGACACATTACGCAGAAATCCGAAGATCAAAGGGGCCTTAATGGGCGTCAATGCAGCCGTTGTCGGGATCTTAATTTCAGCGTTTTACAATCCAATTTTCACAAGCGCTATTTTAGCACCAATTGATTTCGCCTTTGCAGCATTATTGTTCAGTATGCTGGTGTACTGGAAGCTTCCACCTTGGGTCATTGTACTATCTGGGGCTGTGGGAGGCGCACTTTTGGGTATGATTTAGGGAGATTTAGGGAGATTTAGGGAGATTTAGTGAGTTGAAGCCGTTGAACATCGCGTTCAACGGCCTTTTTTCGTGTGTAGGAAGCTGAGGCGCGGGGGTGGAGGAGTTTTTTCGGTCTAGTTGAATGGTTTTTCGGTCTAATTCTGCATAATTCGGTCTAAGTCTGCATTATTCGGTCTAAGTGCTAAGTTATTCGGTCTAACTACTATATAATTCGGTCTAACCCAGTTAGCTCATCTGAATCCGATGTTAGGCGATCATCGACCGAACTCCATCATTTATGATTCAGAAGAGTCTCTAGCTCATAGGTTCTCCCTTTTGTCACTCCAGATTGTTTCAGATCCAATGAGACTAATAATTTTTTTGCAATGGTTGCGGAGGAAATCTGAAGGAAATCTCTTAATTGTTGATTGGAGATAGTAGGACCAATGAGAAGAAAATAATCTTGCAGCGAGGATACATGCGCGTCTTTCGAGGAAGATTCACAATATGGGCAATACCAGGATCCTCTTTTTCTGACGAGTGGACGCCGCATACACGTTGGGCAAATAACACCACGAAGGAGCTCTGATTTATCGATTTGGAATTGGTGCAGAAGATCAGGATTAGAAGGGGTGTGCTGTTTTTGGATGAGGGTCGCGAGTCTTTTTAATGGTTTCATGGGGAGGATCTCTTTTGTGTGAAATCGTTTGAGATGTTCGATTGTCAGCGGAATCATGGGAGGGCGAATCACTTTTTCAAAAGCTTCCTTGTGATTAGGTGATGATTTGATGATTGTTGAAGGATGACTAATGACAATGAAGGATTCGATTGGGGGTAGCGGCAGATTTTTTCGTTGCGCGAGCCATGTTTCCAGCTGCATGTGCTGTCGTTTTATTTGTAGTAAAGGATCTAAAAATCCCTCTTCCTTGCCATCCAATATACGAATGAGCTGTTGAAATGCTTGATCAAAGTATAATGTGCCTGCGATATTTTTCACTTCAAGGATGACGAGGAAGCGAGTAGATAAAATGAGTGTATCGAGCTGAAAGTAACTGTTTTCATCGTAAGGGAATCTGATATCGTGGAGGATGAGGAATTCGTTTGAGGGAAGAAATGAGAGATAATAATCAAGGGACTGCTCTCCTCTGAAACCAGCGATGCTTTTGGCTAATGCTTCTTTTATCATCTCATATTTTGGGTGATGAGATGGCAGTCTGCGGAGTAATGCTTCAAGTTTTTGTATTTTTAGTGGTCGTTTTCGTTCTTTTGTTATCAATCGATCACTCCTCTATCTATTATTTTAAAACCATTCGACTTGAAATGTATGAATTCCTCCTTATTGTGTATGAAAATTGAGTTTTGAGTGTCGTTTATTAGCAGCATAAAGCATTTGGGCGCTCTTTTCGGTCTAACTGCCGCTTAATTCGGTCTAACTCTGCATTATTCAGTCTAACTGCTACTTAATTCGGTCTAACTCCGCATCATTCGGTCGATCTGCTGCTCAATTCAGTCTAACTGCCGCATCATTCAGTCTAACTGCTACTTAATTCGGTCTAACTCCGCATCATTCGGTCGATCTGCTACTCAATTCGGTCTAACTCCGCATTATTCAGTCTAACTGCTACTTAATTCGGTCTAACTCCGCTTAATTCAGTCTAACAACCGCATTTATCGACTAATCGACAAATTTCGCCACACGTCGCTCTCTCCACAAAAAAGCTACCTCGTCATTATAAGGTAGCTTCTTCTTGCCAGATTACTTGCTAGGAAACAGCTTTTGTAAATCTTTCACGAACTCGGGATGGATGTCCAGCCCCGGGCGTATGTTTGCAACCATTTGCGTCGCTTGCTCAAGCGAGTCAGCAGCATCAAGAGCTAGTAATGCTCCGATTGCCACGCTACCTGCGCGGCTTTGTCCGCCTTTTCAGTGGAGGACGACTCGTTTTCCTTCTTGATACGCATTGACGACATGACCAATCGCCTCAGATAGAAGCTGCGATTGGTTTGGTTCTCCATTCACTAAAGGAACATGGACCCGATCAACCTGGTCACCGACAACGCCTTCACTTGCTTCTGCACGCAGATCTACGACAAGCTTCACGTCTTCTTTGGTGACGACAGTTGGAACGGCAAGCTCGCCACAAATGAACATCCCTGCTAGAAATGATTGATAATCAGTATTCATTTAATAGACTCCTTTCATAAATATAACATTTTCATAATTATACCAAATCCTTCAACGTTTCCTCTAGATTTGTATATTGAAAGGTGAACCCGTGATCCTGCAGGCGTCTTGGTATGCAATTTCGTCCTGTTAAAGCTAAGCTCGGCTCCGTTTTCATGACGGCATATGCGCCTAACCAGACAAATGGCGTTGGCGCTGGAGGCGCCCAGCCTTTGCCGAGTACCTTTCTTAACGTACTCATAAATTCCTTATTCGTGACGGGATTGACCCCCGTTGCATGATAGATTCCTTCAAATCGATTATCTTCAATTGATTGAAGGAACATTTCATTTAAATCATCGATATGTAGCCAACTAATATATTGTTTCCCTGACCCGACCGTCCCACCAAGGTTCAGCCGAGTTAATTTGACAAGGGGTTCAAGGGCACCTCCGTCTTTGCCTAATGCAAAGCCGATTCGAAGTAACACTTGCCGCGTTTTTGCGAATGACACCTTAAAAAAGGCCTCTTCCCACTGTTCACATACATCAACAGAGAATCCACTTCCATGAGGGGAGCTTTCATCGCACACTTCTCGTGTATCACCAAATATCGCTAGAGAGCCTGCTTGGACAAAGGCTTGAGGTGGATTTATACAAGTTCGGATTGCCTCTTGTAAAACACGTACAGAGTCTAGCCTTGATGAGACGATTTCTTCGCGATTTGATTTTGTATAGATGCAGTTGACACTTTTCCCTGTAAAATTAACAACGGCATAGCTGTCTTCTATTTCAGCTGCCCATTCGCCTAGCTTGCTCCCGTCCCATTGTACATATGTGACACCATCACTTGATCCTGATTTTCCTCTCGTCAAAATGACTACCTGATAGCCTTTATTCGTTAGAAATGTAGCTAATGATTTCCCTAAAAAACCCGAGCCGCCCGCAAGGACAATTTTTTTGCTCATCGAATCAAGCCTTTCTTTCTAAAGTGTGGTCTAGAAGTTTTATGACCTTAGCATATCATCCTTTTGCGTCAATAGGTACTAGATGGTCGCTTTTAGTAAGACAAAACAAACCCAACTCTTTTTGCGTGTTTGTTTATTAAAACTCACCTTTTGATTGTAACTCTACTATTGCATGTTTCAGACTACTTTTAATCGTGACCCCTTTAAAATTAAGACCTAGCTTCACAATTGATTGCGCGATTTCAGGACGTACTCCTGTTAAAATGGTTTGTACCCCAATCAATTTTAGTGAACTAACGACCTGAAAAATTTCATTGGCAACCATCGTATCAACAATTGGGACACCAGATAAATCAATGATCAAAATCGAATTACCTAATTCTACACAATTGTATAATGCGTTTTCTTTTAGTAATCTTGCTCGGTTCGTATCAAGCTCTCCTATTAGGGGAAGAATCGCCACGGAATCTGATAGACCAACAACTGGAACCGAATATTCAAAAACCGCTTTTTGTGCTAAATCAACTGTATTACGATGATATTCTACAAAAGAAGTGCTGAACACACTTCCAGCATGATCCACGAGCGAGTCGATAATAAAACCAATGTCAATTAACTCCTCATTCGACAAACTCACTTCATTTAGCTTTTCTAAAATAGCATTCCAAATCACAATTCGATAAGATGTCAGCGTCGTTAATGATTCATCCAATGAAATCTCTCTCTCAACAGCTGATTCACCAGTCGTTCTAGCCCATTCCGTCACTTGATCCCAAGTTACTTCTTTATTCTTTTCCTTAATCGCTTCCCCAATATAACTGAGAAATTGAGCTCTCCACTCATTTAATTGTTCAAGCTCTTGTTGCGATATGATGGTTTGAATAAATTCTTTATCTAAGTCCTCATTCATTTTCTGCGAAAGCTCATAACTTACTTCAATAATATAATCGCCTATAATAGTCTGTGATTCCAATGTCATAGCCTCCTTGTATCGATCTAAAAAAATAGTAAGTAATAATTGGCCCAACACACAAATAACACCGTTGAACATCAAAACAGTGTTACTGGGTAAACAATTATTTGTTCATTAAGTATGTAATAACGTGCTCCAAATGCCCTTTTATATAGGAATACTCAACCATTTAACGCATAAAACAGCTCCTCCTAGTCCATTTAATTATCGTTCCTTACCCGTTCTTACCCTCATTGAAACTCGTTTTTTAAAAAAATTTTCTAGAGGCTTAGTTCAGATAATAAACAAGCTCCAGTTGGATAATAAATGCCTTATTTCGCTAATAAAATGCTTTTTCCTCTAACAAATCACCACAAGCACGAAAAAAGCTGTTGAAATCATGTTTTCAACAGCTTTTTGACATCTTATATACGTTCGATTCGGTACAATCCGTAGCCTGGTAATGATTCGACTGGATTTGGGTCAGGGATCAAGCCTTGTGAAGGGCTAGAAAAGGCGATGTCCGCAAGCCTGCGAGTCAGTCCTGCGACATTCATTGATTCCATTTCTTCTATACTATAAAATCCAGCGCCATCAACCTCGACGTTATCTGGCTTGGGCTCTCCCTCGACGTAATCCATTAAAAAGACAAGGTATACGTTATGGACGTTTCGCGGCATGTCTCCAGCTGCGACAATTCCTCTCACTTTAGCAGTGACGCCTGTTTCCTCGAATACTTCGCGAACAATACTTTTTTCGATTGGCTCATGCTGCTCGATATAGCCACCAGGATTCGTCCATAGCCCTTTGCCAGGCTCCTGCGAGCGGCGGACAAGGAGGATTTTATGATCCTTCATGATGAGCGCGCCGACACCGATACTATAATTCCCCCAAAAAACAAAGCTACAGCTAGGACAGGCCTTCCGATCCTCTCCACCCATATTGCGAATTTCTAAATGAGTCCCACAAGACAAACAATATTGAGCTTCCATTCTGTATCTCCTTTACTTTCCACCTGAAAAGATAATAGTAAACGTTTCAACCTCTTACTATTATCGCATAGGAGGACGAGATCTTCATCTTTCAAGCTCATGCCTTCTTTTTCTTCCCTTTTCGTTCAGCCACTTTATGATATTGGTCAATTAATTGATTTAATCGTCTTAAATGGAAGGTGTATTCTACAATCGAAGAAACAATGATCATCATCCGTAGTCTTTGGTCTTCATTCTCACTATAGATCTCAAGATTTCGCTTGAAAAATGCCTCGCTGTTCTTTAACACGTCGAATTCACTATAATAGTCGTTCTCTTTTACTTTTCCCTCATACTTCAAAAATAAGTATTCATGGTATTTAACTAAGTCTTCAAGATATTCGTCAAACCATTTATTCTCAAGATCATTGGTCTGACTTTGAAAATAATGTTCATCAATGTTTTCTAACAGCTGCTCTCCTTGCTGCAGGGTCTTGAGAATTTGTTTAAAGACAACAATTTCCCGAACATCTAGTGGATTGAGCTTCGACATCTTCCCTCTTTCTTCGTCGAATATTTTATACTGATCCTCTAGCTTTTGAATGTCTGTATTTAATTTATTGACGTGTGCTTGAAATGATTTTTCAGTCATCTCATTTGAAATCGCCGTTCTCATTAAGAGAGACATATTTTGAAAGACAGCATGCACTTTTTCAAGATACGTTTTTTTATATTTAGGTGGGAGAATAACGAGATTCACAACCATAGCAGAGCCTATCCCGACCAAAATAATTAAAAAGCGATTCAGCGTAAAAAGAATTTCTTCATTACCTGGTGCACTCATGATCGCAAGCACAGTGACAAGCGTAAGCGGGATTGTGCTTTCCATTTTCATTTTTAGATTAAGCGCAATCACAAGTATCATAACAAGACCAATGGTGATCGGGTTATCTCCTAAAAAGTGAATCGCAAATAGTGCTATCGCTGCACCCATCGTATTGGCAATCATTTGGTCTAACAGTTGTTTCCATGTGCGGTAAATCGAAGGCTGTATGGCAAATACAGCAGCAACACCCGCAAATACAGCAGGCTCTAACCCAAGCATCGAGCATATATATAAAGCGAGCGTCACAGCAATTCCTGTTTTTAAAACGCGTGGACCTAACGTCATCGTTTTCCTCCATTATTTCAAATACAATCTAGCAAGAAGAGCGAAAACAGCCTTGACCAGCCGCGACAAGCATTAAAAAGGCTGCTACTTGTGTTGCAAGCTTTTAGGCAACCCATTGCAGACTGAAATGACCTCGAGCGGCTAGGCGCTTTAGCTAGACATCATCGAATGTTATGCTTTCTCATTTGAAAAAAAGACCATCACCAGCGATTTGGCAAAGGTCTCGCTAACATCTCTTTTTGTTAAGAATACTTTAGCATAAGAAAAACGAAATAGAAAATGTAATTTTTCGGCATGTTTGCTTAAAACAATGGTTGTCACTTTTCCGTTTTTTTAAAGAGTTAGGACTCAAATGTATGACGTTTTTCCCTTCTTTCTATGGAATAATTGTGAGACAATGAATGGACTGACTACAAACTTTCACATTTTTTTATGTAATTAAAGGTTTTTTTTGGTATTTAGAGAATATATTAGATTGGTTATCATTATTGCGTTAAGGGAGTGAACGGTTTGAGGAGCAAGTATTTAAAGAAGTATATTGCTTTTTTCATTGCATTAGCTTTTTTCGTTGGAAGTATTGTTCCAGCTACTGCAGAAGCAGTATTGTCAAATGAGGTGCATTATGTGGCATTAGGCGATTCCTTAGCTGCTGGTCAAAGCCCCTATCAAGAAATTGATACAGGCTATACAGATTTGATTGCCTCTTATTTTGAGGAGCAACAGTTACTTGGAAGCTATACGAATCAATTTGCCGTTCCAGGCTATACTTCACAAAACGTACTTGATGATCTACTAAACAACCGTGAAGTTGCTGGCACAAAAATACAAGATGCGATTCGTAATGCGACATTGATTACGATCACTGTCGGCGCAAATGACATTTTGCGCGAAGCTAATGTCAACTTTGAAACAGGTACAATTACAGTTGACCAAAAGAAGGTTGTACAGACTCTAGCAAAGCAAAAAGAAAATCTATCACGCTTATTTCAAACGATTAAAAGACTTAATCCTGATGCAGCCGTTTATATATCAGGCTATTATCAAGCGTTCCCGTACCTTGCTAAAGAGCAACTTGCAGAGCTAGATTCCATATTTCAAGCACTAAATGGAACGATTCAGCTAACAGCAACTGAAAACAATGTCCATTTCGTTCCGCTAGAAGGTATTTTTGATTATGATGTGACTACTTATTTGCCTAATCAAACGGACATACATCCTTCAATTGAGGGATATGAACAGATTGCGAATGCTTTTATTACGTCGTTTCAAACAAAACCAATGATTACATTTGAAGACGTCCCTGAGAGCTACTGGGCTTATTCAGACATTTCACTGCTCGTCAACCAACAGATTCTTAACGGTATTTCAGATACGCATTTTGGCATACACATGCCGATTACAAGAGCGGAAACAGCTGAAGCTTTGTTAAAGTTAATCCCGTTCGATCAATCAATACCTGAAGATCCTGGTTTCGCCGATGTTAGTGAGTCAGATGATGCATATTATGCGATTGCTAAGCTCACGCAGGCTGGTGTCTTTAATCAAGCAGAGAGGTTCTATCCTGATGCCCCGTTAACTAGAGCACAGATGGCAAAAGTATTAACCGTTACGTTTAACTTACAGGAGGATGACGAGGCATCCGCGACTTTTAATGACGTGTCTGCTTCTCATTGGGCACATCCATATGTTGATGCTCTTGTTTCTTCCAATATCACAACAGGATATCCAGATCACACCTTTAGACCAGATACAGAAACAACGAGATCACAATTTGCTGCTTTTCTTGTCCGTTCTTATTATCACCTCGGTCAACAGCGTTAAGAAAGAACCAGCTTAGGACTTGTGCCTAGGCTGGTTCTTTTAACTTTGGTGGAATCTATTGATTAACCGTAATATGAAGTTTATTCGTAGCTGCGTCCCAAGAAATTCCGCCAGAGAATGTTTCGGTCACAGCTCGTGCTGGCAGATACAAGCGACCCTCTTTAATAATAGGTGCTGCAGGTAAGGTAGTGCTTAGTTGATTGATCGTTGCTGTTTTTTCACCTGCAGTTACGATCATCGTTCTTCCTTGATGTGAAGCATGAACAGTTTGTGACTGAGAGTTATAGGTGAAGCTTACACCGAGCCATTCAAAAATATTGCGCATTGGTACCATTGCCACACCTTCTATCATAAACGCATCACCAGCAACGGCGTTACCGTTTAACGTTACATTAATCGGTCTCGTTGTTGGGCCCGGGTCTGGCTTTTTAGGTGATGTTAACGAAACAGTGCGACTTGCTTTATTCCATTGGACTGTTGCCCCGAGAGCTTCACTGACAAAACGTGTTGGGACAAATGTATGGTTGTTTTCGATAGACGGTGCCACATCAAGCAAATACGTCTGCCCGTTTATTTTTGCTCGTTTTGAGCCGATGGTTAATTGAATGTTTTTCCCGTCCTTTGAAGCGGTCACAGTTTTTGTTTGGGCATTCCACCTGACTGATGCACCAAGCGCATTAAAAATCGAGCGCATTGGAACAAGAACACGATTATCACGCATAAATGGATCTGCGCTCACATGAATAGCCTTGCCATCTACTTGTACTTTAATAGGAGGAAGTAGGTTATAGCCATTTGCTGTAGCCACTTGCTCAAATGTCCTCGATGAACGAACAATGACGACATCTGTTTGGAGCTTAACTCGATCAAAGAGCCAACGAATATCGCTATTATGCATTCTGACACAGCCAGCACTCACATAATTTCCGATAGAAGCCGAATTGTTATTCCCATGAATTGCATACGTTGTTCCATACGTTCCACGTGCATCTAAGCCGAGCCAGCGATCTCCAAGCGGATTTCTTGGATCTCCACCAGGAATACCATCCTTGTAATAAGGACGGTTTTTAATTTTATTCACAATCGGAAAGCGCCCCTCTGGTGTCAAATCCGTGGTTCTACCTGTTCCTACAGGAAAGGCGCGAATAAGCTCCCCATTTTCAAAGAATGCTAGTTCATTCGTCGACTTATTAATAATGATTAGCTGCCCTGTTGAGGCAGCCTCTGTCATTTTCGGCACAAATATCGCCATGACCCCAAGCATGAGCATAAAAGCAAATATCCATTTTTTCATCATTTTCCCCATCTTTCTTATCTCTCTCTTTTTTCTCTCTATTAATCTATTAAGCTTCTAGTAAATATATGACTACTATTTTTCTGTTAAAACGTTAGTTAGTTACCAAGAAAAAGAATAAGGCTTTCTCATCCTAGGTTGCGCGCATAGGCTCATCAACGTTTTCTATTCACCTACTTCCAAGGTTTGTAAAAATTAATCGTGTAGTATGGCTTATCACCGCGGAAAGCGACGCCTGCTCCAGCCCGCTCAAATGTGGGCGCAAGAATATTGCGACGATGCCCATCAGAATTCATCAGCGCCTGATGAGCAAAGATTGGATGAAACTGCCCCATCGCTAGGTTTTCTCCTGCAGATTGAAACACAATCCCGTCACGATCAAAACGATCAAACGGAGACAATCCTTCTAAGTTTGTATGGCTAAAGTACTCATTTACTGCCATGTCATCACTATGTTTTCTAGCTGTTATCGCTATTTTATCGTCCCAGACAAGTGCTCCCTTTCCTTCTTTTAAACGTGTTGCTTGTATTAAATGAAACATATGCTCTTCATATGAAGCGCGGAGCTCCTCAGTCGCTTTTCCAAAGTAGCTTAGCTGAGCCATTTCCACGTCTTTTGCAATAATTTGAATCGCTGTTACATGATTGTTACGTAATATATCATAAAATAATGTGAAATAAAACCCATTTCCTTCAAAAATATTCCATTCTCTGTTTCCATTATAGCGAAAAACTTGTTCTTTCTTTGCAATCGTATGAACTGGTGGCATACTTGCTTGTGCGAGAATATCCTCTCGTGTTAACGATGCATGGAATGGAAGGTGACGAACAAGTGAATGACTATTTGTGTAGAATGCAACAACCTTCTTATCCTCAATCCCAATATGAATATGACCATCACCTACTTGATAGATAAGCCATTCAAAGGAATAGGCACTCCCAACTGTCGCCATTGGTTCTCCAAGTCTAGTTATTACTTGATCAACAGAGTCACCGATCCAAAGAGAAGCAATAGAAGGTGACTGAGACATCGTATTCTCAAGTGTACTTTCTGGTGCATCAGCCACAACCCTAATTAATTTTGCTTCTGGGTCCCAATTAACAGCAGCGCCAAGTGCTTCTGAAACAAAACGAAGTGGAACATAAGTTGTTTGTGATTCAATAAAAGAAGGAGTCGATAAGGTAAACAGCTTCCCATCTATGTATGCATGGTGCCTTCCAACGGGAATCTCGACTTTGTGACCATCTTTTACAACGCTAACTGATTTTGATGCAGAATCCCATTTCACACCTGCCCCTAGTGCTTGAAAGACAGGTCTCATCGGAATATAGGTGGTGCCTTGCTTCACTTGCACATCCTTTTTCATCTGAAGTAGTTGCTGATCGACGTAAACCCGTACGTTCTCATTTGAAGCATCAGCTTTCCCTCCTACACTAATGACGATAAACATGAGCAAAACCATTGCGATATACCGAGTCATCTCTATCCCTCCTACACTCTTCTATTTAATGTAATAAGAAGCGAAATTATTTTTTCTACATTTTTACAGTTATTTAATTCTGCACAAATATGTTAAAAACCTACTTAAGAATCAATTCCCTTTTTATTCGAGAAAGAAACTAGAAATCCAACATTATTCGTCACTATTTCACACTCATCCCATAATTTGTGATTGACTTCTATTAGGAGAACCTATTAATCTACAAGTAGTCTCATTTTTTTACAGAATTTGATAAGGACGTGACCTTTTATGGTATCACCTAGACAACGCTTCTCACTTATCTTGCTGTTTACTCTACTCATTTTTATGCTTCTACCATCCACGTTTGCAAAAGCATCTATTGTGAATCCAAAACAAGTTTATTCTTATCAACAAATGGAGCGAGATATCAAGACGCTTGCTGATACATACCCTGGTTTAATCGAGTATCACATCATTGGTGAAAGTGAATTTGGACGACCAATCTATGCCGTTTCTCTCGGAAATGGTCTCTCTACTTCCTATATAAATAGCTCAAACCACGCCCGTGAATGGATCACGACTAATTTAACGATGTACATGATTGATCAATATGCAAAAGCTTACAGTGAGCGTAGATCAATCGGCGGATACGATGTAAGGTCATTGCTTGATAAGCACCAAATGTGGTTCGTTCCAATGATCAATCCCGATGGCGTTATGCTCCAGCAGCAGGGCTTACCTTCTGTACCATCTGGAGAGCATGCCTCAGTCGTATTCATGAACAATAACAGCTTTAATTTCAAAAGATGGAAAGCGAACGGAAAAGGAATTGACTTAAACCGTCAATTTAACGCAAATTGGGCTAACTTAGCCAACAGTCCAGGTAAACCAAGCTTTGCCAATTACAAAGGGAAGGCACCGCATTCTGCAAAAGAAGTCAAAGCAGTGCTTGAGCTAACAGAAAAGATCAAGCCTGAAATGGCCGTTTCCTACCATAGCAGCGGCCAAATTCTTTTTTGGAACTTTCATCAACAAGGAGCTCAACTAACCCGAGATCGTGCTCATGCTCGTGCGATAGGACAAATGACTGGCTACAGCCTAATGGGACGCCCATCTTCAACGGGAGGTGGCGGTTATACGGATTGGTTTATCCAGGAATATAAGAAGCCCGCTTTCACACCAGAGCTAGGCACGTTTGTCGGGGCAACGAATGTTCCACTTTCACAGTTTGATCGCATTTGGAATCAAAATCGACTTGTTGGCCTCTACATTGCCCGTGAAAGTCACAAAATGTTTGAAAGCCGCCTCCTTAACACGTATGCACCTGTTTCCATTGAAATAAATGGTGAACGTATTCCACAAGCGGGAGGATCTTTCAGTGTGCACGGTCGAACTGTCGTGCCACTGCGCAGTATTTTTGAAAAACTCGGGGCGCAAGTTAAATGGGATGCAGCTAACCGTGAAGTCGTTATCGCATCAGCAGGTACAAATGTACGGCTACCTGTTCACCGCCCATATGCGTATGTAAATGACGAAAAAACGGCTCTAGATGTCCCTGCTCTATTAGTAGATAACCGGACATATGTCCCTGTTCGCTTCATTGTTGAAGCACTCGGGGCGCAAGTTGAATGGGTTGCAAGTGAACGTACAGTAAAGATTACTTATGTCCCTGAGACAGTTCAAGTCCAAGCAATGGTAGTAGAAGAAAGTCAGCCTATTGAACAAGAAAATGAACCTGCCCGTCAACCAATAAACGAAATAGTAGTAGAAAATCGTGTGGAAAAAGAAGGTTCATTCTCGAATCAAGGCGAACCTTTTGATGTTGAAGAAGAGAAATCTCTTGATGCTAGTTTGGAGATTGACATAGTTGAAGAAAATGATTCTCCAAGTGATCATCTTGAGACTGATAGTGAAGGAAAAGCTTTTGAAGAAAATCATGCCGAAATAGAGTAAACGGCATCGATCAAACAGCGCTAAGACTTTGGCGCTGTTTTTCCAGGAGGGAGATTTTTTCATGTTTAGGTGTAAACAAGTATTCATGCTTGCACTCATATCACTTCTTATTTTAGTACCTTTTAGATCAAGTACAGCAGAAGCAGCAATTCCTAGTACCCCTAGCCAAATCCAAGCCTATGAAGACTCCTATTTTTATTCTTATAACGGAATCGAGTCAATAGGTAGTAGTCCTCTCATTACATACAAGCAACAGTCCTATCTCACAATTGACGATGCTGCATCCATACTCGGCCTTAGCATCGATAAGAGTTCAGGTGACATTCGTTTCTCTGGTTCACCGACTCTCAATACGCAACAAGTAGTAGCAGGCTTCCTACCAAAGGATCCGACAAAAGCAAGTGACCAGTTTCGCATTAATCCTGCTATCGGTGCCCAAGGAGCTGTCGTTCTAGAAGATGATAACCCAACACCGATTTTTTCTAAAAACCAAAATCAGCACTTGTTTCCTTCTAGCACACAAAAAATCATGACGGCTCTGCTAGCGATTGAGAACGGTAACTTAAGTGATATGGTCACTGTTGGCCCTGGTGCAGCGACTGTACCATTTGACAGCTCAAAAGCAGGCGTGCTTCCTGGTGACCGTATGACACTGGAGCAGCTGCTCTATGCCTTAATGCTGCCATCAGGTAATGATGCTGCGGTTGCCATTGCCGAGCACATTGCTGGATCTCATCAAGCGTTTGTGAAGATGATGAACGTGCGTGCACGCGAGCTCGGTGCAACTCGTACTCATTTTGAGAATGCACATGGCTACCATCACCCAAGGCAGGTGACAACTCCAGCCGACCTAGCTTTGATTGCAAAAGAAGCGGCGAAGCATCCTATTTTCAAGAAAGTTGCAGGTGCTCCCTCTTACTTTGCAAGCTTTAACGACAGAAATGGACGCCAAAAGTCAAAGATGTGGAGAAATACGAATGCACTTGTTCGACCAGACAGTACCTACTTCACTTCATCTGTTTCAGCTGGAAAAACAGGCTATACGAGTGCATCACGCCACAATCTCGTCAGCTTTGCCAGCTCAAATGGTCATGATTACGTTGTTGTCTTATTACGTGGAGAACGCAATCAACGTTATATTGATACAAGAAATCTCTTACATGCTGCCTATTCAAAACGTGCACAAATAAACAGAGATGATAAAACACGGATGAACGTCTCACCTTTTAATGGACGACTGTTCGTCAATGATCGTGACATGACCGAGCAAGTTGAGCTCTTCACTCGTAACGGACAAGAATATGTATCAATTGATTTCCTATCAGTCGTTTCACCAGCCATTTCTTCGGTAAAAGCTAGTACCAATCAACAAATAAAAGCAGCACTTAACGGGGATCTCTTATCGTTTGATCAAGTAGAACCAACGATCCGAAACGGGCGCATGCTCGTACCTGTACGTTCCTTCTTCGAGAGAGCAGGACTGCACATGCACTGGGATGCAAGCACGAAAACAATCGAAGGACGCTCAGCAGACATGGTCATTAGAATGCAGCTGGATTCAAGACATGCTTCTGTGAATGGCCAAGCTGTGCTGTTAGATGTTCCTGCGACCGTAGAAAGTGGACGAACGCTCGTACCACTCAGGTTTATTTCCGAAGTAACGGGATCACAGGTAGATTGGGGTCGGGGAAAGACTCTATTTATCTATTAGAAAGTTAAATCGTTCGTATTAGTCGATTCCTCTCTATGCGGAATCGACTTTTTTAATTTATCGTTCTAAGCGAGGGTTTTCTGGTCTAACTCATACTCAGACTTTTATCAACCGAAGTCAGTACTTTATCGATAAAAGCTCATTTTTCAATATTTTCCGCTAATATCACTAGACAACTCCCGACTCGCTCCGTCTCTCATCTCTACTCAACATTCGTCTATTATGATCCAATGTTACAGTTCTACTAAATGGAAGAAAAATCAACATTTTCACAGTATTTTCTATATATCACCCTAATTTTATGTGTTATGATGGGAGTGTTGACAAAATGTATCACAAAAGGAGATAGCTATGCACATTTTTAAGCGTTTTTTGGCAGTTTTAGTTGCAACGACTCTTTTAACAACGACTTTACTAACTTTCCAAATGCATGAGGCACAAGCAACATCACTCATTAAACCTGGATTGTATAAAAAAGATAATATGTCCATTGTTATTAATGGGGAAAGATTACAACTTGCAGATCCTATCCTTAATAAAAATGGCCATACACTTTTGCCAATGCGAGCTCTTTATGAAGCATTAGATGCACAAGTCTCTTGGGACAAAGCATCTCTAACAGCAAGAGCCGTTCGTCATAACACAACGATTAATTTGACGATTGGTTCAACAACAGCTCTAGTAAATAACCAACGTATTTCATTAACAACTCCATCCATTATGTATCAAAATCGTACATATATACCATTACGTTTTGTTACTGAGAATTTTGATGGTACTGTCGTGTATAATCATCAGCAGCAGTCTGTTACAATCACCACTACACAAACACCAAAACCACCATCAGTTGTAACGGAGCCATATACACTGTATTTAAACAACCAAAGAATCATGATGGAAGAGCCTGCGATTATTCGAAATGGACGTAACTATATTCCAGCCAAATACTTTTACGGTTATCTTGAGAATACAGCGATTCAATGGTTAGACTCACAGACACTTGAAATGCAAATTGAAGGACTTGTCTTTACATTCAGAAACAATCAAAACAACATTTTGGTTAACCAAGAGCCTTCTCATTCCAGTGAAACACCGTTTTTTGTCGGTAATGATATGTATGTTCCCATTCACTTTATTGTCAATGCATTAGGTGGTAACCTACGCTTTATGAATGACACAAAACAAATCTATGTGTATTTAAATCGATTTATGTTCAATAGTGAGTTCCTTCCAAAGCATGAAGGATCTTTGAATACACCGATCCTTGTACCAGAAGCCAAATTAACTGGTGAACGTCAATTGCTTGTTAGTGATAACCCTGAAACACTTACATCAAGTGTCGTGCCAACACCAAGAGCTACTCTTTCTTGGCATCGTGTCACAACGACTAAACAGCTTAATGATCATCGTGTATTTGGTTGGCATGTGAACCAATTAGGAAAAAAGGTCAATATCGGTATTACAATCGAAAACACTTCAGAAACAAACAGCCTAACGATACCAGCATCTACTGGTATGGCAAAACAAAGCAGCAATAGCTGGATTAATTATGATATCGGCTTACCGATTGCCGATGCAATCTTGAATGACCGATTACAAAATAAGCGCAGCCGTGGTATCACAATCAAACCTGGTGAAACTGCATTAATTGATGAATTCGAGCTTTATCCAGGATATATTCTCGGTTTCCTTAATGACATAACGATTGAAACTGATGCGCCTGGTCAAGAAAGAAATTATATCATCCGAACTGTCTTAAGTGAAAATGCCAGTGATTTAACAACGATTAAGACGGAGCCAGTTCCAGTAAACCGTGCTGCAGCACATCCACGCGGGGCATGGCCACAATCAGCTCTTGAAACAACATTACCAGAATACAGAGTTGGATCTCCAGAACAAGGATACAACCTTTCGAACGGACGCACTGATCATCTTCTCACAGAAGGAAATTCACTTGCCACGACAAACGGAGCCATTGGGAACCCTGGTCATTTTGGAATGACTTATCGTATTAACGTCCCTCTTGTAAATGATTCAGCAAGAACCCAAACCGTTCGCTTAAAAGCAGCAGGTCGAGGTGGCTTATACAGTGGAGCGATTAAAGTGAATGGTGAGATTCATTTGATTCCTACATTAAAACCAAATCAAGACTACGTTGAACTCATTGACTATCCTGTTGGACCAGGAACAGATCAGATTGAGATTGAAGTGATGCACGCTGGCGGAGCTGCTTTACCACTTGCATTGTATATTGAGACGCTCTAAAGAACAACGTCACTAAGTAAGTAACATCGCTAACTTCGCGCACGTCCTGTGAGCAACGCCAAATACTGACGTCACGTGGGTATAGTAAGAGGAAGGATCAAATTGAGATCCTTCCTCTTTTTTTCATTGATTGATTAAATGGTTAGCTGCTGATTCTAGTACTACCTCAAACTCGAGTCCTAACTCAGCTTCTGCGTCTCCTTCAGTTCCAAACTCAGCTTCTATTAGTTTTAAATATTCTTCAAATGTAATAGCTGAATGAATTACTTCTTGTGGAATGACGATTTCCTCTACTTCATTATGGTTTGAATAACTAGATTGTGCATGTTGAACAAGGTGCATCTCTTCCCCATCAACTGAAATTGTCATATCTGAATCCATTTTCTCCGATAACGGGAACAGTGTTTTTTTGTCAAGAACCGTCACGATTGACATGCTATTAATGTCGAAATCAACATTGAAATCTTCAAGCGCCTCTTCTTCTAAACCAAGATCAGGAGCATTTAAGATAAAATCAAGTAAGTCTTGGAATCCTTCGCCAGATACTTCAAAATGAAGTTCATACGTATCTTCTTGTTCATACACTTTTAAATCTTCCATATAGCTTTGCATTAATTCAAATTGAGCCGTTGGGTCCATTTGACTTTCAGACATACCGAGTAAATCCGTATACATGCTATCATCATACTGAATCCACTGATCAAATGCAGAATCATACACAAAGAAACCGGCTTCTGTTAAATAAGATTCAGAAATATATTCTTCATCTATTTCTGCCATTGTCATTGTCATATATTGATACAACCCAAATGGATCCATGACAACATCCATTTGCATATTCATGTCCATTTCCATCTCTTCGCCCATCATATTCATTGATTGTTTAATGAAAAAATCACCTGAGTAGCTCGTTAAATTTTGATTCGCTTCAATTAGATCTTTTAGAAAGGCTTCTGTATCAGAAACGATTTCACCTGGTTGTTCCTTTTTCAAATAAACGGTTCGCTTTGCTTGATTCCAATCCACTGTGAATCCAGCTTCCTCTACCACAAAACGTAATGGAATGAACAAACGATTTTGTTTAATTGCCACAGGGACATCGACAGTTATTGTTTGACCATTGACGACCACTTGACTTGAACCAAGCTTCATTTTTATTGTAAGATCTTCCCCTTTAATGGTTGCACGTTTAGCAGATGCATTCCAATCTACTTCCAACCCAAGCTGCTCAAATACTCCACGTACAGGTACAAGCGTACGATTATTTTTTACAAAGGCAGATGAAGCATGATCTAAAATTAGTGCTTCTCCATCAATCACTATTTTGACGTTCGAATTCGTTGCTGCCGCTGCTTGAAAAGGTGCGAATGCCATAGCCAAACAAGCAACAAGCATCATCCAGATGACTAGACGTTTCAAAAAAATCACTCCTGTTTCTATATTTGTCTTACTTGTTTACAATTCGATCCTCCCAAGTAAATTCCTGCATAAAAAAGAAAATCGTATTTTAAAGGAAATTAAGCCTATCATCACATAACTTTTCATAAGACCACAATCCTTAAATGGATAAGCCTTATTTTTAAAACTAGCAACTAACCGACTTACAGAGAAAACTTTCATGAACCTATGCTCTTAACCCAAGATAAAAAAGTTTATTCTTTTCCTGCCCAACTTGCCCCAACCAACTTTCATACAGAAAAAAAGAGCTACCGCAATAAATGCGATAACTCTATCAAACAATGATTTCTTTATCTAGCTATGATGATGCTTATGGGCGAGTAATAGTGACAGGCTCAGCAAGTTCAACAGCATCACCTTTGTAGTCGAGTAAGTTAATAGCACTAATTGTAGTTGCATTAGCAAGTTCAGAAGCTGGATCTACAGAAATCGTAACTGTCTTACCATCTTGAGAAACCTGCGCATTACTTACTGCTACTGTTGCAGTCTCATCACTAGCATTAGCAATAGTTAAATCAAAATTTTCCACGATGTTAATAGCTTCAGAGAATGTTAACACAAGTGTTCCATTACTTGGCGTATCACCAGCTAGTGGAGCTACTGTAAATTCAGCTGAAGAAAGTGTTGCTGCGGGTACTAATTCAGCGTCAAATGTAAAGCTCTTACCACCATAAAGGTCGTGAAGTTTCACAATAACTTTTTTATCTGAATCAACAAATGTTACATTGTTGATCATTTCGGCTGTAAGAATTTCATTGTCATCTCTATCATGGCCTGCAGTTACAGCTGCTAAAACGTTAGCTTTAGAAATAGATTCACTGATAGGAGTATTTGCTACACCCTTAACTTTAGTAACACCTTGTTTGAAAGAAAGAGAAGAAACTTGAGGAGTTGTGTTGACGACTTCAACATCCAATGTAGCAAAAGTTGTGATAAGATCTCCTTCCACTTTTCTCAATTCAACTTTAGCAGTACCCTCTTTTTTACCTGTAACAGTAAATGTTGTTCCTAAGTCTCCAACTGTTAAAATTGAAGTATCAGAGCTACGTATTTGTAAACCTTCTAGAGCTGCAGTTAAATCTGCACCAGTTAGTTTAACACCTTTTACAAAAGCATTTACGTTCACAGCTAGAGTGTCAGCACCATTTAAATCAACTTTGGCTTTATCAGCAACTGTTAATGTATAGCTGTCCACTTTAGTAGGATCAATTGTAACTGTTTCCACCGTAAATGAACCAATTGCCTCTCCAGTAACAGAAGCTACAACAGTATATACTCCTTCTGCTTGGTTGAAGTTTTGAAGTGTTACTTTTCCACCAACTGGAACAGTCACTCCATTGGCGCTGTATACTTCCGCACCTTCTTTATCAACAATCTTCACATCAACTATTTTTGAACCAACACGTAATGCTTTGCTATATTGATCAAGAACAAAAAATTCAATGTCAGCATTTTCTTGCGCCTTTACTTTTACATTTTCAGCAGAAATGGTTGCAGCTTTTTGAGCAGCCTTCACGTTTACTGTTAAATTTATTGGCTCTTCAATACCTACAAATTTAATTGTGAATGTAACAGTCCCTTCAGATACAGGTACAATTACACCATTTTCAGCGCTGAAATAAGCAACTGTTACATCGCTAGACGTGATTTTTTCTACTTCAGGAAGTGATACATCTTCAGTTTCACCAAAGAAGTTAGCTACCTCTGTTGCAGCGATTGTAACATTCTCATCAGATAAAGTGATGTAATCAAGACCAAAATCTTCTCCGTTAGCTTTCAAGCCAACCTTTTTTACACTTACTGCTTCTAACGCATTTACTACTTTAACATCTGTCCAATCAGATGTAATAGTCTCTGTGTCTTTCGTTAACTTCACAGCATATTTGAAGTCAGCTGAGAATACACCTGTTGCACCATTCAATAAACCAGTAGTCTTTTGAGTGTTAGATGCTGTTCTATTGAATAAGAACTCCACTTCATACCCAGCTTCTTTTAACTCTTCAATTGTTACTGTTTTATTACCGTTCACTTTAATTTGTAGTTGTTGATCAGCTGCTTGCTTAATAGCTGTTGTTGATGCACTTACTGAATTAACAACAAGCTCTGTATCTTCTGCTACTTCCTTTTCAACGGCTAATCGTTGTTCTTCAACTTCTGTTCTATGTAAGAATGCAGCTGATTCTGCACGTGTTACATTTGAGTTAGGCTCAAATTTACCAGCGCCTTTACCTCCAACAACACCAAGGCTGAATAGAGTTGTTACATATTCTTCGTACCATGCACCAGGTACTAAGTCATTAAGTTCAACCTTTGCAGTTGCGTCTTTTTCAAGGTTGTAAGCTTCGACAACCATTTTAGCGAAAGCTGCACGAGTAATACTTGCATTTGGCTTGAATGTGCCATTCTCGTAGCCTTCAACAATACCAGCATCTACTAGCGCTGCTACATATCCTGCATACCAAGCGTCATTTTTCGTGTCTTTGAAGTCTAGTGTAGGCGTTTTAATTACTTCTAAACCAAGTGAAACAGCAAGCATTTTTGCCGCCTGTGCACGAGTCACATTTTCTATTGGACGGAATGTTCCATCAGTAAAGCCGTCTAGTACACCATTTCCTACTAAATACTCAACATTATTTTTGTACCAAGCATCTGCTTTAACATCTGAAAATTTATTAGTAGCTGCTTCTGCCGTAATTGGAGCGATTGGAGCTACAGCTGATACGACTGCTGCCGCTGCAACAGATGATGCTAAAAACTTACGATATGACTTCGAATTATACCCCATTTAAAATTCCTCCTAGATGACTTAATTTATGATAGTTGAGCGACTCAAACTATATGCATATCATACAATTAACCTTTTATTTATTCACTGCTGAAAAGATACCAATAGGCTCAAGTTGTGGATTTATTGCTGTATTATGGCAAATGTAAGCGTTATCATTTTTCTAAAATTTGTACCCTAATACCTGAACTTACAAGAAAGTAGCAGGATTTATAAGTTTTATTTCATTATTTTCGTAAGCTAACTAAATCCTGCTAGTCTTATAAAATAATTGATAAAAGCCCTTTAGGCTGAGAAACGATCTCTACCTAAAGGGCTGGTCGCAAATAACAAAGTAATTTACGCTATGACGAATTTTTCTTCCACGACTTCAACTTCTTCTTCGTCGTCATCATCATTGTCTTCTTCAACTACTTTTTTATTCTTCTTTTCAACTTCAAGCTTCACGCCTGAATCAAACTGGACTTTTACGTCTATTTCTTTCACATTTTCAAAGTTGATTCCTGCAGCTTGTAAGATGGCTTCTACAAGCTCATCCTCTGTCATACTGTCAGTCAGCTGCATAGAATCTAGGTATGCTTCAATTGCTGCCTGTGCTTCTTTACTTTTTAACTTTTCTTTCTTACCTTTATAAACTTTAGATTCAACCCCAGCTTTCACTTTTCCATTCTTTTCGTGCTTATATTCCCATTCATGTTCGTCTTTGTCATGTGTTTCAATTTCTACTTTTAATTCAAGCACGCCTTGGTAAGAGTCGTACTCAGAATGCTTGTCTTTCTCACGATCTTTGTGCTTCTTTTCATCTCTTTCTTTATCTTTGTACTTCACTTTCGTACCATCGGAAAATTTGATTTCAATTTCTAGCTTAATAAGCTCGCTTTCCGTAGAGAGAGACTCTCGAATACGAGTGACGATCTCATCTTGAGACATACTAGAAGTCAGGCCCCATTGATCAACATAAGCTTGAATCTCTTTCAATGCTTGCTCGCCTTTTACCTTACGCTCTGAATCATCCAATTCTTCTTTTAACTCTGCTTTAATGTGACCTTTACGGATCTTATACTCTATTTCAAGCTCACCATCATTTGCATACTTCGCTTCAATCTCAAACTCTTGAATGTCTTGGCTAACCACTTGCTCAGTCACATTTGAATCAAGAATTTCTGCTTCAACGACTTGATCATTTAATACATATAAAGATAGCTCGTCGCCTGCTTGTAATTGAGATGGTTGAATTAAACGACCCTTATAAAGTACATATAAACCATCAGCGTATGTAATGACTTGTTCACCGTTTACATGTTCAATTGTAAGAGACTTTTCCTCAGCATTATGAGAAACTAACGTACCACGTACAAATGTTACCCCTTGTTCATCTAGCAAGCCGTCATATGTACGGTCTAGCACGGCCGCCATTTGTGAACGAGTAATATTTGTGTTTGGTGAAAAACGTCCATCTGGATTACCTGTAATAATTCCATATTCTTCTGCAATGTTGACATACCCTACAGATCCTGCGGGAATTTGATTGGCATCAACAAATGATGGTGCAACAGTAATAGCTGCTCTAGCTTCCTCTTCTAAACCAAGTGCACGTACGAGAATACTAGACACCCATACTCTCTTTGCAGGCTGGTTTGGCGAAAGACGATCTTCAGACGCGTCAAACAATCCTTGCTCTAGTGCAACAAGAACATACCCCTTTGCCCATAGGTTTCCTGGATTTTTAAAATACTCAGTTGCATCCTTAAAGAAAACTGGCTTGCTCAAATCTTGTGCCTTTGCTTCCTCTTCAAGTCCAAGTAACCGAACAGCTGTTACGATTGTTTGAATACGGGTAACGGGATCATTTGGACGGAAAGTACCATCCTCATACCCTTGAAAAACACCCTTTGCTTTCATGCGCTCAATATATTCTTGAGCCCAATACCCTTCATTCGTATCTTCAAAATTTAGATCTAATGTTTCTCTGTCGTTTTCCGCCGCTGCAAACATCGGAACAGCTAGCAAGAAAACGAGCATCAAGATCATTATTTTCTTCATTTACACAATCTCTCCTCTACATGAATTTTCTGACTACAAGTATATATTAATGGATCTGGATCTCTTTCACACATTGCTATGTACCTATTTTCGACATAGTTCGCAAGAGGTTATTGATGACCAATCAAAAAAAACTTTGAGATAAATTCTTCTCAGTTCATCCCACTATATATCGGTATTGTATCTACTGAATTTAACCATTTATCAACCGTATTAAGTTATTTATCAACGAAACTAAGCTATTTATCCACTTATATCAACTTAACGATTAATTTCGTAAGTTGTCGACTTAGAAAAAGTGCTTCAAACGATACTCTACCGAATAACCTTAAATTTTTTTGCTAAATTCCAGAAAAAAAACTAGCTTAAACTGGTAACAATCGGGTATGATATAGGAGTATAACTTACGGTAATAGTTCGGTTGACATGACGCTACTTGTATTTTTTCAACAGGTAGCGTATTTTTTTTGCCTTTTTTACCTCTTATCGACCTCGCTTTTCCACGCCGACGCAGTGAAAAAATCTAACATTATTTACTATATCTCTCCTAAATCATGTATGCTATCATGATGCTAGCATAGGGATATTACCAAGATTAAACTTGTGTAAACATTCCCTTTATCTAAGACTACTAACTCTAGTTTTTTGAGAGGGCTAGGCAAGATAGAACGCCCTCGCTATCATCAGAAATCTCATGTTATAATAGAAACATTGTAAAAGTTAGGAGCGAAAATAGAATGTTACGTTCATTAAAAAAATTAATCGGTGATGAACAACAACGAAAGATCAAGAAGTACCAAAAGGTTGTTGATCAGATTAATCAGCTCGAATCGGATATTGAAAAACTCTCCGATGACCAACTTCGTGAAAAGACAAGCTATTTTAAAGATCAGCTTGTTGCTGGAAAGTCATTAAAGGACATCACAGCCGAGGCTTTTGCGGTTGTCCGAGAAGCTTCTAAGCGCGTTCTTGGTTTACGTCATTATGATTCACAGCTTATCGGTGGGCTCGTCTTAACCGAAGGCGATATTTCTGAAATGCCTACTGGTGAAGGAAAAACACTTGTTGCTTCTTTACCCAGTTATCTCCGTGCCCTTGAAGGCAAAGGGGTTCACGTTATTACTGTTAACGAATATTTAGCAAGCCGTGACCGTGACTTAATCGGTAAGGTACACGAATTTCTAGGCTTAACGGTTGGTCTTAATATCTCTAATATGCAGTCAGCTGAAAAACAAGCTGCTTACAATGCTGACATTACTTACGGTGTAGGTAATGAATTTGGCTTTGATTTCCTGCGTGATAATATGGTATATAACGTTTCACAACGGGTACAACGTCCTTATCATTTCGCGATTATTGATGAGATTGATAGTGTATTAATTGATGAAGCGAAAACACCGTTAATTATCGCTGGTAAAACGCAAGTTAGCCCGAATTTATATTACATCTGCGCAAAAATTGCTCGTAGCTTCAAAGAAAACGAGGATTATTTATACGACCGTTTAACGAAATCAACGAACTTAACAGATGACGGAATTACGAAAATTGAACGAGCGTTTGGCGTCGACAACTTATACGATTTGGAACACCAAACATTGTATCATTTCGTTCTTCAAGCGCTTCGTGCACGTGTTATGTTTCAACGTGATGTGGACTATATCATAAAAGAAGGTGAAGTTCAGCTCGTTGATATGTTTACAGGACGTATCATGGAAGGTCGTACCTTTAGTGATGGTCTGCATCAAGCACTAGAGGCAAAAGAAGGCGTTACCATTACAGAAGAGAACAAGCAGCAAGCTGTGGTCACTGTACAGAACTATTTCCGAATGTATCCACTATTATCGGGAATGACAGGTACAGCAAAGACGGAAGAAAAAGAATTCCAAATGCTGTACGGAATGGATGTCGTGCAAGTTCCGACAAACAAACCACGCATTCGTGTAGACCGTAATGATTTAATTTTTAAAACAGCGGATGAAAAATACAAAGCCGTCGCAAATGAAGTGAAAGCTCGTTATGCGAAAGGACAACCTGTATTAATCGGAACAACTTCCATTATTCAGTCAGAAACAATGGCTACGTATTTAGATGAAATTGGCGTACCTTATGAACTTCTCAATGCAAAGAGTGTTGAAAATGAGGTAAAATACATTTCCTTAGCTGGGCAAAAAGGACAGGTTACGATTGCGACTAACATGGCTGGACGTGGTACAGATATTATGCTCGGTGATGGGGTCGCAGAATTAGGTGGCTTACTCGTTCTTGGTACTGAACGCCACGAAAGCCGTCGAATCGATAACCAGCTTAAAGGACGTTCAGGTCGTCAAGGTGACCCAGGTGAAACACAAATTATGATTTCTCTTGAAGATGATATGATCCAACGTTTTGGCGAAGAAGAGCTCGAAAAACTGTTCACAGAAGTAAAAACAAATGAGCACGGTGTCGTCACAAACACTGAATTATACGAGTTAGTAGACCGTATTCAAAAACGAAGCGAAGATCAAAACTACGCAGCTCGTGAGTATACATTAAAGCTTGATGACATTGTCAACGAACAGCGAAACGTCATCTACAATCTACGAAATCGTACTCTCGAACAAGAAGATGCCTTATCTCTCTTGTTCCCAATGGTGAAAGAAAGCGCAGAAACATTTGTAGACCAATATTGTCCAAAGGAACTGCTTCCAGAAGAATGGAATGTTCAAGAGCTTAAACAGCGACTTGGCTACATCCTTCCTTCAGACATTCAAATTAGCACTGACGTTGAAGATTCAAAAGAAATGAAACAAATTGTTCTTGCTGCGGCTGATGACTATGTGAAACGATTAGAAGAATTCATCGAAAATAGTGATCTCCAAGATAGAAGTAGACGAATTTTACTCATGACGATCGATTTTCATTGGCTTGGGCATCTTGAAGAGATGAATCGCCTGAAAGAAGGCATTGGTTTACGAGGCTATAGCCAGGAAGATCCAATGCGCATATATACAAGAGAAAGCTATGAACTATTTACGATGATGTATAAATCACTTCAGCGTGAAGCAAGTATTCACCTTTACAAAGCAACTCGTAATTTGCTTGAACAAGAAGAGGAGGCATAATCATAAATGGGGATTTTTTCGAAACGCGATAATAACGAACAACCAAAGTTAGAAGGAAAAGAAAATGCCGTTTCTTCATCAGATTTATTAAATGAAGAATCAACTACTGAACAAAATAAAGAGATTCAAACCGAGCTTTCGATACATTCAGAATGGGAACTTCCAAAAGAAGATATCTATGCATATCAGTTTTTGAATATGGAGTGCACTCCACTTAAGCCAAATCAATTATCTTTATCGGGAATTAACTTAGATGAAGAGAAAGAAGGACTTTATCGGGTTACAGCTTTTGTCCGTAACAGCTTAGATAAAGCAATTAAGCTAGAAGAGACGACCCTTGTGTTAGTGAACAAAGAGGGTCAAACACTTGGTCGCAAAGCATTTGATTTAAGTGAGTTAGGTGAAATCCCAGCTCGCAGTAGCCGACCATGGCATTTCTATTTTACTCATAAAGATTTATTTACACAGGAATTACCTAGAGAAGACTGGCAGCTAGCATTCCAGCTTAAGCCCTCTTCTCGCAAGCATTCACTTGATTTAGAAGCTAGTTGGGAAAAATCTCTAGCAGAAGATAGCAAAGCTAGGTTAGAAGAAGTGGTTAATAATCTTACTCCTCCAAAAGAGGGTGAGGTTAATTTCATGGGTCTTCAAGTAAAGAAAGCAGACAACGGCGATTTGCATGTAACACTGTTGATTCGTAACGGAAGCGAAAAGAATATCAACCTTGAACAAATTCCACTTCAAGTTGAGGATGCAAATGGTGATGTAGTTGCTAAAGGTGGCTTTAAGCTCGATCATTTAACCGTAAAAGCAAATACGAGCAAACCGTGGACATTTATTTTTCCAAAAGCAATGATCGTGAAGGAAGATGCAGACTTCTCTAAATGGAAAGCCTATGCACCAACTCAAAAATAAATGCTAAAAAAGAGTGACTTAAAAAAGTCACTCTTTTTCTATGTGATTACTGTACATTTACCGTAAATACTTGCGGTGTGTTAAAGTCAATCGTTGTAGGAGCATTATTTTCATCTGCAGTGTCTAAATCAACAGTCACAGACGTCACATAAATTGTGGCTGATCCTTCTGCAAGTACTGCAGCTCCACCATCATTATCATTCACGACTGCATCATTCGAAGATACGAATTCTAGGTCTGTTACTTCTGCCCCTGCAATGGTTGAACCTTCATGAGAAATTGTGGCAATATCATTAAATCTGTCAACTAATGTGTTACCAACTGCTGCATTGATTGTGCTAGATGTAAATCTTACTTGAGGAGGAACGGTTGTATCTACAACTTCAAATGTAGTTGTTTCAATCACGGCATTATTTAAGCGAACGGCAATCGTATACGTTCCAACACCATTTAACGCTGCTGCATCAAGAACTAGCTCCCCATTCTCATTGATGCGAGTTGAAGCTACGACTTGGTTTCCATTTGCATCACGTACAGTGTAGGTTGCGTTCGTAGTTTCATCTTGAATAAACAATCCATTTGAATCGACTGCTACAACAGAAAGATTGCTTGTTGTTGTATTAGAGTTCAGATCAAAAGAAGATGGTAATCCTCTTACTTGATAAGAAGCAAATTGACCTGGCTCAACAACACGAACATTAAGCTCTGCTGTTACGTCAGAGTTTGCAACACCAAGCTCTACTGTATAATTGCCTGCCGCTGCATTATCGGTAACGACGTACAACTGTCCATTTTCATACGTCATGGTTAAGCCGTCCACTTGTTGAGGAACAATATCCGCATCAAATGTTCTCCCATATTGGTCAAGTACTTGGGCATCCAGTGTGACACCAACAGTATCAAGTGTCGAAAGGGTCACTGAATTTGATTCAAGTGAAATTTCATTCGCAGCTCGTTCTGCATTTACATTAACTTGTACAGTTTGTGAAAAAATAACACCATTATCATCCCTCACAGAGACTCTAATTGGAAGAGTACCTGTCGTAAAGGGTTGAATTTGTCCTGTATGACGATCAACAACTGCCACATTTGTATTTAAAGACTCGAAGACAACTTGGTTACCAGCTGCTGTTGGGTTATAAATGTTACCGAATCGATCTTGAAACTGGACGTTTAAATAGTCTGGCTCGCCTCCAGCATACACATCTGTCACTTGCTCATAGTTACCTGCCGCAAAGTTTGCAGATCCTTCAGCATTTGTGATCGTATAGTTAGAAAGTGTCGTTGGTACAGCGTCCACTGATGTAATCGTGATTGTTTCACTTTCAACGACATGATCACCGTTCGTGTAGACAACTTGGACGGTTGTTGACGTTCCTGCTGCTAATCCAGATACCTCTCCTGTATTCGGGTTCACAGCACTTGATGGAGAACGGAAAGATACATCTACCTCACTTGTAAGGTTAACCCCATTCTCATCATACACGTTATATTCTAATTGACTCGTTCTATGTGCTGGTACATACTGATTCTCAATCACGATTTCTGCCACATCCGTTAATTCAAAAGCAAAATCGTACGTGAGCGTCTCTCCTGCTGCATTCACACTAAATCCGTAAGTTATACCAGAAGATAATGCATTATAAAGCTGTACAGTTGCACTTTGTCCGTCGGCTGCTAGTGTGACAGATTCAGGGTATACCCTTCCGCCTGTATTTGTATTTCTGATGACAACATCATTTGCAGTTAAGCTCTCAACAGGCTGTGTAAAAGTGATTTCTACCGATGAAGGAGTAACTGCTCTAACTGATTGCACGGCAAGTTCTGGTGTTTCATCTCCTGGCCCTTGATTTAGACGCTTCTCTGGAACCTCTGTACGATGTAAGAAAGCTGCAGATTCTGAGCGTAGTACCGTTGCGTTTGGCGCGAAGTTCCCGTTAGGCAATCCACCAACAATTCCGTGTCCTGCAAGCGTCATGACAGAACCTTCATACCACGAACCAGAAACGACATCAGGGAAAGTATTATTGTTTGGATTTGTGGCACCCGTTATACCATATGCTGAAACAACCATTGCGGCAAATTCAGCACGTGTGATTGTTGCATGAGGGCGGAATGTTCCATTAGGGAAACCATTAATCACTCCACGCTCTACTAATGCTGCGACAGGGCCCGTGTACCATACGCCATTTCTTGTATCCGAAAAGTTAAGAGTAGCATTGCTTGAAACACTGATGCCAAGCGATGCAACAATCATGGCTGCAGCCTCTGCACGTGTTAACGTTGCTGACGGACGCAATGTGCCGTCTGGATATCCATTGAGTACACCTTTGTCATAAAGGTATTCAACATGTTCATAATACCAAGCATTTGCATTCACATCACTAAAGTCACTTGCTGCAGCTGCACTTACATGTGTTGTTGCAATTGGAGCTCCTACTGTAGCAACCATTGCAGCAGATACCCCAGTGGCCATGTACTTACGGTAAGACTTAACATTATTACTCATGAAATAAAACTCCTCCTTTTAAATAATAAAGATTAATAGTCCACCAACCATAGCCCTTATTACGGGAGATAGGTCAGCATTCCATGTGAATTTCGCTAGCAAACTATTTTAACTACTACTTCTACAACTTTAACTACTACTTCAACAGCGGGTATGCATTATGACATACAAGTCTAACGAACTCACAATTTATCTTAATTTATCTTACATGGTAGGCATTACCCTGAGCTCTAGTAAACTAAACGATTTTCCTTCATTAAAATCAGATCTTTCAGTAAAATGAGGAAAATAGCCTACCAATCAATTGATAAGCTTCAAAAGCGACTTATTGACTATGAATATTCGAGCAATTGGTTTAGCTGAATTAGCGATTCATGTTTTCGAAGTATTAACTTTACTAAAATAGTGATTATACATAAAGGATCACAATCGTAATTGACTGTGATCCTTTAAAAAACCTTTTATTTCATTCCGTATAAGAGAATATGAATTTGCTCTCTTAGAAAGTCCTCTGTACGTTTCTCATTTATAATTAACTTTAAATGCACAGCCAGTCGAACCATATTTAAGATGGTCCATGCTGCACTTTCAGGTTGAACATTTTTCATTTGCTTACTACTTATAAACTGTTTTAGTTTACTCGTTAAGGCAACATGTAACTTTATTTCCTCGTTCATAAGCCATTTCTGCAAGTCTTTTGAAATGTGTTCGAGATCTTGAGTAAGAACCTGTAGTTTATCTGCATGCTCATCAATTAACAGGATACATTTTTTTGAGAAACCTTCTAATAATTCTTCAATCGAGTCAGCATGAAATATGATCTCTTTAATATCGTTGAAAACGTAGGAAGCAACACTTTGCATCATTTGAGTAAATAATTCTTCTTTACTAGAGAAATACTCATAAATCGTCCCTTTTCCAACACCCGCTTGCATCGCAATGTCTTTAACGGTTGATTTTTCGTAACCCGATTCAAGAAAAACCTCATTCGCCGCCTTTAAAATGATTTCACATTTTTTCATGGCCCTCACCAAATTCCAGCTCTTCTAGATCCTCTTCGTTTTTCTTCCGTTTAAATAACCCTTTCAATCTCATTGCGATGTTATCAATAATGACATACATAACCGGAACGAAAACGAGTGTGAAAACAGTAGAGGACAATAATCCAAATACGACAACGACTGCCATCGGTTGATTGGTTTCGGCTCCTTCACCAAATGCCATGGCTAAAGGTACCATTCCAAGTACTGTCGTAAAGGTTGTCATCAAAATAGGGCGCAAACGACTTCTACCTGACTCTACTATTGCTTCAAAACGCTCCATTCCTCTAGCACGTAGAATATTAATATAGTCTACGAGGATAATACCATTGTTTACAACAATACCAGCAAGCAAAATGAGCCCCGTCATAGCAGGCATACTTAATGGCACATTTGCTACTAGTAATCCCGCAATGGCGCCGATGATCATCGTTGGTAGAGAGAACATAATAATGAATGGATACATGAATGACTCAAACTGAACCGCCATAACCATGTAAATTAAGAAAATTCCCAGCACGAGTGCAAATCCAAGCTGAACAAAGGATTCTGTCATTTGTTCCGTTTCCCCGCCGACTGAGATTGCATAACCATCTGGCAATGATAATCTACTTAATTCTGCTTGAATATCACGATTAACACTTCCTAAATCACGTCCTGCAACATCACTCGTCACCTGAACACCACGTTGCTGGTCTTCACGACTGATTTCCGCAGGTCCTTGCGTTTGTTTCAAACTTGCAATGGTTGTTAATGGAACATTCATACCTTGGTTATTTCGAATCATCATCGTTTCTAGGTCACGAACCGTTTGTGTTGAATCCTCTGGAAGTAGCACTCTCACATCGTACTCGTTACCATCTTCCTTATACCTTGTTGCTACTTGACCATTAAAGCCAAGGCTTACTTCATTCATGACACTCTGATATGATAAACCGTATTGATTTGCTAACTGACGATCAACCACTACCTCTACTTGCGGACGACCTTCTGCTGCTGAGCTAGAAACGTTTATCGTACCATCTACATCTTCAAGAATCCACACTACTTGTTGAGCGATATCACTTAACACGTCTAAATCATCACCAGTAATACTAATCGAAATTGGAGCTCCTGTGCTAAAGCCTCCACCAGTGTGTTCAACGCTAATCTTTGTACCTGGTATTCCAAGATTTTCAATTGAGTCGTTTACTTCTTTTACAAATGCGGTTGTCGTCATTTCACGTTCAGTTGAGCTGATTAATTGAATGGATAAATTCGCTATATGTGAATTAACAGCTTGTACTGGACCACCAGCAGTAGCACCTCCACCAATTGAGATGTAATTAGTATTAATGATGTTGTCATAATCAGCGAGCACAGTATTAATTTGATCGACAACTAATCCCGTTTCTGATAATTGCGTACCTACTTGTAATTCCACGTTGATAGCGACCGCACCGTCATCAGCTGTAGGCATTAATTCTGTTCCTAACAGCGGAGTTAGTGCTAAAGACCCAAGAAATAGCCCCATTACAATAAGAACAACTGTTTTACGGAAGTTCAATGCTTTTCTTAAGATATTTGTATAGACATCTCGTAGTTTATTTAAGCCACGATCGACCAATCCATCACTCTCTTCACCGTCAAATGATACCTTCGCATTACCGAGAAATTTGGATGAGAGCATCGGAACTAATGTAAGGGCACAAATAAGCGATGCTGTTAGCGAGAAAACAACCGTCAATGCCAATGGCTGGAACATTTCTGCTGCTAAACCACTAGTAAAGACAAATGGTAAGAATACAACAGCTGTCGTCAATGTCGACGCGATAACGGACGAAGCAAGTTCAGAACCACCGACAAATGCAGCTTCTCTAATCAACATCCCTTCCTGTCGCTTCTTGAAAATATTTTCTAAAATAACGATCGAGCTATCAACCATCATTCCAATACCGAGAGCAAGTCCCGCCATCGATAAAATATTTAAAGTTTGACCCGTAAAATACATCAGAGTAAACGTAGAGATAATCGCAATTGGAATCGATAGTCCAATAACGAGCGTTGTTCTAATATTACGTAAGAATAGTAATAAGACTAGAACAGATAAAACACCACCAGTAATCAGATTATTAACAACCGAATTAATGGAATCTCGGATGATTGTGGAAGTGTCCATGATCTTTGTTAACTGAAGATCTCGTTCTGCTAAACTACTATTTAAATTTGCTAGAACCCTTTCCACACCATCAGCCACTTGTACGGTATTACCGTCAGACTGTTTCATAATGGTGAACATGATGACCTCTTCACCATTAACAAGTGACACCATATTTTGATCTTTAAACGTGTCAATAACTTCAGCCACGTCACTTACTCTTATAGTTCCACCATTCGGTAAGGAAATCTGAGTATTTTCAATGTCTTGAATGGACGTGAATTCCCCGTCGATTCGTAGTTGTAATTCTTGATTTCCTCGCTGTACGGTTCCAGCTGAAACAGCGCGATTCTCTCCTCCAAGTGCTTGAACAACCTGAGAGCCCGTTATTCCGTAATTGGAGAGCTGATTTTGATTCAAAGCAATACGAATTTCGCGTTCAATTCCACCTTCAATCGTAACAGACCCTACTCCTGGTACACGCTCTAGCATCGGTTGAACTTCATCTTCTGCGACTAACTGCAAGTTCTGTAGTGAATCACCAGTTAAGCTAACGGTCATGATTGGGATCGCTTGTGGATCAAATTTCATCACAGTAGGATCATTTGCATCCTCAGGTAACAACCCAGAGACTTGATCAATTCGATTGCGCATATCATTAATGGCATTGTCTATATTCGTTCCATAATCAAACAATAAGATGACAAGAGAAGAGTTAGGAGATGAAACGGATTGAATCGAATCGACTCCTTCAATACTCCCGACTGCTGCTTCAATATGCCGAGTAACTAACTCTTCCATTTCTTCAGGTGCAGCCCCGTCATACGTTGTCGTAACAGCTGCCACTGGAAAATCGATTTCTGGAAAAAGATCGACGACAAGCCCTCTTACTGAAATCACACCTAGTACAAGGGCAAGCACTACGATCATAACAACGCCGACTGGGCGTTTTATTGAAAGATCAACGAGCTTCACGGTCTTATTCCTCCTCCATCACTTCAACAAAATCTCCGTCTTCAAGGAGGTTCTGACCTCTGACTACAATTTGATTATTTTCTTTTAAGTCACCCGTAACAGAAGTGAATTCTGTATCAAATCGGTTTACTTCAATGTTCTTTCTAACAGCCACGCCTTCTTCGACAATAAAGACGAATGACTCACCTTGTTTTTCAACAATCGCTTGCGTCGGAATGAGGATGCCCTCATCAGCTAATACCTCTTCCATCACAATTGAGCCAAACATCCCTGGTCTCAACTTCCTGTCTGGATTGTCAATCGCAACTTCTACTTTAAACAGGCCTGTATCTTGGCTTGTTGCTGAGATATATGAAATCGTTCCACTTAACGCCTCAGTAGAATTGGCAACAGCAACTTCAACCGTTTCTCCTTGGTTAAACATCGCGATCTGTTCTGCTGTAATATCAACACCTAACTTGACTCGATCAAGCTCTAAAATTTGGGCAAAAGCAGCTTGATTGGAAATCATTTCTCCTACATATCCATTGACTGAGACAACTTCTCCTGGTGAGGGAGCAACAATTCGCTTGTCATCTAGACGATTTTGGGCAGCATCTACTGATAACTGCGCTTGCTCAACAGCAATTTGCGCCTCTCTTATACCGATGTCCGCTTCAGAAATAGCTGATTGCGCCATCGATACGCCAATTCGTGCTTGATCAACGGACGCTTCTAGTGAACGAAGACCTGTGTCACTTGAGGCTTGGTCCTGATTTAATTTTGCTTGCTCATGAGCAATTCTTGCACGATTTTCTGCATTTACAGCACCCTCAAAATCTTGGTCTGAAATGAGTCCTTCATCGTACAATGCTTGCATCCGCTCCAAGTTCTTTTGTGCCTCTTCTAAGGCAACTCTTGCATTCTCGACATTAAATCCGCTGTTATTTAGATTTGCCTCTCTACCTTCACGCGCTTCAGCTAAACCCCCTTCTGCTTGACGAAGAGAAGCTTGAGCCTGTGCATAGCTTTGTTCAGCAGTAGACTTACCCATCTGTGCACGCTGTAAGCTACTTTGCGCTTGTCTTAGGCGAGTTTGTTCTTGTTCAAGTGCATTACGTTCAGACGTATCATCCATTCTAGCAAGCAACGTACCAGTCTGAACGATATCCCCCTTTTCCACATTCATTTCAACTAATTCACCAGCTACCTTAGGTGCCACATTTACCTCTTCATACGCCTCGATTGTTCCACTTAATTGATTGCTGCCGCTCAATGCGCCGTACGATACAAGGTCAACTGCAACTGGTATTTGTCTTACTTCTTCCTCTGTCGATACTTCCGTATTACTACAACCTGTTATGAAGCCCGCAGCTACCACAAGCGATATAACCCCTACTAAGCTAGTGATCCTCTTCATCTTAATCAAACTTCCTCCCTACCCATCTATTAACGAAAACGGCCTATGACTGACCGGTCGGTTCTGAGTTGAACTTTCCTCATTGTAATAGTTCGGAAGGATTAGCGTCAATATTTTTCAAACATTCTTCCACATATTTTCATAGAAAAATAATGATCGACACACTTTAGCCATAAACTAGGTTTTGCGTAGTCTTTATGTTAAAAAATAGCTCCATTACAAAAAGGACTCATCATTGACGAGCCCTTCCTTGCAATTATTGAATAGTACCTGCTTCAAGTAATTGTTAAAAAAATTTAAAACAGTATTACAAAAAATTCCTCTTGTATAGGTTTTTTTACCTAATTAAAATGCCACAAACATAATATTCCATGGTATTATTATGCATGTATATGTAATATTATCTAATTAATCTGGATAATAACATATATTCTAATATTCACTTAATACATCATATACATGGTTACGTATTAAGTAGAATGAAAATAGTCTTATTCACATTAAAATCTTAGGGGGTCTATGTATTGTCTTATCAACCAAAGTCTTATCGTAAATTTCTAGCTTCAAGTATGTCAACAGTAATGGTTGCAGCAGCTGTTACAACTGTAGCACCTGTGCATGTAGGGGCATCCACCGCATTCAATGACGTTTCATCAGATGCATATTATAGTGAACCAATCTCATATTTAGTCGAGAAAGGAGTCTTAGCTGGGTATTCTGATGGTACATTTAAGCCTTCTCAGCAAGTAACTCGTGCGGAAGCGGCAAAAATGATTGTGGAAACATTAGGCTTACAAACTAGTAATGCTGTCGTTTCTTTTTCTGATGTAGAGCAAGGTGTATGGTACACACCATATGTAGCAACTCTAGTAAATGAAGGAATTGTAGCTGGTTACCCAGATGGTACTTTTCAGCCTAATGGAGCTATTACTCGTTCAGAATTAGCAAAAATGCTCGTTGAAGCTTTTGATTTAGAAGCAGGAGCAAGCTCTTCTTTTAGCGATGTAAATAATAGTGCTTGGTATGCACCGTACATAAGTGCTCTAGTAGAGAATGAAATTACTTCTGGGACAACCCCTACAACATTCTCTCCTGAACGAAATGTCACTCGTGGTGAAGCTTCAACATTTCTATACCGTATTGATACTAGTTTAGAACATGTAACGGTTGAACAAGTAAATGATTCAACTGTCACCATTAATGGTACAACTTATGAAATAGCTGAAGATTTAAAAGGATTATTTAACGTTAAAAATGTTGCTGCATTAGCAAATGCAAAAATTAAGTTTGAAGCATCAGAGAATTCCATCACAAAGGTAACCTCTCTTATTCTTGTTACTAGTGGAAAAGAAAACGAGGAGGTTGTCTTAGACGCTCAAGGAGTGACAATCGATGGTTATGTTCATATTAATGCTGATTACACTTCTGTAAAGAACATGGTTGTCACAGATGATTTTGAAATTAGTACGAGGGTAGAAAACTCTTTTCATTCAGAAGAGCTGACAGTTAAGGGCCATTTCATCATCAGCGACAAAGCTATTTCAAAAGCTGATATTCGTAAATCAGAAGCAAACGCAAAAACTAGACTTACTATTGAAGATTCAACCCTAGAAACCATTGATGTTAATAAAGCAAATGTGAACGTAGAAATTAAAGGAAATACGTCTATAAACGTAGTAAACATCTCTGGCAACCATGCTGCTATTGTGGCGCCTTCAGGAGTGAAAATTCCTCAACTGACAGTCAATGAAGACGTAAGTGGCATTGAACTTAATGTTGATGTTGAATCTTTAACTTTAAACAATAGTAAAGGACTCGTGATTACTGGTAATGGAAATGTTGATACATTAAAAATTGAAGGTGAAGGGAATTTAACTCTTGCTACTGCATTAAAAATCGGTAACATCGAGCTCAGCGAAGGAAAAAAGATAGAAGATAGCATTACAAACTATAACAACATTAAACAAAATATCGGTAAAATTAATGGTGAATCGAACTCAGCTCCAGCAACACCTTCACGTAATACGGGAGGAGGCTCTTCTGGTGGTTCAGGTGGTTCAGGTGGATCTGACACAACTCCAGCTCCAGCTCCAAATCCAATTCCAGACCCGATTCCAGCTCCTGAAGTCAAGCCTCAGCTTTCAAAGTTACTCTCGACAAAGGATTCTGTTTTGATTGGTGAACCAACTGCAGTCGATTTTAGAGTCAACATTAATACTGAGGATGCTGATTCAGTCCAAGCCTTTTTAATGGCGAAAGATACACATGGTAATTTTGTCCATGTCTTAAAGGATGACAATCAAGTCAAGCTTTTGGATGATGGGAATCAAAACAACGGCGACATCATGCAAGGTGATGGTACGTACAGTACGAGAATTTCAATTGATGCAGAAAATGCTGGATTTCAATCTTATCATGTCAAAGTAGAACTAACAAAAGGTGAAAACGTAACTACTTTAACAAGCTCTAATGTTAATGTATTAGTGATGGCACCACTTAACGAAAAAGAGAAAAAAGTCATTGCTGAGACTAATTCAAGTACTCAACAACTTTTCCAAAACCTTTTAACGGAAAATAGCGAGCTTTCTCCCGAGGCAGTACAAGAAAAGGTTGTAGAAGCACTTGTCAAAAATGAAAATATAAAATCAGCTGGAAAGTCTGACTCTGGCAATGGAGTATGGTATGCCCTTAGTTCTGGAGCATTGGGTGCAGTCACACTACAACAAGATACTCAAGTCTCTGCAAACAGCATGTCTATTTCAAGTGCAAGCTTAACAGCATCATCACTAAGCGCGAGTGCTACGAATACAAACCGTATCGGAAACTATCAAGCTCTTATTCTTTCTCCATTCAAAAATCAAGGAAATGCGCTTCCTTCTAATGAAATTGATGGTGTATACGATTTGTTATCTTCTAATCCTACCTTTAATGTAACGAGAGTAAATGATGCTCAAGTAACTGTGGAATTACTCAGAAGCTATGCCCAGTACGGACTCATCGTGTTAGACACACACGGAGAAGCGTTATTTAATGAAAATTTAACAACAGCATTTCCAACACTAGCCGATATTTTCGCTACAGCTGAGTCAAAAGTCGTTTTCTTAACGGGTGAAGAAGTGAAAGAAGAGAATATTGGTCTTTATCAAGCAGATTTACAAACAGGACGCATTGTAAATGTTGATGGTTATTATGCAATCACACCAGCATTTATCGAATACTATAATAATGAAAATGCTAATAGTATTTTCTACAATCGTAGTGATAAGAGCTTCTATAACGATACGATGGCAGAGGCATTTATTAACAGTGGAGGTCAAACCTACTTCGGTTATGCAAATAACTCTCAAAGCAAAACAACAACCAAATTATTTGAACACCTGCTTGAAGGTGAAACAACAGGGGAAGCATTTGCAAATATTAACAATCAAGAATTAAAAATTGCAGGAAATAAAGATCTTACACTCATTACACCTGGCATCAACAATGGTAGCTTTGAAAATGGTACAGCAGGTTGGATCGGCGCTGGGGATGTTCGAACTGTTTCTCAATTAGGGACAAATAGTAATCCTAATTGGCAAACACTTTATCCTACAGACGGAAATCAAATGGGGATTATCTCTTCTGGAGTCAAACCAGGAGCAATTGGAAATAGACATAGTTGGATGTACCAAACGATTGTCATTCCGGAAGGTGTAACTGCACTAAAATTGGATTATAACGTTTTATCAAATGAGCCGATGAACTTTATTGGGTCAGTATTTGACGATAAATTCAAGGCAACAATTATTCCAGGTGTTCTTCCCGAAATAGCAATTGCAGAAGCTACAATTGGCACAAGTCCATCCACTGGCATTGATAATAAACAACAAGAATATGAGGATTCCCCTGATCAGGGGAATAATGATTACTCTAATGATTGGTTAGCAGACACTGTGGATGATAATGAAGTCATTATCGCCTTTGAATCCATTAACTCATCCTATTGGGGTCAAGGATTTGATCAATTCGGTTATGTGTACGAAGAAGATAGTAGCCATCGTGTTGATGTTGTATTCCCTAATGGAGATGACACCACATACATGACTGGTTGGAAACAGGTTACATTTGACGTAAGTGAATATGCTGGCAAAGGTCCTGTTACTCTAAAATTTCAAACATGGGATTTAGGAGATACTGCTTATCCAACAGCTGTCCTTCTTGATAACATCCATTTTACAGAGTCTGAAAAAACAGGCGTTCAGATTGGTGGAGAAGAGACAATTGTCGTATCTAAATCAGCAGACACTTCCGTTGAATATCAACTATTTTCTATCGATCAGTACGGCGATCAATGGACAGGTCCTATTACAATCGAAAAAGATGAAAACGGTTATGACCAACCGATTCGTTCTTCAGAAAGTGCAACATGGTCGCTTAAAGAAGATATTACTGGTGTCAGCATTGATGAAAATACGGGTGTGGTGACCGTTTCCGCTGAAGCTGATCCAAACGCTTCATTTATAATTATCGCTACAACATTAGATGGAAATAAGAAAGCAGAAAAAACAATTAGCCTAAAAGAAGCACCTAGTACAATCGAGATTTTTGGAGAAAATGAAATTTCTATCAAGGACGTAGAGCAAACAACTTCATATACAGCAGTTGTAACAGACAATGAAGGCAATGAATTAGCCAATACTGATATTCAATGGTCGATTGTTAACCAGGATGGTATTAATGGTGTTCAAATTAACAATGAAGGAGAAGTCACTATTTCTCCAGATGCAGAGCCATATACATCCTTTACCATTGTCGCTTCAACGAAAGATGGTGCATCAACTGTAAAAGTTGTTTCCTTATATACTTTCTATGATGAGGAGAATATTCCATCTACTGTTGATATTTTAGGACCAAATGTACTACACATGAAAGAAGATGAAACAATAGAGTTAACAGAGCAATACACGGCTATCGTAAAAGACCAATATGACAGTGAATTATATAATGCTGAAGTTTCATGGTCTATTAAAGAAGATCATGTTCCTGGTGTTCAGATCGATGCACAGACAGGTCTTTTAACTGTTTCTTCCGAGGCAGTGACAGGATCAGTCTTCACGATTGTAGCGTCAACTGTGGATGGAGCCGTTGTAGATCCTTCTAATGATGGGCAGATTATTGCAGAAAAACAAATCACTTTACAACCGTTCGTTCCTTTAACGTTTGAAATTGAAAATGGATCTGAAGCGATATCGACAACGCAAGACATTGTGGTCACCTTCTCGACTAGTGTTGAAAACATACATGAAGATTTCCTTGATCAATTTACTATAACAACAAGCGGCGATAAAGAAGCAATTAACAAAATTGCTAATGTTGCTATTGATCCAGAAGATGATAGACGCTTAATCTTTACGTTAGAAGAAAATTTAAATTTCAATACCGAGTATGTAATTAGCATACCCGTAGATGCGATCTGGCGTAAGGATGAGGGGTCTCTAGGAATTTATCCGTTTAGCGAGAATGTGGTCATAGTAAACAATTCGTTATTTATACATCTTCCATTTACCACAGAGGTTGAGGTTGCAGTTGAAACAGGTTCAGAATGAGGAGTTAACTAAAGAACTATTATTTACAAAAAGAAAGTTCTAATCTAGTAATAAGGATGAAGTGAGCCCAAAAAAGGTAGACATGTTATTTCAGTAGGCAGCTTCTAGGGCGTGAGTTCGGTATTGTACTGGGCTCACGCCTTTTAACTTTACCTTAATTTGTTTATTTGTGTATTAATTTATATAATTTCTTGGTTATTTCTTAACATTAATAACACTCTCTCCTTTACTATTTCCACCTAGCCCAAGTGAATTCACTTCTAATTGTGCAAATTCTCCACGAGTAATTTCTTTATTTGACTGAAAGCTTAGACCATTAAGAATACCTTAATTAAATAACTCATTTAATTCAACAGTATACCAATCTGTTTGCGCTTGGATATATGTAGACGTAGCTTTTGTTGTGACTGGTTCAATGACAGAAACGGCCGTGACAAGACTTAATGTTAGAATAAGAGATTTAGATAAGGACGTTTTATAAGACATTGGTATTCCTCCTGCTTTTTGGTTGAAATAAGTGCAGTTAGTAAATCATTCGTTATTTATACATCTTCCATTGAACGTTAAAAAAGAGGAACCTAAACAGAATAGGTTCCTCTTACAATATAATATGATTACGGTTACGGCTGAATGAGACCATTTTGCATCGCTTCTACTTGCTCTAGCAATAAATAATAGCTTAATTCTGCCATTTGTAGTTCAAATGCAGCCTGCTTCACTTGTATTTCACCTTGATTATACACAAAAGCAGAGATTAAACCAATTTCATATTGACGCTTCAACTTACTATAATCACTCTCTGCATAACGAAGCTCACGTTTCCCCTTTTCAACCGCTTCATAGGCTTTTGCAGCGTCATAATAAAGATCATCGATGTTCTCCTTTAGATCTCGCTTCAACTGCCTCATATTCTCTTCTTCTACTTTAACAGCTAGTTCTGCTTGATTGATTTCATATGAACTGACATCTCTTTTATTTTTAACATGATCAACTTCCAATTTGGCCATTGCTAAATCTTGCTCAGCTTTGCGCATCGCATAAGAGTTATTTACGAGTTGATCAATATTATTATTTGATTTAAGTGGACGGAGACTAGTAACAGATACAGGCTCAAGTTCAAGATCTTCGTGGTATTGAACGCCAATATCAAGAGCAAGCTTTGCTAATTCTCTTTGAAAATCTTTGTTTGCCTGTTCAAGGTCTCTTTTTTGGCTTGCGAAATCACGTTCAGCTTGCTCAAGCTCATAGGCAGACACGAGACCAAGCTCAACTTGACGCTTCATCTTTTTCATTTCTTTTTCCTTTTGATCTAATGCTTGTTGTGTGAAGTCATTTTGCTTTTCGGTTGATAATAACTGGACAAAGTTTGACTTTAACATCGTTTCTAGCATCAATGTCGATTCTTCGACTTCAAATGTCAATTGGATCTTACCTGAACTAAGCTGTTGTATGGCAAGTTGAAGCTGATAAAGCGCGTCCTCTAAGGCCTCAATTTGAGCTTCAAACACCGCAATCCCCTGATCGAGACCACCCTTTGCTTGCTCAAGCTCACTTTCAGTCATCGTTAATTGCAATCTAGCAAGCTCCTGTTGTAAAAGAGCTAACTGTCCTTCAAGTAAATCGATTGAATAATTTGGCGAGTTAGGATCAAGAGCAGCTAGTTCTTCTTGTACACTCGCCATCTCTGCTTCAATAGCTTCTATTTGAGCTTTAAGACCATTAATCCCTTCATTTAAATCATTTCTTCTATCTCTCATTTCATCTAGATCATCCTTGGCATCAACCAAATCCCAGCTCGTATTATCACGATCTCGAATTATTTGATTCTGTTGATTTTCGATGATCTCCATTTGATAACCTAACAATAAAAGCAAAGATTGTCGTTTGAGACCACGTTCAACAACATTATCAATCGTTAACGTTGAAACATTCTCAACCTCAGACAAAATATCCTTTTCTTTCTCTACACCATCAGCTAACACATCAGGCTGTATCATTGAAAAGCAAAGACTAGCACTCAGCATCATTATCGCAAACTTCTTCACATCTATTCTCCTCTCGAAATTCCTTTTTCCTCTACTGTTTAATTATACCTACTATACCATATGCAAATGATAAACATCTTTAAAAATGTACTGTTACCGAAATTGACATTAAAAGAAGAGCAATGACATAAAAAAGAGAGTTACCGCTTAATGCGATAACTCTCATAATGTCATAACGTTCTACAAATTACTTAATACCAGTAATTGTTTGTGAACTTGCTTCGTTACCTTTTGTATCTTGAACAGTTACAGTTGCATTTTTAGTGTATACAACTTTAACATTTGAAAGATCAAGATCTGACTTAAATGTGTCAACCTCAGAGAAATCAACTAAAATTGTGTCTGCAGCTACAGTAGCAAAAGTTCCATGAGCGTTTTTGCTTGCATTTTCTACTGTGAATTGTAATGCTGATCTAGGTACATCGCTACCTTTAAGTGCTACAGCTTCACTGTAAGTAATTTCAAGTGTATCAGCATCATTTTTTACTGCTCCAATCATAACAGGTGCAGCACGGTCAATAACATTATTAGCTGTTACAGATGCAGTATTTAGCGCTAAATTCTCTACACCACTACCGCTGCTCTTAATTGAATCTGCTGCAATTTGTACAAGATCAAGAACATTCTCTGTAGCAAATTTAACATCAGAAACAGCAGGTGTAATCGTTAATGTATTTCCACTTGCAGTAAATTTAACTTGAGAGTCGCCTCTAAGATTAATAAGTTCACTGAAGTTTCCGCCTCTATATCTTTCATATCCTTTAACTGTAATATCAGATGCTTTTAAGTTACTAGCATCAATATTTTCTTTAAATTCAAGAACGATTCTTTCTGCAGACTCAAGACGAACTTTATCTAACGTCGGAGCTGCAACACTTAATCCAGTTAAAGTTGTTTTTAGTTTTTCTAGGTTTGTCTTAACACCAGTATCTGTTTTCGCAGCACCTACTGCCAACTCAACTTCATAAGTTGTACCAGCTTCTGGTACGAATGCCGTTCCACTATCAGCAAATGATGCATTCACATCTTTAATAATAATTGTTTTACCAGTTGTATCACCTGGGTACAAAGCAACACCACTAGTATTAGAAGTAAACGTAAATGTATCTCCGCCATCTTTAATTACAACTGATCCATCTGTTTTGCCTGCAAAATTGGCAACATCTACACGTTGGTCAAATGTAAGCAAAAGATCTGCTTTATTTTTATTGTCCACTTGAGGAACAAGTCGTGCAGAAACACTTCGTACTTCAATATCTGCTTGAGCTTGTGCTCTAAGATTCACTGTTTCTTTATTTGAAGCATTAGGGAATACTGCATTCGCTACGCCGTTTGCAGGAAGATCGATTGTATAAGTTAAATCTGTATCTAATGTCCCACTTACAGTAACAAGAAGTTCTTTTGGATTAGTTCCTGCAGTTACGCCTGTTACAGCAACATTTTGACCACTTGGTGTTTTTACAGTAACTTGACTTGCATTAAAGTTTGGAGCAGCTAAGTCTTTGTCAAATGTAAGAGCAATTTCAGTAGAACTTACAACACGAGCAATTCGTGCTACTGGTTGTGCTTCTGAAATAGCAGGTGTTTGTACTGAAATTGTTCTTTGTGTTTCAGACAAAGCAGTACCTCTATCTGTTTCAACAGCAGGAGCAACTTGAATTCTATACGTTTTGCCTGCTAAAAGTTTATTTAAAGCAGCTTTGTCTAACTTAAATTCAACTGAAGTTTTTGCTGTTGAATCTACCCATTGACCAGCACCAGTTACAAAATTAGTTAACAATCCTAGCGAAGTGTTATTTTCAAAAACTGTGTAATTAGCGTTTGTAAGAGCAGCAGCTGACATTTTTTCGTTGAACTTTAAGATAACTTTATCTTGAGCTGCATTAACAGTAATTTCTGGTTGTGTTGCACCTTGTTTAAGAACAGATGCAGTAGACTGTGCAACTAATGATGCAACTTGATTATTATCACCATCAATTAATGCAACAGTATAATTAATATCAGTATTAGGAATAGTATCTAGAATAACAGATGCTACAGTACGATCCGCATTAAAACTAATTGTTGAAGATTGAATAACACCTGAAGTCTTTGCAGTTTGACCACCGTGGAAAGCAATAAAACGCTTGCCACTTTTTTCAATTTCAACTGCTAAATCAGCATCAACTGCTTTGTTGAACGTAACTTCAAGTTTTGTATCATTAACTGCAGTTACAGAAGAAACAGCAAGCTCAGCTGGAACTTCTACTACTGGTTCTTTTGTAGGAACTTCTACACGCACTTCTGGAACTTCTGTACGTTGAACGAATACAGGAGTTTGTGCACGAGTTACTAGACCGTTAGGAGCAAATGTTCCTGTTGAGATACCTTCAACGATTCCAAGGCTAGCAAGAACACTTACATATTCTGCACCCCAGCCAGTGTTGTCATTGAATGATACATCTGCTTCTTCGTTAAGCTCAAGACCATAAGCAGTTACAACCATTTTCGCCATTTCTTGACGAGTGATGTTGTTGTTTGGACGGAATGTACCGTTCTCATAACCATTGATTACATCTTCAGTTTGCTCTTGAATCGCTGCGATGTATGGAGAAGCCCAGTGATTTGCTGCATCAGCAAAGTTTGTCTTTGCGTTTAAATCTACTTCAAGACCAAGAGTGATAGCAAGGATCTTAGCTGCTTCACCACGAGTAATAGAAGCTGCTGGATCAAATGTACCATTAGGACGGCCTTCTAGTGCACCTTTTTCTACAAGGTAATCGATTGCGTCTGCAGCCCAGTGAGTTGCAGGTACATCAGGGAAATTCGCTGCTGCTTGAGCAGGTGTTGCGAATGGTGCAGCAACTGTAGCTACCATTGCAGCTGTTACAGATGTTGCTAAAAACTTACGGTAAGACTTAGGTTGATAAGCCATGTGGGTAAATCCTCCTTTAAATTATGTACAATTGAATGTACGTATTTCTACTAATTGCTAAAGAGCGTCTACTATCTGATTAGTAGGTCGGTCCATGCTGCGTTGAAGTTCGATAGTAATAGGATGAACGTTTCAGAGTTAATTGTTAAAAAAACTCGGATAGCGCTATTCTCTTTAACATTAGTAAATATCAGGGTGTAAGACTTGCAAGATTAGTATAATTTCCATTCCAAACAATGTCAACCACTATGAAAAAGTTATGGCTAAAGCACTAAGATTTCACAATGACTCTCATAATAAGGAAAGGCAGTTAAGTCTTATTTTACATGAAGTTATATAAATTTCAATAGTTTTGTCAAATTTATGTAGTCATTCATATTTTCGAAGTCTTTCATTAAACATTGCGTATTTCTTCTATGAAAATTGGGGAATATTTTTTCTTGTTTTACCTAATAGTTTTTAAAATGTAATAGTTGCATTTAGAGAGTTTGTTACCAACTTGTAACATAAAAAGACAAAATTCTGTGATAAACTAAATCTCGTACTTACCCAGTTCATGAAGAAATAAACATGATTTATATAGATATTGTCATTTTTTTAAGAAGTTTCAAAGAGGAGTGTATAGTAGTATGTTAAGGAAGTTTATCCCTATGATCGTGTTTGCTCTATTATTTACGACCGTGATTCAGACGCACACAGCAGAAGCAAGTACGCGAGATAACGTAGTAAGTTATGCGAAAGAACAATTAGGTGTTCCTTACCGATTCGGCGGAACGACTCCAAGTGGCTTCGATTGCTCTGGCTTCATTCGTTATGTGATGAATCAAGTTGGTGTATCAATGCCTCGTACTGCAAGTGAACAGTACAATACAGGTAGAGCAATTGCAAAGTCTGATTTAAAAAAAGGTGATCTGGTTTTCTTTGAAACATACAAACCTGGTCCATCCCACTCAGGAATATATGTAGGAGATGGCAAATTTATTCACGCTTCTTCTTCAAATGGAATTACCATTTCATCAGTAAATGATCCTTACTACTGGGGATCTCGTTACTTAGGCGCAAAAAGAGTGATTAAGGATGAAACGGTTGAGGTAGCTGTTAAAAAAGCTGAACCTGCTCGTGTTCTTGGCGAAGGGGAATACCGTGATGTTCTTCCTACCCACTGGGCTTTTAACGAAATAAAGGTGCTTTCAAAAGGGAATATGATTACAGGTTACGGCGACGGTCTGTTTGCACCAAATGATAAGGTCACACGTGCTCAAATTGCCGCATTAATTACTCGTGCAACAAGCTTACCTACTTCGGATGGTACGACTGGTTATAGTGATGTACCAGCTAATCACTGGTCAGCGTCTTCTATTGCAGCAATGGAACGCGCAGGTTATTTCTCTTATATTGAAGGCGGATCATTCAATATGAATCAACCCGTTACACGTGAAGAAATTGCCGTTCTTTTCGCAAAAGCATTTGATCTAGTTAATGCAGAAACATTATCTGCTTCTTCTGCTTCTACTTTTACTGATGTCGATCAATCAAATTGGGCATACGAAGAGATCCATGCTCTTCAAGCAAGCGGAATCGTTCAAGGCTTTGATGATGGTACATATCGTCCTTCAGGTCACGTTACTCGTGCTGAATTTTCGAAAATTCTACATACGACTCTTCATCATTAATAGAGGAGATCATCTGCTAAAGAAGCAGGTGGTCTTTTTTGGTTCTGTCATTAACATTTCATGACCCTCTGCCCTCAAATCAGAATGAAAAACACTTTTTTTCTGTTCAACTTAAAACGAACCAACTTCACATGAAAAAAGCTCGTCTAGGCTTCATCCTAAACGAGCTTTTTTGGTCTATATTTTATGAGAAGTTGGTTCGTTTCCAGTTGGATAAAAAAGGCAGATTAGTAAGCAAGTGCTCTCGTTAAAAATGAGGCAAACTCTGCTCTTGTGACAGGGCTTCTCGGCTTAAAAGTTCCGTCTGGCATCCCTCTTGCAATATTTGCTCCAGCTACAATGGTGATGTCTGTATAAGCAAAATAATCTTTTGAAACATCAGGAAAGCTTACATGTGATACTGGGGTAAATCGATAGGCTCGATTCAAAATTGTTGCCACTTCCCCTCGTTGGATCGATGTATTTGGGCGGAAGGTACCGTCGCTATATCCACCGAAAATGCCTTTACTAGTCATGGCTTGAATGTATTCTGCCGTGTAACTTTGTGGTCTGACATCTGTAAATGCTTCCCTATATGGTGCTGTTTGTTCCTTTAATGCTCTTGTCATCATCACAGCGGCTTCTCCGCGAGTAATCGTTTGATGAGGTCTGACTGTTCCATCTGGGTAGCCTTGGATAATACCTTCTCTTACTAGTAGTTTGATAGAAGAAGCGTACCATTCATCTCCAGTCATATCAGTAAATGATGGGGTGATGACTGGTTCCTTTTCCTTCTGAATGATAATCGATACTCCTGCTGGTTTTTTTGATTCTTGTCCGTCTTCGCCAATAGCCGTTACTGTGTACGTGTATTCCCCTTCGCCCACTTCGTCTATATAGCTTGTCGTGGTCGTCTCTGTTTTGACGAGCTTTTCATTGTTGCGATAAATTTGATATTCTACTGCCTTTTCTCCTGTCGTAGCGGCTGACCACGTCATTTCAACCTGTGCCAAGCCTCCTTCCCAGCCAAGGCTTGAGACTGCGACATTGCTCGGAGAAAGTGGTCTTTCGATCACACGAAGCGTCGAAGGTATTGCAATTCGGCCAAAGCCGTAGAGAGGGTCGCGGCCTATAGGTCCAAGGTCTACGGTTTGCTCCCTAAGCATTTGTCTTAATTGAACGTTCGTAGCGTTCGGATACGCTTGCTTGAGTAATGCAAGATGTCCTGTAACGTGAGGGGCTGCCATCGATGTTCCGTGTACTTGGACATATTCGTTGTTCAAATACGTACTGCGAATAGCGACCCCCGGCGCCGCTACTTCAACGGCTGGACCAGTTGCTGAGAACGACGCACGGCGATTTTGCTGATCGATTGCAGCGACTGCAATCACGCTTTCATAAGCAGCCGGGAAATCAACCGTATCCCCTGTTCCGCTTGCATTGCCTTGGTTTCCAGCTGCGGCAATGATCAGTGCACCGTGTTGATAGGCGTCATCTAGAGCAGCTTCTAAATGGCGAGAAGAAGTCTTCCCACCCATGCTTAAATTAATAATATTAACACCTTGATTAAGCGACCATTCAATTGCTTTAACAACATTAGACGTGAAGCCATCGCCGTTTTCATCAAGAACTTTAGCAACATAAATGGATGCTTCTGGTGCAACCCCAACAATACCGATGCTATTATTTAGGGCTGCAATGATTCCTGCTACATGGGTGCCATGCCCGTTATCGTCTTGATAGGAATCAGTGTAGCTAACGAATGACTGTCCTTTGACAACCCTTAAATCAGGGTGATTGGCGTTAACTCCTGTATCGAGAATCGCGACCTTTACGCCTTTTCCTGTTAATCCATTTTCCCATACAGAAGAAGATCCAACGGCTTTTACTCCCCAATCAACGACTTGGCTCTTCACTTTCACAGGCTCATCCTCTTCAATGTACGATACGTACTCGCTTTGCTCAAACAAATGAACCTCAGTTGGGGAAAGCTCGATTGCGACGGCTTGAATACGTTCGAGTCGTTGGTAGATTCTTTCTGAAAATGGCTCAAGTAGATCTTCTTGAATCTCTGGTTCAAATCCGATAATGTATCGTTTGTTTTCACTTGCTTGTGCTGTCTGATCATGCAGTACAAATAAAAGCATGACGATTGCGACGATATGAAGCCATTTTTTCTTGAACATTGATTGTTCCCCCAATTTTCACATCTTATCTGTTACGGTGCAGGTGCATTGTTTTTATTGATCTCTCGTTTGTTTATTCTCGGTCTTGCACCGAAAAAGACCCAGCCCCATTTGAATTTATACAAAATTAGGTACACAATTAATCCTGATATGAGTAGCGCTCCAAAGAAGCTCCCCGCGATAAATAAGTAATACAAGGTCATGTTTCCACCTGGATCAACATACTCTCTAAAGTAGAATAAGTAAAGAGGATGGATTAAGTAGATACCAAATGATAAGTAGCCTAATTTCATTAGACTCCCAGTGATCCATGCTGGTGCTTTTTTAACAATTACGACGGAGAGATATATTAATAGAAGCGCTGTTAGGATCGTATGAGCATTCCACATGAATGTGTACAGAAGTGAGTGAAAGGCATTGCCTAGTACTCGTGTGCTATGCCAAATCGAGATATGACCGATTACTGCTGCCAACCAAGCGACAAATAAGCCAGCAACAAGCCATTGTCTCGTTTTGATCCACGCTTTGATGTCTGCATAATAAATACCTATAAATGCACCTGTTAAATAATAAGACATATAAGATAAAGAAATACTTCCTGTGTCTGGGTATTGCCATACAAAGCAATTGTAAAAGACAAACGTCCATTGAATGACAAATCCAATCCAGATTAAATGCTTCGTTAGTGCAGGCCACTTTTTCAAAACGACCAGCAGCAACGGAAAGAGTAAAAAGAATTGAATACTAATAAAGACAAAATAAAGATGTGTATATGCATTCCCTAATAAGAGCTCTTCGGTAAAGGTGCTAATGAATTCTTGAAAGCTCTCGTACGTTTGAAAATACTCAGTCCGTATCCCATTATAGATGAAAGAAAAGATCAAATATGGGAGTAGAATATATAAAAGTCTATTTGAATAAAATTTATGAATAAGCTGTCTCGACAATGGCTTATGATAATAGCTATAGAATAAAACGAGGCTACTTAACAAAATAAATGTTGGTGTCCCGAATCGAAAGAACGTATTGATTGCGTTAAAAAATACAAAAGCATTTGAGTCAGGTACTAACTCGATAATCGTAACAGATGTGGAATGAACCATGAGCACAGCAAGAATGGCAATGGCTCGTATGATGACTATTTCCTGTAGTTGTTTCTTCGCTTGTTTACTCATCTTATCTCCTTTTAACTCTTGATCTATCATTAATATTAGTGTACTACTCCTCTACCCTAAATCAATGCTTGAAATTGCAGAAGATAATGGTAAGCAAGTCGATACTTTCTCACATTTTACAAAAAGATGAGAATGACTAAGTCTTGTCATCCTCATCTTTTTTCTACTATTATTGGACGACCTGAATGCGGTTTTCAACGCCTGGAATTGGCTTGCCTGAGCGGATGTAATCAATTAATACGGTGCTCAAGTATTCACCAGTGTCAGCTACAAGGGTGCCTTCGGTGAACCACTCATAGCCATCACCACCAGCTGCTGTAAAGTCGTTTGTGGCAACTATATAATGCCGATCTAACTGTAAGGCTTCACCATTTACATGTGCTTCCACAATTCGCGAGCCAGCGGGTTGGCTCGGATCAAAGCTAAAGGTGAGTCCAGATGTTTGCAGAAAGCCACCATTTTGCTCTGGATATAAGCGAACGGAATGCTCTAAGCTATTTAAAATTTGCTCTCCTGTTAGCTCAAGTGCAATGACGAAGTTCGGGAATGGAAATGCTGTGTTCACATCACCGAATGTCACTTCGCCTGCATCAATATTGGCACGAATACCCCCACCGTTTGTTAACGCAATATCAGCTTCCACAACTTGTCGCATCGCATCTGTGATTGTATTCCCAAGGTTTGTTTCTTCCACCCGAACAGATTCACGTGCACCATTTAAGTCTGTTTCGATTGTACCAATTACTTGAGAATATACCTCTTCCACTTCTGCTGCGTAACCATCAAGAATAGAAGAAACGGTCGCGTCTTCTCCAAGATCTGCTTGATCACGAACAAGATGCCCTTGTACGCCAATTAATTCATCTTCAAAGTAGACCATGTGCGCGACACCTAATGCTTTACCATGCTCGAAAGCTTGTGTAATATATGTGCCGTTATGAAGCTCTGGCTTCTCAATTGTCGTATGACTGTGTCCACCTAAAATAATATCAATACCTTCTACTTGTTCAGCAATCTCTTGGTCAATCTCATAGCCTGCATGTGACAACAGGATTATGTGATCGACTTCGTCTTGTAATTGTTCTACATACTGGGCAGCTACGTCTGTTTCAGCATTAAATGTTAATCCTGCAATATTGTTTGGATGAGTTTTCACAACTGTATCTTGTGCGGTAATGCCGATCAGTCCATACGTTTTTCCTGCCATTTCGACGACTTCATATGGTGGAAGAATCGTCTCACCCGTTTCTTCATTAATTACATTTGCACTAAGAATCGGGAAATCGGTTAATGTGTTTAATTCGACTAAATGATCGCTTCCAAAATTAAAATCATGGTTACCTGGTACCATTGCGTCATAACCAATTTCATTCATTGCATCAACCGCTGCAAGGCCTTCATTTAAGTTGACGTAATTCGTACCATGGAACGTATCACCCATGTCAAAAACAAATGTGTTCGGGTTTGCCATACGAACTTCGTTTATAACGGAAGATATTTTTGCTAAGCCCATTTCGCCATTATCTGCGTTATATAGGACACGTCCGTGTAAATCGTTTGTATGTACGATTGAAACGCGTTCAAAATTTTGATGATAACGTTTTAAGATTAATTCCATGTGGCGATATTGTAAATTGGCTTTTGGATGAAGGGATCGATCAGTATACCCTTGTAATAAACCTAGTTCAATTGCTGCTGCTATTTCTTGTTTTGACCAGCTGCTAATTTTGTTCGAATCTCTAAATGTTTCTATGATGTCCGTGTCGTATTCACTTGATAGATTTAGAGCACGAATCAAGAAGACATATGCCTGTTCACGAGTGATCTTCTCATTAGCACCAAAGCTTGTCTCACTTATTCCGTTCGTAATCCCGAGTGTAATCGCTGCTTCAACATACGGCGTTAATTCAGGAGAAACATCAAGAAAACGTGCTTCTTCAAGGTTCTCATAGTGAGAAACATCTACATTTAGTGTTTGCAATAGCTCTGTGATGAACTCTCCACGCGTCACTGCTTTTTGCGGATTTCCATTCGCTAGTGTTTCATTTGCATATGTAAATGTTAGCAGCAAAACAAGGAAACTAATGAATCCTTTTTTCATCCAAAACCCTCCGTTCCAATGATTGATTTATATGAAATTATACCATAATTGTTGGATATAAATCACAGTTCCACGATAATTTTCTTCCTATTAAAAGAATAAGCTGCTAAACCATTATATTGGTTTAACAGCCTATTTCCTTATTTATAGAAATTAGAAACGCCTTTGAAAATGGCATCCGCAGCGTCCTCTTGGAAGGAATTGCTCGCTAGTTTTTTCGCTTCAGTTGCATTTGTTATAAATCCGAGCTCAACTAACACACTTGGCATACGTGAATTACGGATAACTGAGAAGTTTCCTTGCTTGACTCCGCGATCTCTCGTATCTAATGCCTTAATCATTTCACGTTGAATTTCTTCTGCTAGCTTTTTGCTGTCTGAGCTAGCATGAGTAGAATTCCAAAATGTCTCTGAGCCACTTGCTGAACTAGCGCCCGCTGCATTTGCATGAATGCTAATGAATGCATCTGCATTGCGATTATTGGCAATTGCAGCACGTTGGCTTAATTCAATAAAAACGTCTGTGGAACGAGTCATAACAACTGTTGCACCTGCAGCTTCTAGCTTACGCTTTAGCTTAAGTCCAACAGAGAGAACGACATCCTTTTCCCTTACCCCATTTGCCACTGCACCTGGATCCTTTCCTCCATGCCCTGGGTCGACAACAATCACTTTACCAGCGAGTGACGTTGAGCCGCTAGATGGTCCACGAAGATAGGAAAGAGATACATAGGCTGTTTGCCCTTCAAAAGTGAAGACTGCCCAATTACCTGTTGTTGCGTAGTATTGAACAACATCTCCATTTTGAAGTCTGGCGATCGGGGCACGACTCGTATCTGGAGTAGAGCGAACATTCAGGCCTTCTGGTGCATTGTAGACAACCGCTCTTGTCGCATTAGCATCTAGTAGACCCTGATTAGGTTGATATGCTGCTAGTTTAAACTCAGGATAAAGTGCTCTAGCAAGAAAGAGAGCAAATTCTAAACGAGTAGTCCCGTTTGATGGACCAAACGTTCCGTTCGGATATCCTGCTGAGATTCGTGCTGTCGTGATCGCATTAATGGCCTGTGCACCAAATGTATTGGCTTGGACATCTCGGTACATCACATCTGGACGCGTTTGTGTGATGTTGAAAGCACGTGATAAGAATACAGCCATCTGTGAGCGGGTGACATGATTACTTGGTGAAAATGTCGTCGTCGTTGTACCTGCGACAATTCCACGTTCAGAAGCTTCTGCTATGTACCCTGATGCATAGTGGCGCGAGGGGACATCTGAGAATTTCGTTGCTCTTTGCGTACCATTTAGCTCAAGGGCTCGTCCAATTAACGTTACCGCTTCAGCTCGAGTGACACGATCATTCGGTCTAAGCGTGCCATCAGGATTCCCGATTAAGATTCCATCATTGTTAAGACGCTGGATCTCACTGCCTCCATATGCAGGCATATCCGAGAATGGGCCGCTTGCTTCAGCTACGTTTTGTCCATTTGGCAAGAAAGAGACAAAAAGCAAAGCCAAAATCATTGTTACTAACGTACTCTTGCGCATTACTACACTCCATTCTTTTAAAAATCTATGAGTCTATCAAAGCGTGCTAGATTAATTAATTTATTGTTTGTTGTTTAATTGGAATCATAAATGGGTAGAATAACTTTAATGACTCATACCTGTCTATTCGAAATGGTAACATAGATTGCCGGCAAAATGATGGTGAATTTGTCTTATTTTACATTACAATTACATTACTTTTGCACATTTCGTTCGCTTTTTTGTAATATTGTGTAGTGTGAGGTCTAATTGTAGTGTGTTATTTCGAGGGTCATCAGTCGTTTTCTTTCATTAATATAGCTATCAATTTAAGTTTTTTACATACAAAAAGGGACACTCAAATGAAAAGTTGCAGCATGATGTCAACTAACTTTTGAGTCTCCCTTTTTTATTTCATATTAATGCAGTCTCTTCGCTCCGATATAGCGATCATTCCAATATTTCGTACTCATATTGGCAATCGTCACTCCTGTGGAGCTTCCACTATGAACGAATTGGCCATTGCCAATGTAAATACCTGCATGAGAAGCACCTGGTGCATAGGTTGTAAAGAATACGAGATCCCCTATACGTGGCTCTCCAACGGAAGTTCCAACTTCCCACATGCTTGCTACCGTACGCGGAATTGAAACGTTACTTTTCGCAAATATATATTGTAGGAACCCACTGCAATCAAAGCCTGCTGTCGTCGTTCCACCCCACACATATGGTACCCCTAACTGCTCAGAGGCATCAGCCACGAGATTCATCACATTAAACGAATTTGTCGCTTCTGCTGGTGCAGGACTACCCGCAAGCTGATTTAAGAGCTGAACTGTTTTCGGACCCGCAATGCCGTCTGGTGTCAGTCCTTGCTGACGTTGAAAAGCACGCACAGCTTGTTCCGTAATCGTCCCAAAATAACCTGTCGGGTTCTGGTTAAATAAGCCAATTACTTTAAGTTGTGATTGAAGATTTGATACTGCTGGACTTTGCGAACCCACACGCAACACCGTTGACCCTGACGTCGAACCAGTTTGCGCTGGAGTGGATGGAGCCGGCGTCAACGCTGATGGCTTTGCAGGGGCTACAACTGATGCCGAGTCAAGCGCTCTCCAGGTTTGCGGCCCAACGATCCCATCTACACTAATACGCTGTTGTTGTTGAAAACGTCTAACAGCTTCGCTTGTTGTCTCATTAAATTGACCATTTACCGTGCCTTGAAAATAGCCTAGGTCACGTAGTCTTTGCTGAAGTCTTTCTACAGCTTGTCCTGTTGATCCTACACGAATAACCGTATTTGATTGTGCAGGCGTTGCACTTGACGTAGTTGGTGCAGGTGATGGCTGGACCTGTTCCATTGTAACAGCTGTCGCATTCTGCAAAGCATTCAATGTCTTCGGACCAGCAATCCCGTCTACTGTTAGCCTGTTTGCACGTTGAAAAGATCGAACTGCTTCCGTTGTAATTCGACCATAGTAGCCTGTAACCTCATGCTTAAAATAACCCGCTTCTTTAAGCTGACGCTGCAGACTCCCCACTTGACTACTGCTTGTCCCTTGTCTGAGGACCTGCTGTGTTGATAAGGAAGCGTTAGCTGTAGCACTCTTAGATGAAACCTGCGATTGTGCCAGGATTTGATCTAATGTTGCTCTCGTAGCTTGTCCATTAACAGGTAGTCCGTGTGCACGCTGAAAATCAGCTACGGCCTTTGCTGTAATAGAACCGTAATAGCCTGTCGCCGTATGATAGGTGAAATGACCTTTATCCTTTAGGGCCTCCTGCAGTTGCTTTACATCTGGATGTGACATCCCCTCTGTCAAAGGCTGATCACCAAGAGCTGCTTCCGTTATTAATGGCGCACTAAAAAAAAGACCCGTAGCGACCGTCGAGGAAAGCATCATATGTTTCATTTTCGGTGGAGCAATATTTGGGTTTCTATGTACTTGTACAGTCTGTAACCTATTTTTCCCTTCAACTGTTGAATGGTTTTGGTCCACTTCAACGTCGTACATTTACAGATCCCACCTTTCATCATCTATTGCAATTTTCTTTCATTTTACTTGTTTCATTACCAGGCTGTCTATAGGCAATTGTGACTGTCGATGTCGTTTATTGCTTTTTAGTGAGGATCGTTGCCATAACTCAAGAGACGTTAAGGAGTCTTAGTAAGCCTTCCTAATAATGAAAAAACCTACCACCAAAAGGTGATAGGCTTATATATGAGAAGCAAAATTAGTTAGTAGCTTCTTCTTCAACTTCTACATCTGCTTCAACGTCAGCGTCTGCTTCAACGTCTGCATCTGTACCTTCTTCAACATCTTGTTCGATATCTTCTTCAATTGCTGGCTCGTCGACAGCTGGCTCTTCAATTGGTGCTTCTTCAACTGCTGGATCTTCTACAGCTGGATCTACTGCTGGCTCTTCTTCTGCTCCGCCACATGCTGCTAATACTGAAAGTGATAATACAGCTGCTGCTGTTGTCATTAAAAACTTCTTTTTCATAATTATTACCCCCAAATTTAATATATGACTAACAATTCATTATTCAATTTCCCTTTTGTTAGTCTGAGTGTATCTTATCAAGTCTAGTCGTTCTTGTCTATGCCTTCCTGTCTTTTTTGGCAATCTATAACTAACTTCACAACTTATCACACTATTTTTCACAATGATGTCAAAGGATATGCTCAAAATTTCGCATTGCTGCCGATATTGACAATTTATGTCGTTCAATTACCGATTCGCTTTTAGTCAATGAATCAAGTCTATATTTTATTCTCTATAGGTTGCTACACCTTTTTTCTAGATTTACATGAAAAAAAAGCTGTTGAAATTACTTTTTCAACAGCTTGAATGGGTCTATATAGGCCCTATAAAGAACAAAAGACATAAAAATATTCGTGATTACTTCCCAATGGCAAACGTAATATCAGCCTCTGCTGCAATTTCTCCATCAACTGTGGCTACGGCATGACCTTTGCCAACTGGTCCTTTTACACGTGTAATTTCCACTTCTAGGCGAAGTTGATCACCTGGCTTCACTTGTTTTTTAAATCGGCACTTATCGATTCCTGCAAAAAAAGCCAGCTTCCCGCGATTTTCTTCCTTTTTCAAAATCGCCACGGCACCAACCTGAGCAAGCGCTTCAATAATAAGAACACCTGGCATGACGGGATATTCTGGAAAATGCCCATTAAAAAATTCTTCATTTGCACTCACGTTTTTCAAACCAACAGCTCGCTTGCCTTCCTCTACCTCTTCAATTCGATCAATTAATAAAAAAGGATAACGGTGAGGAATAATCTCTTTAATTTCTTCAATAGTTAGCATGACGCTCATCCTCTCAGAACAATTTCATGTTGATCATTATACCACAATTTGGACTGATTGGCGTTTGGCAGCGAGTGATAACTAATCTAGGCATATCCTAAACTTTTTTAAAAGGGAAAAGAATGAAAAGAAGTGGTATTGGCGATAATGAAGGAGGAAGTAAAAATTGGATCTGTTTTTAGATGTACCTTTTCCATAAAACTTAGGAAAACATAATGAGTAGATTAAAAAAAATCATCCGAGGGAATTTATTCTTTGCCCCGAATGATGTTAATAATATGATACCACGTCTCTAGGCTGAGGGCATCTGTAGGATTTCCATCACCGATCACTCCGTAGCCAAAAATTATGCCAAGCAGGAGACTCCCACCAATTAAGACGATTGACACGAGGATACGTAGCCAAATTGGAAAGATTCTTAAGCGCGGTTTTCGCACTCTGCGATCATGGCGCTTAATGTTTTCGTCGTTCTCAAGCTGTTTCTCACTTTGACTAGTATTCGCTTCCTGAGACAAGTCTTTCTCCTCAGTATGTTCTACGTCTTTTGTTTGCTTTTGCTTCTCTAATTCTTGTTCAGTCATCGTTCTCTCCTCAAATCCACTCAGCCTACGCATCATAGGTGATCGCCTGCGACTTTATTACCTGCGAATGCCGTTAATAAGCCCAGCCATTTCGTCAGCCATAGAAATCGCACGTGTATTGAATTGATAATGGCGCTGTGTTGATAGTAATTCATTCATCTCTCTGCTAAGATCAACATTTGACCCTTCAAGAGAGCCTTGCATAATGCGACCTTCATTTCCTGGTACTTCTTCAAGGACATCCCCTTCAGCAAATCCTAGTGCAGCTAAGTTGGGAATGCCGTACAGGTTATCACCGATCGATTCAAGCAACTGCGGCTTCAAAACACGAGTCAAAGCAAGTTGCCCAAGTTCTTCAACAGTACCATCATTTAACGTAGCTGTTAATATACCTTGTTCTGTTAATTGAAGCGACTCAAAATTCATCGGCACATTTATACGTTCAAATCCACCATTTAATAAGAAATCGCCATTGCTCGTCACAATTGTAAGTAAGCCAGGATTGTCTGGATCCTCACTTAAATAGAAAGCACCATCTCTCGATAAACGTTCGACCTGCTCCCCGTTTTCGATCGTCCCAATGCGAAAGAAGTGGTCCTTTTCTGTTATCGCAAAGTCTAGTTCTCTACCTGTCTGAATCAAAGATCCTTGCTCAAGACGTAGAGCCGTCTGAGCGATTCTCGCCCCTGATCCAACGCGCAAACCGTTTGGTGTTAAGCGACCTGCTTCAAAATTAGGATTCGACTGGTTGTTTACTTGCTGAAAGAGTAAATCAGAAAACGTCGTTTCACGGCGCTTATAACCAGTTGTATTCGTATTCGCTATGTTTTGAGAAATGGTATCGAGCTTGCGTTGCAGCTGCCCTGCTGTAACAGAAGCAGAAATCATCGATGTATTCATCGTTATCCCTCGTTTTCACTTAAAGTTAAAGATATGGCGCGGCTTATCACACTATGCTTCATGAATTTCATGAGGGGTAGTGTAGCATACCGCAGTAGTAATAAAAGTTACTTTGCTACGTGTGATTAGCCAATTCGTCCGATCTCATTAACTGCTTTTTCCATACTTTGATCATATGCTTGAAGGATGCGCTGATTTGCTTCAAAAGAGCGATACGCACTCATCATCTCCGTCATCGTTTGCGCAGCATCCACATTCGAACGTTCTAGGAAGCCTTGCTGCAATTGATACGTAATCGCGTCATTCCCAATAGCAGTCGGAAGCTCTCCTTCACCTTCAAAACGGAGAAGCCCACTTCCTTCTTTAACAAGCTGGAGCGGATCTTCGGCATAAGCGACATTTAATTGAGCGATGGCTGCGCCGCCTTCACCTATAATTAAACCAGCATCATTAATCTGAAACTCTTCGTTATCAACTTGTATAGGCTCACCTGCTGTATCAAGGGCATAATGGCCATCTGTCGTTATTAAGAAGCCTTGCCCATCTATTGTAAAATTTCCGTTACGTGAATAACGTAACTCTCCATTTTCATTCTGTACAGTATAAAACAGAGCACCAGGTCGACCTGATTCAGTTGGCGGCATAACACCTTGCAGCAAGGCAATGTCCGTGTTATTACCTGTCTCCATCAAATCTCCTTGACGGAAATTTGGCATGCGTTCTTGCAAATAAACACCCGTTGTCAATGTACCAATTGCAGGTGCTTGCCCTCTCGGTACACTATTTGTACCCATTGCATGGATCAGCATGTTTGGAAATGATCGCAAAGATGCTTGCTCTGCCTTGAATCCTGGTGTATTCGCATTGGCAATATTATTTGTCAACATTTCTTGACGTTGTTGCTGCGCGATCATCCCTGCTGCAGCACCATACATTCCACGAAGCATCGTAAATCCTCCTCTGCCCTCGTGACGAGGGTACTCGGCGTTACTCGCAGGACGCGAGTGGTTTTCCGAGTTTCATCTTTTTAAGATGAGGGTACTTGGTGTTGCTCACACGACGCGAGCGTTTTTAGCCGAAATTCTTTCAAGACGTGGGTGTCCTTAACCAAGTTCTTTTCCCCTCACGACGTAAGTATCATTTATTCAATTCTATAAACGAATTTTTTTACTTGACATACGGTCTAAATTTTCCAAAATAATACCTGTTCCTTTTGCTACACAGTTCATTGGCTCATCTGCTACGAGAACAGGAACCTTTAACTCCTCTGCTAAAAGCTGATCAATACCATGTAGGAGCGCTCCTCCACCTGTAAGAATGACACCGCGATCAATAATGTCCGCAGATAGCTCTGGAGGCGTCTGTTCAAGTACCTGCTTTGAGGCTTGTACAATATAGGAGACTGACTCTGTTAATGCTTCTTGAATCTCTTTTGAGTGTACCGTAATTGTACGTGGAAGTCCACTGACCATATCACGTCCGCGTATGTCAATCTCTTCATGACGTGCACCTGGAAATACAGTCGCTACTTGTACTTTAATATTTTCCGCTGTTCTCTCTCCGATAAGAAGCTTATATTTCTTCTTAATATACGTTAAGATGTCAGCGTCAAAGCGATCACCAGCTACTTTAATGGAAGAGGCGGTGACGATATCACCCATCGAAAGAACAGCAACATCTGTTGTCCCACCGCCTATGTCTACGACCATGTTACCGCTCGGTTGAAAAATGTCCATTCCAGCTCCAATTGCAGCAACTTTCGGCTCCTCTTCCAAATATACATTCTTCCCGCCACTTTTCTCAGCCGCTTCACGAATTGCCTTCTGTTCAACAGATGTAATATTCGTTGGACAACAAATCAGAATGCGCGGCTTCGTGAAAAGATTTTTGACGTTAATCTTGCCTAAGAAGTGTTTTAGCATTGATTCGGTCATTTCAAAGTTTGCGATGACCCCGTCTTTCATCGGGCGTAAAGCAACTATATTTCCTGGTGTACGTCCAACCATGCGAAACGCTTCTTCCCCTACGGCTAGCACTCGTTTTGTTGTTGTCTCAATGGCAACAACAGATGGTTCATTTAAAACAATGCCGCTGCCCTTCACATAAATAAGGACGTTTGCAGTACCTAAATCAATTCCAATATCTCGACCAAACATGATTCCTTGCCTCCCTGTTTTCCGAACATCAATCGTATTTAATATTACGATTTACCTAATTGTTAATTTTATCACAGAATGTTCGAACAGGGATGTGTTTTTCATAATTTTAGTTACGTGATTTCACAATTGGATGAATTGGCATATCTTGAGTTTTCCTATACTTCACTTTCGTCGCCTCACCACCCCTTAGGTGACGAATCGATTTATGGTATTCAAGGATTTCCTTCACCTCGTTGGCAAGATCGGGGTTAATCTCTGGCAAACGTTCTGTGAGGTCCTTGTGTACAGTACTTTTCGAGACGCCAAATTCCTTTGCAATCGTCCTCACCGTTTTTCTCGTCTCGACAATATACCTACCTATCTTGATGGTTCGCTCTTTGATGTAATCGTGCACACGACTCGCCTCCCTAATTCTGTGTTGGTGATTGGTACAGTTTATTAGGGGGAATGTGTAGATATACCATCTTATTCAAGGGACGAGCGCGACTTCTTTAGAATTGGATCGTTCGACTATTCATTTCACTGATTTCAATCAGATCAGCAAATGTACGCTTTCCTCTTTGTTCAAGTAGATACAGGAGTTCACAAAAGAGATGAGCCGTTGTTAGTGCATCGCCTAATGCTTGGTGCCTTTCATACATCCTCGTTCCAAATTGACTTGCATATTTTTCTAAATCAAACATGTGCTTCGAGGGATTGATAAATCCAATTAGATCGAGGGTATCGACGCAAATAGGCAGCTCTATTCGATGTTGATGACGTTGCGCCCCCTTCTTTAGAACCATTACATCGAAGCTGATGTAATGGCCTACCCAAATACCGCTATCACCTTGTTCATTAAAGGCTAAAAAAGCTTTGATTGCTTCAAGTGAGTTCGGTGCATCTTCAATTGTTTCCCTGGAAATACTAGTGAGCTCGGTTATCTCTGTAGGAATCTCTCTTTCTGGATTGACATACAATCGAAACGTTTCTTCTGTTACTTCTAGTTGCCTAACGTGTACGGCCGCAATCTCAATAAGCCGATCTTTTGAACCGACTGCAAAACCTGTCGTTTCTGTATCAAATACGGTAAAGGTCAAATCTTTTAGGGGCGTATTAAGTGGATATTCCTTTACGAAGTGTGGCAATAACGGCTTCTTCCAAAACATCATCCACCTCCTCGGGGTCAGATCCCCTTTCCAGCACATTTTTCGACATCTTTCGGCTATCGTTTAAAAAGCAAGCGTTTGATTTTGCAGGCTACGTATGGTCTTTAATGCCATCATCAACTCTTCTTTATCTTTTGTACGCAAATGACTAAACTGGATTTCACTTGTTGTTGCCTCATTAAGCTGATAAGCATTCCAAGCTTTTTCAACACGAATACGTAGCACAACCTCATAAGCAAAGCGAAGGTCTTCTGCTGTTTGCGCTGATAAAACATTTTTCTCTTTTAACTTTTCGATTAATTCCAGTGGCTTGCCGCCAATCATTTCATGCTGGGCTGCAAGTAACTGCAGGCAATGATGCAGAGGAAAAAGGGCATGCTTTTTAATATCGATCGCCTCTCGCTTCATCCGGAAAAGAGCACGAATCGGGTGATCCAGCATTGGTACAGGCGTCTCTTTTTCTATTTCGGCCATTCTGTACAAAAAAATTCTTGAAGTCGTCATTTGTTCCTTCACCATTTTTACGAATTGATCGTGCAGGACTTCATCACCATACAGACATCTAAATGATAAGAAATTATGGGCTAGCAGAAGGTTGTCATTGGTTGCACGCAGTCCCCAACCCCTAAGGCGATCTTGCCAACCTGTCAACGTCCCGCGCCACACGGCCTCACTCGCCATCATCAGCCCTTGGCATCGTTTGTAGCCTGCTAACTCTAAATGCGTGACAATTTCTTTTCCTAGCTTTTCAAAATAGCTTGTGACCTCCTGCTTTTTAGCTGAATCTGGATCTGCATAGACGAGAAAATGATCTTGGTCTGTCAGCATAAATTGCTCACCACGGCCCCCACTGCCCATCATGTACCATGCAAAAGCTACCGGTGGCTCTCCCTCTCCTTTTTCGCGCAGCGACTGAAGAGCAAGCACCACGGCATGACGCACAACACGATCATACAGTTTTGTCATGACATCTAATGTATGAACCGTTGGAATGCCATCAGAAATGAGATGACCGAGGACATCATACATGGCAGGCTTTAGCTCATGAAATGTCTCTGCGGTTGATTCTTCAACAGACTGAAGAATGCCCATCATTCCACGGTTTTTCTTGCGGAGTAAATCCGATAATGTCACCATCCCAATGACACGGCCTCCGTCCATTACTGGCAAATGCTTAATCCCGTTCATCAGAAAACTCGACATTGCCTCGTAATAATAGGCGTCTCGGGAAATAATATACGGATGAGGCGTCATCACATCCTTGGCAATTGTCCCTATGCCAAGACCTTTGGCAATCACTCGCTGCACTAGATCCTTTTCAGTGATAATCCCAATTAACTGATCACTATCATTTAAAACAACAACAGAGCTTGTTGATTTTTGCACCATGATCTCCGCAACGTCCTGTACATCGTCTTCTATGTCAACGACCACTATCGGTTCCATCATGACATCTTGAATCCTACGTATAAACGGTTCACTTTCTCCCCATTGATTGGCGAGCTTCACTTGTTCAGCAAAGGAAGCGTAGATGTCACGAAGCCTAACTGTTGCTTGTCTTAATACAAAATCACGTACAACTGGGTCATGCCATCTTGCTTCTATGACAGGGTATGGAATGTGAAGGCATGTTGAATCCTCGACTGCCCTTACTTCAACTGTATAACGCTCGGGATTGTCTGCTTTTTCCCCTAAAAAGTCTGCCAAGCTTGAAAAACCGATCATGTCATCCTTTTGTAGCACTTCCAGGACCTCCCGCTGGTTGCTACGTGACACAAAAACTTCTGCCACCCCTTTTAGGATAAGCAGAAGTCCCTCACGCGGTGTCTTTGAATAGAGCACCTTTTCGGCTTTTTCGTAATGCTTGAGTGCGCAGGCACCCAGTAATTCGCTGAACTCAGATTCCTCAAGTCCAACAAATAAAGGGTGCTTGCGAATAACGTTAAGTTCGTTATTTTCCAGATGCATCATCCATCCAAACCTCGCCATCACGATAGCTCATTTGTTCTGGATAACGGAGGTCAACGACTTCATCCTGTAATTTTTGAGAAGGAGCTGGCGTCATTAATGTTACAACCACTGTCACAATAAAGTTGATCGGTACACCGATAAGACCAGCACCTGTATCTTGAATACCAAGAATTGTGATTCCATTTTGAGCCATGAGAATATAAGTAAGAGTTACCCCTAACCCAACGAGCATTCCTGCAATCGCACCTTGTGCATTTGCTCGCTTCCACCAAACACCGAGAAGGAGGACAGGGAAGAATGTACCACCTGCAATCGCAAATGCCCATGCTACAATTTGCGTAATAACCCCAGGAGGATCTAAGGCAATGACCCCAGCGACAAGAGTCGAGAGGACAATGGCCCAACGACCAGCGGCAAGTCGTTTCTTATCACTCGACTGCGGATTAATAAGTCTATAATAAATATCATGTGCAAACGATGACGAAATGGTAATAAGCAAGCCACCTGCTGTAGAAAGTGCTGCTGCCATCGCACCTGCTGCGACTAAACCGATAACAAATACACCAAGGTTAGCAATCTCTGGTGTTGCCATTACGACAATATCGTTCGAAATAACAATCTCTGCCCATTGAAGAATGCCGTCACCATTCGTATCAGCTACTTGAAGGCGACCGGTGTTAACCCATGTCTCTGTCCAAGCTGGAAGCTGATCAATTGGTTGTTCTGCTACTCGTGTCATAAGAATGAAGCGAGAGAACGCTGCATAAGCTGGAGCTGATAAATATAGAAGTGCAATAAAGATAAGTGCCCATGCGCCACTCCAACGAGCAGCCTTCATTGTTGCTACCGTATAAAAACGAACGATAACATGTGGAAGCGCCGCCGTACCCACCATGAGTGTGAACATTAAGGCAATAAATTGTATTTTTTCACTTTCTGCAAATGGCGCAAAATATTCAGTGAACCCGAGCTCTCTGTCTAATGCACCAATCTCATTTATAACATTTCCATAAGTTAACCATGGAAGAGGGTTATTCGTTATTTGAAGCGACATAAACACAATCGGAATAATATAAGCAACAATTAAAATGATGTATTGCGCTACCTGTGTCCATGTAATCCCTTTCATACCACCAAGCGTTGCATAGATGGCGATAACAAAAACACCGATCATCGTGCCATACATTGCTTCAATGTTAAGAATTCGGCCAATAACAACGCCTGTACCTGACAATTGGCCAATGATATAGGTGAAACTGATGATAATTGTAGCAATGGCAGAAATTAACCGAGCCGCATTACTATCAAATCGGTCACCGATAAATTCTGGTACAGTATAACGACCATATTTTCGAAGCTGTGGAGCAAGTAAAAAAGTAAGGAATAAATAACCTCCAGTCCAGCCCATAATATAAGCTAAACCGTCGTAACCTAAAAGCATAACTGTACCAGCCATCCCAATAAAGGATGCGGCACTCATCCAGTCACCACCAATTGCCATACCATTCCAAATTGGCGGCACTCCGCGACTAGCTACATAGAAATCAGATGTTGCCTTTGCTCGATTATAGACAGAAATAGCAATATAGAGTCCAAACGTTGCTAAAATAAGTAAGACGGATACGAGTGATTGTTGATCCATTTCGTGTGACCCCCTAACATGTCGTTGAATATTCTCGCTTACAGCTGATTCCTGAAATATTTATTTATCTTCTTTTAATGATCTAATACTTTTCCTGAGCTTACTCTCGCATTTTGTTCCTCATCAACTCCGAATTTCTTATCAATTTGATCACTAATGATTGCATTAGCAAAGAGTAAAGCAACGAAGGTAATCACTGCCCCTTGTGCCCCCATGTAATAATGTGCTGGCATTCCCAAAATGGTAAAAGTAGAGAAGGCTTCTGCAAATGCGACAACCCCAAACGAGACAAGTCCTCCAATAATAAGACAGACAACAACCAACGTGTTTCTGGCACGAAAGTACGCATCAGCTATACTTTTGTCAATTTTTCTCATGAGAATTTCCTCCTTTTTCATCATTAAAGCTACTTTCTAGCTTACAAATTATTCATTCGGGGCATCGCCTCCTTTACAGAGTTCCATTTTGTGAATGTTAAGCATGACGGTGATGTGTAGACATTTGAGGTCCAATATAGTGGCAAGAGTGACATTTACTTAGAGGTATACGCTTAGATGCAATTTTTACATTGACAAAAGCAATTAGTGGAATAAAGACTAGAAAAAAATTATGCACAGTGATTGCTAGGATGATTGCGACTAGCCAAGGTAGACTACTAACTAAAAAGACGTAGCGCCATTTCGGGATTGCCCTCCATTCTTTTTCATGACATTTAGGGCATACTGCCGAGTCGGTCTGTTTTTGTATAGGTGTTTTTTGCTTCATAACCAACATCCTTTAACGTAGTGAAAAGATAAAGCGAATCGTCTCAAAAAAGCCCAGTGGAACCATGGCAACCTGAATCATCATAAAGCCAAAGATTGCAACAAATGGAACAGACAACAGTAAAGGCTTTTTCAAACGAAAAGCGAATATAATCGAAAGCACTGTAATAGCCAAGAAGACATAGATCATTTTGCTCTCTCCTTTGTAAGCGTTATCATTTTTGTTAATGAATTATTTTGTTGAATTCTTAAACCATACGTATGTAGAGTCTTATTCAAACTATGCTATAAAAAGTAAAGCAGGAGGTGCTCAGAAAAAATTTCTTCATATTAAATCGTCGTTACAGTCCACATTATTTCAAATATTCAGATACATGTCAAGAGATTGACACATTATAAAAATTCATAATAAAAAGATACAAATCACCTTGACAAAAAAGAGGACAACTAATTCGATCTTCCCATATCTTTGGACTACAATATCCAGTACCTATGTTTCATTTTGACACAATACATAGTGTTCTTTAATTAAGAAGAGATTTTATTTGCTATCCTCTTTTTCCTTTTATATTCTTAAAAAATAGTTAATTTTTACTATGCTTAATTCGAATCCACGGCCGGTCGTCCTCCCATTGCAAAGCAATCGGAACGCGAAACGTCTCTGCTAACAATGGCTCTGTTAGCGTTGCCTTCTTTTCACCTGATCCAACGATATGACCCGAATGTAATAAAAATGTATGGCTAATAGATGGAACAATTTCTTCAATATGGTGAGTGACATATATTAATGTCGGTCCTTCCGTTGACTGATTCATCCGCTCAATTGTCGCCAGTAGTTCTTCTTTTGAATAAATATCAAGGCCATTACAAGGTTCATCAAGAATCAGAAGCTTAGGATTTGCCATTAATGCACGTGCAATCATCGCTTTTCTTTTCTCCCCTTGAGAAAGAGAAGGAAAGAACTGATTAGCAACATGAGTAATCTTAAATTGTTCGAGCAGCTGCTCTCCTCTTTTAATATCTGCATTTGTTATGTCTTCGTATATACCAACTGACGCATATTTTCCACTTAACACGATTTCGAGCGCCGTATCTCGCGGACGCGTTTGAAACCGTTCATCTAAAGCTGTGCTGACCCAACCGATGGATTTCCGCAGCTCTGGAATGTTTACTTGTCCGAACCGCTTTCCAAACACAGATACTTCTCCAGCACTTGGCCAGGCATATCCTGTAATCATTTTTAAAAGCGAGGTCTTGCCAGATCCATTTAACCCGAGTAAGGCCCAGTGCTGATTCTGTTCAACTTGCCATGAAACATCGCTGAGAATCTGCTTGCCACCTTGCTTCCAAACGATATCTTTCAGTTCAATTACCTGATTTGTTTTTTGTTGACTCATTTTTACACTCCTAACCTAAACGTCATTCAAAAAGATCTTGGTGTATAACTTATTTGCGATTTTTGTCTAAAGTCCTGCTTGAATACGTATATTACAAATCCTCCTCCTTAAATGAAAGTGAATAGACTCTTCCTTTATTCGTTCCAGAGTAAGTTATGTTTAATGATCGAAGCAATCTAGTTGTCGCTGCGGCATTATTCATGAGAAGGAACTTTCTTGTCTCTCCGTTCGTAATCGTTGGTTTAACGAGAAGTAAATAGTCTTTTAAAGCTGGAATATGAGCAGTTTTGTCTTTGATGTGACATGCGGAGCAAAACCATGTACCTTGAGTTCGAATCATAGGAAGATGGTTACATTTTGTGCAATAGACACCTTTTTGCAGTTGTTCTTGCATGATTTGATATTGCTTTAAGATAGGAGGGTTATACGAGGTATCATGTTTTTTTAGATGGCGTATCACTTTTTTCATTTCGTTAATAGAAAGAGCTTCATTATTATAGAGGCTTTCCAGCTGTTCCACTTTTAAAGGGAGGAAATCACGACGAATGACCTTTTTCGATAAATAGCGATTTTCGGAGGAGGTACGAATCACTGTCTTCGGATTACTGATCACAATTAACGAACATACGGGAATATTAGCTACTTTTTGCTTTACTAACCACTTTTCTAATTGCGACTGCTGACGCTGGATCTGGAGGAGGGGATCTGGAAAGGATTCTTCATAACCATTATGAGTTCGAATTAATTGATGAAATTGTTGGTCAAAAAAGATCGTTCCAGAAATATTTTTAATTTCGAGAATGAGAAAAAAGAATGGAGACAATATGAGCGTATCGATTTGAAAGTAATGTTGATTCAGTTGAAGCCTGAGGTCGTGAAAAATGAAGTACTGTTTCTCTGCAAGAAAGCTAAGTGGATAGTCCATTGATTGCTCCCCTTTGTAACCAGCAATGCTTTTTGCTAATTGCTCTTTGATAAGGGGGTATTTGAGGTGTTTTGGAGGCGTTCTCCGCAGTAATGCTTGTAGCTTTTGAAGATGGAGTGGTTTTTTTCGGGGTTTGACGATCAAATAATCACTTCCTATTATCGTTATGTCGCTTTTATTTCGAGATAAAGGGCTTAGATTCCTGCTAAGAGGGCATTTTTTCGTGTAGGCTCGGATTTATCATCCAAGTTCGAGGTTTTATCGACGTTTTTTTAAATATATCGACGTTTCCGAGCATTTTATCGACGTTTTTTCGAATATATCGACGTTTCGACACAACGCGACAAAAAGCCTAACCCATAAATGGAGCTAGACTTTGTAGACTGCTATTAGCTTTGTTCAGTTGCGCCTTCTTCAGGAGCGTCTTCCTTTGGCGCTTGTTCTTTTTCAGGAGCAGCTTCTTGGTCATCTTTAGGAGCCTGCTCTTCGTCAGTTGCTCCTTCTTGGCCTTCTTCTGGAGCCTGCTCTTCATCAGTTGCTCCTTCTTGGCCTTCTTCTCCTTCAGCTGGCTTCTCTTCCTCTTTTTTACCTGCGAGATCCTTTATGGAATCAATCGGCTGCTCTAAGACATCATTTGGATTCACAGGCACGCCATTTTGACGAACTTCAAAGTGAATATGAACACCCGCTTCTTCGTTATAGATGTTACGTCCTGCTTGCCCTAACACATCGCCTTGCTTTACAGTTGCGCCTTCTTCGACTTCAATTGATGCTAGGCTGTGGTAGTGTGTAACAACGCCGTTATCGTGATTAATTTCAACGACATAGCCAAGTAACGCATCTTTTTCTGCCTTTTCAATAGTACCACTAAGAGCAGCGGTTGCATTAAAGCTTTCTCCCTCTACCTGCGCTAAATCAATCCCTTTGTTCGGGTAGTACGTATTATTGTAGTAGACAAGAGCTTCTTGCTGTTCTTCGGCAGATGCATTCACATCATAAAAATGACCGATAATGCTAACATCACTTTCTTCTTCAACAGGCATTTTAACGACTTCTTGTGACGTAGTAACCTCAACTGCGTTCTCACCATACGGATCCATCGCTGTTCCGTGCTCAGACTCTGTGACTTCTACACCATCTTTTGGTGCCGACAACTCATCTTGTCCTTGCATCAAAAATACTGAACTTAAAATTCCAGCTGCCGCTATTAAGTATAGAGCAGGTAATAACCAGCGCTTACGTAATAGACGTTTCATTTTTAATGGACTTTCTTCAGATTTAGAAGAACGTTTATTTTCTTCTTCTCTCATTTCTCATCACCTCTGCAACCATTCTGATCAGAATAGCCAAAATGTATACATGAGGTGGAAATTTTTTTTAATTAGTTTTCGACAAAGACGGGTTTTTATGCATAAGAGAAGAAAAAAGTTCATGTAGGATGAGTTTCTCTTAAGATATTCTACCGAAATGGGTCGTTATTTAACGGTCAACTTATTTTAAAGCCTAGGTTTGTGATAATTCGGTCTAATGCAATGGTTTTTCGGTCTAACGCAGTGGTTTTTCGGTCTAACGCGGCAGTTTTTCGGTCTAACGCGGCTACTTATCGGCCAAACGACAGAATCCGCTAAACTTCGCCCTATCAAAAAGAAAACGCATGGCATCCCATGCGTTCTCTTCTTTATATCCTTACTCGTTTCTCGCGGTTAACTCTGCAACATATGGATCAAGGGCTTGAATGTCGATGCCGCGGTAATAATGACGGACAATCTCTTGATAGTTCTTTCCTTCTTTCGCCATACCATCTGCACCATATTGGCTCATTCCTACACCATGCCCCCATCCTCTTGTCTGGATCATCACTTGGTCTCCTTGACGCTGCCATTGGAAATCCGATGAATCGAGCTCTAGCTTATCTCGGACTTCACGACCGCTTAATTCCTTCCCATTTATATTCACTTTTGCTACCCGTCCGCCGTCCGTTCTCTTAGCAATGGTCCCAACTGAGCTGTTATCCGCTACTGTGACCCCTAACTTTTGCTCAAATTCAGTAATCGGCACCGCTTTTTCAGAAGTAAATCTTGGTGATGATTGATCCCAAGGGCTCGCAACACTTCTTAAGTAGGGAATTTCATTTTGCCAATAATCTTCTGAGTTCTCGGTATAGCCATTACTAGTCGAAAAAAATGATGCAGTAATCGGCTCACCTTCAAACGTTAAAACCTTCCCTTGAGTTGAGAGAACCGCTTCTTCAATTCGAGCCATCTTCCTCTCGTAATCAGCGCCCCATAGAGCTTTTAATTCGTCTTCATTGTGGTAAACCTGGTGCATAACAGAATCCGTTACCATTGCATCATCTGGCAGTTGAATGTCACCAGGGTGAAGCATCTGCTTGATTATGTAGGTTCTTGCTGTTAGAGATTGGGCTTTTAGTGCTTCCATTTCAAATTCGGCAGGCATCTCAGAAGCAACGACCCCTATTACATATCTTTCAAGAGGGACATGTTCAATTTGCTCTGTTTTACTACGAAACACACTGACAGTCACATCTTTTTCTGGATTGTAAGGCTTGTTTACTTGCTTTTCTTCGACATGCGGTGTGGTAGCTTGCATGGGCACTATGTCCTCACTCGGACCTGAAACAACGTGCACGAGCACTGTAGGTACGATAAGAACGATCGTACAAAGGAGAATTACTGCCATAATAAGTCGTTTCATGTCAAAGCCTCCATCAAATCATAGTCTTAACCATTGTATGAAGGCTTGGCGGACATTAGAACGTTTTCCAACTAGATGACTAAACCATACTTATCCATCGCCATGTTATCATGTCAAAAGCCCAAATGGCAGTTACACTTGGGACTTACATTTTTAACTACGTCGATACATCTTTATGATAAAAATGTAAAAAAGAAAAAAGCCCTATTTGGACTTTTTCTTAACAAATAATTATGATTAAACCAAATTAGAATCCAAACTAAGTGGAGCAGCAGATTTGATGTCTTCGATGTCTGTTTCAACTGTTTCCTTCACGCGTTCTACATCTGCACCAAGGGCTTGTAATTTACCCGCTAAGTCCACATACCCACGATCAATATGCTTTAATTCTGTCACGCGTGTGATCCCATCAGCAACGAGTCCTGCAATAATTAATGCAGCACCTGCTCTTAGATCTGTCGCAGCGACTTCAGCACCTTGAAGTGCATTTGGCCCTGTTATAATAGCTGAGCGTCCTTCTATCTTAATATTAGAGTTCATTCGACGGAATTCTTCGACATGCATAAAACGGTTTTCAAAAACCGTCTCCGTAATGACGCTCGTTCCTTCTGCTTGTAAAAGTAACGCCATCATCTGCGCTTGCATATCTGTAGGGAAACCTGGATGAGGCATCGTCTTGATATCAACTGGCTTTAACTTTTTCGGACCAATGACTCGAAGACCATTCTCCACTTCGGTAATGGTTACTCCCATTTCTTCCATTTTTGCAATAAGCGGGCGAAGATGCTCTGCTACCGCTCCTTCTACAACAACATCACCTTGTGTGATAGCAGCTGCAACCATGAAAGTACCTGCTTCAATACGATCTGGGATGACAGAGTGCTCTGAACCAATTAATTCTTCGACACCTTCGATACGGATAATACCTGTACCAGCACCGCGTACTTTTGCTCCCATTGCATTTAAATAGTTAGCTAAGCAAACAATCTCTGGCTCTTCAGCAGCATTTTCAATTACCGTTGTGCCATTTGCCATCGTGGCTGCCATCATAATATTTTGTGTGGCACCTACACTTGGGAAATCAAGATAAATCTTCGCACCTTGAAGTCTGTCTTTGATGCTGGCTTCAATAAACCCATTTCCGATCTCAACAGTTGCTCCCATCGCCTCAAAGCCCTTTAAGTGTTGATCAATAGGACGTGATCCGATCGCGCATCCACCTGGCAAGGCTATACGAGCTTTTCCAATTCTAGCAAGAAGTGGCCCCATGACAAGGAAAGATGCTCTCATTTTTCGAACATATTCAAATGGCGCTTCTGTCTTTAGTACACCTTCAGCGTTCACTTTAAATGTCCCGTCTTCATAATCAACCTTAATATTTAAATTACGTAAAACTTCTTTCATCGTGTATACATCTGCCAATGATGGCACATCATATATATGGCTCGTGCCACGGCTAGCTAAGATTGAAGCAGCAATAACAGGTAACACAGCATTTTTTGCACCTTCTACCTTAACATTGCCGCGTAGCTGATTGCCGCCCCGGACAATAATTTTCTCCAACGTATTCCCCTCCGCGTCTAAATTATAGTCTCTTCTCTATCATCAATATTCAGTCGTAATAATAGGCGTTCCTATTGTCACTGTTGTCCGACCGCCCATTCGTTCCTCTTGTCTTAAGGCCACTTGGACGTTCATCTTGTTTTCTTTTGTTTTTAGTACTGGTGACCAAGCAGGGTTATACGCTGAAACCGACACAAATGTCTCTTCATCAAGCGCTTCAACTGTCTTTGCACCAAGTGCTTTTATCCATTTTTCGGCGTATTCTATGTTGGATATTTGTTTTGTAACCACAGGTTGATGAGCAGCTTTAATCTGAACATAAACATCTGCGTTATTCAATCCTAAAAGCTGGGCACGTTCTTCCAACATATCGTACATTTTGTTAAATTCAAGCTCCGAAGTCATTAATCCAATAACCTCATACGTAATAAGGTACGTATAATCATCTTGACTCGGACTTAAATAAGCAAAAAGTTGTACAGATTCGGTTGTTTCGTGTGATAAGTTATCGTATGTAAATTGCACCACCCATTCGTTTCCCTTAAGAGAAACATCTGTCTTTTTCCAATCATGTAACTGTTTTGTCCATGAATCGACTAGTTGGGCAAACTCTTCTTTATTACGAATCGTATCTTTTCGTTCGTCCCTCATGCGTACTTGCCATTCATGTATAGCTAAATTTTCCTTCTCAGCTAATTGATACATATCTGTTAAAGATTGTTGGTAAGACTGGATATTGATTGCGTTGCTCTGTACATGCATATACCCTAACATCGATAAAACAAAACCTAATACAACAAATTTCCATGCAGCCATTTTTTCTCCTCCCCGAGAAAACCTACTTATTAACATTTTGACCCTAGGGAGGTTATACATACATGGAAGTTGTAGTCATCACTCGACAAGATTTATTCCCACATATATCTGAGCATCAGTGAAGAGTTTAAATAGTCGAGAAAAAATTGACTAACCAAATGAGCAATGGCAATTGTCACAAAAATCATCAAAACTTTTGCCTTTGGACCCTCTGGTTCTCTTACAAATAGATCAAATCGAAAAGATTGTAATGCCCACCACGTAATGGCTAGGAAAAAGACATTCACGACAATATGTATTGCGGCTTGTTGACCAAATCCCTCAAACACAGTCATTACCCCTTTTCATTGATAAGATCTTAAAATGGAATGCTAAATTATTTTTGTAATACTTATTAGATATAAAGCAATCCATTCTCCATAGTAACGGATTCTTTTAAAAAAATCTACAGCTAAATGGCAGAATTCTTCTAGTTGTTCGGACCTATTTTTTCAAAAAAAGACTCAATCCGACACTAAAAATGCAAAAAAATAAGGCGCAATATGCGCCTTATTTCCCTGTTACATCTAAACGATTGATCGCTCTTTTTAGAGCAAGTTCAGCTCGCTTTTGATCAATTCCATCTTTTTGTACTGCATTAAGACGTTGCTCTGCACGTTCTTTTGCTTGACGTGCACGATCAACATCAATCGCTGAAGGCAACTCAGCTGCCTCTGCCAAAATCGTCACCTGATCAGGACGAACTTCTACAAATCCGCCACTCACAGCTACCTTTTCCACAGTGGAGCCTTTTTTTAAGCGCACTGCTCCTACTGTTAATGGAGCAACTAACGGTATATGTCGTGGTAAAATACCTAGTTCGCCCTCTACGGTACGAACACTCACCATATCAACATCTCCGTCATACACCTTGCCATCAGGAGTAACAACATTTACATGAATCGTCGGCATGTGAAAACCCTCCCTAATAGCAATCCCGGGTTTTGAAAATAAGGACTTTTCTCTTTAAACTTATCACAGAACTTTTCCTCTATGATTTATAAAGATTTAAGCCATTTGCTTTGCTTTTTCAACTACTTCTTCAATACGACCAACAAGACGGAATGCATCTTCTGGAAGGTCATCGTGTGTTCCCGCTAAAATTTCCTTGAAGCCTTTAAGCGTTTCTTTAACTGGTACATAAGAACCAGGTTGACCAGTAAACTGCTCAGCTACGTGGAAGTTTTGAGATAAGAAGAACTGAATACGTCTTGCACGGTGTACGATAAGCTTATCTTCTTCAGATAATTCATCCATACCAAGGATTGCAATAATATCCTGAAGTTCTTTATACTTCTGAAGTGTTTGCTGAACTTGACGTGCAATGCTGTAATGCTCTTCTCCAACAATTTCAGGAGAAAGGGCACGTGAAGTTGAAGCAAGTGGATCTACCGCAGGGTAAATACCCATTTCAGATAATTTACGCTCAAGGTTTGTCGTTGCATCTAAGTGAGCAAACGTCGTCGCTGGAGCTGGATCAGTATAGTCATCGGCTGGTACATAGATCGCTTGGATCGATGTAACAGAACCAACCTTTGTCGATGTGATACGCTCTTGTAATTGACCCATTTCCGTTGCTAGTGTTGGTTGATAACCAACGGCAGATGGCATACGACCAAGTAGGGCAGATACCTCTGAACCAGCTTGTGTAAAGCGGAAAATGTTATCAATGAACAAAAGAACGTCTTGTCCATCACGATCACGGAAATGTTCAGCCATTGTCAAACCAGATAGGGCAACACGCATACGTGCTCCAGGTGGCTCGTTCATTTGACCAAATACCATTGCCGTCTTCTTAATAACGCCAGAATCCGTCATTTCATGGAAAAGGTCATTTCCTTCACGTGTACGCTCACCAACACCAGCGAATACTGAGATACCGCCGTGCTCTTGAGCAATGTTATTAATAAGCTCTTGAATAAGAACTGTTTTACCTACACCAGCTCCTCCAAAGAGACCGATCTTACCACCTTTGATATAAGGAGCAAGCAAGTCAACAACTTTAATACCCGTTTCTAGAATTTCAGTTGTTGTAGAAAGCTCTTCGAATTTTGGTGCTTCACGGTGAATTGGATCACGCTTAGCATCAGCTGGAATTGGGTCATTTAAATCGATTGCCTCACCAAGTACGTTAAATACACGTCCTAAAGTGACTTCACCAACAGGTACGGAAATTGGTGCTCCTGTATCAACAGCTGCTGTACCACGTACAAGACCGTCTGTTGAGTCCATTGCTACCGTACGAACTGAGTTGTCACCAAGGTGCAAGGCAACTTCAAGTGTAACGTTAACATCAACTGCATTTTTCTCCGATCCTACTTGTCGAACGACTAATGCGTTGTTGATTTCAGGTAACTGGCCGTTATCGAATTTTACGTCAACAACTGGACCCATTACTTGAGTAATACGACCTGTGTTATTCATTATATCCCTCCTATTGGCTATTCGCCGTATTCTGAGGATGTTTTAGCATCCATTCTTTGTTGATGTATTGGAGGAAAACCTTTTAGTGTTTCAAGGTAAAAGGGCCCCTCCTATTGGCTATTCGCCGTATTTTGAGGATGTTTTAGCATCCATTCTTTGTTATATCAATACGCTATTCAAGCGCTGCGGCACCGCCGACGATCTCGGTGATCTCTTGAGTGATCGCAGCTTGACGAGCTCGATTGTATTTCAATGTTAAATCATCGATGAGAGCAGATGCATTGTCTGTTGCTGAACTCATTGCCGTCATACGTGCACCGAATTCACTCGCTTTTGCATCAAGCAACGCGCCGAAAATAAGGCTTTCTGCATATTGTGGCAATAAACGTTCTAAAATGGCTTGCTCAGACGGTTCATATTCATAAGCGCTTGTATTTGTACCTTCTCCAACATCTGTTAGCGGCAAGAGCTTCATTTCTGTTACTTCTTGTGTAATCGGGCTAACAAAATGATTGTACCAGACGTATAGCTCATCAAAAACTTCATCGGCAAACATTTCAACTGTTGTTTTAGCAATATTTTTAATATCGTTAAACTCTGGTTGATCAGGAAGTCCGATAACCTCTTGGATGATTGGCAAATTACGCTTTTTGAATAAGTCACGCCCAATACGACCCATGACGACAATTCCATACTCATCTGGTGATTTGTGACGTTGTTTAATCGTTGTAAGAAGCGAGCGGACAAGACTAGCGTTGTAACCACCAGCTAATCCACGGTCAGACGTAATGACAATATAACCTGTCTTCTTTACTGGACGCTCTTGAAGCATCGGATGAGAAACTTCTGTCCCAGAAGACGCAATACTTGCCACAACCTCACGAATTTTATCCGTATAAGGTAAGAAAGACTGTGCATTTTGCTGTGCACGATTTAGCTTGGCAGCTGAAACCATTTGCATCGCCTTTGTAATCTGCTTTGTCTTCTTAGTCGACGTAATTCGCCCTTTTATATCTCGCAATGAAGCCATTTTCTTTCACCACCTTTTCGCAAAACTAGCAGAGGATATTCAAAAGCTCGATTTTCACAGCTGTTAGAATCGCTCTTTCTGAATACGCACTACTGGGCATTAGTTGCTAGATACGTTAAATCCTTTTTTGAATTCCTCAATTGTCTCCTTGAGCTCATCCTCATCTGGAAGGTTTCCAGTTGTACGGATATGGTCAAGTAAATGCTTCTTATTGTGGTCAAAGAATGTAAACATTTCTGACTCAAAACGAAGAACGTCTTGAACTGGGATATCATCTAAGAATCCTTTTGTTAACGCATAAATAATTGCAACTTGCTTCTCAACAGGTAGTGGTTGATGAAGGTCTTGCTTCAAGATTTCAACAGTACGCTGTCCACGATTTAATTTCGCTTGTGTCGCACGATCTAAGTCTGAACCAAATTGAGCAAATGCCTCAAGTTCACGATAAGCTGCTAAATCAAGACGCAATGTTCCAGCAACCTTCTTCATTGCTTTAATTTGCGCTGAACCACCAACACGAGATACAGATAGACCTGCGTTAACCGCTGGACGAACACCTGAATAGAACAAATCAGATTGTAAGAAGATTTGTCCATCTGTGATGGAAATAACGTTCGTTGGGATATAAGCTGATACGTCACCTGCTTGCGTTTCGATGAAAGGAAGTGCAGTAATTGAACCGCCACCCTTTGCATCACTTAGCTTTGCAGCACGTTCAAGTAAACGGGAGTGTAGGTAGAATACATCCCCTGGGAATGCCTCACGACCTGGAGGACGACGTAGCAATAGGGAAAGCTCACGATAAGCAGATGCTTGTTTTGATAAGTCATCATAGATAACAAGTACGTGCTTGCCGTTGTACATGAATTCTTCACCCATTGATACCCCTGCATAAGGTGCTAAGAAGAGCATCGGTGCTGGGTCAGATGCACTTGCAGAAACGATAATCGTATAATCAAGTGCTCCGCGTTGACGAAGTGTTTCAACAACACCTGCAACTGTTGAATCTTTCTGACCAATAGCAACATAAATACAAATCATATCTTGGTCTTTTTGGTTAATAATCGTATCAATCGCAATCGCCGTTTTACCTGTTTGACGGTCACCGATGATTAATTCACGTTGTCCACGACCAATTGGAACCATTGTGTCAATTGACTTGATACCTGTTTGTAGTGGTTCATGAACTGATTTACGATCCATAACGCCTGGTGCTTTATATTCAATTGGACGAGTCTTAGAAGTCGCAATTGGACCTAGTCCGTCAATCGGTTGTCCAAGTGAATTGACTACACGACCAAGTAATTCTTCCCCTACTGGAACTTCCATGATGCGACCAGTACGTTTAACCTCGTCACCTTCACGAATTTCCTTGTAAGGACCTAAAATAATGATACCGATGTTATTCTCCTCAAGGTTCTGAGCCATCCCCATTACCCCGTTTGAGAATTCAAGAAGTTCACCAGCCATGACATTTTCAAGACCATGAGCAAGTGCGATACCGTCACCAACGCGGATAACTGTACCTACATCTTGTACTTGAACATCAGACTGAAAATTTTCAATCTGCTGTTTAATGAGAGAGCTAATTTCCTCTGGTTTGATGCTCATTTTCATTCACCCCTATCTTCTACTAGCGTGTACCGGCAATAAGTTGACGCTCCATACGATCGAGCTGCGCCTTCACACTACCGTCATAAATGCGATCTCCGATGCGAATCTTAATCCCACCAATGATCTCTGGATTCACTACATTTTTTACAACAAGCTGAGATTTCCCTACTTTTTTAGCAAAAACCATCGCAATTTGTTGTTGTTCTTGCTCTGATAATGGCTGTGCTGAATATACTAAAGCTTCTGCCTTATCTTGAGCTTCGTATGCTAATGCTTGAAATTTATTAATCATTGGAATAAGAATATCCATGCGTTTACGGTCAACGAGTAAATAGAACGTATGTAGGCTCGTTTCACTTAAAGTTTGACCAAAACTCTTTTGAATAAATTCTTGTTTTTGTGCATTTGTTACCTTTGGATGCGTTAAGAATTGTGTAAACTCTGGAGTCGACTGTGCAACTTCCTTCGCAACTTGTAGTTCTTGATTGACATCCTCTAGGATATTTTTTTCCTTCGCAAGCTGAAAAAGGGCATCTGCATAGCGATTAGCTATTGCTTGGTTGCTCATAGCTCCTCGCCTACCTCTTTAAGATACTCTTGTACAAGCTTCTCTTGTTCCTTTGCATCAAGTTCTTTTTCAATCACCTTTGTTGCAATAAGAACTGAAAGACTTGCTACTTGCTCACGAAGCGAAGCAACAGCTTGTTCCTTCTCACGTTGAATTTCTGCAAGTGCAGAATCTTTTACACGTTCAGCACTTTCTCTAGCTTGCTGGATAATATCTTGACCTTGTTGCTCACTAAGCTTTTTCGCCTGTGCAATAATTTCTTGTGCTTCAAGGCGCGCTTTCTCTAACTCTTTACGTTGCTCAACAACAAAGGCTTCAGCCTCTTTGCTTTTTTGTTCAGCTTGATCAATTTGTTCATTGACCATTTGCTCACGCTTTTCCATGATACCCATTAAAGGTTTAAGGGCAACTCGCTTAAGGAAATAGAGTAGTACTAGAAATGCAACTAATTGATAAAGTGCAGATCCCCAGTTAATATCAAAACCCACGTGGATTCACTCCTTTCTTGGATGTGAAAATTAAAAACGTATGTTTATTTTCATACATAAATAGTTCCATTTGTGTTCAAGTCTTGCATACAATGCTTTTTAGCTAGTGATACATAAGGAATGGCGCAGGTTCGAAGCCGAACACTGTCGCCATTTTATGTATACATTTCTCGCACAAGGCGAGTGTTAAATTATTGTTGGAATAACAATAGGAAAGAAATAACGATCGCGATGATCGGCACGGCTTCCGCAAGAGGTACACCAATGAACATAAGTGTTTGTAAAGTACCGCGAAGTTCTGGTTGACGAGTTACACCTTCAAGAGTTGCTTTAACGATAAGTGCTACTGCAATCGATCCACCTACTGCTGCTAAACCTGCTGCAATTGCAGCTCCTAGTAATGACATGATTTAATTTCCTCCTTAAATGTATAGGTATAAGTTTTTTATATAATGTCCTAAGAAAGGACGGTGTTAACGGTATTAATGATGTTCAACTTTATGCGCCATGTAAACCATTGCGAGCATGGCAAAAATGTACGCTTGCAATGTTCCAATAAACATACCAAATGCTTGCCACACAATAAGCGGCAGGAAAGCTCCAAAGAAGCCTACTAAACCTGAGGTCCCAAGACCAACAAGTAAAATCATTAGGATTTCTTTTGCATATACGTTACCGAATAGACGCATACCAAGCGTTAACGTATTTGCAAATTCTTCAATAATCTTAAATGGTAATAGAAATGGTACTGGTCGGACATAGTCCTTAAAGTACTCGCCCACACCTCTAATTTTAATCCCATAATAGTGGGTCATAACAACGACAAGTGCAGCCATCGTTAATGCTAAGAGTGGATCTGAAGTTGGTGATTTCCACCATACCTCATGCGTTCCTGGATTATAAATTTCGAACGGAATTCCTAACATATTCGCCACAAAGACATAAAATAAGAGCGTAAACGCAAGGGCGGTAAACTGTCCACCCACTTTCCAGTCCATATTCGCCTTAATAATTCCGCGAATGAAATCAACTGCCCATTCAAGGAAATTTTGCAGACCAGTTGGTCGCATTGCGAGCTGACGAGTCCCAAAATAGCAAAGCAAGAACACGATTAAGCATGTAACAGTTGTCATTAGAACTGTAGACATGTTAAAACTCAGCCCCATAAACTTCCATATAGGTGCTATGTGATCCATTTGTTTCACCTCTTTCTAACAAATTGAACAAGCATATCTGCCATAATAATGGCATAAATCAGGGCAAACCCTGTAATGACTGAAATTAAATGTAGTTGATCTGGGAAGTTAAGTGCCAGCCATACACACGTAATGGCCATAGTGATTCGAATCACTACACCAAAGCCAGCAATAAAAAAAGAAAATAATGAGTAGTTCTTTACCTTCGTCGCAATATCTCCAACCGCCTTTGCTTTTTGAAAGGTTGTCCAAAGATTAAAAAAACTAAAGGCAAGTCCAACAATAAGACCGAGGAATTGCGGTTTGAACGGGCTAATAAGATAGCCTATAACAAAGAGCAAAATAAAAGTTGTTACAACAATTGCATAATGTTTCATTTTTCCTTCAAGTGAAGTCATTGCTCTTTACCGTCTCCTAGAAAAGGTTTGACAGATTTATAGACACCGTAAAACCCTGTGAAAAGTCCCAACAAAAGACAGCTGATTAGGAAAAATGGTTTGGCACCAAACTGATTACCGAGCCATAACCCAGTGAAAACACCACCTACAGCCCCTCCAACAACATAGGAAGAAATGATAGAAACCAATGCCATAGCGCGCCATGGACTTCGTTTTCCATCCGACATATAATCGTCTCCCCTCAACCTTTTGCTGAGCTTCAAAATCCTTACTTCTACATATGTAACCCTTATCATTATATCCTTTGTAATCGTACAATAGGGATACCCTTGTGTCAATGCGTTTTCTGACATATTCCGTTTAGATTATCTCACATAGTTTCTAAGTTCACATAACTGTCAAAAAAAATGTAAAAAAACCCTGCTTTATAACCTTTCATCATAAAGCAGGGATCAAGCATTAGTTGATTCCTTGATTTTCTGGAGGTAACACCTCACCGATCGTAATCCATGATTCAATTGTGTCTTCTTTTCCTTCTTGGCTGGCATACACTAATGCTTTATACGTTCCATCTGGCAAATCAAGATCCTTCCATTCTCCGCCGACCATTCCACGACCAATATTATGCTTTACATCGAGGAAGCGAATAAATTCAAAGGTGTCTGGATCATATAGGGCTATCCCCATTTCATCTGCTCCTCCTGGTAGATAAAGCTCATAGCGATATTCTCCAGGAGCATCACCATGCCCAAAATTAAAGGCCATGACACGAGGGTAATCTGGTTCTTCGATAAAGAAAACATATGGAACAACGATCTGTTCCTCCCCTCCATCAATCACAATATCACCATGATGAATTCCTTCATCTAATACAGCAGGAAAGAGATCTAAGCGAATGGTCATTTCCTTACTTTCGCCAGGTTCCAACCTTGTCGCAAATGGTACTTCCCATTGCAAGCCATCAGGTGCTGCAAAGGGTGGCACTACATGATATGTGCGAGTCCTTTGATCGTGATTTTCAATCGTGAAAGATACCTCTCTTATTTCCCTAGGGTCATTTTTCGACCATTTCCCAAACGTTAAAGCTCCTGGATAGGCTAGCGTTGTCGCATCGAGCGCTTTATCAATTTGCAAGCGTCCCGCCCCTTGTTCATATGGTAGGTAAGGCTCGCCATCATCTTTCACTAGCTTTTTAGCGGTATTCATTAGTGCCGCTTTAATTTGTTCTGGCGTCCAATCAGGATGAGCTTGTTTTATTAAAGCCGCAGCACCTGCTACGTGCGGAGCTGACATGCTCGTACCATTTAAACCCAAGTATCCTTTTGGCACTGTACTATCAATTGCAATCCCTGGAGCAACCAAGTCAGGCTTTACCTCCCACGTTTGTGTAACAGGGCCCCTTGAACTAAATGGCGCAATATAGTCTTCTTCATTTCGGTAAATCGTTCGAATAAATAGGTCATCTTTTGCAAGGTCAAGCTGTTCCTTCAGCCAATCTCCATCTTCTTTTGAAATACTAACAACCGGTAATTTCACACCAATCTCAGCTGCTCCGACAAAATCACCCGGTAAATTATTGTAAATAATCGCTGCCGTTGCTCCCGCTTCATATGCCAGTTTTGCCTTTTCTGAAAACGGAATAAGTCCCCTTTTTATGAGTACAATTTGACCATCTGCATTCACATTTTCCCAATCTTTTTCCACGCCGTATCCTACATCCATTAAAGCAAAGTCTCTTTTTAACGACCACGGCAACGTTCCTCCAATCGGAAACAATGTGACTTCACGATCTTGTCCAGCAACCGTCACATAGGGTGTCTTAATTGGTGGGGCCGATGCACCAACAGAAATCGCTTTTGTTGATGTACCAGGTGAGCCTACTGTCCACATTTCTGGTCCGCTATTTCCATTAGAAGTAACAGCAACAATTCCTTCTTCAACAGCACGATCAAGCGCAATACTCGTCGGCCAATCAGGCCCGTTAACTGTATTTCCTAAAGAAAGATTAATTACATCAGCCCCGTCCTCGATTGCTTTCTCAATGGCTTCAATAACTTGCTCTGTTGTCCCCTGCCCCCCTGGACCAAGTGCTCTATATGCATATAAACTAGCTTCTGGAGCAACACCTTTTACTTTTCCATTCGCTGCAATAATTCCAGCTACATGTGTACCATGCAAAGTTGGTGGACCTTGCGACGCAATCGTTTCCATCGGGTCATGGTCATAGTCGATCACATCATAGCCACCTTTGTAATTACGCTTTAAATCAGGATGACGATAATCAATCCCTGTATCAATGACTGCCACCTTCACACCTTTACCCGTCAGACGTTCGCCATTTCGATCGAGCATGCCTCTAACATCATCCCCTCCCACGAACGGTACGCTACCATCAAGGTTCGCCTTATAGTTCACTACTTTATCGACTCGTTCAATTTGATTTAGCGTTTTAAGCATTTCCACTTCGCTTTCCATTAATTCCATAGAAAAGCCGTTCAACGCCCTTGTAAACGTTTTTCTTATCTCCGAATGAGGGATTAGGGTTGTCACTTCTTCGACAGCACTTTCTATATCTCCAGTGGCTGTTACAATGACAATGACCTTTTGATCCTTGTCCATTTTACTTACTGGAATATCAGGATACGTCGCAGCTGTTACATTCAAGCTAAAACTTGCGCTACTGATAATCGCTATAATCCATAACACCACAAATACCTTTCTCATCTAAATCTCCCCCGCCATAGGTACATATGTATGTAGTATGAACAAGTCGACAAAAAAACATGTATCTTCACTTATCGTTTAGCTATGTCCGGCTAATTAACAGCTAATCAGCATAAAGTGATCTCAGTCTACAAAAAAAAGACTGTCGAGAATACGTTCTCAACAGCCAAAACCCCATTCAGGATGCTTTATTATGGAAGAAATGTCTCTGGTCTTGTTTCCTTATAACCGAAGTGATACAGTAACGCTTCAACAATTCTTGCCGAAGCTTGTCCGTCACCATAAGGGTTTGATGCTTTCGCCATCTTTTCGTACGCTTCTTTGCTTGTTAGTAACTCATGAGCCAATCTAAATATTTCATCCTCGTCTGTTCCCACTAATTTAAGTGTGCCAGCCTCAATTCCTTCTGGCCTCTCTGTTGTGTCACGAAGAACGAGTACAGGAGTGCCAAGTGAAGGAGCTTCCTCTTGGACCCCACCTGAATCAGTTAGGATGATTTCCGCTCTTTGGGCAAAGTTGTGAAAATCAACAACACCAAGAGGTTCAATAAGATGAACACGATCATGCTGACCAAGAATCTCTTGTGCAATTTCGCGAACAGCTGGGTTTAGATGAACAGGGTAAATAACATGCACATCTGCATGCTCTTCAACGAGTCGATATACTGCTCGGAAAATATTTTTCATCGGTTCTCCGAGGTTTTCTCGACGGTGAGCTGTCAACAATACCATACGCTGCCCATGGATTTTTTCTAAAATTTCATGGTGGTAGTCTTCGCTGACCGTTGTGCTAAGGGCATCAATGGCCGTGTTTCCTGTTATAAAAATAGAATCCTCTTTTTTATTTTCAGCGATTAAGTGCTCAGCGGCCTGTTGTGTTGGTGCAAAATGAAGGTCCGTTAACACGCCTGTCAATTGACGATTTGCCTCTTCTGGGAAAGGAGAATATTTATTAAACGTTCTTAGTCCCGCTTCTACATGACCAATAGCAATTTGATTATAAAAAGCAGCTAAGCTTGCTACAAATGTTGTTGTCGTATCTCCGTGAACGAGAACAACATCTGGCTGCAATTCTTTCATCGTTTGATCTAAACCAAGCAAAGCATTTGTCGTTACATCCGCAAGAGTTTGCCTAGCTTTCATGATATTTAAGTCAAAATCTGGTTCAACCCCGAAAATAGTCAACACTTGGTCGAGCATTTCACGATGCTGCCCAGTAACAGCTACAAAAGAATCAATTACATCCGGATGCTTTTTGAGCTCCAAAACAAGCGGAGACATTTTGATCGCTTCTGGTCTTGTTCCAAATACGGTTAATACCTTTAACTTTTTTTCCATTAGCTTATCCCCCAGTTGATGTAACTATTTCGTTCCAAACAAACGATCACCAGCATCGCCTAGACCTGGTACAATATATCCTTTTTCATTAAGCTTCTCATCAAGCGCAGCCAAATAAATATCAACGTCAGGATGCTCTTCCTTCACAATTTCGACGCCTTCTGGAGCGGCAACTAGACACATAAGCTTGATTGATTTCGCACCACGCTTCTTTAAGCTATTAATGGCCTCAACTGCAGATCCTCCTGTCGCAAGCATTGGATCGATGACAATAAACTCACGCTCTTCCACATCTGTAGGAAGCTTAACATAATATTCAACTGGCTTAAGTGTTTCAGGATCACGGTATAAGCCAACATGCCCTACTTTAGCCGCAGGAATCATACGTAAAATTCCGTCTACCATTCCAAGACCCGCACGTAAAATTGGGACAAGGCCTAATTTTTTACCAGCGATTAGCTTGGAATTAGCTTGTCCAACTGGTGTTTCAACCGTTACATCTTTCAACGGTAGGTCGCGCGTAATTTCAAAAGCCATTAATCCTGCAACCTCATCAACTAGCTCACGGAATTCCTTTGTCCCTGTTGATTTATCACGGATATACGTTAGTTTATGCTGAATTAAGGGGTGATCGAATACGAATACTTTGCTCATTACATTTTAGCTCCTTTTTTCTTCATACTTCATTCTTGAAGATGACTGTCTTTGCTCTTTGAAAATTCTACATAAAAAGCGAACCCCATTCAAGCCTAAGTAGCGAAATTACGTGAATTTTACTCAAATCCATTGAACAAAACACGAAGATACAGGCCAATTTCAGGCAGTTAGTCATGATTCTGCCCTCGTGACTGCTTTATCGACGTTTTTTGAGATATATCGATGAATTTTCAATTTTATCGACGATTTGGATTGTTTTATCGACGATTTTTCAAATATATCGACGTTTCGACACAATGCGACAATTCTCACTCTCATGCGAGTGGTTGGCCAAGTTTCCATACAAAAAAGCTGGACCAAAGTCCAGCTTTTCCTTATCCTAAATGAGGATACATTGGGAATTTCGCTGTTAATGCTGCAACGCGAGTGCGCACTTCTTCCAACTTCTCTTCATTCTCAACGTTTTTAAGTGTTGTTGCAATTAGAGAACCGATTTCATCCATCGCTTGTTCGTCAAGTCCTCTAGCTGTCACTGCCGCTGTACCAACACGAATACCGCTTGTTACAAATGGGCTTTCTGGATCGAATGGAATTGTGTTCTTGTTTGTTGTAATACCCACTTCATCTAACGCCTTCTCTGCTACTTTACCAGTTAGGCCAAGTGAACGAAGATCTAAAAGTAGTAAGTGGTTATCTGTACCGCCAGAAACGAGGTCAATTCCTTCGCTTTTAAGCTTCTCAGCTAGGCGTTTTGCATTTGTAATAATAGCTTGTCCATAAGTCTTGAATTCAGGAGCTAACGCTTCACCAAATGCAACAGCTTTTGCTGCGATGACGTGCATAAGCGGGCCACCTTGAATACCAGGGAAAATCGATTTATCAAGCTTCTTACCAAAGTCTTCATCATGACATAAGATCATTCCACCACGTGGTCCACGAAGCGTCTTATGTGTTGTTGTTGTAACAAAATGAGCATGTGGCACTGGGTTTGGATGTAAGCCAACCGCTACAAGACCAGCGATATGTGCCATATCAACCATTAGATATGCGCCTACTTCATCGGCAATTTCACGGAATTTCGCGAAATCGATTTCTCGTGGGTAAGCACTTGCACCTGCTACAATTAACTTTGGCTTGTGTTCTTTCGCAAGCTCACGAACGACATCATAATCAATGCGTTGTGTTTCTTTGTCAACTCCGTACGCAACAAAGTTGTATTGAACACCGCTGAAGTTAACTGGGCTACCATGAGTAAGGTGTCCACCATGTGATAGATCCATACCAAGAACCGTATCACCTGTATCTAAAATCGTAAAATATACAGCCATGTTTGCTTGTGCACCTGAGTGAGGCTGCACATTGACGTATTTTGCACCGAAAATCTCTTTCGCACGATCACGCGCAAGATCTTCGACAATATCAACATATTCACAACCGCCATAGTAACGACGGCCCGGATAACCTTCTGCATATTTGTTTGTTAAAACAGAACCTTGAGCCTCCATCACTGCTGGGCTAACAAAGTTTTCAGATGCAATTAGCTCGATCTTGTCACGTTGACGACCTAGCTCTTGCCCGATAGCTTCAAATACTTTTGGATCTTGATTTTGTAAAGACATTATTATTCCCCTTCCATCGCTCAACTTTCGGAATTAAACTTCACAACAAACTCTCTTTTTCTATCTTATCACATATTGATCTTTATTTCCGTACGAAATTATCTAAAATTCAATTTTTATTCATGTTCAGCTGTAATGGAAATTTAATCCATCGTATAAACAGCACGTACTCCACCAATTAACTTCGGGCGTGTAAGTGCCATCGTCAAATGAGCAGCACCAATTGATTTAACCGTGCTCCTAATTGGTATCGCCACTTTTTTTAGATGCATTCCTATTAGAGTATCACCAATATCGATACCTGCTTCACAGGTAATTTCTTCAACGAGCACAGGATCGCTTAGTTGGCTAAAGGCGTACGTTGCCATTGCACCACCCGCTTTTCGAACAGGAATTGCCGAGACGATCTCACAGCCGCGTTCTTTTGCTGTCGCTCGTTCCACAACAAGAGCCCTATTCAAATGCTCACAACATTGAAATGCCAACTGAACACCTGTTTGTTTCTGTTGATTGCTAAGCGCCGTATATATAGCTTCTGCCACTTCATGAGAGCCATTTGAGCCAATGTTTGAACCGATTACTTCACTGGTGCTTGTCCCAACAACGAGGAGAATCTCTTCTGTGAGTGGCATGGCTTGATCCAAGTCACTTAATGCTTGTTGTACCTGCTGTTCAATCATTTCTGTTGTCAGATCCATAATGGCCTCCTTGCTCTTACGCTTCGTATTTTGAGATCTTACTAACACGACGCTCGTGACGCCCGCCTTCAAATTCCGTCGTTAACCAGACACTCGCAATTTCCCGGGCAAGTCCTGCTCCAATTACACGCTCTCCCATCGCCAGGACGTTACTGTCATTATGTTGACGCGTTGCCTTTGCACTGAACGTATCATGAACGAGTGCACAGCGAATGCCCTTCACCTTATTCGCAGCAATTGACATGCCAATCCCAGTACCACAAATTAATATGCCGCGATCATACTCTCCGCTCGCAACCTTTTCAGCTACAGGGAGTGCGTAATCTGGGTAATCAACAGATGTATCACATTCGCATCCGAAATCATCATACTCGATCCCCATTTCATCCATTAACTGCTTTATTTCCTCGCGAATGGTTACACCACCATGATCTGAACCAATTGCTATTTTCACACGTATCACTCCACACGTTATATTTAAAATCTCCTCGTTAGTCTTCCCCTTTAACCAACTACTTGATTTTATCCCGATTAATTACTCTTGTTATGATTCAGCTAATTTACGCATTAATTCGTCTAGACAAGCTTCAATTTGCTCTGCTGTTTGCTGGTAAGCTTCAATCGGTCCACCAAACGGATCTACTATATCCTTGTCTTCAGTATTGGGATCAATAAACTCTTTTAAAGTGAAAGTATGTTCACTCATTTCTGGAAATAAGAGTTGAATCATATTTTTATGAGCATACGTCATCGTTAACACAACATCAGCCCACTCAAGTAATTCTTGTGACACCGACTGCGATTGATGATCATGTCCAATACCTTTTTCAGCTAAAACGGTTCTCGTCCCTTCGGAAGCAGGACTGTTAGGAAACGCTTGTACACCAGCTGACTTCACTTCAATATCTTCTTGGGTACGTGAACGCAATAACGCCTCAGCCATTGGACTTCGACACGTATTTCCTGTGCAGACAAATAACACTTTTTTTATCGCCATGACTAACTTCCTTTCCATCTTTTAAAGCTAGAACATTTACTTCCTTTTATCATATTTCATTTATTTTCTCAATCTCGTTCAATCTTATCATATCGGTATAACTTGGCAAAAGACAAATTACCTTTTTAATGAGGGAAAAATAGCTTGATACCAAAGCCGATTAAGATACAGCCTCCTAGTAATTCCCCGTAAGAACCGATATAACGTTGAAACTTCGCACCCATGATCAAACCCATCCATGATAGCACCATACTGACCATGCCGATCATTAAGACTGTTAAAGCCGTTTTTGCCCCGAGCATCCCAAGGCCAAGACCTGCTGAAAAGCTATCTAGGCTAACACTAATCGCAAATAGGAAGAGCCCCCAACCGATTGGACTGACAGACGAGCTTCGTTCCGAGTTAAAAGATGAAAGGACCATTTGTAAACCAATAATAAAGAGAAGACCGCCACCAATAAAAGTTGTGACCATACCAAAATAGGTGGAAAGGAATTTCCCTGCAATGATTCCTAAAAGCGGCATAATGATATGAAAAAGTCCAATAATAATGCCAATATGAAAGATTTTTCTTAATCGCAAGCCAAGCATCCCCATCCCTAATGCAACAGAGAAAGCGTCCATCCCTAGCGCGCTTGCCATGATGAATAATGTGAACCATTCACTCATTTTGCCACCACTCCTTGAACGTGCTACTCCAAATCTATGCACGTCCAAATCGAAATAGACATCCTATGCACTCCAGTGGCAGCAATAAGAAAAGCTTGAACCGAGACCAGACTCGAATCAAGCTTTGATAGTATCGTTATTACACTATTTTTCCACCGGCTGCTTTCTCAAGCCGGTTCATAATCGCAATACCAAGACCGCTGCATGGAAAACTTTCTGCATAGATAATCTCAGCTCCCTCGCGATCAAACAAGCGCAATCCATCATATAATGCATTCGCAACAGAAGACAGATTCTCACGGCGCCCGCAAGTAACGATTACATCCGCCTCATAACTCGTCGCATTCTCTTCGGTTGTTAATACGCCCACGCGTTTACCTTCAGCTTTAGCCTGTTTTACAAGCTGTCTGATTTGCTCACGCTCGCGAACAAGAAAGAGTGCTCCAGACGGGGCATAGTGCGTGTACTTCATACCCGGTGACATCGGCGCTTCATCAGGCGTCCGTAAAGCTGGATCGACTTTAACCTCGCCGATAACAGCTTCAATCTCTTCTTTCGTCACTCCACCAGGACGATAAAGCACTGGCACCTGCTTCGAGCAGTCTAAAACCGTTGATTCTAATCCAACACCCGTTTGCCCTCCGTCGACAACACCAACAATTCTACCATTTAAGTCGTGTAAAACATGCTCTGCGGAAGTTGGACTTGGCTTACCCGACAAATTAGCACTTGGTGCAGCGACAGGCACGGCACAAGCTTTGAGCAGTCGGCTTGCTACTGGATGATCTGGCATTCTCACCGCAACCGTATCAAGACCAGCCGTCACACTTTTTGCGACGGCTGCTTTTTTCTTAAAAATAAGCGTCAATGGCCCTGGCCAAAAGTGTTCAATTAATTTTTTTGCTAGCTCTGGTACTTCTGTGACGAGATCTGTCAGCTGACTTTGATCAGCAATGTGAACGATTAACGGATTATCGCTCGGACGACCTTTCGCCTCAAAAATTTTCCTAACAGCCTGTTCATCTAATGCATTGGCACCGAGTCCATACACAGTCTCTGTCGGAAAGGCAACTACCTCTCCTTTTGTTATCCACATCGCTGCTTCTTTTATCTGTGCGGAACTTTCTTTATTATCAACCTGCTTATCCACAGTCCAATATTTTGTCTGTTTATAACTCACGTCTCATCGCTCCTATCTTCTCCATTTTGCAAGGGATGTCTATTGATGTCAACATAAGACAAACATTTCGACAAAAAGCCTTATTTTATAAGGATATCTCCAATTTACAACTATCCTACGTCTTCTTTTTCAACATGTTTTTTTATTAACAACCAAAAACAGGTTATCCACACATGTGGATAACCTGTAGATAACTACCTGTTTAGTTTCAGTTATCAACATCTAATAAAGAACACGCCCACACTTTCGTTTCTACTTTCATGTTCTTTTGAAAATGAGGCGACATGCGAATCTTCTCTGGCACATTTTTCTCATGAACATGGCGAAAACCAAGCTGGTGAAATAATGAATTCGTCCCTTTTGAACATAAATAGATTGTTTCAATATCTTGCTCCTTGGCGTACGTTAGAGCAAGCTGTAAAAATTCTAAGCTGAGTCTTGCCGTCCACACAGGCGAGTCAAGGACAAGTGAACGAAGTAGCCCATCCTCTTCATACTTCTCTATTCCTACAGTACCAATGATTTTACTGTCTTCATCGCAGACAACGAGGAAGCGATCTATATGCTGTTCAATTCCGTCTTCACGTAGCCCAGCCTTAGCGACTAACCGCTGAAGAGACAATAAATCTTTCTCTTCAGCTTTTCGTACGACGATACTCATGCACTCCACCCTTTCGTCCAACCTACTTAGTGGATATATATGCCGAGCTTGTACGACTTAGACCTCTTCAGAAGAAAAAATCCGTTCAACCAGACTTTCAAAAAGCTCTACAACAAAGAAGGAAACCTCAACCTCATCATTCGCTGGTTGTTCTTCTGTTTCCGTTGACGTAGCACGATCCGCTTCTACCGCTTCCCCATTAGCCATTTCTAAAAAACATAATGGCGGGAACAAGACACACCACCAGTTCTCACCTTTCCCTTCACCAAGGGTAATTAAAACAGCATCATACATGCCCGCAGGATAAACTAGATTGCCATACAATTTTGTCGGGAATTGCACTTCCGAAAAACTGACTTCATATGTTTGATTGAGTCCTAGCTTTTTTAGTTCAACAGCTACAATTTCTTCAATAAGTGGAATGTTTGCTTTGATCGCCGTTTTTGCTTCTTCTAGATCGGTGATATCTGTGACCCATGTTGTGATCGCAGCATTTACTTCATCCCGAATTTCGCGTTTTACCGCTTGATCACTGACCGCATCACTATTTGCTAGTATACGGAGACGGATCGCTTCTTCTGTGCTCACTTCTTGATGAAGGGATGCAACAGCGACCGCACTTTGTTCTTCCCAGCTTACTAATAAAACGAATAAAGAGAATAATAGATAAATAATAACAGTTGGTTTCATTTTTTGGCACCGCCCTTTCACCACCTATTGTGGACAGGACGGTGCCTCTTTAAACCTACGAATCTTCGACAAAATCAAAGTCTTGTCATCTTCCCATATGCGAACACCATTCGTTCTTTACCACTGATGTCAAGTGAGATCTTCGTTTTTGCACAAGGAAAAGCGTTAGCTAACATCTCTTTTATCACCTCGGCCTGACCTACTCCTACTTCCAATGCGACAATCGCTTGGCCCTTTAAAACGAAAGGAAGCTGTTCTATCAAACGACGGTAGAGGACAAGACCATCTTCGCCACCAAATAACGCGAGGTGAGGTTCATGATCTCTCACATGAACGGCCAGTTCACCTGCATCTGTTAACGGAATATATGGAGGATTAGAAACGACGATTTCGACCTTTTTTCCTTGTTCAATTAAGGGCTCTAGTAAGTCTCCGTGTAAAAATGATACCTTTGCTGCAAAATTTTTAGCATTTTCCTTAGCAACGACTAATGCCTTCTCAGAAATATCGATTGCCAGTACGTCGAGTGTCTCATCTTCTAAAGATAGCGTGACAGAAATAGCACCACTGCCAGTGCCTACATCGACAAGCGTAACTCGTTCATCTCCAAAAAGCTGCTCTTTCATCTTTCCAACCTCTAAAACGAGTTCTTCCGTCTCAGGACGTGGAATGAGTACATCCTGATTCACGATGAAGCGCCGACCGTAAAACTCTTCATAACCGATCAAATGCTGCACAGGGATGCCACTGGCATGACGCTTTAGGTCTTCCTTCAATCTTCCCACAACTTCTTCTGCTATTGGATCATGCAACATCATTAACAGCTTTGAGCGGTCAACTTGCAAGTAGTGACGAAGCAGCCATTCAGCGACAGGCTGCTCAAGCTCTCGCTCTGCTAAAAAAGAAGAAGCCCAACGAAGGGCCTCATGAATCGTTTTACTCATCTTATTGCTCAGCTCTCTGCATTGCTTCTGCTTGCTCTTCTAAAATAAGAGCATCGATAATTTCATCGAGCTTCCCTTGCAAAATTTGCTCTAACTTTTGAATCGTTAACCCGATACGGTGATCCGTTACACGACTTTGCGGGAAGTTGTACGTACGAATTCGCTCAGAACGGTCACCTGTTCCAACAGCAAGCTTCCGATTTTCATCGTATTCTGCTTGAACTTCGCTTTGGATTTTATCATAGACACGTGCGCGAAGAACCTTCATCGCTTTTTCTTTGTTCTTAATTTGCGATTTCTCATCTTGACACGATACAACGGTGTTCGTAGGGATATGCGTTAAACGGACAGCAGACATGGTCGTGTTAACACTTTGTCCCCCAGGACCACTTGATGTAAATGTATCAACACGAACATCTTTATCGTGAATCTGAACCTCGACTTCCTCTGCTTCTGGCAAAACAGCAACGGTTGCTGTTGACGTATGAATGCGTCCACCTGATTCTGTTTGCGGGACACGTTGAACACGATGAGCACCATTTTCGTATTTTAATTTCGAGTAAGCCCCAGCACCATTTACCATAAAAATAATTTCTTTATAGCCACCAAGCTCGGTTGATGTCGCTTCAATAACTTCTGTACGCCACCCTTGCGCTTCTGCAAAACGGCTATACATTTTATAAAGATCTCCAGCAAATAGCTGTGCTTCATCCCCTCCAGCTGCACCGCGAATCTCAACAATAACGTTTTTATCATCGTTCGGGTTTTTTGGAAGAAGAAGAATCTTCAAACGCGCTTCAAGCTCTTCTTTTCGATCTGCTAGCTCTTCTAGTTCTTCTTTCACCATTGCATGCATGTCATCGTCGAGCTTTTCTTCAAGCATCGCGCGTGCATCCTTATGTTGCTGATTGACTTCTTTATACTCACGATACACTTGTACCGTTTCTTGAATATCTGATTGTTCCTTGGAATATTCACGTAGTTTCTTTGTGTCATTAATGACATCAGGATCACTAAGTAACTCATTTAATCGATCATAACGGTCTTCTACTGATTGTAAACGATCTAACACGGCTTTCACCTCATTAATATTTCCAGTCCTATAACAGTCTAATTATAGTATAGAGCGATTGCCTGGTCAATGTGAGCAAGGAGGCGATCTGAATAAAACAACTACCAAAACGTTTATGCGCTTAGTTTTTTTAAAAAAAGGGAATAACTGAAGAGAAAATGAATGAGGTGATCTAAAATGAGGTATGTCATTATAGGCGGGGATGCGGCTGGGATGAGCGCAGCGATGCAAATCGTTCGACAGGATCAGGAAGCTAAAGTCACGACACTTGAAATGGGTGTGATTTATTCTTATGCCCAGTGCGGCCTACCTTATCTTGTCGGTGGTATTGTTGATTCAAGTGATTCCTTAATTGCTCGCGATGTCGAGACATTTCGCAACAAATACGGGATTGATGCGCGGGTCAATCATGAGGTCAAGCATGTAGATACCGAACATAAGCGAGTGTCAGGTGATGACTTCGAAGTGGAATATGATAAGCTGCTAATCGCAACGGGAGCTAGTCCGATTATGCCTCCTTGGGATGGATCGGATTTAAAGGGAATTCATACGATCAAAACCATTCAAGATACAGAAGCTTTACTAGCTGATTTAACAGAGGATGTCAGACATGTTGTAGTGATTGGCGGTGGTTATATTGGGCTTGAGATGGTCGAGAATTTAGTTGAAATCAGCAAGCAAGTCACCCTTGTTCAGCGCGGCTCGCAGCTAGCAACCATTTTTGATGAAGATCTTGCTGAAAAAATTCATGATGAGGCCAAGTCCCATGGTGTCGAATTAAGATTAAACGAGTCGGTGAAAGGCTTTAAAGGAGAGAATTACGTCTCCCATGTCGTAACAGATAAAGGAAACATTAAAGCCGATGTCGTCATTGTGGCAACTGGGGTCAAACCAAATACCTCTTTTCTTCAAGATACAGGAATTCATCTTCATCCTAACGGTGCGATAAAGGTCAATCACTTCATGGAAACGAACATAGAAGATATTTATGCTGCGGGTGATTGCGCGACTCAGTATCACCGCGTGAAAAAGCGAGATGATTATATTCCCCTCGGTACTCATGCCAATAAGCAAGGGAGAATTGCAGGACTCGTAATGGTTGGCAAGCCCAAGCCGTTCCAAGGCGTTGTCGGTACTTCAATATTAAAATTTTTTAACTTAACACTTGCTCGCACTGGTTTATCGTCACGGGAAATTGAGAAGCAAGGGTATCCTTATCAAACAGTCACAATTGATAGTCGCGATATCGCGGGCTATTATCCCACACCTGAACAGATGACTATTCGTCTTTGTTATCATACCGAAACCGAGCAACTACTAGGAGGACAAATCATCGGTAAGGCTGGTGTTGATAAACGGATTGATGTTCTCGCAACCGCCCTTTTTCATGAAATGAGAATTGGCGAACTTGAAGATTTAGATTTAGCCTACGCCCCGCCCTATAACGGTGTATGGGATCCCATTCAACAAACAGCCCGCCGCAGGTAAACAAGACAGTTGAGCAAAATGCTCAACTGTCTTGTTGTGATTAAATCATTTTTCAGAGCGGAATAAGACTTTTTTAAGCCAAATAAGGAGTTTATGATCGGAAACAACTTGGCCTCCTCATGATTAGCCAAACTCCCTTTCGCGTTGCTATTCGTTCTTTTCCCTCACATGAATTCTATACCTCGGAACCTCTTGCAAAAGTGCTCGCTTCACTTTACCAAGCTTCTCTTGTTTCTCTTCTTCACTTAAGCCTTTTGGTAACGTAACATTCACGAATGCATGGCTCCCAGCAAGCATAACCATACCTGTCTCAAGCCCAAATTCATCATGAATAATATGATGAATAAGCTGTTGGTCGTTGCCAAGATGCCTTCGGTAGCGATTCATTGTTTTAAAGCTCGGACTTGTATTTTCTTCTCCACCAAAGCGATATCTCGGTTCCTTTCGAATGTTGCCATAATTTATTGGACCAGGACCAAGTAAGCCATAAGTGATTTGTTGTGCCTGTAACGGTTGGTCTCTTGAAGAAATACGTTGTCCTTCCATCGTAGACTGATCATTGCAGCCTGTAACAAGAAGCAAACCAATCAGCAAACTGCTTGTCCATTTTACGTTCAAGCTAAGCACCTCCATGCTGCCAAAATGGGGCTGCATGAATAGTATGCCCGAATGTTTAAACAGGCCAACTGTAAGTTTTCACCAGACCTCTCAAAAGATTTGCGAATATTCACAGACCACTCCTGAAAATAATAAGTGAAACGCCAACACATCAACGAAATTTATTTTTTAGAGTCCTTAAAAAACTCAATTAACGGTCTCGTTGTGATAAATAACGCAGCTATAACTAACCAGCTAAATGATAAGTAAAACCACCCCTTAAAAAATTGCAAGCTATAAACATAACCAGTCGAAAACATAATCCCTGGCCATATTACGACTAAAACAAGACTTAAACCAATAGCCCACCTCGTACATAACTTCGTGTCTTTCATTAGTTGTTTTTCATCCATGATTCTATCCCCCTCTAGCATTAAGCTGCGTGATCATCAAAGCTTTTAAATTTATCTTTTAACGATTCAAAATCAAATTCCTTAGAAGAAAGTAAACCATGTCCGATTGAAATAATTCCGCTAACAAGAAATACAGTCACATTTCCAAAAAGCATGGCATGAAGCTGACCTAATGACTCAACGTTAATTTGGCCTGATAATAAATAGGCAGTCAGATTCCAAACAACAATTCCACTGATCATGCCACATAAAGCACCGTAAAACGCCCCTTCATTCGTTGCACGTTTCCACATCAGCCCAAGCGTTACTGGAATAACAGCTCCACTTACAAAGATCCCCATTGCCATATAGACAAACCCAAGTCCAATACCAACAGAGAAAAGTAGAATCGAAAGTAATCCCATTGCTAACCCGAAGCTAAGAGTCACTTTACGAGACACACTAAGTAATTTTTCACTACTTGCCTTCGGATTAATCGATTGACGATAAATATCTGTCACAATAATATTTGTAATTGCCGTTAATTCAGCTGCCCCCGTAGACATAACAGCCATAAACAACATCGCTAAAAATAGGATTGAACCAACATCACCTAAAATATAAGCAGCCATAGCAGGTGCAATGGCATCTGGAGAGTTCACAGCAACCCCTAGACCAGCAGCACTCACCCCTAAAACCGTTGCAACCGCAAACGGAATAGAAAACCATGCAATCCCTCCATAGATGTAGGCTTTAGAAGCCGCACTATTCGTACTAGCAATCGCTCTTTGCCAGTAAGCTTGGTCAACAAACACCGTTCCAAAATTACCGATAATATTAATCATTCCAAATAGCAATCCAGGTATCGAAGCCATTGTTAACATTTGCGCTGATTCTGGCAACGCTTGTAACCCTTCATATATAGGTGTAATACCAAACTTATAATGAACCGCTACCGCAAAAATGATAAGGACAAGAAAGATCATAACCGTATTAAAATAATCTGCGATAAAGGATGCTTTTAATCCACCAATCATCGTGTAGATCGTAAACGTTAACGGAATAAGAAATGCTGCGATATAAATATTCATACCCGTCAATTGGTTTAACGCAATCGCTCCCCCAAGGATCACCATAGACGTTACGATAATATTCGTCATCAGTGCAAATACGAGCATTAGTTTATGATTTTTTTTATCAAAGCGTTGTCCGATAAATTCCAAAAATGTATGAGCGTGTGGTGCTTTTCTCTTTAAATGAATAGCGACAATTGCAAATAATAAGATTTGAATCGTAGCACCAGCAGCATACCAAAATGGACCACTAATCCCATATTGATATCCAGTTGAGGACGACATCATAAGTGTCGCAGCCCATGTCCAAGCCGCTATAATGGAGGCGCTAGCTAACCCAACACCTACACTTCTTCCAGCTGTACTAAATTGCTCTGCCGTCATCTTCGTTCCTTGACGACGTTGAATGGCAACTGTCACTCCAGTAAAAAAAACTCCAAAAATAAACAAAATAAGATATCCAACACTCGGCGTTAACATAGTATCCCCCACTCTATTTATCAAAAAATAATCGAATCTTTCATTTTATTTAATTTAAAACAAACCAATAGAAATTTAATATTTTCAATCTTCTGATTTTAATGCCCGTTCTTTACTACGGTGTGAAAAAAACCACCTTATCCTCTCTTTTAGTTATACTGTCTATATCCTTTTCTCAATGAACAAAGATTACCATTACCAAAAGCCATATTCTATCGACTTGTCAGATAGTCTAACAAATTTTTTTTGGTTAAAATATACAAAAGATATATAGTATTCATTTGTACTCGTTTTATATAAATACCAAAAAAGCCGAATGTCTTTTACTTTCATTAAGACATTCGGCTTTTTTATATTTTTTATGATAATAAACAAACGATCATTGAATATTAATTCATCTCACCAGATTGTATAGCAACAACAAGTTGCGGACGATTTGGGACATCATGACAATGACGACAGCGCGGCTCATATGATTCTGATGCACCAACTAAGATAATTGGATCCGTATAGGAAGCAGGTTTCCCGTCGATCAAACGCTGAGTTCGACTGGCTGGTGAACCACAGCAAGGGCAGACCGCTTGAAGCTTTGTCACTTCTTCTGCTAATGCCAGTAGCGGCTGAATTGGACCAAACGGTTCTCCGCGAAAATCTTGATCTAGTCCAGCACAAATAACTCGCTTTCCTCGATTAGCAAGCTCATCAACTACACCGACAATATCCTCATCGAAAAACTGTACCTCATCAACAGCTACAACTTCCGTGTCTTCCTCCACTAAATCAAGAATTTCAAGTGAAGTCTTTACAGGCGTCGCACAAACCTTCGTGCCATTATGAGAGACAACTTCTTCTTCACTGTAGCGGTTATCAATTGCTGGCTTAAATACTTGCACCGTCAGTTTACCGTAGCTCACACGACGCACTCGTCTAATGAGTTCTTCTGACTTTCCAGAGAACATGCTCCCACAAATGACTTCAAGCCAGCCTTCCTGCTTCATTCTATGCATTGCTATTCCCACCTTACCAAATAATCTAAAAACATCTATTTCCGTCCTTGATCAACGAGAGATGACAACTCCCTCATTGATCGATCATTTTATTATAAATGGATCATCACCATAAGTATTGTTCCTTATTTCCCATCTTACTAACGCATTTCTTTGCAAAAAAAACAGGCAAGAGCTGTGCGCTTGCCTGTTCGCTTATCCAATTTTACTGCATGTTGTACTTCTTCTTAAATTTATCAACACGTCCGCCAACATCGTTAAGCTTCTGCTTACCAGTGTAGAACGGGTGAGAATCCGCACTAATTTCAACTTTTAGAAGTGGGTAAGTGTTGCCATCTTCCCATTCAATTGTTTCATTAGAACCTTTTGTAGATCCGCTTAGAAATTTAAAGCCAGTGCTTGTATCTAAGAAAACTACTTTTTGGTAATTTGGATGGATTTCTTGTTTCATTACTTTCATCTCCTTTTGCCCTGAATCTTTTCGAAACAGAGTTATCTAATCACACATGTCGAAATTATAACAAGCAATAGGATGAAATGCAACTCCCTTTTCTGGAAAAACTGCATTTCATTTCTCTAGATCTTCTTATGAGCGCTTGCGACTTTGTCGATTCATTTCCTCTTCCATTGCTTCAAAGAAGTCAACATTTGTTTTCGTATCCTTGACGCGACGGATAAAGTGATCGACAAACTCAGGGGAATCATTCATTGTCTTACGAATAGCCCAAAGCTTCTCAAGTTGATTCTTTGGTAAGAGTAGTTCTTCTTTCCGTGTTCCAGAACGACGAATATCGATCGCAGGGAAAATACGACGTTCTGCCAATTTACGGTCAAGATGCAACTCCATGTTACCTGTTCCTTTAAATTCCTCGTAAATGACATCATCCATTCGTGAGCCCGTTTCAACAAGAGCCGTTGCTAGGATCGTTAAGCTTCCGCCCTCTTCAATATTACGAGCTGCCCCGAAAAATCGTTTTGGACGATGGAAGGCAGCGGGATCAATCCCCCCCGAAAGTGTTCGTCCACTCGGTGGAATCACAAGATTATACGCACGAGCGAGACGGGTAATACTATCCATCAGAATCACAACATCCTTACGATGCTCAACAAGTCTCATCGCCCGTTCTAACACAAGCTCTGCCACTTTTATATGATTCTCAGGTACTTCATCAAACGTTGAACTAACGACTTCTGCCTTTACAGAGCGCTCAATATCCGTTACTTCTTCTGGACGCTCATCAATCAAAAGGACAATAAGTTCGACATCAGGATGGTTCTCAGCAATACTATTTGCAACTTCTTTCATAAGCGATGTCTTACCTGCTTTTGGAGGCGCAACAATTAAACCACGCTGTCCAAACCCTACTGGTGAGACCATATCGATGATGCGTGAAGAAACGCGTCCTGGTGCTGTCTCTAACTCTATTTTCTGTTCAGGATAAAGTGGAGTAAGGGCAGGAAAATGAGGCCGTTCTCGAGATGTTTCTGGCGCGTCACCGTTCACTGCTTCTACGTGCAGTAGCCCATGATAACGCTCATTTTCTTTTGGAGGACGTACTTTACCTGAAACCTTATCACCATTACGCAAGTCAAAGCGACGAATTTGCGAAGCAGAAATATAAATGTCTTCTGAGCTTGGCATGTAATTAATCGGACGTAAGAAACCAAAACCTTCCGATTGAATGATTTCAAGCACACCTTCCATAAACATTAAACCATCCTGCTCTGCCTGTCCTTTTAAAATGGCAAATATTAGCTCTTTTTTCGTCAACTTGCTGTAATACGATATTTTGTATTCTCTAGCAAGTTCATAAAGCTCTTTTAGCTTCATATTTTCTAAATCTGAGATATGAACTCCCATTGTTACACCACGCTTCTATAATTAATAAATCGATCGACGCTTCTCGTAAAGTTCTTGATAAGCGCAATCAGATTGTTTTTGTTAAACTACATTGTATAGGAAACTCAATTCTTGCTTGAAAAAGATCGTATCTTTCTCGCTCTTTATAAAAAAAGACCTTTCTAAAGTGTAAAGGAAGAATGGAGGGTTCATGGAGATGAAAACGGTGAATATTACGATAAAAAACGAACGTACATACTATTTTCATTTTAACCATAATTCATTATAATATTCAAAGCGTATTTATGAAAGAGGGGATTATACCAATTATTTAAGAAAAAAAGAAAAAGCTGACTCAGCGTGTCTGACCAATTTCGAATGTCGCTACTACAATAGATCACCGAAAAGGCGATTACCCACCTAGATCTATTTGCGATTCTAGAGTTCTAAGGTCAGACTATCTCGCTATAAGTCAGCTAGAATGTTCAAAAAGTGTTTTAACGAATGACTAAATCTGGTTTCTTCTTCATGCTGTGCTTTCCATCAACAAATCGAACAGTTCCTGATTTTGCTCGCATAACGATCGATTGAGTCGTTGCAGTTGAACCGTTATAACGTACACCCTTCAGTAGTTCACCATCTGTTACACCTGTCGCCGCGAAAATACAATCATCACCTCGAACAAGGTCATCCATGTATAATACTTTATTGACATCCTCAATGCCCATTGCGATACAACGTTGTAATTCCTCATCATTTTGAGGTAGAAGCTTACCTTGAAGCTCTCCACCTAAGCATTTCAAGCCAACAGCCGCTAAAACGCCTTCAGGAGCACCACCAGAACCTAGAAGCATATCGACACCAGTATCTTCAAAGGCTGTATTGATAGCCGCTGCTACATCACCATCAGAAAGCAATTTGATACGTGCACCAGCTTGTCGAACTTCTTCAATGATCTTTTCATGACGCTTGCGGTTCAAAATGACAACGACAAGGTCTTCGATATCCTTGTTTTTCGCCTTTGCAACCGCTTTTAAGTTATCGATCACTGGGGCATTGATATCAACCTTACCAACAGCTTCTGGACCTACGGCGATCTTATCCATGTACATGTCTGGTGCATGAAGAAGGTTACCATGATCGGCAACAGCCAAAACAGCAAGAGCATTCCACTCTCCGTATGCGACGATATTTGTCCCTTCAAGCGGGTCAACCGCAACATCTAGTCTTGAGCCATAACCATTACCAAGCTTTTCACCAATATAGAGCATTGGCGCTTCATCCATTTCTCCTTCTCCAATGACAACAGTTCCTTTCATCGGAATGGTATCAAATACATCGCGCATCGCTTCTGTCGCAGCCCTGTCTGCCTCTTCTTTATTCCCGCGTCCCATCCAACGACCTGAAGCAAGAGCAGCAGCCTCTGTTACGCGGACTAGCTCCATTGATAGACTTCTTTCCATACTAACCTTCCCCCTCTACCCTTATTCTGTTATCGCTTCTAGTTCTTGACTTGATCTAACTCTTCTTCAGTCATCTTTTCACGCCATATTTTCGCACCAAGACCAATTAATTTTTCTTCTAAATTAGCATAGCCGCGATCAATATGCTCAAGACCTGAAATTTCGGTAATTCCATCAGCAAGGAGACCAGCAACAACAAGCGCTGCACCAGCACGTAAGTCACTAGCTCGCACTTTAGCTCCCTGCAGCTTCGTACTTCCGTTAATAATCGCTGAACGCCCTTCTACTTTTACATTTGCACCCATTCGTCTTAATTCATCAATATGCTTAAAGCGTGCGTTGTAAATTGTATCAGTGACAATACTTGTTCCCTCAGCCTGTGTTAACAGACTTGTGAGAGGTTGTTGGAGATCCGTCGGGAAACCAGGGTAGACAAGTGTCTTAACATCGATACCCTTTTTCTCACCACTGTTATGTATGAGCAAACGATCATCCTCTACTTCAATCGTCACACCCATCTCTCTCATCTTGGCAATCAGTGATTCGACATGGTACGGAATAATGTTATCAATGATCACTTTTTGTCCCATTGCAGCAGCTAAAATCATGTACGTACCCGCTTCAATCCGGTCTGGAATAATTGAGTGTCTGCATCCTTTTAAGGAATCGACACCATCGATCCGAATGACATTTGTCCCTGCCCCTTTAATCTTTGCACCCATACTTGTAAGCAAGGTTGCAACATCAATAATTTCTGGCTCTTTGGCTGCATTTTCAATGATCGTTTGACCTTTTGCTCTAACAGCTGCTAGCATAATATTAATCGTCGCCCCGACACTCACAACATCGAGATAAATTCTTGCACCTCGAAGCTCCTCAGCGCGCAAATAAATCGCGCCTTGCTCATTTGTTACTTGCGCACCAAGTGCTTCAAAGCCTTTAATATGTTGATCAATTGGTCTTGGACCCAGGTTACATCCACCCGGAAGTCCAATGACCGCTTTTTTAAATTTTCCAAGCATTGCGCCCATTAAGTAATAAGAGGCGCGTAACTTTTTTACTCGTCCATTTGGAAGAGGCATCGAAATCATTGTTGCTGGATTAACCGTAATTTCATGAGTTCCTAATTCTACCTCTCCCCCAATTTCTTTGAGCAATTCAGCTAATAACTGCACATCAGAAATTTCTGGTAAGTTATCAATTGTTACAATGGAGTCAGCGAGTATTGCAGCTGGAATAAGCGCAACTGCACTATTCTTTGCTCCACTTATTTGAACCGTTCCTTCTAACGGGTGTCCGCCTTCAATCATTAATTTATCCATAATCGCATCCCTTCCATTAGTGCTCATTCACTAAGACACGTTGATAGCTATTTCTATTCCCATTATAACCACAATAAGGAGAAAGTAACGAGCTTTTCTGTGTCTGAATTGTATAGAAAATGTTCACATGATTCCAAACAAGGGAGTTGAAAAGTGGATTTAACGATTATTCCAATCAGCTAAAAATTTCTCAATTCCTTGATCCGTTAATGGGTGCTTTGATAGTTGTTGAATAACATTAAATGGAATCGTTGCAATGTGCGCTCCTCTACGTGCAGCTTCGGTTACATGAACTGGGTGACGCACTGAAGCTGCAATGATTTCAGTCGGAATGCCATGAATAGCAAAGATTTCGGCGATTTCTGTAATAAGGTCTAAACCATTATGACCAATATCATCAAGACGGCCAAGGAATGGTGATACATATGTCGCTCCAGCACGTGCAGCAAGTAAAGCTTGAGTCGCTGAGAAAACAAGTGTCACATTCGTTTTAATTGATAGCTCTGAAAAAGCATGAACAGCCTTCAATCCTTCAGTCGTCATTGGAACCTTAACTGTAATATTTGGAGCGATTGCAGCAAGCTCCTTTCCTTCGCTAATCATTCCTTCAGCATCAAGCGCAATAACTTCTGCACTAACTGAGTCTGAGACAATATTCGTAATTTCGCGAAGTCGATCATGGAAATTGACACCTTCTTTTGCAACAAGTGATGGGTTCGTCGTTACTCCCGCCAGAATCCCTAATGCTTTCGCTTCTTTAATTTCGTCAATGTTTGCTGTATCAATAAAAAATTTCATCTTTCTTCACCTCATATATTTAATAAAATAATCGATTTTCGTCGTAGCGTTTACAAAATTGTATATTCAGAATACAAAATGTAAAATGAGCGTTAGAATGACATTAAAAGCAGTTCAAAAGAACTGCTTTTACGTCTGCGCAATCATTATGCTTTATTTGAAGAACCAAATTCTTGCATTTTGCCTTTCACGGTTGCTTTAATAGCATCACGTGCAGGTCCTAAATATTTACGTGGATCATATTGATTTGGATTTGCATCTAAAAACTCACGAACAGCTTTAGCAGAAGAAATCTGACTTTCAGTGTTTACGTTGATTTTTGCATGTCCAAATTCAATTGCTTTTTTAATATCTGAAGTCGGGATACCCGTACCACCGTGTAGTACAAGTGGAATTCCTACCAACCCATCAATTTCCTTCATGCGGTCAAACCCAAGATTCGGCTCACCTTTATAAGGTCCGTGAACAGAACCAAGTGCAGGAGCAAAGCAATCTACTCCAGTTGCTTCAACTAATTCTTTACACTCTGAAGGAATAGCATATGCTGCGTCTGCATCGTCAACAACAAGATCATCTTCTTGCCCGCCGATACGTCCAAGCTCAGCTTCAACAGATACACCAAGAGCATGTGCAACTGCAACAACTTGCTTAGTGATCGCAATGTTCTCTTCTAAAGGATGATGAGATCCATCAATCATAACAGAAGTAAATCCTGCGTGGATCGCTTCTACACACTTTTCGAAACTAGAACCATGGTCAAGGTGAATGGCCACAGGAACTGTTACTTTATACTCTTCCATAAGAGCTTCAACCATTTTAACAACTAGTTTGAAACCACCCATGTAACGAGCAGCACCTTCAGAAACACCAAGAATTACAGGTGATTTTTCCTCTTCTGCCGCTTGCAGTATTGCTTGTGTGAACTCAAGGTTATTAATGTTGAATTGACCAACTGCATAACCTTCTGCCTTTGCTTTGTTAAGCATGTCTTTCATTGATACTAAAGGCATTGAATTTCCTCCTTTATGTGTGAGCATTATCATAGATAACGAGCATTTCCTCATTAACTAGGTCATCGTATCCATTTAACAAGGTTCCCTTTTAAGCCAGTAAATATCCAAGTTATCTATGTATGAGAGACCCTAATAAATAAAGCCATATCTATAAAAGCTCCATTGATTGAACGTGTCCATTATAGCACACTCACTTAAAAAAACACGCCTTTGTGCAAGGAATCTTAAAGTTTTTTGTAAGTAAGCGCTTCACTTCAAAGAATAGACAGCGCGGGCGTTTAAACGGCTATACATTTCTTAATAACCTCTCTAATATCATCAATATCAAACGGTTTCGCAAAGTGAGTAATCGCACCTAAATTCATTGCTTCGTTAATTAAATTTAACTCTCCATAAGCCGTCATCATGATGACATTAATATGAGCATGGTCCTCTTTAATTCGTCTTAATATTTCGAGCCCGTCCATACCTGGAATTTTCATATCGAGCAAAACAAGATCAGGTTGTTCCTCTTCGACAATTTGCAAAGCCTTCACCCCATTTGCTGCCTCAAACATTTTGTAACCGTCCTTTTGAAGGATTTCACAAAGTAACACACGAATTCCATATTGGTCGTCTACGACAAGAATCTTCTGCATCTTAGCCACTCCTTTTTTATCTTTGCTGTTAATTCAAAAATTCTTCATGTATAAATATGACTACTAACAAAGACTCATTATTCCTCCACCAATCTCTATTCGTTACGCCTCTTCAAATTCCTGCCGATTATGATAAAGGAAAACGTAAAGTGTCCGACAATCATATCAATATTTGTCGAAACTAATTTATGCCAGACTTTGCCCCTTCATTTTTCTACGTTATAATGGCAGGTACTAGAACGAAACTTAAAAGGGGATTAGATTGGCCATGTTGAAAATGTTTACGACACAACTTATCGGACTACTGAAGGGCATTCAAGAACGAGAGGATTTAGCTATGGAGGATGCCGCTCGTCTGCTTAGTCAAGCACTTATCGGAGAAGGATACGTTTATCTATACGGAGCAGGTGAAATGAACGCCATTACCTCTGAAGCTCTTTATGGGAAGGAACGATTACCTAAATTTTTGTCCCTCTTTGATCAAGATAAAATGGTGGATCTGAACTCGACAGATCGCGTTCTTCTTCTGACAAGATCCTCAGCCGACAAAAATGTTCTTGCTTATGCAAAAGAAGTCGCACTCAAACAGATTCCAATTGTTGTCATTTCTTCTATCGATGAGCATGACCGCGAACTTGTTGATCTTGCAGATGTTCATCTTGACTTGAACCTTACAACAAGCCTTGTTCCAACCGAAACGGGCGAGCGTGTTGGCTACCCAGCATCATTGGCTGGTCTATATGTATATTTTTGTTTGTATTTACTAATCAATGATTTCCTAGAAGAGTATGAATAAGTAGAAACGAAAAGAGGCTGTCATTTGATCAGCCTCTTTTCGTTCGCTTTTCTTACAAATAGTCAAAAGTCGACCTTTGAAGACATCTTGTTATTTCTTTAATGAAGCGCCGATAAATTCTCTGAAAAGTGGTTGTGGGCGCGTTGGTCTTGAAGTGAATTCTGGATGAAACTGTGATGCGATGAAGAACGGATGATTATTTAACTCAATAATTTCTACGAGTCGACCATCTGGGCTCGTACCTGAGAAAATAAACCCTTTTTTCTCCATTTGCTCGCGGTATTCATTGTTGAACTCATAACGATGACGATGACGCTCATATACAATTTGCTCATTATATGAAGCCTCCGCAAGGGAACCTTCCGTAAGCTTACAAGGGAATAAGCCAAGACGAAGCGTTCCACCCATATCCTCGATATCCTTTTGCTCTGGAAGCAAATCAATAATTGGATATGGAGTTTCAGGATTTAATTCAGCAGAATGCGCACTTTCTAAACCAAGAACATTACGTGCATATTCAATTGATGCTAGCTGCATGCCAAGACAAATTCCAAGGAATGGCACATTGTTTTCTCGCGCGTAACGAATCGCGGAAATTTTCCCTTCAACACCACGATCTCCAAATCCTCCTGGAACAAGGATTCCGTCAGCAGACGCTAATATTTCAGCAACATTCTCATCCGTTACATCTTCAGCATTAATCCAATCGATTTCAATATCTGCATCAAATGCATAACCAGCATGACGAAGGGCCTCTGCTACTGATAGGTAAGCATCTGGCAACGCCACATATTTTCCGACTAAAGCAATTTTGACTTTTTCTGATAGGTTTTGTACTTTTTCAACAAGTGCTGTCCATTCTGTCATATCAGCTGTTTTGCAAGAAAGCTTCAAGTGATCACATACAATCTGATCAAGCTTCTGAGCTTGAAGATCAAGCGGTACTTGATAAAGTGTCTCTGCATCACGAGCTTCAATTACAGCATCTTTATGAATATCACAGAATAATGCAATCTTTTCCTTCATCTCTTGTGGTACTGGTCTTTCAGTACGGACGACAATAACGTTTGGTTGTATACCAAGACTTCTAAGCTCTTTTACACTATGTTGTGTCGGCTTAGACTTCATCTCCCCTGCAGCTGCAAGATAAGGAATAAGCGTACAGTGAACATACATCACATTGTCAAAGCCAACATCACTCTTAATTTGACGAATGGCTTCAAGAAACGGCAAGCTTTCAATGTCACCAACCGTTCCACCAATTTCAGTAATGACAACATCTGCATTAGTCTCGCGTCCAGCTCTAAACACTCGCTCTTTGATCTCATTGGTTACATGTGGAATAACTTGAACCGTACCACCTAAATAATCCCCACGACGCTCTTTTTTCAAAACCGTTGAGTAGATTTTACCCGTTGTCACATTGCTGTTCTGACTTAGATTGATGTCGATAAAGCGCTCATAGTGACCAAGATCTAGATCTGTTTCAGCCCCGTCATCTGTTACGAACACTTCCCCATGCTGATACGGACTCATTGTTCCTGGATCGACGTTAATGTAAGGATCAAATTTTTGAATCGTTACTTTTAACCCGCGATTTTTCAATAAACGTCCAAGCGATGCGGCTGTGATTCCCTTACCAAGCGATGACACAACGCCACCTGTTACAAAAATATACTTTGTCGCCATTTTATCGTCTCCCTTGATTTAAATAAATAATTATGAGGTCATGCGCTATTTAGAAAAGGTAACCTTCTTAAAGTATAAATAAAAAAACAAAAGTGACAGCTCACCCTAGAAAGGGGGCGCACTTTTGTCTCGTTCTATCTATTCGTTCATATCATTTTTCTAAAGCCCAAAAATGATTCTACCTAGAATGAGAGGAGAAGTCAAGGGATAGTTGAATTAGTTCAACTCTTCATCTTCTTCAAAATCATCATCTAGATCGTCATCTTCTGAATCTAAATCTTCGATATCTTCTTTATCTTCAAAATCATCATCATCATCATCATCTGAGTCTTCATCATTCGAAATCTCATCAAGTTCATCTTCAAGATCTTCGTACTCATCTTCATAATCATCGAAATCTTCCTCAAGATCGATATCATCGTCAAGAACTTTTGCCTTCTTACGCGGCTTTACTGGTGTTGTAATCTCTTCCTCTGCCTGCTCAAGCGCATACCAGCTCTTAAGTCCCCAACGATTATCTCCTAAAGAGTGAAAGCGCCCATCAATATTCATATCTGTATAAAGATTAGCAATACGTGCTTCCACTTCTTCTTTTGACATTCCTTTAATTGCAGCCACTTCTTCTACAAGATCGTAATAATCAAACGGCTCACGCTTTTCTTTCATCACTTCAAATGCAATTTCAACCATAGAAATCTCTTGAATTTCTTCCGGAGTCATCTCTTGAAAATTCATCCATTGCACGTCCCTTCAATCAATCTTCTATCTATTGTCCAATCGTTATTCGTCAAGGAGGATACTCAAGCACCCAAATCTCTTGATTTTCCTTATCCTCTTTTACATACGTACTATAGAAAGCATACTTTTCATTATAAACATATTTTTCATGAATATGCTAGCTGATCCAAAAGAAAAAATTGCTCAATTTCTAGCCTGCTTTTTCCTAGTCATTTTTCATATCGATCAGCTTTTTAATATACAGCTTGCTCCTCCTTAAATCAATTAACTCTTTATGAAAGCGAACGAGTGGATTAATCGGATCATCTTCAAACACAAAAACAATTTCAACATGCAAACCATTATTTAACTCAGCATAGTTTCCAATGGCCATTTCCATGAACCTTTTTATAAATAGTCCTACATGTGTCGGCTCCAGTTTCCTGAATGCATCATTCTTGATTTGCTTTAACACATCATACAGTGCAAACCCTTTACGGTAAACTCTATCCGATATCATCGCATGAAACACATCAGCAATGGCAATGATTTTTGAATAAGGATGAACAGTTTCAGCTGTCTTTCCGTCTGGATAACCAGATCCATCCTCTCTTTCATGATGCTCGAGTGCCATTAGACAAATGCCCTCAGAAAACCGTCCGTCATTGGTCAAGATTTCATAACCGTAGATTGCATGCATTTGCATGTGCTCATATTCTTCCTTCGTGAGCGCACCAGGCTTCATTAAGATGTGATCGTCAATCCGTAACTTGCCAATATCATGAAGTAATCCTCCAAGTGTAATAAGATGAATCTCTTCTTCTGTCATTTTCAGCCATTTCGCAAGTAATGAAGCAACAATCGCTACACCGATATTATGACGATACGTATAATCGTCTTTCCCTTGCATGCCATTTAGTAAAATGGTTAATCTATGTTCTTTAGCTAAGAGCTTCACTTTTGGTAAAATCAAGGTTTCCACTTGAGAAATAGCTAATGGATTTGTTTTTATCTCACTGAATATCTCTCTAATTTCTTCAACTGTACCAGTTAAAAGCTTATTGTATTCATTACTCGTATAAGGAATAGATCGCACAAATTCTTCCAATCTATCATCGTCCATTTTTAAACGCTTTAGCAGAGATTCTGTTAAAATAACTCCTTTTTTTAAAAGAAGCGTACCTTCTGAAGCATAGATATTTCGATTAAGCTTACAACCAACAAACCGCTTGCACCGTTCTTCAAGTATTTCACTTTCTTGAACCGTCATTACTGTTTCCACACCTACCTTCAACCGTTTCAGCTATTTCATGCTTTCATTATACAATAGCGATATATATCAGAAAATACATATTAAAGAAAAAAGCAGTCTCTAAAAGACTACTTTTTTTCCTACATATTCCTTCTATATTGACCACCAACTTGATAGAGCGAGGCCGTAATCTGACCAAGGCTAGCGACTTTCACGGTTTCCATTAATTCTTCAAAAATATTACCGCCTGTCGTTGCGATTTCTTGCAAACGTTTCAGCGCTTTTTCCGACTCATCTGCATGACTCTTTTGGAATGCTTTAAGGTTAGCAATTTGCTGCTCCTTCTCTTCCTTCGTTGCCCGTGCAAGCTCCATGTTGAAGTCTTCTTCCTCTTCTTGGTTTGGATTCATATACGTATTCACACCAATAATCGGTAGTTCACCCGTATGTTTTTTCATTTCATAGTACATGGACTCTTCTTGAATCTTGCTGCGTTGATACTGTGTTTCCATTGCACCTAACACACCACCGCGATCATTAATCCGCTCCAGCTCCGTTAAAACAGCCTCTTCTACTAAGTTAGTCAGCTCTTCGATAATGAATGAACCTTGTAAGGAGTTTTCATTCTTCGCTAGACCAAGCTCCTTTGTAATAATCATTTGAATCGCCATTGCTCGACGAACAGATTGCTCTGTTGGGGTTGTGATCGCTTCATCAAATGCATTCGTATGCAAGGAGTTACAGTTATCAGAGAGTGCCATTAATGCTTGCAACGTTGTGCGAATATCATTAAAGTCAATTTCCTGAGCATGCAAGGAGCGACCAGATGTCTGAACATGATACTTTAGCTTTTGACTTCGCTCATTTGCTTGATACTTATGCTTCATCACCGTTGCCCAAATGCGGCGAGCAACACGGCCAATCACCGTATATTCTGGGTCGAGTCCGTTGCTGAAGAAGAATGAGAGATTCGGTGCAAATTTGTTAATGTCCATTCCTCGACTGAGATAGTACTCAACATACGTAAACCCGTTTGCCAGTGTAAAGGCTAGCTGCGAAATCGGATTCGCTCCAGCTTCAGCAATATGATAACCAGAGATGGAGACGGAGTAATAATTACGAACATGATGGTTGATAAAATATTCTTGAATATCTCCCATCATTCGCAATGCAAATTCCGTAGAGAAAATACATGTATTCTGGCCTTGATCCTCTTTTAAAATATCTGCTTGAACAGTCCCTCTTACCGTTGAAAGCGTCATGGCACGAATGTCGGCATATTCTGTTGCCGTTGATTGACGTCCTTTTTCTAATTCAAAACGTTCTACCTGTTGTTCAATCGCTGTGTTCATGAACATGGCTAGAATAATTGGAGCTGGTCCGTTAATCGTCATCGAAACGGATGTGGAAGGAGCGCATAGATCAAAACCAGCATAGAGCTTTCTCATATCATCTAGTGTACAAATACTAACGCCGCTCTCTCCTACCTTTCCGTAAATATCCGGGCGATAATCAGGATCTTCTCCGTATAATGTTACGGAATCAAAGGCTGTACTTAAACGCTTTGCCGTATCATCCTTTGAGAGATAATGAAAACGACGATTCGTTCGCTCTGGCGTTCCTTCACCTGCAAATTGACGCTTCGGATCTTCTCCTGTTCGTTTAAACGAGAAAACACCTGCCGTATATGGAAATGAACCAGGAACATTTTCTTCCATAGACCAACGTAAAATTTCACCCCAGTCCTCGAACTTCGGCAATGATATTTTCGGAATTTTCAAGCCTGACAAGCTCTCTGTCGTAAGCTCTGTCACAATTTCCTTATCTCGCACTTTTGTGACATGCGTATCACCCTTATACGCTTCCTTAAGTGTTGGCCAATTGTCTAAAATGGCTATGCAAGCTGGATGAAGCTTCTGCTTATACATTTGCTTTGTTTGCTCAAGCTGTTCGATCAATTCAGCTGTCGCCATACCGTGCTGCTCTATCGCCTCAATTGTTCCCGTAATTTGAAAGAGCTTCCGTGCAACGTCAACTTGTTCCTCTGTTAAACGCTTGTAATTGCGAACCGTTAAGACAATGTCTCGCAAATATTGTGTTTGTTCAGGTGGAATGATGATATTTTGTTTTATAACCTCTGGACTCGTTTCGATTGTGGTTTGCCAGTCCTTCTTGCATTTTTTTGCGATCACTTCAATTAAAGCAGCAAACAATGTGTTTGTTCCAAGATCATTGAACTGACTCGCGATCGTTCCATATACAGGCATCGCTTCAGTTGGCTCTTCGAAGCGATTGCGACTGCGCTGATATTGCTTACGCACATGTCTCAAAGCATCTTCTGAACCTTTTCGATCAAATTTATTAATTGCGACCACATCAGCAAAATCAATCATATCAATTTTCTCAAGCTGTGATGGTGCTCCGTACTCACTTGTCATAACATAGAGGGAAACATCCGATATGTCCGCAATTTCAGCATCCCCTTGACCAATACCACTCGTTTCCACAATGATGAGATCATAGCCTGCTGCTTTGGCGACCGCAATGGCATCACGAATACTAGCAGAAATTTCTGTCCGAGACCCGCGCGTTGCCAGACTCCGCATGAAGACACGGCTATCATGAATCGCATTCATCCGAATACGGTCTCCAAGCAATGCCCCTCCCGTCTTTTGCTTCGTTGGATCAATCGAGAGAATCGCAATTGTTTTATCCTTAAACTCAAAAAGAAAACGACGAACAAGTTCATCTGTTAAAGAGCTTTTCCCAGCTCCCCCTGTTCCCGTTATCCCAAGAACAGGTACGTCTGTCGCCATTTCACGCAATTGCGTTAATGTCGCTTCAAGAGTTGCCGCTGATTCCTTTTGCATATCAGCATATTGCTCGGCAAGCGTCATACAACGTGCCACAGCTCGCGTATTTTTCTCCTTCAATTGCTCAATTTCTTCATTGATCTGATCAACGGTTGGGAAATCACATTCTTCAAGCATTTGATCAATCATACCTTGCAGACCATTTTTACGGCCATCTTCTGGTGAAAAAATCCGCGCAATCCCGTACTCATGCAGCTCACGAATTTCTGGAGGTGTAATCACTCCTCCGCCTCCACCATAAATACGAATATGCCCTGCTCCTTTTTCTTGCAATAAATCGTAGCAATATTTAAAAAATTCAACATGCCCGCCTTGATAAGAAGAAATCGCAATACCTTGTACATCCTCTTGAATGGCAGCGTTTACAATTTCATTAACAGAACGGTTGTGACCGAGGTGAATAACCTCAGCCCCACTCGCCTGTAAAATTCTTCTCATAATATTAATAGACGCATCATGACCATCAAATAAGCTCGATGCTGTGACAAAGCGAACATGATGCTGTGGACGATAGACTTTTGTTTCCCCCATACTATTTCCTCCTTTAATTAGGACGATCTAATACTTGCAAGCACTTGTTCAATTTGAAGCGTTGTGTACTCTTCAAGCGTAAAAAGCTTTTGAATCGACCAGCGACGAAATGTCCACATATGTCCTTGGACAAGAATGTTATGGGCAGTTAATTTAATTTCTGGTTCACTCAACTGAAAAACACCCTCTGCCACACAATCTCGAATAACTTTCTCAATCATTTCTGTCATTTCGAGTTCTTTTTGCAGCACATAAGGAAGCGCCTCTTTTGGCAAAGATTTTGCTTCCTGATACATAACAAGTACCTCATCCTGCATATCATTAACGACTTGAAAATACGCTGCAATCGCTAATTTCAAGCGCTCAATGCCTTTACTATTCGTATGAAGCTGCTGCGTTAGACGATCACTGACTTCATCATAAATCGCATCACAAACGAGGTAGAGGATATCTTCCTTTGAACCAATATATTCATAGAGTGTACCGATGCTAAAACCAGACTCCTTGGCGATTTCCCTCGTTGTTGTCCGGTGAAAGCCTTTCTCTGTAAACAAACGAACGGCACCTTTAATCATTTGTTCTCTGCGCTTTTTCACAAGCTGTGGATCTTTTACCATTGATGGGACTGATTTCTTCACTTTAGCCAACCTACTTTCATTAGTATCATTGTTGCTATAAGCATACTAAACTTCTAAGCAACGTTCCATAATGACGAGTAGTTAGTCAGCCAGCAACATCTTTGAAATAACTAAGCGCTGGATTTCATTTGTTCCTTCGTAAATTTGTGTAATTTTCGCATCACGCATAAAGCGTTCAACTGGGTATTCCTTCGTGTAGCCATAGCCACCAAAGACTTGAACGGCTTCTGTCGTCACTTCCATCGCTGTATCACCAGCAAATAGCTTCGACATCGCTGATTCCTTTCCGTAGGAGAGCCCTTCACTTTCCTTCCAAGCAGCTTGATACGTTAACAAACGACTTGCCTCAATTTTCGTCGCCATATCTGCCAGCTTAAAGGCAATTCCTTGTTGAGCACCAATCGATTTACCGAACTGCTTACGTGCTTTTGCGTATTCAACAGATGCGTCAAGAGCACCTTGAGCAATACCGACTGCTTGAGCAGCGATTCCATTACGGCCCCCGTCTAATGTCATCATCGCAATTTTAAAGCCTTCTCCTAAACGACCAAGCATATTTTCTTTCGGTACTCGGCAATCCTCAAAAATGATCTCCGTTGTCGGAGACGAGCGAATCCCTAGCTTTTTCTCCTTCTTGCCGACAGAAAAGCCTGGTGCATCTCCGTCGACGATGAATGCTGTTACCCCTTTGTGACGTAACTCAGGCTCTGTAACCGCAAAAACGACATAAATGTCAGCAATACCACCGTTTGTGATGAAAATTTTTGATCCATTAATGACATAATCGTCACCATCTAATACAGCTGTCGTTTTCATCGCAGCCGCATCCGAACCAGAACCCGGCTCTGTTAAGCCGTATGCACCGATTTTCGTTCCTTCTGCAAGCGCACGTAAATACGTCTGCTTCTGCTCCTCCGTACCAAACTTATAAATTGGCCAACCAGCAAGAGATGTATGCGCAGATAACGTTACCCCTACTGATGCACAGACACGCGATAATTCTTCAACGGCAATGACATAGCTCATATAATCTGCACCGATACCACCATATTCCTCTGGCCACGGAATCCCTGTTAACCCTAGCTCCGCCATCTTATCAAAAATTTCACGGTCAAAACGCTCCTCCTCATCACGTTCAGCTGCCGTTGGTTCGACTTCCTTCTTCGCAAAATCACGGACCATTTTTCGAATCATTTCTTGTTCTTCTGTTAGTAGAAAATTCATGCTAAATCCTCCTCTTAATCTGCTAATAGTTGCTTACTAATGACAAGTCTTTGAATCTCACTCGTTCCTTCATAGATTTCACACACTTTTGCATCTCGGAAAAAACGCTCAACAGGATACTCCTTCGTATAACCATAGCCACCAAATACTTGAACAGCTTCAATAGCGACCTCAACAGCTGTTCTCGAAGCAAATAGCTTAGCCATCGACGCTTCATGACCACAGCGTATGCCATTATCTTTTAGACTGGCCGCTCGATATGTGAGTAGCTTAGCCGCTTCCACCTTTGTCGCCATATCAGCTAGCTTGAAGCCAAGACCCTGCTGCTGACCAATTGCCCTTCCAAACTGCTTGCGTTCTTTCGCATAAGCGACAGCCGCTTCTAATGCCGCCTCAGCAATTCCAAGTGACTGCGCCGCAATCCCGATGCGACCATAATCGAGGTTAGACATCGCAATCTTAAATCCTTCTCCTTCTTGACCTAAAAGGTTACTAGCAGGCACAAGTGCATCAAAAAACACAAGCTCGGTCGTATTGGAGCCATGTAGCCCCATTTTCTTTTCTTTTTTTCCTACATGAAAGCCAGGCGTATCTTTTTCTACAATGAAAGCGGAAATGCCTTTTGAGCCTTTACTTGGATCAGTTGAAGCAAAGACAATATACGTATCTGCCTCACCGCCATTTGTGATGAAGACCTTCGAACCGTTTAGTCGGTAGACATCACCTTCTTTGACAGCCGTTGTCCTCAATCCTGCGGCATCTGACCCCGCACCAGGCTCTGTTAAGCCAAAAGCCCCTAAATATTTACCTGTTGCCAGTTGTGGTACGTATTTTTGTTTCTGTTCCTCTGTACCAAAATAAAGAATCGGATTTGTACCAACCGATGTATGAACGGATAAAATAACTCCAACCGTCGCACTTACCTTCGACAACTCATGAATCGCAATAATATAGGAGGTGAAATCCATCTCGGAACCACCATATTGTTCTGGGATCGGGATACCCATTAAGCCAAGCTCACTCATCTTATTGATAATCTCTCGTGGAAATGTTTCATTCTCTTCCATCTCTTCAATAAATGGTGTGATTTGTTCTTCCGCAAAAGCTCTGACCATTTTACGCATCATTTCCTGCTCGTCTGTAAACTGCAAGTTCATCCCTTTCACCCTCCTTTGAAGTCCATCTTGATGTCCTATATGATACATTCCCTTACGTATGTGCGTTACCTATGCTTCGTACGTATAGAAGCCACGTCCTGATTTTTTCCCAAGCCAGCCAGCTTTAACATATTTACGAAGCAATGGACACGGACGGTATTTATCATCTCCAAAGCCTTCATGTAACGTCTCCATAATATAAAGGCACGTATCAAGACCAATGAAGTCAGCCAAAGTCAATGGCCCCATCGGATGATTCATCCCAAGCTTCATCACTTCATCTACCGCTTCTGGTGACGCAACACCTTCAAACACGGTATAAATCGCTTCATTAATCATCGGCATTAAAATTCGATTGGACACGAATCCTGGGAAATCATTGACTTCAACAGGTGTTTTTTCAAGCTTCAGGCTAAGATCTTTAATCGCTTGATACACTTTTTCGCTTGTCGCAAGCCCGCGAATAATTTCAACCAGCTTCATTACTGGAACTGGATTCATAAAGTGCATGCCGATCACTTGCTCTGGACGCTTGGTCGCTGCTGCAATTTCTGTAATCGGAAGAGAGGACGTATTCGTAGCTAGGATGGCATGAGCTGGCGCAATTTGATCAAGCTCAGCAAACAAAGCTGTTTTAATGTCCATATTTTCAACTGCCGCTTCAATGACGACATCGACATCACTTGCATTTGTTAAATCTGTTGATGTGCTTATACGGCTAAGAATACTTTCCTTATCTGCTTCACTTATTCGACCCTTTTCAACTTGGCGTAGAAGGTTCTTTGTCATTGTTGACATTCCACGTTCTACAAATTCGGACTTTAAGTCATGCAAGACAACATCAAGACCTGCCATAGCATGCACTTGTGCAATCCCTGACCCCATTTGTCCTGCACCAATGACCATTACTTTTTTTATCTCCATCCTTCTCTCCCTTTCAGTGTTTTTCATTTTAAAACCTTACTTTACTTCGATTAAAATAGCATCCCCTTGCCCACCACCACTGCAAATGGAGGCAATACCTAAGCCGCCGCCTCGTCTTTTTAATTCATAAGCAAGTGTTAAAATAATCCGCGTTCCACTTGCTCCAATTGGATGACCGAGAGCAACCGCCCCACCATTCACATTGATTTTTTCTGGATCAAGATCAGCAAGTTGCCTGCTAGCAAGCGCGACTGCCGCAAACGCTTCATTAATTTCAAAAAGATCAATGTCTGATGCTTTAAGGTTTGTTTTATCTAAGAGTTGATTAATCACAAGGCCTGGAGTCTTTGGAAAATCTTCAGGCTTTGTGGCAAGAGCCGTATGAGCGATAATTGTTGCCAGTGGCGAGAGTCCTTCTTGCTTAGCCTTTTCCTCGGACATAAGCAAAAGGGCTGCTGCACCGTCGTTTACCCCTGGCGCATTTCCAGCTGTGATCGTTCCATCCTTATCAAAAGCCGGTTTCAGTTTTGCCAGTGATTCAAGCGACGTATCTTTGCGCGGCGCCTCATCTTCACGAACGAGTACAGCATCTCCTTTACGTTGCGGAATGGAGACGGCGACGATTTCGTCAGCAAATGTACCTGATTCTATTGCTTTTGCAGCACGCATTTGACTGCGATATGCCCACTCATCCTGCGCCTTGCGAGATAGCTTAAGCTCCTGCGCCACACCATTTCCATACGTGCCCATATGGACATTTTCAAATGAGCACGTCAAGCCATCGTACACCATTCCGTCAATCATTTCCGAATGACCCATTCTCGCTCCCCAGCGCGCTTTTGGAAGATAGTAAGGCGCATTACTCATGGATTCCATTCCACCAGCCACAACAACGTTCGCGTCTCCTAAACGAATCAACTGATCAGCCATCGTGACACTTCTCATGCCTGATGCACATACTTTATTGATCGTTTCCGTTTGAACAGTCCAAGGTAAGCCCGCTGCATGTGCTGCTTGACGAGACGGAATTTGACCTTGCCCAGCTTGAAGAACATTTCCAATGATGAGCTCATCAACTTGTTTTCCAGACCAATTCGCTCGTGCTAATGTCTCTCTAATCGCAATTCCGCCAAGCTTTGCAGCACTCAAGCTACTTAAGGCCCCACCGAACTTAGCAAAAGGCGTTCTAGCTCCACTGACAATAACCGTCTTCATACGAATCTCTCCTTTTAAAAATTTTACTAATACCGACCGAACGCTCGCTCGGAATTAGAACAAACATCTATCCTGCTTTATGACAAAGCAGGACGAGATAGTTTTATCTTCCATATTGTTTTTATTTAGCTAGTATAGAAGTCTTTGAAAGCCCTTACTTTAATTTATTCTAGTGAACGAGCTCATTCTCCTTCTTAAAAAGTGATTTTTCTAAAATTTCTACAATGTCTAACGTTTGAACGTCTTCCTCGACTTCTTTCGCCTTCGTCCCATCACTAAGCATGGTTAGGCAGTAAGGACATCCACTTCCGATCATAGATGGCTTGACTTCAAGAGCCTGTTCTGTCCGAGCAACATTGACACGTTGACCAGCATCTTCTTCCATCCACATCATGCCTCCACCAGCACCACAGCACATTCCGTTTTCTCTGTTGCGCTCCATTTCGGTTAGCTTTACGCCTGGAATTGCTTTTAAGATTTCACGCGGCGGCTCGTAAACCTCGTTGTAACGACCAAGATAACAGGAGTCATGATAAACAATCGTTTCATTTACTTCATATTTCGGCTTAATACGGCCTTCTGCTATCAGCTTCGCTAGCAATTCGGTATGGTGATAGACTTCCACATCTTCAAGACCGAATTCAGGGTACTCATTTTTAAACGTATTGTAGGCATGCGGATCAATCGTCACGATTTTCTTGACACCATGCTTTTGGAATAATTCAATATTGGCTGTCGCAAGCTCTTGGAAAAGAAATTCGTTTCCGAGTCTGCGTGGTGTATCACCAGAATTCTTTTCTTTGTTCCCAATGATCGCAAATGAAACACCTGCTTCATTTAGCACTTTCGCAAACGATTGGGCAATCTTTTGACTACGCTTATCATATGAACCCATTGAACCAGCAAAGAAAAGATATTCAAATTCCTCGCCTGCTTTTTCCATCTCTTTGACTGTTGGTACGTGAATATCCTCACGTCCCTCGCGCCAGTTTTCACGCTCCTTACGGCTAATACCCCAAGGATTGCCTTGACGTTCGATGTTTGTCATCGCACGCTGCGCATCAGCATCCATCTTTCCTTCTGTTAGCACGAGATAACGACGCAAATCGATAATTTTATCAACGTGCTCATTCATGACTGGGCATTGATCTTCACAGTTACGGCACGTTGTACAGGCCCAAATTTCTTCCTCTGTAATGACGTCACCAATTAAGCTTACATCATAGCCAGCTGCCGCTTCGGATCCACCAGCACCCGCCATCGCTAGTTGGTTTGCTTTTGTATTCGAAAAAGCAAATGCAGGTAGCCATGCTGATTTTGACGTTACAGCTGCGCCTTTTTCTGTTAAGTGATCACGCATTTTCACAATCAGATCCATTGGTGAGAGCATCTTTCCTGTGCTGGTTGCTGGACACATGTTCGTACAGCGCCCGCACTCCACACAGGCATACAAATCAACTAATTGCTTTTGATTAAAATCTTCAATCTTATTAACACCGAATACTTCTTGGCTTTCATCTTCAAAGTTGATCGATGAAAGGCGTCCAACCTTGTGCGTACGACCAAGAAAGACATTAATTGGACCCGCAATTAAATGGGCATGCTTTGATTGAGGCACATAAACAAGGAAAGTGAGTAAGAATAATAAATGCATCCACCAGAAGACAAAGAATAGGCTGCCTGCCACTGCAGGTGATACGAAGCTAAAGACAGCTGCAATACCTGAGGCAATCGGTTCAAAGCCACTAAGTGGTTTTCCAAGCCAAATAATCTCCATTCCTTTTGCAATCAGCTTTGATGTCATCAAACCACCAATGAAAATGAGGACAAGCCCTGATTTCCAGCCCCGCTTCAGACGGACAAGCTTCTCAATGTAACGACGATAGAAAGCCCACACAACCGCCACTAAAATCATGATTACGACGATTTCTTGGAAAAAGGTAAAGTACGGATAAAGCGGGCCTAATGGTAAGTGCGAGCCAATCGCAAGCCCTTTCCAAATCAAATCGATTGCCCCGAGTTGAACCATCAAAAATCCATAGAAGAACATAAGATGGATGATCCCACTTTTCTTATCCTTAAGGAGTTTCTTCTGTCCAAACACATTGATCCAAACCGCATCAAGGCGTTCCTTCATCGTATGATTAAACTCAGCTTTTTTACCGAGCTTAATGTATTCATACCTTGTTCTGACTAGCGTAACGAACAAATACACTGCATAGCCAGTTACAAGAAGAAACGCAAGCCAATTGATCCATGTTAACGCTTCCACAAATAACGTCCCCTTTCATCCGCCCAAGCTTTTCTGTCAGCATTTTGCTAAAGTAACGGATAGTCAAATTGAATGTTTAGAAAATAACAAATTTTATAACGTCATTATAGCATATATTTTAATGAATGAGCATTCAGTCGGAAATTTTTTTAAAAATTTTTCTCCATTTGGGTAATGCTATGATTAGGACTTGTTTAGAAAGAAGGTTAAATTATGCATGGATTCATCCTTTCTATTCTTATCATTATTACTATTATTGTATGGTTGCGGATTGATTTTGTGCTCGGACGGAATAAGCAACGGCAAGAAGCGACGAAGCATGAGCAAAAGACACGCTACGGGGAAATTGAATTACTTCCAACTGGAGAAGAATTTTTTCAGTATCTACTTCAAGATATGCAGCAAGCCACTGATCATATTCATCTTCTTTTTTATATTTTCCGTAGTGATCATATCGGCAGTAAGCTCATTAGCATCTTAGAAGGAAAATCAAGAGAGGGAGTTGTTGTTCGCATTCTAGTTGACCGTTTTGGCTGCCACATCTCAAAAAAACAACTAAAACAAATGAAACAAGCAGGGATTCAATTTGCCTATTCTCACCCTCCCAACTTCCCTTTTCTGTTTTTCACACTAAATCGAAGAAACCATCGCAAAATCGCGATTGCTGATGGCCGTATTGGCTATATTGGTGGCTATAATATTGGTGATGAGTATTTAGGAAGGGATTCAACATTCGGTTTTTGGCGTGATTTTCACCTTCGAATAAAAGGAGATGGCGTTCAAGATTTACAGGAACAATTTTTGCAGGACTGGCAGACAGCAAAACAGGTGGATGTAAAAGAAGAGTCACACTATCCACCATTAGTAAAAGGACCACATCCCCTACGAATTCTGCCTACAGATGGCGTTTATCTTGAGGACACCTTTATTGATTTAGTGAAACAGGCAAAAGCAACCATTGTAATCGGTACACCCTATTTCATCCCGGGTGAACTGTTGCAGCAGGAGCTGATTTATGCTGCAAAAAGAGGCGTTGATGTTAGCCTTATTCTTCCGAAAAAAGCTGACCATCCTCTTGTAAAGGAGGCGGCCTTTCCTTACCTTTTACCCTTAGTGGAGGCCGGGGTTAATGTCTATCAATATTATCGCGGCTTCTTTCATGCGAAGTCGATCGTCATTGATGAGCAAATGTGTGATGTTGGTACAGCTAATTTTGACAAACGTAGTTTCCACATTAATCATGAAATCAATTGTCTTATCTATGATACAGAAATCGTTCAAACCGTCTTAAAAGAACTTCAACACGATATCGCCATTTCAGAACGTCTAACGATCGAGGCTTTAAGATCAAGATCTCTTATCGACAGAATGAGAGAAAAATTTGCCACTCTTGTGTCAGGATTGTTATAGCAACATTAAAAGAGCCTCGCAATTTTAAGCAAGGCTCTTTCGTTTGATCCAGCTATCAATAATTTGATTGCATTCATCTGGTCGTTTTGTTGGTACTTGATGAGCAACATTGCTCACAAAAGCAATGTCGATGTCCTTTACTTTTTGGCAATACGGAAGCAAGTATGAGCGCATGTAGAGATCACGCGCACCATAAATCAAGAGCAGAGGTGCCGTTATATGCTGAAGTCGATCTGTTGATACGTATTTCATTCCGGCTTCATAAATCCGCTGTAATGTTGGTCCATCTGCTTGTTTAATAAAATTCGCCATGTCACGACGACATGTATGTGAATTGAAATGAGCCGCTGGTAGCATCAAAGAAAATAGATTCAATAGCTGTTTTCTAGCAGCCCATATACCTAGTTCAAACTCTTTTTTCAGTAAAAAGGTCGATACCTCTGGAAAGCCTCCAATTAGAATGACTCCTGCTGTTTGATCAGGGTACTGCAAAGCAAACTCTTGAGGAATTGCTCCTCCATTTGAATACCCGCATAAAATCACAGGTCCTAATTTCAAATCGACAACAAGGGCATGGACCATCTCCATAAGATCGGTGACAGAGGACACGGGATGTACTCTTGTTGTGCGTCCACTGTCCAGTAAATCAACAAAAATGAGCTGATAACTCTTTGCTAATGGACGTTGAAACCGAAACGTCAGATGGCCCATCACAGGAGGATGACAAAAAACAATCGGCATACCTTCTCCATGTACCTCGTAATAAAGATTCACATCTCCATACTGAAAATACGGCAAATCACTCGTCCCCTTCCTCTTAAAGATCAGTGGGGATACACTAGCTTACAAGGACTTCTCAACCCCTATGACTGAAAAAATGGCATAACCCATTGAAACAGCTTGTAGCCTAGAAAAATGCCGACAATACCCATAATACCTGAGAGTGCTGGTGGGGCAGGGATCGGCAGCTTAATAAGCGCAAAAACAAATCCAACAGCCAGTCCCGCAATTAGGGCAAGGATGATTTCTTGCATCAATATCCCTTCTTTCTATTCTTATGATGTCTGAAAACGTTGGCTTTATTCCTTGATTAAGCGAAACAACTTGTATCGGGCAAATTGGAGGGTTTATCGATGAAACGAGAAATGCCAACATTAATCGATTAAACAATAACTTCAATAACAAACCAAACAATTAGCAACAACTGCACAACGAACTTAGCAAAGGTACTGCTTAGGAAGGCAAACAAAGACGCAATCGCAACCATAAAGGCATGCCTCGCATTTTTCGCTGACATTAGCTCTGTGACAAAGACGAGAAGAAACGGCACAAGAATGACACCAAATGGTGGATAGACAAATGAACCGATGATGACACCAATGGCTGCCATCCTCTCTCCCCATTTTGAACCGCCGTATTTTTTCACAAAAAACTGACTCGCTATCAAATCAGCGGCAATCATCAAAATCGTTAAGACACCCGCACCGATCCAGAACCAAATCGAAAGGGGCTCACCGTCGATCCCAAATTGATACAGAAGAAATCCACCCCATAATACGAGTACAGACGGAACAATCGGAAAAATCAACCCAACAAAGCTCAAAATAAATAGAGCTATAATGAGAATCCAAAAAATAATTTCCATGATCTTGTCACCTCATTTTCTTATTTTCACACAAAAGCTCTCCCCCTACACATAGCATGGGGAGAGCTTCGTTGATTACATTTTTTCTGGTGCATTCACTCCAACAAGAGCAAGTGCATTTTTGATTGTGATTTGTGTCGCTTTCATTAACGCAAGACGTGCACTCGTTTCTTGGCTAGCTTCTGGATCAATGACACGTTCTGCATTGTAGAAGCTATGAAGCGTTGAAGCTAGCTCATGAGCATAGTTTGTAATACGATGCGGCATTTGCTTCTCGGCTGCTTCTGCAACAACAAGTGGGAAATCTCCAACCGTTTTTAACAGCTCATATGCCTTTTCAGAAGCAAGGCTCTTGAGGTCTGTTGACTCATCAAAGCTAAAGCCTTGCTCTTCACCTTGACGAAGCATGCTACAAATACGCGCATGGGCATACTGAACATAGTAAACTGGATTTTCATTTGATTTCGACACTGCTAAATCCATATCAAAATCAAGCTGCGTATCTGGGCTGCGCATTGCAAAGAAATAACGAGTCGCATCAATTCCTACTTCTTCCATTAGATCGCGCAACGTAACAGCTTTCCCTGTACGCTTACTCATCTTCACCTTTTCCCCGCCTTGGTACAAGCTAACCATTTGAATAATTTGTACTTCAAGCTGCTCAGGGGCATAACCAAGTGCCTGAATCGCCGCTCTCATACGAGGGATATAGCCGTGATGGTCAGCTCCCCAAATGTTGATCAGCTTTTCAAAGCCACGCTTCATCTTGTCTTGGTGATAAGCGATATCTGGTGTTAAGTACGTATAGCTTCCATCATTTTTGATTAAAACACGATCCTTATCATCACCATATGTTGTCGAACGGAACCACGTTGCTCCGTCTTCCTCATATATTTCGCCTTTTTCCTTCAATACCTTTAATGTCTCTGTTACTTTATCTGTTTCGTATAAAGACGTTTCTGAGAACCAGTTATTGAACTCGACACGGAATTCTTTTAAATCCACCTTGATCTTATCAAGCTCTTTTTCTAATCCATATTGGCGCAAGAACGCATGGCGCTCTTCCTCTGATACGTGAACATACTTATCGCCGTACTCATCAGCAAGCTGCTTTCCAAAGCCAATAATATCTTGACCATGATAGCCGCTCTCAGGCATTTCTTTTTCAAGACCAAGTGCTTGATAGTAACGAGCTTCAAGTGAAAGCGTCAGATTGTTAATTTGATTACCTGCATCATTGATGTAATATTCACGCTCAACCTCAAAGCCAGCTTTCGCTAAGACATTACAAAGAGAATCACCAACAGCTGCACCACGGGCATGACCTAAGTGAAGCGTCCCTGTTGGGTTAGCAGAAACAAACTCAACTTGAATACGTTTGCCTGCTCCAACATTTGTTTCGCCGTATGTATCGCCCGCTTTTAAAACAGTCGGAACGATCTCACGTAAATACGAGTTATCCATAAAGAAGTTAATGAAGCCAGGTCCAGCAATTTCTACTTTTTCAATTGACGCACGTTCATGATTTAACTTAGCGACTAGTTCTTCTGCAATGGTACGCGGCGCTTTTTTTGCTACTCTTGCTAGCTGCATCGCCATATTTGTCGCATAATCACCGTGTGTTTTTTCTTTAGGTGTTTCCAACACAACCTCTGGAATCTGCTCCTCTGTTGCAAGACCTGCTTCTATTACAGCAGCAGCAATTTCATCTTTAAGCTGCTGCTTTATTTGTTCTACACTGTTCATTTTGTTGTATCCTCCTCTAATGTCAACCGTACTTGATGCACTCCTGTATCTTGTCCCTGTAAGGCAAATTGATAGGACAATTGAATACTCCCTTTTTGTTTGCCTGAAGGCCACTGGACAAAGACTTTATCTGTTGTCGCTGTTGTTTCCCACGAAGCTTCTGGTGTGACATAACGTCCAACCGTCTTTTCACCAGAAACAAACGCTTGACGCATTAAAATCACGCCCTGACGAATCAACATCAACTCGCGGCCATTCCACTTCATCGTTGTTTGTACCGTATCGGTTTCAGAAAGCGACTCCTCAAATCGTAGGTAATCGTTATTCCCTTTATGATAAAGTTCGCCTCTTGTTGTGAATTCATAAGACTCTGTATGATCACCATGCGCTATTTTCGTTTGAAAACGCATTTTAATGGCACGTTTTATCGCTTTTTCCATGCTCTCGCACACCTTTCTATTGTTCAAGTTTAGCGAGTTTGGCAAGCAGTTGCAAGAAGGTTATATAACTTTTCAACACACAACTGTATGCCTTTCTTAGTTAATCAATATTTTTATAAAAAAAGACGAGCAACCATCCTTAGGTCACTCATCTGCGTCGGATCGTTATTTCACCCAGCCAAGAAGCATTTCACGAATAAACTTACTTGCCGCGATTTGTGTTTGTTCCGTTGGATCATAAGCAGGTGCGACTTCAACAAGGTCAGCACCTATGACGTTCACATCTGACTTTGCAATTGCTCCAATGGCTTCAAGCAATTCTTTTGACGTAATTCCTCCTGCTTCTGCTGTTCCTGTGCCAGGGGCATGAGCTGGGTCAAGAACGTCAATATCAATGGTGACATAGACATTACGTCCAGCAAGTGAAGGAAGGATTTCCTTCAATGGACGCGCAACTTCAAACTTTGACATATGCATGCCTGATTCTTTTGCATATTGAAACTCTTCGCGCATGCCTGAACGAATCCCAAATGAATAGACATTTTCTGGCCCGATTAATCCACATGCTTTGCGAATTGGCGTTGAATGAGAAAGAGGTTCTCCCTCATATTGCTCACGTAAGTCAGCATGAGCATCCATATGAATAATGGCCATATCTGGATACTTCCTGTACATCGCTTTAAAAATTGGCCATGACAACAGATGCTCACCGCCAAGTCCTAGAGGAAATTTACCATCTGCAAGCAATTTATCAACATACTCTTCTACCATATCAAGGCTACGGGCTGCATTCCCAAAAGGAAGGGGAATATCGCCAGCGTCAAAGTAGTTTACCTCTTCTAAATGCTTGTCCATATAAGGGCTATACTCTTCAAGTCCAAGTGATGCTTCACGAATACGTGCAGGACCAAAGCGTGAGCCTGGGCGGAACGACACCGTCCAGTCCATTGGCATTCCGTAAATAACAGCCTTGCTTTCTTCATAGCTTGGATTGCTCATAATAAATACTTTTCCTGAATAGGCCTCATCAAAACGCAATTGCTATCTCTCCTTATTTCACTAAGTCGCCAACGAATTTAGGTAATGCGAAGGCTGCCTTATGAAGATCTTTTGTATAATATTTTGTTTCTATATCATGAAAACGGCTCTCTTCAACTTCGAGTGGATCGTGCTTCTTAGAACCGATTGTGAACGTCCAAAGACCACTTGGATATGTTGGAATATTCGCTGTATAAAGGCGTGTAATGGGGAAAATCTCCTTCACATCCATGTATACTTTTGTCACTAATTCGCTATGGAACCAAGGGTTGTCCGTTTGAGCAACGAAAATCCCGTCTTCCTTCAACGCCTTAGCAATCCCTTCATAAAACCCTTTTTCAAATAACTTCACTGCTGGACCAACTGGCTCTGTTGAGTCAACCATGATGACATCATATGCGTCTTTTGCCTGTGCAATATGCATAAAACCATCATCAATCTGTACATCGACACGCTCATCATCTAATGCTCCTGCAATCGACGGAAGATACGTTTTCGAGTACTCAATGACTTTACCACCAATTTCTACGAGCGTTGCTTTTTCAACTGATGGATGCTTTAGTACTTCACGAATGACCCCTCCATCTCCGCCACCAACGACTAAAACATGCTTAGGATTAGGGTGTGTGAATAAAGGAACATGTGCCACCATTTCGTGATAAACAAACTCATCCTTCTCTGTTGTCATAACCATGCCATCTAACACGAGCATGTTGCCAAACTCTTCCGTTTCAATGACATCAAGCTGTTGGAAATCTGTCTTTTCGCTATGTAACGTACGCTTAATTTTGGCTGTAATGCCAAAACGTTCTGTTTGTTTTTCGGTAAACCATAATTCCACTTCATTCACCTCTATGTTCAAACTCAATTTGGATATAGAGTTAGGGTCTTCTATTTTTCTTCATATTATTAGCTTACATTCAACATAACAAATGAAAGTATAAAGGAATAGACCAAAAAAGCAAGCAAAAATTATCCAACATCTACTCCCGTTTATGTTTAAAAACATCGCTTTCTACCAAAAATGGAAAGTACGTTACGAATCTAAGAACGGAGTGATGATATGGAAGTCATCATTAATCGGCGAATTCGACGAACAAGACGCATTGTTCGCTTGCTATTTCGGCTCTTTTTAATCGGCCTTGTCCTCGCAGCTGCAGGAGCAGTTGCGCTTCTTTCTTATACAAAAATGCAGGGGCCTCCGCCGCTGAATGTTTCGCAAACAACTATTTTTTACGGCGCGGATAACTCCCCAATCGGTGAACATCATCAAGGTGAACATAGGTTATGGGTTGATTTATCAGCTATTGCACCTGATGTGATTGACGCAACACTCTCAATCGAGGATAGGAGATTTTATCAGCATTTTGGTTTTGATCCAAACCGTATTGGCGGAGCTGTGATCGCAAACTTGAAGTCTGGGTCAAAAGCACAAGGAGCAAGTACAATTACACAGCAATATGCACGTAATCTTTATTTAACCCATGATAAAACATGGAAGCGTAAATGGAATGAACTGTTGTATGCCCTTCGACTTGAGATGAATTATGAAAAGGATGATATTTTAGAAGGTTATTTAAATACGGTTTACTACGGACATGGGGCGTACGGCATTGAAGCTGCATCCCACCATTATTTTGGAAAATCAGCGAGTAAGCTAACGCTTGCAGAAGCGAGTATGTTAGCAGGTATTCCAAAAGGTCCGAGCTATTACTCCCCACTTTTTGATTATGAGCGAGCGAAAGAACGCCAAGGTGTTGTTTTGCAATCAATGGTGACAAATGGGGTGCTTACACAGGTAGAGGCAGATGCTGCTCATTTAGAAGAGTTAGCTTTTATTCGAGATGAGCTTGACCGACCTTCTGTTGTTGGTCCCTATTTTCAAGATGTTGTGGAAGAACAACTCATAGAGGAAGTCGGACTTGATCGCGTACTATTTGAAGCGGGCGGACTGAAAATTTATACAACCTTAGATCCACAGATGCAAAAAGAGGCTGAACGCTGGGTTGAAGCAGAAATGCCAGATTCTGAACTACAAACGGCTCTTGTAGCAATTGATCCGCGCACAGGTGATGTACGGGCCCTTGTTGGTGGAAAGGATTATGCTGAGAGTCCATATAACCGGGCGACACAAGGAACGAGGGCACCAGGCTCATCCTTTAAACCATTTCTCTATTATGCTGCACTTGAAAATGGATTTACGCCCGCTTCGACGTTATTAAGTGAGCCAACAACGTTCACTTATGATGATGGGCGAGCAAACTATTCACCTAGAAATTTTCAAGATAATTATGCGAATGATTTTATCACTCTTTTACAGGCAATGGCCTTTTCCGATAATATCTATGCTGTGAAAACTCATCTTCTGCTTGGGCCAGAGAAATTGATTGATGTAGCAGAAAGAGTTGGTGTGGAGAGCCCGTTGCATCAAAACCCTGCATTAGCTCTTGGAACATCCGAGGTGAATGTATTAGAAATGGTTCGGGGCTATAGTCCATTTGCCAATGGCGGAAAACGGGTCGAGCCTCGCTTTATTCGTAAAGTTGTTGATTCAGAGGGGAATGTCTTATTTGAATCAGAGCCTAGCTTGACACAAGTGCTCGATCCTAAGTTGACATTTATTTTAACGGATATCATGACAGGCATGTTTGACCCTTATTTAAATGCTCATACGTCTGTAACAGGTGGCTCTGTAGCTCATTTAGTCAGTCGCCCTGTTGCCGGAAAATCAGGTTCGACCGCAACAGATAGCTGGATGGTCGGCTACACACCACAACTTGTTACTGGAGTTTGGGTAGGCTATGATAAAGGACAAACGCTTGAGCAACGATCAGAAGGACAAATCGCCAAGCGTATTTGGGCCAATTTCACTGAGCATGCACTAGCAAATCAGTTGAAGCTACCTTTTCATCAACCAGACGGTGTCGTCGCTGTTGAAATGAACCCTGAAAACGGTCTGCTCGCCACCGCAGACTGTCCGACACACAGGCTAACTTATTTTATTGAAGGAACCGAGCCAACAAAGCCTTGCCCAGCAAAGGCGCCAGATGGCGAAGTTGAAGCCATTGATGAGACAACACACGAAAAGGAAAAGCTTCTTAATCGTTTTTTTAAGTGGTTTCGAGATTAAAACGCTACCACAAACTTGTCAAATAATGAAAAAGCGCAAAGGGAAAGTACCCATTGCGCTTTTTCGTGTCCTAGTATAAATGTGTTTTTATACTCCCTTCAGTTTACTCGCTAATGTCGAAAAGCTCAAGGGCGAGGTTAAGTGTTCAAAAATCGTTCAAAGTTGTTGGATATTAGGTCTTTACAAATGAGAAATGACCACTCTCTCCTATTTAGGCTGTAATGCCTCATGCAAAGCTTTATCTGAGTGCAACCACATTTGCTCATTATGATTCTTTAAGAAATCGGCAAGAATGTTCTTTGATAACTCATCCATATGTTCAACGATGATATGCCCTTTAAGAGACTTATCCATCTTATTAACGTGTTCAGGTAAGCTCTTATAACCGCGACGAATTTCTGTATCGACTGTCATTTCACAACCTGTTACACCTGCGTAATAAGGCTTGCCATCCTTGTATTGGATCGCCACCCATACAAGCCAGTAGAGCTTGCCATTTGGAACCTCTTCCTTATTCGGAAGGAATTTAATTCGTTTTTCAACCGCTGAACGAGCATGAAGGGCACCCATATCCACAAATGCCTCTCCTTCTTCTGGATCAACAAATACTGGTGAGATATTGTCTAAATTCATAACACCAGCCCCGTATCCTCCATGACCAGAGGTTGAATCCCCACTTAAAATATTAAAACCTGTCTTTTTCTTTTTCAAGTTATCGTCGTTCAATAAATCCACAGAAATCATCCTTTCTTCGTCTCTTCCTTATTCAAATTCTACACAAAATGACCCTACTTATGCTAGTCTTAAGATAACGTTTTCCACCGAAACATCCTCATCAACGTATTTTATATGTATATGAGGAAACATCTTAAGTGGACACGTACACATTTTTTAAGGAGCGATTCATCATGCCAATTGTCACTGTCAAAATGCTTGAAGGCCGTTCAGACGATCAAAAACGTGCATTGATCGAAAAAATAACGGATGCCGTTACAGAAACAACAGGCGCACCAGCTGAGCGTGTATCTGTTATCATCGAAGAAATGAAACCAACCAATTTGGGTATCGCGGGCAAACGTCCTTCAGATTCATAAGATTGTAAATTGAAAGCCCACTTTCCTATTGGAAAGTGGGCCTTTTTCAAAAGAAAAGAACGTTTATTGTACTTTCCTCATTTCAATTAGCTTCCGTAATGATTCGATAAAGACGTAACCTTGTTCAATATCGTCTTCGCTGTAATTTTGCTTGCGTTTAAGGGTAAATACCTTCTCTTTGACATCAGCCCGCGGGAGCTCTTCGAAATACAAAAGCGTTGAGACAAGCTCTAGAAAACGTGAACTTTGCTCATTCAACTGCTGTGCGAGCTCTTCCATTTGCGGTAGGTCAAACTGATACAAATCAAGGAATTTCTGTCCTGCTTCAGAGAGCATATAACGATATTGATAATAATTCCCTTTATCTTCCTTCGTTTCAGCAACAAAGCCAAGATTACATAATTCCTCTACACGAAGCGATAATTCCTCTGAGTATGGTCCAAACATGTGGAACTTATACCGCTCTGAAAATGGCATATCCAGCTTCTTTGCGATATAGATCATTTTTTGCAGCTTTTTCCGTCCAATAACCTCACCAGCCTGCAAAAAAAGCGCCATCACGTTTGCATGGTCCTTAAGCAATGCCTATTCCCCCTTCCCTCACACATTCAGTAATGCCCGAATCTTTTGTTTCACATCTTTATGTTCACGCTCGTCCTCTAAGTAATCAAGCGGAAAGTAAAGCTTATGGTCTGTTCTCTTTTTACCCGAAATCGCCTCAACGACATCCGACTCACGCGAAAGTTCACGTAGCTTTCCACTTGGTATAATAAGGTGGATCGGTAAGCGCTCTTCCTCTTCACCAGGTCGGTAAAAATCATACGGTAAATCAGAAGACGAATCGACAACTAAATAATAATCAGGATTCAAGTCCGCCTGACGAAATAGCTCTTGAAGCTTCGGCCAATCATTCATTCGTTGATTTGGGTTAAATTCGACATATTTAAACAAACGTCTATTTAGGAATCTTACACAAAGATCACTTAAAATGCGATCCTCTTCTTCCTGCCAAATTTGAAAATAATATAAGGTTATCGCCTCATCTAACCGTAAATAATCATTCAAGCTCCCTTTTCCGTGAAAGAAAGAATAGAAATGATGAGGGGCATGTTTAAATATATAATCCGATTCATAAAGTTCCTTGGCACGCTTGAAGATTTTACTCAAAATCACCTCAGCACTACGTGTGACAGGATGAAAATAGACTTGCCAATACATTTGATAACGGCTCATAATATAATCTTCTACCGCATGCATCCCGCTCTGCTTGATGACAACCTGATCTTCCATCGGTCTCATTACTCGCAAGATGCGCTCCATATCAAAATGGCCGTAGCTAACACCCGTATAATAGGCATCACGCTGCAAATAGTCCATGCGATCAGCGTCAATTTGACTGGAAATAATGCTTGTCACAAGCTTATTAGAGTAAGTCTTCTCAATGACATCGGCAACAGCTTGCGGAAAATCCGTGCTCACACGTAAGAGAACTTGATTAATTTCCGTCTCACCTAAAATAATTTCCCGTGTCCATTCTTCATGGTCCGTATCAAACACCTTTTCAAATGAATGCGAGAAAGGCCCATGACCGACATCGTGTAGTAATGCTGCAGACAACGCTAGCAAGCGCTCCGAATCATCCCAATGTGGTCTCCCTTTAAACTCCTCAAGAATTCTTCTCGTGATTTCATAAACACCTAGCGAATGGTTAAAGCGTGTATGTTCAGCACCATGAAAAGTCACATACGTCGTTCCAAGCTGACGAACACGACGTAATCGTTGAAATTCTTTTGTTCCAATTAAATCCCAAATTAACTCGTCACGTACATGAATATATCTGTGAACGGGGTCTTTAAATACTTTTTCTTCTTCTAATTGACGATCATAAGGTTTAGTCATAAGTCCCTCTCGTTTCCATAGAGTCGTATACCCATTATAACGAAGATAAAACGCTAACAGCTAGTAAAATAAGACGTTGATGTTAGAAAACTTGCATTTTCACCGAGAGTTAATGGCAAATGCGATTAAACTTTTAAAAAGGTGAGTTTTCAAAAGTACAAAAAAAGAAGGCGATTCAAATGAATCGCCTTCCTGACATTAAACTTAATTATTATTTATAGATAATAGATATGGAATGCTTCTTTTCTTTCTGCTATTAAGACCCCGCTTTTTCTAGACGCTTTTGCTCTGAGCGATCAATAATAACAGCTGCTGCCGCATCACCTGTAATATTAACGGCAGTACGTAGCATATCTAAAATACGGTCTACAGCAAGAACAAGTGCAATTCCTTCTACCGGTAAGCCGACAGATTGTAAGACCATCGCAAGCATGATCATCCCAACGCCAGGTACACCCGCTGTACCAATACTAGCAAGCGTTGCCGTTATGACAACCATTACTAGATCACCCATTGTAAGGTCAACACCAAACACTTGAGCAATGAAGATCGTCGCAACACCTTGCATAATCGCTGTACCATCCATATTAATTGTTGCTCCAAGCGGCTGTACGAAGCTCGATACTTGTTTTGATACACCTAGATTTTCCTGTGCTGTCTTCATCGAAACAGGCAATGTTGCATTACTACTCGATGTACTGAAGGCAACAGTCATCGCAGGGAAGAAGCCTTTGAAGAACTGAATTGGGTTCATTTTCGCCAGTAACGCAATCGCCCCGCCGTATGTCACAATTGAATGAACGAACAATGCAAGAACAATCGTTACAACATACATAGCCATCGAGCTTAACGCATCTAAACCTAGTTTTCCTAACGCTGACGCAATAAGAGCAAATGCCCCAATCGGCGCAAACTTCATCGCAACTGTAACAAGGTACATCATAATGTCATTCCCTTGTTCCACCAGCTTTAGAACACCTTTTGTCTTATCTCCTAAATTAGCCAATGCTAAACCAACAAAAACGGCAAATACAATGATTTGCAACATATCTCCTGAAGCCATTGCTGCAACTGGGTTTGATGGAATCATATTAAGAAATGTTTCCATTACAGGTGGCGCTTCTGATGGAGTGTATTCCTGTTCTTCTTCACCCATTAGTCCAGGTTGGCCAGGCTGAATAACATAAGCAAGTGATAAAGCAATAATAAGCGCAATTGCTGTTGTTATAAGAAAAAAGATAACGGTACGTGATCCGATTCGTCCTAGCTTTTTCGGATCTCCAACACCCGCTGTTCCAAGCACAATTGAAAAGAATACAAGTGGGACAACAAGCATCGTAATTAATTTAAGAAATAACTGCCCTAGCGGGGTTAATGCATACGTATCAATTGGAACAAATGCATTTGGCGCAAACACATTAAATCCAAGTCCAACGATAATACCTACAATAAGAGCAATAATAATTTTTTTAGTTAAACTCATCATTTTTCCTCCAATCTTCCCTATAATCTTTTGCCACAATTTCACAAAAGATTATTAACTTTTAATTTCTTCCCTTTATTTTAACGGATAAAACTTAGTTTGCGTAGAAAAACATTTTAATAATAAAATTTTTTTTTGCGTGATTACACAAAATATCCCTCTACTGAAAGAGACTAACCATATTCTAAAGGTAGCTCGCTATAATTTATGAATATTAAAACAATTCTCATTTTTAATCAAATGAAACCCAGCAATAAAGAAGCTGGGCTTTTATTTTTGCACTTTTTTTGTAATCTTTTCAATAAGCTGATCTTCATCTGGAGCGGCCACAGGGCGATTATTTACAAACGCAAAGGACTTCTTTCTTCCTGGACCACAATAGGATTGACAGCGAATATCAACCGTTGCATCAGCGTCAACCTTCTTCAGTCGTGGCACAAGCGTCTTGATATTTGTCGCTTGGCATTCATCACAAATACGAAATTCATTTGCCATAGATCTGTTCCTTTCTTTAGAGATATTTATCATCTATTTGTCTGTATGTTGTCTGTAGATAAGTATAAGTTTAAATTCTAAACCATTCTACAGTATATCATAATCTTTAATAGAAGCAATGTTCTTTACTTGCTTCCACGGAACTACTAACCAATGAAATACCTTTATAGCACTTGAATCATGCTATAATAACGAAAACAATAAAGAATTGATAACTATAGGAGTTACGAAATATGGAAGGATTTATACAAGCTACCGCAAAAACATGGCGCTTTCTCGATCATACTACTTTTGGTCCAAGCTTTGATGCACTCCAGTCTTTCGCTTATGATGATACTTTTTGCACGATGATTGGTCAGCAACATGCTGATCCAATGATACGGACGTGGGTCCATCATGATACGGTTGTACTAGGGATTCAGGATAGCCGCCTCCCTTATATTGATGATGGCCGCTCGTATTTAGAAGAACAAGGCTACCGAGTCATTGTTCGCAATTCTGGTGGATTAGCGGTGATGTTAGATGAAGGCGTGCTCAACATCTCATTAATTATTAAAGAAGAAAAGGGATTATCAATTGATGCTGGATATGAGCTTATGTATGAGCTTATTAGAAAGATGTTTTCTTCGTTTGATGTAGAGATTAAGGCTTATGAAATAGTCGGTTCCTATTGTCCAGGAAGCTTTGATTTAAGTATCGGTGGAAAAAAATTTGCTGGCATTTCCCAACGCCGCATTCGTGGCGGGATCGCCGTTCAGATTTACCTTTGTGTAAATGGAGTAGGAAGCGAGCGAGCAGAGGTAATCCGTCAATTTTACGCTTATGCCGTCAAGGGAGAGCCAACGCGGTTCACTTACCCGATTGTGGTACCTGAAACAATGGCTTCCTTAAGTGAGCTCCTTTGTGAAAAGCTGACGGTTGCAGATGTGATGAAACGATTGCTGTTAACTGTTCAAGCGGAAGGTGTGCAAATGATCCCCCACTCATTAACGAATGAGGAAATGAGCTTATTTTCCGAGCAATATGAGCGTGTCTTAGCGCGAAATGAAAAGGTTCTATATAATAGCTAAAAAAATGCCTTACCCACACACTGTTGGATAAGGCATTTTCTTTTAGTTTGTCACTTTTTGATTGATTGATTGCATCGCTGTAATCAGTGACAGCTTGTAAACATCCGCTGCGTTACATCCACGTGACAAGTCATTTACTGGCTTGTTTAACCCTTGTAAAATTGGTCCAATTGCGTCATATCCGCCTAGTCGTTGAGCAATTTTATAGCCAAGGTTCCCTGATTCAAGACTTGGGAAAATGAAGACATTTGCCTGGCCTTGAAGCGGAGAATCTGGTGCTTTCTTTTGCGCTACAGCTGGTACAAATGCAGCGTCAAATTGGAATTCACCATCGATAACAAGATCTGGACGTGCTGCTTGCGCAAGCTTTGTCGCTTCTGATACTTTTTGTGTTTCCATAGAAGAAGCAGATCCTTTTGTAGAGAAGCTTAGCATTGCAACCTTTGGATCAAGCCCGAATACTTTAGCCGTTTCTGCTGTTGCAATGGCAATTTCAGCAAGTTCTTCGCTATTTGGTGCAATGTTAATCGCACAATCACCAAAAACAAATTTATGTTCATCCTTAACCATCACAAACACACCAGACGTACGCTTGATTCCAGGTTGCGTTTTAATAATTTGTAATGCTGGTCGTACCGTATCACCCGTAGAATGTGCTGCCCCACTAACAAGCCCATCCGCTTTATCCATATATACTAGCATTGTTCCAAAGTAGTTGACATCACGTAGCTTTTCACGAGCTGACTCCTCTGTTTCTTTCCCTTTACGGCGTTCAACAAATGCCGCTACCATTTCGTCAAGACCTTCATACGTAGCTGGATCTAGAATCGTAATATCACCTAATTCAATACCTTGCTCTTTTGCTTTTGCTTGTACATCAGCTACATCACCAACAAGAATCGGCTTGACAACACGATCCTTTGCTAAATTCGCCGCTGCCTCTAAAATCCGTTCATCTGTGCCTTCAGGTAAAACAATCGTCGGCTTGTGCTTTTCAACCTTTGCTTTGATTTCTGTAAAGAGATTGCTCACGACAGACTCCTCCTCTGTTTTTCTCGGTTCTTTTCATTATATGACAAGGATACTCCTCTCTGCATTAAAAGGGAACCGCATTTGTCAAGTTCGTTAAAGTAGAAATTTTTTAAAAAATCATATTGTTTTCGCTTACATACTCTTTATATTCCGCTTTTTCGCTTATTCAAACACTCTTATTAGGATGACCAAGGATTTTTTCCTTATGTGTCGAATGTATTGTCACAACCTAAAAATTTATTATAAAAAAGGAGTGTAAAGCAAATGTTGAACGATTCCATTGTCTTGTATGAAGTGAACAACTCGGTTGCAACAATTACTCTAAACCGACCACAAGTAAAGAATGCGCTAAATACCGAGATGCATCATGCTCTATTTGATGCCTTAGAAAAAGCAAAGAATGATAAAAGTGTAAGCGTTATCGTTTTGCAAGGAACAGACGGTGCTTTCTGTGCAGGTGCAGACTTAAAAAGCCTTGACATAGATGAGATTGGATCATTTGATTATGGAAACTACTTACGAGAAACGTATAATCCGTTAATCCTTCAACTAGCGTCGATTGAAAAACCGACAGTTTCTTACCTTAATGGCATTGCTGTAGGTGCAGGATTAAGTATCGCTCTTGCTTGTGATTACCGTGTGGCAAGCGAAGATGCGAAGCTTGGTCTAGGCTTCTTGAAAATAGGCCTCGCACCAGATGCAGGTGCTTCCTACTTCCTACCACGGCTTGTCGGACTTGGTAAGGCAATGGAATTGGCGCTTGGAGAAGTCATTTCAGCAAAAGAAGCACTTCAGATACATTTGATCACGAAAATTGGACAGCCTGATGATTTCATTGAACAATTAAAGCATGTTCCTAAAAAAGCATTTGGCTTAACTAAAAGAAACCTCTGTCAAGGCTTTGAGCATAGCTTAGCAGAAGTGTTAGAAATGGAAGTAAGCGCACAACGAAAGGCAGGACAAACACCTGAACACAAAGCAGCAATTGAACGTTTTGTGAAAAAGAAATAAGAGGCACCAGCCACAGTCGACTTCTGTGGCTTTTCCTATTTTTAGAATCCTTCTAAATATGGTATAGTGCTATTAAACACAGTCGTGATAAAGCTTGTCATGCACTGGATTATTGGTAATTAAAGGAGCTGTTATTGATGAGTGAAGCTGCAATAACGTTAGATGGTTGGTATTGTCTCCATGACTTCCGCACAATAAATTGGCCTGCATGGAAAACATTATCAACGGAAGAACGAGAACAAATTTTAGCTGAATTCCATTCGATGATCGAAAAATGGGAGCAAACAGAGGCAAATGAGCAAGGAAGCCACGCTATTTATTCAATTGTTGGCCAAAAAGCTGATTTCATGCTGATGCTTCTTCGCCCGACAATGCAAGAATTAAATGAGATTGAAAATGCCTTTAACAAAACTCGTCTTGCCGAGTTCACAATCCCTACATACTCTTATGTGTCTGTTGTCGAGCTTAGTAACTACATGGCTGGCGAAAGTGATGAAGATCCTTATCAAAATCCTCACGTTCGCTCACGTCTGTACCCGACACTACCGAAAGCAAGCCATGTCTGCTTCTATCCAATGGACAAGCGTCGTCAAGGAGATGACAACTGGTACATGCTTCCGATGGAAGACCGTCGTTCATTGATGAAAAGTCATGGTATGATCGGCCGCGGATACGCAGGCAAAGTGAAGCAAATCATTACTGGCTCAGTCGGTTTTGATGATTGGGAATGGGGCGTTACCCTTTTTGCTGACGACGTGCTTCAATTTAAGAAGCTTGTCTATGAAATGCGTTTTGATGAAGTATCAGCTCGTTATGGTGAGTTCGGTTCATTCTATGTTGGAAACATTCTCGATCCTGCCCACCTATCACGTTACTTCCATATTTAATTTTTTCATAAGGTCCTTGGGTTTCATATCCCTAGGGCCTTATTTGTTTTACTCTTAAAAAATAGCGGAACCACGATCTGGTTTGCTCGCTTGCTGAATTATCCTTTCCTAACGTCAAAAGGACTACACATGGTAGCCCCTCTGTTCTCTGTTATCTTTCATAGATGATATTGATTTTTTCTGCCGCTTCTTTTGAGAGCTCACAAGCCTTATCTGTTGTATCCGCTGTGCTAAGCGTAACGGCTAAACGACGTCCAATTTTTGTATCTGGTTTTCCGAAAACACGCAATTGCGTGTTTTCCACTGCTAGAGCTTCTTCCATACCAGCAAGCTGATAAGATGGACTCTCCTCCGTTGCTTTAATCGCGTGGCTCGCACCAGGTGTATGAAGATGGATATTCGTAATTGGAAAACCTAAAACCGCACGAACATGCAAAGCAAATTCTGATAAATTTTGCGTCGCAAGTGTAACAAGCCCTGTATCATGTGGTCTAGGCGATACCTCACTAAAATACACTTTATCTTTTGTGAGGAACAACTCTACTCCAAATAATCCGTATCCACCTAATGCGTCGGTAATTTTTTTCGCAATTTCCTCTGATTCTTTAATCTGCTCTTCTGACATAGGATGGGGCTGCCATGATTGAATATAATCACCGTCTTTTTGAACATGTCCAATTGGCGGACAGTAAGCCGTACCTGAAGCCGAGCGCACCGTTAATAACGTAATTTCAGAATCAAAGTGAATAAATTCTTCGACGATTACTCGTGTGCTTTTTCCACGCCCTCCTTCAATGGCTTCTTGCCAAGAAGCTTCGACATCATCAAATGAACGACATAGACTTTGCCCTTTTCCAGATGAACTCATGAGCGGCTTGATCACACAAGGAACACCAATTTCTTTAACTGCTTCTTTTAGTTCTTCCAGTGAATTCGCAAACGCGTATTTGGCTGTTGGTAATCCAAGATCTTCATTTGCCATACGTCTAATTCCTTCACGATCCATTGTTAACTTTGTCGCAGATGCAGTTGGAACAACGTTGTATCCTTCTTTCTCCAAATCAACGAGCACCTGTGTTTGAATTGCTTCAACTTCAGGTACAATCAAGTCTGGCTTTTCACTCTCGATGATAGCGCGTAACGCCTCACCATCAAGCATATCAACCACATGAGAACGATGCGCCACTTGCATAGCTGGTGCATCTGCATAACGATCAACAGCTATCGTTTCCACCCCTAAACGTTGCGCTTCAATCATCACTTCTTTCCCTAGCTCCCCTGAACCTAGCAATAAGATTTTCTTTGCATGTTTCGTTAATGGCACACCATACATTCTCATCGTCTCCCTTACCTATTATTAGTATTTCTCTAATCATAGCTTTCTTTGAGTGATGAATTCAAGTCATTTTTGATATTTTACCGAATGAAATGGATATAAACAATAACAAACGTTCGATAATAGCATCCATACAAAGACTAACTCGTATATTTGATTCTTGTTTTCAAAAAGTGTCATACGTTTTTTCTTAAAGACATATAGTGATGTATCTGTACCATCTATGTCATATCATCCATTTGTTACATACTTAATGGATGCAGGGTCATTGTTCGTTTCATTACTCTTTTTAGCACCTAAGATAGGTTTACGGATTGTCAACTTTGTTAGGAGGTGAACGGATGGCAGTTATTCAAGCATCATCCCGAGACGTTGAGGTCCTAGCACGGCTTATGAGAGCAGAGGCAGAAGGCGATGGGGAATTAGGAATGCTGAACGCGGGGAATGTCATGGTTAATCGTGTCAGAGTAGGGTGTTTAGATTTTGTTGATATCAGGACCGTCCCTCAAATGGCTTATCAATCGCCAGGTGGGTTTGAAGCCGTTCAAAAAGGCTATTTTTATCAGGGTGCCCGTGAACGAGAAAAGCGATTAGCGAAAAAATTAATTAATGGGGAGCGTTATAATCCTGGTGAATTTGCATTATGGTTTTTCAGACCTGAAGGACCTTGTCCTCCGCAATGGTGGGGACAGTGGAATGCTGGTCGTTACAAATCGCACTGCTTCTATACTCCACTTCCTTCTGAGTGTCCAGACGTCTACAACGTGTATTAAATTGAATTGAAAAAGGGGAGATCAATGTGAATCAGCAACAGCAATGGAATCAGCAACAGGCTCAAGCAGGTACTGCTGGGTATGGATACGGAACACAGCAACCAATGTATACACAACAGCCGTCTCAACCACAGCAACAAGCTCAAACGCTACCATACTTTTCTGCTCAACACTATCAAGTTCCAGGATTCGTACAGCAACAATTAACTCAAGATACGGGCATGCTTCCACTTGAAATGTCTTTTGTTGAAAATATCCTCCGCTTAAATCGCGGAAAGATGGCGACAGTCTATATGACCTTTGAGAACAACGATCAATGGAATGCAAAAATATTTAAAGGACGTGTGGAGGCAGCTGGACGCGATCATTTAATCATCAGTGATCCAGAAACCGGTATGCGCTATTTACTACTTATGGTTAATCTTGATTACGTCACCTTTGATGAGCCAATTGAATACGAATATCCAATCGGCACACAGGCTCCGTTAGCTCAATATTCGCCGCGGTAGGAACATACTTAAACAAAAATAAGCTGACTCACATAAAGTCGCTGAACCCTTACACAATAAGGGCAGACTTAGTGAGCCAGCTATTCTTATTTATAGGCCTCTCAAAACAGCAATACCTAGCAATACCCAACCAACAATAAATGCAAGCCCACCAATTGGCGTAATGGCTCCAAGTTTCGTTATTCCTGTTAATGCCATCACATATAAACTTCCTGAAAAGAGAATAATACCGATTAAAAAGCTCCATCCAGCACCGTTTAACATGGAAGATGAGGTCAGTTTCCATGCAACTAATCCAACAACTAAAAGTCCAATCCCATGAATCATATGGTATTGTACCCCTGTTTGGTAATTCTTCATCATTCTTTCTGTTAGACGTCCTTCAAGCCCATGCGCTCCAAAAGCTCCAATCGCCACCGATAACGCCATTACAATACTTCCAATAAATATGAATAGCTTTGCCATTATCATTCGACTCCTTTTTTGATGATCGCTCTATAAAACAAGTATGTAAAAACATTTAACTACACGTTTTCAAACATATAAACACTATACATCATCCTGTACCTACCATCAATCAAGATAAGCAATACCAAAAGCAATAAAAGCCACTCCCACTTGGACTCTGACACTCTTCTTAGTATAAAATAAAAGAAAAAAGGAGTGTGATCACTCATGTCACAAGTTAAAATTAGACGATATACACTCGAGGATTATGACCAACTCCTTGACGTTCAAAAAGAAGCCTTTCCCCCACCATTTCCAGAAGAGCTTTGGTGGTCTAAAGAGCAAATTGCTTCACATGTTAAGACCTTTCCCGAAGGAGCTCTTCTAGCTGAAATCGATGGAACCGTCGTCGGGTCCGCTACTTCGCTCATTATTCAATACGACGGCAAGCCTCACACATGGGATGAGGTTGCTGATCATGGTTTTATCAAACAAAGTCATCAGTCAAAGGGTGATAGCTTATACGGGATTGATGTTTGTGTTCGTCCAAGCTATCGCGGAAAAGGCATTGCGCAAGCCCTTTACCAAGCAAGAAAGGACATTGTTCGAGAACTTGGCTTAACTCGTTTCCTGGCTGGTTGTCGGATTCCGAACTACCACGAGCATGCTGATAAGCTTGATGCCGAGGCGTACATGAGGGCGGTCGAAAAAGGCGAGATCAAAGACCTTGTCCTCACATTTATGATCAAACAAGGACTCAAGCCCCTTCAAGTACTACCTAACTATTTAGATGACGAGGAATCTCTTGATTACGCTGTGCTCGTCGAATGGAAAAACGACAGACTTTAACTAAAAATCGAGCAAATTTCTCTTTTCATCTTCTTCTTGGGCGGAAGGTTGATTTACGATTAAAGGTTGAGATGAGGGCTGCGGTGATGATGTCGGATAAGCCTGCGGATGCATGATCGGCTCTTGTCGCGTCTGAACTTGTTGTTGTGCTCCTTTTAAGAGCTGACAATAAGCTTCAATGGCCGTCGCACATTCTCTCACAGTTTTTTCATCCCCACTCTCCAGACCTTTTTTAAGCGAAGCGAATTTTTCTTCGATATGATGAACAATTTGATTAGCAGGTATATTCATGAGTCCCCTCCTTAACTTTCTTTGCTTAATATATTAGCACAGAGCGAGGTGGAAGCACACCGTTCCGAAACAAACAGGACTAACCACAAATTAGTGATCAGTCCTCTTCTCTTGCTCTCTGGTAGCAAATATTGCTTTTACTCCGGCAATATTGACACCTTGTTCAATAAATCTCTTAATTTCAAGAAATTGTTCAATATCCTCAATCGAAAACATTCGTTGATTTCCTTCATTTCGAGACGGCTTAATCAACCCTTGTTCTTCATAATAACGAATTTGTCGGGCGGTTAAGTTCGTCATCTCCATCACAACACGGATCGGAAAAAAAGCATGCCTTCGTGGAATGTCAGACTTCACTCCCTTCCCTCCTCCTCCGTTTAAATGATCAAATTCGACCTTTTGCTAAGAAAGTGTAGACATCACGTAACGTATGAAAGCCTGCTTCTTTCGCTAAATAAATATTTTCTCGCCAAAGTTTGGCTGTCATCAGAGCGTCTTCTTTGGCATGATGACGCGATTGCACAGGGATATCAAAGTGCCGACAGCATTCATCCAACGTCACAAGCTTCTTTTCTGGCACAACGACTTTTGTTAAAAAAGAAGTATCGATAATGCGGTGCAAAAATGTTGCACGAAGCGTCTGCCACGTCGCATGAGTCATGAAACTTTTTTCATGACTCGCATGGTGAGCGACTAGCGTTGAATGCCCAATAAATTGATAGAAACTTGTGAGCACATCAGGTAATGGTGGTGAAATAGATAGTTCTTCCATCGTCAATCCAGTTAATTGCAAAACTTCATCGGAAGGTGGCTTCTCGCATTTTACAGTCGAATAAAATGTCTCTTCATCTAGGATCTCGCTTCCCTTCATTTTTACAGCGCCAATAGAAAGAATACAGTCTCCTTTATCAGGGTAAAATCCGCTCGTCTCCAAATCAAAAATCACAAAAGGCAGCTCAGCAATATCGATATCAAGAACATCTTCTTTTTTTAATTCTCGTTGAATTTGTCGCAAATGTGACAGCCTTTCTGCTGCCGATTGCTGTTGAAGAGATGTATAGATATTCGGACTTAATTTCCCCGAAAGCTGTTTCATCAACTGCACCATTGAATTCATGACCATTTTGACTCACCCTTTTTGTACAGCCTCTCTATATCTTGGTACAGTTGATGACCTTCTTTAACCCAATTCTTTAATTGCTTTCTCTCATCTTGAGATAATTCTTTCACACTAAGATGGTGGATATCCTCATAGTGCTTCGTTTCTTTGTGCCAAATGATTCTTTGTTCCAGTAATTGAACAAAAGACTCCTTTGTTTTCTTGATGTGATTGAGGGAAGAAGGTAGCTTTTCATACCGCTCTATGGTTGAAGAGGCTAAAATTTGCTGTTCTATCGCAAGCAATCTTAGTCCATTTACATATGGAAAAAGAGCGACTTGCTTTACATCAAACTTTCCGCTATGTCGTCCTTTTGTTTCTACTAATAGCTGATTAAAAATACCAATTCCTTTTTTTAGTCTACCTGTATTTTCTGTCAAACGTTCCAGCAAGCGTGGATCTCTTTGAACTTCTTCAAATAGAACTTTCTTCAAGCGATCGACAAGTGTTTGCTCCCCGTATAGAGAACGAGCATCAACAAACGTTAATGTATGTCGCAACGTTTCCCACTTATCCTCGCGTAACCAGTTACGAATCTGCTTTTCCCAGCTTGCAAATGAACGACACCAGCGCGGGCTTGATGCCATGACCTTCCCTTCACATCGTTCATATCCTACATGCTCAAGGGCATAAACAATTTGACTACCTAAATGGAGGAAATATTCCCCATCCTCCTCGTTTCGACTATCGAACACAATTCCATGATCCTGGTCACTCCAAAAAGACTGTTCAAGCCTGCCACCACTACCCATTAGAAAGAAAGCAAAGTGAGCAGGCGGACTGCCCCACTCACTTTCTGTCTTTTTAAGAGCGAGACATACCGCTTGATAAATAATATGATCATGACTATCTTGAAGGGAGGACGAAGTATGCTCTTTTTGATGAACGATCTGGAGACGTTCATCATATAAGCGTTGATAACGTTCATCCCAACTTTCATCGTGATAAATAGAATCCTTCGCCCAAGTCATCTTATGAGCCTATCTTTTCTTGAGGCATGCTTTCAGGGTAACCGTAGCTACCATGCTCACTAAGGTCAAGACCAACAATTTCCTCTTCTTCAGATACACGTAAGCTACCAACAATCGCTTTTGTGATTAGAAGTAAAATATAAGAAGCGATAAAAGCAAATGCACCACTTGCCACAACACTTAAAATTTGTACGCCAAGCTGTCCAAATCCACCACCGTAGAAAAGACCAGCTGCTCCACCGTTCATTGCCGCAAGTTCAGGTGTTGCAAAGAAACCAGTTGAAACTGTTCCCCAAACCCCAGCGATACCGTGAACAGATAAAGCGAAAATTGGATCATCAATTCGTGCTTTCTCAAAGAATTTCATACTAAAGAATACGATTAGACCACCGATCACACCAATCACAGCCGCTGCCCAAGGAGCAACGAACGCACAAGATGCTGTGATCGCAACAAGACCTGCAAGCGCTCCATTTAACATTGTTGGTACATCTGATTTTCCTGATACTGCCCAAGCAATAAGCAATGCTCCCACTGCACCAGCCGCTGCTGCCAACTGCGTATTTAATGCTACATATCCAAAGAATGCATCTCCTACACCAAAAGTACTACCTGCATTAAAACCAAACCAACCTACCCAAAGAATGAGAACACCTAAAGCTGTGTACACTTGGTTATGACCAGCTAAGTCGTTTGCAGAACCATCTTTATTGTATTTTCCAAGACGTGGCTTAAGTAAAATGGTAGCTGCTAACGCTGCCATAGCCCCTGTTAAGTGAACAACTGTTGAACCAGCGAAATCTTGTTTTCCAAGCTCACTAATCCAACCACCGCCCCAAATCCAGTGTGCAACAATTGGATAAACAAATGCCGAGAATAAGACCGCAAAGATAAGGTATACGGATAATTTCGCACGCTCAGCAAATCCACCGAAAGCAATTGTTAATGCAATTGCAGCAAACATAACTTGGAAGAAGAAGTCAACTGCAGGAACTAATCCTTCTTCATTTGTTGAATAATCCCCAAAAAAGAAATCAGATAAACCGATAAATGCATTTCCTTCACCGTAAGCAAATCCCCATCCTACTGCCCAGAAAACAAGTGATGCAATCCCAACTGTGAAAATCGTTTTTCCTGCAATATGACCCGCGTTTTTCATACGAGTCGAACCTGCCTCTAAAAGAATAAATCCACCTTGCATAAATAAAACTAAGACTGCGCAAATCATGACCCAAAGATTATCCATCAGAATCATTTCGCTCATCTCTAATCCTCTCCTCTCCATAATTGAACACGTTAGCGTTAAGGAAGCTAACATCTTTTGTTAGTTCTCATTATACGTTTTTAATTTTCTGAATCTATAATCTTGTCAGGTTTGCTGACATAGTATTTCATTCGTTTGTTATTATGAAAGGCTGTTCGCAAACATTGTTGCTTTATCTAAAAAAAGGGAATAGTTTATTTTTTGTTGTATGATTAAAGTAATAGAACGATGAATATGGAGGTGAATATGATGCATTATAAAGAATTTGGAGATGGAAACCCTGCACTGATGGTCTTTATCCATGGCGGCGGAGTAAGTAGTTGGATGTGGAATAAGCAAGTTGAATACTTTAGTTCAAAGTTCCACTGCTTAGTTCCCGACATGCCTGAACACGGAAGAAGTAAAAACGGAGTGCAATTTACGATAAATGATGCTGCTGATAAAATCAATGAACTAATTGAAGAGAAAGGAAAAGGTAAACGCGTTATAGCAATAGGTTTCTCGTTAGGTGCTCAAGTTTTGATTGCAATGCTCAGTAAGAAGCCCAACTTGATTGATTTCGCTATGATTAACAGCGCTTTAGTTAAACCAGTTCCTTTCGCTAATGCACTAATCAAATCAATGATGTTTACTTTTCCACTTGTAAGATATAAAGCATTTTCCAAAATTCAAGCAAAATCAATGTACATAAATAGAGATTACCAAGACACTTATTTTGAAGAGAGTTATCAAATAAACAAGGATGCTTTCGTAAGGATTATGAATGAAAACATGTCATTTAAAATACCTCATAGTTTCGAGAACTCTAGTAGCAAAATATTAGTTACCGTAGGAGAGAAAGAGAGAAAAATCATGAAAAACTCAATGAAAGAAATTATTGAAAGTAATCCTAACTGTAAAGGTCTTATCATTCCTAGAATTGGTCATGGTTTTTCTTTAGCAAATCCTAAACTTTTTAATACCACGTTGGAAGAGTGGATTGAACATGATGTTATTACAAGCGAAGTAAAATAAATTTCGAAGACTTAAACTGTTTACAGCCATGTCTCAATGGATATGGCTGTTTTTTTACAGTTCTCGTAAATGGCGAAGAGTTTTTCTAAATAATCTCGGTCTACACATTTGTAGCCCCGCAGCAAGTGTTGGTTCAACTCACAAATGACCCGTATCTTACAATTGCCAATTAATCGGCTGATCACCCATTTCTTCAAGGAGCTGATTGATTTTTGAAAATGGACGCGTACCAAAAAAGCCTCTATGAGCAGAAAAAGGGCTTGGATGTGCCGCTGTAATAATAGGATGTCTTTCATTTGTAATCAATTCTTGCTTCGCTTGTGCATGCTTGCCCCATAGCACAAAAATAACAGGATGCGCGCGCTCATTTAAAGCACGAATGACAGAATCGGTAAACATTTCCCATCCCTTTCCTTTATGCGTTGCTGCCTCTCCCTTACGAACAGTGAGAACCGTATTAAGTAGCAAAACCCCTTGCTCTGCCCAGGGAACAAGATAGCCGTGATGTGGAATCTCACAGCCTATATCTGTATGAAGCTCCTTGTACATATTTTGCAAGGATGGCGGGACTTTGACGCCAGGCTTAACAGAGAAGCTAAGGCCATGTGCTTGATTAGGTCCATGATAAGGATCCTGACCAAGTATAACGACCTTTGTGTTTGTAAACGGTGTATAGTTCAGGGCATTAAATAGATCATGCATCGATGGATAAATGGTGTGACTTTCGTATTCTTTTTTTAAAAACGAACGAAGCTCCTGATAATAAGGCTTTGAAAACTCCTCACCGATCACTTCATTCCAATCATTTTTTAAAATATTCATTCATTCTTCCTCCCTGTGCTTGCTTTTCTCTAGTGTAGCACATGATATACGAAAAACCCGTCTATGCTTAAAGCAAAGACGGGTAAAAGTTATTCGTTATTTTTTTGTTGTATCTTCTTTCAAGCCGAGAATCAATGTAGCAATAAATGCTCCAGCTGTCGCAATAATGAAGCCGATTAAATAGTTCATAATATTTGCGGTTCCAAATGGTGCTGCAATAGCGAACATCGGAATCCCTGTTAAACCATATGCATTTGTGACGACATTTGTAAATACGACATATGCCCCACCAAGAGCCCCCCCAATTGCTGCACCAACAAACGGGCGCATGAAGCGTAAATTCACACCGAAAATAACTGGCTCTGTAATACCAAGGAAAGCTGAGAATGAGGCTGGAATCGCAATTTCTTTTACCTTAGGGTTCTTCGTTAAGAAAAAGACAGCAAGCCCTGCACCACCTTGAGCGACGTTTGCCATTGCCCAAATTGGGAGTAAGAAGTTGACCCCTAAATCTGCAATAAGCGCTGCTTCAATCGCATGGAAGCTATGGTGCACACCCGTAATAACAATCGTTGAGTAAAGCCCACCGAAGATTAATCCAGCAAAAGGACCAGCTGTGTTATAAATAAAATCAAGACTCCAAGTCAACCCATTACCTAACCATGTGCCAAGAGGACCTATAAATAGCATCGCAATGAATCCTGTTAGCATAATCGTTAAAAATGGCGTTACAAGTAAATCGATGGCATTTGGAACAACTTTACGAATGCCACGCTCAATTTTACTCATTAAGTAGACAACAAGAAGAATCGGAATAACCGTTCCTTGATAGCCAAGTAAATCAACATTCATTCCAAGAAACTGAATCGTTTCTGGCTCTGCATTAGCGAGCGTCCAAGGGTTCAATAAGGCTGGGTGCGTCATAATTCCACCGAGAACAGCTCCTAAATAAGGATTAGCACCGAATTCTTTAGCGGCACTAAAACCAATTAAAATCGGTAAAATGATAAACGCTGCACTTGAGAACATATCCAAGAATAAAATCCATGGACTATCAGGCGCTACCCATTCAAATGCTCTCATCATTCCGAGAAGACCCATTAATAAACCACTTGCTACAATCGCAGGAATAATAGGTACGAAAATATTGGACAGTGTTCTCGCGATTCGAGCAAGCGGATTCATTTTTTTCTTCATCGCTTCATTATGATCGACTCGCTTTTCACCCTCGTCCGAATCCTTCGCTCCTACTCCAGTGATTTCAGCAAAATCAGCATACACTTTGTTCACAAGACCTGTTCCGAAAATAACTTGAAACTGACCTGAGGCAGAAAAGACACCTTTAACCCCTTCAATTTCCTCAATCGCTTGTTTATCTGGCTTATCATCATCTTGTAAAACAATACGCAGACGAGTTGCACAATGCGTTGCACTAACAACGTTCTCTTTCCCACCAAGAAGCTCAACAAGTTCACTTGCAGCTTTTTTTGTATCCATTAGTGTTCCTCCTTTTTCTTTTTAAAGCTATTTATTAGCATTTGCAGAAGTTGAAAAAGGTTATCTAGTCTCTGAAACGAACAGAAACATTACCGTTCTGTTTCGAGACCAAGAAAAAAAGACCTAAAATGGCCCAGTATCCGCGTATATACACACTTCTCCCGTTGCTCCATTTTAGGTCTTGCCTGCATAACCAGTCACAATCCCACATATGATGTTTTCGCTTACATTGTAACAATTTCGACATTCTTCGTCAATTCATTTATTTTTTATTTTTAATTAGCACTTCTTCTACAGACAATTGCGGCCTCTCTTCAAGGTTCGCATAAATAATCTCTGCCACATCATGTGGACGCATCATTTTTGCCCGTTGTTCTTGGCCGAAACTATTATCCCAAAACGGCGTATCCATCCCACCCATATAAATACCTGAAATGCGAATGGACGTTTCCTTCAACTCTTCCTGCAAACTCTCGGTAAAGCCTCGTACGGCATATTTACTCGCACAATAAACGGATTCATTTGCTTTACCTTGACGACCAGCAGTTGAAATAATGTTGACTATCGTTCCTTTGTTTTCTTTTTTCATTTGAGGTAATACGGCTTGTGTAATGTAAATCGTTCCCTTCACATTTGTATCAAGCATTTGCGAAGTCGCTTCAGGACTAATAGCTTCAGCCTCACCAAAAAAACCAACGCCTGCGTTATTAATCAGCATATCAATTGTTCCGTGCTCTTTCTCAATTGTGCAAATAACGTGATGAACCTCATCAAAATTTCGCACATCTACTTCGTAAACAGAATAACTGCCTTTGACCCCTTCAATCGCTCTTAAAAGCTTATCCTCTGATCTTCCTAGTAAGCAAACATGCGCACCGTTACTCATATAGATATGTGCTAACGCGGCACCTAGCCCACTTCCCGCACCTGTTATGATCATTATTGGTTTCATCTCGTTCCATTTCTCCTAACAGTTGCTCTGATTTTTAAATATCTTCTCACTGAAGAAACATCTACTGTTAAAGCGTCCATGCTTTTACATTCATTATTATCTTTTCTTCAGCTGTAAATACTATTCCTTTTTCATTTTCATCAGGATAAATACGTGCTGTGAACACTTCCTCACCACCATTAATAAATACTTCAATGGAAGAGGTATCTAGAAACACCTGTATTTCATTTACATGATCGAGCTGACAGAAGCGCTCCTCAATTGTGTTTCCGTCAACGAAGCTCACTCTCTCAAGCTTGAAAAGCTTATCAGTAGGGTTATAGGAAATTGTCGCAATGTTACAGATTTGAATTTCAAATGAACTTGTCCGAGAGTCATTGACTTCTACCAAAAGCTCAAGCGCCTCTTCCTCAACACCCACTAATGCTCTAGGCTCACTCTTTAACTCAACATCCGCATCATACACAGCTTCTTTTCGTAGCATTTTTAATTCTTCTACTGGTTTTTGATAAAGCTTACCCTCTTTTAATGTTAGCTCACGTGGCAATGTCATCGCATGAATCCATTTGTGCTCAATTGTCGGATGAGCATCCTCGCGCTCTTCTGGCATTCCTAACCAACCAATTAAAATGCGACGTCCAGTTTCATCAAGAGTTGTTTGTGGTGCATAGAATTCAAAACCACGATCGAGCTCAATAAACGAACCATGCTCTAATCTAGCCTTTTCATAATCAAGCTTCCCAACCACATAGCCTGCTTGATAGAGATTTTGATAGTGGATGCCTTCTGGTTCAAGTCCTTGTGGCGAAAAGATTAACACATCCTGCCCATCAAGCTCAATTAAGTCAGGGCATTCCCACATATAGCCGAAATCAGCAAATGGTGTGAGGTGCGCTCCAGCAATTGGACCGAGATGCTCCCAGTTAAATAGATCCGTTGAGCGAAATAAAACAGCCTTTCCCGTTAAGTCTTCACTTTGTGCCCCAATAATCATATAAAAATGGTCTTCATGCTTCCATACTTTCGGGTCACGAAAATGAGCCGTGTAGCCTTCAGGTAATTCAACAACAACGCCCTTCTTCTCAAATGTCTCTCCATCTTTTGATTCTGCGATCACTTGATACGTCTCACGCTGATTGTTTTCGTCCTTCACATTTCCTGTATAAAATAAATACAGCTTATCATCGTGTTCAATCGCACTTCCTGAGTAACAACCATTTTTATCAAACCAGTCACTTGGAGCAAGGGCAATGTCATGATGCTGCCAATCAACTAAATTTTTTGAAGAATAATGACCCCAGAACTTTGCACCATGTCCCGTGTTAAATGGATTCCATTGGTAAAACAAATGATAGGTTCCTTTAAATTGAATAAAACCATTTGGATCATTCAATAAACCAACAGGTGGCATTAGGTGGTATTTCAAACGGTAGCAATCAGATTCAACAATGTCCTTATACTTCTTGACTTCCTCATAGGCTTTTTCACGTAGCATTTGATCTTGATTGGTCATTTCCATTAGCTCCTTTTCACGCTTATCATCTCGTTATCGTATCGTAGACGACAAATGCGCGCAACTCCCTTCATTGTAAAAAATAAAAAAAGCTAGTAGGGATACGAATACCCCTACCAGCCTTGTCCATTATTAAAATGCTTTAGCAGCTTTGTTAACTTCAGCTAAACCATCAGCAATGATTTTCTCTGCTTGATCTGGAAGCTGATTATGACCTTCGATAACAACTGTTGTTACATTTTGAACACCCCAGAAGCCCATGATTGCCTTCACGTAATTCAATGACATTTCAACTTGTGCCGCTGGTCCTTCTGAGTAGATACCACCACGTGCGTTAAGTAATGCTACCTTCTTGTCAGTCATTAGACCAACTGGACCTTCAGCAGTGTACTTAAATGTCTTACCTGCACGGTTAAGGTAGTCTAAATACGTGTGGAATGCTGCTGGAATTGTGAAGTTCCATAATGGGAATGCAAATACAACTTTATCCGCTGCAATAAATTGCTCAAGATACTTATTAGCCGTCTCACGTGCTGCATCTTCTTCAGGAGTTGTTGGAATTTCATGAAGTGGCTTGAAAATACCAGCTAACATTGTTGCATCAAGATACGGTAAGTTTTCTGCATAAACATCAACTTCCTCAAATGTATCATTAGGGTTTGCTTCCTTATATGCATTAACAAATTCCTCATACATTTTCACACTGACTGCTTCTTCTACTGATCTTGGGTTACCTTTAACAAATAAAACTTTTGCCATTTTGTTTCTCTCCCTCACTATCGAAACTTTATATATATTTATGTTTACTAAATAAATTATAGTAGCAACCTTTTAGGAAGTCAACTGTTTAAAACGAAAAAAAGCCTAGCCCTGAATCAACAGGGCCAGACCCTATTAAACTTTAAATTTAGTAACCTCTTCACGCAGTTCGTTAGCTAATTGATTGAGCATTTCAGCCGAACTTGCAATTTCCTCCATGGAAGCAAGCTGCTCCTCAGTACTTGCAGCGACACTTTGAGCATGTTCAGCACTTTGAACAGACGATTCTTCCATTTCGGCCAGAGCTTCATTAAGCTGAATGGCATTCATAGCAATTTGCTGTGTCGCATTTGAGACATTATACATTTCATTTGTAACTTGATTAACAGCATTTAAGATACTCGTAAATGACTCTCCAACTTCATTAACAACCTTTGTACCGATTTCAACTTCTTCTGTACCACGAGTCATTTCTTCTACAGCCTTTTTCGTATCTGCTTGAATCAATTGTATCATTGTTGAAATTTTCTCTGCTGACACCCTTGATTCTTCCGCAAGCTTTCGAACCTCATCTGCCACAACAGCAAACCCCTTGCCATGCTCTCCAGCCCTAGCAGCCTCAATTGCCGCATTCAACGCAAGTAAATTTGTTTGTTCAGAAATCGATGTAATTAAACCTAAAATATTCCCAATTTCCTTTGAACGTTCTCCAAGCTGTTGAATCAACTTTGCCGATTCACTGACAGTTTCATGAATCGTTCTAATTTGGTTGACAGCTCGTCCAATCGCTTGTTCACCATCACTTGCTTGTTTGGCTGCATTTTCAGCTAATTCACTTGCTCCAGCTGTTGCAAATGTAATTTTTTCTACTCCATCACTTACTTGAAGTGCAGACTGAGTACTTTCTTTTGATCGTGTGACAGTATGTTCAGACGTCTCTGTAACACTTTGAATAGTGGAAGCGATTTCATCTGTTGCCGCAGATGTTTCTTGTGAGCTAGCTGATAATTGCTCAGCTGTTGCTGCCACTTGTTCAGACATGCTCGATGTTTTGCTAATCACGCGTCGTAAACTATTTCGCATTTCATTAAAAGCGATCGTTAAAAGACCGATTTCGTCCTTTTTATTAACAATCATTTCATCGCCTGACAAATCACCCGTAGCAATAAGATTCACCCGCTCAAGTAATATTTTTAACGGTTTGACAATCATTCCCGAAATCACAATCCCTATAATGATACTAAGCAGAATGACCGCCATCGCGATCCCTGTTGTCATCTGTTGAAGATTGACTCCAGCCCGGTCAATTTGGCCTAATTTTGTCGTCACTTTACTACGTTCCTCTTCGGCCGTTTCTTGAAATGATGTTATTAAAAAGCGCGCTGGCGATGTTGCTTTAGAAAACAATGTAAGTAATGCTTGTTCTGTATCGCCACTGCGATAGAGCGGGAAAACTTCATTTTCAAGGATAGCAGTCCACTCTCGTGTTTTTTCTATTAAATAAAGTAAATTCTCATCATTCGTATTTTCAATAATCCATGCCTCGATCTCTTTACTTTCCTCTGTTAATTCAGCAAATTGAGCTACATTTACCTCCATTCCCGTAAGCAAATATCCATTCGATACAGCTAAACGGTTCGCTACATTAAACGCCATTCTTTCTGTCGCTATTAACATTGGTAAATCTTCTGATTGCAAGTTATGTATCGCTTGATTTGATTGTTGGACATTCCAAATACTATAAATGGCGTACCCTATCATTAATAAAACAACTAACAAAAATCCCCCTACTATTTTTGCGCGTATTCCCTTCAAGCTTGCTCCCCCTCAATCACTTCTCTTTATCTATTTCTACATAATAATACTACTTTTAAGTAAATTAAGAAATATCATTCTTCTATTAGTAGAATGGCTTCTTTTTCCCTTATTTTCATGAATGCGATATACTCTTTTAGGGACTCGTGCTAGACATCATCAAATTTTATATTTTCCTATCTTAATGTCGGAGTATTATTTGGATTAACGATTGAAACATTATTAATCGCACCAGTTGCTCTGTTGTTTCTATTATTCTCTTCTTCTCAAAACGCTTCAAATGGGATAGAGATGGCTCTCGATTCACTTACGCTATTTCTCCTCATTGGTGCTGGAGCCGTAACGGCGATTCCATTGCTATTATTTGCAACAGGAGCTAAAAGAATTTCCTTATCATTAATCGGCTTTCTTCAATATATTGGACCGACGATTATGCTTTTTCTCGGTGTTTTCTTGTATCATGAGCCCTTTTCTCTTGTGCAATTAATCGCCTTTCTGTTTATATGGGCTGGTCTTTTCATTTTTACCTTTTCTCGCTTAAGTCGTTTCCGAAAAATCTTTGAGCGACTAACTACGTTTTATAAACCAAAAGAAAAAAGCCTCTAGCCGCGCTTTAGCGTCGTCTAGAGGCATTGCTTCTATTCAAAATAAAATTAGAACTTTGATTGATACGCCGCAACTTCCCATCCTGTTACAGCTGTACGGAAGTCATCCCATTCAGAACGTTTCAATGCTACATACTCTCCGAATGCATGCTCACCTAATGTTTTGCGACCAATTTCACCTGTCTCAAAACGATCAAGTGCAGATTCTAAGCTTGTTGGCAGATTTTCGATTCCACGTGTGTCTAATTCTTCTTTTGACATGTGGAAGATATCAGCATTAACTGCTGGCGTTACTTCTAAATTGCTTTCAATCCCGTCTAAACCAGCAGCTGCAATCACTGCAAAGGCAAAGTATGGATTAGCAGATGGATCTGGGCAACGAATTTCAACACGAGTTCCCGCACCACGTGAAGCAGGGATACGAATTAGTGCAGAACGGTTTGACGCAGACCACGCAATATAGCAAGGCGCTTCATACCCTGGTACAAGACGCTTATATGAGTTAACAAGCGGATTCGTAACAGCTACGAAATCTTTTACATTCGCCATTAAACCAGCGATAAATTGATACGCTTGTGCAGATAATCCTAACTCATCAGATTCATCATAGAATGAATTCTCTTGCTTTTCGTCATCGAATAATGAGATGTTTACGTGCATCCCACTTCCATTTTCGCCTGCAAGAGGTTTTGGCATAAATGTAGCATGATAACCGAATTGCTGAGCAACCGTTTTTACTACCCATTTGTAAGTTGTTGCCGCATCTGCAGAGCCTAATGCATCAGCGTACTTGAAGTTGATTTCATGTTGACCAATGGCTACCTCATGGTGAGATGCTTCGATTGTAAATCCCATCATTTTCAAAGCTTTATATATTTCAAGACGTACTTTTTCTCCGAAGTCCTTAGGTGATGGTTCAAAGTAACCACCTACATCTTGTGTACGAAGAGTTGGTTGATTGTTTTCATCCGTTTCAAAAAGAAAGAATTCAAGTTCAGGACCAACACTAATTGAATAACCTTTATCCTTAGCGCGTGCTACGGTTTTTTTTAGCACATTACGCGGGTCACCATCAAAGTCTGAACCATCAGGCTTTTTTACGCTACATAAGAAACGAGCTTCTGAATAACCTTCTTGTTCTGTCCAAGGAAGCACCGCAAATGTAGTTAAATCTGGATCTAAATAAAGATCAGATTGGTTGATTGGCGTGAAACCAGTGATCGATGAACCATCAAACATGACCTTTCCATCTACTACTTGACCAATTTGCTCAGCTGTAACCGTTACATGCTTCAATGTTCCCTCAATATCAACAAATTGCATATGAAGCAATTCAACACTTTTCGTCTTAATTGTTTCTTTAATCGTTTCTACTAATGTCTCTCTTGTTGGTGTAGATACTGCCATCCCCAAACACATCCTTTTTGTGTAATCTTATGTGACATCGATTTGTTATGTTTTACTTTAAAATGTTGTGCGAATTTTCGCAATCACTATGTGAGATTATCTGACATAGAATATCAGCCTACTTCATAAAAAAGACAAAAAAGAGGCTGGCTCAAAGTATTATTGCTTGAACCAGCCTAAATAGTAAAACTAAGGGGGTAGTAAGATGAAAAAATCATCACTTGAATTAATGGGTCACCACTAAAATAACAAGATTACTCACTCCATACAACCGTTTACCATGATTCTTTATATTAATACAATATCCTTTACAAATGATTTACACAAAACGAGCCTTATTTTTTTGTTTCTACTAAAAACAAACCAACTTTCACACAAAAAAAGAGACACCCAAAAGGATGTCTCTTAATCATTATGCATGATTCTTTGATTTACGTTGTTGTCCACCACGGCCTTGACCTGATGCTGGACGACGACCACCACTGCGATCATCTTTTCCACGGTACTGCGAGCGACGACGATCATCACTACGACGTTGACGGTAAGGTTTTCCTCCGCCTCCGCCACCATCTGGACGACGCTTTTTCGCACGTAACGGCGCTTCGTCTGTTAAACGAACTGGAGTTGTATCCGGCTCCTTCGTTAGAAGCTTTAAAGCCGCAGCAAGTGCTGTTGTTGCATCTGTTTCTTGAAGAAGGTCTTTCGCTGCGAGACGGTAAGCATCAGCATCACCTTCAGCAATTAAAGAGCGTAACTGATCCATTGCAAGCTGTTGTTGGCCGACAATTGCTTCTTCAAAAGTAGGGATATCACGCTTAATCATCTTTTTCTTTGATACTTGTTCAATAGCCTTTACATGATCTCTTTCACGAGGCGTTGCAAATGTTACCGCAACTCCTGATTTTCCTGCACGACCCGTACGGCCGATACGGTGAACATAGCTTTCTGGATCTTGTGGTAAATCGAAGTTATAAACGTGAGTCACTCCACTAATATCAAGACCACGAGCAGCTACATCCGTTGCTACAAGGACGTCAATAAGACCACCTTTAAATTTACGAAGAACACTATCTCGCTTTGCTTGGTTTAAATCACCATGAATACCTTCTGCACGGTGACCACGCTTCGCAAGCGCTTCTGCTAATTCGTCTACACGACGCTTTGTACGACCAAAAACAATCGCAAGCTCAGGTGTATGAATGTCAATAAGACGGCATAGTGTATCAAATTTTTGACGCTCGTTCAATTCAACATACTGTTGCTCAATATTTTCCATTGTTACTTCTTTTGCTTTTACAGCAATAAGTTGAGGATCTTTCATAAACGTCTGTGCCAACTTCTCAATTCGCTTAGGCATTGTTGCAGAGAACAATAACGTCTGACGTTCACTCGGAATCTCTTTTAAAATCGTTTCAATATCTTCGATGAAGCCCATGTTAAGCATTTCATCTGCTTCATCAAGGACAACCATCTCTACTTGCTGAAGACGAATTGTTTTACGTCTCATGTGGTCCATTAATCTTCCTGGTGTCGCTACGATTACGTGAGGCTTCCGTTTCAAATCACGGATTTGCTTACGCATGTCCTGACCACCATACACGACAACCGTACGAACGCCTTTATGCTTACCAAATGTAACGAGTGATTCTGCGACTTGATTCGCAAGCTCTCGTGTAGGGGCAAGGATAAGTGCTTGAACATGATCTTCTTCAACATTGATGCGGTTAATAAGCGGGACGCCAAATGCACCCGTTTTTCCTGTTCCTGTTTGCGCCTGCCCAATGATATCTTTACCTTCAAGAGCTGTCGGAATGGTCGCTGTTTGAATCGGTGTTGCTTCTTCAAATCCCATTTCTGTTACTGCTCGAACCACTTTATGGTCCAAACCAAATTCATGAAAAGTTGCCAAATATATAATCTCCTTTATCGGTGGTACTCCACCCTTATTCAAAATGAAAAACATCTTTAATAATAGCATATCCACTAAGTCTTTGCAATATGATTACTGATTTGCTCACAAAACATAAGTGTAAAACATCTCAAAAAGGGCCTAATCATATCTGATTAAGTCCCTACATTTTTTAGTTCAAGCGATAGACTCTTGCCTCATATGGTTGAAGCGTTGTAAGAACTTCCGTTACTTCTTTGTTAGATAAAAGTAATTCAGCTTCCTCATCTTTCTGAAGAGGTTCAAATTGAAATGAGGCATCTTCTGCAGTCATGTTGACAAGAATCAAGTAGTGCTCCTGCTCATGGCTGCGAGTATAGGCATAGATTTGTGCATGTTCACAAAGAACGAGATCATAATGCCCATAAATCAGAGCATCATTGGCCTTTCTTAACTGAATCATCGCTTTGTAATAGTTAAGAATGGAATCCCTTTCTTGTTCCTGTTTTTCAACGTTAATGGCCTGGTAATTTGGATTGATCCCTAACCATGTCTTTTCAGCAGTTGAAAAGCCAGCCTGAGCTGAATCATTCCATTGCATGGGTGTACGCGAATTGTCACGCCCCTGTTCCCAATTAATCTTCATGACTTCTTCATGGGTACGTCCTTTTTCTGTCTCAATTCGATAAAAATTTTTCATACTAACGTCATCATAATCCTCAATTGAAGGAAACTGAACATTTGTCATCCCGATTTCTTGACCTTGATAAATAAACGGTGTTCCTTGCATAAAGAAAAACAACGTTCCAAGAGCCTTAGCGCTCTCCTTCCAATATTCTTGATCATTGCCCCAAGTTGAGACACTCCTTGCCTGATCATGATTCTCGAGAAATAAAGCGTTCCAGCCCTTTCCCTCCAACCCTTTTTGCCATTTTGTTAGCGTGTTTTTTAATAAAATAAGATCCAGCTTACCGCCTGTTTCTTTACCCCAAAGACCAAGATGCTCAAATTGAAAAATCATGTTAAAAGCACCGTTTGGCTCACCAACCCATAAATCAGCTTGGTCGATATTTACACCATTGGCCTCACCAACTGTCATCACATCATAGTTAGCAAATGTTTCACTCTTCATTTCCTGCAAAAATTCATGAATCCCTTCCTTGTTCATATGTCCTTCAAACGACGGGACGTAAGCCAAATGATCTGGATTAGGGAGATCAGGTAAACCTTCTACTTTTTTAATATGAGAAATCGCATCAACACGAAAGCCATCAATTCCTTTATTCATCCACCAGTTCATCATCTCATAAAGAGCCTTACGCACCTCATTATTTTCCCAATTTAAGTCAGGTTGTTTTTTGGAGAATATGTGTAAGTAATATTGCTTGGTACTTGCATCGAACTCCCAGGCTGATCCATTAAAAATTGATTCCCAATTATTCGGTTCACAGCCATCTTCCTTTGGGTCACGCCAAATATACCAATCTCTTTTCGGATGATCCCTTGATGAACGTGATTCGATAAACCAGGAATGCTCATCAGAGGTATGATTAATCACAAGATCAATGATTAGTTTCATCCCGCGGTTATGAACCTCCAAGAGCAATTGGTCAAAATCAGCCATCGTACCGAATTCCTGCATAATATCTTGGTAATCGCTAATATCATAGCCATTATCATCGTTGGGGGATTTGTACATCGGGCAAATCCAAATAACATCAATGCCTAAGCTTTTTATATAATCAAGCTTTTCTATCACACCTTGAAGATCACCAATTCCATCTCTATTAGAATCCTTGAAGCTTCGTGGATACACCTGGTAAGCGACTGCTTCTTTCCACCACTCTCTTTTCAATACAAACCCTCCTATCTCCGTCTAGCTATTATATATAAGTTCCCAAAAATTAGTAATTTTAACCATAAATCCACCTTGAAAACGATTGAAAAGAACGAGTGTTTGTATTTATTTGGTGAGTGATTTCATTATATGTTGCTACAAATTATTTATTTCATTAGAAAAATTCACAACCGTTTTATTCTCCACAATAAGATAGTGATACCACTTAGTTTACATTATTCCACCACTTATTCATTTGACAGGACTCATACACTTTTACTTTCTCCTCATCTTCTGTTAATGCAGCTTGCACCATCGCAGCAGCCACCGCCTCTCCTTCGATTGCCTGATAGTTGCTCCACCTTCCTCTTAAGAGTGGACCGAGCAGCTTCACTCCATATTCCCCAAGCTTCTCCCCAATTCGAAGCTCCTTTCGTTCTCCTAATAAGAGCGAAGGACGAAAAATGTGGATATGTGGATAACCAAGTTCAATTAGGTCACGCTCTAACTCACCTTTTACACGACTATAGAAAAATGTCGAATTCACATTTGCTCCAATTGCAGATACAACGAGAAATTGTTTTGCTCCCTTTGCTAATGCGCCTCTTGCAATCATCAAAGGATAGTAATAATCTACCTTTTTAAAGGCATCCTTTGATTTCGCTTTTTTCATCGTTGTTCCTAAACAACAAAACACATCATCCACATGTGGATAATTAGATTTTTCCAACGAATCGAAATCAACAATATGACTATTAACATGTGGATAACTGATTTCTAATGGCTTTCTCACAAACAGATGGATCTCTTGATATGCTCCACTTTCATTAAGCTGTTTTATGAGTGCCTGTCCAATTAATCCCGTTGCACCAATAACGAGCGCTTTTCTGAATGAGGTCATTTTTTCAGCTCCTTTTTTCCATCATACTCTTCCCTCTTCCTTTTCAATAGTCATAACAATTTTTATATGAGTACATCATTTCTCCTTTGTTGGTTACATTATGAAGGAGAATTCCATGTATTGGAGGGATATATGTATGTCAGACGACTTCACGCAAGCTCATTCTTCCCTACCTGAACGGCCAGAGCCTTATTGGCGAATGACCTCACAGCTAGGTACTTTTCCTTCATTAGAAGCTGATTTAGCCGTTGATGTCGCAATTGTTGGTGGCGGAATCTCAGGAATTTCTGCTGCCTATCTTTTAGCAAAGGAAGGACAAAAAGTTGCCCTTATTGAAGCTGATCGTCTTGTCAACGGGACAACTGGGCATACGACAGCCAAAATTACGGCTCAACATGACTTGATCTACAACGAGCTTATTTCCCATATCGGAGTAGAACGGGCTAAACTCTATTACGAAGCTAGCAGCGATGCGCTCCATTTTATGCGTGAGCTCATAAAAGAAGAGAAAATGGCGTGCGACTTTACCGATGAGGATGCTTACCTGTTTACAACAACCAATTGGGGTGTTAAAAAGCTTGAGGATGAATATAAAGCGTATCAAAAGTTAGGTATCCCAGGTGAATGGCGGGATTCGATTGCACTCAATCTGCCTGTTAAAGCTGCTCTTGTGATGAACGAGCAAGCTCAATTTCATCCGATCAAATATCTTGCACATCTGATTAAAGGAATAACAGACAACGGAGGTAAGATTTTCGAGCAGACAGTGGCGATTGACATTGAAGGTGATAGTCGTCCAACCGTCGTGACAAAATCTGGCGCAAAAATAACAGCTCAGCAAGTCTTTATTGCGTCACATTTTCCTTTTTTTGATGGCGGGGGTTTATATTTTTCGAAAATGTATGCCGATCGCTCCTATGTGCTCGCAGCAAAAGTAAAGAATGAATTTCCTGATGGTATGTATTTAAGTGTTGATTCACCGAAGCGTTCCTTACGCTATACGATGATGGATGGAGAGAAGCTTGTTCTTATTGGCGGAGAAGAACATAAAACAGGGCAAGGAATAGACATGATGTATCATTATGAGGCTCTTGAGCAGTTTGGTCGTGAACTCTTTCCCTCCCTTGATATTCGCTTCCGCTGGTCAGCACAAGATTTAATCACATTAGACAAAATTCCATACATCGGTAGAATCTCTGGGATGCACTCGAATGTCTATGTAGCGACAGGCTACCGCAAATGGGGAATGACAAACAGCACAGCTGCAGCATTGCTCATCACAGATCTTATCATGCAACGACCAAATCGCTACGAATCACTATTTAGCCCATCACGTTTTGTGGCTGATCCAAGCATTAAGCATTTCATTTCGCAAAATGTGGATGTCGCAAAACAACTACTTCAAGGCAAATTTGATCAACATGATCGTAAGCCAGAAGACGTAAAAGAAGATGAAGGAGCCATTGTATCTGTTAATGGAAAGCGTGCAGGCGCCTATCGTGATAAAGAAGGAACTCTCCATCTCATCGACACAACCTGTACACATTTGGGCTGTGAAGTACACTGGAATCATGGAGACCGTTCGTGGGACTGCCCTTGCCACGGTTCCCGCTTCTCTTATAAGGGCGAGGTAATCGAAGGACCTGCAAAGAAACCACTTATGCTATTAAAACAAGCAAGCACAAAAGGTGACTCAACTTAGAGCCACCTTTTTTTTATGATTCTTTTGAGCGCTCGACATGTAATTCAATAATATTCCCATCAGGATCACAACAAAAAATTTGTGCAAAACCACTTACACTGTCTGGCTTTTCAAGAATCTCAATTTGGTTTTCTTTTAACCATTCAACGGTTTTCTGATAATCATCGACTCGAATTGCAAAGTGAGGCCCTCTTGCATCAATCACTTGTTTTGGCTCTTTTGGCAAGCTTTCATCGACGATTATATGAAGCTGTCCCTCGCCAATACGAAACCATGCCCCTTCAAAATCAAAATCAGGTCGTTCTAATTCCTCTAAGCAAAGAATATCGCGATAAAAGGCAATTGATTTCGCTAGATTTGAAACAGTCAAACTAACGTGGTGAAGATATAACGCTTTCATCATAAAGTCTTAGCTCCTTTTTCATAATTTTTGTTGAATTTAGTCGAAAGATTGTCGATAATAGACGATGGTATTAATCTAGGAGGGAACTCATTCATGAAATCAATTCAAGCAAGACTCGTCACCCTCATTTGTACCATTCTCTTTCTAACACTTGCTACTGTATCTACTTTAACGTATGTGCAAGTACAACAACAAGTCGAAGAGAATGTCCAAATTGAAGGTGCAACAGTGGTTGGAGAAAAAAGTGAGCTGATCGAGCTTTATCTGCAAAATTACTCCGCCTCTATTGATCGTTATAGTCGTGACATCCGCGTTGCGAATTTATTACAGGCTGCTGCGGAAGACAAACAGCAAGCATGGCAAGAAATCAATGAAGATTTTCAAATATTCAATGGACTAAACGAATACATCGCTGTGACATATATCGGTTCTTACGAAGGAGACTTCTACACAGCACCGTTTATTGATGTTGGCTCTGATTATGATCCACGTACTCGTCCTTGGTACGAACAAGCCTCTTCTTCCCCAGATCAAATCATCTGGACCGAACCGTATGAAGATGCAAATACTGGTGAATATGTCGTCACTGTGGCAAAGGCAGTAACTGGTTCAGGAAATAATGTACTTGGCGTTGTATCATTAGACTTAAATTTAGAAAATTTAACAAATATCGTTCGTACAACAACTATCAATTACAATGGCTATTTCTTTTTATTTGACGATACAGGAGTTGCGCTTGTTCATCCAGAACTGACTGGAAATCACAGTGAACACCCTGTCATTTCGCAAATGCTAAATCAAGCAGAAACAGGCTTTATTGAATACGATAGCGAAGGTAATGACCGCATTCTTTATTACGATACGATCGATAGCACGAATTGGCGTATCGGAGCCGTTTTTGAGCGAGAGAATATGATGGCTGATGCAAATAACATCCGAAATATGATTATGCTAATAGCACTCGTCTCTATTATTCTAGCTGGAATCATTGCATACATCTTCTCTCGCCGTATCACTAGACCAATTGTGGCACTACAAAATCAAGTAAGTCGAGTCGCAGACGGGGATTTAACAGTCGCAATTCAATCTAAATCAAAGGACGAAATCGGCGCCCTAACAGCAGACTTTAATCGAATGGTTGCTTCTGTTAAGGACTTAGTCCATTCCATTCAATCATCGGTTAATCAAGTCAATCATTCTGCTGAGAATTTAAGTGCGATATCAGAAGAAACAATTGCCTCTAGTGAAGAAGTGGCCAATGCGATTACTGAAATTGCTTCAGGTTCAACAAAGCAGGTTGAGGATATTGATGAGACAAAGCAAGTAACGTTTGCTTTATCTGATCAAATTGAAAAAGTAAACCACCATTCCTCTGACTTGGTCAATTTATCGAATAAAGCCAAATCAGAAAATGAAAAAGGCTCAGAGCAAGTGATGCTCTTAAGTGAAAAAACACATGCCTTCAATAACGTCATTCAAAGAGTAGAAAATGTCGTTCAAACGCTCTCGGGACGGGTGAAGGAAGTCGAGCAAGTGATCAATACGATCAATGATATTTCAGAGCAAACGAATCTCCTTGCACTTAACGCTAGTATCGAAGCTGCACGTGCTGGTGAAAGTGGAAAAGGTTTTGCTGTGGTTGCAGATGAAGTCCGTAAATTAGCCGAACAAACGTCTCAAGCAACAAGTAAGGTCCGCCAAACAATTGAAGGAATTGAGTCTGAAACAAATAAAGTTGTTGACGAAGTGTCAGCAACAAAATCGATTACGATAGAGCAAAACAATGCTGTGAAAGAATCCGAACAAAGCTTTCAAGAAATTGCCACTGTCGTTGATCAAATCAATCAATCGATTGAGTCAATCAAACATGAAATGAAACTCATGACAGACCGTAAAAATACAGTTGTATCATCGATTGAAAGAGTCGCAGGTGTGTCCGAGCAGTCAGCTGCTGCTGCTGAAGAAGTGACAGCTTCAACCGAAGAACAGCTTCGTGCACTCGCAACTGTTGCTGATTCTGCTGAACTACTGAACAATGCTAGCCAAGAGCTAACAGAACGAATGAAACAGTTTAAAATAGGTGATGAGTAGGGTGGCACATTCGCCACCCTACTTATCTTCTAGTTATCTAATTTTAACTTCGCTAATGCATCAGCTAGAGCTGAATTATTAAATTCTTCATCTTTGTTTTGCTTCTTCATATAGTTGGCTACTTCTCTTTTTGACACTTTTTTATTTTGGTTATTTTTCTTTCGTTCTTGGAAGGTAGATAGCTTCTCTCGGTGTCCGCACACACAAGCAAACATTTGGCCTTCTCCTTCTCCCCTAAGCTCGAGCTTCTTTTTACATTTTGGACATCTCGCATTTGTTACCTTTGAGACATTTTTCTTATATCCACATGCAGGGTCCTGACAAACGCGTCGTTTTCCATGCTTCGAGTTAACCTCAAGTAATAGCTTTCCACATTCAGGACAAGGTGTTCCCGTCACATTATCATGCTTAAACGTCTTGTCACTTTGCTTAATAGCTGTCACAATCTTCGTTGCATATTGCTTCATTTCTGCTACAAAAGCTGCCTTTTCAAGCTGACCCGTCACAATTTTTTCAAGTCTCAGCTCCCATTCAGCTGTCAGAACAGGTGACTGTAAATCGTCTGGAACTAGCTCAAGAAGCTGCTTTCCTTTACCAGTCATATGAAGCTCCTTACCCTTCTTTTCAATTAAATGAGTCTGTAAAAGCTTTTCGATAATATCCGCACGTGTCGCAACCGTTCCGATTCCACCCGTTTTCCCTAGCGTTTCTGCCAGCTTTTTATCATCTTGATCGAGAAAGGCCATTGGCTTTTCCATTGCTGAGAGGAGTGTTCCTTCCGTTAGTCTAGATGGAGGTTGTGTTTCTCCAGAGATTAAGCGAACCTTTTCAACAGGTAATGGTTCCCCTACTTTCACGTTCGGGATCGTTGCTTCGTTACTCTCATTATCATCGTTACTTGTCGGATCATCAATGTAGACAGCCTTCCAGCCCTCTTCAGTCATTCTTTTCCCTTTGGCAATGGCCTGTTCTGTGTCAATTGTGGCTATCACCGTTGTTTGTTCATATTCATACGGAGGATACAGGGCAGCTAAAAAGCGGCGAACAATTAAACGATATAATTTCGTCTCTTTTTCACTTAAAGCTGTTGGGCTTGGCGATTGCTCCGTCGGAATAATCGCATGGTGATCTGATACAAGCTGATCATTCACACAAGGTAAGCTTTTATTAAAGCTACGTCCTCTTAAAGGGGCAACGACCTTACGAAATGGCTGGATATCACAAGCTTTAAGTCGATCTGATAGCGTATCGATTAAATCAGTCGATAAATAGCGTGAATCTGTGCGCGGATATGTAATCACTTTATGCTGCTCATAAAGACGCTGCAAGATTGAGAGTGTTTCCTTAGCTGAGTAGCCAAATCGTTTATTTGCTTCACGTTGAAGCTCCGTTAAATCATATAAATGAGGAGCTGGCGTTTTTTTCGTTACCGTCTCTATCTTTTTCACAATCACTTGATTCTTTTTAAGCTGTTCACGAAGCTTCTCTGCTTTTTGCTGATCAAAGATTCGTTGTTCTTTTGTTTTCTGATCATGCCACTGCAAGGATAATCCATTTTTTGTTTCAATGATGATCTTTTCAAATCGAGACGGTCTAAAAGCGCGAATATCCTGCTCTCGTTTTGCGATCATCGCAAGTGTCGGTGTTTGCACGCGCCCACAGGATAATTGCGTATTAAATTTTGTCGTTAATGCCCTTGTTCCGTTTATCCCAACATACCAATCAGCTTCTGAACGGGCGACAGCTGAATGATATAAGCCTTCATATTTTTTTGCATCCTGCAATTGATTGAAGCCTTGCTTAATAGCACGATCGGTTACCGATGAAATCCATAAACGTTTTAACGGTTTCTGAACATGAGCTTTCTCAAGAATCCATCGTGCGACTAATTCTCCTTCCCGTCCTGCATCAGTCGCAATAATGATTTCATGCACATCTTTACGCAAAAGCTGCGCTTTTACAGCATGAAACTGCTTACTCGTTTGCTTCATCACAACAAGCTGTAAGCGATTTGGTAGCATCGGTAAATCTTCAAGCTTCCAAGTCTTATACGTATCGCTATAGCTTTCTGGTTCAGCTAATGTCACCAGATGTCCTAGTGCCCACGTGACGATATATTGATCCCCTTCAAAAAATCCGTTCCCTTTACGTTGACAGTTCAATACTCTTGCAATATCTCGAGCGACAGAGGGCTTCTCTGCTAATACAACTGCTTTTTTCATTTAATCTAAACATCCTTTCTCGTACCATATCGAATGCTTCTATGATAGCACACACAAGCCAGTCCAAGCATACGTTTCACGTGAAACAATTAAGCGATACATGCGATTCTTTTTACGATGTCACAAGTTTTAACCCAACGGTCGAACATAATAGCAGACTCAGAAAAAGCAGCCGTTTCCAATGTCTTGACTCTCCGTATAAGATCATGCCAACAATGACACCACCAGCCGCTCCTATCCCTGTCCATATGGCATACGCAGTGCCCATTGGCAAGGTTTCCATCGCAAGCGAAAGAAAAAAGAAGCTGGCTGCAAAAGCTCCAATCAAGAAAATAAGACTAGAGACGGTGCGACTTTTACTAAATTGATTCATCATCGTAACACCGACCATTTCAAATAAACCAGCCACGACCACATAGATCCACTCCATGTTATTCACTCTCCCTTCCTACCTGTGGCGATTCCGTCGTTATTTTTAAGCCAATGACACCTGTAAGTAACAAAGCAATGAATAAAAGCACTGAAAGACGCAACGGCTCTGCAAATAATAATGTATCGAGGATGACCGTTCCAACTGTCCCCATTCCAACAAAGACAGCATAAACGGTACCAACTGGTAGCCTTTGCCCAGCTCTAATGAGTAAGCCAAAGCTAATGACGATCGCAATGATTGTCGCGACCCATTCCAAGGTACTATTTGCATACTTAAGCCCAACCACCCAACCGATTTCAAATATGGCTGCTACAAACACCCAGATCCATTCTTGATTTTGTTTCATTTTAAGTGCCTCCTTTTTTCTTATGAAAACATAAAAAAGCCCGAGAGTTCTGTCATCATAACAGTACCTCCCGGGCTTTTATCCCTCCGTGTCACAGCATCAATTGATCCTGTGCGCCTTCTCTTGGACCAGACTGTTCATGATGAACACGGAACCCTAGAAAGCGTTTTTCTTATATTTCAGATCATTATGTCAACAGATACAATAAAAGTCAATTATGTTTTTTGATAAAAACAACCTTTAAATAATTGCCCTCTCGAAACGCTTTCGTTGTTCGAAAATCTTCTGGCAATGTATACTCTTCAAGAATCTCATATTTCCCTTTCTCTCTCTTAAAAGCTTCTCCAATAAAAGAGTGAAACTTATCCATTCCAAATGTACTACAATTCGTCGATGCGACAATCACTCCATCTTTATTCGTAATTGAGATCGCTTCTTGCAGTAAATCTGTGTAATTCTTTTCAGCACTAAACGTACGTTTTTTAGAACGAGCAAAGCTAGGAGGATCAAGGATAACAAGGTCAAAGGACTTCTCTTTTTTCTTCGCATACTTAAAATAATTGAACACATCCATTACAACGATATCTTGTGATTCATAGTCGACCCCGTTAACGCTAAATTGCTCAATTGTTTTTGCTAGACTTCGATTTGCAAGGTCTACGCTCGTTGTTTTCTCTGCCCTACCAAGAGCGGCCGCAACCGAAAATGCACCTGTATATGAAAAAGTGTTGAGTACTGTTTTTCCTTTTGCATACTCATCATGAATTCTCCTGCGAACCTCACGTTGATCAAGAAAGACACCCACCATTGGGCCGTCATTTAAATAAATCGCAAATGTTATCTCATTTTCCTTTACCAACAGTGGAAATTCACCGCGCTCACCCATCACGAAATCATCGTCCTCCACGTAGGTTCCCTTCGTTGAAAAACGTTTTTTCTCATAGACCCCTTTAAACGAGACGATGGATTCTAGTGCCTTATACACTTCATTTCGAAAAGTATAAATGCCCTCGCTATACCACGTACACACATAAAAACCATCATAATAATCAATCGTTAAACCGCCAATCCCATCCCCTTCTCCGTTAAAGAGACGAAAGGCTGTCGTTGATTCACTTTGAAGCAAGGCTAATCTTTTTTGAAAAGCAGCTTGAAAAAGTCTGCTAAAGAAAGCTGTATCAATAGCCTCATGTTCCGTTCGAGTCAGCATCCAGCCAACTCCTTTATTCTGTTTCCCGTAATAACCTTTGCCGATAAATGAGCCCGCCTCATCCACAAGTCGAAGAATGATCCCTTCTTTAGATGTAGAGAGCAAATCTCGATTTACTAGTGCTGCTTGCTCAATTAACGGATAACCTTTTTTCATTTTCGTAGCCGTTCGTTGCTTTATTTTAATTGTTACATCTGTCATCATTTCATCCAACCTTCATTATATTTCCTTATTATCATTACGATAAGGAGCCGACAATTCTATTTAGCTTGATTATACCATGCCTTTATAGATACCTCTAAAACACTAAGAAGCAATCTGCATGAAAATAAGTGGTTCAGCACAAGGTTTGAGAATATGCTACACTAAATAAAAAGGAGGGATTGGGTGAAGAATGCATTAGAATGGACACTAACGGATCAAACGAAAAAAATCATCATTCAGCCAAAAAAAATGAGCATTTTTCAACAATGTACATTAATAGAATGCATTGACGAGGTGACCAATACGCATTACTTGCTGTTTTTTTATAAAAATAATTTCCTTACTGCAAGACCAAAAACAGCGTATGAACCAACGTCTTTTTTAGCACAAATTGAGACAAAAGGTATTCATATCAACGCCCCTAGTCCACTTTTCTCCTTATCTGTTCATCCAGGCTTATCGTTACAGATCATTCCTTTTAATCAACTCCTAGGTCAAATCAAACGACATTATAGCCTTGCCGAAACAGCTCTTATTTTTTCTTACTTCGACTCTTATATTCCACATGTTAAGCTTGATAAGATACTGAAAGATTTCTTTTTCTCCTACCGCCGAAATGGACAACTCACAGCGGCCTATCGTCTAGCTATGAGCTTACTTGCTAGAGGATACGAGCAGGATTGGCTGCTACAATCGATGAAGCAACCCGATTATGCAAAAGCTACTAAACAATATCAATATGCCCCTGCAGCTCTGCTGTCTAGTGACCCCATTTATGTTGAACAGATATGTTTTAACGATCAAAGACCAGAAAACCATGAGCTATTACTAACCATTTATACGAATGAAGCTAACAACATTCATGCACTCATGTTAAACATTGATAAGTGGACAAAGAACCCTACAAGAGAAACATACGTTGATTTTACTCATACTTTATCTTCTCATTTAGAAGAGGATGATGTTTTATCATGCCTACTTTCTTTGCAAGAGACCGTACCTGTTACTTCTGGACTTCATCAAGATTTATATGAACGTCTTACTAAAAAGCTTAAGTATCAACAGGCCATTCAAATACTGCTCACCTATTCATTTCCACTCTCATCTGAACAGCAAAATCAACTCCCCACCGTTTTCGAGAGTGTGACACTCGCTCATTTTGATGTACCAATCAAAGATATGATCAAGCGGATGTTTGCTTTGCTAAAAGATCAACCAATTTTGCTCGAACGCCTCGTACGTTCAGCTTTACCTGCTCTTTTTCAGAGCTACGACCTTGCTAGCATTCATGCATGGTTACATGAAGCCAACTCAAAAGAGGTACACATTCCAATTTTAAATAAATTAAATGAAATGGTCGCCCTACTTGATGAACCAGACAAGCAAATGGAGCTTGGTCACCACTACTTTGAGCTTGCACAATATGAAAAAGCGATTGATTGCTTTAACTGGGAATTGGAGCTTCAGCCCAATCAACAGGAACCATTGCAATGGCTTGCTAAATCGTATCAACAATTAGGTAAAACGGAAGAAGCAAAAACCTATCAGCAAATTCTATCCCACATGCAAGGCTCACCATAATAAGAAAAGCGTAAGCGCCTTGACCAGTGAGCTGTAAGTGCTGGAGGCCTGTCAATGTGTTGCCAGGTTTTATGCAGGCTGAAGCAATCTCGAGCGGCTAGGCTGCTTGCGCTAGACATCATTGAAATTTCTTATCTTTCCAAAAAGCAAGCTAGCACCTCTTTTTCTTAGAGACCTAGCTTGCTTTTTTAATCAAACTTTATTTAACTCCACTAAATCTAACCATTGATTTTTTGTTTTTTCAGACATTTTTAGCAAAATATCATTTGGAGCCGGCTTACTAAAATAATACCCTTGAAGCTCATCACAACCAGCTCCCATCATTAAAAGAGCCTGTTCCTTTGTTTCTACCCCTTCAGCAGTCACATCTACCCCAATTTTTTTAGCTAAAGATAAAATGGAGCTTACAATATGAAATTCACGAGAATCATAGACGATATTTTGAATGAACGCTTTGTCAATTTTAATCTTATCAACAGGCAACACACGTAAATAATTAAACGAAGCATGGCTCATACCAAAATCATCAATCGCCAGTCTAAAACCTATCTCGCGTAACCTTCCTAATTTCACAATTAGCTCTTCTTCATCTCGTAGAAGCGTATGCTCTGTTAATTCAAGTTCAATTTGATTCGGATTAATATCATAACGTGCGCAAGCTGAGCACAAGACATATTCAAGCTCTGAGGATTCAAGTGTCTTAGTCGAGAGATTGATAGAGACTCGTTTTAACCTCTGATGCACGATTCCCATTTCACGACAAACATTTTCGATTACCCATCTATCAATTTCTTGAATATAGCCACTCTTTTCAGCTGTCGCGATAAACACTTCTGGAGAGACGGGCCCTAGCTTGGCACTAAACCATCGCAGGAGCGCTTCATAGCGAATTTCTCCTGTCCTCGTATGAATGATCGGTTGAAAGTAAATGGTTAACTCATTTTTGCCAATCGCTCTCCTTAATTCACGTTCTAGATTTGGCTTATGAATGATTTCTCTTGAATGAGCATCTAAATTAAAAATTCGAACCTCATTTCCATCTATTTGTTTTGCTTGAAACATCGCATGGTACGCCTGATTAATCAAATTATCGACCCGCTCACCTTCCTGTGCTGCATAAGCCATGCCAATTGCTGTATGCAAGGAAAATTCAATTCCATTAATTTGATAGGGCATTGATAATTGCTTTTGTACCTTTTTCGCGACAGTTGATCCATTTTCCTCACCATCGAGAAAAAAGACAAATTCATCACCTGTAATCCGAGCTAGCAGACTTTTCGTATGAGCCAGCCCGTCTTTAATTCTTCGAGTCATTTCTAAAATTAATTGGTCGACAAAAGCATGACCTATTAGATCAATATAATATTTAAAATGCCTAATATTCAGATAACAAAAGGCGAGTGGTCGCTCACTTTCAATTTGAATTCTAACTTGTAATTGTTCACGTAATAAATGAAAACTAGGTAATCCCGTTAGTGAATCATATGCAGTCGAATCTTTATATTTCATGACCTCTGTATAGCCAATAAAATAACGAGGCTGCTGATTAGCACAAATAAGCGGTATCACTATTGTTTTGCCGACCTCATAAAAGGATTCCGAATTCATCTTGTCCTTAAAGACAACAGGATGTCTTGTTCGCAAAGCTTCCTCATATTTACTATGTAAATGCTCTGAAAAATAGCGTGGATACACATCAAATAACGTTTTTCCAATGCAATCTTCTCCAAGTGAGGCAAGTTCCTTCGCATTGGGACTAACATAAACATAGAAAAATTGACCATTTCTTTCTTCCATCAAAAAGACAAGATCATATATTTGTTCAAATGCTTTTACCATTGTCATAATAGGGACAACTCTATGATGCTCCATAATGCGACGCAAACCTCCTTCACACCTCTTATCCTCTACATCGTCTAAATAAGATTATCCATTTATTTCTTCATATATATATCCTACACTATCTCACCCTCTATCTACCACAATCATTATCGTTTTACAAATATAAAATAAGTGTTACGCTTAAAATCTATAACAATTAGACTATGAAAAAAGAAAGAGGGTACGCTGTTGAACATTCGCTTACTAGGAACGATGATAGGTGTTTTTCTTGTCTACAACCTACTTACCTTTTATATCGGTTGGAATGGATGGGTATGGCTTCATACCACATTTCAGCTAGAAAATGCTATGATATACGCGCTTGTCGTACTCATTTTAGCCTATGGTTATTTTATCGGAAAAATTGGCCCCAGATTTCTATTTTTTAAAATCATAGGATCTTATTGGATGGCTCTCGTACAATACGCCCTGCTTATATTCCCACTAGCTAATTTGGTTGTTTGGCTATTTCAATTTACAACGATCTCGCAAGAAACAATCATTTTTTGGACAGGTATTGTAGTCATGACGACTCTACTCTTCATCTTTTCTTTAGGCACATTCAATGCTTACCAACCAATCATTAGAACGTATAAGATTCAGCTAACAAAGCAGGCTGGTTCTTTTAACAAGCTACGCATTGCTATGGCTTCCGATATGCACTTTGGGTATTTATCAGGGAAGTCTCACCTGCAACGGCTCATCAAAAACGTTCATCAAATCCAACCTGACTTGATCTTGTTGCCTGGTGACATTATTGATGATGAGCCTGAACCGTTCATCCGTAAAAAGATGGGCGATGATATGAAGCAGCTCAAAGCACCTCTTGGCACGTTTGGAATACTCGGAAACCATGAGTATTATGGAGGGAAAATCCCCGAATACTTAAAAGAAATGGAATCAACTGATATTAAAATCTTACTTGATGATGTCATACTTATTAAAGACAGCTTTTATCTGATTGGTAGAAGAGATCGCACGGAGAAAGATCGATTGGAGCTTGAAACATTAATGAAAAATGTTGATAAGACACTTCCAGTTATCATGATGGACCATCAGCCGTACCATCTCGATCAAGCAGAAGAGGCTGGTGTTGATATCATGCTTTCAGGGCACACACACAGAGGTCAGATGGCTCCAAACCATTTGATCACGAAAAGAATATTTGAACTTGATTGGGGTTATATGAAGAAACACCATCTTCATACGATTGTTTCTTCTGGTTTTGGATTTTGGGGTCCACCCCTTCGAATCGGTAGTAGATCAGAAATCGTGCAAATTGACATTGAATTTATTCAAAGCTAGTAAAACTGGTATACTGTACGTACAAACTGTTTTAGTTTATTTTAAATTATGATATAAAAAGGAGATTTTGCTATGTCCAGCTCAGAAAACAATAATGACAACCAACCAAAAAAGATCAGTCTAGAAGAGGCTATCCGCAAGAAGCTTGCAAGCAAGAAAGAAGGACAATCATCAAATAACGCTAAGAAAAAACATTTGAATACGAACCAAAAGCTTCAAAGCCAACAAACGAAAAAAATAAATAACCAACGTAAACGTACGGGTGTATAAGTAAAAGACCTTTGAACAACGATAAAAACGTTCTTTAAATCTTTAAATTGTTTCCAGTAAAGACCTGCTATAATGAGGAACGAGATACACAATGTACTTTTTACTCTTACAGGAGATGATTACGTTCATGAATCTTTTACTTAAAAGTTTTCGAGTGGTTAGTTATTTGGAGGGAATTTCGTTTCTCCTTCTTTTAGGTATTGCAATGCCTTTGAAATATATGTTTGATTTACCAATGTACGTAACAGTAACGGGAATGGCCCACGGTGTGTTATTTGTTCTCTATATTATCGCTGTTATCGTTATGATGATTGCATTCCGTTGGTCATGGAGTAAGGGTCTGCTTGCTATGGTGGCCTCTGTCATTCCTTTTGGACCGTTTATCTTTGATGCAAAGCTTTTAAAAAGCGACGAAACATCTGCCAAGACAATTTAACGCGAGGAAGAAGGTGACGGTTTCGTCATCTTCTTTTTATTTGTCAGATTATTTAACATGGAATCTGCATAAATGTTTAAAATAAGGATAAAAAACATGATATGATGAGAAAAATTAATTTGCAGGTGGGGGTTTTATGAGCAACTGGGTCTCAACAACAGAAAAAAGACATTTCATTAAATGGTTTTTAGATCATCATCAATTAAAGCATAAAGATGCTCGCATGTTACTGGAATATCTATTAAAGCACCATCATATCCTTGAGAATCTTTCATTCACTGAAAACATTCGCTTAAAAGAAAATACCATCGTCATCTCTACGATCAATTCGGATGAACCTGGCTTTCTTTATTATTACAATAAACGAAAAACCGACGATGTTTCAAAAGCCCTAGGAAATTTCATGAGTAACCCCGCTGAGAAAATAAATTTGATCCTTCATTTTTACGGAAAGCAAACAAATCACCGCTATTTACAGTTAGTGGAACCAGCAGTCGATTCGTTTAAACGGTATAAACAGTTTCAGCAAGATTCAAAGGAAGCAGATTTACTGATTGATCAATTATTAATAGAGGAAGAAATGAATATTCTCAAGCTACAAATAGACCATGCTCTTGATCAAAATGATCAAGAAGCATTTAAAAGATTAGTTGCTAGATTAAATGAATTGAAAAGTCATACATAGAGTGTTGCAAAGGGTCGTTTTTGACCTTTTCATACCCTTTATGTCTCTCAACCCTATTTTTAAAAAAAACAATGGTCACCGAGATACAAAACGGTTTCCACTAACCCAGAATCTCCAAGGATAATCCCTCGCCTCACCGCTATTATCAATGCCAATACGAGGGCCATTTTGAATCAATTCGGGCTCCGTCCCTTCTGCAATGAAAAGTGGTCGCTCAAAGAAACGCCGTCCATAATCAGCTTTCTCGATCCCCAGTGCCTTTGTTAATTTTCCTGGACCATTCGTCAAATCCTTTTCTTTTTTATCATGCCCCCGACGCTCATACATCAGTTCTATCCCTGTATGGGGCTCAACCGCACGAATCAAAACAGCTTCTGGCATCCCAACGTCACCAGATACCACATTGACTAAGCAATGTGTATGCATAACGTATGTATACACATATCCTGGTTCCCAAAACATAATTTCAGTCCTTGGCGTGCGGCGATTTCCAAAGCTATGAGCAGCCCGGTCACCTGGACCAATATAGGCTTCCGTTTCAACAATCCAGCCTGAAGCAATGCCTGCATCCGTCTCCTTCACAAGAAGTTTGCCAAGGAGAGCACGTGCCAATTCAAGGGTTGGCAACTTGTAAAAGGACTCGTTAAGTGGTTTCAAAGCCATCTCTGTTCCTCCTATCATCTTTATCTATTTCAACCTTAACATATTGATCCATTATTGCATCTCGAATTTCTTTTTCATCATCCACTACTAAAACGACATAATTGTTCATCTATTCACTCTCCTTTCCAACGTAGTATATCATGCGTGTTCGCCTGAATTAGCTTCAGTATAATAGGCAAATCTTAACATTCATTTAGCATCATTCTTAAGAATTTCTTAACATCAAATGAATGGTTATGAAGAAAAACGTATATCGAAACCACCACAACACCTTTCTCCACTTATCACCCTTTTTTCAATTTTATTGTAAGAAAATATAACAAGGTCCTTGAGCTTCCTTAGTCAACACGATACATTTTTCTTGTGTTTTTTGAATATTCAGGCCAAAAAGCTTACATCGAATGTGAGGTGAACATCATTGAAATTAAATCCAATTGAAAAAGAAAAGCTCTTTCTTTTCATGGCTGGTGAACTCGCAAAACAACGAAAAGAAAAAGGAATAAAGTTAAATTATCCAGAAGCCGTAGCGATCTTAAGCTGTTTTGTTCTTGAAGGTGCTCGTGAAGGTAAGTCTGTTGCCACCCTTATGAAGGACGGGAAACATGTCTTAACAGCTGAGGACGTCATGGTAGGGATTCCTGAAATGCTTGATCATATTCAAGTAGAGGCGACCTTTCCTGATGGAACAAAATTAGTTACGATTCATGATCCAATTCAGTAGGAGGGATACAGTTGATACCAGGAGAAGTGAAAGCTGCAAAAGGCGACATTATCTTAAATGAGGGACGTAAAACTCTCTCCTTACGTGTAGCAAACACAGGCGATCGTCCGATTCAAGTAGGCTCACATTATCATTTTGCAGAAGTGAATAAAGATCTTGATTTTAAACGCAACGATGCTTATGGTATGCGACTCAATATTGCGGCAGGTACCGCGGTACGTTTTGAGCCTGGCGAGGAAAAAATCGTTGAGCTTGTTGAATTTGGTGGGACAAAAGAGATATATGGTTTAAACGGGTTAACAGAAGGTGCATTAAGCGAGCAAAAACCTATGTTTCAACAGCTAGTTGCCAAGCAACGCTTTAAAGGCGGTGAGTCTTTATGAAACTTTCTCGTGCCCAATATGCAGCATTATATGGACCGTCCGTTGGTGACAAAGTAAGACTCGCAGATACGGAGCTTTGGCTAGAAGTAGAACAGGATTATACGATTTATGGTGATGAGTGTAAGTTTGGTGGTGGCAAAGTCCTTCGTGATGGAATGGGGCAAAGCGGCGTCCATTCCCGTGATGAAGGTGTTCTTGATTTGATTATTACAAATGCAACGATCATTGATTACACGGGGATAATTAAAGCTGATATCGGTATAAAAGATGGACGAATCATCGGGATTGGTAAAGGTGGTAATCCATTAGTCATGGATGGTGTCAATGAAAATATGATTGTCGGTCCGAGTACGGAAGCGATTGCTGCAGAAGGATTAATCGTTACTGCCGGAGGAATTGATGCCCATATCCACTTTATTAGCCCGCAGCAAATTGAAACAGCCATTTCTTCTGGTGTGACAACCATGATTGGTGGTGGCACAGGACCTGCAACGGGGACAAACGCCACGACTTGTACACCAGGTTCTTGGAATATTCACCGCATGCTAGAAGCAGCTGATTCTTTTCCTGTTAATATAGGCTTTCTCGGTAAGGGCAATGGCGCAACTCATGCTCCACTGCGAGAACAAATTGATGCTGGTGCCATTGGCTTAAAGCTACATGAAGACTGGGGAACGACTCCTGCTACCATTCGTACATGTCTAGATGTCGCGGATGAAATGGACGTTCAAGTTGCCATTCACACAGATACCTTAAACGAGGCTGGGTTTCTAGAAGATACAGTAGCAGCCATCGGGGGCCGAGTGATACATACATATCATACCGAGGGCGCAGGAGGCGGACATGCTCCAGATATTATTAAGATTGCAGGATTAGCAAATATATTACCATCTTCAACAAACCCAACTCGTCCTTTTACGATAAACACAATTGATGAACATCTTGACATGTTAATGGTTTGTCATCATCTTGATCCGAAAGTACCCGAAGATGTTGCTTTTGCTGATTCTCGCATTCGTCCTGAGACGATTGCTGCAGAAGATCGCTTTCATGATCTAGGTATTATAAGCATGATTTCATCAGATTCTCAAGCCATGGGTCGAGTTGGTGAAGTGATTATGCGAACATGGCAAACAGCAGATAAGATGAAAAAACAATTTGGACCACTTAACGAGGACGCGGCAGGAGAACATGATAATCATCGTATTAAAAGATACATTGCAAAATACACGATCAATCCTGCGATTACACATGGGATTAGTCATGAAGTCGGATCGATTGAAGTTGGCAAATTAGCCGATATTGTGCTTTGGGACCCGCGTTTTTTTGGAGTAAAGCCAGAAATTATCCTTAAGGGTGGACTTATTGCACACGCACAAATGGGAGATCCGAATGCGTCTATACCAACTCCTCAGCCTGTATTGCAGCGCCCAATGTTTGCTAGTTTCGGAAAGGCAAAGCATTCAACAAGTTTAACCTTTTTATCTCAATCAGCCTTTGACAAAAAGGTCCATGAGCAACTAGGGTTACAGAAGCAAATCGGAATAGTAAAAGATTGCCGAACGATTAGTAAAGCATCGATGAAATTAAACGATGCAACGCCTGAGATAGATGTTCATCCTGAAACATATGAAGTGAAGGTAGACGGAGAGCTAGTAACGTGTGAACCTTTTGATACAGTCGCAATGGCGCAGCGCTATTTTTTATTTTAAAGGAGGCAGGAAATTATGCATATAAAACAAGTAATTGGTCATTTAGAGTCTTTTAAACACGAGGTAACAATGATTGAGTGGGTCGAATTGGATTGGGAGGAACTAAATAAACGAATTCTCCGTAAAAAGACGGATAAAGGACGCGAGATCGCGATTGTATTAGACGAACAAGGTCTAACATCTGGAGACATTCTCTTTCATGAACCAGGATGTACGATCGCCATTCGAACAAAATTAGAACCTGCTTATGTGATTCAACCAAAATCGATGCACGATATGGGCAAAGTGGCATTTGAGCTTGGAAATCGCCACACCCCTTGTATTCTAGAAAACAATGAAATCATCGTCCGCTATGACAAAACGCTTGAAGTTATTTTTCACGAAACGGGGGTTCCTTATGTACAAACAGAAAAACGCTTCAACCAACCATTCAAATACAAAGGACACCACCATCACGATAAAGATGAGCCAGCTTCTGCAGCTCATGCACATTCATGATTCTGCTTTTCCAATTGGTGCCTACACCCACTCATTTGGGATGGAAACCTATATTCAAAAGGAGAAAGTGTTTAACAAAGAAACCCTTCTTACTTATTGCCGAACATACCTTCATGAAAACATCGGATTCGGAGATGGTATTTTCGTAAAGGAAGCGTGGCAGTCGTTAGCTCACTCCTCTTCTCTTTTGGATTTATATGAGCTCGATTCATTTTGCCACGCTCAGAAGCTAGCAAAAGAGTCCCGTCAAGGTAGCCTCAAAATGGGTAGGCAGTTTCTTGAAACGGTCGAACCACTCTGCTCCTCTGCTCTTCTAACTGAATGGAAAAAGGCTGTAAAAGAACAAAAAGCTTATGGGCATCATGCTATTTCGTACGGGATTTATGCCTATACTCAGGGGCTGTCTCTCGATGTAGCACTTAGTAGTTTCCTGTATTCATCAATCGCTAGCCTGATTCATAATGCTGTCCGTGCTGTTCCTCTTGGACAAACGACTGGCGTTCATGCTATTAAAGAGATCCTCAGCGATTGCGAGCAGGTAGCCGCTCTCATTATCGATCGAACTCTTGATGATGTATCGAACCAAGCCATAGGGATTGAACTTGCTTCAATGGAACATGAATTTTTATTTTCTCGTCTTTTTATTTCATAGAGCTCTATAACTAGAAAGGGGTATTTAAGATGAAACCTGTACGTATCGGAATTGGAGGACCTGTTGGATCAGGCAAAACAGCTTTAATCGAGCGGTTAACTAGAGCCTTACATAAGGATTATGAGCTTGCCGTTATAACGAATGATATTTACACAAAGGAAGATGCGCAATTTTTAACCACTCACGGGGTACTTGAGCCAGATCGGATTATCGGAGTTGAAACGGGCGGATGTCCGCATACAGCCATTCGTGAAGATGCCTCGATGAACTTTGAAGCGATCAATGAGCTTAAACAACGTTTTTCCAACTTAGATATCATCTTCGTTGAAAGTGGCGGCGACAATTTATCCGCAACATTTAGCCCAGAGCTAGTAGATGGATTTATTTACGTGATTGATGTGGCAGAAGGACAAGATATCCCACGTAAAGGTGGACCAGGTGTCACTCGCTCAGACCTCCTTGTCATTAACAAAATTGACCTGGCTCCGTATGTGGGAGTTGATCTAGATTTAATGAAATCTGATGCTAGCCAAGCTAGAGGAGAACGCCCATTTGTTTTTACAAATCAAAAAAAAGAAATAGGTATTGACCAAGTAATTAAATGGATTCAAACACAGCTGCTTTTAGAGGATTTCGAGCATGTGGAGTCGAATGTTTAATGAAAACAGCTCTTTATCAAACACTTCAAGGAAAACTTGAACTCTCCTTTACAAAACAGCGAGGGAAAACGAGAATGATTAGCTGTTACCAACAGCCTCCATTAAAATCAAGTCGAGTTCTCTATACACATGGTGATGATGTAGCTACTGTCTATCTTGTTGATACATCTGGCGGAATTGCAAGCGGTGATCGGAATGATATTTCCATTACCGCCTCCTCTTCTTCCACTGTTAACTTAATTCCACAATCCTCTACAAAAATCTATCCAGCACGACTTGATGGTGAATTAAGTCTGCAAACCATTGATCTTACTATTAGCGATAATAGCAGCCTTTATTGGCACCCAGAAACGACGATCCCTTTCGCCAATTCACGCTTTAAGCAAATTATTAACATTTCAGTCGACGCTAGTTCCACTTTTTATTATGCTGATATTCTCTCTCCAGGACGAGAAAAGCATAACGAAAAGTTTCAATATGAATCAATTGATTCAAAAATGTCGATTGTTTATGCAGGCAAACAACTGGCTTATGATCGTCTTAAACTACAGCCGTTAACAATTCCAATCCGTTCTCTTGGAATACTAGATGATTTTGCTTACTACGGGAGCTGTTGGTTTATCTCACCAACACTTGGTCAACCCTTGCATGAAATTCAAAAAAAGATGCAATCAAACCGTGAGATTCGCTCTGCTGTTACCTCTCTTGACCCAATTGGTCTTCATGCTCGCTGGTTAAGCAATGATCTGTGCCTGTTAAAAGAAGAAATGAATACCTTTTTTAACCTAATGACATCTTGAGCTAAATAGAACAGGAGATTGAACATAATGAATACTAAGCTATTATTATTAATAATCGGGACACTCCTTATAGTAACGGCTTGTGGTACTTCTTCAGACCAAAATGAATCTACAAATGAACAAGCCTCGACAACACAAGTTGCCGTTGAAAGCGTGGAGGAGCCTCTACATATTTATACGACGGTCTTTGCCCTACAAGATTTCATCGAAAAAATAGGTGGCCCCCATGTTCAAGTAACGAATATGATTCCAGTCGGCGTAGATGCCCACACATATGAACCAACCATTAGAGAAATGATTGAAGTCGCCGAAAGCGATGCCTTTGTTTATAGCGGTAGTGGTATGGAAGGGTTTGTTGATTCCCTAAAGAACAGCCTTCGTGATGAAGAGATTTTTATGATAGAGGCTTCACAAGGTGTCGCTTTTATTGAAGGAGATGACGACCATGCGCTTGAGCACAGTCATAGTCACAGCCACGAAGAGGAACATAGCCATACCCATGGTGATCAAGATCCACATGTCTGGATTGATCCAATTCGCTCGATTCAACTTGCGGAAAACATTAAAAATGGACTAACCGAGCTTTATCCAGAAGAACAAGAGTTTTTCCAAAATAACTTTGAACAGCTCCAAGCTGATTTAGAGACACTCGATGCTGAATTTACAGAAGCGACGTCAGATACGAAGCGTAATCAAATTCTCGTTGCCCATGCAGGATACACATATTGGGCTGAACGCTATGATCTCAAACAAGTATCAATCACTGGATTTACCCCGACAAATGAGCCTTCTCAAAAGCAGATACAGGAATTAATGACATTTACAAAAGCTCACGATATTCAGCACATTCTCTTTGAACGTAACTATTCCATTCAGACAGCCGAAATGTTTAAAGAAGAGATCGGTGCAGAAGCTCTTTATCTTTATAATCTTGAAAATCTGCGTGATGAAGAGATTGCAGCTGGTGAGGACTATTTTAGTTTAATGAGAAAAAACATTGAAACATTGAAAACCGTACTTAATTAAATGAGAAAAAGGATCCTCATACTCTGAATGGGGGTCCTTTTTACTGTGTTTTTAAAACAGATAAAATGATGCCATTCGCATAAAGTAAGACAAGTTAGATTATAATTAGCTGAATATACTTATCGCCATAATCTTCATAAAATTGTTCCTTTCCAACAACTAAACTGATTCGTTATAATAGGAAAGTTCGAATATCTTTTTTTGAAGTCCAAGCGTAAACACACGTACAGTATAAATAAAACAGAGTGTTATGGGAGGTATGACAAATGGAGCAATTTATACTCCTCTTAATTGAATCGTTTAAACAACTATCTTACCTAGGTGTCGTCCTAGCTCTTACTTTAGAATTTGTTCCTGCTGAACTAGTTCTTCCCCTCGTCGGCTACTGGGTTTATCAAGGGGATATGAGACTAACCCTTGCAATACTTGCAGGAACAATCGGAGGTACTTTTGGCCCCCTTACTCTTTATGCTTTAGGACGTTACGGCGGCCGACCGATGATTGTTAAATATGGAAAGTTCTTTTTGATCAAAGAAAAACATATTGAGGCATCCGATCGATTTTTTGAAAAACATGGGGCAAGCGTTGCTTTCTTCGCTCGATTTTTACCTGGAGTACGAACGGCTATTTCAATTCCATGCGGGATAGCAAAAATGAATGTATGGAAGTTTTCCATCTACACCTTTCTTGCTATGCTCCCTATAACGTCTATCTATATTTACTTAGGCTATATGTTTGGCCCACACTGGGAGCAAGTCGGACCGTTAGTAAAGACTTACATGCTTCCGATTTCGATTATCCTTATCATCCTGATCCTGTTCTATTTCCTATTTAAAAAATATATAGCGAAGAATTCAGTATCTACTGTTCGGAAAAAGTAAAAAATGATTGTTTTATCGGCTCAATCACGTAATAGGAGCTCTTCTAATCGTCTTAGAAGAGCTCCTATTTTTTCATATTCGATCACATCGTCTTAAATCTTAAAAGAAAACTTGAACAGTTCTGCTTCCATAGCTGATTTAAAAGCAATAATAACGAACGGTCCAAGAATTAATCCCATTATTCCGAGAAAGTATAATCCAAAATACATTGAGAGTACGGTAGCGAGTGCAGAGAGTCCCATTTGATCTCCCATCACCTTTGGCTCTAGTATTCTTCGAATGATAAGGAGAACCGCTGCTAAGACGAGTAACCAAAGACCTATTGCTGCCTCCCCTACAATAAAGACATAAATGGCCCAAGGGACAAGCACCAAGGCAGGCCCAACATATAATGGAATAATATCAACGACCCAAATGACAACAGACATGAGCAGTGCATGTTCAGGAACAATAAATAGTAATCCGATGTAGGAAAGCACTAAGATTAAAATGCTTAAAAAAAACTGTGCCTTCCAATAGCCCAAAAAGACTTTTCCTAAACGTTTCGTGACATACTGAATTTTTACCGCTGTTTCTTCCTTAAAGAAACCATAAAACATCTTAGTCAAACGAGGTAAATCAAGACTGATCAGAAACAACGTAATCAAGAAAATCAATGTAACGACAATCAAATCAGGAATCGACTGTATCCAAGAAGCCAAAATTGGAATCACATTCTGCGCTGCATCTGATGCCTGGTCCGTTAGCATCTGGCTCTGATTTTCCAGCTCTTGAACAAGCAAATGCTTCTGCGGAATATCACTAATCAACACATTAAAATCATCAATAAACTGATTGACAAATAATTGAATCTCAATTACATAGTGTGGTAGCTGATAAATAAAATTCACAAATTGATTGATAAGTGTCGTCATCGTCACATAAATTGTATAGCCTGTCACAATAACAAACGACGTGAAAACAATTATTACAGCACCTAACCGTTTCTCCGTTTTCATGTACTTTTGCAGGAGCTTTACAAATGGTTCAAACATAAGGGCCGTAAACAATGCCAATAAAATAGGCATAAAGAGAGCGGAATATATGTAAAGAATGATCCCTATTACCAGAAAGGCAAGAGCAATCATTCCTTTTCTTAGTACAGTATGTTTAGACAATCGCGGTCCCCCTCTTTTGAAAAGCCGATTAAGACATTTCTTAGACTATTACATCCGCTTACTTACATATTTTATTAAAAATAGCCTTACACTGCAAATGTGTATCCCTATTTTAAAAGAATTACACTTACATAGAAACCTCTTCTCTATTATATCGTTCTCTTCTTCTTTTTAGGTCATGAATTATTGATTAAATTATGTGAAATTTACTGATCACTTTAATGACGATAGTATTTTCTATTATTAGAAAAATTTAGAAATAATTCGCCTTTTTCTATTTCTAATTTTAATTGAAACATAACCATAAATACTTCCAAATCATTTCCTTCACTCAACTGTCACATTTTATATGTAAACGTTTTATTTGTTTTTTAGTCAAACTAATACGAAAAAAAGCATTCAGTATTGTTGCTAAATTTATACTATTTTAATTTGCGAATATTGTCGCATTCATGTACTCTCAATTAAGTCAAATAGTTACAATGATATATAGAAGGAGTGCGACAAAAGTAGAGGTGAGCATATCGAATCACAATAATAGCATTCCTTAACGTTAGATGGATATTTTTAGGAGGTCCAATCAGTGAAATCTGTGAAACAAAAATTTCTTTTTACTTTTTTACCGCTTATTTTAGTCACATTACTTGTTGGTTTTGGAATTGTTTATAACACATCTAAAAATTTACTGACAGACTCGTTCCAAGATGAAGCACTATTAATGCTTGATATGTCCACAAACGAAATTGACCATTACTTCATGACTCATGTCGAGCGTCTACAAAACATGGTCACATCCTCAGACTTAAGAAGCATGGATGAGGACACTCAAATGAGTTTCCTACAAGAAAAAATGACAGAATATCCTGAATATCTTGCCCTATTTGTTGCGGATACGAATGGAGATGGCTTTTCGACGACAGGAGCAACATTCAATATATCAGATCGAGAGTATTTCCAAGAAATTATGAACGGTGCCTCTATAAGTATTTCCGATATGATCTTCAGTCGTTCCACTGGTGAAAGCTCATTCGTCGTTGCTGTTCCTCTTCACGATCAAAATGGAAACCTAATAGGCTTAGGAGCAAGTACATTTACGACTGATACCTTTAATGAAATCGTTACTGGAATTGAGATTGGAGAGACTGGCTATGCCTTTGTTACTCAAGATGACGGGCTTATCATTAGTCACCCAAACAGCGAATACGTTGCCGAGCAAAATATTGAAGCTTTCGGAGTGAGTGAATTAACAGAAGCTCAAAATAACGCTGAAACGTCCAATGCTCAGATGCTTGAATTTGTGTTAGAAGGTGAAGGCGAGCTATTTACTTTCTACGAGAAAATTCCTTCTACAGATTGGAACCTTTTTATTACCGTTCCAAGTGAAGAAGCAACTACACAGCTCAATAGCTTAACGTATATTGTTATAATTGTTGTAGCCGCTGCTGCTATTCTAACGATCGTTGTCATTGTTTTGTTCGCACAAAGTATTACAAAGCGCTTAAAGGATTTACGCAATGTAACGGAACAAATCGAGCAAGGCGATCTCACCGTTCGCGCTAGATTAAAAGGAAAAGACGAGATTGCTTTACTCGGTAAGGATATTAATAAAATGACTGATACGATGAATGAGATGATCAACAATATTCAACATACATCGGCTCAGCTAGCGACATCCTCAGATTATTTAGTTCAGGCAAGTGATGAAACACGTGAGGCATCTGAACAAGTTGCCGAAAGTATTTCGCAGGTAGCTTCAGGAAGCTCAGAAGTCGCTTCTTCCGTTACCACGGTGAGTGAAGAAGTAAATGAAATCGCTCTTCAAATTGAAACGATTGCTTCAAATACTCATGAAGTGAAAGAATTAACAGAGGCTAGCAAACAAGCCTCGATAAATGGCGATCAGCATGTGAATAAGGCCGTAGCCAAAATGGGCGAAATGAATCAAAACGTACATGATTTATCAGAACTCATTAAAAAAGTTGATCAAAAATCATCGGAGATAGGCAAAGTAGTTGACATTATTTCACAGATTGCTGAGCAAACAAATCTTCTTGCATTAAATGCCTCGATTGAAGCAGCGCGAGCAGGGGAATCAGGAAAAGGCTTTGCCGTTGTTGCGGATGAGGTTCGCAAATTAGCGAATGAAACGACTCAATCTGTTGAACAAATTAGCCAGCTTATCTCAGAAACTCAAGAAGAAAGCAACCGAGCTGTTATCGCTGTTCAAGATGGTGTGACAACGGTTGAAGATAGCACAAAGACATTTAAAGTTGTCGCACAAGTGTTCAAAGATATTGCAAAAGATGTGAATCAAATTAATCAGAAAAATAAAGGCGTCGATGACTCCGTCCATCACTTAAAGCAAGTCGCCCAAAAAATCAGCGAACAAATGGAATCCATTTCAGCTGTCACAGAAGAAATTTCTGCAAGTAGCGAAGAAGTGAGTGCAACAAGCGAGGAGCAATCAGCAAGCGCTGAACATATTTCTCAAGATGCAGTCAAGCTTCAAACTCTAGCAGAAGACTTAAAAGAACTTCTGAAGCACTTTAAAGCTTAATATAGTAAAAAACAGCAGCCAAGGGACTACTCTTAGGCTGCTGTTTTTTATCATTAAGTAGGCGAGAAAACCCCCATCTTCAAGGAATGTGAAGGGAGAAGCCCAATGAGTAAGTGGGGGATGAATCGCCTTTTTTGCCTAGCAAAACACTTATTTGCATGGTAAAATAGTCTTGTACAGATTGCTCTTTGAAAACTGGATATATGAGGTTGTGACGAGAAACGCTTTGTCACGTAAAATATCCAAGCAACAATCGCCCCGCATATACCGAAGTAGCGAAAACCAAGCAGAGTAGGACGTGTGGAGAGTCCAACGTACAAGATAGGTAAGATTTCACCGTAGGGACTACGGGTAGAGCCTACTCTATAACTGGTGGGTACACTGGTGTTCGTAGGAATCCCCCACTTCAAGCTTTAGCTAAGTGGTGGGTAGTTCAACAAGTGATCGTAATCGAATAACTAGCTTGAAACACATCGCCTTGCTCTAAACGGTTAATACCAAGCTTCGTTTTAAAATCCCCAATCGTATCATATGTATCTGCAACCCCGTACCAAGGTTCAATGCACAAAAACGGCGCAATGCTCTTATCATCTTCATTATATTTTGACCAAATACCAACAAACGGAAAGCCTTTGAAATCAACCTGAATTTGATGAGGATTCTTTTTCGAAGCAATCGTCATTTGATCAATATTGCTGTAAATTAACGCATCATTAGCAAACATCCCTGCTGATAAAGGGAACGTGCTTAGTTCATTTACTGTTCCTTTAACATGTAAAAGAGACTGATCAAGATAATACTCTGTTACCTCTTGTTTTGATGGTTGAATTTTAATAAAGTAATCAGAAATATTTTCCCCATCTTGCAATGGCACCTTAAAAGCAGGATGAGCTCCGATTGAAAAATACATTGTATCCGTATCTTTATTCAAGACCTTCCATCTAACCTCCAGCTTTCTATCTGTTAGCTTATAGTCAATCATCACCTCAAATTCATAAGGATAGACATCAAGAAACCTTCCATCCGATGAAATTTGAAATCGTGCCGCTGTTTCGTGTTTTTCAACCAACTCAAAAGTGCAATCCCTTAAAAAGCCGTGCTGTGTTAATGTATAGTCTTGCCCATCAATCGAATAGTGATCATCCTTTAATCTTCCCACAATCGGAAACAAAACTGGCGAGACCCTTCCCCAATAAGCAGGGTCACCATTCCACATAAAATCCAGCCGGTTTTCCTTATGAAAAAATTCTGTTACTTCCGCTCCCTCCTCCTTTATTTGAACTCGTACTACATCATTTTCTAACACAACCATGCCATCATCTCCCACTCATTCAGCAATCAAAATGATACTTAAACCAATTGACGCAAAACTTTTGTTTTTCACAAAAAGACATGCCTTTACCTTAAATAGTCATATGATGTCTCTTTTTATTGATAAAATACGCCATTTCTTTAAAGCCAATTTCTTTTAATTTCACTTTCACTTGCTCGAATTCATCCCCTACCCTTGAAGGTTTGTGAGCGTCAGAACCAAACGTCACGCCAACTTGATAAAAAAGTGCTCTTTCAAGCATTTCCTCGGAAGGGTACCACCCTCCGCAATCCTTCGTTTTTCCTGACGTATTAATTTCAATAACAAGCTCCTGCTCGCCTATCACTTTTAAGGTCTGATTAACCGCTTCTGTTTCAATCGCTGAGAATTCTGGATAAAATCCCTTCATCGCATCTAAATGACCGAGAATGTGAAATAAACCGCTTCGTGCGGATGCTTCTATCAATTGATAATAGCTTTCCTTTGTTTTCACTTTCTCGGCGTCAGTCAATCCATCCCAGCGCTCCTTTTTAAAGATGCTAATGTCATTGACAAAATGAACCGAGCCAATCATATAATCAAACGGATATTTTAATAATTCTTGACGATAGACGTCGATATGGTTAGGGAAATAATCACTTTCAATTCCGAGTAGAACCGTGATCTTATCTGCATACTTTTCCTTTAGATGGAGGACTTCCTCTACGTATTTTGCAAGCTCACTTTTCGCCATCGCGATTCCTGGACGCAGCTGATCTTGCTCACTATGAAAATACGGGGTGTGATCTGAAATTCCGATAAGGTGCATCCCTTGTTTGATCGCCGATTGAATATAATCCTCTACTTTTCCTTCAGCATGGCCACAACGATCATGATGTGTATGAAAATCAAATACGAACGAATCCTGTTGCATATCCAAATCACCAACCCCCCTGCTAAAAAAGTCAGACTTCTTAAAATACTATCTCATGTTTTTTTATCTAATACAATCTTACTGCTTATCATGCCCATTTTCGATTTTGAGTAAAGGAGATGGTTAACCATTTTGTATACTGGAGATCGTCAATTTTGGTTGCAATTTCTTCGCGAATCGTATCATGCTCTGCAACCGTTTGTGCTCCAGATTTCGTATCTAAAATAAAGTCAATTTCAATATACAGCTTCTCTCCCACTTTCGATGTTCGTATCATGGATTCCTTAAATTTGTACTTTGACTCGATTTGCTTCACCAAATTCGTAATCCGAGATTGTATTGCTGGTGCTGGAGACATCTCGAGCACCTCTCTAAGGCTTGCTCGTAGCATCGTTAACGGCATTTTCAAACAATAGATCGAGACAAGTAAGACCATGGCTGGATCGATATAAACGACTACCCCTGCATAATTCGTATAAGTTAACACTGTAGCTATTAAAAATCCAACCAATACTGCCCCACTTAATAGTGTATCCATCAGCCACTGCTTTTTTTCTGCTTCTACAAAACCAGATTGTTTTTTTCCTGATTGTCTCGATAGGAATATAACAACCACGAAGCAGCCTACAGTTGAAAACACCGCATAGCCTAGAGCATACCCTGGCTGAACATTACTTCCTCCATTAGCAAGATCATAGACTGCTGAGACAATTGCACTTAAGCACAGGAGTAAAATAACAATTGCTTTCACTATGATAATAATGGGCTCGATTACTTCCTTTCCAAATGGAAAACGCTTTTCATCCTGCTTTTGAATATAAGCCGCTCCACTAAGCGATAGTAGTGATAGTCCGACACTAACAAAGGAATATGCACCATCAAATAAAATCATTTTCGATTCAATGGCGACTCCCCAAACAACACCCGTTAACGCAAAAAGAAGCGCACCATAGACGGACAAGGTTAATATTTGCTTTTCACTCATAGGTTACACCTCTTGTTTTTAACAAATGACTGAACGTCAGTCATTTTTATTGTAATGAAGAAGCTAATGCCTTCCCATTAGCTTAGTGCTCTTTTAATAAATTGAAAAAGCTCTTCTTTGTAAATATCTACGTTCTCTTCCTTTGTAGGATCACTTGCTAAATAATATGTTTCAGCAGATTGCTCAATGATACCGATAATGAGCTTAGCTTGATAGGATAGCACAGAGAGAGAGGGAATTTCTTTCTTTTCCATTGCTTCTTGCAGCTTCAATTCCACCCATTCATAATACGGACGATAAATATCTTCCCAGCGTTGGAAAGAATCATAGTAGGCAATTCCAGAATAGCAAAATTTAATCACTTCACGGTGTTTATCCGTCAGGGCAAAGGTTTGATCGATTAAGACGCGGACAATAGACAAAATATCGTCCCCATCCCTCACTTCATTGCGAACCACATCAATCTGTTCACAAAGAATTCGTTCAGCAATCGCTGGAACAATCGCACTTTTAGAATCAAAATATAAATAAAATGTTCCTTGAGCTACACCTGCACGTTTCACAATTTGTGAAACAGATGCTTTTTCAAATCCATTTTCTTTCATCTGTTCAAATGCTGCGTCAAGAATCAACTGATACTTTGTTTCTTGTTTTTCGTTCATTTCCGCCTCCTACAAACCGATTCACCAAATAACTGACTGACTGTCATTCATTAAAAGTGTATAGAAATTATTTACATCTGTCAAATATTATTAATTATTATTTGCTTATCGATTCAAAAGATTGTGGAATAATCCTTTATCTTGCTGTTTCCCATGTCGAAACGCTCTCTCGATTCCTAGCACCCTGCTTATTCTCTCTTCATCTTCCATTATTTTATTAATATCAAATACAATTGGAATCAGAACCGTATCAGGGCCTATAAACTCCTCTCCTTTTTGTTCCACCCGTAAACCAAATGAAATTCGAAGCATCCGATATAATTTCTTTTCAATAAGTGCTAGATAGTATTTAGGCTGGTGCAAAATAGCATGCTCAGCAAATACATGCATAAAAAACGGAAAGTATCCTTGTCGTTGATACTTAGGATGAATACAAAGCTTGTCGATCTCCCATGTCTGACTTTGATAAGCCATGATCTCCTCATGTTTAGAAAACTCCCACCTTGTAGGCCCTTCTACTGTACTATGAGGATTAGTAGGATCATATGGGATAAACTCAATCGTTCCAATTACTTTTCTTTTGCGTAACAAATGCTTTTTGGGCAATAAAAGATTGTATCTGATCCCCATTTCAGCATATGGATCGTTACGCCAACCTTGTTTTTCACAAGAAAATTCCCAAATATTCTCGAAAGCTTTTTGTTGTCTTCGTGTTTTCACTAATTCATACATATTCAATCACCACCTTATTCATACCTATTTTTAAGTCACTTTAATAACCCTTATACCGATTTTGTACAAGGGTTATAGTTTGAAATTAGTACCAAAATAATAATTAACCTCTTAGCTCTCCATAATGACTTCTATCGGATCTTTCTCCTCACCAGGTTGCTTAGACGGCTTTTCCTTTTTGGGATGTTCAAAAAACTTCATTGTCATATTAACATCAAGTATTTCTAGGACTGGTTTCTTCCATTCTTTTTTCACCCTTCTCATCACCTTTCTCATACCCCCTTTTAAGAGGGTTTTATTCTTAATAAAGAACGATTGTATTTTAAAAAATAATTATAACTAGATTAACAGTGTCTAAATAAAGATAATTATAATCATTTATTCTTTATAAAGAACACAATTGTATATTATCACCATTTTTTCAAGTTGTCAATTTCACTTTTGTTTTTATAATAGGTTCGAAAAATTTCTCCTACCATTATTTTGTGAATAAATAGGTACAATTAACATAGTAAAAAAGAAAATATTTTAAAAATTTACTATTATTTCGTTAATATTTCTTATATTATGTCGAAACAAATAGAGAGTGACTTTTTATATAAAAGGAGGAGTGCACAAATTGAAAAGTATTGGAAGAAAACTATTATTATCATTTGGAGCGTTATTACTTTTGGTAAGTGTATCTTTAGGTATTATTACCTATGCAAATTCTTCAACGCTATTAACAGAGGAAGTAGAATACTCCCTTTTAAATAAAGCGAATGATAGCTCTTTTCTCGTAGAGGAGCGTTTAGCAACTAGTTTGGCTGAAATCAATGCAATTGCTTCAAGAAATGCGATAACTAGTATGGATTGGGCTATTCAAAAGCCAGCACTTGAAAGTGATTTCGAACGACTGGATTATTTAGCCTTCGCTGTCGTAACTCCTGATGGAACAGCTACATATTTAGATGAAAACGTACTAGATCTTGGTGATCGTGATTACGTTCAGCAAGCATTTCAAGGCGTATCGAATGTCTCTGATGTCATCATTAGTAGAGCTACGAATGAACCAGTGGTCATGATTACTGCCCCAATTGAAAGTCGTGGTGAAGTAGTAGGTGCTTTAGTTGCTCGAATGGATGCTGGCTTTTTAAGTGCGATGATTGAAGATATCACATACGGTGATACGGGCTATGCATTTATGATTAATTCTAGCGGCGCGATGGTCGCTAACCGTGATCGTGAGCTTGTACAAAACCAGACGAATTATATCGAAATGGCTGAAACTAACACTGGTCTTGCTGATCTTGCAGATACAATGGTTTTAATGACAGAGCAAGAGCAAGGAGTTCATCCATATAACTTTGAGGGTGAGGCTCAATACCTTGGCTTTTCTTCGGTTGCAGGTACAGATTGGACAATTGGCGTAGGAGTAGCTGAAGAGGAAGTTTTAGCACCATTGCAAAGTCTCCAGGCATTTATGATGACAGCTATTGTTATTGTACTAGTAATTGGTTTAACGATTGTCTGGTTCATTGCTCGTAGCATTATTAAGCCTATCATCACAGTTGTTCAGCTTGGCGAATATATGAGTAACAATGATTTTACTCACTCTGTTCCTGAAAACCTTCTAAAGAGAAAAGATGAAGTAGGCACATTAGCACGTGTATTCAATCAAATTTCAGATCGTATGAAGGATATGATTACTCAAGTTGTAAATAGTTCTGAACAAGTATTAAGCTCTGCTGATACGTTAAATGATAGTGCTAAAAGAACATCTGAAATGGCCAATGAAGTAAATGCCGCGATTCGTGAGGTTGCAGGTGGTGCTGCGGTTCAAGTGCAAAGCTCCAGTGAAAGTGCTAGAGCAATGGAAGAACTTTCGCAAGGTGTTCAACAGATTGCCGAATCAGCCGCTGTTATATCTTCATCCTCTACGATGATGAATGAAAACGCGAATGAGGGTTACAAGTCAGTCCAATCAGCTATTGAACAAATGACCTTTATCCAAAATGGAACAAAGGAAACGAAATCGACCATTGAGTTGTTAGATAATGATTCTAAGGAGATTGGCCAAATTATTACCGTTATTACTGATATATCTGAACAAACAAATCTATTAGCATTAAATGCGGCAATTGAAGCAGCAAGAGCGGGTGAAGCAGGAAAAGGATTCTCTGTTGTTGCTGATGAAATCCGTAAGCTTGCTGATCAAACATCGAACTCAGCTAATCAAATTAAAGGGTTAATTGGAAAAATTCAAAGTAATACTGAAAAGTCAGTGACTTCTATAACAGCAAGTTCCGAAGATGTGAATAATGGAATTGAGCGAATAAATGAAGTTGGAGCAAAATTCAATGAAATTTTACGCTCGATTGAAGAAGTGACCGTCAAGATTGAGGATATGTCAGCAGTAGCAGAAGAAATGTCAGCAGGTACTGAGGAAGTCGCAGCATCCGTTCAAGAAATTGCTAGCACGTCACAAGTTGCTGCCGATAGCGCTGAACAAGTAACAATGGCTTCTGAGGAACAGCTCGTCATTATCAATGGGATTAATGAAGCAGCTAGCTCATTGTCTGACATGTCCAATCAGTTAAATGACTTGGTGCGACAATTTAAGGTGTAATAAAGACAATCAAGATTTAATTTTCGTATTTGGGCAGATCCTTTTCAAAAACCAAAACACCACTCATGCTAGGGATGAGTGGTGTTTTTCTATATCTTGATCTATTTAGGTTCTACAACTGCCCCATCAAAAGCAGATTGATAGATTTTTCGAATGTCGTCTTCTAATAAAGGCAATGGACTTCTAGCTAAGATTCTCTTTTGCTTGACTCCATCTTGTGTTAAGCTCTCTAAAGCTGATTCTGGTATATCGAATCCAGCTAAAGTAGACGGAATACCAACATCTTTCACTAGTCTCTCTAGTTCCTCCACACATTTATATGAGGCTTCTTCTTCAGATAAGTAGGTTGAATTTCCACCTAGGGCATTCAACATATCTGCCATTCTCTTTGCGCAGCTCTTACGAATATAGCCCATTACATATGGCAATAGAACCGCGTTTGACTCCCCATGAGAGATATGAAATTGTCCACCTAGTGGGTAGGCTAATGCATGAACACCAGCTACTCCAGCATTAAAGAAAGCTAGTCCAGCTAGATAACTACCATTACTCATATCAATACGAGCTTGCTTGTCACTACCGTCCTCTACTGCCTTTCGAAGTGAACGTCCAATTAAACGAATTGCTTGAAGCGCTAAGCCATCTGTCGTTGGACTAGCATTCACTGAAATGTATGCTTCTACAGCATGAGTCAATGCATCAATTCCCGTTGCCGCCGTTACTTTTGCAGGAACAGAAACGGTTAATTCTGGATCAACAATTGCCACATCAGCTAAAAGATAATCATGTGTGACGACATCTTTTGTTGTCTCTAAGGACAGGACAGAAATATTGGTCACCTCTGAACCCGTTCCAGATGTAGTCGGAATAAGGATTTTAGGTAATCCCTTCTTCTCTACATTTTTCGTACCTGTTAAGTTTAAGTAGTCAACAGCAGGTCCCTCATGCACAGCCAAAACAGCTGCTAGTTTTGCTAAATCAAGAGCGCTTCCACCACCAACACCGATAACCATTTCAAACTGACCTTTACGCGTAAAGGATACAAGCTTCTCACCCGTTTCCAAAGGTGGTTCAGGAACGACATCTGTGTATACAGTAACGGAATAACCTTCCTCTTCAAGCGGACCCGTTACGCGATCCGTTAGTCCAATTTTTGCTAACATCGGATCTGTCACGACAAGAATTTTCTTTGGTGCATATTTTTTAACTTCAGGTAACAATTCCTTTAAAGAGCCCCATCCTGTATAGCTTAACGGGGCGAAAACTAACTTTGACACACTCATAGATTTACCCCCTAACCTTACTCGTAATATCCTTCAGTTGATTTACGGAATGTTTTAAACTGCTCAGCATCATGACCAAACCAGACTTGGGAGTTCGTTTGATTGGCTAATCTACGTATTTTTTCAACAGCATTGGAGTAGCCAAGAGAATCATAGATAATACCAGGTGGCTTAATTGGTGGCCCGAAGCTTTCAGCGGTATAGATCGCATCCGAAGCAAGAATAATTCCACCTGTTTCTGGCATATTAATATGAAGACCTAGCATCCCCCAAGCATGTCCACTTCCGAAATTAAGGACTTTAATGCCTTCTGCTAATTCAAGATTATCTTCACTACGCTTCACTGTTTGCCATTGAAGGTTATTTTTGATCCAAGCATCAATGTCAGCCCAAATGTATGCGCCCTCTTTTTGATTGCGGGCATATGATTGAAGTGCTCCGTTCAATTCATCCTCATGCACAATGATTGTCGCATTTGTAAACATCTCTAAGCATCCAGCGTGGTCAAGGTGAAGATGAGATGCTACAACAAATTTAATGTCTTCTGGTCTTACATTTAACTCTTCTAAACGATTATGAAGATAGCATTCCTCTGGCATATCGATTGGAAACATTTGTTGAGTTGCTTTGCCCCAACGTCCTTCTGGTCCCATAGAGTTAGGATTACAAGCTGTATCAAACAAGATTTTACCTGCTGGATGATCGATCAATACTGTATAAACAGGAAATTTAACGAATTCGGTTTGTGCATTCGGATTATCGATTGTCGCAGGATTATGCATTGCAATCATCCAGTTTTTATCCATACTTAGTTGGCCATTATCCATGACATAAAGCTTCGGATTAGGTTTAATAATATTTGTCATATTGTTATTCCTCCTAAAATGCTGTTTTTATGGTAACGAATTTTAATTCCGTCATTTCTTCAACTGCATATTTGATCCCTTCACGTCCATAACCACTATCTTTGACTCCGCCATAAGGCATGTGATCAAGTCTAAATGTTGGAATATCATTAATGATGACGCCACCTGATTCAAGCTTTTTGGCTGCATTCATGGCATTGATGATATTTTGAGTATAGATTGCTACATTTAGCCCATATATTGAATCGTTAACCATATCGATTGCTTCGTCTAACTCTTTATATGGAACGATCGACACGACTGGAGCAAATGTTTCTTGGCAAGAAACAGCCATATTATTTGTCACATTCAGTAATACAGTAGGCGTGAAGACTGAGCCATCACGTGTGCCGCCTAAGCCAATCGTAGCACCCTGTTCCAATGCTTCCTCGACCCATGACTCAATTCGCTCCATTTCTTTCGGATTAATCATTGCACTAATATCAGTTGTTTCCTCTAGTGGATCACCGATTTTTAGTTGCTTTGCCTGTTCAATAAAAAGCTTACTAAATTCCTCATAAACAGATTCATGAACATAAATTCTTTGTAAGGAAATACACACCTGACCAGCAAAAGCAAAGGCTCCTTCTACGCATCTTGGAATAATTTTTTCCAAGGGAACGTCTGGCTCAACAATTAAGCCTGAGTTCGAACCAAGCTCTAACGTCACTTTTCGCAAGCCAGCCTTTTCTTTAATGATCTTACCTACTCCAGCACTTCCTGTGAACGTTACTTTTTTAACTCTTTCATCTGTGATAAGAGCATCACTGAGCTCTCTTCCACTTCCTGTGATGACTTGAAGTGCGCCATCTGGCAGTCCTGCCTGCTGAAAGATTTCAGCGATTAGATAGGCACTTAAAGGCGTTTGTTCAGCTGGCTTTAAGACAACTGTGTTTCCAGCAGCAAAGGCTGGTCCCAATTTATGAGCGACTAGATTAAACGGAAAATTAAACGGACTAATGGCCACGACAACACCTAATGGTTCTCTCCATGTAAATCCTAGGCGGTTTTCCCCACCAGGAGCGGCATCCATTGGAATGGTTTCCCCGTAAATTCTTTTTGCCTCTTCTGCAGCGAATTGGTAGGTAGCAATCGTACGATCGATTTCTCCTCTTGCTGTGCGAATTGGCTTACCAGCCTCAAGTGCCACAACGCGAGCTAACTCCTCCCTTCTTTCTTGAAGGATTGAGACAACCTTAAGTAAAATGTCTGAGCGTTTGTAGGCAGGCATTTCTTTCATTGTTTTATAGGCTTGTTGTGCACCTTCAATGGCTTTTTTAACATCTGCCTTATCTGCCATACTAATATTAGCGATTACTTCTCCACTATAAGGAGAGTGAAGCGCATAGGTTCTTTGTTTTGTTTCCCCTTTACCATTAATAAATAAACTTTTTGTTTCCATTCCGAACCTCCTTTCACGTTTATACTTGCAAGAACTGTGCCAACTTTGAAAGCGTTATTTTACAAAAGATTTTCATTTGTACAAATTTTATTATGGTGATAAAATTCACCATAAGAGATGCGATTGTTGATACAATAGGTTTTCATTGTCGGTGAAAAATTTCACCAACCATTGAATATTTTCACCATAATTTATAGGAGGCAGGAGTTCTTATGAAATCAATAACGATGAATACGGAAATTTTAGAAAGCGTTTTCTCTTCCATGTCAAATGGAGTGATAGTTGTGGACCATCATAAAAAAGTTTTATTAATGAATGAATCTGCCCAGACATTATTAAAACAAGGTCAGCAAGAATACATCGGCAAAGATATCCGTGAGTTTGTCCCTAATTCACAAATTCCTCATGTTCTTGCTAGTGGTGAAAGTACAATTGGCGTGAAAATGACGATTGCAGGGTTACAGTGCATGGTGAACCGAACCCCTTTATATCAGGATGGTAAGTTGATTGGAGCTGTTAGTGTTATTCAAGATATTTCTCAAATGGAACATTATCGTTCGCTATTGAGACAGATGGAGAAAATTATCGAGTTTTCTACAGACGGCATTTACGTTGTTGATAAAGAAGGAATTACCCTAACTGTCAATTCAGCCTACGAGGAATTGTCTGGGTTCAAAAGAGAAGAACTGATTGGTCATCACATGAGTGATTTAATGAAGCAAGGATATTTTGATCAATCCGTCTCTCTCCTTGTCTTACGAGATAAAAAGCGAATTTCAATTCTTCAACGAATTGGCAAGCAAAAAGATGTCATGGTAACAGGAAATCCTGTTTTCGATGAAGATGGTGACATTCAAATGGTTGTTACTAGTGTCAGAGATATTACTCAATTAAATGATCTAACGAATGAGTTAAAAAAGGCAAAAAGCTTTTCTCAAATGAGCCAAAATCGCTATACATTCTCTACGGATGGTTCCGATGAAAAAGTCATTTTTCAAAGTGTTCAAATGAAGGAAATCATTGATAAAGTTAAACAAATTGCCTCGTTCCCAACGAGTGTTTTACTGTCTGGCCCTTCAGGAGCTGGAAAAGAGGTTATAGCCAATTTAGTTCACCAATTAAGCGACCGCACAGATATGCCGTTTATTAAAGTGAACTGCGGAGCCATCCCCGAACAGCTATTAGAGTCAGAGCTTTTCGGCTATGAAAAAGGTGCGTTTACTGGTGCGAGAAAGGAAGGAAAAGTTGGCTTGCTTGAGCTAGCAGATAAAGGTACAGTCCTGCTGGATGAAATTGGCGAACTGCCACTATCCCTACAAGTCAAATTACTTCGTGTTCTTCAAGAAAAACAAATTCAAAGACTGGGCGGCAACAAAGTAAAGCAATTAGACATTCGAATTATTTCGGCAACAAATAAACATTTGAAGGAGTTAGTCGAAAAAGGCGAATTTCGTGAAGATCTATATTACCGACTACAAGTAATTGAATTATCGATTCCTCCATTAAGTCAGCGCCCAGAAGACATCGAGGTCTTACTTGATCACTTTTTCGCTTATTTTTGTAAATTATTTAATATCGAAAAGCATGTCTCACCCGAAACAAAACATATTTTACAAAGCTATCATTGGCCAGGAAACGTGAGAGAATTACGGAATTTAGTCGAGAGCATGATTGTGTCAGTCCCCTCACTTACAATTGAGCCTGTTGACCTGCCGCCACATTTTAATATTCATAGTTACCCAGAGTCAGCTCAAACATTAAAACAACGAGTGGAACAATTTGAAAAAAGGATCATTTTCGATGCCCTCCAGAAAAAAACGTCGATTAGAAAAGCTGCTGAACATTTAGGAGTTGATCATTCGACCCTTGTGAAAAAAATAAAAAAGTGGAATATGACGATCCCGAGGTTATGATCTAGGAATCAATCTAATATGTTAGTATGTTTTCCACCCATGGAACCCAAAATGGTATCCTCTTTTAAACCACTGATTCCTTTTATCTATTAGAATATCAGATGTATTCAAACTTTTTTCAGGATGTGAATGATTTCATGATATTAAGACTCTTCGATACTGTACAAGATGCTATACCCCTATTTTCATCAACAGGAAAAGATGTACTTGAAGTTCAAAATGAGGCTGGAGAAGCGGTTGGTGTTTTTACAATAAGCGATTTAAATGAAGCTATTCAAAAAGGGAACGTTTATAAACCTATTGAGAGCTTAATGAATAATCGTTGTGTAAAAAGCTCCAAACCCATACTGCACGAAATAAAAGACAATAAGTACTCAAAGCTCATTCAAAGTCATGTTTTCTCAGATATTATTAATTCCTTATACGATGGTGTGTATATTACCGATCAACACGGAGTAACAGTTGAAATCAATCAAGCTTACGAACGCATTACTGGAATTCGTGCTGAGGAAGTGGTCGGCTACCATATGGAGGAACTGGTGAAAGCAGGTCTTATTTCAAAGTCAGCTTCTATAGAAGTTTTAAAAGAAAAACGCCCAATCACAATGATGCAAACCATAAAAAACGAACGAAAAATCATTGTATCAGGAACACCCATTTTTGGAACTGACAATGAGATTTTATATGTCATTAATAGTGTACGGGATATAACCGAGCTATTGCGTTTAAAGCATCAAATAGAAGAACTTCAAGAACTCAAATCCCTCAGGCAAAGTGCGAGATACATGCATTCAGATATATACGATCAAATCCTTCATTCTACTATTATTAGCCAAGAGACAATGGAGTTATATGAACTGGCAGAACGTGTGGCACAAACAGATGTAAAAGTTTTACTTCAAGGTGAAACCGGAGTTGGGAAAACGCTTATAGCCAAATTTATTCATGAAAAAAGCAAACGTTCAAATTATGCTTTTTTCGAATTGAACTGTGGTGCACTATCTTCTAATCTTATTGAAGCAGAGCTGTTTGGATATGTGGCGGGCGCATTTACTGGTGCTTCTTCTAAAGGAAAAAAGGGTTTGATGGAATTAGCCCACCAAGGTACTCTCTTCTTAGATGAGGTAGGAGATCTACCATTAGAACTACAAGTAAAACTGCTTAAAGTAGTAGAAGAAAACAAGTTTATGCCCGTTGGGTCAACGGAAGTGAAGACCGTAGATGTACGTATTATTGCAGCTTCATATAAAGACTTAAAAAAGATGGTTGAGGACGGGACATTTAGAGAAGATCTTTACTATCGATTAAATGTTGTGCCTTTTACAATCCCACCACTTAGGCAAAGAAAAAAAGAAATCCTCCCTCTTATACACTATTATTTAGATCAATTTAATCAAAAGTATGACATGAAAAAGGAGTTTACTCTTGAAGCGTTAGATGCCCTTTTGGAGTACGACTGGCCTGGTAATATCCGAGAATTGATTAATGTGGTTGAACGACTTGTTGTAACCTCTGTCAAATCAGCTATCGAGCTACAGATTGTTCCAAATGAGATTCGATTACGCTCTAAAAAACATTATTTAGATGAAGAAGGAATCGTTCCTTTGAAAAGTGCAATGGAGAAACTTGAACGTGATTTAATCATAAAAGCATTAAAAAGATATAAAACAACCAGAAAAGCAGCTGAAATATTAAAAGTTAGTCAATCTACCATTGTCCAAAAAATGAAAAAGTGGGAGTCATCCGATTAGTATTTTAATCGAAATCACTTTAATGATTACTATCATAATCAAAAAAATGATTTCAATTTAATTATACACCCATCCCAAACCTATATTAACCTACTGTTTTTTTGAAAATTTGAAACGTTGGCACATTCCTTGCATTAATAGAGTTAAGAAGGGAGAGTTGTAAAATGAATATAGCAACATTTAAAAGTGCAAATAAGTTAATTACTGGCGAAGGAGCAACTGATAAGTTATTTAAAGAGGTGAAACGATTAAATATTAACAATCCATTAATTGTTACAGATAAGATCCTCTTAGACATCGGTGTAGTTAAAAACATTCAAGAAAAATTAGAAGATATTTCAAGTAGCATTTACAGTGGGGTAAAGCCTGAACCCGAGATTGCCCTTGTTGAGGAATGCGCATCAATCTTTCAGGAAGGTCAACACGATGGCATTATTGCAGTAGGTGGCGGTAGTGCAATTGATATCGGGAAAAGTGTCTCTGCCTATGCAAATTTTGATGGCAAAATTGAAGAGTTATTTGGTACCGATTTAGTTCCGCAAAAAGGTGTTCCAATCATTGCAATCCCAACAACAGCTGGGACAGGCTCTGAAGTAACCAATATTGCGATTCTCTCAGATAAGGAAGCTCAATTAAAAAAAGGAATTGTAAGCGACTACATACTTCCAGATGTTGCGATCGTCGCTCCAGAGATGACACTCACAATGCCACAGTCTGTAACAGCTGCTAGTGGAATCGATGCCCTTGTTCATGCAATTGAAGCGTATATTTCTGTAAACGCTTCACCTATTACTGATTCGCTCGCAATTGGAGCTATGAAATTAATCGCAAAGAATCTACCAAAAGCATATGCCAATCCAAACCATATTAAAGCACGTGAGAATATGGCAACTGCTAGTTTAATGGCTGGGATGGCTTTTGGAAATGCAGGAGTAGGAGCAGTTCATGCCCTCGCTTATCCACTTGGAGGCAGATACAATATTGCACACGGTGTGAGTAACGCGCTTCTCCTACCTTACGTAATGGAGTGGAATAAAATAAGCTGCGTCGAACGTTTCCGAGATATTGCCGAAGCCTTAGGAGAACATGTAGCAGGGCTAACGGATGAAGAAGCGGCTGATCGTGCTGTAGAAGCGATGCGCCGTTTATGCGAGGTTGTGAACATCCCAAAAGGTATGCGTTCATTTAATGTACCAGAAGAAGATCTTCCTTCCATGGCTGAAGATGCAAGTAAAATTGACAGACTATTAAAGAATAACCCTCGGTTGTTTTCTGTTAATGATATTGAAAAAATTTATCAGTCTGCATTCTGATATTTAGGGGGAAAGAGAGATGTTATGGAAGCAAAGAAAAGATGGTGAAGAAACACCTTACACACCTTTGGGGCCTTTCAAATTAAGATTACCTTTTATTCATTATCGTTTTGAACTACCTGATTATTTTCAAGGTCTTCTCATGTGTGCGGTTGATTTAGCAGCCATACCTTTAATGGTACAGTATCTTGGGATGCCTTTTGAAGTCGCATTAGCAGTCGTTATTTTAAATGGAATTTTATATTTAACCCATCACCTGTTAGGTGATCCCGTAGTTCCAGGCTGGATTACACCAGCAATTCCGTTAATGATTTTATTCGTCTCGCAATTCCCTGAAGGAGACGAAAGGATATACGCGCTCATAGCCTTCCAGCTAACCTTAGGAATATTCTCGATTTTTCTTGGAATAACTGGTTTAGCTAGTAAAGTCGTAGGGCTAGTTCCAAATGCATTAAAAGCAGGTGTTATTTTAGGTGCAGGTTTTGCAGCTATTATTTCAATCTTTGAGGTAGGGGGACGTTTTGAAATGTTCCCGATTACGATTAGTATTGCATGTGGGTTTGCATTTTATCTCATATTCTCAAAACATTTTGCAAAACTCAAAGCAAGAGGTGGAGCTTGGCGTGTCCTTGCTAACTTAGGTATCTTCCCTATTATCATTTTATCCATTATCATTGCACCACTATTTGGTGAAGCACCATGGCCTACGATTGAGTGGGGATTTAGTAATCCCGATTTTGTTACATTATTTACTGAGTTCACTGTTTTCGGGTTAGGCTTCCCACCGTTGATGATGTTTATCTCTTCCATTCCAACAGTACTAGCTACTTACATTGTTTTATTTGGTGATGTATTGCAAAGTAAAGCCCTTGTCAGTGAGGCCGATGAGATTAGAACAGATGAAAAAATTGATTACAACCCAAATCGCGCTCACTTAATCTTTGGTGGACGAAACGCGACAATGGGTATTTTTGGACCAGATATTGTCATGTGTGGACCGTTATGGGCAGCCATGCAAGTCGTTGTAATTGAGCGTTATAAAGATGGTAAAAAGGCGATGCACTCTCTTTTTGGAGGTTCTGGATCTTTCCGTTGGGGAACAAATACAGGATTACTATTATTACCAATCGTTAGTTTAGTAGAACCAATACTTGGTGTTGCTTTAGCGCTTACTCTTCTTATCCAAGGTTATGTAAGTGTTCGTGTTGGTATCATGCAAGCGAAAAGTCAACGTGATTTAGGAATAGCAGGTATCATTGGAGCCGTATTGGCAACGAAAGGGGCAACATGGGCTTTCGTAGTTGGGATCATTCTTTGCTTAATCATTTACGGCAAAGATTTCTTTAAAGGTGATGAGGAAAAAGAAGAGTTTGAATTTGAAAAGATTAAAAACGCTTAAGAATAGTAAAGGAGAATTGATACAATGAAACATTATCAAATGTATATAAATGGTGAATGGGTAGGACAAGAACTTGATTTGATTGAAGTAACCAACCCAGCTACAGCAGAAATAATCGCAACAGTTCCACATGGTGGATATAAAGAAGCCTATCTAGCTGCTGATGCAGCGTATGAAGCGTTTCGTGAGTGGTCACGATATTCAGCTTATGAACGTGCTGAGTTGATTCGTAAATGGCATGATCTAATTGACGAAAACAAAGAAGAAATCGCAAAAATTATGACATCAGAGCAAGGAAAGCCTTTGAAAGAATCAATAGGCGAAATGAATTATGCGAATGGCTTTTTTGCTTGGTATGCTGAAGAGGCTAAGCGGATTTACGGTGAAACGATTCCTGCTACCCAACGTAATAAACGTCTCTTTGTCCATAAACAACCAGTTGGAGTTATTGCTGCGATTACACCATGGAATTTCCCAGCGGCAATGATTACTCGTAAGGTAGGACCAGCTTTAGCTGCAGGTTGTACGGTCGTTATTAAACCAGCTAACCTAACTCCCCTAACTGCGATTAAAATGGTAGAACTCGCTGAAAAGGCTGGAATTCCAAAGGGTGTAGTGAATTTAGTAACTGGTGACTCAAGAGCCATTGGAGAAGCTTGGTCAGAAGATGGTCGTGTTCGTAAACTAACTTTCACAGGGTCAACTGAAGTTGGAAAGACATTGTTAAAAAGTTCTGCGGATACTGTAAAGAAGGTATCGATGGAGCTTGGGGGGCATGCACCAGTAATCGTGATGGATGATGCCGATTTAGATAAAGCGGTAGAAGGCGTTATTAGCTCAAAGTTTCGTAATGCTGGTCAAACATGCGTTTGCTCAAACCGTGTTTATGTACATGAATCGATTTACGATAAGTTTATCGAGAAGCTCGTTCCTAAGGTGAAGGAACTTAAAATTGGCAACGGACTTGAGGAGGGTGTTGATATTGGACCTCTAATTAATCAAGCTGCTGTTGAAAAAGTCCAAAATCATATTGAGGATGCTGTTAAACTTGGAGCAAAGATCGAAGCAGGTGGTAACGTAAAAGAAGGTTTATTTATGGAACCTACTGTATTGTCTAACGTTAATGATGAAATGCTATGTATGACAGATGAAACTTTTGGACCATTAGCACCTATTACTTCTTTTAAAACAGAGGAAGAAGCAATAAAACGTGCAAATGACTCCATTTTCGGCCTAGCAGCATATGTTTTCACAGAAAACATTACTCGCGGAATTCGTATTACTGAAGCACTTGAATATGGAATTATTGGATTAAATGATGGACTGCCATCTACACCACAAGCTCCGTTTGGTGGATTTAAACAAAGTGGTATGGGACGTGAAGGTGGCCATTATGGAATAGAAGATTATTTAGAAGTAAAATATGTTTCATTAGGTCTATAAATAAAGTCTAACATAAATCTATAGACACAAAAGGCAGTGCGTTTGCACTGCTTTTTGTGTTGAGAACCAAGTTCTTATGACAGGAACACATCTAAGAGGCCAGACCTCTCCTTTTACATAGGGGATGTCTGAATAAAATTCACTGGCTGCCAATAAAGAAGAGCTGCATGAAAATTGTGGTGATAATGATACTTGTTACCTTCATAAATGATATACTTTTTTAGCACACCTTCAACGTTATTACAATAAAGGATGGGGCTTTTAGCTATTTCTAAAAGCCCCATCCTTATGTCGTTCGATTATGCTGACATTTTTAAATGACTGTCGATTTTATTTTTCTTGCTACCACTTATACATGCTCCAATTATGCCAACAATGATTAAAACTAATAAAACTGTACCAATATTAAATCCAAATCCATTTAAAAAGACATATCCAATACTACCAGCTAGAACGACATAAAATGTCATTGGAATCAATGTTTTTCGAATGAGATTTCCTTCTTTCCCTATTAGACCAGCTGCTGCAGATGCAGCAACAACATTGTGAACACAGATCATGTTCCCGGCTGCTCCCCCTACTGCTTGAAGCGCAACAATCGTGGCTGGATTTACCCCAATGCTATCGCCAACTCCAAATTGGAACAGTGAAAACATCATATTACTAACGGTATTACTACCCGCAACAAATGCGCCAAGTGCGCCAATGAGCGGTGCAACCAATGGATAATAATCACCAAAACCATTAGAAATCGTTTCGGCAAGCACTAAAGGCATACTCTCATACCCTGAAGCATTCACCCCTGAGTTAATAAAAATTTGAACCATTGGTACTGAAAATAATAAAGCAATCATGGCACTAGCAACCGTTTTTGATGAGTCACTAACAGCTTTTTTATACTCTTTAAATGACATTTTATGTAAAAACACAGCAAAAATGGAGACGACGACAAAAACAGTTCCTGGTACATTTAATGGTGCACTTGAAATGGATATTGACGTTCCAAATACATTTTCAGCGGAAAGCACCCATGACTTAATCCACTCACCAAACGGTAAAAATTGTACACGTGTCAGAACTAGTAACAGCGCCACTACTATATACGGAGACCAAGCTGAAAGTAATGAAATACGTCTCTTCGGTTTCTCGTTTTCGTCTATATGCAAATTCCCTACCCAGTCAGGATCCCAAGTCGATTTGTCTCCAAAGTCCCACGTCTGTTTCGGTACAAAAAGACCTTTTTTCGCTGCTGGAATAATAATCGCTAAACCAATCAGGGCTCCGAGTAAAGACGGAAACTCTGGTCCAAGTAGATTGGCGACAAGAACGTAAGGAACAGCAAACGCAACCCCTGCAAAAAGGGCAAATTTCCATACAGCGAGTCCTTCTTTAATCGATTTGTTCTTGCCGAAGAAAAATGTCAACATTACTACCATAAACAACGGTATAAATGTTCCGATTATCCCATGAAGAACGGCAACTTGTCCACCAATTCCGTATAAAAGTGACGTAAATGTCGTTCCTTGCTCCGCGACATACTGCTCCACAAGCGGAGATCCTGTGAGTCCAGTGTTAACACCAATTAAGATTGGCGTTCCTACTGCACCAAAGGATACGGGTGTTGATTGGAGAATTAAGGCTACCATAACAGCGCCCATCGCTGGAAAACCAATAGCAACTAGAAGTGGCGCAACAACGGCTGCAGGGCTTCCCCAACCAGCTGCTCCTTCTATAAATGAACCGAATAACCAACAAATAATAATCACTTGAATCCTTCTATCTGGTGAAATCGAAGTGAACCCTTGGCGTATTGTATGCACGGCTCCACTTTCTTTTAATGTATTAAGTAATAAGATTGCACCAAAGACAATCAAACCGACTTCAAGTGCTGTGACAACCCCTCTAACACTTGCGGCAGCTACTTGATTTCCTGGAACATCCCAAACAAACAAGGCTAATAAAGCGGTTACAACAAATGCAATTGGCATGGCACGTTTTGCTGGCCAACGTAATATAACGAGAAATAAAAATACGGCGACAATAGGTACAAGAGCTAACAATGAAAGTACAATAAGACCATCCATAACTTTAACCTCCAACTCCGCTGTTAAGCAGGTCATCAGATGACCTGCCATCTGATCTCATTATAGGTTAAAGCGCTTTCTTAATTCAACATAAAAATTGGAATTATAGAAAAATTTTTAATCTTAACATAAAAAAACCTCCATTAAGTAGTTACTGGAGATTTTCTTCATATTTAATTTTCTTCATTATTCTTCCTTAAAACCGACCGCACCGCACGTTCGATTTCCTCATATCCAGTACATCTGCAAATATTAGATGAGAGCCATTCTTTTAGTTGTTTATCGCTCGCATTGGGGTGATGATTAACTAAGGAGTGGCTATTCATAATAAAACCTGGCGTACAATAGCCACACTGAAAAGCAAATTCCTCTACAAAAGCAATTTGTATAGGAGCAGCCTTTAACCCTTCAATTGTCATAATCTCAAGATCTACTGCTTCAATAGCGAGCATCAAACATGATTTCATAGGCGATCCATTAATTGTTATCGTACAAGCTCCGCAATCTCCATTCGAGCACCCAGGCTTAGATCCCGTTAAGCCCAATTTTTCTCGTAGCACATATAAAAGCGTATCAGCCGCTCTGATTGACACCAATCTTTTTTCACCATTTATATCAAGTGTAATAGGCAGTAGATTCATTATTCTACGCTCCTTCTAATCTTGCCAATATATCCGCGAGTGTGTTTTTTAATACAAACAGGCGATAGTCAGCAGATCCTTCTACATCATCTAAAATCGGACTTGGCACGTGCAAAATAGCTTGATTGATTTTTTCCTCATTCGATAACTCACCTTGGTTTAAAAAGACTTCCATTTCCTTAGACCTAAATGGATACGGACATAGGCCGCTTATGGCTACCCTTATTTCCTCATCGACCATTAACGAAGCAACGGTAATGAGTGGATATCCGACATCCCACTGTTTACGCCTTTTAATGCTAACAAATGGAGCTTCGAGATATTTCTGTTCAACTTGTAATTGAATAAGACATTCTTCATTTTTTAGCTGTAACCACTCATGAAATAGCTCATTGATCGGGACCGTTCTCGTTCCTTTTACATCAGCGACCACAATCTGACTATCAGCTAACAAAAAAGGCAAAATAGCTTCCCTGTAAAATAGATTCCCGCAAATATTACCACCGAGTGTTATTTTTGAACGAGAGGTATGATCTGCGACCTCGCTAGCTGTTTGCTTGAGTAAAGGAAATTGATTTGTTTCCTCTATTTCTGTTAACGATAAAGCAGATCCGATATGTAGAAATCCTGAGTTAAAATACTGTTGACGACACTCAGGAATCCCTTTTATATCAATAACAGCGTCTGTATATAATAGATTTAATCGTCCTAGCGTAATAATTTCCGTTCCACCTGAGTAATACACGGGCTGCTTGCCTTCCCTTTTTAGCGAGCTAAATAGAGTTACTGCTTCTTCCATTGTTTTCGGTTTATAGTAGTCAAAATCAAATGGAATCACCTTTCTCTCCCCTCCTTTGACCTCCATATTAGCTCAGGCACAAGAGGTAATTGATTCAGTGGAACGCCAGCCGCTAGAGATAGGCTGTTTCCAAGAGCAGCAGGCATTCCTAAAATGCCATGCTCTCCTAAACCACGAGAGCCATACGGTGCATCTAGCTGCGGTGTCTCGACAAAGTCAACTACATACTCAGGTTGTTCCCCGTAATGTATTGGTCGATATGTTCGTAATTGAGGATTTTGCACTCTTCCAAGTTCATCGAATTGAAACGATTCACGCCCACCAAAAGCCAATCCCATGCTCATGGCACCTGTAATTTGACCTCTGGCTGCTTTTTCATTTAACACTTTCCCAGCATCGATAACGGAAGTTGCTTTCACGATCCTATACGTGTAATCTCTTCGATCAAACTCCACTTCTACAACTTGAGCACCTACCGTCCACTCTGGGCCTGGCTTGCCGGCACCCGTCTCCTTATCTAGTGTCGTCAAATGCCGTAAAATATAATGTCCTCGCCCAATAATTTGGCCACCTATCGCATTACCATTTGGATACGTATAACCGTAAGCAATCTCTTCAAAGCCAAGACCAATGTTTGGATCATCCTTTAAAAACACGCGACTATTTGCCACAATTAAATCATCAGGTGATACTCTTAATACACAGGATGCAATGTCTTTAAGCTGACGGATCACATCATCTGCTGCCCTCAATACAGCTCTTCCTGCCATAAATGTTCCCCTGCTTGCAACAGTCTTCCAATGCTCTGGTGTCGATTGTGTATCGACCTTCATTTTCACATAAATTTTATCAACATCCATTTTTAAATGTTCAGCTAAAATTTGCGCTAAAATCGTCTTTGTACCTGTCCCGATCTCAACAACTCCTGACATGAGATTAATTGATCCATCCTCATTAAAAGTCAGAATAACACCTGAGCTTGCGTCTGTATCAATCGTTGATGTTTTCCATACGCAGCTCGCTCCCTTAACCCGAACAATCCGTTCATTTACTTCAATAACTTGGCCTTCGTTCCAGTTGCTCAATTCCTTTACTCTTTCAATACAGGCACGCAAATCACCGAGATTGCTTTTGTTTAATAGGACCTGTGTCGGAGTAGTTTGGCCTGGTAAAATCGCATTTTTATATCGTAACTCAAACGGATCGATATTCAGTTTTTGTGCTAATAGATCCATTGTTCTTTCAATCGCAAACAACAGCTCTGCATGGCTATATCCACGGTAAGGAGAGGCATAGGGATGATTTGTATACATACATAAAGAGTCACACCATAGGTTTTCAATATGATAGGGACCTGTGCAATCAACGGCTGCTGCTCGACTCAAACTAGCCCCTTTATCAGCATAGGCACCACTATCAAATAAATAGGTGATTTTTGCAGCCTTAAGCATGCCATCCTTGGTACAGCCAAGCTTCACTTTTGCATCTAGCCCAATATGACAGGGAGACGTGATCATATCCTCCTCTCTCATATTCATGATCTTCACTTTCTTCCCCCTGACAGCTTTGGAAGCAAGGTAAGCAATCATTTCTAGCTGCACAGCTGCCTTACCACCATACCCTCCTCCAACTAAAGGTGTTTTTACTATCACTTTTCCCACGTCAATATTAAAGTACATACTCATTAATCGCTTAATCATAAAAGGAGCCTGAGAGGAGGACCAAATGACAATATTTCCATGTGGATGGATTTCGGCAATTACACATCTTGTTTCCATAGCGGCATGATCTGATGGAGTAAACGAGAAGCTTTCTTCCACTGACACTTCACTCTCACGCCAGCCTTTCTCGATATTGCCTTTACGAATTTTATAGTGACTTGCAATATTCGTTCCTGGAACGGGGTAACTACTTTTTGACCTTTGATATTCACCTAAACGTTCGTGAACAAGAGGAGCATCTGGCTTTATTGCTTGAGTGGGCGAATGGACAACAGGAAGGAGCTCATAGTCGATTTTGATGAGATCTGCAGCCCTTTTTGCCAATACTGGTTGATCAGCAACAACAACGGCAACCACCTCACCGTGGTACCTCACTTTATCAAAAGCAATCGGTGGTCGATCGCGGATCTCTTCTCCAGTTAGCGGATTGTTTTTCCCTAAAAGAATCGCACGTACACCTGGAACCTCACGAGCTTCTTTTGTTTGAATGGACTTAATTTTTGCATGGGCATACGGACTAGTAATCATTTTGGCATGTAGCATATCCGGTGATTGATAATCAGCCGTATATTCAGCTACCCCTGTCACCTTATCCAGAGCTTCTTTACGGATTACACTTTTTCCAATTATCTTCACCAAAGCCCCTCCTGACTATTTATTAGCAATCATCATGAGTGCCACGAACAATATTTATAGCGTTTTATATTTAGAGGTTCAAAATATTCTCAGCCTATCGTTGTCGTATTGATTATATTCACTTATATTCACCATACTTCTACATCTAGAACAGATGCCTATATCAAAAAAGGACTAAATTTTTTGGCCCTATTGTTCAGTAATGCCTTTCATTTTTCTCAGGTCGAAACGACATTACGACTTAACTCAACTGACCTACTAACTACCTCACCGTTTTACAGAGAAAAAAGAAAAAAGCGTACCAACTTATAGTGGATACGCTTTTGCCTGCACTTTATCAAATTATTGAGCTTTTTTCATTTGTTTACTTCTTAATTGCCCACAAGCGGCATCAATATCTGTGCCATGTTCAATACGAATTCCACAGTTAATGCCATTCTTCTTTAAGACATCATAGAACGCCAGTATTGATTCTTCTTCACTTCGTTGATATTGACTATGTTCATCGACAGGATTATATGGAATCAAATTAACATACGCGCGCGTATCACCAATCAGCTCAGCAAGCTGTTTTGCATGTTCAATCTGATCGTTTACATCCTTCAAAAGAATATATTCCAATGTAATTCTCCGGTTCGACTTTTCCACATAGTAATGAATTGCTGGCATTAATTTTTCTAATGGAATCGCACGATTTATTTTCATGATACGTGTTCTAAGTTCATTATTTGGTGCATGCAGAGAAATCGCTAGGTTAACCTGCAATTTTAAATCAGTAAATTTATAAATTTTATCGGCAAGTCCACTCGTTGATACCGTAATATGTCTTGGAGCAATTGCCAATCCTTTTTGATCTTTAACCACTTCTAAGAAATTCACCATGTTTTCGAAGTTATCAAACGGCTCGCCAATTCCCATCACAACAATATGACTGACTTTCTCGTCTTGTCCTGCTTTATCGAGATGGAGCTGCACATTCATAATCTGCTCAACAATCTCACCACTTGATAGGTCACGGCTTTTCTTTATTAATCCACTGGCACAAAAACTACAACCAATGTTACAGCCTACTTGCGTGGTCACACAAACCGATAACCCATATTTATGCCTCATTAAAACCGTTTCGATCAAATTTCCATCCATTAACTTAAACAAAAACTTAATCGTTCCGTCCGCTGATTCTTGCTTTACATGCTCAGATAATGTTTGGATGACATAATGATCCGCTAGTAATTGAACACACTCTTTATTCACATCAATCATCTCAGAGAAGTCCGTTACTCGCTTCTGATATAGCCAATCCCAGACCTTTTCAGCACGCCCTTTTTTATGTCCATGCTCGAGTAGCCATGACGATAGCTGCTCGAATGTTAAACCATAAATCGATTCTTTCATCTTTCGTTACCCTCCTTTCTACATTTTAAAATTTACTCCCATTCTACCGAAAGAAGCCCAAACAAGCAATTCTCTTTCACTCGTTCGGACACTTCGGATTGTGTTTTGTGTATATAAAACTTACTAATTGAGATGGTTCACCTCATACATACTACCAAATGGTTGGCTTTCAAGCAAAATTGAAAGCATGGGAAAATGCCCATGCTTTTATTGATCACACCATTATTTTGCAAATGTCATTTGTGAACTCTACTGGATCTTGGATTGGCAGTCCTTCAATGAGAAGAGCTTGATTGTACAATAGCTTCGTATATAAATCTACTTTCTCTTTATCTTGTGCAAAGGCCTCTTTTAAGGAGTTGAATACATCATGATTGATATTAATTTCTAACACCTTATCAGCTTTGATATTTTGATTATCTGGCATCGCACTCAGTATCTTTTCCATTTCAATTGTCACATCACCATCAGTAGATAAGCATACTGGGTGAGATCTCAACCTTTTAGATACTCTAACATCCTTTACTTTGTCTGACAAAATGGTTTTCATATAATCAAAGAGCTCTTTATTCTCCTTCTCTTCTGACTCCGTGTTCTTTTGATCTTCTTCAGCTTCAATTCCTAAATCACCACTTGAAACAGACTTGAATTCTTTCTCTTTATAATTCATAAGCATTTTGATCGCGAACTCATCGATATCCTCAGTAAAGTATAAAATTTCGTAGCCTTTATCCGCTACCATTTCTGTTTGTGGTAATTTTTCAATTCGTTCATACGAATCACCTGATGCATAATAAATATATTTTTGGTCTTCAGGCATTCTTGATACATATTCATCTAATGTGACTAGCTTTTTCTCTTTAGAAGAATAGAACATCAATAAGTCCTGTAAGACTTCCTTATTCGCTCCGAAATCACCATACACGCCGTATTTTAACTGTCTACCAAAGGATTGATAAAATGCTTCATACTTTTGTCGATCATCCTTTAGTAAGCTTTGCAATTCGCTCTTTATTTTCTTGTTAATGTTTTTTGCAATTAACTTCAGCTGCTTGTCCTGCTGTAAAATCTCGCGCGAAATATTAAGTGACAAGTCTTCTGAGTCGACCATTCCTTTTACAAAGCTAAAATAGTCAGGAAGTAAGTCAGCGCATTTATCCATGATTAAGACACCATTAGAGTAGAGCTCTAACCCTTTTTCGAATTCCTTTGAATAGTAGTCAAAAGGGATGTTCTCAGGGATAAATAAAATGGCATTATATCTAACAGCACCATCGACATTAATGTGAATATGCTTTAGCGGCTTGTCAAAACCGTAATGTTTTTCATTATAAAAGTTCTCGTAATCTTCAGCCGTAAGCTCACTTTTATTCTTACGCCAAATTGGAACCATGCTATTGATTACTTGTTCTTCTTTTACATCTTCATATTCACTTTCGCTGCCTTCTTTACGTTTCCTCTCTGTCACATCCATTTTAATTGGGTAGCGGATGAAATCAGAGTATTTCTTAATAATGGCTTTTAAGCGATACTCTTCTAAATACTCATCATATGTCTCATCTTCTGTGTTCTCTTTGATTTTCAAAATAATCTCTGTACCGACTTCTTCTTTTTCGTATGGCTCAATCGTATAGCCATCTGTACCCTCAGATTCCCACTTATACGCAGTATCTTCACCTAATGCCTTGGACATCACTGTCACCGAGTCTGCCACCATAAAAGCAGAATAAAAACCAACGCCAAATTGACCAATGATATCATGGCCATCCTTTGATTCATTTTCCTTTTTAAATGCTAAAGAACCACTCTTAGCAATCGTACCAAGATTCTGTTCAAGCTCTTCCTTTGTCATCCCAATCCCAGTATCAGAGATTTTCAATGCTCTATTTTCCTTATCAGCAACCACTTTTATATAATAATGATCTTTGTCGAAGCTTAACGTTTCATCTGTTAAAGCCTTGTAATAAATTTTATCAATTGCATCACTTGCATTCGAAATTAACTCTCTTAAGAAAATTTCTTTTTGCAAGTAAATCGAGTTAATCATCATTTCTAATAATCGTTTAGATTCTGCTTTAAATTGCATTTTTTCCATTAAAGATTCCCCTTTCATACGTTTAATCTTCATTAGAATGGCTGTCATACTCTTTTTTAGATGATTAGCACTCTATACATCCGAGTGCTAATCACTATTTAATTATCATATACTGCTGTCTGTGTCAACATGTTGTTTATAGAGGGACGGCCAAACCATTATCTAAGTAAAACAACTGTATAATGGTAAATAATCAGATTATTTACAACAGTATTCATTATAGCAGAAGCTTTAATGGAACATTTAAAATTCTAATTTCTATTTTTCTTTCGGAATACGATACAATAAATAAGAAGAAAATGTTTGCAGAATTTGCGGGTGATGACAAGAATCCAAAAAAGGGGAGCTTTCCATGTTGGAATTATTGATTACAATGGTGGAACGGATTGGTATCATTGTAACGATTGCCTTTATTTTAACGAGATTTAAATTTTTTAGGGACATGGTGTATCAGGACCAGCTTAATCACCAACAGCAATTGAAAGCCATTGTCTTCTTTGGTTTTTTCGGTATTATTGGTACGTATACTGGTTTGAGTCTTAATATAGAAAGCCTAGAATTTGATCGTTGGACAGCCGACCTTGCAACGGATGAGGCGATTGTCAATTCGCGGGTAATCGGTGTCGTACTCGGTGGTCTTCTTGGTGGCTATAAAGTCGGAATTGGTGCTGGACTAATCGCTGGTTTTCATCGTTTTTCGCTAGGTGGATTTACTGCTATTTCCTGTGGATTAGCTGCCATTATAGCAGGTGTGCTTTCTGGATGGTTTCATAGAAGAAAAGGGCGTGTAAAACTGCAGTCTGCTTTACTAATTGGCGTATTAGCGGAAACGATTCAAATGCTTGTCATTTTACTTATTTCCCGTCCGTTTGAAAAAGCTTGGGCATTAGTCGAAATCATTGGATTACCAATGATTTTAGCTAACGGCATTGGCTGTGCTCTCTTCCTTTTAATTATTAAAAGTGTGATCAATGAAGAGGAAAAGGCTGGTGCAATGCAGGCGCAGAAAACACTGCGCATTGCAGGCCAGACCCTGGCCTACCTAAGGAATGGACTCACTGCTCATTCCGCTAAAGAGGTCTGTCATATTATCCATCATGAAATTCCAACAAGTGCCGTCGCAATAACAAGCACGACAGAAATTCTCGCTCATGTCGGACTTGGCTCTGACCATCATCGCCCTGAAAGCCCCATTCAAACCCAAATTACGATGGACGCTATTAAGAAAGGGGAAATCCTTGTTGCCAATCAGCGAGCGATTCATTGTCGAATAGAGGGATGTCCTCTCGGTGCCTCAGTTATAGCCCCGTTAAAACAGCGCGGGAAAACAATTGGTACGTTAAAATTTTATTTCCGCTCTGAAAAAGAGATTACCGACGTCGTTATGGAGCTAATTTCTGGACTCAGTTCAATGATGAGCAATCAGCTTGAAATTGCTGATGCTGACAAGGCGCATCAACTGGCAAAAGAAGCAGAAATCAAAGCTCTTCAAGCACAAATTAGCCCGCATTTTTTGTTTAATACATTAAATACAATTGTTTCACTTATTCGTATTAATCCTGCAAAAGCCCGGAAGCTTCTTATATCATTGTCACATTATTTACGGCAGAATCTAACCGTAACCACACATAGCATGACCATACTGGAGCAGGAATTAAAGCATGTGAAAGCTTATTTATCAATCGAAGAGGCGAGATTTGTTAATAAATTAGAAGTTGCATATGATATTGACGAGGGTGCTCTCCTGCAAAACATTCCTCCCCTTACCTTGCAGCCACTCGTTGAAAATGCGATTAAACATGGCTTTAAAGATAAAGAAAATAATTGCATAATAAATATTATTGTTAAAAAGAAAAATAACTCAACTTATATACTTGTGGCTGACAATGGGCATGGAATAAGCAAGGAACGAATCAAACAAATCGGTAAACCCCTGGTCCATTCAGAGAGCGGAACAGGCCTCGCTATGTATAATGTTAACCGCAGACTGACAATGATGTTCGGAGATGATGCAGCGTTAAAAATAAAAAGTGAACCTAATAAAGGCACAGAAATTGCCTTCACCATCCCATGCGTAGAGGAAGCGAAAACATGGAAACACCCATCAAAACCTTAATTGTCGATGATGAATTATATAGCCGAGATGAGCTAAAACATCTATTAACTTCTTTTCCATCAATCCTAATCGCTGGAGAAGCAGAGTCTGGAGAAGCAGCTATTATGAAAGCCCTTCAGCTCCAGCCCGACGTTGTTTTTTTAGATGTTGAGATGCCGCGAATGAATGGGATGGAAGCAGCCAAAGCTTTAATGGAACTTAAAAAAGCACCTCTAGTGGTCTTCACGACAGCCTATCCCCAATTTGCCGTTGAGGCATTCCGTTACGATGCGGTTGATTATTTACTTAAACCATATGATGAAGATCAACTGAAGGAAACCATTGAACGGATTGAAAGAAAGTTTAACAGCTCTAAGGAAAAAGACACAGAGAAACCTACGGGGAAGCTTGCTGTTGAAGCGGAAGGAGAAATTTATTATTTTGAACCAAAGAATATTCTTTACATATTCAGAGATGATAAGCTGACTAGGGTTATTACAAAATCGAAGGAGTTTACAACCAAAACACCTCTTAAGGATTTAGAAAGCAAACTCAATACATTTAATTTTTTTCGGACTCATAAAAGTTATTTGGTTAACTTGGAATATGTTACTCGTCTAACTCCCTGGTTTAACGGTGCTTATCACCTACAAATTAAAGGACGAGATGAAATGTTGTCCGTTAGTCGAAATTATGTAAAGGCCTTAAGAATGAAATTGGAGATTTAGATGATTCATTGCATCTTAATCTCTTTTTTTTACATGATAACCTGACTTTTCGACTTGTTAATCTCAATTCTCCCCTCTATAACCCCATGTCTATTATACTCATTTTGTAAGCGCATTCATATCGAGGGGGAGAGACATATGTACACATTTCTAGCTGGTATCATCCTTTTAATCATAGGTTATTTCACATATGGCAAGTTCGTTGAAAAAGTTTTTGGCGTAAAGGAGGAACGTGCTACTCCTGCTTACGTCAACAGTGATGGCGTTGACTATGTACCGATGAGCACACCTAAGAATTCATTAATTCAGTTATTAAATATTGCTGGTACAGGTCCTGTTTTCGGTCCTATTATGGGAGCGCTTTACGGACCAGTTGCCTTTATCTGGATTGTAATTGGTTGTATTTTTGCTGGTGCTGTCCACGATTATTTAACTGGAATGATTTCTATTCGCAACCGTGGTGCTCATTTACCTGAGCTTGCAAGTAAGTTTTTAGGAAAAGTGATGAAACATGTTGTTAATGCCTTTGCTATCCTTCTTCTTTTATTAGTAGGTACCGTATTTGTTTCAACTCCAGCAAGTCTGCTTCATGTCTTAATGGATGGTCAAATTGCATTAGGTATTATCATTGCTGTTATTTTTCTTTATTACATCTTAGCTACGCTATTACCAGTTGATAAAATTATCGGACGTCTATATCCATATTTTGGTGCAGTACTGGTGATTAGTGCTCTTGGTGTCGGTATCGGATTAATCGTTAACGGTGCACCGATCCCTGAACTTTCTTTATCGAATTTCCATCCTGATAATGCACCAATTTTACCATTGCTATTTTTCACGATCACTTGTGGGGCCCTTTCAGGATTCCATGCTACACAAACACCAATCATTTCTCGTACAACTCAAAATGAAAAACAAGGCCGCAAAATTTTCTACGGTATGATGATTGCAGAAGGAATTATTGCAATGATCTGGGCAGCTGCGGCAATGAGCTTATTCGATGGCTATAGTGGCTTAGGTGAAATGCTAGCAGCAGGTGGTCCTGGTGCGGTTGTTAGTGAAGTATCGGTATTGATGCTTGGTGCAGTAGGAGGTACGATTGCCGTACTTGGTGTCGTTGTCTTACCAATCACTTCTGGAGATACGGCTTTTAGAAGTGCACGTATGATTATTGCTGAATACCTTAATATTGCCCAAAAGAAATTTTCAAGCCGCTTATGGATCGCACTTCCACTATTTGCGATTTCCGTTGTGCTAACACAAATTGACTTTAACCTGTTATGGAGATATTTCAGCTGGGCGAACCAAGCGACAGCAGTGATAGCCTTGTTTGTCGGCGCCATGTATTTATACATTGCCAAGAAAAACTACTGGATCTCACTTATACCAGGAACGTTCATGTTAGTCATGGTGATTACGTATATTTTAAATGCACCAATCGGATTTGGTTTACCGATGAACATTGCCTGGATTGGTGGTATAATCGGCGCTACAATACTTGTTGTGTTATTCTTTAATGCCGCTAAAAAAGCACGAGCAAACAATCTTCCGCTTGAAGAAGATATTTCCGATTGGAACAGAGTTGCCTAATGGGGTACTGCAGTCCAGAATACCTAAAGGTTGTCAATGAGCAGGAAGAAAAGGTCAACCAAAATGACAATCATACTCTTTCACTTTTGATCAAAATAATTATTATTTTGATCAAAATCGGAGCCATTTCTGTTGCATTCCTCATGTAGATTTAAGTGCACGCAGTCGCGTGCACTTTTATTTTGCCTTATGGTACGTTACATCTTACTAATTCACTCTGTTTCATGATGCCCTTTATTAAGGCAGCATGATTTGTCCAAAGTAAAACATAAGCAGAAAGAGCTGTTTCTAATTTCTATCAAGTACCGCAAAAGGTTCGATAAGGAATTGTAGACTCAGGTACTGCGGAATATTCATCCTGTTCCACGGAATGTGCATAAGGGTTTGAAAGAACATTCAAAAGCCGTTCCATCACGCTATAGTCTCCTTGTTCCACTGCAGCATTGAGTGCTTCTTCCACCCGATGATTTCGCGGGATTAGCGCAGGATTACTATTTTGCATCAAATCATGCGAGGAAGCTTTCGATTCCTGCTGTCTACTAAGTCTCTCCTGCCACAGCTTGTGCCATTGTTTAAATTCTTCGGTGCCAAACAGAACTGCATCGTCTAACTGATCAAAAGTTAATGCGCGGAAGGTATTCGTATAATCAGCATTATACTCCTCCATCATATTGAGAAGATCATGAATAAGAGCGTCATCCTGTTGTTCTTCGTTAAAAATCCCCAGTTTTGCTCTCATTCCTGCAAGCCAATGACGGTTAAACAAATCTGGAAAACCTGAAAGCTCATTCTGGGCCAGTTCAACCGCCTTCTCTTGATCTTCATGAAACAACGGCAATAAGGCTTCAGCCAATCGTGCAAGATTCCATCCAGCAATGTTCGGCTGATTACCATAAGCATAGCGGCCTTGAATATCAATCGAGCTAAATACCGTTGCTGGGTCATAACGATCCATAAAGGCGCAAGGGCCATAATCGATCGTTTCTCCGCTTATCGTCATGTTGTCGGTATTCATCACCCCATGAATAAAGCCTACCAGTTGCCATTTAGCAATAAGCTCAGCCTGACGCTTAATCACTTCTTGAAGTAGTGAAAGATAGCGATTCTCGTCAGCTTCAATGTCTGGAAAATGACGATTTAGCGCATAGTCGGCTAGAATCCGCAGTTGCTCTACTGTGCCCCAGTTTGCAGCGTATTGAAAGGTGCCGACACGCAAATGACTGGCAGCCACACGAGTTAGAATGGCCCCAGGTAGCTCCGTTTCACGAATGATTGACTCTCCAGTTGTCACCACTGCTAAACTACGGGTGGTAGGGATACCAAGCGCATACATAGCCTCACTAATGATGTATTCGCGCAGCATCGGTCCAAGTGCAGCTCGCCCATCGCCTCCACGAGAATAAGGCGTTCTACCTGAACCCTTAAGTTGAATATCGACTTTTTTCTCTTTGGACGTGATCTGCTCGCCTAGCAGCACAGCCCGTCCGTCCCCTAACATATTAAAATGTCCAAATTGATGCCCAGCGTAAGCTTGCGCAAGAGGGGAAGCATCTTCTGGAATATGGTTCCCAGCAAAAACCTCCACTCCCTCTTCGCTTTGCATCTCCTCGACGTGCAGCCCAAGGGATGTTGCCAACTTTTCATTGAGAATGACAAGCTTCGGTGAGAGTACAGGAGTTGGGTTGATGAAGGAAAAAAATGATCTCGGTAGACGTGCATAACTGTTGTCTAAGTTCCATCCTGTTTCTTTACTCTTTGTCATAGTTTCTCCTTTTCTTCTTTTGGCTTTTTCTATATTCGTTTATTCTCTTATATGAAACAAACATCATAAGCATTTTATAATATGTCCTGTTTTTATACTAACACAATGCAGCTCTTTTCTAATGTCTGCTTCTTCCATCTTATTATACCGTTTCTTAGCATTGATAGCGTCTTTTAAGTAAGGTTGATTATTTGTTACTAAGCAGAATTCAATGAAAACATCAGTATGCAGATAGATTTTTCTCTTTGTTCTGTCCATAGATTAGAATTGAAGCAGTTACCTTTAAGAGGTACCCGCTTCTTCTCTTAATCAATCTTTGTGATTTGGTTACCCCTACTTATGAGAAGGTTCACCGTAGTCTCTCTAGCGATGAATTTTGAAAAAAGAACCTTCAATCTAAAGATAGATCAAAGGTTCTATGTTTTATTTTCAATAATTTCCCGTTATTTACTTGATTCTTTATGTACCTATTTGTTTTATCGCTGTTTTTTCACTGTCTTGATCTTAAACTCAATTGTCCAATGATGAAAAGCGTTGCATCATCTTTTCATTAACTACCCTTGTTTCTACATCTAAAGAATTAACTAAAAGCCAGTTCTTTTTCACTTAGACCAAGCGTCTGCTCTGTTAAAGTAAAAATTTCTTGGAAAAGCTCTGGGTTTTCCGTTAGTGACACGCCATAAGAAGGAATCATTTCTTTTATTTTCGGTTCCCACTCTTTCAAATGTTGTGGGAAGCATTTTTCCAATACTTCAAGCATAACGTGAACGGCAGTAGAAGCACCTGGAGAAGCACCGAGCAATGCAGCTACCGAGCCATCAGCCGCACTGATAACTTCCGTACCAAATTGAAGTGTTCCTCTACCAGCCTCAGTATCTTTAATAACTTGTACACGTTGACCCGCTACCACTGTTTCCCAATCCTCGCTTTTAACGTTTGGAATAAACTCGCGTAATTCTTCAATGCGTTTTTCATGCGATAACATAACTTGCTGGATCAAGTATTGTGTCAAGGCCATCTCTTTTACGCCTGCAGCTAGCATTGTCAAGAGATTATTCGGTTTTATAGAACTGATCAAATCAAAATTTGAACCCGTTTTTAAGAACTTTGGTGAGAAGCCAGCAAATGGTCCAAACAGCAAAGTTTTTTTGTTGTCGATATATCTTGTATCAAGATGCGGAACAGACATTGGAGGAGCACCAACCTTAGCTTTACCGTACACTTTTGCATGATGCTGCTTGATAATCTCTGGATTGTTACATGCCAAAAATAGTCCGCTTACTGGGAATCCCCCAATATGCTTCGACTCAGGGATACCCGTTTTTTGTAGTAAATGCAAACTTCCTCCCCCACTGCCGATAAAGACGAATTTTGCCGTATGGTTTTCGATCTTACCATTATCGATATCATGCACTTTCACTTCCCACGAGCCGTCACTAGTACGTTTAATATCCTTAACACTATGCTTGTAGTTCATCTCAACATTTTTACTCTTTAAGTGGTCAAACAACATTCGTGTTAAAGCACCAAAGTTGACATCGGTTCCTGAATCGATTTTTGTCGCAGCTATCGGTTCATTCGATGTACGGCCCTCCATAATAAGCGGAACCCATTCCTTCAGTTTTTCAGGGGTATCGGAATACTCCATCTCTTGAAACAGAGGATTGTTTGAAAGCGCTTCAAATCGTTTTTTTAAAAATGATACATTGTTTTCCCCTTGCACTAAACTTATATGAGGTATTGGCATGATAAAGTCTTGTGGATTACGAATCAAATTGCTATTTACAAGATAAGACCAAAACTGTCTTGAAAGCTGAAACTGTTCATTAATTTTTATAGCTTTGCTAACATCTATAGATCCGTCACCATTTTCGGATGTATAGTTAAGCTCACAAAGTGCAGCATGGCCCGTACCCGCATTATTCCATTCGTTCGAGCTTTCTTCACCTGCATTTGCGAGTTTCTCAAACACTTTGATTTCCCATTCTGGTGCTAACTCTTTCAGTAATGATCCCAAAGTCGCACTCATGACTCCAGCACCAATTAAGATAACGTCTGTTTTTTTCTGCATGTTGCTCATTAAAACCCTCCTTATCCCAAATATTCGCAAAAAGAGTAGGCGCTCGAGCTTATGTCTTACAAAAAACAAGGCGCCAGCTAGGAACATACCTTACTGTCTCAATTATAACCTATCATAGCTATTATAACTTTTTATAGATTAAAATATCTACTATAATTCTGATAATTGTAAACCACTTAAGGTCAAAAAAATTTGGGAAATCCATTCACAAGGCCCTTGAAATATAAAAAAACAAGGCCTTAACTTAACTTAGCTTGTTGCAAAGGGTTAAGACCTTATTTTGTCGTTACTTGTGGTGTGGTTCGCAGTGACGAATATAGATGAGATGTTGGTATGTTTACAAATCTAAAACGCCATTTTCCTGTAGTCTACATATTAGGTTTTACTGATTTCCTTTTAATAGTAATCTCAGGGATATTGCAAGCAGGTATTTATAGATGTATTGTAGTGGTAAAAGAAGTATTAATTAAAGACTCTTTTATCGTATAGAATAAACCTCTTCTATACGATAGTGATTTTTTGCTAATCTCACTATACTAAAGCATGAGGTGTTTTTTCGTTTTTTCCGATACAAAGGCTGAGGTAATAATTCTAGATATAAGGATGTGGTTAACCTGCGTATTAATAAATATATTAGCGACTCTGGAAAAACATCTAGGCGCGGAGCAGATAAACTAATTAATGATGGAAGAGTAACGATTAACGGTTCCATTGCAAAAATAGGTAGCCAAGTTAAACCTGGGGATGATGTACGAGTTAATGGAGATCCTATTAGTGTCGTAAGAAACAATGTTTATATTGCCTTAAATAAACCCGTTGGCATTACTAGCACAACGGAAAAACATGTAAAAGGAAATATTATTGATTTAGTGAATCACCCACTGAGGATTTATAATATTGGGCGACTGGATAAAGATTCAGAAGGTTTAATCCTCCTTACGAACGATGGAGATATTGTCAACGAGATTTTGCGTGCCGAAAATAAGCATGAAAAAGAATACATCGTTTCAGTAGATAAACCAATCACACCTTCGTTCTTGAAGCAGATGGCAGAAGGAGTAAAAATTCTAAATACAAAAACGCTACCATGTGAAGTGATCCAGCTATCAAAGTACGTTTTTCAAATCACTTTGACCCAAGGTTTAAATCGTCAAATTCGTCGCATGTGTGAAGCACTTGGATACGACGTTTATAGACTTCAACGAATTCGAATCATGAATATTCATTTGAACAATCTACCAGTTGGACAATGGAGAGACTTAACAAAGAAAGAACGCAATCGACTATTCGCAGATCTAAACTACGAACCAAAGGAATGGTAATAACGTGAAAGATAAGCTAAAACATGAAAGGCCGTTTTGGCTTATCTTTATTTTTTCACTCTCAACCATATAAAACCAGGAAGAAAATTCGGTCTGGAAAAATCTAAACCTCATTTATTTGTGACACGGTTCACCGTAACACATCTAAATGAGGTTCTTTTGTTTACCTTAATGATTTTCTAGAACCCCATTTGTCTAAGTTAAGTCCTCGCTTGACAGGCTTCTAGAGTTCTATGTATAGCCTAGTTTGCTAGAGTAATTAGTTCTACATTGAATAAATTGCCCAAAGAGTAAAAAAACACTACAGACAAATTACAAAATTATCCAATAAATATTATACAAACATTAATATTGATAGCATTTCCCCTTAATGCACCTGAGATTTCATGTATAATGTTTGTACATTTAATTATACAAATCATTGACAATAAAATATTTCCGATTAATAATCAAATAGAAATTGAATATTTTAATATAATTTAGGAATGGGAGTGACAGTGTGTTTTTAGCCTGGCAGGAAATTAAAAAAAACAAACTCCGTTTCACCTTGATTACTGGGATTTTAATGCTGATTTCTTTTCTTGTATTTTTTCTTTCTGGACTTGCAACAGGTCTCGCTGATCTAAATAGGGAAGCGGTTGATAAATGGGAAGCATCTGCTATTATCCTTACCGAGGAATCCGATAAAAGCTTGTACCAATCATTCATGTCGACCGATCTGCTAAAAGATGTTGAAGCTGAAAAAACAGCTGTACTTGGTCAGCTAAATGCTATTGCTACCAACGGCGACAACAAGGAAAATATATCTCTCTTTGGGATTAACAAAGAAGAATTTCTAATGCCAAATGTGACAGAGGGAAAAGCTTTTGAAAAAGCAAATGAAGTTGTGGCTAACGATTCACTGAAAGACGAAGGATTCGATTTAGGTGATACATTATCCTTATCCTCCAGTGACCAACAGTTAACAATTGTTGGGTTTACAGAACAAGCTCGATTTAATGCTGCACCTGTTCTATATGCCAGCCTCGAAACTTTCCATTTAGTCAAATTTGGTGAAGTAGCCGATCAGAAAAAGGATCAAATTAATGGGATTGTTGTTCAAGATGATTCGATTTCAAATCTCACTCAAAATGAGGAGCTGAAGGCCATTGAAATAGAATCATTCATCGAAAGTCTACCTGGCTATACGGAACAAAAACTTACCTTGAACTTCATGATTTACTTCCTTTTTGGTATTTCATCGATCATTGTAGCCATTTTCTTATATGTGTTGACGGTGCAGAAGATCAGTATGTTCGGGGTTATGAAGGCGCAAGGGATTTCCAGCTCTTATCTATCTAGGTCTGTTGTGGCGCAAACCTTTATTTTATCGTTCATAGGAACAGTGATAGGATTTGCCTTAACACTTATTTCAGGAGCTATTTTACCGGCAGCTATTCCTGTTTCATTTGATCTGACCTCGATGATGCTCTATGGAACCATCCTAATAATTGTGGCAATGGTTGGTGCTGTTTTCTCAGTCTTGACGATTGTTCGAATTGATCCACTGAAAGCGATAGGAGGATAAAATGATGGCAGTGTTAGAATTACATCAAGTAAAGAAGAGTTATGGTAGCGGTCATACGAAAGTGGACGCCTTAAAGGAAACCAATTTTCTTGCCGACCGAGGTGAGCTGATTGCCATCATTGGTCCGTCGGGGTCTGGAAAAAGTACCTTTCTCACGATTGTCGGGGGACTATTATCCCCAACCTCAGGTGATGTCATCATCAATGGACAAACTCTGACGGATTTGAATGAAAAAATGCGCTCACAAATCCGACTCAAAGAAATTGGATTCGTGTTACAAGCGTCGAACCTAGTTCCCTTCCTCACCGTGGCCAATCAATTAAAACTATTGGACAAAGTGAAAAAGGGAAATATATCGAAAAGCGAGCGAAATCAACTAAACGAGGACTTAGGTATTGCTGACTTACTCATGAAATATCCCTCCGACTTATCTGGCGGGCAACGTCAGCGTGTAGCGATCGCTAAGGCTCTGTATAGCAACCCTTCCATTATTTTGGCTGATGAGCCCACAGCCTCCCTTGACTCGGATCGTGCCTATGAAGTGATGGAGCTATTGCAAAAAGTAACGAAGCAGAAAAAAACAACAACTATTGTCGTGACTAACGATATTCGGCTCGTGGACTATTGTGACAAAGTTTACAAAATGACAGATGGTGTCCTTTTAGCATTAGAGAAACAGGATGAGAAGGAAATCGATCATATACCTCAATAAGAGGAGATAAGAATATCATTTATTGAAACATACCGACACTCGTTGTTTCCCTTTTCCTTCTCGACCAACTTAATTCGGAACTAAAAGGTAGCTCTGGCCTGTGCATAGAGCTACCTTTGTTCATGCTTAATCATTACAATTTACCAATAAACAAACGTCCATCAGCATACTAATTTAAAAAACGATAGGAGTTGATGGCTTGAGTACTTTTAATTCAGAAAAACTATCTGTGGAATACATGGAAGGTATTGCTGCTAGGAAACCAGTTATGCCAAGGCGTTACACACTAACCCACTCTGATTTAACGGGAGAACTCTTTTTAACCATCGGAATCAATTATGCTTGGGGAAAAATTAATTCTTTAAGAGATGAAATTTTTGGTGGATGAAAAAAATATGGAAGTTCTTTATATTTTTATGTTTGTGTATACAGATCAAGGACAATATCCCTCGTCTGTTTCAGCAAAACGGACTGAAATATTTAGACGTGAATTACCACTTGCATGAACAGCTATAAGATATGGCGATAGGTTTCTTTTCAACACATTCCCTCATTTAGATCAAGCTCCTATCATTATTCACTTTATGTCCGCTTCCCCAGTTTGCAAGACAGGAGAATTGGGGGACCTTTCAAAAGATTAGAACCTAAATATAATCTCTTTCCTAAAGCAAGCAATTAATGAAAAAGAAGCAGCCTTACAGAACGTCACAATTATTGTGAGTTCAACAGAAGAAAACATGGCGCCAAGATGTTGTCCTAACTCCAACGGCAAGTGCGCCATTTCCTTGCACTTCTTTATAAATGTAGAAAGGTAAGCCTTGTTTATTTGCATACCTTTCTACATTATCCTAATGGTATATAATTTTTGCAGGCTCATTTTTGATTTTGAATTTAAAATTCTTATCAAAAAAACTCATTTACTTATGATACGGTTCACCGTGATGTATCTAAGTGCGGTTTTAAAAAACAAAGTGAGACAAGCATAAAAAGCTTGTCTCATTGAGGACAGTGGATGCAAAATCCGTTTCCTGCATCATTGTTATTATTTATTCCTCTACCGCAATCAGGACAAGTAGTATATACGTCCGTTTCAATAACATCATCTTCGTCTTTTACAAATTGGTCGTCATCACTTCCCCAAATATAATGCTCTTTATCGAGTATGAAATGAGTTATTGTAACAACATCCGGTGTGTTTTCTTTGAAATTCTTAATAAAAGTTAATTCGTTATCTTCTAGTTTTCTTTTTAATTCGACACTTAATGTTAGTTCAGTATATATACCACCATAAGATATTACACTTGAATTGTAAGATGCTGTTGGATATTCGCACTCAGCAGTAACTTTTAAAGAGTAAATAACTTCATTCTCATCAACTCTTATACCATTATTATTAACTGAAATGGTTTCAATCACTGGATGAGATATATCGGATAATGTTTGAATATATTTACGTTCGTATCCATTTGCCTTTTTAAGTGTTTTTTTAAAGATTTCATTTACATCAACTGACTTGAGTTTTTTTTCTACCATTTTTTCAAATAAATCTTGTGGTAACCTTTTGATTAAATTATTTGTGCGTAATTCTAGTAACAGGTCTCTGTCAGAATTGTCTGAGAAATCTGATATTTCTTCGATAAAATCTTCAAACGGTATTATGATTATTTGCTTTTCTGTATGAAGTTGATTAAATTCAGAAAGTAATTCTTCACGAGGATTCATCACTTCATTTTTATTATTCTTTTGAAACCAGTCTGGCTTTACATCACTTGTAACAAGAATAATATACTTATTTTCAATGTTTGATGATTTATTTAATATCTGTTTCCAAAAAATTAAATCACCAAATTTATCTATTCCATCTTTTGTTGCATCTTCGTATCCTGGAGGTAGTTTATATTTATACCTTAATTCTCCTTCCTTCAAGACCTCCAGAAGCTCAATAAAGTTTAACTCTTCACCAACCTTCTCACTGTTCATGAGGGAGCTTAAGAAACTATCCACCTCTTCGATGAAATCCTTATATACCCCTGTTTCTTCTGATATCTCGGTTTTATAACCTTTTACTATTGTATCCATTTCGGAAAACTTAGCTTCTAATTTTCTTTTTAATTCAGTAAATCCAGAGAAACGTTTCTTTTCATATTCAGAAAGCTGAACTAAAAGTTCATCTCTTTTAGTTTCTACGTGTTTACTTAACTTTTTATCTAAATTCTTATAAAGATTAACGCTTCTTACATTTTCTTGGTTGTTGTTAAATTCCTTTTTTACTTGAGCAGGAATCCATAGATTATCTTCATATTTTTGTATATGATTTAAAATCCGTTTACTATTTACAAGTGAATACCTGTAGACGTTCAATAATGCACTAGTATCAAAAACTATTGTGGCATCATCTATAACGTCAACTATGTTTGAGTACCATTTGCTAGTCATAAAATCCCCCCTAAATTCTACAATACTGTTTTAGAGCTTTTTCATAGCATAGTTAAGTTGAATATCTTCATCAATATTTATACCAATCCTGATGATTGTAGCCCCATTTAACTCGAGCTCTTCAACAAACTCAATATCTAAAGTATGGTTTAAGAAATTATTTATCTCATCTTCCTCTTCTAATATTACTATATTTTGATAGTCAGGTAGTAAGAAGTCGATTAACTTTTCTCCATTACTCAGATATTCGTATAGACTGTAAAACTCATCGCTCAGGTAGTCCAAAAATTCATCTGAAATATCACCTGCAAGGTTATTAAGCTCTTTCAAACGTTGAATCCTTTTCATCAACGATAACTCCTTGAAGGACTCTGTGTAAGTTCTGATACTAAACAAGCTACAATTCCAACGAAAGTTCCCATTAAAAAGTATTGCATTACTATTCCCCCTTTATTTTTCAAAATTAGTGTTCTTCTTCACATAAACGTAAATAGATACTCCAAATGCCACGCCTGCTTTGAATAGGTCAATTGGTGTCATGAACTCACCTCCCTTGCCGTAAAATTAAACACGAAAAAAGAGACGAAAACTCTTACAGAGCAAACCTCTCTGACGTGTAAACATAGTTGATTGCGTTACCTTTTCGACTGCCAGTTCTTTACACAAAGCTAATCGGCTTAATAAGTTCTCCATCTTTCAAAAGACCAATACCGATATCCTTCAATCCTTGCTTATCCTGTAACAAGTACACAACGTTCGATGCACCACCATCATAGAAGAATACCCAACATGTTACTTCTGGTCTATTTTCATCTGGAATAGTAGCCTTTACCGCTTCGTTGCTTATATCATCCACTGAAAGAGTTCTAACGTCTGCTTTCCAGTCCTTCCAAGCTAAATTTGGGTGATGCCCTCCATGTAATTCCTGAATACATTAATAATGCTCATAGGTTATTTGCTCCTTTTCGTAGGTCGATTAAAATAGAAAAAGGGGGAGAGAACTCATCCGTAATAGATGAATCCTCTCCCCCTTTCAAGGTGAAGTGATTTGCAGCTTCTTTATTGAGTTGTATTTGTATCGTATCAATCTTTCGGTCCTCATTGATGGTGATTTGACGGATAAGCAGGTACATCAGTCTTTTTCTTTGCTCTCTCGTCAATGATTCTTGGTATGCACTTTTGAAATTTTGCATGACTTGTTTGACCATTGAAAAGTTTATGAGTTACGTACCACCTTGCCCCATCTGCAATTCAATTGGAGAAAGTCTCTCTTCGAGTCGTTCTTTTTCATCATTCAAAGTGGATAGCCGCTGCACAAGGTCTGCTTTTTGAATCAAATCATCTTCGTATAAACCAAGGACCTTTTCTTTCTTTTGCTGATTGGCTGTAACCGTCAAGTAGTTTTGAACACATATTGCTCTATAAGGACCTCATTTGTGGAGATGGTTGCTAACTTTTCAAGTACATGCTTGTCTGCATAGTCTGTTCTTACACCATTTGAGCGACAAAACGCTGTACCTTTGTTTTTCCATGCTCCACATACATAATAATCTAAAACTCTTTTTGTACCGTCTTTGAGCTTATTCGTTGTCCGTCCAATCACCATTCCTGCCCCACATGCAGGACACTTCATGATGCCAGTGAGAGGGAACTCACCATCATGTATGCGGTTGGGCTTACCGCTTCTACTCGCCATAATGTTTTTCGCTTTTTCTCACACTTCATTTGAAATGATGGCTTCGTGCTGCCCCTTTTCAATCACAGGGTGAGGGTTGATATTGTTTCTTCTTTTCTCATTCCAATCTCTACGGACATTGTAGCGTATGAATCCTGCATAGAGGGGATTACATAGAATCGTTCTCACACCATCTATTGAGAAGGCTTTATTCTTTTTTGTACGATGACCTTCATTGTTGAGTTTGTTTGCGATGGATTTGTATCCATTCCCTTCAACGTAAAGGTCAAATATCTTTCGAACCGTTTGAGCCTCTGTTGGATTAATTACAAGGGTAGAAAGCTTTCTCTTACGATTCTCTCCTGGAGCGCTTACGACATCATAACCAAGCACCTGACCGCCATTCCAGCAACCTTCCTTTGCTCGTGCCAACATCCCCATTTCTACGTTTTGAGCGATATTGTCTCGTTCAAATTCAGCAATGACGGCTAACATACGAAACTGCATTTTTCCATCATAAGTAACTTCTGTTTTTATCGTGCTTTTTGTTGTTCTCACTGTTTTTTATTCCTTTCAGATATAGCCCTTTTCCTTTAATGATGTGTAGTTTCCATCGCCTACAATTATATGGTCAAGCACTTCTATTCCTAAAATCTTCCCAGCTTCCAATAACCTCTTAGTTACTTCAACATCTTCCTGAGATTGTGTAACCTCGCCAGAAGGATGATTATGAAAACACATGATTGAACAAGCATTAGCTGCTATTGCCGCTTTAAAAATTTCCCTAGGATGTACTAGAGCGCTATTGAGAGTTCCTATGCTCGATACATTAATATTTGTTGGTTGTTTCTTGGTATCTAGAGATACTACGATGAAATGCTCTCGGTCTTTATCCTCTAAGAAATCTTTCATCAACTCATAGGCATCTTGAGGCGAACGGATAGTTCTTTTTTGGTATAGTATACTAGATTCTTTTACTAACTTTATTGATACAATGTTTACTCTTTTTGCTTTATTCATAATCAACTAACCCCCGATTTTTATTTTTAAATTGCTCAAGTTAATAATATATATGAACTCTTTCTCAATACGGGGAACTAGCCTCTTTTTTAGATACATTTGCATGAGAAAAGCCACCGTTGAGAAAAAACGATGGCTTACTATTATTACTTTACCTCTTCTAGTTGAAGCTCAGTTTGATAATCTTTTTTGCTTGTAGATAAGGTATAATGCACGGCTCTAGCTATGTGCCAAGCCATAACAGGAGGAACAGCATTACCAATCATTTTATAAGCGCTCGAAGCGGAAACTACAAAATTAAAATCGTCAGGAAACGATTGTAACCTTGCGCATTCTCTAATTGATAGCCTTCTCCATCCATTCATATCATTCTCATCAGATAATAGAGTATTATAATGCGCTTCAATATTACCATGGTGTTCTGCTCGAATTGTTCCCGAAGGTCGATTCATTGGTATTCTATTATTGCCTTGCATTTTCTTCCCAGGATAAAACTTTGCTTTAGAATAGTCTCTACTTGTGTGATTTAAAATACTTGGGTCATCGATTTTATCCCATATATCATCTAAAGCATCTTTAGATGTAACCCAAGGTTGCTCAAAACCACCCAACTCTGAATGAGATGGTTTTGGATAATAGATAGCATTGTGTATGTCTTTCCTTACGCCAAATATGATTACTCTTTTTCTTGTTTGTGGGACGCCGAAGTCAGCCGCATTAAGCACTTTATATTGCACGACATATCCATTTTTTTTAAAGTCTTCTAATATAGTATCTAAAGCAGAAGCGTCAATAGTTTTATCAGCTTTATTAGTTCTTATGCCATCAACGTTCTCTGCCACAAATATTTTCGCATTACAATGTTTAACCACTCTTATCATGTGTTCATAAAGCCTTCCTCTTTCCGAGGAAAGACCTTTTCTTTTTCCAGCCAAACTAAAATCTTGGCATGGGAAGCCTCCGATAACTACATCAGCTTGTGGTATTTTATTCAAATCAATATCAGTGATACTTTCATCATCACCTGTATGATTAAAGTTATGCTCGTAAACTTGCATAGCTGCTTTAAAAATATCATTTGCAAAAATGATGTTAAATGGATTTTCTTCATATTTCTTGTTTAAAAATTCAAACCCTCCTCTAAAGCCGAGGTCCATTCCTCCACATCCACTAAAGAGGGATACAACGCTAACCTTTCTTTCTGTTTCTAATTTTAGATTATGAACATCCACTTCAAACGGATTACTTTCATAAAAAGTTGTCATGCTTATATAGTCACCCCACTGTCAGTGTAGTATAATTGTAAAATGATTCCTATTCAAATCGCAAAGGAGGCGTTTCAATGATTAAGGAGTTTTTAAGTACAATAGTCAATAAAATTGAGCAAAATCCGTCGCTTAAAGGCTCCATTAAAGATGGAGATGCTTTCGAAAGCTATGTCTATGAAGAAATGCAGAAGTTCGCCTCGTCATCCATTGACTTTAATATAACAAGTGTAGAACATAATGGTGCTCATTCTTTCCCTGATATTAAAGTCACCTTTTCAAATGATACCATATACGGCGTTGAAATTAAATTTTCAGCATCAGGGAATTGGAAATCAAAAGGAAACAGCGTCTTTGAGAGCCTTTCTAACAAAGAATCTGATGATTACGCTTATAGGGATATTTTTGTTTTGTTCGGAAGAAAGCCAAAGCCTAAAGAAGAAATTCCTCATATAGAAGTTAGATTTGCACCCTACGGTTTAAGTGTTGATAGAATCGAAGTTACACATTCACCTAGATTTTCAATTAATATGAATGAAAAAGAACACAATTTAACAGAGCTATTTGGAACTGCCAATACATATGCAGAGTTTCGTGTGAAAACTAATGAAGAAAAAAACGAATTACTCAGGGCATATTTCAAACAGAGTACTAAGAAAACAGGACCCGATAAATGGTACATGCCTAAATTATCAGAAGAAGATATAGAGAGCGTTGAACCTACACTATTTTCGTCACTGAATATTAATCAAAAACAACAAGTAGTTGCTGAATCATTCATATTATTTCCTTTTGACCTTTTTAAAAAGAAAGCTAACTATGTTAATGTTGCATCAAACATGATTTCAAGACATTTTGTTTACAGCACAGCTTTAAGAGATTCTTTTTCAGCGAGTGGAAAAACAGTAATTTTAGAAAAAGATATTTACTATCCAAGAATTCTAATGACCTTTTTCATTCATGTAGAAAAAATCAAAGAGACCTTAAGGAACCCACCTTACGAGAATTTTGAAGATGATTGTTATAAAGCATGGAAGACTGCTGTGCATGAAATGTCAATTGAACAAATCTCTCTCGATAAAAACGATGAACTTGAAGTATCATTTGAAAAAATCATTAAGAATTTTAACCCTCTGCTAGAAATACAAAATGTAGTAACTGAAAATAAAGAGAATGTAAACATCGACTTATCCAAATTTTATAACTTAGAGTTAATCTAACTTTTAAATAAAACACTCAACTTACTAATTGGGTGTTTTATTTTTCGCACAGATTGTAAATCCACCCTCAAAAAGTTAGCAATTTAAATTTTTTGTTCTATTCGTTTTAATGTTTTTAATATTTCCGTCAGAGTATCCTCTATATATTTTTTAGAGTTTTCTGCAACAGCCGTACTAGAATTAGGGATGTCTGATGTAGTTTTTTCCAATTCTGAGTCATTTTTCAGACCATTTTGAAACGCAAAATCCCAAGTCGTGTGATTTTTATTTTTATATTCACGAACCTCTTCAAACATTTGAACATGTTTTTCAGAAAACTGTTGACGGTTCCCTATGAGCCCTTTTTCTCTTAAATGTTTCTTGAAGGAACGTACGTTACCAATTTTGTCTCTAACTTTTTCTTTGAACTCTTCATCACTATATTTATACAATCCTTCCCACTCCTTTCTTGACTTATAATAACTTTTAATAATGTTATTATAAGTTTAAATGATAGTTTGGTCAATAGCTTACTAGTCTGCTTTTTCATTCTATACCTTATTGTAATTAACCTTTTAGAAAAGGAGTAATTAAAATGCATAACCTAAATCTCATGAAATTCTTTGAAGGATACGTAAGAAATTATCACACTTTAAATCTAACTATTCATCACGGTAAACACTCTTTTACAATGTCTGAAATTGAATATTTTTCAAGATTAGGCTTAATGCTAGGCTATTGGTCTTACACTGAAGATACAACTAATGGAACATATAGACCTATGGATTTAACTTGGTAGGATAACTTTGACGGTCAGTATTGGCATAACTTTGTTCTACATTTAGAACGTGAAAACCTGTATGATAAAGATTTAGAAACAATTGAAAAACTCTTTACTGAAAGAGAAATTTCACCATATAATGTGATAGGTATTATGAATGTAAGAAATGAACAACGAATTAATGAGCTCATCGAAATTGCTAGTAAAATGAACACCATCGAAATTGCTTTACTAATATTTAGAACTAACTCATCAGATAATTCTAATAAGTATTTCAACATTGTTCATGCTTATCTGTTACATAAGTGCAAAGTAATAGATGTCAAATTGTCTTAATACTAAGTTAGAAACATTAAAAAGTGCCTAAAATTAGGCACTTTCTGATTTGACATATAAATACTAATAAAAAATCCTCATTTACTTATGATACGGTTCCCCCCGCACAATCCTAAACGCTCTATACACCTGCTCGACTAACACAAGCCTCATCAATTGATGTGGAAACGTCATTTTAGAAAAGGAAAGGGATTCATCCGCTCTTTTCATGACTTCATCAGCTAAGCCTAGTGATCCTCCAATGATAAAAGCGATCTTGCTTTTTCCGTACGTAGCGAGCTTGTCTATGTTGTCAGCAAGCTGCTCAGAAGTGAGCATACGTCCTTCGATGGCAAGGGCAATGACATGTGCGTCAGGGTGAACTTTGGCAAGGATCCGTTCTCCTTCTTTTTGTTTGATTTGCTGCATGTCGGCATCACTGAGATTCTCGGGGGCTTTTTCATCTGGGACTTCGATGATCTCTATTTTAGCGTACGCACTGAGTCGTTTTGTATATTCCTCAATGCCTTGTTTTAAGTATTTTTCTTTTAGTTTACCTACAGTGATAATTGAGATATTCACAGTGTTGATGACTCCTTTTTAAATAATTATCCACAACACTTATCCACATACCAACATGTGGATTGCTTCTTATGCTTTTATACTGTAAAGCGCTCCGTTTTCACAGAAGCTGCACTTTGTGGATAACATTTCTTTGTCTGTTATTTTATCAATGGTTGGTGCTAGCTCTTGTTCGTCGACAACAATGTCTAGCGCCAATTCGATATGTTCTTCGCAAGCATAATACATCATTTCAACGTCCTTTCTTAGTTCGTTTTTCATTATAACATACCCATTTTCCACCCTGTGGATAAGAATAAAATTTATAAAAAATAGAGCCTCCACTTGAGACTCTATTCTACATATTTATCTTTTTCTTATGTGCTTTCCTGCTCCGTTAATTGAGCAGTCACTGTTTCTCGTTGGCCTTCACGGTAAAGCGTGACTTTAATTTCATCACCAATTTCGTGCTCGGTATAAAGGTATTTACGCAGGTCGTGTCCGTCATTGATTTCTTGATCATCAATGGAAACAATCACATCGTATTCCTTAAGACCAGCTCGTTCTGCTGGGGACATTGGTGCAATACTTGTGATCACTACTCCCGCCTTTACATCCTGCGGTAATTTCAATGTTTCTTGCCAATGATGGCTTGGAATTTCACTTAGAGATCTAATCCCTACCCCTAATTGTGGACGTTGAACTTCCCCGAAACGTTCCAAGTCTTCGATAACAGGAATAGCAATTTGAGTTGGGATGGCAAAACCAATTCCTTCAACCGCGCTTTGCGCAATTTTCATCGAGTTAATTCCGATTATTTGTCCTTCAATATTAACAAGTGCCCCGCCACTATTTCCAGGGTTAATCGCTGCATCAGTTTGAAGTACTTCGGCATGCCAATCAACTGAACCATCACCATCTAAATCAACAGGTATACTACGTTTGGTTGCACTTATAATGCCTTGTGTCACTGAACTTGAAAACCGCAAGCCTAGTGGATTTCCAATCGCAATCGCTGGTTCACCAACACGCAATAAATCAGAGTTTCCGAATTCAGCAACGGTTTCGATATTGCTACCGTCAATTTCTAACACGGCAAGATCCGTAATGATATCTGTGCCAAGTAATTTTGCTGGTAAACGAGTCCCATCTGCTAAGCTTACCTCAATTTGATTGGCCCGATCGATCACATGATGATTTGTCACAACAAATGCTTTATCCCCGTCCTTCTTATAAATCACTCCAGAGCCCGTTCCTTCAGCACCTTCTTGAGAGAAGATATTCGACTGTTGCATGTTAATGACACCGACAACCGCATCCGATACGTTTTCAACAGCTTGAATGACATCAGAGTTTACATCTACATTAACCGTTTGGCTAAGTCCTTCCTGTGGTTCTGATTCAAAGATTCCTGACTCAACATTATTAGACGAATCATTATATGGTAAGAGTCCTAGGTTTGTTAGAACAGGTACTGAAAATAAGACGACCAATCCACCAATTAGTGCTCCTACAAACGCCGATAAGCCAGAGAAACGTTTAGATTCTTTTTGTCTTGTTTTTTGACTTTCATGTTCATCATAATAGCCCATGACGTTAACACCATCCTTTATTTAATTATTTATTAATCGTTGTTGCCACTTATTATAATCTCTTAACAATAAAATGCTATAAACTAGCTTACTTTTCATTTATTTTTGATACTTCTTTTATAATTCCCAACAACATTGACGTATAATCATGTAACAGATCCCAGGAGAAATGAACCAGTGTCATCAGCCCATAACAAGCGCTGGACGTTTCTCACTATCAAAAAACCTCAGCAAAATATAGCTGAGGTTAAGTCATTATGAGACAACAGCAAGTGCTGTTGGAGTATGAGGATCAGTATCGTATAGTTCAAATTGCTCTCCTATTGCCTGTCCTTCTTCCTTCAGAACTTGTTCAACAGAAAGACGAGCGAGTTCTTTCATATTATTATCAAGACTAAGGTGAGCTAAATAAATACGGCTTGTGTTATCACCAATGACTTCTGATAAGGCAAGAGCTGCATCTTCATTTGAGACATGTCCAACATCGCTCAAGATACGGCGTTTAACATTCCAAGGGTAGCGCCCCATACGCAGCATGTTTAAATCATGGTTTGATTCAAAAATAAACATATCAGCGCCTTTAATCGTACCTTTGATTCGTTCACTTACGTACCCCATATCAGTAGCCAGAACTAGCTTCTTTCCTTCATGATGAAAGGTGAAAAACATCGGTTCAGCAGCATCATGTGAAACACCAAATGACTCAACATCAAGATCGCCAAAGGTCTTCACTGCCCCAGTAGCAAAGACAAATTTCTGTTCTGTCGGTATTGTGCCAAGATGTCCGTCCATCGCTGCCCATGTCTTCTCGTTCGCATAAATGGGTAGCTTATGCTTTCTTGCAAAAACACCGACCCCCTTTATATGATCACTGTGCTCATGACTAACAAGAATGCCATCTAATTCTTTAGGATCACGGTTAATATAGGCAAACAACTCGTCCATTTTCTTTCCGCTTAAGCCAGCATCAATCAGCAACCGCTTCTGCCCTGTTTCGACGTAAATGGCATTGCCTGTACTGCCACTAGCAAGCACACTAAAGCGTAATGTCATCTAAACACCCTTTCTAACTTAGCTGTTGTACAGCCCCTTCAATCGCATTGACAAGAAAGGTTTCATTATCTACACTTACTCTCCACATCGGAGCAAAGACTTGAACATTTCCTTGTGGACTAAAAAAGCTGTAATATCCAAACTCAACATTTGTGATCGTATCATTCATACCAATTAATTGATCATTAAGTAACACTTCAATCGCTTTCAAGCTAGATAAAATTTCGCGTTCCCGTCCCTGCAGCTCTTCAAATTCAAAATAGCTTTGTTTATAGCTTATAATTTGTTGTTGATCGTCTAGCTGTAAAACTAGGGGCGGCTCATCATCTAATGTATAAGCTATTTTATCCTCAAACGTTTGATAGAGAAAAATTCGCCTCTCTAACTCATCATAATGGCCATAGCGATATTCCTCTCCTTCAAACACATACGTTGATAAAAAAGTCGACAACTGCACGAAAAAATTGTCCTGACTAATCTGAAATGGTTCATCTAGTACAACTTCAATAAACTGGTCATCATCAGAGGCTACTTCCTGAATTCCAAGGAAAGGTATAGCTTCATCTGTTAATGGTACGTTCTTTCCCATAATGTGCAAGCCTGTTACGTCCTCTTTAGGCAGTTCAACATCAATCGTAATATTATATTGGTTTAAAGTCTCTTGGGTGGTCGCCTCTGCAATCATACTTAGTTTATTAGCATTATTGGTTTCAATTAACTGCCAGGTCAAAAAAATATTTAGCATGAGAAATGTGACAATGAAGATTGTTTTCGTTCTACTCCAATCCATTAGAGCCTCCCCCTTCATTCGAATCAAACGTCACCTTTCGCCAACTGTTATCATAAAGGAAAAACCAATGAGGTTCCACTGTCACAAAGGACGGATTCGGCATAATCATTTCATATCCAACAGCAACCTTCTGTAACCGTTCAATATGAAAGAATTCAAGTTGCTTCAGTCGATTGAGTACATCCTCTCCAGATGGTAATTTGACTTCTTCTCTTGCATCTATTGGTTGATTGTCTAAATCAAAAAGCGGACGAAAGTATGTCTCAGTTTGATTCCCTGACCTACTCGTTTGTAAAACCATATGATCCTGCCCTTGAAAGCTCAGGACAGGAAGATCATTTACTTGAAGTCTATACTCAGCTTCATCACGCAAATCGTTTGAATTCCAATCAGAGAGGATGTATTTATCTGTCCAGCCCCCATGGCCATTAATAAACTCATAGCTACTCTGAACAACATGTTTACTGCTTCGTTCGTGAGTCCCTGAAAAAATAGGATTCCTGTATTCCATGAACAGCCCATTATTGCGGATATTTATCATTCTGTTTCCATCTGTAAAAGATTCTACACTACCAGACTGTCTATAATGTTTAACGGAGTCTGGGTCTGAGAAAAGAGCTTGTCTAAAGAATGTTCCAGGTATTGGCGAAGCCGTGAAAGAAAGTCTTTCAGCCGTAACGGGCCCCAGTGGAATATAAATATGTTCACTAAGCTCTCTAGTAGAAGAACGATTGTTAGCTTGGAATACTTCCACATATTCATTAAACGGTCTCAAGAAATTCCGTTCAAAATCTCCTACTGAAAAATTCGTTTCCACTTCAACCACTTGCGTATCTTTACTTGAAAGCATCTGCATATGAACCTGTTCATCTTGCGCATCTACATACATATACAAACGGTTAATTGTACTTAAAGGAAGATTAAATTCTTCCTGGTCTACTTGAAAAAGACTAAGAAAAATATCCACTGGAATCGAGGTTGGGAAGATTAATTCAATTCCGCCATTTTGAACCTGCTTAGGAAATGGTCCAACTGCTAACATATCACCTTCAACAAAGTTCGTTTTAAGGAGCTTTTGATAGAGTTGATCAAAACGCTCGTCATTTGTAGGAATCATCGTATGACGTCCTTGTTGATGAATGACGATTTGCTCTGGTCTGATAATTTCAGTGAGCTTCCGTTCCTCACTCATCGCTTCATTCGGGACATACCTGGCCGTATCATCAAGAAGTTCAATATTAGGCTGGAATGTCCAAAGCTGCCACGTTAAGATCATACTTAAACCAACTAAGCCTATTAACAACCCCGTTTTGATATGTTCGTAGTTCATACCTCTCCCCCCTTGAATGTGGAATAAGGTAAAGTGAAGTAGATTGTTGTTCCTTCTCCGTACTCACTTTGTACCCAAATCTCACCTCCATGTGCATGGACAAGCTCTTTTGCAATGGCAAGTCCCAAACCTGTTCCTCCAACGCTTCTTGCTCTTGCTTTATCAACACGATAAAAACGATCAAAGATTTTCGCTTGATTTTCCCGGGGAATACCCATCCCTTCGTCCGAAATACTAATGCGCACATTATGCCCTTGATGTAGCAATGTCACTATAACATTACCGCCTTCTGGTGAGTATTTCATCGCATTAGAAATAATATTATCGACTATCTGTGTCATCTTATCGCGATCAATTTCAACATACGTAGGGTGAGCTGTAATCTTTCTTGTAAATTCAATATTTTTGTCTTGAGCAATCATTTCAAATCGATCAATAATCTCATGAAGAAATTGTCCGAAATCGGCCCATTCAAATGATAGCTTATAATCGCGACTATCAATTTTAGATAATTGCAGCAAATCATTAACAAGACGAATCATTCGCTCTGTTTCATTTTGAGTGACGTTTAAGAAACGAGGGGCAATTTCAGGATCGGAAAGCGCACCATCTTCAAGCGCCTCTAGATAGCTTCTCATTGTCGTCAATGGCGTTCGTAGCTCATGTGAAACGTTTGCTACAAACTCTCTTCGGTCTTGTTCAATTTTCTCTTGTTCTGTGACATCATGAAGCACAGTTATCAGACCATTAATTGGACCGTCGTCTTCCTGAATAACAGAGAAATTAGCTTCAAGCATATACTCTCTTTCTTCTGTACTAAAATCGAGCAAGACGGAATCGGAATGATCATACAAATCATAGATTTCAAATGCTTCAGAAAGTCGAAGAACATCAGGGATTGCCTGACCAATGACTTGAGAGCTTGATACAGCCAGCAATTCTTCTGCACGCTTATTCATGAGAATAATTCGTCCTTGCGCATCTGTCGCGATCACACCATCTGTCATATGAGCTAAGACAGACTTCAGCTTCTTCTGCTCACGATCACGTGTCAATGTCGCATCCTGGAGCTTTTTCGTCAGTTCATTAAATGCCATCGCCAACTGACCTATTTCATCCGTACTATACACCGTTACCTGCCTCGAAAAGTCACCATGTCCCATTCGCATTGCTTGCTTACGCATATCAATAATTGGTGAGGTTATCGTTCTTGCAAGGAGAATAACTAGCACGGCCGAGATTACAAGAGCAATAAAAGTTCCACTCGCTAAAATACTATTAATTTGTTGCATTTGTTCATAGATTTCTTCCATTGATGCTTCAATATGCAAAGCACCGATCGTACCCTCATCTGTTCGAATAGGTATAAAAAGTACACGCATCCGATGCCCTGTAACACGATCGCGCATGACATCCCGATCTAAAGTACCAAGTAAGGCAAGAGCCACACGCGGCTCCGTACTTTGCTGACCTACAATATGTCTATTAGCCGTATTAGAGGTACTAATGACAACTCGATTAGCATCTATCACTCGAACTTCAGCATTATCAATAGAGAAAATTTCTCTTAATAGCGCATTAATATTAGTCGTTAATGTACTACGATCATCCGTCGTCTGCATTTCCTGTGAAACGTTATAAGCAAGTAAATTAGCACGTTCTTCTAGCAGCTCAAAATAGTTAGTCACTAGCTGTTCTTCTAGCTGCTTTGTAAAATAAACACCGATAATTTGCATCGCAATAAAAATAAGGAGCACATAAATAATAATTAACTTAAACTGAATCGACTTAAAGAAGCCAACTTTACGATCCATTTATCCTTGCTCCTGTTGTTCTGGTGCAGAAAGGTAGTAACCAACCCCACGTCTTGTAATAATCCAAGTTGGAAAGCTCGGGTTATCCTCTACCTTCTCTCTTAAACGCCGAACCGTTACGTCAACTGTTCTGACATCACCAAAATAATCATAGCCCCAAACTGCTTGCAAAAGGTGTTCTCTTGTCATCACTTGTCCAAGGTGTTTAGCTAAGTAATGAACCAACTCAAACTCTCTGTGCGTAAGTTCGATCGTTTCACCGCGTCTTTTAACCTGATACGCTTCTGGATAGATCGTTAAATCACCAACTGCGATTTCTTTTTGCGTATTTACTTCTTCGCCACTTACCTTATGTCTTCGTAAGTTCGCCTTTACTCTTGCTAATAATTCACGCGTACTAAATGGCTTTGTTACATAATCATCAGCACCTAATTCAAGTCCTAGTACTTTATCTATTTCTGAATCCTTTGCCGTTAACATAATAATAGGAATATCATAATTCTTGCGTACTTCTCGACAGACTTCCATGCCATCCTTATAAGGAAGCATAATATCAAGTAGAATTAAATCAGGCTGTTCTTTTTCAACTTGTTCAATTGCCTGTAAGCCATCATACGCACAAACAACGTCAAAGCCTTCCTTCTCAAGGTTAAACTTCAATATATCTGCAATCGGCCTTTCATCATCGACAACTAAAATACGTTTATCCATTACGCAGATCGCTCCCGTTCTCTATAGTCTCTTCTGACATTCTAACATATTAAACTATTTACGTTTTCAAGAACGGCGGTATGTTCCTGAAATTGTTATGTAATACATGATAAAAATCGTCCCTGCAAAAGCAGAGACGATTTATTTCCTGCTACAAGCAGGGCATTCATGGACACTTTCTTATCTATTAAAAAAATCGATAGAGTTTTTCAGTTGACCGTTTTGAGTTATCTCAAAATGAAGGTGGATACTTGTTGAGCCCATTATACCAATCTTTTGACCTTTTGCAACCGTTTGACCTACTCTAACATCAACCAAATCAATGAGCATACAATGTTTCCATTTTTATTGGTAATTGGCAAAGTTCAGCAACCTTTCCATTCTAGCATATTCTAATTTTCAAATACTTCATTCGTTTAAATTGATACTAGATTGTAATATATTTGTCATCGCCAGTCATAAATAGAATAGCCAGAAAATACAAACAATAGAACGACTACCTAACAAGAACCATGTCAGCAATTAAGCTTTACAATGCAGTAGTTCTTTCTATCCAATACAAAAAATCCACATGGAGAATCTCCAAGTGGATTTTAATAAGTGCCGGCCAGAGGACTTGAACCCCCAACCTACTGATTACAAGTCAGTTGCTCTACCAATTGAGCTAGGCCGGCATGTAAATGGTGGCTTGGGACGGAATCGAACCGCCGGCACATGGATTTTCAGTCCATTGCTCTACCGACTGAGCTACCAAGCCGTTATAAAGAAAATGGCGGTCCGGACGGGACTCGAACCCGCGACCTCCTGCGTGACAGGCAGGCATTCTAACCAACTGAACTACCGGACCAATTTCTTTTTGTTATAATGGTGACCCGTACGGGATTCGAACCCGTGTTACCGCCGTGAAAGGGCGGTGTCTTAACCGCTTGACCAACGGGCCACATTGATAAGTAATGATGAGCCATGAAGGACTCGAACCTTCGACCCTCTGATTAAAAGTCAGATGCTCTACCAACTGAGCTAATGGCTCTCGACGTTAATTCAAACTCATTTCTTTCTTGCTTAAACCATTGCCAGCTATTGTGGTAAAGGCACTGCATCTTTCATTCGCTTCATCTCTTAGCGACAAGATTTATAATATCATAAGACAAAACAGTAAGCAAGTCTCTTTTTTTAAAAAAATATTTTTTCTTTTACAAGACTATTTTCTACAGAATAACGAAAAAAGGTAAAGGATGCAAGTGCAAATTAATCTTGCATCCTTTAAATATTCTAGCGTAAGCAGCTTAATTAAGCAAAAACGCCACGAACTAAATTTGTTTGATTACGATCAGGTCCTACAGAGAAAATCGTTAAAGGAATACCTGTCAGCTGTGAAATTCGCTCAATATAATGACGAGCATTTTCAGGAAGCTCATCTAGCGACTTTACTCCTGTAATGTCTTCTTCCCAACCAGGAAGCTCCTCATATACTGGCTCACACTCTGCAAGCACCTTTAGGCTAGCAGGAAATTCTTCAATCACTTCACCACGATACTTGTAAGCTGTACAAATTTTCAACGTCTGAATACCAGTTAAAACATCAATTGAATTAAGTGATAAGTCTGTTAATCCACTTACACGACGCGCATGACGAACAACAACGCTATCGAACCAACCAACACGACGCGGACGTCCTGTCGTTGTACCATATTCATTTCCTACTTCACGAATTCGGTCACCAATTTCATTGTGTAATTCCGTTGGAAATGGACCATCACCAACACGAGTTGTATACGCTTTTGAAACACCAACTACATGATTGATCTTCGATGGACCAACACCAGATCCGATCGTAACTCCTCCTGCGATTGGGTTCGATGATGTAACGAATGGGTATGTACCTTGATCAATATCAAGCATAACCCCTTGAGCACCTTCAAAAAGAACACGACGCCCTTCATCTAACGCATCATTTAACACGACAGATGTATCGCAAACGTATTTAGCAACTTGTTGTCCGTACTCAAAGTACTCATCAAGAATCTCTTCTTTTGTAAAACCTTCAACTTCATAATATTTTTCAAATAGACGATTCTTTTCTTCTAAGTTACGCTCAAGCTTTTCCTCAAATACTTCCTTATCAAGTAAATCAGCAATTCGAATACCAATACGAGCTGCTTTGTCCATATAAGCTGGACCAATGCCTTTTTTCGTTGTACCGATTTTATTTGCACCTTTACGTTCTTCTTCCACAATATCTAATTTCAAATGATATGGAAGAATGACATGCGCACGATTACTAATTCGTAAATTACTTGTATCAACATTACGCTCATGTAAGTATGCTAACTCTTCTACAAGTGCCTTTGGATCAATAACCATTCCGTTTCCAATGACACAGCTTTTATCTTTATAAAAAATCCCTGATGGAATTAAATGAAGCTTATATTTCTCTCCACCAAATACGATGGTATGACCAGCATTATTTCCACCTTGGTAACGAGCAACGACTTCTGCCTTTTCAGAAAGATAATCGGTAATTTTTCCTTTTCCTTCATCGCCCCATTGTGTACCCACAACTACTACTGATGACATGTGATGCACCTCCGCCTTGACTATTTTTAGTCAAGTATTTTCCAAAGCCATTGTTAAGTATACCAATTTCATTTACGTGCGTCAACGCAAACACGAACATTTTAATCTATTATTAAATGGTTTGTTCGTCAAAACTCCGAATCAATAAGAAAAAGGGGCCTGTTCAATGACAAAATCGAACAGCCCCTTCTCTCTTTAAGCTCCTGGCGGCATATCTCGTTCATCATGCCTTCTCTCTAAGTTTACAAATTTATTATATTCTTTCACAAATGCTAGCTCAACTGTCCCCACTGGACCGTTACGCTGCTTGGCAATAATAATTTCAATGATGTTTTGATTTTCCGTTTCTTTATCATAATAATCATCACGATAAAGGAATGCAACGATATCAGCATCTTGCTCAATACTTCCCGATTCACGAATATCTGACATCATCGGGCGTTTATCTTGACGGGACTCAACTCCACGAGATAGCTGCGACAACGCAATAACAGGAACTTCCAACTCACGGGCAATTTGCTTTAATGTACGTGAAATTTCCGAGACTTCCTGTTGACGATTTTCCCCACTTTTTCCGTTACCTTGAATAAGCTGTAAATAATCGATCATGATCATACCTAATCCATGCTCTTGCTTCAATCTCCGGCATTTTGCTCGAATATCATTTACTTTGACTCCTGGCGTATCATCTATAAAAATACCCGCCTTCGCTAGACTTCCCATCGCCATCGTGAGCTTCTGCCAATCTTCAGAGTTAAGGGCTCCTGTTCTCATCCTTTGTGCATCAATATTCCCTTCAGCACAGAGCATACGTTGAACAAGCTGGCTCGCACCCATTTCTAAACTAAAGATAGCTACATTTTCGCCAGCTCTTGTCGCGACATTTTGTGAAATATTTAGCGCAAAGGCGGTCTTACCAACAGAAGGACGGGCAGCAACAATGATTAAATCGTTTCGCTGAAATCCAGCTGTCATCCGATCTAATTCTGTAAACCCTGTTGGAATACCTGTGATATCTCCTTTATGATTTTGAAGCATCTCGATCTTATCGTACGTCTCAATGAGAACGTCTTTAATCGATGTAAATGCGCTCGTGTTTTTGCGTTGCGAAACATCTAAAATGGTTTTCTCAGCATCAACGAGAATCGCATCTACTTCTTCTTCACTCGCATACCCTTCTGCAGCAATATTCGTTGCCACTTTTATGAGCCTGCGCAAGATCGATTTCTCTTCGACAATTTTACTATAATATTCAACATTAGCCGCTGTCGGCACAGCATTGGCTAAATCACTTAAATAAGCAACTCCCCCGATATCATCAAGCCACTTGCGATCCTGCAAGTCTGAGGTAACGGTAACCAAGTCAACCGGCTCTCCCTTTTCAGCCAATTCAAGCATAACTTGATAGATACGCTGGTGAGCCGCACGGTAGAAATCTTCAGGCATGAGGCGTTCTGAGGCGGTAACAAGAGCTTCATCAGCTAGAAAAATCGCACCTAATACTGCCTGTTCAGCTTCAATATTCTGGGGTGGAGTACGGTCTGCAAACAAATCACTCATGCTTGTTCATCCTTTCATCAGGAATTAAAAATAGGCTTTTACAACCATATCCCTGAAATAGAAAAACAAAATGGCTGATTTTTTTAATCAACCATTTGTTCATTCCTCTATTATTCTTCTACCACATGTACTTTAACTGTTGCAACTACTTCTGGATGGATTTTAATTGGTACATTTGTGTAACCCATAGTGCGAATTGGTTCATCGAGCATAATTTTACGCTTATCTACCTTTTTTTTCATTTTTGCTAGTGTTTCGGCAATTTGTTTCGTTGAAATCGCTCCAAACAAGCGACCACCTTCACCAGACTTTGCCTTAATTTCCACATTCAAAGCTTCTAGCTCTTCTTTATATGCCTTTGCTTGCTCAAGCTCTTCTTCCTTCTTCTTTTCCTCACTCTTCTTCTTAGCTTCTAAATCCTTCATATTGCCTTTTGTTGCTTCAACTGCAAGTTTATTTGGTAATAAATAATTACGTGCATATCCTTCAGATACGTTCTTTGCTTCGCCTTTTTTTCCTTTTCCTTTTACATCTTCTAAGAAAATAACTTTCATATTTATTGTCCTCCTTCTAGAAAATCATCAATCGCCTTTTGTAATTCTTCTTTCGCTTCTTCAAGACTTTCGAGTTCAAGCTGTGTCGCTGCATTTGAGAGGTGGCCACCACCGTTCAATCGTTCCATAATCAGCTGGACATTGACATCCCCTAGCGACCTAGCACTAATGCTAATCAAACCGTCTTTACGCTTTGAGATCACAAATGATGCGACAACATCCTTCATTGTCAAAAGCGTATCTGCAGCTTGTGCAATTAGAACCTGACTATATGTTTCATCTTCTTTAGCCATCGCAATCGCAAGTCCATCACGATAGTTTTCAGCGCTTTCAACTAACTTAGAACGCTTCACATATTGCTCTAGATCTTCCTTTAGTAACTTCTGGACAAGTGTCGTATCTGCACCATTTGAACGCAGAAAAGAGGCTGCATCAAATGTTCTTGCTCCTGTACGAACGGCGAAGCTCTTTGTATCGACAATAATCCCTGCTAACAATGCCGTCGCTTCAAGTCGGTCCATCTTCAATTGCTTAGGCTGATATTCTAACAGCTCTGTTACTAGCTCAGCCGTAGAAGATGCATATGGTTCCATATAGACAAGGACAGGGTCTTCAATGAACTCTTCTCCTCGTCTGTGATGATCAAGTACAACAATACGCTCAACTTGATTTAAAATCTTTGGCTCAATTAAAAGTGATGGTTTGTGGGTGTCGACGACAATTAATAACGTTTGTCGTGTCGCTTGCTCAACTGCTTCATCAGGCGTAATAAACTGCGACCACAGATGGTCATGGTTCTCGACTTCCTCCATAAGCTTCTGCACATCATGATTAATATCGCTTGGATCTAAAACAATATAGCCTTCTTTTCCATTCACTTCAGCAATCTTTTGAACACCAATCGCCGCTCCGATTGCATCCATATCAGGATTCTTATGACCCATAATCATGACTTTTTCACTTTCAAGTACGAAATCACGTAATGCATGAGAGATAACTCGCGCTCTTACACGTGTTCGCTTCTCCATCGCATTTGATTTCCCGCCATAAAAACGAACCTTACCATTCTTCTCTTTAATAGCAACCTGGTCACCACCACGACCAAGCGCTAAATCTAGACTAGACTGAGCTAGGGTACCTAACTCTCTAAGCGAATCCTCACCTGTGCCTACACCAATACTTAATGTAATAGCGACTTTTTCCTTAGCAGTAAGTTCGCGAATTTCATCAAGCACATCAAAACGATAATCCTCAACCTCATTTAAGGACTTTGCATTCATAATTGCAATAAAACGATCGGATGCCGTTCTCCGCAACAAAATTTCATGCTCATTCGCCCAGCTATTAAGTGATGATGTCACTTGACTAATAAGACGGCTTCTAACTTGATCTTCCATCCCTTGTGTGACTTCATCATAATTATCAAGATAGATGAGAGCAACCACTGTTTGCGTTTCTTCATATCGTGCTTTTGTATTTTCTTTTTCTGTTACATCGAGAAAATACATAAGTCGTTCATTTGGTTCAATTAAAACATGAAAAAAAACATCATCAATCTTAATGACTTTTTCGTTAACCCCAGCTTCTAGCATTTCGTCAATCTCTTCGTTTACATCTTCTAGATTTTCATGAATAATATCTTCTGACATAAATGATGCAATATATGGATTAACCCATTGAATGTTTCTTTCTTCATTATACAACAAAATCCCGATAGGCATCTTCGTAACGGCTTCTTCTCCCGCTTTATTCACACGGTAGGTGAGCGTCATCACATACTTTTCTAAATCACGTTGAAACGACACCCTCGCTTGTGCAAAATAAATCGCTAACACGCCCAGAACGAAAAAGCCAAATAACCCTATTTGCCATTGATACCATGACAGAATAGCCATAAATACAGTCGTAAAAGCAAACAAGGTAATGACGTGATAGCCGTGCCATCGTTTCATTAAGAACTTAGGCATAATGTCAGCTCCTATTTTTTCTGGCTTGTGATGCGCCTACGCAAATCAAAGCCCAAATCGATAATCCCTAAAATTCGAACTAGATATAATAGAGGAGAAATTACAATAGCTGCTACAACAAGAAGAATAGGTACCGCTTTTGATATGTTTTTATGGTGACAGTAGTAAAAAATAAACGCCAACCCTTGAATGGATAAGACAATTTCAAGTAGTGGGAATAGATTCCAAATGATCATATATAGCGTTGTTCCTTCTTCTGCCCCAATCAAAGCTAACACTAAAACGATTAAATAGTACCATAAAAAAGCTTTTGGAAATTGCCACTCACGAAAAGGCGGAAGGCCATTCACCTCATGGCCTAAACGGCGTAATAACAAGTAGCTGAGCATGATTGTAAATAAAGCAAGAGCAACCCCTAACCCGACAATCATCACAGGTGCTAAATAAACAATCTGATCAATCATTTCATACGTTTGCTCAAGTGCCTGCTCTTGTCCTTGACCAAAAGAGCCTAGTGTCGAATTAGCGAACTCAATTTGTTCTCGCGTTAACTCCGCAGCCATCCGCATTGGATTCTCACCTAATATCAACACGAGACCAAGAAACACGAGTAACATATTAAGAGTATATGTTAACCCAGCTCCAATCAAAACAGAGAAACCAGAGAGCTTACGACGATAGAGTTCCCCAATCACCAAGCCCGCACTTCCGAAAATGAGCGCAGCTGGAATAGAAGGAAGTCCACCTATTAAAAAGGCGAGAAAACAGGCTACTCCCCAAAGCATGAATCCTGGTTTCAATCCTCTTCGTAGCACATATAACACAAATGGCAATGGTAGTGCCCACAGCGTGACAATACCTACAAACGGCACATAAGTTGTAATTAATAAAATAATCGTAAAGACAGATGCAAGTATTGCACCTTCTGTTAACGTCCTTGTTTCTTTCACGTACCCACCTCATTTAATCTTTCAAACCCGAAATCATCAATGTTCTCACATTATTTGATAATTTCCCATATCCTTGTCTATTTTAGCGTATTCAATCAAAAAATTAAAGCATCCGCTTATGATTGTCACATCTTCGCTACCTTATCACTTTCTCTGTAGCTAAACAAAAAGAATGGACTAATCTATTTTTGATCAGACCATTCTTTGCCTATTATCCTTTTTCGATCAGTTCAACTTTCAAAATATCGTATAAAACAGTCGTTTCCATTTCCCTTACTACAGCCTCTTTTATTTCGATTCTATTCGTAAACAAAGGACCATCAATCACATATGTATGGTATTCTCCCGCTTCTCCCATAGGACAGATCGGGTAAGTCGTTGTCGCTTTTGCAAACTGCTTATCCACATTTTGCCCAAGCCACTCTTTATCCAGTAATTCAGGACGAAGCCGGCAAATAATCGCTTCATAGCCCGAGTCAACAAACTGATGTATAGCTTCTGCACTTTCCTTTTGATCCATCCATAGTGGGTAAAAGCAATCGATCCCTACCTCTTTTGCGACCTTCTCTCCCCACTCACGATGCCCTTCAAGGTACAGATCCCCAAATACAACCCCTGTTATCCCTTGCTCTTTTATTTCCTTCAGCTTGGCAACAAAGTCTTCTGTATAGCTATCATACGTACAATGAACAACATAAAGAGGTAATCCGAGCGCTTTTGCCTGTGCTTCAATCCGTTCAATAGCCAAGCCATGCCCAAAAGAAGTTCCTTGTTCCTGTGGTGCTGTAACAAGTAAACCAGCTACCTCACATCCTTGCTGCGACACTTTATCAAGGGCAAAGCAGCAATCTTTTCCCCCGCTCCATGATACAACGACACGATCCATTTATGATTCCTCCCTCTGATAATGCAGCAACGTAAGAATGCCTTCTAAGCACATCTTCTTATATATCTTGTGCAAATCATCCTCGTCCTGCATGAGCCATTGAATGAGCATTCCGTCAATGACCCCACGCATAAGCTTTGCTGTCATTTCAGTGTCCTTAACGATGAACACGCCTTCTTTTGTTCCAAGTTCCGCAATTAACTGACCGATCCCCCAACAATTTTGATAAAACTGCTGATTTACTTGCTGATACCTGACGTTCCCTTTTACTTGCGACAAAAAATCAAGGTACACACGATAAAACTGCCGATTCTCTGTGGGACTTGCAAAGACATTATCCAAATATGTCTGTAATTTAGCAAGAGCTTTCTCTTCTTTTTCAATCGAGCGCATTTCTCGCTCATATATTTTTGAAGTAAGCCATTCAAGCAAATGGGCAAATATATCTTCTTTATTTTCAAAGTAATAGTTTGTCACACCCTTGCTAACACCTGCGTAATCAGCAATATCTTGAAGAGTAACTCCCTCGTAGCCTTTGTCTACTACAGCTTGAAAGGTTGCTTTTAAAATTTGTTTCCGGCGTTCCGTTGCACGTTTTTTCACCCAAACCATCCTTCCTTGCCATCCATTATAAAACAAATACACTAGTATGAGAATTCAATTTTTATTTTGACCGGTCAGAATAATTTTAGTATAATCAAAGCAATCACAAGATAAAGGTGGGAATGTAAAATGAGTGAATTTCGTGCATTAGTTGTTGATAAAGTAGGAGAAGATACGTCTGTCGAGGTAAAAAAACTGTCTTTCGATGATTTACCAGAAGGCGATGTCACGATTCGCGTAGCCTATTCTAGTGTCAATTACAAAGATGGTCTCGCATCAATCCCAAACGGTAACATTGTCAAAAGCTATCCCTTTGTTCCAGGCATTGATTTAGCAGGAACCGTTACTTCATCTTCTGATTCTCGTTATACTGAGGGCCAGGAAGTCATCGTCACAAGCTATGATCTCGGTGTCGCGCATTTTGGTGGCTACAGCGAATATGCGCGCGTACCAGGTGACTGGGTTGTGCCACTTCCAGAAGGCTTAACATTAAAAGAAGCAATGGCCTTTGGAACAGCAGGATTCACTGCCGCTCTTTCCATCCATCGTCTTGAAGAAAATGGCGTTACTCCTGAAGGTGGAGCTGTGCTTGTGACAGGCGCAACGGGCGGGGTCGGTAGTTTGGCGGTCGCGATGCTCTCAAAGCGTGGTTACCACGTTGTTGCAAGTACAGGTAAAGAATCAGAGCATGACTATTTGTATTCACTCGGTGCGAAAGAAATCATTCACCGCGATGAACTGACACCAGAGAAAGTTCGTCCGCTAGACAAGCCACGCTGGCAAGCTGCGGTCGATGCCGTTGGTGGAAAATCGCTTGCCTATGTCTTAAGTACAATCAAGCCTCAAGGGGCTGTTGCAGTCAGTGGATTAACAGGAGGGGTACAATTACCGACAACGGTCTTCCCATTCATTCTCCGCGGTGTGAGCCTACTCGGAATTGATTCTGTTTTTTGCCCAATGGAAATTCGCAAGCCACTATGGAGTCGTCTCGGTTCAGATTTAAAACCTGATTTACTCTTAGATGAAATCGGTCAAGAAGTAACCTTAGAAGAGCTTCCTCAAACATTAGCAAAAATTTTAAAAGCTGAAGTAAGAGGACGTACAATTGTGAAGCTATAATATAACAAGGGACTGTCTCAAAAGCCCTAAATCATTAAAAATCCCTGTGGCCGCAAAAGCGGATCACAGGGATTTTTGCTTGGTATTCTTTTTTCTCTTTGTTTGATCACACTTTTAGAGCTACTCTATCGTGTTATTTATTAGTGGATTGATTTTCTTTCTTCTTGGACAACACCATTTATTTAGCAAGCTGCGTATTGTGACAACTCCCCAAAATCCCAATACTAAAAAGCAAAACTAGCTCAAAATGAACCAAAAAACCACTATGGCAATCGCAATGAGTGGAATTAGCACGATATATATAATGGAAAGATTTTTAATACTTTTGCTGCTACCATAATTCGTATCTGTTGTTTTTGTAACAGCTAATGTCACGATAAGTGCTACAACACAAACGATCAAAGCTAACGCAATTAAAAAATTCATCATCTGCTCCTTACCATTCTTTTATTAACAAGTCATCTTATATTTTAAACCAATCACAAGAAAAAACACAGTAGATTCATTTTTACTGTGTTTTGAGCGTGGCCTATTTTTTTTCCTTAAGACAGAGAAGGGATGCGCTTCATTAATCGTTTAATGGCATGATCAGCTTCGTGTAAAATCACTTCTTTCTCAAGCGTTTTCATGATTCGATTTTCCATTACAATTTTGCCGTCAATAATCGTCGTTTCTACGTCAGCTCGTGTAGCAGAATAAACGATTCTTGAAATCGGATCCATGTCAAAAGCTGGATATGTATGAAAATCATTTAAATTTAAAATAGCAAGGTCAGCTTTTTTGCCGACTTCGATACTACCAATTTCATCTGCCAGTCCAATTGCTTTTGCGCCATTGATTGTGGCCATTTGCAGAACCGTTTTAGCATCCATTACAGTTGGTCCATGAGATGGCTTTTGAATCAATGCAGCCAGTCGCATTTCATTAAACATGTCTAAGTTATTATTACACGGTGCCCCGTCAGCGCCTAAGCTTACAGAGATGCTCTGCTTAAGTAAATCTGGAACATCTGCAATACCCGATGCTAATTTTAAATTAGATCCTGGACAATGACTGACATGCACTCCTTTTTCCTTGATAATTCTCTTTTCATTTTCATCTAACCAAATACAGTGTGCGAGCATTAATCGCTCGTTCGCCAGTCCAAGTTTGTCCAAATAGGCGATGTTTCTCATCCCAGTTTCCTTTTCAACAAGCTCAATTTCAGCTCTATTTTCCGAAGCATGTGTATGAACGTAAACGTTATAAAACTGTGACAATCGACCAACTTCTTTTAATAGTTCTTCGGTACAAGACAGCACAAAGCGAGGAGAGAAAGCGTATTTGATTCTTCCGTTATCATGGTTATGCCATTTTTCAAGTAAAGCCACGCTTTTTGCAATTGATTCACTCGTTTTTTCTTGAAGCTGCGTTGGGACTTCCTCTCCTTTATCCATCATCACCTTACCTGATAAAGCACGAATCCCACTTGCTGCAATCGCTTGAAACGCATAATCCGTATGATGAACCGTTTCCATATCAACAATCGTTGTCGTCCCGCTTTGGATCAACTCACCAATCCCAAGCATGGCTGAATAATAAATCGATTCTTCATCATGCGCAGCTTCTAAAGGCCAAATACGTGTCTTTAGCCAATCCATGAGCTCAAGATCATCACCTCTCCCACGAAAAATCGTTTGGCAAAGATGAATATGCGTCTGAACAAACCCTGGAATAACAGTCCGTTTCGTCGCATCAATGATTTTTTCCTCACCTGTTTGTGCTAGATTTTGACCAATCATTTTAATCGTATTGTTTTCAATGTAAATATCCCCTGTTAAGATTTCATTATCTTGATTCATAGTAACAATTTCAGCATTTTTTATTAAAATCTTATTCATGGACGAAACACTCTCCTACCCGAATGGAAATACTACTTATATTATTTTAATACTGAATAGTGAACAAACTAGAAACACTCCTGATACGAATTAATAATCATATTATTTATAACTTTCATTTAATTTTATGCTAGTTCTTCGTTTTCAACAATAAATATGGGAGGAATTGTAACGTATTTTTAAAGCTACAGTTCCTTCGTGAAATGATCGTAATCATTTTGGCTTAATACTGTGTCTTTATGGATAAGACTTTTACTTTTTCACCATAAAAAGTTAGCTTGATATATCCCAATTCGAAAAAAACTGCACCCGAATTGTTAGGTATGTCTAACAATTCGGGTGCAGTTCATCAAAGTAGCTCTATTTCAATATCAGTTACCCTTTTTTAACACTTCTTTAAGATCATCTTGAACGGATTCCTTTGTAAGTGGTACGTTCGTACGGTATGCGGCACGGCAAATAAGATGACCTGCAACTGGGGCCGTTAAGAAAACAAAGAAGATTCCAAGAAGCAATCGTATACTAATAAAACCATCAGTCATCCAAAAATAAAGAAATGTCCCGAATAAGGTACACAGAACGCCAAGAGTAACACTTTTTGTGGCAGCATGTGATCGTGTATAGATATCAGGTAATCGAATTAAACCGAACGCACTTAACAAACTAAATATGGTTCCGACGATGATAAAAAAGCCACTGACAATTTCACTGATCGCGTTTACGTTCAATGACGACACCCCTTTCTAGAAATCTCGCAAAGGCAATTGTTCCGATGAAAGAGAGGATCCCTATTAATAGAATGACTTCTAAAAAGGCATACGTTCTAAGTAAAATCGATAAAATGGCAACTCCTGCAACGAGATTAATGCCAATTGTATCTAATGCCATAACACGATCAGGCATTGAAGGTCCCTTAATCACTCTGTACAGCGCTGCAAATATGGATAACGTCAACAAAAATAGAGACGTTATCAACACAATTTCAAACATTAACGGGTCACCTCCCTAATGGCCTTCTCAAATGAATCTTTGGCTTGCAAGACAGCATTACTTGATGCTGGTATATCCATTGCATGAATATAAAACGTTTTATTATCTGGAGAAACCTCAAGGACGACAGAACCTGGCGTTAAAGAAAGCAGTAAAGCAAGTAATGTTATTTCCCATTCCCCTTCTAATTCTGTCTTCATCGTGAAAATACCAGGTGTTATATTTAATTTTGGTCGTAGTACTTGTCGAATAACGAGTACACTTGAAGAGATTAATTCACGACTAAATACAAAGAACAGCTTTACAATTGCAAACAATGTAATGATATAAAATCTTGTCGGGAAAAATTTCCTCATACTAAGAATAACGACCAAGCCTACTAGGTAACCTGTAAATAAACTTAAAATACTCCATGCATCATTCAGAAACATCCATAAAAGAGCAATAAATATATTGATCAACAGTTGGATGGGCATCGTACCACCCCTTTCAATAGTTTCTAAGGCATTGGCTCTCCACCAAATACTGCTTCAATGTACAAGCTTGGATTTAATAAAGCTTGCGTGGCGATATCTATATATACATGAATTCCTTCAGCCCCTACTCCAAGTGCGATGGTTGCAACCGTAAGCAAGGCAATTGGGAACATTAATCCTTTTGTCGTTCCTTTTTCCATGTCCTTGCTTAATGCCGTTTCACCCCAAAATCCGTTCATAAAAATTTTCATAATGGAGTATAACACCATCAAACTTGTGATTAAGCCAATCGCACCTAACCAATAGTACCCCGCTTCAAACGTTCCTTGTGTAATATACACTTTTCCGATAAAACCACTTAGCGGTGGAATACCTCCTAATGAAAGTGCGGCAATAAAGAATATCCATCCTAAATATGGATGATTACGGATTAGACCACTCATTTCATTCAGCTTGCTCGTACCAGCAAGTGCAATCACCGTTCCCCCTAAAAGAAAAATGAGTGCTTTAATGATAATGTCATGAATCAGATAATAAATAGATCCGAGAATCGCAGCAGATGTAAAGGATGCCAAGCCAGCAATAATAAACCCTACTGCAATAATGACATTATAGGCCAGTATTTTCTTGATATCCCAATGCGCCACAGCTCCAATAGCTCCTAACACCATCGTTAATGCCCCCATGATGCCGATTAATAAATGAGTGATTTGTGGCTCATGATAAAACACGAGTGTAAACATACGGAATATCGCATAAATCCCGACTTTTGTCAGAAGGGCTGCAAAAATAGCCGCCACCGCAGTCGGTGGTGCACTGTAAGAACCAGGCAACCAAAAGAAGAGGAATAAAGCTGCTTTTAGTCCGAACACAATTAAGAACAGAATGGCCACTACAGTCAATAAACCATCTTGTCCTACCTCAGCCACCCTTACAGAAAGATGTGCGAGGTTTAATGTACCTGTCACTGCATATAAGTAGGCAATAGCGACAAGGAAGAGGAAAGATGAGATGACATTAATAAGAACATATTTAATCGACTCTCGTAGTTGAACCTTCTTTCCTCCAAGTGAAATAAGCACATATGATGCAATTAACATCACTTCAAAATTTACAAATAGATGGAATATATCACCAGTTAAAAAGGAGCCATTTATCCCAGTAAGAAGGAATAAAAACATAGGATAGAAATAAAACGATTCTCTTTCTTTCCCAATTGAGTTAAAGGCGAAAAATAAACATGCGAACGCCACAATACTCGACGTTAAAATCAACAAGGCAGAAAACATATCTGCAACCATACTAATTCCAAAAGGCGCCTGCCATCCTCCTAATTGAAGGGTTTGTATACCTTCACTTCTAATCTGATTCATTAAAAGCACAGCAACAAAACCAATGGCTACTACTCCAAAGACACTAAGCCACCTTTGAACTTGAATATTGTTCCTAAAGATGACCATAACAAGCCCAACAATAAACGGTATAAGAATCGGAAATACAACAATATTATTCATCTTCCGTGCCCCTTAATTGATCCATATCATCAGTCCCTAATACTTGATAAGCACGATACGCTAGCACTAAGAAAAGAGCCGTAACAGCAAAATTAATAACGATCGCTGTTAAAATAAGTGCTTGTGGCAACGCATCCGTGAAAGTTGTATGGCCCGCATCGAGTAATGGAGGCATGCCTTTCTTCAGTCCGCCCATTGTTAAAATAAGCAGATGAACCCCATGACCGATAACGGCTGTTCCTAAGATAATTCTTAATAAGCTTTTCGTCAAAACTAAATATGTCCCAATCGTAAACAATATCCCGACAAGGACAGACATTAATGTTTCCATACTTATCCATCCTCACTTATACTTAGAATAATTGTGACAGCTGTCCCGATGACAGCAAGTGCAACTCCCACATCAAAAAGAACCGAAGTAGCAAGCTCCGTCTCCCCAAAAATAGGAAGATCAAAATAATCAAAGGTATGACTTAAAAACGGCGAACCGAAAATAAACGATCCCACTCCTGTCAGCACAGCAATCAATACCCCTACTGCAGCTACCGCTTTAAAATCCACTGGGAGGTTTTTACGAACTGTTTCAACATCAAAAGCAAGATAGAGGAGAACGAGCACTGAAGCGAGTACCAGGCCTCCTATAAAGCCACCGCCGGGATTATGATGTCCAGCGAAAAAGAGGTATATCCCAAATGTCAGAATGATAAAGGTCGAGATCTTTGTCACTGCATGTAAAATAACGTCATTCGGCTTCATTCATTATCCCTCCCAGCTAATCGTAGCTTTATTAATGTGTATACACCTAAACCAGCAATACATAGAACAAGTATTTCTAAGAGCGTATCCATCCCTCGGAAATCGACAAGAATGGCATTAACCATGTTTCTCGCCCCAGCAAGCTCATAAGAATCCTGAAAATAAGTTGAAATCGGTTCAAACAGACGATTTCCGTTTGCAAGTAATGCAATCGTCGTTACAGTCGCACCTACCCCTAAAGAAATAATTAGATTTGTGAGACGAAACCGTACTCGACTGAATTCTTTCTTATACTCTGGCAAATGATAGAAACATAACAGGAATAATGCTACTGTCACCGTTTCAACGACCAACTGCGTAAGAGCTAAATCTGGTGCACGGAATATAACAAATAAGATCGCAACCAGGTAACCTATTGCCCCCACAGCAACGATTGCTGTCATACGTGAGCTTGAGAACAGAACTGCTAATGCAGCGATAACCATCGCAATGACTAATCCAGCTTCATATATACTAATTGGTGCGTTTGTAACCCTATTGATTGATACATCATCTAAAAGCCAAAGAGCACCACCAAGGACAATAATAAAAAAGGCGAAAATATACACTAAATAATCACGGATAAACCCTGTCATATAACGTTTCGTTAATCCTAATGAAAGAGATTCCATTTTTTCAATGCCTTGATTATAGGCGTTATTTAGTGTCAAAAATTCAGGAACCAAGCTATAAATCCATGACCATTTTTTCAAGTACATGTACAGCAGTGCACCAAACCCTACCACACCAATTGTCATAAATAATTCAGTGTTAAACCCATGCCAAGCTGTAATGTGTATATTCGTACCGCCAGTTGCAGCATAGCTTGGCAAAATATTGATTAAAGCAGGTTCAAGTAAGGCACGTGAAAGAACATTTGGGAAAAAGAAAATGACAAGCACGAGCGACGCTAAAATAATAGGTGGTATTAACATCCCAATCGGCGCTTCATGCGCTTCCTTTTCCAACTTTTCAGGTTGATGCTTACCAGTGAACGTCTTAAAGACGAGAATCATACAATAAATAAACGTAAAGACACTAGCTACCCAAGCAATGATTGGGAAGATGATTCCAAAGGTTTGCATTCCAAATATAGGTAGTTCCGAAGCATTTAACACTCCAGTAAAGAACATTTCTTTACTTAAGAATCCATTAAACGGTGGCAAACCTGCCATAGCGAAACTTCCAATAACAGCTATCGTAAATGAAATTGGCATAAGACTCATTAAACCGCCTAATTTCCGAATATCACGAGTCCCTGTTTCATGGTCAACAATTCCGACGACCATAAACAAGCTTCCTTTAAACGTTGAGTGATTGATTAAATGAAACATAGCAGCCAATACAGCAACTGCATACATAGTCGACTCGTCGCCGACATCAAAATACATGGCCGCAGACCCTAAACCGAGCAAACTCATAATCAAACCTAATTGACTGATCGTTGAGTATGCGAGTAATGCTTTTAAATCTGTTTGCCTCACAGCAGTAATCGAACCGTATATTAAGGTAATAATCCCTACTCCCGAAACAAGCCAAAACCATTCAAAGCTTCCGCCAAAAATAGGCGTAAATCGTGCGACTAAATAAATCCCAGCTTTAACCATTGTTGCTGAATGTAAATAGGCACTGACTGGAGTTGGTGCTTCCATTGCATCAGGTAACCAAATACTAAAAGGAAATTGAGCCGATTTTGTAAAAGCTCCTAACAGAATCAAGATCATCGCAGGAAGAAATAATGTATGTGTAGAAATGACATCTATTTCGCTAATCATTTCACGTATGCTATAGGTATTTGTCATCATGGAAAGCATAATGAATCCTGCTAGCATGGCTAATCCACCAAAGATTGTAATGAGCATTGATTTTTGAGCACCATAACGAGATTTTTTACGTTGGTACCAATACGCAATTAATAAAAATGAGGATATACTAGTCAATTCCCAAAACACATATAGCACTAGTATATTATCAGAGAAGACAAGACCAAGCATGGCCCCCATAAATAATAGTAAATAAACATAGAAATTATGAAGTGCTTCCCGGTGTTTCGACATGTAATAAATAGAATAAAGAACAACGAGTGCTCCTACTCCTGTAATGAGAAGGCCAAAAATGAGCCCTAAACCGTCAATATAGGTCGTATAGTTAATCCCTAAAGACGGGATCCAAGGAACCGAGTGGTATACATTATCCCCATTCGAAACGATGGGAATATACCTTAACAAATAGAGAAAGATTCCAAACGGCACAGCCAATACAAACCACCCCGTATGAATACGCGGTAAAGTAAACCTATAGATCAGTGGAACGAATATGGCGAATATAAATGGGATTAATATAAAAACATGTAACCAAGTCAATGATATACCCTCCTTACACTTTTCAAATAAAAAGATTTATTTTAATGATGGTTACTCCATTTCTAATTTACAATTTTTGATTGACTCATGGAGACGCATAAGCTATAGTCATAAATAGTTTAGCAGACCAACGCTCTGTTTACCCTTATCTATACGAGGTGAAAGCAATATGAAAAAAGTAAAAGGACGTATGGACGAAAGCATCCTTGTCTGCGTATATTATGGACCAAATGGTGAACGCCTCATACAACGCGGCTGTAAGATTGCCAACATGCTTGATTGTCCACTCTACATTTTAACAATTGATCCAAAGCCATTTGATGAATTAGACGCGGAAAAATCAGATTACATTTCACGTTGGCAGGAACTGGCTGAAAAGCACAATGCCGATGCCTTTATTTTGAAAGATAATGAAAAAAGACCTGTCACAAAAGTTATTGCTGAAGTAGCTCGTGAAAAACATACTACCCAGATTATCCTTGGCCAAACGGCTCAAAGTCGTTGGGAAGAAATTACAAAAGGTTCAATTATTAATGTCTTACTTCGCGAGATCCCATTTATTGATCTTCATCTCATTTCAGTTGCCCGTTCCCTTAAAGAAGAGCACGAAGGTCATTTTGAAAAAGGAGTTCGTGCATACTTGATTAAAGAAGAGGACAAGTATCGTCTTAGCTTTAACCATACAAAAGATGTTGAGTATGAAGGAATTTTCTTTAAAGAACTTGGGACAGATTTCAATAATGGTGTCTTTAAATTCATGAAGTCGCAAGAAACATTACAAGTTCATGTTACTGAAGATTACGTGACCGAATTGAAAAATGTAAGAATGACTCCATCTCTTGACACTGATGAGGATGATTCCCAATATTAAAAGGCTTATCCCTCCACTTGTAGTAGTAAGTGGAGGATTTTTTTGTTTTTACAATCATTTGTGATTAAGCAATTCCTTTAACGCCTGTTTACTTTCTCGTGAAACGAGGATATATAAGATGTCTCCAATTTTAATTTTCGTCTCACCATACGGCGTAATTAATTGATCATCTCGTATAACGGCATTAATTAACACATCTTTTGGAAAATCCATTTCTGCTAACGTCTTATTCGTGATGATTGTCTCCTCACTAACTTCAAATTCAATAATTTCAGCATTTGCTTTCCCAATTGAGACAAGCTCCAGAGAATGAGGAGGTTCGACTTCCTTCGGTCCAGTTAACGCAAGCTTCTTTGCAAACAGCATAATTGTTGAACCTTGAACGAGTGCTGACGTTAAAACAACGAAGAAGACGACATTAAAGAACAACTGACTGTTTTCGATACCAGCAATCATTGGAAACGTTGCAAGTACAATCGGAACGGCACCTCTTAACCCTGCCCAAGATAAGAATATCTTTTCTTTAAAATCGTATCCCATCTTGATTGTTGAAAGAAACACAGCTAACGGCCTTGCAATAAATACCAGAATAGCTGACAATAATAACCCATTTACAATAATTTCAAAGGAAATTAACTGAGTCGGAAACACCAATAAACCTAAGATCGTAAACATAAGGATTTGAGCCATCCATGCAAACCCTTCATTAAATCTAAAGATTGATTGACGGTAGGTTAGCTCAGAGTTACCAATTACTAGTGCCGCAACATATACAGCGAGTAACCCACTTGCTCCAATGATATCGGTGGCACTAAATGTTAATAAGGCAAAGGCTAGTGCAAAGACTGGATACAATCCACTAGAATCTAAGTTAATTCGATTAATAGCAAAGGTTGCAAGCTTTCCTAATGCCAGACCCATTATTAATCCAATTCCCATTTGCCAAAAGAATGATCCAATTAATAAAAAGTACGATGTTTCCTCTACTACGATTAATTCAATCACAGAAATCGTTAAAAACATTGCCATCGGGTCATTCGAACCTGATTCAGCTTCTAGAGTAGCTCCTAGTCTCTCTTTAATGTTCTGACCTTTTAAAACCGCAAAAACGGCTGCAGCATCCGTAGAGCCAACAATAGCTCCAAAAAGGAACCCTTCTAACCACGATACTCCAAAAATTAATTTCGCAGCTACTGCTACTACTACGGTTGTAAGAATAACACCAACTGTGGCAAGAGATAAGGCAGGCTTTGTAACAGATTTAACAGTAGACCATTTTGTTTGAAGGCCACCTTCAAACAAAATAATGATTAAAGCCATTATACCAATAAGTTGAGCCATATTAGCATTATTAAAGTGAATTAACCCTAAACCGTCACTTCCCGCAATCATTCCGATAAGAACGAAAAGAATAAGTGCAGGTACACCAAGACGAGAGGAAAATTTCGTTGTTAATACACCAATAATTAATAGGAGCGCACTAAGTAAAATGAAATAATCATTAAATTCTAGATCTAACATGTATATAGGTGTACTCCTCTCTTTTATTAAACGTCTATAAATTTACATCTACTTTAATATAGTGATCTTCATTTTTATCAATTCCGATATACCGCAATGTTTCAGATGGCGTCGTATGGTTATAGATTTTCTTTAAAATGGAGATCGCAATCCCTTTTCGATAAGCATGGTATCCAAACGTTTTTCTAAGCGTATGTGTGCCAATCTTTTCTGTCATCCCGACTTCTCTGGCAGCCTTATTAATAATGCGATATGCCTGCTGGCGTGTTATTGGTTGATCATGCTTTTTTGATTTAAAAAGATAATCACTACTCTTAAAGTCTATATAGTTTAAATAGTCTTTTAGAGCACTTTGGACTTTATAATTCAGATAAAATACTTTCATACCATAGCTTTGGGTTTCACCAACATATACAAATTCTTTTATACCTGTTTCCTCCCAAACATCACATACTTTAAGTGTCAGTAAATCACTCACTCTTATTCCTGTATTAATACCAAATACAAATAATAATAAATCCCTCTTTGATTGTTTTTTTAATTTTTTCTTGATAGCAATGATTTTCTGAATATCTCTTATAGGATCAACATACTCCATAGGATCCCCCTTTACTATCTAACGTTACATAATTATAATTCTATCATAATATAAGTAACATTAACTTGTCAAAATTAAAGAAATTTTTAATTTAAATATGTGTGTTTTTTTTGTTAAATTTAACACTTACTATTTAAAAATTTAAATATCAATAGACACGATCTACATAAGTAAATTTGATCAGTACTTAGAAGACTTATATCACAATGTTAAAAATGATTTGTCTTCATAATTCATATACCCTTTATGTTACCCATTTTATTAACCCTTTATTTTTCAATCTCTGCTTCTGGTGTAAAAAACGTTTCAGAAATAAAAAAAGGCTGTTGAGAACAGATTCTCAACAGCCTAATAGTGAATTGCTTCACCAACATTTAATTAGTTAGCCTCATTAACATAAGGCAATAAAGCGATTTGACGAGAACGCTTGATTGCAATTGTTAATTGACGTTGATACTTCGCAGATGTTCCAGTTACACGACGAGGTAAAATTTTACCACGCTCAGAAATGAAACGCTTAAGAAGATCAGTGTCTTTATAATCGATTTTCGTAATTTTGTTTACTGTGAAGAAACAAACTTTACGACGCTTTGGACGACCACGACGAGCCATTTGACAGCACTCCTTTCAAATAAATTTTATCTAGCAATCATTGTTGTTGTAAAAAATTAAGAGAGTACGTTAGAACGGCAAATCATCATCGGAAATATCAATCGGCTTTCCATCGTTCGCAAATGGATCATTGTTAAAATTACCAGATGAACGATTTTGATTTGTGTTCTGTTGCTTCCCATAATCGTTGTCACTCATTGAGCCGTATCCCCCAAATTGTTCATTTCCTTGACCTTGGTTTGCACCACGCGGTTCAAGAAATTGAACACTTTCAGCCACAACTTCTGTGACAAAGACACGTCGACCTTCATTGTTGTCATAGCTTCTTGTTTGGATTCGGCCATCCACACCAGCCAAGCTACCTTTTTTTAAATAGTTGGCCACATTTTCAGCAGGTTTTTGCCAGACAACACAGTTAATGAAGTCTGCTTCTCGTTCCCCTTGCTTATTCGAAAATGTTCGGTTTACTGCGAGCGTAAAGTTCGCTACTGCTACTCCATTTGGCGTATAACGCAACTCTGGGTCACGCGTTAAGCGTCCAACAAGCACGACACGGTTAAGCATCCGTACCCCTCCCACATATCAATTATTATTCTTCGTCTTTTGTAATAAGAACACGAATAACGTTATCGTTAATCTTGATCAGACGGTTAAATTCGTCAATCGCTGCTGAGTTAGCTTGTACGTTTAATAACACGTAGAAACCTTCACGAAAATCGTTGATTTCATATGCTAAACGACGCTTACCCATCTCTTCCACCTTTTCGATTTCAGCACCATTTGTTGTTAGAACGTCATTAAAACGTGCAATAACTTCTTTTGTTGCTGCCTCTTCTAGGTTTGGAGCGATGATGTACATAATTTCGTACTTACGCATTCCGGTCACCTCCTTTTGGTCTAACGGCTCCACTTGGGAGCAAGGAGCAAAACTCATCTAATGAGTCATTTCACTCGCATTTATAGATTGTATCAGAATGAAACTTGCACTGCAAGCTTTTTTGACATTGACTTTCCTTACTTAACAACGTTAAAAAGACAAGCAGAATAGCTTATAGCCATCCACTTGTCTTTCTTGATCTCTTTTTACACATTGAAACGGAAATGAACGACATCCCCGTCTTGCATAACGTATTCTTTACCTTCAAGGCGTACTTTTCCTTTTTCTTTAGCAATATTCATTGAACCAGCATCGACTAAATCTTCATATGATACCACTTCAGCACGAATAAAGCCTCGTTCGAAATCAGTATGGATGATTCCAGCTGCTTGTGGAGCCTTAGTCCCTTTTTTGAACGTCCACGCTCGTACTTCTTGAACACCTGCAGTAAAGTATGTTTGCAATCCTAACAAATCATAAGCCGCACGAATCAATTGATCAAGACCTGACTCTTTGATGCCTAGTTCTTCAAGGAACATTTGTTTTTCCTCGCCTTCAAGCTCAGCAATCTCTTCTTCAATTTTTGCACAAACGACGATTACTTCACTATTTTCAGCACGTGCGAATTCTTTCACCTGCTTGACATACTCATTATCTTCAGGTGATAGTAAGTCTTCTTCACTTACATTTGCTGCGTAAAGAACAGGCTTACTCGTTAAGAGATGAAGCTGCTTGACAATTTTTTGTTGTTCCTCAGTGAAATTAATACTACGTGCCGGCTTTTCTTCTTCAAATGCATCACGCAGAAGTTCAAGTACTTCAAGCTCTGCTACGGCATCTTTATCTTTTGTTTTCGCTAGCTTCGCTGTACGAGTGATTCTTTTTTCGATCGATTCAAAGTCTGCCAGTATTAATTCTAGATTAATAACTTGAATATCGTTTAGCGGATTGACACGTCCAGATACGTGCGTAATATTTTCATCTGCAAAACAACGAACAACATGCGAAATAGCATCCACCTGACGAATATGAGAAAGAAACTTGTTTCCTAGTCCTTCTCCTTTACTAGCACCTTCCACAATCCCAGCAATATCAGTAAATTCAAAAGCAGTCGGTATTGTTTTCTTTGGATCTACTAGCTCTGTTAACTTTTGCAAACGATAATCAGGCACTTCAACAATCCCAACATTTGGATCAATTGTACAGAAAGGGTAGTTAGCTGATTCTGCTCCAGCTTGTGTAATTGCATTAAATAATGTCGACTTCCCTACGTTCGGTAGCCCGACGATTCCAGTTGTTAACGCCATTTGTGGCTCACTTCCTTCATTCTATTTTAAAGTAACATCAACGTCTCAATAGGATTATAACCATTCCAATTATAGTGATTCTACCTACAAAAGACAAGGCAATGAAGGACAAGACCTGGTCTCTTCATTGCCTAATTTCAATTATTCCGATGCATGCTCCAGTACTTTTTTCATTTTCTTCGTAAATTCCTTACGAGGTAGCATGACACTATGCTGACATCCGAGGCATTTGATCCGAACATCCATTCCCATCCGAATGATTTTCCAACGATTTTCACCACAAGGATGTTGTTTCTTCATCTCAACCACATCGTGTAATTCATACTCCTTATCTGCCATGCAACGTGTCCCCTCCTCTCAATAGCTTATTTGCTTGTATTATACACGAAATGAGAGCGGATATAAAAGCAAACTGTCCGATCTCAAAACGAGCGATGATAAAGAATCGGATAAAGTAAAATAGCTGCAAATACATATAAATTTAAAACTCCATATAAAGGATAAAGAACAGAGATCAGTGTAGAAAAGCCAAACGTTGTTAAAGGAGTCATCGTCGCAATAAAGAAAAGAGCAACCATCCAAGCAGGACCCTTTAACCATTCTCTTGTACGCGCTATTAACCCAAATATTCCCGCCGTTGCAGTCGTATAAATGGCTAACCATAATAAAGCCGACATAACGAGCATCATATAGTATGGATAGTGCTTCAATATAGCGAATAATGGAATTTCATAAAGCATAATATCACCTGCTACTTGAAGCAACGACTCATTATAAAGAAAAGAGATTCCTCCTAATATCAATCCACTGCCAACGCTCGCAATCCACATTTCTCCTTTATGCTTAATTTCGTCTCCAATTGCAGCTAAAACGGCAATTAAAGGCAAGATGTTAAGAGCTGTAAAGGTCAATGCTGCTGGCCAATTATGCTGCTCGGCAAATGGAAAGCGTATAGGAAAACCTTTCAACGATTGAAAAGCTAGTAAAATGCCTACTAGAAATACAATGAGAATTGGAATAATAAATGCATTCACAGCTGTCATTCCTTTTGTATCCCAAACAAATAAAAACACAACAAGACCACCAATAATGACAATTCCCAGCCAATACGGCAAATGAAGAACCTCAAGTGTGGCCCCACCTCCTGCAAGCATAATTACCGTCGTTGAAAACAAATAAAGGATGATCATTACATCATATAGCTTGGAGAGGCGTTTTCCCATTAAAACGTGAAGTACTGGCATATAGTGCTTTGACTGATAAGTGCGGCTAATGGACATAATGACACCGCAGCAGACCGTAAACAATATCGTAAACAAAATAATTGCTAGTCCACTTTCTGCACCAAAAAACTCCCATAGTTCTCGTCCTGATGCATAACCAGCTCCGATCATCGTACCAATAATGAGGAACATCCACTTTAATCCGTTCACCCACATGCCAACCCTCTCCTTATCGGTTCATTTCCATATTATTCACTCTCTATGTATAGAAAGGAAAAAACTTCCGTATACTGTTACTACTATGGTAAAGGAGGCGATGATATGAGTACAAACCATCGTCTATTTGGAAAAAAACAAACTCCCCTTCGTGTTCATATGGATGAAGATGAGGCAGTTGACCAGTTAGCTGCACAATTGAAGTCCATGACTGAAGCGTATGTCAGACGTGACCTTGTGATCGTATGCATTGGGACTGACCGTTCTACTGGTGATGCGCTAGGACCTTTAACGGGAACCCTGCTCGAACAACAGCACTTGCGCCGCTTTCATGTCTATGGAACATTAGAAAATCCTGTCCATGCCGTTAATCTAGAAGAACGTCTAGATACAATTAGAACCAATCATCCACGTTCCTTCATTCTCGCTATTGATGCTTGTCTCGGTCGGTTAGCGAGTGTCGGCAAGATATCATTAGCAGAAGGCCCTGTTATGCCAGGTGCTGCTGTACAGAAAAAGCTACCTGCTATTGGTGATATTCACATAACAGGTATCGTGAACATTGGAGGAATGATGGAATACTTTGTCTTACAAAACACACGTCTCTATACGGTTATGCAAATGGCAAAAACCATTGCCTCCTCTATCACTAAAGCAGATGAATGTCTCCCTGAGAAAATAACATCACCTTCTCTTTTTCATTCTCTTAGGTCAAAATCGCCACAAATCCTTGCCCAATCAAAAAAAGAAACGCCTATGTAACCTAAACATATGCGTTTCTTTTAGTTGTAATCGGTTATATGAGATAAGCAGCTATGACTATGACTGCTACGACCACTATACTAGGTAGTAGATTTGCAACACGAATATGAAGAAGTCCTAAAATATTTAAACCAATGGCGATAATCAACACACCGCCCGTTGCTGTCATTTCAACAATAAAAGCTTCCATAATTGCTGCTGGTACGTATTGATTAATTTGTGTAGCAAGTAAAGCAATACTACCTTGATAGAGAATGACAGGGATAGCTGAGAAGATCACTCCAATCCCTAATGTCGACGTAAAAATAATCGCTGAAAATCCATCAAGCATCGCTTTTGTATATAAAATAGAGTGATCGCCACGCAATCCACTATCGAGTGCACCAAGTACAGCCATTGCCCCAACAACATAAATTAATGTGGTTGTGACAAAAGCTTTCGCAATCGCTCCATCTTCATTTGACCCAACTTTCGTTTCAATCCAAGCTCCTAAGCGGTTCAATCTACCTTCAATATCGATTTTTTCGCCAATGATCCCACCAATGACAAGACTACCGATTACAATAAGGAATTGCTCGCTTTTGAGACCCATTCCAATCCCAAGAACGATGACAGCAAGAGCAATGCCTTGCATAATCGTCGTTTTCATTTGCTCGGGTATATTTCGTACTAGCAAACCAATGATTGAAGCGATCACAATCGCTAAACCATTAACAAGCATCCCCGTTAAGACCATTCTCTTTTATCTCCCTTACTTATTCAAATGCTTGCTGAATCTCCTTCAAGGCTTGTACAAGACTCTTCACTTCTTCAGTTGTATTAAAAGGCCCGAAGCTCACTCGAACAAGACCTGTATCACTCGTATTTAAAGATTGATGCGTTTTCGGTGCACAATGAAGACCTGCTCGCACAGCAATTTGATAATGCTCATCCAAAATAATCGCAAGCTCATGACTCCCAATTCCCGATAATTGAAATGGCACAACAGCAACTCTTTTTGAAAGATCTTTTGGTCCGTAGCAAGTTAATCCTTCAATCGATTTTACTTCCTCAAGAAACAATGTCATCAATTGTTGTTCATGTGTATAAATCGTTTCTACTCCCATTGCTACGACTTCATCTATTCCAGCAGAAAGTCCAGCAATCCCTGGTGTATTTAATGTTCCTGCTTCATATCGATCGGGCCAAACAGTTGGTTGATGAGGTAATTCTGAATAGCTACCAGTTCCTCCAACAAGTAAAGGAATGAGTTGATAATCATTTTGACTAATTAACACACCCGTTCCCTGTGGTCCAAGTAATGATTTATGTCCAGCAAAAGCAAGTAGATCAATTCCATCTGTCTCCATATGAATAGGAAGTGTGCCTGCCGTTTGCGAGGCATCAAGCAAAACGACAATACCTTTCTGTTTGGCAATCTGCGTAAGCTCACGAATTGGGGCAACTACACCTGTTACATTAGAAGCATGTGTAACAGCAAACATTCTCGTTTTCTCTGTGCAAGCAGCCTCAAATGATTCTGCAGTCATGACTCCTTCTTTATTCGGTTGCACATAAGTGATCCTTATTCCTTTTTCTTCTCTAAGCTTCTCAAGCGGACGTAAAATTGAATTGTGTTCAACCATCGTCGTCACAACATGGTCGTTTGTTTCAAATGGAAAGCCGAGGAGTGCTTGATTCAATGCCATTGTCGCATTTTGATAAAACCAAACATGCTTACTACCAGGGGCACCAAATACTTCTGCAATTTTCTTCCTTGTTTCTTCCACAACAGTCCGAGCACGTTCAGCTAAAGCATGACCACCTCGCCCAGGGTTAGCACCGTAGCTATTGACCGCTTCAATCATTGCCTCTCCCACTGCTTTAGGCTTTGGGAACGAGGATGCTGCATGGTCAAAATAGATCATGAATCTTCCTTCCTCTCTAGAAAAATTTTATCTATTCCTTCTGTTCACTTAATATAAACTGGCAGAGGCTAACACCTAAAAGAGTGCAAGCGCCAGAAGACTACCAATAAATTTCCATTTTTAGATAACTGTTTTTAAACGAAAGCAACCTCGAGCAGCTAGACATCATCAAATTTTATTCTAAAAAAAACTGGCTCAACATGTCTGCCCTAGTATAACAATAGATGATACTGCTGTTTCACTGAACAATATCATCTATATAGGTCAGAACATCGTTTTTGAGCCAGCCTTCTTCATTTTAATTTGTTTCATCTGAGTTAAGCAATTGAACAATTCGTTCTAAATCTTCTTCTGAGAAATAGTCGATCTCAATTTTTCCTTTTCGCTTGCCTGGTTTAATCGCAACAGACGTTCCAAGTCGTGTTCGAAGCGCGTCTTGTCTCGTTTGTAAAAAAGGCGATAAATGAACTTTTTTACGTTTTGTTTCACGTGGAACATGCTCATTTAATTGGTTTACTAATGCCTCAACTTCACGCACGCTGAGTTTTTCTTGCAACACTTTCTCAAGAAGCGTTGATAGTTTTTGTTTATCTTTTAAACCAAGTAAAGCTCGACCATGCCCCATTGAAAGCTTGCCATCAGATATAAATTGCTGCACAACAGCAGGAAGCTGTAATAAGCGCAAATGATTCGCAATGTGCGGTCGACTCTTCCCAACTCGCTTAGCTAGCTGCTCTTGTGTCAAAGAGAGATGCTCCATTAACTTTTCATATGCTATTGCTTCTTCAATTGGATTTAAGTCTTCGCGTTGTATATTTTCTATTAAGGCTAACTCCATCATTTTCTGTTCATCAAAATCTCTTAAAACAACTGGTACTTTTTTCAGCCCAGCCTTTTTTGCCGCCCGAAAACGACGTTCCCCTACGACAATTTCGTAGCCTTTTATACTTTTTCTAGCCATAATTGGCTGAAGAATACCATGCTCGGAAATAGAATCAGCAAGCTCAGCAATGGCTTCTTCAGAGAATGATTTACGTGGTTGATAAGGATTAGAACGTAAATCTTTAATCGAAACTTGCTCCACCTTATCTTCCTTATCATCTAATTGGTCAGGGAAAAACGCCTGTAATCCTTTACCTAACCCTTTCGACACTCTCCACCACTTCCTTTGCTAAATCTACATATACTTCTGCCCCACGGGATTTGGCATCATAAATAATAATAGGTTTACCGTGGCTCGGTGCTTCGCCTAACCGAACATTCCGAGGAATAATCGTATTAAATACCTTCTCACGGAAATACTTTTTCACTTCCTCAATTACTTGAATGCCTAGGTTTGTACGTGCATCAAGCATTGTAAGTAACACGCCTTCAATTTCAAGATCTGTGTTTAAATGTTTTTGGACAAGACGTACTGTATTTAATAGCTGACTTAATCCTTCAAGTGCATAATACTCGCACTGTACTGGAATTAGGACTGAATCTGAAGCTGTTAGTGCATTAATCGTTAATAATCCTAGTGACGGTGGGCAATCAATAAAAATAAAGTCATAATTCGCTGAAACACTGTCCAGAGCTCTCTTCAAACGAACTTCACGAGAAATCGTTGGAACAAGCTCAATCTCTGCTCCAGATAACTGTATGGTTGAAGGCAAAACATCTAAACGTTCAACTGAAGTTGACCTAATAACTTGCGTGGCTTCAACATCCTCGACAAGAATGTCATAAATACATTCATCAACATCGCCTTTTTCCACACCAACTCCACTTGTTGCATTCCCTTGTGGGTCAATATCAACAAGTAAAACTTTTTTCCCGATATGTGCTAAACAAGCACTTAGATTAACAGCCGTCGTCGTTTTCCCGACGCCGCCTTTCTGATTTGCTACAGCAATGATTTTTGCCACGCTGTCACCTACTTTCCGTCCAAACTACAATTTCCCTTTTATTCTATCACAAATTTTGTCATTCGTTTTTAGAAAGTTATGTGAGAAAGAAAATAATTTGTCCTATAAAAAACGAATGATAAATGCGTTCATTTACTGCTTCTGTCAGTTGTTTCAAACCAAAAAAAAAATAACCTAAACAACTAGTAGGTTATTTTTTCGGAATTCGAATTGTAAACTGATAAAATTCTTCATGCTCTTCTTCATCTGTATCAACATGTAATCCGCTCTTTAAAACCATATCTACAGATTGACGAATCGTATTCATCGCAATACGCATATCTTTAGAATATGATTTTTGGATTGGTTTTTTCTTTTGATTCTGGGGCTGTCCTTCAAGAATTTGCTTGATTCGCTCTTCCGTTTGCTTCACATTTAAATGTTTTTCAATAATTTCTTCAAGTAACTTTGTTTGAAGGTCCTTATCCTTAAGTGCTAATAAAGCCCGTGCATGGCGTTCTGATATTTGACGTTCCAAAATCGCATGTTGAACATTTGAAGGTAAATGTAAAAGACGTAGCTTGTTCGCAACCGTGGATTGTCCTTTCCCTAATCGTTGAGCTAAACTTTCCTGTGTTAATCCATGAATTTCAATGAGCTTTGCGTAAGCAGCAGCCTCTTCAATGGCTGTTAGCCCCTCTCGTTGAAGGTTTTCAATCAAGGCAATGGAAGCAGTTTGCGAATCATTAAATTCCTTCACAAGTGCAGGAATGGTTTCCCAGCCGAGTGACGTGACTGCGCGCCACCTTCTCTCACCCGCAATGATTTCAAACTTGCCTTCACGCTCTCGGACAACAATTGGCTGAATGACTCCGTGTGTACGAATGGTTTGAGCCAATTCATCTATTCGTTCTTGATCAAATACCGTCCGCGGCTGAAATCGATTTGGTACTATATCTTTCAATGCAATTTGTTTCACTTCTTCGTTTCCGCTCACTTCAACCTCTGCTTGCTTATCACCAAAGCCAAAAAGGCGTGAAAACGGTTGCTTCATCGCCTGACACCACCTTCTGATAGTAACCGTCTTTCTAGATTCGACATCCGTTGTTTTGATCCTGCTTATATTCCTAGTTCTTTTATATCCCGTGTATCAAACACCGTCAAGTAAAATATTTCCCAACTGAGCCAAAAAGCAAGTCATGTTCCACGTGAAACATGACTATAACGGGGTCTTATTCGGTGTTCCTGGTTTTCTTGGGTATTTTTTCGGTGTTGCTTTTACTTTGCGAATATGAACGATGTGACGTTCACTTTTTTCGATTGGTAACGTAAACGCTTCATCTAAAATAATCGATCCACCAAGCAATGCAATCGCCTTTTGGGCATCATTTAATTCATCTGATGTTCCTGCGCCCTTCATTGCAATAAAGTCACCATTTATCTTTGCTAATGGCAAACATAACTCTGCTAAAACGGACATCCTTGCAACAGCACGTGCCGTTACAATGTCATACTGCTGACGATGCTGCACATTTTGACCGAATGTTTCGGCTCGATCATGATAAAATGAAACACCCTCCAACCCAAGCTCTGTAGCAAGATGCTCAAGAAAAGTGATTCGTTTATTTAACGAATCAACAATACTAACATGCAGCTCAGGAAATAAGATTTTCAATGGAATACTTGGAAATCCAGCGCCTGCTCCCACATCAATTAAACGTTGGCCAGGCTGAAAATCATAATAAAAGCTAGCTGAAAGCGAATCATAAAAATGCTTTAAATAAACCTCATCTTCGTCTGTGATCGCTGTAAGGTTCATTTTTTCATTCCATTCAACAAGAATACGGTAATACGTATCAAATTGTTGTTCTTGTTTTTCGGTAAGGGTTATCCCTCTTTCTTTCAAAAGAGGGATAAATTGTTTTTTACTCATGCCCACTCTCCATTTTTTCTTATTGGATTTTCGCTAGTCTTCCCTGCTCTAAATAGACTAAGAGGATCGAAATATCCGCTGGGTTTACTCCTGATACACGCGAAGCTTGACCGACTGATAGTGGACGAACTTGATTTAACTTCTGCTTTGCTTCAGTTGCCAAACCATTAATCGCAAAGTAATCAAGATCTTCAGGAATCTTTTTATTTTCCATTTTCTTCGAGCGTTCTACTTGTTGCAGCTGCTTTTCGATATACCCTTCATACTTCACTTGAATTTCAACTTGTTCAGTGATGTCTTCATTCAACTCTTCGACAGGTGCTTCAATAACCTTAGCAACATCGTTATACGTTAATTCTGGGCGCTTCAATAGCATTGTTGCTCGCACAGCCTCTTGTAAAGGTGCAGATCCAGCTTCAACTAACAGTTGTGCTAACGGTTCAGATGGTTTGATAATAATGCCTTCAAGACGCTTCTTCTCCTGTGCAATGAGTTCTTTTTTACGAAGGAAACGCATGTAGCGATCTTCTTTGATAAGACCAATTCGGTGACCCACCTCTGTTAAACGTAAGTCCGCATTGTCATGACGCAAAAGAAGACGGTACTCAGCACGTGATGTTAATAAACGATATGGCTCGTTTGTCCCTTTTGTGACTAGATCATCAATTAAAACACCGATGTATGCTTCTGAGCGATCAAGAATTAAACCTTCTTTTCCTTGAGCTTTAAGTGCAGCATTAATACCAGCCATAATGCCTTGACCTGCTGCTTCTTCATAACCTGATGTTCCATTAATTTGACCTGCTGTAAAAAGTCCTGGGACTTTTTTTGTTTCAAGTGTTGGCCAAAGCTGTGTTGGAACAATCGCATCATACTCAATCGCATATCCAGGACGCATCATACGAACATTTTGCAAGCCTGGAATCGACTTTAAAATATCTAACTGCACGTCTTCAGGTAAGCTTGTTGATAAACCCTGCACATAGACCTCAGACGTATTTCTTCCCTCTGGCTCAAGAAAAATTTGATGACGTGGTTTATCATTAAAGCGAACAATTTTATCCTCAATGGATGGACAATAACGCGGTCCTGTCCCTTCAATCATACCAGAGTACATCGGAGAACGACCCAAGTTGTTGTTAATAATTTGGTGCGTTTCTTCTGCTGTATATGTTAACCAACAAGGTAGTTGATCAGTAATATACTTTGTTGTCTCATATGAAAAAGCACGTGGCTTGTCATCCCCTGGCTGAATTTCAGTTTGTGAATAATCAATCGTGCTTCCATTCACACGAGGAGGTGTTCCAGTCTTGAAACGGACCATGTCAAATCCTAATTCTTGAAGATGGTAAGATAACTGTACAGATGGCTGCATGTTATTTGGACCACTTTCATACGCTAACTCACCGATAATGATCTTTCCTCTTAAATAAGTTCCCGTTGTAATAACGACAGCCTTTGCACGATAAGTTGCACCTGTATTGGTTTCTACCCCTGTACAAACGCCGTCCTCGATAAGCAGGCGTTCAACCATGCCTTGACGAAGTAACAAATTTTCTTGTTCTTCAATCGTTTTCTTCATTTCATGCTGATAATGGAATTTATCTGCTTGCGCGCGCAGTGCCCGTACAGCAGGCCCCTTTCCTGTATTTAACATGCGCATTTGAATATGCGTTTTATCAATATTGCGCCCCATTTCTCCACCAAGCGCATCAATTTCACGAACGACAATTCCCTTTGCAGGACCACCTACAGAAGGATTACATGGCATAAAGGCAACAGCATCTAAATTTAATGTCAGCATTAACGTTTTTGCACCCATACGAGCAGCTGCAAGACCTGCTTCTACACCTGCATGACCAGCACCAACGATAATGACATCAAAATCACCACCATGATAACTCATGTTCATAACCTCCTTATTTATTTATGTTCTATCTATTTATTTACCGAGACAAAACTGTGCAAATAATTGATCAATCAAGCTCTCCTGAATACTTTCTCCAATAATTTCGCCAAGTAATTCCCATGTCCTAGTGATATCAATCTGAACAAGATCAATCGGCACATCCATATCAATTGCAGCCACTGCATCTTGAATGGTGGCTTTTGCTTGTTCAAGTAAGGCGATATGACGAGTATTAGAAACATACGTGACATCCGCACCTTCAAGTTCCCCTTCAAAGAACAGTTCAGAGATGGCTTGCTCTAACTGCTCAACTCCTTCATCACGAAGAAGAGACGTTGTTACTAAAGGTCGTTTATCAGCTAGTTGCTTCACACGCTCTAAGTCGATTTTTTGTTCAATATCGGTTTTATTAACGATCACAATCACGTTCATATTCTCGACAGCTTCGAATAATGCCTCGTCCTCAGGAGAAAGTTCCTCTCCGTAATTGAGTACAAGTAAAATCAAATCGGCTTCTTTCAATACTTGCCTTGATCGTTCAACACCAATTCTTTCGACAATATCCTCTGTTTCTCGAATTCCAGCTGTATCAACTAATCTTAACGGAACACCACGAACATTGACATACTCCTCAATCACATCACGTGTCGTTCCAGGAACATCTGTCACAATCGCTTTATTTTCATGGACAAGGCTGTTAAGTAGCGATGATTTCCCAACATTCGGACGTCCAATAATGACGGTTGAGAGGCCCTCACGTAAAATTTTCCCTTGAGAAGCAGTAGAAAGTAACTTATCAATTTCACCAATGACGAACCCTGCTTTTTCTCGCAAAAGCTCATGTGTCATCGTTTCTGCGTCATATTCAGGATAATCAATATTCACCTCTACATGAGCGACTGTCTCAAGCAGGGCTTGACGCAAAATCCCCACTCTTTTTGATAGCTTTCCTTCTACTTGATTTAGGGCAACATTCATCGCCCGATCCGTTTTGGCGCGAATTAAATCCATGACTCCTTCAGCTTGAGAAAGATCTATTCTTCCATTAAGAAACGCTCTCTTTGTGAACTCCCCAGGCTCTGCAAGACGCGCTCCATATTTCAAAGCAAGTCCAAGTACGCGATTTACTGATACGACTCCACCGTGACAGTTAATTTCAACAACGTGTTCACGAGTAAACGTCTTTGGCTCACGCATAACCGAAACCATCGCTTCCTCAACTCGCTCATTGGTGGCTGGATCAACAATATAACCATACACAATCGTATGAGATAGCACCTCAGAAAGAGGACTCTTCCCTTGATAAAATCTATCAGCAATCGCTATCGCATCATCCCCACTAAGGCGAACAATCCCAATTGCCCCTTCACCAAGTGCTGTGGATATCGCTGCTATTGTATCAAATTCCATGTCCATTCACCTCCCTATCTATTTCTAACCAATTTCCATGTGAATACATTCATGAAAACACTTTATTTTAATAAGTAGTTATTCTAGTATCGACGATATTTATTTTCTATATAAATGAAAAATCACTCTTATCCCTAAAAGATAAGAATAGCATAGCAGCAGTCGAAATACCATGAAGCAACTCAACCAAATTTACTACAGGATGTAGGTACTTGGTGTTACGAACACGACGTGAGTGAACTTAGCGAAATTTTATTGTTATATGGACGTAAGTAACCTTAATCAAGTTTCCATACAAACAAAATCCTCTATCTTATGTTGATAGAGGATTTTTCAGAAGCGGGATGTGGCATTACGATGATATGTCGTTTTGCTCCCTTCCCTTCAGACACTGTCTCTACTCCAGAGATGTGTTGGAGGGCCGTATGAATAATTTTACGCTCAAGTGCATTCATCGGCTCTAAAGGAACAGGTTCTCGCGTCTTGCTTACTTTATCAGCAACTCGCAAAGCTAATTGTTCTAACGTTTGCTTCCTGCGTTCACGATAATTTTCAGCATCAAGCTCAATTCGCGTGTACGCTCCGTCTTGACGATTAGCAATAAGATTCGTCAAATATTCAAGAGACTCAAGCGTTTGTCCTCTTTTACCAATTAGACGACCTAATTCTTGTTCACTAGAAAAATCAAAGAGAGTATGCTGACGTTGTTCTTTTTTCGTAATGGTCGCATGAATCCCCATTAACGAAACCATTTCATTCAAAAAGTTGTAAGCTAATTCAACTGGATCAGGTAAAACATGAGCTTCAATCATTGCAGGCTTTGAACCAAGAATACCTAGGAACCCTTTTTGGGGCTCCTGAACAACACGATAGGAAAGTCTTTCTTTTGTTGTTTGTAATTCGTTGACTGCTTTTGCAACTGCCTCGTCAATCGTTTTTCCTGACACGGTCAAATGAGTCACTTCTTTTTGCCTCCCTTATTAGCACCAACCTCAGTCGTTGTCTCTTTTCCGACATTCGGTCCTGTAATGAAATAAGTCTGCACAATCATAAAGATATTACCGACTACCCAGTAAAGCGTAAGAGCTGCTGGGAAAAAGATTGCAAAAGCAAAGATCATAATTGGCATCATGTACAGTAAAATCTTCATTTGAGGATTATCTGTTACCATCATCATCTTCTGCTGAATGAACGTTGTAATACCAGCTATAATAGGAAGTAAGAAGATCGGGTCAGGTGCATCTAGTGCAAACCATAAGAAGTCATGCCCTCCAATTTCCTCTGTTCTCATAATGGCATGATAAAACGCTAAAAGAATTGGCATTTGAATAACTAACGGCAAACAACCCGCTAAAGGATTCACACCTTTTTCTTGGAACATCGCCATCATTTCCTGTTGAAGCTTCTGCTGTGTCTTCTGATCCTTCGCACTATACTTTTCACGAAGCTTTTGCATTTCTGGTTGGATCGCTTGCATCGCTTTGGCACTCTTCGTCTGTTTAATCATTAAAGGTAAGATTAAAATACGAAGTAGAATCGTAACAACAACGATCGACAAACCAAAATTATCATTAAATAGATCTGCAAAATAAATAATTACCCACGATAACGGGTAAACGAGATAGGCATCCCAAAAACCTTCACTATTTTCATTGATCGGTGCCTCAATGTTAAAACAACCTGTCATGACAACAAGAAGCCCCACCATCATGGCAGCTAAGCCAAATTTTCTGAGCACACGTTCTCCTCCTTGTCCCTCTTTCATCTCATATATATATGAAAGCTCTATCCAGAAAGGACAGACCTTCTTCTACTCATTTAGCCTTGCTTCTTCTTACTAAATTGTGCTTTTTTATTCAATATACGAGCTTTCCTCATCACATGAAGCAAGCTTTGCTCTACTTCTAATAAACTCATGTCACTAGCTGGCTTTCTCGCAATCACCACGTAGTCGACATTTGCTGCAAGTAGATCTTTTTGGGACTGGAACACTTCGCGAATGTAACGTTTTATCCGATTCCTTGTCACAGCATTTCCTACTTTTTTACTTACAGATAACCCAAGTCGAAAAGCTACTTGTCCCTCTTTTGGCAATACATAAAGAACGAACTGTCGATTCGCAACGGAATGACCTTGCTTAAACACTCTTGAAAATTCTTCATTCTTTTTTATCCGTTGCTCTTTTTTCAACATCTACACTCCCTAACAAGCCAATTACGATCCAGTGCTTCTTTTTACTCTTTTCTCTTCTATCCTTTTATAATTTATACTTTTTCATCATTTATAGAAGAAAAAGACCACTGACATTCAGTGGCCTATGCAGATAATACTTTTCTTCCTTTGCGGCGACGACGAGCTAATACTTGACGGCCGTTTTTAGTGCTCATACGTGCACGGAAACCGTGTTTCTTTTTACGTTTACGATTATTCGGTTGGAATGTTGGTTTTCCCATTTATTACACCTCCCTGAGGATATACTATTCGAAAGACATTCTTGTAAATTATAAGGAACATAAGGGGCAGTTGTCAAGAAACCTTTTTAAAGAGTTTCTATCACCCTTAAATTTTCCCCTCTTTATCTTTTAACAACCATTTAACGATCTCCCTTTTTTATTCTTTTTCACCTGTGGATAATTAATACTTGACACTTTTCGACTCTTCCCCAGCTTTATCGACAACTTGTTCACATATCTTGTGTTGTGGATAAAATCTAGACACAAGATAATGTGTCGTGTGGATAAATACAACAAACCGTTGCGACTCAAGTCTTTTTTTGCTATGATTAAATTGTTTTCACTCGTGGACAAGTAAAATACACATTACTTTGTCCACAGTCTGTGGGTAACATTGTGGACATCCCGCAGACTGTTGTGCGTTTATTTCTCCACAGCTTGTTTAGAATTGCTTATTTGACGTTTTTCTACTATATTATATTTTCTGCACAACCTATGTGTATATGTATATTTATACGTAAGCATCCGAGGGGGTATACAAAGGTTTTACATGATATTTTTTATTATTACTTCCGCTTGCTACATTTAGTGGAAGCACTCTGTTCTGACCTTTGTCGTGTTTTGGATGCCTATTTGGTATTGAAAAGAAAAAAAGATTTGCATCCTAGCCTAATGCGCTGTAAATCAACCAAATAAACGTATACTTTCTTATAATCTTTTAAAAAAGGAGGCGAAACTTTTGGAGAACATTCATGATTTATGGAGCCAGGCGCTTGCTGAAATCGAGAAAAAAGTAAGTAAGCCTAGTTTTGAGACATGGTTAAAAGCCACTAAGGCCAACGATATACAAAATGATGTCATCATTATTACAGCACCAAATGAATTTGCCCGTGATTGGCTTGAAGATCATTATGCTGAGTTAACATCTGACACAATTGAACAGTTAACCGGTACGCGACTAAAGCCGAAGTTTGTGATACCTCAACATGAAATGGAAGAAGATATTATTCCAGAACCACTTCCAAAAAAGCGATTGGAACAAGAAGGTGGACAAACTAATCAAGTAACAAAAACAATGTTAAATGATAAATACACATTTGATACATTTGTTATTGGATCAGGAAATCGATTTGCGCATGCTGCCTCTTTAGCCGTTGCCGAAGCACCCGCTAAAGCTTATAATCCACTTTTTATTTATGGTGGTGTTGGATTAGGGAAGACGCACTTAATGCATGCAATTGGACATTATGTCATTGATCATAACCCTAATGCCAAAGTCGTTTATTTGTCTTCCGAAAAATTTACGAATGAATTTATTAATGCTATACGCGATAATAAAGCCGTTCATTTTCGTAATAAATACCGAAATGTTGATGTACTTCTTATTGATGATATTCAATTTTTGGCTGGGAAAGAACAAACCCAAGAGGAATTTTTCCATACATTCAATGCGCTTCATGAGGAATCAAAGCAAATAGTCATCTCAAGTGATCGTCCTCCAAAAGAAATTCCGACGCTTGAAGATCGTTTGCGTTCACGTTTTGAGTGGGGATTAATTACAGATATTACCCCACCTGATTTGGAAACTAGAATTGCGATTTTGCGTAAGAAGGCTAAAGCTGAGAACCTTGATATTCCAAATGAAGTGATGCTCTATATTGCCAATCAAATAGATACGAATATTCGTGAGTTAGAAGGGGCATTAATTCGTGTAGTTGCTTATTCATCATTAATTAACCAAGATATGAATGCTGATTTAGCAGCTGAAGCATTAAAGGATATTATCCCTAATTCAAAGCCAAAAGTTTTAACCATCACTGATATTCAGAAGCTAATAGGTGCACATTATCATGTGAAGCTCGAAGACTTTAAAGCAAAGAAGCGAACTAAATCAGTCGCATTCCCTAGACAAATTGCGATGTATTTATCAAGAGAATTGACTGATGCTTCACTACCAAAAATCGGTAGTGAGTTTGGCGGAAGAGATCACACGACCGTTATCCATGCTCATGAAAAAATTTCTACTTTGCTTGCTAATGATCAAGAATTTCAAGAAAAAATTCAAGAGCTTATGGATCAACTACGGAGCTCTTAATAAGAAAGTGCAAGTGCATTGGTCAAACGCAACAAGTGCTGAAACTTGTCAATGTGTAGCCCGGATTTTAGTCAACCACCTGCGGGCTGCGCTAGACATCATCGAATTTTACACTTTCTTAATTCTTTTTATAAAAAGTTATTCATATCTCCTGTGTGCATTGTGCATAACAAGAACAAGCCTATCAACACGTTACCCACATGTGGATAGGCTACTCTTTTTACTCTTTCCCTTAGTTATCCACAAATTCACAAGCCCTATTACTATTACTACTATATTTTTAAAACATAAATAATAATATTTAAGGAGTTTTGACGAATGCGATTTTCAATTAACCGTGACCGATTTGTTCATGATGTTCAGCATGTAGCAAAAGCTGTATCTTCAAGAACAACCGTTCCTATTTTGACAGGAATTAAAATTGTTGCTGATCATGAAGGTATTACCCTAACAGGTAGTGATTCTGATGTTTCTATTGAAACATTTATTCCCAAAGAAGAGGATGATAGAGAAGTCGTGACGATTGAAGAAACAGGCAGTATTATTCTTCAAGCACGTTTTTTTGCCGAAATCGTCAAAAAATTGCCTGGACAAGAAATTGAATTAATAGTCCAAGATCAGTTCGCGACGACGATTCGTTCTGGTTCTTCTGTCTTTAATCTCAATGGACTTGATCCAGAGGAATATCCTCGTTTACCAGAGCTTGAAGAGAATTTATTGTTCCGTCTTCCGCAAGACATGCTAAAAAATATGATCCGTCAGACTGTTTTCGCAGTGTCCACTCAGGAAACACGCCCGGTGTTAACAGGTGTAAACTTAGAATCCGAAGATGGTGAATTAATCTGTACTGCAACAGATAGCCATAGGTTAGCAATGAGAAAGGCAACGATTGAAAGGAATGATGAATCGTTATCATTTTCTAATGTTGTCATTCCTGGAAAAAGCCTCAATGAATTGAGTAAAATTATAGAAGATACAAATGATTTGATTGATGTTGTCGTGACAGAAAATCAAATATTATTCAAAATGAAAAATCTTTTATTCTTTTCACGGTTGCTTGAAGGCAAATATCCCGTGACAAAAAGTATGATTCCTACTCAATCAAAAACGTCCTTTAAGTTGAAAACAAAACCTTTCTTACACACGCTTGAACGTGCTTTGCTTCTTTCGAGAGAAGGAAAGAACAATGTTATTAACTTAAAAACATTAGAAGATAGTCGAATTGAAGTTACCTCGATTTCCCCTGAGGTCGGTAAGGTAACCGAACATATTGATACGGTTGATATGCAAGGGGAGGACATGAGAATTTCCTTTAATGGTAAAAATGTCATTGATGCCTTAAAAGTTATCGATAGTGAAGAAATTCATATTGTTTTCACTGGTGCAATGAGTCCATTTGTCATTCGTCCAGTTGATCATGACAACTATTTGCACCTTTTCTCACCGGTTCGTACGTATTAATCTTAGTGAGGTGTGACAATAGGGCTTGGCTAGTTAGCGCTCGTTTAGTACAATGAATAGTAGGATAATCAAATGACGTAAGAAGAGGAGACAGCAAATCATACAGGTGAGTTGCTGTCTTCCCTTTGATACGCAAGGGATTAAAAAGAAAGAGTGATGGAATTGAAACAAATCGTCATTTCGACAGCTTACATAACACTAGGGCAAGTATTAAAAGAAGTTGGCATCATTGATACAGGTGGCATGGCTAAATGGTATCTTGCTGAACATACCGTTTACGTAAATGGAGAAGATGAAAATCGCAGAGGAAAGAAACTTGTAGCAGGCGATGTTCTGACGACGGCGGATGGGACCGAATATGAAATTGTGGCGAACTAGGGGGAATCCCTTTTGTATTTAAAACAGCTGAACGTGCGACAATTCCGCAATTACAAGACGGCGGAATTGTCGTTTGACCATTATGTCAATGTCTTTCTTGGAGAAAATGCGCAAGGGAAGACGAATGTCCTTGAAGCGATCTATGTGCTTGCTTTGGCAAAATCTCATCGTACGTCAAAAGACAAGGAACTTATTGGATGGGGAGAAGAGTTTGCTCGTATTCAAGGTCAATTCACTAAGAATTCGGGTCAACTTGAAATGGAGCTCATTCTTTCTGTGAAAGGCAAGAAGGGGAAAGTGAACGGGCTAGAACAGAAGAAGCTGAGTGAATATGTCGGCGCTGCAAATGTTGTCATGTTTGCACCTGAAGATTTGAACCTTGTTAAGGGAAGTCCGCAAGTTCGAAGACGGTTCTTAGATATGGAGCTCGGTCAGATTAGTCGTGTCTATTTACATCATTTGGGGCTCTATCATAAAGTGCTTATTCAACGAAATCATCTTCTCAAAGATCTCCAAATGGGAAAGGGCTCGTCTGATATGCTTGATATTTTGACGGACCAACTAATTGTGTTAGCTGCAGAAGTGACGAGCCGACGATTTGCGTTTGTCAAACGGCTCCAAAAATGGGCGAGAGAGATTCATTATGAGATTAGCAGAGGGAAAGAAGAGCTTGAGATCCGCTATTTACCTTCTGCTGAGGTATTAGAAGAGATGGATTTGTCGAAAATAAAGGATGAATTCTATCAAGTTTATTCGAAGAAACGTGCTAGAGAAATCCAACGCGGAGTCACACTGTTTGGCCCGCAAAGAGATGACCTTGGTTTTATTGTCAATGGGCGTGATGTACAAACGTATGGATCGCAAGGGCAGCAACGTACGACTGCACTTGCTGTTAAATTAGCTGAGATCGAATTAATTTACTCAGAGATTGGGGAATATCCAATTCTCTTATTAGACGATGTTTTATCAGAGCTAGATGATTATCGTCAATCACATCTTCTTCATACCATTCAAAACCGAGTTCAAACGTTTGTGACGACGACAAGTGTGGAAGGGATTGATCATAAAACACTTGAACACGCTGCTATTTTTGATGTAACAGAAGGAACGATTAAGAAGAAATAGGTCAGGCGGTGAACGATTTGTTTATTCATTTAGGTGGAGATGTCATTATCCGTTCAAAAGATATTATTACGATTTTAAATCGTGATGCGCAAGAGCTATCATCTGTAACCAATCTTTTTTTAAAAGCAGAGGAGAAGAGAAAGGCTAAGAAGGTTATTTCTGCAGATTACATTAAGTCCATCGTCGTGACGAATGATGAAATCTACTATTCGCCTGTTTCATCCTTAACGCTAAATCGACGGGCTCAAGGCAGATCATTAATAGAACAGTCATTAGACAAAGAAGAGGATATCGATCTTTAAGAGTAATGAAAGCTAAGGCTGATCATAGAAAAAGCATTTTATGAATGTCATGATAGATAAATGAGAATGAAGGTGAACAAAGTGACGAATGAACAACATTCCGAACAACAGTCCTATGATGAGAGTCAAATTCAAGTCTTAGAGGGGTTAGAAGCTGTAAGGAAACGTCCTGGTATGTACATTGGATCAACCAGTGCGCGAGGATTACATCATCTTGTCTGGGAAATTGTTGATAATAGTATTGATGAAGCGATGGCTGGATACTGCGATACAATCCAAGTAACGATCGAAGAGGATAATAGTATTAGAGTTGAGGATAACGGGCGCGGTGTTCCTGTTGGGATTCATGAAAAAATGGGTCGTCCTGCTGTAGAAGTTATTATGACAGTCCTTCACGCAGGTGGTAAGTTTGGCGGTGGCGGTTATAAGGTTTCAGGTGGATTGCATGGTGTAGGAGCGTCGGTTGTAAATGCTCTTTCTTCTATATTGGAAATTGAGGTTCACCGTGAACAAAAAATTCATTATCAGAAATACCATTTTGGTGCACCTGATGCTGATTTAGAAGTTATTGGTGAAACGGATAAGACAGGAACGATTATCCACTTCAAGCCAGATCCTCAAATTTTCACTGAAACGACGGTGTATGATTATGACACGTTAGCAAAGCGCCTTCGTGAATTGGCGTTTTTAAATAAAGGGTTAACGATTATGATTACCGACAAGCGTGAAGGTGGCAAAGAAGCAAAATTCCATTATGAAGGAGGTATTGCTTCTTTCGTTGAGCATCTGAACAGAACAAAAGAGGTGCTTCATGAAGAGCCTATTCATATTGAGGGTGAAAAAGATGGCTTAACTGTAGAAGTAGCTGTTCAATATAACGATAGCTATATTAGCAATATTTATTCATTTGCGAATAATATTAATACGCATGAAGGCGGTACGCATGAGTCTGGCTTCAAAACCGGCTTAACACGTGTGATTAATGACTATGCGAGAAAAAATGGTTTGTTTAAGGATAATGATCCTAATTTGACGGGGGAAGATGTCAGAGAAGGGTTGACTGCGATTATCTCTGTAAAAATCCCTGATCCTCAATTTGAGGGGCAGACGAAAACGAAATTAGGAAACAGTGAAGCAAGAACGATTACAGATTCACTTTTTAGTGAATATTTTTCACGTTTCTTAAGTGAAAACCCTCAAGTTGCTAGGAAGATTATCGATAAAGGTTTAATGGCTTCTCGTGCACGTGAGGCGGCTAAGAAAGCACGTGAGCTAACACGAAGAAAAAGTGCGCTTGAAGTAAGCTCACTTCCAGGTAAATTGGCTGATTGCTCATCGAAAGATGCATCCATCAGTGAAGTATATATTGTTGAGGGTGATTCCGCTGGTGGATCAGCTAAGCAAGGAAGAGATCGTCATTTCCAAGCTATCCTTCCATTACGAGGCAAGATTATTAATGTCGAAAAAGCTAGATTGGATAAGATTCTAGCTAATAATGAAATACGAGCAATTATTACCGCACTCGGAACAGGTATTGCTGATGATTTTGATATCGCGAAAGCACGTTATCATAAAATTATCATTATGACCGATGCGGATGTCGATGGTGCCCATATTCGGACACTTATTCTGACATTCTTCTACCGTTACATGCGTCCTCTTATTGAGAGTGGTTATGTGTATATTGCGCAACCGCCGCTCTATAAGTTAACGCAAGGGCGTGAGGTAAACTATGTCTATACGGATAAACAATTAGAAGAAGCATTAAAGGATATAGCTGATCGAAGTAAGTTAGGTATTCAACGCTATAAGGGTCTTGGTGAAATGAATCCAACCCAACTATGGGAAACAACAATGGATCCAGAGTATCGAACGCTTCTTCAAGTGACATTAGAAGATGCGATGAAGGCTGATGAAATATTTGAAATATTGATGGGTGACCGAGTAGAGCCACGCCGTGATTTCATTCAAGAGAATGCGCAATATGTTAAGAATCTTGATATCTAGGCTTGGAGATGGAGGTTTATAATTAATGGCTGAGCAAGATCAATCTAGAGTTAAAGAAATAAATATTAGTCAAGAAATGCAATCTTCATTCATGGACTATGCGATGAGTGTTATCGTGAGTCGTGCTCTTCCTGATGTGAGAGATGGCTTGAAGCCTGTGCACCGTCGTATTTTATATGCGATGAATGAATTAGGAATGACGCCAGATAAAGCGTATAAAAAGTCCGCACGTATTGTTGGAGAGGTCATCGGGAAGTATCACCCGCACGGTGATTCAGCTGTTTATGAAACGATGGTCCGTATGGCACAAGATTTTAGTTTCCGCTATATGCTTATTGATGGACACGGTAATTTTGGTTCGGTGGATGGAGACGCAGCGGCAGCAATGCGTTATACCGAAGCGAAAATGTCTAAAATTTCAATGGAGCTTGTTCGTGATATTAACAAGGATACTATTGATTATCAAGATAATTATGATGGATCTGAATCTGAGCCAATTGTTCTTCCTGCAAGATTTCCGAATCTCCTTGTAAACGGGGCATCAGGTATTGCGGTTGGAATGGCCACGAATATTCCTCCCCATCAATTAGGAGAAATTATTGATGGTGTTCTGGCGCTATCTCAAAACCCTGAAATATCGATTCCAGAATTAATGGAATATATTCCAGGTCCTGATTTTCCAACTGGTGCAGAAATACTTGGTCGTTCTGGTATTCGTAAGGCTTACCAAACAGGTCGTGGTTCTATTACACTTAGAGCGAAGACTACGATCGAAGAACACAACGGAAAAACACGTATTCTTGTGAATGAGCTTCCTTACCAAGTGAACAAAGCAAGATTAATTGAGAAGATTGCTGAGTTAGTTAGAGATAAGAAAATCGATGGAATTACTGATTTACGTGATGAATCAGATCGTACGGGTATGCGAATTGTTATTGAGTTAAGACGTGATGCGAATGCCAATGTTCTTCTTAATAATCTCTATAAGCAAACAGCCCTTCAATCGAGCTTCGGGATTAATTTATTAGCACTCGTTGGTGGTCAACCAAAGGTGTTAACATTGAAAGAATGTCTTGAGCATTATCTTGATCATCAAGTAGAAGTGATTCGTCGTAGAACGGCTTTTGAGCTTCGGAAGGCAGAGGCTCGTGCTCATATTCTCGAAGGTTTGCGAATCGCGCTTGATCACTTGGATGAAGTAATCAGTCTAATTCGTGCTTCACAAACGACTGAAATAGCTCGAAACGGTTTAATGGAGCGTTTTGAACTTAGCTATGAGCAAGCACAGGCTATTTTAGATATGCGTTTGCAACGTCTGACAGGTTTAGAGCGCGATAAGATTGAAAATGAATATAATGAGTTGATGGCGAGAATTGCCGAATTAAAGGCAATTTTAGCTGATGGTGAGAAGGTTCTTGAAATCATTCGTGAAGAGCTAACGGAGATTAAGGCGAAATTTAATGATCAACGTCGTACAGAAATCTCAATGAGTGAGGAGCATCTTGAAGATGAGGATTTGATCCCTCGCCAAAATATTGCCATAACGATTACACATCATGGTTATATTAAGAGACTACCTATTTCTACTTATCGTAATCAAAAGCGTGGTGGTAAGGGAATTCAAGGGATGGGAACGAATGATAATGACTTTGTTCAACATCTATTTACAACGAATTCTCATCACACGATTCTTTTCTTTACAAATAAGGGAAAGGTTTATCGATTGAAAGGCTATGAGATTCCTGATCTAGGAAGAACAGCGAAAGGTATTCCGATTATTAATCTTTTGCAAATTGAACCTGGCGAATATATTAGTACGGTCATTCCAATTGAGGAATTTAGAGATGACGCTTATTTATTCTTCTTAACGAAGTACGGGGTGGCCAAACGAACAGAACTTTCTTCGTTTGCTAACATTCGTCGTGGGGGATTATTTGCGATTACTCTTCGTGATGAGGATGAACTTCATGGTGTTCGTCTCACGGATGGAAACCAAGAGCTAATAATTGGTACGAAACAAGGTATGTCTATTCGCTTCCATGAAAACGATGTTCGGTTAATGGGTAGAACGGCAGCGGGGGTAAAAGGGATTTCACTCTCAGAAGATGACTGTGTAGTTGGGATGGACATGATTGTTGAAGGTCAAGATGTCTTAATTGTCACAGAAAAAGGATATGGTAAGCGAACGCCAATCGAAGAATACCGTATTCAAAATCGTGGTGGTAAAGGGATTAAGACATGTAATATTACGGAAAAGAATGGACCACTTGTTTCCTTAAAAGTCGTGTCAGCTGAGCATGATATTATGATTATTACAGCGAGTGGTGTCATTATTCGGACCCAGGTCGAAGGAATATCAACGACAGGTCGTAATACCCAAGGGGTTACTCTTATTCGTGTGAACGAAGGAGAAGAAGTGGCTACTGTTGCGAGAGTTGATATTGAAGACGAAGAAGATGTCGATGGTGAGCACGAAGAAGTTGATGATGTAAATGAGAATGAGACTGCAGATCAAGAACCTGAATTAGATCCAGAAGAAGAAGAACAAGAAGAATAAAATGATGCTAGGAAGAGAAGGGAATTGCTTTCTCTTCCTTTTTTACATATTTTATAAGTTTCTTCTATCGTTTATAGGTAGAGATAATTTTTAGCGGTACGTTTTTTAAATATGAAGCTTTCCTTTGAGTATTTCGATGGGGGTTCTTTATTTGCTTAAATGGCTAGCGTATAATGAATAATAATAGATTGCTGATATGGAGATTAGAGAAAGAGGGATGGTAGATGAAAGTAAAACCAACGCAACTTCAAAATGGGTGTATTACAGCTGAAGATGTGCAAAATTTAACTGATTTTCCAATTATTAAAGAAAATACAATCCTTAATGAAGAGCACTTGGCTATTTTACAAGCATTCCTTATCAAGTCTGTTGATGTTAAACCTATTTTAGCGAATGGAGAAAAATTCGAGCCATTTGAAATAATAGAAGAAGAGCAAGAACAAAATGAGAAAGATGAAGCTGAAGTTAAAACGCCAGAATTTATTTATGAGTATCTTGAGGCTGTTAAACAGTATAAGAAGCTTTTCCAATCATGGCAAGCTGGCAATCCAATCGAAATGTTTGCTGTTCGCAAGATTTTCATTCCGTTATTTGAGCGAATTGTTCAGGATTCAAATGATCTATTACATCTTCATCACTATAGTAATAAAGAAGATTATTTGTTCCATCATTCTGTCTATGTCAGCATTTTATCGGCTTATCTTGGAAAAAAGCTACAATATTCTAAGGGTGATTGGTACCAAATTGGCTTCAGTGGTGCATTAGCAGACGCGGGTATGGCGAAATTATCGCCCACTATCATAAAAAAGAACGGACCACTAACAGCAACTGAATACGAGGATGTGAAGAAGCATCCAATACATAGCTATAAGATGTTAAAAGGTGTTACAGGTGTTACTGATTCTGTCCTAATTGCAGTTCTTCAACATCATGAACGTTATGATGGAAGTGGTTATCCACTGGGAGCAGACGCTCAAAAAATCCACTTGTTTAGCCAAGTTGTTGCCGTGGCTGATGTTTATCATGCTATGACATCTGAACGTTATTATCGTGCAAAGCATTCTCCTTATCGAGTGCTTGAGGAAATATCAAAAGAGCAATTCGGAAAGTTTGATTTGAAAGTGGTTGAGGCACTTATGCAAAGTCTTATTCAAATGTCTGTTGGTAGCCGAGTACGATTAACGTCGGGTGAAGAGGCTGAAATTATTTTCTTTGACCAACAAACACCAACGAGACCGATGGTTAAATTAATATCTAAAGGTGATATTATTCAACTAAAACAAGAACCAACTCTTCACATTGAAGAAATTCTATAATTTTTTTAAAAAAGGGTTGCGTTGATAATAGAAAGCATGTTATATTATTTCTTGTCGCCACGGACGACAGAAACATTCTTGAAAAAAGATGTTGACTTCGTTAAGGTGATTTGATAGAATAATAAAGTCGC
>NZ_VLKZ01000026.1 GCF_007830185.1 Halalkalibacter nanhaiisediminis | reverse complement strand
ATTGAGAGTAAGTTCTCTCAAAACTGAACAAAAAGACCGAAGCGTATATGGCCTAGACCATACATCGACTAGAGTAAATACTCCATAGAAAGGAGGTGATCCAGCCGCACCTTCCGATACGGCTACCTTGTTACGACTTCACCCCAATCATCTGTCCCACCTTAGGCGGCTGGCTCCAAAAGGTTACCCCACCGACTTCGGGTGTTACAAACTCTCGTGGTGTGACGGGCGGTGTGTACAAGGCCCGGGAACGTATTCACCGCGGCATGCTGATCCGCGATTACTAGCAATTCCGGCTTCATGTAGGCGAGTTGCAGCCTACAATCCGAACTGAGAATGGCTTTATGGGATTCGCTCAACCTCGCGGTTTCGCAGCCCTTTGTACCATCCATTGTAGCACGTGTGTAGCCCAGGTCATAAGGGGCATGATGATTTGACGTCATCCCCACCTTCCTCCGGTTTGTCACCGGCAGTCACCTTAGAGTGCCCAACTGAATGCTGGCAACTAAGATCAAGGGTTGCGCTCGTTGCGGGACTTAACCCAACATCTCACGACACGAGCTGACGACAACCATGCACCACCTGTCACTTTGTCCCCCGAAGGGGAAAGCCCTATCTCTAGGGTGGTCAAAGGATGTCAAGACCTGGTAAGGTTCTTCGCGTTGCTTCGAATTAAACCACATGCTCCACTGCTTGTGCGGGCCCCCGTCAATTCCTTTGAGTTTCAACCTTGCGGTCGTACTCCCCAGGCGGAGTGCTTAATGTGTTAACTTCGGCACTAAGGGCATCGAAACCCCTAACACCTAGCACTCATCGTTTACGGCGTGGACTACCAGGGTATCTAATCCTGTTTGCTCCCCACGCTTTCGCGCCTCAGCGTCAGTTACAGACCAGAGAGTCG
>NZ_VLKZ01000025.1 GCF_007830185.1 Halalkalibacter nanhaiisediminis | reverse complement strand
ACAACGTATCAAGAATATGTTTGGATAAGTCCTCGACCGATTAGTATCTGTCAGCTCCACGTGTCGCCACGCTTCCACACCAGACCTATCAACCTCATCATCTCTAAGGGGTCTTACTGGATTAACTCCATGGGAAATCTCATCTTGAGGGGGGCTTCATGCTTAGATGCTTTCAGCACTTATCCCGTCCACACGTAGCTACCCAGCGATGCTCCTGGCGGAACAACTGGTACACCAGCGGTGTGTCCATCCCGGTCCTCTCGTACTAAGGACAGCTCCTCTCAAATTTCCTACGCCCGCGACGGATAGGGACCGAACTGTCTCACGACGTTCTGAACCCAGCTCGCGTACCGCTTTAATGGGCGAACAGCCCAACCCTTGGGACCTACTTCAGCCCCAGGATGCGATGAGCCGACATCGAGGTGCCAAACCTCCCCGTCGATGTGGACTCTTGGGGGAGATAAGCCTGTTATCCCCAGGGTAGCTTTTATCCGTTGAGCGATGGCCCTTCCATGCGGAACCACCGGATC
>NZ_VLKZ01000024.1 GCF_007830185.1 Halalkalibacter nanhaiisediminis | reverse complement strand
CTACACGTGGAATTCCACTCTCCTCTTCTGTACTCAAGTCTCCCAGTTTCCAATGACCCTCCCCGGTTGAGCCGGGGGCTTTCACATCAGACTTAAAAGACCGCCTGCGCGCGCTTTACGCCCAATAATTCCGGACAACGCTTGCCACCTACGTATTACCGCGGCTGCTGGCACGTAGTTAGCCGTGGCTTTCTGGTTAGGTACCGTCAAGGTGCCGACCTATTCGAACGGCACTTGTTCTTCCCTAACAACAGAGCTTTACGATCCGAAAACCTTCATC
>NZ_VLKZ01000023.1 GCF_007830185.1 Halalkalibacter nanhaiisediminis | reverse complement strand
CGATCCGAAAACCTTCATCACTCACGCGGCGTTGCTCCGTCAGACTTTCGTCCATTGCGGAAGATTCCCTACTGCTGCCTCCCGTAGGAGTCTGGGCCGTGTCTCAGTCCCAGTGTGGCCGATCACCCTCTCAGGTCGGCTACGCATCGTCGCCTTGGTAAGCCATTACCTTACCAACTAGCTAATGCGCCGCGGGCCCATCCTGTAGTGTTAGTAATCCCAACTTTTAACCTTCCTCC